>NZ_CP071852.1:0-3568316 GCF_023716605.1 Vibrio sp. SCSIO 43155 | reverse complement strand
TAACTCTGTGTATGAATTTTCATTCATCGGCTTATTTCGATCGTCACTCATGCTTCTTTCGATCGTTTTTTCATCATTTATCCCTATATCTTGGCTACTATCTATACCAAATAAGATCTTATTACTCTGAGGTCTAGGTTATTGCACTTGGTTATTTCTTTAATTGAGCTAACTGACAGTAGTATTTCCAACCATAAAATTATGGAGATGTATTATGAAAAACTGGATTAAGGTTGCCGTTGCAGCCATCGCTTTATCTGCCGCCACCGTTCAAGCAGCAACTGAAGTCAAAGTTGGTATGTCTGGTCGCTACTTCCCATTCACTTTCGTGAAGCAAGATAAGCTACAAGGTTTTGAAGTGGATATGTGGGATGAGATCGGTAAGCGTAATGATTACAAGATCGAATACGTAACAGCGAACTTTTCTGGTTTGTTTGGCCTACTCGAAACAGGTCGTATTGATACCATCTCGAACCAAATCACGATGACAGATGCGCGTAAAGCAAAATACCTATTTGCTGACCCATACGTAGTAGACGGTGCGCAAATTACCGTACGTAAAGGCAACGATAGCATCCAAGGTGTCGAAGATCTCGCAGGCAAAACCGTTGCTGTTAACCTAGGCTCTAACTTTGAACAGTTGCTACGTGATTACGACAAAGATGGCAAGATCAACATTAAGACTTACGATACAGGTATTGAACACGATGTGGCACTAGGTCGTGCGGATGCTTTCATCATGGATCGTTTGTCTGCCCTAGAGCTGATTAAGAAAACGGGTCTACCGCTTCAACTGGCAGGTGAACCATTTGAAACGATTCAAAACGCTTGGCCATTCGTGGATAACGAAAAGGGTCGTAAGCTACAAGCGGAAGTGAATAAAGCACTTGCAGAAATGCGCGCAGACGGAACAGTAGAGAAGATTTCAGTGAAATGGTTTGGTGCCGACATCACGAAGTAAAACTTCTCTTCTTTTAGGACGCAGGGCTTTATCTCGCGTCCTTTTTTAACTCAATGACAAGGTGGAACTTCGTATTCCACCTTTTCTTTTCTCAAGGTAAGTCGTATGGGATTTGATTTTAATTACATGCTGGAGCTGCTACCGATACTGCTCAAGTATCTTGGCACGACCATGGAAATGGCCACATGGGGATTGGTCTTTTCTTTAATTCTATCCGTCATTTTAGCGAACATTCGCGTATTTAAGCTGCCAGTTCTCGACCAATTGAGCCAACTTTATATCAGCTTCTTCCGTGGTACTCCGCTTTTAGTACAACTGTTTCTGCTCTACTACGGCTTACCGCAAATCTTCCCATTTATGGTGGGAATCGATGCCTTTTCTGCTGCGGTAATTGGTTTAACGCTGCACTTTGCCGCTTATATGGCAGAGAGCATTCGTGCAGCCATCATTGGCATTGATCGCAGCCAAATGGAAGCAAGCTTGTCGGTCGGTATGACAACCACACAAGCGATGCGCCGTGTGATTTTACCGCAGGCAACACGTGTCGCACTGCCTTCATTGATGAACTACTTCATCGATATGATTAAGTCGACATCCCTCGCCTTCACACTTGGTGTTGCAGAAATCATGGCCAAAGCGCAGATGGAAGCTTCGTCTAGCTTCCGTTTCTTTGAAGCGTTCCTTGCTGTCGCTCTGATTTACTGGGGCGTGGTGGTTATCCTGACTCGAGTACAGATTTGGGCAGAAGCGAAATTGAATAAGGCGTACGTACGATGATCAAACTAGAAAACATTCACAAACGTTTTGGCGATACTGAAGTTCTAAAAGGCATTGATCTCGACATCAAACAAGGTGAGATCATCGTTATTATCGGCTCAAGCGGTACTGGCAAGTCGACACTTCTACGTACCGTAAACTTCTTAGAGCAAGCAGACGAAGGTCGCATTACCATCGATGACATTTCGGTCGACACACAAAAACACACCAAAGCAGAAGTGCTTGCTCTACGTCGCCGTACTGGGTTTGTCTTTCAAAACTATGCCCTATTTGCTCATATGAATGCGCGTCAGAACATCGCAGAGGGTTTGATTACTGTTCGAGGATGGAAGAAAGATGACGCGTTAAAACGTGCTCAACAGATTCTGGATGACATTGGTCTTGGGGACAAAGGTGAAAGTTATCCAGCGGCGCTCTCAGGTGGACAACAACAACGTGTGGGTATCGGTAGAGCGATGGCACTGCAACCCGAATTGCTGCTTTTTGATGAACCAACATCAGCTCTGGATCCTGAGTGGGTCGGAGAAGTTCTCTCATTAATGAAGAAGTTAGCGAATCAACACCAAACCATGCTGGTGGTAACGCACGAGATGCAATTTGCCAAAGAAGTCGCTGACAGAGTGATCTTTATGGCTGAAGGCAACATTGTTGAACAAGGTTCTCCACAAGATATCTTCGATAATCCACAAGATCCTCGTTTGAAAAAATTCCTTAACCAAGTGGGAATAGAGTAAAGATCAAGCATCAAGATCAATCGATCCTTGAGATTTGACTCACACTACGTATAATCGCCCGGTCGGAATTTCGTACTCATGAGTCATTGACACATTATGTGAGTGTGATTACAATTCCGCCTCTTTGTTGAGAGGCGTCGGTTGTTCTTCTTTAATAAAGAGCTTCTTTATATAAAGAAAGCAAAATGCCCACGCCGGGTTTAACAAGAACCTAAAACTACTGATCAGTAAAGGTAATTATCATGAAACGCACTTTTCAACCTACAGTTCTAAAGCGCAAGCGTACTCACGGCTTCCGTGCACGCATGGCAACTAAGAACGGTCGTAAAGTTATCAACGCACGTCGTGCAAAAGGCCGTGCGCGCCTATCAAAATAATCGCTAGTTTATTTTGAACACGTACGCGTTTAATCGGGAGTTACGCTTGTTAACTCCCGAGCATTATCAAAACGTCTTCCAGCAAGCTCATCGAGCTGGCTCGCCTCATTTCACCATCATTGCTCGCAATAACAAACTTTCTCACCCACGATTAGGTTTAGCTGTTCCGAAAAAGCAAATCAAAACTGCTGTCGGTCGTAACCGTTTTAAACGTTTGGCTCGTGAAAGCTTTCGTAACAATCAACATCAGCTTCCAAATAAAGATTTTGTTGTGATCGCGAAGAAAAGCGCGCAAGATTTAAGCAATGAGGAATTATTTAAGTTGTTTGATAAGCTATGGCATCGCCTGTCTCGCCCTTCACGTGGATAGCCATTGGGCTCGTTAATCTTTATCGCTGGTTTATCAGCCCTCTGATTGGTCCTCGCTGCCGGTTCACACCAACTTGTTCCACTTACGCGCTAGAAGCTTTGAGAGCTCACGGTTTTGTAAAAGGATGTTGGTTATCAGGCAAACGTCTATTAAAATGCCACCCTTTGAATGAAGGGGGGTATGACCCCGTTCCACCAGTCCAAAAACAAGACAGAGATAACTAACGATGGATTCTCAACGTAATATCCTGCTCATTGCTCTGGCACTGGTTTCTTTCTTGCTGTTTCAACAGTGGCAAGTAGCAAAGAACCCAGCACCTCAAGCAGTTGAACAGGCTCAATCAAGCAGTACTCTACCTGCACCATCTTTTGCTGATGAGCTAGACCCAGTTCCAGGTCAACAGCAAGCTTCTGCAAAAACTATCACAGTAACGACTGATGTTTTAACTCTGTCGATCGACACCGTTGGTGGCGATGTGGTACATGCCGACCTTAACAAATACTCTGCTGAACTTGATTCATCAGATCCATTCGTTCTGCTAAAAGACACTAAAGGTCACCAGTTCATCGCGCAAAGCGGTCTAGTGGGTCCTCAAGGTATCGACCTAAGCAGCACTAACCGTCCTCACTACAACGTAAGTGCAGACAGCTTCAAACTGGCTGACGGTCAAGACGAACTACGCGTTCCAATGACGTTCACTGCAAACGGTATCGAATACATTAAAACGTACGTACTGAAACGTGGCAGCTACGCGCTGAACGTGGAATACGATGTAGTGAACAACTCTGGTAACAACGCAACATTTGGTATGTACGCTCACTTGCGTCAAAACCTAATGGACGCTGGTGGTAGCATCACAATGCCAACTTACCGTGGCGGTGCTTACTCAACAGAAGACGTTCGTTACAAAAAATACAGCTTTGAAGACATGCAGGATCGCAACTTGTCTCTCAACCTAGCAGATGGTCAAGGTTGGGCAGCAATGATCCAACACTACTTCGCTGCAGCTTGGATCCCACGTAACGAACCAGGTACTAACCTGTACACTCGCGTGATTGGTAATCTAGGTGATATCGGCGTACGTATGCCAAACAAAACTATCGCGACGGGTGATCAAGCGAAGTTTGAAGCAACGCTTTGGGTTGGTCCTAAACTGCAAAAAGAAATGGCTGCAGTAGCACCAAACCTAGACCTAGTAGTGGACTACGGCTGGCTATGGTTCATCGCTAAACCACTTCACTCACTGCTTGCTTTCATCCAAAGCTTCGTGGGTAACTGGGGTGTAGCAATCATCTGTTTGACCTTCATCGTTCGTGGTGCAATGTACCCACTAACGAAAGCGCAATACACGTCTATGGCGAAAATGCGTATGCTACAGCCTAAGCTGCAAGCTATGCGTGAGCGCATCGGTGATGACCGTCAGCGCATGAGCCAAGAGATGATGGAACTGTATAAGAAAGAGAAAGTGAACCCTCTGGGCGGCTGTCTACCTCTTATCCTACAGATGCCTATCTTCATCGCTCTATACTGGGCACTAATGGAATCGGTTGAGCTACGTCACTCACCATTCTTTGGTTGGATTCACGACCTTTCAGCACAGGACCCTTACTACATCCTGCCGCTACTGATGGGTGCGTCAATGTTCCTAATCCAGAAGATGAGCCCAACAACAGTAACGGATCCAATGCAGCAGAAGATCATGACCTTTATGCCGGTTATGTTTACCTTCTTCTTCTTGTTCTTCCCATCAGGTCTAGTTCTATACTGGTTGGTGTCGAACATCGTTACGCTGATCCAGCAGACTTTGATTTACAAAGCGCTGGAGAAAAAAGGCTTACACACTAAGTAAACCTTTATAGAAAAGCATAAGAAAGGCGGCCAAAAGGTCGCCTTTTTGTTTTTGGCTGATTACAATTCAGCTAACTAATTGGTTCTGGCTCCCTAGGTCTGTAAAACCCTATAGCCCAGCTCAAAAGGCAAGATTATGACTACAGATACGATTGTCGCTCAGGCTACCGCACCCGGTCGTGGTGGTGTCGGCATTATTCGTGTTTCAGGCCCTAAGGCCAATCAAGTGGCACTAGAAGTCACAGGTAAAACGCTAAAGCCTCGCTACGCAGAGTATCTGCCATTCCAAGCGGAAGATGGCACCGTGCTAGACCAAGGCATTGCACTGTACTTCCCTAACCCACATTCGTTCACTGGCGAAGACGTTCTAGAACTTCAAGGTCACGGCGGTCCTGTTGTAATGGACATGCTAATTAAACGTATTCTGGGCATTGATGGTGTTCGTGCAGCCCGTCCTGGCGAATTCTCAGAACGTGCATTCTTGAATGATAAGATGGACTTAACGCAAGCTGAAGCGATCGCAGACTTGATCGATGCAAGCTCAGAAGAAGCGGCAAAATCAGCATTGCAATCGCTGCAGGGTCAGTTCTCACAACGTATTCAAACGCTGGTGGAGTCGTTGATTCACCTACGAATTTACGTTGAAGCAGCGATCGATTTCCCTGAAGAAGAAATAGACTTTCTTGCCGATGGAAAAGTATCAGCCGATCTTCAAGCCATCATCGATAACCTAGATGCAGTGCGTAAAGAAGCAAACCAAGGCGCCATCATGCGTGAAGGTATGAAAGTCGTGATTGCAGGTCGTCCTAATGCGGGTAAATCTAGCCTTCTGAATGCTCTGTCAGGCAAAGAGTCTGCAATTGTGACTGATATTGCCGGTACAACACGTGATGTACTGCGTGAACACATTCACATTGATGGTATGCCTCTACACATTATTGATACTGCCGGTCTGCGTGATGCTTCAGATGAGGTTGAGAAAATCGGTATCGAGCGAGCATGGGACGAAATAGCCCAAGCGGACCGTGTGCTCTTCATGGTAGATGGCACCACGACTGACGCCACGGATCCAAAAGACATATGGCCGGATTTCGTTGATCGCCTACCAAACAATATTGGAATGACGGTGATCCGTAACAAAGCGGATCAAACCGGTGAAGAAATGGGGATCTGCCATGTGAATGATCCAACGTTAATTCGTCTTTCGGCAAAAACAGGCGCAGGTGTGGATGCTTTACGCACCCATTTAAAAGAATGTATGGGCTTCTCAGGCAATACGGAAGGCGGCTTTATGGCTCGTCGTCGCCATCTCGATGCATTAGAACGTGCAGCTCAGCACCTACAAATAGGTCAAGAACAGCTTGAAGGCTTCATGGCTGGCGAGATTTTGGCAGAAGAATTGCGTATCACTCAGCAACACTTGAACGAGATTACCGGAGAGTTCAGTTCCGATGACCTCCTTGGACGAATCTTCTCCTCATTCTGTATCGGTAAATAGTAAAACGCGCGGTGTCAGGCATAAGCTTAACACCGCGTTTCTTTTTGTACTGACGAACAACTGCAACTTGTCGTTGGTATGACTTATAAAGGAAGACACATGATCCACATTATTACAGGCAGTACTCTCGGTGGTGCGGAATACGTTGGTGATCACCTAAGTGATCTACTCAATGAGAACGGATTGGAAACAACGATCCACAATCAACCAGAGTTGTCGTCGATCGAGAATCGAGGCACTTGGTTAGTTATCACTTCAACTCACGGTGCAGGTGAATATCCAGACAATATCCAACCTTTCATCAACGCACTGCAAAATACGCCACCAAAAATGGCGGATGTGAAGTTCGCCGTCATCGCAATTGGTGATTCAAGCTACGATACATTCTGTGCAGCAGGTCAGCATGCATATGACCTACTAGAAGATATTGGTGCAACACCTTTAGCAGATTGCTTGAAAATAGACGTGCTTAACCATGATGTACCTGAAGACGCAGCAGAAGCTTGGTTAAACGAGAACCTCGCACGTTTTTCTGCTTAATCCCCCTTTCACAGAGCCGAATTACGGCTCTGTTTTTCCTCTTTGTGAATAACTCCTATCAGCCAACACCGTTCAACCGCTCAAAAAATACCCAAAACATCTGTGGATAAGTAAGGTAAGATCCAGTGACTTTCCTTTAGTTATCCAAATAACAACTTAGATCTTTTTTTAGCCCTGTGCATAACCATCGATTTTGATCTCAGGAAATCCTCGATCAGATCAAATCATGATCACAAGATTTGATCCAAAGAAGATCCATGATCTTGTTGATCATTTTCCAGTTATCCACAGAAACCTGCGATCCTAATAATAGATCCAATAAAAGATCATATATATAGATCTTATATATATAGTCTTAAGGTCTAAAATGTGAAAAGCGAGAAAACGATTCTCTCTCATAGATAAAAAAGGTAAAATACCGCTCTTTTTTATCTGTCCATTAAATCCTTTGAATACCTGAGGTCAGTTCATGCTTTATCACGAAAACTTTGACGTCATTGTTGTTGGTGGCGGACACGCAGGAACGGAAGCCGCGCTCGCATCTGCACGCACAGGACAAAAAACCCTTCTCCTTACCCATAACATCGATACATTAGGCCAGATGTCTTGTAATCCGGCGATTGGTGGTATCGGTAAAGGTCACTTAGTAAAAGAAGTGGATGCTATGGGCGGTCTGATGGCTGAAGCCATTGACCATGCAGGTATTCAATTCCGAACGCTAAATGCTTCCAAAGGTCCAGCGGTTCGAGCTACACGAGCTCAAGCAGACCGTGCTCTATACAAAGCATACGTACGCAACGCATTAGAAAATGCGCCAAATCTAACTCTGTTCCAGCAATCGGTCGACGATCTGATTGTGGAGCAAGATCGTGTGGTTGGCGTTGTGACACAAATGGGGCTGAAATTCCACGCGAAAGCTGTGGTATTAACGGTTGGTACTTTCCTTGGTGGTAAGATCCACATTGGTATGGAAAGTTCATCCGGTGGTCGTGCTGGTGATCCACCATCGATAGCATTGGCGGATCGATTGCGTGAACTACCATTCCGAGTTGATCGATTAAAAACAGGTACGCCACCGCGTATTGATGCTCGAAGCGTTGATTTCTCAGTGCTAGAAGCGCAGCATGGTGACAACCCGACGCCTGTATTTTCATTTATGGGGAAACGAGAGCACCATCCACGTCAGATCCCATGTTTTATCACTCACACCAATGAGCAAACTCATGAAGTGATCCGTAATAACCTTGATCGTAGCCCAATGTACGCTGGTGTGATCGAAGGTATCGGTCCGCGCTACTGTCCGTCTATCGAAGACAAAGTGATGCGCTTTGCGGATAAAAACAGTCACCAAATCTTTATTGAGCCAGAAGGATTAACGACGCACGAGTTATACCCTAATGGTATTTCCACCAGTTTGCCGTTTGACGTTCAAGTTCAAATCGTTCGCTCAATGAAAGGGTTTGAAAACGCACACATTGTTCGTCCTGGTTATGCGATTGAATACGATTTCTTCGACCCTCGTGATTTGAAGCAAACGTACGAAACCAAATTCATCAATGGTTTGTTCTTCGCGGGGCAAATCAACGGTACAACAGGTTATGAAGAAGCCGCTGCACAGGGTTTAATGGCTGGTCTTAATGCAAGTTTGCACAGTCAAGGCAAAGAAGGCTGGAGCCCTCGTCGTGACCAAGCTTACATGGGTGTTCTAATTGACGATCTGTCGACCATGGGTACCAAAGAACCGTACCGAATGTTCACGTCTCGAGCGGAATACCGTTTGTTGCTACGTGAAGATAACGCCGATTTGCGTTTGACAGAAAAAGCACGTGAACTTGGTTTGATTGATGATGTTCGTTGGGCGCGTTTCAACGAAAAAATCGACAACATGGAAACTGAGCGCCAACGCCTAAAGTCGACCTGGATGAATCCAAATTCAATTGGTATCGATGAATTAAACAAGCTGCTGAAAACGCCAATGGCGCGTGAAGCAAGTGGTGAGGATCTTCTTCGTCGCCCAGAGATCTCATACTCACAATTGACCGAGCTCGAAGCTTTTGCTCCGGCACTGGAAGATCAACAAGCTGCTGAGCAAGTTGAAATTCAGGTTAAGTACGATGGTTACATCAAGCGTCAACAAGAAGAGATCGAAAAATCACTGCGCCATGAGCACACTAAGTTGCCAGCTGATTTGGACTACAAAGACGTGAAAGGTCTTTCCAATGAAGTCGTTGCAAAGCTGACAGAAGCGAAACCAGAAAGCATTGGTATTGCATCTCGCATCTCGGGCATTACCCCTGCGGCGATTTCTATTTTGCTTGTTCACCTGAAGAAGCACGGTTTGCTGAAGAAAGGTGAGGAAGAATAATGAGCGCTTTACGTACCAGATTAGACGAGCTGATCGCACAAACCTATTTAGAAGTGTCTGAAAAGCAACGCGAGCAGTTAGTCGGTTACGTCGAATTGCTCGACAAGTGGAACAAAGCTTACAACTTGACGTCGGTCCGTGATCCGCTTGAGATGTTAGTGAAACATATCCTTGATAGCATCATCGTTAGCACTCACTTACCGGGTGAGCGCTTTATCGATGTTGGCACAGGACCTGGTTTACCTGGCATTCCACTCGCAATCATGAACCCTGAAAAGACGTTCTTCTTGCTCGATAGCCTTGGTAAGCGCATTCGTTTTCTCAAGCAAGTTGTGCACGCACTTGGGTTGAAAAATGTGACACCAATTCAAAGTCGCGTTGAAGAATTCCAGCCAGAAGAAAAATTTGATGGCGTTTTGAGTCGAGCTTTTGCTTCAATGACGGACATGGTGGAATGGTGTCATCATTTGCCTAAACAAGATTCAGGGGTGTTTCTTGCATTGAAAGGACAACACCCTAAAGATGAAATAGATCAGCTTCCTGAATGGTGTAGTGTGACGGAGATCATATCTTTAGCTGTTCCTGAGTTGGAAGGTGATCGTCATCTAGTAATCTTATCGCGCAAGGAAAATTAGCGAGGTAATCGTGGGTAAAATTGTAGCAATCGCCAACCAGAAAGGTGGGGTCGGCAAAACAACAACGTGCATTAACTTAGCAGCTTCGATGGCGGCAACAAAGCGCAAAGTTTTGGTGATCGATCTCGACCCTCAAGGCAATGCTACTATGGCTAGTGGTGTCGACAAGTACATGGTTGACGCGACGGCGTATGATCTTCTGGTTGAAGATACCCCGTTTGATCAAGTGGTTTGCACACAAACCACTGGGAAATACGATCTGATTGCAGCGAACGGTGACGTGACTGCTGCAGAAATCAAATTGATGGAAGTGTTCGCGCGTGAGGTTCGTCTCAAAAACGCCCTTGCGCCAGTTCGCGATAACTATGATTTCATCTTTATTGATTGTCCTCCTTCTCTAAACCTTCTTACAATCAACGCAATGGCCGCAGCCGACTCTGTGCTGGTGCCGATGCAATGTGAATACTTTGCGTTAGAAGGTTTAACTGCTCTTATGGATACAATCAGCAAGTTAGCGGCCGTGGTTAATGAGAACCTCAAAATTGAAGGTTTACTGCGTACCATGTACGACCCACGTAACCGCCTATCTAATGAAGTATCCGATCAACTTAAAAAACACTTTGGTAGTAAAGTTTACCGTACTGTGATCCCACGTAATGTGCGTTTGGCCGAAGCGCCGAGCCACGGTAAACCAGCTATGTACTATGACAAGTACTCAGCTGGCGCCAAAGCGTATCTTGCTTTAGCGGGCGAAATGCTCCGCCGCGAAGAAATCCCAGTTTAACTCTAACCTAAGGAATTCCTCCTATGTCTAAGCGTGGTCTAGGAAAAGGACTGGATGCGTTGTTGTCGACCAGTTCGTTAGCTCGTGAAAAACAGCACATTGCATCGCAAAGCCAAGCGTTGTCGGCTGATGGCGAGTTGACTGATTTGGCTATTGGTCAATTGCAGCCGGGTGTTTACCAACCGCGTAAAGATATGGCTCCAGAAGCGCTAGAAGAACTAGCCGCTTCGATTCAATCGCAAGGCATTATTCAGCCAATCGTGGTTCGCCAAGTGGCAAGCGGTCAGTTTGAAATCATCGCTGGTGAGCGTCGTTGGCGTGCGGCAAAGCAAGCCGGTCTAAAACGTGTACCTTGTTTGGTGAAAAAGGTCGAAGACCGTGCTGCGATAGCGATGGCGTTGATTGAAAACATTCAGCGCGAAGATTTGAACGTGATTGAAGAAGCGCAAGCGCTTGAACGTCTACAAGATGAATTCACGCTGACACATCAGCAAGTGGCCGATGTGATCGGAAAATCAAGAACGACCGTGAGTAACCTATTACGTCTAAATCAGTTGGAAATTGATGTAAAAGGTCTGGTTGCAGATAAAAAATTGGAAATGGGTCATGCTCGAGCTCTGTTAGCGTTAGAAGGCGAACAGCAGGTCGAAGTGGCGCAACAAGTAGCTAAGAAGCAAATGACTGTTCGCCAAACCGAACAGTTAGTAAAAAAGTGCTTAGCCCCACAGAATGAGCAAAAAGCTCAACAAGAAGATATCGAAGCAGAGCAAATGTCGCATAAATTGAGTCAACTGCTTGATGCTAAGGTTTCTTTGGTCCGTTCTGCAAACGGCAAAGCGAAAGTGACGATAAGTCTTGATGAGCCTCACAAATTGGATCAACTGATTGCCAAGCTAGAGGCCTAGATGAGATAATTGATTTAGGTCAATTAATCAAAATAATCGAATTTTGTGTGAAAGTTGTCGGATTGTAAACAAAACTGTAAGTTTTTGATGCAATATAATTGCATTCAATTGTTCTCACCGTATAATTTTCGCCAATTTCCCTGCACAGAGAGTTTAGTGCAAAGTGGATATTACTAGAGGTACGAATACATGGTAGCTGCGTTAGCTAGACCAGGACGAGAGCTCGCAAAGCAATTGTTAATGATCCAGTCTGGCGCGGTTATTTTTGTGGCTGCAGGAATGGCGATAGCCGTGAATCCTGAATGGGGAATTTCAGCGCTGGTTGGTGGGGGCATTTTTGTTGTTGCCAATGCTGTCTTTGCGTTATGTGCTTTTATGTTTAGTGGGGCTCGCGCTGCCAAGCGTATCGCGGCTTCTTTCTATACAGGCGAAGTTCTGAAAATCCTCATCACGGTTGTGTTGTTCTACGTAGCCTACATGTATATGCAGGTGGAACTTGTTCCCCTCAAACTAACCTATTTGCTGGTACTAGGTATTAATATCTGTGCACCAGTGCTATTCATTAACAACAAAAAATAGGATGAGTTATGGCTGCGCCAGGTGAAGCGCTAACATCGTCCGGTTACATTGCCCACCACCTTACTAACCTATCTCTTTACAAGTTAGGTCTAGTAGCGGAGGAGACAAGTTTCTGGAACGTACATATCGATAGCCTGTTTTTTTCTTGGTTTACTGGTTTAATCTTCCTCGGAATTTTTTACAAAGTAGCGAAGAGAACAACAGCGGGTGTACCAGGTAAGCTTCAGTGTGCTGTAGAAATGATCGTTGAATTTGTCGCGGAAAACGTCAAAGACACGTTCCATGGACGCAACCCACTGATCGCGCCTTTAGCACTGACTATCTTTTGTTGGGTATTTTTGATGAACGTGATGGACTTAGTTCCTATCGACTTCTTACCGTACCCAGCAGAGCATTGGCTAGGTATCCCTTATCTTAAGGTTGTACCGTCTGCTGATGTGAATATCACCATGGCTATGGCTCTAGGCGTTTTCGCATTGATGATCTACTACAGCATCAAAGTGAAAGGTCTAGGTGGATTCGCAAAAGAACTTGCACTACATCCATTCAATCACCCACTGATGATTCCGTTTAACCTACTGATTGAAGTGGTATCGCTACTAGCGAAGCCTCTATCACTTGGTATGCGTCTATTCGGTAACATGTTCGCGGGTGAGGTTGTATTCATTCTTTGTGCGGCAATGCTACCATGGTACTTGCAATGGATGGGTTCACTACCGTGGGCAATCTTCCATATCTTGGTTATTACGATTCAAGCCTTCGTATTCATGATGTTGACAATTGTTTACCTGTCAATGGCACACGAAGACTCTGATCATTAATTTTTTAAGCTTTTTATTTGGGCACTAAGCCAACAACTATAAATTGGAGATAGTAATGGAAACTTTACTGAGCTTTTCTGCAATCGCCGTAGGTATTATCGTCGGTCTTGCTTCTCTTGGTACAGCGATTGGTTTCGCACTACTAGGTGGTAAATTCCTAGAAGGTGCAGCACGTCAACCAGAAATGGCTCCTATGCTACAAGTTAAGATGTTCATCATCGCAGGTCTACTTGATGCGGTTCCAATGATCGGTATCGTAATCGCGCTACTATTCACATTCGCAAACCCATTCGTTGGTCAACTAGGTTAATCACCTTTAACTCGGGACGAGCTCAGGCTTGTCACTGATTAACACTAAGTCCAAATAGAGGGGTAGCTGTTGTGAACATAAACGCAACTCTGCTAGGTCAAGCAATCTCGTTCGCACTATTTGTGTGGTTCTGCATGAAGTATGTATGGCCACCATTGATGCAAGCGATCGAAGAGCGTCAGAAGAAAATTGCTGATGGTCTTCAAGCAGCGGAACGTGCTGCAAAAGACTTGGATCTAGCACAAGCCAACGCTTCTGATCAGATGAAAGAAGCGAAGCGCACAGCAACTGAGATCATCGACCAAGCGAACAAGCGTAAGTCTCAAATTATTGATGAAGCTCGCGAGGAAGCTCAGGCAGAACGCCAGAAAATCCTAGCGCAAGCGGAAGCAGAACTTGAAGCTGAACGTAATCGTGCACGCGATGAGCTGCGCAAACAAGTTGCTACTCTGGCTGTAGCTGGTGCTGAGAAAATCCTTGAGCGTACTATCGATAAAGACGCTCAGAAAGATATTCTCGACAACATTACTGCAAAACTTTAAGTCTGGGGGCGCATATGTCTGATTTGACTACAATCGCACGCCCCTATGCTAAAGCAGCCTTCGACTTTGCTGTAGACAAAGATCAGCTAGACCAATGGGGTCAAATGCTATCTTTTGCTGCTGAAGTTGCCAAAAACGAACAAATGAATGAACTTCTAACGGGTTCAGTTTCTGCTGACAAAATGGCAGAAATCTTTGTTGCAGTTTGTGGCGAACAAGTTGATGCGCACGGTCAAAACCTGATTAAGGTAATGGCTGAGAATGGTCGTCTGACGGCCCTTCCTGATGTTTGTGAGCAATTCTTCCTATTGAAGAAAGAGCATGAGAAAGAAATCGATGTTGAAGTAATTTCAGCAAGCGAACTTTCTGATGAACAACTTGCAAACATTGGCAGCAAACTTGAAGTGCGTCTTGAACGCAAAGTGAAGCTGAATTGCAGTGTAGATGAGACCCTACTTGGTGGGGTTATTATTCGAGCCGGAGACCTAGTCATCGATGACTCAGCGCGTGGTCGTTTGAACCGCCTGAGCGATGCATTGCAGTCTTAATGGGGATTGGAGCATGCAACTTAATTCCACGGAAATTAGCGATCTGATCAAACAACGTATCGAATCTTTCGAAGTTGTTAGTGAAGCTCGCAACGAGGGTACTATCGTATCGGTAAGCGATGGTATCATCCGCATCCACGGCCTAGCGGACGTGATGCAAGGTGAAATGATTGAATTACCGGGTGGCCGTTATGCACTAGCACTTAACCTTGAGCGTGACTCGGTTGGTGCGGTAGTAATGGGCCCATATGCTGACCTTAAGGAAGGCATGAAAGTTACAGGTACTGGTCGCATTCTTGAAGTGCCAGTTGGTCCAGAACTTCTAGGTCGCGTAGTGAACACACTAGGTGAGCCTATCGATGGTAAAGGTCCAATCGAAGCTAAATTGACTTCGCCTGTAGAAGTAATCGCACCAGGTGTAATCGACCGTAAATCGGTAGACCAACCTGTGCAAACTGGTTACAAATCAGTTGACTCAATGATCCCAATCGGTCGTGGTCAGCGTGAGCTTGTAATCGGTGACCGTCAGACTGGTAAAACAGCAATGGCGATCGACGCGATTATCAACCAGAAAGACTCTGGTATTTTCTCAATCTACGTAGCAATCGGTCAGAAAGCATCGACTATCGCTAACGTAGTTCGCAAACTAGAAGAGCACGGCGCGCTAGCTAACACTATCGTTGTTGTTGCATCTGCTTCTGAATCTGCAGCGCTACAATATCTAGCGCCATACGCAGGTTGTGCGATGGGTGAATACTTCCGCGATCGCGGTGAAGACGCACTGATTGTTTACGATGATCTATCTAAGCAAGCGGTAGCTTACCGTCAGATCTCTCTACTACTAAAACGTCCACCAGGCCGTGAGGCATTCCCAGGTGATGTATTCTACCTACACTCGCGTCTACTAGAGCGTGCAGCTCGTGTAAACGAAGAGTACGTAGAGCGTTTCACTAACGGTGAAGTGAAAGGTAAGACTGGTTCTCTAACTGCTCTTCCTATCATTGAAACTCAAGCAGGTGACGTTTCAGCATTCGTACCGACTAACGTAATCTCGATTACCGATGGTCAGATCTTCCTACAAACTGAGCTATTCAACGCAGGTGTACGTCCAGCGGTTGACCCAGGTATCTCAGTATCTCGTGTAGGTGGTTCAGCTCAGACGAAAATCATCAAGAAGCTATCAGGCGGTATCCGTACTGCACTAGCTCAGTACCGTGAACTAGCGGCATTCGCGCAGTTCTCGTCTGACCTTGATGAAGCGACGAAGAAACAGCTAGACCACGGTCAAAAAGTTACAGAACTAATGAAGCAAAAGCAGTACGCTCCAATGTCTGTATTTGACCAAGCACTAGTAATCTTCGCGGCAGAGCGCGGCTATTTAGCAGATGTTGAACTAAGCAAACTGCTAGATTTCGAAGCGGCTCTACTATCGTACGCTCGCGGTCAATACGCTGAATTCGCAGCTGAGATCGACAAGACGGGTGCATACAACGATGAAGTTGAAGCTCAGTTGAAGAAACTGACTGACGACTTCGTAGCAACCCAAACTTGGTAATTAGGTCGGTGGCAGTTTCTGCCACCAACTAACGGAGAGTAACGATGGCCGGCGCAAAAGAGATACGTAATAAAATCGGTAGTGTTAAAAGCACTCAGAAAATTACGAAAGCGATGGAAATGGTAGCAGCTTCAAAAATGCGTCGTTCTCAAGACGCAATGGAAGCTTCTCGTCCATACGCTGAAACAATGCGTAAAGTGATCGGTCATGTGGCTAACGCAAACCTAGAGTACCGTCATCCGTACCTAGAAGAGCGTGAAGCTAAACGTGTTGGTTACATCATCGTTTCGACAGACCGTGGTCTGTGTGGTGGTTTGAACATTAACGTGTTCAAGAAAGCCGTTACAGACATGCAATCATGGAAAGAGAAAGGGGCTGAAGTTGAACTGGCTGTAATTGGTTCAAAAGCAACAGCTTTCTTTAAACATGGTGGCGCAAAAGTTGCGGCACAGGTTTCTGGTCTGGGGGATAGCCCAAGCCTAGAAGACCTAATCGGTTCTGTTGGCGTAATGCTTAAGAAATACGATGAAGGTGAACTGGATCGTCTATATGTGGTGTTTAACAAGTTTGTGAACACTATGATTCAGCAACCAACGATCGATCAATTGCTACCTTTGCCTAAATCGGACAGCGAAGAGATGCAGCGTGAGCACTCATGGGACTACATCTATGAGCCTGAGCCAAAACCTCTATTAGACACACTTCTAGTGCGTTACGTAGAGTCTCAGGTATACCAAGGTGTGGTTGAGAACCTTGCTTGTGAGCAAGCGGCTCGAATGATTGCGATGAAGGCTGCAACGGATAACGCAACCAACTTGATTGAAGATTTAGAACTTGTGTACAACAAAGCCCGTCAGGCTGCGATCACACAAGAACTATCGGAAATCGTTGGTGGTGCATCTGCGGTTTAAGCTTAGGTAAAACGAAATAGTTTAGAGGATTAACGATGGCTACAGGTAAGATCGTACAGATCATCGGTGCGGTAGTCGACGTAGAGTTCCCACAGAGCGAAGTACCAAGTGTATATGACGCTCTAAACGTTACAGAATCTAAAGAGCGTCTAGTTCTTGAGGTTCAACAACAGCTAGGCGGTGGCGTAGTTCGTTGTATCGTAATGGGTAGCTCTGATGGTTTACGTCGTGGCGTTGAAGTGGTTAACACTGGCGCTCCAATTTCAGTACCAGTAGGTACTAAAACTCTAGGTCGTATCATGAACGTCCTAGGTGACGCGATTGATGAGCGTGGTGAGATCGGTGCAGAAGAGGTTTACTCTATTCACCGTGAAGCACCAAGCTACGAAGAGCAATCAAACGAAACAGCACTTCTAGAAACTGGTGTTAAAGTAATCGACTTGGTTTGTCCATTCGCTAAGGGTGGTAAAATCGGTCTATTCGGTGGTGCAGGTGTAGGTAAGACCGTTAACATGATGGAGCTTATCAACAACATCGCACTTCAACACTCAGGTCTATCAGTATTTGCTGGTGTTGGTGAACGTACTCGTGAAGGTAACGATTTCTACTTCGAGATGCAGGAAGCGGGCGTTGTAAACGTTGAGAATCCTGAAGAATCTAAAGTAGCGATGGTTTACGGTCAGATGAACGAGCCACCAGGCAACCGTCTACGTGTTGCACTGACTGGTCTAACAATGGCAGAACGTTTCCGTGACGAAGGTCGTGACGTACTTCTGTTCGTTGATAACATCTACCGTTACACGCTTGCAGGTACTGAGGTATCAGCACTTCTAGGTCGTATGCCTTCTGCGGTAGGTTACCAGCCAACTCTTGCAGAAGAGATGGGTGTGCTTCAGGAGCGTATCACGTCAACTAAGCAAGGTTCTATCACGTCTGTACAGGCGGTATACGTACCTGCGGATGACTTGACTGACCCGTCTCCAGCAACAACGTTCGCGCACTTGGATGCAACGGTTGTACTTAACCGTAACATCGCAGCTATGGGTCTATACCCTGCGATCGACCCACTAGATTCGACTTCTCGTCAGCTAGACCCACTAGTAGTTGGTCAAGAGCACTACGACACAGCTCGTGGCGTTCAGCAGACACTTCAGCGCTACAAAGAGCTGAAAGATATCATCGCGATTCTAGGTATGGACGAGCTATCTGAAGAAGATAAGCAAGTTGTATCTCGTGCACGTAAGATTGAGCGTTTCCTAACTCAGCCTTACCACGTAGCGGAAGTATTTACAGGTGACCCAGGCGTTTACGTACCTCTTAAAGAGACACTACGTGGCTTCAAAGGTCTACTAGCTGGTGAATACGATGACATTCCAGAGCAAGCGTTCATGTACTGCGGTACGATTGACGATGCTATCGAGAATGCGAAGAAGCTATAAGGCTAACTAGGAGGCGATATGGCACCAATAACCTTTCACCTAGACGTAGTAAGCGCTGAGAAACGTATTTTCTCTGGTCGTGTAGAAACGTTTCAGGTGACCGGTAGCGAAGGTGAACTGGGTATTTTCCACGGTCACACTCCGCTGCTGTCCGCTATTAAGCCTGGTATGGTGCGTATTGTGAAACAGCACGGCCACGAAGAGTTCATTTATGTCTCTGGTGGTATGGTCGAAGTTCAGCCTGGTACTGCTACAGTACTGGCTGATACTGCGATTCGTGGTGAAGATCTAGACGCAGCGAAGGCAGAAGAAGCCAAGCGCCGCGCTGAGGAGCAAATCCAGAATCAGCATGGTGACATGGACTTCGCACAAGCGGCCAGTGAACTGGCTAAAGCCATTGCTCAGCTACGAGTTATCGAGCTGACCAAAAAGCGTCGCTAAGCTCAATTAGCAACGTTGCATGAAAAAAGGCGGCCAATTGGTCGCCTTTTTGATTAATTTTAGTTGGAAATTTACATCCCACCATTAACTATTCCTTTCAAGCTGTTTAAAATAACGCCCAATTAAAATAGAACGTCAATAGGTTATTAATGAAATTCAGTGCTGTGATTCTTGCTGCGGGTAAAGGTACCCGTATGTATTCGAACATGCCTAAAGTGCTACACACTTTGGCAGGGAAGCCGATGGCAAAACATGTTATCGATACATGTACAGGTCTTGGTGCACAAAACATCCACCTAGTATATGGTCACGGTGGTGATCAAATGCAACAAACGCTAGCAAAAGAGCCGGTTAATTGGGTACTGCAAGCGGAGCAACTAGGTACAGGTCACGCGGTTGATCAAGCGTCTCCGAAGTTTGAAGACGATGAAAAAGTACTGGTGCTTTACGGTGATGTTCCACTGATTTCAGCAGAAACGATTGAAAACCTATTAGATGCACAACCAACAGGCGGTATTGCACTACTAACAGTGATGCTAGATAACCCAATGGGTTACGGTCGTATCATTCGTAAAAATGGTCCAGTAGTGGCGATCGTCGAGCAAAAAGACGCAACAGAAGAGCAGAAGCTCATCAAAGAATGTAATACTGGTGTGCTGGTGGCGACAGGTGGTGACCTGAAACGCTGGCTTGCTGGTCTAAATAATGAAAACGCACAAGGCGAATACTACTTAACAGACGTTATCGCGGCAGCGCACGATGAAGGTCGCGCGGTTGAGGCGGTGCACCCAGTAAACGCGATTGAAGTAGAAGGCGTTAACGACCGTGCTCAACTGGCTCGTCTTGAGCGTGCATTCCAATCAATGCAAGCACAGAAGCTATTAGAGCAAGGCGTAATGCTGCGTGATCCAGCACGTTTCGACCTACGCGGTGAACTGCAATGCGGTATGGATTGTGAAATCGATGCAAACGTGATCATCGAAGGTAAAGTATCACTGGGTGATAACGTCGTAATCGGTGCTGGTTGCGTACTGAAAGACTGTGAAATCGATGATAACACGGTGGTTCGTCCTTACAGTGTGATTGAAGGTGCAACAGTTGGTGAAGAATGTACAGTTGGTCCATTCACACGCCTACGCCCTGGCGCAGAAATGCGTAACGATTCTCACGTAGGTAACTTCGTAGAAGTGAAAAACGCACGTATCGGCGAAGGCTCTAAAGCGAACCATCTGACTTACCTAGGTGATGCTGAGATCGGTCAACGTACTAACATCGGTGCAGGTACCATCACTTGTAACTACGATGGTGCGAACAAGTTTAAGACCATCATTGGTAACGACGTCTTCGTTGGCTCAGATAGCCAGCTTGTTGCGCCAGTGACGATTGCTGATGGTGCAACGATTGGTGCTGGTACGACATTAACCAAAGACGTTGCAGAAGGTGAGCTTGTGATTACTCGCGCGAAAGAGCGCAAAATTACCGGTTGGCAACGCCCGGTAAAACAAAAGTAAGCCTCAGCTGCTTTCTTTAACCGAAATAAACCAAAGCCGCTCATCTGAGCGGCTTTGTTGTATCTAGTGTTGTGAAAGGGAGAGTTTAGTGACTCGGAATCGCTATGCGTTTTTCTAGCCAGCGAACCGCTTGAGAGACCAAAAGAATCAGTACCAAGTACTCTAAGACGAGAAATGTATAGATCTCTAATGGTAAGTACTCATTCACGACCAATTCATTAGCACGCCTTGTTAGGTCGCTTAGACCGATTACGCTGACTAACGAACTCATCTTAAGGATATAAACAAATTGATTCCCCAGCGGCGGTAAGATTTGGCGAAATGCTTGTGGAAGGATCACTAAGCGCATTTTTTGCCAGTAGTTTAACCCTAATGACTCCGCTGCCTCGTGTTGTCCGCGACTGATGGCTTGGATTCCCCCTCTAAATACTTCCGCCATAAAGGCACTTTCTGCGATAGTTAGCGCAATGACACCTGCCCAAAAGTGGTTTAAGGATACATCGAGTAACGTTGGCATTCCGTAATACACCCACAGCAACAATACCAAAACGGGAATAGAGCGGATCACTTCCACATAAACGCGGTTGATCCACTTGAGCACCGGAGAGTCAGAAAGGGCGGGAAGAGCAATAATCAATCCGATGGTCATTGCAAACAGCATGCTGAGTAGTGACACTTGGATCGTGTCATTAAAACCGGCGACCAAAAACTTGATGTTTGTTAGCCCTTGCTCGGTTGATGGGTCAAGCACATACCAGCCCCATTGGTAATCGGAACAACCGGTGAGAAACAGCAGCGAAACTAAGCATAGATGTCGATAGTTCACATTTACTCCCTGAACTGACTAAAAAACTTCCTTTGTTGCTGCTATGTTATCAATGAAGCCGTACTAATGGTTAATAATTAAAGGGAATATCTCCTACCGTCATTCTTTTAAGGGAATAGAAAATGAAAAAAACTTTGCTTGCGCTAGGAATGTGTTTGCTTGCGATAACTCAAGTCGCTCATGCAGAAAGTCGTCTACAAGAGATCTTAGATAAAGGTGTGTTGCGTGTCGGGACGACAGGGGATTGGAATCCGATGACGATGAAAGATCCAGCGACCAATAGCTATCGTGGTTTTGATATCGACGTCACCTCTGAGCTTGCTAAAGATCTTGGTGTTAAGGTGGAATACGTCGCGACCGATTGGAAAACGCTAGTCAATGGCATTACTGCCAACAAATACGATATTACGGGTAGTGCATCATTGAATATGTCACGAGCGAAAGTTGCGGGTTATAGCCAACCGTATTTCTACCTTGCGTTTGTTCCTGTTGTACAAAAGAAAGACTTAGCGAAGTTCTCTGATTGGGCTGACTTTGACAAACCTGATGTAAAAGTGGCGGCTACGCTGGGGACAGTGCAAGAAAAGATGGTCAAAGATTTCTTTCCATCTGCACAACATATTGTGATTGAAGCGCCTGCGCGTGATTTCCAAGAATTATTAGCTCGCCGCGCTGATGTATCGGTAACATCCAATGTAGAAGCGGCAACGTTGGTGACCAAGTTTAAGCAACTGGCGATAGTGCCGGTGAAGGAGCCTCGTAAGCCTACCCCTATTGCGATGCTGCTACCTCAAGATGATCAAGTATGGATTAATTACATCAATCATTGGGTTGAGTTGAAGAAAACCCAAGGCTTCTTTGAGCAAACCGCTGAAAAGTGGGGACTGAAGAGCATGTAAGTTCGTTGCTTATTGTTACTAATACAGAATAAAAGAGCCGCTCAGCAGCGGCTCTTTGTTTTAAGATAACTTTGAATTGAATCTAAAGCTCGTCTTCACTCACTACGCGAGCATTGTCTGGAGTTGTGAAGTGTTTAGACAATTCACGGTTAGACAAGATGTAACCCATCCACAGACCACCCATACAGATGATGATTGCAACACCCGTTACCATCTGAGCTTGGCTTGCCATCGCTGCTACTAGCGCGCTTGATAGGCTGCTCACGGTAATTTGCAGGCTGTTTTGCAAACCAGCTGCGGTTGCAGGGCTTTGCTTCGCACTTGCCAATGCACGGTTTACTACGATTGGGTACAGCGCACCATTCGCTACCGCAATCAGGCAGAAAGGCGCTAGGATTGGCCAGATGGAGGTCAATTCCCACTGCGAAGCTACGAAGATAAGCAACGCGGCAACACTGAATAAACCGATCAACTGACGCAGAATTTTTTCATCACCAAATTTGCGAACACCAACTTTACCTAGGTAACCACCCACCATGAAAGCAATGGTTTGTGGGATAAAGCTCAAACCGATGTCTTTTGCTTCGTAGCCGAGTTGAGACATGATTTCTGGCATACCTGTTAGGTAAGCGAAGAAAGCTGCAGATGCCGTCGCAAACATAAACACGTTGCCTAGGTAAGTTTTAGATCCTAGAAGTGCTTTGATGTCAGACGACATGCTGGTTTGTTTTGTTTCTGCCTTTTCATTTTTTTGCGCCATTGTCGCAACGACAAGCAGTACGCCCATCAGTGTCAACGCTACAAAAATGCTATGCCAGCCAAAACTATCTGCGAGCAGTACACCTAACTGAGGTGCTAATGCTGGAGACAGAGCCACCAGCGGCATGATGGTCGCAAAAATCTGTTGGCTACTGCTAGAGTGACGTTTGATCACCATCGCTTGCCAAATAACAGCTGGGGCACAGACACCAATTGCTTGAACAAAGCGCAATGCTAATAGTTGCCACACTTGCTCACTGAATGCGAGACCGAAGGACGCAACAGTAAACAGCACTAAACCAGCTGCCAGTGTATTACGGTGTCCAAATTTGTCTGAAGCCAAGCCCCACATCAATTGACCAAAAGCCATACCAACAAGAAATACGGTCAGTGAAAGTGCGATTTGTTCTGGACCTGTTGCAAAGTCGATTTCCATCGCTTTGAACGCAGGTAGGTACATATCGGTCGCAATAAAGCCAAGCATAGACAAGGCTGCAAGGTAAACGAGTTGTAGTTTTGATATTTTCATGATTCAACCAATCAAATTATTTAATCATTTTTTAGTCAATATCAGTTGGCGCCAACCCTGATTTATTTACCTCGCCATTCTATTTTTCGATTTTAAGAAAATAAAACGCTAAAATTATTGGTTATCAATCAAAAATTTTGAAAGGTCGAAATCATGTTCTCCAAGTCTTCACTGGAAATGCTCGATACCGTTGCTCGATTGGGCAGTTTTACTGCGGCTGCTGAAGTGCTGCATAAAGTCCCTTCTGCGATCAGCTACGGTGTTCGTCAAGTAGAGCAAGATCTCGATGTAGTGTTGTTCCGTCGATTACCGAGAAAAGTGGAACTGACACCAGCTGGAGAGTTGTTCATTGAAGAAGCGCGTTTAATGCTACGACAAATGGCTGAAGTGAAAGCGCAAACTCGCCGCGCGGCACATGGTTGGCAGTCAACATTGAAGCTCACACTGGATAACGTGGTTAAACTCGATAAGCTTAAGCCTTTGGTTGAAGATTTTTATCGTGAGTTTGAATTTGCTGAGCTGCAAATCAACATGGAAGTGTTTAACGGCTCATGGGAAGCGATTGCCCAAGGGCGTGCTGATATTGTCGTCGGTGCAACGTCAGCGATTCCAGTTGGGGGTGATTTTGAAGTAAAAGACATGGGGGTATTGGATTGGGCATTTGTTATGTCACCTGCGCACCCTTGTGTTCGCCAGCAAGTCCTGACAGAAGAGTTTGTGAGTCAATTTCCGGCGATCTGTCTCGATGACACCTCGAACGTGCTGCCAAAACGTCATACTGGTCATTATCCGAAACAGCGTCGTCTGCTGTTACCTAATTGGTATAGCGCGATCGAATGTCTAAAGAATGGAGTAGGAGTCGGTTACATGCCGCGCCATATTGCCATGCCACTGATCCACGATGGTGTGCTGGTGGAAAAAGTCCTGGAGGATGATAAACCGTTGAGCCAATGTTGTTTGGTGTGGCGTAAAGATGACAATCACAAGTTGATTCAATGGATGGTGGATTACTTAGGTACACCAAATAAACTGCATCAGGATTGGCTGCAGTATTAACAAAAAGCCACTTTCAAGGAAAGTGGCTTTGGCGGGTCTAAGACAAGAAAAACTTGTAAGACGGGTTATCTGTTTCGTCTTTGCATTGATAGCCAAGTTCGCGCAAATGCGCAGAAAACTGAGCTAAATCGCTTTCATCTAACTCGAAACCACATAAAACGCGTCCGTAGTCAGCGCCGTGGTTACGGTAGTTGAACAAGCTGATATTCCAATGGGTACCGAGTGTACTCAAGAATTTCAGTAGCGCTCCCGGATATTCTGGAAACTCAAAGCTGTAGAGGCGTTCTTTGAGTGGCTTAGATGGTTTACCACCAATCATATAGCGTACGTGCAGTTTCGCCATTTCATCATCAGAGAGGTCAACCACAGGGTAACCACCATCACGCAAGTCATGGATGATGTTTTCTAGTTCTTCCTGACCGCCTTGCAAACGCACACCGACAAAGATATTCGCCAGTGCGTCATCGTTGTAACGATAGTTAAACTCCGTTACGGCACGACCGCCAATGAGGTTACAGAACTCAAAGAAGGCACCTTGACGCTCAGGAATGGTGACCGCAAGCAGACCTTCTCGTTTCTCACCAAGCTCGCAGCGTTCAGAAACATAACGCAAACCATGGAAGTTGGTGTTGGCGCCTGACAGTACGGTGCCTAGATTTTTGCCTTCGAGTTTGTTTTGCTCAGCAAACTTCTTTAAGCCCGCTAGAGCAAGTGCGCCGGAAGGTTCTGCGATAGCACGAGTATCTTCAAAGATGTCTTTCACAGCAGCGCAGATTTCATCACTGGAGACTGCGATATGCCCATCAATGTACTTTTGGCACAGACGAAACGTCTCTTCACCAATGCGCTTTACTGCGACGCCATCGGCAAACATACTGACTTGGTCTAGTACGACTGGCTCACCAGCATCCAAAGCTGCTTTTAAGCATGAAGAGTCTTCTGGCTCGACCGCAATTACTTTGATTTCTGGCATCAACTGCTTCACAAGCACCGCTACGCCTGCGGCTAAACCGCCACCACCAACAGGTACGAAAATGTAATCCAGGTGACCATTTTGCTGCAGCATTTCCATGCCGATAGTACCTTGACCTGCAATCACCAGTGGATGATCGAATGGTGGGACAAAGGTATAACCGTTTAACTCGGATAGGCGCTCAGCTTCCGCTTTTGCTTCATCAAAATTACTGCCATGCAGCACCACGTTGCCACCAAACCCGCGTACCGCATCGACTTTGATATCTGGTGTGGTTTTTGGCATCACGATGGTGGTTTTTATGCCTAGCTTTGTACCCGAAAGCGCCATGCCTTGGGCGTGATTACCTGCGGATGCAGCAATGACACCAGCGGCTTTCTGTGCTTCAGACAGGCTTGCCACCATGTTGTAAGCACCGCGCAGTTTGAACGAGTGCACGGGCTGGCGATCTTCGCGCTTGATTTGCACATTGTTACCAATGCGTGCAGCAAGGCGAGGCATTTCTTGCAATGGGGTGACTGTTGCAACTTCATACACAGGAGCTCGCAAGATCTGGCGCAGATAATCTGCACCAGATTGTTTTTCCTGTTTTAAGGGAAAGGGTTGACTCATAAAGCTAGCCCTCGAGCTTAGATTTGTCTCGTACTGCACCTTTGTCAGCACTGGTCGCCATACTTGCGTAAGCTTTAAGTGCAAATGAAACTTCACGTTGGCGGTCAACAGGTTTCCAGCCTAGTTCGTCTTGTTTTGCACGTCGCTCAGCAAGCTCTTGTTCAGATACTTGGAGTGAAATTGAACGATTTGGAATATCAATTGCGATCATATCGCCTTCTTTTACCAGACCAATCGCACCGCCATTTGCCGCTTCAGGAGAGGCGTGACCAATAGACAGACCTGATGTGCCTCCAGAGAAGCGACCGTCAGTCAGAAGTGCACACTCTTTACCGAGTCCCATCGATTTCAAGTAAGTGGTTGGGTACAGCATTTCTTGCATGCCCGGACCACCTTTAGGACCTTCGTAGCGGATAATAACCACGTCGCCCGCTTTAACTTTTCCGCCTAAGATGCCTTCAACGGCGTCTTCTTGGCTCTCGAAAACCACGGCAGGACCAGTGAACTTAAGAATGCTTTCATCAACGCCAGCGGTCTTAACGATACAGCCATCAAGTGCGATATTGCCAGATAGAACAGCTAGACCACCTTCTTGGCTGAAAGCATTGTCTTGGGCACGAATACAACCTTCAGCGCGGTCATCATCAAGTCGATCCCAGCGACAATCTTGTGAGAATGCTTGTGTAGTGCGAATACCTGCAGGACCTGCGCGGTAGAACTTGAGTACTTCTTCGTCTTCAGTTTGGATGATGTCGTATTTTGCGAGCTGCTCTTTCATGGAAAGACCAAGTACGGTGCGCACATCATTGTGCAGTAGACCGGCACGGTCAAGCTCACCAAGGATAGCCATTACACCACCAGCGCGGTGCACGTCTTCCATGTGATATTTCTGAGTGGACGGTGCGACTTTACACAGGTGCGGTACTTGGCGAGACAGGCGATCGATATCTTCCATATCAAAATCGACTTCGCCTTCTTGCGCTGCTGCCAATAAGTGCAAAATCGTATTAGTTGAGCCACCCATAGCGATGTCCAGTGCCATAGCATTTTCAAAGGCATCAAAGGTTGCGATGTTGCGTGGCAATGCGGATTCGTCATCTTGCTCGTAGTAACGACGAGTCAGTTCAACAATGCGTCGACCCGCGTTAAGGAATAGCTGTTCACGGTCTGCGTGAGTCGCCAACATAGAACCGTTGCCCGGCTGAGAAAGACCGAGTGCTTCAGTTAAACAGTTCATCGAGTTTGCGGTAAACATGCCTGAACACGATCCACACGTTGGGCATGCACTGCGCTCGATCTGTTCGCTTTGCTCATCAGAAACTTTTGGATCTGCGCCCTGGATCATTGCATCAACAAGGTCTAGCTTGATGATCTGATCGGAAAGCTTGGTTTTACCCGCTTCCATTGGACCACCAGAAACAAAGATAACAGGAATGTTGAGACGCATTGATGCCATCAACATTCCCGGAGTGATTTTGTCACAGTTAGAGATACACACCATAGCATCGGCACAGTGTGCGTTTACCATGTACTCAACGGAGTCTGCGATCAGTTCGCGTGAAGGCAATGAGTACAGCATGCCACCGTGACCCATTGCGATACCATCATCAACGGCGATGGTGTTGAATTCTTTTGCGATACCGCCAGCTTTTTCGATTTCGCGTGCTACAAGCTGACCCATATCTTTCAGGTGTACGTGACCCGGAACAAACTGAGTAAATGAGTTTACTACTGCGATGATTGGTTTACCGAAGTCTTCTTCTTTGACGCCAGTGGCACGCCACAATGCACGTGCTCCCGCCATGTTACGACCATGTGTGGTGGTTGCTGATCTATATTTTGGCATTTCCTAATCCTTCTTACTTCTGTTCTGGGTACACATAGTCTAACCAGCCCCACTTATCTTCCGTGGTGCCGTTAAATAGGCCGAAATAGGCCGCTTGTAGTTCTTTGGTGATAGGACCGCGCTTACCGCTGCCTACTTCAATTTTGTCGATGGTTGCAACAGGCACGACTTCAGCGGCTGTGCCTGTCATGAAGACTTCGTCAGCAAGGTAAAGGGCTTCACGAGCAATGTTTGCTTCACGAACTTCATAGCCTTTATCACGCGCAATGGTCATGATTGAATCGCGAGTGATGCCTGGCAGAATAGCGCTGGTTGCTGGTGGTGTTGTGATGACGCCATCTTTGATAACAAAGATGTTTTCACCTGCGCCTTCCGATAAGTAACCATCTACGCTGAGAGCGATGCCTTCATCATAACCGTGACGACGAGCTTCACCGCCAACGAGCAGTGAAGATAGGTAGTTACCACCTGCTTTCGCTGCGGTAGGGATAGTATTTGGTGCTGCACGGTTCCAGCTTGAAATCATCGCATCAACACCTTTCTCTAACGCTTCTTCACCTAGGTAAGACCCCCAAGGGAAAGCCGCAATGATCAGATCCATTTCAGTGCCAACAGGCGGGCAAACACCCAAGCCAACATTGCCCACAAAGCCCAATGGACGAATGTAAGCACTGTCGAGTTTGTTCTGGCGAAGGGTTTCACGTGTTGCTTCCATAATTTCTTCCACAGAGTATGGAATTGGGAAGCGGTAAATCTTGGCTGAATCTTTTAGACGTTGCGCATGTTCACGGTGACGGAAGACAATTGGTCCTTTTGGCGTGTTGTAACAGCGTACGCCTTCAAAAACAGAGGTGCCGTAATGCATTGCGTGAGTAAGAACGTGAACGTTCGCTTCAGCCCACGGGAGCATCTCACCATTAAACCAAATGTAATCTGCAGTTTTCGTTGCCATTTATTGCCTTCCTTATGCACTTACGTGTTGTTGTAAGTTGTGATTTGGGAGTTCATCGTTGCGGATCTTAAGTACTTCTACGGTACGAATATCCCACAACTTCTCAATTTGATTGACCAAGAACGAGATAGGTCGATCGCTGTCGACGATGATCTCTACGCTGGCTACTTTGCTTTCATGGTTTTGGGTAGCTGCGACTTGTTTGATCACAAAGCCTCGGTGACGAATCACACGAAGAACGCGCTCTAACAGTACCGGTTTGTCGTCGGCTTTGATGTCGAGTAAATATCTGTCCATGTGATTGCCTCTTAAGTGTTTTCCAACATGTCACTATTTGATGCACCTGGCGGTACAAGTGGCCACACGTTTTCTTCCTCATCGATTAAAACGTGAAGCATGTAAGAAGTCTTACTTTCTAGCATCTCTTTGAGAGCCGGTTCGACTTCTTCTTTCTTGGTGATGGTCTTGCCCGGGATATCGAAGGCTTTTGCAAGCATCACGAAATCTGGGTTGTCATCAAGAATGGTTTCGCTATGACGACCGTCGAAGAATAGCGACTGCCATTGGCGAACCATGCCAAGACGTTGGTTGTTAAGAAGGACTATCTTCACTGGAATCTGACGACGCTTTAGCGTGCCCAACTCCTGCACGTTCATCATAAATGAACCGTCACCTGTAATAAGGATAGACTGATCATCAGGACGTGCGACCGCGGCACCCATTGCGGCTGGCAGACCAAAACCCATGGTGCCAAGACCGGCCGAAGTGATGAAGTTTTGTGGATCGCGTGGTTGGATATGTTGTGCTGCCCACATCTGGTGCTGACCGACGTCGGTCGACACAATTGAGCTATCCGGCATCATGTCAGACAGTTGTTTGAGTAGTAGCGGTGCGTAGATCAACTCGCCTGGGTGGTCGTAACGCCATTTGAATCCGCTACGCAGACTTTCGCTGTGATGCACCCAAGGGGAGATATCTTGAGCCAGTTCTAGTTGAGGAAGAATCTTGCTGATTTCACCGCGAAGTGGTGCATTAGCATGGCGAAGCTTGTGAATTTCGGCTGCATCGATATCGATATGAATCACTTTGGCATGCGGCGCAAAGGTATCGAGTTTGCCCGTCACACGATCATCAAAACGGGCCCCAACCACAATCAAAAGGTCAGATTCTTGAACTACTAGGTTCGCAGCTTTAGTGCCGTGCATACCCAGCATACCTAAATAGTGTGGGTCATGACGTTCAATGGTGCCCAAACCTTTCAGCGTGCTGACCGCTGGCATTGGGTTTAACCGTAGAAACTCGCGTACTGCATCTGTCGCTTTGGCAATCTGTACACCGCCGCCGACGTATAAAACTGGGCGAGTTGAAGCGGCAAGTACTTCTTGTGCGCGCTGGATATCGGCGTCACTTGCTAATGGAGGGGCTGGTGGAACAAAAGGAGGCAGAAGTTCTATGGGTGCTTGGGCAAGCTGAACGTCTTTGGCGATATCGACAATCACTGGACCTGGGCGACCTGTTTTTGCAACTTCGAACGCTTCGGAAAGTGTTGGAGCAAGGTCTTCAATGTCGGTCACTAGGTAGCTGTGTTTGGTACAAGCTAGGGACATACCAATCACATCCATTTCTTGGAATGCATCGGTACCGATATGAGAGCTAGCAACCTGACCTGTGATGGCTACTAGAGGAACGGAATCGAGAAAGGCATCGGCAAGACCAGTAACAAGGTTGGTGGCTCCTGGTCCGGAAGTTGCCATACAAACCGCAACGTCTTGTGTTGCGCGGGCCATCCCTATGGCGGCCATGGCTGCCCCTTGTTCATGACGACATAAGATGTGTTCCACACCTCCGTCATACAAGGCATCGTAGATCGGCATGATGGCTCCACCCGGATACCCAAACACCGTTTCGATGCCTTGTTGCCTTAAAGCGGCTACGACTAGTTCTGCACCGGTCATCGTAAACCTCCTTTGCTACGTTGTGGCTCGTAGCTATCGCCATGTGTTTTGCACTTCATGTGCACTCCCATTCTTCCCGTTAAGCTGTCTGAGGGTTAGACAGATGACAACTTGTAGTTGTAAAAAAACCCCCGGACTTTTCAGTGCGGGGGTTTTTCGTAATTTGTGGTTATCTTTCGCCCACAATACCCCGCGCGGTGCCAATAATGACCACGATAATCAGGGCTAGCAGTGAGTTGTTGTGAGCGAATAAGTTCATCTGTCTGTCGTTCTTTTTTTCGTTAAAAAGTAGTGTGTAATGTTCTACGAAAATGTTTGCGTCACTAGTGGTAACACACAAATCTGCTGCATGACAAGCAAAAAGTCATTCTTTTTTCACATTAAGTACCATTCTGGACAGGCTATATAACATATCCATATAGAAAACATCTGGTTATATAACGAACAAAAATTTGAGGAAATTATGGGGCTGGCAATCATTCATAGTCGAGCAAGTGTGGGTGTGCAAGCGCCGTCGGTAAGCGTGGAAGTCCACATCAGTAATGGGATGCCGGGGTTTACGCTGGTGGGTCTACCGGAAACCACAGTAAAAGAATCGAAAGATCGTGTCCGAAGTGCGATCGTTAATTCCAACTTTCAGTTCCCAGCAAAACGAATTACGGTCAATTTGGCTCCTGCTGACTTGCCCAAAGAAGGTGGGCGCTTTGATCTGCCGATTGCATTAGGGATTTTGGCTGCTTCAGAACAAATCGCGACAGATAAGCTCAAAAACTACGAATTTGTTGGTGAATTAGCCCTTTCTGGAGGGCTGAGACCTGTAAAAGGCGTGCTACCTGCTGCGTTGGCTGCGAACAAAAAACAGCGTCGTTTAGTGGTGCCTCATGCGAATGGTGATCAAGCGGCATTAGTGGGGAAAGAGCAGCATAAATCAGCCCAATCGTTACTGGAAGTGTGTGCTGAGCTTTGTGGTCAGCATCAATTGAATTTATATCAAACCCCGAAGAAAAAAGAGACCAAAACGCACGGTCGTGATTTACAAGACATCATTGGTCAACAACAAGGTAAACGCGCTTTAGAAATTGCTGCGGCTGGCAATCACAACCTACTATTAGAGTGTCTGGAATAACCCCACCCTTGAATACGCAGAATGGAGCTCCTAAAGTGCTGAAAAAATTTAGTACGAGGAAAGTTTGTGACTACTCCATTAGCATACAGTTACGTTCGTTTCAGCTCCTTAGAGCAGGCAAAAGGAGATTCCTTTAGAAGGCAAACAGAAGCAGCTCAAAAATATTGCTACGAGCAGAACTTAGAACTAGCAGACTTTACTCTCAGAGACTTAGGACTATCGGCTTACCACGGAAACCATGTAAAAGAAGGAGCGTTAGGTGAGTTTATCAATGCGGTTCAACAAGGTCAGATACCTAAAGGTTCTTATCTATTAGTTGAATCAATGGACAGGCTTAGTCGAGAGAGAATTTCTATAGCGTTACAAAGATTCATGCACCTTCTTGAACTCGGAATTAATATTGTGACTCTACAAGATAATAGGGTATTTACAGTAGAGTCATTAGATAACATTGGTGACCTGATGATGTCCCTGGTTTTGATGATGAGGGCACATGAAGAAAGTGAGACTAAATCTAAGCGTCTTAGAGAGGCACACAAAGAAAAGCGCCGATTAGCCCGAGAAAACCTCAAACCTACACGGTACAACAACCCTCACTGGATAAAGCTTACGAGTAATGGCTATGAATTGATTCCGGAGAGGGTTGCCATTATCAAACGTATTTTCCAAATGACTATCAATGGTATGGGAGCCACATCTATACATAGGCGATTTAACGAAGAGGGGTTAGAGCCTTGGGGAAGATCTAAAACAGGATGGCACTCTACCTATATAAAGAAGATATTACGGGCTAGGACGGTCTTAGGTGAGTATCAACCCCATAGAAATGAGGGCGGAAAGCGTGTTGAGGATGGAGACCCTATACTTGGTTTCTATCCCCAAGCAATAGATGTATCTACTTTCAAAAAGGCACAGTTAGCAATAGCGAGTAGAACTAACAAGACTAGTGGTATCAGAAAGAGCCTTATCAATAATCTATTTACTGGTTTTGTTAAGTGTAAGAACTGCGGTGCATCAATGAACTATGTCGACAAAGGAAGAGGCTCCAAAGGTGGGCAGTATTTAGTTTGTAGTCGGGCGAAGAAGAAAACCCATTACGACGGGATAAAATGCCAATATGCTTCAATGCGATATGTTGTAGTAGAAGCAGCAATACTTAACGTAGCAGCGACACTAGATCTAAAGTTACATAGTTCTCCCAATCAAGAAGAGTTATCTCGAGCTCGTGAGCGTTTTGATTCTATATATAGAGAGAAAGTTGCAGTAGAAGAGTCCATAGCAAGACTAGTTGATTACCTTGACTCTAGTTCCGGCAGTAAGGCTCTACTAACAAAGCTAGATCAAAGAGAGGCTCAGCTAAAGGAGCTTGAAAAACAGTCTTCTATATTAGAGAAGCAAGTAGATCAGTTAGAGCTTGGACCAGCATCAAGCAATATCTGGAAAGAGCTAAGGATAACGCTTGCTACTTTGCGGAAAGATGCAGCCGATAAGTCTAATGTCCCTCTGAGAGCAAAGATAAACTCTCAACTGTCACAGTGCATCGATAGTATTCAGTTTGATGCAATCAATAAGTTAGTGACTATAACAGTAGATGAAAGCCGTGAAGTTTTGCTCAAGTTTGATAAAAGACAAAACTCTTATGTCGTTAAACCGTCATGGGATATGAGAGAGTTTTTACCTGCTACTTATATTGTTAAAGAAACACTGCGTAAAAGGTAAAGGCTTGATCTATAGAAAATAATATATCGGTCGATATATGTGGTAGAGATTATAATTTATAAATCCCCTTGCTTATTCTGATTAGTTATTAGACAACAGAGGGGGGATATAGATTAAAATCCGCGCCCTTACTATTAAAAGTGTGAGAATTGTTGGGAAAACTAAAAAATTTTTTAGATTTATTAGTAAACCTGTTTAGTAAACACCCCAAATTGGAGCCCAGTGAGGCTCTATAGCGCTTAAAAATATTTTTTTGAGGTCAACTTAGGGGTATGAATAAGAAACTTGTTGTCGAAGCATTGGTTGAGGATTTAACAGAAAAAACTGATGTTTAGGGCTTGATTCTGATTTGTATTTAACCGAAAAATGGTTGTAATCTGACTCCGGAAATGGATAATTCCGCGACCGTAACTTGATGAGTTTTTGGCTAAAACTCAGCTTTACAATACGCGTCGCCATCAATAACTACTACAATTATCAAACGGAGTCTTCCTATGAAGGGGCTAGCTATGAGTGTATTAATGTCTGCTCTGTCTTCAGGAGCTTTTGCTTCTGTACCGCAAGCAACACACACACTTCTTGCGGACTTTGGTGCAGTATGTGAAAGCGAGGTTCGTTGTTCTCTGATCGATAGTAAAAAACTTAATGAGTTACTTGAACAGAGTGCAGCCGTTTCACTTGTTCTTAATGAACAGGTTGCGAACCTGCAAAAAGCATATTTTGAAATTCTTGACATGGAAAATCCTGAAGAGGCATTTGATGTTCCTCTTGGTATGATGGATGGTCTTGAAATGATGGTTCGTGGTCTAGAGGAAATGGGTAAAAAACACTATGCTGAACGTCAGGTTCAGTTCGCCCTAGACCCTAACGGTAAAGAGGTCATCGAGGCTACTAGAGATGTTCTAGTGGGTATCGTTCGCTTACGTACTGCTATTTATGATTTAAATGGTCTGGCCAGACAGTGTATGTCTGATGATATTTGGAACGAAACTAACTTCGAACCAACTGAAGAATTTTTTGTTGCTATGCATCAAGCTACTAACACCGCTTTAGAAATTCATTAAGGCGGAGAGTTAGTGTGCCAGCGAAAATTACCTTTCACTCAAGAGTACTTCAAGAACTTCAGCAGATGGGCTTTTCTAAAGATGAGCTAGAGGCTGATCTATTGAAGTACTTCGATAGAATCGCAACACCTTGGTATCTTGGTCGTGATGCTCGAATGGACAGGCCTGACTCAGCAATTAAAGCAGAGTTATGGCACATGCATTTGTTTACTCCATTCAAGAAAGACGGTTCAGCTAGAACTGAACGTGAATGGAAATTTGAACGAGGAGGACGCCCTCTTCGCCAATATTACCGAACTAGTGACCGATGGCTAATTTACACCAGAGGTTTAATGGATTCTGAGCACTACTGCGTAGTCGGTATTGCAGATCCTACGGCACATAAGTCTTGTAATAGTCCTGCTTACATGGATAAGTTTGTGCAAGCAGCAGAAGATTTCAAGAACAAGCACTAAAGATAAACAAAGCCAGCCTCATGCTGGCTTTTTCATTGTTCCTCCCCCCAACTCGCAAACTTAATTAGTATCAAAAAACACTCGTTAAATGATACTAGATAACCTACACCCCTATTGGTATCATAAAACTAGCATTGACAATAAATGATACCGTCTGTATTGTGATACTACATTTTTGATACTAGTAATGAGATAAACAATGACTACTGGACGCATCTTTGCTTACTGTCGAGTTTCTACAATAGAGCAGACAACAGAAAACCAAATCCTAGCTATACGTAATGCTGGATATGAAGTGCAAGATAACAGAGTCATCTCTGAGACGGTATCTGGCAGTGTGCTCGCTATGGAAAGAAAAGAGTTTCGAGCATTGGTGGATCATAAGCTGGAGGCAAAGGATATGCTTGTAGTTCTAAAGCTTGATCGTTTAGGTCGAGACAATATTGATGTTCAGCAGACTATAGAGTTATTGAAAAGCAAAGGGGTCAATGTTGTTTCACTAGACTTACCTGTTTCGGATCTGGGAAGCTCTGAAGGCAAGTTGATGCTTCAGATGTTTTCTGCTTTTGCTGAGTTTGAAAGAAATCGCATTAGAGAACGAACGCAAGAGGGGTTAAACAGAGCCAAAGCTCAAGGTAAGAAGCTTGGTAGACCAGCGGCAAAAGAAACAACGACAAACGTATTGAAGTGTAAATCTGAAGGATTATCTCAGAGTGAAGTAGCTCAAAAGCTGGGGTTGGGTATAGCAACGGTTAAGCGTCACTGGAATAAAGTCGTTCCGATATTGTGACCTAAATAATAGTATCAATATGATCATGATTGATTAAGAAAGGATGCTCATATAGCCTCTGAAACAAATTATTATTTCAGAGGCTTAATACTATGCGTTTAGACGCTATCTTTTTCGATTTGGACGACACATTAGTAGCAACATCTAGCTTGGCTGATTACAGAACGTCCCGTGATATTCAAGGCTTAGAAGAGAACATTCACAATTCTAAGATCTACAAGCCCGTCAAATGGATGTTGGAGAAAATTAAGGAAAAAGGCATTCCTCTAGCATTGGTAACTAACTCTCCCCGTTGGTATACAGAAAGAGTGCTAAAACATCATGATATAGACATGTTTGATGTTACTGTTTGCTACGATGAGGTTGGTGCTGGTGGTATTAAACCATCAACTAAAGGTATTGACCTTGCCTTAGAAAAGCTTGGCTTAACTAGCCACTCTAAAGTTATCTATGTGGGTGATCAAGATACTGACTTTGTAGCGGCGTATACCGCAGGTATCAAGCCAATCGCACCTTCTTGGGCGAACAAAAATCCAATTGCTCAAATTCCGGCAGCGATACTTAACTCCGAGCATTTGGTGGACTTCCTCGATGATTATGATGAGATTTCTTTGATTGCTGACAGAACGGCATTGAAAAGAGCTTTTGATTTTCCGAAAAAACAGCTTAACTTTCTGCCGCTTAGCGTAAAAGGAGAGCTTGTTCCACTTAAGAAAGAGGATATAAAGCTAATCTCTTTCGGGCGCTATTTTAGTCAAAGTAATACGCTCACAGCTCAGCTACATGAAAATCATCAACTATCTAAAGATATCTACGCTAAAGAACTGTCAAAGTCATACACAATCCCGCAGTACTATGTAAATTTGCTTTCTAGAGTTGTCGAAACACTGCCTACGTTCGTGTTTGGAGATGAAGCGAGTCATTTTGACTTTGTGACAGTTATTCCTGCGAAAAAAGGCAAAAACCCTAGACTTGAAAATATGCTTGCTCGTATTAAAGGAGAAGCGAACTCTAAGTCTGAATTTATCCCTGATTTATTCGAATTCTCGGCTGGGGCTGAAAGCTTGAAAACCCTTGGTGGTAAAGATCGTCGTCTTGCTGAATTGCAAGATCATATGACGGTTAAACCAAAGTACCTAGAAAAGGTAAAAGGTGCTACGGTCTTGGTGTTAGATGATGTAATTACAACGGGAGCAACTTTTGCTCATGCTTTTGACATTCTGGATACTGCCGGAGCTTCATTAACGTTTGGTGCATGTTTAGCCAAAACGGTTAGTATCAGGGAAGATGCAAAAGTATGTCCTAAATGTGGACGTTTAATGAGAGTTACTCCGAACAAAAAAGATGGGATTCACTTTTACGGGTGTACAGGGTTCTTTGAGACAACCAATAAATGCACCTATTCTGAAAACATTAAAGTTAAAGAATGTCCTTCCTGTGGAAATGATGTGGTGAAAAAAAAGAATCGCAAAGAAGGGACTTACTTCCTGGCATGTCTCGGATATAGTAAGACACCTCAATGTCACTATACTGAAAATTTGGAAGAAGTATGACCTCGGCTTATACAGAATCATTGCTTGCCTATAGATACCTAAAAGGTGTTGGCAAGAAGTATTTAAATGAGCTAGCTATTTCAGTGGAAACTACAAAACAGTCAATTGATAGCTGTTTTGAGTCAGGGCGTTTTGGTGGAGTCTTTTCAAAAGAAGATATAGAAGAGGCTTTTTCCAAAGCTAGAGAGCAAATTGATATCTCAACTTCTTTTGGGCATTTCATCATATCTAGATTGGACCCTGAGTATCCTCAATCTTTAAAGGCGGTGTCAGATGCACCGCCGATCTTGTTCTGTTCTGGAAATATTCATCTTCTAAAAAAGGAATGCATCACAGTAATTGGTACTAGGGAGCCGACCGAGCATGGAGTTGTAATCGCTGATAGAGTAACGCAATGGTTCTCAGATAATGGGTGGGTTATAGCCAGTGGGCTAGCGAAAGGCGTTGATACCATAGCTCATGAATCATGTTTAAGAGCTGGGGGCGAAACAATCGCTGTTCTAGCACATGGACTAGAAAAGGTGTATCCAGCACAAAACAAAGAGCTTGCTAGTGAGATCGTAAAAAGTAATGGTTTATTAATTACTGAATACAACTATAACTCTTTTGTTGGTAGATCTAACTTTGTTGAGCGTGACAGAATTCAAGCTGCATTAGCTAAAGCCGTCGTTCTTGTTCAGTCTGATTTGGTCGGTGGTAGCCTTCACGCATCACGAGCGATTATTGAGTACGGACGATTCTTAGTTGTTGTTGGGCAGTCGAATAGAGATATTACTTTAAGAGAAAGTAAAATTTCAGCCAATATGCACTTAATTATGGGGTCTTTGGAGGACAAGCAGAAGCTGCTAAAAGCAAAAGACTTAAACACGGATAGTGTTCTACTGTTACGTGACAAGAGTTACTTTTCAGAAGTAGACCAAATAGTCAGAGCTGTGGACTTCAGTTGCCCTCAAGTCGATATAAATTCAAACATTAAGCTCTTTTGATTGTGATGTTAAAGGCGGCAGTAACTCCTGCCGCACTCGAATCATACAGCTCACAAGATCAATCTGTCATTTCCCCTATATAAGTCTGTTTATATAGACCCTATTAGTGCCAGTCTCACCTTCAACTTTCCTTGAAAACCTTATACTAATAGCAACCATTTATCGGAGCTATTAGAGCTATTACATCTTGATACTACAATTGAGATTCACTAGTTTCACCAAACTATTAACTCAAATCACTTTTTGAACCTGTAATGAAAAAGACCAAGTTCGTTGAGATCCCTGACCTTATCCTAGAACAACTGAAGTCTACTCTGGACAAGGAGTATGACTCACTAGCTATTGAATATCTTGAATTTATAGAAAAGTTAGGAAGGCAGACTGTTCTGAGCACAGAACTACCAGAGGGCATTAAAATTGAAAGGGTACGCTTGGTGCTTAGACCATTCCTACAAGCGTATAGGCTGAAGCTAGGTTATAGGAGCACTGCACAGAAGACGGTTTTATGGGGGTTCCTCAAGAAGTACTAACATTATGATATTGTTGGCTCTTGAGTTCCCCAAGATAAATGAACTCTTATACTAGTAGATATATGCACACAAAAAACTTTCATGAATATATGTAAGTATATGAAACAGTTAGGCTAAATCTTATATTAAGGATGCTTTTTATAGGTTTTGCTTAGTGGTAGATTGCGATTAGTTCATTCAGAGCTAGGAGGGCACTTTGAACAACGCATACCACCGGTTTATAAGGCTTCCCAAGGAAGTTGTAAACGTTACACTCTTTGACCTCAAAAGAGCCAATTACGTAGACGCTCTAGATGTCTTTGAGTTTCTAACAAATCTTACCCACCACAACTCTTTCCAATCCAAAATGATTTACCAGAACGAGCTTCTTGGTATCCAGAGGCGCCTGAATAAAGTTCTCTTACTCCATGGCTACAAACTGAAGTCTAAGCAAGTACCTATCGGTGTTCAACGAGCACATAAAGTAGGTGCTTCCGAACGACGATGGGGCTTTGAAAGAGTTACTACAAGGCAGGTTGTCAACCAACTTATTGAGCGCTCTAGCTACGGTCAGTTAGTAGCGGAGGAAAGAAGAGAACAAAAAGCAAAGGTATACCACCAAGTTGTTAAGCGTGTTTTGAACATGACTGTGGATGAATCGATGCTTAATGATTTTGGAAAAGAGCTCGATAGCTTCGATATCGATATTTTGAGTCCCATTGCGGTAAAAGGTGACTTTCTATGCTCTTAAAAAGAAAAACCGCCTCATTGAGACGGTAATTTTTAGCTCGATGGAAACGAGCGTAATCAGCAAAAACATTATATGGACATTAAACAGAAACTAAAGGCTTCTGTTGATTACTGGCTTCAAACGATAGATTACGGTGAGACTCTGATGGCTTTCACTGTTCGTATAGAGCCATATACATATCAATCAGCAGTCAACTCAGGTAATCCTATCGATTATCTAGCCAAGAATCTCAAGCGCCATTTGAGAAAAGCTGGTATAGACACCGAGGATTTGTGGTTCTCTCTAGAGTTGAAGAAAACAAGTAACTCATTCAATCCACATATACATGGCGGAATCCGGATCAGAGAAGGTCAGGAACACTCATTGTCGTTAGCATTACAAAACTCTCTTGGTGAGGTGAGCAAGAGGAGTGCAGCACGGAAGGTTAATACTACGGTTATGTATTCTTCCGACTGGGTTTCTTATGTTATGAAAAGCATCCAAAAGACCGAAAAAGTGATTGGCAGAACTCCTGTATTTATGACTAATTATTTTCGTAATTTTCTCTCACAAACATTCGGTAACCTCTTATACTAGCAAAACGCTCGGAGCCCTTGGTATCACTGGTTTCGGGCGTTTTTAGAAAGAATTTGTCTAGTTATACTAATAATCCTATCTATAAACCCTATTAAAAGGCAAAAAATCAGCCCTGTAATACCTTAGGTCTGTGGACTACAGGGCTAATGAAAAGACCTACAATCAAAACAACCCGACACCAAAGAGATTCAATCCTATGATGCTCGACCTTTTAATGCTCACAAGGACATAAAATGAAAAGTATCTTAATTGGTTTGATTGGCGCGGTCGCTCTAACGGGTTGCGTTCACCCTCAGGTAGAAAAACATCGCAATGACTCATCAAAGCCTATCGTCATAACTAACTATTTCCAAATTCCGCCGAATACAGCGGGAGGCGTGAACCTATCGGTAACTGCATACAATATGGTTGATAAGCAGATTAAGTATTTTGATTTCTGGACGAATCACTATGACCGTGTGGGGGAGCGACAGCGCGATACTATCACTGGGCAATACTCTAAAGGTTATCGCTTTACAGGGCCTTTTAGTAAAGAGCAGGTTCTTAACGGTAGGTTTGGACCTTCTTTCTATAACTTTGGAGCGGACTGTATGACCTTAACCAAGGTTATCATTACTTACATGGATAACAGCACACTAGAGCTAGTTGGTAAGAGTCTTGATGAAGTTGTTGTGTTAGGTGGCGTTAAATGCCGGAACCTGAGAAGTTAACTGCTCAATTCTCAATGTGCTGAATAACACACAGCACTACAGATATGTATAGCGCTACTGAAAAGCTCTCAAATGATCTCTGAGAGCTTTTTTGTATCTAAAGCTATATACACTCAAATTTCTCTAAAAAGCGTCTCAGGGGATCGCTCAGATCGATTTAAAGCACATTCTGATAATAGTGCACTTCTCAAAATGAGAGTTTAGATATTGAAAGCGGGAATTCTTAAGTCTGCGGTTTAGATTGTTTTGTTAATGACGTAAGTGTAAGGAAGTAAAAAGAAAATAAGTCACTACTGACTGAACTGAGCACGGTTTGTACTGTAATGATCAATTACTGATCAGTCAGTTATTAGAAGAGTAGATCTTGATTGATCATTGAGTTGAATCTGTAGATAGTCCCGCGTGATGCTGATGTATTTCATTTTCAGCAGATACAAAAAAACCCGCTAGTGAGGCGGGTTTCCTGTCACAAGAAAGAGCGGCAACTCGTTCTTGTGGGTTGGTAACAGAAAGCACCTGTCACCAGTTGCTCAGCGTGATCGATACTGAACGTGTCGATTAAATCACTGATGAGCTATGGATGGCAATAAATTGTTCTTATCATAAGAACTAAGTGATTAATTAGTGATCGAAGCAGTTCAAGAAAAACCTCAAGTACGCCACCACAATCAACTAATTAAGCATCTATCTAAGATTGCTCCTGTAGGAAAGCAAGAGCGCACTGCTATTGAAGTCGCAATTCGAATTGCTAAGTTCTTCAACCCATCAAAGGGATGTGCTTACCCGTCTACCCAACGCATAGCTGCGGAAATGGGAATCCATCGAAACACTGTTACCAATGCGACCAAGCTATTGGTGCAAGTAGGCTTGCTATCTAAAACAGACTCAAACAAGCAGACCAAGCGAGAGCTGAGAAACGGTGATATTGATATCAAGGGTGCTAAGTTCCAGAACAACCGCTACTCGTTCAATTTCGAGCTTATCAAGCAACTTGCTTTCCAGTCGTTAAAGTCATTTTTGTGCACGCAGAAACCCTCAAAATTGTGCACTAACAGTTCTTCTACGAAGAACAGATCTAAAAACACAGACAACGCACAGCGTTGCAATTCAGTTTTTGATTTAGTTCTAAGAGCTATTAGGCAAGAACAATTGTACATACAGAAGCGCAGAGAAGCTCACAGGCAAGAAGCTATTGCTCAGAAGCAAAAGAAGTTGGTAACTCCCGTTGTTCAAACAAGGGAGCAGTATCAAGCTCAATTCAAGCGAGAAGACGAACTAACAAAAGCTCACCAGCAAGTGTTAGAGATAAATGCATCAGCGTTGAGCTTTTCAGATGGATTCTTTGCTTGGATTGGTGAGACCCCAGAAACTCTTAAACGAACCGGTCTTAAAGCAATACGCTACCGAACTCTCAAAAATGCTATTCAGATAAGAGTCTCAAAGATTTTCAGTGAGTGTGGTGACACTCAATATACATTTGTTCAAGAGCGTTTGTTTAATTGGGGTGATACCAGTTACAGTCAGCTTTTTCTTGGTCCTCCAGGTACAGGTAAAACCATGTTGGCATCACGGCTATGTGATTTATTGCCAGAGATGAGCGATGAAGAAGCCATGGAAACCGCTTCTGTGGCGTCGCTGACTCAAAGTGAAATCAATGAACACAATTGGAAGACGCGACCGTTCCGCGCTCCGCACCATTCCAGCTCAATGGCTGCTTTAGTTGGAGGTGGCTCAGTACCAAGACCGGGCGAGATATCTCTAGCCCATAATGGGTTGTTGTTTTTAGATGAGATGCCGGAGTTTGACCGTAAGGTGCTCGATTCTTTGCGAGAGCCTTTAGAGTCAGGAGAAATTATTATCTCTAGAGCACAAGGTAAAACGCGCTTTCCTGCTCGATTCCAATTGGTTGGTGCATTAAACCCCAGTCCGACAGGATATTATGAAGAAAATCAAGCACGGACGAATCCACAAGCTATTTTGCGCTACCTTGGACGTTTATCAGGTCCGCTTCTAGATCGTTTTGACATGTCGCTGGAAATTCCTGCTCTGCCGAAAGGCACATTATCTGAAGGGGGCGATCGAGGGGAACCAACAGCGGCGGTCAAGGAACGAGTAAATCAAGCACGCAATGATATGCTCAATCGCAGCGGTAAGGTTAATGCACTGTTGGGCAGTCGAGAAATTGAAGCGTTTTGCCCGCTACAAAAAAGCGATGCCGAGTTTCTAGAGAACGCTTTGCACCGCTTGGGATTGTCGATTCGCGCGTATCACCGCATCATCAAAGTTGCGCGTACTATCGCTGATCTGGAAGGTTCACCACAAATTGAACGAACTCACCTTGCAGAAGCATTGGGGTATCGAGCGATGGATAGATTACTCAAACAGTTGACGGCGCAGGCAGTATAAATTTAAGCCTGCTTTCGGTTGCGTTTATCTTGGTAGAGTGCTTGGTCTGCATGCTCGATACATTGCTCAAGATTCTCTTGGCACTCCACCAAGCCAAAACTGAATGAGATACCATGTAGATGGATATCATTTTCTACAAATTGGCGAATATTCAACAGGATGTCTTGAGCACTGGATAATGGCATGCAATCAAATAGGATGACAAACTCATCACCACCAACTCGGTAGAGCGTGCCATTCTCTCCCAGTTTTTGCATCATTAAGGTGGCAAAGTCGATCAGTACTTTATCTCCAATAGCATGACCATAAGTGTCGTTAACTTGCTTGAATTTATCCAAATCAAGATAAGCCACAACGCAGCAGTCACAGCCCTTTTGTATGGCTGACATCAACGCTTTTTTATTTAATGCACCTGTTAGGTGATCGTAATGTAGGCTTTGTTTTAGCTGGTTTTGTTCTTCGATACGCGCTGTTATATCCCATGCCATCAATACGATATGACGCTCACCATTAACTTCGGTAAGGTAGCGCATCGATTCAAAGTGGTGATTTTGAAAGGTTTCAATATCCACTCGCATCGGGGCTTTGCTGTCGATCAAAGCTTGGTCGTTGCGTTTGCATTGAAGTAACAGATCTCGTAGGTCTTCGTTATCACAATCTGTGATCATGTTGTCTAAGCTGATGCCGAGAATGTCTTCTTCGAAGAAAGCACGGTAGCGCTGGTTGAGGGCGACATGTTCACCTGTCTCTTTTCGCACAGCGATAAAACCCGGAAAGTTCTTGGAAAGAACGCTCATTAAGTTTTGTTCGGAAGCGTATTGAGGATCGATGTGCATGTATGGCTCTCGCAAATAATAAATAGGGCGCATATTATCCACAAGAGCGTTCGATTGGCTATTGTTTGAGCAATGAATTGTTTTTATTGTGACGATCAGTCCATTTTATACTCGCAGCAAATGGATCCCATTTACTGCGAGTATCGATCTTAGAAGTTGTAGTTCATACCAACTGAAACTAAATATTCTTTCTCATCGTAGAAAGTGATATTCGAACCGGTATTGCTGTAGCCAGCCAGAGAAATGAACGACCAGTTTTGCCAATCGAATACATTTTCGTATTCGTATGCCGCAAACAGACTTAATGTGTCGTCGCTACGTGTTTTACCAAACGTGTTGCTTGCTGATTGGTAGTCTTTCATTGTGTAGCCAGCGGTTAAGGCAAAGCGGTGACGGTTCATAAATTGGAACCAGCTTAAGTCTAAACCATATGAATCAAATGACTCGGCATCACCAACGGCATCTTGATTAATGTAGGTTAAAGCAGGTTGTAGCATTGATGTGCGACTCAACGGGATACGATAATCGCCTTTTACGTAATATACTTTCGCATCACGGGCTAAAGTGCGGTCAGTGACTTCATCTTTTTCCACATCTTTGTCTGCGTATGCCAAATCAAGGTTAAAGTTGTCATCTAAGAAGCGTTTGATTTGGAAGCGGTACGCGTTGCCACCTTCGTCAGTGGTTTGTCTTGCAGAGCCTGTTTTATATGGGTTGCGCCACGTTTCACCTTTTAAAACGGTAGGAAGGTAAGAGACATCTAATATTGTGCCTGATGGCAATTGGTACTGATATCCTAACTGGAACGCTAAAGTACCCACTGCAATATCGGCACGCGTAGTACCAACGTATACTTGCTGGTTGAGTTTGCTACCAAATGTATAAGCGATGTTGCCTAATGGCGCAGCAATAAAGGAGCTATCACTCTCAGCGCTTTGATCGAGAGAGTTGATGGTGCTGCTATTATCGGTATTGAAATGAGATTCTGATGAAACGAAGCCTGCATTGAGCGAAATTTCACCGCTAAAACCTGCTGTTTCAGCAAGTTGAGCCTGAGCTGTACTGACGATAAGAGCCAAAGGCAGTAAGGTTAGCCTTGGATTCATTCGCTTTCTCCTTGTTTGTCGAATGAAGAATGTTAGTTGAGCGTTGGTCCGGTTTTACAGTGAAACAAATCTGACCATTATTACAAATATTCCAATGTGGCAACGGATTCGTATAATTACACGCTGTTTTATTGTTCACGTACACTAGTTACTGATTGGTTACCATGTTGGCATATTTGTTACTCATTTTTAACGCTTCTTTTGTGATTATAAATTCTGCGATTTGTTCCATCGCTATTTGTATCATTGCCATTTTTAAGCTTTTGCTTCCAACAGCAAAGCTCAAAGCCAAGGGTACCGAAGCTGCAAACAAAATGATGTGGGTTTGGGCTACAGTCAATGCAGGCATCCTTGCTTTGTTTAATCGCGTTGAATGGGATGTTCAAGGCGGAGAAAACTTAAAGAAAGATGGTTGGTACCTACTGATCAGTAATCATCTTAGTTGGACTGATATTGTTGTACTGTGCTGCGTATTTAAAGATCGCATCCCTATGCCTAAATTTTTCCTAAAACAACAGCTACTTTACGTGCCTTTTATTGGTATGGCTTGTTGGGCATTAGATATGCCATTTATGCGTCGCTATTCTCGTGAATATCTGCTCCGTAATCCACATAAACGTGGACAAGATTTGCAAACGACGCGCCGCTCTTGCGCCAAGTTTAAACATACACCAACTACAGTAGTGAATTACGTGGAAGGAACGCGTTTTACACAAGAGAAGCAGCGTAAAAGTCGAGCGGGTTATCAATATTTGTTGCAGCCAAAATCAGGTGGTATTGCTTATACGTTAGCGGCAATGGGTGAGCAATTTGAGAACATCATTGATGTGACCTTGGCATATCCAGAGAATACGGAGAAGCCATTTAAAGATATTCTTATGGGGCGTATGACCAAGATTGTCGTGCGTGTGAAAGTGCTTCCTGTCGACGAACGTGTATTGGGCGATTATTTTAATGACAAGCCGTATAAACGCCAATTCCAACAATGGCTTGGTGATGTTTGGCAGGAGAAAGATCAACTGCTGCAAGAAATACACAAATAAAAATACACAAATAAAGAAGGGGAGCACATTGCTCCCCTTTCTTGTTTTTGCACAGATTACTTAAGCGTTAGCAAGTAGTTTACTAGTGCAAAGTACTCGTCCATTGACTTAATGCCTTGCGCTTGAACTAGGTACTTATTGTTAACGATAACTGCAGGAACGCCTGTTAGACCGCTGTTTTCAAATTGCTTGTCCATACGGCGAACCATTGAATCGACTGCGAAACCTTTGAATGCTGCGTCGAATTTTTTCGCGTCCACACCTTCGTCTAGGAAGATTTGACGAATTTCAGCATCGTCACGTGGTGGCTTACGCATGTTGTGGATACGATTAAACATCACAGGCACCATCTTATCTTCTACTTTTAGAGCAACCATGGTCGCGTATGCTTTGCTCATTGAAGGCCCCATGTTTCCGCCCATGAAGGATACGTGGTTCTTCTGTAGTTTTACGCCTTCAGGTAGCTTTTGTTTCAGCTGCTGAATGATAGGCTCGAATGAATGACAGTGTGGGCAGTAGAAAGAGAAGAACTCAGTCACTACAGGCTTTTTCGATGCCTCTAGATCCAATACTTTGTAATGTTCACCTTCTTTGAATTGCGCTGCATGTGCCGACAGGCTTAGCATCAGCATAGAAAACAGTGCGAACAGCTTTTTCATTTAAATATCTCCATTTTGAATTGTTCGGCCTGACTTACCATTGAGGCATTAAAGACAGTGGTGCTTCTTCTAAGTTGGCAATCTGCTCTTTAAATGCAAGGACCTGACCTTCCCAGTATTTTGGCTCATTGAACCATGGAAAAGCGAGCGGAAATGCCGGGTCATGCCAACGTTTTGCTAGCCATGCCATATAGTGCACCATTCGTAGACCGCGAAGTGGTTCGATTAGTTTCAATTCTGCCGAGTTAAAGTCACAAAACTCCTGATAAGCTTCTAAGACGATATCCAACTGCATTAGTTTATCTTGGCGCTCACCATTGAGTAGCATCCATAAGTCTTGCACTGCTGGACCATTACGTGAGTCATCCAAATCGACAAACATGGGACCATCGCGCCATAAGATGTTGCCCGGATGGCAATCTCCGTGTAGGCGAATGGTATTGAAACCATCCTGCCAGTGGCTTTCAATCGATTTGATTAACATGTCTAAATCGTTGAAGAAGCTGTTCTCTAAATGCATTGGGATCATGTTAGCGTTTTGCAGAACCTTTCTTGGCTGATAAAGATATTCTTGCAAGCCAATCGTTGGGCGATGCTGGAAGGCTTGGCGGCTGCCTACTTTGTGGATGCGCCCTAAAAAACGACCCACACCTTCTAGCTGATCTAAGTTGTCGACTTCATATTGACGACCTCCCACACTCTCAAACAAAGCAAAGCCGTAGCCTTGGTAATGGTGTAGGGTGTGTCCGTTGATGCGCACGGGTGGAGCAACTGGGATTTCGTTGTCGATCAATTCAAGGGTGAAGTCATGTTCTTCTTGAATTTGTTCATTGCTCCAGCGCTCTGGACGGTAGAACTTCACCACATAGCGCTTGCGTTCTTCATCGGTGAACTGGTAAACGCGGTTTTCGTAGCTGTTGAGAGCGAGAAATCCAGATTCCGCTCGAATACCGATGCTCTCTAACGCGTACCACATAAAGTCTGGCGTGAGGGCATCAAAGTTGAAGGTGCCTTGGGACATATAAATAAAAAGGCTCATTGCTGAGCCTTTTTCCATTAATCATCGAAGTTATAGCTTCTTGATAAATCGACTTTCCACTTCGATAGTGAATTCGTTGCTCTTATCGGTGAGTATAAACTGAATTGTTGTGATCGCAGAGTTTAGCTTGTCAGGATCTGCGCCAAGGCTCATTGGTAAGTTTAATACTTCTCCTGGTTCAACTTGAATGGTTTGTTTGCCATACCAGCTGACATCACTCAAACCTTCGACGTTCAAGTCGTACTCTTGAACTTGTTGGGTCTTGTTGATCACTTTTAAGGTATAGGTGTTTTCTACTTCGCCAGAGCTGTTAACGCGGAACAATTGGTTACGGTCACGCAGCACGCTCATGCCTGCTGGATCAACCGATGCCACTTGTAAGAAGAATAAGCCAATCATAACCAACAGTACCGCTCCATAACCAAGCAGCTTTGGACGCATGACCTTGGTACTCTTACCTGAGAGTCGATGCTCTGTGGTGTAGTTGATCAGACCTTTCTCGTAACCCATGCGCTCCATGGTGTTGTCACATGCATCAATACACGCGCCACAGTTGATACACTCATACTGCAAGCCATCCCGGATATCGATACCAGTCGGACATACCTGAACACACAGATCACAATCGATACAGTCACCTAAACCAAGTTGCTTTGGATCGGCTTTGCGTGAACGAGGACCACGTTTTTCACCACGTTTGGTGTCGTAACCCACGATGAAGGTGTCTTTATCGAACATAGCCGATTGGAAACGCGCATAAGGGCACATGTGAATACACATAATAGAGCGCATCCAGCCAGCGTTACCGTAAGTACAAATAGCAAAAAACATTACCCAAAATACGGGCCAAAAGTTGGCATTAAAGGTGAAAAAGTCGACGACTAATTGCTTCATGGGTACGAAATAGCCAACAAAGGTAAAGCCTGTCGCAAGAGCTATCGCAAACCACGCAATGTGTTTGAGGGTTTTGCGCATGGCTAAATTTGCAGTCAGCTTATTGGAGTCCTGCTTTCGGCGTTTATTTGCACTGCCTTCGAGCTTCTCTTCAAACCAAATATAGATGAAGGTCCACACGGTTTGCGGGCACAAGTAGCCACACCAAACCCGCCCCAAGAAGGTGGTGATAAAGAACAGCCCAAACGCTGCTATTACAAACAGCAGTGCGAGTAGGGTAAGGTCTTGTGGATACAGCGTTGTGCCGAAAAAGTTGAACTGCTGGTTACCGATGTCCAGCAAAATGGCTTGGCGCTCGCCGTAAGGAATCCATGGTACCAATGCAAACAGCAACAATAAAAACCAACCGCCGTAGCGACGGAGTTTCTGAAAGGTGCCTTTACTTTCTCGAACATAGATTCGATTACTTGGGTTGAAACGATCCCCTTTCCCTTTGTGGGTTTTCGGGTTAAAGGTTTTTGGAGTCACATCTTTGATATCAATCTTATCCTGACTCATGCACACATCCTTCTTTAGGCTTTTTATAATGTACGGCGACATTTCTAGTGATGTCGCTCGATGACATTGCTGCTTCGTCCATACCATGATTCATGGCTGAACATAATTATTTTAGTAAATACTGATGAACGGCGATTATACAATCAATAACAATTCCGTTTCTTTAACGCAGTCAACGTTTAACAACAAAAGTCAGTACAGTTAACCTGATAAATGACTGAACAGTTATAACCACCTTTTTAAACTGTTTGATTTAGTTATAAAAAAAGCGACTCAAATGAGTCGCTTATCAATACTTGGGTGTGAGCGGTTTACTTGATGATACCGCGTGCGCGTAGGATTGCTGTCTTGAAATCATCTTCTTGGTCTTTCTTAAGACCTGGGATCATTTCATCTTTGCCGCTGTTGCGCATTTTTAGGTGGTAGATCAACACGTCGTCGGTGAGATCTTCCAGTTTGCCTTCATAGCCAGCTTCATTTGCTAGCTTTAGGATGAACTGCAGCAGGTTCATTTCTTGGTCTTTATGCCACTCAGGCTCTAGAAGCTCAAGCAACTCTTCAATACGATGACACTTCATTTCTTTCTCCACAGAATTTATAGGTGTTATTTGCTACTAAAGGTATCAAATTGCTTGGCGAACACCAAATAGGAAAGGTAGGGGAGCAAAGAAAAAAGCGCGGTGATTGCCGCGCTTTTTAATTAAGCTGCTTTGATAACTTTGTTTGGAACACTTGGCATAACCGCTGTCTTCTCAACCAGAGTCATTGCTGGCGCAACTTGTTTTGCCTTTGGCGCAGTAGTGAAACCACTGCGACGGCGCATTGCACTACGATTAGTATGTGCGAACCTGACTGTTGTTGGGCGCATTTAGATACCTAACTGTCAGGCATATCCATTGCCGATGTAATGGCCTGATTCATTATGAGTTGAGCTTCAACTGCTTGAAGGGTGGCTCTTCTGGCTCTCGCCAATCCAAATAATGCATCAGGAATAACGATATGCATGCATATCATGTATAGGTTAGCACTCCTGCTATAATTGGTCGATAGTTGAGCAGTTGAATTGTATGGATTTTATGGTTTTCTGTGCGAAATCGAGACGAAAATTTGTTTTGATCCCATGATCAGCAGTAGTAGTATGAGATCTCTACGAAGGAGGTGCATATGTCATTTTTGAAGAAGACACTTGCGAGTTTTGGGATCGGCAGTGCTAAGGTCGATTCGATCCTAAACCAAGATGTACTGTATCCCGGTCAGAGCGTTGATGTTTCTATCCACGTGTATGGCGGAGCGACTGAACAAGCGATCGACAACATCGATCTGAAGCTTTGTTGCCGTTACATTGCAGAAGCGCCTGATGATCGCGGAGCTCGCGAAGGACACAGCATGCGTCGGGTACCGCAAACGCATGTGCTTGCTAAGTGGAACCTCCCATACGCATTTACTATCCATCCCGGCGAAGACCGTACTTTTGAGGTTAAACTCGATGTGCCTTGGAATACGCCTGTGACCATTGGTGATGCCAAAGTTTGGCTAGAGACCGGCCTAGACGTTGCGATGGCGCTCGACCCTACCGACAAAGACATTCTTACTGTTAGACCTGACCCACTTATGGATGCCATTTTGTCTGCTTTTGAATCGCAAGGTTTGCGTATCCGCCAAGTCGAGTGTGAAGAAGTGAAAGGCTTTGATTTGCCATTCGTGCAAGAGTTTGAAATGGTGCCAACCGATGGACCATATCATGGCGTATGGCGTGAATTAGAGTTTGTTGCTCATCGCGACGAGCAGGCTCTTAAACTTTGGTTTGAAGTTGACCGTACACGAAGTGGGGCGAGTGGCATGTTGGCGAGCCTACTAGGCAGCGGCAAACTTAAACGAGAACTGAGCATTCCAGTTAGCACCCAATTAGAAGATGTAGGTCCGCTGGTACTGAGTTACCTTGAGCAAACCACTGCTGCCCACGAGTCATAATTTAAGCTTACACGTGTAAGCTTAATGTGCCATACTAGAGTGAATATTCGAAACTCTAGTATAGGCGCGTTCATGTCCTCACCACAGAAAGCACAATACAGTCAGGGCGAAGAGCTAGCCAACTCGATCACTCATGGTATTGGGATGATTTTTGGCATCGTTGGTTTGGTGTTGCTTTTAATCAAGGCGATCGACCACCAAGCGGATACGTTGACCATTACCAGCATGGCAATATACGGCTCTAGTATGATTGTCCTGTTTCTGGCATCCACGCTCTACCACGCCATTCCGTACCCCAAAGCTAAACGTTGGCTGAAAACCTTCGATCACTGCGCCATCTATCTTTTGATTGCAGGCAGCTACACGCCGTTTTTATTGGTGAGTCTGCGTACTCCATTAGCGATTGGGCTGATGATTGTGATTTGGACCATTGCGCTGATTGGTATCATCATGAAGGTTGCATTTGTATATCGATTCAAGAAGCTGTCTTTGATGACGTATCTGGTGATGGGGTGGTTGTCGCTGATTGTGATTTATCAGTTGGCGATTAATTTAGATATTGGTGGCTTGACACTATTAGCGGCGGGTGGATTGGTGTATTCAATTGGGGTGATTTTCTACGTAGCGAAACGAATCCCATTTAATCACGCAATTTGGCACGGCTTTGTTTTGGCGGGGTGTGTATGCCATTTCTTCGCTATTTACTACTTTGTCGAGCCTATCTAGTTGATAGAAATAGACTCGACTAAGCATATTTTATTGTATTAGCGGGTCTTCACTTCTAATACTTCTGCCGAGAACTGGTATTGCTGCGACTGCGGTACTGCCAGCTTGATTGCTTTACCTTGCTCAGCTTGTTGCGGACGTAGGTAAGTGTCTGCCATACGTTTGATGGATTGCCAAACTGTGACGCTTTCTTTCGCCAACGGTTTACCAGACATATCGAATACCTGTACTTCCACTTCAACCTGAATCACCGATTGTGAGCTTTGATTGGTTACTGAGGTCGGTAGGACCAGTTCACCGTCTTCATAACGCGCTGAACCAATCAACACATCCACACCAGAGTCGGACAGCTGCATTGTCGGCTTCTTCGCATTCACGACTATGGTTGTGCCCACTTTTTTGTTTACGACTGGAATTGTTGCAATCTCAGGTGCTTTAGTGGTTTGCGTGGTGACTGCTTCTACGGCTGTTGTTGATGCAACAACAGCAGCCGCCTCTACCGCCTCAACTTTTTCTAATGTGTTTTCAGACGCTGCTTTCTTCACGACGTACTCCCATGTGAAGTCGTCATTCAATTTTACTTCGCGCCCATCTGCTAGCTTCACGACTTCAGCTGCGTAAACGGATGAAGAGGCGAGTAGGGTCGCCAGAGTGATCCATGTTTTCATTGTTATACCTTTTATTTGAGTCTGTTTAACGGCGCCAAAACGCAGGGAAGAACAGTACAAGAATAGTCAGAATTTCCAAACGCCCCATTAACATACCAAAGCTTAATAACCATTTTGCAGTGTCAGGCAGTGGGGCAAAGTTACCCGTTGGTCCAATGATGTCACCCATCCCCGGTCCCACGTTTGCAACTGCGGTAATCGACCCCGAAATACTGGTGACTGGATCAAGGCCGAGAGCACTTAAACAACCAGCAATGAAGATGATGGTGATGAAAAACATCAAACCAAACGCCACCACAGAGCGAACAATATCATCGTTTACAGGGCGTTGATTGTAGCGCTGAACAAAAACACCTGAAGGGTGAATAAGCTTCATGATTTGCTTGTTGAGTAGTGTCATCGCGATCTGAAAACGGAAGATTTTAATCCCGCCTGAGGTGGAGCCTGAACATGCGCCTGCCATCATCAAGAAAGCAAACAATGTCGATGGCAATGCGCCCCAAGCTGTGAAATCTTCCAGGCCAAAACCCGTCGTGGTGACCACTGAAACAATATTGAACATTGAAACTCGCAGTGCATCCAAAATGGTGTAGCCATCACGAAGTACCAACCAAGCGGCGACCACTAAGCTTGAGAACAAAAATAGGTAAGCAAAGCCGCGAACTTGGGCGTCTTTCATCAAGACATCGATACTGCGCTTACGTAATGCCGCTACGAACAGTAGGAATGGCAAACCACCGAGGAACATAAAGGTGGTCGCAACCCAATGAGCACCGTTGGAGAAATGGTTCATCGAACCGTCTGATGTCGAGTAACCGCCGGTGGATAGAGTCGTGAATGCGTGGTTGATTGCTTCAAACAGGTTCATGCCAGTTAACAAGTATCCCACGATACACAAGCCTGTCAGCATCAAATACACCAATACGATGTTCTTCGCGACAGTCTTAGCTCTTGGGCTGCTTTTGTCTGACCAATCGGAGGATTCGGTTTGGAATAGCTTCATACCACCAACGTTAAGCATCGGTAGGATAGCTACTGCCATCACGATAAAGCCAATACCACCCAGCCATTGCAAGATAGAACGCCACAGTAAGATGCTTGGCGCCATGTTGTCTAAGCCACTAAGTACGGTCGAACCCGTAGTCGTGATACCTGACATGGTTTCGAAGTAGGCGTCGGTAAAGCTGATATGGTTGATAAAGACAAATGGCAGGGCGGCAAACGCACTGGCGATAGTCCATACCAAACTGGTGATGAGAAACATATCACGCACGCTGAGTTTGAATTTGGCGGTTCGACCAATCGTTAAACAGATAAAAGCGGCGAGATGAGTGATCACTACGGCCTGGGCGAAGTCGAGGAACCCGCCCGTACCGGTGAAAAACGCGACCAAAGTCGGCACGTACATAAAAAGGGCTAGTTTGGATAAAACCAGCCCGATAACAAACAGTACGGGACGTAAGTTGACCATAGGAAAATCCTAGAGGAAGAATGGACTCGGCTGGAACAGCGCTTCGACGTCTGGTACGTACTTTTTGTCGACCAGGAACATCACGACGTGGTCATCTTGTTCGATGACAGTACGATCATGTGCGATAAGAACTTCTTCGCCACGAACGATAGCACCAATGGTGGTTCCTGGTGGGAGTTTGATATCGCCAATCGCGCGACCCACCACTTTGGATGTAGTTTCGTCACCGTGCGCAACGGCTTCGATTGCTTCGGCTGCGCCACGACGCAGTGAAGAAACGTTCACGATGTCAGCACGGCGAACGTGCGTTAGTAGAGCAGAAATCGTTGCTTGCTGTGGTGAGATTGCCACATCAATCACGCCGCCTTGTACAAGGTCGACATAAGCGCCGCGTTGGATTAGCACCATCACTTTCTTTGCGCCCATGCGTTTTGCCAACATCGCTGACATGATGTTGGTCTCATCTTCGTTAGTCAGCGCGATGAACACGTCTACTTGGTCAATGTTTTCTTCAGTCAGCAGTTCTTGATCTGCCGCATCGCCACAGAAGACGATGGTATTTTCTAGTTGCTCGGACAGCTTTTCTGCACGCTGATAGTTACGTTCGATCAGCTTCACGCTGTAAGTTTGTTCAAGGCGTTTGGCTAAACTTGCACCGATGTTACCACCGCCAACAATCATGATGCGGCGGTAAGGTTTCTCAAGTCGCTGAAGCTCACTCATTACCGAGCGAATGTGGTTACTTGCTGCAACGAAGAACACCTCATCATCAGCTTCAATGATGGTAGTGCCTTGTGGACGAATAGGACGACCCTGACGGAAAATCGCAGCAACACGAGTATCGATGTGTGGCATGTGCTCACGCAGGGCAGACAGAGCGTTGCCCACAAGCGGACCACCGTAATAGGCTTTAACGGCTACTAGGCTGACTTTCTGCTCGGCAAAGCTTACCACTTGCAGTGCGCCTGGGTATTGGATGAGGCGCTCGATGTAGCTCGTTACCAGCTCTTCTGGTGCGATAAGGTGATCGACAGGAATGGCACCAGACTTAAATAGGGCTTCTTTTTCTGCCAGATACTCTGGAGAACGAATACGTGCAACACGGTTTGGGGTATTGAACAGAGTGAACGCAACTTGACAGGCTGCCATGTTGGTCTCATCGGTGTTGGTTACTGCGACAAGCATATCGGCGTCTTGCGCACCGGCTTCGTGCAGAACATCTGGGTGGCTTGCGTGACCGTTGACCACTCGTAGGTCGTATTTGTCTTGTAACTCACGCAGTCGGTCGCCATTTTTGTCGACGATGGTGATGTCGTTGTTCTCACCAACTAGGTTTTCCGCCAGTGTGCCGCCAACCTGACCAGCACCAAGAATAATGATCTTCATACTCTTTACTCGTTATCTGAAAAAGGCGATTGAATTCACTTCAATCGCCCTATTTAGCATGCTGTTACGCGTGTTTTTTTGTTAGCACTGCGTAGTAGAAACCATCCATATCTTCTTCGCCTGGTAGAATCTGACGACCAGGTTGCTTTGGATCGGAGTCCACTAATTGCGCGTCTGCAGTACGTGCTAAGAACGCTTTTACTTGTTCCACGTTTTCTTGTGGTGTGATTGAACAAGTCGCGTAAACCATGGTGCCGCCAGGTTTTAGTTGCGCCCACATTGCATCAAAAATTTCGCTCTGTAGATCCGCAAGTGCGGCAATATCATCAGCACGACGTAGCCATTTGATGTCTGGGTGACGACGAATCACGCCAGTTGCAGAACACGGAGCATCCAGCAAAATGCGATCAAATTGTTCGCCTTGCCACCATTCTTGAGGATTACGCGCATCGCCGCAAACCACTTTTGCTTGAAGGTTGAGGCGCTTCAGGTTTTCGTGCACACGTTTAAGGCGCGTGTCATCGCAATCAATGGCAACCACTTCACTACCAGATGTACGCTCAAGAATGTGCGCTGTCTTACCGCCTGGTGCTGCGCAGCAGTCTAGGATCAGCTCGCCATCTTTTGGCTCAAGATAGTTAATCGACAGCTGCGCTGCCGCATCTTGCACCGATACCCAACCTTTTTCAAAGCCCGGCAGTTTCATCACATCGCATGGCGCCGCCAATTTTAGGGCGTCCATTGCTTGTGTGTGTGGCGTGCTATCAATGTTTTCATTTTTGAGTAGCGCAAGGTATTCATCACGAGTGTGGTGCTGGTGGTTTACACGCAGCCACATTGGCGCTTTCTGGTTGTTGGCTTCAACAATGCTTTCCCATTGTTGTGGGTAAGCTTCTTGCAGCAGTTTAAGTAACCAGCTCGGGTGACCGTATTTGCCCGCATTGTTGCTGACAGCCATTTGATCCAGTTCTTCTTGGTTGCGCTGGTAGTTACGTAATACTGCGTTGATAAGACCGCGCAAGCGGGGGCCTTTCAGCTCTTTAGTACCTTCAACCGTTTCACCCACTGCAGCGTGTGCAGGAATACGCATGAAGCTCAATTGGTAAATGCCAACCAAAATCAGGTGATGGAAAACGCGTTGTTTGCCCTTTAACGGCTTGTCCATCAACTGGTTTGCAATCATTTCTAGGCGAGGGAGGTAACGTAGAGCACCATAGCAAATTTCTTGCAAAAGAGCGTGATCACGTGGTCGTACGTTTTGTTGAGCCGCTGGAAGAGCGCTTGAAAGTGAGTGGCCCTTGTCGACGACAAGATACAAGACGTTGGCAGCCGCAGCGCGAACATTCATGATAAGTACCTTAAAGTAAAGGAGGGCATCTCTGCCCTCTAAAAGTTCGTATTATTGGTCTTTGACACGGTTATCTGGTTTTTAAACCAGTTGAGTGCCAACTTCAAACCAAGATGCACGTGAGTTCAGAATATCTTGAACTGACATGGCTTTTTTGCCCGGAACTTGCAGTTGTTCCAGAACCAATACACCGTTGCCTGTCGCAACATAAATACCGGTTTTGTCCGCTTGCAAAATGGTGCCTGCTGGCTTGTCGCTGGTTTGATCCGTGACACGACTTTCCCATACTTTGATGCTGTTTTCAGCCGCTTCAAAGTGGCTCATTGGCCATGGGTTGAATGCGCGAACACAACGTTCAATGTGCGCAGCATCATCGTTCCAATCAATGCGCGCTTCTTCTTTGCTCAGCTTCTTCGCGTAGTTTGCTAACTCGTCGTCTTGTTTCACGGGCTCTGCTTTGCCGGCTGCGATGTCTGCTAAACAATCAATCAGCGCATCAGGACCTAAACCTGCGAGTTTTTCGTACATTGATGCACTAGTGTCGCTTGCTTCAATCGGTAACGTTGCGATTTTAAGCATGTCACCCGTATCCAAACCAATGTCCATCTGCATAATGGTAACACCAGTTTCAGTATCACCTGCCCAAATTGAACGTTGGATAGGAGCTGCGCCACGCCAACGAGGAAGAATCGAACCGTGAACATTGATACAGCCTAGTTTAGGCGTGTCTAACACAACTTGCGGAAGTAATAGACCATAAGCGACAACAACCATGATGTCGGCATTCAGATCCGCTAGTTCTTGCTTAGCCTCATCTGATTTGAAGTTTTCTGGTTGATAAACCGGAATGTCATGCTCAAGCGCGATGGTTTTTACTGGGCTTGCAGTAAGCTTCTTACCACGGCCTGCTGGGCGATCTGGTTGAGTATAAACCGCAATTACTTCGTGCTCCGAAGACAACAACGCCGCCAAGTGACGGGCGGCGAAATCCGGAGTACCTGCAAAGACAATACGTAAAGACTGACTCAAGGTAGGCTTCCTTCTAATTAAATTGTATCGAGATTAAGCGTTTTGCTGTTTCTCGTTAAAGCGTTTGATTTTTGCTAGCTTGTCCTGAATACGCTTACGCTTCAGTGGCGATAGGTAATCAACGAACAACTTACCCATCAAATGGTCTAGTTCGTGTTGAACACAGATGGCTAGCAGATCGTCGGCTTCAAAAGTGTACTCTTTGCCATCACGATCTAGTGCTTTAACAGTAACTTCAGCAGCACGCGGCACAAGTGCACGAGCACCTGGTACCGATAGACAGCCTTCTTCGATGCCATCTTCGCCACGCTTTTCCAGAATCTCAGGGTTGATAAGCACCATTGGCTCATCACGAGTTTCTGAAATATCAATTACTACGATACGTTTGTGGATATCAACCTGCGTTGCAGCCAGGCCAATACCCTCTTCGTCGTACATGGTTTCAATCATGTCATCGACGATTTTTTGAATCTCAGGTGTCACCTCTTCTACAGGTTTTGCAACGGTACGCAGGCGATCATCTGGGAATGTTAATACTTGTAATACAGACATATTCACTCGAAATATTGAACTGTGCCGTAACAGCACAAACCTTGTTGGCTCAATTCTAGACATTTTATGACCTAAATGACAGCATCCTTATACCAATTTCCATTCTGGTAGTTGCCTAACAGACCAAGGACGAGGGTCATGAATCGAATTTTCCGCAACGTTTCTCGCATTACGTTGCCGTTACTTTTCTCTTTCAATGCCGTAGCAAACACGGACTCCCAACCGCTTACCGTCAAAGATGACGCACCTAAAACTTATGTTGTGGTCAAAGGTGACACGCTTTGGGATATTTCAGCAATGTATCTGGATAGCCCATGGTTGTGGCCTCGTTTGTGGCAGGTCAATCCAGAGATCGATAATCCGCACCTTATTTATCCCGGAGACAAGTTGTCGCTGGTATGGATTAATGGTCAACCAGTATTGAGCTTAAAAGCGGTGAAAAAGCTCAGCCCTAAAGCTCGTATCACGGAAAAGAAAGCGGTGCCAACCGTTGCTGAAGGTTTGGTTATGCCTTACCTCAAGTCGGACCGTTTGGTGGACGATGAAACGCTAGAAAACGCGGCTAAAGTGATGGGTAGTAGCAAAGGCAGTAAATATCTGACTGCTGAGGACACCCTGTATATTAGTGGTGAACAAACGGCGACAGGTTGGGCTATCTATCGTCCAGTCGAAACATTTTCCCGTGAAGACGTATCTAAGCAAATTACCGCTTTACGTTTGATTGCAAAAGGGGAACTTATCGAGGCATCAAGCGAGTACTCAGGACTAAAGATCACCACTCAACTGCAAGAGATTATTCGTAACGATATCGCTTTGCCGGTCCAAACATTAGAAAATGGTGATTTCACGACGACCTTTTACCCACTGCCATCACCAAAAGGCAGTTCTGCAGCATTGCTGGGTAATATTGAGGGCATTCGATTTAGCTCAACCAATCAAGTGGTTGTGATTGATAAAGGAACATCCGATCAACTTCGCCAAGGCAGTGTGTTTGATCTTAAAGAAGATGCGCACCCGGTTTTCAAAGGTGGCGATGGTTTTGTGAAAGACAGTGGCTTACTCGACTCTAAGATCACCTTGCCGCAAAGTAAGGTTGGTGAACTGCTGGTCATTCGTCCTTATGAATATTTCAGTCTTGCACTGATTACCAATAGCACTAAGCCAATCAATAAAGAGGTATCAGTGGTTTCTCCTCTGGCTGAGGAATCGACCACGAATGAAACTACGCAATGATACTGACCTCGCCGCCTGGTTAAAGCTGAGCTGCTTGCCAGGCATTGGCGGGGTGAAGATGAATAAGCTGCTGAGTAAAGATACGCCAAGCAATATTGTCGGATACTCAACTGAGCAGCTTCAGCTTTTGGGTTTTACCACGAAGCAACTGCAAGCATGGTCTGAGGTCGATAAAGAAGTCGACGCTTGTCTTACTTGGGTTAGCGCCTCATCTCATCATCATATTGTTACTTTGGCGGATACTCTGTATCCCCCACTTCTCAAACAAACGGTCGCTCCACCTCCTTTACTATTTATAAAGGGAGAAGCGAGTTGTTTGTCTCAACCTCAAATTGCCATGGTCGGCAGCCGTAATGCTAGTGTTGATGGGCTTCAACACGCACGTCAGTTCGCTGCAGATTTGGTGAAACATGATCTGATTGTTACCAGTGGTTTGGCTTTGGGTATCGATGGACACGCTCATGATGGTGCTTTGCAAGCGGACGGTAAAACCATTGCGGTATTGGGTTCAGGGTTAGAGCAAGTTTATCCAGCCCGTCACCGAGGTTTAGCGCGGCGAGTGATGGAAAACGGTGCGTTAGTCTCTGAGTTTCGCCCAGATGCAAAACCTCGAGCAGAAAACTTCCCACGACGTAATCGAATCATTAGTGGTTTGTCGCTTGGCGTGTTGGTTGTCGAAGCAGCAGAAAAGAGTGGCTCATTAATCACCGCTCGCTACGCTCTTGAGCAAGACCGTGAAGTTTTCGCTATACCAGCTTCGATTAATGCTCCCAATGCCAGTGGTGGTAATCAGTTGATTCGTAATGGGGCTTGTCTCGTACAAAATACTCAGGAGGTGTTGAATGAAATACAGTCTTTGCTCGACTGGTCTATTAATCAGAGCTTGGATTTATTTTCTACGGCAATTGATGAAGAAGAATTGCCATTTCCTCAGCTGTTAGCTAACGTAGGAAATGAGGCTACACCAGTTGATATTCTTGCAAGCAGGACCAATATACCTGTCCAAGAAGTCATGATGCAGCTCTTAGAGCTTGAGCTTTCAGGGCATGTTGTTGCAGTATCCGGTGGCTATATTCGAAAGGGGAGGGGCTAGCTATGATGATGGATATACTTATGTATCTATTCGAAACCTACATCCATAGCGATGCAGAGTTACAGGTCGAACAAGACGAGTTGGAAGATGAATTGCTTCGTGCAGGCTTCCAGCAAAAAGACATCTACAAAGCCCTTGTCTGGTTAGAAGAGCTGGCAGCATTGCAACAAAGTGATGAGCATTCAGCGATTTCAACTTGCATAGCATCGGCATCGACACGTATCTATACGGCATCAGAGATGCAGCGCTTAGATCTTGAATGTCGTGGTTTTCTGCTGTTCTTAGAGCAAATTAATGTTCTAACCACAGAAACACGTGAGATGGTTATCGATCGTGTAATGGGGCTAGAAACCAATGAATTTGAGCTTGAAGACCTTAAGTGGATCATTCTTATGGTTCTGTTTAATGTCCCTGGCAACGAAAATGCCTACACGCTGATGGAAGAGCTGCTGTACACCAAGGAACAGGGTATTCTTCACTAATATCTTCTGCTTTAACGGTGAGTATGAGTAGTAAAATCGATCACAACCTTTTCTCGGCACACGAGCATGCGCTTGAGAGAGAGCCGTGCCCTAAATGTGGTGGGGAAGTCAGGCTGAAACATGGCAAACATGGTCCTTTTCTTGGTTGTAGCCAATACCCAAGCTGCGACTATATCAAGCCGTTGCACAGTAATGATGGCCACATCGTAAAAGAGTTAGGTGTGCCTTGCCCTGACTGTGGCAATGAGTTGGTGCTCCGACAAGGGCGATACGGCATGTTCGTTGGCTGTAGTCATTACCCAACTTGTCATCATATCGAATCAATCAATCAGCCCGAACCCGAGCAAGAATCGAAAGAGCTATACGCTTGCCCTGAGTGTGGTAAAGGGCATTTAGTTGAACGTAAGACCCGATTTGGTAAGACATTCTACGCGTGTGATAACTATCCGAAGTGCAAGTTTGCGGTAAACTTACCACCTGTAAGAGGTCGCTGTGAGGAATGCGGGTTTACCTTGTTGGTAGAAAAGAAACTCGCCAGCGGGGTTAAGTTGCAATGTGCAAGTCGCAAGTGCCAGCATACACAATCACAATAAATCTCAGGCAAAATTAAAAAGGGTCGCATCATGCGACCCTTTGTTGTCTATTTATCAACTTTTCTATGCTTGCCACTGTTTGGCAAATTCATGAACTGCTGGGAAGGTTTCTTCATCAAGCACGTTTGTTAATGCACACAACCTACGATTCAACTCACCAGTGTAATCACCGCATACGTTGATGTGACCCATCTTACGACCTTCTCGTTTCTCTTTGCCATACCAATGAATATGGCAACCATTCATCGCGAGTAGCGCATCTGGCAAGGTATCTTCACCGAGAATATTGATCATCGAGGTCTCGCGAACGAGCTTAGTACTACCTAAAGGCATACCACACACAGCGCGTAGGTGGTTCTCAAACTGACAAGTTTCTGCACCCTGCTGAGTCCAGTGACCTGAGTTGTGTACGCGTGGTGCGATTTCGTTAACCAGCAACTTGCCGTCAACGTCGAAGAACTCCAGGGCTAGCACGCCAACGTAATTCAAACTATTGGCGACGGCCGTGAACATCTCTTTTGCTTGTTCTTGCAACTCTGGAGCATCAATTGCTGTTGAGAGGCTTAATACACCATTTGTGTGGATGTTTTCTGCGAGAGGGTAAACTTCAATACTGCCATCGTTACTGCGAGCACCAATCAGTGAAACTTCACGGTTAAAAGGAACAAACTCCTCAGCAACAATGGCTTGATTTGGTGTTGAAGCAATGCATTCCACCATTTCTGTCCAAATTATGTCGATCTGAGAAGGTTCTTTTAAACGCCACTGACCTTTTCCATCGTAACCGCCCAATGCACTTTTCAGAACCATTGGCATGCCGACGTGTTCAATTGCGCGGTCAAAATCTTCACGAGTTTTGATCACATAGTATTTCGCATTACGTACGCCAGCATCATCAAGTAATGCCTTTTCAATGCGGCGATCACCGCCTGCTTTGATAGCTTGTGTACTTGGTAAGAACTTACCGCTCGCTTCGCAAATATCAAGCACGTCATGCGGGATATGCTCGAACTCAGCAGTGATTACATCAACTTGTTCGATCGCATTTTCTAAGCCGTTGCCTAGTACATGTTGAGTCAGTGGATGAACGATATTACCGCTGCCCACATCGTAAGCTGAAATTTGAATATTCAGTGGCGCACCAGCCAGAGACATCATACGAGCTAACTGACCCGCACCAAGAACCAGTACATGCATCTGATTAATCCTCAGAAGGGTTTGGGTTCGCCAATACGGTTTCCGTTTGTTCGTTACGGAACGCTTCGACTTTTGCCATGATCGCTTCATCATGTGTACCAAGGATTTGAGCCGCTAGGATACCAGCGTTTGCTGCGCCTGCTTCGCCAATAGCTAATGTACCAACCGCAATACCTTTTGGCATCTGTACGATAGAAAGTAGTGAGTCCATGCCTTTCAGTGCGCGAGACTGAACGGGAACGCCAAGTACAGGTACGCTGGTAAACGCCGCCGCCATGCCTGGTAGGTGGGCAGCACCGCCCGCACCTGCGATGATGACTTTAATGCCACGTTCTTTAGCACTGCTTGCGTAATCAGCCAACAATTGAGGAGTACGGTGAGCTGACACCACCTTTGTTTCGTAAGACACGCCAAATTGATCCAGCATGTCCGCTGCTAGTTTCATGGTTGGCCAATCTGATTTAGAACCCATGATGATACCGACTTTCATCTCAAACTCCTTCAAGCTGCAAAATTAGGTGAGCTGATAAATTTGTGCGCATTATACGGGGATTTTTACCTCAAGCAAACGTTTGCGTGCGTTTGTAAATACGATTGATACATTTTATAAACAAATTGCTTTAGTCTCTGAGAATGAATATTTGTACACTTAGTACAAACACAACAGACAAGATTATCAGGAAGTACCGGTGGAGAACTTTGAACAGGTGCTAGAAGCACTACAAAAAGGCGAAGTGATTGCCTACCCAACAGAGGGGGTGTTTGGTGTTGGCTGTGACCCAGATAACCCAGAAGCGATTCAAAAATTGCTAGAGCTAAAACAACGCCCTGTTGAGAAAGGATTAATCTTAATTGCGGCAAACTATGAACAGCTTTTGCCTTATGTTGATGAATCTCAGTTGACTCAAGAGCAGTTAGATAAAGTACACGCAACATGGCCTGGTCCATACACTTGGATTATGCCTGCGAGTGACAAAGTTTCTCATTGGGTATCGGGGCAATTTGATTCGATTGCAGTGCGTGTGACGGATCATCCTTTGGTACAAAAGATGTGTAATGCTTTCGGAAAGCCGCTAACCTCTACCAGCGCGAACCTCACTGGTCAGCCTCCTTGTATGACGACTGAAGAAGTAGAGCAACAATTGGGTGACCGGCTTGTGGCGATCTTACGTGGTGAAACCAGCGGTCGTGACAAGCCTAGTGAAATTCGTGATGCTAAAACCTCGCAAATATTAAGACAGGGCTAACCCTGCTAGTCAGCAATCAATAGGTACTACACGTATGTCAGCAATCGATAAGCACGCCGTAAAACAGTTCCTGATGTCACTTCAGGATTCCATTTGTCAGCAGTTAGAACAAGAAGATGGAAAGGCCGTCTTTGTTGAAGACGCATGGCAACGTGAAAAAGGGGAGCGCCTTGGTGGTGGTGGTCGTACCCGTGTTTTGCGTGATGGTGACGTTTTTGAGCAAGGGGGAGTGAATTTCTCTCATGTCGAAGGTAATGAGATGCCAGCATCAGCTACGGCGCATCGTCCAGAGTTAGCTGGTCGCCGCTTTGAAGCGATGGGTGTTTCTTTGGTTATCCATCCCCACAACCCATATGTACCGACTTCTCACGCTAACGTACGCTTCTTTATCGCAGAGAAAGAGGGTGAAGAGCCTATTTGGTGGTTTGGTGGTGGTTTTGATCTAACACCTTTCTATCCATTCGAAGAAGATTGCCAATCATGGCATGAAACCGCAAAACAACTTTGTGCACCTTTCGGTGATGATGTCTATGCAGAGCATAAAGCTTGGTGTGATAAGTATTTCTTCCTACCGCATCGAAATGAAACTCGTGGTGTTGGTGGTTTGTTCTTTGATGACCTAAACCAGTGGGAATTCGACAAGTGTTTTGATTACATCAAGGCGGTTGGTGAAGGATACTGCCAAGCTTACCTACCGATTGTGTCTCGTCGTAAAGAAATTGAATTCAGTGAGCGTGAGCGTGAATTCCAACTTTACCGTCGTGGTCGCTACGTTGAATTCAACCTAGTGTATGATCGTGGAACTCTATTTGGTCTGCAAAGTGGCGGTCGTACAGAGTCAATTCTTATGTCGATGCCACCACTTGCGCGTTGGGAATACAGCTATGAGCCACAACCTGGTTCTCCAGAGGCTGAACTTTACGAGCGATACTTAACGCCACGAGAGTGGTGAGCGTTGAATCTCCTTTTCTATATAGATAGATAGTGATAGGGTCATCTGTAATCAGATGGCCCTGTTTTTTCTCTATAGTAGGTAAGGAATAAAGGTAAGGAAATGACTCAGCAAATTGATCGCTATGCCGTGTTTGGTAATCCTATTGGACACAGCAAGTCGCCATTCATTCACACCTTGTTTGCTCGTCAAACCAATCAATCTTTGGTGTATACCGCAGAAAGTGCTCCTGTAGATGGTTTTATTGACGCAGCGAAGCTGTTCTTTGCTGAAGGAGGCAAGGGGTGCAACATCACCATGCCATTTAAAGAAGATGCTTATCAATTTGCTAGTAGACTGACCGAACGTGCTCAGTTAGCCGGGGCAGTCAATACGCTCAAGAAGTTAGATGATGGTGAGATCATTGGCGATAACACCGATGGAGCAGGTTTGGTTCAAGACCTACTTCAACATCAAGTTGTGTTAGAAGGTGCGCGAATCCTGATCATTGGCGCTGGCGGTGCCGCTCGTGGAGTGATCAAGCCACTTCTTGATCAAAAGCCTAGTTCTTTAACCATTACTAATCGAACCTTCAGCAAAGCGCAGGAGCTTGCGGAGTTGTTTATTGCACATGGCTCTATCATTGCCAAAGAGATGGATGATATTAGTGATGAGTTCGACGTGATTATTAACTCCACGTCTGCTTCCCTAAGCGGTGAGCTGCCGGCTATCTCCTCTTCTATCTTTGCAGCTAACAGTACGAGCTACGACATGATTTACGGGCAAGGGACGACCAGTTTTAACTTATGGGCAAAAGAAAGTGGTGCCGCTCATGCTTATGATGGTCTTGGAATGTTAGTGGGACAAGCTGCGGAAAGCTTTATGCTGTGGCGTGGTTTACGCCCTGGCGCAAAACAAATCCTTAGAGAATTAAGAAAGAACCTTGAAGGTCAGTAAACGATGAATCAGTCCATCTTATTCCCAGATATGCAATCATGGGATAAAACATTACAAGCGGTAAACTTTACCGCGCAGCAATCAGGAGCTCTGATTGAATGCTATGTAACAAAGCAGAAGCTAGAAAAGCTTAGTGGCTCCTTGGTTGAAACTGAACAAGCGGCAATTAAAGTATTTATTGATTATCGATTCGACCTAGAAGAAATCGCGGAAGAGCTAATTGAAGATGAAGCCTTCAATGAAGAAGGCAATATCATCATCGATTAGCTTATTGCTAACCAACTACATCATTCGTCGTTGACGTCTTCTACTTCGTTTATGTAGTCATTTTTATTCTGTACATAGTTATTGGCAGACTTTTGTAAGAAAGCTCGTTCATTCTCTGATAAGGGGCGAGCTTGTTTTACTGGACTACCAACATATAAATAGCCGCTTTCCAACCTTTTCCCCGGTGGGACTAAACTTCCAGCGCCTATCATTACGTCTGATTCGACAACAACGTTATCTAAAACGATCGCTCCCATACCAACCAATACACGATCGTGGATTTCGCAGCCGTGCAACATGACTTTATGACCAATAGTGACATTATTACCAATGATTAGCGGATAGCCGTTGGGATTCTCAGTATTTTTATGGGTTACATGCAGTACGCTACCATCTTGAATATTGGTTCGAGCACCAATGTGGATATGGTTCACATCACCACGAGCTGCAACTAATGGCCAAACACTCGAGTCGTCACCAATTTGGATATCACCGACAAGAACAGAAGTTGAGTCGACATATACGCGCTTGCCTAGTTGAGGTCGAATACCTTTATAACTTCTAATAGAACCCATCTTTACTCCTTATAAAGCGTTAATAATCGGGATATCTGGAGGGAAGAGTAGCAAAAACTCGCCTTTTAGAATAAAAAACACTCAAACAATAAAAAAATCAAAAAAAACGAGAAAAAGGGCTTGCCAATGTGATCGCAATCTCTATAATGCCACCTCGCTGACACGGCAACGCTTCGAAAGAAACGAATTCAAGTTAGCAAGCCAATTAGCTAAGCGGAAACGCTTGATAAAAAGTTTGAAAAAAGTGATTGACACTAAACTTTAACTCGCTAAAATGGCCATCCGATTTGAGCAAAGCTCAATAGGAAAGCTCTTTAACAATATAGACCTATCAATCTGTGTGGGCACTCGTTGATGATAATCCAATTAGATATTTCTTTCTTAACGGAAAGCGGTATCAAATTAGGTTTCAATGAAACGAAGTGACCATTGAATCGAAAGATTCAGCACAGTCAATTCAAACATTACATTATGTAATGTTCAGTATTCATTGAGCCGAACAAAATCTTAAATTGAAGAGTTTGATCATGGCTCAGATTGAACGCTGGCGGCAGGCCTAACACATGCAAGTCGAGCGGAAACGAGTTATCTGAACCTTCGGGGAGCGATAACGGCGTCGAGCGGCGGACGGGTGAGTAATGCCTAGGAAATTGCCCTGATGTGGGGGATAACCATTGGAAACGATGGCTAATACCGCATAATACCTACGGGTCAAAGAGGGGGACCTTCGGGCCTCTCGCGTCAGGATATGCCTAGGTGGGATTAGCTAGTTGGTGAGGTAATGGCTCACCAAGGCGACGATCCCTAGCTGGTCTGAGAGGATGATCAGCCACACTGGAACTGAGACACGGTCCAGACTCCTACGGGAGGCAGCAGTGGGGAATATTGCACAATGGGCGCAAGCCTGATGCAGCCATGCCGCGTGTGTGAAGAAGGCCTTCGGGTTGTAAAGCACTTTCAGTCGTGAGGAAGGTAGTGTAGTTAATAGCTGCATTATTTGACGTTAGCGACAGAAGAAGCACCGGCTAACTCCGTGCCAGCAGCCGCGGTAATACGGAGGGTGCGAGCGTTAATCGGAATTACTGGGCGTAAAGCGCATGCAGGTGGTTTGTTAAGTCAGATGTGAAAGCCCGGGGCTCAACCTCGGAATAGCATTTGAAACTGGCAGACTAGAGTACTGTAGAGGGGGGTAGAATTTCAGGTGTAGCGGTGAAATGCGTAGAGATCTGAAGGAATACCGGTGGCGAAGGCGGCCCCCTGGACAGATACTGACACTCAGATGCGAAAGCGTGGGGAGCAAACAGGATTAGATACCCTGGTAGTCCACGCCGTAAACGATGTCTACTTGGAGGTTGTGGCCTTGAGCCGTGGCTTTCGGAGCTAACGCGTTAAGTAGACCGCCTGGGGAGTACGGTCGCAAGATTAAAACTCAAATGAATTGACGGGGGCCCGCACAAGCGGTGGAGCATGTGGTTTAATTCGATGCAACGCGAAGAACCTTACCTACTCTTGACATCCAGAGAACATTCCAGAGATGGATTGGTGCCTTCGGGAACTCTGAGACAGGTGCTGCATGGCTGTCGTCAGCTCGTGTTGTGAAATGTTGGGTTAAGTCCCGCAACGAGCGCAACCCTTATCCTTGTTTGCCAGCACTTCGGGTGGGAACTCCAGGGAGACTGCCGGTGATAAACCGGAGGAAGGTGGGGACGACGTCAAGTCATCATGGCCCTTACGAGTAGGGCTACACACGTGCTACAATGGCGCATACAGAGGGCGGCCAACTTGCGAGAGTGAGCGAATCCCAAAAAGTGCGTCGTAGTCCGGATCGGAGTCTGCAACTCGACTCCGTGAAGTCGGAATCGCTAGTAATCGTGGATCAGAATGCCACGGTGAATACGTTCCCGGGCCTTGTACACACCGCCCGTCACACCATGGGAGTGGGCTGCAAAAGAAGTAGGTAGTTTAACCTTCGGGAGGACGCTTACCACTTTGTGGTTCATGACTGGGGTGAAGTCGTAACAAGGTAGCGCTAGGGGAACCTGGCGCTGGATCACCTCCTTATACGATGATTACTCACGATGAGTGTCCACACAGATTGATACGGTTTATAAAGTAAGAGAGGAAGAGTTCCCAAACTCTTCAATCCAGTGTCCCGTTCGTCTAGAGGCCTAGGACACCGCCCTTTCACGGCGGTAACAGGGGTTCGACTCCCCTACGGGATACCATTGGGTCGTTAGCTCAGTTGGTAGAGCAGTTGACTTTTAATCAATTGGTCGCAGGTTCGAATCCTGCACGACCCACCATTCTTCTCCACGAAGAATCAAAACTTACGTGGGCGATTAGCTCAGTTGGGAGAGCACCTGCCTTACAAGCAGGGGGTCACTGGTTCGAGCCCGGTATCGCCCACCATTCTCTAAGTATTTTTGGATAGGAATTCCAAACCACTTCAGTAAAACGTACGTGGTTAGAATCTTCGTCTCTGAAAGTCTTTAGAAAATGTACTTCCTTGTGAAGAAACATAGCTCTTTAACAATTTGGAAAGCTGACAAAACAAACTTTTAAGTTTGTTTGTAAAGTTCTCAATGTTTGTCTTTATGACAAACACCAATACAACACATTCAAGTGTTCTTGGAATTTGAGTCCGGCAAAATCGAGTCTGCATCATGTATAAAAATTGCAGACAACTTTGGTGACTTGTTCATCAACTCGAAACTCCTTCGGGTTGTATGGTTAAGTGACTAAGCGTACACGGTGGATGCCTTGGCAGTCAGAGGCGATGAAGGACGTATTAACTTGCGATAAGCCCAGATTAGGTAGTAAAAACCACTTGAGTCTGGGATTTCCGAATGGGGAAACCCACTTACATAAGTAAGTATCGCTGCGTGAATACATAGCGCAGCGAGGCGAACCGGGGGAACTGAAACATCTAAGTACCCCGAGGAAAAGAAATCAACCGAGATTCCGAAAGTAGCGGCGAGCGAAATTGGACTAGCCCTTAAGCTTTTTATGCGTCAGGTGAAACTTCTGGAAAGTTGTGCGATACAGGGTGATAGCCCCGTAACCGGCAACGCATTTAAAGTGAAATCGAGTAGGGCGGGACACGTGATATCCTGTCTGAATATGGGGGGACCATCCTCCAAGGCTAAATACTACTGACTGACCGATAGTGAACCAGTACCGTGAGGGAAAGGCGAAAAGAACCCCTGTGAGGGGAGTGAAATAGAACCTGAAACCGTGTACGTACAAGCAGTAGGAGCACCTTCGTGGTGTGACTGCGTACCTTTTGTATAATGGGTCAGCGACTTATATTCAGTGGCAAGGTTAACCATCTAGGGGAGCCGTAGGGAAACCGAGTCTTAACTGGGCGTTCAGTCTCTGGATATAGACCCGAAACCAGGTGATCTAGCCATGGGCAGGTTGAAGGTTGAGTAACATCAACTGGAGGACCGAACCGACTAATGTTGAAAAATTAGCGGATGACTTGTGGCTAGGGGTGAAAGGCCAATCAAACCTGGAGATAGCTGGTTCTCCCCGAAAGCTATTTAGGTAGCGCCTCGGACGAATACTACTGGGGGTAGAGCACTGTTAAGGCTAGGGGGTCATCCCGACTTACCAACCCTTTGCAAACTCCGAATACCAGTAAGTACTATCCGGGAGACACACGGCGGGTGCTAACGTCCGTCGTGGAGAGGGAAACAACCCAGACCGCCAGCTAAGGTCCCAAATTACTACTAAGTGGGAAACGATGTGGGAAGGCTCAGACAGCCAGGATGTTGGCTTAGAAGCAGCCATCATTTAAAGAAAGCGTAATAGCTCACTGGTCGAGTCGGCCTGCGCGGAAGATGTAACGGGGCTAAGTAGTAAACCGAAGCTGCGGCAATGCACTTTAGTGCATTGGGTAGGGGAGCGTTCTGTAAGCGGTTGAAGGTGTGTGGTAACGCATGCTGGACGTATCAGAAGTGCGAATGCTGACATGAGTAACGATAAAGGGGGTGAAAAACCTCCTCGCCGGAAGACCAAGGGTTCCTGTCCAACGTTAATCGGGGCAGGGTAAGTCGACCCCTAAGGCGAGGCCGAAAGGCGTAGTCGATGGGAAACGGGTTAATATTCCCGTACTTCTTACAATTGCGATGGGGGGACGGAGAAGGCTAGGTGGGCCTGGCGACGGTTGTCCAGGTTCAAGTGCGTAGGCTTAAGAGTTAGGTAAATCCGGCTCTTTTTAAGGCTGAGACACGACGTCGAGCTACTACGGTAGTGAAGTCATTGATGCCATGCTTCCAGGAAAAGCCTCTAAGCTTCAGATTGTAAGGAATCGTACCCCAAACCGACACAGGTGGTCGGGTAGAGAATACCAAGGCGCTTGAGAGAACTCGGGTGAAGGAACTAGGCAAAATGGTACCGTAACTTCGGGAGAAGGTACGCTCTCGACGGTGAAGTCCCTCGCGGATGGAGCTATTGAGAGTCGCAGATACCAGGTGGCTGCAACTGTTTATTAAAAACACAGCACTGTGCAAAATCGTAAGATGACGTATACGGTGTGACGCCTGCCCGGTGCCGGAAGGTTAATTGATGGGGTTAGACTTCGGTCGAAGCTCTTGATCGAAGCCCCGGTAAACGGCGGCCGTAACTATAACGGTCCTAAGGTAGCGAAATTCCTTGTCGGGTAAGTTCCGACCTGCACGAATGGCGTAATGATGGCCACGCTGTCTCCACCCGAGACTCAGTGAAATTGAAATCGCTGTGAAGATGCAGTGTACCCGCGGCTAGACGGAAAGACCCCGTGAACCTTTACTACAGCTTGGCACTGAACATTGACCCTACATGTGTAGGATAGGTGGGAGGCTTTGAAGCACGGTCGCTAGATTGTGTGGAGCCGTCCTTGAAATACCACCCTTGTAGTGTTGATGTTCTAACGTTGACCCCTAATCGGGGTTGCGGACAGTGCCTGGTGGGTAGTTTGACTGGGGCGGTCTCCTCCCAAAGCGTAACGGAGGAGCACGAAGGTGGGCTAATCACGGTTGGACATCGTGAGGTTAGTGCAATGGCATAAGCCCGCTTGACTGCGAGAATGACGGTTCGAGCAGGTGCGAAAGCAGGTCATAGTGATCCGGTGGTTCTGAATGGAAGGGCCATCGCTCAACGGATAAAAGGTACTCCGGGGATAACAGGCTGATACCGCCCAAGAGTTCATATCGACGGCGGTGTTTGGCACCTCGATGTCGGCTCATCACATCCTGGGGCTGAAGTCGGTCCCAAGGGTATGGCTGTTCGCCATTTAAAGTGGTACGCGAGCTGGGTTTAGAACGTCGTGAGACAGTTCGGTCCCTATCTGCCGTGGGCGTTGGAAGATTGAAGGGGGCTGCTCCTAGTACGAGAGGACCGGAGTGGACGAACCTCTGGTGTTCGGGTTGTGTCGCCAGACGCATTGCCCGGTAGCTAAGTTCGGAATCGATAACCGCTGAAAGCATCTAAGCGGGAAGCGAGCCCTGAGATGAGTCTTCCCTGATACTTTAAGTATCCTAAAGGGTTGTTCGAGACTAGAACGTTGATAGGCAGGGTGTGTAAGCGTTGTGAGGCGTTGAGCTAACCTGTACTAATTGCCCGTGAGGCTTAACCATACAACACCCAAGGGGTTTTGATGGACTCAATGTAAGAACATTGAATGTGTGTAAGTAGAACTTAAAATCAGTTTTCCAGATTAAAGAATTTGCTTGGCGACCATAGCGATTTGGACCCACCTGACTTCCATTCCGAACTCAGAAGTGAAACGAATTAGCGCCGATGGTAGTGTGGGGCTTCCCCATGTGAGAGTAGGACATCGCCAGGCTTGTATTTTATTTTCACTTTTTATGAAAAAGTGAAGACAAAAACTTAGACTTTAGGTCTAACCAGTGCGGAGCGGTAGTTCAGTTGGTTAGAATACCGGCCTGTCACGCCGGGGGTCGCGGGTTCGAGTCCCGTCCGCTCCGCCACTTATTCAGAAAGCCTTGCTAGAAATAGCAAGGCTTTCGTCGTTTCTAGAGCCTTCAATTTCCTACTCGCTCTAGCCTTATTTACCATTAAGCTCCCTTCTTCTTAAACTGAACTCTTTTACTTGTTTACTATATGTGTGTAGGTGCTTACTACCTTTTTAGTGTCCACAATATATGGATCTTCACTTACAATCTCTGACCCTAAGCATCATAAGTGCACACCTTTAAAAGATAACTGAGAATCATTATTAATATTTAGTTACACTCACATCAATTGGAATAATGAGTGACTAAATACATGGATATATCTCGTCGACGCTTTCTTCAATCTTCCTTAGCGATCTCTGCACTTACCGTTCTACCTGCATGTTCTCTATCCGAGAGCACTAATAAACAGGGTCAGCGTATATACGACATCACTGCAGAGCCTTCTACTGCTGAATTGGTACCAGGGTTTACCACGGATGTACTTGTATTTAATGACTCGATTCCAGCGCCTACGATTCGTTGTCGCCAAGGCGAGAAAGTTATTATTCGGTTTACTAACAAGCTTTCAGAGCCAACTACAATCCACTGGCATGGCTTGCGAATCCCTATTGAAATGGATGGTGTCCCTTTCTTGAGCCAGCCGCCTATCATGCCAGGTGAAACATTCGTTTATGAATTTACACCGCCAGATGCGGGCACATTTTGGTATCACCCACATATGAATAGTGTTAAGCAGCTTGGTATGGGCTTAGTCGGGCTAATTGTCGTTGAAGAGGCAGAGCCTGTTCAGTTTGATGAAGAGCATGAAGTCGTTCTCAAGCATTGGCATATAGACAACCAAGGTCAGTGGAAGAACCTTATGGTGCCGCGCTTGAGCGCACGTATGGGGACTCCCGGAGAGTGGAGTAGCGTCAATAGTGTGCATGAACCTGTTTATACGCTGAAGCAGAATGCTACCACGCGATTAAGAATTGCTAATGTCGATAACACCATTACTTACCCGATCGCTATAGAAGGCGCAGAGGCTTGGGTTATTGCTATAGATGGTAATCCTGTTAAAACGCCTTATCAGCTCACTCAGCACAAAATTGGTCCGGGAATGAGGTTAGATGTCGGATTGATTGCTCCGAAGGCTGGAGAACGTGTTTATGTGCGTCAAATGAAAGGACGCTTCCCATTCCCTTTGTGTGAGTTCGAAGTTGTTGAGTCTGACCTGCTGAGTAATCAGAAACTGCCTTTATTGCCTCTCAACCCTGTGCCAGATCTTGATTTGGAAAATGCGGAACAAATTGATTATGTGTTTGAATGGGAGGGGGCGGTCACTCCTGCCGATAAATCGGGCAAAGCGATACCTAAGTTCTGGCTGATGAATAAACGAGCTTGGGAGGGGATGAGTAAAGATAATATCCCTGCGCCACTTTCAACATTGGATCTCGGGAAAACCTATATTTTCAACCTTAAGAACGTCACCCAATATCATCATCCTATTCACCTTCATGGGCACACATTTACTGTTCTTGAGTTAGATGGCAAAAAACTTGATGAACCGTTTCATACCGATACTGTCTTGCTTGGAAAAAACGGCAGTGCGAAAGCGGCATTTGTTGCAGATAACCCAGGACGTTGGATGTACCATTGCCATGTGATCGAACACATGAAGACGGGGTTGATGGGTTATATTGAAGTAAAGTGACTCCTGTAACTTTTTAAATCTTGATAAGTTTTAAGCGCTATACTTTGCTGAATTCTAAGATTGTATAATCACTATTGCCGTAAATTTGATTACAATATCGCCATTAACTTTTCTGGGGGAATTATGGGACAACTATCCGTTTTGGGTTTTATTGCATTGGGTGGTGCATTTGGTGCATGTTCTCGGTACTTAATTTCTGAACTTTGTGTGATGCTACTCGGTCGTGGCTTTCCGTACGGTACCTTAACCGTGAACGTGGTTGGCTCATTTATTATGGGTCTACTGATTGCTGCGTTTGAAACGGAGTTGATGGTCACTGACCCATGGCGTCAAATCATCGGTCTTGGCTTTTTGGGCGCATTAACTACATTCTCTACTTTCTCGATGGACAACGTGTTGCTTATGCAGCAGGGCGCTTTCTTTAAGATGGGATTGAACGTACTACTGAATGTCGTGTTAAGCATTTCAGCTGCGTGGATTGGTTTCCAATTATTGATGCGTAGCTAGCAAAAATACTCAAATCTTAATCAGGTCGGCTTGGTTTAACCAAGCCGTTTTTATATACTGATTTTACTTGTCGGAGTGCCATAAGGCTGAGACCGTTAATTCGGGATCCGTTGAACCTGATCAGATTAGAATCTGCGAAGGGAACAAGAGAAGATATCTACACCAGAGTTCTATCTGGTTGACCTATCAAATAGTCGAATGTTGTTATAGACGAAGAGCACTCGCTCAACTTGTCTTTAATTCGATTCCTCTTGTCGCATCTATCCGCCAAGCATTTTTATCCCAATACTTTTTATCTAAGCATAACAAAGCAAGGAAAAATGCTATGTCGAGTCGCAAGCAAGCGAGACTGGAAGCAAAACAGTTCATTGATACACTCTCGGTACAACCGTACCCAAATTCAAGCAAAGTCTACGTAGAAGGTTCACGTCCCGATATTCGTGTGCCAATGCGTGAAATATCACTCGCTGATAGCCTTATTGGAGGCACAAAAGAGGCGCCTATTTTCGAGCCTAATGAGCCAGTCCGCGTTTACGATACCTCGGGTGTATACACAGATCCAGAACACACCATAGACCTCTACAACGGCTTACCTAAGCTGAGAGAAGGATGGATTGAAGAGCGCGCTGATACTGAACTACTTGATGAAGTAAGCTCGGTATACACCAAAGAGCGCTTAGAAGATGAAACGTTAGACGATCTTCGCTACGGTAATCTACCACGTATTCGACGTGCCAAAGATGGGCTGTGTGTGACTCAGTTACACTATGCTCGCAAAGGCATTATTACCCCAGAAATGGAGTACATCGCCCTACGTGAAAATATGGGACGTGCTCAATACCGCGATGAAGTGCTGAATCAACAACATTCGGGTCAAAGCTTCGGAGCGAATCTTCCAAAAGACATTACCGCCGAGTTTGTGCGTAAAGAAGTCGCCGAAGGTCGCGCGATTATCCCTTCTAATATCAACCACCCAGAATCCGAACCAATGATCATTGGACGTAACTTTTTGGTCAAAGTGAATGCCAACATCGGTAACTCATCGGTCACTTCTTCGATTGAGGAAGAAGTAGAGAAGTTAGTATGGGCAACGCGCTGGGGTGGCGATACCGTTATGGATCTCTCTACTGGACGTAATATTCACGAAACTCGTGAGTGGATTCTACGTAACAGTCCGGTTCCGATCGGTACCGTACCTATGTATCAAGCGCTTGAGAAAGTGAATGGTGTTGCTGAAAACCTTAACTGGGAAGTGATGCGCGATACTCTGATCGAGCAAGCAGAGCAGGGTGTTGACTACTTCACTATCCATGCCGGTTTACTACTTCGTTATGTGCCAATGACTGCAAAACGCGTTACTGGCATCGTCTCTCGTGGTGGTTCTATCATCGCGAAATGGTGTTTAGCGCATCACCAAGAAAGCTTCTTATACACCCATTTCCGAGAGATCTGTGAAATCTGTGCTAAGTACGATGTCGCACTATCTCTTGGTGATGGTCTGCGTCCTGGCTCGGTTGCTGATGCTAACGATGAAGCGCAATTTGCAGAGCTTCGTACTCTTGGCGAATTGACCAAGGTTGCGTGGGAATACGACGTACAGGTGATTATTGAAGGCCCTGGTCATGTTCCAATGCACATGATCAAAGAGAACATGGAAGAGCAGTTAGAGCACTGTCATGAGGCTCCTTTCTATACCCTTGGTCCATTGACGACAGACGTCGCTCCTGGATACGACCATATTACTTCAGGTATTGGCGCTGCCATGATTGGTTGGTATGGCTGTGCAATGCTTTGCTACGTAACTCCTAAAGAGCATCTTGGTTTACCAAACAAAGAAGACGTGAAAGTAGGCATGATCACTTACAAGCTTGCTGCGCACGCCGCTGATTTGGCGAAAGGACACCCTGGTGCACAAGTTCGTGATAACGCGCTTTCTAAAGCTCGCTTCGAGTTCCGCTGGGAAGACCAATTTAACTTGTCGCTCGACCCTGATACCGCGCGCGCTTTCCATGACGAAACATTGCCTCAAGAGTCTGGAAAAGTTGCTCACTTCTGTTCCATGTGCGGACCAAAGTTCTGCTCGATGAAGATTTCGCAAGAGGTACGAGAATACGCGAAAGATACTGAGCAAGTTGCTGCGGACCAAGCTATCTCAATCAAAATGCTTGATGATCCTCTTGAGGGGATGCGTCAGAAATCGCAAGAGTTTAGAGACACAGGTTCAGAGTTATACCACCCAGCAGCACATGCCGAGGTAAGTGACTAATGAGCAAAATCCTTATTCCGTCATCATTGATTGAACTGACAGGTTTAGTTCAGCAATGTTTGTTGTTGGCGAAAGAACAGGGTTTTAGCATCGAAGACATTGAGTTGGGTGTGAGCCCAACTCAATCTATTCAGCTTGTTCGCGACCAACAGACCACACGCATAATGACAGATCTTATTGATGGTTATGACTCCGAGCATGAGAGTTCATTTGTGCTCTATTACCGCTCTGCTTTATCGGTAGAAGCGTGTGCTAAGCAACCGTCGAAAGCGATTTATATTGGCATTGCTGATACGCAGGTATCCGATGAAAAGGAGAAAGTGCTTCAGCTTGATATCTGGCGTCACCCAATTAACGACGAAGTGAGAGCGCTCTCTGTTAAGTCCAAACTCAACGCAATGTTCGATCCCGAACATCACCTTGCTTGGATTGTAACGCTGACAGTACTCGATTTTCCTATCGAAGATGCGTTAACACTTGCTCGAGGAATGCTAACTCAACAAGCGAATGTTTCACGTGAAACACTGTTGAATGACAACCTTGACGAGGGAAGATCTACTCGGTGGGCTGACCAATTTGATGATTTCCCCACACCTGTACTGGAGGATAACCGACTAGGTATTCAAGTTGGTTGGTCTGCACAAGGGGAGTGCGTTAGCTTTCCAACTCTAATCAAGCAAAGTCTTGGGCTCTACCCAGTCGTTGATGATGTTGCTTGGATTGAGCGTTTACTGTCACTAGGCATCAACACTATTCAACTGCGAATCAAGAACCCACAACAAGCCGATTTAGAACAACAGATCATTCGAGCAATTGAGCTAGGTCGTCAGTATCAAGCACAAGTGTTCATCAATGACTATTGGCAGTTGGCAATCAAGCATGGCGCTTATGGTGTTCACCTAGGACAAGAAGACATAGAAGAATCGAATTTGGCTCAGATAACTAAAGCCGGCATTCGTCTTGGTCTTTCTACGCATGGTTATTACGAACTACTGCGCATCGTACAAATTCATCCTAGCTACATCGCACTAGGGCATATTTTCCCAACCACCACAAAACAGATGCCATCGAAACCACAAGGTTTGGTGCGCTTGGCTCTGTATCAAAAGCTGATTGATAGCATTCCTTATACAAATACAGAGGCTGCTTTCAGACCTGCAAAAGACAAAGCAGGTAGTGACTGTGTGCTTGGCTTTCCGACGGTCGCAATTGGTGGCATTGATCAATCTAATGCAGACCAAGTTTGGCAAACGGGTGTTTCTAGTTTGGCGGTTGTGCGTGCTCTTACGTTGGCAGAATCACCTCAGTCCGTTATCGAGTTTTTTGCACAACTGATGAAGGAAAGACAACTAACGTTTACTGAGCAGAATAGTGAGTTGGCGCATAGCAAGAGAGGCGAGCATGCTCACGGATAAGCAGTTCCTTCGCTATCAACGTCAAGTCGCTCTGCCAGAAATTGCCGAAGTTGGGCAAGAGCGATTGAGTAAATCGCATGTGCTGATCATCGGTTGTGGTGGGTTAGGAAGTGCTGCGAGTTTGTACTTGGCATCAGCGGGTGTTGGTAAATTGGTTGTGGTCGATGACGATGAAGTTGATAGCAGTAACCTACAACGTCAGATCATTTATCGTGAACAAGACCTCCAAGTTGCGAAAACAAAAGCGACTGTAAAGCAACTGGCCGAACTTAATTCTATGGTCCAAATTCGAGCTCTCAATAAGCGATTAGACAAAGCACAACTGCAGCTTGAGGTGATGCTAGCGGATGTGGTGCTCGACTGCACCGATAACATGCCAACGCGCCAGCTAATTAACCAAGTTTGTTTCGAGCAAAATACGCCGCTCATCTCGGCGGCAGCAATTGGTTGGCAAGGACAATTCGCTGTCTTTGATTACCAAACACCAAGTGAACAAGAAGCGCAGAGTAAAGCCTGTTACCGCTGTTTGTATCCGTTTGACGAATTACCACAAAGTCAAAAATGCAGTGAGAGCGGTGTCGTCGGTCCGGTGGTGGGCACACTTGGTAACTACCAAGCGATAGCGGCAATTCAAAAACTGGCGACGGGAAAGTTTCATGTCGAGACTGCCAAGTTGCATCTGTTTGATGGGTTGAAAATGCAATGGCAAACCATGGCGATAAGCAAAGACAAACAGTGCCAAGTGTGTGCTCAGATTTAGCTTACGAGCAATGGGCAGAATTAAGAGAGTTGGAAGCAATGACGTTATCAGAACAACAAACAACACAAATGATCGCTGCTGACTTAGATGTGATCACTATTGTCATCAATGACCAGTCACATCAAGTTGCTAGTGAGTCGAATCTACAGCAAATCATTAGTCAATTTGCGCTGCCTGAAATGGGCTGTGTTTTTGCAATTAACAACAATGTTGTGCCGCGCAGTGAGTGGGCTAGCACAGTTCTTTCACAGGGAGATAGCATCTCTTTGTTTCAAGCGATCGCAGGGGGTTAACGTCGATGCTTAAAATTGGTGATAAACAATTCGAATCAAGACTGTTCACGGGAACAGGGAAGTTTGCCAACAGCCGATTAATGGCAGAAGCGATTCAAGTGTCGGGATCTCAACTTGCGACCATGGCGTTGAAGCGTGTCGATGTGAACGACCAACAAGACGATATTTTGCTACCGTTAGTACAATCGGGTGTGAACTTATTGCCGAACACCTCAGGTGCAAAGAATGCTAAAGATGCTGTGTTTGCTGCGCAACTGGCGCGAGAAGCGTTAGGTACAAACTGGCTAAAACTGGAAATTCATCCAGACCCGAAGTACTTGATGCCCGATCCAATTGAGACACTTGCAGCCGCTGAGCAACTGGTTCGTGAGGGCTTCATTGTCCTTCCTTATTGTCATGCTGACCCGGTTCTGTGTAAACGATTGGAAGAAGTAGGCTGTGCTGCAGTCATGCCATTAGGTGCGCCGATTGGTTCCAACAAAGGGATAGTTTCTCACGATTTCCTAGAGATTATTATCGACCAAGCTAATGTTCCTGTGGTTGTGGATGCGGGTATTGGCGCTCCTTCACATGCCGCGCGTGCGATGGAAATGGGTGCGGATGCTGTGCTTGTCAATACTGCGATTGCAGCTTCGAGCGATCCCGTTGCGATGGCGAAGGCATTTAAGTTGGCGGTAGAGTCGGGGCGTATGGCTTATGAAGCCGGACTTGCCGGTAAGGTTTCTCATGCGGTTGCGTCGAGTCCACTGACGTCATTCCTAGATGAGCTTTAGTCCTAGATTGGTTTAGCTATTAAGCGAGGAAAACATGAGCTTCGTTGAACAATTTAAGCAGCTTAATTGGGATGACATATCGATGTCGATCTACGCGAAAACGGCACAAGATGTCGAGCGAGCATTGAATAAACCCAAACGTGATTTGGAAGACTTTAAAGCGCTAATTTCACCAGCGGCTGAAGCGTACTTAGAGCAAATGGCGCAGTTGTCATACTCGGCAACTCGCAAGCGTTTTGGTAATACCATGTCGCTTTACATTCCACTGTACCTTTCTAACTTGTGCGCCAATGCTTGTACTTATTGTGGCTTCTCTATGGAGAACAGAATCAAGCGTCGTACTTTGAATAGGGACGAAGTGGCTGCTGAAGTTGAAGCTATTAAACGCATGAAGTTTGATAGCGTATTGCTGGTGACTGGCGAACACGAAACCAAAGTGGGCATGAAATACTTCCGCGAAATGGTGCCGATGATTAAGAAGCGCTTTAACTATTTGGCGATGGAAGTACAGCCACTAGATCAAGACGAATACGCTGAGCTCAAGACATTGGGTTTGGATGCGGTGATGGTCTATCAAGAAACGTATCATCCTTCGACTTACGCCGAGCACCATTTGCGTGGCAACAAGATGGATTTCGAATACCGATTGGATACACCCGATCGTCTTGCAAAAGCGGGTATTGATAAGATCGGTATCGGTGCTTTGATAGGGTTGGAAGAGTGGCGTACCGATTGCTTTTATGTGGCAGCGCACTTGGACTATCTAGAGCGCACATATTGGCAGACTCGTTACTCGATTTCTTTCCCGCGTTTACGTCCTTGTGAGGGCGCGCTCCAACCAAAATCAGTCATGACGGATAAGCAGCTTGTTCAGTTGATTTGCGCTTATCGTTTGTTGAATCCAGAAGTTGAGTTGTCATTATCGACTCGTGAATCACCGAAGTTCAGAGACAACGCATTACCGTTAGGTATCACCAGTATGTCTGCTGCATCGAAAACTCAGCCGGGGGGGTATGCGATGGATGATGTTGAACTCGAGCAGTTTGAGATCAGTGATGAGCGAAGCGCGGCTTCTGTTGAAGATATGATTCGAGCCAAAGGCTTTGACCCTGTATGGCGAGATTGGCACTCGGCGTATTCCGGTTAAGTAACAAATAAAGCCACTGTCATCGTTATGTTTCACGTGAAACATAAGCAAAAAAAGAGGGTTGATGTAAAACATCAACCCTCTACTTTTTCTAGCTTCTAGCTTCTAGCTTCTAGCTTCTAGCTTCTAGCTTCTAGCTTCTAGCTTCTAGCTTCTAGCTGTGTGCTACTGGTAGCGTTGCTTGACGAAGCCACTCTTTCACATCACCTTCAACAAGTGGGCTGATCTCATCCCATACTTTCTGATGGTAATCATTCAGCCAAGCAAGTTCTGGACGAGTTAGCATATCAACGTTGATGTTGCGCTTGTCGATTGGGCAGCGTGTTAGCGACTCAAATGACAAAACAGGGAAGTCACCGTTAGTTGGTGTTTCAACAACAAGCTCTAGGTTTTCAATACGGATACCAAACGCATCTGCACGGTAGTAGCCTGGCTCGTTGGATAGCACCATGCCTTCTGTTAGAGGCACGTCGATTTGCTTCTTAGAAATGCTCGCTGGACCTTCATGAACACTTAGGAAGTGACCAACACCGTGACCAGTACCGTGGTCGTAATCGTAGCCTTCCGCCCACAGGTGCTGACGAGCTAGCGTATCGATTTGGTAACCACGTGTGCCTTTCGGGAAACGTGCACGAGCAACGCCGATGTGACCTTTTAGCGCGAGAGTGAATTGTTTAATCATCTCTTGTGAAGGCTGACCGATCGCGATGGTACGCGTGATGTCTGTCGTGCCATCTAGGTACTGACCGCCTGAATCCACTAGGTAAAGCGTGTTCAGTTCTAGCTTGCCAGGTTCAGGTTGGTTCTCGTGGTTGTAGTGACACATTGCCGCGTTGCCGCCCGCAGCTGAAATAGTATCGAAGCTAAGATCCATAAGTGTCGGGTCTTCGCTACGGAACGCTTCCAGTTTGTCTGCCAGCGTCGCTTCATCATGCAGGTTACCCGCAACGACTTCAGCATCTAACCATGATAGGAACTTACTCATCGCCACGCCATCGCGGATATGACATGCTTTCATGCCTGCAATTTCAACTGGGTTCTTCGCTGCTTTTGGCATTAGGCATGGGTCAGCTTTACTCACCACTGATGCACCAGCATTTTGTAGAACCAGCTTAAACCACGCGTTACTTGTCGCAGGGTCAACCAGTACATTCTTGCCAGTTAGAGTTTCTAGTCGTGCTTGTAATGCTTCTGGGTGATGAACTGTTACGCCAGAACCAACGTGAGCGTCAAACTCAGCAGGTAGGCGAGCTGGATCTAGGAAGTATTCCACACTTGAATCTGAATGCAGAATCGCATGAGAGAGCAGAACTGGTAGGCGTGATACATCTAGACCACGAACGTTAAGCAGCCAACAGATAGAATCAAGTGCTGTGATCACTGCACTGTCTGCGCCGGCTTTTTTCACTAGCTCTGCGATTTCTTGGCGTTTGCTTTCACTTGATTGACCAACTGCTTCTGTTGCCATTAGGCGAACATCAGAAACCACAGGAGCAGGGCGGTCGTGCCACAGTTCATCAATTGGGTTGCTGTCGAGAATCTTAAGCTCAAGTGCACCTGTAAGTTTTGCTTGTGCCATGTCTAACCAAGCAGAGTTGTGCATGCGAGGGTCGATTGCCACAGATGCGCCATTTGCAAGATGGTCTTTAATCCAATCTAGTGCAGGCTCTTCAATCAGGTGACGGTATTCGAATAGATCAGCAGGAACCTGCTTAGTGACTTGTACCGTGTAGCGACCATCAACAAAGATAGCGGCTTTGTCTTTGGTGATTACCGCAGCACCAGCAGAACCGGTAAAACCAGTTAGCCAGTGTAAACGCTCGTTGTGCGCTGGTACGTATTCGCCCAAGTACTCGTCTTCATGTGGGACAAGTAGGGCATCAATATTATGTTGTGCTAGCCATTCGCGAATTGCATTCACGCGGCTTTGGGTATCGTTGTGCATCTGTGTTATTCCTTCAAATTACCGCTCCTTCATGCTCAGGTGTGGGAGCTGTTTCCATCTGCTTCATGCAGTTTACGATTCCATTGAGGTTCGCAATCACTTCAATAGAGTCGGAGTACAACAGGCCATAGATGAGCCAAAAAGGACTATCGACTGTTAAGCTACTCATTTTACCGTAAGAGCGCAAATCACGTTCGGGATTTTTATCTAAGATGATCGGTTTTTTGCGTGATCATGGTACGTAGCCAAGTTAAAGCCGGGTCATTTTCTCTGTCTCGGTGCCAGAACAAAGTGTAAGCCATTGGCGGGAATTCGAGTGGCAGCGGCAGCAATGCCATGTCGTGTTGCTTGGCTGCCAGCTTTACAAAGTGACTTGGCGCGGTAAACACAAAATCAGTGTAAGAGCACAAACTGGCGGCGCTATTAAAGTCCGGGACGGTGACTGCGATATCACGTTCACGACCAATGTCGGCTAAACGATAATCGAGCAACCAACGGTCGTTGCCATCACAACGCACCTGTACATGACGCAGGGCTAGATAAGCTTCTAAGTTCCAATTTCCACGCAAAGCCGGGTGGTCTTTACGTACGATACACATTTGGTGGTCGCGATAGATTTCCTGTTCACAAATGTCATCGGGCGGCAGCATAGTCAGCTTGGCATCGTTGATGTCGATATCTCGACCTGTCATGCCTAAATCGATTTCACCGCGTTGAATCATCTTGAACGTTTGTTCCGACCAAGAGTGGGTGCTTATGGTCACGCCTGGCGCTTGTTGGAATATTGCTGGCAAGAAGTGGGGCAGAATGAGCGGGTAGACACTCTCTACCGCTGCGATTTGAAAACGGTACTCACTGCTCTGTGGCGAGAACTCTTCGGGTTGAGTCAGCACCTCAAGTTGGTTTATCAACAGATCCAGTTTTGGTTTAAGGAACAATGCGCGCGGTGTTGGCGTCAATCCGTGTGAGTTTCGAGTGAATAGAGGATCATCAAATTGGGTACGTAATTTCGCTAAGGATTTACTTACGGCAGACTGACTCAAGCACAGTCGGTGGGCGGCTCGGGTGACATTCAACTCTTCAATCAGCACTTTAAAACAGACCAGCAAATTGAGGTCGATGCGTGCCAGTTTCTCTACGTTCACAGTGATTTTCCCCATTGGAATAATGGTCATGAGTATACATCATTTCCATTCATATCATCAGATGATTAAGCTTTGCTCAAAAGTTCTTGTTCAATTTGGAGTGTTTTGTGTCTAGCCATATTACAAATAGCAAAAAACAGATGGCGCTGTTGACCATGTTAGTTCTGTTCAGTCCGCTTGCGATTGATATCTATCTACCTGCTTTGCCTCTTATCGCGTCCACTTTTCAGGTAGAAAATGCATTGGCACAAGACACCATCACTTGGTTCCTATTTGCTATGGGCGTTGGTCAGCTATTCGCTGGTCCCTTGGCAGATAAACTCGGACGTCGAACTGTTGCATTGGGAGGCATCACCATCTACGCATTGAGCGCTTTATTGGCGTGGAGTGCTCAAAATATTGAGTGGATGTTGGCGGCTCGCTTGCTACAAGGCTTAGGTGCTTGTGCAACATCTGTAGCAGCCTTTGCAACAGTTCGCGATATATTTGGTCCGGAAAAAAGCGGCAAAATGATCAGCTACCTTAACGGTGCGATCTGCTTTATCCCAGCATTAGCACCGATTCTTGGTAGTTGGTTAACCCAACAATTTGATTGGCGTGCAAACTTCAGCTTTATGGCGGGTTTCGCTGTAATTGCAGGAGCGATGATGTTCTTTGGAATGAAGGAAACCAACCCTGCAACAGAAAAGCAGGCGGTATTTAAACTGAGCCGCTACTGGGCAGTCTTGAGCACACCATCATTCATCTTCCACGCTTCACTGTGTTTGATGGCGATGGCGGTCATTCTTGCTTATGTAACGTCTGCACCTGTAGTGTTGATGACAGGCATGGGACTATCGATGAATGAATTCACCTTCTGGTTTGGTCTGAATGCGGCGTTCAACATTGCTGCTTGTATGCTTGCGCCTAAGTTCATGGATCGCTGGGGCACACACAATTCACTGGTTGTTGGTATCTGCTTACTGGCAATTGCTGGCGTGATCATGATGGTGATGAAAGAGCACCACACGGCACTGTCTTTCATGCTACCAATCTTTATCTCATCGGTCGGCTTTGCTTGGATTCTTGGCGCAGCAGCAGGTAAAGCGTTGGAACCGTTCGGTGATAAAGCGGGTACTGCGGCTGCACTACTTGGTTTGTTCCAAATGAGTGGCTCTGGTTTGTTGGTGGGTACGCTACAGCGTTTATCACTGGATCCACAAACTCTGATTGCGATTCATATGTGGGTATTGCTTCCAGCATTAGTGATTCTGTTTAGCAAAGCTGGTAAGAACTGGCATGCGAAATTGGCGAATGCGTAAAACTCGGTAATTTAGTATTTTCCAATGTACTTAACGCGTGTATATTTGTCGTTCAAACTTTTCTCGACACCATAACGGAACTCATAAAGTAATGTCGTTAACCACGTATGAAATGGCTCGTATCCTAGAGCAAATGGAAGAGTCACCAGAAAAGGTGATGTTTGGTAAGTTGCTTAACGAATTAGGTAACCAAAGCTCTGAGCGCATTCGTAGCGCGGCAAAACAAGTTCCAGTGCCAGTCCTACGCGATATCGTGTACCAATTTCAGCAAGTGATTGAGTCACGTAAAGGCGAGCAAGTAGAGCAGATGGCAAAAGATCTCGCGAAGCAGGGTATCTCACCTGAAGAGCTACTGGCTTACTTAAATAAATAATAAAAAAATCCCCGCATCATGCGGGGATTTTTTTAGTGAGTGATTTTCTTCTTCAGTATGTGGTCGAGGGATAATGGTCCTGGTCCCCAAACAATCACAACTAGGATCATCAATCCCCAAAGTTGGTGATCATAGAAACCTTTCTCCCATAACAGCGGGTAAGAGACCACGGCGATGATGTTGAATACAAACAGAATCGCAGCCATCGGGCGGGTAATCAATCCTAGTGCCAAGAACACCGGTAGAACCAATTCTGCAGCCGTTCCTAAGTAAGCCGCCAATTCCCATGGCAGTATTGGCACTTGGTATTCCAGCTCAAATAAATACAGTGTGCTATCCCAAGACGAGAGTTTGATTAGCCCTGAATTGAAGAACACCCATGCAACCCACAAGCGACAAAAGAGAAGTAGTAAAGGGACAAAGCCAGCTTGTAGGGTGCTGATTAAATCGTCGTACCGATTCACTAAGTTTTTAACCGTATCCGTCATAGAGTGCTCCTTAGATTGATTTCAATGTAAAGCCGTCAACGAGATCGAGTGCCATGATGCTATTGAGATGAGCGAGTAAAACTTCAGGTATTTCGCTCAAACTCTGTTTCTGCTCTAAACATTGCAGCAGTTGGAACACATCGGCATCGAGTGCGTGACACAAGGCTTCTCCATTGGCTTGAATCGAGATGACACCTTGCTGTAATTGGTTGATATTAAGTTGTTCGAATTGCCCAGTTTGAATCGCGCTGAACAAATCAAATACTGCATAACTGGAGTCAAAGCTGCGGCAGCCTTGTTTGAGGTGCAAAACCAAAGCGGGTTGTTGCTCTTCACTCACTTCGCCAAGTAACGCAAGCGGTTTTAATTGTGCAGCACTGGATTGTTCATACTGCGCTTGACGAGCGAGGTCGATATGCCACTCGAAGCGTGCGACTTCAGGGCTGTAAGGGGCTTGTGCGATCACCTGACTAAACTGCATGATGGTGTCTTGAAAACCTTCGCCATAATGCACCACATTTCCTTCCTCTAATGGATAAGTGAGAACATGTTGGCGAGCCATCTGTTCAAAGCATTCTTCACCAAGTAGCGCTTCAACCATTGGGTAGGTAGCGGATAACACTTCGCTTAAGCTGACGATAAAGTTATTGCGGTAAATCTGCATGCGTTCATCAGCGGTAAACTCATCACTGGCAATATCGCAATCTTCACCGAGTGCTTGATAGTGTAGGGCTTTAGCAAACTGGCTTTGTAAGGTGGCTAGATTCATGATGCCTTCCTTGGTTCGCTTTGTTCACTTGGAAGTGTGCCTTGCAACAGCAGTCGGGATGCTTTCTGCGCTTCTCCGAGCAAGACTTCTGGCGCGGGGATATCCAAATCCCATTCAATCAACGCATGACGTGGACCGTGTTTTTTGGTCCACTGTGCGAACAGCTGCCAAACTTCATCACTAACTGGGCGGCTATGGGTATCGATCCATATCTCACCTTTGTCGAGTTGTTTGATGGTAAAACCTGCCAAGTGAATCTCATCCACTTTGTCGGCTGGAATTGCATCTAGGTATGTGTCGCAATCAAAACCGTGGTTGAACGCCGAGACATAAACATTGTTTAAATCGAGCAATAAACGACAGTCAGTGCGCTTTTGCACTTCGGTAAGAAACTCCCATTCGCTGATGGTCGAATGTTGAAACTTCACATAACTAGATGGGTTCTCTATCAAGATCTCGCGTTGCAAATAATCCTGCACTTCATTCACGTTACGAGTGAACACTTTGAGCGCTTCTTCCGTATAAGGAAGTGGAAGCAGGTCATTAAAGTAGTGACCGCCGTTTTCACTCCAACTCAAATGGTCAGAAACAAGAATCGGGTCGATTGAGTCAATCAGCGCTTTAAGTTGAGCAAGGTGCTTTTGATTCACACGTTCCACCGAACCTAGTGACAGACCAATGCCATGGCAGCTAATTTGATACTGCTCGCGCAATGCTTGTAATTGATTGCGCTCAGCAGCGTTGGGTTGAAAATAGTTTTCACTGTGGATTTCTAACCAAGATAACTCGGGTTTGTTTTGGCTAAAGTAATCGAGGTGAGGGGTTCTTAATCCAACTCCAACTAGGTCGTGGAAGGTGTGGTGTTTCACGTGAAACTCCTTTTCAAATCGTGCGGGAAGAGAAGGATGCGCTGGTTGAGCGTCAACGCATCCTTGCAGTAGCTAGCGATAAAAGATTATGAAGAAGAAGTGCTACCGCCAACGAGTTTGTCACATAGACCTTTTGGTACGACTACGAATGCGTCTTTTTGGTTATCTTCTTTAGAAGTACCAGCACATGAGCTGCTTTTCGTTGCACAGTCGTTTTTACCTGCTTTAGAAACGCCGTAGCACTTTTCTTTATCAGCAGCGACAGCTGGAGCTGCAGTTAGCATTGTGCCACCAAGAGCTAGAAGACCAGTAACAGCAGCAGTAACAGCTAGATTCGACTTTTTCATAATAAATTCCTCTGAATGATTTCCTTTACTTTAAGTTGGCAAGATGAATCGCCTGTTTTGGCGTTTTTGTTATCAACTTGCTTAACTTAAAAGATAGGAAACTGGCTAAAAAACTTTCAGAAAAATTTTCGAAACAAATGGTTTTAAAGAATGGAATTTATATAACTTATTGATGTGTAGAGTAAAAAAACGACGAATTTTTTATGAATTTTTGTCTAATCTGAAGAGGTTGTTTAGGTTATAATCTATTTTTATGTATAAATAACCAGTAGCTCTCATCATGATGGATCCATCTCTATTACTCGACGGTTTGAACGACAAACAACGTGAAGCCGTTGCAGCACCTTTAGAAAACTTGCTCGTCCTTGCTGGTGCAGGGAGTGGTAAGACACGCGTTCTTGTTCACCGTATCGCTTGGTTGATGTCGGTCGAGCAATCATCTCCGTTCTCAATCATGTCGGTAACCTTTACCAATAAGGCGGCGGCAGAGATGCGTGGACGTATCGAAGAGCTAATGATGGGCAGTGCAGGCGGTATGTGGAATGGTACTTTCCACGGCATTTGTCACCGTATTCTGCGCGCGCACTATCTTGATGCCAAGCTACCGGAAGATTTCCAAATCATCGACAGTGACGACCAACAGCGTTTGCTAAAGCGTTTGATCAAAGCGCAAAACCTCGATGAGAAGCAGTGGCCAGCACGCCAAGTGGCATGGTGGATTAACGGTAAGAAAGACGAAGGTCTGCGCCCGTCGCACATTGATGCGTACCATGATCCAGTGACCAAGACATATCTGCAGCTATACACCGCTTACCAAGAAGCGTGTGATCGTGCTGGTTTAGTCGATTTTGCGGAAATCTTGCTGCGCGCACATGAGCTACTGCGTGATAACAAGTTCGTTCGTGAACACTACCAAGCACGCTTTAAGCATATCTTGGTGGACGAGTTCCAAGATACCAACAACATCCAATACGCTTGGCTACGTATGATGGCGGGTCCTGAGTGTCACGTTATGATTGTAGGTGATGACGACCAGTCGATTTACGGTTGGCGTGGTGCAAAAGTCGAGAATATTGAGAAGTTTACGCTGGAATTCCCAAGCGTGAATACCATTCGTCTTGAGCAAAACTACCGTTCAACCAAGACTATTCTGGAAGCGTCCAATGCTCTGATCGCGAATAACACCGAGCGTATGGGGAAAGAGCTTTGGACTGATGGCGTTGTCGGTGAGCCTATCTCGGTATATAGCGCTTACAACGAACTAGACGAAGCCCGTTTTGCGGTAAACAAAATCAAAGAGTGGCAAGACAAGGGCGGGGCTCTGAATGACGCTGCAATGCTTTACCGTAATAACGCCCAGTCGCGTGTACTTGAAGAAGCATTAATCCAAGCTGGTCTGCCTTACCGTATCTACGGCGGCATGCGATTCTTCGAACGTCAGGAAATCAAAGATGCCTTGAGCTACATGCGTTTGATTGCCAACCGTAATGATGATGCGGCATTTGAACGTGTGGTGAATACGCCAACGCGAGGCTTGGGTGATAAGACGCTTGAAACCATCCGTTTTGCGGCTCGTGATCGTGGTTGCACCATGTGGGAAGCGAGTGTGGCGATGTTGGATGAGAAGGTGCTTGCTGGTCGTGCTGCTGGTGCTCTGAGCCGTTTTATCGAGCTTGTCACAGCACTAGAAGACGACACCATCGAGATGCCGCTGCATCACCAAACTGACCATGTGATCAAATACTCGGGCTTGTTCGCAATGTACGAGCAAGAGAAGGGCGAAAAGTCTAAGGCGCGTATTGAGAACTTGGAGGAATTGGTGACCGCAACTCGCCAATTCGAGAAACCAGAAGAAGCCGAAGACATGTCACTGCTGACGGCATTCCTTACCCATGCAGCATTAGAAGCGGGTGAAGGACAAGCGGATGAGTTTGAAGATGCGGTTCAGCTCATGACATTGCACAGTGCGAAAGGTCTAGAGTTCCCATTGGTGTTTATGGTCGGTGTGGAAGAAGGCATGTTCCCAAGCCAAATGTCGGCAGAAGAAGCAGGGCGTTTGGAAGAAGAACGTCGTCTGTGTTACGTAGGCATGACCCGTGCGATGCAGAAACTGTACATCACTTATGCTGAAATGCGCCGCTTGTACGGTCAGGATAAGTACCATAAACCGTCTCGCTTTATCCGTGAACTGCCAGAAACTTGTTTAGACGAAGTACGCATGAAGGCGCAAGTTAGCCGTCCTGCAAGCAGTGGTCGATTTAGCCAAACGGCAGTGAAAGAGAGCTTCAATGAAACTGGCTTTACGCTAGGTTCTCGTGTGATGCATCCTAAGTTTGGTGAAGGCACCATCATCAACTTCGAAGGCAGTGGTCCACAGAGCCGCGTACAGATTGCCTTTAATGGTGAGGGCATCAAATGGTTGGTGACTGCTTACGCTCGACTAGAGAAACTGTAAGGCTTCCCCAAAACTCATACCAATCGTAGTAAATAACTAGTCATTCTAGCTTGTTAAAATACTCGATAACTGCGTTGCAATTTTTGATTGTAGAATAACTACTTATCGAAAAATTGCGCCTTGTTCTCAAGCATTTTCCCTACGCTATTTCTGATCACTAATTTACTGTGATTGGTATCATCAACTCAAGAGCTGCTTCGGCGGCTCTTTTTGTTTGTGCTGTTTTTGTGTCGCTAATGCAGTAAAAAATGGAATGATAAATGGAGTGCGAAAGCGCGATTTAACTATACCGTTTGAAGTGAAAGATGAGCGTTGTGGGTGAATGTCTACTTTCAGCAGAGCTGCTGAGAAAAATTTTAGGCAAAGAAAAACCCCGAGGGCTTGCGCCCATCGGGGTTATAGTCTTACTCGCAGCAATCCGGCTACTAAGAGTGCTCCATGCATCTAATCCATGATAGTGTGCTGAATCCGTCAGCTTAATCCTTACGTCGCCTTCCTAGCGGTGTCCTTAATGACCTTATCCTGGTCTGCTAACCATCCTCGTTAGCTCTCATCACTTGTTCCCTGAGCGGCGTCCCTGACATCATCCTGATGTTCAAATCCTTGCCTCGTCCAGAGGTGTCCATTTCCCGTCCTTAGTAGCAACCATCCTAGTCACTATTGATTCCGTTCAATGTCCAATTTTGCAATCCATGCCCGACTATTCATCCTGAATAACCGTTTCTTCTTCCTGAAGTTCACCAAGTCCGTGGTGTTTCCTGTTCCGTGTCAGCATCCTTCCGACAGGTTTAATATTACGTGTTTAACGATTTCCAACAACGGGCTAATCTCACATTTTTTCACTCTCTTTGCGTTCAAAAAAGATACATAAATATTAAATTCAATGACTTATGTTCTTTGTTGTACGGTTTTACCATTAAAAAAGAGAGGTTTGCTCAACCCTTTGTGAGAGATCTCGCACAAGGGGTCGAGCGAAAGACTCTTACTGCCCGATAGCGGCACCTTCACGCCTTGGATCGGCTGCGCCCTCAAGACCGTCTTTTGTTATACGTATCGCATGCAGTCCAGAGTTCAAATCACGAACATCAGTTTTAAAACCCATCTTTTCCAACTCAGGCTGCAAGCCTTCTGCAGCAGTACCTTGCTCAATATCTAAAGTACCAAAACGGTTCAGTAATCGTGGTTGATTAATCGCGCTTTGGATGTCCATATCCCATTGCGTGTGGGCGATAATGGCTTGTGCGACGTAACCAATGATGCGGCTGCCACCCGGTGAGCCAATTGCCATGTAAGGTTTGTCATCCTTCATCATAATGGTTGGTGCCATGGATGAGCGTGGGCGTTTACCCGGTTCTAAGCGGTTCGCGATTGGCACACCATCTTGATGAGTGCGGAAAGAGAAATCGGTCAGTTCGTTGTTGAGCAAGAAGCCGCGCACCATCAAGCGTGAGCCAAAAGCGTTCTCAATGGTCGTTGTCATTGAAACCACATTGCCTTGCTTATCAACGATATTGAAATGGCTGGTGGAAGGCAGCTCGATCGATTGATCCATGCTTAAGTTCATCGCGTGTGACCACGGTGGATTGCCGGCTTCAACCTTACTCAAGGCTTTACCGATTTGGATAAGCTCAGCACGTTGTTTGAGATAATCTTTATCAAGCAAGCCTTCGGTTGGCATTGGCACATAATCTTGGTCAGCCATGTATTTACCGCGATCCGCGAACGCAAGACGAGATGCATCGGCGATCACTTGCCATGATTTTGCGCTTTCGGCTCCCCATCCTTTCAGATCGTATTGCTCGGTGATCGCAAGAATCTGCCCAACCGTCAATGCGCCAGAGCTTGGTGGTCCCATACCGCAGATGTCATAGCTTTGGTAAGCCGCACAAACCGGTTCACGTTGCTTAATTTGGAACGCATCAAAGTCAGGTTGTGCCAATACGCCAGGATTGCCCGGTGCATTCTGTACTGTCTTGATGATGTCTGTGGCGATATCGCCTTGATAGAAAGCTTTTGCCCCCTGTTCTGCAATTGCCGTCAGAGTTTGCGCGTATTCAGGGTTCTTCAACAACGTGCCTTCGGTTTTTGGTGAGTCATCTGGATTGAAGAAGTAAGCCTTAGTCGCAGGGAAGCGTGATAGGCGCTTGGCATCTTTCTCAATCAGACTCGCGAGACGAGGACTGACTTCGAAACCTTGCTCAGCCAAGGTAATTACAGGTTGGATGATTTTCTTCCATTCTAACTTGCCGTATTTCTGGTGCGTGTCCCAAAGTAGTTTCACTGTGCCAGGAGTGGCAACGGAACGCCCACCGACAACCGCATCGTAAAATTGCAGTGGTTGTCCTTTGTCATCTAGGAAGAGTTTCGGCGTTGCGGCGAGCGGTGCGGTTTCGCGTCCATCATATGTAGTCAGTTTTTGTTTCTCACTGTCCCAATACACTAAGAAGGCGCCACCACCAATGCCTGAAGATTGCGGTTCTACCAAGCCCAGCATCAGTTGTACGGCAACCATGGCATCAATAGCATTACCACCTTGTGCAAGAACGTCTGCCCCAGCTTGGGTGGCTAGTGGGTTGGCTGCTGTGACCATATAATCTTTGGCTTTAACCAATTGCTTTTGCTCGAAGCCAGTGCTGTGCTCTGGCGCAACGGCATCTGCTGCTTGGTTAGCAAAGGCTGAGGTAGATAAGACGAGTGGGGAAGTAAGAAAAAGACCCGTGGTCACGAGTCGGTTGAACGTCCAATGCATGATGACTCTCCATGTTGCCAGTTTTGTGCTTTCAGCTTGGCAGTCATGAAGAGTCACGTCGAGTCAGCAATCTTAGAAATGTCGATTGTGCTACGCTTTTAAATCAGTACTTTATCCGATAAAAGTGCTGATGGTTTGGTACAAAATGCTGCCGCCCACGAGAGTAAATACCACGCCACACAGACCGTCAATGTAGATGCTTGCTTGTTGCAATTTACGTTGTAAGCGCTGCGTCGACAGCATCCATGCAAGGCTAGAGAACCAGAATAGCGACAAGCTAAACAAGATGACCAAAGCAATACCTTTGCCAGTTATCGACATACCTGCAGGGACTAAGCTCGACATCAAACTGATAAAGAACACCAAAGCTTTCGGGTTAAGAATGTTGGTCGCAAATCCTTTAGCAAATGCCTGACGCTTATTGCTGATCACGAGGTTGCTTTGCTTCTTAGGTTGATCCGCCAGCGGTTTTTTGATCATCGAGATCACGGCGCGCAATGCACCAATACCTAAATAGAGTAGGTAACTACCACCGAGCAGTTGCACCACGGAGTACAACACTGGGTGCTGGTGGACGATATAACTCACGCCTGTCAGGCTAAACAAAGAGTGCAGCAAAATACCGACAGACAACCCCAACGCAATGTACAAGCCAGTTTGACGACCATGACGCGTCGCGTTTTGTACGACCAGCGCAAAGTCGGGACCTGGACTCATTAGGGCAATAAAGTGAATGCTGGCAAGCGTCAGCAATATGGTGGACTCATTCATAACACATCTCAAATATAACCAATGCGGCTATTGTCGTGGCAAGTCACCTGTGGCGCTTGTAAAAAACTGACAGCTTTCTCGGTAAATGAAATTAGCGAGTCACTTGAGAAGGGGAAACACCGTAGGTCTGCTTAAACGCTTTGCTGAAATGCGCTTGATCGTAGAAACCGATTTGATGGGCGACGTCGGTACCACATTGACCAGATTGCAGTAACTTCATGCCTTGTTCTAGGCGCAGACGTGCGAACCATGCGTAAGGCGTCATGCCAGTTTGCGCTTTAAAGTGGCGCTGGAACTGAGTTGGGCTCAGTTGGCACAGCTCTGAAAGTGAATCCAAACGCACTGCTTGGTCGAGGTTCGCCATTAGATAATCTTTTAACGTTCCAAGTGATTGATTTCCTAATGGCACCACTTTTTGTCGCTCAAGCGATCCGTAGCGATCAAAAAGCTGGTTAAATCCTTCAAAAGGAAGGCAATCTTTGGTGAGTTGGCTGAGGTTTTCACGACGAAGTAGCCCGTGTAAGTTACTAAGTTGTGAAAATATCTGTGGATCCGAGATGATCAGCTCGTTGAAGTGTATTATTTGACCGTTTTGCTTAAGATCAGCCAGATCGCTCAATAGGTGAGGTTCGATCGCAAATACATTTACTTCATAGCCACTTTCGAGCTTAGATTGCCCGTCGTGCAGTTCATCTGGCGGCATAATCACAATTTGCCCGTGACCAACTTGGTGGCTGTTACCTTGGTATTGGAACTTCTGCGCGCCATGCGTGATCAGACCGAGATGAAAATCCAGATGGTAATGCCTTTGAAAAGCAAATTTCTGGTATTTCGCCTCTATCAGACTCAGGTTGTCATGGTCGGTTGCGTAGTACTGAATATGTTCCATTAAATAAAAAAAGCTTGGTCACATTATGACCAAGCTTATCCATCAATTTCTTAAATGTCTTGTAAAAAACGATCAGGCAGCACGAGCCGCTTTGCGTGACTTGCGGTTATTACGCAGACCATCAAAGCTAAATACCACCAAGGCGCCCCAAATAAAGGCGAAGGTGATGGCTTTATCGCTGGTGAACGGTTCGCCGTAGATCAGCACCGCAAGCAAGAACATCAAACTTGGACCAATGTATTGGAAGAAGCCCAACGTCGATAGTTTTAAGCGGGTTGCTGCGCCAGTAAAACACAGTAGCGGCAGGGTAGTGATCACGCCAGCGGCAATTAACAAGGTATTCAGCTGCATTGGGTTATCAAGCATGTTGGACGTCGGTGAACTCGCAATAAACAGCAAGTAAATTGCTGCAGCAGGTAACATCACCAAGGTTTCAATAAACAGTCCGGTTTGTGCTTCCACACTGACTTTCTTACGCAGCAAGCCATAAAAGCCGAAACTCATTGCCAGCGCTATCGCGACCACAGGCACCGAGCCAAAGACGATCAGCTGAACTAATACGCCACAAGCAGCAAGGACAACCGCGAACCACTGAAGCTTACGTAGACGCTCGCCAAGGAAGACCATCCCGAGTAAGACGTTGATCAGTGGGTTAATGTAATAACCTAAGCTGGCATCGAGCATGTGATTCGAGTTCACCGCCCAAATGAAGATCAACCAGTTTGCACCCACCAAAATGGCAGTAGAAACCAGAAACATCATCTTGGTTTTGTTTTTAATGATGTCGCGAACCGAGCGCCAATGGCGACCAAAATGGAGGAGTGCGGCTAGCAAAAAGAAAGACCAAATCACTCGGTGGCTTAAGATCTCAAGTGGCGAGACTTCAGCAATCGATTTGAAGTAAATGGGTGCGATGCCCCACATGGTGTACGCGCCAATAGCAAGCAAGACGCCTTGCCGTGAGCGTTGTTGTTCTTCTGGTGTCATGGGATGTCACCTAATTGAGTTTTTATAGAGCAGAAAATCAGTATACGAGTCGTGAGCTGAATCACCTAACAATTTGCGGTTTTATTCACCATGAAACCCCATTACAATGTGCCCTCACTTTGCGTGCTAGTGGCATGCATAAGCACCTCTTTTTAAGACCCAATCTGAGATTTTTCATGACCTCTACCTTGTTAGCCGAACAATCAGACTCGCCTGTAACGCCTCAACGTGTGTTGGAGGATGTGTTTGGTTACCAAGAGTTCCGTGATGGTCAGCAGTTGGTGATTGACGCCGCGGTAGAAGGTCGCGACAGCTTAGTTATCCTGCCTACTGGTGGCGGTAAGTCGCTGTGTTATCAAATTCCTGCTTTGGTTCGCTCTGGAATTACTTTGGTCATTTCTCCGCTTATCTCGCTGATGAAGGACCAAGTGGACCAGCTTAAAGCCAACGGTGTAGCGGCTGAATGCATTAACTCGACCATGCCTCGTGAAGAGCTGCTCAGCGTGTATAACCGCATGCACACAGGTCATCTTAAGTTGGTGTACGTCTCACCAGAACGCGTATTGATGCGTGATTTTATTGAGCGCTTGGAAAACCTGCCGTTATCGATGATTGCTGTCGATGAAGCGCACTGTATTTCCCAATGGGGACACGACTTCCGTCCAGAATACGCCGCGCTTGGTCAACTTAAGCAGCAGTTTTCCCATGTGCCATTTATGGCGCTGACGGCGACGGCGGATGACGCAACGCGCCGAGATATTCTTGAGCGTCTGCAACTGAATAATCCAGAGGTTTACCTAGGCAGCTTCGACCGTCCTAACATCCGCTACAACTTAGTTGAGAAGCACAAACCGGTTTCGCAAATCGTTCGTTATCTTGAGACCCAGAAGGGTAATTGCGGCATCATTTATTGTGGTAGCCGTAAGAAAGTTGAGATGGTGACTGAGAAGCTGTGCAACAACCACATTCGTGCTGCTGGTTATCACGCAGGTATGGACGCCGATGAGCGCGCTTACGTTCAAGAAGCTTTCCAACGCGATGATATCCAAATCGTAGTGGCGACAGTGGCATTCGGTATGGGCATCAACAAACCAAACGTGCGCTTTGTGGTTCACTTTGATATCCCGCGCAACATCGAGTCTTACTATCAGGAAACCGGTCGTGCAGGGCGTGATGGTTTGCCTGCGGAAGCGATGATGTTGTATGACCCAGCGGATATCAGTTGGCTGCGCCGTATGTTGGATGAGAAGGACGATGGTCCACAGAAGCAGGTGGAAACTCACAAACTGAATGCGATGAGTGCCTTTGCTGAGGCGCAAACCTGTCGTCGTCAGGTGCTACTGAATTACTTTGGTGAGTATCGCGAGAAGCCATGTGGCAACTGTGATATTTGCTTAGATCCACCGAAACACTTTGATGCAACAGAAGAAGCGCGTAAGGCGTTGTCTTGTGTGTACCGTGTTAATCAGAGCTTTGGTATGGGTTACGTGGTAGAAGTGCTACGTGGCATGCAAAACATTCGTGTACGTGAAAACGGGCACGATAAGATTTCTACCTACGCGATAGGTCGCGATCACAGCCACGATTACTGGGTGAGTATTTTCCGTCAGTTAATCCACAAAGGGCTGCTGTTCCAAAACATTATGCGCAACTCAACGCTGCAACTTACTGAAGAGGCGCGTCCGCTGCTACGTGGCGATGTGACCCTAGAGTTAGCGGTTCCGCGTTTAGACACCGCAGCACGTGCGGCGAAGTCAGATAAACTGACCAGCAAGAACTACGACAAAAAGCTGTTTGCTAAGTTACGTAAGCTGCGTAAGTCGATTGCTGATGAAGATGGTTTGCCACCATACGTGGTCTTTAGTGACGCGACTCTGATTGATATGGCGGAAATTCTGCCAACGTCTTACGGTGAAATGCTGGCAGTCAGCGGCGTTGGTCAGCGCAAACTGGAAAAGTACGCCGACCCATTCCTCGATTTGATTCAAGAACACATTACTCACCACGGATAAGGAACCAAGATGCAAAAGGAATTTGGCTTAGCGGACTACATGGCACAAGAAGGGCGCTTAATCATTACCGCGCCGAGCTTTGACCTCGATAGCTTTCCTGCCTTAGGTGAGCGTTTAGTCGGACTGCTTTCTGGTACTGTGGTGGAAAAGCAGTGGGATGCGGACATTCACTCTTGGCTGATCGATTTTGAAGGTTGCCGACTGTTTATGAAAGCAGAGCATTACAGCGAAGCGATTTGGTTTGAAGCGTTAGCGATTGAAGAGAGCAGAGAAGAGTTGGATTATCTCGCAGGATTGTTCCAGCGCGGTTTCTAAAATAGAATTTTTCTTGAAAGGGTGTTTCACATGAAACACCCTTTTTTATGCTCAAACGTTTGCGTAAAACAGACGACTTGCGGCGAAAAGTGGTTAATGTATAATCGCCCACCGCTTCGCTCAGAATGAGCCAAGCCAGTTTATTTTTCATTTTACATTGTTGGTAAGAGCCACTCTATTCAGTGACTCGATTTGGGTTCCCTCACCCCCAAACCAAACTAAAAAGGTATCGCATGAGTAACTTTACCCCTGCGCAGCAGCGCAACGCCCTTATCTATCTGGTTCTATTCCACCTAGTCATTATTGCATCTAGCAATTATCTAGTTCAGCTACCGTTTACTATTTTCGGTTTCCATACCACTTGGGGTGCATTCACTTTCCCATTTATCTTCTTAGCGACTGATTTAACCGTACGTATTTTCGGTGCTCAGTTGGCGCGTAAGATCATCTTCTTAGTGATGTTGCCTGCTTTAGCAGTGTCTTACTTCTTATCGGTGGTGTTCTTCGAAGGTCAATTCCAAGGTTTTGGCCACCTAGGGGAATTTAACTTATTCGTTGCTCGTATCGCGATTGCTAGCTTCATGGCGTACCTACTTGGTCAGATCATGGATGTGCATGTGTTCAACCGCCTACGCCAAATGAAGCAATGGTGGGTGGCACCAACGTGTTCAACGCTTTTCGGTAATGCACTTGATACCATCGCTTTCTTCGCCATTGCGTTCTACCAAAGCCCAGATCCATTTATGGCGGAGCATTGGACGGAAATCGCGCTGGTGGATTACGGCTTCAAACTGATTATCAGTCTTGGTCTGTTCGTTCCTATGTATGGTGTACTACTGAATTACCTAATTAAGAAGCTGACTGCGGTGAACCCTGACTTTAAGGTGACGACAAGCGTTCAGTCTTAATATCAGTGGGAACCCCGAAAGCCGCTTGCTCAAATCAAGCGGCTTTTTTGTGCCTGTTTGCTTGGGTTCAGAGTGTTTTGTACAGCGTGGGGAGTAATTAGATCATGGGTGTCCAAAAGCTCCCTAAGCTGTACAAAGGTAAAAATGGAGTAATAAAAAAGGTCCCAATAGGGACCTTTAACCAAGTATTAAGTCATCGTGAGATTTAACAAGTCACAATACTTAACGGCCAACCAATGTCTGTTTGACGGTTGGATTCAATTTCCAATTCAGCCGCAGTCAATGGGTTTGCCTCTAACCACTTCGCATCAATATTGAGCGTCAGTTTGTCGCCTTCCGCAGTGAGAGTCACACATGGCTCTAGAGCTGGATTACGACGGTGGCTGAGTAAAACCGCAAGACGCAATAGGCGCAGTACGCGTTTACCACTCGTGCCTGAAAGGGCATGTTGCTCAGGCAGTGACGTCAGTTGTTCACGGTAACGGCGAGCAATTTCACCGATAAAGAACTTCTGCGCACGGGTGTAACCAGGCAAATCCAGATGCTGTAGCAGGTAAGCGCTGTGCTCACCGCCCTTTTTGAAGTCGATAGTTAGACCGATTTCATGCAGCTTGGCTGTTGTTTCCAGCAGGACTTTACCCTGAGGTTCTGCAACCCAAGCTTCACCGCCAACTTGCTCAAGCAGTTTGCCCGCAAGTTTTGCAACTTGTTCGCCGTATTGGCAATCTAGCTGGTAACGGTTTTGTACGCTACAAACGGTGCGTGCACGGATGTCGTTTTGACGAAGTTCGTCAACCATCTCGTACACCAAGCCTTCACGTAGTGCGCCGCCAGCCAGTGTCATGGCATCGATTTCTAGTAGCTCAAAGATCGCAATCAAAATAGATAAGCCACTTGGGAACACCAAAGCTCGCTCTAGGGTCAGACCTTCAATGTCAAGCTCTTCCAAGTGATCAGCAAGCATCGCCTGCTTTTGTAGACGCTTAAGTTTGGAGTGAGTAATTACTTCGTCCATACCTTGCTCTAGCATTATCTCTTGTAGTGCTTGAACGGTACCAGATGCCCCAACACACACATCCCAACCTAGGTCGGTGTACTGCTCTAAGATTGGCATCAGAGTTTGCTTCGCGCCTTCAATTGCGGCTTCGAAGTTACGTGCATTTAATTGGCGGTCTTTAAAGAAGTTCTCTAACCAAGTGACACAGCCCATTTTTAGACTGGTCAGTGCTTTGGCTTCGAAACCTTCACCGATAATCAGTTCGGTACTCGCACCGCCGATATCGACCACAAGGCGACGACCGCTGCCACCTGAGGTGTGAGCAACACCTTTATATATAGTGGCGGCTTCTTCTTCGCCGGTAATCACTTCGATAGGCTGACCTAAAATTTGGTTCGCCTTCTCTAGAAAAACATCCACATTGGTCGCGGTACGCAATGTCGCGGTACCCACAATACGGATGTTCTGTTTAGGAATATCCTGCAAGCGTTCTGCAAATAGACTTAAGCAGTCCCATCCTCGCTGCATAGCTTCCATACTAAGAGAGTTATGTTCATCTAAGCCCGCGGCTAGACGAACTTTGCGCTTAATTTTAGCCATAGTTTGAACGCTGCCATCGATGTGACGCACAACGAGCATGTGAAAACTGTTCGACCCGAGGTCGATGGCGGCGTATAGCGGTGATGATCCTGCTTGACTCATAAACGACTTCAGTTTCCTTTTATGATTGTTTTGGCGCTGATTGACGCGGCTGACGAGGACGACGTCCTTGCGGCTTGCGGTTACCAGAGCGAGTGCCACCTGTATTGGTGCGACGTTGTTGAGTACGAGGCGCGCGCATACGAAGTGGTGCAGGCAAGTCTTGGATTAGAGCCGAGGCATCGTAATCAGAAACTGGGATTGCGTGCTCAATGTATTCTTCGATTGGTGGCAAGTTGATTGCGTAATCTTCACAAGCAAAGCTAATAGAGTGACCACTTGCGCCAGCACGACCAGTACGACCGATACGGTGAACGTAATCTTCACAGTCATCCGGTAGGTCGAAGTTGAATACGTGTGTTACTTGAGGAATATGAAGACCACGAGCAGCAACATCGGTTGCGACTAGTAGGTCAACTTCACCGCGAGTGAATTGCTCAAGAATCTTTTCACGCTTCTTCTGTGGTACATCGCCAGTCAGTAGACCCACACGGTGACCATCTGCTGCTAGGTGACCCCAAATCGACTCACACTTATGCTTCGTATTAGCAAAAACGATCGCGCGGTCTGGCCATTCTTCTTCAATAAGAGTTTGAAGCAGTGCCATCTTGTCTTCATTAGAAGGGTAGAAAAGCTCTTCTTGGATGCGGTGACCCGTTTTTTGCTCTGGCTCAACCACAACATGCTCAGGATTGTGCATGTGTTCGAAAGCTAATTCTTGTACGCGATAAGACAATGTTGCTGAGAACAGCATGTTCAAACGCTCTTTTGGCTCAGGCATACGACGGAACAAGAAACGAATGTCTTTAATAAAGCCAAGATCAAACATACGGTCCGCTTCATCCAGAACAACCGCTTGAATGTTGTTTAGGTTGAATACGCGTTGCTTGTAGAAGTCGATGATACGGCCTGTAGTGCCGATAAGAATGTCTACGCCGTCTTGCAGTTTTGCCAGTTGCTTGTCGTAGCTTTCGCCACCGTACGCTAAAGCGGCTTTAAGACCCGTGCTAGCAATCAAAGGTTCAGCATCGTTAAAGATCTGAATCGCTAGCTCACGCGTTGGCGCCATAATGATCGCGCGCGGCTGAGTTGGCTTGCGACCTTCGTGCTCTGGTGTCGTTAGAAGGTGGTTGAAGGTAGCAGTAAGAAACGCGAGGGTTTTACCAGTACCCGTTTGGGCCTGGCCTGCAATGTCTTGGCCGGTGAGCAGTACCGGCAACGCCAAGGCTTGGATAGGGGTACAATATTCGAACCCTTTTTTGTCCAATCCTTCAATAACTTGGGGCTTTAAACCCAAATCGGCGAACTTTTGCTCTGTGATATGCGTCTTTTTCATAGCGATAGAATATCAGCTAAAGCTTGCAATAAGAAAGTAAATACATTCCAATAGGGCATCTATTTACTGGTTATCATCCAACCAGTTTCGAAAAACACATTGGAGTGGAAGATGAGTGATAAGATTTTGCAGCTTACTGATGACGGTTTTGAAAACGATGTAATCAATGCTGCAGGCCCGGTTCTAGTTGATTTTTGGGCAGAATGGTGTGGTCCTTGTAAAATGATCGCTCCTATCCTGGACGAAATCGCTGACGAGTACGAAGGCAAACTCACTATCGGTAAACTAAACATTGACCATAACGCAGGTACACCACCTAAGTTTGGTATTCGCGGCATTCCAACGCTACTGTTATTTAAAGACGGTAACGTAGCGGCAACGAAAGTTGGTGCTTTGTCTAAGACTCAACTAAAAGAGTTCCTAGACGCAAACCTATAATCACTAAGTGATTACAAACAAAACCGTGCAATATGACAATGCGCGGTTTTGTTTTTCTAACTCTGGACTAGAATATTAATTAGTGCTAACTTATCGCGCGTTAATTGAACAAATTTCTCTTCTTGGTCGATCCTGAGACCAAATCCATCTTAACTAGAAAACAGATCTTATTTTGACTAAACAAGCATCCACCACCATGAATCTTACTGAACTGAAGAACAGACCTGTGTCTGACCTTGTAAAGCTTGGCGAAAGCCTGGGTCTTGAGAACCTAGCTCGTCTAAGAAAACAAGACATCATCTTCGCAATTCTTAAAGCGCACGCGAAAGGCGGCGAAGACATCTTTGGCGATGGGGTTCTGGAGATTCTGCAAGACGGCTTTGGTTTCCTACGTAGTGCGGACAGCTCATACCTTGCTGGTCCAGACGACATCTACGTTTCACCAAGTCAGATTCGTCGTTTCAACCTACGTACTGGTGACTCAATTGCTGGTAAGATTCGTCCACCAAAAGACGGTGAGCGTTACTTTGCCCTGCTAAAAGTCAACACAGTAAACGACGACAAACCAGACAACGCTCGTAACAAGATCCTATTCGAGAACTTAACGCCTCTACACGCTAACGAGCGTATGGTTATGGAGCGCGGTAACGGTTCTACAGAAGACATCACAGCACGTGTTTTAGACTTGGCATCGCCAATTGGTAAAGGTCAACGTGGTCTGATTGTTGCTCCGCCTAAAGCGGGTAAGACAATGCTTCTGCAAAACATCGCTCAAAGCATCGCATACAACCACCCTGAGTGTGAGTTGATGGTACTTCTAATCGACGAACGTCCTGAAGAAGTGACAGAGATGCAGCGTCTAGTTAAAGGTGAAGTAGTAGCGTCAACGTTCGATGAGCCAGCTTCTCGCCACGTACAAGTAGCGGAAATGGTAATCGAGAAAGCAAAACGTCTTGTTGAACACAAGAAAGACGTGGTTATCCTGCTTGACTCTATTACTCGTCTAGCTCGTGCATACAACACCGTAGTCCCTTCATCAGGTAAAGTACTAACTGGTGGTGTGGATGCAAACGCACTACACCGTCCTAAGCGTTTCTTCGGTGCAGCGCGTAACGTAGAAGAAGGTGGCAGCCTAACTATCCTTGCTACTGCTCTAGTTGATACTGGTTCGAAGATGGATGAAGTTATCTACGAAGAGTTCAAGGGTACAGGTAACATGGAAATCCACTTGAACCGTAAGATCGCAGAGAAGCGTGTATTCCCAGCGATTGACTTCAACCGCAGTGGCACACGTCGTGAAGAGCTTCTAACTAAGAATGAAGAGCTTCAGAAGATGTGGATTCTACGTAAGATTGTTCACCCAATGGGTGAAATCGATGCAATGGAATTCCTAATCGACAAGCTAGCGATGACGAAGACTAACGACGAATTCTTTGATGCAATGCGTCGCCAATAGTCTCAGATAAGTAATTCTGCGAAAAGCCACCGTATATCGGTGGCTTTTTTATTGCTTTCTCCCGATAGAAGTATCAGAATGAAGAAAATGTTATCGGGAGGTTAACATGCAACAAGGAATGTTGTCGTCATTACTCCTGAGCTTGTCACTTATCACGCTACCCGTGACTTTATCTGCTAAGGAAATGCAGGAGACCGTGGTAGAGCAGTGGCTTCAGGATACCCATATACAGACCAAAGTATCTGAATTGCTCGATTATGCAGTCAGAGACGAGGTCGACTCTCTCAAATTTGCTCTCGACCGACTGGCTTTTCCTCAACAAGAAGTCGTTCGTTTTCTGTTGCTCGAAAAACTAGAGCAACAAGAAATCATCCTTACGCCGAGAATGGCGATTTTTGTCGAATCCCAAATTAGTATCACCCCAACTTACCAAGTTTTAGAGCGTGGTGATGGTTACGAATTCACTGTGCCTGCGTTTAACTTTCCCTCTATTGCGAGTCGTCTGATTAAACGTTGGAAACAAGACCAAAGCACGTTGGAGTTTGTACTAGCAGCAGAGCGCCAAGAACTTAACCTAAAAGATTGGTTAACAGGCACTTCGCAACATGTACAAACCAGAGAAGCGCTACTTATACGTGAGTTAGATAGCCTATCTCCCGATGCACTTGAGGCGCTAACCAAACAATTGACCCATGCAAACGTAACGAGCTGGTTACCATCCACTGCCGTTGTGGTGCGTTTGGCGCAAGTTAGCCAAAATGAGGCGATGTATGATCTGCTTTGGCGAATGCGTGCGGATTACAACAGCCAAACTGAGCTAGAAAGGCTTGCTGAGGTTAGTGATGAGTTCTCATTACAACAATTGATGAATTCTACGGTCAATCCGACCTTAAAACCTTATGCTATTGAACTGCTCACGAGATCCAATCCACTCTCTCAAGACGTAAAACAGTTCCTCGTTGCTAAGATGGCGCTCTCAGAAGAAGCGACTCTAGTTGCGAGAGAGCTAGCAAAACAGGGGCATCAATCGTGGTTAGAAGAGCTTGTTTCAAGTAATCGCCAAGTAAAAGCGCGACAGATTCAGGAATTCTTGAAGTGATGACACTTTAAAGACCGTTTCTTCGCATTGTTATCATTGAAGTAACCTAGCTCACATACCCACACAAAATAGGAGGATCTTAGCGTCCTCCTATTTGTTATACTGCGGACAGTTTAATCAGCCAGCATGAAGGCCTATGAGTTTTAAGGATTTACGCGAATTTATCGACCACCTAGAACAGAAAGGTCGACTTAAACGCATCACTCACCCCGTCGATCCCGCTTACGAAATGACAGAAATTAGTGACCGCACCTTGCGTGCTGGTGGTCCTGCATTGTTGTTTGAGAACCCAATCGGCTACGACGTGCCTGTTTTGACGAACCTATTTGGTACGCCAGAGCGCGTCGCAATCGGTATGGGACGCGAAGACGTTAAAGAATTAAGAGAAGTCGGTAAGCTACTGGCTTATTTAAAAGAACCTGAGCCACCAAAAGGCTTCAAAGACGCGTTGGAAAAACTGCCTGTGTTCAAACAAGTATTGAACATGCCGGCTAAGCGTTTACGTAAAGCACCATGCCAAGACATTGTTTGGCAAGGTGATGAAGTTGACTTGGATAAGGTTCCGGTAATGAGCTGTTGGGCAGAAGATGTTGCGCCGCTGCTTACTTGGGGCTTAACCGTAACCAAAGGTCCAAACAAAAAACGTCAGAACCTAGGCATTTATCGTCAGCAGAAAATTGCCAAGAACAAAATCATCATGCGTTGGTTAGCTCACCGAGGTGGTGCGCTCGACCTGCGCGATTGGATGGAAACCAATCCAGGTAAACCTTTCCCAGTTTCGGTCGCGTTTGGTGCAGACCCAGCTACCATTCTTGGCGCGGTAACACCAGTGCCAGATACGCTATCGGAATACGCATTTGCAGGTTTGTTGCGTGGAAGCAAAACTGAAGTCGTGAAGTCAGTCAGTAATGATTTGGAAGTGCCAGCGAGCGCGGAAATCGTGATGGAAGGCTATATCGACCCAAACGAGTTTGCTGATGAAGGTCCTTACGGTGACCACACTGGCTACTATAACGAAAAAGAAAAGCACCACGTATTCACCATTACGCACATTACTATGCGTAAAGATCCTATTTATCACAGCACCTACACTGGTCGTCCGCCAGATGAACCAGCTGTATTGGGTGTGGCATTAAACGAAGTGTTTGTGCCGATTCTGCAAAAGCAATTCCCAGAGATTGAAGATTTCTATCTGCCGCCAGAAGGTTGTTCGTACCGAATGGCAGTCGTCACCATGAAGAAGCAGTACCCAGGACATGCCAAGCGCGTAATGATGGGCGTGTGGTCTTTCTTACGCCAATTCATGTATACCAAGTTTGTTATTGTGTGCGATGAATCGGTAAACGCACGAGATTGGAATGATGTCGTGAAAGCCATGTCAGAGCATATGGATCCTGTGCGTGATACCTTGATGATAGATAACACGCCAATCGACTCTCTAGATTTTGCTTCGCCAGTGGTTGGTCTTGGATCCAAGATGGGGCTAGATGCAACCATTAAATGGGATGCCGAGCTAGCGACGCGAACCGAGGTCACTGAGCGAGACAGCATAGCGATTACCGAAACAGAGCTGAATGAGTTGAAACAACAACGCCCTGAGATTGTCGATATCTATCTACCTGCAACAGCAAATAACCAGTTCGTTGTTGTGACCATGAAGAAAGACCAAGCTGGTCAATCGCAAGCCTTGATGGAATACCTGTGGGACTTCTTTGCTCAGCACACGGATAACAAATTCATTATCTTGTGTGACGATGACGTTAATGCACGAGATTGGAATGACATCATTTGGGCTGTAACAACCCGAATGGATCCAGATAGAGATACTATTCAAGTGCATAGTAAGACTGCTAGTTCATCCAAATTAGGATTGGATGCGACCAACAAGTTTGAATCCGAAGTCATGCGCGAGTGGGGTACGCCTATCAAAAAAGATCCTAAACTTGTGGCTAAAGTCGATGAGATTTGGGACCAGTTAGGTATTCTATGAGTCATCAAGTCCACCTTCTACCAATGGACGTTACGTTCCAAGTAAAAGAAGGGGAGACGGTGTTGGAAGCTGCGCTCAACAACAATATTCGCTTCCCACATCGTTGCCAAGTTGGCGCTTGCGCCATGTGCATGTGTAAAAAGCTAACGGGCGAGGTGAGTTACCACCTCGAACCGATGCTAACCGAAAAAGAGCAACAGCAAGGTTGGATATTCCCTTGCCAAGCCTATACAGAAAGTAATTTAGTGCTTACTTTTGATGAGTAAGCGAGAGGAACACCATGACCATCCAATGTAAAGTAAAGTCTATTCAGCCGTTAGCTTGTAATACTTATCAAATCCTTCTTCACCCAGAATCACCTGTACCTTTTAAAGCAGGTCAGTACCTCATGGTTGTGATGGGTGAAAAAGACAAACGTCCTTTCTCGATTGCGAGCAGTCCATGTCGTCATGAAGGTGAACTTGAACTGCATATCGGTGCGGCGGAACACAACGCTTATGCGCTAGAAGTCGTTGAAGCAATGCAAGCGGCACTAGAAACAGATGGTCATATCGAGATTGATGCTCCACATGGTGATGCTTGGGTTCAAGAAGAAAGCGAACGCCCACTATTGTTGATTGCTGGTGGTACAGGCTTTAGTTACGTGCGCTCAATTCTAGATCACTGTGTTGCACAGAACAAAACCAACCCTATTTACCTATACTGGGGGGCGCGCGATAACTGCCAGCTGTACGCTAAAGAAGAGCTGGTCGAAATTGCTGATAAATTTACTAACGTTCACTTTGTTCCAGTTGTAGAAGAAGCACCTGCAGACTGGCAAGGTAAAGTTGGCAACGTGCTACAAGCAGTAGCCGAAGATTTCGAAAGCTTAGAAAACTACGATATCTATATTGCAGGCCGTTTTGAAATGGCTGGCGCAGCACGTGAACAGTTCACTCAGAACAAGAAAGCAAAGAGCGAACGTATGTTCGCAGACGCGTACGCATTCATTTAAATACAGCTTTTGAGGCAGAAAAAGAGGGTTTTTTACCCTCTTTTTTGCTTTTTTGATGAAATAGTCATCGAACAGTTAGTTTTTTCCATTTTTTTTCAAAAAAGGGTTGCGAACGGATCTGAGTTCCCTATAATGCGCATCCACCGACACGGCAGACGCGATAAGGCTTCAGCAGGGTCGGAGAGGTGAAAAGCTTCTGAGAAAATAAATTGAAAAAAGTGTTTGACACTCTCAATTATCTCGTTAGAATGCACCTCCGCTTTGAGAGAAAAACTTCTCGATAAGCAAGCTCTTTAACAATATAGACCTATCAATCTGTGTGGGCACTCGTTGATGATAATCCAATTAGATACTTCGGTATCAAATTAGGTTTCAATGAAACGAAGTGACCATTGAATCGAAAGATTCAGCACAGTCAATTCAAACATTACTTATGTAATGTTCAGTATTCATTGAGCCGAACAAAATCTTAAATTGAAGAGTTTGATCATGGCTCAGATTGAACGCTGGCGGCAGGCCTAACACATGCAAGTCGAGCGGAAACGAGTTATCTGAACCTTCGGGGGACGATAACGGCGTCGAGCGGCGGACGGGTGAGTAATGCCTAGGAAATTGCCCTGGTGTGGGGGATAACCATTGGAAACGATGGCTAATACCGCATAATACCTACGGGTCAAAGAGGGGGACCTTCGGGCCTCTCGCGTCAGGATATGCCTAGGTGGGATTAGCTAGTTGGTGAGGTAATGGCTCACCAAGGCGACGATCCCTAGCTGGTCTGAGAGGATGATCAGCCACACTGGAACTGAGACACGGTCCAGACTCCTACGGGAGGCAGCAGTGGGGAATATTGCACAATGGGCGCAAGCCTGATGCAGCCATGCCGCGTGTGTGAAGAAGGCCTTCGGGTTGTAAAGCACTTTCAGTCGTGAGGAAGGTAGTGTAGTTAATAGCTGCATTATTTGACGTTAGCGACAGAAGAAGCACCGGCTAACTCCGTGCCAGCAGCCGCGGTAATACGGAGGGTGCGAGCGTTAATCGGAATTACTGGGCGTAAAGCGCATGCAGGTGGTTTGTTAAGTCAGATGTGAAAGCCCGGGGCTCAACCTCGGAATAGCATTTGAAACTGGCAGACTAGAGTACTGTAGAGGGGGGTAGAATTTCAGGTGTAGCGGTGAAATGCGTAGAGATCTGAAGGAATACCGGTGGCGAAGGCGGCCCCCTGGACAGATACTGACACTCAGATGCGAAAGCGTGGGGAGCAAACAGGATTAGATACCCTGGTAGTCCACGCCGTAAACGATGTCTACTTGGAGGTTGTGGCCTTGAGCCGTGGCTTTCGGAGCTAACGCGTTAAGTAGACCGCCTGGGGAGTACGGTCGCAAGATTAAAACTCAAATGAATTGACGGGGGCCCGCACAAGCGGTGGAGCATGTGGTTTAATTCGATGCAACGCGAAGAACCTTACCTACTCTTGACATCCAGAGAACTTTCCAGAGATGGATTGGTGCCTTCGGGAACTCTGAGACAGGTGCTGCATGGCTGTCGTCAGCTCGTGTTGTGAAATGTTGGGTTAAGTCCCGCAACGAGCGCAACCCTTATCCTTGTTTGCCAGCACTTCGGGTGGGAACTCCAGGGAGACTGCCGGTGATAAACCGGAGGAAGGTGGGGACGACGTCAAGTCATCATGGCCCTTACGAGTAGGGCTACACACGTGCTACAATGGCGCATACAGAGGGCAGCCAACTTGCGAGAGTGAGCGAATCCCAAAAAGTGCGTCGTAGTCCGGATCGGAGTCTGCAACTCGACTCCGTGAAGTCGGAATCGCTAGTAATCGTGGATCAGAATGCCACGGTGAATACGTTCCCGGGCCTTGTACACACCGCCCGTCACACCATGGGAGTGGGCTGCAAAAGAAGTAGGTAGTTTAACCTTCGGGAGGACGCTTACCACTTTGTGGTTCATGACTGGGGTGAAGTCGTAACAAGGTAGCGCTAGGGGAACCTGGCGCTGGATCACCTCCTTATACGATACGGATAGTTTGCTTTCACTTTTAAAAAGTGAAGACAAATGAGTCACGATGAGTGTCCACACAGATTGATACGGTTTATAAAGTAAAAGAGACGATACTGGGTCTGTAGCTCAGGTGGTTAGAGCGTTCGCCTGATAAGCGAGAGGTCGGTGGTTCGAGTCCACTCAGACCCACCAATTCCCTTCCCAAGGAATTGGTATACAGTATCGACACCTTGATGGGGCTATAGCTCAGCTGGGAGAGCGCCTGCCTTGCACGCAGGAGGTCAGCAGTTCGATCCTGCTTAGCTCCACCATCTTTAAGCGCATTCGATGAGTGCTTTTAAAAATGGTTACTTCATTAGAAGTGATTAGCTCTTTAACAATTTGGAAAGCTGACAAAACAAACTTTTAAGTTTGTTTGTAAAGTTCTCAATGTTTGTCTTTATGACAAACACCAATACAACACATTCAAGTGTTCTTGGAATTTGAGTCCGGCAAAATCGAGTCTGCATCATGTATAAAAATTGCAGACAACTTTGGTGACTTGTTCATCAACTCGAAACTCCTTCGGGTTGTATGGTTAAGTGACTAAGCGTACACGGTGGATGCCTTGGCAGTCAGAGGCGATGAAGGACGTATTAACTTGCGATAAGCCCAGATTAGGTAGTAAAAACCATTTGAGTCTGGGATTTCCGAATGGGGAAACCCACTTACATAAGTAAGTATCGCTGCGTGAATACATAGCGCAGCGAGGCGAACCGGGGGAACTGAAACATCTAAGTACCCCGAGGAAAAGAAATCAACCGAGATTCCGAAAGTAGCGGCGAGCGAAATTGGACTAGCCCTTAAGCTTTTTATGCGTCAGGTGAAACTTCTGGAAAGTTGTGCGATACAGGGTGATAGCCCCGTAACCGGCAACGCATTTAAAGTGAAATCGAGTAGGGCGGGACACGTGATATCCTGTCTGAATATGGGGGGACCATCCTCCAAGGCTAAATACTACTGACTGACCGATAGTGAACCAGTACCGTGAGGGAAAGGCGAAAAGAACCCCTGTGAGGGGAGTGAAATAGAACCTGAAACCGTGTACGTACAAGCAGTAGGAGCACCTTCGTGGTGTGACTGCGTACCTTTTGTATAATGGGTCAGCGACTTATATTCAGTGGCAAGGTTAACCATCTAGGGGAGCCGTAGGGAAACCGAGTCTTAACTGGGCGTTCAGTCTCTGGATATAGACCCGAAACCAGGTGATCTAGCCATGGGCAGGTTGAAGGTTGAGTAACATCAACTGGAGGACCGAACCGACTAATGTTGAAAAATTAGCGGATGACTTGTGGCTAGGGGTGAAAGGCCAATCAAACCTGGAGATAGCTGGTTCTCCCCGAAAGCTATTTAGGTAGCGCCTCGGACGAATACTACTGGGGGTAGAGCACTGTTAAGGCTAGGGGGTCATCCCGACTTACCAACCCTTTGCAAACTCCGAATACCAGTAAGTACTATCCGGGAGACACACGGCGGGTGCTAACGTCCGTCGTGGAGAGGGAAACAACCCAGACCGCCAGCTAAGGTCCCAAATTACTACTAAGTGGGAAACGATGTGGGAAGGCTCAGACAGCCAGGATGTTGGCTTAGAAGCAGCCATCATTTAAAGAAAGCGTAATAGCTCACTGGTCGAGTCGGCCTGCGCGGAAGATGTAACGGGGCTAAGTAGTAAACCGAAGCTGCGGCAATGCACTTTAGTGCATTGGGTAGGGGAGCGTTCTGTAAGCGGTTGAAGGTGTGTGGTAACGCATGCTGGACGTATCAGAAGTGCGAATGCTGACATGAGTAACGATAAAGGGGGTGAAAAACCTCCTCGCCGGAAGACCAAGGGTTCCTGTCCAACGTTAATCGGGGCAGGGTAAGTCGACCCCTAAGGCGAGGCCGAAAGGCGTAGTCGATGGGAAACGGGTTAATATTCCCGTACTTCTTACAATTGCGATGGGGGGACGGAGAAGGCTAGGTGGGCCTGGCGACGGTTGTCCAGGTTCAAGTGCGTAGGCTTAAGAGTTAGGTAAATCCGGCTCTTTTTAAGGCTGAGACACGACGTCGAGCTACTACGGTAGTGAAGTCATTGATGCCATGCTTCCAGGAAAAGCCTCTAAGCTTCAGATTGTAAGGAATCGTACCCCAAACCGACACAGGTGGTCGGGTAGAGAATACCAAGGCGCTTGAGAGAACTCGGGTGAAGGAACTAGGCAAAATGGTACCGTAACTTCGGGAGAAGGTACGCTCTCGACGGTGAAGTCCCTCGCGGATGGAGCTATTGAGAGTCGCAGATACCAGGTGGCTGCAACTGTTTATTAAAAACACAGCACTGTGCAAAATCGTAAGATGACGTATACGGTGTGACGCCTGCCCGGTGCCGGAAGGTTAATTGATGGGGTTAGACTTCGGTCGAAGCTCTTGATCGAAGCCCCGGTAAACGGCGGCCGTAACTATAACGGTCCTAAGGTAGCGAAATTCCTTGTCGGGTAAGTTCCGACCTGCACGAATGGCGTAATGATGGCCACGCTGTCTCCACCCGAGACTCAGTGAAATTGAAATCGCTGTGAAGATGCAGTGTACCCGCGGCTAGACGGAAAGACCCCGTGAACCTTTACTACAGCTTGGCACTGAACATTGACCCTACATGTGTAGGATAGGTGGGAGGCTTTGAAGCACGGTCGCTAGATTGTGTGGAGCCGTCCTTGAAATACCACCCTTGTAGTGTTGATGTTCTAACGTTGACCCCTAATCGGGGTTGCGGACAGTGCCTGGTGGGTAGTTTGACTGGGGCGGTCTCCTCCCAAAGCGTAACGGAGGAGCACGAAGGTGGGCTAATCACGGTTGGACATCGTGAGGTTAGTGCAATGGCATAAGCCCGCTTGACTGCGAGAATGACGGTTCGAGCAGGTGCGAAAGCAGGTCATAGTGATCCGGTGGTTCTGAATGGAAGGGCCATCGCTCAACGGATAAAAGGTACTCCGGGGATAACAGGCTGATACCGCCCAAGAGTTCATATCGACGGCGGTGTTTGGCACCTCGATGTCGGCTCATCACATCCTGGGGCTGAAGTCGGTCCCAAGGGTATGGCTGTTCGCCATTTAAAGTGGTACGCGAGCTGGGTTTAGAACGTCGTGAGACAGTTCGGTCCCTATCTGCCGTGGGCGTTGGAAGATTGAAGGGGGCTGCTCCTAGTACGAGAGGACCGGAGTGGACGAACCTCTGGTGTTCGGGTTGTGTCGCCAGACGCATTGCCCGGTAGCTAAGTTCGGAATCGATAACCGCTGAAAGCATCTAAGCGGGAAGCGAGCCCTGAGATGAGTCTTCCCTGATACTTTAAGTATCCTAAAGGGTTGTTCGAGACTAGAACGTTGATAGGCAGGGTGTGTAAGCGTTGTGAGGCGTTGAGCTAACCTGTACTAATTGCCCGTGAGGCTTAACCATACAACACCCAAGGGGTTTTGATGGACTCGATGTAAGAACATTGAATGTGTGTAAGTAGAACTTAAAATCAGTTTTCCGAATTAAAGAATTTGCTTGGCGACCATAGCGATTTGGACCCACCTGATTTCCATTCCGAACTCAGAAGTGAAACGAATTAGCGCCGATGGTAGTGTGGGGCTTCCCCATGTGAGAGTAGGACATCGCCAGGCTTTAAATATCGTTACCTGTGTAGACAAGTAACAACATCACCAGTGTACTAATCTGTTGATGACAATTTGTGGAGAGATGGCTGAGTGGTTGAAAGCACCGGTCTTGAAAACCGGCATACGTTAATAGCGTATCTAGGGTTCAAATCCCTATCTCTCCGCCACTATTAAGAAGCCTCGCTAGAAATAGCGAGGCTTTTTTCATTTCTGACGTTTGTGAATTAGACGGGATTTGCATTAAGTCCGAAGTCAGTCGTGACTTAGGATCAATCGTCCTCGAACTCAGTCACTACGAAGAAAGCCCACTGAAAAATCGGCGGGTTTTTGTCGCTTCTGGAGCTTGCAAATAGGTGAAGCGATTTGAATCAACCTCCTAACCGAGTACAGCTCCAAACTAGCGCTTCTGCTCTCCACTCAATAAGCAGCCCAGTGTTAAGTCGTACTTTGAGGCTTTCTATTTTCTTTGTCTTGAAGGGTTATTGAAGCCGCCGTCTAGCGAAAGTGATTGAGCTTTCTCCTCGCCATTCCTATCCCTATCTTCTCAACAAAAGAGAGTTTCTACTCGCTGTAGTATTCAATATGTATTAGAGCGTCTGAGCACCTTTTAATACTTATTACCGATGAACATGACTCTTTGCTTTAGCTTTTATAACAAACGCTACCCAAGCGCTGTATGGGGCCTTTCTCATTGAAATGAGTACATAACATTACTCTAATTATTTCTTTTGCCATTACTACGCTTTACTGTGCTCTGAAGGAGGTTTTCCCTCCTAACCATTTAGAACCAATCTCTCTATCTTGCAGGAAGTGCTCGCGGCTGTTTCACGTGGTTCTTAATGACACGAAGAAGAGCAGCTTGGAATGAACGACATAAGCTTTGATGAGTATTTCTAATCAGGTGCAGTCAGTAGAGGGAACTCTGCTCTTGGGGGAGTCAGTCGTACGATGATAGGGCATGAAGAATTGCAGGCAATAAAAAAGCCGACAGTAATCTGTCGGCTTTCTACTTTCGGAACCGCTTAGTTGTTTTGAACTAGCGTTAGCGCTTTACGAGAGACCTCGTGAGCCGCTTTTGTTAGGTTTTGCTTCTCTAGTGTATCGGCTAGGTAAGCATAGTCAGAAACGTCTGAGCGAAGTTTTAGCGCAACCTCGAAGTGCTCTTGCGCTTCTTGCCATTTTTCTTGGCGGAAGAAGAAGTGCGCTAATGCACTTTGTGCCGCTGCGTTTTCTGGTTCACGCTTCAAGACACCTTCCAAGAATACGATGACTGGGTGGCTATCCGGTAAGTTTAGCTCTGGCAGTAACTGGTACAGCTCTGGTGTTGGGCTCTTCTTCAGTGCTTCTTTGATTACTGTGAATGCCTCGTTATCTGCTTTACGTGAGATGAGCTCGTGAGCAAAACAACCGATCAAATGAGCGTTTTGTTTTACCTTACGTGGCAAACCGTTCCAGTGTGAGATAAGACCTTCGCTGCCTTGTTGCTGAGCCACTTCGTGTAGCAAGCCGCATTGTGCTTTCTGAATCAGTTCCGCTTGCTCTTCTTCAGTTACCAGTTTGGCTTTGCTTAGCTGAGGCATCAGATCGATCAGCGGTTGCCACAGCTTAAGCTGCATGTAAGTGGTCTTTAGCAGGTTAAGAACAATCGAGTTATTCGCGTACTGACCTTTCAGCGCTTGTAGCGTATCGAATGCAGATTCGAATTCGTTATCACGAATGAACTGCTTCGCGCGAGTTAACTCTACCGCTAGGTGCGCGTTTTCTTGCTGGCTTGCCAGTTCTAGGTACTGGTCACGCTTGGCTTTGTCACCTTGACCTTGCGCAGCTTCTGAAGCCACTAAGTAACATAGAAGAGGCATATCGTGGTGGTTTGCCCAGCGTGTTACTTTCTTCTCTGCGCCTTTCCAGTCACCTTCAAGTAGCTTGATGATACCTTCGTTGGTGTAGCGACGAGAGCGACGCATTTTGCGCACACTAAAGTAATTCCATGTGCTTGAGCTTGCGTAAACCACTTTCTTGACCACGTATTCTAGGAAGAACAGCGCCGCCAAGGCAGCAATCACGAAGATCACTAGAGTGGTTACACTCATCTCAATGGTTTTGTTGGCAATTGAGATCAGGACATAACCTTGCTGACCTGAGAATTGAGTGCCAACAAATAAGCCGGCACCAAGAACAACAAATAGGAAAATAAGACGAACCATTACTTATCCTCCGTACCTGTCATTGTGGTCACTTCACGACGTAGGCGTTCACGAATCACGTCAGAGAGTTGGTTTTGGCTTTCTAGCTTCGCAGGGTATTCAACTTGAATGTCTTGCTTGCTCAGTTGGCTCAGTGTTTTGTTGAATTCTTTCACCGAGTTGTCGTCTTGGTTGAAGAATGCCATTGCCCATTTGTCTGCTGTTTCTAAAGAGGTGGTGTAGATTTCACCTTGCTCTTGGTAAACCGCTTTAATTGCCGTCTCTAACTTCGCTTTGATGTTTTCTTTCAAGTAGAAGTGTTGTTGTGGTGACAATAGAGGGATTACGTTGCCGTCACGAGTGCGGAAAGTGATGAAGTTTTCTGAGAAGTCTTTTAGTGACGTCATCAGGTTATCTTGCCAGTTTGCAATGTCTTCAGACACTTGTTGTTTCTCTACCGCAGCCGCTTCTGGTAGTAAAGCATTCGCAAGTGGCAGTTTGTCTACTTGCTGTTGTAGTGCAGTGAGGCGCAATACCAAGCCATCACGGTCTACTAAAGGAACAACACGCAGCTTAGTAATGTCGTTTGCCATGGCTTTACGCAGACCGACCAAGCTTGGGTCGTTCAGCGCTGCGATACGTTGGTCCGCGCTTTCCATCAATTGAGTAGCACTTTCTACGTCGTGCTCTAGGAACAATTTACGACCTGCCAGTTTTACTAGGTAGTCAGCTTCTGCCAGTAGCCAGTCATTTGGACGACGACCTTTCACATCAGCGACTGCCAGTTGCAGGCTTTCGATGCTCTTTTGTTGCTGACCCAGTACCACTTCTGCTTTGTGAGTGACTGTGGTCGCTTTTTCAATGGTTTCTTCTTTTACTTGGCTAAGCTCTTGCTTCATTGCTGATTGAGCTTGCTCCAGTTGGCTTTGCAGCTGAGCGATCTGAGTTTGGTATTCAGATTGCTGCTCAAGCATTTTGTAAGTGAGACCGCCACCAAAAATCAGTGATAAGACGATAGCGACAGTACCCAGCTTGACGCCGCGTTTGCCTTGCTTCTCTTCAAATTCAACTTTGTTTGGTTGTTCTGGCTTGGTTGGCTCAGATTCCTTCTTAGGCGTGTCTTTTTCAGCTAGCGGTGCCGATGTGGTTTCTTCGGAAAGGTTTTTATCGTTATTCTTTTGGTCGTTATTTTTACTTGTCATGCCTATATCCTGTGTAGCTAGGGCTGGAGAGCAGCCAGTAATTCTTGGTTGGATGCGCTTCCTGTGCACCTGACCTGAGTGAAGCCCCGTTGAATTGCGATGTCAGCGATTCGCTGACTGGGGATATACAACTCTTGTTGATTAAGCCAAGTCAATTGCTCTGACGTCAATTGGCTGCACAAATAATCCAGTTGTTCACCACTGGTGACGATAATCTGGTCGATTTGTTGGGTTTTCCATAGTGAGACACAGCTTACTGGATCGAATGGGATAAATTCTCTCTTATAAGTCTCACTATAGTGAACTTTTGCTCCACGTCTCACCAATGCATCTTTTATCAGCTCTCTACCGCCGTTGCCACGGAGGATCAGAACTGTTTGTTTTTCTACATTGTTTAGCTCGGGTAGCTGCAACAAGTGCTCACTATCACTGACTTGTGGATAGTGTACTTTTTGTTGGGTACATTTGCTTAAATAGTGTGCTGTTTTTTGACCAACGGCAAGGTATACAGCCTGCTTAGACCATGATTTAGCGTGGTTCTGCAAGATTTGCTCCGCGCATTGCACCGCATGTTGGCTAACAGCAATGATGATTTGAGCGGTTTCAATGTATTTGGAGAGTTGCGTGTCGCTGAGATCGGCGACGATGTCGATCAGAGGGTGATGAATTGCAGTTTTGCCGTGCCTTTCGAGCAGAGAGCAAAGCGCCATGCCTTGCTCTCCCGGACGAGTGACCAACACTGCCATGATTATTCGTGGTCTGCGTACAGTTTGGTTAGGATGTCGCGCGCACCGTTTTCAAGTAGCTCGTTAGCCAGTTGAACACCGAGTGCTTCGGCATCGTTGCGGTGACCACGAATTTCACCACGCACAATTAGGCTGCCGTCTGGTTCACCAACCAATGCGCGAAGCCAGATGTTGTCGCCATCAAGCAGTGAGTAACTGCCGATTGGCACCTGACAACCGCCTTCAAGGGTGAGGTTCATCGCGCGCTCACAGCGTACGCGATCTGCCGTATCTTGATGGTTTAGTGGCTCAAGCAGCTTAAGTAGACGCTCGTCATCCACACGGCATTCAATACCTACCGCACCTTGACCTACTGCTGGCAGTGATTGCTCTGGCTCGATAAAGCTACGGATGCGCTCTTCTAGCTCAAGGCGTTTCAGACCTGCTGCTGCAAGAATGATCGCGTCGTATTCACCTGCATCTAGCTTACCTAGACGAGTACCTACGTTGCCACGCAACTCTTTGATAACTAGGTCTGGGCGGTATTCTTTTAACTGACACTGGCGACGCAGGCTACAAGTACCTACAACTGCGCCTTGTGGCAGCTCATCAATGTTGTTGTAAGTGTTAGAAACGAAGGCATCACGTGGGTCTTCACGCTCACAAATCGTCACCAAGCCAAGACCCTCAGGGAAGTCTACTGGTACATCTTTCATTGAGTGCACCGCAAGGTCTGCACGACCTTCAAGCATTGCCACTTCTAGCTCTTTAACGAACAAGCCTTTACCACCCACTTTGGCTAGCGGCGTATCCAAAATGATGTCGCCTTTGGTCACCATAGTGACGAGTTCTACTTCCAAACCTGGATGAGCTGCTTGAAGTGCGTCTTTTACAAAGTGTGCTTGCCATAGGGCAAGAGGGCTTTTTCGAGTTGCAATGCGAATTGGCGTAGATTGTGTCATGGTCTTCTCAATGCTGTTTTAGTTTTGCCTAATCCTACCACTCAACGCGTGAAAATCTTAATGTTAGTTAGTCTTCTCTGAGCGTCATGAATGGAATTACATAACGTTATGGAAATAGTGTGACTGGATTCTCATTTAGACTAAGGACTATTATTAGTTATAGGCGAATACAAGCGACACTACTGCGCTATCAATTTTTGCGACTAGTGTGGGGTTTTTAGACCACAACTATTTGCAGGTGGAAATCTTTACCAACCCTGATGAAAGTGTTAAATTGATCACGTTTTTAAGCCGTTTTGGTTTAAAACATCAGCAGATTTTCGTGATTGTTCAACCAAGGAACTTCCCTTGCAGGCTTACACCCAAAAACTTATTCAGCGATTAGATAACCTGAACCAGCAACGGATCGACCGTGCGCTGGCGCTTATGGATTCGCAAAGCCAGCAAGTCTTCCACTTGATTCCTGCCTTGTTGAACTACAACCATCCTGTTATTCCCGGCTACTTCGATGCAGACGTCCCTTATGGTGTGTTTGGTCTAGAGCTGAACGAACTCCAACAACGATTCCTTGATGATACTCAACTGACGATTGGTCAAGCGCTTAAGACAGCAGAGCAACCTGCGATCTTAGGTTTGTACACCATGGGCAGTACCTCTTCGATTGGTCAAAGTACCTCAAGTGATTTGGATATTTGGGTGTGTATTTCACCGGAGATGGATAACGACCAACGTGAACTGCTGACCAACAAATGCTTGCTGATCACCGATTGGGCACAAAGCCAAGGTGTAGAAGCGAACTTCTTCTTAATGGATGAAGAGCGTTTTCGTAGCAACCGTTCAGAAGAGATGACCGGCGATAACTGTGGTTCTTCTCAGCATTTATTATTGCTGGATGAGTTCTACCGTTCTGCGGTACGTCTAGCTGGACAGCGTTTGTTGTGGCAAATCGTGCCACCAGAAATGGAAGAGTGTTACGACGAGTACGTTGCACAGCTTTGTAAAGATGGTTACATCAACTGTGATGAGTGGATCAATTTTGGTCAGCTTAACCGCATTCCTGCTGAAGAGTACTTCGGTTCGAACTTGTGGCAGCTGTACAAGAGTATCGATTCCCCTTACAAGTCCGTGTTGAAAGCGATCTTGCTTGAAGCTTACTCGTGGGAATACCCGCACACACAACTTCTCAGTATCGACACCAAACGTCGCTTCTTTGCCCACGAGCCTGACTTGTACGGCATGGATGCGTACTACTTGATGCTAGAGAAAGTAACGCGTTACCTAGAGCGAATCCAAGACGACACACGTTTGGATTTAGTTCGTCGCTGTTTCTACCTTAAAACCCATGAAAAACTGTCTCGTGAACCTGATGTAGGCTCTGTAGCTTGGCGTCGTGAAGCCTTGAGCGACATGATTGCGAAATGGGATTGGGATGAAGTGGTATTGGCAGAGCTCGACGATCGCCGTAACTGGAAAGTAGAACAAGTGAAAGTGGTGCACCATGCACTGTTGGATGCTTTGATGCAAAGCTACCGTAACTTGATTCAGTTTGCGCGTCGTAACGACATTACTTCAGCGATCAGCCCGCAAGACATCAGTATTCTTGCTCGTAAGCTGTACGCGGCATTCGAAGTGCTGCCGGGTAAAGTTACTTTGCTTAACCCTCAGATCTCGCCAGATTTGCACGAACCCGACTTGAGCTTCATTGAAGTAAAAGAGGGGGGGGTGAACAAATCAGGTTGGTACTTGTACAAGCAACCACTGATTGCGCACCGCATTCTTGGTCAGCCTTGTCTTGAGCATCATGAGTACTTGAGTAAGTTGGTTTCTTGGGCGTTCTTCAACGGTTTGATTACCGAGTCAACGCGTTTGCACGCGGTGGTGCGTGAGGCGCAGTTAGACATCGATAAGTTCTACCAAATGGTGAGTGACCTACGTAACACCTTCTCGTTACGTAAACGTCGCCCAACCATGCAAGCGCTGGGTAGCCCGTGTGAAATTAGTCAGATGGCGATGTTCATCAACTTTGAAAATGACCCGACGGCAGAGTTGTCTGGTCGCTCACTCAAAGTGGATGTGAAAAACACCGATATCTTCAGCTTTGGTCCTGAGCAAATTAACTTGGTCGGCAGTGTCGATTTGGTTTATCGCAACTCATGGCACGAAGTGCGTACCCTGCACTTCAAAGGTGAAACCGCGATGTTGGATGCATTGAAGACCATTCTTGGCAAAATGCACCAAGATGCGATTCCGCCAGAGTCGGTGGATGTATTCTGCTACGCGAAGAACATGCGTGGCGTGATGCGCAATATGGTGTATCAGCTATTGGCAGAGTGTATCGACTTACGTTTGAAACCGGTTGAGCAAGAGAAACGCCGTCGCTTTAAAGCCATGCGTCTTGCTAACCAAACTTACGGTTTGTTCTTTGAGCGTCGTGGCGTATCGGTTCAGAAGCTGGAAAACTCGGTCGATTTCTACCGCAGCATTTCAACTAACAAGCTGAAAGGTTCACCGTTGTTGATGCTGGATCGTGAGCAAGAGTATCAACTACCAGAAGTAGTGGATGGCTTTGCCAGTGAAGGTTTGGTGCAGTTCTTCTTTGAAGACACTGACGATGGTTTCAATATCTACGTATTGGATGAGTCAAACCAAGTTGAGGTTTATCATCAATTCAGTGGTTCGAAAGATGAAATGATTGCGTCAGTGAACAGCTTCTACACCTCGGTGAAAGATGATAATCGTGTATCGTCGAAGTTTATTAACTTTAACTTGCCGCAGTACTACCAAATTATTCATCCAGAAGAAGGGAACACCTACATTATCCCTTACCGTAATGATGGCTGTACGCCGACTCGTCCAACGAAAGCGGTGAACGCGTAAAATGAATAACAAAAAAGAGCACCTCGGTGCTCTTTTTTCGTTTAGGTGACTGGTCGTCACGAAGACCCATTTGGCTTATGCCCAATCGATCGTTTCACCAGCGTGTTTTTCACATTCTTCTTTCACCATTGCAAACAGTTCCATGCCCGTTTTAGAGCAAGTCCATTTGCTATCGACTAGCTTGAAGTGGAAGCCACCAGACTTCGATGCTAACCAGATCTCATGCATTGGCTCTTGGCGGTTAATGATGATTTGGCTGCGGTCTTCAAACTCTAATGTCATTACGTTGCCAGTGACTTCGTAATCAATGTCTGCACCTGAATCATCGATGGATTCTTCGATGAGTTGCATCTGCGCATCCACCAGTTGATGAAATTCAGTATCGTTCATCCGTCTATCCTATTGCTTTTCCTGAGTGTGGTGCGATTATAGGGGGCATTGGTTTAATAATCACGATATGCAAAATGAAAAAATTACTTACGGTGTTGTTTGTGATGGTTGCAGCGACCCTTGCTGGTTGTGGTCAATCAGGTTCACTTTATATCCCAGATGACGCTCAACAAAACGAGCAGTCACAATAATCAGCCACACCTTCGGGTGAAAACAGGGTTTAGCAGTCGAATTAATTAAGGGAAGCAAATTTTGGATTACTTCAACTATCAGGATGATGCCCAGCTTTGGGCCGAAGACGTCTCACTCCAAGCTCTCGCCGAGCAACATGGCACTCCTCTTTATGTTTACTCACGAGCAACGCTAGAGCGTCACTGGAATGCGTTTGATAGCGCTGTGGGTCAGCATCCTCATCTTGTTTGTTACGCAGTAAAAGCAAACTCTAACCTTGGCGTATTGAATGCACTGGCTCGTTTGGGTTCAGGTTTCGATATTGTATCGGGTGGTGAGCTTGAACGCGTTATCGCGGCTGGCGGTGATGCGAAGAAGGTGGTGTTCTCGGGGGTTGGTAAAACGCCAGCAGAGATGAAACGCGCACTGGAGCTGGGCATCAAATGCTTCAACGTGGAATCAGAACCTGAACTTGAGCGCTTGAACAAAGTCGCAGGTGAGTTAGGTGTGGTTGCACCGATTTCTCTACGAATTAACCCTGACGTAGATGCAAAAACACACCCTTACATCTCGACTGGTCTGCGCGACAACAAGTTTGGTATCGCTTTTGACCGTGCTCCGGCAGTATATAAATTTGCTCAGAGCCTACCAAATCTCAACGTGCAAGGTATTGACTGCCACATTGGTTCTCAGTTGACTGAGATTGAACCTTTCATCGACGCGACAGATCGCCTCTTGGCTCTGATTGATGATCTGAAAGCACAAGGCATCAACATCCGTCATCTGGACGTTGGTGGTGGTCTGGGTGTGGTATATCGTGATGAATTGCCACCACAGCCTTCTGATTACGCGAAAGCACTGTTAGGTCGTCTTGAGAACCATCAAGATCTTGAACTGATTTTCGAACCAGGTCGTGCAATTGCAGCTAACGCTGGTATCTTGTTGACGCGTGTGGAATTCCTAAAACACACTGAGCACAAAAACTTTGCGATTATCGATGCGGCGATGAACGACTTAATGCGTCCTGCGCTGTATCAAGCATGGCAAGATATTGTTCCAGTTTCACCACGCGAAGGTGAAGCACAGACTTACGACTTAGTCGGACCTATCTGTGAAACGGGCGATTTCTTGGGCAAAGATCGAGCACTAGTGCTGCAAGAAGGTGATCTACTCGCGGTTCGCTCTGCTGGCGCCTATGGTTTTGTGATGTCTTCGAACTACAATACTCGTACCCGAGCGGCGGAAGTGATGGTGGATGGCAACCAAAGCCACCTTGTTCGCCAGCGTGAGGAGCTGACCAGTTTGTGGCAGCTGGAACAGATTCTACCGGAGTAACACACAACAAATGCATTTCCACTTTTCCAAAATGCACGGTTTGGGCAACGACTTTATGGTCGTCGACTGCATTACCCAGAACGTGTTTTTCTCGCAAGATTTGATCCGTCGTTTGGCGGATCGTCACACGGGCGTCGGTTTTGACCAATTGCTCGTGGTTGAAGCGCCTTATGATCCAGAAACCGATTTCCACTACCGCATTTTTAATGCCGATGGTAGTGAAGTTGAGCAGTGTGGTAATGGCGCTCGCTGTTTCGCGCGTTTCGTCCGTTTGAAAGGTTTGACTAATAAGTACAGCATCAGCGTTAGCACCAAGAAAGGTAAGATGATTCTTGATGTTGAAGATGATGGTGAAGTCACGGTGAACATGGGCGTACCTGAATTCGAGCCGAACAAGATCCCTTTCAAAGCGAAGCAGAAAGAGAAAACCTACATCATGCGTGCAGGCGATAAGACCCTGTTCTGTGGCGCAGTGAGCATGGGTAACCCGCACGTGGTGACTGTGGTCGACGATGTGGATACGGCAGAAGTGGAAACACTCGGACCGCTATTAGAATCACACGAACGCTTCCCTGAGCGTGTGAACGCGGGCTTTATGCAAGTTGTGAATCGCAATCACATCCGCCTACGCGTGTATGAGCGTGGTGCGGGTGAAACACAAGCTTGCGGCAGCGGTGCCTGTGGCGCAGTTGCGGTGGGCATCCTGCAAGGTCTATTGGATGAAAACGTGAAAGTTTCACTTCCTGGTGGTGACCTACGCATATCTTGGCAAGGTCCAGGCAAACCATTGTTTATGACCGGTCCAGCAACTCACGTATTTGATGGTCAATTGTCGTGCTAGTTGAAGAACAAGAAAACCAAATCCCAGAAGTTGAAGCGGATGCGCTGACCGCAGAAGTCGTTGCTCAGTATTTAAAAGATCATCCTGACTTCTTCGTTCAACGCCCAGAATTGGTTGATCGCCTTTCTATGCCTCATGCAGATTTAGGCACGGTCTCGTTAGTTCACATTCAAATGAACCGCCAACGTCAACGAATTGAAGAGCTAGAAGAAGAGATCACCACACTGATGTCTTTAGCGGCGAACAATGATCGCACCTTCTACGAGTTCATGGATCTGCAAGGACAAATCCTTAAGTGCGGCGACTTTAAGCAAGTCATCAACGCCATTGAGCTGAAAGCCAAAGACCTTGGCTTGAAGGCGTATGTGCGTCTATTGAGCCAGTGTGATGCTGCGACTCAATTGAGTAAGGAAAGCTACCAACGTTTTGCTACCAACCACTTAAACGGCAAAGAGGCGTACTTAGGTCGTCTGCGTAAAGTGGATCGCGAAGCGTTGTTTGGAGATATGGACGTTCCAGAAATGGGTTCCTATGTGGTGTTACCGCTTGTGAAAAAGCAGACGCTTGGCGTACTGGCGTTTTCTAGCGAAGATGGCGGTCATTTCCAACCAGATATGGATACCTTGTTTTTGCGTCACCTATCCTTAGTAGTGGCACATCTCGCTCAAACATTGGTATGGCAAAGTCACGATGACGACAACTCCCAACACTCCTCTGCCAAATAGTCTTCAAAAGCCTCTTGAACGCTTCTACGAATTCCTGCGAAGCGAAAAGGGGCTTAGCCTGCACACCCAACGCAACTACAAACAACAATTGGAAACCATGGCTCACCACTTGGCTGAGATGGGGTTGAAAGATTGGTCTCAAGTCGATGCTGGTTGGGTTCGTCAATTGGCAGGTAAAGGCATGCGTGAAGGCATGAAAGCCAGCAGCTTAGCGACGCGCTTATCTTCTCTACGCAGCTTTTTCGATTTCCTGATCCTACGTGGAGAAATGTCAGCTAACCCAGCCAAAGGGGTTTCGGCGCCACGTAAGAAACGTCCACTACCAAAGAACCTCGATGTGGATGAAGTAAACCAATTGCTCGAAGTGAACGAGGACGACCCGTTAGCGGTACGCGATCGTGCCATGATGGAGCTAATGTACGGCGCTGGTCTGCGTTTGGCAGAACTGGTGAGCGTAGACGTGCGTGATGTTCAGCTGCGCAGTGGCGAATTACGAGTGATTGGTAAAGGCGATAAAGAACGTAAAGTGCCATTCTCTGGTATGGCAACCGAATGGGTTGGCAAGTGGCTGCGTGTGCGTGGTGATCTAGCCGCGCCGGGTGAACCGGCACTGTTTGTTTCTAAGCTGGGTACACGAATCTCACATCGCAGTGTGCAAAAGCGTATGGCGGAATGGGGGCAGAAACAGTCGGTAGCGAGCCATATCAGCCCGCACAAACTGCGTCACTCGTTTGCGACGCACATGTTGGAATCGAGCAATAACTTACGTGCGGTGCAAGAGCTATTGGGGCACGAAAACATTTCCACTACCCAAATCTACACCCACTTGGATTTCCAACATTTAGCACAAGCTTATGATCAGGCGCATCCAAGAGCCCGTAAGAGAAACGACGATAAGTCGGACTAACCAAGGAATCTCATGAAATTCTACCGCCGTATTGCGCCTGTAAAGGCGATGACGTTTGACCTTGATGACACCCTCTATGATAACTATCCAGTGATAGTTCGTATGGAGCGTGAGTTGTTGTCTTGGCTTAAACTCCATCATCCGGCGGTCGCTCACATGGATAAAGCCGATTGGTTTGCACTCAAGCAACGTGTCGTGCAGCAACAACCTGAGCTGAAGAGTGACGTCACTTTGTGGCGCTTAGTACAACTTAAGCAAGCCTTCTCTCAAGTTGGGTACGATAACGAAGCGGCGCATACCGCTGCGCAAGCCGCAGTCGAGGTTGCTTTAGACTGGCGTAACCGTTTTGAAGTACCACAGCAAAGCCTCGATGTACTTGCTGAACTCGGGCAAGAAATCCCGCTGGTAGCAATCACTAACGGTAATGTGGATTTAGATCGAATTGGTCTTACGCCTTATTTCCAGCAAGTGCTGAAAGCAGGATCGGATGGCAGCGCGAAACCTGCGCCGGATATGTTCACCAAAGCGCAGCAGTTTCTGGATTTTCCTAGTGAGCACATTCTTCATGTCGGCGATCATCTGGTGACGGATGTTCAAGGTGCAAAACTCGCGAGTTTTGCCGCATGCTGGTTTAATGACATGAATAAAAATGTCATTACTCAGGCAAAAACGCGAACGTTACCTGACATTGAAATCAATAACTTGCAGTCGTTACTCGCACTTTTGTAATCACTTTCGCATTAATCCATTCAATCTTCATTCTGACTCTAGAAAAGCCGTCTAAAGCCACGTAAATTACTCTCATCAAAGTAAAATAATAAAATCACTTTCATGTGGTGTGGCTTGATGACGGCAGTGGTAGGGTAAATGCGAGCATTCTCTCAACTGGTTCAAAATGTGGATCAGCTTAATGACTTTTTAGTCACTTCTCAGTGTTGTGCAGATAAACGTTATCTGGTGCAACTCTTATCCACCCAATCACGCGACTCCGCCGTCTCGCTCGCTCGGGCAATACTCGAAAGATTACCCAACACGCACATCATCGGTCACAGCACTCGTCACGTTATCTTGGAAGGTGAAATCATCAACCATGGCTGCTTAGTATGTGTGATGGAGTTTGAACAAACCACGCTCACGTCTGCGGTTCAGCATTATTCCTTCTCGCCAGATATCGATGGCTACGATCTCAAGCAAGCTTTACAGCTGCAAGATAACTCCAAAGCCATTATTAGCTTTTCTGTCCAAATCGAACGCCGTGACTATCCGGTGTATCGCGTATTTGATGCCGACGGTCCGAAGGTTTCTGGCGGCTTGGCTCAAACCATCGATGACGGTTGTTGGGTTCTGCATCAAGACCAAGTTTATGACGAAGCGGTTGTCGCGGTTGCCTTGCACAGCGATACCTTGAAAACATGGACGAGCGCGTATTCTGAGTGGAACCCGATTGGTATGCCGCATAAGGTTACTCACGCCAAAGGGACGCGCTTGTATCGCTTAGGAGAGCGTAAAGCGTTGGAAGTGTACAAACATTACCTTGCTGACGGGCACGACCTATCGCTCAATCAACTGCTGAACTTCCCACTTTATCGAGAATCCATTGGGCGCAAAGAGGTGTGTGCCGTGACGGAAATCCATCCCGACGGCAGCATGAGCTTTGATCGCCCTTGGTGCTTGGGTGATGAAGTGCAGTTCTGTTACAACCATCCTTCGTTAACGCTTGAACAAGTTCGCCATGGGGTGGTGGAGCTTTCCATGCATCAGCCTGAAGCCGTGATGATTTATAACTGCGCATCGCGACTTGATTTTATTGATAGCAGCGATGAAGTTCGTGCCTTCACGGACATTTCTCACACGTCGGGCAGTTACTGCATGGGCGAGTTGTACGGCGAGAATCACCAACAAGAAATTCTGCACCATAGCCTGACTTACTTGGCGATGCGTGAGGGGGATGAAGTTGCTGCGCTTAATATGCCACAGCAAGAAGTGAGCACTTCTATCTCTCCCTTGTTTAGCCTGATCCGCAATGCGATTGGCGATCTAAATAACATGAACGCTCATATGGGGTATCAACTCGATCGCCAAGCGAAAAAGCTAGAACAGAGCTTCCGCCGAGATAGCCGCACAGGATTACAAAATCGTGTTGCGCTGCAAGAGCGTTTGATCAGCATTGATACCGATGAGCATTTACTGACGCTCAAACTGCTTAACTTTAGCCATATCAACGAAAAGTACGGTTATCGCGTTGGCGACCAACTGCTGAAAGACTTGTCGATGCACTTTAGCAATCGCCTACGTAAACGGCTTGGTAAACCTGCCGCGCTGCAACTTTATAGCATTGGTGTCGGTGAGTGGGCGTTCTTATTCAAAGCTGACGGAAGCAGTGAAATGATTAAGCAACACTTTACTCGCTTTGCTGATGCGGTTGAGCAAACCAACTTTGAACCAAGTGGCTTACGAGATATTGATTACCTTTCGATTTCATTGTGCGGTGGCTTAGTTAGCCGTCGTGACTTCCCCAATGCTTCGCCAGATGAGCTACTACTAAAAGGCATCGAAGCGCGAAGAGCTGGGGTGCGAAGTAATACTCACATCTGCAATGCCAAAGACATTGAGGTCAGTGAAGATGTGCGAAAAGAGCAGTTGGGTTGGCTAAGCTGTGTGAGCCGCGCCATCCTCAAGCAGAACATCATTACCTACAGTCAGCCAATTGTGCACGCTTATAACCATCGTCCCGCGAGCCAAGAGTGTTTGGTGCGTATCATGGAAGAGGATGGCAGCATCATTGCACCGGGGCGTTTCTTACCCATCATTTCTGATACGCATTTGTACACGCGTTTGAGTCGTCACATGATTCGCTCAACACTCAACTACATGAAAGACCAGCATGGTGACTTCTCAATTAACTTGTCACCTCAGGATTTACTCAGCGATAAAACCTTGATGTTGCTTGAACATGCAATTACCCAACTGAACGACCCAAGACGGATTGGTTTAGAAGTGTTGGAGTCAGAGCAAATCAAAGACTACGGACGAATGATTGAGGTGTGCAGTCACTTTAGAAGCCTAGGCGCACGCATCATTGTGGACGACTTTGGCTCGGGTTACTCCAATATTGATGAGATTCTCAAGTTAGAGCCGGAAGTGATTAAGCTCGATGGCAGTTTGATTCGCTACATCGACAAAGACCAAAAGCAGCGTAAGATTGCCTCGCAGTTGGTGCGTTTGTGTCAGGTATTTAATGCTAAGACCGTCGCGGAGTTCGTGCACAACAAAGAGGTGTGCGATATTGCTCAGGACATGGGGGTGGACTATCTGCAAGGTTATTACTTAGGTGAGCCGACACGTTTGTTTTAATGTGCTGTGCTCTAATTGAGCTTAAGTGCTCTATGTTTTGTTTCACGTGAAACAGCAGCCAATAAAAAACGCAGCGTTAAAGCTGCGTTTTTTGACTCTTAAGAAAGTTAGGCTTTGAACTCGTGACCACTTTTCTCGGCTTGGAAACGAGGAAGGTATTGCTCGAAGAAGTCCAGCATCTGTTGCTGGTTTTGCTCTTCACCAAGTTGTCCGAGCAATTGGGCAGCCACTTCAAAGGTACATAGATTACCTTCTTGCTGGTTGCGACGCAGTTGATATTGGGAATCGGCTTGAGTGGTTAAGCCCATCATCGAGACGCCCTCTAGCCAACGGCTTTTGTTGATCATCTTGCGCGCCTCTTGCCAAGTCGCATCAAGAATGATGTACAACGGTCGTCTGCTTTGCTCGGTACTTTGTTGCTGTACTTGTTCAAGCGTTAGGCTTTCTTCACTTGGGAATAGCAGCACTGGCAGCAGGCTTGGATTAGCTAACGTTTCTAACAACGCTGCTGGTGGCGTTTTTCGGTCCCAAACGACTTGAGTGACATTCAGTTGGCACTGGGTGAGCAGTTTGCCAGTGTTGGTATCGCGCGTCAGTTCATTGGGGTGCATTAACAGCATCAGCGAGTGTTCACTGCTTAACTTCGGCAGCAGTGAACAGATGCAGTTGAACTGGAAGCCACAATGTGGACAAGGCTGCGCCATTACAAGCGCACCCCATCACGAACAGGGCTGATGCCATCTGAGAATAGACGCACGCCGCTGACTTGTTCTTTGCTCGCTTTTGGCGCCAAGCTTGGGTTGATTGGGTAACTTACGCCTGTGTATTGCATCACGTGTTGCCCAGGCGTTGCGCCGCCACCGCTGACATTGAAAATCAGGTCACGCCAGCCGTGTGAGGTTTGTTGACCAAGCATAATTGGGCTTTGCACTAGCGTCATACGGCTATTGAAACGCCACTCTTTCTCGTGGTTTTCGAATATCAGCAGAGTACAACCGCCAGAGCCACACCAATCAAGTTGCACCAGTAATTCTTCATCACCATCGCCATTCAGATCGTAAGTCAGCCAACGGTATTGGTTATTGCTTGGGTTGGTTTGATTAATGAAAAAGTAGTTACGTACCGCCGCATCCACTTTTGAATTAAATTCGGCACTGGATGGAATGTCCGCAGCTACAATTGGCGCACTACCGCGTTCAGGCGCTTCTTGCTCAATGCCTGAGTTACGCACTGTTGCTGGGTATAGCACTAAGCCGCCATCGGCAATGGGATAAACCAAATTGCCCACTTTCTCTTTGACTGCTTTCAACTGGTTGCCTTCGCGAGTAAATAGGCGCTCGGTCATTAAGCGTTGTTGCTGGTGGTGAGTCATCAATACTTGGACTTGCGATGGGCTCAGTTGTTGCCAGTAGCCGCGTTCAATCAATGGCGGTTGTCCGTCTGAATAGCTGTATTTGGTGATGGCACTGTGGTCGCTGTTGAGTGTCATTTGCACTTCGAAGCCTTGTGACTGGGTCGACGTCGCGACGTAAGTGTTCACCCATTCTAATGTTGAATCTACGTTGGCTGTCATACCACAGCCTTGATAGGTTTTATCGCCATGCTCTAGTGTTGCTTTCCAGCCGTAGAGAGAGTTGCTCATGGTGTCTGAACACAAGTTCTCGGTCATGCGCAGTTCACCGTCATCCAACTGGTAAGTACGCTGACGAGGTTGCAGTTTGCTGCTTTTAATCTCGAGTGTTTGTGTCGACTTGCCTATTTGCTGGAACTTGAGCGTATTGCCTTCAAAGTTGGCAGCCCACGAAGGTTCATTACCAAATACGCGAGTGGGTTTACTGGTTTGTTTGCAGCGATGCGGATTTTCTGTGGTGAGGAAGTTCACCTGCTCAACCACAAAGTTAGCATCGAAATCTGCAGAGAAACCGTCGATGCCCGGCGGGTTGAGATGACCAATCACTTCACCATACATGGTTTGATAAGGTTCATTGGTGATGGCTACTGCACGTTGGATTTGTTGCGGTGACAGTTGCAGCCAGTATTGTTTGTCGCTGCCACAAGGTGTGATGTACTGGCTTTCATGCCCAATCACTACTTCACCACGCAGCATAAAGGTTTGAGGTAAGATGGTTTCCGGCTTATCTAAGGATGCAGGCGGAGTGGTTGGGGTGTCTGCATCGGACTGCTGCGGTTGCATGCTACATGCTTGCAGGACCAGCAGTGTGGCTAATGCCACTGGGTTTTTCAAAGCCTTCATGTTATATCTTCCTCATTACTTAATCTGCATCGGATGGCATTATGGCATATTGGTTATTTAAAACAGAACCAGATACCTTTTCTATTGACACGCTTCGAACCCAAAAGGTTTCATGTTGGGAGGGAGTTCGTAATTATCAGGCGCGTAATATGATGCGTGACCAAGTCAAATTGGGCGATTTGGTGCTGATTTACCATTCATCTTGCAAGAACGTGGGTGTGGCAGGTATTGCCAAAGTGACCCGTGAAGCGTATCCCGATCACTTCCAGTTTGACCTTGAGAGCGATTATTACGACCCGAAATCCGACCCAGAAAATCCGCGTTGGATTATGGTGGATATTGAGTTTGTGCGTAAGACTGAACGCTTGATTCCGTTGCCGGTCATGAAGGCGATGCCAGAACTAGAAAACATGCCATTGGTGAAACGCGGCAATCGCTTATCGATCATGCCTGTGAGCGAAGAAGAGTGGCAAGCAATCCTCGGTAAAGAGAAGTTGCCGAGTCAGCGATAAAAGAAAAGGGCTGCATAGTGCAGCCCTTTGTGATTTTGCCGATAACCTGTTGTTGATAGCCAATACAGGTTATAGCAGATGATCTTGTAGGTAGTGTGCAACCGCATCGTCAACGTTGCTGCCGATTACTTCATTGTTTGGTAGTGCTTTCATCACTTTCTCGTGAGATGTGCCCATCACCAATCCTTTACCCGCCATGGATAGCATTTCTACGTCGTTCATGCCATCACCAAAGGCGATGGTGTTTTCCAATGTTAGCCCAATAGACTCCGCGACTGCCTTCAACGCATCACCTTTAGACACACCAGCGCTCATCACTTCCAAACACCAAGGTGTTGAGAATGCGATGTTTAGTCGATCGCCAAATTGCTCACGTAACTTAGTTTCGAAGGTCACAAGATGGTCGTGATCTTTTGCTGGGTGAGTGAAGAAGATTTTCGCAATGCCATCAGTTGGTGCGTTGTCTTGATCGTACAACTTATAAGTGAACTCTTCATGGAATTCGCGTAACTCATCGTCATCTTTGTTCAACAACCAGTCGTCGTTTTGATACATGTGGATAAGTATTTCAGGATCCGTTTTGATCGTGTCGATCACTGGTTGAACCAAATCTTCAGGTACGTTCTGGCTGTACATCTCTTGATCATTCTGGTCGTGCACACGTGCTCCGTTCGAAGTAATCATATAAGCCGGAATACCTACCGTGCGACGAATGCTTGCGACGTCGACGTGGTGGCGACCCGTTGCAAAGACAAATGTGTAGCCTTGTTCATGCAGCGCTTTGAGCGTCTCTTTCGAGTAAGCGCTTAGCTGGTGGTTTGGTGCGAGTAAAGTGCCATCCAGATCTGAGGCAACGATTTTAGTGATCTCTTTGCAAGGTAGCGATGTGCTCATGAAGCCCTCGTAAACGGTTCGGATAGAGTAGAACAGGTTGATTGCACACGGAGCGCAGTAGATTGACTAGATCGTACTGCTCCGAGTGCGGGGAACATGATGAAGTCTACGCCAAAATAAGGAGGAAAAAGAGGGTAAATCGCTGAGCTCGTATTTCCTCTTTAATCTGATTTATTGGCTGTGCTCACGCATGAAGGCAAAAACCGCATCAAGTGCTTGGTTGCGATACTGGTCTTTTTCAAACAAGATTTCGTGCTCTGCGCCAGCAATAGAAACTAGGCTGGCATTGGGGTTAGTCTTACTTAGCTTATCGATAAAGCGTTGCTGCGCGGCGTTACTCACGATGCGATCGTTACCTGATTGAACCAATAAAACCGGAACTTTAATTTGGCGTGTCAGCAAAATACATTGCTTGGCTGCCATCAAGCCTTGCCATACCCAGCGTGTGCTTGGACCGCCCACTTGTAGCTCTGGTTTATCGCGGTATAAACCACGGAACCAGTGATAACGATCGTAGCTTTGGCTAAGTGGGTTATCTTCAAACGGCTTTGGGTAGTATTCCTTATGACCTGGCGCATAGCTTGGTTGCGGGGAAACCGCTGCAAGGATTTGCGTGACTGGAATCGCGATAGGGCTGAGATACCAAGGAAGGTTGATACCAAACATCGGAGCACTCAGAATCAAACCGTCAAAGTTGTGGTCTGGGTGAGTTTGCAGGTAACGTGTTGCAATTGCACCGCCCATCGAGTGGGAAATGACAAAGCGCTGCTGGTATCCACTCAAATTGAGTTGCTGCAGTACCAATTCCATATCGTCAATATAATCATTAAAGTCATAGACGTGACCCATGTCTGAGTCTGGTAGCAGACGATCTGATAAACCTTGTCCTCGGTGGTCAAACGAATACACGTCATAACCTTGTCGATATAGGTCGTAGAACAGTTCTTGGTATTTCCAGGAGGCTTCAATGCGACCGTTGACGATCAGTACGGCTTTGGTGTGTTCGGGATTGGTGAGTTTGCACCAGTAGATTTTCTTTTTCTCTGTCCCTTTTACAAAGCCTTCTTGGCGTTCTTGCCAAAGTGCTGCGATCGGACCACCTATTGCTTGCTCAAATAAGGTCTCTTGAGTATAAGTCAAAGGTGAATGGTTAATAGCCATTAGTCGATTACCTGAAGATACGTTGTTTACGCGATGTATCATCGAAGAATTATTGAGGAAATGCAATGGATACCCATGTTTGGTTGGCCTATGTGGTAACTGCAATCGTTTTTAGTCTGGCTCCGGGATCTGGCACCGTCAACTCAATCAGTAATGGTTTGAGTTACGGCACGCGCAAGTCATTGGGTGCTATCGTTGGTTTACAGATTGGTTTGGCAATTCATATTGCTTTGGTTGGCGCTGGCATTGGTGCTTTAGTCGCGCAATCGGCGACGGCATTTACTGTGATCAAATGGGTTGGTGCAGCTTACCTTGTGTGGCTTGGCATTCAAAAGTGGCGTGATACATCCGGCTTGGTTGCAACCGAAAGTCACCAAACCATGTCAGGTACTTCTCTGTTGTACAAAGCCATTCTTATCAACCTGACTAACCCGAAATCGATCGTATTCTTGGTGGCACTGTTTCCACAATTTATCGATCCAGCGAAAGACCAACTAACTCAGCTGTTGGTATTGGGCGTGACGACGGTGACCATTGACGCGTTTGTGATGCTGGGCTACACCAGTTTGGCCGCACAAATGGGACGCTTTATTCGCTCAGATAAGATCATGGGCAAAATTAATAAAGTATTCGGTTCAATGTTCATGGGATGTGGTGCATTATTAGCGGCAGCTAAGTAACAAGTTATAAAAAGCACAATAATTTCGAATGAAAAACGCATATGTCGCCCGCCAGCCAATCTTTAACCGTAAAAGACAGACGCTGGGATATGAGTTGTTGTTCCGTGATGGTGAAAGTAATGCCTATCCTGCGCACATCGATTCAAACAGGGCGACATACCGATTGATAGTAGAGAACTTTCTCTCTGTCGGAACCAATCCTCTGATTGCATCTTCACGATGCTTCATCAATTTCCCTCACCAAAGTTTGCTGCGTCGGCTGCCAAGAAGCTTGCCGAAAAACAAAATCGTGGTTGAGGTACTCGAAACCTGCCAACCAACCGATGAGCTGCTTGAAGCCATTCGCGAACTGTACCGTGAAGGCTATTTGATCGCGCTTGATGACTTCACGTTGACTGACGAATGGCGTCGTTTCTTACCGTATGTCCATATCGTGAAACTCGATATCATGGCGATGGGGCTAAAAAAGGCATGCGACTTAGTTAAGAAGCACACTAAAAAGCGCACCAAATACCATTTCTTAGCTGAGCGAGTAGAAACCGAAGCTGAGTTTGAAGCGACCAAAGAGGCAGGCTTTAAATTCTTCCAAGGCTACTTCTTCAGCAAGCCTGAAGTGATGCAGACTAAATACGTGAGTCCCGAGCAAGTGTTGGCGCTCAAGCTATTTCGAGAAGTGTGTGTCCCCGATCCAGACTTTGACCGGATTGAAAACATCATTACTCAAGATGTCACGCTGTCGTACAAGTTACTGCGTTTTGTGAATACACAATCGACCACGTTAGAAGTGACCATCACTTCATTCCGCCAAGCTTTGATTTATCTTGGACAAGAAAAGCTCAAAATGTTTGTCTCACTGGTGGTTGCGTCATATATCTCCGGGCAGAAGCCGCGCGAGTTGTACAACTTATCTTTGCAACGCGCTCAATTCTGCGAAGCTATGTCGCGCTATCAACCTTTTGCGCATCTCAACGAGCAGGGTTTTATGGTTGGCTTGTTATCGATTCTCGACGCCATGCTTGATTTGTCTGTGGAATCTTTAGTGGGACAGCTGCCTTTAAGCCCTTCCGTGCAGCAAGCCTTGTTGCATCGCCAAGGTGAATACGGCGCGTTGTTGGCAATTGAGGAATGCTACGAGCGTGCCGATTGGGCAGGCGTGGAGCAATTCTCCCAGCAACTCGGACTTTCTGTGGATGATGTTAAGTCTGAACTTGGCGAAGCCGTTCGCTGGAGCCAGACCTTTTCTGGCGCCTAATCTGATCAAATATTAAACTTTTATTACAGTCGAGCACGATCGCTTGACGTTATTCTATTTTTAAATAACTATATATGCATATCCATATATAGGTATGTAAGTATGCTTCCACATCAGTTTTTCAAACTTCTTTCCGACGAGACTCGTGTGCGTTGCTTAATGCTGGTGGTTCGTGAAGGGGAAACTTGTGTTGGTGATTTAGCCCATGCGCTACAACAAAGCCAACCAAAGATTTCTCGCCATCTGGCTCAGCTAAGATCAAATGGTATTTTGGTTGATAAACGTCAGGGGCAATGGGTGTACTACGAGCTGTCAGATCAATTACCGGGATGGATGCAAAAATTGATTGATGACTTGGTAGCCTCGAACTGCTTGAAGCAAGAGTACCAAGAAGATATTTCACGTTTGCACGACAAAGCTCGTGCAGCGTGCTGTTAACCAGCGAAAGCTTAAAGGTAGAAGATTATGACGATTAAAGTAGGTATTAACGGTTTCGGTCGAATTGGTCGTTTGGCATTACGCGCAGCGTTTGATTGGCCAGAACTAGAGTTCGTACACATCAACGATGTAGCGGGTGATGCGGCGACTCTGGGTCACTTACTTGAGTTCGATTCAGTTCAAGGTCGTTGGAACCATGCAGTGCAAGTTGAAGGCACAGACATGGTGATCAACGGTAAGCGCATCACGACTTCACAAGAGCGTGATATCGATGCTGTGAACTGGGGTCAATGTGATGTTGTGATTGAAGCAACGGGCGTTCATCGCAAAACCTCATTCCTAAACAAATACCTAGAGCAAGGCGTAAAACGTGTTGTTGTTAGCGCACCAGTAAAAGAAGACGGCGTAGCTAACATCGTAGTGGGTGTGAACGACCACATCTTCGACCCTGCGCAGCACCGCATCGTAACCGCAGCGTCTTGTACAACGAACTGTATTGCACCTGTTGTGAAAGTGATTCACGAAAAACTGGGCATTGAACAATCGTCATTCACAACGATTCACGATTTAACTAACACACAAACGATTCTGGATGCGCCGCACAAAGACCTACGTCGTGCACGTGCATGTGGCATGAGCCTAATCCCAACCACAACGGGCAGTGCAAAAGCGATTGTTGAAATCTTCCCTGAGTTGAAAGACAAGATTAACGGTCACGCGGTTCGTGTTCCTCTAGCAAACGCCTCACTCACTGACATTATTTTTGATGTGAAACGTGATACCACAGCAGAAGAGGTTAACGCATTACTGAAAGAAGCTTCTGAAGGCGAGCTAAAAGGCATCCTTGGCTTTGAAGAGCGCCCATTGGTTTCTATTGATTACAAAGGCGACCAACGTTCAACTATCGTTGATGCGCAATCAACCATGGTAGTAGGTTCTCGTATGGTGAAGATTTACGCTTGGTACGATAACGAAATGGGTTACGCGACGCGTACTGCAGAATTGGTTCGTAACGTTGGTATGGCATAAGGAGCTTTAAGATGTCTCATCCTACATGGCAATTGGATTTAGAAGCGGGCGCGTTGGTACTGACTCCATGTCCAGGCACCAAAGGTGTTGAACTGCAAGCTTCGCTAGAGCAGCTAAAAGCGCAAGGCGTAGAAGCAATTGTTACTGCTCTTGATAATGCTGAATTAGCAGCAAAAGACGTGTCTGCGTTGGGCGAATTAACCCAACAATTGGGCATGAAATGGTTCCAAATTGAGATTGAAGATGATTGTGCTCCGGGCGAAGAGTTCGCTGAAAAATGGTCACAAGCGAGTCCTGAACTGCACGCGATTCTTGCTCAAGGTGATAAGGTTGCAATGCACTGCATGGGGGGCTCTGGTCGCACAGGTTTGTTCGCTGCGCACCTACTGTTAGAGAAAGATTGGGCGCTAGAAGACATCGTGCGTGAAGTGCAAGCGCTGCGTCCTGGTGCTTTCACAAAGCCTGTACAAGTTGAGTACATCGAGCGTGTAGCTCAAAACGCTTGATCAGCTTATAGAGCTTTTGGAACATCATGATCTAAAAGCTCTCTTTATGCCGTGATGGCTTACCAATTTATGTGATTCTTGTTTATTGGTTTTACATTTAACCTATTGTTTATTAATAAATAATATTTAGATTTTCATCAGTTCTTGTTTCACAATTTAACGCCAGTATTGAGATGGCTCAATGCTGGTGTTCAGGTCATAGAGCATTTGGAACATCATGATCTAAATGCTATAAACGCTGTACATCTGAGGTCGTTATGATTTCAAAACTAAGCAAAAGTATCCGTCAGTATATGCTGGTGACGTTCAACTATTGGAACTTCACCGTGACGGATGGTGCACTACGTATGCTGGTGGTGCTTTACTTCCATGACTTAGGTTACTCAAGCTTAGCCATTGCTTCGCTGTTCCTTTTCTATGAATTTTTTGGCGTAGTGACCAACTTGGTTGGCGGCTGGCTAGGTGCTCGACTTGGTTTGAACAAAACCATGAACGTCGGCTTAGGGATGCAGATTTTCGCCTTGCTGATGCTGGCAGTGCCCAATGCTTGGTTGACCATTCCTTGGGTAATGGCGGCGCAGGCAATTTCGGGTATTGCCAAAGACTTAAATAAGATGAGTGCCAAGAGTGCGATCAAAACTTTGGTGCCAGACGAACAGCAAGGTGCACTTTATAAGTGGGTTGCGATCTTAACGGGCTCGAAGAATGCACTGAAAGGTGCGGGTTTCTTTGTTGGTGGTTTATTGCTATCAGCGTTTGGTTTCCAAACTTCGATGATCATCATGGCAAGTGTGTTGGCGATTGTCTTCGTGTGCAGTTTAGTTTGGTTAGAAGCGGATATGGGTAAGGCGAAGAGCAAACCTAAATTTCGTCAGATTTTCTCTAAGTCAGAATCGGTGAACATCCTTTCTGCAGCGCGTATGTTCCTATTTGGTGCTCGTGATGTGTGGTTTGTTGTTGCACTGCCGATTTACCTTGGCAGCGTATTTGGTTGGGATCACCTGATGGTAGGCGGCTTCCTGGCAGCTTGGGTGATTGCTTACGGATTCGTTCAAGGCTTTGCACCTCGTATTACCGGTAAAGCGCAAGGTCGAGTGCCAGATGGCAGCGCGGCATTAATTTGGGCTGGTATCCTTGCTGTTATCACTGGTGCAATTGCTTACGGCGTGCAGATTGGCTGGCAACCAGAGCTTGTTATTGTGGTGGGCTTGATGATTTTTGGTGCCGTATTTGCGGTGAACTCATCTTTGCACTCTTATCTAATCGTCAGCTACGCAAAAGGCGACGGTGTTTCATTGGATGTCGGTTTCTACTACATGGCGAATGCGATGGGACGTTTGATCGGTACGGTTCTTTCTGGTTGGATTTACCAAGAAGCAGGGCTTGCTGCATGTTTGTGGGTGTCCTTTGCCTTCTTAGCGCTGACAACGGTCATTTCTATCAAGCTACCAAAAACCAAAGTAGCTACGGCTTAAATCGATTTACGAGTTAGAAATAAAAATGGCTCCATGTTGGGAGCCATTTTTGTATTTACGATTCAGTATCGCAAATCAGTAAACCTTGGTTATGGGCAAAGGCGACCTTGCTGTGCCGGTTGCGTCATTTCCATATCACCTTTTAACGAACGGTAAACGATGGTGTTCCAGACTTCACCATTGTCCATTTCGAATTCAATCGCGTAGTTAATGCCATTCACGACTTGAGTTCGTACGCTCAAGATTTCTTTTAGTTTAGCAGCGGTATTCATCTGCCCAAGAACAAAGTCGAGCGCTTGCTGAGCCTCAGGTGTTACTTCACCTTGTGACCAGCCGCCAGCAAGATTTTCCGTGCTGCAGATAGGGTTCGCTTCCGATTGCGATTGTGTTGGTGCCACGGTCTCTTCCTTTTGATTACATCCAGCTAAAGCCACTACACAAACCAGTGATGCTAATAATGTTTTCTTCATAAAGACCTCTCTTGATAATCTGTCCAGCATCCTAATGGAAAGAAACGGCTAGATCTGTTTCATATCCAAGAAAGCTTAGGGCTGGTGATCCTATTTGTACAATAGGATTTGTCGCTAACTATTGTGCAAATCAATGTTATTAGAGCTTCATAGCTGAGTTAAAAATAAGCAAAAACAGATTGTTAACTATTTAACTGAGCGAAAATTACCCTATGCTATAGACGTGAAGTTACACAAACTAGGAAAGGGTATGAGAGAAAGGGTTCTGTTTTTCGACTTATTACGTTGTGTCGCTGCTGTGGCAGTGATCGCTATTCACGTGTTAGCGCCATATCGTAATGAATTGGGCGTGATTCCATTCGATCAATGGGCGACGGCAGTCGGTGTGAACAGCGTGACGCGTTGGGCGGTGCCAGTGTTTATTTTGATAACTGGTGCATTGATGCTCAGCGATACGCGTCCTTTTGATGCCAAATACTACGTCAAACGACGTTTAGGCAAAGTGCTGGTGCCTTTTTTGGTTTGGTCGATGTTTTACGCGTATTTATCGGGTTGGACAGCGCAAGGTTTTGATTTTGCCACGGTAAAAGAAGTGGTGCGTAACAGTCCGTATCATGCAACTTATTATCACCTTGGTTTTTTCTACTACTTTATTCCACTCTATTTTGTGATTCCGTTGTTTCAATGGATGGTTCGTAATGTCGATGACAGCGTTATTTACACCTATTTAGCGTTTTGGTTGTTCACGAGTACCTTATTCCTATTCAAAATTGATGGACCATGGAGTAATCAATATTGGCTTTACATGGGGTATTTACCGTTAGGCTATGTGTTGTTTAAGAAAATTCCATTAAACCGTTCCGTTGTGACGGCGTTTACTGCGTTTGGGTTGGTGGCATTAGCAGTGACGTTTACTATGGTTGTGACCAACAGTTTAGAAGCAGACAAATACACAGTAGGGCGCTGGTTCTCATACAAAACATTGAATGTGATTCTCGCAGCATCGATGATTTTTATGTTGTGTCGTTACTTTGGAGAGGGCTTGGCACCGAAAGCGCAAAAAGTGGTGAGTTTTATTAGCCAGCACAGTTTAGGTATTTATCTTCTTCACCCAATCTTCTTATGGCCGATGAAAGCATTCGGTTGGTATCAAGGTCACCCTGCATGGGTGATTCCTGTGTGGATTGTATTGAGTGGTGCTGGAGCCTTGGCGATGAGCTATCTGTTCTCCAAGTCCGCCAAGACTCGCTGGTTGCTACCGTAGATTAGCGCTTTAAGGCGAAATGTAAGAACTTATCGCCACGGTAAGTCAGTGTGCCTTTATCACCCGGATTGAGTGCGTGGTAATAGTGCACACCGATTTGGAATTCGCGTTTTGGTCCAATCGAACCGCGTTGTACATAAATCCAATATTCTTGATCGTCTTGACCTGGCTCTGCATCCGGTACTTCTATTGCTTGTTTGTCTAAGATGGTCACTTGAGCACTTTGCTCAGGTGCATCTTCGCCAAAGTAATGTTTGCTGTAGAAGCGGAAAAACGCCCATGCGCCGAGCGCAATCAGAGCGAACAAAGCCAAAATAAGTGAGATTGGCATGATAACCTCCAATGTTTCATTGGCACCTATTTTACAGAACTCCCTGATTAAACTATGAGTTGAGATAAATTATTCGTGATCTAGTAAAAGCGTCGTAGATTTTATTCGGCGCACTTCACATTTTATATGCGTTCAAGAGCACAATTTAAAAGGAAATTTGCACCTTTTGGCTCGAAAAAGTTCTAAATTTATAGAAGAATGAAATGACTGACGAAGGAAGGGTCAAGTAAGGAGGGTTACGATGTCAGATATTGAGAAAGTAGTCATGCGTACCCGAACGATCGAGAAACTTCTGCGTACGCAATACCACGCGGAAGGGAAAGGGTTACATCAGCTTATCACTAGTTGTGAAGAGCGCTTGCCGCATGACGTTGTTGCTAAGTTGCGGTTTATTGCGACCGTAAGAAACAAGGTTGTTCACGAAGAGGATTACAAGCTGGACGATCGAAAAGGTTTCTTAGCTGCGTGCGATGCATGCGAAAAGGAGCTGACACCACGAAGTTCACGCTTTATTTGGCGAGCGGCGATTTTGTTAATGGCCTTGATTACGCTCGCTGCACTTGGTTTCTACTACATGCATTGGGACATTCTGGTTAAGCATTTGTAGACGATAAAATTTGAATAATAAAAAAGGGACGCGAAAGCGTCCCTTTTTTATTTTAAACAGTAACTTAGTACATCATTGGCAGTGTCATTAAACCAACAACCACTGCAATCATTACCAGCCCTTGTTTTTGAGAAGAAGAAATCATAACACTACCCCTAAAATCATTGATGAACTCGATGTAAATAATATAGCACTGTTTTTGAGCTTTGATCAACTTCAAAGCGAAAAAGTTTTCAAAACTCGCACTTAACTTAAGTGTTTTTACCCTAAATTGACTAATAAAACTGTGTTTTTTGTGCTGTTCTTTAAGTGTTCGACTTGTTGTTTTTCTCTTCTTTTTGATTTTAAGTATATGATTTTAAAGTGTTAAATATGAGTAATCTTATGATGAAATAGTGTTTCTTGTCTGAGTGGTGATGTTGGTTGGCTATTTTTGCTGAATTTCTCAAAAGTTGAGAAAATTAGGTTTTGTGCTAATGAGGTGAACACTTATGGACGTCTATTTCGTCTTATTTTTCCTATCTAATGAGAAAACTACAGTATCAAAAGGCTTTAGCTATAATCCACAATAGCTAAGGCTAGGTTTTTATCGCTTTTGTTGGATATTCTTTTTTATATCAGGTGGTTAGGTGTGCTTGTTTGAACTTTTAACCTAAGTTTTTAATACTCTGGTAGTTACGAGTCTTGTTATGGAACGGTGTTTTTAGCTTTCTGAGTGGTCAGAGGTGGTGGATTTGGTTTTTGTGTCGGTTATTTATCCATAACGGTTGCATGGCGAACAAATTGGCGGTTTGTTTTTCAATTTATTGAAAGTCAGCGAATTTATTTCGCTGCCGTTGATTGCTTTGACTAAATCATTCACCTCAATGATTGCGAGAAAAACGATAACCATTAATTGAGTAAGTTGCGGCTACAAAATGTTGCGATTCGCTATCGAGATCCAACTTTCACTGATTGCATCTTTACATCAAGATTGGTCTACCTAGACTAGCGGCGAGATTACGTGAAAGGTGTATCGGCATGTGGAGTTGGTTAGCGATAGGGCTATCGGGGATGTATTCCGTGTTGGGGGCGAAACAAGCCAATCCAACGCAGTCTCTCACATTTAAAATCTTTACTCTGCTATTGCTGCTGATTTTGGCACTGACCGAAGGTTCTTCAGCACCACACACATATTGGATCGTTGGTGGTTTAGTGGTTTCGATGTTTGCTGACACTCTTCATTCATTTAAATCTCGCAAACCTCTTTATTTCGCGGGTTATCTCCTAGCACAAATCTGCTATAGCAAATCATTTTGGGTTCAGCTCAATGGTGACATCGTTTGGTGGTTGTTAGCTCTGCTTCTCGCAGCAAGTATCGTCGCGTTTTTCCTACTATTGCCACAATTGGATTCCATGGTCTTTCCGGTCGTGATTATGGGCATTATGCTAGTTCAATTGGCTTGGGCTGCGGGAGAGGTGTGGTTACAAGTGCCGAGCTTTGCTAGTGCGCTCGGGTTTAGCGGCACCTTAGTGATGATTTATTCCGCCTTAGCTTATGCAATACATGGTTATCGTAAGCCGATGAAACGCGCCTATGTCTGGGTGAGTGGCAGCTACTTTTTTGCTCATGCGTTAATTGTTGCCTCTATCATTTACTAACTCAGGTCAAAGTACCTCGTCTTTTTTTCAGTAAACTGGACGAATTCAACTTGATGACCGGAGTCAATAATGACTGAAATTCATGCTCACAATCTACTGAACCTACTTCGTGAAACCCCAATGAACCGTGATGAGCTTGCGGGTCACTTTGGTTCTGAGGCACGCTTTCATACCTGTAAGCTGAATGATCTAGACTTAGATGCATTGCTAGAGTTTTTGCTAAAGCGAGAAAAAGTACGCGAGCTAGAAGGTAAGTTTGTCGTAAACATGGCGCGCGTTTGCAATCACTAAGCGGCGGTTAAGCGTTGTTCTGTGAAGGCGATAAATGCATTTCGCCTTCAAACATATATTCATGTAGTCACTTTGTTATACTGGCCGCCAATTTTCCTGTCGAGGTCAGAACATGGACATTCTTTCTGCAGCGACCATGCTGTTTCTTATTATGGACCCGCTCGGCAACTTGCCGATTGTGCTATCCATTCTCAAACATCTCGATGCAAAGCGTCGTCGCAAAGTACTGATCCGTGAGTTAGTGTTTGCCTTGATGATTTTGATGCTGTTCTTATTTGCAGGGCAGAGCATCATGAGCTTCCTTCATGTCCAGCCTGAAACCTTGAGTATTTCTGGTGGTATCATTCTGTTTATCATCGCCATTAAGATGATTTTCCCAAGCGCTGGCAGCATTACTGGATTGGCTGCCGGCGAAGAGCCGTTTATTGTACCAATGGCTATCCCGATGATTGCGGGACCTTCGGTGATTGCAGCGCTGCTTTTACTTTCTTCTCAGCATCCCGATAAGATTATGGAGCTGTCTGCCGCCGTGTTAATTGCTTGGGGCGCGACTTTCTTTATTTTGATGTTCTACAGCTTCTTCCACCGTATCCTAGGAGAGCGTGGCTTAAAAGCCGTTGAGCGATTGATGGGACTACTGCTAGTGATGATATCTACCCAAATGTTCCTTGATGGGGTGAAGAGCTACATGGGCTGAGCCATTACCGAGATGATAAATACAAAAAAGCCGCTCTTATGAGCGGCTTTCGTTTATCTGTCTTATTACATCATGTGCTTACGACGAATATCGAGCAGAGCAAAAATACCAAAAATCAAAATGGAGTACTTTTCCCATGCGCTCATCTTAATCTTGTCGCCAAATGCACCAATGAAGATCGCCATTTGCAAACCGTGCATGATGAACAAGAATGCGGTCATGATGTACAACGCAATCGCTGCTTTGCCAGGGAATGGCATAAAGAAGTTGAGGATCAACACGAACCAGACAAAGGCGATGGCCGCTTTAGCCAGTATCAATAATGCTTTCATTTAACTATCCTTTTAAATCGAGGCTTTAAGCTGGTGAGTGTTCGTATAAACGGTAGCTCACTTGACCTGCGGTTTTCTCGCGGTGTAGGTGCCAGCTCTCTGGTAGCCCAGCAATGTTCAGCTCTTTTTCAGTTTCAATATAAATCATCGCATCTTCAGCAAGCCAGCCGTTTTGCTCTAGCAAGGTCACGGTTTCATCCAATAATCCTTTGCGGAATGGCGGATCGATGAATACTACGTGGTGAGGTGTCCCTGGTTGCTGCAAAAAGCTAATTGCATCAGTGTTCACTACTTGAATGTTGTTGGCATTCAAGGAAGTTACGTTCTTTTGCAGTTGCTGAAATGCTTGTGGATTTAGCTCAATCATAGTTACTTGGTCAGCTTGGCGTGAAGCTGATTCAAAGCCTAAACCGCCTGAGCCCGCAAACAAGTCGAGACACTTCGCCTGCGGTACATCTTGAGCTAACCAGTTAAACAGGGTTTCTTTTACGCGATCCGTGGTTGGGCGTAAGCCCTCTGCATCATGAACAGGGAGCTTTCTACCTCTCCATAACCCACTAATAATGCGTACAAAGCCCGTTGTTGGCGTTTTTTGTGATGAGTTTTGCTGGCGACGTCTTACCATAGATTTTTTGACCGCTAATAAAGTGATACTATACCCAATCGCCCAAGCTTTGAGCTTGGATACAGCCCAGAATATTCAAGATGACAGAGTGTAACACTAATAAGATTAGATTTACCTAATTGGAAAGTTTTCACAACTTTGTCATTCGCCTTTTCTGTAAAGTTAATATTCTTGTCAGAAAAGAGTCATTAATAGATAAGAAGACAATCTAGGATAGCCCCAGATGACGGAAAAAAAGAAGCGCGGATTACTTTCGTGGCTCGGTTTTGGTGATGAAGAGCAAAGCCAAAAACCGACAACTGAAGAATCAGTAAAAGAAGAAGCAGCGGAAGCTCCTGCCGCCGAGCAACAACCAACAGAAGACGTTGCCGAGCAAGCAGAAGAAAAAACAGCGGTTGAAGCGGAGCCGGAGAAAGCCGAGGCTGCCCCAGCAGAAGCAGAAGCAGAAGCAGAAGCAGAAGCAGAAGCAGAAGCAGAAGCAGAAGCAGAAGCAGAAGCAGAAGCAGAAGCAGAAGCAGAAGCAGAAGCAGAAGCAGAAGCAGAAGAGCCACAAGTACCAGTTGCACCTCGCGTTCAAGAACAAGAAAAACCAACCGAGAGCTTCTTTGCTCGCCTGAAGCGTAGCCTAAGCCGCACAAAAGCAAACATCGGTGCGGGTTTCTTTGGTTTGTTCAGCGGTAAGAAGATCGATGATGACCTTTTCGAAGAGCTAGAAGAACAACTGTTGATTGCTGATGTAGGCATGGAAACCACCACAAAAATCATCAACAATCTGACTGAAAAAGCCTCTCGCGGTGATCTTAAAGATGGTGAAGCACTTTACGGCCTGCTGAAAGAAGAGATGGCAGAAATCCTTGCGAAAGTAGAACAGCCTCTCGAAATCGACAGCAGCAAAACCCCTTACGTTATCTTAATGGTTGGCGTGAACGGTGTCGGTAAAACCACCACAATAGGTAAGCTGGCGAAGCAATTCCAAAACCAAGGTAAGAAAGTCATGCTTGCGGCGGGTGATACCTTCCGTGCGGCAGCGGTTGAGCAGCTACAAGTATGGGGTGAGCGTAACAACGTTCCTGTGATTGCTCAGCATACTGGCGCGGACAGTGCCTCGGTTATCTATGATGCGATTGAAGCGGCAAAAGCGCGTGGCGTCGATGTCGTGATTGCCGATACTGCAGGTCGTCTACAAAACAAAGCGAATCTAATGGAAGAGCTGCGTAAGATTGTACGTGTAATGAAGAAGATTGATGACTCAGCGCCACACGAGATCATGCTGACGCTAGATGCAGGCACAGGTCAAAATGCAATTAGCCAAGCGAAACTTTTCAGTGATGTTGCCCCTCTAACCGGGATTACATTGACTAAGCTGGATGGTACAGCGAAAGGTGGCGTGATCTTCGCTATCGCTGATCAGTTCGAAATCCCAATTCGCTACATTGGTGTAGGCGAAGGCATCGAAGACTTGCGTCCATTTGAAACTCAAGAGTTCATTGACGCTCTGTTTAGTCGTGAAGAGTAACAAGAGTTAGAGGAAATCAACGGTGATCAAATTTCAGCAAGTGAGCAAAGCTTACCGAGGTGGTCGACAAGCCTTACAGAAAGTCGATTTTCACCTTCGACGCGGAGAAATGGCGTTTTTAGGTGGGCATTCCGGAGCAGGTAAAAGTACCTTGTTGAAACTGATATGTGCGATAGAGCGACCAACCGATGGCAAAATCCATTTCAATGGTCACGATATCACTCGTATTCCAAACAAAGACATTCCCTTCTTGCGTCGCAATATCGGGATTGTTTTCCAAGATCACCGTCTATTGATGGATCGCAGTGTGTTCGACAACGTTGCACTGCCGATGCGCATCGAATCGATTTCTGAAAACGAAATCAAACGCCGTGTTTCTGCGGCGTTGGATAAAACAGGCTTGTTGGATAAAGCCCGTTGTTTGCCAAGTCAACTTTCGGGTGGTGAACAACAACGTGTTGGTATTGCACGCGCTGTCGTAAACCGACCAACTCTACTGGTGGCCGATGAGCCAACTGGTAACCTTGATCCAGAGCTGTCTAACCGTGTGTTACGATTGTTTGAAGAATTTAACCGTGCTGGCGTAACGATTCTCCTTGCGACGCACGATATCGGGTTAGTAAATACTCGCCCACAATATCGCCATTTTGAATTGAACCAAGGCTTCCTAAGTGAGGTAGAAGACTATGGTAGGTAACAAGCGCACCCAGAAAAAAGGGAAAGGTCGCAGTGCCAAGCGTGCAAATACCGATGGTTTTTTCTCTGTCCATGCAAAACAAGCAAAATCTTCTTTTGGCGCGTTATGGCGTCGTCCTTTAGGTAACATTCTTACCTTAGCTGTTATTTCAGTGGCATTAGCGATGCCTGCTTGCTTGTACTTGCTGGGTAAAAACGTGGCGAGCGCAGCACAAGATGTCGCTTCACCATCGCAAGTTAGTGCTTACTTAGTAGAAGGCATGCCTGATGCGCGTGTGATGGTGTTAAAAGACCAAATCGAAACGTGGCCTTTGGTAAAAGAGGTGGAATATATTTCGCCGCAACAAGGTCTATCTGATTTAAGCCAATACGCTGGCTTTGACCAAGCGTTGAGTCTGTTGAGTGGTTACGCACTACCAGGCGTGTTGGTGATCACACCTGATTCAGAAGTAAAGAGTGATATTCAGTCGATAGCCAAGCAAGTCCGTGAGCAACAAGACGTTACTGACGTTAGGCTCGATGAAGATTGGCTGGCGCGTCTTGATGCCATAAAAACCCTTGCTGGCATTATTGTCATCACCCTGACAATACTGATGTTAGGTGCTGTATTTTTAATCGTCGGCAATACATTGCGCTTTAATGTGCTGGCGAACAAAGAAGAGATTCAAACCATGAAGCTGATTGGTGCGACCGACGGTTTCATTCTGCGTCCTTACTTGTACACGGGTATGTGGTTCGGTGTGCTGGGGGCGAGCATTGCTTGGTTAGTCACCGCATTGATTACTGTGGTGATGAACAATGCCGTTGAGCAATTGGCTTCACTATACGACAGTCAGTTCCGCTTGATTGGTCTGAGTTGGGATGAATCTCTGCTATTAATTATCACTGGTAGTTTACTGGGTTGTATCGCCGCACGAGTATCCGCGCAGCGTCATCTAAAAGAAATTGAACCAGTTTAGGTGATAAAGGTCTTATACTTGGAATTTATTAGCACAAGCTAATTTTTACCTCTTGTTTAGACAATTTGTTTATGGATAATTACTCGCCCTTCTTGAAACTTGTTCATTTTAAGTTCAAGATGGCCAAGCTAAATTGCAATGTAATGCTCCAGATCAGAGATTGATGAGGAATTGAATGACAAAAGAAGCGTATCCGATGGCTCTAGTCACGCAAGATAGCCTTGATAGCTATATCCGTTCTGTAAACAGCTACCCAATGCTAACTGCAGACGAAGAGCGTGAGCTTGCAGAACGATTACACTACAAGGGTGAAATTGACGCGGCGAAAGGCCTTATCTTGTCACACCTACGATTCGTTGTTCACGTTGCTCGTGGCTACTCAGGCTACGGTTTGCCAATGGCAGATCTAGTACAAGAGGGCAATATCGGTCTTATGAAAGCGGTTAAGCGTTTTAACCCTGAAGTGGGTGTACGTTTGGTTTCTTTCGCTGTTCACTGGATCAAAGCTGAAATCCATGAATACGTATTGCGTAACTGGCGTATTGTTAAGATCGCGACAACCAAAGCGCAACGTAAGCTGTTCTTCAATCTACGTAAGTCGAAAAAGCGTCTAGGTTGGTTTAACAACGGTGAAGTTGAAACCGTAGCTCGTGAGCTAGGTGTCGAGCCTTCAGAAGTACGTGAAATGGAATCGCGTCTAGCGGCAGTGGACTCAACGTTCGATATGCCAATGGATGACGACGACAATGTAAACTCGTACACAGCGCCAATGTTGTACCTAGAGGACAAATCGTCTGATGTAGCAGATAATATTGAAGCTGCTAACTGGGAAACGCATACTAATAATCGTTTAGGCCACGCTCTTGCGAGTTTGGATGAGCGTAGTCAACGTATTGTCCGTTCTCGTTGGTTGGATGATGAGAAAGCAACACTTCAAGATCTAGCGGATGAGTTTGGTGTATCTGCCGAGCGTATTCGTCAGTTAGAAAAGAACGCGATGAAGAAACTGAAACTTGCTGTTGGTGAGTTCTAACTTTCGCTTCTAATCTAAAGTAAGATTTTCATAGAAAGCCGAGATCATGTGATCTCGGCTTTTTTATTTTCGATCGAAAATCGATAGCGTTTGCGATCTAATTTATCTGTGCTACCTGTGCATAACTCTGTGAAGTAATTATTCATCAACTGTTCGAAAGCCGGACTAAATAAGGCTTAGGCGTGGTTTTTCACTTGGGGATAGTTGTAAATATACACACAGTTAGATCAAGATCATTACTACATCTTGTGGATCAAATGACCCAAATATACTTTATCAACGCAATCCACAGATTTATCCACAAACGGTGCGAATGTGTACAGCTTTCAATGACCTGACTATCTCTGTGTCTAAGTTTGGCTTTGGATAGGTTACAATGGCGTCAATAACGAAAATGACATAGAGAAAGTAAATGGACCAGTTTCAACATATCGATGTTCAAGGCGCTCAGGCATTGCTCGAACAAGGTGAAGCAAAACTTGTAGATATTCGTGACCCTCAATCTTTTGCTGTCGCGCATGCAGAATCCGCTTTTCATCTGACTAATGATTCGATCGTTCCTTTCATGAACGATGTGGAATTCGAACAACCAATCCTAGTGATGTGTTACCACGGCATCAGTAGCCAAGGTGCGGCACAATATTTGGTTAACCAAGGCTTCGAACAGGTGTACAGTGTGGATGGCGGCTTTGAAGCCTGGCAACGAGCAGAACTACCGATAGTGAGAAGTTAATGAAGAGATTGGTAACGTTAAATAATCCACGTATGGCGCAAGCCTTCATTGATTACATGGCATCACGCAAGATTGATATTCAGATGATGCCGGAAGGTGAAGGACAGTTTGCACTTTGGCTGACGGATGCGCAGCATGAAATTGAAGTCGAAGCCGAGCTAAAACAATTCTTAGCCAATCCATCAGCGTCGAAATATAGCGCCGCTTCGTGGGACGTTGCCGATACTCGTAAGAGCAAATTTCATTATTCCAGCCCGAGCATTATGGGTATGGTGAAAGCTAAGGCGGGCCCAGTGACCTTGCTGATCATGGTTGTCTGTGCCGTTATCTACTTTTTGCAGATGTTCGGCTTTGGTGATGGTGTGTTTGCTTTATTGCATTTTCCTGCGTTCGAAGGGCAGCAATGGCAGCTCTGGCGCTGGGTTAGCCATGCGTTATTGCACTTTTCTGTTACCCATATTGTGTTCAACCTCTTGTGGTGGTGGCAATTGGGAGGCGATATCGAGCGCCGTTTAAGCTCTGGAAAGTTACTGCAAATCTTCCTTATTTCTGCAGCGCTCTCCGGCGCGGGTCAGTTTTATGTTGAAGGAGCAAACTTCGGCGGTTTATCTGGTGTGGTTTATGCGCTACTTGGTTACTTGTGGATCCTTGGTTACCGTTGTCCACATCTTGGCTTAACACTACCTAAACCTATTATTGGCTTTATGCTAGTGTGGTTGGTTCTTGGCTATGTTCAACCATTTATGGCGATTGCCAACACGGCCCACTTAGTTGGCTTACTTTCTGGTATGGCGATAGCGTTGTTTGATTCTGGTAAACAGAAATACCAACAAACCTCCTAAGTTAATGATTTACAGACACCAACAAAAAGACCACCAATCGGTGGTCTTTTGTTTATCTGCCTTTCGTTTAATAGGAGCAGCTCGTCAGCTTTAACTGTTCATATTATTGGTAAAGGTATTTGGTAAACAGCAAATCAGCGATGATGGTTTTACCCGTCTCTGGCAGTAGGGTTTCATTGAGTTCTTTCACCAACGTTTTGCGCAGATCCTCACGACCAGATAAAGACTTAATCGTATCTTCTGTTTGTTTACCCAATAGTTCAATCACCGCATCTCGGATCAATGGTTGGTGGTGTTCGACAACGGCGAGGTCTTGCTGACTCATCACCATGATATCGATACGCACCTGTACATAACCCAGTTTATTACCCTTGGTATAGAAGTTCGTAGTTAAATCGGGTTCGAGCGTAAAGTAGGCTAACTTAGGTGCTGCCTCTTCAGATTCAGCCCAACTCGGTGCTGAAATAAGCAGACTTAGCGCGAAAATAATTTGGGCTATATAACGTTTGTACATATTTCTAACTTTTCTTTCTCTGGATCGCGATATTCGAATCGCTTCAGTCTTGATACAATAGACCGTCTATAACAAATAACGGAACTTACAGTTTCAATAAGACGGTAAGTTGTTGCTTTATTGTACGCATAAAGCCTCCAATTGAATACTAGTATGAATCAGCCGACATCACTCTATCTTACTTCTTTATTGGAAGTAGAGTGGCAAAACCCCGAAGATTTTGAATTCCCTAACGAATTCGCCAAGCATTGGCTTGAAGAAAAGGGCTCTTTGTCACGTCGTTTAGGTCAGCACTGCCAACGCTTAACAGTGGAATTGCTGCACAATCAGATCGTCACTGCCAAGACGTTAAAACAGGATGAGAGCCAGCTATTGTCTGAGCAAGATTGCCTACTGAGAGAGGTGATTTTATGTGGCGACAATACAGATTGGGTCATTGGACGCACGCTCATTCCTCGTTCAACCTTGGTCGATCAACAGTATGACTTAGCTCAGCAAGGAGATATTCCGCTGGGCTTAACTGTGTTCAGCGCCGATAACGTTGAACGCGATGCTCTGCAAATGGGATGGGTTAATTTGCCACAGGGGCGCCTTTTAGCGCGACGCTCAAGACTGTGGATGAATCACAAACCCATGCTGGTTGCTGAGCTATTCTTACCCAATTCACCAGTTTACGCTAAGGAGAAGGTGTAAATGTCCGCAGAAAAAGCCAAAGCATATTGGCAACTGATGCGAATGGATCGCCCAATTGGCTCACTCTTGTTATTGTGGCCGACGGTTTGGGCACTTGTAATTGCCGCCCAAGGCATGCCAAGTTGGAATGTACTCATCGTGTTTGTGTTAGGTGTATTCCTAATGCGAAGCGCCGGTTGTGTGATTAACGATTTTGCTGACCGTAAAGTTGATGGTCATGTGAAACGTACCAAGCAGCGTCCTTTACCCTCAGGTAAAGTGACCTCGAAAGAAGCGATTGGTCTGTTTTTAGTTCTAGGTATCAGCTCTTTCTTATTGGTGCTGACCATGAACCCGCTGACGATCAAGCTATCCTTTGCTGGTATCTTTTTAGCGTTCATTTATCCATTTATGAAGCGTTACACCCATTTGCCTCAGCTGTTTTTAGGTTTGGCTTTTAGTTGGGCGATTCCGATGGCATGGGCAGCACAAACAGGCGAATTGCCTTGGATTGTGTGGTTTGTGTTTGTGATTAACGCTTTGTGGACCATTGCTTACGATACTCAATATGCGATGGTCGACCGTGATGATGATTTAAAGATTGGTATCAAATCAACGGCTATCTTGTTCGGGCGTCACGATAAGCTGGTGATTGGTGTTCTGCAGTTGATTACCTTGGCGATGTTAGTGTTGCTTGGTCAACATTACGAACTTGGGCAAAGCTACTATTGGACGATTTTGGTTGCGGCTTCTTTGTTTGTATACCAGCAACACTTGATTCGCCACCGAGAGCGCGACTTGTGCTTCAGAGCCTTTCTTAACAACAACTATGTGGGAATGGTGATTGCGGTCGGTCTGTTTATCGCTTTCTGGTAACTCAGTACAAACGTTCAGATAGAAAAAGGCATCCAATTGGATGCCTTTTATGTTTTGTCGAGATGAATATCGAGCTTAAGCCAATTATGCTTGCAGCTGGTGGATACTCTCTTCGATGGTCAATTTCACTTCTGGGTAGAGCAAAGCAAAGAGTAGTTTGGCAAATTGCTGTGTCTTCTCAAGATCGCAGTTGCCGTCGCTATCTAGGTATTGTTGCTCTTTCAACGTATTGAACATTGCAGCAAACACACCTTTGTCGAAAAACTCTGGCGCGTTAATACCGTGTAGACGACCCAAACGCTGCGCAATGTCTTGGCTCTGCTGTTCAAGGTCTGATTTACCCAGTTCTTGGTCAGCTACCAGTAAGTTCATCGCAATAGAGTAGCGTTGCAGTGTTTCAGTGATAGTACGACCCAACAAAACCAATGATTGGTTGTTTGACTGGTTAATTTCCAGTTTGTCACCATCTTGGCAAACCATCTTCTGCTCAATGAACTCGTTCAAGATCTTCACGACCAGCTCGTTCAACTCTTCTTCCTTGTAGCTTAGGAACAGCTCTTTTTTCAGGAATGGGTAGATTTGAGCGACGTTTTCTTGAATTTTCTCTACGGTCACGTTGCGCTGACGAATAATCATCTGAGCAATCAATGATGGTAGGGCGAACAGGTGAATGATGTTGTTGCGGTAGTAAGTCATCAGAATCGACTGGCTACGATCCAACGAAATGATGTCACCCATGGTGTCGGTTTCAATCACAAACTTATCAAGTGAGATCGCATGATCTACCAACTCTTCAGCCGTTTCTGTTGGAACCGTTGAAGTGTTTGAGTATGGGTTGTTCTTAAGTAGCTTCAAGTAGCATTCGATCTGATTGATTAGAGAGTCACGAGACAATGCACGCTGACGAGACGCCAATAGCGCGGTCGCACATAGAGTCAGCGCGTTAGTCGCTGCTGCATCGTTAATGTGCGTCATCATCTTGTTTGCCAGACCGTTCACCACTGGGTTCATCCATTGTGGCTTGCTGCCGCCCATGCGATCGATGTCTTTCGTCCACTCAGGAGCGTGCTCATTCAGGTATTGGTTTAGCTGAATTGGCTCACCGAAGTTCACGTAACCAAGACCAAAGTTGCGCAGCTTACGCAGAGTTCGTAGCACAAGACCTGCGTTTTCTTTCTCTTTGCGTGAACCTCGAAGCTCTTTGGCGTAAGTACCTACTTCCATTACGTGCTCGTAACCGATGTAAACAGGCACTAACGTTACTGGACGGTTTAGACCGCGTAGCATGGCTTGAATCGTCATTGCCAACATACCGGTTTTTGCTTGAAGTAGACGACCAGTACGTGAACGACCACCTTCACTGAAGTACTCAACCGAGTAACCTTTAGCAAACAGCTCTGATAGGTACTCACGGAAAATCGTGGAGTACAGCTTATTGCCTTTAAAGCTACGACGAATAAAGAACGCACCACCACGACGGAAGATTGGACCCGCAGGGAAGAAGTTCAGGTTGATACCCGCAGCAATATGCGGTGGCACCATACCTTCATGGTATAGAACGTAAGAAAGCAGTAGGTAGTCCATGTGACTGCGGTGACATGGTACGTACACGATCTCATGACCATCTTGCGCTAGGCGACGAACAGTCGAAGCGTTGTTTATGTGTAGACCTTGGTACAGCTTCGTCCACAACCAGCCAAGAATACGATCGCCGTTTTTCACCAAGCCATAAGAGAAGTCCGCTGCAATCTCATCCATGATGTCATGGGCTTCTTTGCGTGCTTTCTCGATAGAAATGTTTTTGCTTTGCGCTTCGTCTTCAATCGCTTTTTCGATTGCTGGCGATTTCATTAAGCGTGCAAACAGCACTTGGCGTTGAGGCAGGTTTGGACCCGATGCCGCGAGCTTCTGACGAGAGAAGTGGATACGTGCAACGCGCGCTAGCTTGTGTGCAATAGCGCTGTCGGTACCGTGAGAGTCTGCCATGTAACGCAGTGAAACCACTGGGCTAAAGCGCACCAAACAGTCACGACCTGCTGCCATTACCGCTTTTGCTTTTTGCGGACCGTTCATTGGTTGCAGGTACGGCTTATGGTTTTCTTCTTTACCTGGCTTACGACCCCAAAGTACGGTCGCTGGAATCATTTGTACGTCTAGCTCGCTATCGAGCTTGTGCAATTCAAGTAAATCAGTAAACAGAGAAACAGACTCACTCGGTACGTCGTTATCATTGCTCATCACGGTTGGACGAGAGGCAATAAACACGTAACGAGTCAGTTTTTTGCCATTGATTTCTAGCGGGCTAAGCGGGTCTGGTAGACCAAGGCTCAAAGCTTGTTTTTGTAGTGTCAGCAAATCCACGTTCGAACGGAACGGTAAGGCGTACACAATCGGTTTCGCTAGGTCGATGTTGAGATCGTCAATCGGATTCGATGGGATTGTGGTGCCCTTTACCATTACCGATAAAGGTAGTTTTAGTAATGAACGTGAAAATGATTGTCCAGAAGACATAAAGTTCACAGCCTCAATAGGTATTCAAACAAGCCTAACCTTATTTCTGCGTCCGCTTTCCCTTCTTCTATAGGAAAGGAAATGGATACGGCTATAGAAATAAGCCTAGGCGATAAATTTTAAGCGCAGCAAGGATACCAGAAACTGGTCAAACCTTTTAATTTTATTGAGCGGAAATTAGTCGAACCCCTAGGTTGTTGCTTTCATTAGACGAATTGGCTATTGCGCGTTTAAAACGCATGTTCACTTGAGGTTTGTGGGTGGGATCTGAAACTGGCGCAAATAAATTAAAAAACAACCAATTGGGTTTTCATTTGTTCATTTACTGGATATACTCACAGTTAACTGTATAAAAAGACAGGTGACATATGAAGCCGTTAACGCCACGCCAACAACAAGTCTTCGATTTGATTAAAAGCAAAATCGAAGACACCGGAATGCCACCAACTCGTGCAGAGATTGCGCGTGAGCTTGGCTTCCGCTCTGCGAATGCCGCAGAAGAACACCTAAAAGCGCTTGCTCGTAAACAAGCGATTGAAATTATTCCAGGCGCATCTCGCGGGATCCGAATCCTACTCGAAGATGCGGCAAATGACGATCAAGGTCTGCCTTTGATTGGTCAGGTTGCTGCTGGTGAGCCGATTCTGGCTCAAGAGCATGTGGAGTCTCACTACCAAGTGGACCCTGCGATGTTCAAACCAAAAGCAGATTTCTTACTTCGCGTAAACGGCGAAAGTATGAAAGACATCGGTATTATGGACGGCGATTTGCTGGCTGTGCACAAAACTCAAGATGTGCGCGACGGTCAAGTTGTGGTTGCACGTGTTGATGATGATGTGACGGTGAAGCGTTTAGAGCGTAAAGGTTCTACAGTTCTACTGCATGCAGAGAATGAAGAGTTTTCACCAATCCAAGTTGACCTAACATCGCAACACCTGACGATTGAAGGTCTGGCGGTTGGCATCATCCGTAACACTGACTGGATGTAGGTTTCTTACCTCAAGCATTCTAATAAAGCCCAGCGTTCTGCTGGGCTTTGTGTTTTCTGCACTTTCTATTCCCACTTTTATTTTCTTCAAAACATATTTCTTTTCTTCCGAGCATAGTTACGCTCGCACTGATTCAGAGAGTTTGGCTGTTGCGTTAAAACTTGCAAATGATATTGAGATTTATTATCATCTAATTCCATTTAACCATTTTCTTTTCGGCGCAAGGAAATGCCCATGTCCAAGCCTCAACATCACGTACCCAATCATCTGTTGAAACCGTTGTTTTTGCGTAGCCGCGAAAGCTTGGTCGATAACGGCTTGGTGTACGATCCGATCGCTGCAAAAGCGTGCTTGAGCTGCAAGATGGCACCAGATTGCATCAGTGGCGACGTCGATCAGAAGCAGCTGCTGCACGTGACTTTAACTCAGCTGTGCGATCAGCAGGTTAGTCACTTTCTTCAACAACACTCAGACGCTTGGATCATTAACGTTGGTGCGGGCTTAGATACGCGTTTCTACCGTTTGGACAATGGTCGTTGTCACTGGATTGAACTGGATGTCACCGAGAATCTGGTTTGGCGTCAGCGATTGTTTCATAAAAACGAACGCTACGAGCATCGTTGTGGCAGCGTAGAAGACATGAATTGGTTAGATGAACTGCGCATTCCTGAAAAAGCACCAGTATTGATTCTGTGTGAGATGGCTTTACTCGATTGTGATGAATCGCGCGTTGCGACTTTCATCCAAACTCTGGGGCGTCATTTTGTATCGGCAGAAGTGTGCATGGTACTAGCAGGTGACTTAACCGAAAGTAAATGGGGTCAGAAGCTCGGCTCAGATACGTATGCACATGGTTTTGAAGCACCAGCACAACAAGTACTGCATTGGCTGCCATGGGCGCAATGGGTCAAAGCCTTCTCGCCATTCGACCGATTTTGCTCACGCTGGAAAGCATGGCAGCGCTGGCTGAATAAGATCCCAATGTTGAAGCATCGTCTCACGCCAGTTCTCGTTCACATCAAGTGGTAATTGGCTAGGCATTGAACACTCAGGTACACTCGCTGATCTAAACAACGAGGTGCCTGTGACAAACTCTATCTTCTCTCCTTTATCGAATCCTCAAGTGCATCGCCAAGTGTTAGCGCTCGCTATCCCTATGGTGCTGTCGAATATTACTGTTCCACTATTGGGCTTGGTTGACGCTGCGGTGATCGGTCACCTTGAACACGCTTGGTATCTAGGTGGTGTTGCGCTTGGTAGTACCATGATCAGTGTGACGTTTTGGTTGCTTGGCTTTTTACGTATGTCGACCACTGGATTAGCGGCGCAATCCTATGGTGGTGAAGACCGAAAACAACTTGCTTTGGTGTTTATGCAAGGCTCACTGATGGCACTGCTGTTTGCGTTAGTCTTCCTTATTGCCCATAACCCGATCGCGGATCTGATATTTGGTTGGAGTGATGCCAGTGCTGAAGTGAAGCACTACGGCATGCAATATTTCTCTATCCGAGTGTGGAGTGCCCCCGCTGCGCTGATGAACTTTGTGTTGTTGGGCTGGCTACTCGGAACGCAAAACTCCAAAGCCCCAATGTGGATGGTGATCATCACCAACGTGACCAATATTGCGCTCGATTTACTGTTTGTGATTGGTTTGGGTTGGAAAGTTGAAGGGGCAGCGCTAGCCTCAGTGATTGCTGATTACTCTGGCATGGCGTTTGGCTTGATGTGTGTATGGAGGACGTGGTGTGCCCGTCTGTTGCCATCACCTAAGAGCCTGCTAACCGATACTCAACATGGGCTAGGGCGTTTCGTAAAACTCAATCGCGATATCTTCTTACGCTCGCTATGTTTACAAGCTACGTTTAGCTTTATGACTTTCCAAGGTGCGAGCTTTGGTGATGATGTGGTTGCGGCCAATGCGGTATTGATGAGTTTCTTGATGATGATTTCCTATGGCATGGACGGTTTTGCTTATGCCATGGAAGCCATGGTCGGCAAAGCGATTGGTGCCAAAGACCGAGCGCAGCTCAGTGCTTCGTTGATTGGTACTTTCTTCTGGAGTCTGATCATCTGCTTAGGTTTGACTGCAGTATTTGGTTTGGCGGGATCGCAGTTGATCGCCATGATCACTTCGATTGACGCGGTGCAGCAGCAAGCCTCGATATATTTACCATGGCTGGTGGTCATGCCATTAGCTTCGATGTGGTGTTTCCTATTTGATGGCATTTTTGTTGGCGCCACTAAAGGCAAAGACATGCGAAACAGTATGTTCGTGGCGACTTGCTGTTTCTTTGCGATTTTCTTTTTGTTCTCTGGCTGGCAAAACCATGCGCTGTGGTTTGCGATGTCCAGTTTCATGGCAATGCGAGGGATTGGACTCGGCGCTATTTTCTTCTATCAATGGCGCAAGGGTCGCTTTCTTGCCTAGTTACACATAAAAAAACAGCAGGTCGAAACCTGCTGTTTTTGCTTTTGGATCATGGCAACCCAATTGATTTAGAATAATCGGTTCAAACCGTTTAGCGCCGCTACGCGATACGCTTCTGCCATCGTCGGGTAGTTGAAGGTGGTATTGACGAAGTATTCAATCGTATTGGCTTCACCTTTTTGTTCCATGATGGCCTGACCGATGTGGATGATTTCCGCGGCGCGCTCACCAAAGCAGTGAATACCAAGAATCTCTTTGGTTTCGCGATGGAAGAGGATTTTCAAGCTGCCGATGTCTTTACCTGCAATCTGTGCACGAGCGAGATGCTTGAACGAAGAGCGTCCCACTTCGTAAGGTACTTTCGCCGCAGTCAGTTCTTGCTCGGTTTTACCCACTGAGCTGATTTCTGGAATGGTGTAGATACCCGTTGGGATGTCATCAATCAGATTGCCGTCAGCTTGCCCTTTAGTGATGGCTTGTGCCACGAAACGACCTTGGTCATACGCTGCACTCGCTAGGCTAGGGTAGCCAATTACATCACCGACTGCGTAGATGTGTTCTACCTCTGTACGGTAGTTACCATCTACTTTGAGCTGTCCGCGTGAATCACCCTCAAGTCCAACCGCAGGTAAGTTGAGTTTGTCTGTGTTACCCGTTCGACCATTAGCATACAGTAGGCAATCGGCTTTCATCTTCTTGCCAGATTGAAGATGCACGATAACACCATCTTCAGTGCCTTCGATTTTCTCGAATGTTTCATCGTTACGAATCACCACGCCACTGTTCCAGAAGTGGTAAGACAATGCGTCTGATACTTCGTTATCTAAGAAAGAGAGCAGGCGGTCGCGAGTGTTAATCAGGTCAGTTTTCACGCCTAAACCGCGGAAGATTGAGGCGTATTCACAACCAATCACGCCTGCACCGTAAATAATGATGTGGCGAGGGTCGTGCTTCAGGCTCAGGATGGAATCACTGTCGTAGATGCGTTCATGTAAGAAGTCAACGTCATTTGGTTGGTATGGACGAGAGCCTGTAGCGATAACAAATTTATCTGCTGAGTATACTTCTTCCGTACCATCACTTTGCATGACGGCGATGGAGTAGTTATCGATAAAGCGGGCTGTACCAAACAACAGTGTGCATGAGTTGCGATCATAAAAGCCCTGACGAAGTCGAGTCTGTTTATCTATTACCGATTTTGCATGACCTAAAATGTCAGAAAATGTTGCATGAAGGCTGGTGTTATTGCGGCAGAATAACGGGTTGCTATTGAATTCAATGATACGGCTAACTGCGTGACGCAATGCTTTGGATGGTATGGTTCCCCAGTGCGTACAACCGCCACCAACACTGCTTTCCTTTTCTACGATGGCAACATTCAGTCCGGCTTTGGTCAATCCCATCGCCGCCCCTTCACCGCCCGGGCCACTACCAATTACGATCACGTCATAGTGATTAGCATGCGCCATGATGTCTTCCTTGTTATATTTGCTTAACATTGCTGTAGCGGGATTTTAACTCATTTACTCTATTGGGAACACGTAATGCCTGCTAGAGAGTGGAAGTGATCACGCAGAATCGCCCAAAAGAACTAATTGGTATGCTGTATGTCTACTATTTGAAGCGAGACAATTGCAATTGGGTGCATGGCAATAGTAACGTGCTCGCCGCTTATCGGCAGATAACGTCGCTTTATACGTGGGTGCGATATGCGTTATATTGAAGCTCTCGTACCCAATAGAAAAAGAGCAAGTTAAAGAATGAAATCGATGGGAATCCGCGCGCAGCAAAAAGAAAAAACACGTCGATCGTTGATCGATGCGGCATTTAATCAACTCAGTGCGGATCGCAGCTTTTCCAATCTCAGCTTGCGTGAGGTTGCCCGAGAGGCAGGAATTGCACCGACTTCTTTTTACCGTCACTTCAAAGACATGGACGAGCTGGGCTTAACCATGGTTGATGAAGGTGGTTTGTTGTTGCGACAACTGATGCGTCAGGCGCGTCAGCGTATTGTCAAAGAAGGCAGTGTGATTCGAACTTCAGTTGAAACCTTCATGGAATTCATTGAAAGTAGTCCTAACGTTTTCCGCTTATTGTTGCGTGAGCGCTCCGGCACTTCCTCTGAATTTCGTACTGCCGTCGCTCGAGAAATTCAGCATTTTGCGGCAGAATTAACTGAGTACTTAATGAGCACCGGTATGACCAAAGAAGAGGCGTTCACTCAAGCAGAGGCGTCGGTTACTTTGGTGTTTAGCTCTGGTGCGGAAGCTTTAGATTTAGATCGACGCGAGCGCGATGAACTCGCCGAGCGATTGATCATGCAATTGCGAATGATAGCCAAAGGGGCCTATTGGTATCGCAAAGAACGTGAACGTAACCGATTAAAAGGCGGGATAGAATAATGTCGAATGGAAATAAATCTGAAAAGAAAACGCTGATTTTGGCACTGGTTGCAGGTATGTGTGGTGATGCTTTGTTGTCATGGTTGACCATGAGCGAAGTGTCTTTTTCAATCTTCCCTCTGATTGCACTCGTGCTAGCTGTACAGGCGCTGTACCAAGAATACCTTAACAACCCAGTATCAGAAGATATCCCACTTGTTGGTCTGGCGTGTTTCTTCGTTGGTGCATTTGGTCACTCTGCGTTTATCAAAGCGCAATACCCAGAAGCAGGCTCTAACTTCTTCGCAATTCTGGTTTCAATGATTCTCCTAGCGTGGATCGGCAAGAAACTGGGTTTTATGGAAAAGAAGACCACTGCTGAATAAGCAAAGCGAATCTAACAAAAAAGCGAGCCGTTGAGCTCGCTTTTTTTATGTCTGAGGCTGGTGGATTACGCTTTACGTTCCAACAGTACACCTGCTTCCATGTGGTGTGTGTAAGGGAATTGGTCAAACAGAGCAAAACGCGTCACGTTGTGGGTTTCGCATAGAATGTCCAAGTTCTCTTTAAGTGTCTCTGGGTTACAAGAGATGTACATGATGCGCTCGTAACCTTGCACCATCTTACAAGTGTCGACATCCATACCTGAGCGTGGTGGATCGACAAAAATTGTGTTGCAGTTGTAGCTCTTCAGATCCACACCTGCATCTTGTAGGCGGCGGAATTCACGCTTACCTTCGATTGCTTGAGTAAACTCTTCTGCAGATAGACGTAGGATTTGAACGTTATCAATCTCGTTCGCTGCAATGTTGTATTGCGCAGAAACCACAGATGGCTTCGCCAATTCAGTTGCAAGAACGCGGTCGAAGTTTTGTGCCAACGCTAGAGAGAAGTTACCGTTACCACAGTAAAGCTCTAGGAGATCACCAGTGCTTTCTTGAGTACAGTCGACTGCCCATTCCAGCATCTTCTCAGCGACTTTGCCGTTTGGTTGAGTGAAGCTGTTTTCTACTTGTTGGTAGATGTAGCTTTGACCATTTACGTCTAGCTTCTCGATCACGTAGTCGCGGTCTAGGACAATCTTCATTTTACGAGCACGACCAATGATGTTTAGGTTGAAGCCTTCATCATTCAAACGCTGCTTAAGGGCCTTTGCGTTTTCAATCCACTCTTCATCAAGTTGGCGATGGTAAAGTAGTGAAACCAGAATCTCACCGCTAAGCGTTGACAGAAAGTCCACTTGGAACAGTTTGCGACGTAGCGATTCGTTGTCTTTCATCGCTTCAACTAGTAGTGGCATCAGGTCGTTGATCAGACGGCTTGCTGCTGGGAATTGGTCAACGCGGTATTTCTCACGAGTTTCTTGATTGAACATGATGTAGTAAAGGTCTTCACCCTCATGCCAAACGCGGAACTCAGCACGCATGCGGTAGTGCTGCTCTGGTGATTCAAACACTTCCAGTTCTGGCACGTTGTATGGCGCGAACATATCGTTCAGACGTTCGACTTTTTCAGCCAGTTGTTCTTGGTAGCGTTGTGGGTTTACATCAAGAGTAGCCATGATCTTACCTTTTATGGTGCATTCAATTTAAGAGCGCAGATTTTATTCAATCTCAATAGGATGTCCAGTTTTGTGCCCCAATTGATTTAAAGATAGTGTGTTCTGTGTCAGTTGATACGCCAATGAACCAAATCGTTACGATTGTCAGAGGTAATATTGGCTGGACAAATAATCAATAGCTTAATAGTATTTGCCCCAAGCTGGTGCTATCTAGCAATCTAGATGGCTGAAATGGGAATCTGGTGAGAATCCAGAACTGACGCGCAGCGGTAAAAGAGAACGAACGCTCATCAAGACACTGCATTAGTCTATGTGGGAAGTCGAGTAAGTAGGCGGTACAACCTTGCTCTTAAGTCCGAATACCTGCCAGCAACTGAGCCACAGCACTGGACTGCTCAACACGAGTAGGGCTCGGTAGGAATTACGCGACTTAGGACAATACAATGAGAAAAACATTTCTTGCGATCACGTGTGCATCGCTGCTTTCACCTACCTTTTATTCACAGGCCCAAGAAGTTTCCGCAGATGAAACGGTTGTGGTTACGGCAAACCGCTTCAAGCAAATTGATGGTGCTGTTCTTGCACAAACCGTCACGGTAACCAAAGAAGACATTAAACGCCTGCAAGCAAATAGTCTGTTTGATGTGTTCCGTACACTGCCGAGTGTTGAAGTTGCTCAGTACGGTGGGCGTGGTCAATCCGCATCTATCTACGTTCGAGGTGGTAGCTCGTCTCAAGTACTCGTTTTAGTTGATGGGGTGCGTATGCCTCGTGCAATCATGGGTGGTATCGACTTTAACCAATTTCCAATCAACTCTGTCGAACGTATCGATTACATTCGTGGTGCACGAGCCTCTATCTATGGTTCAGAAGCGATCTCTGGCGTAATCAACATTATTACTCGTGCGCCTATTAATGACGATTCAGGTCGAGTGTCTGCAGGTTATGGCTCAAATAACCATAAAAAAGGCACGTTTGTGGTCTCTAAACCTGTGGGTGAAGGTAAACACTTTAAGGGTGTCTTAGGATACGAGAAAACCGATGGTTTTAATGTTAAGCCTCAGCCAGGATTGAATGATGGCGATGAGCATGGCTTCGAAACGCTAAACCTGAAGTTGGGTTACCAACAAAACTTTTCTGACAACTTGTCTGGTTACGTTGGGGTGAGTGCTTACAACAATGAATACGATTACGACAACAGTAGTATTTGGAGTGGTCATGAGAAAAAAACTGGTGAAGTAGAGTATGTAGGCACCGACTTATCGCTGGAATACAACAAAGACGTTTACTCATCTGAATTAAAATTGGCTTATGGTCAACAAGACAACTACGACCATAAATCAGGTCAAAACAAATCTACTGGCGATCATGTTGCTATTGAGCAGTTCAACGCGATTTGGTTGAACTCGTACAGCGTTAACGAAGAACTGAGTATTGGTGGCGGTTTGGATTACCGTACTGAGAAGCTAGCAAAAGGCTACATTGCGGCGAACAGTTGGGGACCAGCTAAAGACTATGATCCAGAGAAGAACCCAAGAACTAACTTTGGTGTTAGTGCCATTGCTCAATATGTTTATGACGTATGGACGTTAGAAGCAAGCGTACGTAATGACGACAACAATCAATTTGGTAACAACACCACATGGCAAACCGCTGCGGGTTGGAGTTTTTACGAAGGTTACGAGTTAACCCTGAGTCATGGTACTGCTTTCCGTGCGCCGAGCTTTGTTGATTTGTATTACCCAGGCTACGAAATGCCAAACCTAAAACCAGAAGAATCAGAAAATACCGAGCTGTCGCTATCAGGTGCTGTATCGATTGTTGATTGGACGGTGACGGGTTACTACAACCAAATTGAGAACATGTTGGTTTGGAAAGGCTCTGGCATGCAAAACGTTGGTGAAGCTGAGATCAAAGGTGTCGAACTAGAGGTGAAATTCGACACGGATATCGTTTCTCACGAGTTTTACTTAGATTATAAAGATCCTGTCGATAAGTCTGGGGCAAAAGATACTCAGCTAGCGTACCGCTCCAAGCGTGGTGCTAAGTGGAACGCCTACGCAACGTTTGACCAATGGACGTTGGGCTCGCAGTACCTGTACCAAGGTGAACGCTTTAATGGCAGTACCAGACTACCGAGCTACAGCCTATGGAACTTCACTGCTTCTTACGCCGTGAACCAAAACTGGGATATTAATGCGAAGCTAAGCAACGCTTTCGATAAAAACTACGAGATGTACACTAGTTACGCGACGCCAGGGCGTCAGTACTTTGTCTCGGCAGACTACCGCTTTTAATCAAGCTAAACGAGACCGCCATATCGGCGGTCTTTCTTTTTGTAAGTAAAGCGCTGGTGGAAATAGGTAACAAGGAAAGACGATGACTAAACAAAAACGTGTTGTGATTAGCTGGTCAAGCGGAAAAGACTCTACATTAACGTTGGAGCGTCTAAACGAAGATCCGCATTATCAGGTAGTTGGCTTGTACACCACTTATGTTGATAAAGAAGTCCCTTTTCAAGCAACCCCGCTTGAGGTCGTGCAAATGCAGGCGGACTTACTTGGCCTTCCGCTCATTACTATCGAACTGCCTGAAGTGTTCCCGAATAACGACATTTATCAATCGACGATCGTTAATGCACTACAAAGCAGTGGGCTGAATGTAGAAGCTGTCGCGTTCGGTGATATGTTTTGTAATGGTATTGCTGATTATCGACGCAGCTATATTGAACCTGCCGGCTGGGAATGTGTATTCCCTTTGTTGGGGGAAGAAAGCAAGGCATTGGCATTTGAAATTATCGAGCGTGGAATTCAAACCATGTTGATTACCACCGATGGAAATGTATTGCCGCCGGAGTGGTGTGGACGTTGGTATGACAAAACGTTGATTGAGTCATTACCCGGTCATATTGATCCCTGTGGCGAAGATGGCGAATTCCATACATTGGTGACATCAACCTCATCATTTCAAGGACATATAGAGTTGGCTAAGCTTGAAGTGGAAACAGGGGAGCGATTCAGTCATCAAAGATACCGAGCCAAAGCATTGCCAAAACAAATCTAACCAGTATGATTGCCGAGTCTCTAATTTGCAGGTAAGACTCGTGCGAGCATCAAGTAAGAAAAAAGTCCTAGTGTTTGATTCCGGTGTCGGAGGGCTATCGGTCTTCCAAGAAATCCACCGACTTCTACCAAACATGGATTACTTGTATCTGTTCGATAACGAAGCTTACCCATATGGTGAGCTAGACCAAGATGTGCTGATCACTCGCGTTAATAAGCTGGTGGCAGCATTGGTTGAAGAGCATCAAGCTGACATAGTAGTCATCGCCTGCAATACCGCAAGTACCATAGTGTTGCCATCATTGCGTGCGAATCTATCCATTCCGGTTGTCGGAGTGGTGCCTGCGATCAAGCCGGCCTCATTACTCGCTTCTCAGGGTGTAGGACTTATTGCTACGCCCGCGACCGTGACTCGTCAATATACTCATGAACTGATCCGTGACTTTGCTCAAGGCAAACCTGTCGAACTATTAGGTTCCACTCGCTTAGTGGATATGGCAGAAGAAAAGCTGCGTGGCGAAAGTATTTCTATTCCAGAGCTCGAAAGCATTCTTCTCCCATTACGTAATAAAGTCGATGTTGCTGTATTGGGGTGCACTCATTTTCCTTTGATTAAAGACGAAATCCATCAAGCGTTAGGTGGAGAGGTTACGTTAATTGATTCTGGCGAAGCCATTGCTCGTCGAGTGAAAGCATTACTACTCAGCGATATGAAGGAAGAAAGCCAAGAGGAAGGGAGTAAGAAGATTTATGCCAGTGCACCTCCTTGGCAAGAAGATGCACTGAATACCTGTTTGGCGACCTTAGGGTTTAATCCTGTTCAGGTTTACCGCCATCAGGGTGTTTAGGATCGTTAGCAATACGCACTTTAAGTGTACGCTCCATATATTCCTTCTCGTTAAGTTTAGCGATAGCAGGTTTTGCATCTGCCGCAGCCATCACTACAAAACCAAACCCTCTCCTTTTACCAGTGCGCTTATCTTTCATTAAGCGTACTGCATAGACCTGACCATACTCAGCAAACAAATCTCGAACGTGACTTTCATTTGCCTTATAAGGAAGGTTGCCGACATACAGCGTTTTAGTTGAAGGATCGGAATCCGAAGATTGAAGAATAGGTGTTTTGCTAGAAAGTGAAAAAAGAAAAGCAGTAGCGACAACACCGATAACAAAGCTCAAGGCAGGTGACACAGGTAACTGAGAGAAGATGATTCCCCCAATGACCGCCAACCCAGCACACAAGATCAGATTTTTTTTAGACGTCATTTTGATTACTACATATAGATGATAAAGAGATTGGCTGCCTATTAACAAAATAGACACATGAATCTTACGTATATGGTTGGTGTTTTTCCAACCAATTGCTGTGATATGTCTCAAATGTGACGAAGAAATATGCAGATATAACGCATTTGGTGGATAAATAACCGCTTAGAAAGTTTTTTTCAAAAAAAGGTTGCGCTAATTTCTCAACTCCCTATACTGCGCATCCACCGACACGGAGTGAGACGAAAGTCACACAGCGAGTCGGAAGAGAGAAAAAAGAATTTGAAAAAATACTTGACTCTCAAAGCGGGAAGCGTAAGATACGCACCCCTAACGACGAGGCGCTGAGGCGGCAAGTTAGTTAGAAAAGTTCTTTAAAAATATAGACCTATCAATCTGTGTGGGCACTCGTTGATGATAATCCAATTAGATACTTCGGTATCAAATTAGGTTTCAATGAAACGAAGTGACCATTCGAATTGGGAAGCAGCCTTGAGCTGTTTTATTTCACTTTTTAAAAGTGAAAACCAATAAGAGCACAGTCAATTCAAACATTACTTATGTAATGTTCAGTATTCATTGAGCCGAACAAAATCTTAAATTGAAGAGTTTGATCATGGCTCAGATTGAACGCTGGCGGCAGGCCTAACACATGCAAGTCGAGCGGAAACGAGTTATCTGAACCTTCGGGGGACGATAACGGCGTCGAGCGGCGGACGGGTGAGTAATGCCTAGGAAATTGCCCTGGTGTGGGGGATAACCATTGGAAACGATGGCTAATACCGCATAATACCTACGGGTCAAAGAGGGGGACCTTCGGGCCTCTCGCGTCAGGATATGCCTAGGTGGGATTAGCTAGTTGGTGAGGTAATGGCTCACCAAGGCGACGATCCCTAGCTGGTCTGAGAGGATGATCAGCCACACTGGAACTGAGACACGGTCCAGACTCCTACGGGAGGCAGCAGTGGGGAATATTGCACAATGGGCGCAAGCCTGATGCAGCCATGCCGCGTGTGTGAAGAAGGCCTTCGGGTTGTAAAGCACTTTCAGTCGTGAGGAAGGTGGTAGTGTTAATAGCACTATCATTTGACGTTAGCGACAGAAGAAGCACCGGCTAACTCCGTGCCAGCAGCCGCGGTAATACGGAGGGTGCGAGCGTTAATCGGAATTACTGGGCGTAAAGCGCATGCAGGTGGTTTGTTAAGTCAGATGTGAAAGCCCGGGGCTCAACCTCGGAATAGCATTTGAAACTGGCAGACTAGAGTACTGTAGAGGGGGGTAGAATTTCAGGTGTAGCGGTGAAATGCGTAGAGATCTGAAGGAATACCGGTGGCGAAGGCGGCCCCCTGGACAGATACTGACACTCAGATGCGAAAGCGTGGGGAGCAAACAGGATTAGATACCCTGGTAGTCCACGCCGTAAACGATGTCTACTTGGAGGTTGTGGCCTTGAGCCGTGGCTTTCGGAGCTAACGCGTTAAGTAGACCGCCTGGGGAGTACGGTCGCAAGATTAAAACTCAAATGAATTGACGGGGGCCCGCACAAGCGGTGGAGCATGTGGTTTAATTCGATGCAACGCGAAGAACCTTACCTACTCTTGACATCCAGAGAACTTTCCAGAGATGGATTGGTGCCTTCGGGAACTCTGAGACAGGTGCTGCATGGCTGTCGTCAGCTCGTGTTGTGAAATGTTGGGTTAAGTCCCGCAACGAGCGCAACCCTTATCCTTGTTTGCCAGCACTTCGGGTGGGAACTCCAGGGAGACTGCCGGTGATAAACCGGAGGAAGGTGGGGACGACGTCAAGTCATCATGGCCCTTACGAGTAGGGCTACACACGTGCTACAATGGCGCATACAGAGGGCGGCCAACTTGCGAGAGTGAGCGAATCCCAAAAAGTGCGTCGTAGTCCGGATCGGAGTCTGCAACTCGACTCCGTGAAGTCGGAATCGCTAGTAATCGTGGATCAGAATGCCACGGTGAATACGTTCCCGGGCCTTGTACACACCGCCCGTCACACCATGGGAGTGGGCTGCAAAAGAAGTAGGTAGTTTAACCTTCGGGAGGACGCTTACCACTTTGTGGTTCATGACTGGGGTGAAGTCGTAACAAGGTAGCGCTAGGGGAACCTGGCGCTGGATCACCTCCTTATACGATGATTATTCACGATGAGTGTCCACACAGATTGATACGGTTTATAAAGTAAAGAGAGGAAGAGTTCCCAAACTCTTCAATCCAGTGTCCCGTTCGTCTAGAGGCCTAGGACACCGCCCTTTCACGGCGGTAACAGGGGTTCGACTCCCCTACGGGATACCATCTTTAAACATTCTCTCTTGAGAGTTTTTAAAAATGGTTACTTCATTAGAAGTGATTAGCTCTTTAACAATTTGGAAAGCTGACAAAACAAACTTTTAAGTTTGTTTGTAAAGTTCTCAATGTTTGTCTTTATGACAAACACCAATACAACACATTCAAGTGTTCTTGGAATTTGAGTCCGGCAAAATCGAGTCTGCATCATGTATAAAAATTGCAGACAACTTTGGTGACTTGTTCATCAACTCGAAACTCCTTCGGGTTGTATGGTTAAGTGACTAAGCGTACACGGTGGATGCCTTGGCAGTCAGAGGCGATGAAGGACGTATTAACTTGCGATAAGCCCAGATTAGGTAGTAAAAACCATTTGAGTCTGGGATTTCCGAATGGGGAAACCCACTAGCATAAGCTAGTATCGCTGCGTGAATACATAGCGCAGCGAGGCGAACCGGGGGAACTGAAACATCTAAGTACCCCGAGGAAAAGAAATCAACCGAGATTCCGAAAGTAGCGGCGAGCGAAATTGGACTAGCCCTTAAGCTTTTTATGCGTCAGGTGAAACTTCTGGAAAGTTGTGCGATACAGGGTGATAGCCCCGTAACCGGCAACGCATTTAAAGTGAAATCGAGTAGGGCGGGACACGTGATATCCTGTCTGAATATGGGGGGACCATCCTCCAAGGCTAAATACTACTGACTGACCGATAGTGAACCAGTACCGTGAGGGAAAGGCGAAAAGAACCCCTGTGAGGGGAGTGAAATAGAACCTGAAACCGTGTACGTACAAGCAGTAGGAGCACCTTCGTGGTGTGACTGCGTACCTTTTGTATAATGGGTCAGCGACTTATATTCAGTGGCAAGGTTAACCATCTAGGGGAGCCGTAGGGAAACCGAGTCTTAACTGGGCGTTCAGTCTCTGGATATAGACCCGAAACCAGGTGATCTAGCCATGGGCAGGTTGAAGGTTGAGTAACATCAACTGGAGGACCGAACCGACTAATGTTGAAAAATTAGCGGATGACTTGTGGCTAGGGGTGAAAGGCCAATCAAACCTGGAGATAGCTGGTTCTCCCCGAAAGCTATTTAGGTAGCGCCTCGGACGAATACTACTGGGGGTAGAGCACTGTTAAGGCTAGGGGGTCATCCCGACTTACCAACCCTTTGCAAACTCCGAATACCAGTAAGTACTATCCGGGAGACACACGGCGGGTGCTAACGTCCGTCGTGGAGAGGGAAACAACCCAGACCGCCAGCTAAGGTCCCAAATTACTACTAAGTGGGAAACGATGTGGGAAGGCTCAGACAGCCAGGATGTTGGCTTAGAAGCAGCCATCATTTAAAGAAAGCGTAATAGCTCACTGGTCGAGTCGGCCTGCGCGGAAGATGTAACGGGGCTAAGTAGTAAACCGAAGCTGCGGCAATGCACTTTAGTGCATTGGGTAGGGGAGCGTTCTGTAAGCGGTTGAAGGTGTGTGGTAACGCATGCTGGACGTATCAGAAGTGCGAATGCTGACATGAGTAACGATAAAGGGGGTGAAAAACCTCCTCGCCGGAAGACCAAGGGTTCCTGTCCAACGTTAATCGGGGCAGGGTAAGTCGACCCCTAAGGCGAGGCCGAAAGGCGTAGTCGATGGGAAACGGGTTAATATTCCCGTACTTCTTACAATTGCGATGGGGGGACGGAGAAGGCTAGGTGGGCCTGGCGACGGTTGTCCAGGTTCAAGTGCGTAGGCTTAAGAGTTAGGTAAATCCGGCTCTTTTTAAGGCTGAGACACGACGTCGAGCTACTACGGTAGTGAAGTCATTGATGCCATGCTTCCAGGAAAAGCCTCTAAGCTTCAGATTGTAAGGAATCGTACCCCAAACCGACACAGGTGGTCGGGTAGAGAATACCAAGGCGCTTGAGAGAACTCGGGTGAAGGAACTAGGCAAAATGGTACCGTAACTTCGGGAGAAGGTACGCTCTCGACGGTGAAGTCCCTCGCGGATGGAGCTATTGAGAGTCGCAGATACCAGGTGGCTGCAACTGTTTATTAAAAACACAGCACTGTGCAAAATCGTAAGATGACGTATACGGTGTGACGCCTGCCCGGTGCCGGAAGGTTAATTGATGGGGTTAGACTTCGGTCGAAGCTCTTGATCGAAGCCCCGGTAAACGGCGGCCGTAACTATAACGGTCCTAAGGTAGCGAAATTCCTTGTCGGGTAAGTTCCGACCTGCACGAATGGCGTAATGATGGCCACGCTGTCTCCACCCGAGACTCAGTGAAATTGAAATCGCTGTGAAGATGCAGTGTACCCGCGGCTAGACGGAAAGACCCCGTGAACCTTTACTACAGCTTGGCACTGAACATTGACCCTACATGTGTAGGATAGGTGGGAGGCTTTGAAGCACAGTCGCTAGATTGTGTGGAGCCGTCCTTGAAATACCACCCTTGTAGTGTTGATGTTCTAACGTTGACCCCTAATCGGGGTTGCGGACAGTGCCTGGTGGGTAGTTTGACTGGGGCGGTCTCCTCCCAAAGCGTAACGGAGGAGCACGAAGGTGGGCTAATCACGGTTGGACATCGTGAGGTTAGTGCAATGGCATAAGCCCGCTTGACTGCGAGAATGACGGTTCGAGCAGGTGCGAAAGCAGGTCATAGTGATCCGGTGGTTCTGAATGGAAGGGCCATCGCTCAACGGATAAAAGGTACTCCGGGGATAACAGGCTGATACCGCCCAAGAGTTCATATCGACGGCGGTGTTTGGCACCTCGATGTCGGCTCATCACATCCTGGGGCTGAAGTCGGTCCCAAGGGTATGGCTGTTCGCCATTTAAAGTGGTACGCGAGCTGGGTTTAGAACGTCGTGAGACAGTTCGGTCCCTATCTGCCGTGGGCGTTGGAAGATTGAAGGGGGCTGCTCCTAGTACGAGAGGACCGGAGTGGACGAACCTCTGGTGTTCGGGTTGTGTCGCCAGACGCATTGCCCGGTAGCTAAGTTCGGAATCGATAACCGCTGAAAGCATCTAAGCGGGAAGCGAGCCCTGAGATGAGTCTTCCCTGATACTTTAAGTATCCTAAAGGGTTGTTCGAGACTAGAACGTTGATAGGCAGGGTGTGTAAGCGTTGTGAGGCGTTGAGCTAACCTGTACTAATTGCCCGTGAGGCTTAACCATACAACACCCAAGGGGTTTTGATGGACTCAATGTAAGAACATTGAATGTGTAAATAGAACCTAAAACAGCTTTCCGAATTAAAGAATTTGCTTGGCGACCATAGCGATTTGGACCCACCTGACTTCCATTCCGAACTCAGAAGTGAAACGAATTAGCGTCGATGGTAGTGTGGGGCTTCCCCATGTGAGAGTAGAACATCGCCAGGCTTTATTTTGCACTTGCTTATTTAATAAGCAAGTCACCATAAAGTTCTAAATTATTTTAGAGTTTTATGTTGACTTTCAAAGTGGAAAGCGTATTATACGCACCTCGCTTAAGTGCTAAGGCACTGAAAGCCAAGCTCTTTAACAATATAGACCTATCAATCTGTGTGGGCACTCGTTGATGATAATCCAATTAGATACTTCGGTATCAAATTAGGTTTCAATGAAACGAAGTGACCATTGAATCGAAAGATTCAGCACAGTCAATTCAAACATTACTTATGTAATGTTCAGTATTCATTGAGCCGAACAAAATCTTAAATTGAAGAGTTTGATCATGGCTCAGATTGAACGCTGGCGGCAGGCCTAACACATGCAAGTCGAGCGGAAACGAGTTATCTGAACCTTCGGGGGACGATAACGGCGTCGAGCGGCGGACGGGTGAGTAATGCCTAGGAAATTGCCCTGTGTGGGGGATAACCATTGGAAACGATGGCTAATACCGCATAATACCTACGGGTCAAAGAGGGGGACCTTCGGGCCTCTCGCGTCAGGATATGCCTAGGTGGGATTAGCTAGTTGGTGAGGTAATGGCTCACCAAGGCGACGATCCCTAGCTGGTCTGAGAGGATGATCAGCCACACTGGAACTGAGACACGGTCCAGACTCCTACGGGAGGCAGCAGTGGGGAATATTGCACAATGGGCGCAAGCCTGATGCAGCCATGCCGCGTGTGTGAAGAAGGCCTTCGGGTTGTAAAGCACTTTCAGTCGTGAGGAAGGTAGTGTAGTTAATAGCTGCATTATTTGACGTTAGCGACAGAAGAAGCACCGGCTAACTCCGTGCCAGCAGCCGCGGTAATACGGAGGGTGCGAGCGTTAATCGGAATTACTGGGCGTAAAGCGCATGCAGGTGGTTTGTTAAGTCAGATGTGAAAGCCCGGGGCTCAACCTCGGAATAGCATTTGAAACTGGCAGACTAGAGTACTGTAGAGGGGGGTAGAATTTCAGGTGTAGCGGTGAAATGCGTAGAGATCTGAAGGAATACCGGTGGCGAAGGCGGCCCCCTGGACAGATACTGACACTCAGATGCGAAAGCGTGGGGAGCAAACAGGATTAGATACCCTGGTAGTCCACGCCGTAAACGATGTCTACTTGGAGGTTGTGGCCTTGAGCCGTGGCTTTCGGAGCTAACGCGTTAAGTAGACCGCCTGGGGAGTACGGTCGCAAGATTAAAACTCAAATGAATTGACGGGGGCCCGCACAAGCGGTGGAGCATGTGGTTTAATTCGATGCAACGCGAAGAACCTTACCTACTCTTGACATCCAGAGAACTTTCCAGAGATGGATTGGTGCCTTCGGGAACTCTGAGACAGGTGCTGCATGGCTGTCGTCAGCTCGTGTTGTGAAATGTTGGGTTAAGTCCCGCAACGAGCGCAACCCTTATCCTTGTTTGCCAGCACTTCGGGTGGGAACTCCAGGGAGACTGCCGGTGATAAACCGGAGGAAGGTGGGGACGACGTCAAGTCATCATGGCCCTTACGAGTAGGGCTACACACGTGCTACAATGGCGCATACAGAGGGCGGCCAACTTGCGAGAGTGAGCGAATCCCAAAAAGTGCGTCGTAGTCCGGATCGGAGTCTGCAACTCGACTCCGTGAAGTCGGAATCGCTAGTAATCGTGGATCAGAATGCCACGGTGAATACGTTCCCGGGCCTTGTACACACCGCCCGTCACACCATGGGAGTGGGCTGCAAAAGAAGTAGGTAGTTTAACCTTCGGGAGGACGCTTACCACTTTGTGGTTCATGACTGGGGTGAAGTCGTAACAAGGTAGCGCTAGGGGAACCTGGCGCTGGATCACCTCCTTATACGATGATTACTCACGATGAGTGTCCACACAGATTGATACGGTTTATAAAGTAAGAGAGGAAGAGTTCCCAAACTCTTCAATCCAGTGTCCCGTTCGTCTAGAGGCCTAGGACACCGCCCTTTCACGGCGGTAACAGGGGTTCGACTCCCCTACGGGATACCATTGGGTCGTTAGCTCAGTTGGTAGAGCAGTTGACTTTTAATCAATTGGTCGCAGGTTCGAATCCTGCACGACCCACCATTCTTCTCCACGAAGAATCAAAACTTACGTGGGCGATTAGCTCAGTTGGGAGAGCACCTGCCTTACAAGCAGGGGGTCACTGGTTCGAGCCCGGTATCGCCCACCATTCTCTAAGTATTTTTGGATAGGAATTCCAAACCACTTCAGTAAAACGTACGTGGTTAGAATCTTCGTCTCTGAAAGTCTTTAGAAAATGTACTTCCTTGTGAAGAAACATAGCTCTTTAACAATTTGGAAAGCTGACAAAACAAACTTTTAAGTTTGTTTGTAAAGTTCTCAATGTTTGTCTTTATGACAAACACCAATACAACACATTCAAGTGTTCTTGGAATTTGAGTCCGGCAAAATCGAGTCTGCATCATGTATAAAAATTGCAGACAACTTTGGTGACTTGTTCATCAACTCGAAACTCCTTCGGGTTGTATGGTTAAGTGACTAAGCGTACACGGTGGATGCCTTGGCAGTCAGAGGCGATGAAGGACGTATTAACTTGCGATAAGCCCAGATTAGGTAGTAAAAACCATTTGAGTCTGGGATTTCCGAATGGGGAAACCCACTAGCATAAGCTAGTATCGCTGCGTGAATACATAGCGCAGCGAGGCGAACCGGGGGAACTGAAACATCTAAGTACCCCGAGGAAAAGAAATCAACCGAGATTCCGAAAGTAGCGGCGAGCGAAATTGGACTAGCCCTTAAGCTTTTTATGCGTCAGGTGAAACTTCTGGAAAGTTGTGCGATACAGGGTGATAGCCCCGTAACCGGCAACGCATTTAAAGTGAAATCGAGTAGGGCGGGACACGTGATATCCTGTCTGAATATGGGGGGACCATCCTCCAAGGCTAAATACTACTGACTGACCGATAGTGAACCAGTACCGTGAGGGAAAGGCGAAAAGAACCCCTGTGAGGGGAGTGAAATAGAACCTGAAACCGTGTACGTACAAGCAGTAGGAGCACCTTCGTGGTGTGACTGCGTACCTTTTGTATAATGGGTCAGCGACTTATATTCAGTGGCAAGGTTAACCATCTAGGGGAGCCGTAGGGAAACCGAGTCTTAACTGGGCGTTCAGTCTCTGGATATAGACCCGAAACCAGGTGATCTAGCCATGGGCAGGTTGAAGGTTGAGTAACATCAACTGGAGGACCGAACCGACTAATGTTGAAAAATTAGCGGATGACTTGTGGCTAGGGGTGAAAGGCCAATCAAACCTGGAGATAGCTGGTTCTCCCCGAAAGCTATTTAGGTAGCGCCTCGGACGAATACTACTGGGGGTAGAGCACTGTTAAGGCTAGGGGGTCATCCCGACTTACCAACCCTTTGCAAACTCCGAATACCAGTAAGTACTATCCGGGAGACACACGGCGGGTGCTAACGTCCGTCGTGGAGAGGGAAACAACCCAGACCGCCAGCTAAGGTCCCAAATTACTACTAAGTGGGAAACGATGTGGGAAGGCTCAGACAGCCAGGATGTTGGCTTAGAAGCAGCCATCATTTAAAGAAAGCGTAATAGCTCACTGGTCGAGTCGGCCTGCGCGGAAGATGTAACGGGGCTAAGTAGTAAACCGAAGCTGCGGCAATGCACTTTAGTGCATTGGGTAGGGGAGCGTTCTGTAAGCGGTTGAAGGTGTGTGGTAACGCATGCTGGACGTATCAGAAGTGCGAATGCTGACATGAGTAACGATAAAGGGGGTGAAAAACCTCCTCGCCGGAAGACCAAGGGTTCCTGTCCAACGTTAATCGGGGCAGGGTAAGTCGACCCCTAAGGCGAGGCCGAAAGGCGTAGTCGATGGGAAACGGGTTAATATTCCCGTACTTCTTACAATTGCGATGGGGGGACGGAGAAGGCTAGGTGGGCCTGGCGACGGTTGTCCAGGTTCAAGTGCGTAGGCTTAAGAGTTAGGTAAATCCGGCTCTTTTTAAGGCTGAGACACGACGTCGAGCTACTACGGTAGTGAAGTCATTGATGCCATGCTTCCAGGAAAAGCCTCTAAGCTTCAGATTGTAAGGAATCGTACCCCAAACCGACACAGGTGGTCGGGTAGAGAATACCAAGGCGCTTGAGAGAACTCGGGTGAAGGAACTAGGCAAAATGGTACCGTAACTTCGGGAGAAGGTACGCTCTCGACGGTGAAGTCCCTCGCGGATGGAGCTATTGAGAGTCGCAGATACCAGGTGGCTGCAACTGTTTATTAAAAACACAGCACTGTGCAAAATCGTAAGATGACGTATACGGTGTGACGCCTGCCCGGTGCCGGAAGGTTAATTGATGGGGTTAGACTTCGGTCGAAGCTCTTGATCGAAGCCCCGGTAAACGGCGGCCGTAACTATAACGGTCCTAAGGTAGCGAAATTCCTTGTCGGGTAAGTTCCGACCTGCACGAATGGCGTAATGATGGCCACGCTGTCTCCACCCGAGACTCAGTGAAATTGAAATCGCTGTGAAGATGCAGTGTACCCGCGGCTAGACGGAAAGACCCCGTGAACCTTTACTACAGCTTGGCACTGAACATTGACCCTACATGTGTAGGATAGGTGGGAGGCTTTGAAGCACGGTCGCTAGATTGTGTGGAGCCGTCCTTGAAATACCACCCTTGTAGTGTTGATGTTCTAACGTTGACCCCTAATCGGGGTTGCGGACAGTGCCTGGTGGGTAGTTTGACTGGGGCGGTCTCCTCCCAAAGCGTAACGGAGGAGCACGAAGGTGGGCTAATCACGGTTGGACATCGTGAGGTTAGTGCAATGGCATAAGCCCGCTTGACTGCGAGAATGACGGTTCGAGCAGGTGCGAAAGCAGGTCATAGTGATCCGGTGGTTCTGAATGGAAGGGCCATCGCTCAACGGATAAAAGGTACTCCGGGGATAACAGGCTGATACCGCCCAAGAGTTCATATCGACGGCGGTGTTTGGCACCTCGATGTCGGCTCATCACATCCTGGGGCTGAAGTCGGTCCCAAGGGTATGGCTGTTCGCCATTTAAAGTGGTACGCGAGCTGGGTTTAGAACGTCGTGAGACAGTTCGGTCCCTATCTGCCGTGGGCGTTGGAAGATTGAAGGGGGCTGCTCCTAGTACGAGAGGACCGGAGTGGACGAACCTCTGGTGTTCGGGTTGTGTCGCCAGACGCATTGCCCGGTAGCTAAGTTCGGAATCGATAACCGCTGAAAGCATCTAAGCGGGAAGCGAGCCCTGAGATGAGTCTTCCCTGATACTTTAAGTATCCTAAAGGGTTGTTCGAGACTAGAACGTTGATAGGCAGGGTGTGTAAGCGTTGTGAGGCGTTGAGCTAACCTGTACTAATTGCCCGTGAGGCTTAACCATACAACACCCAAGGGGTTTTGATGGACTCAATGTAAGAACATTGAATGTGTAAATAGAACCTAAAACAGCTTTCCGAATTAAAGAATTTGCTTGGCGACCATAGCGATTTGGACCCACCTGACTTCCATTCCGAACTCAGAAGTGAAACGAATTAGCGTCGATGGTAGTGTGGGGCTTCCCCATGTGAGAGTAGGACATCGCCAGGCTTGTATTTTATTTTCACTTTTTATGAAAAAGTGAAGACAAAAACTTAGACTTTAGGTCTAACCAGTGCGGAGCGGTAGTTCAGTTGGTTAGAATACCGGCCTGTCACGCCGGGGGTCGCGGGTTCGAGTCCCGTCCGCTCCGCCACTTATTTCAAAGACCTCGCTTTTGCGAGGTTTTTTTGAATCTACAATGTGATAAACTGTAGTTTCTACAGGGGTGTAGCTCCAATTGGCAGAGCAGCGGATTCCAAATCCGCGTGTTGGGAGTTCGAATCTCTCCACCCCTGCCATATTTAAGGCTCTAGCAGAAATGCTAGAGCCTTTTTCGTATATGGAGGAACGAGTACCAGTCTAGTTGGAAGAGCAGGGGATTCCCCTAATGCCCAAATAGTGCGTGTTGGGAACTGAGCCGCCAGTCCGCTTGGCAGCAAGCCATATCGAATCTCCGGAGTGCCGGTCCAATCTACCCCTGCCATATTTAAGACTCTGGCTGAAATGCTAGAGCCTCTTTCGTATATGAAGAAAAGAGTACCAGTCTAGTTGGAAGAGTATCTGATTCTCCTAACGCCAGAATCGTGCGTGTTGAGATTAGATCTCCAGATCGCTTGGCAGTAAGTCCTATCGAATCTCGGAGTATTGATCCAATCTACCTCTGTCATATTTAAAGCTCCAGCAGAAATGCTGGAGCCTTTTCGTTACAATCTGGACCTGTTATCTTGTTGAATTTCTTAGAATACAAAGTCGTCTCATCCCATTGTATATCGAACTGTCAGTTTAAATACTTAAAGAAAGCAACAATGTTGTAATCTATGTCGCTAGCTGTACATAATAAAAAAGCCCAGTATTTTCATACTGGGCTCTGTAAGTTTACTATCGAAGCATTTTAAAGAATGCGTTTTAGTACACCATCAGCTTTGATACGTGTGATCTTACGGACCAGCTTCTGAACACTGACTGGATAGTCTTCCACTTTCTCTAATTGCTTGTAAGTACAAATAAGCTGAGTGTGCTCTAGAATGTTTGCCACCTCTTGTTCAAATTTGTCTGTCATCTTCGCGAAGTTGTCTTGTACTAAAAGACCATTTTCAAGATCTAGTGACCATGCTCTAGGGTTTAGGTTGTTGCCTGTCATAAGCATGTAGCGCTTATCAACCCAGATACCTTTGAGGTGGAAGCTATTGTTATCATGTTTCCAAAGGTGAATAGATAATTTGCGAGCAGCAATGCTTGCTTCATTCGCTTTAGCGAAACGACGTAAGTTGAGTTCGTACAGATATGGTAAACCACCAATAGTTTTGAACTCTTCTTCAGGAGAGATGTAAAAGTCGTTTGCAGTCTTGTCACCAACCACGATTGTTACTTTTACACCACGTTTCATTGCACGTTTTACTTCACGATTAATCGCTTTCGGGAAGTTAAAGTAAGGTGTACAGATAAAGATTTCGTTCTGAGCAGCTGCAAGCAGCTTAACGATTTTCTGGTTGAGTAAATTACGGCGCTTCCCTAAACCTACCAGCGGTGTAACTTTCACTTCGTCTTCGCTGGCTACTTCGGGTTTAAATTCGTAATTAGCACGAGCTAAAGAAGAGCGAAGTTGGCGAATGTCCGCTTTGATCTCTTTTGTCTCAGGTTTATCTTTATCTGCAAGATCATTAACTGCAGGGTGGGCGATCATTTCATCCTGAATGAATCCTACCATCGAGTCTGCTAATGCTTTGTGTTGAATGACATGGTAGCGATCGAAGCGGTAACGACCATTGTATTGTAGGTATACGTTGTTAAGACTTGCTCCGCTGTAAATGACGGTGTCATCTACGATGAAGCCTTTAAGATGAAGTACACCAAAGACTTCTCTGCCTCGTACAGGAATACCGTATACAGGAATTGAGTGCTGGTATTTTTTTGCGAATGCCTTGTAAAGTGCTGCGTTGCCTTCAGATGATTCTGCACCAATGAGACCACGTTGCGCTCGGTGCCAATCTACACAGATATTGATGTCCAATCCAGGATTGCGCTGTTTCGCTTCATAAAGCGCTGTGAAAATTTCACGTCCAGCTTCATCATCTTCCAGATATAGAGCGACTAGGTAAATTCGTGACGTTGCTTTGCTGATCGCATCAAGAAGACGAGCTCTGAAAGCATCTGCTGCGTGCAGAACTTCGAAGTCTTCAGGCTTAACTGCGAGACTTGGCAACTGTTCGAATGGGTTCCTACTTACTATCATACCGGTGTGAGTACCTTAATTAAGTGCAATATTGCGAACCTGATATTTTACCAAAGATATGATTTCTCTGGCTACAAAAGCGCACTGTTTGAAGCACTAGAAGTAATGAATTGCATTGGAATGAGATCTTTGCCACTGTCCACGTACCGTAAATAAGCCATTTTCAATGAGTTTGGAAGCTCAGAGCTATCAATGGTTTTGAATCCATGTTGAGAGTAATATGCCTCTAAATGATTAAAAGCAAAGCAATAATCTCCATTGTTGAAAACAGTGTTTTCGCAATGAGTAAGTAATGCTTGACCGACCCCTGTTCCCCTACATTCCGGAACAACAAGCATACCAGTCAGCAAGCGAGACTTTTCGACCGCTTTCATTCTAAGGAGAGCAACGATTTTTCCTTCTAAACTTGCGGTGATGATCAGCTCATCACGCTTGGCTTTTCCGGCAGGGTAATGTGCTTTGTATAATCTCTTGATCAGAGGTAGTTTGATCGGATTTAACACTTCTATGATTAATGAGCTAGGTATTGTCACTGCGGCTAAAACATAACTAAGGTAGAATGGCTACAGTTTAAGAGAATCTCATCTGGCGTTGCAAATCCACTATGGAAATTAAGAAACATGCGAGCCTCAAGGCTTTCCACACATTTGGTATCGAACAAACTTGTGCTTATTTAGCGATCGTTGAAACTATCGATGATGTTATTCAGCTATTTAAAGATGAAGCTTACCTAGAGTTACCGAAGCTATTTTTAGGTAAGGGCAGTAACATGCTGTTTACTCAACACTATGAAGGCATGGTCATCATTAACCGCTTAATGGGCAAAACTGTTACTGAAGAAGGTGCTCATTATCTATTGCACATTGAAGGCGGTGAGGATTGGCCGGCGCTTGTTCAATGGTGTGTAGAACAAGGTATGGGAGGTATTGAGAACCTCGCACTCATCCCTGGCTGTGCAGGCTCGGCACCTATTCAAAATATCGGAGCCTATGGATTGGAATTGCAAAATGTGTGCGAATACGTAGATATCCTCGATTTGGAGAACTTCACGACCAAACGCATGACTGCAGAAGAGTGCCAATTTGGCTATCGTGATTCGATCTTCAAGCATGCATTATATGAAAAATGCTTTATTACTGCGGTCGGTCTCAAACTGCCAAAGCAATGGAAGGCGATCAATCAATATGGTCCTTTGCAAAGTATTCCTGAAGAAGAGCTTAGTCCCCTAACCATTTTTGAGCGTGTATGCCAAGTGCGAATGGAAAAATTGCCAGACCCTGCAAAAGTTGGTAACGCAGGAAGCTTTTTTAAAAATCCAGTGATCAGCCAAGATCATTACGATCAACTTATCAAAAAGCACAGCAATATGGTGGCTTACCCTGCGAAAGGAGGAATGAAAGTCGCTGCGGGTTGGTTAATCGACCAATGTGGTTTGAAGGGGGTATCAGTGAACGGTGCTCAAGTAAATCCACTCCAAGCTTTGGTTCTAACTAATGTTGATAATTGTAGTGCCAATGACGTTGTCGAGCTTGCGTCTTTGGTAAAAAGGACCGTTTGGGATAAATACCAAATTGAACTAGAACATGAAGTTCGTTTTATGAATAACAAGGGCGAGACTAACCTAACTGAGATTGAGGCTACGCGATGAGAAAGGAACACTCTGCAAAACTGCATATTCTCAAAGCGCTAAGTGACGGTGATTTTCATTCTGGGGAAGCCTTAGGGCAAGAATTGGGTATATCACGCGCTGCTATTGCAAAGCACATCAAAGGTCTTAATGATTGGGGCGTAGACATTTACCGGATTCAAGGACGTGGCTACCAGCTAGCTCAGCCTTTACAACTGCTTGATGAGCAAAGGCTTCAAGCTCATGTTGATACTCAACTTGAACTCATCTCGGTTATAGATTCAACCAACCAATATCTGCTCGAGAAAGTCGATGACTCCGATAAGGGGCGCGTATGTTTGGCTGAATATCAAGCAAAAGGAAGAGGACGACGTGGGCGCCAATGGATATCGCCTTTTGGGACTAACTTGTATTTGTCGATGTACTGGCGTTTGGATGCTGGTATGGCAGCGGCTATGGGGTTGAGCTTAGTTGTTGGTATCGCAGCAGTGGAAGCTATTGAAGAGATGGGTATCCAAGGCGTGAAACTCAAATGGCCGAACGATATTTACTACGAAGATAAAAAGCTTGCAGGCATTTTAGTTGAAATGTCAGGGCAAGCCGGTGGGGCAGCGCATCTAGTTATTGGCATGGGGCTTAATATCGGTATGCCAGACTTGCAACCTGAAATCGATCAACCGTGGACAACCTTAAACCAAGTGAGCGATAGCCTAGATATCGATCGTAACCAGTTAGCGATTAACCTGATTGAACACTGGAAGAAAGCACTAGAAGAATATGAAATGACAGGGCTCGGTGGGTTTGTAGAGCGTTGGAATCGTTTAGACAACTTTATTGGACGCCCTGTAAAGCTATTGATGGGACCTAGAGAAATCCATGGGGTAGTAAAGGGCATCGATCAGCAAGGTGGTGTAGTATTAGAAACCACTAATGGATTGGAGACCTACGTTGGTGGTGAGATCTCCCTAAGGAAAGGTGATTAACCTCTAGTCTAGTGCCTAATAGAGGTTACTTTCTCAACGACACCTTGTCGACGAGATGACTAGGACCTTTGTGCAGAATTAGATGGGCTCTCTCGCGAGTTGGCAGAATGTTATGTTCTAGATTGAGCCCGTTAATGCTTTGCCAAATTTCTTTAGCTTTGTTTTTCGCCTCTTCGACAGACAATTGCGTGTAATGACTAAAATAAGAGCCTGGTTGAGTAAATGCACCTTGGCGGAATTTCAAAAATCGTTCTACATACCATTGCTCAATGGTCTCAGTTTCTGCATCAACATAAATAGAGAAGTCTAGGAAATCAGAGACAAACACGCGATGTGGATCATGCGGATAGTCCATACCACTTTGCAGAACGTTTAACCCTTCGATAATCAGTACATCTGGACGATCTACTTTCTTTCGTTCTTCAGTAATGTCGTACGTAATGTGTGAATAAACTGGGACTTCTAAGTTTGGTTGACCTGCTTTTACATCTGAAACGAATTCTACCAAGCGTTTAATATCGTAAGATTCCGGAAAGCCTTTACGATGCATGATGCCTCTCTCTTCCAGCACTTTCTTTGGATATAAGAAACCATCTGTTGTCACAAGGGCGACTTTCGGATGGTTCTCCCAACGAGAGAGCAATGCTTTTAGAAGTCGTGCGGTAGTACTCTTTCCTACCGCCACACTGCCGGCAATGCCGATAACAAAGGGTGGAGCATGTTCTTCCGTGTTGAGGAACTGCTGAAGTACAGAGTTACGACTTTGGCGAGCCTGAACGTACAGATTTAAAAGACGAGACAAAGGAAGGTAGATCTCTACCGCTTCCTCCATAGTGAGGTTTTCATTAATGCCTTGAAGCGCTTTCAGATCGTCTTCAGAGAGTGTCATCGGAACAGAATTGCGCAATTCTGCCCATTCGGCACGGTCAAATGACAAAAATGGACTCATGGGTCTCTTTTATCCTTGGTTTCATCGAGAGCAAGAACATACAACAAGCTCCGTGCAAAGCAAACGACAAAGCTCGAAAGTTTGCTTTAAAAAGCGAGGTTTGTATGATTTTGCAGCAATCGATTCTAAAAAGTCGAATTTTACGATTTTTTTTGAAATAGCTATTGCAACCTAGAAAATCATTCAATAGAATGCGCACCACTTATGCCGACTTAGCTCAGTAGGTAGAGCAACTGACTTGTAATCAGTAGGTCACCAGTTCGATTCCGGTAGTCGGCACCATTCTTTCCTGTTTCTAGTGGAAACAATTGTAGTAAGAATGGCTTAAAAAATTTGGAGGGGTTCCCGAGTGGCCAAAGGGAGCAGACTGTAAATCTGCCGGCACTGCCTTCGATGGTTCGAATCCGTCCCCCTCCACCATATTCTTTAGGAAATAGCTCTCAGAGTTACGTGTTGCGGGCATCGTATAATGGCTATTACCTCAGCCTTCCAAGCTGATGATGCGGGTTCGATTCCCGCTGCCCGCTCCACTCTAATTTGAGTGCTGATATAGCTCAGGTGGTAGAGCGCATCCTTGGTAAGGATGAGGTCGGCAGTTCGAGTCTGCCTATCAGCACCAGCTCTCAAAGTTATCTCCTTTTGATATAAGATTTACCAATTATCTTTTTTGGTTGCGTGGTCAATTCGGGCCACCTAAATCCGTACCTAGAGGGACTACTCATGTCTAAAGGAAAAATTTGAACGTGTAAAACCGCACGTAAACGTTGGTACTATCGGCCACGTTGACCACGGTAAAACTACTCTAACTGCAGCTATCTGTACAACACTTGCTAAAGTATACGGCGGTGCTGCTCGTGACTTCGCATCTATCGATAACGCTCCAGAAGAGCGTGAGCGCGGTATCACAATCGCTACTTCTCACGTAGAGTACGACACTCCAACTCGCCACTACGCGCACGTTGACTGTCCAGGACACGCGGACTACGTTAAGAACATGATCACTGGTGCTGCACAGATGGACGGTGGTATTCTTTGTAGTTGCTGCAACTGATGGTCCAATGCCACAAACTCGTGAGCACATCCTACTAGGCCGTCAGGTTGGTATCCCATACATCATCGTATTCATGAACAAATGTGACATGGTTGACGATGAAGAGCTACTAGAACTAGTAGAAATGGAAGTTCGTGAACTTCTATCTGAGTACGACTTCCCAGGTGATGACCTACCAGTTATCCAAGGTTCTGCTCTAGGCGCACTAAACGGCGAAGAGCAATGGGAAGCTAAGATTGTTGAACTAGCAGAAGCGCTAGATTCATACATCCCTGAGCCAGAGCGTGCAGTAGATATGCCATTCCTAATGCCTATCGAAGACGTATTCTCAATCCAAGGTCGTGGTACAGTAGTAACTGGTCGTATCGAACGTGGTATCCTAAACGTAGGTGACGAAGTTGCTATCGTTGGTATCAAAGAAACGACTACTACAACATGTACTGGTGTTGAGATGTTCCGTAAGCTTCTTGACGAAGGTCGTGCTGGTGAGAACGTTGGTGCACTTCTACGTGGTACTAAGCGTGATGAAGTTGAACGTGGTCAAGTACTAGCTAAGCCTGGTTCAATCACTCCACACACTAAGTTCGAGTCAGAAGTATACGTACTTTCTAAAGATGAAGGTGGTCGTCACACTCCATTCTTCAAAGGCTACCGTCCACAGTTCTACTTCCGTACAACTGACGTAACTGGTGACATCTCTCTACCAGAAGGCGTAGAAATGGTAATGCCAGGTGACAACATCCAAATGCAAGTTGAGCTAATCGCTCCTATCGCTATGGATGAAGGCCTACGTTTCGCTATCCGTGAAGGTGGCCGTACTGTAGGTGCTGGTGTTGTTGCTAAGATCTTCGACTAATTCTTAAAGAATTAAACGAATGTCTTCGGAAAATCTTGAATTAGATTTGACGAACCAGTAGCAAAAAGGGCATCATTTGATGCCCTTTTTCTGCACTCAACATTATTTTAGCTGTTTTCTTGTTCAGATTTTGGTTGAGAGCAGAGCAAGATTGGCCGGAGAGGCTTAATCTTAAGAGAGTAACGCTGATTTTTTCAGCGATATGGAGTTTGCCCTGCAACAGCGGGGTTGTTGTCGTCTATATTAAGACTTGTGACAGGTTGGTTTATGAAAGCAAATAATGCTGAAACTCCTGATAGCTCAAACGCAGCAGATACGTTTAAGTGGATTGCCGCTTTCGTATTAGCAGCGGCCGCTGTTGTGGGTAATTACCTGTATGGTGAAATGTCTGTAGTAGTTCGCGCTGCAGGCGTTGTTGTTCTAATTGCAGCTGCTCTTGGCGTTGCAGCAACAACGACTAAAGGTAAAGCAGCGATCAGTTTTGCAAAAGAATCTCGTATGGAAGTTCGTAAAGTTGTTTGGCCTACACGCCAAGAAACTATGCAAACAACACTGATCGTTTTAGCTGTAAGTATTGTAATGGCTCTAGCGCTATGGGGTATTGACGGCATCATGGTTCGTCTAGTAGCTCTAGCGACTGGGGTATAGAGGGTTTTAATTCATGAGTGAAGCTCCAAAAAAACGCTGGTATGTGGTTCAAGCCTTCTCTGGATTTGAAGGTCGTGTAGCTCAATCTCTTCGCGAGCATATCAAAATGCACAGCATGGAAGAGCTATTCGGTGAAGTACTGGTTCCTACTGAAGAAGTAGTGGAAATGCGCGCGGGTCAGCGTCGTAAATCTGAGCGTAAGTTCTTCCCAGGTTACGTCCTTGTTCAGATGATTATGAACGATGAATCATGGCACCTAGTACGCAGTGTGCCGCGTGTCATGGGCTTCATTGGTGGTACCTCAGACCGTCCAGCACCTATCACAGACAAAGAAGCTGATGCGATTCTTAATCGTCTTGAGAAAGCAAGTGAAGCTCCTCGTCCACGTACTATGTACGAAGCGGGCGAAGTGGTACGTGTTAATGAAGGTCCATTTGCTGACTTCAATGGTACTGTTGAAGAAGTGGATTACGAGAAGAGCCGCCTGAAAGTGTCTGTGTCGATCTTTGGTCGTGCAACACCAGTTGAGCTTGAATTTGGTCAGGTTGAAAAACTTGATTAAAAAAACACCTTTTTAAGGGTTGTCTAAGGCGCGAATTATGACTATAATTTCGCGCCTTTTTACTTCTGGTGAAGTAAAGAGTTTTTTCATTAAACGGGGAGCTGATCGATGATTAGCGTTTGTACCCAAACTTAGGAATTATCATGGCTAAGAAAGTTGAAGCTTACATCAAGCTACAAGTTGCAGCTGGTATGGCGAACCCAAGTCCACCAGTTGGTCCTGCACTAGGTCAACACGGTGTTAACATCATGGAATTCTGTAAAGCGTTCAACGCGAAAACAGAATCTCTAGAGAAAGGTCTACCTACTCCTGTTGTTATCACTGTATACAACGACCGTTCTTTCACGTTCGTAACTAAGACTCCACCTGCTGCTGTTCTTCTTAAGAAAGCTGCTGGCGTTAAGTCTGGTTCAGGTCGTCCAAACACTGAAAAAGTGGGTACTGTAACTGACGCTCAAATCCAAGAAATCGCAGAAACTAAAGCTGCTGATATGACTGGTGCTGACATCGAAGCAATGAAGCGTTCAATCGCTGGTACTGCTCGTTCAATGGGCCTAGTGGTAGAGGGTTAATAAGATGGCTAAACTAACTAAGCGCATGCGCGTAATCCGCGAAAAAGTTGACGTAACTAAAGAGTACGAAATCAACGAAGCTGTTGCTCTTCTTCAAGAACTAGCTACTGCTAAATTCGTAGAGTCTGTTGACGTTGCTGTTAACCTAGGCATCGATGCTCGTAAATCTGACCAGAACGTACGTGGTGCAACTGTACTACCTCACGGTACTGGCCGCGAAATCCGCGTTGCAGTGTTCACTCAAGGTGCAAACGCTGAAGCAGCTAAAGAAGCTGGCGCAGACATCGTTGGTATGGAAGATCTTGCTGAGCAAGTTAAGAAAGGCGAAATGAACTTCGACGTAGTTGTTGCTTCTCCTGATGCAATGCGCGTTGTAGGTCAACTAGGTACTATCCTAGGTCCTCGCGGTCTAATGCCAAACCCTAAAGTTGGTACTGTAACTCCTAACGTTGCTGAAGCGGTTAAGAACGCTAAAGCTGGTCAGGTTCGTTACCGTAACGACAAAAACGGCATCATCCACACTACTATCGGTAAAGCAAACTTCTCTGCTGAGCAGATCAAAGAGAACCTAGAAGCTCTTCTAGTTGCTCTGAAGAAAGCTAAGCCATCTTCAGCGAAAGGTACTTTCCTGAAGAAAGTAAGCATCTCTACTACTATGGGTGCTGGTGTTGCTGTTGATCAGGCTAGCCTGAACACTCAAGCATAATTTATTTGCTTAGGCGCAAAATTTGTGTATAATTTTGCGCCTAATATTTGTGGTTGGGGCTGAACATTGGTTCTTTGAACTGTCTCCTAGTTCGAAATGAATTAAGACCCAGTCTCCGTCCAAGACCGTAGGTGTTTGTTCTCAAAACAAACTTAATCATCCTACGTAGATGGTGCCCGAACTGACAGAAAGCTCTATGTAAATAGTTAACTTTCTTCTGGGAATGCACCTCAATAGCTCTCACTGTCGTGATGATAGTGAGTGGTGTAACGACAACCAGGAGTAAATCCAAGATGGCTTTAAACCTTCAAGACAAAAAAGCAATTGTTGCTCAAGTCAACGAAGCTGCCAGTGGTGCACTTTCTGCAGTTGTAGCTGATTCTCGTGGCGTTGAAGTTGGCGCGATGACTTCTCTACGTAAACAAGCTCGCGAAGCGGGTGTTTACATGAAAGTCGTGCGTAACACTCTAGCACGTCGTGCGGTTCAGGGTACAGACTACGAGTGTCTAACTGACACTTTCACTGGTCCTACTCTAATCGCGTTCTCTAACGAGCACCCAGGTGCTGCAGCGCGTCTTTTCAAAGACTTCGCTAAAGAGAACAAAGATTTCGAGATCAAAGCTGCTGCATTTGAAGGCGCTTTAACTGACGCTGAAGTACTAGCAACACTACCAACTTACGACGAAGCAATCGCACGCCTAATGATGTGCATGAAAGAAGCTTCTGCTGGCAAGCTGGTACGTACTATCGCTGCTATCCGCGATCAAAAAGAAGAAGCAGCGGCTTAAGCCTTGCTTTTTACTGGTTGCAAAATAAACTTATTGTTGACTTAAAAGAGAATTGTTATGTCTATTACTAACGAGCAAATCCTAGACGCAGTTGCAGAAATGTCTGTAATGCAAGTTGTTGAACTAATCGAAGCTATGGAAGAGAAATTCGGTGTATCTGCTGCTGCTGCAGTAGTTGCAGGTGGCGCAGCAGGCGGCGAAGCTGCAGCTGAGCAAACTGAATTTGACGTAATCCTAGAATCTGCTGGCGGCAACAAAGTTGCTGTAATCAAAGCAGTACGTGGCGCAACTGGCCTAGGTCTTAAAGAAGCTAAAGCTCTTGTAGACGGCGCTCCAGCACCTCTTAAAGAAGGTGTTGACAAAGCAGAAGCTGACGCACTTAAAGCTCAGCTAGAAGAAGCTGGTGCAACTGTTGCTGTTAAGTAATTATTGCATAGTTTCTTAGCCTAACGGCTAATTGGCTGGTGGTTTTTTAACCACCGGCCTTTTTGCGCTGTAGGGTATAGGCGAATTTTCCCGCTGTTTAAGCGCCTGTTCCCAAGCAAAAAACATTTCATTCCTACGCAATGAAATGTCACTACAGTAAACAGCTATTTAGTCACTGTCCCTTACCCCCCTTAAGTAACTAGGAGCGGGCGGACAGTTTGGGTCACTTATCAGCGAGCTGAGGAACCCCATGGTTTACTCTTATACCGAGAAAAAGCGCATCCGTAAGGACTTTGGTACTCGTCCACAAGTTTTGGACATTCCATACCTGCTATCGATCCAGCTCGATTCGTTCGACAAATTCATCGAACAGGATCCTGAAGGTCAATACGGTCTTGAAGCTGCTTTCCGTTCTGTATTCCCAATTCAGAGCTACAACGGCAATTCTGAGCTGCAATACGTTAGCTACCGTCTTGGTGAGCCAGTTTTTGACGTTAAAGAATGTCAAATCCGCGGTGTAACTTACTCAAAGCCACTACGCGTAAAACTACGTCTAGTAATCTTTGATAAAGACGCGCCAGCAGGTACTGTAAAAGACATTAAAGAACAAGAAGTCTACATGGGCGAAATTCCGCTTATGACAGACAATGGTACCTTCGTAATTAACGGTACCGAGAGGGTTATCGTATCCCAGCTGCACCGAAGCCCAGGCGTGTTCTTCGACAGCGATAAGGGTAAGACCCACTCTTCAGGTAAAGTTCTATACAACGCACGTGTTATTCCTTACCGTGGCTCATGGTTAGACTTTGAGTTCGACCCTAAGGATAACTTATACGTACGTATTGACCGCCGTCGTAAGCTACCAGCTTCGATCATCCTTCGTGCACTTGGTAAAACGTCAGAAGAAATCCTAGATATCTTCTTCGAAAAAGTGAACTTCGAAGTGAAAGACCAAACTCTACTAATGGAGTTGGTTCCTGATCGTCTACGTGGTGAAACTGCGTCATTCGACATCGAAGCGAACGGTAAAACTTACGTTGAGCAAGGTCGTCGTGTAACAGCTCGTCATATCCGCCAACTAGAGAAAGATGGCGTTGATCACATCGAAGTACCAGTTGAGTACATCGTTGGTAAAGTTGCATCGAAAGATTACGTCAACGAAGCAACAGGCGAGATCATTGTTAACGCTAACCAGGAAATCAGCCTGGAAGCTCTAGCGAACCTATCTCAGGCTGGCCACAAATCACTAGAAACGTTGTTCACCAACGATCTAGACCATGGTCCATTCATGTCAGAAACGCTACGCATCGACAGCACTGTTGATCGTATTTCTGCTTTGGTAGAAATCTACCGCATGATGCGCCCTGGTGAGCCACCAACAAAAGAAGCTGCAGAAGCACTATTCGAAAGCCTATTCTTCTCTGAAGAGCGTTACGATCTATCGACTGTTGGTCGTATGAAGTTCAACAGCTCTATCGGTCGTGAAGATGCTCAAGAGCAAGGCACACTTGACGAGCTAGATATCGTTGAAGTGATGAAGAAGCTTATCGCGATTCGTAACGGTAAAGGCGAAGTGGACGATATCGACCACCTAGGTAACCGTCGTATCCGCTCTGTAGGCGAAATGGCTGAGAACCAGTTCCGTGTAGGTCTAGTACGTGTTGAGCGTGCAGTTAAAGAGCGTCTAAGCCTAGGCGATCTTGACGCAATCATGCCTCAAGACTTGATCAACGCGAAACCAATCTCTGCAGCTGTTAAAGAATTCTTTGGCTCTTCACAGCTTTCACAGTTCATGGACCAAAACAACCCGCTATCAGAAGTAACGCATAAGCGTCGTATTTCTGCATTGGGTCCTGGCGGTCTAACTCGTGAACGTGCTGGCTTCGAAGTACGTGACGTACACGTAACTCACTACGGTCGTCTATGTCCTATCGAAACGCCGGAAGGTCCAAACATCGGTCTGATCAACTCTCTATCTGCGTTTGCGCGTTGTAACGAGTACGGTTTCCTAGAGACACCATACCGTCGCGTTGTAGATGGCATTGTAACAGACGAAGTAGATTACCTATCTGCAATCGAAGAAGGTCAATTCGTTATCGCACAGGCTAATGCTGCGTTAACTGAAGAAGGCGGTTTTGCAGATGAGCTGATCACAGCTCGTCAAAAAGGTGAATCTGGTCTACACCCTCGTGAGCACGCTCAGTACATGGACGTTGCGACAAACCAGGTTGTATCTATTGCTGCATCGCTTATCCCGTTCCTAGAACACGATGATGCGAACCGTGCATTGATGGGTGCGAACATGCAACGTCAGGCAGTTCCAACACTGAAAGCTGACAAACCGCTTGTTGGTACTGGTATTGAACGTAACGTAGCAGTTGACTCAGGTGTAACTGCAGTTGCTAAACGTGGTGGTGTAATCCAGTCTGTAGATGCTTCTCGTATCGTTGTTAAAGTGAACGAAGAAGAGCTAGTACCAGGTGAAGCTGGTATCGACATCTACAACCTGACTAAATACACACGTTCTAACCAGAACACATGTATTAACCAGCGCCCATGTGTGATGCCAGGTGAACCTGTATCACGCGGTGACGTTCTTGCTGATGGTCCTTCAACAGACCTTGGTGAACTAGCGCTTGGTCAAAACATGCGTATCGCGTTCATGCCTTGGAATGGTTACAACTTCGAAGACTCGATCTTAGTATCTGAGCGCGTAGTTCAAGAAGACCGTTTCACGACTATCCACATCCAAGAACTTACTTGTGTGGCGCGTGATACTAAGCTTGGTTCTGAAGAGATCACAGCTGATATTCCAAACGTAGGTGAGTCTGCTCTGTCTAAACTAGACGAGTCAGGTATCGTTTACATCGGTGCTGAAGTTAAGGGTGGCGACATCCTAGTTGGTAAAGTAACACCTAAAGGTGAAACTCAGCTAACGCCTGAAGAGAAGCTACTACGTGCAATCTTCGGTGAAAAAGCATCTGACGTTAAAGATACTTCACTACGTGTACCTAACTCTGTATCAGGTACGATCATCGACGTTCAAGTCTTCACTCGCGATGGCGTAGAGAAAGACAAGCGTGCGCTTGAAATCGAACAAATGCAGCTTAAAGAAGCGAAGAAAGACCTAACTGAAGAATTCCAGATTCTTGAGGGTGGCCTTCTAAACCGTGTTAAAGCTGTACTGATTGAAGGTGGTTACTCTGAAGCGAAACTAGACACAACTGATCGTAAGAAGTGGCTAGAACTAACGCTAGAAGATGACGCTCTACAAACTCAGCTAGAACAACTAGCAGAGCAGTGGGACGAGCTAAAAGCTGACTTCGATAAGAAATTCGAAACTAAGCGTCGCAAGATCACTCAAGGTGATGATCTAGCACCTGGCGTACTGAAGATCGTTAAGGTTTACCTAGCGGTTAAACGTCGTATTCAGCCTGGTGATAAGATGGCGGGTCGTCACGGTAACAAGGGTGTAATCTCTAAGATTAACCCTGTTGAAGACATGCCATACGATGAGAAAGGTCAGCCTGTAGACATCGTACTTAACCCACTGGGTGTACCTTCGCGTATGAACATCGGTCAGATCCTAGAAGTACACTTAGGTCTGGCAGCGAAAGGTATTGGTGACAAGATCAACCAGATGGTTAAAGAGCAGCAAGAACTAGCGAAATTCCGCGAGTTCCTACAAAAAGTTTACGATCTAGGCGAGACTCGCCAGAAAGTAGATATTGCTTCTCTATCTGATGACGAAGTTCGTACTCTGATCAAGAACCTACGTGGCGGTCTACCAATCGCGACTCCAGTATTTGACGGTGCACCAGAAGCGTCTATTAAAGCGCTACTGAAACTAGCAGACCTACCAGAATCTGGTCAGCTAAAACTGTTTGATGGTCGCACAGGTGACCAGTTTGAGCGCCCTGTAACAGTAGGTTACATGTACATGCTGAAACTGAACCACCTTGTTGATGACAAGATGCACGCTCGTTCAACTGGTTCGTACAGCCTAGTAACTCAGCAGCCACTTGGTGGTAAAGCTCAGTTCGGTGGTCAGCGTTTCGGTGAGATGGAAGTATGGGCACTAGAAGCATACGGTGCGGCTTACACTCTACAAGAAATGCTAACGGTTAAGTCGGATGACGTTAACGGCCGTACTAAGATGTACAAAAACATCGTAGACGGTAACCACAGCATGGAACCTGGTATGCCAGAATCGTTCAACGTACTGTTGAAAGAGATTCGCTCGCTAGGTATCAACATCGAGCTAGAAGACGAAGAGTAATCTCTTTCTCTCTTGACTAAGGTTGAGAGAATCTAAAGCGATTATTTGGTAGAAGGTGCTCACTTTAGCGAGTGAGCTCCTTTTAACTCCTTACAGGAGCTGATTGTGAAAGACTTATTAAACTTTCTAAAAGCACAGCATAAGACCGAAGAATTTGATGCAATCAAAATCGGTCTATCTTCACCAGACATGATCCGTTCATGGTCTTTCGGTGAAGTTAAAAAACCTGAAACGATCAACTATCGTACGTTCAAACCTGAACGCGATGGTCTGTTCTGTGCGCGTATCTTTGGTCCAGTTAAAGACTACGAGTGTCTTTGTGGTAAGTACAAGCGCTTGAAGCACCGTGGTGTTATCTGTGAGAAGTGTGGTGTAGAAGTTACACAAACTAAAGTTCGTCGTGACCGTATGGGCCACATCGAGCTTGCTTCACCAGTAGCTCACATCTGGTTCCTAAAATCGCTACCGTCTCGTATCGGTCTACTAATGGATATCCCTCTACGTGATATCGAACGTGTTCTTTACTTCGAAATGTACGTAGTAACTGAGCCGGGTATGACTGATCTAGAAAAAGGTCAGATGCTTACGGAAGAAGAGTATCTAGACCGTCTAGAAGAGTGGGGCGACGAGTTCACTGCTAAGATGGGTGCAGAAGCTATCAAGGACCTACTAGGTTCTATGGACATGCACGCTGAAGCAGAACAAATGCGCGAAGAGCTAGAAACTACTAACTCTGAAACTAAGCGTAAGAAAGTAACTAAGCGTCTGAAGCTGGTAGAAGCGTTCATCGCATCTGGTAACAACCCAGAGTGGATGATCCTAACTGTACTTCCAGTACTTCCGCCAGATCTGCGTCCTCTAGTACCACTAGATGGCGGTCGTTTTGCGACTTCTGATCTAAACGACCTATACCGTCGTGTGATCAACCGTAACAACCGTTTGAAGCGTCTTCTAGAGCTAGCAGCTCCGGACATCATCGTACGTAACGAAAAACGTATGCTGCAAGAGTCTGTTGATGCGCTACTAGACAACGGTCGTCGTGGTCGTGCGATCACTGGTTCTAACAAGCGTCCTCTGAAATCTCTTGCTGATATGATCAAGGGTAAGCAAGGTCGTTTCCGTCAGAACCTTCTAGGTAAACGTGTAGACTACTCTGGTCGTTCTGTAATCACAGTAGGTCCATACCTTCGTCTACACCAGTGTGGTCTTCCTAAGAAGATGGCACTTGAGCTATTCAAACCATTCATCTACAGCAAGCTAGAGACTCGCGGTCTTGCGACTACAATCAAAGCTGCTAAGAAAATGGTAGAGCGTGAAGAAGCGGTAGTTTGGGATATCCTAGACGAAGTAATCCGTGAACACCCAGTACTATTGAACCGTGCACCTACACTTCACCGTCTAGGTATCCAGGCGTTCGAACCAGTACTAATCGAAGGTAAAGCGATCCAGCTACACCCACTAGTGTGTGCGGCGTACAACGCGGACTTCGATGGTGACCAAATGGCGGTTCACGTACCTCTAACTCTAGAGGCACAGCTTGAAGCTCGTACTCTGATGATGTCGACAAACAACATTCTGTCGCCAGCGTCAGGTGATCCGATCATCGTACCTTCTCAGGACGTTGTATTGGGTCTGTACTACATGACTCGTGACAAGATCAACGTGAAAGGTGAAGGCATGTACCTTTCTGGCCCAGCAGAGGCTGAGAAAGCATACCGCACTAAGCAAGCTGAACTTCACGCACGCGTTAAAGTACGTATTACAGAAACAGTTGTAGACGAAGACGGCAACAGCACAACAGAGACTAAGATGGTTGATACAACTATCGGTCGTGCAATGCTATGGCAAATCGTGCCAGCTGGTCTACCGTACAGCATCGTTAACCAAAAGCTAGGTAAGAAGCAAATCTCTAACCTACTAAACGAGGCGTACCGTAAACTAGGTCTGAAAGACACTGTAATCTTCGCTGACCAAATCATGTACACAGGTTTCGCATACGCGGCACTATCTGGTGTATCTGTTGGTATCGACGATATGGTTGTACCGCCAGCTAAGTACACTGAAATCGCAGAAGCGGAAGAAGAAGTACGTGAAATCCAGGAACAATACCAATCTGGTCTTGTTACTGCGGGCGAACGATACAACAAAGTTATCGATATCTGGGCATCGACCAACGATCGCGTAGCGAAAGCGATGATGGCAAACCTTTCATCTGAAACGGTAGTTAACCGTGACGGTGAAGAAGAGCAACAAGAATCGTTTAACAGCATCTACATGATGGCTGACTCGGGTGCTCGTGGTTCTGCAGCTCAGATTCGTCAGCTAGCGGGTATGCGTGGTCTGATGGCGCGTCCAGATGGTTCAATCATCGAAACGCCGATCACAGCGAACTTTAAAGAAGGTCTAAACGTACTTCAGTACTTTATCTCAACGCACGGTGCTCGTAAGGGTCTTGCGGATACGGCACTGAAAACAGCGAACTCGGGTTACCTAACTCGTCGTCTAGTAGACGTTGCTCAAGACGTTGTTGTAACTGAACATGACTGTGGCACTCACGAGGGTGTTGACATGATGCCTCACATCGAGGGTGGTGATGTTAAAGTTGCACTAACTGAGCTAGCGCTAGGTCGTGTAGTAGCTGAAGACGTTCTTAAGCCAGGTACAGAAGATGTTCTGATCCCACGTAACACTCTAATTGATGAGAAGTGGTGTCAGATCATGGAAGAGAACTCAGTAGACAGCATGAAAGTGCGCTCTGTAGTTACTTGTGATTCTGACTTCGGTTGTTGTGCACAGTGTTACGGTCGTGACCTAGCACGTGGTCACCTAGTGAACCAAGGTGAAGCAGTTGGTGTAATCGCTGCTCAGTCTATCGGTGAACCGGGTACACAGCTTACGATGCGTACGTTCCACATCGGTGGTGCGGCATCTACTGCAGCAGCAGAGAACAGCATCCAAGCGAAGACAACTGGTACAGTTAAACTGCACAACGCTAAGTTCGTAATCAACAAAGATAAGAAGCTGGTAATCACGTCTCGTGCATCTGAGCTAACTATCATTGATGAATTCGGTCGTACTAAAGAGAAGCACAAACTTCCTTACGGTTCGATGCTAAGCAAAGGCGACAACGACGCCGTAACAGCTGGTGAAGTTGTTGCTAACTGGGAAGCGCACACCATGCCAATCATCACTGAAGTGGCAGGTCGCATCCAGTTCGTAGACATGATCGACGGTGTTACAGTTTCTCGTCAAACAGATGACCTAACAGGTCTATCTTCAAGCGAAGTAACTGACCCAGCAGCTCGCCCAGCAGCAGGTAAAGATATGCGTCCAGCTATCAAGCTTGTTGATGAGCAAGGTAACGACGTAATGATCCCTGGTACAGAAATGCCAGCTCACTACTTCCTACCTGGTAAAGCGATTGTAAACATCGAAGATGGCGCTGAAGTTGGCATTGGTGACACACTATCTCGTATCCCTCAGAAATCTGGCGGTAACAAAGATATCACCGGTGGTCTACCACGCGTAGCTGACCTATTCGAAGCTCGTAAGCCTAAAGAGCCTGCGATCCTTGCTGAGCACACAGGTACTGTGAGCTTCGGTAAAGAAACGAAAGGTAAGCGTCGTCTAGTTATCACTCGCGACAGCGGTGATACTTACGAAGAGATGATTCCTAAGCATCGTCAGTTGAACGTATTTGAAGGTGAGCGTGTTGAACGTGGTGACGTGATCGCAGATGGTCCAGAGTCTCCACATGACATTCTACGTCTACGTGGCGTACACGCTGTAACTCAGTACATCGCTAACGAAGTACAAGAAGTTTACCGTCTACAAGGCGTTAAGATTAACGATAAGCACATCGAGACTATCGTTCGTCAAATGCTACGTAAGTGTACAATTACTCACGCTGGTGACTCTGAGTTCCTACCTGGCGAGCAAGTTGAATACTCACAAGTTAAGATTTCTAACCGTAACCTAGAAGCTGAAGGCAAAGAGCCAGCACGTTTCGAGCGTGAGCTACTAGGTATCACTAAGGCATCTCTAGCGACTGAGTCATTCATCTCTGCGGCATCGTTCCAGGAGACAACTCGCGTACTAACAGAAGCTGCGGTTTCTGGTAAGCGTGATGACCTACGTGGTCTGAAAGAGAACGTAATTGTTGGTCGTCTGATCCCAGCTGGTACTGGTTTCGCATACCACCAAGATCGTCAAGCTAAACGTGCTGAAGCGCAAGAAGGTCCATCTGCTGAACAAGCAACAGATAACCTAGCTGCACTTCTAAACGCAGGCTTCTCTTCTGACGAGTAATCGTTAAGAGCTTAAAAGAAAAGGCACCCTCGGGTGCCTTTTTTGTTTTTGGGAGCAAAGGTTAGAACGCTACGCTTCGACATGTAGGTATGCTTCGTTTACGGAATCGAGAGGTGTGCCTTTGGAGAACCGTGAAAGTGATTGACGAAGAGGGCGTTGACTGGATTTATCCCTAGAAAGATAAAATAGAAGCGAATCCCGAAAAACAAAAAGGGTTGACGTGCACACGCCAACCCTTAAGAATTTTCTCGTTTCTCGTTTCTCGTTTCTCGTTTCTCGTTTCTCGTTTCTCGTTTCTCGTTTCTCGTTTCTCGTTTCTCGCTATGCGCCAGGTGGCATCGCTAAACTGTCGGCAATCAACTGAATCAAGTGGTCTTCTACCGCGAAGCGCGTCTCAATGATTTCCCCAATCAAAGACATATCTTCGTCAAAATCAGCCAGTTCATCTTCGGCTGAAACATCAGAGTATTTGTCGGTAAAGTTCAACAACGGCTCAGTAGTGAGGACGATCTTCGCGTAAGTTTGGTTAATTTCATCAGTAGCAACAAAGCCAGTGGCTTTCCACTTATCCATCACCATATCGTAGATTTTAAAATGACCTTCAGAGATATAATCCACAAGGTGTTGGCAGAAGTGCTGAAGTTCGTCAGGGGAAGGGAGTTCAACGACGTTGGATTTCGAACAAGGTTGCAGTGCTGCAAGCTTACAATATTCGACAATCAGAGATTGTCTCGTTTCCAGCCAATGGTCAATAACGTCACTGGAGCCGCCCCATTGGTCTTGTGTTTGTTTGAATTTTTTTAGCATGACCATGCCCTCATGATCTGATCGCCCGTTGGCGAACGTATCCTTTGCAAAGCAAAGTTAGTAAAGTGATTACAAACTCTTGTCCTTACTAGAATTTATAGTTGCAAATTTAGCGAACGACAAACTCTGGTATGAAATTAGATTGCCAGTAAAATGAATGAACTTCAAGCAAAGGGACGCTGTAATGTTAAGAAAAGGTGAAGTTAACCGTACGAAAAACGCCTATTGGTGTGTTGTCTCAGGAAGCGATGTTTGGCTGGTGGATGGTGCTATACCATTTGGCAATGCAGAGCAGTTCTCACTGCCAGAAGCGAGTGCAAGGCAGATAGGTGAATACCAAGATGTCCCGGTGATGTGGGTAAACCTGTCGGATTTAGACCACGATTTAGAGCTTGTATCTTTGCGTGATTGTCTCCATTTCTCAGACTCCCTTTTTCTTTTGATCAGTAAAGCCATTCAGTATGGTCATATGACACAAAGCCTGCGTTTTTGTCCGCAATGCGGTGGTCGCAATTTCCTCAATAACAATCAATTGGCAATGCAGTGTGGTGAGTGCCGTACTTTGCATTATCCGCGTATTTTCCCGTGCATCATTGTCGCTGTGCGTAAAGACAACCAAATCTTGCTAGCTCAGCACCCTCGCCATCGAAATGGCATGTATACCGTAATAGCGGGCTTTTTAGAGGTGGGTGAAACCTTGGAGGAGTGTGTGACACGCGAGGTGCGCGAAGAAACCGGCGTACACGTTAAAAATATTCGCTATTTTGGCAGCCAACCATGGGCCTTTCCATCCAGTATGATGATGGCATTTCTTGCGGATTACGAGTCTGGTGAATTGAATCCTGATTACACCGAGCTGTCTGATGCTCAATGGTTTGGCGTTGATGATATGCCACCAGTAGCCCCAAAAGGGACAATCGCAAGAGCATTAATTGAGCAAACAATTAGTGATATTCAGCAGGCTTGAGAGCCGACTCGTAAAGCGATTAAAGGAAAATGTAGAATCACTTTTGAGACAAAGGGGATTGTTAGACTGACCTAGCACAGCATTCTGTAATGACACAATGATTAATAAAGGAGTATGTCTAATGAAATACAGATCAGCGTTATGGCTAGGTATTGCGTCTTTTTCTTTGGTAAGTGTTTCGGCACAGGCAAGTATTGAAGTGAAAGCGAAGCGTATGTTGACCGAAAATACAATGACGGAAAACGTCGCAAAAGTGCAAACCGCTTGTGGCAATGAAGTTCTTGAAACAAACTTTGACTGGGCTGCGTGGGATGACTACGACTTTGCTGAAGCTCGTTTAGACAAAGTAAAAACCACAGGTTGGCTGGGTGGCTTAATCAACTATATCTACGATGATATGGTTAAGCTATGCACGACGACTGAACATGCCGCACTTTATAAAGAAGAGTTCCAAAAAGTTCAACAAATCCAATTTGTTGGTCAAGACTCTGTGAAGGCGCGTAAAGCAGGTTTCTCTCTTGATGATGGTGGCAGTGTGCTTAAAGTCGCTTTGAACCCGAACGCGGCTTACGACTCTTCAACGCTGAAATATCTCAAGCAAGCGTGGAACTAAGGTAATGAAAAAAATACTCTTCCCCTTAGTTGCCATGGCTTCAAGCTTTTCTGCGGTCGCTGAAGAGCGTTACTCTATGGAAGATTTAACCGCTCTTCATAAAGCACAAAGCTGGAATGAGCTGCTCTATCATGCCAATGATATTCGTCCATCACAGCGAGATGATGCTTGGCAAGGACTGGTGGCAGATGCTGCAACAGGAGCTTTCAATAGTTACGTTTCTTCCGGAGCCGCTGATAGCGCTATTGGTTTAGGGCAGCAGCTACTCACTGAGTATGCGTTTCTGTCTCAATCCAGTGATTTTACTCAAAGTTTTGCAAAAGCCTTAGTTCCGGCAGCGCAATCTTGTATCAAGTATTCGATGGAAGGGTGTGTAGAGAGCTACGGACAACTGCTCGCCGAACTCTCTCCTGCGGGTAACGTAAGTTTTGAAGAAGGGACTAAGGTGTTCCAAAATGTCTCTAAATCTCTCGCGATTCCATTCTATGCCGCTGCAGTCAAGCAGTCTCCGGAATACTGTGCAGATGAAAAGGTCTCGAATGCGCTGCTGTATACGCTTGATCGACCGAGTAATTCTCAGTTTGCATTGGCAAAAGAAGTCGCAACAAATGGGTGTGCTAACACGGCACTAACAAACTTTGAGAATTACATTATTGACTCGCAATCGGTGCGGGAGACCTTGTGTCCGACTTACCTATCCAAAGGATATGTAAAAGGGGTCATGAAAAAAGTTTGCCAATCATGATTATGAAATATGAAGCCACCGCAAGGTGGCTTTTTTAATTCATTGAAAAATAGATAAAAAAAACCCTCCGAGAGGGAGGGGGTAAGTAAGATGTCGTTATGAGATGCTGAGTACCGGGTACTCAGTTTATAATTGTAGTTTTCGCTAGCGAACAAATTTTTAACACTGATACTGATTGGGTGCAAATTAAGCACTGATTTAAAAGTTAATAACTTGATCCAGGTTGCAAAGCACACAGCTATTAGCCTTAAATCAGTGATAGAATACCCCCTTTCAAAGAAAGCCTAACAATTGGAATTACGGAATGACTGAATTAAAAAATGATCGTTATCTGCGTGCCCTTTTAAAAGAGCCAGTAGATTACACGCCAGTATGGATGATGCGTCAGGCAGGTCGTTACCTACCAGAATACAAAGCAACTCGTGCGCAAGCGGGCGATTTCATGTCTTTGTGTAAAAACGCGGAGTTGGCGTCAGAAGTAACGCTTCAACCACTACGCCGTTTTCCTCTTGATGCAGCGATCTTGTTCTCTGACATCCTAACTATCCCAGATGCAATGGGCTTAGAACTTCGTTTTGCTGCTGGTGAAGGTCCGGTTTTCGATAAACCAATCACTTGCAAAGCAGACGTTGAAAAGATCGGTTTGCCGGATCCAGAAGGCGAACTGCAATACGTAATGAACGCAGTGCGTCAAATCCGCAAAGACTTGAATGGTGATGTTCCACTGATTGGTTTCTCTGGTAGCCCGTGGACACTGGCGACTTACATGGTTGAAGGCGGTAGCTCGAAAGCGTTCACCAAGATCAAGAAGATGATGTACGCAGAACCACAAACTCTGCATCTACTTCTAGATAAGCTAGCAGACAGCGTTATCGAGTACCTAAACGCGCAAATTAAAGCGGGTGCACAATCGGTGATGGTATTTGATACATGGGGTGGTGTACTGACACCTCGTGACTACAACCTGTTCTCTCTGCAATACATGCACAAGATTGTAGATGGTCTGATTCGTGAAAACGACGGCCGCCGTGTACCAGTAACGCTGTTCACTAAGAACGGTGGTATGTGGCTTGAGCAAATCGCAGCAACGGGCTGCGATGCGGTAGGTCTAGACTGGACAATCAACATCGCAGACGCGAAAGCGCGTATCGGTGATAAAGTGGCTCTACAAGGTAACATGGACCCATCAATGCTTTACGCTTCACCAGAGCGTATCCGTGAAGAAGTCGCGGGTATTCTAGAAGGCTTTGGCGATGCAGGTACTGGTCACGTGTTCAACCTAGGTCACGGTATCCACTTGGATGTGCCGCCAGAAAACGCAGGTGTGTTTGTGGAAGCGGTACACGAGCTATCTAAGCCATACCACAAGTAACTTCGACTTTTTGAAATTAAATACCGGCAATCAGTGCCGGTATTTTTTTACCTGAAATTCAAGATAGTACAGCTCTGATAGTATTTGGTCTGCCATGATCTAATTACTATTCTAGCTGCACGTTAGACATTAAAGTTTAATATAAACAAAGGTTTATGATTGCTGGCTTTATGTTCTAATTTTCTTGTACAGATAAACAAGCAATTAGATCATGGGTAGCCTAAAGCATCGAATGAACGCGTTTTTTAAGATATGGCACGACGTCAGATTCAAACCAAGGGTTCTTCTTTAACCACAATGTGTTGCGTGGAGAAGGGTGGGGAAGTGGAATAAAGTCAGGTTCCCAATCCTGCCATTGCTGAACAGTTTGCGTGAGCGTCTTTGGTTTGTTGGTGAGATAGTACTGCTGTGAGTACTGACCAATCAGTAGCGTCAGCTCTATATTGGGCAACTGCTCAAGAATCTGTTTATGCCAAGCTGGCGCACATTCTTTACGAGGTGGTAGATCACCTGAGTTTCCTTTACCTGGATAACAGAAGCCCATTGGGACAATGGCAATTTTGCTTGGGTCGTAGAAAATGTCTTTGTCGATATCGAGCCATTGGCGTAACCGATCGCCGCTTGGATCGTTCCAAGGTATCGAGGTTTTGTGTACGCGCATTCCCGGCGCTTGTCCGATGATTAGAATGCGTGCGTCTTTTGCGGCTTGTACGATAGGGTTTGCACCCAAAGGTAAATCGTCTGCACAGATCTGGCAGGCACGTACTTGCTTTAGCAATGTTTCTAAAGACATAAGATGGTTAATACCCTTTATCGAAATCGACCTGATTATTAAGAGAGAAACCGTCTCGCCAACTCAAGTAGTTATCTGCAAAAATGTCGACCACTTGCTCAGGGAAACTCAATGCTGCGATGTGGGGTGTGATGGTTACCTGCGGAAGTTTCCAAAACGGATGTTGCGGCGAGAGTGGTTCTTGTTCAAATACATCGAGAAAAGCATGTTCCACCCAGCGATTCTTTAGCGCGAGCAATAGACCTGCATCATCAATCACATCACCTCTTCCGACATTAAATAACAGTGCCTGATTAAGGTGGCTTAACACTTCACTATTGAGTAAGCGCTGCGTATCCGGTGTGCTCGGTAGCGTATTCACGACAATATCCGCTTGGTGAAAAGCGCTTGCTAGTTCATTGATGTGATAGGTTTGAGTAAATTCACCGCCAGAGGTTGGAATCCCGGTACGATTCACTCCGATAGTCTTTATTCCCATCAATTGCGCTGCATTCCCCAAGTAGCTACCAATGCTGCCTGTACCAATAATCACCATAGTTTTGCTTTGCAGCGAGGTGTACAGATGCGGTTGCCACTGCTTGTTCTGCTGTTGCTGGTGGTATTGCATAAAGTGGCGGAAGTGAGCAATGCAGTAGCCAATTACGTACTCGGCAATTAATGGTCCGAAAATGCCGCGTACGTTGGTTAAAGTGTAATCCTGGCGTAGATTTGGTGACATTAAGGCATTCACACCAGCAAATGTGGATTGCACCCACTCAAGCTGTGAAAACTCGTCTAACCTTTGTGATAGTAATGGTGGATCCGCCAGTACGATCTGAGCTTCTTCAGGTTGGTCGGTGAGGCAAAGATCGGGCAGATTTTTCTCTGCCAGTAACGTTTCGTAGGTGTCGCGATGCTCTGAGAGCAGGAAAATCTGATTTGGATGCCGCATTAACTTTTTTCCCTGTGATGAATCAAGTACACTTTCGCTGTTTTTTTCTTCAATGATTGAGTGACTATGCTTAAGAATCCTCTTCAGGTTCGTTTGGAAAAACTAGAACCTTGGCAACAAATTACCTTCATGGCGTGTCTGTGTGAACGCATGTATCCAAACTATGCGATGTTTTGTGAGAATACAGAATTTGCTGAGCCACGTGCTTACCGAGCGATTCTTGATAGTGTATGGGAAATTCTGACGGTTAAGAACGCGAAAATTAACTTCGAACGTCAATTAGAGAAGTTAGAAGAGTTGTTCCCAAGTGCGGATGAATTCGATTTTTACGGTGTTTACCCAGCGATGGACGCGTGTCAGAGCCTGTCAACATTGTTGCATGGTCTGTTGGATCGCGACTACCTTTTCGACTCAATGCTTAAAGTGAGCCAACAGTCGGTAAAAACCGTTGCTGACCTAGAACAAGCACAAGGTGCGGAGCCAATCACCAACGACAATCAAAAAGAAAATGAAGCCGTATGTGAAGAGTGGGATGTTCAATGGGCGATCTTCCGTCCACTGCGTGAAGCGGTGGAACGCGACATCTGCTTGATTAAAGATTTGCGTGAAGAGCTACGTGAAGACGCCGTGAGCAATATCGGCATCACACTTTAATTATTGAATAGACAGAACAAAGGCATCCAAATTGGATGCCTTTTTATTTTTGCATATGGGCTGTTATGCCCAGTACTGATTACGATTCTTTAGATTCTGGCTTCGTTGGCTCTTGAGCTTCTGGCTCTTTGTCCTGTTTCTCCAGCCCTTCCTCTTCTTCATCGTCATCGCGGCTTTCAATTACGCCGTGCTTTTCTTTCCAGCTTTCCCAGCGTTGGTAAGCCAGTTCTTGCATGTCTGTGCTCTTATCCGCTTCATCGATGATCTCTTCACCCAATAGGTGCTCAAAGATGTCTTCTAGCGTTACCAAGCCTTGTACTGTGCCGTATTCGTCAACCACAAGCGCTAGCTGCAGACGGTGAGTCATCATTTGGTCAAACACTTTTGGTAGAGCTGTGTTGTTCAGTACCACTTGGATTGGACGCATGACCGAACCGAGTTGTTTTTGACCACTGCCCGATTGTTGCAGCTTGAACAGCTCTAGACGGTGCACAAAACCAATGATGTTATCTTTCTGTTCGCTGTAAACCAGTGGGCGAGAGAAAGGCGTCTCTTTATGCTTCTCTAGGAAGTCGTTGATGGTCATGGTTGCGTCTACGCGGAATACGACCGGACGCGGTGTCATGACTTGTGTTACTGGCACGTCTTGAATGCCCAGTAGGTTGCTCAGGATCTTTGATTCGCCTTCTGCGAACTCTCCGCTCTCTTTTGCCAGAATGGCCATAGCAGATAACTCATCGCGCATCTTCGGTGCTTCGTGGTTACGAGCTAGGCGCTTAGTGATTTGCTCAGAGAACCATACGAATGGCGTTAGTGCCCATACCATCCAGCGCAGCGATACCGCCGCAGATGGTGCAAGTTGGCGCCAGTAAGTTGCACCAATCGTCTTAGGCACAATTTCTGATAGAACAAGAATCGCCAGTGTCAGTACCGCAGAGAAGATACCTAGTGCTTCGCTACCGAACACTACCGCCGCTTGTGCACCTGCCGTTGCTGCACCGATAGTGTGAGCAATGGTGTTCAGGGTCAGGATCGAAGCCAGTGGTCGGTCGATGTCTGCTTTCAGTTTTTCTAACTGAGCAGAAGCAGGGTGCCCCTGTTGTTTGAGCTGCGCAATGTAGCTCGGACTGATACTAAGAAGTACCGCCTCCAGTACCGAACAGATAAACGAAATGCCGATAGCAATAGAGATATAAATGGATAACAGCAGCATAGTTGCCCTTGAATGTAATGTGATAGTCGGGATTTTAAGCGATTATAACCGCAAAAGCGCCCTATAAATCGTTCTAATTGCATTAGAAAGCAAGCGCTTTGCCCGTACAAGTAGTAACAAATTGTGAGTTATTACTCATATTATGGCTAAAACTACGTCAGAAAATCGAAAGATCGCTTACAAACCTTTGCCAGATGGGGCATTTATGTTTTAGAGTGAGATGAATTCGATAACATATGAGAAGGGAAACCTAATGAACAAGACCCAATTAATCGACTTTATTGCAGAGAAAGCAGACCTATCTAAAGCACAAGCTAAAGCTGCTCTTGAAGCAACTCTTGAGGGTGTTACTGGCGCTCTTAAAGAGGGTGACCAAGTTCAACTAATTGGTTTTGGTACATTCAAAGTAAACCACCGCGCTGCACGTACTGGTCGTAACCCTAAGACTGGTGACGAGATTCAAATCGCAGCAGCTAACGTACCAGCATTCGTAGCAGGTAAAGCGCTGAAAGAATCAGTAAACTAAGTTAAAATGCACCGAGGTATCCTGCCTCGGTGCAATTTCATGAAAAAACATCTACTCACTTCACTCCTTTTATCAAGCCTCGCTCTTGTTGGCTGTTCTTCTGTTGAAACCCCAAACCTTGACCAATTTACCCATTTCTCTGGCGGGAAAATCATGGGTGATGCCACCAGTTTGTATTGGATGACAGAACGTCTGACACGCGTTAGTACGGCTGCAGACTACGTAGCTATGGGTGATTCCGGCTCGTATCAGAGTGATTATCGCTGGGACGATGGTGAGCTAAGAGAGTTGATTCGAAAAGGTGAGCAACTCGATACAAAACAAGGATTGGTGCCTTTTCAAATCCACATTCGATTCAATAAAGATGGCGATGCGATCTATCAGCAATACCGTGTGAACGGGAAAGTGCTGCCTTTACGACGTGATCAGCTAGAGCGTTACAAGACAGAAGCGAATGATGTGGTTGCTTCGATCAAGAGTCAATCTCGCGAAGGTCAGAGTTTGATTCAAGGTTTTTGGGATGGCGAGACGTTCGAAACCTGCAAAGGACGTGAGTTCGCGACGCTGGAATTTAACCAGACTTTACCTAAGTTTGTGATTGATAGATTGGCATCGGTAGATAGCTACATTGCGTTTATCGGCAAAGAGTCACGTAATACAGCAACTGTTGACGAATTGTTGATGCTCAATGATGACAACTTTGATTGTATCCCACGACCAAAGCTGATCTCTGAGTAAGTTCTGAGCTTAGCTTCATGCTAGTGGAGTCACATGAATAAAAAAGGCGCTTAATGCGCCTTTTGTCTTTTTAGCCAACTGAAGTTGTTTTTATTTTTCTTGCTCACGTGCGATTGCACGGTAGCCGATATCGTTGCGATGGAACATGCCATCCCAACTGATCTGTTTTGCAAGTTCATAAGCGCGTTGCTGTGCTTCTGATACGCTGTTACCAAGTGCTGTTGCACAAAGTACACGGCCGCCGTTTGTCACAATGTCGCCGTCTTTGTTGTGTGTACCTGCGTGGAAGACCTTCTCACCTTCAATTTCAACTTGTGGAAGACCTGAGATAATGTCGCCCTTGTTGTACGCAGCAGGATAGCCTCCGGCGGCTAACACAATACCAATCGATGCTCGTGGATCCCATTTTGATTCCACTTGATCCAGTTTGGCATCAATAGCAGCCAGACATAGATCAACAAGATCCGATTCCATGCGCATCATGATCGGTTGCGTTTCTGGATCACCAAAGCGGCAGTTGTACTCGATCACTTTCGGCGTACCGTCTTTATCGATCATTAAACCCGCGTATAGGAAACCTGTGTAAGGGTTGCCTTCTGAAGCCATCCCACGCACTGTTGGGTAAATCACTTCTTCCATGATGCGGTTATGAATTTCAGATGTTACCACTGGAGCAGGAGAATAAGCGCCCATGCCGCCTGTGTTTGGACCGGTATCTTTGTCGCCTACGCGTTTGTGGTCTTGGCTGGTGGCCATTGGCAAAACGTTCTCACCATCCACCATCACGATGAAGCTTGCTTCTTCCCCATCTAGGAATTCTTCGATAACCACACGACTGCCAGCATCACCAAATGCATTACCCGCTAGCATATCCTTGATGGCGTCTTCAGCTTCTTCTAGTGTCATTGCCACAATCACGCCTTTGCCAGCGGCAAGACCATCAGCTTTGACTACAATTGGTGCACCTTGTTCACGTACGTAAGCGAGTGCAGGCTCGATTTCAGTGAAGTTTGCGTATGCTCCCGTCGGGATTTGGTGACGAGCAAGAAAGTCTTTAGTAAACGCTTTAGAGCCTTCAAGCTGCGCTGCTGCTTGTGTTGGACCAAAGATTGGCAGACCTGCTTCTCGGAAAGCATCCACAACACCGATAACCAATGGTGCTTCAGGACCAACGATGGTCAGCTCAATGGCTTTCTCTTTTGCGAATGCAACCAGACCCGCGATGTCTTCTACTGCGATATTTACGTTCTCTAGTTTAGGCTCTAGTGCTGTGCCTGCGTTACCCGGAGCAACGAAGATAGTCTCAACATTTGGGTTTTGCGCCGCTTTCCAACCTAGTGCGTGTTCACGACCGCCTGAACCAATGATAAGTACATTCATGTTTTAAACCTTCAATCAAAATTGATAGTAGTAGAACTAGAAAATGTTTGAGCAACACGAAAGGAAAGTGTTGCTCATCTCGGAGCGCAACGCTCTTGTATCCAGTAGCGAAGCGCTCTCGCATCTTTTCTTTCTAGTGGCGGAAGTGACGCATACCTGTAAAGATCATTGCCATGCCGTGTTCGTCTGCTGCTGCGATAACTTCGTCATCACGCATCGAGCCGCCAGGTTGAATCACACACTTGATGCCAGCTTCTGCTGCTGCATCGATACCATCACGGAATGGGAAGAACGCATCAGATGCCATTACGCTACCTGCGACTTCTAGACCTTCGTCTGCTGCTTTGATTCCCGCAATTTTCGCTGAGTAAACGCGGCTCATTTGACCTGCGCCTACGCCGATGGTCATGTCACCTTTCGCGTAAACAATCGCGTTAGATTTCACGTATTTCGCTACTTTCCAGCAGAACAGTGCATCTTTCAGCTCTTCTTCTGTTGGCTGGCGCTTAGAAACCACTTTTAGGTCGTCTAGGCTTACCATGCCTTGGTCACGGTCTTGAACCAGTAGACCGCCATTCACGCGTTTCACGTCAAAGCCCGTTGTCTTCGTTGACCATTCGCCACACTCAAGTAGACGCACGTTCTTCTTCGCTGCAACCACTTCAATCGCTTCAGCAGAAACAGAAGGTGCGATGATGACTTCAACGAATTGACGTTCAACAATAGCGGTTGCTGTTTCAGCATCTAGCTCTTGGTTGAATGCAATGATGCCGCCGAATGCAGATGTTGGGTCAGTTTGGTAAGCGCGGTTGTACGCTTCTAGGATGTCTTTACCTAGAGCCACACCACATGGGTTCGCGTGTTTTACGATCACACATGCTGGTTCGTTGAACTCTTTCACACACTCAAGTGCTGCATCTGTGTCTGCGATGTTGTTGTAAGAAAGGGCTTTACCTTGGATTTGGCGAGCAGTAGAAACAGACGCCTCTTGTGGGTTTGCTTCTACGTAAAAAGCAGCTGCTTGGTGGCTATTCTCACCGTAGCGCATATCTTGTTTTTTCTCGAACTGTTGTTTGAATGTTCGAGGGAATTTGCTCTTGTTTTCAGGAGAAGGTTCATCACCTTCTTTGTTCTCACCGTAAGATGGAACCATAGTGCCGAAGTAGTTTGCGATCATGCCATCGTAAGCCGCAGTGTGCTCAAATGCTGCGATAGCAAGGTCGAAACGGGTATCTAGAGTAAGGGATTTGTCGTTTGCATCCATCTCTGCGATTACGCGCTGGTAATCACCTGCGTTAACGACGATAGTCACGTCTTTGTGGTTTTTCGCAGCAGAGCGAACCATAGTTGGACCGCCGATATCGATGTTTTCAACTGCGTCAGCTAGAGTACAACCCTCTTTTGCTACGGTTTCTGCGAATGGGTATAGGTTAACAACAACCATATCGATAGGGTTGATGCCGTGTTTTTCCATCACGTCATCATCTTGACCACGGCGACCCAGTACACCACCGTGAACTTTCGGGTGAAGCGTCTTAACGCGACCGTCCATCATTTCTGGGAAACCAGTGTAGTCAGAGACTTCGGTTACTGCGATGCCTTGCTCAGCAAGTAGACGAGCCGTACCACCAGTAGATAGGATATCGACACCGCGCTCAGCAAGAGCTTGTGCAAACTCAACAATACCTGTTTTGTCTGATACGCTGATAAGCGCACGGCGAATAGGACGAGCGTTGTTCATGCTTCCATTTTCCTCAAATTCACGGAGTTAAAGATGTTTGCCAAAAATGAACTTGTTTTTACCTCATGGGGTAAAATATTGGCCAGTTTTGGTAAAGACCTTTGCAGGTGTTTTCATGCTTAGAAAACAGTCTCCACTATTTGATGGCGCGTATTCTAACCAATTTATTACAAAAAAGCTCGCGCAATCGTTTGGCATCTCAAAAATAATTGTAAAAAACTCGATCTTTGGCTTTAAAAGTAACGAGATAGTTAATAAGGAAAGTTATGTTTCAGATAGGTGAACTGGCGAAACGCTGTGGTGTGACTGCCGATACATTACGTTTCTACGAAAAAAATACACTGATCCAGCCCGCAGGGCGAAGTGAATCGGGCTATCGCTTATACAACGAAGAAAACCAAAAACAGGTACGCTTCATTCTCAAAGCGAAAGAGCTTGGCTTAAGTTTAGAGGAAATAAAAGAGCTTCTAGAAATCAAATTAGAAGCGACAGAACACAGCTGTGCAGAAGTAAAAGCTATCACTTCTGCAAAGTTAACTTTAATTGATGAAAAAATAGCGGAACTGACAAAGATTCGCACCGCATTAAAGAAGATCAATGACGCTTGCTGTGGGCATAACAATGACGATGCCAGCCACTGTTCTATCCTCGCAGCCCTTGAGTAGCGTGCTACTTAATTTAAGTTTGCATTTTTGGCGGCTTGCTTTTCTAGGTTCAAGCCGTTTTCCCACCTATAATCTCGGCTTTAGTCGACTGTAAGAATGTGTAGTCCTATCTATTCCTAAAGCGACGCTGTCTATTAGATACGAGAGTTTTCATACATGGTTGGAGTCTATTTTCAAATCAATGACTGGGTTTTGAGCGTTGATGAAAATAAGCTGTATCGACAAGACAGGGAAGTTACCGTTGAGCCACGCTTAATTAATTTGCTGCATTTTCTTGCAGAGCACGCTAGTGAAGTATTCAACCGCGAAGAGCTGATCCAATACGTTTGGGCGGGTGCGATTGTGACTGACCAAGTTGTGACGCAATCCATTTTTGAACTGCGTAAACTGCTGCGCGACGGTCGAGAAGAAAACACCAGCTATGTGATCACTGTGCCTAAACGTGGTTACAAGCTGGTAGCAAATGTGACGCCGATGACGCATGAGGAATTCCTCGCTAGCCGTCATTGTGATACAGAGATTCTTGCTCCGATCGTAGAAGAAATCGAAGAAGAACAATCAGAAATCTCAACTTCTACGATTGCATTTCCGGCAGGTCCGTTAACTCGCGCTGTATGCGAGATGTCAAAAGAGAAAAAAGCACCGCGCAAGCCGAATAAAATCAGCCCTTGGCGATTAGGTTTCATGAACTTCATTTGGATCAGTATTTTGGTCGTGGTGATGGGGGTGTTTACCTATAAGCAATCTGAAGTGCGCATTACACAAGCCATTGATACTCACCTTATCGAATTCAAGTTTCAGGATAACTTCAGAAAAGAAGGTCGTAGCTATGACTTAGCCGACGGGTTTGCACAGAAGTTGATGGCAGATGTGGCTCAAGTCAGTGATTATCGAGTCATGTTGAAAAAGGCGACCTTTACTACTGGTATTGTACCGGGTAAGTCTGTGGTGGTACGTGTTAAAGAAAACGACGGTGGCAGCTTCCTTGAGGTGGAATATCGCAATAACTCCTCAGAAAAGGTTTTGTTCAGCCGCCAATACGCGTTAACCAATAGCCATTTGAAGTCGGTTATGCAGCAAGCCTCTCTAGATTTGATGCGCGCATTAAAAGTGCCAGATGCAAAATTAAAATCCAAGGTGCTGGTGGCGGGTATGCCAATGAACCCAGACGCATTGGAGCTGTTTGTTGAGGCAAACCACTACTTGAATGTGTCGGATGCGAATCAATTCCAGCACGGTATCGACTTGATGGAGAGAATTCTCGAGATTGAACCGGATAACGCTTATGTACAAGCTGAGCTGTTGATTGCCTATCATGTGCAAAAGGCGCTTGATCCTGCATTGGAGCTGAGAAAAGGCAGAGTTCAGCAGTTGAGTGAGAAATTGGAAACCAGTTCAAAGATGATGGTGGGACCAATTCAGCCACGTATTTATGAAGCGTTAGCGCTGCATGAGACCATTACAGGTGACATCGATTTGGCTAAGCAGCATTTGAATCAAGCTCTCGAGGTTCGAGACTCAGTTCTGTCTTATGTCATTAGAGGCAAGCACGCGGAATTGGATGGTGATTTGGATTGGGCAAGTGAGTCTTACAGTGAAGCCTTCTATATAGATACATCTGTAGAGACCTATTTGCTATGCGAAAACTTGGTCTTTCCAAGCAATATGAAGGCGATTGATTACGCCATGTATCGAGCAGTGCACCCTTCTGTGGTTCGTATGTTGTAGTAAGCCCTCTTTTATCAATCAGAGACACTTAGCCCTTCACTTCGGTGAGGGGCTTTTTTGTCTCTACGTTATTAAATCGCTATCTTCTTGCTTTTTGAATAGAGCTTGCTTTACAGGGGGGGGTAGGCTTTTCATTCTATCTTCTATCTTCTATCTTCTATCTTCTATCTTCTATCTTCTATCTTCTATCTTCTATCTTCTATCTTCTATCTTCTATCTTCTATCTTCTATCTTCTATCTTCTATCTCACCATCTTTGTATTTTGCTTGTGTTTAATGAGCGGCTCTTATCGAGTTTTTGCTAGATCTACCTTTTTTCCCCATTGCTCTACCTTTGGTTTGTGTACTTATTGTCTGTCACAACCACACTGTTGTTTATGTGTACTTACGTTGGTATCTATGCAGAACGAGGGGAAAAGAAGAGGGAAGTTTGATGTAAGTCAACGGAGCAATAAAGGTAGGAAAAAGCGGCGTCAACAGTTTGGGTAATTAGCCATGGTTTCTTTTGATGTTGATAGAGGTTGATAAGCTTGATGGAAAATTTGTTGAGGTTGATGTTTTTAGGTTTCCGGTAAGAGCGTTTGATGTTATTGGGCTAACTTTCTGTATTTATTGGTTTTATATTTTTGTGTTTATAAGGTTTATCTCAACTTTATACCGATGGGCTAATTGTTTTATTGATAACGCCAAGTTTATTTTTTTCCCAGTTTTTGGGCGTAGTCTTCACTTCGAAATTTAGCGAGGTCGAGCAGATTCCTCCTCATAGCATCTCGCTAATAACCATTCAGTTTGAGTCATGTTGACTCGAGTAGAATAGATTTGGAGATGTTATGTCATCGAATGCGAAAAAAATCGGCCTTATTGCCTGTACGGGTGTCGTAGCCGGTAACATGATGGGTAGTGGTATTGCACTATTACCTTCTAGTCTTGCCTCTGTAGGCTCTGTTTCAATCTTCAGTTGGCTGATCTGTTTGGTCGGTGCACTGAGTCTGGCGTTCGTTTACGCTCGTCTGGCAACCAAAAACCCACAAGAAGGTGGTCCTATCGCTTATGCTGGCGAAGTGTCTCCGGTATTTGGTTTCCAAACGGGCGTTCTTTATTACCACGCGAACTGGATCGGTAACCTGGCTATTGCCATTACAGGTGTTTCTTACCTTTCAGTATTCTTCCCTGTGCTTAATAACCCAATCCCAGCAGGTATTGCGACGATTGCATCGGTATGGATCTTCACTTTCGTCAACCTACTTGGTGGTAGCTGGGTAAGCCGTCTATGTACGCTTGGTCTAGTTCTTATCCTTATCCCAGTTGTTGGTACAGCCGCATTTGGTTGGACGCACTTTGATACTGCGCTTTACAGCCAAAACTGGAACGTATCAGCAGGCACTGACAGCCACGCGGTAGTAACTGCGGTTCTTATCTGTCTATGGTCATTCGTAGGTGTGGAATCAGCAGCGGTATCGACTGGTATGGTAGAAAACCCTAAACGTACCGTACCACTAGCAACTATGTTGGGTACTGGTATCGCAGGTGTGATTTACATCCTATCAACTCAAATGATCAGCGGCATGTTCCCTGCGTCAGAAGTTGCGGCATCAGGTGCGCCATTTGCACTAGCAACAACTGAGCTATTCGGTAGCTGGACAGCGCCATTCGTATCAGCATTTACAGCACTAGCATGTTTCACTTCGCTAGGTTCTTGGATGATGCTAGTAGGTGAAGCGGGTAAACGCGCAGCAAACGACGGCAACTTCCCTAAAATCTACGGCGAAACTGACAAAAACGGTGTGCCTAAGAAAGGTCTAATCCTTGCGTCAATCAAGATGACTGCACTGATGGTTGTACTGATGTTCTTCAGCTCTAAAACAGCGCATGCATCAGACCTGTTCAACCAACTAACGACTGACGCAGTTCTACTAACTATGCTGCCTTACTTCTACTCAAGCATTAACTTGATTCGCTTCGAAGGTATGACAACACGCAACGGCTTCGTAATGCTGTTCTCTGGTGTGGCTTGTCTGTTCTGCTTCATCGCACTAGCAGGTGCAGAGGGCGGTACGCTAACAGCAACCTTCATCGTTTCTCTAGTTATCTTGATGTTCTACAGCAAAAAAGCAGGTCTTGCTCAGTACGTGAAAATGCACGCTGACGACATGCCTGCCCAAGCAAGCAACTAATCCCCAAAACGCTGGCACTACGGTGCCAGCCCATAAAACCCAAATTCACGCGGCGCTCACCTTACTCATTGCCTGTAAATGGCAAAGAGCGCCCTCATTCGCCTTGGAGATGTCCAAATGAATATATTCGCTATCTTGAACCACATGGGTGTGTTCTTTAAAGAAGAGCCAGTTCGTCAACTTCACGCTGCTCTTGAGAAAGCGGGCTACGAAGTGGTTTACCCAGTAGATGATAAAGACTTGATCAAAATGATTGAGATGAACCCACGCATTTGCGGTGTGCTGTTCGACTGGGATAAATACTCACTAGAGCTATGTGAACGTATCAGCCAAATCAACGAAAAACTGCCTGTTCACGCATTTGCTAACGAACAGTCTACTCTAGACATTTCACTAACAGACCTACGTCTAAACGTGAGCTTCTTCGAGTACGCTTTAGGTATGGCTGACGACATCGCTATCAAAATCAACCAAGCGACTGAGGCATACAAAGATGCCATCATGCCTCCATTCACTAAAGCGCTATTCAAATACGTAGAAGAAGGTAAATACACCTTCTGTACTCCAGGTCACATGGGCGGTACTGCATTCCAGAAAAGCCCTGCTGGTAGCATCTTCTACGATTTTTACGGTCCAAACACATTCAAAGCGGACGTATCAATCTCAATGCCTGAGCTAGGCTCTCTACTAGACCACTCAGGTCCACATAAAGATGCAGAAGAATACATCGCACGTACATTCAATGCAGACAGTTCGTACATCGTAACTAACGGTACGTCTACATCGAATAAAATCGTTGGTATGTACTCAGCGCCAGCAGGCAGCACAGTACTGATTGACCGTAACTGTCACAAATCTCTGACTCACCTAATGATGATGAGCGACGTGACACCAATCTACTTCCGCCCAACTCGTAACGCATACGGCATCCTTGGTGGTATCCCACAAAGCGAATTCAGCCGCGATGTCATTGCAGAGAAAGTGGCGAAAACACCAGGTGCAACAGCACCAACTTACGCAGTAGTGACTAACTCAACTTACGATGGCTTGTTGTACAACACACAATTCATCAAAGAGTCGCTAGATTGTAAACACATCCACTTCGACAGTGCTTGGGTGCCTTACACTAACTTCAACCCAATTTACGAAGGTAAATGTGGTATGAGTGGTGAAGCGATGCCAGGCAAAGTGTTCTACGAGACACAATCAACACACAAACTGTTGGCAGCGTTCTCACAAGCTTCAATGATTCACGTGAAAGGCGACTTTGATAAAGAATCTTTCAACGAAGCATTCATGATGCACACTTCAACTTCACCTCAGTACGGCATTGTTGCTTCTACTGAAACTGCTGCGGCAATGATGCGCGGCAACACTGGTAAGAAGTTGATGCAAGACTCTATCGATCGCGCAATCCGCTTCCGTAAAGAGATCAAACGTCTAGAAGCAGAAAGCGACAGCTGGTTCTTCGATGTATGGCAACCAGAAAACATCGATACCACAGAATGTTGGAAACTAGACCCTAGCGACACATGGCACGGCTTCAAGAACATGGATGACAACCACATGTATCTTGACCCAATCAAAGTAACGCTACTGACTCCAGGGATGAATAAAGAAGGCGAACTAGAAGAATCAGGTATTCCTGCTTCGCTGGTGGCTAAATTCCTAGACGAGCGCGGCATCGTGGTAGAGAAAACAGGTCCATACAACTTGTTGTTCCTATTCTCAATCGGTATCGACAAATCAAAAGCAATGCAATTGCTACGCGGTCTAACTGAATTTAAACGTGGCTACGACTTGAACCTAACCATCAAGAGCTTCCTACCTTCGCTATACAACGAAGATCCAAGCTTTTATGAAGGCATGCGCGTTCAAGAACTAGCACAAGCAATTCATGACCTAACTAAGAAATACAACCTACCAGAGCTAATGTACAAAGCGTTCGATGTTCTTCCAGAAATGAAAGTAACACCACACGCAGCATGGCAAGAAGAGCTTCGCGGTAACGTAGAAGAAATCAAACTGGAAGAAATGGTTGGTCGCGTAAGTGCGAACATGATCCTTCCTTACCCTCCAGGTGTGCCACTAGTACTTCCTGGTGAAATGGTGACTCAAGAGTCTCGCCCTGTGCTGGACTTCCTAGAGATGCTTTGTGAGATCGGTGCGCATTACCCAGGTTTCGAAACCGACATCCACGGTCTATACCAACAAAAAGATGGTAGCTACACCGTAAAAGTATTGAAGAACTAAGTTCCTCTCGAAGATGACGCTATTGGGAATGCAAGCATGCTCCACTCTTACGAGCTCAATGCGTCATCGAACAATAACGGCATTTAGATATACCCCTAACTATTCTGTCGTAAAGAGAAGGGCAAGGATGCTCTGATCTTTTCTTCTATATAGAAGAATAACTTTTCCAAGACTTCACCTGAAGTACCCCAAGTAAAAAGCAAAGACCAAAAGAGCAGCATGAAAGTGCCGCTCTTTTTTTGCTATCTATATAGAAAAGATATCAACAGCCAAAGCTAGGCAAACTCCATCACGATACGCCCATTAATTTCTCCTTTCTCCATATCAGCAAAGATGTCATTGATATCTTCAAGATGTTTAACTTCGGTAATGGCTTTTACTTTTCCTTCTGCTGCGAATTGTAAGCACTCTTGCAAGTCTTTGCGTGTGCCAACAATAGAGCCAATCACTTTGACACCATTTAGCACCGTATCAAAGATAGGGATTGGCATCTCTTCAGGAGGAAGACCAACAAGAACGCATGCGCCACCACGGCGTATGGAGTGATAAGCCTCTTGGAATGCAGGCTTCGATACTGCAGTACATACAACGCCATGCACGCCGCCATTAGTGATGGTCTTAATACGCTTTGATGGTTTCTCTTTCATAAAGTCGATGGTGTGTTGCGCACCTAGACTTTTAGCGAGTGCGAGCTTTTCATCACCAGTATCTACAGCAATAACATTCATGCCCATAGCTACAGCATATTGAATGGCTAAATGACCTAAACCACCTGCGCCGACAATTGCCACCCATTGACCTGGTTTTACATCTGTTACTTTGAGCGCTTTATAAGTGGTAACACCTGCACAGAAGAGGGGAGCTGCATCCACATAGCTTAAGCCATCTGGAATCTTCACGACGTACTCACCATGAGCAAGACAGAACTCTGCATAACCGCCATCAACGGAATAACCAGCGTTATGTTGATCTAAACACAGCGTCTCTTGCCCTTCTAAACAATAGTCGCAATGACCACATGCACTATACAACCAAGGAACACCAACACGATCACCTGCTTTGAGATGATGTATCTCGCTGCCAACTTCGACGATTTCACCCACACCTTCATGTCCTGGTACCAGAGGCATTTTGGGTTTTACCGGCCAATCGCCATGACAAGCGTGCAGATCAGTATGACAAACACCACATGCATGAACCTTTACGAGTACATCACGAGGTTTAACGTTGGGTAAAGGAATATCCTTGATAATAAGCGGACCTTTAAATTCACTAACAACTGCGGCTTTCATGAATAACTCTCCAATAGTGATAACGAGAATCATTCTTGATCGATATGTAAGGAAGTGCAGTGATCTGAATCAAAAATCGATTTTTGTTTAAGTAGACCATAGTCGAAACTGGTTATTGGTAAGATGGCTTACCTTTAATTTCTGTGAAAAGAAGAGGAGAACGTGACGAAAAACTACGAGAAGACTGCAATGAAGTCTGACTTTACTCCTCTCTAGGATCGAATAATTACGTCAAAGATCCTCTGTTTTGCCGTATATCCGAACAAAGTGTTTGTTATTTGTTCGGTTGAAAGTTTTTTTGCAAAAAACGCTTGTGCTAATTTCTCAACTCCCTATACTGCGCATCCACCGACACGGAGTGAGACGAAAGTCACGCAGCGAGTCGGAAGAGAGAAAAAGAATTTAAAAAAATGCTTGACTCTCTCACGGTGTGAAGTAAGATACGCACCCCTAACGACGAGCAACTAAGTTGCTGAAAATGTTAGAAAAGCTCTTTAAAAATAAGAACCTATCAATCTGTGTGGGCACTCGTTGATGATAATCCAATTAGATACTTCGGTATCAAATTAGGTTTCAATGAAACGAAGTGACCATTGAATCGAAAGATTCAGCACAGTCAATTCAAACATTACTTATGTAATGTTCAGTATTCATTGAGCCGAACAAAATCTTAAATTGAAGAGTTTGATCATGGCTCAGATTGAACGCTGGCGGCAGGCCTAACACATGCAAGTCGAGCGGAAACGAGTTATCTGAACCTTCGGGGGACGATAACGGCGTCGAGCGGCGGACGGGTGAGTAATGCCTAGGAAATTGCCCTGGTGTGGGGGATAACCATTGGAAACGATGGCTAATACCGCATAATACCTACGGGTCAAAGAGGGGGACCTTCGGGCCTCTCGCGTCAGGATATGCCTAGGTGGGATTAGCTAGTTGGTGAGGTAATGGCTCACCAAGGCGACGATCCCTAGCTGGTCTGAGAGGATGATCAGCCACACTGGAACTGAGACACGGTCCAGACTCCTACGGGAGGCAGCAGTGGGGAATATTGCACAATGGGCGCAAGCCTGATGCAGCCATGCCGCGTGTGTGAAGAAGGCCTTCGGGTTGTAAAGCACTTTCAGTCGTGAGGAAGGTAGTGTAGTTAATAGCTGCATTATTTGACGTTAGCGACAGAAGAAGCACCGGCTAACTCCGTGCCAGCAGCCGCGGTAATACGGAGGGTGCGAGCGTTAATCGGAATTACTGGGCGTAAAGCGCATGCAGGTGGTTTGTTAAGTCAGATGTGAAAGCCCGGGGCTCAACCTCGGAATAGCATTTGAAACTGGCAGACTAGAGTACTGTAGAGGGGGGTAGAATTTCAGGTGTAGCGGTGAAATGCGTAGAGATCTGAAGGAATACCGGTGGCGAAGGCGGCCCCCTGGACAGATACTGACACTCAGATGCGAAAGCGTGGGGAGCAAACAGGATTAGATACCCTGGTAGTCCACGCCGTAAACGATGTCTACTTGGAGGTTGTGGCCTTGAGCCGTGGCTTTCGGAGCTAACGCGTTAAGTAGACCGCCTGGGGAGTACGGTCGCAAGATTAAAACTCAAATGAATTGACGGGGGCCCGCACAAGCGGTGGAGCATGTGGTTTAATTCGATGCAACGCGAAGAACCTTACCTACTCTTGACATCCAGAGAACTTTCCAGAGATGGATTGGTGCCTTCGGGAACTCTGAGACAGGTGCTGCATGGCTGTCGTCAGCTCGTGTTGTGAAATGTTGGGTTAAGTCCCGCAACGAGCGCAACCCTTATCCTTGTTTGCCAGCACTTCGGGTGGGAACTCCAGGGAGACTGCCGGTGATAAACCGGAGGAAGGTGGGGACGACGTCAAGTCATCATGGCCCTTACGAGTAGGGCTACACACGTGCTACAATGGCGCATACAGAGGGCGGCCAACTTGCGAGAGTGAGCGAATCCCAAAAAGTGCGTCGTAGTCCGGATCGGAGTCTGCAACTCGACTCCGTGAAGTCGGAATCGCTAGTAATCGTGGATCAGAATGCCACGGTGAATACGTTCCCGGGCCTTGTACACACCGCCCGTCACACCATGGGAGTGGGCTGCAAAAGAAGTAGGTAGTTTAACCTTCGGGAGGACGCTTACCACTTTGTGGTTCATGACTGGGGTGAAGTCGTAACAAGGTAGCGCTAGGGGAACCTGGCGCTGGATCACCTCCTTATACGATGATTATTCACGATGAGTGTCCACACAGATTGATAGTTCACAAGCGCAAGCTTGTAGCTAACATAGCTCTTTAACAATTTGGAAAGCTGACAAAACAAACTTTTAAGTTTGTTTGTAAAGTTCTCAATGTTTGTCTTTATGACAAACACCAATACAACACATTCAAGTGTTCTTGGAATTTGAGTCCGGCAAAATCGAGTCTGCATCATGTATAAAAATTGCAGACAACTTTGGTGACTTGTTCATCAACTCGAAACTCCTTCGGGTTGTATGGTTAAGTGACTAAGCGTACACGGTGGATGCCTTGGCAGTCAGAGGCGATGAAGGACGTATTAACTTGCGATAAGCCCAGATTAGGTAGTAAAAACCATTTGAGTCTGGGATTTCCGAATGGGGAAACCCACTAGCATAAGCTAGTATCGCTGCGTGAATACATAGCGCAGCGAGGCGAACCGGGGGAACTGAAACATCTAAGTACCCCGAGGAAAAGAAATCAACCGAGATTCCGAAAGTAGCGGCGAGCGAAATTGGACTAGCCCTTAAGCTTTTTATGCGTCAGGTGAAACTTCTGGAAAGTTGTGCGATACAGGGTGATAGCCCCGTAACCGGCAACGCATTTAAAGTGAAATCGAGTAGGGCGGGACACGTGATATCCTGTCTGAATATGGGGGGACCATCCTCCAAGGCTAAATACTACTGACTGACCGATAGTGAACCAGTACCGTGAGGGAAAGGCGAAAAGAACCCCTGTGAGGGGAGTGAAATAGAACCTGAAACCGTGTACGTACAAGCAGTAGGAGCACCTTCGTGGTGTGACTGCGTACCTTTTGTATAATGGGTCAGCGACTTATATTCAGTGGCAAGGTTAACCATCTAGGGGAGCCGTAGGGAAACCGAGTCTTAACTGGGCGTTCAGTCTCTGGATATAGACCCGAAACCAGGTGATCTAGCCATGGGCAGGTTGAAGGTTGAGTAACATCAACTGGAGGACCGAACCGACTAATGTTGAAAAATTAGCGGATGACTTGTGGCTAGGGGTGAAAGGCCAATCAAACCTGGAGATAGCTGGTTCTCCCCGAAAGCTATTTAGGTAGCGCCTCGGACGAATACTACTGGGGGTAGAGCACTGTTAAGGCTAGGGGGTCATCCCGACTTACCAACCCTTTGCAAACTCCGAATACCAGTAAGTACTATCCGGGAGACACACGGCGGGTGCTAACGTCCGTCGTGGAGAGGGAAACAACCCAGACCGCCAGCTAAGGTCCCAAATTACTACTAAGTGGGAAACGATGTGGGAAGGCTCAGACAGCCAGGATGTTGGCTTAGAAGCAGCCATCATTTAAAGAAAGCGTAATAGCTCACTGGTCGAGTCGGCCTGCGCGGAAGATGTAACGGGGCTAAGTAGTAAACCGAAGCTGCGGCAATGCACTTTAGTGCATTGGGTAGGGGAGCGTTCTGTAAGCGGTTGAAGGTGTGTGGTAACGCATGCTGGACGTATCAGAAGTGCGAATGCTGACATGAGTAACGATAAAGGGGGTGAAAAACCTCCTCGCCGGAAGACCAAGGGTTCCTGTCCAACGTTAATCGGGGCAGGGTAAGTCGACCCCTAAGGCGAGGCCGAAAGGCGTAGTCGATGGGAAACGGGTTAATATTCCCGTACTTCTTACAATTGCGATGGGGGGACGGAGAAGGCTAGGTGGGCCTGGCGACGGTTGTCCAGGTTCAAGTGCGTAGGCTTAAGAGTTAGGTAAATCCGGCTCTTTTTAAGGCTGAGACACGACGTCGAGCTACTACGGTAGTGAAGTCATTGATGCCATGCTTCCAGGAAAAGCCTCTAAGCTTCAGATTGTAAGGAATCGTACCCCAAACCGACACAGGTGGTCGGGTAGAGAATACCAAGGCGCTTGAGAGAACTCGGGTGAAGGAACTAGGCAAAATGGTACCGTAACTTCGGGAGAAGGTACGCTCTCGACGGTGAAGTCCCTCGCGGATGGAGCTATTGAGAGTCGCAGATACCAGGTGGCTGCAACTGTTTATTAAAAACACAGCACTGTGCAAAATCGTAAGATGACGTATACGGTGTGACGCCTGCCCGGTGCCGGAAGGTTAATTGATGGGGTTAGACTTCGGTCGAAGCTCTTGATCGAAGCCCCGGTAAACGGCGGCCGTAACTATAACGGTCCTAAGGTAGCGAAATTCCTTGTCGGGTAAGTTCCGACCTGCACGAATGGCGTAATGATGGCCACGCTGTCTCCACCCGAGACTCAGTGAAATTGAAATCGCTGTGAAGATGCAGTGTACCCGCGGCTAGACGGAAAGACCCCGTGAACCTTTACTACAGCTTGGCACTGAACATTGACCCTACATGTGTAGGATAGGTGGGAGGCTTTGAAGCACGGTCGCTAGATTGTGTGGAGCCGTCCTTGAAATACCACCCTTGTAGTGTTGATGTTCTAACGTCGACCCCTAATCGGGGTTGCGGACAGTGCCTGGTGGGTAGTTTGACTGGGGCGGTCTCCTCCCAAAGCGTAACGGAGGAGCACGAAGGTGGGCTAATCACGGTTGGACATCGTGAGGTTAGTGCAATGGCATAAGCCCGCTTGACTGCGAGAATGACGGTTCGAGCAGGTGCGAAAGCAGGTCATAGTGATCCGGTGGTTCTGAATGGAAGGGCCATCGCTCAACGGATAAAAGGTACTCCGGGGATAACAGGCTGATACCGCCCAAGAGTTCATATCGACGGCGGTGTTTGGCACCTCGATGTCGGCTCATCACATCCTGGGGCTGAAGTCGGTCCCAAGGGTATGGCTGTTCGCCATTTAAAGTGGTACGCGAGCTGGGTTTAGAACGTCGTGAGACAGTTCGGTCCCTATCTGCCGTGGGCGTTGGAAGATTGAAGGGGGCTGCTCCTAGTACGAGAGGACCGGAGTGGACGAACCTCTGGTGTTCGGGTTGTGTCGCCAGACGCATTGCCCGGTAGCTAAGTTCGGAATCGATAACCGCTGAAAGCATCTAAGCGGGAAGCGAGCCCTGAGATGAGTCTTCCCTGATACTTTAAGTATCCTAAAGGGTTGTTCGAGACTAGAACGTTGATAGGCAGGGTGTGTAAGCGTTGTGAGGCGTTGAGCTAACCTGTACTAATTGCCCGTGAGGCTTAACTATACAACACCCAAGGGGTTTTGATGGACTCAATGTAAGAACATTGAATGTGTGTAAGTAGAACTTAAATCAGTTTTCCAAGTTTTTTGCCTTCAGTTTTTAGAAAAAGCTGAAAGTAAAAGCAAGAATTTGCTTGGCGACCATAGCGATTTGGACCCACCTGATTTCCATTCCGAACTCAGAAGTGAAACGAATTAGCGCCGATGGTAGTGTGGGGCTTCCCCATGTGAGAGTAGGACATCGCCAGGCTTTATTTCCGACTTGTCTGAATACAGACGAGTCACCATAAAGTTCTAAATAAATTTAGAGTTTTATGTTGACTTTCAAAGTGGAAAGCGTATTATACGCACCTCGCTTAAGTGCTAAGGCACTGAAAGCCAAGCTCTTTAACAATATAGACCTATCAATCTGTGTGGGCACTCGTTGATGATAATCCAATTAGATACTTCGGTATCAAATTAGGTTTCAATGAAACGAAGTGACCATTGAATCGAAAGATTCAGCACAGTCAATTCATTATCGTTCTGTTGGAACGATAATAGCTTTAAAATTACATTAGTAGTTTTGAAGTCAGTATTCATTGAGCCTCTCCCTATTTATTTAGGGAATCAAAAACTTTAAATTGAAGAGTTTGATCATGGCTCAGATTGAACGCTGGCGGCAGGCCTAACACATGCAAGTCGAGCGGAAACGAGTTATCTGAACCTTCGGGGGACGATAACGGCGTCGAGCGGCGGACGGGTGAGTAATGCCTAGGAAATTGCCCTGGTGTGGGGGATAACCATTGGAAACGATGGCTAATACCGCATAATACCTACGGGTCAAAGAGGGGGACCTTCGGGCCTCTCGCGTCAGGATATGCCTAGGTGGGATTAGCTAGTTGGTGAGGTAATGGCTCACCAAGGCGACGATCCCTAGCTGGTCTGAGAGGATGATCAGCCACACTGGAACTGAGACACGGTCCAGACTCCTACGGGAGGCAGCAGTGGGGAATATTGCACAATGGGCGCAAGCCTGATGCAGCCATGCCGCGTGTGTGAAGAAGGCCTTCGGGTTGTAAAGCACTTTCAGTCGTGAGGAAGGTGGTAGTGTTAATAGCACTATCATTTGACGTTAGCGACAGAAGAAGCACCGGCTAACTCCGTGCCAGCAGCCGCGGTAATACGGAGGGTGCGAGCGTTAATCGGAATTACTGGGCGTAAAGCGCATGCAGGTGGTTTGTTAAGTCAGATGTGAAAGCCCGGGGCTCAACCTCGGAATAGCATTTGAAACTGGCAGACTAGAGTACTGTAGAGGGGGGTAGAATTTCAGGTGTAGCGGTGAAATGCGTAGAGATCTGAAGGAATACCGGTGGCGAAGGCGGCCCCCTGGACAGATACTGACACTCAGATGCGAAAGCGTGGGGAGCAAACAGGATTAGATACCCTGGTAGTCCACGCCGTAAACGATGTCTACTTGGAGGTTGTGGCCTTGAGCCGTGGCTTTCGGAGCTAACGCGTTAAGTAGACCGCCTGGGGAGTACGGTCGCAAGATTAAAACTCAAATGAATTGACGGGGGCCCGCACAAGCGGTGGAGCATGTGGTTTAATTCGATGCAACGCGAAGAACCTTACCTACTCTTGACATCCAGAGAACTTCCAGAGATGGATTGGTGCCTTCGGGAACTCTGAGACAGGTGCTGCATGGCTGTCGTCAGCTCGTGTTGTGAAATGTTGGGTTAAGTCCCGCAACGAGCGCAACCCTTATCCTTGTTTGCCAGCACTTCGGGTGGGAACTCCAGGGAGACTGCCGGTGATAAACCGGAGGAAGGTGGGGACGACGTCAAGTCATCATGGCCCTTACGAGTAGGGCTACACACGTGCTACAATGGCGCATACAGAGGGCGGCCAACTTGCGAGAGTGAGCGAATCCCAAAAAGTGCGTCGTAGTCCGGATCGGAGTCTGCAACTCGACTCCGTGAAGTCGGAATCGCTAGTAATCGTGGATCAGAATGCCACGGTGAATACGTTCCCGGGCCTTGTACACACCGCCCGTCACACCATGGGAGTGGGCTGCAAAAGAAGTAGGTAGTTTAACCTTCGGGAGGACGCTTACCACTTTGTGGTTCATGACTGGGGTGAAGTCGTAACAAGGTAGCGCTAGGGGAACCTGGCGCTGGATCACCTCCTTATACGATGATTACTCACGATGAGTGTCCACACAGATTGATACGGTTTATAAAAAAAGAGACGATACCGGGTCTGTAGCTCAGGTGGTTAGAGCGTTCGCCTGATAAGCGAGAGGTCGGTGGTTCGAGTCCACTCAGACCCACCAATTCCCTTCCCAAGGAATTGGCATACAGTATCGACACCTTGATGGGGCTATAGCTCAGCTGGGAGAGCGCCTGCCTTGCACGCAGGAGGTCAGCAGTTCGATCCTGCTTAGCTCCACCATCTTTAAGCGCATTCGATGAGTGCTTTTAAAAATGGTTACTTTATTAGAAGTGATTAGCTCTTTAACAATTTGGAAAGCTGACAAAACAAACTTTTAAGTTTGTTTGTAAAGTTCTCAATGTTTGTCTTTATGACAAACACCAATACAACACATTCAAGTGTTCTTGGAATTTGAGTCCGGCAAAATCGAGTCTGCATCATGTATAAAAATTGCAGACAACTTTGGTGACTTGTTCATCAACTCGAAACTCCTTCGGGTTGTATGGTTAAGTGACTAAGCGTACACGGTGGATGCCTTGGCAGTCAGAGGCGATGAAGGACGTATTAACTTGCGATAAGCCCAGATTAGGTAGTAAAAACCATTTGAGTCTGGGATTTCCGAATGGGGAAACCCACTAGCATAAGCTAGTATCGCTGCGTGAATACATAGCGCAGCGAGGCGAACCGGGGGAACTGAAACATCTAAGTACCCCGAGGAAAAGAAATCAACCGAGATTCCGAAAGTAGCGGCGAGCGAAATTGGACTAGCCCTTAAGCTTTTTATGCGTCAGGTGAAACTTCTGGAAAGTTGTGCGATACAGGGTGATAGCCCCGTAACCGGCAACGCATTTAAAGTGAAATCGAGTAGGGCGGGACACGTGATATCCTGTCTGAATATGGGGGGACCATCCTCCAAGGCTAAATACTACTGACTGACCGATAGTGAACCAGTACCGTGAGGGAAAGGCGAAAAGAACCCCTGTGAGGGGAGTGAAATAGAACCTGAAACCGTGTACGTACAAGCAGTAGGAGCACCTTCGTGGTGTGACTGCGTACCTTTTGTATAATGGGTCAGCGACTTATATTCAGTGGCAAGGTTAACCATCTAGGGGAGCCGTAGGGAAACCGAGTCTTAACTGGGCGTTCAGTCTCTGGATATAGACCCGAAACCAGGTGATCTAGCCATGGGCAGGTTGAAGGTTGAGTAACATCAACTGGAGGACCGAACCGACTAATGTTGAAAAATTAGCGGATGACTTGTGGCTAGGGGTGAAAGGCCAATCAAACCTGGAGATAGCTGGTTCTCCCCGAAAGCTATTTAGGTAGCGCCTCGGACGAATACTACTGGGGGTAGAGCACTGTTAAGGCTAGGGGGTCATCCCGACTTACCAACCCTTTGCAAACTCCGAATACCAGTAAGTACTATCCGGGAGACACACGGCGGGTGCTAACGTCCGTCGTGGAGAGGGAAACAACCCAGACCGCCAGCTAAGGTCCCAAATTACTACTAAGTGGGAAACGATGTGGGAAGGCTCAGACAGCCAGGATGTTGGCTTAGAAGCAGCCATCATTTAAAGAAAGCGTAATAGCTCACTGGTCGAGTCGGCCTGCGCGGAAGATGTAACGGGGCTAAGTAGTAAACCGAAGCTGCGGCAATGCACTTTAGTGCATTGGGTAGGGGAGCGTTCTGTAAGCGGTTGAAGGTGTGTGGTAACGCATGCTGGACGTATCAGAAGTGCGAATGCTGACATGAGTAACGATAAAGGGGGTGAAAAACCTCCTCGCCGGAAGACCAAGGGTTCCTGTCCAACGTTAATCGGGGCAGGGTAAGTCGACCCCTAAGGCGAGGCCGAAAGGCGTAGTCGATGGGAAACGGGTTAATATTCCCGTACTTCTTACAATTGCGATGGGGGGACGGAGAAGGCTAGGTGGGCCTGGCGACGGTTGTCCAGGTTCAAGTGCGTAGGCTTAAGAGTTAGGTAAATCCGGCTCTTTTTAAGGCTGAGACACGACGTCGAGCTACTACGGTAGTGAAGTCATTGATGCCATGCTTCCAGGAAAAGCCTCTAAGCTTCAGATTGTAAGGAATCGTACCCCAAACCGACACAGGTGGTCGGGTAGAGAATACCAAGGCGCTTGAGAGAACTCGGGTGAAGGAACTAGGCAAAATGGTACCGTAACTTCGGGAGAAGGTACGCTCTCGACGGTGAAGTCCCTCGCGGATGGAGCTATTGAGAGTCGCAGATACCAGGTGGCTGCAACTGTTTATTAAAAACACAGCACTGTGCAAAATCGTAAGATGACGTATACGGTGTGACGCCTGCCCGGTGCCGGAAGGTTAATTGATGGGGTTAGACTTCGGTCGAAGCTCTTGATCGAAGCCCCGGTAAACGGCGGCCGTAACTATAACGGTCCTAAGGTAGCGAAATTCCTTGTCGGGTAAGTTCCGACCTGCACGAATGGCGTAATGATGGCCACGCTGTCTCCACCCGAGACTCAGTGAAATTGAAATCGCTGTGAAGATGCAGTGTACCCGCGGCTAGACGGAAAGACCCCGTGAACCTTTACTACAGCTTGGCACTGAACATTGACCCTACATGTGTAGGATAGGTGGGAGGCTTTGAAGCACAGTCGCTAGATTGTGTGGAGCCGTCCTTGAAATACCACCCTTGTAGTGTTGATGTTCTAACGTTGACCCCTAATCGGGGTTGCGGACAGTGCCTGGTGGGTAGTTTGACTGGGGCGGTCTCCTCCCAAAGCGTAACGGAGGAGCACGAAGGTGGGCTAATCACGGTTGGACATCGTGAGGTTAGTGCAATGGCATAAGCCCGCTTGACTGCGAGAATGACGGTTCGAGCAGGTGCGAAAGCAGGTCATAGTGATCCGGTGGTTCTGAATGGAAGGGCCATCGCTCAACGGATAAAAGGTACTCCGGGGATAACAGGCTGATACCGCCCAAGAGTTCATATCGACGGCGGTGTTTGGCACCTCGATGTCGGCTCATCACATCCTGGGGCTGAAGTCGGTCCCAAGGGTATGGCTGTTCGCCATTTAAAGTGGTACGCGAGCTGGGTTTAGAACGTCGTGAGACAGTTCGGTCCCTATCTGCCGTGGGCGTTGGAAGATTGAAGGGGGCTGCTCCTAGTACGAGAGGACCGGAGTGGACGAACCTCTGGTGTTCGGGTTGTGTCGCCAGACGCATTGCCCGGTAGCTAAGTTCGGAATCGATAACCGCTGAAAGCATCTAAGCGGGAAGCGAGCCCTGAGATGAGTCTTCCCTGATACTTTAAGTATCCTAAAGGGTTGTTCGAGACTAGAACGTTGATAGGCAGGGTGTGTAAGCGTTGTGAGGCGTTGAGCTAACCTGTACTAATTGCCCGTGAGGCTTAACCATACAACACCCAAGGGGTTTTGATGGACTCAATGTAAGAACATTGAATGTGTGTAAGTAGAACTTAAAATCAGTTTTCCGAATTAAAGAATTTGCTTGGCGACCATAGCGATTTGGACCCACCTGATTTCCATTCCGAACTCAGAAGTGAAACGAATTAGCGCCGATGGTAGTGTGGGGCTTCCCCATGTGAGAGTAGGACATCGCCAGGCTTTAAATTTGAAGAAGCCCACTCGAGAGAGTGGGCTTTTTTGCATTTGGAGCAAAGTAAATCTGATCACCAGAGCCCTTCTTATAAAGTCGCACCACTTTCCAATCCCTGTATATCTTTCCTGTGACTAACTTGATCATGAGATAGTGCTAACGCATTACCTAACCTCTCACAATGCCACTACTTCCCATTGTCTTTAGAACAGCCTCAAACTCGCTATTAAAACACATCGAGCTTATGACTCGATTAGGCAAAAGAACTGCGTGTGAGTGTTTTGGAGGGTGCGTGGATAAGGTGATGTAAGGTAAGGGGGATGAAGAGCGAAGGGCTAAGAAACCTTTTGGATATTTAGGTTTAAGGAGTGCTGTATTTTGACATCAGGAATACAGTCGTGATGAAGTGTTACTTGGTTGCGTCCAGAGTGCTTTGAGTAATACATGGCTTTATCAGCGTTAATCATGAGCTCTTTAGCACTAGATACTTGTCCGTCATATTCTGCGACACCAATACTTACGGTTGTGCTGATTTCGATACCATCAACTTGGCATGGGGCGTTTTGAATCGCACCTCTGATCCTTTCTGCTACATCATAGGCTTGAATCGCGCTGGTGTTGACTAAAATCACTGCAAACTCTTCTCCTCCTAAGCGACCAATAAAGTCAGTGCCACGGATTGCTCGTTGGCATATCTTTGCTACATGGTTGATCACCTGATCTCCGGAGAAGTGACCGACTTGGTCATTTATCTCTTTAAAGTGGTCAATATCGATCATGACGCAGGAGAGTGTTTGAGATAGGCGAGAATGCGAGTTCAGAGCTTTATCTAGGCTGGTTAAGAATGCTCGTCGATTCATTACACCAGTTAGCTCATCAGTCTCTGAGAGCTCTTTCAGGCGCTTTTCAAGTAGGTGTGTTTTCGTTACGTCACGAACAGACCAAATTACCCAACTTTCGTCGTCTTGTAAGCTTTCAACAGGTTTGATGATCGCTTCAAACCAGGTTTCCTCTGGGTTGTCTAACGCTTCTAGCTCTTCTATTGGCATTAGTAGGTGGTCTTGTAGTGCGATGCTGTATTTGACGACTTTTGGCTCATTAGAGCGAATTACATCATCAATATAACTTATTAATTCAGAAGCTTTACTTGATGACAAAACATCGTTTAACGAGAGGTTAGTGTAACTTTCGGCATTGAATTTCTTTGAGTGGTAAGTGCCACCAAAGCTTTCAATATAGCGACCGTTTTCATTGAGGATAAAGACATGATCAGGGAGAGTATTCAGAATGGCGTGAAGCCAATCTTCCCTTTCTTTGTAAATCATGAGGTTAGTTCCTTTATCCAATGTAAGTCTTTGATTATATCTGTTTATATTGAGTTCACAATCAATACTGATCACAGTTCAATGTATCAGGCTTGACTAATGTTTGTACAAAGGGTTGGTAAGAGAAGGTAAGGGAGGATGAAATACAGGATTGCGAGGAACAAAAAATAAAAAAGGCTTAATCATTGCTGACCAAGCCTTTTTTACAAAAATACTGTATGAACCTATTAGTTCATGCCGTACTTTTTAAGTTTTTTGCGAAGAGTACCGCGGTTGATACCCATCATAGTTGCTGCGCGAGTTTGGTTACCGCGAGTGTACTGCATGATGGTATCTAATAGTGGCTGTTCAACTTCAGCTAGAACTAATTCGTATAGTTCTGTTACTTCCTGGCCGTTTAGTTGAGCTAGGTAGTTTTTAAGAGACGCTTTAACAGAGTCACGTAAAGGCTTTTGAGTAATCTGGTCTTGTGACGTTACTGTAGTTACTGTTAATGCTTCTGAAGTCAGATTTTGTTCGAACATATTCGGTCTAGCTCTTCTCTTAATTATGATGCAACGTTATCAAAATAACCTTCTAACGCCTCAAGTTGCAGCTCAGCTGCGTCGATAGCGTTGAAGGTACGGCGAAACTCACTTGCTTGTTCATGTTCCTTTAGATACCACCCAACGTGCTTGCGCGCGATACGTGGACCTAAGAACTCTCCATAGAAATCATGCAGAGCGTTAACATGACCAAGCATAATGGCTTTCACTTCCTCACTTGGAAGCTCATCCATTGTGGTGCCGTTTTCCAAATAGTGATGGATTTCCTGGAAAATCCAAGGACGACCTTGGGCAGGGCGTCCAATCATTAAAGCGTCTGCACCGGTGTACTCCAGTACAAACTTCGCTTTCTCCGGGCTATCGATATCACCGTTTGCGATAACCGGAATGGATATAGCGTGTTTAACCGCTTTAATGCTGTCATATTCGGCCTCACCTTTGTACATACACGCTTTTGTTCTGCCATGCAGTGCAAGAGCCTGTATGCCGCAGTCTTCGGCTAATTTAGCGATGTGAACACAGTTTTTATTTTCTGTGTTCCAGCCAGTACGGGTCTTTAACGTTACAGGAACGTCTACCGCGTCCACTACCGCAGTCAAAATCTCTTTGATGATGTCTGGGTATTGAAGCAGTGCAGAACCCGCCAGCTTCTTATTCACTTTCTTTGCTGGGCAGCCCATGTTGATGTCGATGATTTGCGCACCGTTTTCAACACTGAATTGAGCCGCATCGGCCATAAGCTGTGGATCGGAACCGGCAATCTGTACAGAGCGAATGCCCGATTCGCCTTCATGTACCATGCGCTGTTTCGACTTTGACGTTCCCCATAGTTTCGGGTTAGCAGACATCATTTCACTGACGGCCATTCCCGCACCATAGCGAAGACACAACTCGCGAAACGGTCTATCCGTTACACCAGCCATAGGGGCTACGATTAGATTGTTCTTAAGTTGATAGTTTCCGATTTTCAAAACGTCATCACAGTTCTGTACCAGCAAGGGCGCGCATTTTACGCATTTTTTTACTGCGTGAAAAGACTAATATTTGAGCATTTACAAATTGTTTTTGTAATTTGTATGAAATTCAAACAATTAGCCCTGAAAACCTTGTCTAGCCTTGCTTACGACCAGAGATACGACACCATTCACTTTGCTCTACAATTGGGTCAATGTGAAGCTCGTCACGGTAATGGTTTGCTACATCCTCTGCTTGAGTGTCTAAAACACCCGACATCGCAAGGTCACCATTTGGTTTCACCAAACCTTTAATTATTGGTGCTAGTTCACGTAGAGGACCAGCAAGAATGTTCGCAACCACAACGTCTGCAATTAGACCTTCAGGTTGGTTTTGAGGTAGGAACACTTCAAGTTGATCGGCAACGCCATTACGTTCAGCGTTGTCGCGAGATGCTTGTAGTGCTTGAGGATCAATGTCGATCCCGATAACTTTTTCTGCACCTAGTTTGATCGCTGCGATCGCTAAGATGCCTGAGCCACACCCGAAGTCGATAACCGTCTTACCTGATAGATCGAGACCTTCTAGCCACTCAAGACACAATGCCGTAGTTGGGTGAGTACCTGTACCGAATGCAAGACCCGGATCTAGCATTACGTTTACTGCGTCTGGCTCTGGAATTTCACGCCAGCTTGGGCAAATCCATAGGCGTTCGCCGAACTTCATTGGGTGGAAGTTTTCCATCCACTCGCGTTCCCAGTCTTTGTCTTCTAGCTGTTCTACTTTGTAAGCAAAATCGTCAGTAAGCATGCCGCTTGCTTTGATTTGAGTGATGATGAAGTTTGTATCAGCTTCTGCATCGTACAGTGCCAGAATGTCAGTATCGCCCCATAAGCGAGTTTCGCCAGGCAGAGGTTCGAATACAGGCGTATCCTGCGCGTCTAGGAATGTTACAGACAGCGCACCAGTCTCTTCCATTAGCATGTCGCCGATTTGCTCAGCGTTTTCATTGGTCGCGTTGAGTTTGATTTGAATCCAAGGCATTTGTTTTTGCTCTTAAAGTGAATGAAGTGGCGCAGAGTTTACCAGAACTCTACGATTTGTTTGAGTATAGACTTTATACAAAACAAAAATGCCCACAGATGTGGGCATTTATCATGAGGTTAGCGAAGGCTTATTGTAGGCCTAGCTTCTTCTCTAGGTAGTGAATGTTTGCACCACCGTGCTGGAAGTTCTCATCATTCATGATTGATTCTTGTAGAGTAACGTTAGTCTTGATGCCTTCAATGATCATCTCGCCTAGTGCGTTCTTCATACGTGCAATCGCTACATCACGGTTCTCACCGTAAGTGATCAGTTTACCAATCATTGAATCGTAATGAGGTGGTACTGTGTAGCCTGTGTAAATGTGAGATTCCCAACGAACACCCATACCGCCTGGTGCGTGGAAGCGTTCAATCTTACCTGGTGAAGGTAGGAAGCGCTCAGGGTCTTCTGCGTTGATACGACACTCAATCGCATGGCCGCGGATCTTGATGTCATCCTGAGTGAATGACAGTGGTTGACCTGCTGCTACGCGTAGCTGTTCTTTAATTAGGTCAACACCGGTAACCATTTCTGTTACTGGGTGCTCAACCTGAATACGAGTGTTCATTTCGATGAAGTAGAACTCACCGTTCTCGTATAGGAATTCGAACGTACCTGCGCCGCGGTAACCGATTTCTAGACATGCACGTGTACAACGTTCACCGATGTATTTACGCATCTCTTCAGTGATACCTGGTGCTGGAGCTTCTTCAACAACCTTCTGGTGACGACGCTGCATAGAACAGTCACGTTCACCTAGGTGGATAGCACCGCCTTGACCATCAGCAATCACTTGTACTTCAACGTGACGAGGGTTTTCTAGGAACTTCTCCATGTAAACCATGTCGTTGTTGAACGCCGCTTTTGCTTCTGCACGCGTCATAGCGATAGCTTGAACAAGTTCTGCTTCAGAACGTACAACACGCATACCACGACCACCGCCGCCACCAGAGGCTTTGATGATTACTGGGTAGCCGATACGCTTAGCGTGAGCTTTGTTTTTGTCTTCGTCGTTATCTAGTGGACCGTCAGAGCCTGGTACACAAGGAACGCCTGCTTTTTTCATTGCGTTGATTGCGGACACTTTGTCACCCATCATACGGATAGTGTCTGCTTTAGGACCAACGAAGATGAAACCGCTACGCTCTACTTGTTCAGCAAAGTCTGCGTTCTCAGATAGGAAGCCGTAACCCGGGTGAATCGCAATTGCACCCGTCACTTCTGCTGCAGAAATGATACGAGGGATGTTTAGGTAGCTGTCGATACCACGAGCAGGACCGATACATACTGTTTCGTCTGCGAGTAGTACGTGCTTAAGATCGCGGTCAGCTGTTGAGTGAACTGCCACAGTCTTAATGCCTAATTCTTTACAAGCGCGAAGGATACGAAGTGCAATTTCACCTCGGTTCGCGATGACTACTTTATCTAGCATAAGGCAAGCCCCGCTTATTCGATTACAACTAGTGGTTGGTCGAATTCAACTGGTTGGCCGTCTTCAACTAGGATTGCAGTTACAACACCTGATTTGTCCGCTTCGATTTGGTTCATCATTTTCATTGCTTCAACGATACATAGTGTGTCGCCAGCATTTACGCTCTGACCAACTTCAACGAATGATTTCGCGTCTGGACTTGGTGAGCGGTAGAAAGTACCAACCATTGGAGAAAGAACTTGGTGACCTGCAGGAACTGCTGCTGGCGCTTCTGCTGCCATTGCTGGTGCGTCTGCTACTGGAGCTGCTGTCACTGGTGCAGGTGCTGCTACTGGAGCTGCTGCGTAATGAACTGGTGCTGGAGCAGCTGCAGGGCCACTACGACTGATGCGTACTGACTCTTCACCTTCAGAGATTTCTAGCTCAGCAATGCCAGATTCTTCAACTAACTCGATTAGCTTCTTGATTTTACGAATATCCATCTTTTCTTTCTCTTTTATCTTGTGATTAAGACAACCCCAAAGGGCTGCAGAGTGTTTGGTTTACTTTGCCTGCAATTTCGCGATTGCTGCAGACAGAGCGAATTCATAACCTTGTGCACCTAAGCCACAAATCACTCCTTCTGCTTTATCTGACAGATAAGAGTGATGACGGAACGGCTCACGAGCGTGAACGTTCGATAGGTGCACTTCGATAAATGGGATGGCTACGCCAAGTAATGCATCACGCAGCGCGACACTGGTATGAGTGAAAGCCGCTGGGTTGATGATAATGAAGTCCACTTTGTCATATGCAGCGTGGATAGCTTCAATCAGTTCGTACTCACGATTCGATTGCAGGTGTTCAAGTTCCACCCCAGAGTTGTGAGCTTGTTCAGTCAATGCGTCAACAATCTGTGCTAGGGTGTTGTTACCGTAATGTGTCGGTTCACGCAGACCTAATAGATTAAGATTTGGTCCGTTTAGAACTAGAATCCGTGACTTTGCAGACATTATGTTGCTATCTTCCTTTATCGTGAGTGGAACGTTTATATTCCCAAATATACGATAATTCAGCACGATTTTTTTGTTAAAACCGAGCAAATTTTAAAAAATCGACCAAGATTATAGCTAATTCACAGCAATTAGCAGCAATTTACTGGTCTAATCTCCCAATAACCCCCGCCGTTTCTGTAACCAAGTTAACAAAAACAACATAATTGCCATGTGCTTTCTGTGGTTTATTTTGCGTCCACGCACAAAAAAGCCACCATATGCAATGGTGGCTTTTAGGGCTAGCGTTTAAAACAGGGGCTGGGTGTTATGCCAGTTCTGCTTTCTCTGCAATTAGCTTGTCTACAACACTTGGATCTGCCAGTGTCGAAGTATCACCTAGGTTGCTGGTATCACCCGTTGCAATCTTACGTAGGATGCGGCGCATGATTTTACCGGAGCGAGTTTTTGGTAGAGAGTCTGTCCAGTGCAGCACGTCTGGTGTCGCGATTGGACCTATCTCTTTACGTACCCAGTCTTTCACCTCTTTGTGCAGCTCGGCTGATGGGAATTCACCATCATTAAGTGTGACGTATGCGTAAATTGCCTGACCTTTGATGTCATGAGGAATACCGACAATTGCCGCTTCCGCAATTTTATCGTGTGCAACCAGTGCTGATTCAATTTCTGCGGTACCCATGCGGTGACCTGAAACGTTCAGTACGTCATCTACACGACCTGTGATCCAGTAATAGCCGTCTTCGTCACGACGTGCGCCATCACTGGTGAAGTACATGCCTTTGAAGGTAGAGAAGTAGGTTTGCTCAAAGCGTTCATGGTCGCCGTAAACAGTACGCATCTGACCTGGCCATGAATCAAGGATCACTAAGTTACCTTCTGCTGCGGTCTCTTCAATGATGTTACCCATGTTGTCCACTAGCGCTGGTTGTACGCCGAAGAATGGGCGAGTTGCAGAACCTGGTTTAAGATCGGTTGCACCTGGTAGTGGCGCAATCAAGATACCGCCTGTCTCTGTTTGCCACCAAGTATCAACGATAGGTGAGTTTTCATTACCAATGGTCTTGTAGTACCACTCCCATGCTTCAGGGTTGATAGGTTCACCTACTGAGCCCATTACACGCAGGCTTGAACGAGATGTTCCGGCTACCGCTTCGTTACCTTTTGCCATTAGTGCACGAATCGCTGTTGGTGCAGTGTAGAGAATGTTTACTTGATGCTTATCAACCACTTCACTCATGCGAGCCGTGCTTGGGTAGTTTGGTACACCTTCGAAAAGAATGGTCTTCGCACCGTTCGCCAGTGGACCGTAAATTAAGTAAGTGTGACCTGTAATCCAACCCACATCCGCAGTACACCAGAACGTTTCACCTTCTTGGTAATCGAACACGTACTTGAAGGTCATGGTCGCGTACACTAGGTAACCACCTGTGGTGTGCAGCACGCCTTTTGGCTTACCTGTTGAGCCTGAAGTGTAAAGAATGAACAGAGGGTCTTCTGCTTTCATCTCCTCAGGTGGACATACGTCAGAAACGACAGCTGTTGCTTCGTGCCACCAAACGTCACGGTGCTCGTGCCAATCAATGTCGCCACCCGTACGTTTTAGAACGACTACTTTGTCGATGGTTTTTACTTCTGGGTTTGTCAGTGCTTCATCAACGTTTTTCTTCAGTGGTACTGCGCGACCACCACGAACGCCTTCGTCAGCGGTGATAACAATTTTTGCGTCTGAGTCGATGATACGACCGGACAGGGCTTCTGGCGAGAAACCACCAAATACCACGGTATGAACCGCACCAATACGGGTACATGCCAGCATTGCGATAGCCGCTTCTGGCACCATTGGCATGTAAAGACAAACCACGTCGCCTTTGTGCACGCCTTGCTCTTTTAGGGCGTTAGAGAACTTACACACTTCTTTGTGCAGTTCATTGAATGTGAGGGTTTTGTCGTCAGCAGGATCATCGCCTTCCCAGATGATCGCGACTTCATCGCCACGCTCGGCAAGGTGACGGTCAATACAGTTTGCAGATACGTTCAGCGTGCCGTCTTCGAACCAACGAATGTCGACGTGACCAGTATCGAAAGAGGTGTTTTTAACTTGAGTGAATGGCTTAATCCAATCGACAACTTTACCGTGTTCGCTCCAGAAGCCTTCTGGGTCGCTTACCGACTGCTGATACATGGCTAGGTAAGTGTCATTATCCGCATGCGTATGGTTTTTAATATTTTCTTTTACCGGATAAACGTGGGCTTCGCTCATGGCTTCTCTCCTTGTGCCTTTAATTCTCGACCTTCGTCTTTTGTAGGGCGGTTTCCGTTCTTTAGTCTGTGATTCATCAAGAACGTTGCTGTGCATATAACTGTCAGTCACAGCGCGTATTTCCACAATTAGACTTTAGGATGAGAGTGAGGAATGCGCCGCGATATTGCTGAATTTAAAGCGAATGTGGGAGGTGGATCGAAAGCTGCGTATTGAACCTATTGGGTATAAGGCACGCTCAGGTTTGGTAAATCGCCTTTGGTGAGACGCACATACACCAAAGCCGCGGATTTTGCGTCTTGCAGGGCATCGTGTTTGTCTTGAATCGGCAGTTCAAGGTGCTTACAAATCGCATCAAGACTTAAGTCGAAGTAGGCATTAGGCAAATGGCGTTCGAGCTTGTCGTGATAAATCTGGCTTACTTCGATGAGTGGGTTGGGCAGTGGAAAGCCTAAATGCCTCAGACAAGCGAGGTCGAGGATCTTTTTGTCATAGCGAATGTGGTAGCCAACCAAAGGACGATTGCCGATAAAGTCGAGTAGCTTGATGAGCGCTTCTTTTTCGCTGATGCCATCCACCAAATCTTGATGGCGGATATGGTGAATTTTTACCGAGCCTGAATCGAGTGATTGCGGGGCGCGAAGTCGAACTTCGAACGGTTTGCTGGTGATGATGCGATTGTCGATGATTTTGGTCGCAGCGATAGTCACCAGCTCGGCTCGATTTGGGTCCAAGCTGGTGGTTTCGCAATCGAGAGAGACAAACTCGCCTTTTTGTGGCGAACAAAACAGTGGCTGATAAGGTGAGCCTTTCAGCTTGTAATGCCAGTATTTCCTTTGTAGCCAATTCATCCCTGTTACCTCTCGTCTTATTTGCCTAAAAGACTCTAATCACGGATTTGATAATGGAAGCCTAAGAACTGCTTAAACTTCTTCACCACGTGTAAGCTGTGGCGCAGTAGATCTCGTTCTGTCCTGTCTAACTGTTTAATGTCGATGTTGTTCAGTGCTTCCTGCTTACTTAATTGCTGGTTCAAACGGATCTTGAAGAACAGCTTCAGCGCCTCATTGAGGTTATCGGCGGTTTCTGGTTCTAAGATACGCTTGTTTCTCAGTGCTTCGATACGCTCGAAGGTGTTCTTCTCTTCAATCGCGTATTCCAATGCCAAAGTGCGAATGCCATGCACAATTGGAAAGATGCCGCCGCGTTTAATATCCAGCCCGTCTTTAGCACTTTTTACGTTACCAAACAGAGTAAGAGGCACGGAAAACTGCAGAGCAGGGCGAGTGAAATCGGACAGAATCAACATGCGATCTTTCATGCTGTCTCTGAGGTGCTCGGCGATAGGCGTGAGCAACTCTTGATTGCCTGCGACCGCATGAGCGTCACTGAAGATGGCTAAATCCATGATTTGTTCTGGCTGCGCTTTAGTAATCCAACCATCGAGCGTTTTTATCCAGTCTTGCTGCGTTCGAACCCACTTAGGATTGTTAACCATGACTTTGCCTGGGCAGAGTGGATAGCCCAGTTGCTGCAAGGTGTGGGTGAGGGTTTGCATGACTTCGGAGCAATGTTCCCATTCCAGCCCATCTTGGATGATCAGTGCGTTATCTTGATCGGTTTTGAGGATTTGCTCTCCACGACCTTCCGAGCCAAGCACTATCAGACAGCAGTGATCGTGCAGTGCTGGTGGTACCACAAGCTCAAACGCTTTTTCGATGATTTGTTCGTTTACAGCAGAAATCAGCTCCATGATGAAGCGAGTACGGATCCCGTTGGTCAGCAAGCTATCCACCAACTGGCGCTGTCGATTGGAAGCTAGGGCTAACTCTTCCACGCTGCTGGCTCTCGCTATGCTGAGTGTCAGTACGTGTGAGTGAGTGGAAAACGCGCTGAGGATTTGCGTCATATCCAACATACCGACCGCTTGATTGCCTTCGCACACCATTAGACGCTTCATGCGATTACGCGTCATGGTGATCATGGCGTTAAACAAGAAGTCGCCATCATCGACGTGATAAACAGGGAAGGTTGCGATCTCACTCACTGGTGTATCGAGTGGGTGGTCGTCAAGCATCACTGCATGGAGCATATTGGTTCGCGTCACTATCGCGTAGGGATGCGCCGATGGATATTGCTCTAGGCGTGGGTCATCTTGGTTTAGCTGAACCAAAGCGGCATCAATGCCATTGTCTTTAAGTGTTTTAGTGACCTGATTAATTGGCATATCAGGTGCCAATAGCATCGGTGGGTGATAGATACTGCTATCGACTTTAGTCAGAATGAATTCCGCGAGGTTTTGCTGCTGTTGAGCCGCTTCAATGAGGGCTTGGCGTTTGGATAAGTTGTTATCGAAGTAGGCGGCGAACTGTCCGTTCTCGTTATACAGCTCAAGAAACACTTCTTTGGGCAGCAAGTACGAGAGGGTATCTTCCAGTGCCACATACTGATGGCGCACGCTTTCTTCAAACAAAGAGCGCACATCAAACATGTCGTCGTTAGCGTAGTGAGCAAACACTTCGTCTTGATCTTTTGAGCGCTCTTCTACAGCGCCTTTAATCAGCACGTGCAGGTGAGGGTTGTCTTGCCCGCAAGCTAAGATGACATCTCGCGTTCGGTAGTACGCCACATCAAGAGACGAGCGCAGTCGATTTTGCTGTGCGTCAGTCAGGCGATCGAACGGTGGAGATTGCATATTAAATTTGTCAGGCATGAGAGCACCTAAATTTGGTGGGAACACATTCTAAGTCTGACAAATTTCCCTGCCGAAGCCAGACGACTTTGGTCTAAATCGTCACAATCTAATTTTGCATTTCGAGACCCTGTGCCATTGAGGAAACGGTAAGTTGCCGATTCTTCCCTTTTTCTATTACGCATTGCGATCCATAATTCCGCGTCCCAAACGTTTACGTGGCGGAAGTCGTTAGTTTTTGTCGTTTTTTAGGATGTCAGTGATGTTGAAACCCTCTCCGTATGGCTGGATTTCCCAGTATTTTCTCGGATTCTTTTTTGCGTATGGCGTGTATCTGCCATTTTGGTCGTTGTGGTTTAAAGAGCAGGGCGTTTCTCCAACAGATATTGGTCTGTTAGTGGGTCTAGGTTTAGCGACGCGCTGTGTGGCGAACATGGTACTTACCCCACGTTTGCATAAAGTCGAACATCTCATGCCTGCATTGCGCTGGTTAAGTTTTGCTGCCCTTATATTTGTTGGTTTCCACTTCTTCACTGGCGGTAACTTCTGGTTAATGGCGCTTGCCACTGTCTTGTTCAACTTGTGTTGTGGTCCTGTCGTGCCTCTGTCTGATGCGATGGCGAACTACTACGCTCGTTTGAAAATGCTTGATTACGGTCGCACCCGATTGTGGGGCTCGGTTGCCTTTATTGCAGGCTCTACTGTGGTGGGTTACTTGGTGGCAGAGTTTGGCTCTGACATGATTTTGTACACGGCGATGGTCGGTGTGTTTATCTCGCTCTTGTTTGCAATGCGTAACACCAACCCAATGCCAGTGACACGCGAAGGTCAACATTCTGAGCGTCCAAAACTCTCAGCGTTGCTGACGGATAAACCGGTCGTGAAGTTCCTTGTGCTAGTGGCGTTAATCCAAGGCAGTCATGCGGCGTACTATGGTTTTAGCGCGATTCACTGGAAAGCAGCGGGTCATTCAGAAGATGTGATTGGCTACTTATGGAGCTTGGGCGTGGCAGCTGAAGTTGCTGTGTTTGCCCTGAGTAAGCGTTTGTTCGCGGGCTGGTCTTTGCGTACTTTGTTTGTGGTTGCGGCTGGTGGTGTGATGCTACGTTGGGGCATGACGGCGTCTACGACCTCTATTTTGGCGTTGGTGGTAGTGCAAATGCTTCACGGCGTGACGTTTGCCATGGCGCACATTGCTGCGATTCAATACATCCAGAACTCAGCCGAGAACAAGATGGTGGCATTGCAGGCACTATATAACGCAATCCCACTGGGTGCGTTTATCGCGTTGATGACAGTGATCAGTGGTTGGGGCTACGAACACTGGGGTGCGAATATCTTCTGGTTGATGGCGGCGATGGGCTTTATTGCACTGTTTATCAAAGTTGAGCCTCAAAATGATGAAAGTAATGTAGTTGATCTCTCAGCCAATGCGCCTGAAGCACAGAATTAAGCTTCTGTGACAGAGATTAAAAACTAACCTTTGTCTCTGTTGTGAAAGCAGTGTTAAATGAAACCTCTCCCTTATGGAGAGGTTTTTTTATTCCTTGCTTTAAAAACAGCAAGAAAGGCAAGAAAAGTAAGAAAGGATATCGGATGCAAGGATGGCTCGTGATTCCCGTTTCTTTGGCGTATTTGGGAATCCTGTTTTTAATCGCTTGGTACGGTGACAAACAAAAGAGATGGTTAGCGCGTTGGCGACCATGGATCTACAGTTTGTCAATTGCGGTGTACTGTACGTCGTGGACCTTCTACGGCACGGTCGGACAGGCGAGCAACAATCCTTGGTCCTTCCTGCCCATCTATATCGCGCCGATCATCGTATTTACCATCGGCTGGCGCGTCCTCGCTCGGCTGATCTTGATTGCCAAGCGTGAGCACATCACCTCCATTGCCGATTTCATTGCCGCCCGCTATGGCAAATCACAAGGTTTGGCGGTGGTTGTCACTTTAATCGCAGTGGCAGGCATTCTTCCGTATATCGCTTTGCAATTGCGTGGCATCACCATGGGGTTGGAGATCATCGCGCCGGACTTGGCATCTGATCTCAGTTATCAAAACTACAGCGTATCTTGGTTTGTGGTCGGGGCGATGGCGATCTTCACCATGCTGTTTGGTACGCGTCATATCGATAACACGGAACATCACCGCGGCATGATGATGGCGATTGCGTTTGAATCAGTGCTTAAGTTGGTGGCGTTTTTAGTGGTGGGGGTGTTTATTGTTTGGCTCGCGATGGATACCGAAAGCTTCCACCTAGCCGATATTGCCGCTGAAACCTATGAATCACCCAATATTCCGACCTTGCTGATTCATACCATTCTGACCATGCTGGCGATTGTCTGTTTGCCACGTCAATTCCATACCATGGTGGTTGAGAATGAACGCGCGCAAGACTTACACGTTGCGCGTTGGTTGTTCCCGTTGTATCTGATTCTGATGGGCATTTTCGTTCTGCCAATCGCATGGGTAGGGCAAAGCTTATTGAGTGGCAGCCCTGCCGATACGTACGTGATCAGCGTGCCGATGGCGGTGGGCGCGAATGACATCGCCTTACTGGCATTTTTGGGCGGTACTTCCGCGGCAAGCGGCATGGTTATCGTCTCGACTATTGCCTTAGCGATCATGGTATCTAACGATTTGGTGATGCCGCTGATTCTGCGCCGGATGAAGTTATCAAAACGCAATCATCATCACTTCTCTACGCTGTTATTACGTATACGTCGCGGGCTTATTCTGCTTCTTTTGATTGGTGCATGGGGCTTTTATCAGGCTTTAGATAGTATCCACTCACTCTCTGCGATAGGTTTTCTCTCGTTTGCTGCGATTACCCAGTTCGCTCCGTCTCTGCTTGGCGGTATGTACTGGCGTCAGGGCAACAAGAAAGGCGTGTATGTTGGTTTGCTGGTGGGGTTCACCATTTGGTTGATTACTTTAATGAGCCAAACCGACATGCTGGCGGGGGACGCAAGCAACAACTTGCTGATTTGGTTGATTACTCCGCCTGATTTATTGGTAGGCTTTGGTATTGCTGTTTCTGACTGGGGCATGATCCTCAGCGTGGTGGCGAATACCGCGTGTTTTGTTGCGGTATCACTAGCTACGCGCCCAAGCATAAGTGAACGCTTACAATCGGCGTCATTCGTCGGTACGCCGTTGCCTGAAAGTGAAAACATCAGCTTGTATCAGAGCCGTGTGACGGTCAGTGAACTGGAGATGTTAGCGTCACGATTTGTGGGACGAACGCGAGTGAAATCCGCCTTCCAAACCTATTGGAGTCAGCAACGCGAAGAGCTGCTTCCCAACCAACAAGCCCCTTCTACCTTGATTCGACACACTGAGCGCGTACTTGCCGGTGTGTTTGGTGCATCTTCAGCTAAGTTAGTACTTACTTCTGCTTTGCAAGGTAGAAACATGCAGCTTGAGGAAGTAGCGACCATCGTCGATGAAGCCTCAGAGCTGTACGATTTCAGCCGTGGCTTATTGCAAGGTGCGATTGAACATATTGGACAAGGCATCGCAGTGGTCGACAAGCAACTAAGGCTGGTGGCGTGGAACCAACGTTATCTGGAGTTGTTTGTCTTCCCGCCGGGATTGATTCAAGTCGGGCGTCCGATTGCGGATGTGATTCGTCATAATGCTGAGCAAGGTTTATGTGGTCCGGGTGACCCTGAAGATCACGTTCGTCGCCGTGTTTATCACCTTGAACAAGGCACGCGACATACCTCTTCCCGTGTGCGTCCAGATGGTCGCGTAATTGAAGTGCAAGGTAACCCAATGCCCGGTGGCGGTTTCGTGATGAGCTTTACCGATATCACCGTGTTCCGCGATGCGGAGCAAGCTCTGAAAGATGCTAATGAGACACTAGAAGAGCGCGTTCGCGCTCGTACTCGTGAGTTGGAACAATTGAACAAACAGCTGGTGGCTGCGACGCAGCGCTCTGAGCATGAGTCACAGTCCAAGTCGCGCTTCTTAGCCGCGGTAAGCCATGACTTGATGCAGCCGCTGAATGCCGCTCGTCTGTTTGCTTCTTCGCTGTCGGAAGTTGCCAAAGACAGTGAAACCCAAAAGCTGTCGACCCACATTGAGAGTGCATTAGGGGCGGCGGAAGATTTGATTGGTGACTTGCTGGATATTTCACGTTTGGAATCGGGCAAGCTGGACGTCAATGTGCATGGCTTTGCGGTCAATGATGTGTTGGCAAACTTGAATGCTGAATTCAGCGCGTTGGCGAAACAACAAGGTATTGAGTTCACCATGATCCCATCGTCCTTGATGGTGAAATCCGATCCGAAATTGCTACGCCGCGTGGTACAGAACTTCCTCACCAATGCGTTCCGTTATAGCCCGAATGGTAAAGTGGCGCTCGGTGTGCGTCGCGTACAAGGCCGAGTGCGTATCGATGTGTGGGATAACGGTATGGGCATCGAAGAAGAGAAGCAACAAGAGATCTTCGAAGAGTTTAATCGTGGTACTCAAGTGCGTTCTGACCAAGGTCTGGGGTTAGGCTTAGCTATTTCGAAAGGGATTGCTCAAGTGCTGGGGCATGAAATCTCGATGCGTTCGTGGTTTGGTCAAGGCAGCGTGTTCTCGATTACCTTAGATAAAGCAGAGAAGGTGCACATTCCGGCAGTCAAAGCAGTGAAGAGTGCACAATCCGACTTAAGCCATATTCGTGTGCTGTGTGTCGATAATGAGCCGGATATTCTAGTTGGAATGGAGAATCTACTCTCACGCTGGGGGTGTGATATTCGCATTGCGACCGACATCGTTGAGAGTCTGAAAGCGATCGAAGACGATTGGTTGCCGGATGTGATTTTCTCCGATTATCGTTTAGACAATGGTCGAACAGGGTTAGAAGTGTTGCAGCAATGCCGCTTGCGTCTGGGTAATCGCTTTGAAGGGGTGATCATCAGTGCCGACCGAACCGATGACATGATGGAAGGCATTAAAGCCAATGGGTTTAGTTTTATCGCCAAACCGGTGAAACCTTTGAAATTGCGTTCGGTGCTCAATCGAGTCGCCTAGAAGAAAAGACCTCCGATTGGAGGTCTTTTGCTTTAAGGGGGTGATCGGTCGGTGGCTTATTCTGCAACGCCGCCTTGAGTCAGTTTGGCTGGATCGAGCAATCTTTCTAATGTGGTACGATCTAAGTCCGTTTCTTCTTCAGCGACATCAATGATAGCGCGACCTTGTTTGTAGGCTTTCTTCGCCACTTCCGCTGCTTTTAGGTAGCCAATCACAGGGTTAAGTGCGGTGACCAGAATCGGGTTCTTCGCCAGTGCAACATCAAGGTTGTCTTGGCGCACTTCAAACGTCGCAATGGCTTTGTCTGCCAAAGCAACGGCGCTGTTCGACAGCAGTTCAATGCTTTCTAGTACATTGTGAGCAATCACTGGTAGCATCACGTTAAGTTGGAAGTTACCCGATTGACCGGCAACGGTAATGGTTGCGTCGTTACCGATCACTTGGGCAGACGCCATGGCCGCTGCTTCTGGAATCACAGGGTTCACTTTGCCCGGCATGATAGAAGAGCCCGGTTGTAAGCCTTGCAGTTCGATTTCACCTAAGCCGGCTAGTGGACCTGAGTTCATCCAGCGAAGATCGTTTGCGATCTTCATGATCGCAACTGCTGCTGTTTTGAGCTGTCCCGATAGGGCGACGATCGCATCCTGACTGCTGAGATTGAAGAAGAAGTTTTTGCTTGAAGCAAACTCGATGCGCGTTGATTGCGTTAGGTTATCGGCAAAAAGATCGGCGAAGCGTGGATCGGCGTTGATCCCTGTACCCACCGCTGTTCCGCCTTGAGCTAACGCTTTCACTGCTGGCAGTGTTTGTTCGATGGCTTGTTTAGCGTGTTCGATTTGGAACTGCCAACCACCAAGCTCTTGGGCGAAGGTAATTGGCATCGCATCCATGAGGTGCGTACGACCTGTTTTCACCACATCTTTCAGAGCTTGCTGCTTAGTCTCTAGTGTTTCACTTAGGTGGGACAGTGCTGGTAGTAGCTGTTTTTCAATTGCAATTGCAGAGCTGACTTGAATCGCAGTAGGCACTACGTCGTTACTGCTTTGACCCATATTGACGTGATCGTTTGGATTGACTGTTCCGCCTAGATGCTCAGATGCCAATGTTGCAATCACTTCGTTGGCATTCATGTTTGAGCTCGTGCCCGAGCCAGTTTGGAATACATCGATAGGGAATTGATCGATGTGTTTACCATCAATGATGGCTTGCGCGGCATCAGCGATGGCATTGGCAATATCACCTTCTAGCAAGCCAAGTTGAGCATTGGTAAGCGCTGCGGTTTGTTTGATGTGAGCGAGTGCTTGAATAAACCCTGTCGGCATGGTGTGTTTGCTGAAAGCAAAGTTATCGACAGCGCGTTGAGTTTGGGCTTGATACAAAGCGTTGGCTGGGACTTTGATTTCGCCCATGCTGTCCGCTTCGATACGGAATTCCGTGGTCATGGTAGGTTCCTTTTGTTTAATCGAGTGGCGTCTGTATCAGACGTAATTGTTGTTGTAATGAGAGAAATTTCACATCGCCATCCTCAAATTGGTAGTAGTAACGTTTGAGACAAAGTAGCGGAGTGTGAATAGAATCGAGGCAGACTCGGCGGAAGATGCGGCTGCGCGCAGGGTCCTGAATGGCATCAAGTAGATGGAAGTAGACTTGGCGCAAATACAGCTCGCACAGCAACAGGTTTTCGTGCTCTGCATCGTGATCGTAGATGGACGACAGCACCATACCCCAATGGATGTAATCATGGATCACATCGGGTTCGAAGCCGCTTGGCGCATACACATGAAGGAATCGGTCTTGCGCTTTAAAAAAGGCGTTGTAGATGGCTTGGCTGCTGTCCATAGTTACCTCGATACTTAAGATAATGATAATTATTATCAATTAATTGTCGATTAGCAACCACAGCTTTTTTGAGGAAATAACACAACAAAAAAAGCCGATACTCGGACTCAGTATCGGCTGAAGTGGGAGAGCTCAATCTCTACAATTAAGCTCGGTATTCTTTCGCGAGATAAGGTTGGCTCAAATGCGTCTTCAAGCCTTATGGAGCAAGTAAGTTATTTGTCCGTAAACAGGGTTTCGTATTTCACAAACGCTGTTTGCGTTTCACCGTAGTAGAGCGTGCCTTCAGATTGAATCGCAACACGTAGCCAACTCTCGGCTGATGCAGGCTTAGGCAAAGTGATGGTCCAGTTTTGTCCGGCTTGATCCGCTGGCTTCATGTCAATTGGTTGTGCGTTTTGCTCTTGGCTATCCACGACTGAAAGCTTCACTCCTTCCAGTGGGTAAGCCGCATGTAAAGACAACTCTAGGCTATCTTGAGTCAGCTTTTCTGAGCGAAACTTCACTTTAAAGTCGCCGTTCTCCATATCACACAAGCCACTGGTATAACGGCAATTCGACTTGCTGGCCAGTTTGTAGCTTTCCCCTTCTTTAGCGGCATGAGGTTTCTCACTTAGAGCCATGTCTGTACCGAAATAAGCGATCAAAGACAGAATCGGGGCGATCAACAGAGCGATAATAAAGTGCTTGTTTTTGAACATAAAATACTAATCCCATCAATTATCTGTTCATTTTTACTGGCTAAAATCGCTAATAACTTCGTTAAAGATTTTGAAGTTAGAGCAACTAGCTTGCAGCAATCTTTGCCTTGTTCTAAGCGATTTTTTCCGCGTAACCCCTGAACATATAATCAATGGCATTGGTATGCTTCCTTGCTACGGTTCAGGGAATCTCTAATTATTAGAATAAGTTAAGTGAATAAAAAAGCCCCAAGTGGGGCTTTTGTGGTTTGCGTTATATTTTAGTGGTCTACCGCACCGCCAGCGCCTGCTGGTACACGTACGTGCTCGACTAGGTCTTTTACTTCTTGTGGTGTTTCTGCCGTTACTTTCGATACAGCGAATGCCACGATGAAGTTGAACACAGCACCAATTGCACCAAATGCGTTTGGTTCGATGCCTAGGAACCAGTTCTGACCCCAGCTTTGTAGGTAAGTCCAGTCAGCAACAAATAGGATGCCTTTGTGCTGGAATACGTAGAATAGCGTGATACTGATACCCGCAATCATACCCGCGATTGCGCCTTCTTTGTTGATGCTCTTACTGAAGATACCCATCATCAACGCAGGGAAGATGGAGGATGCCGCCAGACCGAAGGCGAGCGCTACCGTACCGGCTGCAAACCCTGGCGGATTCAAGCCTAAGTAACCGGCGACTGCGATGGCGACTGCCATAGAGATTCGGCTCGCGAGCAGCTCTTTCTTCTCGGATATGTTCGGATTTATCACACCTTTGATTAAGTCATGAGATATTGCGGACGAAATCGCCAGTAGTAGACCTGCAGCTGTCGATAGTGCTGCCGCCAGACCACCTGCTGCGACAAGTGCGATAACCCAGTTAGGTAGCTTAGCAATCTCTGGGTTTGCTAGTACCATGATGTCACGGTCAACTTTCAGCTCATTGGTTGCTGGGTTTGACGTGTACTCGATCAGACCGTCGCCGTTCTTATCATCAAAGCCTAGTAGACCTGTTTTCTCCCAGTTCTTGAACCAGTCAGGACGCTCATCATAAGCAAGGTGCTGACCCGGAGCTGGGTTAACGGTATCCATTAAGTTTAGACGTGCCATTGCTGATACTGCAGGTGCTGTTGTGTAAAGGATAGCGATGAAAACTAGTGCCCAACCTGCTGATGTACGTGCATCACGAACCTTAGGCACGGTAAAGAAACGGATGATTACGTGTGGCAGACCCGCCGTACCGATCATCAGTGACATGGTGTACACGAACATGTTTAGCGTGTCGCCACGAACTTGAGTGGTGTATTCACTGAAGCCGAGTTCGGTGACCACTTGGTCGAGCCGATCGAGTAGATAAACATCGGTGCCTTGGATGGTACTGCCTAAGCCGATCTGTGGTAGTGGGTTACCTGTTAGTTGCAGAGAGATAAAGATTGCAGGAATAGTGTAAGCAAGAATGAGTACGCAATATTGAGCAATCTGCGTGTAGGTAATGCCTTTCATGCCGCCCATTACGGCGTACATGAATACGATACACATACCGATCAGTAGACCTGTTGAGTAATCCACTTCTAGGAAACGCCCGAACGCCACGCCCACGCCTTTCATCTGACCGATAACGTAAGTTACTGATGCGATGATAAGACACACAACCGCTACGATACGTGCTGCGTTAGAGTAGAAACGCTCACCTACGAATTCTGGCACAGTAAACTTACCGAACTTACGTAGGTATGGCGCAAGCAGAAGTGCAAGCAGTACGTAACCGCCTGTCCAACCCATCAGGAATACCGAGCCGCCGTAGCCCATGAAGGCAATCAAGCCTGCCATTGAGATGAACGATGCTGCTGACATCCAGTCTGCTGCGGTTGCCATGCCGTTAGCAACAGGGTTTACACCGCCGCCTGCTACATAGAATTCTTTGGTTGAGCCCGCACGAGCCCAAATCGCAATACCGATGTAGAGGACGAACGTTGCGCCAACCACCAGATAGGTAATAGTTTTCAAATCCATCTGAGTTACTCCTTACTCATCTACGCCGAATTCACGGTCGATTTGGCGCATTTTCCACGCGTAGTAGAAAATAATACCTAGGAAGGCATAGATGGAGCCTTGTTGAGCAAACCAGAACCCGAGTTTGTATCCACCTAATTGAAATTGATTAAGTACGTCGACAAATAAAATGCCGCAGCCGAAAGACACTACGAACCAGATGACCATCAGGGTAATCATGAGCTTCACGTTCTTGTCCCAGTAGGCTTTGGCTCTTTCTTCGCTTTCAAATGCCATTGCCGTCTCCTTACGATTGGTATTGTTGTTAAAAAAATGTTTCAACATGTACATTAGCAAGGCACTGGCAAGAACTCTTTTCAACTTTAGTCGGGACGCTAAAAAGCAAAAACGCCCGTTTTTAGGGCGTTTGAGAGGAGGTGGGAATAAAAGTGTGATGTTAATTTGATGTTAAATTAGCCAAAGGTCTAAGAGTTTTATCAATTAACATAGAAATCTTTTATACCAAGCAGCAAATTATTCAGTGCAACAGCAGCAAGGATAAGCCCCATTACGCGGCTGATGATGGCTGCGCCTACGTTACCAATCACTTTTTGAATCGTGTTTGCACCCAGTAACAAGAATAGGGTAACCAGAAGTACCGCAATCATGACGCCTGCGGTCATTGCTTGGTCGACGAAAGAGTAGCGGTTGTTATCGGTGAGCATCACGATAGCCATCATTGCACCCGGCGATGCAATCGAAGGGATCGCAAGAGGGTAAACGGCTAAGTCAGCGAGATCGGAGTGGCTGACTTCTTCGCCCAGTTTTTGTTCTTGTTCTGGCTTGCTCTCACCAAAAATCATCGACAATGCAAACAGCAATAACACTAAGCCACCAGCGGCTTGGAACGCGGGCAATGGGATTTGCATTGCTTCCAGCAACAACTGACCGGCAATAAGGAAGAACAGCAACACACCCATTGAAATGGCAATGGCTTTCAACGCTACGAGACGACGCTGTTTTGCCGTGAGGTGTTGAGTTTGTGATAGATAAACGGGTACTGAACCAATCGGGTCAATGACGGCCCAGAGTACGACGAATTGAGTGACGAGAATACTTAGCAAAGTATGACCTCCCAGAGTTAGCGGTTTAACAGAGGGATGAAAAAGGCTGCGTGGTGCAGCCTTATTATTTTAACGTTTGTTGTTCTTTTTGCGTCATATAAATGTGAATTAGATATATTTACTAACACATTACTGCTCGGGTTCCATTTGCTGCAGTAGGATGACGGCTTGAGTTCGGTTTTTCACGCCCAGTTTGCGGAAAATTGCGGTCATGTGGGCTTTGATGGTGGCCTCTGAGACATTGAGCTCGTAAGCGATTTGTTTGTTGAGTAAGCCATCGGAAAGCATGCCCAACACTTTGTATTGCTGAGGGGTAAGTGCGGCAATTTTTTCTGCCAAGTCATTACAAGCTGCGTTATTGGTGATCAAGCCTTCTGGGAAGTATGGGTCGCCATTAAGGACTTGGTTAAGGGCATTGACTAGCTCACGCATGTCGCTCGATTTTGGAATAAAGCCGAACGCACCGTGGCTTTTCACTTGTGTGACCACGCTTGCTTCTTCGCTGGCAGATACCACCACCACTGGGATATCTGGGTATTCAGCACGAAGGTGAATCAACCCCGACATGCCATTTGCGCCTGGCATCTTGAGATCTAACAACACCAAATCTGGCTCTTCTTCTTTTTCCAGCAATGCGAGTAGAGCATCCAGCGTATCCGCTTCGAGAAGGTTAGCACCACTCACAGCCATGTGTACCGATTGGAACAAGGCATTGCGGAACAGCGGGTGATCATCAGCGATGATAATGGTGTAGGTCGAATCCATGACGTTAAACACTTTTGACTATTTCGTTAATGGAATTATTGTCCACCTTTAAGAATGTGGACAATATTTATCCGCTAAAAGTCTGAACTAAATCGACTTTTATTAGAAAAATTGCATATAAACGCAACTTTCTCAGTTTTATTGAGACAACAAAAAACGCCAGTGAATAATCACTGGCGTTTGAATGATTCATCATCAGAATCGGTTGATGTGCTCTAAGAAAGGCTCGGCTTGCATAAAGCCCGTCAAACGAGCGTTTGAAACATGTTCGCCATTGGCATCCCAGAACTCAATCGTTGGTAAACCCAGTACATTCATATGTTTAAGCAGCTCGATGTCCTGAATTTGGTTCTTGGTCACGTCCGCCTGCAGAAGAACGAAGTCTTGTAGTCTGGCTTCGACGCTTGGGTCATGGAAGGTGTACTTCTCGAACTCTTTACATGCTACGCACCAGTCGGCGTAGAAATCCAGCATCACTGGTTTACCTACTTGTTTCGCCTGAGCAAGTGCAGCCTCAAGCTCAGCCACGTTAGCAATACGAGTAAAACTCACTGTTGCTTGCTGAGTTTGTGTAGTGGTGTTGCCGCCAAACCAATAGTTCAATGCTGGTTGAGCAGAAGCAAACAAACCAAGCACAGCAATGATGCCTACTGCGCTTTGCTTCCAACCGCCAAATTCTAGGCTGTTTTTGATGTGGTATAGCCAACCAAAAGCCGCGATACCCAGTGCTGACCACAATGCCGTAGCCCACATTTCTGGCAAGATGCGCTCAAGTAGGAAGATAGGAGCAGCCAGTAGAATGAAGCCGAACAGAGTCTTAACGCGATCCATCCAACCTCCTGCTTTTGGCAGAAGTTTGTTGCCGAATACTGCAACAAGAATGAGTGGAATACCCATACCCATTGCTAGTGCATAGAGCGCGATACCACCTGTCAGTAAGTCACCGCTTTGTGCAACGTAAAGTAGCGCACCAGACAGAGGAGCCGTGGTGCATGGGGAGCACACTAGACCAGAAATCGCACCCATGGCGAATACACCTGCGCTGCTACCACCTTGTTGTTTGTTGCTGAGGTTGTTTAACCACGTTTGTACCCCACTTGGCAGTTGCAGGTTATAAACGCCAAACATAGACAGGGCGAGCGTCACGAACAGCACACTCAAACCAATCAACACATAAGGGTGTTGCATCGCTGCTTGGAATTGCATGCCCGCAGACGCCACCACAAGGCCCAGTAGGGTATAAGTCAGCGCCATGCCTTGCACGTAGACAAACGACAAACCTAGCGCGCGACTTTGGCTTAGTTTGCCGCTGCCAAGCACGATGCTGGTCAGAATTGGGTACATCGGCAGAACACATGGCGTAAATGCTAAGCCCACACCAAGCGCCAAGAACAGAAGTGGCGTCCACCAGTTATCAGCTAGGTTTGCGGCAAGGCTATCTTGCTGTGTTACTGGCGTCGATGGTGTGTCGCTAGAACTAGATGATTGCGCCGCTGGTGGCGTTGCTGTTGGTGCTTGCTCTGCTTTTGGTGTTGTCGTCGCCGCTGTTGAATCTGAGCTCGACGAAGTAAACGCGCTGATAGGAATCACGCGAGTTTCTGGTGGGTAACAGAAGCCTGCTTTCGCACAACCTTGGTATTGCACTACTACGCGTGCTCCGTCTTGCCAGTCGTGCATTGGGACGTTAACAAACAGAGGCTGAGTGTAGATATGTACGTCACCAAAGAATTCATCTTTATGCGGCGTTCCGTCTTCCATTTGCAGTTCGCCTAGCGATACTTTCTCACCCGCTACCGATAGGCGTTCTTGATACAGGTAGTAACCATCACGTACCTGCCAATCCAACATTAATTTGCCGTCTTGCTGGTAGTAGTTGAATGGGAAAGCCTGATCGACAGGTACAAAGGTATCGTTGCTGCTGCCAAAAGCGTTGCTTTGACTGTTGTTTAACTGATCATTGCCAAACAAAGCAAAAGAAGGCGCAGAGAAGGTAATAAGCCCTAAGAGTAAGACGGAGAGTAATGCACGCATAAAAGGTTCAATTCATCTTAGATAATTGCCGTTAGTGTAACTCAATCAGACCTGCTGACTAGCCAATAAGTTTCATGGAAGTGAAGATTTGTTAAGCGCTCTCCAATGCGACAGGCAATAAAAAAGGGAGCCGAAGCTCCCCGAGTAAGACTCTGTTTCTACTAGATCAGCAGACCACCGAATGCGAAGCCAAGTGCTACCGCAGAAGCGATGGTTACCACACCAGGTACAAAGAATGGGTGGTTGAATACGTATTTACCGATACGAGTTGAACCCGTGTCGTCCATCTCAACCGCTGCTAGAAGCGTTGGGTAAGTTGGCAGTACGAATAGCGCACTTACTGCTGCGAAAGACGCAACTGCGGTAAGTGGTGCCACACCGATTGCTAGTGCTGCTGGCATAAGCGCAACGGTAGTTGCACCTTGCGAGTAAAGCAGCATTGAAGCAAAGAATAGAACAAGTGCTAGCATCCATGGGTAGTCTGCTAGTAGCGCACCAGCCACTTCTTTGATGCCGTCAACGTGCGCGTTAACGAACGTAGAACCTAGCCATGCTACGCCAAGAACACACACACACGCTGTCATACCAGAGCGGAATGTTGCTGCTGCTGGGATTTTGCCAGCGTCGATTTTACAGCTCATTACGATAGCTGCCGCAGCTGCAAGCATTACCGTCATGATAGCTTCGTTACGACCTAGAGCAGGGTTCTCGATAAGGCCAACAGAGCCAGAGATTGCTGCTGCGTAACACACTACGAATGCGATAGCGCCTAGGAAGATGAAAGTTGCTTTCTTCGCTGTTGGCAGGATTTCGCGCTTAGATTCTGTGTTTAGCTTGATCAAGCCTTTTGCTAGACGGTCTTGGTATTCAGGATCGTCTTTAAGTTCGCTACCCATGAAGTTCGCAACGAATGCACCGATCATACAAGCGATGAACGTTGTTGGGATACAGATCGCTAGTAGCGTCAAGTAGTCAACGCCGAATGGGTGAAGCATTGCTGCGAACGCTACAACTGCCGCTGAGATTGGCGATGCTGTGATAGCGATTTGCGATGCAACTACCGCGATAGACAGTGGACGAGAAGGGCGAACGCCTTGACCTTTTGCTACTTCTGCAATTACAGGTAGAGTAGAGAAAGCGGTATGACCTGTACCCGCCATCAGTGTCATTAGGAATGTCACGATAGGCGCGTAAAAAGTGATGCGTTCGGGATGTTTACGCAAAAAGTCTTCTGCAACTTGAACCATCCAGTCCAAACCACCCGCAACTTGCATTGCTGCGATAGCGGTAATTACAGACATGATGATCAGGATTACGTCGACAGGAATGTAAGCTTGGCTTGTCGGTACGCCTAGGATTAAAGACAATGCAATTACCCCAGCACCACCGGCAAAACCAATGCCGATACCACCGATTCTTGCCCCCAAATAGATGAAGAGCAGAACCACGAAGAGTTCGACCATTACCATATTGATACCTCTTTTAGTTTTTTAATGATTCTGATTTTTTGAGCACTCAGGAACAGGAGTAAGTGTTCAGAAAATCAGAACCTGATCGGCTTACGGCAATAAAAAGCGCATAAAAAATGTGGTTAACCGTATCAGAGCCTAAAAAAGGGTCCCGTTAGGGACCCCTTTACATATACGATTACTCGTAGCGTTTCGCTTTATAAGTCGGATGCATGAAGTTTTCAACCGATAAGATGTCATCTAGCTCTTCTGCAGTTAATAAACCGCGTTCTAGAACCACATCACGTACGCTCTTACCTGTTTCAGCACAGATCTTACCCACAATATCGCCCTCGTGGTGACCGATGTATGGGTTTAGGTAAGTTACGATACCGATAGAGTTGTAAACGTAGTTCTCACAAACTTCTTTGTTCACAGTGATGCCATCGATACATTTGTCACGTAGGTTCACACACGCGTTGTGTAGTAGAGAGATAGACTCGAACACGCTTTGTGCGATAACTGGTTCCATTACGTTAAGCTGTAGCTGACCGCCTTCTGCTGCGAAAGAAACCGTGTTGTCGTTACCTAGAACTTTGAAGCAAACTTGGTTTACTACTTCAGGGATAACTGGGTTTACTTTAGCTGGCATGATTGAAGAGCCTGCTTGCATTTCTGGTAGGTTCAGTTCGTTCAGACCTGCACGTGGACCAGAAGAAAGTAGACGAAGGTCGTTACAGATCTTCGATAGTTTCACTGCTAGACGTTTCAGCGCACCGTGCGTCATCACGTAGGCACCACAGTCAGAGGTTGCTTCGATTAGGTCTTCTGCTGCAACCACTTCAACGCCAGTGACTTCCGCTAGGTGTTTCACTGCTAGTGCTTGGTAACCAGTTGGTGCGTTTAGACCAGTACCGATTGCCGTTGCCCCTAGGTTGATTTCTAGTAGTAGTTTAGATGTGTAATCTAGGGCACGAATTTCTTCGTTTAGTGTTACTGCCCATGCGTGGAACTCTTGACCTACAGTCATAGGAACCGCGTCTTGAAGCTGAGTACGACCCATCTTCAACACATCTTTGAATTCTTGTGCTTTAAGCTCGAATGCGCCTTTTAGGTATTCGATCGCTTCCATCAACTGATGAACACTGTTGTAAACCGCGATACGGAAGCCCGTTGGGTACGCACAGTTTGTTGATTGGCTCTTGTTAACGTGATCGTTCGGGTTGATGAACTCATATTGGCCTTTTTCCTTGCCCATCAGTTCAAGTGCAACGTTCGCGATAACTTCGTTTGTGTTCATGTTAACTGACGTGCCTGCGCCACCTTGGAATACGTCTGAAGGGAACTGATCCATGCACTTACCTGTTTCAAGGATCAAATCACACGCTTCTAGAATGTAGTTAGCAACGTCTTTTGGAATCGCACCTAGCTCTTTGTTTGCTAGTGCAGCGGCTTTCTTAGTCATTACCATGCCACGTACAAATTCAGGTACGTCAGAGATGGTAGTGCTTGAAATGTTGAAGTTTTCGATAGCGCGAAGTGTGTGGATGCCGTAGTAAGCATCGGCAGGGACATGACGTTGGCCTAATAGATCTTCTTCAATACGAGTGGCTTGGTTTGCTGTCTTTGGAGCATCAGATAGTGTAGCCATAACAGGATCCTTAGATAATAATTCTGATATTTAAGTTATTTATTAGCCATTTCTGCAATCAAGAATCCATTCATCAGAGTTTTTGGCTGGAAAAACCGTCCTGACTTATGTGGCACATCATACTGCACCTAGCGCATAAAAATAGTAAGTGGATCACCTTTTTCGCTTTTAATGCGTCAATAATTTGCAAAGTATGAACGGGATATTAATAACCCTTTATGGGTAGATGTTTTTCCTCGACAAACATGGATTTTAAGAGTCCGAAAATAGCACTTTTCAACGATCAATTTTTGTATATGCACCTTTGTTCAAAGGGCTTTTTTTGCACAATGCATTCTCCCCAGGGTGAACACGCTTTTTTACAACGATTCGTTTGAGCTTAGTAGGCTTTTGCCATTACACTGAATCCAACAAAGGAGGGCATGTGTTTCCTATCTTATTATTGGCGTTTATTTTCGTCCCGATCATCGAAATCGGCCTATTTATTCAGGTGGGAGGCTTCTTAGGTCTCTGGCCTACGATTGCTTTGGTGTTGATTACTGCATTTGTTGGTGCGTCTTTGGTACGTAGCCAAGGCATCCAGACGCTAATGTCGGTGCAAGGGCGCTTAGAGCAAGGTGAGCTTCCAGCGCAACAGATTTTTGAAGGTGTGATGCTGGCGGTTGCCGGTGTGCTGTTGTTAACCCCAGGTTTCATGACCGATGCATTGGGTATGTTGGTATTATTGCCAGCACCGCGAGCGGCAATTGCCAAATACCTAATGAGTAAGATGGTGGTGAAGACCATGAACGGTGGCGGCTTCCAAGGTGGCTTCTCAAATCAAGGTCCATTTGAGCAAGACCCGTTCCGTCGTGACCCATTTGATTCTCAATCGGATAATGGCAATACCTTCGAAGGTGAATACGAGCGTAAAGACGACAATGATCGTAACAAGCTCAACTGATTCAATCGGTCAGTAAGAAAAGCAAAAGGGCGCATTGAGCGCCCTTTTTAGTATCTGTGATTTGCAGTGCTTACAACGCGCCTTCAAAGCCCATTTGGCGCCATGCTTCAAACGCAATAATCGCAACGGCGTTAGAAAGGTTCAGGCTGCGCGCATCCGGCATCATCGGAATACGAATACGTTGTTCCATTGGTAGGCTATCAATCACGTCTGCTGGCAGGCCACGTGTTTCTGGACCAAACATCAAAACATCGCCTTCTTGGTATTTTGCATCGACGTGATGACCTGTGGTTTTGGTCGTGCATGCAAACAGACGGTAGTTGCCTTGTTTCTCTTTCTCTAAGTATTCCAAGAATGCTTGATAATCTTTATGACGCGTCACGCGAGCCAAATCGTGGTAATCCAAACCTGCGCGGCGGACTTTCTTCTCTTCTAGATCGAAACCCAGCGGCTCAATCAGGTGGAGATTCGCACCACAGTTAGCACACAGGCGAATGATGTTGCCGGTGTTCGGCGCGATTTCTGGTTCGTATAGAGCGATATCAAACATGGTATTGAATTAGATTGGTCAAAACAGGCGAGCAGTATATACCCAAGTCACCATGAGAAGCGAGATTCAACACAATGACGGGTAATAGAAGAGGGCAACCACTTCAGTGTGTTGCCCTCATTTAGATAGATTAACTCAGAGCGCGAGCGTAGTTCTCTTCCACTGCGCGCCAGTTGACCACATTCCACCATGCGTCGATGTATTCAGGACGACGGTTTTGGTAGCTGATGTAGTATGCGTGTTCCCACACATCCAATGCTAGGACTGGTTCACCTTGTACCGCGGCAACGTCCATTAGAGGGTTGTCTTGGTTACTCGTTGACGTAATGTGAATATCGCCATCTTTTACGACCAGCCAAGCAAAGCCAGAGCCGAAAGTATTGATAGCAGCTTGTGCGAACTCATCTTTAAACTTTTCGAAGTCGCCATATTTGTCGTTGATGGCTTGCGCTAGAGCACCTTGAGGTTCACCGCCACCGTTTGGTGACATGCAGTTCCAGTAAATGATGTGATTGTAATAGCCGCCACCGTTGTTGCGGATAGCTGGACTGTGTTGAGAAATGCAAGCGAAGATGTCATCGAGGCTTTGGGTCTCGAGAGCGCTGCCTTTTGCGGCAGCCATGAATTTGTCGTAATAAGTTTTATGGTGTTTGCTGTAGTGAACTTCCATTGTTTTCGCATCGATGTACGGCTCTAACGCATCGTATTCGTATGGAAGCTCTGGGAAAATGTGCGACATTGTAAATCCTCCTTTATGGAGGATTTACTTTAATGTTAATGAAAATCATTATCAACTTTGATCTTTGTAAGGTTATTTGCCTGCGCTGATCAATGGTAGGGTGATGGTGACACGTAAACCGCCGAGTGGGCTACGGCTAGCAACAATCGAACCGCTGTGCTGACGAATCGCACTGTCGGTGATGGTTAATCCTAAGCCAGTACCACCTGAATGGCGATCTCGTGCTGTAGATACACGGTAAAACGGGCGGAAAATTGCTTCCAATTCTTCGTCAGGTACGCCTTCCCCATTGTCGTCAACCACGATGCTGAGGGTATCGAATGAATCCTGAATGTCGATTCTTACTTCATCTTTGCCGTAGTAAATCGCGTTGCGGATGATATTTTCTACCGCGCTCATCAACAATTTAGGATTACCAGAGATACTGCGATCCGGTAAGGTTGAATAGCTAAGGGTTTTACCCATTTGCTCGGCTTCAAACTGCGCGTCTTTGATGATCTCTTCCCATAAGCTGACAATTGGCTGAGTCTCGCGCGTCATGTGACTGTTTACCTGCATGCGCGACAGTTCAAGCAGCTCGGCAATCATCTGCTCTAAGCGCTGCGCTTCGGTATCAATACGAGTTAGCTCTGGGCTTTCACCTTGTTTACGAGTCGCCAACGCACTTGCCATACGCAGGCGAGTGAGTGGGGAACGCAGCTCGTGTGAGATGTCTGAGAGTAAACGCTGCTGACCAGAAATCATTTGATTCACAGCCTCGACCATTTGGTTGAAGCTCGTACCTGCTTGGCGAAACTCGGTGGTGCCTTTCTCTAGATTCGGATCGATGACAAACTCACCTTTAGCAACGCGTTGTGCTGCGGTTTCCAATCGTCGAGCTGGTTGGCTCAATGCCCATGCTAACCATAATAATAGCGGTGTACTCACCAACATAACGGCGAGCAGCAACTGCAATGGGTGGTCAAACAGGCGCAACATGATTGGTGGCGGCTCGTTCCACTTAAAGCCGACGTACATCAGTAGATCTGAATTAGCGACATTGATTGGCACTGGACCTGCAATCATGTAACGACCGTAGAGTTTTTGTTTCGGCTGTGACTGATCTTCAATACTGGTGACAAAATTTTGCAGTGCACGCAGCTTAAAGTCTTTGTGGCTCGAGGTGCTTAAGACATTCCCTTCGTGATCGGAAAAGAAGATCCTTGGACGTGGGTCATGCTTGCTGCGTCGTTGTCCTTCAAGGCTAAATAAGATTTTGCCGAGGTTATCTTGGTTGCGATACTTCTTCTCAATACCGTCACGTATTTCAAGCATACGTTGATAATGCTCTTTTGGAATGTCGCGCGCTTTCCGTGGGTCAAGATGAGGTAGTGACAGCACAGCCATCAGAACCAAAAACATGGTGAACCAGAAGATGGCAAAGATGCGTCCATACAAGCTGTTTATCTTCGGTAGTTTGAAGCGTGGTGCTCGCATTAATCCTCCTCAATCAACATGTAGCCGCGCCCTCGTAGGGTTTTAATGCGTGGCTTACCGTTACTCTGATCTGGCAGTTTCTTCCGTAGGTTGGACACGTGCATATCGATCGCGCGGTCAAAGGCTGCAAGGCGCTTACCAAGCACGTCAAGACTCAGGGTTTCTTTAGTGAGGACTTGCCCCGGATTTTGTACAAAGTGAGTCAACAAGGCGAACTCTGTGGTCGTTAAATCCAGCAGAACCTCTTCACAATAGGCTTCCTGTTTGCCTGGATAGAGTTTGATTTCTTGATACTCAATGCAGTCACCGTTTTTAGTGCTCTTTTGAGTGCTGCTTGTGCGGCGTAAAATTGCTCGGATGCGTGCCAGTAGTTCGCGGTCGCTGAATGGTTTTGGCAGGTAATCATCCGCACCCAGTTCAAGACCGATCACGCGATCGATTTCTTCGCCTTTAGCTGTCAGCATTAGAACAGGCGTTTCCCAGTTTTCACGCAGGCGCTTTAAGGTTTCCATTCCATTGAGTTTTGGCATCATGACATCGAGCAAAATAAGGTCGATTTCGTCAGTGACTGCCGCGAGACCAGCTTCTCCATCGTTGGCTTCGTTGACGTTAAAACCTTCGAAGCTCAGCACTTCCTTAAGTAGGCTGGTTAGCTCGGTATCGTCATCAATCAAAAGAATGTTCGCCATATGAGTACCTATTTATCATTCGTAGTTGTTTTAATATTACATGGTAATGACGGTGAAGAATGAGTGTAAAAATCACTCTTTACGATTCTTTACGGTCTCTATACGTCGCTTTACCTAGTAGGTCGTATTCTACACTCAAGCGCTGTGAGAACAGCTCAGAAGAATCACTAACCTGTGTAAGGAATCGTATTATGAAAACTGCAAAGAAACTGGTACTAGCGGCTGTTGTTCTACCTCTAACTCTAGGTACAGCGAGTGCATTCGCATTTGGCGGTAAAGACCACAAAGGTCATCGCGGTGAGTGTGGTATGGGTATGGACCGCGGTATCATGCGCCAACTAGACCTAACTGATGCACAAAAAGACCAACTAAAAGAAATGCGTGAAGCGAACAAAGCGGAAATGAAAGCAAAATTCGCGGATGGTAAAGAAGCACGTATGGCTGAGCGTCAAGCGCACCACGAAAAGGTTCAAGCACTGCTATTGGCTGATAACTTCGATGCTGCAGCGGCAAACGACCTAGCAAAAGAGATGGTTGAGAAGCAAACTGAGCGTCGCGTTAAGATGATGGAGAAAAAGCACCAAATGCTGAGTGTTCTGACTCCTGAGCAAAAAACAAAATTTGTTGAGCTACAAAAAGAGCGTCAACAAAAGTGTGGCGAAAAAATGCAAAAACGCATGGAAAAGCACCACAACAGCTAATCGCTGAAAGATAACGTAAGAGAGGTAGCCAGAGTGCTGCCTCTTTTTGATCTTGGCGATTTCATACTCATTAAATCATTCTCAAGGTATACTCAAAGCACGGTTTGAGTTAACTATTTGATTATGAAACAGCAATACGCACGTTTAGTGACGATGGCAGCTTGGACGGCAACCATCGTTGCGACGCTTCTTTTGATTGTCAAAGTCATCACTTGGTGGGTGACGGGCTCAGTCAGCTTACTTGCCTCTTTAATTGACTCCATGCTGGATATTGCCGCTTCGGTGGTGAACCTCATTGTGGTGCGCTATTCCCTACAACCTGCCGACAGAGAACATACTTTTGGTCACGGTAAAGCCGAGTCGTTGGCGGCGCTGGCACAAGCGATGTTTATTTCTGGTTCAGCGGTGTTCTTGATCCTGAACGGTGTCGAGCGCTTCTTCCGCCCACATGAATTAAACGCCCCAGAGCTCGGTGTTTACGTTTCTCTATTTGCTATGGTGGTCACTTTTGGACTTGTGATGTTCCAAAAGCATGTCGTGCGTGTGACGGGCAGTCAGGCGATCGCCGCCGACTCACTGCATTACCAAACAGACCTGTATATGAATGGTGCCATTATGGTGGCATTAGGTTTGAGTTACTTTGGTGTCACGCAAGCCGATGCAGTGTTTGCGGTGGGTATTGGTATCTTTATTTTATACAGCGCATTCAAGATGGTCAGCGAAGCGATTCAGACCTTGTTGGATAGGAAGCTGCCAGATGAAGAGTTGGAACAGATTCGTCAAGAGTGCTTAAAAGTGGAAGGGGTATTGGGTGTGCATCAGTTACGTACACGGATGTCTGGTCCAACGCGCTTTATCCAACTGCACTTAGAATTGGATGATAACTTACGTTTGATCGAGGCCCATCACATTGCCGATAAAGTAGAAGATAATCTACTTGAGCTGTTCCCGGAAGCGGATGTGCTGATCCATCAAGATCCATTGTCAGTGGTGTTTGGTCCAGAAAGAGACCAGAAGGCGCAAGATTGGTAACGGTCGAAAAATAGGGCTGTGCCTGACGACAAATAGGCGCTTATTGACTATCTTTCCATCACTACTTATTAAGAATCGTGATCCTGATGTGAATCAACGAAGTTGCAAAGAGAAACTGTAATACTCTTACATAAGTAGAAAAGTTACATAAAAAAGTGTGTTTTCATTGGTATTCCTGTAGAGGAAATGTAACATAACGCACAGTTCTGGATTATGCAGGTTGCTTGGTAACAAGGGGCCTAAAAGAAAATTAAATAATTGATTGCCAAAGATCGAGGGTGAGCATGATTAAGAAGATCGGTGTTTTAACAAGTGGCGGTGACGCACCTGGTATGAACGCTGCAGTACGCGGCGTAGTTCGTACAGCACTATCTGAGGGATTGGAAGTTTACGGTGTTTACGATGGCTACCTAGGTCTTTACGAAGACCGCATCGAAAGGTTAGATCGTTCTAGCGTTTCTGATGTGATCAACAAGGGTGGTACATTCCTAGGTTCTGCACGTTTCCCTGAATTCAAGGAAGTGGCAGTACGCGAACAAGCGATTGAGAACCTTAAAAAGCACGGTATCGATGCACTAGTTGTTATCGGTGGTGACGGTTCTTACATGGGTGCTAAGAAACTGACTGAGATGGGTTACCCATGTATCGGTCTACCAGGCACAATCGATAACGATATCGCAGGTACAGATTACACAATCGGTTACCTAACAGCGCTAAACACAGTTATCGACGCAATCGACCGTCTACGCGACACGTCTTCTTCTCACCAGCGTATTTCTATCGTAGAAATCATGGGTCGTCACTGTGGTGACCTAACTCTGATGTCTGCAATCGCAGGTGGCTGTGAGTACATCATTACTCCAGAAACTGGTCTAGATAAAGAGAAGCTGATTGGTAACATCCAAGACGGTATCTCTAAAGGTAAGAAGCACGCAATCATTGCGCTAACTGAGCTGATGATGGATGCAAACGAACTAGCGAAAGAGATCGAAGCGGCAACAGGTCGTGAGACTCGTGCAACGGTTCTTGGTCACATCCAACGTGGTGGTCGTCCAACTGCATTTGACCGCGTTCTAGCGTCTCGCATGGGTAACTATGCTGTTCACCTACTAATGGAAGGCCACGGCGGTCGTTGTGTTGGTATCGTGAAAGAGCAACTGGTTCACCACGACATCATCGATGCTATCGAGAACATGAAGCGTCCTGTACGCAACGACCTATACCAAGTTGCTGAAGAGCTATTCTAAGCCTGCTTGATAAAGTCAAAACCTAAAAAAACCGCGGTTATCCGCGGTTTTTTATTATCCGAAACTTGTCTAAGCTGAAGTCCGTCTGAGATTGAAACTGGCTTTATGCGGAACTAAGAGCTCGCGTGCTCTGCTAATGTGATACGACGCTCGCGCAGGGCAAAGAGATACCCTAGCAAACCACCTAGTGTGTTACCCAGAGCAATACCAATGAACAAACCTTCGATGCTATAAAGCTGACTGCCAATCCATGCCGCTGGCAGCGTAAAGACGAACAAGCGCATAAAGCTCCATTGAAAGGCGCGCAGCGGTTTGTGCATCGCGTTATAGCCACTCACCAGCATCATCACAATACCTTGGAAACCATAGCTAAACGGCACGACTAAGAGGTAATGCCACAGCAAGTCTTTTACTGCCGCTTCTTGGGAGAAGAGTGCTGCGAGAGGAATGCTAAGGGGCACCATCATCAAAAAGATAAAGCCTTGGAACACCACCGCAAAGCGCATGCTCAGGAACCAGCCAGCGAATGCACGAGCAGGGTTATTAGCCCCAAAGTTTTGCGCCATAAACGGGGTGAGTGCAGAAGTCAGTGACATCAACACCAAAATCAAGATCGACTCAATTCGCTGCGCAGCACCATAAGCGGCAACCGCTGCGGTGCCATGGTGAGACAAAATCATCATCAGAATCGCACCAGATAGCGGCGTCATCGCATTCGAGAGAGCAGCGGGCGTACCGATCTTGAGCGTTTGTTGCCAATCTTGTTTGATGCACTGCCATTGTGGTGCCGCAAGCAGCTTTTCGCGTTTGATCAATACATAGAAAGAACCGCACAAAGCACCAAACCAACTGAATGCACTAGCAATCGCAGCGCCTTGAATGCCGAGCTCAGGAAAAGGACCGTAGCCAAAGATGAGTAATGGATCGAGTATGCCGTTAATCAATCCAGCGAGCATCATTATCTTCGCCGGAGTCTTGGTATCACCAGTCGCCCGAATAGCGCTATTGCCTGCCATTGGGATCACCAGCAGGGGAATTGTCAGATACCAGACTTGCATGTACTGCTTGATCAGTGGAATGGAATCTTCTTTTGCGCCAAGGAAGCTGAATAATGGCTCGATGGTAAACAAACCTAGCGTTGAAGCAATCGTAACTAGAGCAACTGCCAGTAATAAACCATGGCTAGTAAAACGTGCTGCTTGAGAAGATTCTCCTTGACCCAACAGGCGACCGATATTGGTCGACAGACCCATACCAATGCCCATAGTGATGCAGTTCACAGCAAAGGTTACTGGGAAGGTATAACTAATTGCCGCGAGCGCTTCGGTACCCAATAGCGAGATGAAAAAGGTATCGACCAAGTTAAACATCAAAATCGCGATCATGCCCATGGTCATAGGGACGGTCATTTTGCGTAAGGTGTCAGGAATGGGCGCGGTCAACAAACCATGCTTGTCTTGAGTCTGATTGTCCGGCTTATTCTTTTCCAGCATTTTTGACATCTATCTGGTGAGGGAAGGGCAAGGATACAAGAAAGCCGTTGCCTCGGCGAGTGAGCATTTCGCGCGCAAACCGTTGCTTAGCTGCCGGTTATTTTAACTAAGTCACAAAAAATTCACGTCTACCCCTTGGGATCCTTAGCTTTGCCCCTTATATAGTGATCACGTGCCCCTGCGCGGGCAATTATCAAATAAACATGGAAATTTTCAGGAGAGACGACCGATGAACATTCGTCCATTACATGACCGAGTTATCGTTGAACGTAAAGAAGTTGAATCAAAGTCAGCTGGTGGCATCGTTTTAACTGGTTCTGCTGCGGAAAAATCGACTCGCGGTGTTGTTCTAGCTGTGGGTAAAGGCCGCATCCTAGAGAACGGCACAGTGCTACCGCTGGACGTTAAAGTTGGTGATACTGTTATCTTCGCTGAAGGTTACGGTACTAAAACTGAAAAAATCGACGGTAAAGAAGTGCTAGTAATGTCTGAAAACGACATCATGGCTATTGTCGACTAATAGCAATCGTTGAGTAATTTTTTGCTCTGATTCAAAAACGAAATCGAAAACAGAATTTAGAAAGGAAATCAAAGATGGCTGCTAAAGACGTTAAATTTGGTAATGACGCACGAGTTAAAATGCTAGAAGGCGTAAACGTTCTAGCTGACGCAGTAAAAGTAACACTGGGTCCTAAAGGTCGTAACGTAGTTCTAGACAAATCTTTTGGTGCACCAACGATCACTAAAGATGGTGTATCAGTAGCGCGTGAAATTGAACTGGAAGATAAATTCCAGAACATGGGCGCACAAATGGTTAAAGAAGTTGCGTCTAAAGCAAACGACGCAGCGGGTGACGGTACAACAACAGCAACCGTACTAGCGCAAGCAATCGTAAATGAAGGTCTAAAAGCAGTAGCAGCGGGTATGAACCCAATGGACCTTAAGCGCGGTATCGACAAAGCAGTTATCGCAGCAGTTGAGCAACTAAAAGAGCTATCTGTTGAGTGTAACGACACCAAAGCAATCGCACAGGTTGGTACTATCTCTGCGAACTCTGACTCAAGCGTAGGTAACATCATTGCTGAAGCAATGGAAAAAGTTGGTCGCGACGGTGTTATCACTGTTGAAGAAGGTCAAGCACTACAAGATGAGCTAGATGTAGTTGAAGGTATGCAGTTCGACCGCGGTTACCTATCTCCTTACTTCATCAACAACCAAGAAGCAGGTTCTGTTGATCTAGAAAACCCATTCATCCTTCTGATCGATAAGAAAGTATCGAACATCCGTGAACTTCTTCCAGCACTAGAAGCAGTAGCAAAAGCATCTCGCCCACTACTTATCATCGCTGAAGACGTAGAAGGTGAAGCACTAGCAACACTTGTTGTGAACAACATGCGCGGCATCGTGAAAGTTGCAGCTGTGAAAGCGCCTGGTTTCGGTGACCGTCGTAAAGCAATGCTACAAGACATCGCTATCCTAACTGGCGGTATCGTGATTTCTGAAGAAGTTGGTCTAGAGCTAGAAAAAGTAGCACTAGAAGACCTAGGTCAGGCGAAGCGCGTTGCAATCACAAAAGAAAACACAACCATCATCGATGGCGTGGGTGAAGAAGCAATGATCCAAGGTCGTGTTGCTCAAATCCGTCAGCAAATCGAAGATGCAACTTCAGACTACGACAAAGAGAAACTACAAGAGCGCGTTGCTAAGCTAGCTGGCGGTGTTGCAGTAATCAAAGTTGGTGCAGCAACTGAAGTTGAGATGAAAGAGAAGAAAGACCGCGTAGAAGATGCACTGCATGCAACTCGCGCAGCGGTTGAAGAAGGCGTTGTTGCTGGTGGTGGTGTAGCACTAATCCGTGCAGCATCTAAGATTGTTGACCTAGAAGGCGACAACGAAGAGCAAAACGTTGGTATCCGCGTTGCACTACGTGCAATGGAAGCGCCAATCCGTCAAATCACGAAGAACGCAGGTGATGAAGAGTCAGTAGTAGCGAACAACGTGAAAGCAGGTGAAGGTTCTTACGGCTACAACGCAGCAACAGGCGAGTACGGCGACATGCTAGAGATGGGTATCCTAGATCCAACTAAAGTAACGCGTTCTGCTCTACAATTTGCAGCATCAGTTGCAGGTCTAATGATCACAACTGAAGCGATGGTTACTGACCTACCACAAAAAGAAGGCGCAGGTATGCCTGACATGGGTGGTATGGGCGGTATGGGTGGTATGGGCGGCATGATGTAATTTGCTGCTTGTCTTGTCGCTCTAACGCCTTATAGCTGCATCGAAAGTGCTCATTTACGTGCGTAAACTCCGCGCTTTCTCTTTGCTCTAAGACGTTATAGCTTAAAGACAACCGACCAAACCAAACTAGGAAGCCGAGGTGAATGCCTCGGCTTTTTTATGTTTGTGAATTGAGGCTGTTTGTGGGTGAGATTGAGTTGTAGGGAAATTCTGATTCTTCTTCGTTAGACATAGCAGAGCAAGGTGTTATTGGATTGAGCTGAGTGCTGAGAACATTGACGGAAACACTCGAAATTGAGTGGTTACTAATCATCAGAGTTTAGGAAAAAAGCGGATAAATAATGCGTGTGAATTATTGGGTTAAATATTCACTCAGTTAAATATGACTTAGCGCTAACATTCATCAACTAAAAATAGCGCAAACTCTGAACACTACACTATGTTGTAAAAGACAAATCCCCATGGAGATGAAAATGAAAAAGCTAATGACGTCACTGGCTGTTGCAGCCGTTATCGCTTCACCTGTTGCTCTTGCTGACAGCTCACCAGTTATGTTCTCTACAATCGACAACACGAACGCGCCTTCTAACTCCTCAGTTGGTGGTGTGCGTCTTGCTGTTCTTCACGGTCAGGTGAACGAAGTGAAAGGTGTCGATTTCTCTCTACTTGGTATGTCTGAAACAGATCGTACAACCGGTGTGAACTTCGGTCTTTTCTTTGGTGCATCAAAAGTAAACCAAGAAATGACAGGTGCTTCTCTGGGGCTATTTAACTGGAACCAAGGTCAGACGAACGGTGTTAACTTGGGTGCAGTGAACGTAACAAACAATGTGAAAGGTTTGAACTGGAGTGCGGTGAACTACTCTGAAGGTTACACAATGGCAGACATTGGTCTGGCAAGTATCTCTAAAAAATCTAACTTCCAGCTTGGTGTCTTCAACATGACTGACCAAATCGATGGTGTTCAAATTGGTCTTCTAAACTGTGCGGACAACGGTTTCTTCAAGTGTTTCCCTATCGTGAACTTTGCGAAATAAGTTCCGCGACCTTCCACGATAAATGCCAGATACAAAAAGACCCCGGCGAGACGTCGGGGTCTTTTTATTGAATGGATTATTTGATCAAACGTGTGGATGTTTTTCGCTGCTGCATTTTCTGGTGCACACCGCGGCGCAAAGCTTTGACGCGGTTTTCCGCCCTGTCTACGCCGAGCAAAACGGTCAGTGCCAACACGGTAATAATGATCGACTGCGATAAGTAACCTAAGCCAATCATCAAGCCCAAGCCTGCCAATACCCAAATTACTGCTGCTGAAGTCACACCGTGGATTTTGCCGTCTTGAGTCATCATCACACCTGCACCTAAAAAGCCAACACCAGTAATGATCTGCCCAAGAACACGAGCTTGGTCTAACGTGTTTGGTGAGAGTGAAACCGCCATTGACATAAATAGGTAAGTACCTGATATAACGAGAATTGCAGTACGAATACCAACGGGTTTACCTCGAGTTTGACGCTCAATGCCAATCATCAAACCATTGATTGCGCAGCAAAGTAATGCCGCCCAACTGAATGGGCCAAGATCGAAATAGTGTTCAAAAGTTGCTTGCATCTTAACCTCCAAATTTGCGGAGTATGCATAGATAAGACCGCCTGAGCGAACAAAAGCTTTTACTCGTAACGACAATCTTTATACGGCAAGCAACTTACTCTAGATGCAGATCCAGTGGTGTTTTACTTGGTCGACCCCCAATTTCACGGGTCAATTTAGGCACTAAATATCCAGACACTCGCGTGATTACGCCACGCATGAGCCCTTTCGCTTCTTCATCGGAAACAAAGTAGTGTGCCGCGCCTTGGACTTTATCTAAAACGTGCAAGTAGTAAGGCAAAATGCCAGCATCAAATAACGCTTCGTTCAGTGCAACTTGTGCTTCAACGCTGTTGTTAACGTCTTTCAGCAGTACCCCCTGGTTTAGCAAGGTAACGCCAGCCTGCTTCAACTTCGCCATTTGAGCGGCAAACTCAGCGTTGATTTCGTTGGCGTGGTTGATATGAGTTACCAAGATGATTTGCAGACGAGAAGCGCGAAGTAGGTGACATAGCTCATCAGTAATACGAGCAGGAATCACGACAGGCAAACGGCTGTGAATACGCAGGCGTTTGATATGTGGAATTTGTGCGATGTGCTCCAATAGCCAGTGGATCTCATCGTCTTTTGCCATCAAAGGATCGCCACCAGAGAAGATCACTTCGTTTAGCTCAGGTTGTTGTGCCATGTACTCAAGGCACTTAGTCCATGCTTGCTTGCCGCTTTTGTTTTCTTGATAAGGGAAGTGGCGGCGGAAGCAGTAACGGCAATTCACCGCGCAGCCGCCTTTCACAATCATCAAGGCGCGGTTGCGATACTTGTGCAGTAATCCCGGAATGTCATTGTCTTGCTCTTCTAGCGGATCATTGGAATAGCCTTCATGGACCTCAAATTCTTCGCTCAAAGGTAATACTTGGCGTAAAAGTGGATCGTAAGGATTGCCTTTTTCCATCCTATCGACAAAACTTTGCGGTACACGCTGTGCAAACAGCTTGCGCGCAGCAAACCCGTCCAGCCATGGCGATGGATCAATTTCCAACATTTCCAGCAATTTTGCAGGATCAGAGATCCCATTCGCTAACTGTTTGAGCCAGTTTTGCTCAACAGATTCGACTTTTCGGGTTATTATGTGCGGCATTGAATTTAGCTCTAAGAATGTAAGAGGAAAAAATGGCTACAGTTAGCACCAATGAATTTAAAGGCGGCCTTAAGTTAATGCTTGATAACGAGCCTTGTGTAATTCTGGAAAACGAATACGTTAAACCAGGTAAAGGCCAAGCGTTCAACCGCGTTAAAATTCGTAAACTTCTTTCTGGTAAAGTGCTAGAGAAAACATTCAAGTCTGGTGACACTTGTGAAGTGGCAGACGTAATGGATATCGACCTAGATTATCTATATTCAGACGGCGAATTCTACCACTTTATGAACAACGAAACTTTCGAGCAGATCGCTGCAGACGCGAAAGCAGTTGGCGACAACGCTAAGTGGTTGGTAGAAAACAACACTTGTATGATCACGCTTTGGAACGGTAACCCAATCACTGTTACTCCACCAAACTTCGTTGAGCTAGAAGTTACAGATACAGATCCAGGTCTGAAAGGTGATACTCAAGGCACAGGTGGTAAACCAGCTACGCTATCAACTGGCGCTGTTGTACGTGTTCCACTATTCATCGCAATCGGTGAAGTGATCAAAGTTGACACTCGTACTGCTGAATACGTAGGTCGTGTGAAGTAATTCACTCAAACGTATTTGATGAAAAAGGTCGCTTCGGCGGCCTTTTTTATTGTCTGCAATTCCCCTCCCTTTAATGCTTCTGTGCAAAACATCGATATCCTCCGCAAATTTTTAATGATTTTGTATTATTCGTAAAAATCTTATTTATTTCATGAATCTTTCGATTATTTCTTAATGTCACAATTTGATACATTAGTCCTCGTTGTCAGCGAGTTGTATAGCAATTTGATTTTTATCGATTTAACTCAATGACAACCTAAAAAGGAGAACAAAATGGAAAGCAGAGGCTTAGGACGAGGTTTAAAAGTGGAAGAGAGACGTCAGTTACTACATAAAGGATTGAAAGCAGCCGTATTTGGTATCCCGCTGCTGGCCATAGGCTTAACGATTAACAGCTCAGTGCTAATGACCGATGCGGGTTACAGCTATGTGCATCAGAACAACATCACCGGTGAATTGGATGTATTCACGGAGCCGGGCATTCATTTTCGTATGCCGTTCCTGTCTAAGATCACCAAGTATGACCAAGTGATCACCGTGTCATTTGGTAACAGCAAGGGCGAGGATTTTTATCAACGCCTTGATGCGGTGCAGGTTCGCTTTGCCGATACCTACATTGGTCAAATTCCGGTGACATTCCGCTTTAAGCTCAGCAATGATCCTGAAGCGGTTAAGAAGATGCACAAAGAGTTCCGCAACAACAGCAACCTTATCGATGCCCTGTTGGTGAAGAACGCACGTAACGTGACAGTGATTACCGCGACCCAGTACACGGGGGAAGAGTTCTTTCAAGGTGGTTTGAACCAGTTCAAATCCAAACTGGGTGATCAACTGCGTGAAGGCATTTATCTGACTGAGCGTCGTCAGGTAGAAGTGGAAGAGCTAGACCTTGCTCCAGTAGGTGCTAACCAATCGAATGCGAACCAACTGCAACGCACTAACCAATTGGTGTGGAAGACGGTTCCGGTTGTGGATGGAACTGGGCAACCAATCCGACAGGATAACCCGCTACAGCAATACGGTATTCAAGTGACGCAGGTGACCATCGGTGACCCGCAGCCAGAGAAACAGCTTGATCAGTTGTTGGCAGATAAGAAGCGTCTAGTTGCCGACCGTATTCGTGCGATTCAGGAGCAAGAGACCTCCAAAGCACAGGCAGAGACTGAGCAGTTACGTAAAGAGATTCAACGTACTCGTGAAGTACAAGATGCTCAGCGTAGCAAAGAGCTCGCGATCATCGCACAGCAAAAAGAAGTCGAAGTTGCGCGTCAAATTGCGGAGCGTGAAATTGTTGAAGTAGAGAAAACTAAGCGACTGGCTGAGGTGGAAAAAGAGAAAGAGCTAGCAGTAGCGGAAGCTAACCTAGCGATTCAAAAAGCCAATGCTTTGTCTGCGGAATTTGAAGCAAAAGCGATTCTTGAAAAAGGTCGTGCAGAAGCGGAAGTCTTGAAAGCGAAGTATGCAGCATTGGGCGCAAACAGAGAAGTGTACTTGGCAGAGTTGAATCGAGACGTGGCGAACTCGCTGTACAACAACCTGCAAAACTTCCAAGTGCAGATGCCACAAAACTACATTGGTGGTGGTGAAGAAACAGGTCTGAAAACCAACCTTGATGTGATTACTGGCTTTGGTGCTCTTGGTTTAATGGACCAAACCAAGAAGGTCACACAGCAATAAGATCATAGGTGACTAAAAGCTCTGATAACTGTACAAATCAGAGTAATACAGAGGCTGATACAAGTTATCAGCCTCTCTTTTTTGTTGGTGAAATACGGCTGAATATTTGCGCTTTATCTCAATATCACATTGATTTTATGAAGATAAAAAGGCGAGGGGGAAATTTGTGGCTATAGTGAATCAACACCCAACAAGCGCAAGGAAGCACTATGTCGAACCAAGAGCAACACCATCCACTCAATGATTTTGTGGAATACCCTCCGCAGGAAATGGCAGCAAGAGCTGTACATAATCTTGAGCAACTTCAGCGCCGTCATTCCATTCGAAGTTTCTCTGATCGCCCAGTGGCGAAAGAAGTGATTGAGCACTGTATTCGAGCGGCAGGTACGGCACCTAGTGGGGCAAACCATCAACCTTGGCATTTCGTTGCGATTAACCGTGCGGAAGTGAAAGGGCAGATCCGCCAAGCCGCTGAAGAATTAGAACGTTCTTTCTATGAAGGTCGAGCTGGGCAAGAATGGTTAGATGCACTGAAACCACTCGGCACGAATGCCAGTAAGCCGTATTTGGAAAAAGCGCCGTGGCTGATCGCTGTGTTTTCGCAAAAGAAAGGTGGCATGAGCAATGATGGGGAACAAACCAATTATTACGTACACGAGTCAGTAGGGATTGCCACAGGCTTTTTGCTTCAAGCATTGCATAACGCCGGTTTGGGTACCTTGACTCACACGCCAAAGCCGATGAGTTTCTTGAGTAAGATTTGTGGCCGAGACAACGATGTTGACCGTCCATACATGTTGATTGTGACCGGTTATCCGGAAGAAAACGCAACCATTCCAGAACATGCAATGCACAAAAAGTCACTGGATGAAATCGCGACCTTTATTGAATAGTGTCTGAAACGAATAGCGCTGACGATAAACCAAATAACAGGCAATAAAAAAGCTGGCGAGGTGCCAGCTTTTTTCATTTTCCGTCAGCGTCTTAAATCATGAAGATAAAGACAACAGCCAGTGCAGAGATAAGACCTGCAAACGCGTAACATGCGATCTTACCTACCACACCCGTGTGGAATTTAAGGTCGTGCATGCCGTGGTGTACACGGTGCATTGCATGCCACATTGGCAGTGCTAGCGTACCGATGATGAACAGTGCACCAATGATGCTGGTTGCGAATTCAGATACGCGCTCGTAGCTCATTGCTTCCGCATCAATCACACCTAGTGGAACTAGGATGCCGAGTACGAGTACCGTGATTGGTGTGATCATTGCGAACCAAGTACCACCGGCACCAAATAGACCCCACCAGATTGGCTCATCAGAACGTTTCGGTGCTGTATTAACACTATAATTTGGTTTCATTACTCAAGCTCCTTACATCACGATGAGAACGATCAGTGAGATGAACGCAACTGCTGCCCACTGAGTCAGAACGATGATTTTCTTATCCACTGGTTTGCCTTTCAGACGAATTGGCATAACCTGTGGCATCATGCTGAAGAAAGTTTGTGCGTGGAACAGGCTACCTAGTAGTGCAACGATGTTGATCGCTACCACGATAGGGTTTGCCATGAACTCCAACCAACCTTGCCAAGCTTCAGGACCTTTCACTAGAGAACCTAGACCGAAAGTCAGGAAGATAGTGAACAGGATTAGAGGAAGCACAGTTGCTTCACGTAGCATGTAGAAGCGGTAGAAAGGATGGTTCTTCCACCAAGTGCGTTTTACTTCACGAACGTAAGGTTTACGGTTGCTCATCCTTATGCCTCCACTTTTTTCGGTGAACCATCAGGTTTCAACATAGCAATTACGAAGTCCATAGAAGACTCTACTTTGCCTTGGTTTACTGCCGCTGCAGGATCTACGCTCTTCGGACAAACTTCAGAACAGTAACCTACGAACGTACAACCCCAAGCGCCGTTTTCACCGTTGATCAGCTTCATGCGCTCATCTTTACCGTTGTCACGGCTGTCTAGGTTGTAACGGTGTGCCAGAGTTAGAGCAGCAGGACCGATGAACTCAGGGTTCAAACCAAACTGAGGACATGCTGCGTAGCACAGACCACAGTTGATACAGCCAGCAAACTGCTTGTATTTCGCCATTTGCTCAGGCGTTTGCAGGTTTGTGCCGTCTTCTGGTTTGCGGTCGTTACCAATGATGTAAGGTTTGATAGCTTCTAAGCGCTCGATGAACGGCGTCATGTCCACGATCAAGTCTTTCTCGATTGGGAAATTTGCTAGTGGCTCGATAGTCACGCCATTCGGGTAATCACGTAGGAAGCTCTTACAAGCTAGCTTAGGCACGTTGTTTACCATGATGCCGCAAGAACCACAGATCGCCATTCGACAAGACCAGCGGTAAGACAGATCTTTGTCTAGGTGATCTTTGATGTAACCAAGCGCATCAAGCACAGACATGGTTTCATCAAAAGGTACTTCGAACGTTTGAGTATATGGTTCTGCGTCCTTCTCTGGGTCGTAACGCAGAATGTCGACTTTTTGAATGCGGTTTGATGACATTATGCTTGCTCCTCTGCCTTCTTCGCTTCTGCTTCAGCGGCTTTTTCAGCTGCTGCTGCTTTCTCTGCTGCTTCACCGTATAGACGCGCTTTAGGCTGTGACTTAGTAATCGTCACGTTGCTGTAGTCGATACTTGGTGCTGCATCTTCTTTGAAGAAAGCAAGCGAGTGTTTCAGGAAGTTCACGTCATCACGCTCTGTGCAACCATCGTCTAGACGTTGGTGCGCACCACGAGATTCTTTACGCAGGATTGCAGAGTGAACCATCGCTTCTGCGACTTCTAGACCGTAGCCCACTTCAATAGCGTAAAGAAGGTCAGTGTTGAACACTTTGCCTTTGTCTTTGATGCTGATTTTCTTGTAACGCTCTTTCAGCTCAGTGATTTTCTCGATGGTTGCTTGCATCAAGTCTTCTTGGCGGTAGATACCACAACCTGCTTCCATGGTGTGACCCATTTCAGTACGGATATCTGCCCAGTTTTCATCACCTTCTTGGTTCATTAGAGCGGCAATGCGGTCTTCAACTGCTTTCACCTGAGTCGCGATAGACTCTTCGTTCCAGCCTTTGAATTCTGCAGCACGTTTCACCGCTTGTTCACCCGCAACGCGACCAAATACCACGAACTCAGCCAGCGAGTTAGAACCTAGACGGTTTGCACCGTGAAGACCAACAGACGCACATTCGCCAACCGCGAATAGACCTTTAATGCGAGTTTCACATTCGCCGTTGGTTTCAATACCACCCATGGTGTAGTGAACCGTTGGACGAATTGGAATTGGCTCTTTTGCTGGGTCAACGTTCACGTAAGCTTTCGCTAGCTCACAAATGAATGGTAGACGCTCTTGTAGATACTCTTCACCTAGGTGGCGAAGGTCTAGGTGCACCACATCACCAAGAGGGTGTTTGATGGTGTTGCCTTTCTGTTGTTCGTGCCAGAAAGCTTGAGAAACTTTGTCACGAGGACCCAGTTCCATGTATTTGTTCTTAGGTTGACCCACTGGAGTCTCAGGACCCATACCGTAGTCTTGTAGGTAACGGTAGCCGTCTTTGTTGACGATGATACCGCCTTCACCACGACAACCTTCAGTCATCAGGATACCAGTGCCAGGAAGACCTGTTGGGTGGTACTGAACGAATTCCATATCACGTAGAGGAACGCCGTGACGGTAAGCCATCGCCATGCCATCGCCCGTTACGATACCGCCGTTGGTGTTACAGTGGTAAACGCGACCTGCGCCACCCGTTGCTAGTACGACAGACTTCGCCTTAATCGTAACCAGTTCACCTTCAGACATGTGGATTGCAATCAGACCTTGTACTTCACCTTCATCAACAAGCAAGTCGACAACAAAGTACTCATCAAAGCGCTTGATGTTGTCGTACTTCATCGACGTCTGGAATAGCGTGTGAAGCATGTGGAAGCCAGTTTTATCTGCAGCGAACCAAGTACGTTCAACCTTCATACCACCAAAGCGGCGTACGTTGACTTCACCGTTCTCTTTACGACTCCATGGGCAACCCCATTGCTCCATTTGGATCATTTCGCGAGTCGCGTTCTCTACAAAGTATTCAACAACGTCCTGTTCACATAGCCAGTCACCACCGCCAACAGTGTCGTTGAAGTGGTTGTCTAAGCTATCTTCATCCTTGATAACTGCTGCTGAGCCACCTTCTGCAGCAACCGTGTGGGAGCGCATTGGGTAAACTTTAGAAATAAGTGCTACTTCTAAGTCCGGGTTTGCTTCAGCCGCTGCAATAGCAGTACGAAGACCAGCGCCGCCTGCGCCGATGACTGCGATATCTGTGGTGATAATTTGCACAGTTATCCTCCAGTGTGTGATTGCGGAAATCCGCTTGTTATTGTGAGTGTGAGGGAAGGGTTTTAAGGCAATCCCTCAAAAGTAGTAGGGTTAGTGTAGGGGAGCCTTATGGCAGAAAAATTGATGTATTTGGGTTTTTTCTCCGGTAATGCACACAAGAGCATAGAAATTCTAGGTTATGTGACTGCTATCACGGCACGAAACGGTTGAGGGATAAACGTAAACTCGGTCAATGTTACATAGGTGTTGCACGACATTACCCTCATTGATAATAGGATTAATTGTGAGTGTTTTTTGTACTGTGGAACGTGAAATGCTTGCTTCAGTTTTAATCGAGTTTTATTCGTATTTAGACGGATGAAATTAAGAGGAATCCCCTATCGATGAACTAGGCAAAGCGTGCCAAAATTGCTATTTTCCTCGCTCACCAATGTATTGAGACTCTTGTTATGCAAACGACCTGGCAACCTACCGCTTCTATGGAACAACTTCGTCAACGTGCTGCGTTGATCACCGCTATTCGTCAATTCTTTGCCGAGCGACAGGTGATGGAAGTTGACACGCCAGCCATGAGCCACGCCACGGTGACCGACATTCATTTGCATACCTTCCAAACAGAGTTTGTTGGACCGGGTTATGCCGACGGCAGCAAACTGTTCTTTATGACCAGCCCTGAATTCCATATGAAGCGCTTGTTGGCGGCGGGCAGCGGCTGTATCTACCAAATTAACAAAGCGTTTCGTAACGAAGAGAATGGTCGTCATCACAACCCCGAGTTCACCATGCTGGAGTGGTACCGGATTGGTTTTGATCACCATAAGTTGATGGATGAGATGGATGACCTACTTCAACTGGTGCTGAAGTGTGGTGCGGCAGAACGTATGACTTACCAGCAAGCTTTTATTGATGTGCTAGGCGTGTGCCCTTTAGAAGGCTCGATGCAAGAGCTAAAAGTGGTCGCGGCTAAGCTAGGGCTAAGTGATATTGCTGAGCCTGAGGAGGATCGCGATACCTTGCTGCAACTACTTTTCAGTATTGGTGTCGAAGCTAAGATTGGTCAACAAGCGCCTGCATTTGTGTATGACTTCCCTGCATCGCAAGCGGCGCTGGCAAAGATCAATCCGCAAGACAACCGAGTGGCGGATCGTTTCGAGGTGTACTTCAAAGGCATTGAGCTGGCGAACGGTTTCCACGAGCTGGATAACCCGAAAGAGCAATTGGCGCGTTTTGAACAAGATAATGCTAAGCGTCTGGAAATGGGTTTGAAACCACAGCCGATTGATTACCATTTGATTGGCGCATTAGAAGCAGGTTTGCCAGATTGCGCAGGTGTGGCGTTAGGCGTTGATCGCCTGATCATGTTGGCGCTGGGTTGTGACCATATCGACCAAGTGACCGCTTTTCCATTCCCTATTGCTTAAGGATAAATAATGAACCTGACCGCAGGACGTTTGGTGCTGCTTAGTTATGCGACTTTGATTGCGTACTTGTCTCTGAGCTCGGGAGAGTTGCAAGATTGGGGCAACATTGCATATTTGGATAAGATGCAGCATGCGATGGCGTACAGTGGTTTTGGCTTTTTGGGCTGCTTCTGTGTAGCAAGTTGGCGTCAGCGTTGGATTGTGGCACTGAGTATTCTTTTATTCAGCGCTGTGATTGAAGTTTTACAAGGTTATGTGGGACGCCAAACCTCTTGGCTCGACTTGATTGCGAACTCGATTGGTATTCTAACTGGTCTGCTATGTTACCGTATTTGGAGCCTCTATCGACCTAGGTTGGTGAAGTCGCTATACTCGATTCGTTAATGAAGAGGGAATACGATAACCATGAAAACGCGCGACAAAATCGTCTATGCCGCACTGGAGTTGTTCAACCAACATGGTGAGCGCAATATCACAACCAATCATATTGCTGACCATATTGAAATTAGCCCAGGCAACCTTTACTACCACTTCCGTAATAAGCAGGAAATTGTGCGTGAGATCTTCGCGCTATACTCTGCGGAACTGCTAGAACGCTTTACCCCTATTCAAGGTTCTCAAGAGAGCCTGACCATGCTGAAAAGCTACCTCGACTCGATCTTCACTTTGATGTGGAAGTACCGTTTTTTCTACGCGAATCTTCCCGAAATCCTTTCTCGAGACGAACAACTGCATGATGAATACATTGATGTTCAAGAGAAGCTGCAAGCCAACCTGATCGCGATCATGCAAGAGTTTGTGTCTTTGAAACTATTGAATGTTGATCAAGAGCAGTTGAAATCATTGGTTTGTACACTGCACCTTATCGCGTGTAGTTGGTTAGCTTACCAGTCAGCGATGTCACCAAAGACCGAAATTACCGAGCAAATGGTAAAACAAGGTATGCTGCAAATGCTCAATGTCGTTAAACCAGTGGCAACCGAGCAAGGTATGGAGCAATTGCTACTGCTTGAAGAAGCGGTGAGCCGACTGCACAGTTAATACTATTTTCCCTCCTTATTAAATCTAGAAAATGAGAGTATGGTTCTACGCTTAAAGTTTAGAGCGCAGCTCTCATTTTCAACTCCCTCCTTGAGTTGACTTGCTGTGCTCATTTCGCACAATAGGATTCATGCACCCTAAAAGCATCCGTTGGGGTATGACTCTCGATAAAGGAACTATCGTTCAATGAATTACGACATTTTTAATGGCGATGCCGACGGCATCATCGCATTGCTGCAATTGCGTTTAGCGGATCCTATCAACGCTGAGTTGGTGACGGGCGTAAAGCGCGACATCAAGCTGGTGGAGAAAGTGGATGTGCAAGCGGGTGATGAACTGACGGTGTTGGACATTTCAATGGAAAAGAACATGGTAGGTTTAGAGCAAGCTTTAGCTCAAGGCGCGCATGTTTTCTACGCAGATCACCACAAAGCGGGTGAGATCCCTCAGCATGGGAATTTGGACGCGCACATCGACCTCGATGCTAATATGTGTACTGCTTTGATTGTCGATCAGTTGTTGGAAGGACGTTTCCATACTTGGGCAATCACTGCTGCTTATGGCGATAACTTGATTGCTAAGGCGGATGTGTTGGCGGATAAAGCCGGACTCAATGAAACGCAAAAAGCGCAGTTAAAAGAGCTCGGGACGTTGATTAATTACAACGGTTATGGCTCGAAAGTAGACGACCTTCATTTCCATCCTGCGGACTTGTATCAAGCATTAAAGCAATATGCTTCACCATTCGATGCGATAGCAGATAAAGCGTCACCTTACTATCAATTACAATCGGCTTATCAGCAAGATATGGACGCAGCACTCGCCGTCCCTGCGACTCACGAAAGCACTAAGCTCAAGCTGTTTGAACTGCCAGACAATGCGGCATCACGCCGAATCAGTGGTGTTTATGGCAACTGGCTTGCAAACCAAACTCCAGACTCTGCGCATGCGGTGTTAACGGAAAACGCTGACGGCACTTACACTGTTTCTCTTCGTGCGCCACTGAATAACAAGCAAGGTGCGGTGGCAGTGTGTGGGCAGTTCCCAACAGGTGGGGGGCGAGAAGCCGCAGCAGGCATTAATGCATTAAGCAAAGACGATGTCAGTGCTTTCATCGACGCAGTAGAGACTTACTACGCCTAGCATTTTTCTGAATGCGAATACGACAAAGGAGCCGAGTGGCTCCTTTGTTTTTGTGTCGCGATAGTGCAGTTTAGAACTGCGATGATAAACGGCAGTTATAAACGCTTTAACCAAGATTTCGGGTTTTGCGCTTCACTGTTACGGCGAATTTCGAAGTACAGTGAAGGTCTGTCTTGACCACCGGTATCACCTGCAAGTGCAATCACTTCACCTGCGGTCACCTTATCACCTTCTTTCTTGGTCAAAGCTTGGTTGTAACCGTAAAGCGTCATGTCGCCTTTCCCGTGATCAAGCAGCACGACTAAGCCGTAGCCTCGCAGGTATTCAGCAAATACCACGGTGCCTGGGTAAACGGCTTTGACTTGCTGACCGTATCTGGCAGACAACACCATGCCTTTCCAGTTTACCTGTCCTGTTTGTTTGGTACCGAAGCTGTGCAGTACGCGACCTTTCAACGGCCACGGTAGTTTTCCACGTTGTTTTGCAATACCGTCCATCGGTACTGCATTACGTTTTGCTGCTTTCGCTATCTCGGCCTTTAGACGGGTTTCGTTACGTTGCAGTTCTGCTAAGTAACGTTTGTCATCTTTGATGCTCTTTTGAATCTTGCTCAGCGTACCTTTACGTTTCGACTGCGTGCTTGCTAAAGACGAACGTTTTTCTGATTGCTGTTTGAGCAAGGTTTCAATTTGGTCTTTTTCCAGTTCGAGTTGGTTTTTGTTGTGCGCCAACTCTTGGGTGGTTTTGGTGATCGCATCAATGACTTCCGCGCGTGCTTTGGCAAGATGTTGAAAGTATTGGCTGATGCGATCTTCTTCTACGCCTTCGTTAAGGAGATGCCCATTGGCTTTCGCACGCTCCGTGACGTAGTAGGTTTGAATCAGTTGTTTGAGCTCTTCTTCTTGTGCTTGGCGTTGAGCTTCTTGCAGCGCAATCTTCTCTTCCAACTTACTGATGTTTTGATCCGCTTGTGCCAAGTCTGCTTTGGTTTGTTTGATCTCGCGTTCTAACTTGGAGATACCGAGTTCTTGGCTTTTCAGCGATTTTTGCAGATCGTTGAGCTGTTTTTCTTGAGAAGTTAGCGATTTTTTCTGGCGATTGATTTCGCTAGATACGCCTTTGAGCTCTTGTTGGCTTGCGGCGAAAGAGGTGAGGGGATATGTGGCAGATAAAGCACAAGTTAATAAAATAGCCGAGCGTAGCACTGGGTGATTTTGTTTTCGCACTTGAGAGTTACCTACCACATTATTGTCAAAGGATCAGATGACGATTAAATACCATCCCCATGGATAAAGCTTTGCGATTTACCGTTAAAGCCTTGATCCATATCGAGAGAAGGTTTGTCCGTTTTCGGACGACCAACAATTTTTGCAGGCACACCAGCCACGGTTGTGTGTGGCGGCACTGCTTGCAATACCACAGAGCAAGAGCCAATTTTTGCGCCTTCGCCCACTTCGATATTGCCAAGAATTTTAGCACCAGCTCCGATCATTACACCTTCGCGAATTTTCGGGTGACGGTCACCGCATTCTTTACCGGTACCACCTAGAGTGACATCTTGCAGAATAGATACGTCGTTTTCGACAACGGCGGTTTCACCAATCACGATGCCAGTTGCATGGTCTAGCATGATACCACTACCAATACGCGCTGCAGGGTGAATATCGACCTGACATGCTACAGAAATCTGATTTTGCAGGTAAGTCGCAAGAGCGTGACGACCTTGCTTCCATAACCAGTTTGCCACTCGGTACCCTTGCAGAGCATGGTAGCCTTTCAGGTACAACAATGGCATTGAGTACATTGAAACAGCAGGGTCGCGATTAACCGTGGCACAAATGTCACAAGCCGCGCCGTCGGTGATGGTTGGATCGGCGGCAAAGGCTTCTTCAACCACTTCACGCACTGCCATTGCTGGCATGGAAGCGGTGTTCAATTTGTTGGCCAGAATGTAGCTCAATGCGGCACATAGACTTTCATGCTTGATGATGGTCGCATGATAAAAGCTCGCCAGCATAGGCTCTTGCTCTGACATCTCACGGGCTTCTGAAACAATTTTGTTCCAGACTTTTTGTTTTTCGCAGTGTTTCATTCTCAATATCCTGAGTGGTTCTTCCGTGACCCGACAACTTCTATTCTTCTCAGATGAGGTGCAAAAGGCGGTAGATTGCTACTTTCCTTCGGCTTTTTTGTCACGAGCAAGTAAATCTTGCGCTGCCAGGCGTGCATCCTTTCCTTGATACAATACTTGATAAATTTGGTCAACAATTGGCATCTCTACGCCCATGCGCTGAGAGAGCATCCAAACTTCTTTGGTGTTGCGGTAGCCTTCAACGACTTGACCGATTTCTTCTTGCGCAGTGTCGACGTCTTTACCTTGACCTAGTGCCAAACCAAAACGGCGGTTACGTGATTGGTTATCGGTACAAGTTAAGACGAGGTCGCCCAAGCCAGCCATACCCATAAAGGTTTCTGGTTGTGCGCCTAGTGCGGCACCAAGACGGCTCATTTCTGCCAAACCACGTGTAATCAGTGCTGTACGGGCATTGGCACCAAAACCGATACCATCAGACATACCTGCACCAATGGCAATAACGTTCTTCACCGCACCGCCCAATTGCATGCCGATAAAGTCGTTGTTTGCGTAGACACGGAAGGTTTTGCTGCAGTGGATTTTCTCTTGCAGATCAGCAACAAAGTTCGCGTCTGGAGAAGCTACAGAAATTGCTGTTGGCATTCCCATCGCAAGTTCTTTAGCAAATGTAGGACCGGATAAAACTGCCAACGAGTAGCTGTCACCGATGATATCGAATGCTACTTCTTTTAGTAGACGACCCGTTTCTGGCTCAAGACCTTTGGTTGCCCAACAAATACGAGAATCTTCACGTAAGAAAGGCTTACAGCTGTTCAGTACGATGCCAAAAACGTGGCTAGGAACCACAACTAACAAGTCACGGCTTGCTTGAACGGCTTTTTTTAAATCCGATTCAATAATCAAGCTCTCTGGGAAATCAATACCAGGTAGGAATTCGTGGTTGGCACGGTCTGCTTCAAGGCGTGCCATATGCTCTGGCTCGTGACCCCATAGGATGACGTTTGCGCCGTTACGAGCAAGGGAGATTGCCAAAGAAGTGCCGTATGAGCCTGCACCAATCACAGTCATTGCGATGTCTTTACCGTAAGCATTGTTTGTATTTGCTTGTGTCATGCTACCGCCTAATTGCCTTTCTACTAGTAGAATCTAGTTCATAATCGCCAGAGTTTACGCTCTCTAGGGGTTAGGAACTAGGAACTTTTATCAGAAATAAAAAATGCACATTGCATCGCAGAGAGGACGCTTTGTGCATTTTCTTCAGGTATATGACGTGAGCTCGTTCTTAGGAAGGGCAACACGTCACTTACAAAACGTGAATTACGCTTCAGCTTCGCCTTGTTGAGCTTGCTGTTGTAGGTAGTTCATGAATAGCGCGTCGAAGTTAACTGGTGCTAGGTTCAGTTGAGGGAACGTACCTTTAACTACTAGGCTAGAGATAGTTTCACGAGCGTATGGGAATAGGATGTTCGGGCAGAATGCGCCTAGGCAATGTGCAAGTTGACCTGCTTCCATTTGCTCAGCTGTGAAGATACCACCTTGTTGAACTTCACATAGGAACGCTGTTTCTTCTTCGTTCTTAACAGTAACTGTTAGACGTAGAACAACTTCGTAAACACCTTCACCAAGCTCACGGCTTTGAGTGTCTAGGTCTAGTTTAACGTCTGGGTTCCACTCTTTTTGGAAGATTACTGGAGAGTTAGGCGCTTCGAAAGAAACGTCTTTTAGGAAGATGCGTTGAATTGCAAAGTTTTGTTGTGCGTCTTGTGGTGCTGCTTCAGCCATTTTTAAATCCTTAATAAACATTTGTTGGGTCTAGGATTTTCTAAACCCAGAAATATGGTTTGTCCTGAGACTAACTGAGCAAATCTACCTTGACTAGATGAAGCGCGTATTACGTGCAAAGCATCACAACTTAGTGCTTCAACTGCTTTCTATTTGCTCAGTTTATATAAACGAGGCTGGCAAAATTGTTTTACCGCGACCTTATTTCTTACCACGTACTAGTGGAAGGTTCGCTTCGTTCCATGCAATCAAACCGTTCTTCAGTAGGCTTACGTTTTCGAAGCCTGCTTTCGCTAGTAGGTTTGCACTTTCTTGAGCGGTTTGACCCGTTTTGCATACCACAATGATTGGGTCTGATTTACGGTTTTCAAGGCTACCAAAGTTACCTGCTTTGATATCAGACGGCAAAATGTGAAGTGCGTCGGTGATGTGACCTTGTTTGAACTCATCTTTAGAGCGGATATCCACCACAACGCCGTTTTCACGGTTCATAAGGTGAGTCAATTGGTTCACGTTAATCTCTTTGTATGCTGCCGTCGCAGATTTCACGATGTTCATGATGAATGCGACAAGAAGACCTACCCAAACCAAAGATAGAATCATGTTCTGTTGGAAAAAATCAATGTACTCTTGCATGTCCTGAGCTCTTACACTGTTGGCGGAAAAATAAAGCAGGAGTATAGCGGGGATAGCCGCCTTAGGCGAGAGGGTTAAAATTTTCTAACGAATAATTGAGATCTAAGCGCTCCCAGCAAACTGGTTGAAGCTAGTCATTCATGCAATCTTATTATCACTTCCTCCTATCAATTCAATCGGCGTAATTGACTTCACTTCTGGTCGAAAAAGCGCACAATGGGTTACAACAAAAAGTTTTTCACCAAAGTATTTCGGTGGTCGTACAAAGCATCTTGAAAGTGACTATGCTTGTGGAACACGTTTGCTGACTAGGTCGGATTGCTTGCTAACTTGTAAGATAGCAACAATAAATCGCAAACATTATTTGATCTTAACCTACAGTTTTGGTTAAAAAGTGTAGTAAAATTACGCTAGTTTTGTTTCAAGGTTAGATGGAGCAGCGAAGCTCTACACCGAAAGTTACTTAAATTTGATGAGGTCATCACTATGTCTGCTAAGAAGCCATTGGCTCTAGTTATCCTTGACGGTTACGGTTACCGTGAAGACACAGCAAGTAACGCAATTGCAAATGCTAAAACACCAGTAATGGATGCACTGATTGCGAATAACCCACACACTCTTATCTCTGCTTCAGGCATGGACGTTGGTCTACCTGATGGTCAAATGGGTAACTCAGAAGTTGGTCACACCAACATCGGTGCAGGTCGCGTTGTATACCAAGATCTAACTCGCATCACTAAGTCTATCGCTGATGGTGAATTTGCTGAGACAGCTGCACTAGTAGAAGCTATCGATTCTGCAGTAAAAGCTGAAAAAGCAGTACACATCATGGGTCTTATGTCTCCAGGTGGTGTTCACTCTCACGAAGACCACATCTACGCAGCCGTTGAAATGGCAGCAGCTCGTGGCGCTGAAAAGATCTACCTACACTGCTTCCTAGACGGTCGTGATACGCCACCACGTAGTGCCGAAAACTCACTACAACGTTTCCAAGATCTATTTGCGAAACTAGGTAAAGGTCGTGTTGCTTCTCTAGTAGGTCGTTACTACGCAATGGACCGTGACAACAACTGGGATCGTGTTCAAGTTGCTTACGATCTTCTAACTCAAGCGAAAGCTGAGTTCACTGCAGAAACAGCGGTTGCTGGTCTAGAAGCGGCTTACGCTCGTGACGAAAACGATGAGTTCGTTAAAGCAACAGCTATTAAAGCGGAAGGTCAAGAAGACGCAATCATGCAAGATGGCGATGCAGTTATCTTCATGAACTACCGTGCTGACCGTGCGCGTCAAATCACGCGTGCATTCGTTCCTGCATTTGACGGCTTCGAGCGTGCTGCATTCCCAGCAATCAACTTTGTAATGCTGACTCAATACGCGGCTGATATCCCTCTAGCTATCGCATTCCCACCTGCGTCTCTAGAAAACACTTACGGTGAGTGGCTATCTAAGCAAGGTCAAACTCAGCTACGTATCTCTGAAACAGAGAAATACGCACACGTGACTTTCTTCTTCAACGGTGGTGTTGAGAACGAATTTGAAGGTGAAGAGCGTCAACTTGTTGCTTCTCCAAAAGTAGCAACTTACGACATGCAGCCAGAAATGAGCTCTCCAGAGCTAACAGAGAAGATGGTTGCTGCTATCAAGTCTGGTAAGTTCGATACTATCATCTGTAACTACCCGAACGCAGATATGGTTGGTCACACTGGTGTTTACGAAGCTGCAGAGAAAGCAATCGAAGCTCTAGATGAAAGCGTTGGTAAAGTGGTTGAAGCGATCAAAGAAGTTGGCGGTCAACTGTTGATCACGGCAGACCACGGTAACGCGGAAATGATGATCGACCCTGAAACTGGCGGCATCCACACTGCTCACACTAACCTACCAGTACCTCTAATCTACGTAGGTGACAAAGCGGTTGAGTTCAAAGAAGGCGGTAAACTGTCTGACCTTGCGCCAACAATGCTTTCTCTAGCAGGTCTAGAAATCCCTGCAGAAATGTCTGGTGAAGTGCTAGTTAAGTAATTAACTGACGATTCAGAATGATAAAAGCCCGAGTTTGACTCGGGCTTTTTTGTGTCTGCGATCCTGTGTTGGGTAAGGCGAAGAGTTATTAAGGTCAATAGTCCCTAATTGAACCTGAACTATTGCACTAGGATGCCCGTACCAATAACCGCTAGTGCAGCACCTAACCAAGCAAATCGATTTGGGCGTTTCTTGGTATAAATCCACAGTAGTGGCAACAACATGATAGGTGTTGTTGAAGAAAGCAGCGCTACCATTCCCACGTTACCCTCACGTAGGGCGTAAAGAATCAATGTCATACCAATCGCCATAGCCAAAAAGCCATTTAATGCTGTAATGCCAAAGACTTTCCACGTGATAGTTTGCGTTGCGCGAGCCACTTTCGCACCAATTAACCAGAGCGCATAGTGCGCGATGAAGGCACTGATCATACGAATGGCAGAGGCTGCGACAGGGTCAACAGTGGTTTGCATGACAGGTTTAGCGATGATGCCTCCCAGAGCCTGACACATAGCGGCGGTTAAACCGAGCCCGATACCAATCCAAACGTTGCCTTTGATCTCTTCTAGCGCGTTGCTAGCTTGCCCGCGTCGACCATAGAAAATCGCCATTACGACACCGCTGAAGACTAAGGTTGCACCAATCAACTCCGTGCCAGTCATGCTTTCGCTAAATAGGAAGTAACCCAAGATGGCAGAGAACACCGCATGGCAAGAAAACAACAAGCCTGCTTGGCGTGGTCCCATGCGATTCAAACAGGCGAACAACGCGGTATCGCCAATAAAGATGCCAATTAAACCGGACGCCATCATTGGCGTAATATGTTCGGTGGAGACACTTAGCCAGCCCCCCGTGATCCACGCCATCGTGGAGAGGATGACCGCGGTACAGCCCATACGCCATCGACTATAAGCAAACGCCCCAAGATGTTGAGCGGGAACAACAGAAATTAAGCTAGAAACAGCCCATAAGAAAGCAGCGCACAGCGCCAGCCATTCATAACCCATGATTGCGAGACATCCTTGTAGAGCAGGGGAGAGGCTTTAATATGCATGAATTTATAAAGATCTAAAAGCGCATATTTATGCCAATAAAAAAGCAGCTCGTTGAGCTGCTTTTGATGGGGAGGATTACACTTTAAAGCGACTGATGTTTTCACGCATCGTATTGGCGGTATCGTACATCTGACGTGAACCTTCACTGCTCTTAAGTGATTGCTCGGCAATCATATCGGCATCGTCTTTAATGCCTTGCGTGTTACGGCTGATGTCTTCGCTTACCGCGCGTTGCTCTTCTGCTGCGCTTGCGATTTGCATTGCCATGTCGTTGATCTCAGTGATCGAGTTAGTAATGCTGGTTAAGCTGTCGTGTGCTTGCTGAGCATAATCCACGCTAGTATCTGCCAAACTGGTACTGGTTTGCATGCTATTTACTGCCAGTTTGGTGTTGTTTTGCAACGTTTCGATCATGGTGCGGATTTCTTCCGTCGAACCATGGGTGCGTTGGCTAAGTACGCGTACTTCATCGGCAACCACGGCAAAGCCGCGACCTTGCTCACCAGCACGAGCCGCTTCAATGGCAGCATTAAGTGCCAACAAGTTAGTTTGTTCGGCAATACCTTGGATCGTCGATAGGATTTGGTTGATGCTTTGCGTGTTTGCTTCTAGCTCCGAAATTACGCTGGCGGCATCGCTAACTTGCTCTGCGAGCTCTACGATCGCTTCACGATTCTTCTGGATGACGTTTTGTCCTTCCATACAAGCAGACGCTGAGTTTTGTGAAGCGCTTGCCGTCAGCTCTGCATGACTTGCTACCTCAGCAGCGGTTGCTGACATCTCATGAATGGCGGTTGCAATTTGGTTAACGTCGTTTTGTTGATGCTCAACGCGACCCGCAGCCATCGCAGATAGCTCATTTGCTTGATTCGCTTGTTCTGAAAGCTGTTCACTGTTCTCGACAATGCTTTTTAACATGGTCTGCATTTGTGCAAGGAACTGGTTCACGTGGGTTGCGAGTTCGCCAATTTCATCCATGCGCTCGATCTTGATGCGTTGCGTAAGATCGCCTTCGCCCTGTGATAGCTCTGAAAGCGCATCAGACAGCGTTTGGAGAGGTTGTAGCAAGCGAGTGATGATGTAAGTACTGATTGCCGCAATAATCAGGTACAGCACGATAGAAGCAATAGCCGTAAATGTCACTTGCTCAGAGACAGACGCAAATGCCATTTGTTTGTCTTGCACAATACCTAAAGACCAATCGGTGTTCGGCACTTTAGCTACGTAAATCAGCTTATCGCCTTGGCTGGACCATTGAATCGTGTCTAGCCTTGCTTCGCCAGCAAGTGTCATCATCGTACTATGAGTTAAGGCTGGATTGAGCTCTGTCAGCGGCTTTTGGCTAAGCTTTTCATCTTTGTAAGCTACCAAGTTATTGTTGCCATCAACTAGGAATGCGAAACCGTCATTATCAAGCTGAATATTAAGGACTTCTTTGATGATGTCAGTTACCGCTAAATCAGCGGCAAGCACCCCTTTCTTACCTTGATTGAATGCCTTAGCAAAGCTAACCACAATGCTGCCATCGAAATCTTGGTATGGCTCTGTGATGATCAAACCAGATTTCGCCATCGCATCTTGGTACCAAGGGCGAGTGCGAGGATCGTAGTCAGAAGGCCAAGATTCAGATTTATCACCGTAGGCAATTGAGCCATCAGAGAAGCCAGCATAAACCGATAGAAACTTACCGGCTCGCTTTGTCAGTAGCATCTCGCGATCGGCATCGTCACTGCCAGCGATGATGTTTTCATTCGCGAGCATCATATCGCTGCGAATTGCAAGCCAGTCACTGATGTAGCGGTTGGTCGATTGAGAGATGTTTTGAATTTCTCGATTAAGGGTAGAAGTGGTTTCTTCGCGTAGTTGATTGACGGAAACCCAAGCCTGAACGCCACTAACAATGGCGATAATGACTGCAATCGCAATCTGTATTTTTAATTTGATGGTATTTCTCATTGTCTTACCTTCATAAAACAGACAAAAAGATCAACGTCACGAGTTGTGACTCCAAAGGGTATGAGACGATTCAAGCACTGAAAGTTACATGAAAGGCTGTACAAAATTTATCGACCTATATTCGATAAACTTGAGTCGAATAGTGTGATTTTTATTCAACTTATTGATTAACTAAGTGAATCAAATTTGAGATAAAAACAGAGGGAGTGATGCAAAACCAGATAGGTATATGGGTGATAAAGCTCTGCGGCAACCTTTTGTTACCGCAGAGCGATGGACTAAAACAGAATAATTACCGCACCATAGACAATGAACAGACCGACCAAGCCGATAATCAAACCGACCTTCGCCATGTCTTTACTTTCAATTAATCCCGTCGAGTACGCAAGGGAGTTTGGTGGTGTTGATACTGGTAAGATCATACCTAGTGAAGCCGAGAAAGCGACGACAACCAGCAATCCTTGTAAGCCACCGATGGCAACCAGACTCGGCATAGATGCACCAATCGCCGCTGCAATCGGCATCAACAAGTTCGCAGTGGCAGTATTCGACATAAAGTTTGCCATTAGCCAGCACACGATCGATAGGGCAACAACGACAGCGAATGGTGATAGGGACTCATAATCAATTGCGTGTGCGAGTGCTTCAGCCAAGCCAGTTTTATCTAACGCAATACCAATGGCGATACCACCAGCTACCAGCCATAGCACATCCCAGTTGATAAGCTTGAGCTCTTCTTTGCCCATGATGCCCGTTAAGGTAAACACCGCGAGTGGAATGATAGCGACTACATAGGTATTCATGCCATGCACTTTAGTTGTCATCCATAGCAGGATGGTCATAGCGAAGGTCACGTAGACCACTATGGCACGCCAGCTTTTCTTAAATTTACCATCCAAGCGCAGTTTCATTTCCGGTTCACTAGAAGGGAAGAGCTTTTGCAATAAGAACCAAGCTAGCGTCAGTTGCACTAAGACAAAAGGCAAGCCCATCATCATCCAAGATAGGAAATCGATGCTGTTTTCTCCGGTTAAATATTGCAAGGCAATCGCGTTAGGCGGGGTACCGATTGGTGTCGCGATACCACCTGTATTAGCCGCAATTGGAATACAGAGAACCAGCGCTTTTATCCCCAAATCGCCTTTTGGTGCAGATGCAACGATAGGACCCAATAGCGCAAGCATCATAACGGTAGTCGCAGTGTTTGACATAAACATCGAGAACACGGCAGTGATCAGCATTAAACCCAACATAATGAACTTAGGTTGAGTGCCAAACGGTTTAAGAAGAACACGGGCGAGGTTGTTATCAAGTTCGTATTTAGAAGCGGCAATCGCGAGCGCAAAGCCACCCATGAAAAGGATGATAATAGGAGAAGAGAACGCAGAAAATATATCCGTATAAGCAATCAAATCTCCCAAATCATGCCCCGGAGGAGGGGTACGAAAGAGATGTAAGCCTTTGTCCGATATCATAATCAATTCAAGAGCAATGATAAGAATGGACGTAGCAAATACGGGGACGGGTTCTAAAACCCAAAGTAGTGCAGCAAGAAGGAAAATAGCCAATAGACGATGTTGAATTAAAGTGAGATCGTCAATTGGAATGGCATCGATCGGCATCATTAAGACACCGAGTGGAATCAAAAAACACACCAGTAATTTGACCAGTGTGTCCGCACTCATCTTTGGCATTGGCAGCCCCTTTTATCATCATCCCTCAACGCAGAGTAATTGATTGCGCTTTTAGGTACTTAGAGGCAAGTACGAGTTTGAAAAAGAGAGGCGAAATTTCGAACAGAGTTTTGCTTTTCGTCAATAAAAAAGCCCCCGTAAACGGAGGCTTCAAAGTCAGTTTGAGTAGGAGTCTTACTGCTGATGAGCGTAAGGTGTACCCATTACGGTTGGCTTACCATTTTCCATGCTTTCATCGAATGCGATAGCATCTTTTGCAAAAAGGTTGATAACGGTTGAGCCAAGCTTGAAGCGCCCCATTTCTTCGCCTTTCTTCAAGATAACCGCTTTATCGCCTTCAGCAGGGTAGTCCCATTTGTAAACCGAGTTACCGCGTGGTGGCGTGATAGTGCCTGCCCATACTTGCTCGATGCTACCTACGATAGTTGCACCAACCAGTACTTGTGCCATTGGACCAAACTCAGTATCGAAGATACACACTACACGCTCGTTACGTGCAAATAGGTTTGGCACGTTCTCTGCGGTTAGTGGGTTAACTGAAAATAGGTCACCAGGTACGTAAATCATCTGACGTAGCGTACCGTCACATGGCATGTGTACGCGGTGGTAGTCACGAGGCGATAGGTACAAGGTAGCAAAAGAGCCGTCTTGGAACTCTTCAGCCAGTTTTGTGTCACCACCTAGTAGCTCTTGTGCTGAGAAGTTATGACCTTTAGCTTGGATAAGCTGACCATCTTCAATCGGACCAAATTGGCTTACGCACGCGTCCGCAGGGTGAGTGATCACCTTTTCACCTTCCGTAATTGGACGAGCGCCTTCTTTTAGCTCACGTACAAAGAATTCATTGAAGGTTTTGAAGTGCTTAGGATCGGAGTACTTCGCCTCATCCATGTTCACATTGTATTGTTTGATAAACCAGCGAATGATTGCTGTTGTTAGACCGCCAGCCTCAGCTGAAGCCAGTTTACCCACTAGGCGCGTTAGTCCGTGTTGTGGGATCCAGTACTGCAGTCCAACTTTAATCTTGTCCATCTTTAATTCCGATACTTCTGTTAGATTCTCGCTTTAGGGCGCGTGATGTTACTGAAATTTCATCTGCTTGTCAGTATTAGGTGATGATTTCTTACACAGTTGCAGCGTTATCTCGGCTACAGATCAGCTTTCTTGCTGCGTGAGTACTGACGGTTGGCTTTGTTTTCTACCATGCTTTCTAGGATGCGATGATAGTTCTCAAAACGGACTTCACTCACTTCGCCTTTTTCCACGGCCTCTCGCAAGATACAGCCAGGATCGTCATTGTGCTTACAGTCGCGGAACTTACAACCGCCAAGATAAGGACGGAATTCAACAAATGCTTTGGTCACTTCCTCTGCTTCTAAGTGCCACAGACCGAATTCACGTACTCCTGGAGAGTCAATCAAGTCGCCACCAGTAGGGATGTGATACAAGCGAGCTGCTGTGGTTGTATGCTGACCCAAACCTGAGTTCTCTGAGATCTCGCCTTCTTCCACTTCCTGCTCAAGTTCAGGCATCAGTGCGTTTACTAGGCTCGATTTACCTACGCCAGATTGACCAACGAAGATATTGATACGATCACGCAATTGCTCTTCAAGTTCGGCAATGCCTTCACCTGACTGCTTGCTCACAAACAGTACTTTGTAGCCAATGCGTTTGTATTCTTCTAGCCACTCTTCGTACATCGCTCGATCTTCATCAGCAAGTAGGTCTATTTTGTTGAGTACTAGTAGCGGTGCGATGTTCAGGGTTTCTGACGCCACCAAGTAGCGGTCAATGATATTGAGCGAAAGCTCAGGCAAAACCGAAGACACGATCACCATTTGGTCGATGTTAGCGGCGACAGGTTTCAAGCCATCGTAGTAGTCAGGGCGAGTTAGCATTGATGTGCGAGGTTCTACGGCTTCAACCACGCCAGAGATACCTGCCATTGACTCAAGCCCTTCACGCCAAAGCACGCGATCACCAGACACCAGTGATTCGATACCACGACGAAGGTTACAGCGCTGCACCTCACCGGTTTCTAGATCTTCGATGTCAGCGTGCTGACCGAAACGAGTGATAACGAGACCCTGTTTACTTGCGCCCAGCATGTTCTCATCCCACTGGATAGACTCTTCTTGCTTCTTTAGGCGTTTTTGTTGGTTGCTGCGTACGCGGCGCACCTGACCTTTGGTTAACTTTTTCTTTTTTGCCACAATCTTGTACTTAATGTGAGTTAACTCAACTGATTGAGCACGCTTTCGGCTCAAACTCGTGAGTATCGTGTTTCAAGTATTTTCAGGTATAGTACCTCTTTTATCGATAAACAAATAGGCGGCGTAACCATGTCCTTTAGCGATCAAAACCTGATTTGGGTGGATTTAGAGATGACAGGTCTCGATCCTGAAACGCACAAAATCATCGAAATTGCTTCTATCGTCACGGATAGTGAGTTAAATATTTTAGCTGAAGGTCCAGTTTTAGCCGTTCATCAGCCAGAAGAAGAGCTGGCGAAGATGGATGACTGGTGTACCAATACGCACACTGCAAGTGGTTTGGTTGATCGCGTTCGCAACAGTGACGTCTCTGAACAAGATGCCGTTGCGCAGACCATCGAGTTCCTTGAGAAATGGGTACCAAAAGGCGTTTCTCCAATTTGTGGTAACAGTATTGGTCAGGACCGTCGATTCTTGTACAAGCATATGCCTGAGTTGGAAGAATACTTCCACTACCGTTATTTGGACGTGAGTACGCTTAAAGAACTGACTCGCCGTTGGAAACCAGAAGTGTTAGACGGTTTTTCGAAGCAGGGCACGCATCTGGCATTGGATGATATCCGTGAGTCGATTGCTGAGCTAAAGTACTACCGCGAAACGATCTTTAAGATCTAACTGTTAAGGCTGCGATCCAAATTGTTGTAATTAATGAGCGTTTTGCTTGCTTTTTCATCTGTCAGTAAAAAAATAAAGTTTTTTTGAACGAAGGACTTGCATCACAAAAAAATGCTCTTATAATTCGCAGCCCTGAACAGCGGAAACGTTGTTGATGCGACACTAGCTCAGTTGGTAGAGCGCAACCTTGCCAAGGTTGAGGTCACGAGTTCGAACCTCGTGTGTCGCTCCACTTTTCTTAAGTGGAAAGAAAGGCTTTCATCATGCCTTAAATGGTGAACTATGGACGCGGGATGGAGCAGCTTGGTAGCTCGTCGGGCTCATAACCCGAAGGTCGTCGGTTCAAATCCGGCTCCCGCAACCAATTCTCTTTTGAGAATATGCGACACTAGCTCAGTTGGTAGAGCGCAACCTTGCCAAGGTTGAGGTCACGAGTTCGAACCTCGTGTGTCGCTCCAATTTTATAGCTCTCATTGTGCTTAACAATGAAATACGGACGCGGGGTGGAGCAGCTTGGTAGCTCGTCGGGCTCATAACCCGAAGGTCGTCGGTTCAAATCCGGCCCCCGCAACCAATTCTCTTCTGAGAATATGCGACACTAGCTCAGTTGGTAGAGCGCAACCTTGCCAAGGTTGAGGTCACGAGTTCGAACCTCGTGTGTCGCTCCAAATTAAAAGGTTTTCATCATACCTTAAATGATGAACTATGGACGCGGGATGGAGCAGCTTGGTAGCTCGTCGGGCTCATAACCCGAAGGTCGTCGGTTCAAATCCGGCTCCCGCAACCAATTCTCTTTTGAGAATATGCGACACTAGCTCAGTTGGTAGAGCGCAACCTTGCCAAGGTTGAGGTCACGAGTTCGAACCTCGTGTGTCGCTCCAATTTTATAGCTCTCATTGTGCTTAACAATGAAATACGGACGCGGGGTGGAGCAGCTTGGTAGCTCGTCGGGCTCATAACCCGAAGGTCGTCGGTTCAAATCCGGCCCCCGCAACCAATTCTCTTCTGAGAATATGCGACACTAGCTCAGTTGGTAGAGCGCAACCTTGCCAAGGTTGAGGTCACGAGTTCGAACCTCGTGTGTCGCTCCAATTTGATAGCCTTCATTGTGCTTAACAATGACATTGCGACACTAGCTCAGTTGGTAGAGCGCAACCTTGCCAAGGTTGAGGTCACGAGTTCGAACCTCGTGTGTCGCTCCAATTTGATAGCCCTCATTGTGCTTAACAGTGACATTGCGACACTAGCTCAGTTGGTAGAGCGCAACCTTGCCAAGGTTGAGGTCACGAGTTCGAACCTCGTGTGTCGCTCCAGCTTTATAGCTTTCATTGTGCTTAACAGTGAATTGCGACACTCGCTCATTTATAGAGCAGAAACTTGCCAAGGTTGAGGTCACGCCTTTCTATTGTGAATAGGGAACCTCGTGTGTCGCTCCAGCTTTATAGCTTTCATTGTGCTTAACAGTGAATTGCGACACTCGCTCGTTTATAGAGCAAAAACTTGCCAAGGTTGAGGTCACGCCTTTCTATTATGAATAGGGAACCTCGTGTGTCGCTCCAGCTTTATAGCTTTCATTGTGCTTAACAATGAATTGCGACACTCGCTCGTTTATAGAGCAAAAACTTGTCAAGGTTGAGGTCACGCCTTTCTGTTATAGATAGGGCAACCTCGTGTGTCGCTCCAATTCTTATTACTGCAAAAGCAGTGATACACGGACGCGGGATGGAGCAGCTTGGTAGCTCGTCGGGCTCATAACCCGAAGGTCGTCGGTTCAAATCCGGCTCCCGCAACCAATTCACATCGCTCTTTTCATAATGCTGCGAAGCATGAACCCCTGAAAAACAATATTTAATCCGCATCAGTTGATGTCGGACGATTTCGTTTGTGTTTTAAACATGAGACGACTTGTCTGAACAGCGAATAATCTGGTGTTCGGGTCCCTTTCTGTTCTTTAATTAACAGAGTTATCCACATATGTCATTCTGTGGATAAGTTGGTTGATAAAGTGTTCTCAGCTTCAATTTGAAGGACTGTAAAGAAAGATCTTTTCTTTGTGAGGGCACAATAAAAGTTTTTCGTAATTACGTAACTATTTGTTTTTTATAGTAAAACTTACTTTTATTGCGGATCGGATGCGTTAAATTAGGATCATTAATTTGTGTTTTTTTGATCCTAGTCATTTCTTCAGGTTGTGTTTAACTTTTTCATCTTCCCCGAATTCCTTCGACTCTATAATTTTTTTCCACATTACAGAATTGAGAACAAGGTCATGAATTGATCGTGCAAAAAGAGTTTTCAATCTCTTGCATATGAGCTACGCATTATGCGTCTCTTGGAAGTCCTTTTTCTACGATTCTGATTAAACGCTTTTTCTTGGTCTCAATAGAATCCGATTCATTTGCTGGAAGTTGGTTGAATTGTTGTGCAAGAGCCCATTCAATGTGTTCATCGAGCAGTTCACTTTCACCGCGTCTTGCTTCTAGGGCATCAATTGTTCTCTGGCTGTATTCTGCATTGCCAAGTGCGACAGAAATATTACGTAGCCATTGCAGGTGTCCAATTCTACGAATTGCTGACCCTTCCATTTGTTTTAGGAAGGTTGCCTCATCCCAATTGAACATGGTAACGAGATCTGGGTCTTCAAAACTCTCGCGGCGATGAAAATCCTCTTGCTCAGTGATTTCTGCATATCGGTTCCAAGGGCAAACTAATTGGCAATCGTCGCATCCATAGATACGGTTTCCCATCGGTTTGCGGAACTCTTCTGGGATCACACCATCAAACTCAATCGTGAGATATGAGATACAGCGTCTCGCATCCACGACTTTTTCATCGACAATCGCTTGTGTCGGACAAGATGTGATGCAAGCTTTACATTTGTCACATTGATCAACGCTTGGTTCATCAACAGGCAAAGGTAAGTCGATAAGCAGCTCACCAAGGAAAAACCAAGAGCCGCAATCTTTATCCAAAATCAGAGAGTGTTTGCCAGTCCAGCCTAATCCGGCTTTTTGCGCCAATGGACGTTCAAGGATCGGGGCTGAGTCGACAAAAGGGCGATAGCCAAATTGTCCGACTTCTTGCTCAATAAGTTTGCCAAGTTTATTAAGCTGTTTTCTCACCAATTTGTGATAGTCACGCCCGAGCGCGTAACGGCTGATATAAGCGTGGTTTTTGTTTGCCAGATTGGAAGCAAACTTTGCTTCGGGTGGCAAGTAATCCATACGTACGCTAATCACTCGCACGGTTCCCGGCAAAAGTTCATTTGGTCTGGCGCGCATCATGCCGTGACGAGCCATCCAGTCCATTGAACCGTGGTAGCCTTGATCAAGCCATTTTTGCAGAGCCGCTTCATGTTCACTAAGATCAACATCGCAGATACCGACTTTCTGAAAGCCGAGCTCTTTACCCCAAATTTTGATTTGTTGAGCGAGTTGTTCGAAGTTCATGTTTTATCACCGAGATAAAGGGGGGGCGGATCTTACCGGATCTTATGAATTGGTGCTACCAGAAAGTCTAGACATAAAGTCGAGAAATAGATTTTGAAACAAAGTCATTAAAAGTTGACGCAGGCATGAGCAATTTTGTTTATGCATTCAATAGAATCAGGTAATTAGGTTTTGCCTTATTGGCTACTTTTTTCGCACATATGACATTTGAAAGCTTGTCTCTCAAAACCAACACAGTTTACTATTCCTGTTCTTTTGATTTTTATATAGTCAACGATCATTAGTTAGAGAAACATCAATGAGCACGAAACAATTTAACCTGAAAGATGAGCATGAAACGGTAGCACTAGGTACCGCGTTGGCTCAACTTTGTTCCCAACAAACCACTATTTATCTGCATGGCGATCTGGGTGCGGGTAAAACAACCTTTAGTCGTGGTTTTGTCCGTGCTCTTGGTCATCAAGGAAACGTAAAAAGCCCGACCTATACTTTGGTTGAACCTTATCAGCTGGATAAGTGGCAAGTTTACCACTTTGATCTATACCGACTGGCAGATCCTGAAGAGTTAGAATTCATGGGGATTCGCGATTACTTCACGGATGATGCGATTTGTTTGGTTGAATGGCCAGAAAAAGGGCAAGGAATGCTGCCACAACCGGATCTTGATGTGGATATTCGCTACCAAGGCGAGCAGCGCGTAGCCGAACTTACGGCAAATAATGAATATGGTGTGCAGTTACTCAGTCGATTGGAGCTATGTTGAGTCTTTCAAAATTTAGAGTAGTGGCGGCATTTGTCGCCACTTTTCTCCTTATCATCCCCAATTTAGCATTTGCTAACGTCGTTAAAAGTTTCCGAGTTTGGCCTTCACCAGATGAGACTCGTGTTGTCATCGATTTAAGCGCGGAAGCTGACTATTCCTATTTCTCTTTATCTGGACCGGATCGCTTAGTCGTGGATATTAAAAACACGTCTATGCAAGCTAAGTTGCCTGTTACGGTAACGGACAGTCCTGTGTTGAAGCGTGTTCGTAAAAGCTCTCCGCCAAACAAAAGCACATACCGTTTGGTTTTTGAGTTGAAGAAGAGCGTCAAAGCTGAACTGTTTACGCTAAAACCAACGCCAGGTGGTCAGTATGGTCATCGTTTGGTGATTGATTTGCCACATGGGGCGAAAACATCAGCGGCGGCGAGTAATACTTCTAAGCCGAGCAAACCGGCAAAACCAAGCAAAGACATGAGTACGGTCCGACGTGCACAAGAGATTCTGATCGTGATCGACCCAGGCCACGGTGGTGAAGATCCTGGTTCAATTGGTCCATCACGTCGAAAGTATGAAAAAGACGCGGTATTGAGCATCTCTCGTAAGCTTTCAGCCCAGCTAAATGCAGTACCTGGCATCAAAACTCGCATGACTCGTACTGGTGACTACTTCGTCAACTTGAATCGCCGTGTTGCGATTGCTCGTGAACATGACGCACACTTATTAATTTCGATTCACGCCGATGCGTTTACCTCTCCTAAACCTCGTGGTGGTTCGGTGTTCGTGTTAAATACTCGTCGTGCCAATACCGAAATTGCACGTTGGGTTGAGAATCACGAGAAACAATCTGAGCTACTTGGTGGCTCTGGAACGGCATTTGTGAGCAATTCAAATGACCGTAACGTCAACCAAACTTTGTTAGATCTTCAGTTCAGTCATTCGCAAAAAGAAGGTTATAAGTTAGCGACAAACATTTTAGGTGAGATGGGCAAAGTTGCTCGCCTGCATAACTCGAAACCAATCAATACCAGCTTGGCAGTTTTGCGTTCTCCGCAGATTCCTTCTGTTTTGGTTGAAACGGGCTTTATCTCGAACCCAACGGAAGAGAAGTTACTATTCCAACGCTCTCACCAAGATAAGCTAGCGCGTGCGATTACTAAAGCTGTCGTACAGTACTTGAAAGATAATCCACCAGAAGGCACGGTGTTCTCGTCTTCTGCGAAACCTGTTGTGCATACCGTGAAGCGTGGTGAATCGCTTTCTGTGATTGCACAGAAATATGGCTCGTCGACCAAAGCGATTATGAGTGCGAACAAACTCAAATCAAGCGGTTTAGCCGTCGGTCAGAAGCTGAAAATCCCGGGTACAGGTGCCGTTTCAGTATCCATCCCGAATAAACCTAACACGGTAGAAACTGAGACAATTACGCACACTGTTAAATCTGGCGAGTTCCTCGGTAAGATCGCAAGTCACTACAAAGTGAGGATTGCTGATATCCGCCGTGAAAATAATTTGAAATCAGATACGCTTTGGGTCGGTCAGAAGTTGAAGATCACCGTTGCGGTGAAAGACAAACCAATTCGCAAACACAAGGTTGCTCGTGGAGAATACCTAGGCAAGATTGCGTCGAAATATGGTGTCAGTGTCTCTAGCATTCGCAAAGCGAACAACTTGCGCTCTGATGAGCTTGCCGTCGGGCAGGTACTGATTATTCCAAACAAGTAAGTGAACTGATAACTCATCATGACCATTAAGATTTTGCCAGCACGATTGGCAAACCAAATCGCGGCAGGGGAGGTAGTTGAAAGACCTGCCTCTGTCGTGAAAGAACTGGTAGAAAACAGTCTCGACTCTGGTGCAACCCGTATCGATATTGATATCGAGAAAGGTGGCGCTAAGCTAATTCGTGTGCGCGATAACGGCAAAGGGATTGTGAAAGATGAGTTAGGTTTGGCGCTAAGTCGCCATGCTACGTCTAAGATCCATACATTGGACGATCTCGAAGCCATCATGAGTTTGGGGTTCCGCGGTGAGGCGTTGGCGAGTATTAGCTCGGTGTCGCGCTTGACCATGACTTCTCGTCCAGCCGCACAGGAACAAGCGTGGAGTGCCTATTCTGAAGGGCGTGACATGAAGGTCAAACTCCAACCGACGGCGCATCCAATTGGTACCTCAGTTGAAGTCTTAGACCTGTTCTTTAATACGCCTGCGCGCCGTAAATTCCTCCGCACGGAAAAAACCGAATTTGCTCACATCGACGAGCTGCTAAAGCGTATTGCGTTAAGTCGCTTTGATGTCACTATCAATGTTCGCCACAACGGCAAAATGATTCGCCAATATCGCGCGGCAAAAAATCAGCTTCAAACAGAAAAACGCATTGCTGCGGTATGTGGTAATGCTTTTGTGCGTAATATGCTGCGCATAGAACTGGAACATCAAGGGCTCAAGCTTCATGGTTGGATTACAACGCCAGAAGGGGCTAGGCAGCAAAGTGATCTACAGTATTGCTACGTGAATGGTCGCATGATGCGTGACAAATTGATCAATCACGCGATTCGTCAAAGTTACGAAACCAGCCTCAAACCTGATCAATTCGCGGCATATGTATTGTTTATTGAGCTCGATCCGCACCAAGTGGATGTTAACGTGCACCCTGCAAAGCATGAAGTGCGTTTCCATCAAGCACGTCTGGTGCATGATTTCATCTATCAAGCGTTGGCAGATGCCCTTGCGCAAAGTTCAGTGATTGATAAACCACATGTGAATGAATCTGCATTCCACCACGCAGATCCTGTTGAGGCAGCAGAGTCACTTGAGGCAATGACGTCTCTCCCTGAGCCAGAAAGTTCGCCAGAGGCAACTAGAACTCCAGAACTAACTGGTGCTCCAGAACATATCGCTTCCCCAGTGCCAGAACGCGTGTATCAAGCGATTGATAATACCCCAGCCTATCCGGGGCGCTCAGACTACGAAACGAAACCTCGCGATCGTATGCCAAGCGATTCCTCTGTGCGAGAAGCGCGCGTAGCGGACTCGTTCAAGAGAACAGATTGGATTGAATCAAAACCTGCGCCTAAACCGAGTGCACACAAAGAACAGCGTCATGCTGAGCCAGCACCAAGCAAACAAGAGGTGCGTGCGTATCATGAATTGCTACAGACACCTGATTTTGAACCTCGAAGCGAAACCAGTGCGGCTGCGATCACTAATCAAGCAGAGACAGCTTTAACCCCAGTGATGGCGCTGAGCAAAGCTTTAGCTGTGGTCGATGAGCAGTACGTATTAATGAGCAGCGACAGTGGTGTGGCTTTGGTTGCGTTACCAAGAGCTGAGTTCTATCGAACCAAAGGGCAACTCACACCAAGTGATGGTGCATTAAAAGCGCAACCACTACTGGTACCATTATCGGTGAAATTGGAACCGGAGTTGGTTCAACTTGCGCAGGATTACCAACAAGATTTTGCTCAGTTAGGCATTCAGCTAAAAGCTCGAAATGATAAAGCCTTGATGGTCATGGGCGTACCTTCACCATTGCGTCAACAAAACTTACAAAATTTGATACCAGATCTGTTATCTTACGCGCAAACTCGCGTGACGAGGGAAGTGGCAACGGCTCAGTTATTATCTGAGCTGATAGATTGGCTTGCTTTGCAGGTCACCACAGTTAAGAGCCACTATACTCTTTCCGAAGCCATCCAAATTATTGCGGAACTTGAACAGCTAAGACATGGTCAATTGCCATTAGAAGACACGAAATTTGTGTCTGCTGTTGATTTCTCTGCCACGATTGCCAAATTAAGACCATGACAGACAAACTACCTTTGGCGCTATTTTTAATGGGGCCAACTGCATCAGGTAAAACAGAGCTAGCGATTCGTCTTCGCCAGAAATATCCGGTTGAGATCATCAGCGTGGATTCGGCGTTGATCTACAAAGACATGAACATTGGTACGGCGAAACCTGATGAGCGCGAGCTGAGTCTAGCGCCGCATCGTCTCATCGATATTCTTGACCCGAGCGAATCGTACTCTGCGGCGGACTTCCGTCGTGATGCACTACAAGCAATGGATGACATTGTTGCAGAAGGAAAAATTCCGCTCTTAGTTGGCGGTACAATGCTGTATTACAAAGCGTTACTTGAAGGCTTATCACCTCTTCCTGCTGCAAATCCTGAAATTCGTCAGCAAATTGAGCAAGAGGCATTGACTAAAGGTTGGTCGGTGTTGCACGATGAGCTGAAAGAGATTGATCCTGTATCAGCTGCGAGAATTCATCCAAACGATCCTCAACGTTTATCGAGAGCGTTGGAAGTCTTCCGTATTTCAGGTAAAACTCTTACTGAGTTGACTCAAACTAAAGGCGACAGCTTGCCTTACCGAGTCAAACAGTTTGCAATAGCTCCCAAGGACAGGGCAGAACTTCACCGTCGAATTGAACTGCGTTTCGATAAGATGATGGAAGCGGGTTTTGAAGAGGAAATGAAAGCGTTGTATGCGCGCAAGGATCTTCACCCTGATCTTCCTTCTATCCGTTGCGTTGGCTACAGACAGATGTGGGAGTACTTAGATGGGGACTGCACACGCGACGAAGCCGTTTTTCGTGGCATTTGTGCAACTCGTCAATTGGCCAAGCGTCAAATCACCTGGTTACGCAGCTGGAATGATTTAACTTGGTTGGATAGCGATAACATTGAACAGGCACTTGAAACCATGTCAGAAGCAATAGCATCTGATTGAGATAGCTGTGTATAATGTGATCGTTTTTGCGTGAACGCACTCTCAAAGGATCTGTTATTGGCGGTTTTTATACTATGCTGCTAATTACTTAGGGTGCATTTTTGATTCGTTTAGCTCAGATGCAAAAAGCAGTACCTTTTGCATTGCACCACTAGCTAAATAATTACAACTACAAATTAAATAAGGAAAATAAAATGGCTAAGGGGCAATCTCTACAAGACCCATTCCTAAATGCGCTACGTCGTGAGCGTATCCCGGTATCTATCTACCTTGTGAACGGTATCAAACTGCAAGGTCAGATCGAATCTTTCGATCAATTCGTGATCCTATTGAAGAACACTGTTAACCAAATGGTGTACAAGCACGCAATCTCTACAGTTGTGCCGGCTCGTCCAGTAAGCCACCACAGCGGTGATCGTGCTCAAGGTGATCGTCCACAAGAGAAATCTGAAGATTAATTCTTCATTTAGTATTTTTACAATAAGGAGTTGATTGCTTGTTTGACCGTTATGAATCCGGTGAGCGAGCCGTACTTGTTCATATCAACTTCACGCAAGAAGGTGAATGGGAAGATCTAGCTGAATTCGAAATGCTGGTTTCTTCCGCTGGGGTAGAGACGCTACAAGTTGTGACTGGTAGTCGTCAATCCCCACACCCGAAATACTATGTCGGAGAGGGTAAGGCACAAGAAATTGCTACTGCGGTGCAATTAACTGGTGCTGAAATTGTGATTTTTAATCACTCCCTCTCTCCTGCCCAAGAACGTAACCTCGAAGCACTGTGCAAATGTCGAGTTCTCGACCGCACCGGTCTCATCCTCGATATCTTTGCTCAACGAGCACGAACACACGAAGGTAAGCTACAAGTTGAGCTAGCCCAACTTCGCCATATTTCTACTCGTTTGATTCGCGGTTGGACGCACCTTGAAAGGCAGAAAGGCGGTATCGGTCTACGTGGTCCAGGTGAAACCCAGTTAGAAACCGACCGTCGTTTATTGCGTGACAGAATCAAAGCTATCTTGCGTCGACTTGAAAAAGTGGCCAAGCAGCGTGAACAAGGACGCCGTGCCCGAAACCGAGCTGAAATACCAACCATTTCTCTCGTGGGCTACACCAACGCGGGTAAGTCGACACTCTTCAACCGTATTACAGAAGCTGGCGTTTACGCGGCAGATCAACTGTTTGCTACTCTTGACCCAACTTTACGTAAGATAGAGTTAGCAGATGTAGGACCTGCAATACTTGCAGATACTGTTGGTTTTATCCGACACCTGCCTCACGATTTGGTTGCTGCCTTCAAAGCAACCTTGCAGGAAACGCAAGAAGCTGACATTTTGTTACATGTTGTTGATGCCAGTGACGAGCGTTTTCGTGAGAATATTCAAGCTGTTCATGAAGTCTTAGAAGAGATCGATGCACATGAAGTGCCGACGCTCGTAGTAATGAACAAGATTGACAATCTAGAAGAGCAGAAACCACGTATAGAACGAGATGAGGAAGGCGTGCCTCGCGCGGTCTGGGTTTCTGCAATGGATGGATTAGGCATTGATCTTCTGTTTGACGCGCTGACCGAGCGTTTAGCGTCGCAAATGGTTGAGCATCAGTTGCGAATTCCTCCACAGTATCAAGGACGATTCCGTAGTACATTCTTCCAAATGAAGTGTATTCAACGTGAGGAATATGACCAGGAAGGTAACTTGTTGATCGATATTCGAATGCAACAGGTAGATTGGTCTAGACTTGAAAAAAGAGAAGGGGCAGTTTTAGTCGACTTTATAGTCACTTAAAGGACTGCTACAGTATAACGTCATATCAAATGATGGAGCTTTCTAATGGCGTGGAATGAGCCTGGAAATAACAACGGCAACAATGGCCGCGATAATGACCCTTGGGGTAATAATAATCGTGGTGGCCAGCGTCCTGGTGGCCGAGATCAAGGTCCGCCAGATTTAGATGAAGTGTTCAGCAAACTGAGTCAAAAGCTGGGTGGCAAGTTTGGTAAAAAAGGCGGCGGTGGTTCTTCTATCGGCGGTGGCGGTGGCGCAATTGGCTTCGGCGTAATTGCGGTTATTGCGATTGCGGTGTGGTTCTTCGCTGGTTTTTACACCATCGGTGAAGCAGAACGTGGTGTTGTGCTGCGTTTAGGTAAATACGACCGTATCGTAGACCCAGGTCTGAACTGGCGTCCTCGTTTTATCGACGAATACGAAGCGGTTAACGTGCAAGCGATTCGTTCGCTACGTGCATCTGGTCTAATGCTGACAAAAGATGAAAACGTAGTAACAGTAGCAATGGACGTTCAATACCGTGTTGCTGACCCATACAAATATCTATACCGCGTAACCAATGCAGACGACAGCTTGCGTCAAGCAACAGATTCGGCGCTACGTGCGGTAATTGGTGACTCACTGATGGATAGCATCCTAACAAGTGGTCGTCAGCAAATCCGTCAAACGACACAAGAAACGCTAAATCAAATCATCGATAGCTACGATATGGGTATCGTGATTGTTGATGTGAACTTCCAGTCTGCGCGTCCGCCAGAGCAAGTTAAAGATGCGTTTGATGATGCAATCGCTGCGCGTGAGGATGAAGAGCGTTTCATCCGTGAAGCAGAAGCTTACAAGAACGAAATCTTGCCGAAAGCAACAGGTCGTGCAGAGCGTTTGAAGAAAGAAGCGCAAGGTTACAACGAGCGTGTAACCAACGAAGCTCTTGGTCAAGTAGCTCAGTTTGAAAAACTACTGCCTGAATACCAAGCGGCACCTGGTGTAACTCGTGACCGTCTGTACCTAGACGCGATGGAAGAGGTTTACTCAAGCACATCGAAAGTGTTGATTGACTCTGAATCTAGCGGCAACCTTCTTTACCTTCCAATAGATAAACTGGCTGGTCAAGATGGTCAAACAGACACTAAACGTAAATCGAAATCGACTTCAACGTACGATCACATCCAATTGGAATCTGAGCGTTCGCAAGAAGACACTTCGAACACGCAGTCTCGTTCAACTGGTACACGTCAAGGGAGATACTAAGAATGCGTAAGTTAATGATCCCTGTACTGGTCATCGCACTGGCATTGATGCTGATGTCACTGTTTGTGATTCCTGAAGGCGACCGCGGTATTGTGGTTCGATTTGGTCGTGTCTTGAAAGACAACAACGACATTACTCGTATTTACGAGCCGGGTCTGCATTTCAAAATGCCTTTGTTTGACCGCGTGAAAACACTAGATGCGCGTATCCAAACAATGGATGGTCGTGCTGACCGTTTTGTAACATCTGAGAAAAAAGACGTAATCATCGATACCTACGTGAAGTGGCGTATTGAGGATTTCGGTCGTTACTACCTAGCAACTGGCGGTGGTAACACGCTGACTGCTGAAGCGCTTCTTGAGCGTAAAGTAACAGACGTTCTACGTGCAGAAATCGGTTCTCGTGAAATCAAGCAAATCGTATCTGGTCCACGTAATAACGACGTACTTCCAGAAGACGCAAGCAGTGATGAAGTGAGCACTGAGGCGGCTCGTGAAGCATTAGAAATCGATGGCGAACGTGACCTAATCATGTCTGAAGTGTTGAAAGACACGCGTGACAGCGCAATGAAAGACTTGGGTGTTCGTATCGTCGACTTCCGTATGAAGAAGATCAACCTACCAGATGAGATCAGTGAATCTATCTACCGTCGTATGCGCGCAGAGCGTGAGTCGGTAGCTCGTAAACACCGTTCTCAAGGTCGTGAGAAAGCAGAAGTAATCCGCGCACAAGCTGAGCTTGAAGTAGCAACGATTCTTGCTGAAGCAGACAAAACAGCTCGTGTAACGCGAGGTGAAGCGGATGCAGAAGCAGCGAAGATCTACGCAGATGCGTACAACAAAGATCCTGAGTTCTTCAGCTTCCTACGTTCTCTAAAGGCTTACGAGAAATCGTTCAGCTCTAAGAGTGACATCCTTGTTCTGGATCCGAAGAGTGAATTCTTCCAATACATGAACAACGCGAAAGGCGCAGAAGCGAAATAACCTAAGCGTTACCGCAAATTGAAAAGGCTCCGTTATGGAGCCTTTTTTGTATCTTTTGTTTCTAACGGTATCTGCTAGACAAATTCAAGATAGAGTCAGAAGCGTGATTAACTCATCATGATAGCGATGACAGCCCCTGCTACCACTAAGCAACCACCAATGCGACGTAATTGGTTATCTGGCTGCTCACTCAACTGAGCCACCATGTTGCGCCAGCCATTTGGGGCGACCAATGGTCCAATACCTTCAACAATCAATACTAGCCCTATCGCTAGCCAAATAGACTCAGACATCATGATTCCTAGTTGAATTCTGAAAAGTAAATATTATCAGCGATGTAGTGATTTCGAAATGAGCAGGGGTGGCGAGTTTGCATTCTAGTATCAACTCTGTGAACAAAAAATGACTGCAAGAAGAGTGATTCAGTGCTAGAATCCATTTTTAACTAGCAATCAGACTTGGAAAGATGGGAAATAACGTAGTCGTTCTAGGCACCCAATGGGGTGACGAAGGTAAAGGTAAAATCGTAGACCTTTTAACTGAAGATGCAAAATACGTGGTACGCTACCAAGGCGGTCACAACGCAGGTCACACACTTGTAATTGACGGTGAAAAAACCGTTCTTCACTTAATTCCATCAGGTATCCTTCGCGATAACGTAAAATGCGTTATCGGTAACGGTGTTGTACTATCGCCTGAAGCTCTAATTAAAGAAATGAAACCTCTTGAAGAGCGCGGCATTCCAGTACGCGAACGTCTTTTCATTTCTGAAGCATGTCCTCTAATTCTTCCTTACCACGTTGCAATGGACCAAGCTCGCGAAATCGCTCGCGGTAAAAAAGCTATCGGTACAACGGGTCGTGGTATCGGTCCAGCATACGAAGATAAAGTTGCTCGTCGCGGTCTACGCGTTGGCGACCTATTCGATATGGCTACTTTTGCAGAGAAACTAAAAGAAGTAATGGAATTCCATAACTTCCAACTAGTTAACTTCTACAAAGCTGAGCCAGTAAGCTACGAAGAAGTACTTGAGCAAGCGAAAGGCTACGCTGAACTACTAACTTCAATGGTTATCGACGTAACTGACGAACTAGACGCAGCACGTAAGCGCGGCGACAAGATCATGTTCGAAGGTGCACAAGGTACTCTACTTGATATCGACCACGGTACTTACCCGTACGTAACTTCTTCTAACACGACTGCTGGTGGTGTTGCTGCAGGTTCTGGTTTCGGTCCTCGTCACATCGGTTACATCCTTGGTATCGCGAAAGCTTACTGTACTCGCGTTGGTGCAGGTCCATTCCCGACTGAGCTATACGACGGTCTAGACAAGCAAGATCCAGTAGGTAAACACCTAGGTGAAGTTGGTCATGAGTTCGGTGCGACAACAGGTCGTTTACGCCGTACTGGTTGGTTCGATGCTGTTGCTATGCGTCGTGCAATCCAAATCAACTCTGTATCTGGTTTCTGTCTAACTAAACTAGACGTACTAGATGGTCTAGAAGAGCTAAAAATCTGTACTGGTTACAAGATGGAAGATGGCTCTACGCTAGAAGTTTCTCCGATGGCTGCTGAAGCATTCGAAAAAGCAACGCCTATCTACGAAACAATGCCAGGTTGGTCTGAGAACACATTCGGTGCGAAATCAATCGAAGAGCTACCACAAGCTGCTCTAGATTACATCAAGCGTATCGAAGAGCTAACTGGCGTGCCAGTAGACATCATCTCTACAGGTCCTGACCGTAACGAAACTATCATTAAGGTTCACCCATTCGAAGCTTAATCGATACTCGTTAGAGATTATAAAAACCGGCTTTTATAGCCGGTTTTTTTGTATCTGTGAGTTGGGTTCACTGCCGAAAAATGCGACTCGCCGTGGCAAATATTTGCCGTTAAGCTTAAGTAGGAGGCAAAAATTGCCTAAAGCTTAACTGACCTTTGCCGATAAGGTTATCAAGCAGAGGAGATCCTTGGCTGATCTTTGGTTTCTTAGATACCTTAAAGAGTACATTTATGAAGTTACGAACAGTGGCTGCTTCACTGTTATTGATGCTGAGTGCGACATCGGCTTGGGCAGATGTTGCCGATGTAGGGGCGCCTGTCCCCATCTACACCGAAGCAGAGCTTATTAAGCTTATTGAGCAGAATAAGCACTTAGAACGCGTGCGCGCTGATAACTGCCAGCTAGTGGAAGATATCGTGGCACGTGCGACGCGCATTAACTTGCCGTCTTATGAATTCCTTTATGGCGATATGTTGGCGTGGGGCGTATGTGTAGAGCAAGACGTAGAGCTCGGTCTGTACTACATGGAAAACGCAGCCCACCAAGGCTTGCCAGCTGCACTAGAGCAGCTAGGTCGCTATTACTCTCGCGGTACTTTAGTCCAACAAGATAAAGAACGTGCAATCCCATACCTGCGAGAAGCGGCGGCAATGGGCAACTTAAATGCGCGTATTCATCTTGCTGAGCTATTGCTGCGTGATTACGGTAGCCCTTTGGATTACGAAGATGCCTACCGTTGGCTTTATAATTCGGTGACTGCCGATCAAAGAAAGCACAAACGTATTGCGATGCTGAGAAACGGTCTTGAGCAACGCATGCCACAAAACATTATTGCGCGCGCTAAGCGCCGCGACACCTTCTGGTAGGTGTACTTTTAAAACACCAGTAACTTCATAAAGCTCTGCCAATACATACAACAAAGCCCACATCATGTGGGCTTTGTTGTTTTTCCCGAAGCGTAATTGCAGGCGATTAAACGACTTTGTGTGGACCAAAGCACTCGTAATGGAACTGATCTTGCGCTACGCCAAGCTCAAGTAATTGTTTCGCGACGTGCTGCATAAAGCCAACAGGACCACAGAAGTAGACTTGTACGTTGTCTTGCTTAAGGGCTGCTTCAATTTCAGTTAAGTTGACGAAACCGGTGAAGTGGAAGTCTTCACCAATCTTGTCTTCTGCTGTTGGTTGGTTGTACCAAATCAACGAGTTCATGTTCTCTTTAGCATTTACGAGCTGGTTTACGTGCTGTTTGAATGCGTGTTGTTGACCGTTTTCTGTAGCATGTACCCATGTGACTGGTGCTTGGTGCTCAGAAAGGCTCTCAAGCATTGATAGAGTCGGAGTTAGACCAACGCCCGCTGATACCAAAACAACCGGTGTAGCCGCGTCCACATCCATAAAGAAATCACCCGCAGGTGCTGCAAGTTGCACCTTATCGCCGATGCTCAACTCATCGTGAAGGAAGTTCGATACTTTACCGCCTTCTTCACGTTTTACCGAGATACGGTAAGTGTTCTCTTGAACCGCAGAGGATAGGCTGTATTGGCGAATCTCTTGGTTTTCGAACTTATCACTGTTGATGTAGATACCTAGGTATTGACCAGGTTTGTACTCAGAAACCACTTCACCATCGGTTGGTTTGAAAACAAAGCTACAGATGTTTTCGCTCTCAAGCTGCTTGCCCACCAACTCAAATTCACGCAGACCACGCCAGCCACCTTGCAGTGCTGCATTCTCTTGGTAGATTTGCTCTTCACGCTGAATAAATACATTGGCCAGCACGCCATAAGCTTCTGCCCATGCATCAATCACTTCCTGACCTGGAGAGAACAACTCGTCGATCGTCGCAAGTAGATGTGTGCCAACGATTTGGTACTGATCTTTGGTGATCATAAAACTGGTGTGTTTATGGGCGATTTTTTCTACTGCACCAAGCAGTGCTGGTAGGTTATCGATGTTGGTTGCGTAAGCGCAGATTGCATTAAATAGAGCTTCACGTTGGTCACCATTACGCTGATTACTCATGTTGAAAATATCTTTCAACTCAGGGTTATGGGTGAACATACGATCGTAAAAGTGTGCCGTTAACTTCGGACCGGTTTCAGCAAGAAGTGGTGCGGTTGCTTTCACGATATCAATGGTTTGGTTGCTGAGCATAATGGCTTCCTATTTAAAGTTGTATTTGTAATGCATGTTTAAAGTTGTATCTCAAATGTATCTTTCGATCAAGAAAAGAATTACAATTTTGCTACTACAGAGGATAGCAACATGCAGTTAACTAGCTTTACCGATTATGCGCTCAGAACCTTGATTTACTTGGCTTCATTGCCAAAAGATGAGCTGACAAATATTACCGAAGTGACTGATTTATTTGGTGTATCACGTAACCATATGGTGAAAGTGATTAACCGTCTTGGTCAGCTTGGTTATGTGCATACGGTGCGCGGTAAAAATGGTGGTATTCGTTTGATGAAAGCGCCGCAAGAAATCACTGTCGGTGGTGTGGTGCGTGATTTAGAGCCATTAGATTTGGTGAATTGCTCTGTGGAATTTTGCCATATCACGCCGGCATGTCGTCTAAAAGAAAAGCTAGCGAAAGCGAAAATGGCGTTTTTGGCTGAATTAGATGGTTGCACGATTGAAGAGCTATTAAGTGATAATTCTGAACTGCTGATCTTACTTACCCGTCCTTAGCCTTCTTAACGTTCTATAAATCTTCTCACTGACACTCTTTTTTAAAGCAATTTCTGTAGCTTATCGAGAGACTCGGATATACTAGCTCTATACCTTCCTTGCTAGATAGGCGTGCCTATGTCAGACAATATTCCAAACGATCCTTTCGCAGATCGTGAATCCAAAAATTACGAAAATCCAATTCCAAGCCGAGAGTTCATTCTTGAGTTTCTAGAAGAAGCGGGCGTACCGATGAATCGCAATGATTTGTTTGAAGCGCTAAAACTTGAAGGTGAAGAGCATTACGAAGGTTTACGCCGTCGACTGCGCGCAATGGAGCGTGATGGGCAGCTCGTATTTACGCGCCGTCAGTGTTACGCGTTGCCAGAAAAACTTGAGATGGTGAAAGGTTACGTAATTGGTCACAAAGATGGTCATGGTTGGGTTCGTCCAGAAGGCAGTGTCGGCAAGGATAATGACATTGTACTGCCGCATCACCAGATGAAGCACATCATCCACGGTGACTACGTGTTGGTGCAACCAACTGACAATAGCAAGCGTGGTCGTCGTGAAGGTCGTCTTGTTCGTGTTTTAGAAGAGCGTAACACGCAGATCGTGGGGCGTTTCTTCCTTGAATACGGCTACTCATACGTTGTGCCAGATGACTCTCGCATCAGCCAAGATATTCTGATCCCAAATGAGCACAAAGCAGGTGCTCGTATGGGTAACGTGGTCGTTATTGAGATTACTGATCGCGGCTCTCGCTCACGTGGCATGATGGGTAAAGTGGTTGAAGTTCTTGGTGAGAACATGGCGCCGGGCATGGAAACGCAAATAGCAATCCGTACCCACCAAATTCCACACGATTGGCCAGCAGCCGTCGATAAACAGATCGAAAATCTGGGCGAAGAAGTTCCAGAAGAAGCAAAAGAAGGCCGTGTCGATCTACGTGACTTGCCGCTAGTAACCATTGATGGCGAAGACGCTCGTGACTTTGATGATGCTGTTTACTGTGAGAAGAAAAAGAGTGGCGGTTGGCGCCTATGGGTCGCAATTGCTGACGTAAGTTACTACGTGCGTACAGACTCTGCGCTGGACAAAGAAGCCATCAACCGTGGTAACTCGGTATACTTCCCATCGCAAGTTGTGCCAATGCTACCTGAAGTGCTATCAAACGGTTTGTGTTCACTTAACCCTCAGGTTGATCGCTTGTGCATGGTATGTGAGATGACCATCTCTGACACCGGTAAGCTATCAGGCTATAAACACTACGAAGCTGTGATGAACTCGCATGCGCGTCTGACTTACAACAAAGTGGGTGCGATTCTAGAAGGGGATGAAGAGCTGCGCATGCGTTATCACGCTGTCGTTCCTCACCTTGAAGAGCTGCACGCGATGTACAAAGTACTTAAAGAAGCGCGTGATAACCGTGGTGCGATTGAATTCGAAACCATTGAAGCTAAATTTATCTTCAATGCGGATCGTAAGATTGAAAGCATCGAGCCGGTAATTCGTAACGACGCACATAAGATCATCGAAGAATGTATGATCTTAGCGAACATCGCTTCAGCGTCTTACGTTGAGAAAGCAAAAGAGCCAGCGTTGTACCGTGTTCACGAATCTCCGGGTGAACTGCGCCTGCAGGGGTTCCGTGATTTCCTCAGTGAGCTAGGTCTGGATCTGAAAGGTGGTTTAGAGCCATCACCAACCGATTATGCAGATTTGGTAAAACAAATCGCAGAACGTCAGGACAAAGAACTGATTCAAACCATGTTACTGCGCTCAATGAAGCAAGCGGTATACAACGCAGACAATGCCGGTCACTTTGGTCTAGCGCTGAAACGTTACGCGCACTTCACGTCGCCAATTCGTCGTTACCCTGACCTGTTGCTGCACCGCGCAATCAAGTACCTGATTGCTAAAGAAGAAGGTCGCAACCAAGATCGTTGGACACCAACTGGCGGTTACCACTACTCGTTTGACGACATGGACTTCTACGGTGAGCAATGTTCGATGACAGAGCGCCGTGCAGACGACGCAACTCGTGAAGTGGCAGATTGGTTGAAGTGTGAATACATGCAAGACCATGTTGGCGACGAGCTGGATGGTGTTATTGCCAATGTAACCAGCTTTGGTTTCTTTGTTCGTCTGACGGAACTGCATATCGATGGTTTGGTGCATATTTCAACGTTAGCGAACGACTACTACCAATTTGATCCTATTGGTCAAAGACTTATCGGCGAAAGCTTCGGTAACATCTATCGCCTAGGCGATGCGGTAAAAGTGAAAGTGCTTGCGGTTAACTTAAATGACAAGCAAATTGACTTTGAATTAATCGAAACAAGCCGTAAGCTACGCGGCAAAGGTAAGACTGCGAAGAAACGCGCAGCGGATGCCAAACGCAAAGCGAAAGAGAAAAAACGTGCGGCAACCAAAGGCGGCACTCGTGCAATACCTGCGATTGAACCAACCAAGCGACCAGAATCTGCTGAAGCAGAAAAACCTCGCAAAAATGGAGCAAAACGCAGTGACACTGAAGGTGCTAAAAAGCCGAAGAAAGCACGCAAGAAAAAGCCACACAGTAAGCCGAGAAAGACTAAGCGTACTAAGAGCGACGCTGAGTAGGCTGAATCGCCAATCTAGTCTGGATTTAAAGGGGTAGATTGGCGCAGGCAATACGACCAGAACAACAGGTTAAACAATGAGTAACGAATTTATCTACGGCATTCACGCAGTGAAGGCGGTATTGGAGCGCGAACCAGAGCGTTTTATCGAAGCATTTGTACTAAAAGGTCGTCAAGACGATCGCCTAATGCCAATTTTAAATGACCTTCAGGTATGTGGTGTTTCGATTCAGCAAATGACGCGTAAAACCTTGGATGACAAAGCGCGTGGCGCAAACCACCAAGGCATCATCGCTCGCGTGAAGCCAGCGAAACAGCTGAACGAAAACGACATCGATGGCATCCTCGCGCAGCATGAGTCACCGCTACTATTGGTGTTGGATGGCGTGACGGATCCGCATAACCTAGGTGCTTGTCTACGTAATGCCGACGCAGCTGGCGTAGCAGCGATCATCGTACCGAAAGATCGCTCTGCACCGATGAACGCAACTGTAAGCAAAGTAGCTTGTGGTGCAGCAGAAGTCGTGCCATTGATCCGAGTGACCAACTTGGCTCGTACTATGCGTACACTGCAAGAGCAAGGCATCTGGTTTGTTGGTACGGCGGGCGAAGCGACGCACGATATTTACCAAGCAAAACTAACGGGTCCTCTTGCTATCGTAATGGGTGCAGAAGGTGACGGCATGCGTCGTCTGACTCGCGAAACCTGTGATGATTTGATTAAGATCCCAATGGCAGGTAGCGTTTCAAGCTTGAACGTATCTGTGGCATCTGGCATTTGTTTGTTTGAAGCGGTTCGTCAGCGTATTGCTGCAAAGTAATTGCTAAATAAATTTCTAATAAACAAATAGTTACTACAAAGTCAGACACAATGATAAAAACAAAGGATGGGGTGCCATCCTTTGTCGTTTTCACCGATTTATAAATAAAAATCTTCAGGGAAGTTATGACTCAACAAGACATTAAATTCATTGCCTTTGACCTAGACGGTACTTTGCTTGATAGCGTGCCGGATCTAGCGGTTGCGGCAGACCAAGCCGTTCAAGCTCTTGGTTTTCCTTCTGTTTCAGAAGAGCAGGTTCGTGACTATGTTGGTAACGGCGCAGACGTGCTGATTGGACGCTCACTAAGCCAAAGCCTGACCATCAACCCAGAGTTGAGTGAAGAGCTTCGTGCAAAAGCGCGTGTACTGTTTGATGACTACTATGATCAAAGCGGTCACAAATTAAGCCACCTTTACCCGACGGTAAAAGAGACACTGGAAGAGTTACACAAAGCCGGTTTTGTTATGGCATTGGTAACCAACAAGCCTTCGAAGTTTGTGCCTGATGTTTTAGAAAAGCACGACATCGCAAAATACTTTGTTGATGTGCTAGGTGGCGATGCATTTCCAGAGAAAAAACCAAACCCAGTAGCACTGAACTGGCTGATGGAAAAACACCAAATCCAACCAAGTGAAATGTTGATGGTCGGCGACTCGAAGAACGACATTCTCGCGGCAAAGAATGCAGGCTGTGCCTCATTTGGTCTGACTTATGGTTACAACCACGGTGAGTCTATCTCTGCATCAAATCCAGATTTTGTCGCTGACAGTTTGGCAGAATTATTGGACGTTGTAGCGGTTTCTGCATAACGGCTACAAAAGAGCTTCCAAAATACTCGTTAATGAGTACACTGAGTAAACCGTGCACCTATTACTGCACGGTTTTTTTCATTTAATTAGATTAAGAAGTCAAAGGAATCATTCTAATGAGCAAACCCATTGTATTGAGTGGTGTTCAACCTTCAGGTGAACTAAGTATCGGTAACTACTTGGGTGCTCTACGTCAATGGCAGCAGATGCAAGACGATTATGATTGCCAATACTGTGTGGTAGACCTTCACGCGATTACGGTTCGTCAGGACCCTAAAGCGCTGCATGAAGCGACTCTAGACGCACTGGCGATCTGTCTGGCAGTTGGTGTTGACCCGAAGAAGAGCACGCTATTTGTTCAGTCACACGTACCAGAGCATGCTCAACTTGGTTGGCTTCTTAACTGTTACACCCAAATGGGTGAACTGGGTCGTATGACGCAGTTTAAAGACAAATCTGCACGTTACTCAAACGACAGTTCGAGCCAGTTTGGTGATGTAAACGTTGGTCTGTTTGACTACCCAGTACTGATGGCGGCAGACATCCTGCTGTACGGCGCACACCAAGTGCCTGTAGGTAGCGACCAGAAGCAACACCTAGAGCTAGCGCGTGATATTGCTAACCGCTTTAACAACATCTACTCACCAGAGCAGCCAATCTTCCAAGTGCCAGAGCCTTATATTCCGACGGTAAATGCGCGTGTAATGAGCCTTCAAGACGCAACCAAGAAGATGTCTAAATCTGATGACAACCGTAAGAACGTTATCACGCTACTGGAAGAGCCAAAGTCGATCATTAAGAAGATCAACAAAGCGCAAACCGACACAGAAACACCACCGCGTATCGCTCACGACTGGGACAACAAGGCAGGTATCTCTAACCTAATGGGTCTGTACTCTGCGGCAACAGGCATGAGCTTTGAAGAGATTGAAGCGAAATACCAAGGCGTTGAAATGTACGGTCCATTCAAGAAAGACGTTGGTGAAGCTCTAGTTACTATGCTTGAGCCAATTCAGGCTGAATACCACCGCATTCGTGCTGACCGCGCTTACATGAACGAAGTAATGAAGCAAGGCGCTGAGAAAGCATCGGCACGTGCGGCTGAAACGTTGAAGAAAGCGTACGAAGCTGTAGGTTTTGTCGCTCGCCCATAGGTAAAATTCGAATACAAAAAAGCTCCACCATTGGTGGAGCTTTTTTTATGCTTATTTTCTGGAAGAGGCTTCTTCCTCGCAACGTGCCATATTGTAGTACTCGGCACGTCCTCGTGGTCCTGCAAACCATGCTTTTATAACAAAACCGCGTTCCGTGAAGTAACGCAGATCCTCGCATGCGATTTGATAGCTTGATTCGGTAATCGAAACTGGATCCCAAGCGTAACGCGAGAATCGCGGCAACTGAGCGGTGAAAGTAATCATCCCCTCATCACTTACATCAAAGTGTTCATACTGGTTAAGCTCGGCTTTAGCGTTCTCAATTAAGTGTTGGGTTGTGTTCGGCTTTAATGGTTGGCTTGTCTTGAGTTCGTCTGGGATGGCTTGGCATCCAGCAAGAAATACCGAGCAAGCGAGAGTTAGCGCAACTGGTTGAAATCGTCTCATTTTCAGTCCTGTTTTTAATATGAGTTTTTATGGATATCCTGCTGCGTTGTTATAACCCCTGATTATCAAATTGACTAGGTGTTAGTGTCGAAAATAATGATTAATTTATAAAATCAGCCATTAAAAGGAGAATGATTCGCAATAAAATAAAGAAAATGAACCACTAAATTAGCAAGTGTTGATGTTTGTTGCTCGGAAAATGACCTAAGTAATATACGAAACAGCCTTGTTAAAACCATTATTAATATTTTGCTTAACATTATGGGAAATATAAAACTGAGTAATTGATCTAATTTTACATATTTAAAGTTATTGTTAATTCTGTTAACAACAAAATCTGTTGAATGTATAAAACACCTCATAATAATAACTAAATATTTGTGAAACATTTCTCAATTAGCATGCCTTTTACTTTTCTTTTTGCATAAAAAAGAGAGATTTATCTAGTTAATAAATGAATCAAGTTGAACTGTGATCTTCCTCACAAGGAATAGGTCAGGAGACTTTTCGCGCTCAAAACTTACCGATTAAACACTCAATAGTATTGGTTAAATAAACGCCAGAGCCCAGTTTGACATATAGAACGAAATTCCATTTGAAATTAAATACAACAAGGAAATAGGCATGCTGAAAAGAAATGCAGTGGCTATAGCGATCTCTTCGCTATTTATGGCGACAGCGGTCAATGCTGCGACCATATATGAAGATGACAACGGAGACTTTCTAAAACTGTATGGCGAAGTGGGTGTTGGCGGACATGTTGGCGCAAACTACGAATACGGTGAATTTTACACTGATGAAAAAAGCTACATCGATGACTCTTTCGCTACGTTAGGCGTCAAAGGTAAGCGAGACAAAATGCACTACCGTCTAGAGCTAGATTATGAACGTGAGAATTGGAAGCACGGTTCTGGCGATCTAGTTCTAACCATCGATAAATTATTTGTTGGCTACGATGTGTGGGAAAACCAGTACATTGAAGCCGGTCTGACGGATACGGCATTTGATGATTACGATAAATGGGGTGACTTCACTTTTGATACAACTGTAGAAACTGGTGAAGCTGGTGACCAAGACGTAACAATCAAATACGAAGGTCGTTACTTTGATGATGTAAAAATCGGTGCTTCATACACTTACGGTGGTAAGTCTTCATCTGGTTCTGAGCTGGGTGATATTGTGAACGGCTACATTGGCTACTTTGGCGATAGCTTCTCAGCTGTTGTTGGTTTAGAAGGGCGCGGTGGTTCTGATGGTAAGTCGAAGTACGGTGAACAACGTTTGGTTGGTTTTGGTATGCGTTACGCAGTTAATGACACCATTCACTTAGGCTTCAACGCGTTCTACGAAGAAGAAGATATTGCTCGCAAAGAAACGGTTATCGATAACACCGATAAAGAGAACAAGCAAAGCATCTTCAATGATTACCAAACCCAAGAAAACCAAGGTGCTTTGGTTTCGGCGAAATACATTTTCACCAAACAGTGGGAGCTCGTGGGCTCTTACAACTACGAAGAATATGAAGCGTGGGATCCAAGCAGTGATGTTTGGGATGGTAAGCGATACAGCTGGGGTACAAGCCGCACATGGGGCACGCTAGGCGTGAACTACAAACCAACCAGCTCAAGCATTATTGCGCTTGAAATGAACGCTGGTGATGCTGCTCAAGACGCTTACGCTTATGCGCGCGTTTACTTCTAACCCACGATAGAGAGATTTCCCATGAATAAAAAAATGACCCTACTCGCGGGTGCGATTAGTAGTGTACTAAGTGGCGCAGCATTTGCGGATATTAACGACATCATTATTTCTGAGTATGTTGAAGGCTCGGCATCAAATAAAGCCGTCGAAATTACCAACATAGGCTCTTCAGCACATACCTTTGACGGTACACTGTCGCTGTACTACTCGTCTTACAAAAACCAGATTAAAGATAAAGATGGTAACAACGTACTGAAAGGTAAGGACGGTAGAACTTTACAACCTGGTAAGAGCATCGTTGTTATTAATGGTGACGCGGGTGCTGAAATGCGAGCGTTCATTGAACGTTTGGGCGGTAAGGACGTGACAGTTGTTGCTGGTACTTACGATGAAGTAAAACACTCAGCAATGAACTTCAACGGTGATGACGCAGTGTGGTTGGGTACAAGCTCAGCGGAAGCGGACATTAAGGATATCTTTGGTACTTACGGTTACAAGGGCGATAAGCTTTGGGATGACCGAACCATGCGCCGTAAAGCAGGTTCAACACAAGCGACGACATATGATGAATCTCAGTGGGACAAGTTTGCAAAAGACGACTTCGGTGGTCTTGGTGATCCTACTGCAGTAAATAACGATCCAATTACACCACCAGAAAACACGCCATGTGCTGATGCTGCAGGCAGTCTTTCTTACAAAACCATTGGTGAAGTGCAAGGTGAAGGTTATTCATCGCCTCTGATTGAGTCTGGTTACGAGTCGGCAGATGAGTACTTAGTGACAGGTGTCGTGAGTGCGGTAACTACGAATCTAGTGAAGGGTTTCTTCCTTTACGACAACAATGCTGATGGTAATGTTAAGACATCAGACGGTGTGTTCGTTCAGACGAAAGGCGAGCTGTCTCAAGACATGGTTGGTCAACAAATCTGTGTTCGTGCCAAAGTAAAAGAGAACTATGGTGTAACAACACTGATTCCAACGAATGACATTTGGGAAGTTGAAAACGCTTCTCAAGTACCACCAACGCCAGTTGATATGGTTCGTATCGATAGCGATGATGAAAACTTCCGTTCGACACTGGAACGTCTAGAAGGCATGCCTGTTCGATTGGTGAAAGATATGGATGCAGCTGAAGATGGCGAGCAGAACATGCGTGTTTCTCGTTCGTTCAGCTTTGATTTTGATAGCTTCCGTAACAACATGGTATTGGCATACAAGCGTCCAAATCCACAGCCAAACCAAGATCATGTAGCAGGCAGCGCAGAATCTCTGGCACAAAAAGCAGAAAACAAAGACTTCCGTGTTTATGTTGATACCGATGCTAAAGCACCAAATGGTCAAATTCCTTACTACCCAGATTTCTTTGCTGATCCAAAGAAAAACTACATCCGCATCAACGACTCTGTCGTTGGTTTAGAAGGTGTTCTGCATTACTCGTACAACGAGTTCCGTTTGATCCCAACGAATACGGTTGATAGCAAAGCGTTCATCCACAATACCGATCGAACTAAAGCGCCTTCGATCAAGGAAACAAACGATGCGTACTCTGCGGCTGATTCATTCAACATTCGTATCGCAACACAAAACGTACTGAACTACTTCAACTCACCATATGGTGGTTCTGATAACAGCTTTGGTGACAACCGTGGTGCTGAATCACAGCTGGACTTTGATCGTCAACAAGCCAAGATTGTAGAAGCAATTTACGGTCTAGATGCGGATATCGTTGGTTTGATGGAAATCGAGAACAACGGTTTCGGTGACTTTGGTGCAATCAATGAATTGCTTGCCGCAATCAATGCGAAGTACTACGACGAAGATTACGGTGACCGTAATAAGTCAAACTCTATCCACAACCGTTACGTGTTCGTTGGTTTTGATAAAAACGGCGACACCATTCTGGATGACCAAGATACGGTCGGCTCTGATGCGATTACTACAGGTATTATTTACCGCCCATCAAAAGTCTCTGTGATCTCTGGTCAAGTTATCCCGATGCCAAGTCAACATGCACCAATGATCGTCGATGAAAACGGTGCTCCAATCACAGACAGCAAAGGTGAAATCCGTGAGAGCGGTGATAACTACCAACGTAATACGGTAGCGGCTACTTTCCAAGTCTTGAACACAGGTAAGCGTCTAACGGTTTCGGTAAACCACTTGAAATCTAAAGGTTCGACTTGTTACGAAGATTGGAAAGGTTGGGAAACATGGGAAAAATTCGATCCTTCAAAAGATGATGTGAAGAGCGATGGTGACTTCCAGGGTTCTTGTGAGAACTTCCGTGTTGCTGCGGCTTACCACCTAGGTGAAGAGATGGCGAAGATCGAAGGTGACAAAGTAGTTCTTGGTGACATGAACTCTTACGCACACGAAGATCCAATGCTGGTTCTAACGTCTAACCCAACAGGTAAAACTCTGACTGCAGCGGGTTACACCTTCATTGGTAAACTGCCTCAATTTGGTCCAGAAGGCAAAGTCATTACTAAGACTTACGGTTACATCAACGCGGTTGATCGAATGATGCCTGCAGGCGAAACGGCTTGGAGTTACTCATACAATGATGAAGTGGGCTCGTTGGATCACCTATTGATCTCTGGTTCACTAGATAAGCGCTTAATTGATGCTGTTGATTGGCACATTAATGCGCCAGAGTCGTCACTGTACGATTACAACAGCAAGTACAAGGGCGGTGATACGAATGAACCAAACCCATTCTACTCACAAGACCCATACCGTTCGTCTGACCACGATTCTGCTCTCGTTACACTAGGCTACAAGTACGGTGAGGCTGGTGAGCGACTTGTGACAATCGCAACGAAGAGCGGTCGCGCAGATATCGGTTACGCAGTTCCAGCGACAGCTCAAAAGGGTGATGTAGCAACCTTGTCTATTTCTCCTGTTCCGGCTGATGCTCCAGCACTACCAAAAGTGACACTGGATAAAGGTGGTGCGCAAATGGTGATGTTTGATTCAGCAAAACTACCAGTTGGTAAGTATGAGCTGACGATGACTCTGAACAACGAAACTTCAGGTGTTGTTAACCAGAAAGTGACGGATGTGGAGTTTATTAAACGTGATTCAAGCAATGTGAAACCTGTTCACCCAGAAAAAGATGGTTCTGGTGGTTCATTTGGCTTTGGCGCGCTACTTGCGATGCTAGGTCTAGGCTTCCTACGCCGTCGTCGCTAAGCGAATTTATTTCCTGACAAACAGTTCCTAAATAGCTGTAAAGACCAAAGGCCAGCCTATGCTGGCCTTTTTATTCAGCAAAAACTTGCCTTTCTTGCTTGGTATAGCAAAATACCGCCCTTGATTGTCACGAACGTGGCGATTCACCACTTAAGCATTGCCAAAACGGATTGGAGCAACCGACCTTTTATGTTGTTGATCATCGATAACTACGACTCTTTTACCTACAACCTTTACCAATACTTCTGCGAGCTTGGTGCAGACGTAAAGGTGGTGCGTAACGATGAAATCGACATCCAAGGCATTGAGGCGCTCAACCCAACTCATTTGGTGATCTCTCCAGGTCCCTGTACCCCTAACGAAGCGGGTATCTCTCTACAAGCTATCGAATGCTTTGCTGGTAAGTTACCAATCTTAGGCGTTTGCCTTGGTCATCAGGCGATTGCGCAGGTGTTTGGAGGGGAAGTGGTACGTGCTCGACAAGTGATGCACGGCAAGACATCACCAATTCGTCACAACGGTCGCAGTGTGTTTAAAAACCTTAATAACCCACTTACGGTAACCCGCTACCACTCTCTCGTGGTGAAAAACGGCACATTACCTGATGTGTTTGAATTGACCGCTTGGACTGAACTGCCTGACGGAGCCATGGACGAAATCATGGGTTATCAGCATAAAACCCTGCCAATTGACGCGGTACAGTTCCATCCTGAGTCGATTAAGACAGAACAAGGTCACGAGCTGCTTGCGAACTTTCTTGCGCGCAAAGCGATCTGATCGCGATCACCTTTCTTAACAAATTCTTCATGTTTTTCGCCTGAGAATGGGAATGCAAAACTATGCGTTCTGTCTATTTGGTGGCGGCTATTCATTTTTCTCCTTTCTTTCTAAACCTTGCTATACATAACTTTTATAAAAAATCGCTTCTCTATTTACGTTTCTTGGTGCATAAATAATCATAGATAGTGAGTATGGGTAGTCGTGCTCGGAAGCGAAAAGAATAAATCACTATTGAAATGGTTAATTAAATGTAAATACAATGCCGCAATAGCTTAAATGCAAAACATTATTTGCTGGCAAAGAGTGCCGGTTAAATTCGCTTATCTGCTAGGCATGCGGTATCAAGAAGGAATGTGCAATGACAACGGAAAACAAAGTAGAGCGCGGTTTATTCGATGAGGTAATGGTACCTTGCTATAACCCGATGGAAATGATCCCTGTAAAAGGTGAAGGTTCACGCATTTGGGATCAGAACGGAAATGAATACATCGACTTTGCTGGTGGTATTGCGGTGAGCTGTCTTGGTCATTGTCACCCAGTTATGGTGAACGCATTGACTGAGCAAGGTAACAAGCTTTGGCACCTAAGTAATGTTATGACTAACGAGCCAGCACTGCGATTGGCGAAGAAGTTAACAGAAGTCAGCTTTGCTGAGCGCGTGTTCTTCGCTAACTCTGGCGCAGAAGCAAACGAAGCGGCACTAAAGCTAGCACGTCGTTACGCAGCAGACGTTCATGGTACAGAGAAATCTGAAATCATCGCATTCAAACAAGGTTTCCACGGTCGTACTTTCTTCACGGTAACAGTAGGCGGTCAAGCGGCTTACTCAGACGGTTTTGGTCCTAAACCTGGCGATGTGACACACCTTCCTTACAACGATATCGAAGCACTTCAAGCACACATGTCGGATCGCACTTGTGCCGTAATGATGGAGCCTCTGCAAGGTGAGGGCGGCATCATTCCACCAACACCTGAGTTCGCTCAAGCAGTTCGTGAACTGTGTGACAAGCACAACGCACTGTTGATCTTCGATGAAGTGCAAACTGGTAACGGTCGTACGGGTCACTTCTACGCATACCAAGGTCTAGGCATTACGCCAGACATTCTAAGCACAGCGAAATCACTGGGTGGCGGTTTCCCTATCGGTGCCATGCTAACGACGGCAAAACTGGCTGAGCACATGAAAGTGGGCACGCACGGTTCAACTTACGGTGGTAACCCACTAGCGTGTGCAGTTGCAGAAGCAGTTGTTGAAGAAGTGACAAAACCAGAAGTACTGGCTGGCGTATTAGAGCGTGAAGCCATGTTCCGTGAAGGTCTGGAGAAGATTAACGCGAAATACAACATCTTCTCTGAAGTGCGCGGTAAAGGTCTACTGCTTGGTGCAGCACTGAATGAAGAGTGGCAAGGTCGTGCGCGTGATGTACTGGTTGCTGCAGGTAAACAAGGTCTCATGGTATTGGTTGCGGGTGCCAATGTCGTACGTTTCACACCATCACTCGTTATCACACAACAAGAAATCGAAGAAGGTTTGGCGAAGCTGGATAAAGCGATCGCAACGCTGGTTTAAGCGCGATCTCCGCTTATCGTCAACCTAGACACCCCCATCAAGGATCTCTGATGGGGGTATTGTTCCTACAATATAGTTAGGATCTTCTTGCATCTGGAGGGAGTATTGATGCTAGTAGTTCGCCCTATCGCAATGTCGGATTATGACGCGCTGCACACCTGTGCGGTTGAGTCAGGTCATGGATTTACATCTCTACCGGTTAACGAAGAACTGTTAACCAATCGAATCAAGCACTCAGAATACAGTTTTGGCAAACCTGACGTTAAGGAAGCCGGTGATGAAGGCTACCTAATGGTGGGTTTTGAATCTGAAACTGGTGAAGTGGCAGGTACCACAGGTATTGAAGCTTCGATCGGCTGGGATGTGCCTTTTTATTCTTACCACATCAGCAAAGTGGTGCACTCGTCACCAAAGCTTGGCGTAAACAACGTGGTGAAGCTGCTGACGTTTGGTAATAACTACACGGGTAACAGTGAAATCTGTACCTTGTTCCTACGTGAGAAATTCCGTGGTGGCTTGAACGGGCGTCTGATGTCAAAGTGCCGTTTCTTAATGATGGCAGAGCACCCAGAACGTTTCTCGGAAACCATCTTTGCTGAAATGCGTGGCGTATCAGACGAGAACGGTAACTCGCCATTCTGGCAGTGGCTTCAAGAGCATTTCTTCTCTATCGATTTTACGCTTGCGGATTACCTAACTGGTATCGGCAAGAAAGGCTTTATCGCCGACTTGATGCCGAAGTTGCCAATCTACATCAACCTACTGAGCCCAGAAGCGCAAGCTGTGATTGGTAAAGTGCACGACAACACACGTCCAGCATTGAAGCTGCTTGAGCGTGAAGGTTTTACCAACCGTGGATACGTCGACATTTTCGATGGTGGTCCAACGGTGGAATGTGATCTACGCAATATCGAATCGGTACGCCACTCATTCCGCGCGCAAGTCAAAATCTCGGAGCACACCAGCACACAAGACTTCTTGATGTGTAATTCGTCATTCGAGAACTTCCGTGCAGCCGCAGCAAAAGCAGCGTATGACGCAGAAACGCAAAGCGTAGTGCTAGCCCCAGAATTGGCGGATGCACTCTTGGTTGAGGAAGGGGATTTTGTTCGCCTTCTTCCGCAGTAACTGACGACAGAATTTAAGGATAGAAACAATGACACATTGGATTGCAGGTGAATGGGTACAAGGTCAGGGTGAAGCATTTACGTCTCTGTCGCCTTACAACCAAGAAGTGATCTGGCAAGGCAACGGCGCAACAGCAGAGCAGGTTAACCAAGCGGTATCTGCGGCGCGTGAAGCGTTTGTTGATTGGAAGAAGCGCCCATTTGCAGAGCGTGAAGCGATCGTGTTGGCTTTTGCTGAGAAAGTAAAAGAGAACAGCGAAAAAATCGCTGAAGTGATTGCCAAAGAAACCGGCAAGCCAATCTGGGAAACACGTACCGAAGCGGCAGCGATGGCAGGTAAAATTGCGATTTCTATTCGTGCTTACCACGACCGTACTGGTGAAGCGACACGTGAAGCCGCAGGAAACCAAATTGTATTGCGTCATCGCCCATTGGGTGTGATGGCGGTGTTTGGTCCTTATAACTTCCCGGGTCACCTGCCAAATGGTCACATCGTGCCAGCACTATTGGCTGGTAACACCGTGGTCTTCAAACCGTCTGAGCAAACGCCATGGACGGGTGAACTCGCTATGAAGCTGTGGGAAGAGGTCGGTCTACCAAAAGGTGTGATTAACCTAGTCCAAGGCGCGAAAGAAACCGGTATTGCGCTGGCGGATGCGAAAGGTATCGATGGCGTGCTGTTTACTGGTAGTGCAAACACAGGTCATGTTCTACATCGTCAGTTTGCTGGTCAGCCGGGCAAAATGCTGGCGCTTGAAATGGGTGGCAACAACCCGATGGTTATCTCGGATAACTACGGTGACTTAGACGCAACGGTTTACACCATCATCCAATCTGCCTTCATCAGTGCAGGGCAACGCTGTACCTGTGCTCGTCGACTATACATTCCATTTGGCGACAAGGGTGATGCAGTCATTACTAAGCTGGTGGAAGCGACACGCAATATTCGTGTAGGCCAACCATTTGCAGAGCCTGCGCCTTTCATGGGACCGCAAATTTCGGTAGCGGCGGCCAAGTTCATTCTCGATGCACAAGCGAACTTGCAATCACTGGGTGGCGAAAGCTTGATTGAAGCAAAAGCAGGCGAAGCGGCGTTTGTTTCTCCGGGCATCATCGATGTGACGAACATTGCCGAGTTGCCAGATGAAGAGTACTTCGGCCCACTTCTGCAAGTGGTGCGCTACGAAGGGCTAGAGAAAGCAGTAGAACTGGCGAACGATACGCGCTTTGGTCTATCTGCAGGTCTGGTTTCAACCGATGACCAAGAATGGGAATACTTCGTGGACCACATTCGTGCTGGCATCGTGAACCGCAACCGTCAGCTGACGGGCGCAAGTGGTGATGCGCCATTTGGTGGTCCGGGTGCGTCGGGTAACCTACGCCCTAGTGCTTACTACGCAGCAGACTACTGTGCGTACCCAATGGCATCAATGGAAGGACAAGAGACGGTCTTACCTGCCACATTGAGCCCGGGTGTAAGCCTGTAATAGAGAAACACGAAGTGGTGACAAAGTATCACCGCTTCTCTCTGCCGGAGCTATTTACCAAGTTAGGATTCTGGTAAGCGCGCTGGCAAACGCCAAAGGCGAGCTTAAGACTCTCCAGAGCGTGTTGACTGACTGGCACTTATGCCACACATACCGTCACAGGTTGATGACCGCTCGTTCGTGATTCTGGACAGTGTGAACGAGCGGTCAACTTCCTCTTACCCCTAACTCTACATTTCATAACAAGGAGTCGTTATGACGCCCGATGTGTTATTTGAATCGCTATGGCAAGACTACATTCAACGTCTTTGCCCTTCTGCTGCTAAAGTTCATCAGCTTCTTCAAGAAGATGAGCCTCTGATTAATGACCATATTGCGCTACGTACGTTTAATGTCGCTCCCCTAGGCATTGAAACGTTAGCGAAGCCATTCCTAGCGGTGGGTTACAAAGCCTGTGGTGACTACGTATTTGAAAGCAAAAAGCTGGTGGCAAAACATTTTGAGCACCCAGATCCGAAACAGCCAAAAGTCTTCATCAGTGAATTGAAAGTGGATGAGTGCTCACCAGAGCTACAAGCCATCGTTCATAAACTGGTAGAGCAGGTTGATGCTTCTAAATTGACCAGCAGTGACTTCTTGTACGGCGGACGTTTGTGGGACCTTAGCTATGCTGACTTCCAAATCTTAGCGAAAGAGAGTGAGTACGCCTCTTGGCTTGCTGCGCACGGTTACGGAGCGAACCACTTCACGGTGAGTGTGAATCAACTCAATCAGCATGAAGAAGTGAAGCAAGTGAACGACCACCTACGCACCGTAGGCTTTATCATCAACGAGAATGGCGGTGAAGTAAAAGGCACGCCAGAGGTGTTACTAGAGCAATCATCGACCATGGCAGACAAAGTGCCAGTGACCTTTACTGAAGGCGTTGAGGTGATTCCTGGAGGCTTCTACGAGTTTGCTAAGCGCTACCCAATGGATAACGGTGAGTTGTACCCAGGATTTGTAGCTGCATCGGCAGATAAGATCTTCGAGAGTACCAACGGTTAATAGATACAAGACGAGAGCCGCTTCGCTTCGAGAGGGTTTTTACTTGGAATCTGAGAGGGCTTCATCTCAAAGGATGAAGTCCGTTGTGAAGTGCAGCGCTCTCGACTCTCAATGTCTAACTCCCAAAAAAAGAAAAAGCCACCAAACTTGCATTTGGTGGCTTTTAAATTTTTTAAACGTTAATCGAGATTAACGAGTCCCGTAAACAACGATAGTCTTACCGTGCGCAGAAATTAGGTTCTGCTCTTCTAGCATCTTCAAGATACGACCTACTGTCTCACGAGAACAGCCAACGATTTGACCGATTTCTTGACGAGTGATCTTGATTTGCATGCCGTCTGGGTGCGTCATCGCATCTGGTTGTTTAGCAAGGTTCAGAAGAGTCTGAGCGATACGACCAGTTACGTCTAGGAACGCTAGGTCACCCACTTTTTGGCTAGTAACTTGTAGACGACGAGCCATTTGCGCTGAAAGACGCATTAGGATGTCTGGGTTAACTTGGATAAGTTGACGGAATTTCTTGAAAGAAATCTCTGCCACTTCACAAGGAGATTTAGCGCGAACCCAAGCTGTACGCTCTTGGTCTTCTTCGAATAGACCAAGCTCACCAATGAAGTCGCCTTGGTTTAGGTAAGAAAGGATCATTTCCTTACCTTCTTCGTCTTTGATAAGAACCGCAACAGAACCTTTAACGATGTAGTACAAAGTCTCTGCTTTTTCGCCCGCGTGAATTAGCGTGCTCTTTGATGGGTACTTATGAATATGACAGTGTGAAAGAAACCACTCTAATGTTGGGTCGGTTTGAGGTTTACCTAGAACCATAATATCTCACTTCCTCTGCAGGGTACGCTTGCGCTATCCATATTTTAGCTAAGCCTGAATTGGCTTACTAGAATAAGAGCACTTTTTATATGCTGCAAGCTCTCTTGTGTTTCGGTTAGAAATAGTATCCTTTTTCGGAAACGATTTCTTGATTTTAATCGTGCCATGATTGAGATTTTGTAAGCAAAACTGTGCACATGATCACGGTATGAAAAGTAAACACTCAATTAACGAGGTTTTTAGCCAATTTTCCCGGTTTCGATGAGTTGCTGCAAAATCGGTCTCACTATGAGCTCCATTGCAAAGCTCATCTTACCGCCAGGAACCACAATGGTGTTATGGCGAGACATGAAGGAGCCATCAATCATCGCCAACAAATACGGGAAGTCGACGTTCTTGATACCGCGCAGGCGGATCACCACGAAGCTTTCATCCAAGCTAGGGATGCCTTTAGCGTTAAGTGGGTTAGAAGTATCGACGGTTGGTACGCGTTGGAAGTTGATATGTGTGCGAGAAAATTGCGGGGTAATGTAGTTCAGGTAATCGTCCATCGAGCGCACGATCGAATCCATCACCGCTTCTCTTGAATGACCACGATCGCGCGTGTCACGAACAAACTTTTGGATCCATTCCAAGTTCACAATCGGCACCATGCCAATTAGAAAGTCGACGTGACGCGCCACATTGACATCACCATCTACCACGCCACCGTGTAAACCTTCGTAGAACAGCACATCGCTGTTTTCTGGCAGATCTTGCCAAGGCGTAAAGGTGCCCGGCATTTGGTTGTATGGAACGGCTTCATCAAAAGTGTGCAGATAGCGGCGCACGCTGCCAGTGCCATCTTCACCGAACTGACGGAAGAACTCTTCTAGCCCCGGAAAGTCATTGGCTTGTGGACCAAAGTAGCTGATGTGTTTGCCTTGCTCACGCGCTTTGCGGATTTCGACATCCATCTCTGGACGTGTAAAGCGGTGGAAGCTGTCACCTTCAACCCACGCTGGTTTGACGTTCATCATATTGAACATCTTGCGGAAGGCTTCAGAAGTGGTGGTAGTGCCGGCACCGGACGAACCAGTAACCGCAATGATTGGGTGTTTCGCTGACATGACAAACCTTGTCGAAAATTACTTACCTGTAAAGTGCAGCACACGTATGCTGCACGGTCGATAACCCACTATAGCACGTAACAAGCCCTTGTCATCGAGTGGGATACGGTAAAATGTGAAGGGGCTAAAACTTTGCTTTTAGTTGGATATCAACCGTTTCATGAAGCTCAGAAAATACGATGACCGCTTCGCCTTTCTCTAATTGGGTTTTGACCTGATCGATTTTACTCTGCAGTGAAACTTCGACTGAGCCGTAGTCGGTGCCTTCACGTAGCACGAATTCACGGATCAGGTTTTCTAGTGTCTCTGGCGCAATGTCTTGCCATGGAATGATCATAAATACCTCAAACTTTTATGATGTTTAAGCGCGCCTCTTAGGTTATTGATGTCTGGCGCGCCTAGATAGTTTACTGTGTTCGTGGCACTGATACAGCTGAAAGGTACTCAGCGGCGATACTTTCGTAATAAGCCGGTAATGCTTCTTCTAACCAGAATTTAGGTTTTAATGCCGTGCCCGTCAGGAAGCCAACGTGTCCACCATGTTCATAAAGCCGATAATCAATGTTGTCTGGCAATACGAATTTTGGGATCACCTCTTCGGTCATAAACGGATCGTCTTTGGCGTGGATGATCAAGGTTGGCAAGGTGATCTGTTGCAACTTGCTTAAGCCTGAACATTGATCGTAATAATCTTGCGCGTCTTTAAAACCATGCAGAGGCGCGGTGATCAAGTCATCAAATTCATACAAGCGAGTCACGCGTTTGATCGAGTTATACGACAAGGCGAGTTCACCTTGGATTAAGTCGTGCTTTTGCAGTGCATTGCGTTTGAGTGAAGAGAGCAAGTAACGTCGGTAAACTTTCGAGAAGCCCTGCTCAATACGATTGGCACATGCTGCCAAGTCCAGTGGTGCAGAGACAATGGTTGCGGCACTTAATATTGGGTCGTCTTTATACTCAGCCAAGTAGTTCGCCAGCATGTTACCGCCAAGGGAAATGCCGACCGCAACTTTAGGGTTGTTAGGGAATTGCTGATTGAGTTGCTGAAGAAAGAAACGAGCATCCGTTACTTCGCCAGAATGATAGGCGCGGGCTTTCTTGTTTGGCTTACCGCTGCAACCACGAAAGTGCATCATCACTGACAGCCAACCCGATTTAGAGAAGGCGTTCATCAAACCGTTCGCATACGGACTATAGAAGCATCCTTCTAAGCCATGAAAGAGGACGAAGATTGGTTTGTTGTGAGCGGCTTCAGAATCTGGCTGTTGTGACCACGCCAAATCTAAGAAGTCACCATCCGGTGTATCGAGTGTTTGCCAAATAGGCGTAAACAACGCTTTCTTGCGGATAAAGCGTGGCAATAGCGTCTGAAGATGCGGGTTCTTAATCCCGGTGGCTGCGAAAAATTGTGTCATACCTAACTGCTCTTATATGGTCCTTCAATGTTCGCTGAAGAACTTATTAATATAATCCTTTATAGCTTTAGTATAGATATTTTACTGGTTTATGACGGATTTATGGATGGTGAATGTTCGGAACGGGAATTGAGAACGCCTGTTGCAAATGCTCTCCACCCAATTGGCGGCAGTATCTCAGTGTCAGTGGGTCACCATCGTTTTTGACTAATTGAAGTGAGTTAACACAGTCAACTAAGTCTGATTGCTGCTGCTTTTCGAGCTGCAATTCGAACTGTAATGCTTCACGATAAAGTGCGTCGTTGACTTGCGCTTTGAGGTGGCGACGAAGTTCGCGGTAAGAGTGGAGTAGGGTTTCGCTTCGACCAAGACAGCCTTGAACTAAATGCCAATCTTGTTCTTGGAAAATCACCTGCTGCTCATCGAGCCATCTGAGCAGCAGTAATAGGTTCACGTTGCCGTGGTAGTTGTTTTGCAATGATAAGCACGCTTCCTTCACTTCTCGCACACCATAAAATTGCAGACTGAACTGCCAAAGGTGTTCTAGGGTAAGAGTGTATTCTGCGTGCTCGTTTGTCATTGATTAAACTCTAGTTCCATCTGCTCGAGTGTTTCTTGGGCAGACATCCATTCCATTTCTACTTCTTCAAGATCTGCTTTGCTAGAAGCTTGAAGCGCCAACACTTCGTTAAGTTTAGCCTTGTTTTCGGCTTCATACAGCGAGTTATCCGCTAATTGCTCTTCTGCTTTCGCTAGAGCTTCACCTAACTTATCCATTTTGTTTTCTAACTGTGTCAGCGTTTTGCGAATTGGTGCGGTCTGCTTACGAAATTCTGCTTCGCGTCGCTTTTGCTCTTTTTTCGCCGCTGCACTGTTGGCGTTATCTTTAACTGGCTGAGCCGCTTGTGCTTCTTTACGCTCGGCTTTTTGTTGCTCGGTCAACCACTTGTAGTAATCGTTCAAGTCACCGTCGAATGGTGCGACTTGGCGATCGTGCACAAGGTATAAATCATCTGTGGTTGCACGCAATAGGTAGCGATCGTGCGAAACAATCACCATCGCACCTTCGAATGTTTGCAGTGCCATGGTCAGTGCTTGGCGCATGTCCAAGTCCAAGTGGTTGGTCGGTTCATCGAGTAGCAATAGGTTCGGTTTCTGCCACACAATTAATGCCAATACCAAACGTGCTTTTTCGCCACCAGAAAACGGTGCGACTTTCTCAAGTGCTTTATCACCTTGGAAACCAAAGCTACCTAGGTAATCACGTAGCTGCTGCTCGGTTTGATCTGGTGCGATTTGCATCATGTGCTGCAGCGGTGTTTCTTCTGGGTGCAGTGTTTCTAGTTGGTGCTGAGCGAAGTAACCGATCTTCACGCCTTGTGAATAAGTGAGATCGCCGCCTTGCGCTTTGAGCTCACCAGACAGCAATTTGATCAAGGTTGATTTACCCGCGCCGTTACGACCAAGTAGACCAATACGGCTGCCCGGCACTAAGTTAAGGCGGATCTTCTCTAAGATCAGGTTGTCACCGTAGCCTGCCGATACTTCATCCATCATCATGATTGGGTTTGGTAGGGCTGCAGGATCGCGGAACTGGAAACTAAATGGGTTATCGAACTGCGCTGGCAGTACCTTCTCCATACGCTCCAGAGCTTTAATACGGCTTTGTGCTTGGCGCGCTTTTGATGCTTTGTAACGGAAGCGGTCAATGTAGCTTTGCATGTGCGACATCTGTTTCTGTTGCTTCTCAAACATCGCCTGTTGCAGCACCATCTTTTGTGCGCGTTGGTTTTCGAATGACGAGTAGTTACCCGTGTATTCGTTCAACTGCTGGTTCTCGATGTGAATGATGCGACCAACGATCGGGTCCAAGAAGTCACGGTCGTGCGAGATCAGAATCAGCGTACCAGGGTAGTTTTGTAGCCAGCGCTCTAGCCACATTACCGCGTCCAAATCCAAGTGGTTGGTTGGTTCGTCGAGTAACAGTAGATCAGAACGACACAATAGCGCTTGAGCCAAGTTAAGGCGCATACGCCAACCACCCGAGAACTGAGTCAGGTTCCAACTCATTTGCTCTTGGCTAAAGCCCAGACCATCAAGCAGTTCGGCAGCACGTGCGCGAATGCTGTAACCGCCAATGGTTTCAATTTTGCCGTGGATCTCCGCAACTAGGGTGCCGTTGTCTTTCTCTTCGGCGATCGCCAGTTGAGCTTCAAGATCGCGGAACTCACGATCACCATCAATCACGTATTCCAGTGCGCTACGGTCGAGTGCAGGCGTTTCCTGTGCAACCCAAGCCAATTCCCAATGTTGAGGTTGGCTAAATGAGCCTGCATCAATCGACAGTTCATCTTTTAGTAGGGCAAACAGAGTTGATTTACCACAGCCGTTTTTACCAACCAGACCCACTTTGTCGCCCGGGTGAATGGTTGCAGATGCTTGGTCTAAAAGAGGTTTACCGCCACGCAGTAACTGAATATCAGAGAAGGTAATCATAGAGTTTTAATTCACTTTGCGCAGTGCGCGTTTCTTGGTCGTTGATCTCGCGGTGAATAGTAGGGGTATTGGCGGGAAAAGTCGATCTCTGCGCTTTAATTGCATTATGCTATACAAAAAAGTATAACAAACTGATAACGATAATTTTCCCTGAGAAATCAACACAAGGACGACCATTTGGCTGTTGCTACGCCCATTCCTCCGAGGGTTCTGGTTATTTATGCTCACCCAGAACCGCAAAACTCCATTGCCAACCAAGTGATGATTAAAAAAATCGAATCACTGGGTCATGTCACCGTGCACGATCTTTATGGCGCGTACCCTGATTTCTTTATTGATGTGAACTACGAACACGATCTGCTGATGTCGCATGATGTGATCGTTTTTCATCATCCTCTCTATATGTATTCCTGTCCTGCACTGTTGAAAGAGTGGATGGATCGTGTGTTGGGCAAAGGTTTTGCGTTCGGTGATGGTAGCGCATTAGCGGGTAAGTACTGGCGCAGTGTGATCACTACTGGCGGTAAAGAGGATGCGTTCAGCCCGATGGGTTACAACAAATACCCACTTGAGCAAATTCTACAACCGTTTGAACTGACTGCCGCTTTATGTCAGATGCATTGGATTGAGCCTTTAGTGCTGTACTGGTCGCGTAATGTATCGGATATCGAACGTTATCAGCATGCTGAACAATATCGTCAATGGCTGAACAACCCCCTGAGAGAGTGGGATGAGCAAGGAGGTCGACATGGCGATAACCAGTGAGTTTCTTCAAAGTAGTGTGGTATTCCTTTCTGCTGCCGTTATTGCGGTGCCGATTGCCCAGCGGCTGGGTCTGGGGTCTGTGCTTGGCTACCTGATTGCAGGCGTTCTAATTGGTCCTTGGGGGCTGGGGTTAATCAGTGATGTGGACGCGATTCTCCACTTCGCCGAACTCGGGGTGGTGTTGCTGCTGTTCTTAATTGGTTTGGAACTCAACCCTAAAAAGTTATGGCAGATGCGCGGACCAATCCTCGGTCTGGGTGGCGCTCAAGTTATTGTCACCACGGCGGTGATAGGCAGCATCGTCAGCCTGTTTGGATTGAGCATGCAAGTGAGCTTAGTGATCGGTATGGGCTTGGCACTCTCGTCCACCGCGATTGCACTAAAAGTGATCGAAGAACAGGGGCAAGCTGGCACGGAAACCGGACAATCGGGTTTTGCGGTGCTGCTGTTCCAAGATATTGCCGTCATCCCGATGCTCGCCATGCTGCCATTACTCGCCGGTGGTCAAAGCGGCGGTGATTGGTTAGATGCTATTTGGGTGTTAGGCAGTGTGGTTGCGTTATTAGTTGGTGGTCATTTCCTCTTACGTCCTCTGTTCCGTTTTGTGGTGATGAGTGGTGTGCGAGAACTCTTCACCGTTGCCGCCCTCCTAGTCGTACTTGGCATTTCTGTTGCGATGCAAAAGCTGGGGCTGTCGATGGCACTCGGTACTTTCTTAGCGGGCGTGCTGCTGGCAGAAAGTGAATACCGTCATGAACTAGAAATTGCGATTGAACCGTTTAAAGGTCTGCTACTTGGCTTGTTCTTTATTGCTGTGGGTATGGCAGTGAATCTTGGTTTGTTAGCCTTGCAACCGTTCGCAATTATTGGTGCCGTGATTGCTCTCGTGATGGTCAAAGGTTTGGTGCTGTATGTCTTGGCTCGCACTGCTCGAGTCCGTGCGAAATCGCGCAGTCGTATGGCGGCGATTTTGAGCCAAGGTGGTGAGTTTGCGTTTGTGATTTTTACCGCTGCAAGTCAAGAAGGAATCTTAACCAAAGAGCAAGTTGCCTTCCTGTTGGTGGTGGTGAGCTTGTCGATGGTGACCACGCCGCTGTTGCTCATGGGGCAGAAGAAGTGGTTTGCGCACACGCTTAACCAAGAAGAAGAGAGCGTGACGACCAATGTGGTGGATCGTCGACCACGAGTGATCATCGCAGGCTTTGGTCGTTTTGGTCAGATTGTTGGACGCCTGATGTACGCCAACAAGATCAAAGTAACGGTACTAGAAAGTGACGCGAGCCAAATCCACTTGCTGCGTAAATACGGTTATAAGGTGTTTTATGGTGATGCGACTCAGATTGATTTGTTACGCGCCGCGGGAGCGGATAAAGCAGAAGCCTTAGTGATCTGTACCGACTCACCAGATGAGGTGATGGCGATTGTCGACATTTGCCGTGCGCACTTTCCGAAGTTGAAGATCCTTGCCCGTGCTCGCAGCCGCGTAGAAGCCTACCAGTTAATGAACCATGGCGTGCAAAATTACTCGCGAGAAACCTTTTTAGGCGCATTAGATCTAGGTCGCCAAGCGCTCGTAGAATTAGGCATGCACCCGTATCAAGCAAAGCGGGCAGAAGCACATTTTCGCAAGCTAGATAATGCTATGCTCAAAGACTTGTTGCCTCAGCACAATGAGGACAAAGAACTCGCTCAACGCTCGAAAGAAGCACGTAAAGAACTAGAAGAAATCTTCGGTCGTGAAATGGAAAGCGACCAACAGTCGCCAAATCATTGGAAGTAGTACCCGCGCAGCATCAAGCGGGAAAAGGAACAAAAGTGAAAGCCAAGAAACGTTTTATCGCGGGTGCAAGCTGCCCGCAATGCAGTCAGCAAGATACTCTGCGCTGGTGGATTGATAACAACATTGAGCTGGTTGAGTGTGTCGACTGCGATTATACCGAGCAGCGTAAACCGCAATCTGTAGAAAAAAATAAACACTCAGAACAAGAAATGATCGGGATTTTTAAGCCTGAGTAATTGAACTTCGTTAATTGATCCCCATAATACTATCATCTCGGTACTTAACCCCATTCTGGTTAGGTCAATTAATCTCCCTGGAGTTAGTATGAAAATTGAAAAGAACGTTGTTGCAAGCCTTGCATACAAAGTAATGTTGGAAGACGGTGTTGTTGTTGATCAATCAACTTCTGAAGCACCTCTTGATTACCTTCACGGTCACAACAACCTAATCACTGGTCTTGAGAAAGAACTAGAAGGTAAAGTGGCTGGCGACAAGTTCTCAGTAACAGTAGCTCCTGAAGATGCGTACGGCGACCACAACGATGCACTAGTGCAACGTGTTCCTGCAGACGTATTCCAAGGCGTTGACCAAATCGAAGTTGGCATGCGTTTTCTAGCAGATACTGACCAAGGTCCAATCCCTGTAGAAGTAACTGAAGTAGACGGCGACGAAGTTGTTGTAGACGGCAACCACATGCTAGCTGGTCAAACACTAACTTTCGAAGTAGAAGTTATGGCTACTCGTGAAGCGACAGCTGAAGAGATCGAACACGGTCACATCCACCAAGGTGGTGGCTGTTGTGGCGGTCACGACCACGATCACGAAGGCGGCTGCTGCGGTGGCGAAGAAAAAGCTGACGACCACGAATGTTGTGGCGGCGGCGGTTGCGGTTCTCACTAATCGCACGCTCTTCACTAGATAACGCTATCTAGCAAAGCTTTAAAAAGCGCAAGTTGAGGTTTCAACTTGCGCTTTTTGTCTATCTGGGGTGTAGTGCCAATCATACAAGGAATAACAGTTGGACAAAGCGATGACGAAACCTTTCTCGATTGCCATTCATGGCGGTGCAGGCACTATCTTGCGTGAACAGATGAGTGACGAACTGCGACAATCCATCTTGGCGGATTTAGAAGCTGCGGTAAAAGCGGGGCATCAAATCCTAGCAACAGGTGGTGAAGCCATAGATGCGGTCGTGGCGGCAGTGAAAGTGCTGGAAGACTCTCCTAATTTTAATGCGGGTAAAGGCTCGGTACTGACCCATAACGAGATGGTCGAAATGGATGCCTCTGTGATGGATGGTCGACATCAAGCCGCAGGGGCAGTCGCTGGGGTGCGTCATATCAGAAACCCCATTGAACTCGCTCGTGACGTGATGCGAAACAGCAACCATGTATTGTTGGTGGGCGAGGGCGCAGAGAAGTTTGCTTTTGAACAAGGTCATGAGTACACCGAGCAGGATTACTTCTTTACCGATCGCCGCTATGAGCAGTTGCTGTCTATGCGTGAGAAAGGACTGTTTGCTCTGTCGGAATCTCGTTACCCAGATGATCGTAAGCACGGTACGGTTGGTGCAGTGGCATTGGACCAACAAGGCAACTTAGCCGCTGCCACCAGTACTGGTGGCGTGACCAACAAGAAATACGGTCGAGTGGGAGACTCCGCTCTGATTGGTTGTGGTACGGTGGCAGAGAATGGTGTCGTCGCGGTTTCCACTACGGGTGTCGGTGAGTTCTTTATTCGTAAACGTGTTGCGGAAGACGTTGCAGCACGCATGCGTTATTTGCAAGAAGACGTTCATACGGCGTGCGAACACATTATTCAGGGTGATTTAAAAGCAATGGGCGGCGAAGGTGGTTTGATTGCAATTGATGCTAAAGGTGAGCTGCACTTTGCGATGAACAGTTCTGGCATGTACCGAGCTGGCATCAATACGCAAGGCGAGCTGACCGTTAAAATCTACGCAGACGAATAATTTCGTCCCGCTCATTCCTAAGCAACATTTTTAAGTAGCGAATACAACAAAGCCCAGAACACGTTCTGGGCTTTATGCTATTTGAGCCTGCATTTTAATAATGCGGTGGTGGGGTTTCTTCTGACGGATCGGCTAAATTCGACGAGTCCATATTTTTCACTTTACCTACCACATATTTCATCTGATCGAGCATCTTGGTAATTTGCAGTTGTTGCTGCGACAAGGCGCAGTTCAGATCTTCAATAGTCTGTTCTTGGAACGCAAGCTGACATTCTAAGTCATTGATGCGAGCTTCCAATTGCTGAATGATTTTATCTGTCATGATCCGTTCTCTAGCTGCCAAGCTTGGGCAATGCCCGCAGAAGTGGCAGTAATTACACGTTGCTTGGAATCAAAGGCTGCATCATACACGACCGCGCGGGGAGGGCGAGTATCTTTTTTCGGCTCAACTTCAAATCCATCGACGCGTTTGCCGGTCTGGGTATCCCACACCATCACACGACCTGAAGGTGTGCCAGTTACTAACAAGCTGCCATCATCGGAGAAGCGCGCCGTCGAAAAGATTAACTGACGAGACCAACTGCTCAGTTGCGTGACTTCTTCACCCGTCTCTAAATTCCAGATGATGGCTTGGTTGCCACCGTCTGAGGTCATGGCCAGTTTGCCATCTCTCTGTAAAGCGACTCTGACTACGCGTTGGTCGTGCTCAAAGGTACGCAATACCAGCCCTGTTTCGGTATCCCACAGATACGCTTTGTAGTCGTTGCCACCTGTGAGAGCGAAGCGACCGTTGGGCGAGATAGCGACAGAATTGACTTTTTCTTGGTGCGCAAGGAACTCTAGCCGACGACCAGTGACTAAGTTGACGTAAATCGCTTTACCGTTGGACAGTCCAAGTAATACCTGTTCACCGTTACTGGTGATATCAACGTCTCGAATCAGCGCGTCATCGATAGACCACAGCCCTTCAGCTTGAGTCCACCCGAGATCCCACACAGCGAAGTTCATTTGGCTTGCTGTGACTGCATAACGACCATTGTCTGAAATGCGAATATGGGAGACCACGTTGGCGGCTTGATCGAGTTCACCCAGCTTTGCGAGTTGTTTGTTTTGCTCCAAATCCCAAAGAACCAATTGGTGCTCTTTGGAGTACAGCAGCGCAAATCGACCATCTCGGCTGAGCGCAAAGCTGGTGGAACCTTGTGGTTCGAGTGACCAACGTTGAACATCACGATCGGTAAAAAAGCATCCATTTAACGTGGTGATGACAATTAAATATAGGAATAAATGAGAAATTCTTTGCATCACATCTAATAATCCGGTTTGTGTCTTAAGACATATAGCTAGTATATTGGTATAACGATTGTCTTCACTAGTCTCATAGAAGATTTGTGCACAACAACCAGTGGCTAAGCCATTATTGGGAGAATTTAATGAAATCAGTTTTAAAAGTGTCGCTACTTGCTGCAACAGTAATGCTAGCGGTAGGTTGTCAAAAAGAAGAAACAAAACCAGAAGCAGCACCTCAAGCAGAACAAGTTCAAGCAGAGACTGGTAAAGCAGTTCACTTTAAAACAGACGATGACAAAGCGGCTTACGCGATCGGTGTTTCATTTGCTAACTACCTAAGCACTAGCATTGAAAAACCAAGCGAAATTGGCATCAACCTAAACAAAGACCTAGTTCTTAAAGGTATCGAAGACGTATTTAAAGATAAAGCAGCGCTAAACGAAGAAGAAACTCGTGCCGCTCTAGAATCTCTAGACAAGCGTGTTGCAGAAACTATGCAAAAGCAAGCGGCTGAGAAAGCAGCTGAAGCGAAGAAAGCTGGTGATGACTTCCGTGCGGAATTCGAGAAGCAAGAAGGCGTAGTGAAGACAGAATCTGGTCTTCTATACAAAGTTGAAACACCGGCTGAAGGCGAGAAGCCAAAAGACACCGACACAGTTCAAGTACACTACAAAGGTACTCTGATCGACGGTACTCAATTCGACAGCTCTTACGATCGTGGTGAACCAGCAACGTTCCCACTAAACCGCGTAATCCCAGGTTGGACTGAAGGTGTTCAGCTAATGCCTGTAGGTTCTAAGTTCAAATTCGTTATCCCGCCAGAGCTAGCATACGGTGACCAAGACACACCGAGCATTCCTGCTAACTCAACGCTAGTATTCGAAGTTGAGCTACTAAAAATTGAGAACGACAACGCTGCTCAATAATTATCCTTAGCGATAACTCGATGAAAAAAGGTCCGTTTTACGGGCCTTTTTTGTTCTAGGTCACTAGTTGGTGAGTTTGCTAGGTTGCCTTTCAAATTTTCTGATAAACTTACACCAATTTGTTGATTTTTCGCTCGAAGGCTTATGACAACTACAGAAACAATAAATGCGGAAATGTTGCTCGAAATGGAATCTGTCAACGTGATGCCATTTACCGAGCACGATAAAATCATCTTGAGATCTTACGAAGCGGTCGTTGACGGCATTGCCAGTCTTATTGGTCCGTTCTGTGAGATCGTTCTTCACTCACTGGAAGACCTCAATACCTCTGCAATCAAAATCGCTAACGGTGAGAACACCGGTCGTCAGGTAGGTTCTCCTATCACTGACTTAGCACTTAAGATGCTGAAAGACATCGAAGGTTCTGAGCGTAACTTCTCACGTTCGTACTTCACCCGCGCTAAAGGCGGCGTATTAATGAAGTCGATCACCGTTGCTATTCGTAACGGCGAAAACCGGTGTGATTGGTTTGCTTTGTATCAACGTCAACCTTGATGCGCCTTTCTCTCAAGTGCTGCAATCTTTCATGCCAACGCAAGAAGCGAAAGAAGCGGCGTCATCCGTTAACTTCGCAAGTGATGTTGAAGAACTCGTAGACCAAACGGTTGAGCGTACGATTGAAGAGATCAACGCCGACAAATCCGTCTCGAACAACACCAAAAACCGTCAGATAGTGATGGAACTGTACGACAAAGGTATTTTCGATATCAAAGACGCTATCAACCGTGTCGCAGATCGCCTGAATATCTCTAAACACACCGTTTACCTATACATTCGTCAGCGTAAGACTGAGGACGAATAAGCGTGAGTGGATTAACTTACACGCTGGTAGTGAACGGGCCGGTTTACGGCAGTCAATCGGCGCGCAGCGCATATCAATTCGCACAAGCGGTAATTGAACAAGGACATACTCTGGTGAGTGTGTTCTTTTACCAAGATGGCGTCACTAATGGTACGGCTTTGAGCGTGCCTGCCAACGACGAGTTTGACCTAACCAAAGCATGGCAATCACTCGCACAGCAACACGATGTTCGTCTGGAAACCTGCGTAGCAGCCGCTTTGCGTCGCGGCATCATCAGCGAAGATGAGGCGAATCAACATGGTCTTGAGCAGAACAACCTAGCGACAGGGTTCGAGCAAGCCGGTTTGGGGAGCTTAGCCGAAGCCATGTTAACGCAAGATAGAGTGGTGCAGTTTTGAGTCAGTTAACTTACCTATTTCGTAGCGCGCCTCATGGTAACAATGCAGGGCGTGAAGGTGTGGATGCGCTGTTAGCAGCGTCTGCGTACTGTGAAGACATCACCGTTCTATTTGTTGGGGATGGTGTGTATCAGTTACTGCTTGGACAAGAGCCTAAAGGCATCTTAAGCAAAGACTACGCTCCAATGTTGAAGTTGTTCGACTTGTACGACATTGAGCAAGTGTTTGTTTGTGCCGATTCGCTTGCCGAGCGTGGCTTGGCTCAAGCCGATTTAGTCATTGATGCAGAGGCGCTAAATACAGAGCAACTAAAAGCTCAACTGCAACAAGCGGGCAAACTGCTGTCATTCTGAGGAAGCCATGTTACATATCATCAAATCCGTAGCTGCATTAGACGATGCAATGGCACTGTACAGTGAGCAAGATGATGTCTTGTTGATTGAAGATGCCGTGTACGCTGCGAACCCTCAGCATAAGGCGTTCAGCAAGGTAAAAGGTCCATCAGTGTTTGCGCTACAAAGCGATATTGAAGCCCGCGGCATGAGCAATCGTATCAGCCCATCTATTGAGGTGATTGGCTATGCTGGCTTTGTTGAACTAACAGCAAAACAAGCCAAATCTCTGACTTGGGATTAACCCTTCTTTCCTGTCGATTGAGCTTTACGGATTAATTGCCCTAATTGAACAAAAAAGATCCGTATATTTCTTGACACACCTCTCACTGCTGCATAGAATTTTGCGTCCCTAACTGCCAACCGCTGTTAGGGATAGATTTTTCACAAAGCTTACTTTCAAGTAAATCAGGAGCTAGTTAATGGCAACTATTAACCAGTTGGTACGTAAGCCACGTGCAAAGCAAGTTGTTAAAAGCAACGTGCCTGCACTAGAAGCGTGCCCACAAAAACGTGGTGTATGTACTCGTGTTTACACTACTACACCTAAAAAACCTAACTCAGCACTTCGTAAAGTTTGTCGTGTACGTCTGACAAACGGCTTCGAAGTTACATCGTACATCGGCGGTGAAGGTCACAACCTTCAAGAGCACAGTGTTGTACTAATCCGTGGCGGTCGTGTAAAAGACCTTCCGGGTGTACGTTACCACACTGTTCGCGGTGCACTTGACTGTGCTGGCGTTAACGACCGTAAACAAGGTCGTTCTAAGTACGGTGTGAAGCGTCCTAAGTCTTAATGGATTCCGTTAAGTAAGGCCAAACACTAAATTATTTTTAATTTTTTGAAAAAACTGAAAAGTTTTGGATAAAACCTGAAGAAGACAACGGAGAAAATCCATGCCACGTCGTCGCGTCATTGGTCAGCGTAAGATCCTTCCAGATCCAAAGTTCAAATCTGAACTGCTGGCAAAATTCGTTAACATCCTAATGGTTGACGGTAAAAAATCTACTGCAGAAAAAATCGTTTACACTGCACTAGATTCTATGGCTGAAAAGTCTGGTAAAGACCACTTAGCTATTTTTGAAGAAGCTCTTGAAAATGTTCGCCCAGCGGTAGAAGTTAAATCTCGCCGTGTAGGTGGTTCAACTTACCAAGTACCTGTAGAAGTACGTCCGGTTCGCCGTAACGCACTTGCTATGCGTTGGTTGGTTGAAGCTGCGCGTAAGCGTGGTGAAAAATCTATGGCTCAACGCCTAGCTGCTGAAATGCTAGACGCGTCTGAGAACAAAGGTACTGCGGTTAAGAAACGTGAAGACGTTCACCGCATGGCTGACGCAAACAAAGCGTTCGCTCATTACCGTTGGTAATACCTTTTCAGTGCTGCAAGGTTCCTTGCAGCACTTCTTTAGTTCCTATGCCTATGCTAGGAACTATTGCTATATCTAGGGGATAGCATTTTTTAGTTATAGCAATAGTCCCTATCTCTAAGTTAAGAGGATTCAATCGTGGCTCGCAAAACTCCTATTGAGCGCTACCGTAACATCGGTATCTGTGCTCACGTAGATGCAGGTAAAACAACCACTACTGAACGTATTCTGTTCTACACTGGTCTGTCTCATAAAATCGGTGAAGTTCACGATGGCGCAGCAACCATGGACTGGATGGAGCAGGAGCAAGAACGTGGTATCACAATCACGTCTGCGGCGACTACTACCTTCTGGCGTGGTATGGAAGCACAATTCCAAGAGCACCGCGTTAACATCATCGACACTCCTGGACACGTTGACTTTACTATCGAAGTAGAGCGTTCTCTACGCGTACTTGATGGTGCAGTTGTTGTGTTCTGTGGTTCATCTGGTGTTGAACCTCAGTCTGAAACTGTATGGCGTCAAGCTGACAAGTACCACGTTCCACGTATGGTATTTGTTAACAAGATGGACCGTGCAGGCGCTGACTTCCTACGCGTTGTGGACCAAATTAAAAACCGTCTTGGTGCGAATCCTGTTCCAATCCAACTAAACGTTGGTGCAGAAGATGATTTCCGTGGTGTTATCGACCTTATCAAGATGAAGATGATCAACTGGAATGAAGCCGACCAAGGTATGTCGTTCACATACGACGAAATTCCAGCTGACATGCAAGAGCTTGCAGAAGAATGGCGCAACAACCTAGTTGAAGCGGCAGCAGAAGCAACTGAAGAGCTAATGGACAAGTACCTTGAAGAAGGTGAACTGTCTGAAGCAGAGATCAAACAAGCTCTACGTACTCGTACACTAAACAACGAAATCGTACTGGCTACTTGTGGTAGTGCGTTCAAAAACAAAGGTGTTCAAGCAGTACTAGACGCAGTGATCGAGTTCTTGCCATCGCCAATCGACGTACCTGCAATTAAAGGTATCGACGAAAGAGAGAACGAAGTTGAGCGTCACGCAGACGACAACGAACCGTTCTCAGCACTAGCATTCAAGATCGCGACTGACCCATTCGTGGGCACGCTAACTTTCATGCGCGTTTACTCAGGTGTTGTGAACTCAGGTGATGCTGTTTACAACTCAGTAAAAGACAAGAAAGAGCGTTTCGGTCGTATCGTTCAGATGCATGCGAACAAGCGTGAAGAAGTAAAAGAAGTTCGCGCTGGTGATATCGCAGCTGCTATCGGTCTGAAAGACGTTACAACAGGTGACACACTATGTGACCAGAACCACAAAGTGATTCTAGAGCGCATGGAATTCCCTGAACCTGTAATTCAGATCGCTGTAGAACCTCGTTCTAAAGCAGACCAAGAGAAAATGGGTATCGCGCTAGGTAAACTGGCAGCGGAAGACCCATCATTCCGCGTGGAAACGGATGACGAAACAGGTCAGACTCTGATCTCTGGTATGGGTGAGCTTCACCTAGATATCATCGTTGACCGTATGAAGCGTGAATTCAGCGTTGACTGTAACGTTGGTAAACCTCAGGTTGCTTACCGTGAAACCATTCGTGGTAAAGCGGAAGTAGAAGGCAAGTTCGTTCGTCAATCTGGCGGTCGCGGTCAATACGGTCACGTATGGATCAAACTTGAACCTTCAGAGCCTGGTGAAGGTTTCGTATTCGTAGACGAGATTGTGGGTGGTGTGGTTCCTAAGGAATACATCAGCTCGGTATCGAAAGGTATCGAAGAACAAATGAATAGTGGTGTTCTAGCGGGTTACCCTGTTCTAGATATTAAAGCAACACTATTTGACGGTTCTTACCACGATGTTGACTCAAGCGAGATGGCGTTCAAGATCGCTGGCTCGATGGCATTCAAGAAAGGTGCACTAGAAGCACAACCTGTGATTCTAGAACCAATGATGAATGTTGAAGTAACTACGCCGGAAGATTGGATGGGTGACGTTGTTGGTGACCTAAACCGCCGCCGCGGTATGATCGAAGGTATGGATGAAGGTGTGGCTGGTCTTAAGATCATTCGTGCTCAAGTTCCACTATCTGAGATGTTTGGTTACGCAACTGACCTACGTTCTGCAACTCAAGGCCGTGCGTCTTACTCTATGGAGTTTAACGAGTACGCTGAAGTACCGAAAAACTTCGCAGATAAAATCATTGCAGACCGTGGTTACTAATTAAAACGCTTTGAGCTGAAAAAAAGTCCAGCTTTTTTTAAAGATCAATGCGTCCAAATATTGCGCTAACAGGCGTTGGCGCATAAAATAACAATTTCTGGCGCGTCGAGATCAATAATGATCACGGCGAATCATAACTAGGAAGGAACACGATTGTGTCTAAAGAAAAATTTGAACGTGTAAAACCGCACGTAAACGTTGGTACTATCGGCCACGTTGACCACGGTAAAACTACTCTAACTGCAGCTATCTGTACAACACTTGCTAAAGTATACGGCGGTGCTGCTCGTGACTTCGCATCTATCGATAACGCTCCAGAAGAGCGTGAGCGCGGTATCACAATCGCTACTTCTCACGTAGAGTACGACACTCCAACTCGTCACTACGCACACGTTGACTGTCCAGGACACGCGGACTACGTTAAGAACATGATCACTGGTGCTGCACAGATGGACGGTGGTATTCTTGTTGTTGCTGCGACTGATGGTCCAATGCCACAAACTCGTGAGCACATCCTACTAGGCCGTCAGGTTGGTATCCCATACATCATCGTATTCATGAACAAATGTGACATGGTTGACGATGAAGAGCTACTAGAACTAGTAGAAATGGAAGTTCGTGAACTTCTATCTGAGTACGACTTCCCAGGTGATGACCTACCAGTTATCCAAGGTTCTGCTCTAGGCGCACTAAACGGCGAAGAGCAATGGGAAGCTAAGATTGTTGAACTAGCAGAAGCGCTAGATTCATACATCCCTGAGCCAGAGCGTGCAGTAGATATGCCATTCCTAATGCCTATCGAAGACGTATTCTCAATCCAAGGTCGTGGTACAGTAGTAACTGGTCGTATCGAACGTGGTATCCTAAACGTAGGTGACGAAGTTGCTATCGTTGGTATCAAAGACGACTACTACACATGTACTGGTGTTGAATGTTCCGTAAGCTTCTTGACGAAGGTCGTGCTGGTGAGAACGTTGGTGCACTTCTACGTGGTACTAAGCGTGATGAAGTTGAACGTGGTCAAGTACTAGCTAAGCCTGGTTCAATCACTCCACACACTAAGTTCGAGTCAGAAGTATACGTACTTTCTAAAGATGAAGGTGGTCGTCACACTCCATTCTTCAAAGGCTACCGTCCACAGTTCTACTTCCGTACAACTGACGTAACTGGTGACATCTCTCTACCAGAAGGCGTAGAAATGGTAATGCCAGGCGACAACATCCAAATGCAAGTTGAGCTAATCGCTCCAATCGCTATGGACGAAGGTCTACGTTTCGCTATCCGTGAAGGTGGCCGTACTGTAGGTGCTGGTGTTGTTGCTAAGATCTTCGACTAATTCTTACTGAATTAATCGTAATCTTGCACTCTTCTTCTTTTTGAAGAAAGCGCTAGAAAAAGGGAAGCTTAGGCTTCCCTTTTTTATATCTACAATTCCTCTTTTCAATATGGTTATAAGTCCATCACTCTTAGTCATGCTTTTTGTTTTTTAAAAACATGATCTTAGCTCTGCTCGATTTTCTCTTCTTTTTAGCTATCCGCTAAGTCACTGAAAAATGCCAAAGCGGTCCAGACCGTTATAACAAAACGTTCTGTAATTCATATTAATACAACTGGTAACAAGAACGATTCTTGTTTATATTTCATTCCAAAGTGAAATTTAAAGGTTTTGAATATGTACGTTTGTCTTTGCCATGGTGTCTCTGACAAGAAAATTAGGAAGTTGGCGATAGATGAAGGCGTAACAGACATAAAAGGAATTAAACGATGTACTGCTTTGGGCAGCCAATGTGGTAAGTGCATTAAACAAGCCAAAGAGATTTTAGCGGAAACAGAATACCTAACACTGAAACAAGCTAGCTAATTATTAGCTAAGCCTTTTTGACACCTTCTCATTTGCTTCTACATTTAAATGAAGCCAAAGAGGAGGGCTTTGTCATGAAAGGCGATCCAATCATAATCCAACATCTCAATAAAGTGCTCGGCAACGAGCTCGTCGCTATCAATCAATATTTTCTGCATGCTCGTATGTACAAGGACTGGGGCTTAAAACACCTCGCCGACAAGGAGTACCACGAGTCGATCGATGAAATGAAGCACGCTGATCATCTAATCGAACGTATCCTGTTTCTAGAAGGCTTACCTAATTTGCAAGATCTCGGTAAATTGATGATCGGGGAAGATACCAAAGAAATGCTTGAGTGCGATTTGAAGCTCGAAATGGCAGCAATCCCAGATCTAAAAGATGCGATCGCTTATGCGGAGGATATTCGTGATTATGTATCACGCGACCTCTTCCAAGATATTCTTGAAGACGAAGAAGAGCACGTCGATTGGCTTGAAACGCAACTGGGCTTGATCGAAATGTCTGGTATCGAAAACTACCTACAAGCGCAATACGTTGATGAAGAGTGAGATTATATTTCGCTGTTTTCTCGCTGAAAGAAAGTGATTAAAAGTGCACCTGATCTGTCTATCAGGTGCCAATCATAGATATCTGGTCTAATCTCTTACATTATTACCTTTTTTAAGGATATCGCTCGCAATCTTGCCTATGAAGATTGACTTCTATCCTTTAGAATTTATTCCTCCTTACCGAAAAAATAACAAAAGAGAAACGATCCATGTCTGAAGACAATCGCCAAGAAGTCACCCCAGAAGAAGAACGCCGCCAACAAGCATTGGACTACCATGCGTACCCAACCCCAGGAAAAATCGCAGTAGAGCTGACTAAGCCAGCTGAAACTGCTAACGATCTTGCTCTGGCATACAGCCCTGGTGTTGCAGAGCCTGTACGCGAAATCGCACAAAATGCTGACAATGTGTACAAATACACGGCGAAAGGCAACATGGTTGCGGTTATCTCTAACGGCACGGCTATTCTTGGTCTTGGTAACCTTGGTCCGCTAGCTTCTAAACCAGTAATGGAAGGTAAAGCGCTGTTGTTCAAACGCTTTGCTGGTCTAGATTCAATTGATATCGAAGTGAAACACCGCACGATCGACGAATTTGTCGACACAGTAGCAAACATTGCAGATACTTTCGGTGGTATTAACCTAGAAGATATCAAAGCGCCTGATTGTTTTGAGATTGAAAAGCGCCTTATCGAACGCTGTGATGTACCTGTATTCCACGATGACCAACACGGCACTGCAATCGTAACGGCTGCGGGTATGCTGAACGCAATTGAGCTGCAAGGTAAGAAGCTAGAAGAATCAACCATCGTTTGTCTTGGTGCTGGTGCTGCGGCAGTGGCATGTATGGAGCTGTTGATCAAATGTGGCGCAATGCGTGAGAAGATCTACATGCTGGATCGTAAAGGGGTGATCCATACACGTCGTGACGACCTAAACGAATACAAACAGTTATTCGCAAACAACACAGATAAGCGTACGCTGGAAGACGTGATTGAAGGTGCGGATCTGTTCTTGGGTGTATCAGGTCCAAATTTACTACCTGCAGAAGCATTGAAGCTGATGGCAGATAAGCCTGTTGTGTTCGCATGTTCAAACCCAGATCCAGAAATCAAACCAGAATTGGCTCATGAAGTGCGTGATGACTTGATCATGGGCACTGGTCGTAGCGACTACCCGAACCAAGTAAACAACGTTCTGTGTTTCCCATTCATCTTCCGTGGTGCATTGGATGTTCGTGCGAGTGAAATTAATGATGAAATGAAGCTTGCGGCAGTCGATGCGATTCGTGAATTGGCAAAAGAGCCAGTACCAGAAGCTGTATTGAAGGCAGCTGGCGTAGACAAGCTAGAGTTTGGCTCTGATTACATCATTCCAAAACCAATGGATCCACGCCTACTACCACGCGTAGCAAAAGCGGTTGCTCAAGCTGCGGTTGATTCAGGTGTGGCGCGTATTGAGATGCCAGAAAACTACATGGCGGAGTAAGCCAAAGTCATTTCTGACAGCAAAGAAAAGGGACGCGATGGCGTCCCTTTTTAGTTTGGTCTGAAACTGTCCCCGGTGCAGCCTCATCGTGTTGACGAATTTGTAAGCAATTATTCTTCGTCAAACGCTTCGAATTCGATGCCCATTGCCGTCATCAGCGCTTTTGCTTCTGTAGGAATATCATCTGGGCGGTCTTTACGAAGGTCTTCATCAGTTGGCAGTGGTTGCCCTGTGTAAGCATGTAGGAATGCTTCACATAGTAGCTCACTGTTAGTCGCATGGCGTAAGTTATTGATCTGGCGGCGAGTTCGCTCATCAGTCAGCACTTTTAAAACTTTTAGCGGGATAGAGACGGTAATCTTTTTTACTTGTTCGCTTTTTTTACCGTGCTCAGCATACGGGCTAATGTATTCGCCATTCCAGTCAGCCATTGCGCACCTTCATTAATGTAATAAGTTAGAAAAATAAATATAGGTGCTGATTTTAGCTGCATTTACCGCCATAAGCAAAGACATATAGACGTCTAGAAGTGTTGACGTCTTATTTTTAGACAAGTAAAGTGAGGTTAATAGTTAGGGAAGAGTGTTAATCAATTGAGCAATACAAGCTAGATATAGCGCATTCCCATTTAGATGTCACCACCCGTGAAAGGATACACCCATGAGCACCCGTAAGCCTGCGACCATTGCTGTACGCACTGGTATCGAGTCAGACAGTCAATATCACGCTGTTGTACCACCAATCTACCTTTCTACTAACTACGGCTTCCCCGCGTTTGGTGAAGTTCCACAATACGATTACACACGTTCTGGTAACCCAAACCGAGGCTTGTTAGAAAAAGCATTGTACGAACTTGAGTCAGGTAAAGGAGCGGTTGTCACTAACTGCGGCACATCGGCACTAAACCTTTGGGTATCGGCGTTTCTTGGACCTGATGACTTAATTGTTGCACCGCATGATTGCTACGGCGGTACGTATCGTCTGTTCAATACTCGCGCCAAGAAAGGCGACTTTAAAGTGCAGTTTGTTGACCAGTCGGATCAGCAAGCGTTGGATGCGGCGATTGCGAAAAAGCCAAAGCTTATCTTGTTAGAAACTCCGTCAAACCCACTCGTACGCGTTGTTGATATTGCGGCTGTGTGTGAGAAGGCAAAACAAGTTGGCGCTTTAGTCGCAGTGGACAATACCTTTTTGACACCTGTGTACCAAAAGCCTTTGGAGCTTGGTGCGGATTTTGTTATCCACTCAACAACGAAATACATTAATGGTCACTCTGACGTGATTGGTGGTGTGGTGATCACTAAGAGCGAAGAGCATGCTGAAGAGTTAGCATGGTGGGGTAACTGCATTGGTGCAACGGGTACGCCATTCGACAGTTACATGACGCTTCGAGGAATTCGTACGCTGGGTGCGCGAATGCGAGTTCATGAAGAAAGCTCTCAGCAAGTGTTGGCGTATTTGCAAACGCAATCTTTGGTAGCGAAGATTTATCATCCAAGTTTGCCAGAGCATCCAGGCCATGACATCGCGAAGAAGCAACAATCGGGTTTTGGTTCTATGCTGAGCTTTGAGTTTGCTGGCTCATTTGAGCAGCTAAAAGTGTTTGTTAAAGAACTTGAACTCTTCTCTCTTGCTGAGTCGCTAGGTGGTGTAGAAAGCTTGATTTGTCACCCTGCGTCAATGACGCATCGTGCGATGGGTGAAGAAGCTCTGGCTGAAGCTGGTGTTTCTCAACAGTTACTGCGCTTATCTGTTGGCTTAGAAGATGCCCAAGATCTGATTGCTGATCTTGAGCAAGCATTTGTAAAAGCTACACAGTAATTGGGAGAGGTAAGGTCATGACTGTACAACGTCAGCTGCATAAATTTGGTGGTAGCAGCTTAGCGAACCCAGAATGTTACCAACGTGTGGTGGGTATTCTTAAAGAGTATTCAGCAGAAAATGATTTGGTGGTGGTATCGGCTGCAGGGAAAACCACTAACCGCTTGATCGAATTTTTAGAAGGGCTGGATAAAGACGGTCGCATCGCACACGAAGCGCTACAAAACTTGCGACTGTTCCAGACGGAGTTAGTTGAAGCTTTATTAGAAGGAGAAGCGCAAACGCAAGTGCTTGCTTCTCTTCAAGATGAATTCAGTACCTTAGCTGAGTTAACTGCGCCACTTACAGAAGCGCAAAAAGCAGCAGTGCTTGGGCATGGTGAAGTATGGTCGTCACGCTTACTGGCTGCACTGTTATCACAACAGGATCTTCCAGCGGTAGCGCAAGATTCTCGCGCCTTTTTACGCGCAGAAGCTGGAACGCAGCCAGAAGTCGACCGAGCTCGCTCTTATGCACTCATCAAAGAGGCGTTAACTCAACATAGCCACAAGCGTGTCATCATTACAGGCTTTATGGCGCAAAATGAAGTGGGTGAAACAGTACTGTTGGGGCGTAACGGCTCAGACTATTCAGCAACGGTGATTGGTGCATTGGCTGAGGTAAACACAGTGACCATCTGGAGTGATGTTGCTGGCGTTTACAGTGCAGACCCACGTTTAGTGTCGGATGCTTGCTTGTTGCCGCTGCTGCGTTTAGATGAGGCGAGTGAACTTGCGCGTTTGGCTGCGCCAGTGCTGCACAGTCGTACGCTACAGCCAGTTGCTCAAAGCACGATGGATTTGAACCTCAAATGCAGCTATCAACCTGAATCAGGCTCAACGCGTATTGAGCGCGTATTGGCTTCAGGTCGCGGTGCTAAAATCATTACGTCTCTTGATGAAGTGTTGTTGGTTCAACTGTCTTTTATCCATGGTCATGATTTTGAGAGAGCGCAGAAAGAAGTTCTGCAAGCTTTAAAGCGTGCTCAATTGGAACCATTAGCATTTGAAGCACAACAAGATCAGCAAACTTTGCGTTTGGCGTATACCGCAGAGATTGCTGGCGGTGCATTAACTTATCTACAAGAGTTAGCCGTTGAAGCAGAAATCAAGCTTAAAGAGGGTTACTCACTTTTAGCGGCTGTTGGTGCCGGTGTGACGAAAAATGCAAATCACTGTTTTGGCTTCTATCAACAACTTAAGCATGCGCCTGTTGAGTTTATTTCAGAGACGGAATCAGGTTTGAGCTTGGTAGCAGTACTACGCCGTGCAGAAGTTGAAGAGTTGGTACAATGCATTCATAGTCAGTTGTTTCAAGCCCAAAAGCGTGTAGCGGTTGCGTTGTGTGGTAAAGGTAACATTGGCTCAAGTTGGTTATCGCTGTTTGCAGAGCAAAAAGAAGAGCTCGAAAAACGCCATGGTATGAGCTTTGATTTAGTAGCGGTTGTTGATAGTCAAACGTATTGGTTTGATGAAAACGGGATTGATGCAGCAACAGTTGCTCAGCGCTTTGATGATGAAAGCATCGAGAATGATGGCAACTGGTTGACGAAGCTCGGCGCGATACAAAACTTCGATGAAGCAGTCGTACTTGATGTCACGGCGAGTAAAGAGTTGGCGACACGTTATGTGGAAATTGCGCAGCAAGGTATTCACTTGATTTCAGCGAACAAAGTGGCAGGCTCGGCGGACAGTCAATATTACCACCAAGTACAAGACGCCTTTGCTAAAATTGGTCGTCATTGGCTTTACAACGCTACGGTTGGTGCAGGGTTACCGATCAACCATACTGTTCGAGACTTGCGTGAAAGCGGTGATGATGTCGTCGCACTATCGGGTATTTTCTCCGGTACGCTATCTTGGTTATTCCAGCAGTTTGATGGCTCAGTGCCGTTTGCTGAACTGGTCGATTTGGCATGGCAACAAGGTTTGACAGAGCCTGACCCTCGCTCTGATTTAGATGGCTCTGACGTGATGCGTAAGTTGGTTATCTTGGCTCGTGAATCTGGTTTGAGTATTGAACCAGAGAGTGTGAAAGTGGAATCACTTGTACCAGAAGAGTTGCGAGAACTGAGTCTAGACGCATTCTTTGACCAAGGTGATATTCTAAGTGAGATTCTACAAGAGCGTCTAACCAAGGCTCAGAAAAATGACCAAGTATTGCGTTATGTCGCGCGTTTAGAGCGTAATGGCAAAGCAACGGTGGGTGTTGAAGCATTATCACGTGAACATGCACTGGCAAACTTACTACCGTGTGACAATATCTTTGCTATTGAGAGTAAGTGGTACAAAGACAATCCATTGGTTATTCGAGGTCCAGGTGCTGGTCGTGAAGTCACGGCTGGTGCGATTCAATCTGACCTTAATCGCCTAGCTGGTTTGTTTTAAATTTCACCGAAACAATTTTTGCGAACGACAACAAAACCTCGGACTATCTCCGGGGTTTTTTATTATTTAGATAATGCCATACTGAATTGGGAAGTTCGGCTAGGGATTGGTCATAAAGGAACTTGAACTATCCTCATTATGAACTTGAGAAAAATTCATAATCACAAGGTTGACATTAAATCGCATTCAATACATTCTGTAGACATATAGACGTCTAAACGTCGATTTGAGGAATTTTGATTTCGTGGTGGAGTTGCCACAGGGAGAGTAAGATGGGATACACGCATGCAGGGCACATCGATGCCTTAAACCAGAATATCGCTGAACTATCAGACAACATCAACGTCTCATTTGAGTTTTTTCCACCAAGCAGTGAGAAGATGGAAGAAACACTGTGGAACTCAGTGCATCGTCTTAAAACTCTTCAACCAAAATTCGTTTCTGTCACATACGGCGCAAACTCAGGCGAGCGTGACAGAACCCACTCGATCATTAAAGAAATCAAAGCGGCAACAGGTCTTGTGGCTGCGCCTCACCTTACGTGTATCGACGCAACTCGTGATGAATTGATCGACATTGCTGACGATTACTGGAATAACGGTATCAAAAACATCGTAGCGCTACGTGGTGATATTCCACCGGGGGGTGGTGCGCCAGATATGTACGCATCGGATTTGGTAGAACTGCTTAAAGCGCGCCACGATTTCGATATCTCAGTAGCGGCATTCCCAGAAGTTCACCCTGAAGCGAAAAGTGCTCAATCGGATCTGCTGAATCTAAAGCGTAAAGTTGACGCAGGTGCAAACCGCGCGATTACTCAGTTCTTCTTTGATGTGGAGTCTTACCTGCGCTTCCGTGACCGTTGTGTAGCGGCTGGTATTGATGTCGAAATTGTGCCGGGTATCTTGCCAGTATCGAACTTCAAACAAGCATCTCGCTTTGCGGCGCAGAATAATGTGAAAGTACCAGGTTGGATGAGCAAGCAGTTTGAAGGTTTGGATGATGATCCCGTGACGCGTCAGCTGGTTGGTGCAAGCCAAGCAATTGATATGGTTCGTGTATTAAGCCGTGAAGGTGTAAAAGATTTTCACTTCTACACATTGAACCGTGCAGAGATGACTTATGCACTTTGCCACACTCTAGGTGTTCGTCCACAAGTTGCAGTAGGGGCTTAATGCGCCTTCCCCAGATAAACAAAAGGCTTGCCCATCGGCAAGCCTTTTTCGTTTCATTTAAAGTGACGAATTAGCCGATCACTTCAAGTTCTGTTAGTACTTCTTCTGCCCAGTTAATCCAAGCTTCACGTAGCATTAGGTTACGACGAAGTGTTAGACGCTCAAGACGTGCTTGCTTGTCTAGTGTTGATGGCGTTGCGTAGTACGCTGCTTCGATTTCTTTGTAGTGAGAAACGAGCTTACGAGACTCTTCTACAAGTTCAGAAAGCTGGTCACGGTACGGTGCTGCTGGCTGCACGGCACAAGCCATTAGCTTAGCAGAGAATTCGTCACGTACAGTTGGGTGTGCAGTTGGTTGATCGAACCACTCGCCCAATGCGCTACGACCTGCGTCAGTGATTGAGTAAACCTTACGATCTGGTTTGCCTTCTTGAGGTTCTAGTACGCAAGTAACCAGCTCTTTCTCAGCCATCTTGTTAAGTTCACGATAAACTTGTTGATGGCTTGCTTTCCAGAAGTAACCGATGCTAGCTGAGAATTCTTTAGTGATGTCGTAACCGGTAGCGTCGCGAGTGCTAAGTACAGTTAGAATTACGTGTGGTAATGACATGTCTTCAATCCAAATGGTCAATAAACTTGTAAACAAGCTAGCTACACTTTCATTTGCGTTCTTAATGACGCTTGAGTTTTTTATGTGTAGATAGCACCAACAATGTTGGTCCTGTCACCTTAAAGCCGTTTATCACCTAGAGTGATGGTGTTTCCACCGAGCTGGAGCCTATTTGATTGGACTTGTGAGCTTCCAGCAGGCAAGTAGTATATAAATAATAAGCATGAAGTGGAATAGTAGGACAAAATTACCCAAAAAAACTAATAAAATACTCAATAGTGTTTTTTGGTAGTGAAATATCTTGTTGTGTAGAGACTTTTTGTTTTCTATTTGGATTAATAATCTAGGTCGGTATTGTTCGAATAGTGGAAGTGATTAGTAAATAACAATAAAGGCTGAGATTTCGCTCAGCCTTTTAGTCAACTTTATGTAATCAGATTAACCTGTATTACGCATGCCTGCTGCAATACCTGCAATCGTCACCATCAATGCTTCTTCTAAATTGGCAGAAGCTTCTTCAGTTTGACGAGTTCGGTATAGCAACTCGGCTTGAAGCATGTTCAATGGCTCAACGTAGATGTTACGTAGGCGAATAGATTCTAGACCCCAAGGGTCGCTTTGCATTAGGTTCTCGTTGTTCTCTACGTTTAGTACCGACTTGATATCACGCTGGAGTTGCTCACGTAGTCGATCACCTAATGGTAGAAGTTGATTCTCCACTAGGCGTTGATCATAGTAGCGAGAGATTTCCATGTTGCACTTGGTGTACACCATCTCAAGCATGCCTAGACGAGTAGAGAAGAACGGCCATTCACGACACATCTCTTCCAGTAGCGCCTGATGACCTTTGTCTACAGAGTACTGAATAGCCTCACCTGCGCCTAACCATGCTGGCAGAACCAAGCGGTTTTGGCTCCAAGAGAAGATCCATGGAATCGCACGCAAGCTTTCTACGCCACCGTTTGGATTACGTTTCGCTGGTCGTGAACCAAGTGGCAGTTTACCTAGCTCAAGCTCCGGTGTTGCTTGGCGGAAGTAAGGCACGAAATCTGGCTCGCCACGAACGACACTACGGTATGCTTCGCAGCTTACTTCTGACAAGACGTCCATTAGGTCACGCCACTCTTGCTTAGGCTCTGGTGGCGGCAGTAGGTTTGCTTCAAGGATTGCACTCGCGTACAGGTTGAAGCTATTAACTGCAACATCAGGTAGACCCAACTTAAAGCGGATCATTTCGCCTTGCTCTGTTACACGCAGACCACCTTTCAAACTCTTAGGTGGTTGAGACAGTAGTGCAGCATGTGCTGGCGCACCACCACGACCAATTGTACCGCCACGACCGTGGAATAGTGTGAGTTCTACGCCTTCTTCTTCTGCAACCTTAACCAGTGAGTCCATCGCATGGTATTGCGCCCAACCTGCTGACATTACGCCTGCGTCTTTTGCAGAGTCAGAGTAGCCGATCATCACCATTTGGTGGTTTTGGATAAAGCCGCGGTATAGGTCGATACCCATCAGCTGCTTGATTACCGCTTCTGCGTTGTTCAAATCGTCTAGGGTTTCGAACAGAGGACACACGTCCATGCGGTAAGGGCAACCTGCTTCTTGAAGTAGTAGGTGTACGGCAAGTACGTCAGAAGCGGTACGCGCCATTGAGATAACGTAAGCACCGAATGCTTCGCGAGGTTGTGTTGCAACAATCTTACAGGTATCCAAAACCTCTTTAACTGGTTCCGATGGTTCCCAGTCACGAGGCAGAAGAGGGCGCTTAGATGCGAGCTCGTTAGTTAGGAAAGCTACCTTATCTTGCTCGCTCCACTGTTCGTAGTCACCAATACCTAGGTAACGAGTCAGTTCAGATAGAACGTCGGCATGACGCGTACTTTCTTGACGGATATCGAGACGAACTAGGTGGATACCGAATGCTTTAACACGGCGTAGCGTATCCAGCAGTGAGCCGTTAGCAATCACGCCCATGCCACATTCGTTTAGTGATTGGTAACACGCGTAAAGTGGTTCCCAAAGCTGCTCTACTTTTTGTAGCGGCGCTTTGACTGCCAGTTTCTGACCGTGAACTTTTGCGTCGAGAATGTCTTTTGTTTCGTTCAGTAGCGAACGCAGCTGTTTAAGGATCGCACGGTATGGTTCGTGTTGATCTTCACCCGCAAGCTCTCGAACTTTGTCGTTACACACTGTCATTGACAGTTCGCTGATCAGTTCGTTGATGTCGTTGAGGTATAGGTCTGCCGCTTTCCAGCGAGACAGAAGCAGTACTTCACGAGTTACGCTGTGAGTTACAAATGGGTTACCGTCGCGGTCACCACCCATCCAAGATGAGAAGTGCACAGGGCGAGCATCAATCGGTAGACCTTCGCCAAGGTATGATTTTAGACGGTCGTTCATTTCACGTAAGAAGTCAGGTACGGCTTCCCATAGTGAGTTTTCTACTACAGCAAAGCCCCATTTGGCTTCATCAAGCGGTGTCGGGCGCTGTTGACGAATAACGTCAGAGTGCCAGCTTTGAACGATAAGTTGCTCAAGACGGCGTTCAGTTTTCTTACGCTCTTTGAAAGAGAGGTCGCTCAGCTCTAGCTTAGATAGACACTCGTTGATCTTTACAAGCTTGTTGATCATAGTGCGACGAGTGATTTCGGTTGGGTGCGCTGTCAGAACTAATTCAATATTTAGATCGCGAACCGCTTGTGCCGTGTCTAGCTTACTCACATCATTTTGCACTAGTTTTGAGAACAGCGAGTTAATTGCGTCAGGTTCGCAGATATGCTCTTCACAATGGCGTGAAATGGTGTGGTATTGCTCAGCAATATTGGTCAGGTTTAGAAATTGGTTGAACGCGCGGGTCACGGGCGTCAATTGCTCATCTGGTAAGCTTTTAATTTCTTCTATTAAGCTTTCTCTGTCAGCGTTATTTCCAGCTTGAGCCGATTTGGATAATTTACGAATGGTTTCCACTTTCTCGAAGATTTCTTCGCCATGAGCATCACGAATCGTGTTACCCAGAAGGTGGCCCAACATGCGCACATTGCTTTTAAGTGCGGCGTATTTCTCGTTCATTGTCATCCTGCCTCGTAAAAAAACTACATCCATTGTCCTTGTTAAGACTCCAATCTAGCGAAAATAACCAGTTCTAGTCAAATAAAGCAGAGTAAGTTTGCAATTATTCCGCTGCTGACCTGATTTAGAGCAAAATTAGGTCAGCTTATGCCACTCGAAGTGAAAATTAATTACAAAATTGCCGCTTAAAGAAGGATATAGCGTGCTAGAAGAATAGTGGCGAAGATAACAAAATGCAGCTCAATCGAGCTGCATTGTGAGGAAAGTACAGAATGCGACTAACAACAATATTTCACCATCGCACGTGATAACACGTCGATGGTTGGGTCGATAAAGTCGAAAGAGAGGAACTCATCTGGTTGATGAGCTTGATCAATTGAACCGGGACCTAGAACTAAGGTTGGACACAGTTGCTGCAGAAATGGCGCTTCAGTACAGTAGTTGACGGTTTCTGAGCTGGTTTGACAGATCTCTTCAACACCACCAATAAATGGGTGATCGTGTTGACATTCGTAACCCGGAATTGGCTCGTGCAAGGGAATAATTTCTAATCGCCCTGGCCATTTCGCCTCGACTTCTTTCAATGCTCCGCGCAGCATGTTCTCTAAACCATCAAGGCTAATACCAGGAAGAGGACGAACGTCATAATGCAGTTCACAGCAACCGCAAATACGGTTTGCGCTGTCACCACCATGGATATGACCAAGGTTTAGGGTAGGGCTTGGAATAGCAAAACCCGGATGGTGATACTCTTTAACCAATTTGTCGCGCAGTTGCATCATGGCAAACATGACTTCATGCATTATTTCAATTGCGTTGACGCCGAGCGCAGGATCAGACGAATGACCGGACTTGCCTGTTACGCGAATGGCATTTGCCACATGCCCTTTATGACCTCGAATTGGTACGAGGCTGGTGGGTTCGCCAATGATGCAGTAATCCGGCTTAAAAGGCGCATTCTCAGTGAAATGACGGGCACCTAGCATGGTGGTTTCTTCATCACAGGTCGCCAATACATAAAGCGGCTTGGTTTGCTTACTCCAGTCGATTTTCTTTACCGCTTCATAAATAAAGGCAAAGAAGCCTTTCATATCAGCAGTACCCAAACCGTAAAAGCGGTTGTCTTTTTCGGTCAGCTTATGTGGGTCAAAACTCCAACGTCCTTCATCAAACGGCACTGTGTCGCTGTGACCTGCGAGAAGTAGACCGCCTTCACCTTCACCCATACGTGCAATCATATTGTGTTTGCCTGGCTCCACTTCGATCACTTCAACACTGAAGCCAAGATCTTTAAACCAAGAAGCTAGCTTCTCGATCACTTTGGCATTGCCTTGATCCCAACTTGGATCGGTTGAGCTGATCGAAGAGGTACTGATCAGTCCTTCATAGACCTCTAGAAAACTTGGTAATTGCATGGATTCTTCAATTCTCCTATTGACAGACAGAGCACAAAAATGTAAAACACATATTAAATCATATTTAATGAATAAAAAATCAAAATAAAGCAAAAATTAAATATGAATAGTCATTTTGAGCCTTAAGTATATGGATGTCATGTAATGCTAAAAACCACGATTATCGGAGCCAGCGGCTACACCGGCGCAGAGTTGGCTTTAATGGTCAACAAACACCCTGAACTCACGCTATCAGGTTTATACGTTTCCGCCAATAGCGTAGATGCAGGAAAGAATATTGCTCAATTGCACGGCAAGCTAGCGGGTGTGATTGATATGCCAGTTTCACCACTGACTGACCCTGAGCAAGTTGCTCAAGTGTCTGATGTGGTCTTTCTGGCAACGGCACATGAAGTGAGCCATGACTTAGCTCCTATCTTCTTAGAGGCGGGATGTCAGGTATTCGATTTATCTGGTGCATTTCGTGTGAAAAGCGAAGGCTTCTACGACACCTTTTATGGCTTCGAACATCAATATAACAACTGGCTAGATAAAGCAGCATACGGCTTAGCAGAGTGGAACCAAGAATCAATAAAAACCACTCCTTTGATTGCAGTGGCAGGTTGCTACCCAACCGCTTCACAGCTTGCAATCAAACCTTTATTAGAACACGCATTACTGGATACCAACCAATGGCCTGTGATTAACGCAACCAGTGGTGTATCAGGTGCAGGGCGTAAAGCTTCCATGGTTAACAGCTTCTGCGAAGTGAGCTTGCAACCTTACGGTGTCTTTAACCATCGTCATCAACCAGAGATTGCTCAGCATTTAGGTTGCGATGTGATTTTTACTCCACACCTAGGCAACTTCAAACGCGGCATTCTTGCCACTATCACGATGAAATTGGCACAAGGTGTGACGGAAGCACAAGTGGTACAAGCGTTTGAACAAGCTTACCAAGGCATGCCAGCGGTTCGCCTTAAAGGTGACGGTATTCCACGTATTCAGGATGTCGAAAATACCCCTTTCTGTGATATCGGATGGAAGGTACAAGGCGAACACATCATTGTGATTTCGGCGATCGACAACCTACTTAAAGGTGCATCGAGTCAAGCGATGCAATGTCTCAATATTCATTACGGTTACCCAGAACTGACAGCGTTGCTGTAGTCGTTGAAAGAGGGAAATGCGATGACGCAAACCAATCAAGCTCCTTTAGTCATTAAGCTCGGTGGTGCAGCTCTATCTTGCACTCAAACCTTAAGCCAACTGTTTGGCGCCATTGCGGCTTACCAAAAGTCGGCACAGCGACAAATCGCCATCGTTCATGGCGGTGGCTACCTAGTTGATGAGTTGATGGCAAAGCTTCAGCTTGAAACCGTAAAGAAAAACGGTCTTCGCGTGACGCCTTATGAGCAAATTCCTGTGATTGCAGGCGCGCTTGCAGGCACAGCAAACAAATTGCTTCAAGGTCAAGCGATTGCGGATGGTCTGAATGCAGTGGGTCTTAGTCTCGCTGATGGTGGGTTATGTCATGTTGAAGAACTTGACCCAGAGCTAGGCGCTGTAGGCAAAGCATCACCGGGTGATTCAACCCTATTACAAGCGGTGCTAAACGCAGGTGCACTGCCGATCATCAGCTCAATTGGTCTGACTGAAAAAGGTCAGATGATGAATGTGAATGCTGACCAAGCTGCGGTTGCTGTGGCCGGAGCATTGGATGCGGAGTTAGTGCTTCTGTCTGATGTGAGCGGTGTACTCGATGGCAAAGGGCATTTGATCAAAACGCTATCTGAGCAAGAAGCCGATGCATTGATCAAAGGGCAAGTGATCACCGACGGCATGATCGTCAAAGTTAAAGCCGCTTTGGAGGCCGCCAATGATCTTGGTCGTCCTATCGAAGTCGCGACATGGCGTTACCCAGAGAAACTGAACCAGCTATTCGCGGGTGAAAGTATCGGAACGCAATTTCTGCCGCAATAGAGCAGAAGCAAACCAGTTAAAGAATTGAACATTAGGAAGTGGTTGGCACTGACCGCCGAGAGCAGCGCCAGTTAAGTTTGGAGAAAAAACATGAGCAAAGTGAACGTAAATAAAGTGGTAGTCGCATACTCAGGCGGTCTAGATACTTCAGTAATCATCCCGTGGCTAAAAGAGAACTACGACTGTGAAGTAGTAGCTTTCGTTGCCGATGTTGGTCAAGGTGCAGAGGAGCTAGAAGGTATTGAAGCGAAAGCAAAAGCTTCTGGTGCTTCTGAATGTTACATCGCTGATCTGAAAGAAGAAATGGTAGCGGATTACATTTACCCTACGCTAAAAACCGGTGCTTACTACGAAGGTAAATACTTACTAGGTACATCAATGGCGCGTCCAATCATTGCCAAAGCGCAGGTTGAAGTTGCACGTAAAGTGGGCGCAGACGCTCTGTGCCATGGTTGTACAGGTAAAGGTAATGACCAAGTACGTTTTGAAGGTGCATTTGCAGCACTAGCACCAGATCTGCATGTTATTGCGCCTTGGCGTGAATGGGATCTAGTGAGCCGTGAAGAGTGCTTAGATTACCTAGCAGAGCGTAACATTCCTTGTTCAGCATCTCTTACTAAGATTTACTCGCGTGATGCGAACGCATGGCACATTTCTACTGAAGGTGGCGTTCTAGAAGATACATGGAACGCGCCAAATGAAGATTGCTGGGCTTGGACTGTAGACCCAGAGCAAGCACCGAATGAAGCAGAAACCGTGACGCTGAAAGTAGCGAAAGGTGAAGTTGTTGAGGTAGACGGTGAAGTGATGACACCATATAACGCGTTGGTTTACCTAAACGAAAAAGGTGCGAAGCACGGTGTTGGTCGTATCGATATTGTCGAAAACCGTCTAGTGGGAATGAAGTCTCGTGGTTGCTACGAAACTCCGGGGGGCACCATCATGATGGAAGCACTGCGTGCGGTAGAGCAACTGGTGCTGGATAAAGCGTCATTTGAATTCCGCGAGGAGCTTGGTCTGAAAGCATCACACCTTGTTTATGATGGTCGTTGGTTCACGCCGCTGTGCAAGTCTATTCTTGCGGCTTCTGAAGAGCTCGCGCAAGACGTGAATGGCGAAGTGGTTGTGAAGCTTTACAAAGGTCACGCAACGGTAACGCAAAAACGTTCGGATAACAGTTTGTACTCTGAAGAGTTTGCTACTTTTGGTGAAGATGAAGTTTATGACCAAAGCCATGCTGAAGGCTTTATCCGTCTGTACTCGCTATCCAGCCGTATTCGTGCGCTGAACAGCCAGAAAAAATAAGCCAATTTAACGCCTTATAAGATAAGAGACCTGCCACTATTGGCAGGTCTTTTTGGTTTTTGCTGACCTTATTGGCATAAAGATAAAATAGCCATGAATAAATATGTAAAAATATTGAATTTCTACTTTATTTTTGTCTACGATTATCGTAACGTTGAGGCATAAGAAAAAGTGAGCAAATGACCACCGATTCGGTCAACACTTAATGAATAACACGTTAGCGTAAGCAATAGTCATCAGGAGAGACGCAATGGCATTATGGGGCGGAAGATTTACCCAAGCGGCAGATACCAGATTTAAAGACTTCAACGATTCGTTGCGTTTCGATTACCGATTGGCCGAGCAAGATATCGTAGGCTCAATTGCGTGGTCTAAAGCATTGCTGTCTGTTGACGTGTTATCTGCAGATGAACAACAAAAGCTTGAGCTAGCACTAAATGAACTCAAGCTTGAAGTGATGGAAGACCCACATCAAATCTTACGTTCAGACGCTGAAGATATCCACTCTTGGGTCGAGCAGCAACTGATCAATAAAGTTGGTGACCTAGGTAAAAAGCTACACACGGGACGTTCTCGTAACGACCAAGTTGCAACCGATCTCAAGCTTTGGTGTCGTCAGCAAGGTCAACAACTGTTGATTGCACTTGATCGCCTACAAACTCAAATGGTTGGTGTTGCTAAGCAGCATCAAGGTACTGTTCTTCCTGGTTATACGCACTTACAACGTGCTCAGCCTGTGACGTTTGCTCACTGGTGCTTGGCTTATGTTGAAATGTTTGAGCGTGATTACTCACGTCTGAACGATGCGCTAAAGCGTTTGGATACGTGTCCACTCGGCTCGGGTGCGCTTGCGGGGACCGCTTACCCTATCGACCGTGAAGAGCTGGCTCACAACCTTGGTTTCCACCGTGCGACACGTAACTCGCTAGACTCGGTTTCTGACCGTGACCATGTGATGGAACTGATGTCTGTGGCATCTATTTCAATGTTGCACCTATCTCGCTTGGCAGAAGACATGATCTTCTACAACTCGGGTGAGTCCAACTTTATTGAACTAGCCGATACCGTGACTTCAGGTTCTTCGTTGATGCCGCAAAAGAAAAACCCAGATGCATTAGAGCTTATTCGTGGTAAGACAGGTCGTGTATACGGCGCGCTTGCTGGCATGATGATGACGGTGAAAGCGCTGCCACTGGCTTACAACAAAGACATGCAAGAAGACAAAGAAGGTCTGTTCGATGCGCTTGATACATGGAATGACTGTATGGAAATGGCAGCATTGTGTTTCGATGGCATTAAAGTTAATGGCGAGCGTACGTTAGAAGCGGCGAAGCAAGGTTACGCAAACTCAACTGAGCTGGCGGATTACCTAGTGGCGAAAGGCATCCCATTCCGTGAAGCGCACCATATCGTCGGTGTTGCTGTGGTTGGTGCAATTGCCAAAGGCTGTGCGTTAGAAGAGTTGTCGATTGAAGAATTGAAATCTTTCTCTGAAGTGATTGAGGCGGATGTGTATGACATCTTGACCATCGATTCATGCCTTGAGAAACGTTGTGCGCTTGGTGGCGTGTCGCCGCAGCAAGTGGCTTATGCTGTCGACCAAGCAGACAAGCGTCTATCTCAACGTGACACTTCAGCAGTCAAAGTACGTCCAGCACGTCTGACGGATATTGAGACACTGGAAGGCATGGTGGCGTACTGGGCAAATATGGGTGAGAATCTACCACGCTCACGTAATGAGTTGGTACGTGACATTGGTTCTTTCGCGGTTGCCGAGCACCACGGAGAAGTCACTGGTTGTGCGTCTTTGTATGTCTATGACTCAGGCTTAGCAGAGATTCGCTCTTTAGGTATTGAAGCGGGTTGGCAAGGTCAAGGGCAGGGCAGTGCGATTGTGAACTATCTGGTTGAGAAGGCGCGCCAGATGGCTATTAAGAAAGTCTTTGTGCTGACACGTACGCCAGAGTTCTTTATGAAGCAAAGCTTCTTGCCAACGTCGAAGTCATTGCTGCCAGAGAAAGTACTGAAAGATTGCGATCAGTGCCCACGTCAGCATGCATGTGATGAAGTTGCACTGGAGATCAACTTGTTCGAACAATTGATCCAGAAAAGTAACGTAGCCTAGGTTAATGATTCTATTAGTATTTAAGAAAATACTAAAAAAATCAGAAAAAAATTTGGAACCTTTGAGAGGAAGCCCGGTCTATTAAAGTACCACTGCTTTTTCTTAGAAGAATCTAAGAGAGCCCCAAGACCGGTATTGGTTTTGGGGCTTTTTTCTATCTGTCATCTGGATGATGATCATCTTTATTTTGTTTTCTATGGCGGCGCTGCCACGGCAGAATAACGAAGCGCATCCAGAGGTGTAAAAACAGCAGACCATTAAACGCAAAGCCCGCAAAGATCAGTGCGATCGACTCGATGCTTTGTGGATCATCTTTAAATGCAAACCACCATACGATCCAACATAAGACAGAGAGCACGGTAAGTTGATCCATGCATCGCTGGCAACGCCCGATTTTTTTCCAAAACCAATGCTCTTGGCAACTTCGACAAGTCATTGTTCTACCCAAACTATCTATTTGCTTCTGATTATAACCTCAACTCCTGTTTGATAGTGTTTTTGCTTGGTTTCTTAGTCTCGCTTATCAAACCAAAAATGAAAAATTAGCTTGGTCAAAATTGTGTAGCACGTAATTGATGTATGGTGCGCTGTCAGCCTGACAATAGGAAAAATAATAATGTCGACAGAACTTAAAGTAGCACTTGGTTTAGCGGGTAGCTTTTTCACGATTGGATTAACAGCCATTGTGTTGGTGAGTCGCTATGCAATGATGACTGCATAACCACAGCTCTATTGATTCTTGAATTGATAAAGCTGAAAGAAGAAAGCCTCGTCTATGACGAGGCTTTTTGTTTATCGATGTTAAGGATAATGAGGGCAGGATTAACAACCAGGACCACAGTCTAGGCAGTGCTTGATTGTCTCTGGACCTAAGTGAAGTTTTGCATTCAAATCTCGCAGTGCGGTACGAACGCCTTCTTCAATTACTGGGTGGTAAAACGGCATATCCAACATTGCTGAAACTGTCATTTTATTTTGATGTGCCCAAGCGAGCAGGTGGGCTAAGTGCTCGGCGTTTGGTCCCATCATTTCTGCGCCCAAGAAGCGTCCGGTGCCTTGTTCTCCGTACACATGCAATATGCCTTTATTGCGTAGCATCACTCGTGAGCGACCTTGGCTTTCAAACGAGACCTCTCCGGTTGTGAAACAGCCGCAGGTGCCTAAACGTGCTTCCAATTGCTTAAAGGTTTCACCAACCATGGCAATTTGTGGATCAGAGAATACAGCAGAAATAGGCGAGCGGCGCAAACCTGCACGAATATCAGGAAAGCGGCCAGCGTTATCACCGGCAATACGACCTTGGTCTGCCGCTTCATGAAGCAGTGGAATTTGGTTACTTGCATCACCTGCGATGAAGATGCTCTCTACCGAAGTTTGCAATGTATAGTGATCCGCCGTTGGTACGCCGCGCTCATCTAATGCAACACTGGTGTTTTCAATCGCGAGCTTATCCACATTCGGGCGACGACCTGTTGCTGCCAATACGTAATCGACAATAAAGGTTTCTAGTTCACCATCGTGGTTGATGAACTGAATTTCGACCTTATCTTCACCGTTATTTTTTGGCGAAGCAATACGTTTCATGCTTTCGATTTTTACATCGGCATCAAGGTAAAACTCTTCTTTGAATGCTTTATCGGCGTACGCCATCACTTCAGGGTCCGTCAATGGTCCTACTTGACCACCAAGACCAAATAGCTTCACATTCACTCCTAAACGATGCAGCGCTTGACCCAATTCAAGACCAATGACACCTGGACCAAATACTGCAACGGATTCTGGCAAGTTATCCCAATCGAATACATCATCGTTAATGACTAGGCGATCGCCGAGCTCATTCCATACCGCTGGGTATGCTGGACGTGAGCCTGTTGCGATCACAATGCGTTTTGCGGTGATCTGGGTGTGGTCATTAACGACTAGCGTATTGTCATCAATAAACTTGGCATAGCCTGAAACTTTATCTTCAGCAGGGATCTCATTGACTCCTTCCAACACAAAGCCAACAAAGCGGTCACGTTCACGCTTTACTCGATCCATTACTTCACGACCGTTAATGTAAATCTCGCCTTGTGGGTGCACGCCGAAACCTGGTGCTTTCTCGATTTGATGTACGCTTTCTGCAGCAGCGATCAAAAGTTTTGAGGGCATACAACCTACACGAGCACATGTTGTGCCGTAAGGACCACCTTCGATCATCATAACACTGTCTGTGTGTGCTTTTGCTGCGCGGTATGCACCAAGACCTGCTGTACCACCACCAATGATTGCTACGTCAACATTTAACTGTTTCATAATGGATTCTCGTTTTGTCCAAACTGAGTTGAGATGACTAAGTTTAGAAGAGTGAATTTGAGTTCATTAATCTTGATAGTCCGAAGAAGAGCAGTGATCAAGACTAAGCATAGGAAGTGATTGAGGGGGTAGTCTCCCGGGCGAGGGATGCTCCGGGAGACTGAGGGCTGAGTTCTGGACAGCTAAATTGCCAACCCAAGCCCATTAGGCAAATTATTAACCTAGGTAAGCTTCTAATTCTTCGCTACCACCGATGTGTTTACCACCGATGAACACTTGAGGAACCGTCGTACGACCCGAAATTGCACGTAGACTGACTGTTGTTGCGTCTTTACCCAAAATCACTTCTTCATATTGAAGACCGTGGTCAATCAGATTTTGTTTCGCTTTCATGCAGAAAGGGCAACCTGGTTTAGTGAACACAGTGATCGATTCTTGAGTTTTGTACTCAGGTGCTACGTAGTTCATCATTGTGTCTGCATCAGAAACTTTGAACGGGTCGCCTGGTTCGTTTGGTTCAATAAACATTTTCTCAACCACACCGTTTTTCACTAGCATGCTGTAACGCCATGAACGCTTGCCGAAGCCTATGTCGTTTTTGTCTACTAGCATACCCATGCCATCTGTGAACTCACCGTTACCATCTGGGATGAAAGTGATGTTTTCAGCTTCTTGGTCAGCTTTCCATGCATTCATTACAAACGTGTCGTTTACTGATACACATAGAATCTCATCCACACCATGCTCTTTAAATACTGAGAATAACTCGTTGTAACGAGGTAGGTGGCTTGACGAACAGGTTGGAGTAAACGCACCTGGCAAGCTGAATACGATAACCGTTCTGTCTTTAAACAGTTCATCCGTGGTTACGTTCACCCATGCGTCACCTTTACGAACAGGAAAAGTAACTTGTGGTACAGCTTGACCTTCTTTTGATGCAAACATGATGATTTCCTTTTTAAATTTATGAAATAATTCGTTTTCGAGCTTAGCGTTATTTGTCGCTCAGTTTCGTTTTGTTGAGCTCATTATTGAAAAAAAACTTTGATAGCTCTAATCGTTTAATGCTATGGTTTTGATAGATTATTTCTATCGCCAAACAAGAAGCGAATCGTACGTATGAATATCCGAGATTTTGAGTACTTGGTGGCGCTTGCGGAGCACAAGCATTTTCGAAAAGCAGCAGAAGCCTGTTTTGTTAGCCAACCAACTTTAAGTGGCCAGATTCGAAAACTGGAAGACGAGCTTGGTACAGCCTTACTAGAAAGGAGCAGCCGTCGAGTGCTGTTTACTGATTCTGGTTTGCAATTGGTGGAGCAAGCAAAACGCATCTTAAGTGAAGTGAAAACTTTCAAAGATATGGCGAGCGGTCAAAGCGGTGCGATGACCGGTCCAATGCATATTGGCTTTATTCCAACCGTTGGTCCTTACCTATTGCCAAAAATAGTCCCTCGACTGAAAGAAGAGTTTCCTGAGTTAGAACTGTTTTTACATGAGGCTCAAACCCACCAACTGGTACGTCAGTTGGAAGAAGGTAAGCTTGATTGCCTTGTACTAGCGTCAGTTGATGAAACAGCTCCGTTTAAAGAGATTGAGGTCTATAACGAGCCGTTGAGTGTTGCTGTACCTTGCGATCACGAATGGGCTGGTTTAGACCATATAGACATGTTGGATCTTAATGGTCGAACCGTTTTGGCGCTAGGAGATGGTCACTGCCTACGCGACCAAGCACTTGGTTTTTGCTTTGCTGCAGGAGCAAAAGATGACGAGCGCTTTAAAGCCACTAGTCTAGAAACATTACGTAATATGGTTGCGGCGGGCGCAGGTATCACGTTATTACCACAGTTATCTGTACCGCATGAGAAGAAGAAGGATGGTGTCTGTTATGTCCCTGCGATTAATCCAACGCCTTCTCGCAGCATTGTTTTAGTTTATCGTCCGGGCTCTCCACTGCGTGCTCGTTTCGAAACCTTGGCTGCAACGATTAAAGGGGTACTAGAGGCTCAGGAAGACTCTATTGCCGCTTAAGCGCAAGTTAATATAGGAAAAGGGAGCCCAATGGCTCCCTTTTTTGTTTTATCTGATGAGTGGTTGTTAGAACAACTCTTCTGAGCCGCTACCACCACCTGAATAGATACTGTCTTCTAAACTGTTACCGACGTACTCAGTTGGCTCAGTTCCTTTCTCAAAATATTCGAACATGGATGAACCATCGACTTTATGAGTCAGAAGACCGCTATCACGATCAATACGAACACGGACGATATCTTCTGGGATGTTTTTCGCTTTTTGAGGCGTACCTTCAAGTGCGACGCGCATGAAATCAATCCAAGCTGGCTCTGCTGTCTTCGCCCCCGATTCCGCACCAGAAATCTGCCCTTTACCAAGGTTGCTGTTCACAGTCGTTCGACCTAGAGTGCGACTGTGATCGTCAAAGCCAACCCATGCAATAGCGACAATGCCCGGACCGTAACCGTTATACCATGTATCTTTTGAATCGTTGGTTGTACCGGTCTTACCGCCAATATCGCGGCGTTCGAGTTTCTGAGCGCGCCAACCTGTGCCGTTCCAACCGGTACCATCACGCCAGCTACCGCCGCCCCAAATGTTGCTGTACATCATCTCACGCATTAAGAATGCGTTTTGTGCTGAAATAACTTGCTTCGCATATTGTGGTGTATCGTCTTCTAAAGCGTTGTCTGATGTTGGCTCATCCATTGCGATATCTTGCTCGCCAAACTCTGCGGCAAACTTATCTTCAACCGGCGCTTCTTGCTCCATTTGAGGGCAATCATGCTGACAGATAACTTTTGGATTGGCTTTAAATAGCACTTCACCGAAAGAGTCTTCAACGTGGTCAATGTAGAATGGTTCAACATAGTAACCACCGTTGGCAAAGACCGAGTAACCTTGTGCTACTTTCATCGGCGTTAAGCTACCCGCACCAAGCGCAATAGTCTCTGAACGCGGCACTTCGTTGATATCAAAACCAAAGCGAGTCAGGTATTCGCGAGTCGCATCTAAGCCTACTTCACGCAAAGTGCGCACCGCCATTACGTTTTTCGATTGTGCTAAACCGATACGTAGACGAGTAGGACCAATGTATGTCGGTGGTGAGTTCTTCGGACGCCATGCCGAACCAGAACCTGCATCCCATTTGTTGATTGGAGCATCGTTAACTAATGATGCCAGCGTTAGACCTTTATTGATCGCAGCAGAGTAGATGAAAGGCTTAATACTTGAACCTACCTGACGGACCGACATGGTCGCACGGTTAAATTTGCTATGGACGAAGTTAAAACCACCAACGAGAGAAAGTACCGCACCATTTTCTGGGTTCATTGCGACAAACGCGGTGTTTGCATTTGGCACTTGGCTCAACTTCCAATTGTTGATGGTGTTGCCATCTTTGTCAGTTGTGCTGACTTCGCGAACCCAAACTTGCTGGCCTACTTCTAGGATCTCTTGCGCTGATTTTGGTGCTGCGCCTTGGCGTTCATCAGTCAGGAACTTACGAGCCCAGCTCATGCCTGTCCAAGCGAGAGTTTGTTCGTCGTTGTTTTTCACCCAAACTTGTGCCGTTTTACCGTCTACTTTGGTCACAACCGCTGGATAAAGTTGACCATATGTTGGCTGCTTCTTCAGATGCTTCTCAATCTGCTCTGTATCCCAAGCAGGTTCGCCTTGTTTCCACAGTACTTTCTCTGCTCCGCGATAGCCGTGACGTTCATCGTAAGCAAGGATATTGTTGATGGATGCTTTGTTTGCTGCGTCTTGAAGCTTGGAATCTACCGTCATGTAAATGTTCAAACCAGACGTATACGCTTTGTCTGCACCGTATTCTTTTACTGCCCAAGAACGTGCTAGTTCTGCGACGTATGGGGCAGACAGTTCGATTTCAGCGCTATGGTAGCGTGCCACAATTGGCTCTGAGCGTGCTTCATCGTATTGCGCTTGAGTGATGTATTTCTCATCCAGCATACGCATCAACACCACATTACGACGCTTTGTCGCTCGCTCTAGTGAGTAAAGTGGGTTCATGGTTGATGGCGCTTTTGGCATACCTGCTAACGTAGCAATCTCGCTGAGAGTCAGTTCATTCAAACTCTTACCGAAATAAACCTGAGCGGCTGCACCAAAACCGTAAGAGCGGTAGCCAAGGAAAATCTTGTTAACGTATAGCTCCATGATCTCTTGCTTTGTCAACAACTGCTCAATGTGAATCGCAATGAAGATCTCTTTTACTTTACGCATGATTTTCTTCTCATTTGATAAGAAGAAGTTACGCGCTAGCTGCTGAGTGATGGTACTCGCACCTTGTTTTGCAGAACCAGATAATGCCACCACAACAGCAGCACGAGTAATACCGATTGGATCGATACCAGGGTGCTCATAAAAGCGGCTATCTTCGGTCGCAATCAGCGCGTGAATCAAATCTTGCGGAATTTCGTCGTAGGTAACAGGAATTCGGCGCTTCTCGCCAAACTGTGCGATCAGTTTCCCATCTTGACTAAAAACCTGCATAGGTGTTTGTAATTCAACATCTTTTAGGGTTGCAACATCTGGCAATTCAGGCTTCACGTACTGATAGAAGCCAAAAATTGTGGTGACTCCAAGAATTATGCAAATCAATGTTAAAAATAATAAACGCTTTATGAACTTCACCGGAGAATCCCTGATTGGTTGAGGCTGTGTAACGGCAAACCCTTGTACTCTTAGGTCAAAAATTTAGCACATAAGAGGTATTAACTCCTATTTGGGTGCTAATAACAACCTTTGCACGAAGAAAATTCTCTGTGCGCTAACTACATAAGCACGCAGGAATTTCGGAGCGAGAGTAGAGATGGATAAGCTATTAGTTACGGGCATAGATATTGGCCATAACAGCCTCAAAGCCGTGGTACTTAAACCCAATGGCAACAGTTACGCCTTATTGGGTTACAAAGAAATAATACTTAAGGAAGGTATTGTCGCTGAAAATAACACCATAAATCATCAAGAAATTGTAAAGACCCTTAAAGAGATAAGAAAAGAGCTGCCATTTTGGGCTCGACGGGTCGCAATTTCTGTTCCTGATAATGCCGTGATCAGCAAGAAGCTGCAAATTGAGCAGAACTTGGAGGAGAGTGAGAAAGAGTTTGCCGTGGTGCAAGCTTTCTCGCATCAATCCCCATTTCCTGTTGAAGAGCTCAGTCTTGATTTTGTAAAGCTTGATGCCGATGAGCAGATGCGTGGAACAGACAGTTATCAAGTATTCGCAACTCGCAAAGATGTCGTTGAAACTCGTGTCGATGCTCTGCAAAAGTCAGGCTTGAAAACCGTGCTGGTGGACGTGCATTCACAAAGTTTAGGGCATATATGGAAACTGGCTGTCGAGCGCTTCCCTGAAAAGAGCAAGTATTGCTTGTTGGATATCAGTGCATTGAGCAGCTCTTTCACCATGTTTACAGAGCAGAGTGAATTGTTCCACAAGGAATTTCCTTACGGCACGCGCACTTCAAATGATCTATTTCAACAAGACCCTCTTGCTGAAGACTCGCAAGTTGCTACTGAGCAGTTTAATCGACAAATCGTTGATCGTGTAAAGCGCCAGATTCAGCTCTATACCTCGATTAATGGAAATCAAGACATCAAAGGCATTTGGTTGTCTGGTGAAGGTGCAGCTACGCCAATGTTAGCAGAAGAACTTTCAAGTCAGTTGGCATTGGAGTGTGAGTTGCTTAATCCGCTCGGTCTATTCGAGATGAAAGTATCGAAACGCAAACGCCGTGCAGCAGATTGGCAGCATTTTACTGCGGCTGCGGGCTTAGCGGTTAGAGGTATTCAATGGCTAGGAGGCAAACATGCTGTATCACATTAACCTCCTTGCGTGGCGTGAGAATCAACGTGAAGAACACCGCCGCCGCTTTCTCAGTTTGATCGTCTTGGGGGTGATTGTTGCGTTGGGCGTGCAATGGGGCATTGGTAAGTTCTATCAATATCAGCAGGATCAACAACAGCAGCGCCTTGATTATTTGGCGCACTATATCTCCCAGCTTGATAAACGAATCGAAGCGATGAAGATTGCTGAACAAGAGCACAGCAAGATCTTGGAGAGGTTAAAGATCGTTGAAGGTTTGCAAAATGGGCGTAATAAGACCACGGAGTTCATGAACCTGATGCCGTCGGTGATCCCTGAAGGAGTCTACGTCGATAAGATCAAAATGAATGATTATGAAATTGAAATCTCGGGTATCTCTGATAGTACACCTCGCTTGGCCACCATGCTCGACAACATGGAGCGTTCAGCCAAGCTGCTAGATGTCGACATGCATTCTATCGTTCATGGTAAAGCGCGTTTTGGGAAAGAGTTTCAGACTTTCAAAGTTTCCTTCATGTTCAAAGACGCCTCGGTGAAAGGAGGTAACCAACATGGTTAATTGGCAAGATCTAGAAATGGATGAGATCGCTGAGTGGCCATTGGTGCCTCAGATAGTAGTGATCTTGTTGTTAGTTGTGCTGATTCAAGGCCTTGGTTATTGGTTTTATTTAAAGCCAGAGCAAGAACAGCTGAATAACCTTATTCAAGAAGAACAAACCTTAAAAGTTGCGTTACGGATCAAAGCGAACAAAGTCGCTGCTTTGCCTCAATTGCAATCGCAACTTGATGAGCTTACTACTCGATACGAATTGCTACTGCAACAACTGCCTGCACAGAAAGAGCTGGCAACCATGTTGGCTTCGGTGAATGAACTCGGAATTGATAATAAGTTGACGTTCACCCGAATCGACTGGGGTGATAAGCAATCAGAACACTTCCTTTATCGTTTACCGCTCGACATTGAGTTGACAGGGGATTTTCATGATATCGGTCGTTTCTCCCAAGCGATTGCGACGTTGCCACGCATCATCACTTTTAAAGACGTGACTTGGCAGCGTGTCAGCCAAGAGAGTGAAACTCTGCACTTTCGTGTGAAAGCAAACACTTACCAGTTCAAACCAGAGGTGAAGAAAGATGAGAAGTAAATCTTTGCTGATGGTGTGTATTGCTGGCGTTTTGACTGCCTGCCAAGCCAATGATGAATCACTGACGGAATTTATTCGTGACGTGGAGAACCAAGCTCGCCGTGATGTCACCAAACTGCAGCCTGTTGAAGAGTATGTTGTCGTTAATTACGAACCAGAAATATTGCGTGCACCTTTCGAATTACCAAAAGAGGCAACGATTGCGACTCAACCTGTTGCAAGAAAAGACTGCTGGCAACCTCCTTCAAGAAAGCGAACTGGCAAATTGGAAAGGTTTCCTCTTGCGCAACTGCGCTTGAAGGGTGTGATGGGTATCGGCAGCAGTGTTTCTGGGTTGGTTCAGGCTCCGAATGGCACTGTTTACAAAGTAAAACCAGGTCAATACCTCGGACGCAACAATGGCAAGGTTACCCATGTATCCCACAACTATTTATTGATTAATGAAACCTTGCCAGACGGTTTGGGCTGTTGGCAAAAACGCAAAGTTAAGTTGGCTTTGAGATAGGCATAGCTGCATTTATTTTTGATATTGAGTAATGATGAAAATGAGACAAGGATTAACACTGACACCAAGGAAGCTAACAGGGCTCTTCTCTTTATGGTTGTTTCTACTTTTAGCCCCTTTAGTCGCAGCGGAAGAAGTAAAGTCTAACTCGCTTAAGAGCATCGACTTCCGTACTAATAAAGATAAAGACGCGGTTATCGTCGTAGAGCTTGCATCGCCAGCTGCTATTGTTGATATCAAGCGTGTGCAAGAAGGTTTAAGTATCGACTTGCTCAATACGTCAGTTAAAGACGATCAGCTTTATCTACTTGATGTAAAAGACTTCTCTACAGTGGTAGAGAGTGTTGAGGTTTTCCGCGATACCTCTACGACGCGTTTGGTCGCTTACATTGATGAAGATTATACCCATGACTATCGCCTCACAGGGCGTTATCTAGAGGTGAAGGTTGGTAAGCTCAAAGCCAACGAAAAAGCACCAGACAAAAGTATTCTGGAAAAAGAAGGCAAGTTGATTTCGATTAACTTCCAAGATATTCCGGTGCGAAATGTGCTGCAGCTTATTGCTGATTACAACCAGTTTAACCTTGTGGTTTCAGACTCAGTTGAAGGGAACCTGACCTTGCGTTTGGACGGTGTACCTTGGCAACAAGTGCTGGATATCATCCTTCAAGTCAAAGGCTTGGATAAGCGTGTAGATGGTAACGTTATTTTGGTTGCTCCGAAGGATGAGCTCGATCTGCGCGAGAAGCAACAACTAGAAAAACAAAAGCTTGAACAAGAAATGGGTGAACTTTCTTCTGAAATTATCAAAGTGAATTTTGCGAAAGCATCGGATATTGCAGAGATGATTAACGGTGAAGGTAACATTAGTATGCTTTCTGATCGTGGCAGCATGACGATTGATGAGCGTACTAACTCATTATTGATCCGTGAGTTGCCGGAGAATATTCAAGTAATTCGTGAAATCATTGAATCATTAGATATTCCAGTAAAACAAGTTCAGATTGAAGCACGTATCGTGACTATCAATGAAGGTAACATGGATGAACTTGGCGTTCGCTGGGGCTTCACATCGATTAATGGTAGTCATACGGTTGGTGGATCGATCGAGAACAACCTTGCAACTATTGGTCTCTACGATGGCGGCGGTGGCGACGGCGATGGTGAAGACGGTGGCGGCAGTGTTGGTATTGATGACTTCCTGAACGTTAACCTTGCTGCAACCAGCCCGAATGCAACCAGTATTGCTTTCCAAGTTGCGAAACTAGGGTCTGATACTTTGTTGGATTTGGAGTTGTCTGCGTTGCAACAAGAATCAAAAGCAGAAATCATTTCTAGTCCGCGTTTAATTACTACCAATAAGAAGCCAGCTTATATTGAACAAGGTACTGAAATTCCTTACCTAGAATCCTCTTCCAGCGGTGCGACATCCGTAACGTTCAAAAAAGCGGTGCTGAGCTTAAAAGTGACACCGCAGATCACGCCTGATAACCGTTTGGTGCTGGATTTGAGTGTTACGCAAGATAGACCGGGTCAAGTGGTAAAAACTGGTACCGGTGAGGCAGTTGCGATTGATACTCAGCGTATTGGCACTCAAGTATTGGTGAATAATGGTGAGACGGTTGTGCTTGGTGGTATTTTCCAACACAGCATTACAAACTCCGTCGATAAGGTACCTTTATTAGGTGATTTACCGCTGTTAGGGGCACTTTTCCGCCGAAGTTACGAAAATGTCGGTAAAAGTGAGTTGCTGATTTTTGTGACGCCTAAAGTGGTGATTCAGTAAGACTCAGCGAGTAAAAAATCGATTAGATCAAAAATAAAGTTGCATTAGTGGCACCATGCTTGGATAATTTCGGGTCTTATCACGAATTATCTGTGAGGAATTGGTGCCACAAGCCTTGTAGAACAGCAGTTTGGCTGTGTGTTTCTTGTGGCGATCTTATTGAATTAACGTTGTAAATTATCGCTAAATATGGCTGAGAAACGTAATATTTTCCTTGTTGGCCCAATGGGTGCCGGCAAAAGTACAATTGGTAGACATCTAGCACAGCAACTGCATATGGAGTTCGTAGACTCTGATACAGTGATCGAAGAACGCACTGGTGCAGACATTGCTTGGGTTTTTGATGTAGAAGGCGAAGAAGGCTTCCGTAAGCGCGAAGAAGCGGTACTTGAAGACCTAACTCAAGAGCAAGGCATCGTGCTAGCAACAGGCGGTGGTTCTGTTAAGAGCAAAGAAAACCGTAACCGTCTTTCAGCACGTGGTGTTGTTGTTTACCTAGAAACAACTATTGAAAAGCAACTTGCGCGTACAAACCGCGACAAGAAGCGTCCTCTACTTCAAACTGAAAACCCTCGTGAAGTGTTGGAAAGTTTGGCAGGCGAACGTAACCCTCTATACGAAGAAGTAGCGGATTACACAGTTCGTACTGACGATCAGAGTGCAAAAGTGGTAGCCAACCAGATCGTAAAAATGCTAGAAGAGAGATAAGCATTTATCTTTTTCAAATTGGAGCACACCGATGGAACGGATTACGGTCAATCTAGCAGAGCGTAGCTACCCAATCTCAATTGGCGCCGGGTTATTTGAAGACCCGGCGTACCTTTCTCAAATTCTTTCAAGCAAAAACGCAAACCAGAAAGTGGTTGTGATCAGTAATGTTACGGTCGCGCCTCTGTATGCGGATAAAATTCTTAGCCAACTAAAACAGCTCGGTTGTGATGCATCCCTGCTTGAATTGCCAGATGGCGAACAATACAAAAGCTTAGACGTATTTAATCAAGTCATGAACTTCCTGCTAGAGGGAAGTTATGCTCGTGATGTGGTGATTATTGCGTTAGGTGGTGGTGTTATTGGCGACTTGGTAGGTTTTGCTTCGGCGTGTTACCAACGTGGTGTTGATTTCATTCAAATCCCAACCACATTATTGTCTCAAGTGGATTCATCAGTAGGTGGTAAAACCGCAGTTAACCATCCGCTGGGCAAAAACATGATTGGTGCCTTCTACCAACCTAAAGCCGTTATCATCGATACCAACTGCCTATCGACACTGCCAGAACGCGAGTTTGCAGCGGGTATTGCAGAAGTGATCAAATACGGCATCATTTACGATCCTGCTTTTTTCGATTGGCTAGAAGAGAATCTAGAACGATTGTATGCACTTGACGAAGAGGCGCTAACTTACGCTATTGCACGTTGTTGTGAAATCAAAGCGGAAGTGGTTGCTCAAGATGAGAAAGAGTCGGGCATTCGAGCGCTGTTGAACCTGGGTCATACCTTTGGTCATGCCATTGAAGCTGAACTTGGCTATGGTAACTGGCTACACGGTGAAGCGGTATCTTCGGGTACGATTATGGCGGCGAAAACATCTCATTTGCGTGGATTAATTTCGCAAGAGCAGCTTGATCGCATCATTTCCATTATGCGCCGAGCAAAACTGCCAGTGCATACGCCAGATAGCATGACTTTTGATGACTTTATGACGCACATGATGCGCGACAAAAAAGTATTGTCTGGTCAATTACGCTTAGTTTTACCTACGGGTATTGGTAGTGCCGAAGTCATTGCTGATACGCCGCAAGACATAATCAAACAAGCTATCGACTTCGGTCGAGACATTTAACCTTGTAATGGCGCCTTGGGGCGTCATTCTTGTAGTTTATTAAGGTTATTTAGATGAGTTTCGCTCACGTTCTTGAATTGGATTCACAAACCGAGTTATTAGACCGATTAGGCTTATTAACTAACTTTGCGTCTAATCTGATCGCTGTTAATGGTCAAGCCGGGTACGGAAAATCTTGGTTGGCACAGCGATACCTTGAGCTCGGTGCCAGTAACAAAAATCAATGTTTGTTACTTTGTCATTCAAATCAAGATGATGTGCAGCATCGCATGCTTATCTTGAGTCAGATCGTCTCGGATGCGTTGTTCAATCAGCAAGATACTTTGCTCGATAGCTTGGAGAGAATCTTAGGTGATGACACGTGCGATATTGCCATCGTGGTCGATGATGCGCATTTGTTGAGTGAAAACCTAGTTTCAGAGTTATGGATGCTAGTGCTTGCAGCGCAAGCAAATCCAAATTGGAAAATCAACGTCTTACTGTTCACGCAAACTGGGCGTTTAGAGTCAGTATTGTCGCGTATTAGCTACGGACAAGAGTACAAGCCAGTTGAACTCGATATTGATATGCTGTCAGAAGTTGAAGCTCGTCGCTTTTTTGAGTCGCTAGTGATTCGATATGTCGATGATGACTCTGAAAAACGCGTTCGAGATGCATTCAAGAAAGTTGACCCGGTACCGGGGGACATCATGGCTTTAGGAGAGATGAAAGTGGAAAAAAGGATCATTATCCGCTCAATTGTCGGTTCGCCCCTTAACATTGCACTCGTTGTGCTGGTATTACTTTTGTTGGCGGCTGGTGGATATTGGTGGATGTATAATCAACCAAGCCCTGATGATAAAGCGCAGCAAATCACTGGAGTCATTGAGCAAACTGCCATTCCAACTCTAAACGAGCCAGAGGCTCAAATCAGTCGTGCAGATTCATCAATGGATGATGGTTCAGAGCCTTCGGATGATACTAACCTGACAGAGGCTACGGATGATTCAGATGCTCTTCCTCCAGCGGTAACGAGTGAAGTAGCGAGTGTCGGCAGCGAAGATAAGCAGCAACGCGTTGTGATTGAGTCGGATGTCGTTGACGCACTTCTAGAAGGCAAGCCTGAAGCAGCCGATACCACTAACATTGAAACGGTTGTCGAAGAATCGATCCCTCAAGCGAAAAGCGCATCAAGTCCCTCATTGATCAATGTGGTTCAAACCGGTCAGCAGCCTGAAGCAGAGAAAGCGACGTCTGGAAAACCGATAGTGAAGTTCTCTTTTGCTCGAGAAGAGCTGAAAGCACTATCGCCTCGTGCTTACACTTTACAGTTGGGTGCAATGACGGCGATGGAGGATGTACAAGCGTTCCTTGATAAGTACGACTTAAATGGTCAGGTGAGAATTTATCCAACCGTTCGTAGCGGAACAGAGTGGTACATTATCACTTACCAAGATTACCCTACGATTCAGCTGGCGCGAGACGCTGTTGAAAGCTTGCCAGATGCACTTAAATCGGTGAGTCCATGGGCAAAATCACTGGGTCAAGTACATCGAGAAATTGATCGCGTGAAATAATCCTGAGCTTCGTTGAAAAATATGTTACATTCCGCAGCCTTAATTTTTGGTCGATAGATAGAGCAGTAGATGAAAAAGCAACGAGCCTTTCTTAAGTGGGCAGGAGGAAAATACGGTCTGGTTGAAGACATCCAACGTCATTTACCACCGGCTCGAAAGCTAGTTGAACCTTTTGTTGGTGCTGGCTCGGTTTTTCTAAATACCGACTATGACCACTATCTACTGGCGGATATTAACCCCGACCTGATTAATCTCTATAACTTACTAAAAGAGCGTCCTGAAGAGTACATCTCAGAAGCGAAGCGCTGGTTTGTTGCAGAGAACAATCGCAAAGAAGCGTACTTGAATATTCGCGCCGAGTTTAATAAAACAGATGACGTGATGTACCGCTCGTTGGCGTTCCTATACATGAACCGCTTTGGCTTTAATGGCTTATGTCGTTATAACAAAAAAGGCGGCTTTAATGTCCCGTTTGGTTCTTACAAAAAGCCTTATTTCCCAGAAGCGGAGCTAGAATTCTTTGCTGAAAAAGCAAAGAAAGCGACGTTCGTATGTGAAGGTTACCCAGAAACGTTCAGTCGAGCGCGTAAAGGTAGTGTGGTTTATTGCGATCCACCGTACGCACCGTTGTCGAACACGGCGAACTTTACCTCTTATGCTGGCAACGGCTTTACGCTGGATGATCAAGCTGCATTGGCTGATATTGCAGAGAAAGCCGCAACTGAACGTGGTATCCCTGTTCTGATCTCAAACCATGACACGACATTAACGCGTCGCCTTTATCATGGTGCGGAGCTTAATGTCGTAAAAGTGAAGCGAACCATCAGTCGTAATGGCAGTGGCCGTAATAAAGTTGACGAGTTGCTGGCGCTATTTCGTGCACCTGACGCGGACAAATCTGACTCTTAATTCTCACACTATTGCATTGAAATAGTGGATCTCCCCACTGGCTTCGGTAGAATTGCGCGCAAATTGTTTGCTGTTTGCTCGCCACTACTGAGGTCAGGTATGAAAGATTTTCTAATTGCTCCATCCATTTTATCGGCTGATTTTGCTCGTCTCGGTGAAGACGTAGAGAAAGTTCTCGCAGCGGGTGCGGATGTGGTGCACTTCGACGTTATGGATAACCACTATGTACCAAACCTGACTTTTGGTGCTCCAGTGTGTAAAGCGCTACGTGATTACGGCATCACAGCTCCAATTGATGTACACCTAATGGTGAAGCCAGTCGATCGCATCATTCCTGATTTCGCGAAAGCAGGTGCATCAATGATTACTTTCCACGTTGAGGCATCTGAGCACGTAGACCGTACGCTTCAACTAATCAAGGAGCACGGCTGTAAAGCTGGCGTGGTTCTAAACCCTGCAACCCCACTTGCTCACCTTGAGTTCATTATGGATAAAGTTGACTTGATCCTACTGATGTCAGTTAACCCAGGTTTTGGTGGTCAATCATTCATTCCTCACACATTAGATAAACTGCGCGCAGTGCGTAAGATGATTGATGAGTCTGGTCGTGATATTCGCCTAGAAATCGATGGTGGTGTGAAGATGGACAACATTCGTGAAATCGCAGAAGCGGGCGCAGATATGTTTGTTGCGGGCTCTGCGATTTTTAGTGAGCCAGATTACAAGCAAGTGATCGATAAAATGCGTGCTGAGCTTGCAGAAGCAAAATAAGCGCGGATAAACACGCTCTTAAACTAGCGCGTTAACGCTATGATTTGAAAGGCTGCCACCGTACCGGCAGCCTTTGTTGTTTCTAGCGCGAACCGAGAAAAAATATCCATCGCGGTGTGCAAATAATCACTTGCCTATTTTGCGTCCTTTCTGTACTATTCGTGCTCCTTAAAACTCAGTCAACTTTCTTTAGTTCCTTGCTTCCTCTGGACGACTGAGCCATTTGTGGAAGCTGAATAATCCGTAAGGAGCAACCAATGCGTCATTACGAAATCGTATTCATGGTGCACCCAGATCAAAGCGAGCAAGTTGCTGGCATGATCGAGCGTTACACTGGTTCAATCACTGAAGCTGGCGGTAAAATCCACCGTCTAGAAGACTGGGGTCGCCGTCAACTGGCTTACCCAATCAACAAGCTTCACAAAGCTCACTACGTTCTAATGAACGTTGAAGCTGACCAAGCTGTAATCGATGAGCTAGAAACTGCTTTCCGTTTCAACGATGCAGTTCTACGTAACATGATCATGCGTACTAAAGCGGCTATCACTGAGCAATCTATCATGCTTAAGCAGAAAGAAGAGCGTGCTCCTCGTCGCGAAGAGCGTGCTGAAGCTAAGCCAGAAGCAGCTGCTGAGTAATTTTTCTTTTGACCATCCGGATGGTGCTACTTGGCTTCATTGTCAAATTGCCCATTCGTAATTAAGCCTATTGATAATAAGACACTGTTGGTTTCGGATAGAGTTTTACTCTGCAGATTTAGACAGGTAGTCGTCACTGGGCTTAGGTCACAAGTATTCACTCAGATTTAGTACAAGGCAGTAGCATTAAGATAAGTGAGCTTATCACTTGTCACTCCAATCGAAAGATTTAGGAAGTTAGTGTTATCGCCGACAACATTACTCAAATTTAAGATCAGGAGATAGCCCATGGCTCGTTTCTTCCGTCGTCGTAAATTCTGCCGTTTCACTGCAGAAGGCGTACAAGAGATTGATTACAAAGACGTAGCAACTCTTAAAAACTACATCACTGAAGCTGGTAAAATCGTTCCTAGCCGTATCACTGGTACAAGCGCTAAATACCAACGTCAACTAGCTCGCGCTATCAAGCGTTCACGCTACCTAGCTCTACTACCGTACACTGATAAGCATCAGTAATCGGTCGTTTTATTAAGAAAGAGGATTAAGCAATGCAAGTTATTCTACTTGATAAAATCGGTAACCTAGGTGGTCTTGGCGACACAGTAAACGTTAAATCTGGCTACGCACGTAACTTCCTTATCCCTCAAGGTAAAGCAGTTATGGCGACTAAAGGCAACGTTGAAATGTTCGAAGCTCGTCGCGCTGAACTAGAAGCTAAAGTTGCTGAGCAACTAGCTGCTGCTGAAGCACGTGCTGAGAAAGTTAACGCTCTAGAAGCAGTTGTTCTTGCTTCTAAAGCTGGTGACGAAGGCAAACTATTCGGTTCTATCGGTACTCGTGACATCGCTGAAGCTATCACAGCTGCAGGCGTTGAAGTTGCTAAGAGCGAAGTTCGCCTTCCTGAAGGTGCTCTACGTAACACTGGTGAGTTCGAGATCAGCGTTCAACTTCACTCTGAAGTTTTCGCTACAATCAACCTACAAGTTGTTGCTGCTGAGTAATTCAGTACCAAGCGAAATAGTAAAAAGCACCTCCTCGGAGGTGCTTTTTTTATGTCTGAATATGATGAAAAGCGGGAGTTAGAAAGCAAACAAAAGGTTGACGGAAAATACACTATCCGCCTTGCTCAAGCCCTCTGGCACTTTATCGTGATATTGGCGAGAGTGCGCTAATTTAAGAGCAATGTCTTCGGTAATGTCATTGGTAACACTAAGATCACTGTCGACACGCGTGTTACTTCTACCACTCACTAACGTGATATCTGCAGAAAGGCTCAAGTTATCAAGTGCGTGCCACGTGGTATTGATGTTACCACGCAAGATCCCTTCTTGAACGATATCTGGAAAGACGATGTCATCATCATCAATCTCATCTAAATTTGGCTCTTGGTAGCGAAAACCAGGACCAATTTCTGCCTCAAGGGTGAAGTTTTCAGTATAAGCGAACTGGTAACCCAGACCGCCAGAAAGAGTGTAGTCTTTAAAGTAAGCACTGTAGCGTGAATCAACCCCTTTAAAACTGCCATACAAGTATGTCTTTGGACCTAACTTGTAGTCGGTTTGTGCGCTATAGGTCGAAGAGCGTTTGTCTTCTTCGCCATCTTTGTAAAGGTTGTAGTACTTCCATTCGCCATTAGAACGGTGGCGACCAGAAGTGTATTCAGCACTCAGACGAGCATTCAGGGAACGAGAGTCCGTGTTACCTGTGTGAGCTTGATAGCCGAACTCGACCTCAGTTTTTAGAGGATCGGGCACTTCAATTTCTTGCTCTGGCTTTACTGATTCTTCAGCGTACGATGCTCCCGTGCAAAGTAAGCTAAAGCCAAGTAACCAGTATCGGGACACAAAAACCTCGAACGTAAATAAAAAGGAGGGGCATGATACTGATACAGATGTTTTATTGGGTCAATGATAGGTTAATTTTTATTAGACCTAAGCGGTAGAACCTTGTTAGACACCTTTATGAAGGCGTTAAACTTTACAAACAATATGCTTCAGTACGGATTGATGAGATTCTATCGTAATCGAACAAATTCGCACTATAAAAAGCCACTTTTTAGTTCTTCACTTGTGGAATTCTTAACAAGTAATTGTCTCATGAGGGAAGCATCTTAGCTAAGTTTAAGGTTATAATCTTGGGTCATTAGTAGTTATCGAGCAAAGTCATGGCGGAAAACAGAAATCGCAAACCTTCAGACAGTCAGGTCGAAGCACTCAAGGTGCCACCTCACTCGCTAGAAGCTGAGCAATCAGTAATTGGCGGTCTATTACTAGACAATGAACGTTGGGACACCGTAGCCGAACGTGTTGTAAGTAGTGATTTCTATAGTCGTCCCCATCGCCTGATTTTTGAAGGGGTTAAAACCATTCTTGAAGATGGTAAGCCTCTCGACTTGATCACGTTATCTGAACACCTAGAGCGTCACGAACAATTGGAAGACGTGGGTGGTTTTGCCTACCTTGCTGATCTTGCCAAAAACACCCCAAGTGCGGCGAACATTAACGCATATGCTGATATTGTCGCGGAGCGCGCGATTGTACGTGGTTTGATTGGTGTCGCGAACGAAATCGCTGATGCTGGTTACGATCCTCAAGGTCGAAGCTCAGAAGACTTAATTGATATGGCGGAGAGTAAAGTTTTCGCCATTGCAGAATCACGCACTAGCGAGAATGAAGGTCCACAAAACGTGGATAACATTCTGGAGAAAACACTAGAGCGAATTGAGATTCTATATAAAACCCCGCAAGACGGTGTGACGGGGGTAACGACCGGCTTTAATGACCTCAACAAGAAAACGGCAGGTCTACAAGGTTCGGATTTGGTTATCGTGGCGGCGCGTCCATCGATGGGTAAAACTACCTTTGCGATGAACTTGTGTGAAAACGCGGCGATGAGCCAAGACAAACCTGTACTTATCTTCTCGTTAGAGATGCCTGCTGAACAGCTGATGATGCGTATGTTGGCGTCCTTATCTCGTGTTGACCAAACGAAGATTCGTACTGGTCAGCTAGATGATGAAGATTGGGCGCGAATTTCTTCTACCATGGGCATTCTTATGGACAAGAAGAACATGTACATTGATGACAGTTCAGGTTTAACGCCAACCGAAGTGCGATCTCGTGCTCGTCGTATCGCTCGTGAGCATGGTGGTTTGTCCATGATCATGGTCGACTACCTTCAGCTAATGCGTGTGCCTGCTCTTTCGGATAACCGTACCTTGGAAATCGCGGAAATCTCGCGCTCGCTTAAAGCGTTGGCGAAAGAATTGAATGTGCCTGTCGTTGCGCTATCACAGCTAAACCGTTCCCTAGAGCAACGCGCAGATAAGCGTCCGGTTAACTCAGACTTGCGTGAATCGGGCTCTATCGAGCAGGATGCCGACTTGATCATGTTTATTTACCGTGACGAGGTTTACCACCCTGACAGCCCATACAAAGGCACGGCAGAAATCATTATTGGTAAGCAACGTAACGGTCCTATCGGTTCGGTTCGCTTAACATTCCAAGGTCAACACTCGCGCTTTGATAACTACGCGGGTCCAGCATTTGATATTGATGATGAGTAATGCAATGAGCTACATGAAAGCCGCGATGGCATGCATTGACTTGTCAGCACTGCAGCACAACTTACAGCGAGTAAAAGAACAAGCACCAGACAGCAAAGTGATGGCCGTGGTGAAGGCGAATGGCTACGGTCATGGTCTTCGTCATGTAGCTAAACACGCTACTCATGCGGATGCTTTTGGTGTTGCTCGTATCGAAGAAGCCCTTCAGTTACGCGCTTGTGGCGTAGTAAAGCCGATTCTTTTACTTGAAGGTTTTTACTCGCCAGGTGATTTGCCTGTATTGGTGACGAATAACATTCAAACGGTCGTCCACTGTGAAGAGCAGTTGACTGCGTTGGAGCAAGCAGAGCTTGAAACGCCAGTTGTCGTTTGGCTCAAAATCGATAGTGGCATGCACCGACTTGGTGTGCGTCCAGAGCAGTACGATGAATTCATCACACGCCTTAAAGAGTGTCCAAACGTGGCGAAACCGCTACGTTACATGAGTCACTTTGGCTGTGCCGATGAGCTAGGTAATAGTATTACGACAGAGCAGATCGACTTATTTATGTCGCTTACCGCAGGCTGTCAAGGAGAGCGCTCTTTAGCGGCATCGGCAGGTCTGCTTGCATGGCCGCAGAGTCAACTTGATTGGGTTCGTCCTGGAATCATCATGTACGGCGTGTCTCCATTTGATGATAAAACGGCACAAGACATGGGCTATAAACCCGTCATGACACTGAAATCGCACTTAATCGCGGTACGTGAAGTGAAGAAAGGTGAAAGTGTCGGCTATGGTGGCATGTGGACCAGTGAGCGAGATACTAAAGTCGGTGTCATTGCTGTTGGGTACGGAGATGGTTATCCACGAACAGCACCGAATGGTACGCCAGTTCTTGTTAACGGACGCAAAGTACCAATTGCAGGTCGCGTTTCTATGGATATGCTGACGGTCGATTTAGGTCCAGACGCGACTGATAAAGTAAGCGACGAAGCTATTTTGTGGGGTATGGATTTACCAGTAGAAGAAGTGGCGAGTCACATCGGCACTATCGCTTATGAATTGGTGACTAAACTGACTTCTCGCGTCGAAATGGAATATTCGAAGTAACCCATGAAGAAAAGATTATTCTCAGTGCTGGCATTCTCTGCCAGCCTTTTTTTATCCCCGCAGATAGTCGCGAAAGAGAAAGACTCAGCATTTGTTCCGTTCTATTTCAGTACGGATACCATGGGTAGCACGATCGGTTTAGCTGGTGTGGCAAAAGGTGTTGGTCAACCTCAAGCTGCATTGTTTGGTATGGGGCTGTATTCTGAGAAAGATAGCTATGTCGGTTTTCTTTCTGCCTTCAACTACGCTTTGTCATCAAATCTTTTGTTTAGCACGCAAATGTATCAAGCGCGCTTTAACGACAACCCATATTACTTAGACAATCAAGGTTCAAACAACTCTTCAACGGAAGACAAAACGATAACCAATGGGGATGAAGAGAACTATAAACTCGAGTTCAAGTATTTGCTTCCTTGGGGTAACGTTCGTGAACATGGGTTACTTGGTGCATTCCAACCTATTCGCGATGTAAGTTTTGCTTCTCCGGTCGATTCTGGTGTCAGCTCAATTATCTTCACGCCGTTTTATTCTTCTCGTGAATTAGATATCTACAACGATAAGAAAGAAGAAGCAACAGGGTTTAGCCTGACATTTGACTGGGACAACCGCGACAGTGTGCGTAATACCACGCGAGGCTCCCATACCTCGTTTGATTTAACCACAGGAGCAGACAGCTTACAGTCGGAAGACTTATGGCTAAAGTGGGAGTTCCAAAACAGTCAGTACTATTCCCTAGGTCCGTTAGGTGATTGGTTTGATCAGCAAGTTCTGGCATTCGATTTCTATACTGCAGATACACCGACATGGAATCAGTGCGATGGCGCAGTATGTAGTCGTCCTCCAGAGCAGGAGCAAGTTCGCTTGGGTGGCTTGTATCGCTTGCGTGGTTATACGGCGGGTCGTTACCATGGACGCAGCGCGATTCACTATTCTGCGGAATACCGCGTATTGCCAGACTGGCAGCCGCTTGATGATATTCCTCTGATCAACTACTACGACTTACCTTGGTGGCAATGGGTAGCGTTTGTTGAAGTGGGGCGAGTCGCGGACGATTATGACCTCAAGACATTGCATGAAGACATGAAATGGAACGTCGGTGGCGCAGTACGCTTCCAAGTGGAAGGGATTGTTGTTCGTGCCGAGATGGCAAAAGGTGCCGATGAAGGTACTTTCCGAGTCATGATAAACCAACCGTTCTAACTCGATATAAAACAAAGGCTAACCCTGAGGTTAGCCTTTGTTGTCTCTAAGCTATTCGCCGTTGATGGTGGCGATAATGCGTCGGCTGCCACCGTAGTCTCGATGCTCGCCTAAGTAAATGCCCTGCCATGTTCCCAACGCTAATTGACCGCTTTGAATAGGAATTGTCACACTGCTGCCAAGTAAAGACGCTTTTATATGAGCTGGCATGTCATCATCACCTTCATAAGTGTGTTGGTAGTAAGGGGCGCGCTCAGGCACAAACTTATTGAAGTGGGCTTCCATATCCATGCGTACTGTTGGGTCGGCATTTTCATTTAAAGTCAAACTGGCAGACGTATGCTGAATGAATAAATGTAACAAACCTACTGAAAGCGATTGGATTTGTGGTAATTGTTGTTCAATTTCATCAGTGACCAGATGAAAGCCTCGGCTACGTGCTTTTAATTGCAGAGTTTTTTGTGCCCACATATGCGTTCCTTTGGAAAAATTTGGTTTGGCGTCTATCCTAATCCAATTAGAGCCTGTCATTAGTAAATGATATGATTCCCAACGTCATAAATGAATTGTTTAAATTCGAAACAGGGAACGTGACCTAACTCAATGTGAGTGTAAGGGCACTCAGTCATAATTGGCGACTGAAAAAAAATTACAAAGACTTGTTTTGTGGCAATTCGCCCAAACATCTCATTTATATTCTATTTGCTAAATCGGGGATTCCGCAGTTTTCGCTAGACTGTAAGGAATGGAACCTACTGTAACATCGGGATAAAGACCATGTTGAAAAATATCAATCCAACGCAAACACAAGCTTGGAAAGCGCTAACTGCGCATTTCGAATCTGCACAAGATATGGATCTGAAAGAGCTATTTGCTCAAGACGCTGCGCGTTTCGACAAATACTCAGCACGCTTCGGCTCAGACATCCTAGTCGATTACTCAAAGAACCTAATCAACGAGGAAACTCTGAAGCACCTGTTCGCTCTTGCTAACGAGACTGAGCTTAAGTCAGCAATTGAAGCGATGTTCAGTGGTGAAGCGATCAACAAAACAGAAGATCGCGCTGTTCTTCACACTGCACTGCGTAACCGCTCGAACAAACCTGTAATGGTTGGCGGCGAAGACGTAATGCCAGCGGTAAACGCGGTTCTAGAAAAAATTAAATCCTTCACTGAGCGTGTAATCGGCGGTGAGTGGAAAGGTTACACAGGTAAAGCAATCACAGATATCGTAAACATCGGTATCGGCGGCTCAGACCTTGGTCCTTACATGGTGACAGAAGCATTGGCACCATACAAAAACCACCTGAACCTACACTTCGTTTCTAACGTTGATGGTACTCATATCGTTGAGACTTTGAAGAAAGTAGACCCAGAGACAACACTATTCTTGATCGCGTCTAAGACGTTCACGACTCAAGAAACCATGACAAACGCGCACTCTGCTCGTGATTGGTTCCTAGAAACTGCTGGCGATCAAGCACACGTTGCTAAGCACTTCGCTGCGCTATCTACTAATGCTCCTGCGGTATCTGAGTTTGGTATCGACACAGACAACATGTTTGAGTTCTGGGACTGGGTTGGTGGTCGTTACTCACTATGGTCTGCAATTGGCCTTTCAATTGCATTAGCTGTAGGTTACGACAACTTCATCGAGCTTCTAGATGGTGCTCACGAGATGGATAACCACTTCGTGTCGACAGATCTAGAAAGCAACATCCCTGTGATTCTTGCTCTGATCGGTATTTGGTACAACAACTTCCATGGCGCTGAGTCTGAAGCAATCCTACCTTACGACCAGTACATGCACCGTTTCGCAGCGTACTTCCAGCAAGGTAACATGGAATCTAATGGTAAGTACGTTGACCGTGAAGGTAACGCAGTGACTTACCAAACTGGTCCTATCATCTGGGGTGAACCAGGAACTAACGGTCAGCACGCGTTCTACCAGCTGATTCACCAAGGCACTAAGCTGATCCCATGTGACTTCATTGCACCAGCAATCAGCCACAACCCAGCAAGCGATCACCACCAAAAACTGATGTCTAACTTCTTTGCACAAACAGAAGCATTGGCATTTGGTAAGTCAGCAGAAACAGTAAAAGCAGAATTTGCGAAAGCAGGTAAGAGCGAAGAAGAAATGGCGTCTCTAGTACCGTTCAAAGTATTTGAAGGTAACCGCCCAACGAACTCTATCCTAGTTAAGCAAATCACACCTCGCACGCTAGGTAACCTGATCGCAATGTACGAGCACAAAATCTTCGTTCAAGGCGTTATCTGGAACATCTTCAGCTTCGACCAATGGGGTGTTGAGCTAGGCAAACAACTAGCGAACCAAATCCTACCTGAGCTAGCCGATGAGTCTGAAATCAACTCACACGATAGCTCGACAAACGGTCTAATCAATGCATTTAAAGCGTTTAAAGCTTAATGTTTGAATAGAAAAAGAAAAGGTCAGCAAATGCTGACCTTTTTTATTGCCTGGGGCAGAAACAAAATAGGTTGGTACGGACCAACCTATTTTTTCTCTATTATTCGAAACAAATCTCGATGAAGGCATTTCCCCACTGTGAAGAGAAAGGCATGATGATGATTGAGCCTTCACACTTGTGGCGAATGGTGTGACCTCGACCAGATACTACAACTGGTGTTGCCATATCAAAGTCAAATCCACTTTCCGCTAGAATGCGTTTCGCACCGCCTGTCACCATATTAGTGATCTCACCAACCATATCCGTCACTTCTTCGTTCAGTCCATTTGGACGTTCACCAAGCATGTTCTGCATGATTTCCAGTGCTAACGCTTCATCAAAGGTAATCGACATTGAGCCACGAGTTTGTGGACCAACCATACCGATAAGACCAGAAACGTCACCTCGTGCGATCTCATCTTTCTTGATTCGCGGTTTTTGTGGCTTCAGTTCAAGCGAAGCCATAGTTTTTAGAACATTCATTAAAGAAGCTAAAAACGGGTTTACAAATTCAGCGCGCATAACGTTCTTCTATCTTTCTTATTTCGTCTCCGAGGAACATGCCTGGCATTCGCCATGGGTTTCGATAACTTGATTCGTCAGTTTGAATCCATGTTTCTCGGCGTTATTGGCTAATAAGGATATCAGCGTCTCGTCTTCAAGTTCAACGACATCGCCACATTTATCGCAAATTAGCAGTTGGAAAAAGTGCTGTTGAGTGTTGAACGAACAGCAAGTGATAAAGCTGTTGTTAGATTCCACTCGATGAATAAAGCCTTGTTCTAGAAGAAAATCTAATGCTCGGTATACCGTCGGTGGTTTCGCTTGTGGTTCACTCTCTTTCAGTTGCTCCAATAGCTCATACGCACTAGAGGCGCGGCGATTAGAACAAATGAGCTCAAAAACGCGTCGGCGTTGCGGCGTCAACCTTACTCCGCGCTCAGCGCAGATATGTTCAATTTGTTCAAGGATTGTTGGGTCCAAATCTTTCACCATAACTATCGGACGTGCTTTATGATAAACCATTTCTATACGAAGTTCGTTTAGAAAGGCTTCATTTTACCTACTATCAGAACGAAAATCATGAATTAAAGCAAGCTAGTGTATATCAGAGAGAGTAACCGATATCACAGAACGAGATCCCAATGCCGAAATATGTCTATTGGTAAGTAAGCTCACAACACTCGCATCCACTGCACAGTGGGTATACAATACCCGACTTCATTTTTTGAGCGCACCGTCGCGCTCTATCTTGGCAACGTAAAAACGGGTGTTTATATCATGACTCATTCTTGCAGGCTCTCTGTAGCACCAATGTTGGATTGGACGGATCGTCATTGTCGCTACTTCCATCGCTTAATGACCAAAGAAACCCTGCTGTACACCGAAATGGTGACCACAGGCGCGATCATTCATGGAAAAGGGGATTTCCTGGCTTATAACGAGGAAGAGCATCCGTTAGCCCTTCAGCTTGGTGGCTCAAACCCAACAGATTTGGCAACGTGTGCCAAGCTTGCGCAAGAGCGTGGCTACGATGAGATTAACCTAAACGTTGGTTGTCCATCGGATCGCGTTCAAAATGGTCGATTTGGTGCATGCCTAATGGCAGAGCCGCAGTTGGTCGCAGACTGCGTAGCCGCGATGAAAGATGTGGTAGACGTGCCTGTTACTGTGAAAACACGTATCGGCATCGATGACCAAGATTCTTATGAATTCCTAACGGATTTCGTGTCTATTGTTTCTGAGAAGGGCGGCTGTGAGCAGTTCACTATCCACGCACGTAAAGCATGGTTAAGTGGTCTAAGCCCGAAAGAGAACCGTGAGATCCCACCATTGGATTACCCACGCGCTTACCAATTGAAGAAGGACTTCTCACACCTAACGATTGCGATTAACGGTGGCGTGAAATCTTTAGAAGAAGCGAAAGAGCATCTACAACACCTAGATGGTGTGATGATTGGTCGTGAGGCTTACCAAAGCCCTTACTTGCTAGCATCTGTTGACCAAGAGCTGTTTGGTTCAAATGCACCAGTGAAAAAGCGCAGCGAAATCGTTGAAGAGATGTTCCCGTATATTGAAGCGCAATTGGCAAAAGGTGCTTACCTTGGTCATATCTCGCGTCATATGTTGGGTCTGTTCCAAAACATGCCTGGTGCTCGTCAATGGCGTCGTCACATCAGTGAAAACGCGCACAAACCGGGTTCAGGTCTAGAAGTGCTGCAAGATGCACTGGCGAAGATTCCAAAAGAATTGAACGTGTAAATTTCACCAGTGGTTGGTGAAATTTACCAACTGATAAATAACAAAGCCAGAGTGCAGAAATGCCTCTGGCTTTATTTTTACTTATAGATCATGGTATTAGATATATATTTATAAGTTGGTATGGAACCTGCTCTAGTAAAACTAAAACAAAGGAGAAGTGATTATGTTGGAGCTGATCTTTATTTTAGTTTTCACAGCAACCCTATTAGTAACCGGTATTACTATGGTAACGGTATTTGCCGCAACAGGTATCGCATTGGTTGTGATGTTCTTATTGGGTATGGTAGGCGCTGTACTAAAACTATTGCCTTGGTTGATAGTCATTGCACTAGGTATATGGTTTTTTAAAAACTTCGTTGCCCAGCCTCGTTATAAGTAACGGATAGTAGAGATTTAGTTGATGGTGGGCTGTGAGAGTATGTTAGTATTTCTCACATGCCCCTTAATGTTGAAATCAGCTATCTCGGAGTAAAAATTACATGACATATAAAGCGACCATCGCTTTAGCGACACTATCGTTGGCTGCGTCTTACCCTTGTTTCGCAGAACAAGAGTCTTCTTTCACTACGACGGTTGGTGGGGAAGTTTGGGTAGCGGATACCAAAGTGAATGAAGTAAGAAGAGATAGCGACACAACGGGGTCTTTCTACGCTGCAATTGAGCATGACGTGAAATACGTACCGAATGCGCGCCTTCGTTACTCAAGTGTTGATGCGGATTACATGGGTTTTGACAAGCTCGACCTTACTCTTTACTACCAAATTCTTGAACACGACCTGATGCACTTCGATGCGGGTCTTACTTTTAGTAACTTGAGTGATACAAAATACGTAGACGCAGGCACTAATGCTCGTACGGAAGATTTTGATGAGCTGATTTGGGCTTGGTATGGCTACGCAGAAATCACTGTGCCAAATACAAACTTTGATGTAATTGGTGAGATGAACTTTGGTGATAACAAAGGTATCAAGAGTACTGATCTAATGGCTGGTGTTCAGTACCGAATTCCTTTTCAAGAGTCTCAACTCACTTTCCGTGGTGGTTACCGTGTGATTGATTTAGAGTCAGAGGAGTTTTTATCGAGCCTAGGTAAAGAGTTTATCTTTGCAGACGGCTTCTTCGTTGGTGCTCAATACTCTTTCTAACTACATAACATCAAATCCTTTAAAACGTCGCTTTATAAGCGGCGTTTTTTTATATCACTTCATTATATTAAATCGAATTTCTCGCCCAAGTTTCACTCTTCTACCATGCTTATCTAGGAGCAATGTATAAAAGTTGGAGCAGGGATTGCGATGACAATAAACGAATTACGACATCTATTTCGTGACAACCAGCTAGTCGAAGCCATTATAGAGCCTTCAATTCAAGAGGGAGGATGGGTTGTCGAGTTTCGCCATGCCCGTGGTGGGTTTGTTTGCCTCACAGACAGTCATGGGGAAGAGTGCCTATATGATGATCTTGATACGGCATCAAAATCGGCGTTGGCGGTTGGCTTTCAACAAGTTCGTATTGAGGATCGTTGAGCACTAAGCTCAGCGTTCTTACTTCCAAAAAGTTATAAAACATTCTCTTCTATTCTTTCTTGTTATTAGAGAGAGTGGTTAATCTATCGTCACGCAATGAATAGGGATGTCGTGACAATGTCTTTTCAACAGAATGAATATTCTCACAAGAAAGTGTCGGAAGATAATAATGGGCAGGGTGCTAATCCACCAATCGCAAGCCCACTAAATGACCAGCAATTTAACTCACTCCAGCAAACTGTCTCAGAGTTGTCTTCACAGCAACTTGCATGGGTCAGCGGTTACTTCTGGGGACTCGCTCAAAACCAACCAAGTGCAGCGGCTGCAACACCAATCGCACAGGCTGCTGCTTCTGTTGCTGCAAAACCAGCAGGCAAGCTAAGCATCATTTTTGCTTCTCAGACTGGTAATGCGAAAGGCGTTGCTGAAGAGCTAGAGCAAGAAGCCAAAGCAGAAGGCATTGCTGTAGAGCTGTTTGATGCTAGCGATTACAAAGGCAAGAACTTAGCAAAAGAGACTCACGTGATCATCGTGGCGTCGACCAATGGTGAAGGCGAAGCGCCAGATAATGCCATTGAACTGCATGAGTTCCTTCAATCTAAAAAAGCACCCAAGTTACCAAATCTACAATACGCCGTGATCGCACTGGGCGATTCTAGTTATGAGTTCTTCTGCCAAACGGGCAAAGACTTCGATACTTACTTGTCTAAGTTAGGCGCAACTGCCTTCATCGATCGCATTGATTGTGATGTGGATTATGAAGCGCCGGCGGCAGAATGGCGTAAGCAAGCGCTTGAACAAGTAAAAGAAGCCCTTTCTTCAGGTAATGAAGCTGAAGTGGTTCAACTGCCTGTTGGTCAAGCCGCTCCAGGACATTCTGCTTATAACAAGCAAAATCCATATACCGCAACGTTACTGACAAGCCAGAAAATCACAGGTCGTGATTCAGGTAAAGACGTTCGCCATGTAGAGATTGATCTCGAAGAGTCGGGTTTGACCTATCAGCCAGGTGATGCGCTAGGTGTTTGGTTCGACAATAGTTCAGAATTAGCCAACGCTATCTTAGCGAAGGCTGGTCTATCCGGTGTAGAAAGTGTTGAAGTCGATGGCGAAAGCCTTTCTATTCACAGTGCATTGGTTAGCAAGTACGAAATCACCGCATCAAACCCTCAGTTTGTCACTAAATTCGCAGAGCTATCTGGTAGTAAGAAACTACAAAAGCTAGTGGAAGATAAAGACAAGCTTCGTGAGTACGCTGCAAATACCCAAGTGGTAGATGTACTTGCAGAGAAGAAGACCAAGTTAAGTGCAGAAGAATTAGTTGGTTTACTTCGTCGATTGACACCTCGTCTATATTCTATCGCTTCGAGTCAAACGGAAGTCGATGAAGAAGTTCACCTTACCGTAGGCTTGGTTGAATACGACAAAGGTGATGAAAAGCGCTATGGCGGAGCATCGAGTTTCCTCGCTCAACGTCTAGAAGAAGGCGGCGAAGTGAAAGTGTTTGTTGAGCACAACAATAACTTCAAACTGCCACAAGATGACAACACACCAATCATCATGGTTGGCCCTGGTACCGGTATTGCGCCTTTCCGTAGCTTTATTCAAGAGCGTGATAACCGTGACGCGGAAGGCAAGAACTGGTTGTTCTTTGGTGACCGTACCTTTACTCAAGATTTCCTTTACCAAGTTGAATGGCAGAAGTACCTCAAGTCAGGTTTGCTGACTCGCCTTGATGTTGCGTTTAGTCGTGACCAAGCAGAGAAGGTTTATGTTCAACATCGCATCTTAGAAAACGCTGAACAAGTGTGGCAATGGATTCAAAATGGAGCCTACATCTATGTATGTGGTGATGCCACTCGTATGGCAAAAGATGTTCACGATGCGCTGGTATTTGTAGCCGAGCAACAAGGCAAGCTATCTCGTGAAGAAGCCGAAGCATTTATCAACGATCTACGTAAAGCGAAACGTTACCAAAGGGATGTGTACTAATGAGCGCGAATCAACAATCAAACAGCCAAGAAGTATTAGGTGAGGTGCTTGGTCCACTCTCGGATAATGAGCGCCTTAAAAGAGAAAGTAATTTACTGCGTGGAACGATTGAACAAGATCTGCAAGACCGTATTACTGGCGGTTTTACTGCGGACAACTTCCAATTGATTCGTTTTCACGGAATGTACCAGCAAGATGACCGTGATATCCGTAACGAGCGTGCTAAACAAAAGTTGGAGCCGCTGCATAACGTCATGCTTCGTGCTCGTATGCCGGGTGGCATCATTACACCAAAGCAATGGCTAGCGATCGACAAGTTTGCAACCGAGCACTCTTTATATGGAAGTATTCGTCTTACTACTCGTCAAACGTTCCAGTTCCATGGCGTGCTAAAACCAAATATCAAGTTGATGCACCAAACGCTAAACAGCATTGGTATTGATTCGATTGCAACTGCGGGTGACGTTAACCGTAACGTGTTGTGTACCACTAACCCAGTGGAGTCGGAGCTACACCAAGAAGCTTACGAATGGGCGAAGAAGATCAGCGAGCATCTATTACCAAAGACGCGCGCTTATGCAGAGATTTGGTTGGACGGTGAAAAAGTAGAAAGCACGGAAGAAGACGAACCGATTCTAGGTAAGAACTACTTACCACGTAAGTTTAAAACCACAGTGGTTATCCCACCGCAAAATGACGTAGACGTACACGCTAACGATCTTAACTTCGTAGCGATTGCAGGTAACGGCAAGCTAGTTGGTTTTAACGTGCTTGTTGGTGGTGGTCTAGCGATGACACATGGCGATACATCGACTTATCCACGTAGAGCGGATGACTTTGGTTTTATTCCATTAGAGAAGACGCTTGATGTTGCTGCTGCTGTAGTAACAACTCAACGTGATTGGGGTAACCGTTCTAACCGTAAGAATGCAAAAACCAAATACACATTAGATCGTGTCGGTAGTGATGTGTTTAAAGCGGAAGTAGAAAAACGTGCCGGTGTTAAGTTTGAGCAAAGCCGTCCTTACGAATTCACGGAACGTGGTGACCGTATCGGATGGGTTGAAGGTATCGATGGTAAGCATCACCTAGCACTCTTCATTGAAAATGGTCGTCTATTAGATTTCCCAGGTAAACCACTTAAAACGGGTGTTGCTGAAATTGCCAAAATCCATAAAGGCGATTTTCGTATGACTGCAAACCAAAACCTGATTGTTGCTGGTGTACCAAAAAGCCAAAAAACGAAGATCGAGAAGATTGCTCGTGAACATGGTTTGATGGATGACGGCGTAAGTGAACAACGTAAGAACTCGATGGCGTGTGTGGCGTTTCCAACGTGTCCATTAGCCATGGCAGAAGCAGAGCGCTTCCTTCCTCAATTTGTAACCGATGTAGAAGATATTCTAGAAAAGCATGGTCTGCCTGAAGAAGACAATATCATTCTTCGTGTAACAGGGTGTCCAAATGGTTGTGGGCGAGCAATGCTGGCAGAAATCGGCTTAGTTGGTAAAGCGCCAGGTCGATACAACTTACATCTAGGTGGTAACCGAGGCGGTACTCGTGTACCGAAGATGTATAAAGAGAACATTACGGATAAGCAAATCTTAGAAGAGATTGATCTGCTGGTGGCTCGTTGGGCTGCTGAACGTGAAGAAGGCGAGGCATTTGGCGATTTCACGATTCGAGCTGGCATTATCCAAGAAGTATTCGTATCAAAGAGGGACTTCCATGCTTGATTCTGTAGCGTCCAAACCGGAGCTAACAGAGTTACTGACATTAACTAAGACGGAGCAAATCCTCCGTCTTGCTCAAATCAATGTCGAGCTCGAACAGCTTTCGGCACAAGATAGAGTAAAGTGGGCATTGGAGAATTTGGAAGGGGAGTTCGCTGTCTCGTCCAGTTTCGGTATCCAAGCCGCAGTGATGCTTCATCTTGTGACACAACAAAAACCGGATATTCCAATTATCCTAACGGACACCGGCTATCTATTTGCAGAGACATATCAATTCATCGATCAGTTGAAAGCGCAACTGAACCTTAACCTTAAAGTGTATCAAGCTAAAGAAAGTGCGAATTGGCAAGAAGCACGTTATGGAAAACTTTGGGAACAGGGTATAGAGGGAATTGAAAAGTACAACAAGATAAACAAAGTCGAGCCAATGCGACGAGCTCTGCGTGAGCAAAATGTCGGTACTTGGTTTTCAGGACTGCGTCGAGAGCAAAGTCAATCTCGTGCTGGTCTTCCAATCTTGTCGATCCAAAATGGCGTATTTAAATTCTTACCTGTGATCGACTGGACGAATAAAGATGTGCACTACTACCTAGAAGAGCATGGTTTGAGTTATCACCCTCTATGGGATCAAGGTTACCTTTCTGTCGGTGACACTCATACAACTAGAAAGTGGGAACCGGGCATGTCGGAAGAAGAAACTCGTTTCTTTGGTTTAAAGCGTGAATGTGGATTGCATGAAGACGATGGTAGTGAGCAGGATGGCTCAGGTATTTAGATGCTAATCTGGCAAAAGCCGTGTTTAGGGTAAATAAAGAAAGCTGCTGTAAAGCAGCTTTCTTTATATATAGTGAAAGAAAAAGGAGCATAAAAAGGATAACTCTGTGGATAAGTTGTATGCAGTCTTGGGGTAAAGTTGGATAAATAAGGCTTTGATCGAAAAGTCGTCGTTTAACTATTATTTTTGCAATTTTTGCAAAATAACGCTTGCCAATGTGAGCGCGATCTCTATAATGCCTCCTTGTCGACAGGGCAGAGCTCACAAGGGTTCGAAGCTAAGTCGGCAAGGTCAGAAAGAAAAGCGAAATAATTAATTGCCTTTACTTTTAAAAAGTAAAATAAATAGCAAAAAGTGTTTGACACAGAAAATTATCTCGCTAGAATGACCGCCTCTTCCGAAGTGATGTAAATCACAAAGAAGAGTAGCTCTTTAAAAATAAGAACCTATCAATCTGTGTGGGCACTCGTTGATGATAATCCAATTAGATACTTCGGTATCAAATTAGGTTTCAATGAAACGAAGTGACCATTCGAATTGGGAAGCAGCCTTGAGCTGTTTTATTTCACTTTTTGAAAGTGAAAACCAATAAGAGCACAGTCAATTCAAACATTACTTATGTAATGTTCAGTATTCATTGAGCCGAACAAAATCTTAAATTGAAGAGTTTGATCATGGCTCAGATTGAACGCTGGCGGCAGGCCTAACACATGCAAGTCGAGCGGAAACGAGTTATCTGAACCTTCGGGGAACGATAACGGCGTCGAGCGGCGGACGGGTGAGTAATGCCTAGGAAATTGCCCTGATGTGGGGGATAACCATTGGAAACGATGGCTAATACCGCATAATACCTACGGGTCAAAGAGGGGGACCTTCGGGCCTCTCGCGTCAGGATATGCCTAGGTGGGATTAGCTAGTTGGTGAGGTAATGGCTCACCAAGGCGACGATCCCTAGCTGGTCTGAGAGGATGATCAGCCACACTGGAACTGAGACACGGTCCAGACTCCTACGGGAGGCAGCAGTGGGGAATATTGCACAATGGGCGCAAGCCTGATGCAGCCATGCCGCGTGTGTGAAGAAGGCCTTCGGGTTGTAAAGCACTTTCAGTCGTGAGGAAGGTGGTAGTGTTAATAGCACTATCATTTGACGTTAGCGACAGAAGAAGCACCGGCTAACTCCGTGCCAGCAGCCGCGGTAATACGGAGGGTGCGAGCGTTAATCGGAATTACTGGGCGTAAAGCGCATGCGGTTTGTTAAGTCAGATGTGAAAGCCCGGGGCTCAACCTCGGAATAGCATTTGAAACTGGCAGACTAGAGTACTGTAGAGGGGGGTAGAATTTCAGGTGTAGCGGTGAAATGCGTAGAGATCTGAAGGAATACCGGTGGCGAAGGCGGCCCCCTGGACAGATACTGACACTCAGATGCGAAAGCGTGGGGAGCAAACAGGATTAGATACCCTGGTAGTCCACGCCGTAAACGATGTCTACTTGGAGGTTGTGGCCTTGAGCCGTGCTTTCGGAGCTAACGCGTTAAGTAGACCGCCTGGGGAGTACGGTCGCAAGATTAAAACTCAAATGAATTGACGGGGGCCCGCACAAGCGGTGGAGCATGTGGTTTAATTCGATGCAACGCGAAGAACCTTACCTACTCTTGACATCCAGAGAACTTTCCAGAGATGGATTGGTGCCTTCGGGAACTCTGAGACAGGTGCTGCATGGCTGTCGTCAGCTCGTGTTGTGAAATGTTGGGTTAAGTCCCGCAACGAGCGCAACCCTTATCCTTGTTTGCCAGCACTTCGGGTGGGAACTCCAGGGAGACTGCCGGTGATAAACCGGAGGAAGGTGGGGACGACGTCAAGTCATCATGGCCCTTACGAGTAGGGCTACACACGTGCTACAATGGCGCATACAGAGGGCGGCCAACTTGCGAGAGTGAGCGAATCCCAAAAAGTGCGTCGTAGTCCGGATCGGAGTCTGCAACTCGACTCCGTGAAGTCGGAATCGCTAGTAATCGTGGATCAGAATGCCACGGTGAATACGTTCCCGGGCCTTGTACACACCGCCCGTCACACCATGGGAGTGGGCTGCAAAAGAAGTAGGTAGTTTAACCTTCGGGAGGACGCTTACCACTTTGTGGTTCATGACTGGGGTGAAGTCGTAACAAGGTAGCGCTAGGGGAACCTGGCGCTGGATCACCTCCTTATACGATGATTATTCACGATGAGTGTCCACACAGATTGATAGTTCACAAGCGCAAGCTTGTAGCTAACATAGCTCTTTAACAATTTGGAAAGCTGACAAAACAAACTTTTAAGTTTGTTTGTAAAGTTCTCAATGTTTGTCTTTATGACAAACACCAATACAACACATTCAAGTGTTCTTGGAATTTGAGTCCGGCAAAATCGAGTCTGCATCATGTATAAAAATTGCAGACAACTTTGGTGACTTGTTCATCAACTCGAAACTCCTTCGGGTTGTATGGTTAAGTGACTAAGCGTACACGGTGGATGCCTTGGCAGTCAGAGGCGATGAAGGACGTATTAACTTGCGATAAGCCCAGATTAGGTAGTAAAAACCATTTGAGTCTGGGATTTCCGAATGGGGAAACCCACTAGCATAAGCTAGTATCGCTGCGTGAATACATAGCGCAGCGAGGCGAACCGGGGGAACTGAAACATCTAAGTACCCCGAGGAAAAGAAATCAACCGAGATTCCGAAAGTAGCGGCGAGCGAAATTGGACTAGCCCTTAAGCTTTTTATGCGTCAGGTGAAACTTCTGGAAAGTTGTGCGATACAGGGTGATAGCCCCGTAACCGGCAACGCATTTAAAGTGAAATCGAGTAGGGCGGGACACGTGATATCCTGTCTGAATATGGGGGGACCATCCTCCAAGGCTAAATACTACTGACTGACCGATAGTGAACCAGTACCGTGAGGGAAAGGCGAAAAGAACCCCTGTGAGGGGAGTGAAATAGAACCTGAAACCGTGTACGTACAAGCAGTAGGAGCACCTTCGTGGTGTGACTGCGTACCTTTTGTATAATGGGTCAGCGACTTATATTCAGTGGCAAGGTTAACCATCTAGGGGAGCCGTAGGGAAACCGAGTCTTAACTGGGCGTTCAGTCTCTGGATATAGACCCGAAACCAGGTGATCTAGCCATGGGCAGGTTGAAGGTTGAGTAACATCAACTGGAGGACCGAACCGACTAATGTTGAAAAATTAGCGGATGACTTGTGGCTAGGGGTGAAAGGCCAATCAAACCTGGAGATAGCTGGTTCTCCCCGAAAGCTATTTAGGTAGCGCCTCGGACGAATACTACTGGGGGTAGAGCACTGTTAAGGCTAGGGGGTCATCCCGACTTACCAACCCTTTGCAAACTCCGAATACCAGTAAGTACTATCCGGGAGACACACGGCGGGTGCTAACGTCCGTCGTGGAGAGGGAAACAACCCAGACCGCCAGCTAAGGTCCCAAATTACTACTAAGTGGGAAACGATGTGGGAAGGCTCAGACAGCCAGGATGTTGGCTTAGAAGCAGCCATCATTTAAAGAAAGCGTAATAGCTCACTGGTCGAGTCGGCCTGCGCGGAAGATGTAACGGGGCTAAGTAGTAAACCGAAGCTGCGGCAATGCACTTTAGTGCATTGGGTAGGGGAGCGTTCTGTAAGCGGTTGAAGGTGTGTGGTAACGCATGCTGGACGTATCAGAAGTGCGAATGCTGACATGAGTAACGATAAAGGGGGTGAAAAACCTCCTCGCCGGAAGACCAAGGGTTCCTGTCCAACGTTAATCGGGGCAGGGTAAGTCGACCCCTAAGGCGAGGCCGAAAGGCGTAGTCGATGGGAAACGGGTTAATATTCCCGTACTTCTTACAATTGCGATGGGGGGACGGAGAAGGCTAGGTGGGCCTGGCGACGGTTGTCCAGGTTCAAGTGCGTAGGCTTAAGAGTTAGGTAAATCCGGCTCTTTTTAAGGCTGAGACACGACGTCGAGCTACTACGGTAGTGAAGTCATTGATGCCATGCTTCCAGGAAAAGCCTCTAAGCTTCAGATTGTAAGGAATCGTACCCCAAACCGACACAGGTGGTCGGGTAGAGAATACCAAGGCGCTTGAGAGAACTCGGGTGAAGGAACTAGGCAAAATGGTACCGTAACTTCGGGAGAAGGTACGCTCTCGACGGTGAAGTCCCTCGCGGATGGAGCTATTGAGAGTCGCAGATACCAGGTGGCTGCAACTGTTTATTAAAAACACAGCACTGTGCAAAATCGTAAGATGACGTATACGGTGTGACGCCTGCCCGGTGCCGGAAGGTTAATTGATGGGGTTAGACTTCGGTCGAAGCTCTTGATCGAAGCCCCGGTAAACGGCGGCCGTAACTATAACGGTCCTAAGGTAGCGAAATTCCTTGTCGGGTAAGTTCCGACCTGCACGAATGGCGTAATGATGGCCACGCTGTCTCCACCCGAGACTCAGTGAAATTGAAATCGCTGTGAAGATGCAGTGTACCCGCGGCTAGACGGAAAGACCCCGTGAACCTTTACTACAGCTTGGCACTGAACATTGACCCTACATGTGTAGGATAGGTGGGAGGCTTTGAAGCAGTCGCTAGATTGTGTGGAGCCGTCCTTGAAATACCACCCTTGTAGTGTTGATGTTCTAACGTTGACCCCTAATCGGGGTTGCGGACAGTGCCTGGTGGGTAGTTTGACTGGGGCGGTCTCCTCCCAAAGCGTAACGGAGGAGCACGAAGGTGGGCTAATCACGGTTGGACATCGTGAGGTTAGTGCAATGGCATAAGCCCGCTTGACTGCGAGAATGACGGTTCGAGCAGGTGCGAAAGCAGGTCATAGTGATCCGGTGGTTCTGAATGGAAGGGCCATCGCTCAACGGATAAAAGGTACTCCGGGGATAACAGGCTGATACCGCCCAAGAGTTCATATCGACGGCGGTGTTTGGCACCTCGATGTCGGCTCATCACATCCTGGGGCTGAAGTCGGTCCCAAGGGTATGGCTGTTCGCCATTTAAAGTGGTACGCGAGCTGGGTTTAGAACGTCGTGAGACAGTTCGGTCCCTATCTGCCGTGGGCGTTGGAAGATGAAGGGGGCTGCTCCTAGTACGAGAGGACCGGAGTGGACGAACCTCTGGTGTTCGGGTTGTGTCGCCAGACGCATTGCCCGGTAGCTAAGTTCGGAATCGATAACCGCTGAAAGCATCTAAGCGGGAAGCGAGCCCTGAGATGAGTCTTCCCTGATACTTTAAGTATCCTAAAGGGTTGTTCGAGACTAGAACGTTGATAGGCAGGGTGTGTAAGCGTTGTGAGGCGTTGAGCTAACCTGTACTAATTGCCCGTGAGGCTTAACCATACAACACCCAAGGGGTTTTGATGGACTCAATGTAAGAACATTGAATGTGTGTAAGTAGAATTTAAAATCAGTTTTCCAGATTAAAGAATTTGCTTGGCGACCATAGCGATTTGGACCCACCTGACTTCCATTCCGAACTCAGAAGTGAAACGAATTAGCGCCGATGGTAGTGTGGGGCTTCCCCATGTGAGAGTAGGACATCGCCAGGCTTTATTTCCGACTTGTCTGAATACAGACGAGTCACCATAAAGTTCTAAATAAATTTAGAGTTTTATGTTGACTTTCAAAGTGGAAAGCGTATTATACGCACCTCGCTTAAGTGCTAAGGCACTGAAAGGCAAGCTCTTTAACAATATAGACCTATCAATCTGTGTGGGCACTCGTTGATGATAATCCAATTAGATACTTCGGTATCAAATTAGGTTTCAATGAAACGAAGTGACCATTGAATCGAAAGATTCAGCACAGTCAATTCAAACATTACTTATGTAATGTTCAGTATTCATTGAGCCGAACAAAATCTTAAATTGAAGAGTTTGATCATGGCTCAGATTGAACGCTGGCGGCAGGCCTAACACATGCAAGTCGAGCGGAAACGAGTTATCTGAACCTTCGGGGAACGATAACGGCGTCGAGCGGCGGACGGGTGAGTAATGCCTAGGAAATTGCCCTGTGGGGGATAACCATTGGAAACGATGGCTAATACCGCATAATACCTACGGGTCAAAGAGGGGGACCTTCGGGCCTCTCGCGTCAGGATATGCCTAGGTGGGATTAGCTAGTTGGTGAGGTAATGGCTCACCAAGGCGACGATCCCTAGCTGGTCTGAGAGGATGATCAGCCACACTGGAACTGAGACACGGTCCAGACTCCTACGGGAGGCAGCAGTGGGGAATATTGCACAATGGGCGCAAGCCTGATGCAGCCATGCCGCGTGTGTGAAGAAGGCCTTCGGGTTGTAAAGCACTTTCAGTCGTGAGGAAGGTAGTGTAGTTAATAGCTGCATTATTTGACGTTAGCGACAGAAGAAGCACCGGCTAACTCCGTGCCAGCAGCCGCGGTAATACGGAGGGTGCGAGCGTTAATCGGAATTACTGGGCGTAAAGCGCATGCAGGTGGTTTGTTAAGTCAGATGTGAAAGCCCGGGGCTCAACCTCGGAATAGCATTTGAAACTGGCAGACTAGAGTACTGTAGAGGGGGGTAGAATTTCAGGTGTAGCGGTGAAATGCGTAGAGATCTGAAGGAATACCGGTGGCGAAGGCGGCCCCCTGGACAGATACTGACACTCAGATGCGAAAGCGTGGGGAGCAAACAGGATTAGATACCCTGGTAGTCCACGCCGTAAACGATGTCTACTTGGAGGTTGTGGCCTTGAGCCGTGGCTTTCGGAGCTAACGCGTTAAGTAGACCGCCTGGGGAGTACGGTCGCAAGATTAAAACTCAAATGAATTGACGGGGGCCCGCACAAGCGGTGGAGCATGTGGTTTAATTCGATGCAACGCGAAGAACCTTACCTACTCTTGACATCCAGAGAACTTTCCAGAGATGGATTGGTGCCTTCGGGAACTCTGAGACAGGTGCTGCATGGCTGTCGTCAGCTCGTGTTGTGAAATGTTGGGTTAAGTCCCGCAACGAGCGCAACCCTTATCCTTGTTTGCCAGCACTTCGGGTGGGAACTCCAGGGAGACTGCCGGTGATAAACCGGAGGAAGGTGGGGACGACGTCAAGTCATCATGGCCCTTACGAGTAGGGCTACACACGTGCTACAATGGCGCATACAGAGGGCGGCCAACTTGCGAGAGTGAGCGAATCCCAAAAAGTGCGTCGTAGTCCGGATCGGAGTCTGCAACTCGACTCCGTGAAGTCGGAATCGCTAGTAATCGTGGATCAGAATGCCACGGTGAATACGTTCCCGGGCCTTGTACACACCGCCCGTCACACCATGGGAGTGGGCTGCAAAAGAAGTAGGTAGTTTAACCTTCGGGAGGACGCTTACCACTTTGTGGTTCATGACTGGGGTGAAGTCGTAACAAGGTAGCGCTAGGGGAACCTGGCGCTGGATCACCTCCTTATACGATGATTACTCACGATGAGTGTCCACACAGATTGATACGGTTTATACAAAAGAGACGATACTGGGTCTGTAGCTCAGGTGGTTAGAGCGTTCGCCTGATAAGCGAGAGGTCGGTGGTTCGAGTCCACTCAGACCCACCAATTCCCTTCCCAAGGAATTGGCATACAGTATCGACACCTTGATGGGGCTATAGCTCAGCTGGGAGAGCGCCTGCCTTGCACGCAGGAGGTCAGCAGTTCGATCCTGCTTAGCTCCACCATCTTTAAGCGCATTCGATGAGTGCTTTTAAAAATGGTTTCGAAAGAAATCTAGCTCTTTAACAATTTGGAAAGCTGACAAATCAACAATTTATTGTTGATTGTAAAGTTCTCAATGTTTGTCTTTATGACAAACACCAATACAACACATTCAAGTGTTCTTGGAATTTGAGTCCGGCAAAATCGAGTCTGCATCATGTATAAAAATTGCAGACAACTTTGGTGACTTGTTCATCAACTCGAAACTCCTTCGGGTTGTATGGTTAAGTGACTAAGCGTACACGGTGGATGCCTTGGCAGTCAGAGGCGATGAAGGACGTATTAACTTGCGATAAGCCCAGATTAGGTAGTAAAAACCATTTGAGTCTGGGATTTCCGAATGGGGAAACCCACTAGCATAAGCTAGTATCGCTGCGTGAATACATAACGCAGCGAAGCGAACCGGGGGAACTGAAACATCTAAGTACCCCGAGGAAAAGAAATCAACCGAGATTCCGAAAGTAGCGGCGAGCGAAATTGGACTAGCCCTTAAGCTTTTTATGCGTCAGGTGAAACTTCTGGAAAGTTGTGCGATACAGGGTGATAGCCCCGTAACCGGCAACGCATTTAAAGTGAAATCGAGTAGGGCGGGACACGTGATATCCTGTCTGAATATGGGGGGACCATCCTCCAAGGCTAAATACTACTGACTGACCGATAGTGAACCAGTACCGTGAGGGAAAGGCGAAAAGAACCCCTGTGAGGGGAGTGAAATAGAACCTGAAACCGTGTACGTACAAGCAGTAGGAGCACCTTCGTGGTGTGACTGCGTACCTTTTGTATAATGGGTCAGCGACTTATATTCAGTGGCAAGGTTAACCATCTAGGGGAGCCGTAGGGAAACCGAGTCTTAACTGGGCGTTCAGTCTCTGGATATAGACCCGAAACCAGGTGATCTAGCCATGGGCAGGTTGAAGGTTGAGTAACATCAACTGGAGGACCGAACCGACTAATGTTGAAAAATTAGCGGATGACTTGTGGCTAGGGGTGAAAGGCCAATCAAACCTGGAGATAGCTGGTTCTCCCCGAAAGCTATTTAGGTAGCGCCTCGGACGAATACTACTGGGGGTAGAGCACTGTTAAGGCTAGGGGGTCATCCCGACTTACCAACCCTTTGCAAACTCCGAATACCAGTAAGTACTATCCGGGAGACACACGGCGGGTGCTAACGTCCGTCGTGGAGAGGGAAACAACCCAGACCGCCAGCTAAGGTCCCAAATTACTACTAAGTGGGAAACGATGTGGGAAGGCTCAGACAGCCAGGATGTTGGCTTAGAAGCAGCCATCATTTAAAGAAAGCGTAATAGCTCACTGGTCGAGTCGGCCTGCGCGGAAGATGTAACGGGGCTAAGTAGTAAACCGAAGCTGCGGCAATGCACTTTAGTGCATTGGGTAGGGGAGCGTTCTGTAAGCGGTTGAAGGTGTGTGGTAACGCATGCTGGACGTATCAGAAGTGCGAATGCTGACATGAGTAACGATAAAGGGGGTGAAAAACCTCCTCGCCGGAAGACCAAGGGTTCCTGTCCAACGTTAATCGGGGCAGGGTAAGTCGACCCCTAAGGCGAGGCCGAAAGGCGTAGTCGATGGGAAACGGGTTAATATTCCCGTACTTCTTACAATTGCGATGGGGGGACGGAGAAGGCTAGGTGGGCCTGGCGACGGTTGTCCAGGTTCAAGTGCGTAGGCTTAAGAGTTAGGTAAATCCGGCTCTTTTTAAGGCTGAGACACGACGTCGAGCTACTACGGTAGTGAAGTCATTGATGCCATGCTTCCAGGAAAAGCCTCTAAGCTTCAGATTGTAAGGAATCGTACCCCAAACCGACACAGGTGGTCGGGTAGAGAATACCAAGGCGCTTGAGAGAACTCGGGTGAAGGAACTAGGCAAAATGGTACCGTAACTTCGGGAGAAGGTACGCTCTCGACGGTGAAGTCCCTCGCGGATGGAGCTATTGAGAGTCGCAGATACCAGGTGGCTGCAACTGTTTATTAAAAACACAGCACTGTGCAAAATCGTAAGATGACGTATACGGTGTGACGCCTGCCCGGTGCCGGAAGGTTAATTGATGGGGTTAGACTTCGGTCGAAGCTCTTGATCGAAGCCCCGGTAAACGGCGGCCGTAACTATAACGGTCCTAAGGTAGCGAAATTCCTTGTCGGGTAAGTTCCGACCTGCACGAATGGCGTAATGATGGCCACGCTGTCTCCACCCGAGACTCAGTGAAATTGAAATCGCTGTGAAGATGCAGTGTACCCGCGGCTAGACGGAAAGACCCCGTGAACCTTTACTACAGCTTGGCACTGAACATTGACCCTACATGTGTAGGATAGGTGGGAGGCTTTGAAGCACAGTCGCTAGATTGTGTGGAGCCGTCCTTGAAATACCACCCTTGTAGTGTTGATGTTCTAACGTTGACCCCTAATCGGGGTTGCGGACAGTGCCTGGTGGGTAGTTTGACTGGGGCGGTCTCCTCCCAAAGCGTAACGGAGGAGCACGAAGGTGGGCTAATCACGGTTGGACATCGTGAGGTTAGTGCAATGGCATAAGCCCGCTTGACTGCGAGAATGACGGTTCGAGCAGGTGCGAAAGCAGGTCATAGTGATCCGGTGGTTCTGAATGGAAGGGCCATCGCTCAACGGATAAAAGGTACTCCGGGGATAACAGGCTGATACCGCCCAAGAGTTCATATCGACGGCGGTGTTTGGCACCTCGATGTCGGCTCATCACATCCTGGGGCTGAAGTCGGTCCCAAGGGTATGGCTGTTCGCCATTTAAAGTGGTACGCGAGCTGGGTTTAGAACGTCGTGAGACAGTTCGGTCCCTATCTGCCGTGGGCGTTGGAAGATTGAAGGGGGCTGCTCCTAGTACGAGAGGACCGGAGTGGACGAACCTCTGGTGTTCGGGTTGTGTCGCCAGACGCATTGCCCGGTAGCTAAGTTCGGAATCGATAACCGCTGAAAGCATCTAAGCGGGAAGCGAGCCCTGAGATGAGTCTTCCCTGATACTTTAAGTATCCTAAAGGGTTGTTCGAGACTAGAACGTTGATAGGCAGGGTGTGTAAGCGTTGTGAGGCGTTGAGCTAACCTGTACTAATTGCCCGTGAGGCTTAACCATACAACACCCAAGGGGTTTTGATGGACTCAATGTAAGAACATTGAATGTGTGTAAGTAGAACTTAAAATCAGTTTTCCAGATTAAAGAATTTGCTTGGCGACCATAGCGATTTGGACCCACCTGACTTCCATTCCGAACTCAGAAGTGAAACGAATTAGCGCCGATGGTAGTGTGGGGCTTCCCCATGTGAGAGTAGGACATCGCCAGGCTTGTATTTTATTTTCACTTTTTATGAAAAAGTGAAGACAAAAACTTAGACTTTAGGTCTAACCAGTGCGGAGCGGTAGTTCAGTTGGTTAGAATACCGGCCTGTCACGCCGGGGGTCGCGGGTTCGAGTCCCGTCCGCTCCGCCACTTATTCAGACAAAGCCCTAGCAGAAATGCTAGGGCTTTTTCGTATCTGACAATTCAAATTCACCTATTGGTGTATGAACTCCGCTCGTGTGTGAGTCCAATTGAGTGCAAGTCCAGCCGCTCCGCCACTTATTTAGAAACCTAGTCTCCGGACTGGGTTTTGTCATTTCTAGAGTACGATTCCCTCTTTCTAGAAAACGAGCCCGCAAAAGTTTCAGATAACCTGCAATTTCTTCCGACGCCCTACCTTAATTACTGTTATTCAGAAAAACACCACACAACGACGTGGTTCGACAGAACAACTTTTGTATTTAGATACTCATTAACTTTTCAACTAGAGCTCAGTGGTTCGTAAATTTGCTTGAGCATTAATGTTTGGACTTAGTCACACTCACATAGAACGTCTTGTCCTCGCTAGTAAAGATCTTGAGGTTTGCAAAAGTGAATCTGATAGATTTTGCTAGCCATCTTTATGCATTCCTGTAGATTTTTCTCAAGTTGAAGCTATTCATTACCACTTTGGCTGTATTTGGTTGATCGAACTATAAAAGGTGCTGGGCTAGGGAATAGAATATTGTCTAGAGGTCTAGTCGCGAACAAAGTATAAAAAAGGCAGCCAGTTGGCTGCCTTTTTTTAAGAATTGTCGCGGTACTTATTCTTGAGATGCTTTTGCTTCTTGTGGTTCCGATGAAACTTTTGCTTCCATGTCTTTCTCTGCTTGTTTCGCTTTCTCGATCATTGGCGTAATGGTGGAGCCTTGAATCAGGATTGAGAACACAACCACCGAGTAGGTCATCACCATGATGATCTCTTTCACATCAATCAATTTCTCTGGAATAACTAAGATACCCGATGGGATTGATAGTGCCATAGCTAGAGCGAGGCCGCCGCGCAAGCCACCCCAAGTTAAGATCTTAATAGACCAAGGATTATATTTTCTATAGCGCTTAAATCCGATGTAAGAAATGAACACGCTTAGATAGCGAGCAGCCAGTACTAGTGGTACTGAAATTGCCATCATGATCCAGTCTTCTTTGTGGAATTCGAACAACAGCATCGACATACCAATAAGAAGGAATAGCACGCCATTTAGGAACTCATCGACCAATTCCCAAAAGTGGTCTAGATGATCTTCACTCTCTTTAGAGAAGCCAATGAAGCGCGTCCAATTACCGATCATGATACCCGATACCACCATCGCAAGTGGTCCAGATACGTGAAGGTATTCTGCAAATGCGTAACCAGCGGTTGGTACACCTATAGTAAGTAGTAGTTCCATTGAGTGGTCATCAGTTGCGCTGATTAGGTAATGGAAAATTAAACCTAGTACGAAGCCGTAAACGATGCCACCAATCGCTTCTTGAATGAATAGCATTGTCACACTACCTACCGTTGGAGCTTCAGTACCGAAGGCGATGGTGAATAGTGTTACGAAAATAACCAGACCAAAGCCGTCGTTAAACAGAGATTCACCTTCGATCTGTGTAGAGATTCGTTTTGGTGCATTAAGCTTTTTAACAATGGCGAGTACTGCAATCGGGTCGGTTGGGGAGATAAGCGCACCGAATAGCAGGCAGTAGACGAGGTCGAATTGAATGCCGATAGCTTGGCAGAAGCCGTAAAGTACAAAACCAATAAAGAAGGTTGAGAAGAGTGTTGCACCTAAAGCGAGTACGGTGATTTCCCATTTTTGGTCTTTGAGGTTAGGGAGTTTTATACCCAAACCACCGGCAAAAAGTAGGAATCCGAGGATACCTTTAAGAAGAAAGTCCTCGAAGTTAATGCTGGTAACCGTTTCGGTCGCTATCTCGGTGAGATGAAACCAATCATTTTGACCTGCGATTAGAATGAGGAGTGAAAGAATCATCGAACCGGCAGTGATTGCGATGGTGGTTTGCATCTTTCCTATCTTACTGTTTACAAAGGCAATAACCATTGCCGCTGCAGATAGAAAACATAAAGTATGATAGACCGACATAGAGCTCTCTATTTGTAACATTTTATGAATGGAATTCTCGGACGATGTTGACTAAATAGCAAACATTTTTTCGAGATTATTTTGTAACTCGACGGAGACAAAATAATCAGTAATTCGTATTTTAGACGTCTAGACTCCTTTAATTTGTGTGATAGGATGGAGAGATAACTAAAGGAATGAGGCTGTACTGTGGGAAGTAATGTAAGACAACAGATTGAAGCTCAATTAAAGCAACGTATCTTGCTGATCGATGGTGGTATGGGCACCATGATTCAGGGATATAAACTTGAAGAGCAAGACTATCGAGGAGAGCGCTTTGCGGATTGGCATTGTGATCTAAAAGGCAACAACGATTTGTTGGTGCTCACTCAGCCTCAATTGATTAAGGAAATTCACAGCGCTTACTTAGAAGCAGGCGCTGATATTCTTGAAACCAACACCTTTAACGCGACGACGATTGCGATGGCTGACTATGAGATGGAAAGCCTGAGTGAGGAAATCAACTTTGCCGCTGCAAAGCTTGCGCGTGAAGCCGCTGATGAGTGGACGGCAAAAACGCCAGAGCGCCCACGTTATGTCGCGGGTGTGCTTGGTCCAACAAACCGTACTTGTTCTATCTCCCCTGATGTAAACGATCCGGGCTATCGTAACGTCAGCTTCGATGAGCTTGTTGAAGCTTATTCAGAATCAACTCGAGCGCTGATCAAAGGTGGCTCTGACCTTATTCTGATCGAGACTATCTTCGATACACTTAACGCGAAAGCTTGTGCATTCGCGGTTGATAGCGTCTTCGAAGAACTAGGCATCGAGTTGCCAGTTATGATCTCCGGTACCATTACCGATGCTTCTGGACGTACGCTTTCTGGTCAAACAACGGAAGCCTTCTATAACTCTCTTCGTCATGTTAACCCTATTTCATTTGGTTTGAACTGTGCGCTTGGTCCTGATGAACTGCGCCCGTACGTAGAAGAGCTTTCTCGTATTTCGGAATCTTTTGTTTCTACTCACCCAAATGCGGGTCTACCGAACGCTTTTGGCGAGTATGACCTTTCGCCAGAAGATATGGCGGAACACGTTAAAGAGTGGGCGGAGAGCGGTTTCCTCAACCTAATTGGTGGTTGTTGTGGTACCACGCCAGAGCATATTCGCCATATGGCAATGGCAGTTGAAGGTGTGAAACCTCGTGATTTGCCTGAGCTTACGGTTGCGTGTCGTTTATCCGGTCTTGAGCCTCTTACTATTGAAAAAGAGACGCTGTTTATCAACGTGGGTGAACGTACTAACGTAACTGGTTCTGCTCGATTTAAACGTCTGATCAAAGAAGAACTCTATGATGAAGCGTTAGAGGTCGCCCGACAACAAGTTGAGAACGGCGCTCAGATCATCGACATCAACATGGATGAAGGCATGTTGGATGCAGAAGCCTGTATGGTTCGCTTCCTAAACCTATGCGCATCTGAGCCTGAGATCTCTAAAGTGCCTATCATGGTCGACTCTTCTAAATGGGAGGTTATCGAGGCGGGTCTGAAGTGTATTCAGGGCAAGGGCATCGTAAACTCCATCTCTTTGAAAGAAGGTAAAGAGAAGTTTGTTGAGCAAGCAAAGCTGATCCGTCGCTATGGTGCTGCAGTTATCGTTATGGCGTTTGACGAAGTTGGTCAGGCAGAAACACGTGAGCGTAAGCTAGAAATCTGTACTAATGCTTATCGTATCTTGGTTGATGAAGTCGGCTTCCCACCAGAAGACATCATCTTTGACCCGAACATCTTTGCGGTTGCGACGGGCATCGAAGAACACAACAACTATGCCGTGGATTTCATCGAAGCTGTTGCTGACATCAAGCGCGACTTACCTCACGCGATGATCTCTGGTGGTGTGTCTAACGTTTCCTTCTCATTCCGCGGTAATAACTACGTTCGTGAAGCGATTCACGCGGTGTTCCTATACCACTGTTTTAAAAATGGTATGGACATGGGCATCGTTAATGCGGGTCAGTTGGAAATTTACGATAACGTTCCTGATAAGCTGCGTGAGGCGGTAGAAGATGTGGTTCTTAACCGTCGTGATGATTCGACTGAGCGACTACTTGATATCGCCGCAGAATACGCAGGTAAAGGCGTTGGTAAAGAAGAAGATGCGTCTGCACTAGAGTGGCGTACTTGGGCGGTAGAAAAACGTCTAGAGCATGCGTTGGTTAAAGGCATTACTGAATTCATCGTTGAAGATACCGAAGAAGCTCGCCTTAATGCATCCAAACCACTGGAAGTAATCGAAGGTCCGTTGATGGACGGTATGAACGTGGTGGGTGACTTATTTGGTGAAGGTAAGATGTTCCTTCCGCAGGTAGTGAAATCAGCGCGTGTTATGAAGCAGGCAGTAGCGCACTTAGAACCTTTTATTAATAAAGAGAAGCAAGCGGGCTCTTCCAACGGTAAGATTTTGTTGGCTACGGTAAAAGGTGACGTTCACGATATAGGTAAGAATATTGTTGGTGTGGTGCTGCAATGTAACAATTACGAGATCATCGATCTTGGCGTAATGGTTCCATGTGAGAAGATCCTCAAGGTAGCCAAAGAGGAAAACGTCGATATCATTGGTCTTTCTGGTTTGATTACTCCGTCCCTCGATGAAATGGTGCATGTAGCCAAAGAAATGGAGCGTCTTGACTTTGATCTTCCGCTTCTGATTGGTGGTGCGACAACATCCAAAGCGCATACGGCGGTAAAGATTGAGCAAAACTACAAACATCCAGTGGTTTACGTCAATAACGCTTCTCGTGCGGTTGGTGTATGTACATCATTACTTTCAGACGAACTTCGTCCTGGCTTTGTTGAGAAACTTGACGTGGATTATGAACGCGTACGTGATCAGCATAACCGTAAGAAGCCGCGCACCAAGCCTGTTACTTTAGAAGAAGCGAGAGCGAACAAAGTCGCGATTGATTGGGATAAGTATACGCCTCCTGCCCCTGTGAAGCCGGGCATCCACATTTTTGATGACTTTGAAGTGTCTACTTTGCGTAAGTACATCGACTGGACACCTTTCTTTATGACTTGGTCATTAGTCGGTAAATACCCAACAATCTTTGACCATGAAGAAGTGGGTGAAGAGGCGCAGCGCCTGTACAAAGACGCTAATGAGTTATTGGATCGTGTTGAGCGTGAAGGCTTACTCAAAGCGCGAGGTATGTGTGGTCTGTTCCCTGCTGCAAGCGTGGGTGATGATATCGAAGTCTACACCGACGAGTCGCGTACTGAAGTGGCGAAAGTGCTGCATAACTTGCGTCAGCAAACGGAGAAACCAAAAGGCTTCAACTACTGTCTGTCTGATTATGTTGCACCGAAAGAGTCTGGTAAGCGCGATTGGGTTGGTGCTTTTGCAGTAACTGGTGGTATCGGTGAGCGTGAACTTGCCGACGAATACAAAGCGCAAGGTGATGATTACAATGCCATCATGATTCAAGCGGTAGCGGACCGTCTGGCGGAAGCATTTGCTGAGTATCTACATGAGCGTGTGCGTAAAGAGATTTGGGGTTACGCTGCGGATGAAGCTCTGTCGAATGAAGACCTGATTCGTGAGAAATACCAAGGTATTCGTCCTGCTCCTGGCTACCCAGCATGTCCAGAGCATACTGAGAAAGGACCGCTTTGGGAGCTGATGAATGTTGAAGAAAACATTGGTATGTCATTGACATCGAGCTATGCGATGTACCCAGGTGCATCTGTATCGGGTTGGTACTTCTCGCATCCTGACTCTCGTTACTTTGCGATCGCTCAGATCCAAGAGGATCAGTTGCAAAGCTATGCTGATCGTAAAGGCTGGGATAGGATCGAAGCGGAGAAATGGTTAGGTCCGAACATTAACGGTTAACCAAACCATATAGAAACGAAAAGGGCTGCCATGTGCAGCCCTTGTTTATTAGTGAATGAAAGCAGTCTTATTGCTCGAACAATTCAGTATGCAGTTTTTGAATCGCTTGGCGAGATACGGACTCGTGAACAAGGAAGCACAGGTTATGTGGACTTGCTCCGTAACAGATCATACGTAGGTTGAAGTCTTCTAGCGTGCCAAATACTTGCTTCGCGTAGCCTTTGCTTTCACTCATGTTGTTACCAATCAGAGCGACGAGACATAGGTCGTGTTCTACTTCTACTTTACATAGCTCTTCAAGCTCTTCACGCGCGGCTTGTGGTAACTGAGGAGCACCGCCAGACGTGTCTGTTTGGTCAAGAGTGAGTGACACACTGATTTCAGATGTGGTGATCAGATCTACAGAGATTTTGTGCTTCGCTAGGATCTCAAATACTTTGGCTAAGAAGCCGTATGCGTGGAACATGTTAGCACTGCGTAATGTCACCATGGTTTGGTTGCAGCGCAGAGCAAGTGCTCGGAATAAAGGTGAGCTCTCTACTTGGTGGCGGATCCATGTACCACCTTTTTCCGGTTCTTTAGACGAGCCTACGAATACAGGGATGTCGTGACGAAGTGCCGGAACTAGCGTTGAAGGGTGTAGAATTTTTGCGCCGAAGTTTGCCATCTCTGATGCTTCGCTAAAGCTGATCTCTGGGATTGGCGCTGCTTTTGAGGCGATACGTGGGTCTGTGGTATAGATGCCCGGTACGTCGGTCCAAATCTCTAGACCTGCTGCTTTCACACCTTCTGCAATGAGTGCTGCACTGTAGTCACTGCCGCCACGGCCAAGCGTGGTGGTATTGCCTTCTTCATCTGAGCCAATAAAACCTTGGGTGATAACCACATATTCTTGGCAAAGTGGTACTAACTTTTCTTGTGCTAGCTGCGAAATTGTCTCGACATTAGGTTCAGCTCGACCAAAATTACCATCGGTTTTTAGCACGTCGCGAATATCAAAACGAACTGCGTTCACACCACGCTCACGCATTAGTTGTGCAAGGATATGAGTCGACATTAATTCACCACAAGCGACTAAATGGTCTGTCAGTTTGGTGCTTGCTTGGATTGAAGCAGCCTCTGCCAAGCTCGTGACGGTATCAAGAATCGAATAAACCTCAGCTGCTGCTTCGGTTGCGTTTTCTAGCTGCGACAGAATCGATTCGTGGATACCTGCTAGTTTCTGAAGTACTTCTGCTCGATGTTCTTGGTCTTGAACACCATTTGCCAGCTCAACCAATAAGTTAGTGACACCTGAGCAAGCGCTGCTGACGATAAGACGAGTATTTGGGTTGTTTTCTATGATAGTGGAGCAACGACTCATTGCCTCAAAGTTGGCAACACTGGTTCCACCGAATTTTGCTACGTTAAATGCGCTCACTGCGTTCTCCCACGACTTCCTGAAAAAATAACAACAATTAATTGGTTGCCCAATACATCCAATGTTTGGTGAGGAAAGGAACAGAGCAAATAGAGAGGTAGTTAGAATGTAATTTGAAAATTTACCCTCAGAAGCTCTTCATCATACGGCGCTGATGACAGTTGATGGGACTCAACCCAAGTCAACCGACAAGTCAAATCCTGCAACTTTGACTTACCTCGGCACTGCTCCCCCTGAGTGATTGGTATTGGAATTGCGGCTCCACAAATCACCTGCCTGGGCAGTGCTCCTCTTCTGCATAAAGCTTAAACATTGAACGGTTTTGCTGTCACATTGTCAACCAATATCTCAACCATTATGAAAGTTTTTATTAACGAATTTGTGACAGTGGTTTGACCTCTATACTTAGGGCTAATTGCCGATAGAGGAAAAATCTATTAGGGTGAAAACTTTGATACCTGAGCCAACCTTTTGAATAGAACTTTTATAACGCTCAGGATGAATGACTGCAATCAAGGAGCTGACATGCCGATCCAAAGCTTTATTCCCCCACATCGTATTTTAATGGGACCTGGTCCATCTGATATTTCACCTCAGGTTTTACAAGCGCTTAGCCGTCCAACAGTTGGTCACCTAGACCCACTTTTCATTGCTATGATGGATGAATTAAAACAACTACTTAAATACGCTTTCCAAACAGAAAATGAATTTACTATCGCAGTTTCTGCGCCGGGCAGTGCGGGCATGGAAACGTGCTTCGTTAACCTGATAGAAAAGGGCGACAAGGTCATCGTCTGCCGTAACGGTGTCTTCGGTGAGCGTATGCGTGAAAACGTGGTTCGTGCTGGTGGTGAAGCGGTTGTCGTCGATGATGAGTGGGGAACCCCTGTATCTGTCGATAAAGTTGAAGAAGCATTAAAGCAGCACCCTGATGCGAAGATTCTTGCTTTTGTTCATGCAGAAACATCGACAGGCGCGGTAAGTGATGCGCAAGCTCTGGGTCTACTCGCGAAGCAATACGGTCTGTTATCGATTGTTGATGCTGTGACCTCGCTTGGTGGTGTACCTCTTAAAGTTGACGAGTGGCAGTTAGATGCAGTGTATTCGGGCAGCCAAAAATGTCTTTCGTGTGTTCCAGGTTTATCGCCTGTCACGCTTTCTCCAGCAGCTATTGAGAAGATTCAATCAAGAACGATACCGGTTCAAAGCTGGTTCTTGGATCAAAGCTTAGTATTAGGTTACTGGAGTGGAGAAGGCAAACGCAGTTATCACCACACGGCGCCAGTGAACAGCTTGTATGCTCTGCATGAAGCTCTACTTATCCTTAAAAATGAAGGTTTAGAAAATGCATGGGCGCGTCACCAGTTAATGCACGAGAAGCTCAAAGCAGGTCTGCAAAAACTAGGCTTTGAATTTGTGGTAGAAGAAGAGTATCGACTACCGCAATTGAATGCGATTTATGTCCCTGAAGGAATTGATGAAGTAAAAGTGCGTAATCACTTACTCGAAACCTACAATCTAGAGATTGGTGCAGGTCTTGGTGCACTGGCTGGTAAAGCATGGCGAATTGGTTTGATGGGCTATGGTGCTCGACCTGAAAATGTAGCTTTGTGTTTGCGAGCTTTAGAAGAGTCACTGACTGAATAAATCGACTCGGTAATGAGGTAAAGAAAAGCGAAGGTTATTCCTTCGCTTTTTTTGTATTTATTGCTCAGCACCTGAAGTCGGTGTTGGTGAGGCAGATATGGCTTGAGAAGGTGGCTGATAGTTGACGCCACTGAAATCAATTTTAGGGAACAGGAACTGTGCCTCTGCACGAATTTGTTCCGCCTTGCTTGTGTCATCCAACCCTTGATATGCCAGTATCAAGTTGTTGTAAAACGCCGGGCGTGGCTTGTCTTTAATGATTTCCAATGACCAATCAATGTAAGGCTGAATCAAGGTTGGATCTTGCTTGTATAAGCCAATGTTTAAGAAAGTACTGTACACATCCCAATCGAAACGATCCTTCCAAACCACAGGGTTCGTCACTTGATTCAAAATATCCGGGTTAGTTGGGCGCGTAGTTTCAAACTTGGTTAAGACATAGTTGGTGTGCAATGCGCTAACCATGTAGAAAGTAAACACAGTAGGAATGACTAGGCTACATACTCGCAATAAACTTTTGGTTACTTTGCTAAACGGTGCTTGGCGGTAACGAGAAACTCGTTGGTCGACCCAATAAAGCAGAATCACAAAGATCAGCCAATGCACCAATGAATGATAGAAGGGATATTCTAATTGCGAGTGCAGCACGATTGGAATAAACAGTGCCAGCAGTGCTAAGCGAGTACCGCGTTTGGCTTGGTAGATGCGATATAGCACTAACGCCATTGCCAAAAAGATCCCCAGAATTGGCAACAATCCGCCCTCTACCGCCCAGTACAACAATTCATTGTGCGGGTGATCCATCGATGGCAAGCCCGCAGGATAGCTTTCATTGAGTGCATGCTGACGCGCTGTGTATAGCATGTATTCTGACTCAAACTTGCCGTAACCGTACCCAGTGAATGGCTTCTCAATCACCATGTCCAATGTTTGTGGGAAGGTGTAAGCACGTGGTGACTCCATATTCACCTTTTCACTGGCAAGACCGTTTCCATCTGGGAAGGCAATATTCATCACCACAATCGACAGCGCGAGACCTGTTGCCATCGCCATCACCCATCGAACAAAACGTGCACGCGTTGCAAAGCGATACATGTATGGAATCACCAGCAAAATAGCAATGATGGATGCTAGCCAACCAGTACGAGAGGCAAGGGCAACGATAAGAGGCAGTGTCAGTACAGGTACGGCGTACAACAGGTAAATATCGCTGAGTTTACGAGAATATTTGTAAGGTTGTCTGGCGAGTAGATAGCTGGCAATCACTAAACCAGTTGCAAGGAAGCTCGCCATGACATTTGGTTGCTGGAAGATGCCATAAGGGCGGTTGGCTACCGTGTCGTATCCAAATACGTTTCCTGGCTTAAGGTAAAGATATTGCGTTAAACCGAAAATCGCTTCGATAACGACGGCAAGCACAATAAACCATAATAATCGCTGACGGTGCTTGTTACTGAAATGGAATTGCTGCAGCACGATGAAGAACAACATGCCACACCACAGACCAATCAGCTTATTTGCCGCAAGCGCACTATCCGCATTGGGGTAGAAGATAGGCAGCGTCATGATGATACAGCTGATCAACAGACCAATTGTTAATTTGGAGTAGCGTAATACACGATTGGTCGCAAGTTGGTAGCAGCCAATACCAAGTGCAAAGCTGAACGCAATCCACGTGGTCGCATTAAAAGACAGTGCTAGTCCAGAGCCACCCGGATTAGGCATGAAGAAGTGCATCGCCAGCAGAAAGAGTGCTGCTAACGCGATGAGAAACTTGCGGTTAAGAGGAACTTGCACTTTATCTGGAGAAAGCTTAGTTCCACTGACGTGTATAGTAGCCATAGTTATTTTGTTGTTTTGAATGAAAAAAGACCAGCAATGGCTGGTCTTTGTACTTTACCTGTTTTTTCTACTTCAACATAGGCTTAAGGAAGCGAGCTGTGTGTGAACCTTCGATCTGAGACACATCTTCAGGAGTTCCTTGCGCGATGATCTCACCGCCGCCTTGTCCACCTTCAGGACCTAAGTCAATAATCCAGTCTGCCGTCTTAATTACATCGAGGTTGTGCTCAATGACGACAACGGTATTTCCGTGGTCGCGCAGACGGTGCAGTACGGTTAATAACTGCTGGATATCGTGGAAGTGCAGACCGGTTGTCGGTTCATCCAAAATGTATAAGGTTTTGCCCGTATCACGCTTAGACAGCTCTCTAGCCAGTTTCACACGCTGAGCTTCACCGCCTGACAGCGTCGTTGCTGCTTGACCTAAGCGAATGTAAGACAAACCTACATCCATCAGAGTTTGCAGCTTACGAGCAATCGCAGGTACTGGATCGAAGAAAGTACGTGCATCTTCTACCGTCATTTCCAGTACTTCATCAATGGTCTTGCCTTTGTAACGTACTTCAAGTGTTTCGCGGTTGTAGCGTTTACCTTTACACACATCACAAGGAACGTAGACGTCAGGTAGGAAGTGCATTTCTACTTTGATTACGCCATCACCCTGACAGGCTTCACAGCGACCACCGCGTACGTTAAAGCTAAAGCGCCCCGGTTTGTAACCACGAGATCGTGACTCTTGCGTGCCCGCAAACAGTTCACGAATCGGAGTAAAGATTCCAGTGTAAGTGGCTGGGTTTGAACGTGGTGTACGACCGATAGGGCTTTGGTCAATGTCGATAACTTTATCGAAGTGCTCTAACCCTTTGATTGCTTTATATGGTGAAGGGTGCGCCGTTGTTGCACCATTCAACTGGGTATGAGCAATCTTAAAGAAGGTATCATTAATCAGCGTTGATTTACCTGAGCCGGATACACCAGTAATACAGCTGAACAAGCCAACAGGAACGGAAAGGTCAACATTCTTTAAGTTATTACCTGTCGCACCAAGTAGTTCAACGGTTTTCTTTGGATCGCGTGGTGTACGCTCTTTTGGTACCGCAATCTCTTTCGCGCCACTGAGGTACTGACCAGTCAGTGAGTTTGGATTGGCGATAATCTCGTCCATCGTGCCTTCAGCGACCACGTTACCACCGTGCACACCTGCACCTGGACCGATATCGATCACGTGATCAGCGCAACGAATCGCATCTTCATCGTGCTCAACCACTAACACTGTGTTACCCAAATCTCTTAGGTGGGTCAGGGTTTTCAATAGGCGTTCGTTATCACGCTGGTGGAGACCAATCGATGGCTCATCCAGTACGTACATAACACCTACCAAACCGGCACCAATTTGGCTCGCTAAACGAATGCGTTGAGCTTCACCACCTGATAAGGTTTCCGCGCTGCGTGATAAGTTGAGGTAGTTCAATCCTACGTTAACCAAGAATTGCAGGCGATCGTTGATTTCTTTCATCACTTTTTCAGCGATTTGGGCACGTTGACCTTCTAGCTTCAAAGAATGGAAGAATTCCAATGCGTCGGCGATGCTGAGTTCTACAATCTCCGGTAGTGTCGTATCGGCAATAAAGACGTTACGAGCTTCTAGGCGCAGACGAGTACCGCCACAGCTTGAACAAGACTTGGTCGAGATGTATTTCGCAAGTTCTTCACGTACCGAGTTAGATTCGGTATCGCGGTAACGGCGCTCAAGTGTATTCAGGATCCCTTCAAAAGGATGGCGTTTTACACGAATGTCGCCACGATCGTTTATATATTTGAACTCAACTTCAGTACGCCCCGATCCTTTAAGAATGATGTCTTGGGTTTTCTTTGGTAGAGAGTTAAATGGTGCGTGAAGATCGAAGCCGTAATGATCCGCCAGTGCTGTCAGCATCTGGAAGTAGTAATAGTTCTTTTGATCCCAACCGCGAATCGCACCTTGTGCCAAGCTTAGCGTTTCATCTTGAATAACTCGGCTTGGGTCGAAATATTGCTGCACACCTAAGCCATCACAAGTGCCGCAAGCACCAGCTGGGTTGTTGAACGAGAACAAACGAGGCTCAAGTTCCTGCATGCTGTAGCCACAAATAGGGCAAGCAAAGTTAGCTGAGAAGATCACCTCTTCGCCGTCGCCGTCCATTGGTGCCACAACCGCAATACCACCAGATAGCTCTAGTGTGGTTTCGAATGATTCAGCCAAACGTTGCTGCAAATCTGGGCGAACTTTAAAGCGGTCGACAACCACTTCAATAGTGTGTTTCTTGTGTAGCTCTAGCGGTGGTGGATCAGAAAGATCGCAAGTTTCGCCATCGATGCGTGCGCGTATGAAACCTTGAGCTGCTAGGTTCTCTAGTGTCTTAACGTGCTCACCTTTACGCTCTTTCACGATAGGTGCAAGTAGCATCATTTTGCTACCTTCTGGCAACTCTAAGACTTTATCGACCATTTGGCTGATGGTTTGTGCTGCCAAAGGTGTATGGTGTGTTGGGCAACGAGGTTCACCAACGCGCGCGTAAAGCAGGCGTAGGTAGTCGTACACCTCAGTAATAGTACCAACGGTAGAACGCGGGTTGTGTGATGTTGATTTCTGCTCAATCGAGATCGCAGGAGATAAACCTTCGATGTGGTCAACATCTGGTTTTTCCATTAGAGACAAAAACTGACGTGCGTAAGCTGATAGCGATTCTACGTAACGTCTTTGACCTTCAGCGTACAAAGTATCGAATGCGAGAGAGGATTTACCAGAACCACTCAAACCAGTAATGACAATCAGTTTATCGCGGGGGATAGTGAGGTTGATGTCTTTGAGGTTATGGGTGCGGGCACCACGAACTTCTATTTTATCCATCGTTTTTGCTCTATGTATAACCAAGTGACGCAAGTATTACATAGTGTGAGAAATGTGCAAAGAAAATACTGGACAAAAAAACAGTAAAAGAAAGCCCAGCATTAAGCTGGGCTTTAGAATCAGTAAGTTTGAGTTATTTACACTTCTTTCTTTGTTGCGTGTTTACCTAGCTCAGACTTCTTTTCGTCTTTTAGGTATAGGTTTTCGAAGCAGTAGTTTGTGGCTTCGATGTAACCTTCTACGCTACCACAGTCGAAACGTTGACCTTTAAATTTGTACGCCAATACACAACCTGCTTTTGCTTGCTTAAGCAGTGCGTCAGTAATTTGGATTTCGCCGCCTTTACCCGGTTCCGTGTTTTCGATCAGTTCGAAAATGTCTGGAGTTAGGATGTAACGACCGATGATCGCTAGATTACTTGGCGCAGTACCTTGTTCTGGTTTCTCAACCATGTCGTCTACGCGGTAGATGTCATCTTTAATCATCTCACCAGAGATTACGCCGTATTTATGAGTTTCTTCTTCTGGTACTTCCTGAACAGCAACGATTGAACAACGGAACTGTTTGAATAGCGCTACCATTTGAGCCAACACGCCTTCCTGCTCGTTCACACAAAGGTCATCGGCAAGTACTACTGCAAATGGTTCATCACCGACCAATTCGCGACCAGTAAGGATTGCGTGACCTAGACCTTTCATCTCACGCTGGCGAATGTAAGTGAAGTTTGCAGAGTCAATGATTTCACGGATATCAACCAATAGTTCTTCTTTGTTTGTTCCGCTGATTTGGTGTTCCAGTTCGTAGTTTTTATCGAAGTGGTCCATGATTGAGTGCTTACCACGACCTGTTACGATGCACATGCCATTCATGCCAGCTTGGATGGCTTCTTCTACACCGTACTCAATCAGTGGCTTGTTCACTACAGGCATCATTTCTTTAGGCATAGACTTAGTCGCTGGGAGGAAGCGCGTACCATAGCCAGCTGCAGGGAACAGACATTTTTTAATCATTGGGGGAATATCCTTTCTCATTTTTTAATCAAGAATCTGGGCATCACTTTAACACGAGAGATGCATATGAATCATGAATTAAGTAGGAAAAAGTACGTCAATTTGAGCCTAAATAAGCATGAGCCATCACTGTATGAGCGAAATTGTGTTGTTCATCTGATTTATGACAACAAGTTTTGGTCTGCCCAAGCGATAGCTTGAACGCGATTCTTTACGGAGAGCTTTTTGAATATCTGATAAAGGTGAGATTTAATGGTGAATTCACTGACGAACAATTCTTCTGCCATTTGATTGTTAGATGCTCCTGCCTGAAGACAACGTAAAACTTGCAACTCACGGATGGTTAAGTCCACGGTTGCTGGGGCGGTGTGCGTGCTGAGGACATTGCGATAATAGTGAAGCAATTGACTAGTGACATTTCTTGGCAACCAGTTCTGACCATTCACGATTTCTCTCAAGCCTTCACCTACCTGCTCTAGAGAGTCTTCCTGATAAAATACGCCTTTTAGTTGCCCAAAAGACAACAACTCATCGGTGGTTAAGCGTTTAGGAACATTGAATATGACCGTTTCAAAATTCTTCCAAATTAAAGGCAAGTTTTTGATCGATTGTACGAGTGTTTTATGTTCACTAAAGTCAATCAACAGGATTTTATTGCGATGCTTTGGATTGGCTTCCATCAGTGCTTGTGTGGAGATGACAGGGATATCAATATCAGTGTATTTCACGAGCGCTTCGACTTTTTTCTCTGCGTCGTCTTCCATACTGATCAAAAACAATTTTCTCGCATAAGCTGATTTTTTCACGCGCCCTAATCTCCTTGAGTGAAGTTCCATGAGGTCAAAAACGCAAATACGGTGTCATCAATCACAATTTGGAGCTATAGCGTTAGAGAGGAAATGCGTTGAGATTCAAAGGTTCGCGAAACGATATCTGCAAAACGAATCAAAAATGCTACGCCTAGAGGTTGGAGTGAGATTTTGATTCCACAATTTCTAATCTCAGAACACAATGGGATTAGGCTTTAATCAAAACACCAAAGCGTGTATTCTTATGCGCTAAAATTTTATATATAGATCCAGAGTGAAACGGAGCACATCATGGCCAGCCGTGGAATTAACAAAGTTATTTTGGTGGGGAATCTAGGTAACGACCCTGAAATTCGTTACATGCCTAATGGCGGTGCAGTAGCAAACATCACGATTGCAACTTCTGAGTCATGGCGTGATAAAGCGACTGGCGAACAGCGCGAAAAAACAGAATGGCACCGTGTTGTGTTATTCGGCAAGCTTGCTGAAGTAGCGGGTGAGTACCTACGTAAAGGTTCTCAAGTTTACGTTGAAGGTCAACTTCAAACTCGTAAATGGCAAGACCAAAGTGGTCAAGATCGCTACTCAACAGAAGTGGTTGTTCAAGGCTTCAATGGCGTAATGCAAATGCTTGGCGGTCGTGCTCAAGGTGGCGCTCCAATGGGTGGCGGTCAACAACAGCAGCAACAAGGCGGCTGGGGTCAACCTCAACAACCGGCTCAACAGCAGCAATACAACGCTCCTCAGCAACAGCAACAACAGGCTCCGCAGCAACAACAGCCGCAATATAACGAGCCGCCAATGGATTTTGACGACGATATCCCGTTCTAAAATCTAATTGATATTGAATTTAAAAGGCCGCGAATTTCGCGGCTTTTTTATTCCCGTTATGTTCTGTCATTGTGGTTCACATTATTTCCGTATCGCCACAAAAAGGCAGCAACTCTCAAATATCGAATGATGCCTTGTTTCTTTCCGCCTCAGCTTCTCACATTCATACGAATGCGATTGTTTACTGAACGCTTATCAAGTATAAACATTTCAACAAGGTATATGATGAATAGAAAAGGAATTTGGTATTCATGAGGTATACCCCAACTCTTAAGCTAAGCACGCGGCTGGTGGCTTTTGTCACCATGATCGTCATTTGCGCAATGTTTATCTTGTTTGTCGGCGGCACCCTCTCTTTTAAGCGACTAGGGCAAGAGTATCTCAACCATTATTTGGAAGGGATCGTTGAAGTGGTTGATAAAGAGATGGAAGACCCTGACGCAGCATATTCCATGCAGCGTTGGATGCCAAAGATGCTACAGGCAAGTAACATTGTTGAGATGACGCTCTCGACGAATAACGCCGTCGTATACCGCTTCAAAGACACCTCCCACAAGATAGACAGTTCCATGTTGTTTGAGCATGAGTTTCAGCTCACTCACAACCAAGACTATGTCATCTACTTTAAGGCTATTCCTCCTTATTTAGGCTACGGCTATTCAATGCAAGCTTTGTGGTCGATTACGCTCGCGGTCATCTTGATCATCTTCTGCTTGATGCGTGGTGTTGCATGGCTCAAAGAACAACTTGCTGGCTCTGAAATGCTCGAAGAGCGCGGTCGTATGATCTTAGCTGGGCGGGTTGAGCAATACGCGAAAGGTGATGAGCGAGAATGGCCATACACGGCAAGCGAAGCATTGGATGTATTAATTGAAGAGCTGCAAGATGCCCGCCAAGAGCGCAGTCGCTTTGATACCTTTATTCGTACTCAAACTTTCCTCGATAAGTTAACTGGTACAGCAAACCGAGTTTTGTTTGATAGTAAGCTTGAATCGGCGCTGTTAGAAAGTGGGGCTCGTGGTGCAGTGATGCTGATACGAGTTCAAGACTGGAAATCTGTAGAAGAAGAACAGGACAAACAAACTTGCGATGAATTTATCGTTGAGATTGGTAGTTTGCTGTCCAATTTAGTTCAACGTTATCCCGATGTCGTATTTTCTCGTTACTACGATGCTGACTTTGCGCTTTTCTTACCTCACCAAGCAGCGAAAGATGTCGCAAACTTGGCGTCTCAATGTATTCGTCAATTAGAAAAACTCCATCCTCCTTATCCATTGGATTCTGATAACTGGTGTCATATCGGAATCACCATGTACAAAGAAGGAGAGCGTCATAGCCAAATCATTGATGAAGCAGAAACCGCATTGCGTAGTGCCCAATTGCAGAACAACAATAATTGGAGCCGTTTTAAAAAGTGGAATCATGATGAAGAAGCACGAGGCAGTGTGAGATGGCGTACGCTATTTGACACAGCACTCACGTCTGAAAATGTGATACTCTACGCACAATCAGCCTATTCAATAAGTGATGTGGCGCATAAAAAACCATTGCACGAAGAGTTAACATGTCGGATTCGCGATCCGGAAAATGGCATTGTTAAAGCTTCTCGTTTTATTTCTGCCGTTCGTCAAGTCGGCTATGAAGCGCAAATGGATCGCGCCGTTATTGGTACATTCTTAAAAGACTTTAAACACAACTTTGATAGCTCTAAGCAATATGTGCTTAATCTTCATGTTGTGCCTTTTGGGCAGCGAGAATATTTCAAGTGGTTCCGTGATGAACTCTTACAATTGTCACGGGAGCAAAGAAAGTGTCTCATTTTTGAGTTTGTGGAAGCACAATTTGTAAGACACTTAGACTTTATGCGACCAGTCGCTAAAATGCTGTCCGGTTTAGAATGCTACGTAATGATTGGGCAGGCCGGACGTACCATTGTCAGCACGCATTACTTAAAAGAAGTAGACATTCGTTATCTCAAGCTTCATCGCAGCTTGGTAACAAAGATCGATCAGAGACATGAAAACCAGTTGTTTGTTCGCAGTATGTTGGGTGCGGCCGCAAACAGCAAAACAAAAATAATAGCAGTGGGTATTGAGAATAAGCACGAGTTGAACACGCTTAATGAGTTGGGTGTTCACGGTGGGCAAGGGCGTTACTTCTCTTCTGAAGAGCAGTACCTTCCTCGTTCTACACCGGCGCCGACTTCTCAATCTGAATCCCAAGTTAAACTGGGACGAAGAAATCGCTGGCGAAAAAAATAAAGATAATAATCATGGATTTTAAAGCAGTACTCGACAAGCTCAAGCGATCATCGGTCGGTGGTCGCACTTGCTTTTTGGTTATTCAGCCAGACGCAGTTTATTTATCATCACCGACGAAAAGCAGCCGACCATCTAAATTTGAGATCTCAGAATCAAATTGGGAACGTGCCTGTGAACAGGCATTAAGTGTAGCTGCAAGCTCTTATGATTCGTTAACGGTTGTGTTAGCTCACAACTACTATCAGATGTACCAAATCGACAAGCCTGCTATGCCTCGCAATGAGTGGCCATCGGCGTTGCCGTTTTTGTTAAAAGAGCTGATATCTGAGCGTGCTATTGACATTATTGCCGATGCAGTAGAGCTACCAAACTCGAATAAAGTCCAAGCTTATGTTCTTTCTCGCAAAATTCTCGATAAGATTGTACTGCTTGCGAGTCGAGTTCAACTGAGCCTTGAAGCGATTATTCCTGAAGATGACATCTGGGGTGATACCTCAGGTGAACTTGGTAATTTCTTATTGCTACAACGCAGCGCACGCGGACACTTCCGTATCAGCGCATTCGTTGATCATACTATCGCTTTCCACCGTTCTATTCGCAGTGTAACGCCACCACTAACGGGCGTACCTTCGAGTGACTTGCAAATGGATAGCTTGTCGCTAGAGCTACAGCGTTCAATCGATTACCTCTCTTCTCAACTGCGTCATGTTCAGTTGCACCAACTGAAGGTGTGTTGTGACGATGAAGATGAACAAGAACTGGTGGAATCGCTTAACTACCGCTTAAGCACCAAAGTCTCTCCGCTGCTTACTGAAGAACACGAACTATCTGGTCATGTATTGGCAGATACGGCGTTAGCTACGTCCAGTGAGCGACGTGTCAATCTTTATCCAGACTTCCTTAAACCGAAGAAGAATTTATTAACCCTCAAAAACGTTGCTATTTCTTGGGGTGTTGCGGCTGCGTTGATCTTTGTTTCTTACGGTTATGTGACTTGGCAAAGCCAAGGTGTAGAAGATGAAATTGCGATTGTGAAAAGCAAGGGCGATATCATGAAGTCAGAACTTCAACACCAACAAGCCAAATTACGTAAGCATCAGCCAGACACCAATAAGATCGCGGCCAAAGCGCGTTTAGAGCGTGAAGTAAAAGCGAAGCGTGACTCATTAAAAGCCGTTGGTAAGTACGATGATTCACAACGTACAGGCTACTCTGGCGTAATGCAGGCTTTAGCCAAGTTGGGCAGCAACAATATTTCTTTGTCTGCAATTCGTATTGATGCATCGACTTTAGATCTCCAAGGTTTGGCGAGATCGCCAAGCGCAGTTCCGAATTGGGTAAGCCAGTTTAAAAATGAAATTAGCCTTGTAGGGCGCACGTTTGATGACGTAAAAATCGGACGTAATGAAGACAACATCGTGACCTTTGAATTGAAGACGCGCGGAGACAAAGAGAAATGAATGAGTTTTGGTCCTCGTTAGAAGAGCGCTTCGATGAAATGAGCGGGCGTGAAAAAGTACTCATCGCACTGTGTGGTTTAGTGACGGTAGTGATGTTGCTTTTCACTTTGGTCTTGGAGCCAAAACTGAATGAGGTTACGAGTAACGATAAGCAGCTACGTAACTTAAAACAGACGAATCAACAGACAGAAATCGAGATCTTACGTATTCAAGCGCAGTTGAAAAAAGATCCGAACGCGGAAATTGATCAAGCTATCTCTCAATTGCTTATGGAAAGCCAACACCTTTCAATGCAACTTTCAGAGATCATCGAACATTTGATTACTCCTTCGCAAATGGCAAGTTTGTTGGAGAGTGTCTTAGAGCAGCAAAGTGGTATTCATTTGGTATCTCTACAAACTTTACCTGCTGAACCAATTACAGAAGACAAAGAAGCGTCGCAATACTCGGGTTATTACGTACACCCTGTGCGCATGGAGTTGACTGGCGATTACTTTTCAATTGCTAACTATCTGACGAAATTAGAAGGTTTACCAGCGAGTTACTACTGGCGAAGCTTTAGCTACAACGTGGAAGAATATCCAAAAGCAAAACTTGTACTGGAAGTTTACACCTTAGGTTCACGAGAGGAGTTTATTGGTGGTTAAGCAAATCATAATCTCCCTAATGCTGACAGTTGTTGCTGGTCATAGCTGGGCAAGCCAAGACCCAACAGCACCATTAGGCTGGCAAAAGCCAGTCACAGAGCAAACAAAGCCGAAAGCAAAACAATATCGCTTGCCAACACTGAACAGTATTGTATGTAAACCAAATACTCAATGCGTGGCGATTTTGAATAACCGTATTGTTGAGCCGGGAGCGAAACTCAATGGCTACCGTGTAGCCAGTATCAACAGTGAATTTGTAACTTTAAAGCGTGGTGACCGTCAGTGGAAACTAGAGCTTTTTGGTTTAAACGTAAAAAAATAATAACCAGAGCCTGATCAGATATGCGCAAATTAGTTGTAGGAATCGTGGTTGCTTCCTTAATGGGTTGTTCTATGGGTCACCGAGACCCAGTGGAAGTGAAGCAAGCACTTAATGAGTCTATCAATGAAGCAAATAGCCGTGCACTAGAAGAGATCCCTTCTTCTGTAGAAGCCGATCTTATGCCGAACTTAGACACTAGCGTGTCTTCAGAGCAAGGCACTTTAAAGCGTTTTAGAATCCAAGCGAACGCAGTAGAAGCTCGTAGCTTCTTTGCCTCTTTGGTGAAAGGAACTGAATACAGTGTGGCTATCCACCCAGCAGTGCAAGGCAACATCACCGTTAACCTTTCCGACGTCACCTTAGATGAAGTGCTCAACGTTGTACAAGACATGTATGGCTACGATGTTGTGAAATCAGGCAAAGTGATTCAGGTTTATCCTGCTGGTATGCGCACAGTGACCATTCCTGTTGATTATCTTCAGTTCAAACGTTCTGGCCGCTCACTGACCAGTATCGTGACGGGTTCTGTGACATCTGCGGGCACTTCTAGCTCTGGTGGCAGTTCTGACGATTCAGATTCTTCTGATTCAAATAACAACAACGGTGATAGCTCAACCACATCGACTGGCGGTACACGCATTGAAACCATCACCGAAAGTGATTTTTGGCCGATGCTGCAACAAGCCGTTGCAAACCTAATTGGCTCAGGTCAAGGCCAAAGTGTTGTTGTTACGCCACAAGCGGGTGTGATCACCTTACGTGCTTTCCCTGATGAAATTCGTGAAGTTCGTGAGTTCTTGGGCGTTTCTCAGGAGCGTATGCAGCGCCAAGTTATCCTAGAAGCGAAGATTTTAGAGGTGACGCTAAGTGACGGTTACCAGCAAGGTATCAACTGGTCGAATATGACTGCTTCTATTGGTAATTCAGGTAGCGTAGTTATCAACCGTCCAGGTCCTACAGGTGGTCTACCTCCATTGGATGCGATTGGTTCACTTTTAGGTGGGCAAACTAATATCACCATCAGTGATGGTAACTTCTCAGCCGTGATGAACTTTATGGCGACGCAGGGCGACTTGAACGTGCTTTCTAGCCCACGTATTACCGCAGCAAATAACCAGAAATCAGTTATTAAAGTCGGTACCGACGAGTACTTTGTAACCGAACTTTCTAGTAATGCGGGTAATGGTGAAAACTCTAATGCGGTTCCTGAAGTTGAGTTGACGCCTTTCTTCTCAGGGATCTCTCTAGATGTTACGCCACAGATTGACAACAAAGGTAACGTATTCCTGCATGTTCACCCTGCCGTAATTGAAGTGGAAGAAGAGATTAAAAAGCTAAACCTTGGTGGTGACTTCAACAACGTTCAACTCCCGCTGGCAAAAAGCTCGATTCGAGAATCTGACTCAGTGATTCGCGCAAAAGATGGCGATGTGGTGGTTATTGGCGGCTTGATGAAACAGCAAAATATCGAGCAAGTGTCAAAAGTACCGTTCCTAGGTGATGTGCCTGCTCTTGGTAACTTGTTCCGAACTATCAATAACGTATCGCAGAAAACAGAACTCGTCATTCTTTTGAAACCAACAGTTGTGGGCGTAAATACATGGCAGAAAGAGCTAGAGCGCTCACGTGATTTACTGCAAGAGTGGTTTCCTGACGCTGAGTAATTGGCGTTAGGAAGTCTCTGTTTAACGTGGTGTTGTGATTCGAGTATGTACCTGTCACATTTTGGATTTCGAGTTCAACCTTTCTCACTAACCCCAAATACAGAAATGTTTCTGGGGCTGGTACCTCATTATGAGGCGATTCAGACCATTATGGCAGCCGTCAAAATGGGGGAAGGGGTCATCAAAATAACAGGTGAAGTGGGCACGGGTAAAACCATGGTGTGCCGAAAACTGATTGAGCAAATTGAATCACAAGTCGAATTAGTTTATTTGCCAAATCCGGTTCTAAGTGGTGAGCAATTGCAGTTTGCAGTGGCCAGAGAGCTTGGGATTGAAGATACTGACCCACTTAAAGTCGTTTCACTGATCCAAGAGCGGCTGATCCAAGTCCACGTGTCAGGGAAAAAAACGGTACTGATTGTTGATGAAGCACAAGCTCTGTCTTCTGAAGCGTTAGAAACCTTGCGCTTGTTTGGCAACTTGGAAACGGAACAAGATAAGTTGATTCAATTGGTCTTGTTTGGTCAACCCGAATTAGATGAGCGATTAGAGACTCACGAATTGCGCCAATTTCGTCAACGCATTACGTTCAGTTGCCAACTGCGTCCTCTCTCGATCGAAGAGGGCGTTGCCTACATCAACAATCGTCTAGATAAAGCGGGTAATGGGACGCATATCTTCTCTATTGAACAAAAGAAAGCCATTTGGCGCTCGGCGATGGGCATCCCGAGATTGATTAATCAGATCAGCCATAAAGCTTTACTTACTGCGTTCAATGACCGTTGTACGCTTTTGAAAAATCATCATGTTTACGTTGCCATGCATGACACTTTTGACGCACGTAAACCTAAGTTTAAATCTCCCGTATTTTGGGGATGGAGTCAGCCTTGAGTGCCATCAATAAAGCATTATCAGAACTTGCTGAAAAAGAATCGCCTTCGGAACTAACCAAGGCAGAGATCCCGAGTATTTCTCGAAGCAAACCATGGCTATGGCTTGTGGGGGGCTTTTCGTTGAGCTTAGCTGTCGGTGGCTGGGCGGTATCTCAAGGTCCCGCTTCTATTGAAGAGATTGCAACAGTTTCGTCTTCAACGACTAATATGGAGAATGTTCCACCTTTGCCCGTAGTTGAAGTAAGCCAATCTCCAACCAATAAGACAACGCCACAATTAAATGATGTGGTGTACACGCAACGAATTGAAAAACCGAAGGTAAAAGTTGCATTATCTGCTGCGAAATCAACGCCAGAGGTGGATGATTATGTTCCTCGTAATGAGGTGAGCAGCACGGTCGAGCAGCCAGTGTTGTTGGCGAGTCTGAGCAATAATGTGACGAATTCATCGAATGTTGAGCAAGAGCATTCGATGCGAATTGAGCAAGTAGAACTGACCCATCAAGAGTTAGCTGAAAAAGCGTTGGCACGTGCGGATAAAGCGATGGATGCGAATGACATGAAAACCGCATTGTCATCTTTTAATGAAGCACTTCGTTACCAACCAACGAACCTTGAAGCTCGTCAAAAGCTAGCCGCATTGTATTTTGGCAAAGGTGACACGCGCAAAGCCTACGAAATCCTACAAGCTGGTATCTCGCTAGATACGAATAACCAGTCACTTCGCTTAGCGTTATCAAAGTTATTGGTGAAAGCAGATCAACCAGAAGCGGCGCTGAGCCCTCTAGTGCATCTGCCTCCTGCACCAAGCCGTGATTATCTAGCGATGCGTGCCGCTTTGGCACAAAAGCAAAAACAAAACCAAATTGCTCTAGAAAGCTACCAACTGCTGACGCAGCGCGAACCTGACAACGCGCGCTGGTGGCTTGGTTTAGGTATTCAGCAAGAGCGAGCATTGGATTTTTCTGCTGCTATTGCCGCTTATCAACAAGCATTGGGTAAAGTGGGTATTTCGAATCAGTCTCAGGCATTTATTCGTGACCGTTTGAACATCTTAAAACAACTGGAGAACGCGCAATGAAAATTCAGTTGAGAAAGCGCTTGGGTGATCTACTTGTTGAAGAGGGGATTGTCTCTGAAGAACAAATTCAGCAAGCATTGAGTGCTCAGCACAGCACAGGACAAAAACTGGGTGATGCGTTGATTGACCTTGGTTTTATCAGCGAAAAGCAGATGCTGGAGTTCTTATCTCAGCAGCTCGGTTTGCCATTGATTGATTTGAGCCGAGCCCCGATTGATGCCGATGCTGTACAAGTTTTGCCTGAAGTGCACGCGCGACGCTTGCGTGCCATGGTCGTTGCTCGAAATGGTGACACGCTACGCGTTGCAATGAGTGATCCTGCGGACTTGTTTACTCAAGAATCCCTGATGAACTTGCTTGGTGAATATGACCTAGAGTTCATCATTGCGCCAGAACGTCAGTTAGTCGAAAGCTTTGACCGTTACTACCGTCGTACAAAAGAAATCGCCTCGTTTGCTGAGCAGCTTCAGGCTGAGCACCAGGACGTTGAAGGCTTTGACTATGGTATTGATGAAGGTGATAGTGAAGAAGTTACCGTCGTAAAACTGGTTAACTCGATGTTTGAAGATGCGGTGCAAGTCGGCGCGTCAGATATTCACATCGAGCCTGATGACAAAGTGCTTCGCTTACGTCAACGTGTTGATGGTGTATTGCACGAGACGCTTCTAAATGAAGTTAACATTGCCTCTGCGCTGGTTCTGCGCCTTAAACTGATGGCGCACTTAGATATTTCTGAAAAGCGTTTGCCACAAGATGGTCGCTTTAATATCAAAGTTCGTGGTCAATCGATCGATATTCGTATGTCGACACTACCAACGCAATACGGTGAGTCGGTGGTGATGCGTTTGCTCAACCAATCTTCTGGTTTGCGCAAACTTGAAGACTCTGGCCTACCTCCAGAACTGCTTGCTCGCTTACGGCGACAGCTTTCTCGTCCTCACGGTATGATTTTGGTTACGGGACCGACAGGTTCTGGTAAAACCACCACGCTTTATGGCGCGCTGAGTGAGTTGAATGAACCGGGTAAGAAGATCATCACTGCAGAAGACCCGGTGGAATATCGCCTACCACGTATTACTCAGGTTCAGATCAACAGTAAGATCGACCTAACGTTTTCTCGCGTGCTACGTACCTTCCTGCGTCAGGACCCGGACATCATCCTCGTTGGTGAGATGCGTGACCAAGAAACAGTAGAGATTGGTTTACGCGCTGCACTGACTGGTCACTTAGTGTTAAGTACGTTACACACAAACGACGCAGTAGACAGTGCGCTACGTATGATTGATATGGGTGCGCCTGGTTATCTAGTTGCGAGTGCGGTCCGAGCTGTGGTTGCTCAGCGTCTGGTTCGTCGTGTTTGTCCCGACTGTAAAACCACGGATGTATTGGATGAATCGCGCCAGCAATGGTTGGCTGGTCGCTTCCCGAATCAAGTCGGCACCACTTTCCACAAAGGTGCGGGTTGTCAAAACTGTAACTTGACGGGCTATCGAGGTCGAATCGGTGTGTTCGAAATGCTTGAGCTAGAGAATGAAATGATGGACAAGCTGCGTGCGAATGACGCGGTAGGGTTCGCTCAAGCAGCGAGACGTTCCGAGAATTACAAGCCACTACTTGCTTCAGCGATGGAACTGGCATTGCAAGGTATTGTTAGTTTGGATGAAGTGATGACCCTAGGTGAAGGGGATGCTTCTGGTAAAACCGACCCAATTTTCATGTAGGTAAGTGAATGCCAACTTTTCGTTATCAAGGTCGCACTTTAGACGGCTCATCCACCAGTGGCAAAGTCGATGCTGTTAATTCTGAAGCTGCAGCGGAAGCATTGATGAATAAGGGGATCATTCCTCTTAACCTGCGTTTGGAAAAAGAAGCGGTAAAGAGCAAAGTTAGCCTGTCTAAATTGTTCGTACCGGCGATTCCGCTTGAAGTGATTATCCTGTTTTCTCGCCAGCTATTTAGTTTGACGAAGGCTGGTGTACCGCTGCTGCGTTCTATGCGTGGTCTGCTGCAAAACTGCGAAAACAAACAGCTCAAAGAAGCGCTTGAAGATGTGGTAGCGGAGCTGAGCAATGGTCGTGGCTTGTCCTCGGCAATGCAGCCACATTCCAAGGTATTCAGCCCGTTGTTTGTCTCTATGATCAACGTTGGTGAAAACACAGGTCGACTAGACCAAGCTTTATTGCAATTGGCGAATTACTACGAGCAAGAGCTGGAAACTCGTAAGCGAATTAAAGCAGCAATGCGTTACCCAACATTCGTTATTGTGTTCATCACTATAGCGATGTTTATTTTGAACATTCTGGTGATCCCAGAGTTTGCATCGATGTTTACCCGCTTTGGAGTGGATCTTCCTTTGCCGACCAGAATCCTGATTGCGACCTCTAACTTCTTTGTGAATTTTTGGGGGCTGCTCATTGCGGCAATCGTTGGGGCATTCTTTTTATTTAGAGCTTGGGTTGCAACCGCAGATGGTCGAGAGAAGTTCGATAAGTTCCGTCTACGATTGCCAATCGTGGGCGATATCGTAAACCGAGCACAGCTATCTCGTTTCTCAAGAACCTTTTCGTTGATGCTGAAATCCGGTGTACCTCTAAACCAGTCTTTAGCTCTGGCCGGTGAGGCGCTTGGCAACAAGTTCTTGGAAAACCGAATTTTAGAAATGAAGTCTGCTATTGAAGCGGGCAGTACCATTTCTGTCACGGCAATCAACAGTAAAATTTTTACGCCTTTGGTTATTCAAATGATAGCGGTTGGTGAAGAGACTGGTCGTATCGATGAGCTTCTCTTAGAAGTGTCGGACTTCTACGATCGAGAAGTGGATTACGACTTGAAGACACTGACCGCTCGAATTGAACCACTACTTTTGGTCATTGTGGCAGGCATGGTTATGGTGCTCGCACTGGGTATTTTCCTTCCAATGTGGGGGATGCTGGACATCATCAAAGGCGGCTAAACCAGTGGTTGAAAATCAGAGTCGCGCAACGCTTATCCTTGCAGGCGTTATTGGGTTAATTTTGCTGGTGGTGTTTGTGCACAGCCTCAAGCCAGTAGAACAGCAAGCGCAAGTCACCGGAGCCAAGCTTGCCAAGGTTTGGATGCAAGATAGTGTGCAACGTTATCATCAGGCGTGGATGGTTCATGGTGAGCCCAAACATATGTCGATGGATGGGTTTGAACTTGATATGACAGAAGCAGGTCTAGTGTCGCCATTTCGTCAAGACGGGGTTCTGGATTGTGGCTTTTGGTTAGCGGTGCATTACCCGCAACGTAAAATTATGGCGAGCGAGTTGTTAGAAATTCGTGGAGCAATTAAAAGTAATAGTTATACATGTCACTATACTTATGAAAATGGACAGAGAGTTGTCGTTATATCTGACGCTAATTACCTGAAAATAGACGTCGAAATGTCGGCGGAGTGAATTTTTTGACACTTAAGTACTATAAATAGGAATGAAAGTCGGTATAATGCAAACATTACCATAAGAAAAAGGTTGTAATTGAAAGTAAACCATTTGGTTATTCACTTTTTAGCGCAGCTTTTACTTAACAATGGCGAATCGTCATTCTGCTCAAGCGGTAGAGAAAGTACTCACCTAACTAATTTCGCTTAGTGTGTTGAGACGCAAAACCGTTTTGACAATATCCAAAATGGTCGTGTGACCGATAAACTTTGCAGTCACTCTGCATGCTTACATAGAGAGAGTAAACAATGAAAAGACAAGGTGGTTTCACCCTTATCGAATTGGTAGTGGTAATTGTAATCCTAGGTATTCTAGCGGTAACTGCAGCACCACGTTTCCTTAACCTGCAATCGGATGCTCGTGAATCTTCATTGCAAGGTCTAAAAGGTGCGATTGATGGTGCTTCGGGTATTGTTTTCGGTAAATCAGCAATTGATGGTATCGAAACTAAAGCTCCAGGAAGCGATGTTAAAGTTGAGGATGTTTTAGTTGGTTACGGTTACCCAGTAGCAGCAGATAACGGCCTTAACAATGCAGTAACTGGTCTGGATGAAGATTGGGCTTTAGCTTTAGAGGGTACGACTCCTAATAAACTTGTTGCTACGTTTATTAGTGGTGACCTTAAAAAAGGTTTAGGCAACACTGCAGCTAAGGTAAAAGCAGGTAACTGTTACGTGACTTATACTGAAGCAACTTCAGCAGCAGTTTCTACAACTGTTGTAACAGATACTGGTTGTTAATCGGTGTTATAAAGGCCAGCTAGTCTGGCCTTTATCTCCTTATTTTGATTAATCTCGGAATAGTTCATATGCGTAAATCATCGGGTCTTAGTGCAATCGAATTTGTAGTTGTGCTGATTATCTTAGGTGTGATCGGTTATGTGGTATTGCCAAGATTTATCAGCTTTGAACCAGAAACTTACGAAGCGAAGTGGGAGCAAACTAAGCAAACCGCTGAGCACGTTTCTGAAACCCTAAGCAATAAAGAAACCTACGATCGAATTGAAGAAGAATTGGAGCGCTCGAAAGGAGAGAAATAACTTATTGGTGGTTATTTGTACACTTGCTCACACTTCGAATTTAAAACTTATAAACCTATCATTATTCTCATAATTTCATCGTATACTTACTTCGCTTGTCTTAAGCCTAAGGTTGGGTTATGAAAATTCGCAGCTCTACATTAGGGTTTACCTTGATGGAATTGATCTTAGTGATCGTTCTCTTATCTATTCTCTCCCTATTTGCTGCCAGCCGTTTTATAGGCAAAGGCAGTGTGTCTGCATTTGCACTTCAAGAACAAGCCATTTCTGTGATTCGCCAAGTTCAAGTGAATCGCATGCAGTCGAATATCAATATCCCAAACAAGTCTTATCCTGAAAGATGTCTACCCAGTAGCTACAAAGTTGGAGAGGACTCTAGCTACACTAACTTTTGTCTATCGATTACGAGTACTTGTATAGGAGCCAGTGCAGCGTGCAATCTGGTTAGTAAGGAACGAGATGCTCGAAGCGATGTTGTTGTCGATAACTCAGCACAGTTTTCTATTATTAATGGTGCCTCTAGTCCCATTGAATTTGATCTATTGGGTAATCCTCTCAATGTTTCCTCTGCTGGTATTTCTATTCTTATTCAAGATAAAAACGGTCAAAGCCAGTGCCGAGTATTGATCAACCCTCAGGGTTATGTTTCGGAGGGAGCATGCTCATGAGAAAGCACATTGGTATGACGCTTATTGAGATGATCATTGCCATCGTTCTTATGGGGATTGCGATGGTAGCGTTTACGTCTTTTTTAGTTCCTCAAATTCGTGATTCAGCAATGCCTCATTACCAAATGCGTGCAGCAGCCTTAGGGCAGGGATTTATGTCGCAAATATTGGCGCGCGGCTTTGATGAAAACAGTGACTTCGATGGTGGTACTGTTCGATGTGGTGAGAATGGTGTGAATTGCACTGAGATGAGTAAATTAGGTGCTGATAGAAAACTCGACGGTTCTTTGGAGGCAACGCCTAATGATTTTAATGATGTAGATGACTATATCGGGTGTTGGAGTACGTCTACAACGGTAGGTCAGTGCCAAGGAGCGAAGCGTGGGAGTATTGCTGATGTATTAGGGAAGAGCGGTGAAGATAAATATCGCAATTTCCGTGTTGAGGTCGGAGTTGCGTACGACAACTTATCTACGGCAAAAACGACAGGCATCACTAACTATAAAAAAATCACTATTACTATTTTTGCAAGCAACACTCAGCCATTAACACTCACTGCCATAAGAGGGAACTACTGATGAAAGATCGTGGTTTTACCTTAATGGAAATGATCGTCACCATTGTGATCGGGAGTTTTATCATGCTGGGTATTGCGGGTTATGTTCAGCTTGGTATGAAAGGTTATGCGGATACAATTGACCGACAACGTATGCAAACTCAAGCCCAGTTTGTGTTGGAGAAAATGTCTCGAGAAATTCGCCATGCGGTACCGAATAGTTTTCATGAGCCTGATGACACGACGAAGTGTTTAGAGTTTGTACCTATTGAGTATTCAGGGTTCTACACACTGACAAATAACGACTTGGAGTTCTTATTGGGTAATGACGCCACGTTAAACCCAATGCCCGCTAACGCTTGGATGGTTATTAATCCGAGCCGTTATGAAGATCTGCAACCTTCTTCTTCACAAAGTTTAGATGTTGGTGGTCTAGCCAAAACTGGTGATGCCTTTGTTATTAGTGGGGCTGCCAGTACGATTGGGGGCTCTTCTATTTCGAGCCGTCATTACGTCTATCAAGATAAATCTGAAGTACGTTACTGCTTCGAAAACAATCAAATAACGCGCAATGGAATTACAGTCGCGGATAGTGTCGATACTTCTGTAAGTGATATGCACTATCTAGAGCCAACGCTGCAGCGTGGTGGTCTTGTACACATCAATTTAGAGTTCACTCAAAACGGGGAGCGTAGTGTTTACCAACAAGACGTGCAGGTGCTCAATGTTCCGTAGAAATGTCCAACAAGGTAGTGTTCTGATCGTCGTGTTGTTTGTCATCATTGTGATGGGATACTTAGCTGCTTCTTTGATGAGAGTAAGTTGGTCAAACCAAAGTACATTAACGAGAGAATTCTTAGGTACCAAAGCTTGGTTTATTGCTCAATCTGCCAATGAGTGGGCACTAACTCAGCTTTATCCATTAAACACAGATGGCTCCGTCATCGCTGATGTTTGCTCTAAGATTGAAAACGGTAATACATCTCCTCCTACACAGATTACACAAGGCTCGGGTTGCCGAATCAATACTATGACATGTTCAAATATCGGTACCTTTAATGCAGGTACCTCTGAAGCTGAATCTCTTTTCAGAGTGCAAGCCACAGCAATTTGTGGTTCCGGGGTTGCACAAGTACAGCGCCAACAAGAGATTTGGGTTAGGGAGTAAATAAAATAATGAAAAAAATAATATTAATCATAATTACAATGCTTGCTTGCCTGCTTAATGTTCCTGCTCAAGCTGCTACTTGTGATGTGTGGGGAAATAAAGACTTTACTGTAACCTTTAATGTGGTTGGCCCTGCATCAAATAGCTATGTGTATTTAGAGCACAGCGGGCATCATCCTCGCGAAGTTCTTTGGTATAACGGTTATAAATATTGGGGGGCTCGTTTTTATTTTTATGAGCCAAACTTATTAAAAGATCAGGTTTACAATATTCGTCTTGAGCACCAAGCAAATGGACGCTCAGGGACATTAAAATACTACCGTAAGTTTGCTGGGGAAAGTGACTGGCAACTAATTAGTACAATGAATAATGTTAACTTGAAAAATGGTAAGTTAAGTCTTTATGAACAAGGAAGCCCAAGTGAACTTGATTGCGATGGCGGTCTACCTGCTCCAATAGAACCTGAATTACCTAGCAATATTTGTCAATATTTCCCTGAGCCAATTCAGGGGATGAAAGGTTATTCAGCAAACACACTTAATGTGCCAAACAAGAGTGCGCGTGCATTAGGTTGGTCGGAAGACTACAAAAGCTTCTATACGGTCACAAATAAAGAAGACCTATTTTATTACTCGTCAAATGCTCAACAACCAAATAAAGCTCAATATATTCTTGCGGGTTTTGATAAGGCGAATATAAATGATGCTCGAGATAGATTATATCGTTCTCCAGTTTGTGGGAGTAATACTGGATGTGATGTTGGTAATAAGGATGGGCATATAGAAGCAAGAAAAGCTTCTGAACCTCTCGGCGTTCCTACAAATTTTGGATATAGTTCGTTAACTCTACGAGGGAATGATATTGAGTATCAATGCAGTCGAACAGGCTTGTGTAGCACAACTCGTTACAATATCGATGGTAAAAGTGGCATTGAAGTTCGAATAAAAAGTAATCTTGATAGCTTATGGGTTAGCCAATATAGTTCTCCTTCAGAGCAGGTAAAAGTAATTTTACCTGATGGAACTAATATTCGTAGTTTTAAGGCTGAGTCTGGCTCACGTGATGATTTACAAATTGTTATTCCTCAAAATTCGACAGTGACTTTTGGTAGTTGGGAGCACGTTGGTCACACAAAGTACTATTTTTATAACAACTCAAGGATTAATGTGAGTGGTAGCTCAGTTGTTTTCTCTAACCCTATTGATGTGACAACAAGCTACTATGCAACGATTTATGCACCAAATGCTACGGTGAACTTCCAAACCAGATCTGAAAAATTTTATGGGTTTATTCTAGCTGATACTGTTAATTTCAATAACCCGATAACAGTTTATGGCTCCGTTACTGCACGTCATCTTACGATGAAAAAGAGAGTTGTGATTCAGAAACCTGATTACTCTTGTCCGGTTGAGCCCCCAGTACAACAATGTAACTTACTTCCAATGGAAGACTTCAATGCTAATGATATTAGCAACTGGTCTGTTATTGGCTTTGGGCAAAGCATCAAACCTACGCCATCTGGTGGTCGATTCGTTTTAAACTCGTCTCAAAGAAATCAAGCAACAGCATCGGCATACAACTATCTATTCCCTTCGAAAGATAACTACCTTGAAGTGGAGTTTGACCACTATGCGCACTCCGGCTCTGGGGCTGATGGTGTGGCATTGGTTTTATCTGATGCTAATGTGCCGCCACAAACTGGGGCATTTGGTGGTCCACTTGGCTATGGCGTGAAACCTAACATACAAGGCTTTGCTGGCGGTTGGCTTGGGTTTGGTATCGATGAATACGGCAACTACTCAAGAGAAGGTAGCTTTGAGGATAGTCATTACCGACCAGGGTTTAAGCCAAATACAGTCGCAATTCGTGGTTCTGGGATTAAGAACGGGTCTGGGCAATGGATGGGAGGTTATCGCTATATTAAAGGTAACCACAATGTTGGTGACTTAGATAGACGCCGCGATCCTAATCATAGATACAAAGTTATCATTGATTCTAAACAACAAGGTAAAGTCTACATTACGATTCAGCGTAAGATCGGTAGTGCGAACTCTTGGACAACATTGATCTCCAAATTTGATGTTATGAGAGGTTTTGGGCAAACCACGCCTCCAGAAAATTTCCGCGTGTCGATTACCGCCTCGACTGGTGACATTACCAACGTACATGAAATGGATAACTTCCAAGTTTGTGCAGATAAATACCAGAAAATAACGGAAGGCATTCACCACTTCGAATTTGATTACGCTGGTACTGGCAGTATTTGTCAGGCGTCCGAGGTAACACTACGAGCATGTATGGATGCTTCTTGTTCGAAAACGTACCCATCTTCAGTATTGAGCTCGAACCCAGGAGCAACGGTTGATCCTGTGACGGTGTCCTTATTGCCACAATCGGATTCTCTCGTCGCATGGGAAGGGGGAGATCGTGTTACATTCTCTGACTCTGTTTCGTTGAAGCTACAAGCGCTCCAATCAGGCTCAGCAAAACTTGGAATTGCAAGTAGCTCGGTTCCACAGTTTGGCTTTGACGGAGCGAAGTGTCGTATCGCTGGTGGTCCGCTATCTGAGCAAAACTGTAATATCGCATTTAACTCTGCGGCGTTGGGTGTAACGGTTCCAGATAAGGTCGCTGGTAAGCCATTCTTCAATACCAAAGGACAGGCACAATATAGCAATCAACGTTCGCCTTATTTGGAGTTTTGTAGCTCACCAAGCCAACAGGGCGGTGACGGCGAAAATCGAGATGTTCAGTTATCCATTGAAAGAATCGAACCGACAAGCAATGCAGTATCAGTCCCCGCTTATGTCTCTTTCAAAAAGAGAGATGGTTCTTTCAGTAACGAGGTTACCGTTGGGACAAATACTGTTGAGGTTGCTGATGTCTACTTTAATAAGCAAGGTAAAGCTTACTTCAACTTAAAGTATCCAGAGGCAGGCAAAGTCGCGCTGAAGGCGAAAATAAAAGATGAAAAGGATTCGTTAGGACAGAATAGCTTTGTGAGTTTTCCAGCATATCTCAAATTGACGGTTGATGGTGGTCTGTGCGGTTCAGGCTCTTGTAGCCAGAAACTTGTTGCTGCTGGAGAAGAGTTCACAATGAAAGTGACGGCCTATCAATTTGGTGATGACAAGAAGCCAGCACAAAACTATCAACAATCAGGTTTAACGATTAGTCATAAAGTATCTTACCCGCAGTTTGATAGTGCGATTCCTGGCACTTTAGGGACGACCACATACGATCATATCAATCTAACTAATGGTACGGGGTCAGTGACGCAAACTGTGTCCGAAGTTGGTGCTTTTGACTTTACGATTACACCACCTGAAACGTATCTCGGCAGTAAAGCTTTCACCATTACGCCAGCAGAAGAAAATATTGGTCGTTTCTACCCTAAGTATTTCCGACTTGATGAAGCGAAAGGAAATCAATGGGCTTACCCGCATCAAGAAAACTTTGCTTATATGAAACAAGGCTTTGGCGTCGAGGAGTTTTATGTTGAGGCATTAAATGCGGATAAAGGCGCTTTAACAAACTACGCCTTCTTCTCTAGTGGCTTACAAGCAAAGTTTGGTTTGAAAGATACTAGCTCTTATCAGCCTCGTTTTATTTTGAACAAAACCTATACGGGGACTTGGGTGAATAATGGTGCTGCTTATGTCACTTCAAGAAGTCTAGGTAAGTTTACTGGTTCAACGACGGATGGGTTAGAGCTATTAAAAGGTTCTGGCTCAAGTTACCCAGATGGTCCGCTCAACTTTAACGAGAACGCGAAAGATACGGCGATATCAATCAAATCCGCGGATGATAATAAGGATCCAGTATCTATCGATGGTAGTGAGGGGTTATTGCCTACCCAACCTGATATCCGCTTTGGTCGTGTAGACCTAGATGATGTCGGTGGCAACCAAGGCTCGACGTTGAGAGTGCCATTACGAGTTGAATACTGGAATGGTAGCCGCTTTATTGCTAACCCAAATGACAGCCAAACCGATGTTACTGGTGTGAAGGCTAAACAAGAGCATATTTGGCCTAAAGGTGATAATGCGAAACCTAAGGATGTCACGTTAGGGGCTGGTGGAGAGGTCGCTTCTGGTCATTCTCGTTCTGTAACAGCAAAAGAAGCAGAGCCGTATCGCCAGCAAACTCGCGTATGGCTTAATCTTGAAGGAGGTGGCAATTCGCTCCCTTGGCTCAAATACGACTGGGATAAAGATGGCTCCGAAGAAAACCCATCATCGGTAGTCACGTTTGGTATTCATCGAGGCAATGACCGAGTGATTTATCGTGGTGAACCGGGCTTAACCGGACAATAACAAACTTCGGTTTCTTGCGTTAAGTAAGGAAACTGCAAGAAATTGAGGCTTTCTGCTCATGTTTGTGTACCAATGCCTTGCTGTGACAGCGAGGCATTGGTACATTTAGGACAATTTTTGTCTTCTAAATTTTTGCAGGATGAGCGAAGAATATGTTTAAAAAACTTCGTGGCATGTTTTCAAACGACCTATCTATCGATTTAGGTACTGCCAACACTCTAATTTACGTAAAGGGACAGGGTATTGTCCTTGATGAACCTTCTGTAGTTGCTATTCGTCAAGATCGTGTAGGTTCTGCAAAAAGCGTTGCTGCTGTAGGCCATGCGGCAAAACAGATGCTTGGTCGTACGCCAGGTAACATCTCAGCTATCCGTCCAATGAAAGATGGCGTTATCGCTGACTTCTACGTAACAGAAAAAATGCTTCAGCACTTCATTAAGCAAGTGCATGACAACAGCATCCTTAAACCAAGCCCACGTGTACTGGTTTGTGTTCCTTGTGGTTCTACTCAAGTTGAGCGTCGTGCGATTCGTGAATCTGCACTAGGTGCTGGTGCGCGCGAAGTTTACCTAATTGATGAGCCAATGGCGGCAGCAATCGGTGCAGGTCTGCGTGTCTCTGAGCCAACAGGTTCAATGGTGGTTGATATCGGTGGTGGTACAACTGAAGTTGCGGTTATCTCACTAAACGGTGTGGTTTACTCTTCTTCTGTACGTATTGGTGGTGACCGCTTTGATGAAGCTGTGATCAACTACGTACGTCGTAACTACGGCAGCTTGATCGGTGAAGCAACGGCTGAAAAGATCAAACACGAAATCGGTTCTGCTTACCCTGGTGATGAAGTTCAAGAGATCGAAGTTCGCGGTCGTAACCTAGCAGAAGGTGTGCCACGCAGCTTTAGCCTGAACTCAAACGAAATCCTAGAAGCATTACAAGAGCCACTGTCAGGCATCGTATCGGCAGTGATGGTTGCACTAGAGCAGTGTCCACCAGAGCTTGCGTCTGATATCTCTGAAAACGGTATGGTGTTAACAGGTGGTGGTGCACTACTGAAAGACCTAGACCGTCTACTAATGGAAGAAACTGGTATTCCAGTGGTTATCGCTGAAGATCCACTAACCTGTGTGGCTCGTGGCGGCGGTAAAGCACTAGAAATGATCGACATGCACGGTGGCGATCTATTCTCTGAAGAATAAAGTGCAGGGTGGAGTCCATATGGGCTTCACCTTCATTTCCGCTCTCTGTAATTTCAATCTGCTCCATACCTAGAATCTCTTCATGTCAGATTCTCAGGTTGCCAAGTAAGGCTCAATAATCATGGTAGCAATCAGGTTAAAAACAAGATGAAACCGATTTTTGGCAGAGGTCCATCTCTGCAATTGCGTCTGTTTTTTGCTGTCATCGTGTCGGCGAGCTTGATGCTGGCTGATAACCGTCTAGATACGTTTTCCAACGTCCGATACCTATTGAACAGTATGGTTGCGCCAATCCAATACGCAGCTAATTTGCCTCGTAGCATGTTCGATGGAATGTTCGAGAGTTTAAATACTCGTCAGGCACTGATTGAAGGCAATCGCAATTTGAAGCGCGAAGTGCTTCGCCTGAAGAGCGAGCTGATCTTGCTCGACCAGTATAAAGAAGAAAACCAACGCCTGCGTAAACTGCTCGGCTCTTCATTCGTCCGTGACGAGAAGAAAGTCGTCACAGAAGTGATGGCTGTGGACACGTCACCGTACCGCCACCAAGTGGTGATTGATAAAGGTCGTATTGATGGCGTTTACGTTGGTCAACCTGTTATCAACGAGAAAGGTATCGTTGGTCAGGTAACGTTTGTGGCCGCGCACAACGCACGTGTCTTGTTGTTAACAGATGCGAAAAACGCAATTCCAGTCCAAGTGATTCGTAACGATATTCGTGTTATCGCTTCCGGTAATGGTGAAGTGGATGAAATCCAACTAGAGCACATCCCAACCAGTACCGATATTCAAGTCGGCGATTTGCTGGTGACATCGGGTCTTGGGGGTATTTATCCAGAAGGCTACCCAGTCGCAACTGTTACGAATGTGGATCACGATACTCGCCAAGAATTCGCATCAATCAAAGCTGAACCTGTGGTTGAGTTTGATCGTCTGCGCTACTTGCTATTGATTTGGCCGAATGAAGACCGTCAACACAAAGTACTGCAGTCCAATGTAGAAGAAGGTTCAGAACAAGAGGTAACCGATGGCCAATAGTGTATTTAGAAGCCGAATGGTCATCGGCGTCAGCTTCTTCGTCGCGCTAGTCCTGCAAACTATTCCATGGCCAGGCGTTTTGGATTTACTACGTCCATCATGGCTGTTCCTCGTTACCTGTTATTGGGTGCTGGCACTACCGCATCGTGTCAACGTTGGTACCGCTCTGGTTTTAGGTTTGCTTTGGGATATTTTGATTGGCTCGACGCTCGGGATCCGAGGGATGATGATGTCGATCGTTATCTACTTAGTTGCGTTGAACTTCTTGGTGATTCGTAACATGGCATTGTGGCAACAATCGATTTTGATTGCCTTTTTTACCGTGCTACTGGAACTTCTTATATTCTGTGGGGAATATTTGAACCAGGACGTAGTATTTAATCCATTATCTCTGTGGACTGCGGCAATAAACTGTATACTTTGGCCATGGATGTTTTTATTAATGCGACGCGTCCGTCGCGCATGGCACGTAAGGTAGCGTTGTGAAAAAGGGCTTATCCCTCGTTCTCGCATCGGGTTCTCCGAGAAGAAAAGAGTTGCTTGCTCAACTAGGTTATGACTTTGATATTGTGCTTCCTGATATAGAGGAAGCCAAACAAGATCACGAGCAAGCAAAAGACTATGTTTTGCGTCTCTCTCTGGAAAAAGCTCAAGCAGGCTTAGCGATGGCTAAGCCTGATTCCGTTGTATTGGGCTCCGATACCGTGGTGGTGTGCGATAACCACGTATTAGAAAAACCAAAAAATTTCGAAGATTCAAAACGCATGCTCAGCGATTTATCGGGTCGTCAGCATCAAGTGATGACTGCGGTGAGCGTCGTATCAAAAGAACAACAACACTCAGTGGTCGTTATCACTGACGTGTGGTTCAAAACTCTGACTGAAGAAGAAATAGAACGATACTGGCAGTCAGGCGAACCATGCGATAAAGCTGGAAGTTATGGTATTCAAGGACTCGGTGGGCGTTTCGTCACCCGAATCGAAGGCAGTTATCACGCCGTAGTAGGCTTACCTTTGTTCGAAACCGATCAGCTAATTCAAGAATTTTTATAATTGTTTTGAGGTGTGCACATGAGTGCAGAATTGCTGCTTAACGTGACCCCGAGTGAAACTCGTGTGGCCATGATTGAAGGTGGAGTACTACAAGAAGTTCATATAGAACGAGAATCGCGCCGTGGCATTGTTGGCAATATTTATAAAGGCAAAGTGAGCCGAGTATTGCCGGGCATGCAAGCGGCGTTTGTCGATATTGGTTTAGATAAAGCGGCATTCTTGCACGCGTCAGATATTGTTCCGCATACTGAGTGTGTGGCGGAAAACGAAAAGCAACAATTTCAAGTTCGTGATATTTCTGAGTTGGTTCGCCAAGGTCAGGATATTGTTGTGCAGGTGGTTAAAGACCCACTAGGCACCAAGGGCGCTCGCCTGACGACTGATATTACCCTCCCATCACGTTATCTTGTCTTTATGCCTGGGGCTAGCCATGTTGGCGTTTCTCAGCGTATCGAAAGTGAAAGTGAACGTGAGCGTCTCAAGAAAGTGGTTAACCACTACTGCGACGAGCACGGTGGTTTTATTATTCGTACTGCGGCAGAGGGTGCAGACGAAAAAGAGCTCTCTCAAGATGCGGCATTTTTGAAGCGCTTATGGCAGAAAGTCATGGAGCGTCGCTCGAAGTACAAAACCCGTTCGACCTTGTACGGTGAGTTAGGCTTGGCACAACGCATCCTGCGTGATTTTGTTGGCACTGAGCTAGACAAGGTTATGGTTGACTCTCGTCTTGAATACGAGAACCTGAAAGAGTTTACGTCTGAGTATGTTCCTGAGCTGACTGATAAGCTTGAGTTGTACGAAGGGGATAAACCTATCTTCGATATGTACGACACAGAGAACGAAATTCAACGCTCTCTGGAACGTAAAGTTGAGCTTAAGTCAGGTGGCTACCTAATCATTGATCAAACTGAAGCAATGACAACGGTCGACATCAATACTGGCGCGTTTGTCGGTCGTCGTAATCTTGAAGAAACCATCTTCAACACTAATGTTGAAGCGACTCAAGCGATCGCTCGTCAGCTGCGTCTACGCAACTTAGGCGGCATTATCATTATCGACTTTATCGATATGGCGTCAGAAGAACATCGTAAGCGTGTACTAACTTCGTTGGAAACGGCGCTCTCAAAAGATCGAGTGAAGACCAACATTAATGGCTTTACTCAGCTAGGCTTAGTTGAGATGACTCGTAAGCGTACGCGCGAAAGTATTGAACATATCTTATGTTCTAGCTGTCCTACTTGTGAAGGTCGCGGTAGCGTGAAGACAGTAGAGACCGTGTGTTACGAGATCCTACGTGAAATTACCCGAGTGAACCGTGCTTATGATGCAGACAACTTTGTCGTATACGCGTCACCATACGTAGCGGAAACACTATTGGGTGATGAATCTCACGCACTGGCTGAACTCGAAGTATTTATTGGTAAGCAAGTTCGTATTCAAGCTGAACCCCTGTACATTCAGGAGCAGTTTGACGTCGTCATGATGTAATTGGAAAATTTGTGAATTCTGGTTTTAACCGTTTCGGGCGTTTCTGCGCGTGGACTTTAGTGACGTTATTGGTGCTTTTAGCCATCTTAGTAACCACACTACGCGTAGCATTGCCACAACTTAACCACTTCCAAGATGAGATCAAAACCTGGGTCAAGCAAGGCACAGGTTTTGACTTTTCTATTGCCAGCGTTGCTGGCTCTTGGCGTAATAGCCATCCCTCTATCGCACTGCAAGGCCTAGAAGCGAATCTGCCGAATAACCAAGACGCGCGCTTTGCCGTGGATGAAATTCATATTGAATTCGACTTGATTCAATCTCTCCTAAAGTTTAAGCCTGTGGTCGCGGATCTCACCATTGATGACTTGGCGTTAGATATTCGTACCGTTGATTTGTTGTCTAAATCAGAAAGTAACGACCCAGCAGCGAATGTCAGCCAAAGTGAATCAAAGCTGATTGATCAGTTGGACTCCTTGTTACTGCGTCAGTTTGAAGATTTCACGATTACCGACTCACGTATTTGGTACAAGTCAGTGTCTGGTGAAACACGCCGCTTGGACATCGAGCAATTACGTTGGAGCAACCAAGGTAAGCATCACTTAGCGGAAGGTACAGTGAGCATTGCGGACGCAAGTCTCAACTCATTGTTAGTGCGTGCTAACTTCAAAGATTATGGTTCGCTGCGTGATATCTCAGGTGAATTTTACGTAAGTGCAAAAGATGTGTCCGTGACGCCTTGGCTAACCACTTACATGCAAGATGAGTCTGGCGTTGAGTCAGGCAAAGTGAGTCTCAACACTTGGTTGACGTTGCAACACAGCCAACCAAGTTACGCTTATGTCGATCTGCAACCCTCTGAGTTAGTGTGGAATGAGAAAGGGCGTCATGAACTGCTGCTGGAGTCTGGTATTTTCAAGCTTTCACCAGATAAAGAAGGCTGGAAAGTAAATGGTCACTCACTGCAAATCCGCACCGATGACCGACCATGGCCTGAGCTGGATGTTGCCTTTGATTGGCAACCAGATGGCTGGCTACTCAACTTATCCCAATTAGACATTGAAGCGTTAACCCCGCTCGTTAAGTTAGCACCTAAATCAGAATCCACTACGGATTTGCTAGATAAACTAGCGCCGAAAGGACGAGTGGAAGACATTCGCCTGTCGATGAATGGTGGTTTAGATACGCTACGTTACTCAGCCGAACTGGATGAATTGGGTTTAACGCAGTGGGAGCTGCTGCCTGGCTTTAGTCATGTGCAAGGCAAAGTATCGGGTAACCTAGAACAAGCAAAAGCGAAAGTGACGGTTATCGATGATGTCTTCCCATATGGGGACGTATTCCAAGCGCCTTTAAACATCAAGCAGGGTGAAGTCGACATCGTTTGGCAGCAAGATGAAGATGGTTGGCGTTTGTGGTCTGATAAAGTGACTGCGGCGACACCCGATCTGCAAGTGCTGGGTGCGTTCCGTCTCGATTTCCCGAAAGAGCAAAGCCCATTTCTGTCGTTTTATGCAGAAGCTGATCTCTACAACGCTGGTGAAACGTGGCGTTACCTTCCAACTCTAGCACTTGGGCAAGATTTGACAGACTACCTATCTACTGCGATTCAGGGGGGTAAGGTCAATACTGCGAAGCTGCTTTGGTATGGCGAGCTAGGTGACTTCCCATATAAAGAGCATAACGGCATATTCCAAGCATGGGTGGGATTGAAGAATGCGAAGTTCAGCTTTGATACTGCTTGGCCAACTATCACAGATTTACAACTCGATTTGTTGTTTGAAAACGATGCCATGTACTTGGATTCGAAGTCTGCCACGTTAAATGGTGTGAAAGCGAAGCGAATCACAGGTCGTATTCCTGAGCTTGCAGAAGGTGGCCATATCGAGATCGAAGCGAAAGCAAGCGCACCGGGTAATGAAGTTCGTGACTACATGATGGCAACGCCACTGGTTGACTCCGTGGGGGCTGCGTTGACCGCACTGCAAGTTAGTGGTCCTGTTTATTCAGAATTCCAACTCAATATCCCATTTGATACCGAGAAAGATGCTCGCGCATGGGGTTATGCGGATCTTAAGAACAACCGCGTAGATATTGATGCGCCGCCGATGACGTTAGAGAACGCGACTGGCCGTATCAAGTTCGATAACGATGTAGTGACTACTTCTGGTCTATCTGCTGAATTATTGAAGCAGCCAATCTCACTGGACTTTCGTGGTGAGAACGCCGAGCAAGGCTACAATGTGACCATCAATACCCTTGGTGATTGGGAGGTAGACCCACTCAAACCTTACCTTGGCGAGCGTTGGTTAAGCCTTGTTTCAGGTCATGCACCATGGCAAATGGACATCGATCTACAACTCAACGATGTGGGTTTTACCTATCAAGTGGATGTGCTTGCTCAGCTTAGTCAGTTAGCAAGTGAATATCCGTACCCGCTTGGGAAAAAACGGGGCGAAAAAGGGCAAGCGAAGCTCCAAGCTTCTGGAAACCAAGAAAGTGTTTCGGCTCGTTTGCAGATCCCAAATGCGAAGTACCAAACGGAAATCGACATTTCAGGCGATGTCCCAGTATTGACCGCAACAAATCTCGTTGTGGGGAACGGCGGTTTCAAAATCAGCCCTGTGGTAGGACACGACGCCTCAATTCGTTTGGATGATTTGAGCCTCGATAAGTGGGCGGATTTAATGCACGTTCCACAAAGTACCACACAGTCTGTTTTGTCGAGCATGAAAACACCGACTGTTCCACTTCCAACGCGTATTAGCATGGATGTGAAGAATTTGGAGCTTGGTGGTATCGAGTTTCACGATGTGGATTTGAATGCACGTAAGAAGAATCTAAGCTGGCAGCTCGATGTTGATAGTCAAGAAGTGAAAGGCAAAGCCAATTACCTCAAACCGTATGATTTGTCCGTCTCATTGGAGCATTTACACCTGTATATTCCAGGTTTTGATGAGATGACGAAAGAGCGCAGTTCTCTGTTCGCTAGTGAAGATCAGAGCGCACCACTAATCTCAAACTTTGACCGCAAGTTCCATGCAGAAATGCCAAACTTAACTTTGAACATTGATGATTTCTGGTTGCAAGGTTACAAGGTCGGCAAGGTAAACGTGGATGTCGAGCGTGGCAATAATCGACTTGAATGGAAGAACGTAACTTTCAGTAGTGGTCAAAACCGTATTGATATGAGCGGTTGGTGGGAGCTAACCAAAGAGCGAAGTCATTCAAACCTATCCATGAAAGTTAAGGGTGATAATAACAGTGATTTGATGGAGCGCTTTGGGATAACCTCTGGCATCCAACAAGCGCCGTTTGAAATCAATGCCAACCTAGACTGGGATGGCGCGCCGTGGTCGATGAAGACTCAAAGTTTGCAAGGTGACGTCTCTACCGAATTTGGTAAAGGCGTGATCACCGAAGTGAGTGGCGCGGCGCGATTGCTCGGTCTGTTTAGTCTTGATTCGATCATTCGTAAGATGCAGCTCGACTTTACTGACGTGTTCGACAAAGGGATGGCATTCAACTCAATTACGGGTACAGGCCAAATCCAAGATGGTGTATTTATCACCAACGATATTGTGATGGATGCACTGGCCGGTGAAATGAAGATTCGTGGCATCGCCGATATGAACACCCGCTTGGTGGATGCGGAAGTGAACTTTACTCCGGACATTACTTCAGGTTTGCCTATGCTGACTGCCTTTGCTGTAGCGCCTCAAACGGCGTTGTACGTACTGGCGATTTCGACGGTTATTTCTCCAGTAGTGGAAGTCTTCACGCAAGTAAACTACGAAGTGAAAGGTCCTCTGGATTCACCTACTGTAAAAGAGATTTCACGAAGCAAAGGTGAATACAAGTTGCCAGAAAAACTGCGTGAGCAAGCGAAGTAATTGCGCGGTTAGTCTTCTGACGAACAAGGAATTGAATACATGGAACGTGTTGGCATCATTCAAATGACATCAGGTCCAGATATCGAGGAGAATCTGGACTTCATTGCCAAGCAATGTGCATTGGCTGCTGAGCAAGGTGTGAAGCTGGTTGTGACACCAGAAAACGCTACGCAGTTTGCCAATCGAGAGGCGTATCACCAGAAAGCAGAAACTTTGGGTGACGGTCCTATCCAGCAGTGTTTGTCTGAGATCGCACAACGCAATCAATTAACGCTAATAGTCGGCAGCATGCCGATTCGCACTGAACAAGGCGTGACTACCACGACATTAGTTTTCTCACCGCAAGGTGAGCGTATTGCTCATTACGATAAGCTGCATATGTTTGACGTGGATGTAGCCGATGGGCATGGCAGTTATCGTGAGTCGGATACCTTTAATGCAGGTAATCGCATCGTGACGGCAGAGACCAATATTGGTACGGTAGGCTTAAGTATTTGCTACGACGTACGCTTTCCTGAACTGTTTAAAGCACTACGCTTAGCAGGAGCACAAGTTATCGTTGTGCCCGCTGCCTTTACCGCCGTCACGGGAGAGGCGCATTGGGAAGTACTGCTAAGAGCGCGTGCGATTGAAACCCAGTGCTGGATTCTTGCCTGCGGGCAAACGGGGACGCATCCATGTGGTCGTCAAACCTGGGGGCACTCCATGGTGATTGACCCTTGGGGGCGCGTTCACCAACAATTGAATGACCAAGTAGGATTGCTGGTGGCAGAGATAGATTTGTCACACAACCAGCAAGTAAGGCAGAATATGCCGCTGACTCAACACAGTCGCTTTCAAAATGAATTGAAACGGAAATAAAAGAGCTAACTATGAGCATAAACCAAATAGAACAGGCACTCCTTGCCCCAAACGGTCTGACAGAGCAAGACATCGCTGACACACTAGCGAGCATTGCGACGCGCCAGATCGATTATGCGGACATTTACTTTCAGTCCAGCTGGCATGAGTCTCTGGTTCTAGAAGACAGTATCATTAAAGATGGCTCTTTCAATATTGACTGTGGTGTCGGAGTACGAGCAGTCACAGGCGAGAAAACCGGTTTCGCCTACTCAGACCAAATTCAACTAGAAGGTTTGAAGCAAAGTGCGATTGCGGCGCGTGGTATTGCGCAGCAAGGTCAAAACGGCAAAGTGCACGCATTCAAGCGTTCTGATAACCAAGCTTACTACGATGCGGTAAACCCACTAGCAAGCTGGGAAAAGCAACAAAAAACTGAACTGTTATTGTCTCTGGATGCGTACATTCGTACCAAAGAGCCACTCATCAAAGAAGTGTCGATAAGCATCAGCGGTGTGCACGAGCAAATGCTAGTTGCAGCAACCGACGGTACTTACGCTGGCGATATTCGCCCGCTTGTTCGTCTATCAATCAGTGTTCTTGCTGAAAAAGGCGATCGCCGTGAACGCGGTAGCGCTGGTGGTGGTGGTCGTTTCGGTTACGACTTCTTCCTATCTGAAACGAACGGCGTGAAACAAGCCTTCCAATTCGCAGATGAAGCGATTCGTATGGCGCTAGTGAACTTAGAAGCAGAAGCAGCACCTGCAGGCATGATGCCTGTGGTACTTGGTTCTGGCTGGCCGGGCGTATTGCTGCACGAAGCGGTAGGTCACGGTTTAGAAGGTGATTTCAACCGCAAAGAGTCGTCAGTGTTCTCGGGCAAGATGGGTGAGCAAGTGACATCTCCGCTTTGTACGATCGTGGATGATGGCACGCTAAAAGATCTGCGCGGTTCATTGAACGTGGATGATGAAGGTGTGAACGGTCAATACAACACACTTATCGAAAATGGTGTGCTTAAGGGCTACATGCAAGATAAGTTGAACGCACGCCTAATGGGTGTGAATCCTACAGGTAACGGTCGTCGTGAGTCTTACGCGCATCTACCAATGCCACGTATGACCAACACTTACATGCTGCCGGGGGAGCACACGCCAGAAGAGATCATCTCTACAGTGAAGAAAGGTCTGTACGCACCAAACTTCGGGGGCGGTCAGGTGGACATCACTTCTGGTAAGTTCGTGTTCTCTGCATCGGAAGCGTACTTGATTGAAGATGGCAAAATCACTCGCCCAGTGAAAGGCGCAACGTTGATAGGCTCAGGCATCGAAGCAATGCAACAAGTTTCTATGGTGGGTAACGACCTAAGCATCGACAGAGGCGTTGGCGTATGTGGTAAGGCGGGTCAAAGCGTACCAGTTGGCGTTGGTCAACCAACATTGAAGCTCGATTCAATCACCGTGGGTGGTACTGAGTAAGCATTAACTACCAATTAGCTATGACGTTAAAGATCGTCATTCCTTACCGCGACGAAGGAGCGATGATAGGGAGTCTCGACTTTTAGCCTAGAGCATCAAACGTTAAGCTATTAAAGAATAAAAGAGCGCCCATTGAGCGCTCTTTTGTTTTAGGGGGAGATGATTCGCTATAGATTCTCTTCCGCAAACTCTGCCAAGCGACTGCGCACCACACCATTGAGGTGAATATTGGCGCTGCCTTCAAAGTTCTTGAAGCGCTCAACCATATACGTCAAACCAGACGTCACTGGGGTTAGGTAGTGGGAGTCAATCTGTGCCAAGTTACCCGAGCACACAATCTTAGTGCCTTCACCACAACGGGTGATGATGGTTTTGATTTGTGAAGCGGTTAAGTTCTGACACTCATCGAGCAAGACAAACGCATTCTGGATAGAGCGACCACGCATAAAGTTAATCGATTTAAACTGAATGTTGGCTTTATCGCAGATGTACTTCATCGAACCTTCGGTGCAATGGTCGTTCTTGTGCAGTGCTTCCAAGGTATCGGTCACTGCGGCTAACCACGGCATCATTTTCTCTTCTTCCGAGCCCGGTAAGAAACCAATCGACTCACCAATATCTGGCGTGTTCCGCGTTACGATAATCTTATCGAACATGCCTTTTTCAATGGTTTGCTCTAGTGCTGCTGCCATTGCAAGGAGCGTTTTACCACTACCGGCAGCGCCGGTCAGAATCACCAAATCAATATCAGGATCAAGCAAGGCATCCATCGCCATACCTTGATAGATATTTTTCGGTGTAATGTCCCAAGCGCGACGATGCATCATGCGCTCACGACTCAGGTCGAGCAGCGTAACCTTATCCTCATTAATGGTTTCTACTCGACCTACAAAATCACTCTCTTCATCAATCACGTATTGGTTGATAAAGGTCGGCTCGAACGGTTCGCGGTTGAGTTTATGGAACGTTTTTCCACCCAGCGCGTAACTCTCAACTTCATCCACATCACTCCAAAAATCACCTTCACGTTGTTGGAAGCCTTTGGTGAGATATTGGATATCATCAATCAGTTGATCCGTACGATAGTCTTCAACGAAACGTACGCCAGCGCCTTTGGCTCGCAAACGCATGTTGATGTCTTTGGTTACGAGCACGACTTCACGTGGTGCGCGTTTGTTTTGCAGATAAAGCACCGCATTGAGTATGCGGTTGTCACCGGCTTTGTCGGCGAAGGCTTTGACGGTTTCCTGCAATTCGAAGTCCGCCAAAATAGAGATGGTGCCTTGGCTTGGGTTATCTTTAGAAACTGGAATACCTTCTGAGATTTCATCGGGTGTTGCGTCTTTAAACAGATCTTCCAAAGCGCGAATCGCAACGCGTGCATCCCTTGCTACATCACGTTTACTGTCTTTGATTCGGTCGAGTTCTTCCAACACGGTCATTGGGATGACGACATCGTGTTCTTGGAAAGAGAAGATGGCGAAGGGTTCATGAAGAAGAATGTTGGTATCGAGTACAAACAGTTTCCGATCGGTATCGCCCATAGCGTCTCCTTGCCGCAGCGCGGCTTTGCTGGCTAGTAGCTAAGAAGGAACAGTCTTCCTAACTCTGATTGCTTGCAATAGAGGTTGTCGGGCAATGTCGGTTAGTGCGCAACCGAGTAGCAAGACAACTTACTGCAAACCCGTGTTGATCCTAATCGTGTACTTAATGCGCTCAAATCATGCTTGATGACTCTAAGCGCCCCTCATTAGAAGTATACGTAAAATTTACTTCTTACAACTTAATAATTGTCATGAGTTTTTTACAATTTGATTGCATTCCTAATTCAGGAAAAAAAGTTGCCCCTCTGGGCGGTTTCGGCGTGACCTAAATCACAGCTTCAAGTAAGATTAGCGACCTTTTTCTGCGTATAGGCTACGCCCGATTTATCATGTTCAGCTGGCTTAAAAATGCACAGCACAAAGTGGCATGACAAGCACGATTGGCATAGCAGAAGCCAGAATCAGATCTAAACTATTATCCATGCCCATCGGGATGGGTAGAGACCAACAAGAAACAACAACGAGGTAGTCAATTCATGACATTTGCTTTGGGGCAGCGCTGGATTAGCGATACGGAAAGCGATTTAGGTTTAGGTACCGTAGTAGCAATGGATGCTCGTACTGTGACATTGATGTTTGCAGCATCAGAGGAAAACCGAGTTTACGCACGTAACGATGCACCAGTTACCCGAGTAACGTTCAACGTCGGTGATGTCATCGATTGCCAAGAAGGTTGGTCATTAAAAGTTGAAGAAGTACTGGAAGATGAAGGTCTATACACCTATTTCGGTACTCGTGAAGACACGCAAGAAACGGCGATCGTGTTGCGTGAAATCTTCCTAAGCAACCACATTCGTTTTAACAAGCCGCAAGACAAGTTGTACGCAGGTCAAATCGACCGCATGGACAACTTCGTACTTCGCTACCGTGCGCTACAAAACCAATTTGAGCAACACAAGAGCCCAATGCGTGGTCTGTGTGGCATGCGTGCAGGCTTGATCCCTCACCAGCTTTACATCGCGCACGAAGTCGGTCGTCGTCACGCGCCTCGCGTATTGCTAGCGGATGAAGTTGGTCTGGGTAAAACCATCGAAGCGGGCATGATCATCCACCAGCAAGTGCTGTCAGGTCGTGCTGAACGTATCCTTATCGTGGTGCCTGAGACACTGCAACACCAGTGGCTCGTTGAGATGATGCGTCGTTTCAACCTGCACTTCTCTATCTTCGATGAAGAGCGTTGTATTGAAGCATTCGCAGAAGCGGAAAACCCATTTGATACGCAGCAATACGTGCTGTGTTCACTGGATTTCCTACGTAAGAGCCGAAAGCGTTTCGAGCAAGCGCTAGAAGGCGAGTGGGATCTATTGGTTGTCGATGAAGCGCACCACTTAGAATGGAGCCAAGACAAACCAAGCCGTGAATACCAAGTGGTAGAAGGCTTGGCAGAACGCACTGCGGGTGTGCTACTGCTAACGGCAACACCAGAGCAGCTAGGTCGTGAGAGTCACTTCGCTCGTCTACGTCTTCTAGATCCAGATCGTTTCTACGATTACGACGCATTTGTTGAAGAAGAAGAGCAATACGCACCAGTGGCGGATGCTATCACTTCGCTGTTCTCTGGTGAGAAACTGCCTGACGAAGCGAAAAACCAAATTACGGAACTGCTTTCTGAACAAGACGTTGAGCCGCTATTCCGCATTATCGAAAGTGACAGCGATGAAGAAGCGAAAGCATCAGCGCGCCAAGAACTGATCGACAACCTAATGGACCGTCACGGTACTGGTCGCGTTCTGTTCCGTAACACGCGCGCAGCAATCAAAGGCTTCCCGAAGCGCAACGTGCATCTAATGCCAATGGACATTCCGCAGCAGTACACCACGTCAATGCGTGTATCAGGCATGATCGGCGGCAAGATGACACCAGAAGCGCGCGCGGTGAAGAACCTTTATCCAGAAGAAATCTTCCAAGAATTTGAAGGTGAAGATTCAAGCTGGTGGCAGTTCGACTCACGTGTGAACTGGCTACTTGAGAAAGTAAAAGAGAAACGCAGCGACAAAGTATTGGTTATTGCCTCTCGTGCAAGTACTGCGCTGCAACTTGAGCAGGCACTGCGTGAGCGTGAAGGTATTCGTGCAACTGTATTCCATGAAGGCATGTCGATTCTTGAGCGTGACAAAGCGGCTGCTTACTTTGCGCAAGAAGAGGGCGGCGCGCAGGTTCTTATCTGTAGTGAAATCGGCTCAGAAGGTCGTAACTTCCAGTTTGCTAACCAGCTTGTGATGTTCGATTTACCGTTCAACCCAGACTTGCTAGAGCAGCGTATTGGTCGTCTGGACCGTATCGGTCAGAAGCGTGATATCGATATCCACGTGCCTTACCTAAAAGATACGTCACAAGCGATTCTTGCTCGTTGGTTCGATGAAGGTCTGAACGCGTTTGCTGAAACCTGTCCAACAGGTCGCGCGGTTTACGATAAGTACTCTGATGCGCTGATTGAAATGCTGGCGTCTGGTGATGTTTCAAACCTTGATGAAGTGATTGAAGAATCAGCGAAGATGAACAAAGAGCTGAAATCACAACTTGAGCAAGGTCGTGACCGTCTGCTAGAGATGCATTCAAACGGCGGCGAGAAAGCGCAGCAGATCGTTGAGAAAATCTCATCGACAGATGGTGACACAAACCTAGTTACATTCGCGTTGTCTCTGTTCGACACCATTGGTTTGAACCAAGACGACAAAGGCGAAAATGCACTTGTGGTAACGCCATCTGAGCACATGATGGTGCCAAGCTACCCAGGTTTGCCATACGAAGGTGCGACTATCACATTTGATCGTGATACAGCGCTATCTCGCGAAGACATGCACTTTATCAGTTGGGAACACCCAATGATTCAAGGTGGTATTGATCTGCTGATGAGCGAAGGTGTGGGTACCTCTGCGGTTTCTCTGCTGAAGAACAAAGCGCTACCAGTGGGCACTATCCTACTTGAATTGGTATACGCGGTGGATGCACAAGCACCAAAACGCAGCGGTATTACTCGTTTCTTACCGAAGACACCAATTCGCATGATGATGGATGCTCGTGGTAACGATCTGTCTTCTCAGGTTGAGTTTGAAGGCTTCAACCGTCAGCTTAGCCCTGTAAACCGTCACCTAGGCAGCAAGCTAGTGACATCAGTACAGAAAGACATTCACAGCCTAATCGAAGCGGGTGACGCATTGGTTGAGCAGAAAGTGGAAGACGTTCGCAAACAAGCGCATCAAGACATGCAACAAAGCTTGAATGCCGAGCTTGAGCGTCTACAAGCACTGAAAGCGGTTAACCCGAATATCCGTGATGAAGAAATTGAATCGATTGAAGAACAAATCAAAGAGCTAACAGGTTACATCAACCAAGCTCAGGTTCAGCTAGATTCGCTACGTCTGATTGTGGTCAGCCACAACTAATCAGCGTTCAAACACACGAAAAAAAGGTCTTCAATTGAAGACCTTTTTCTTTATCTGAGCTTGGTTTATCTCAGCGGTTCAGTTAATCGCTCGTAGCCAATTACATTAGCCACTTCCACCAAATAAACAGCGCTAAGAAGCCGAATAAGTAAATCAAGCCAGCAATCGACAACCACTTCAATTTACGCCCCAATGCCAATGGCTTAGGCAAGTCGGTTTTGCTCACCAGAATGTAGTTCAGTAGCGCGAAGAACGGTGTCGTCATAAACGCCAGTACCATGGCAAAGTTCAGCATTGGTAGTAGTGCTGACGCCCAGAACACCACAATACCTAATGCTAAGACCGATACCGTTAGCATGATCGCAGACGTGGCTTTTGGGTTCGTTTCTGGTTGCGAGCGCAGTAGACGTTGAGAGTCTGAAATCACACGAGAGTAGCCATCAATTACCGTAATTGTACTGCCGAAGATGCAGAAGAACGCAATCACCGCAATTAGGTAGCGTGACCATTCACCAATAGTTGCAGCGTACAAGCCGACTAGCTGGTGGGAGAAGCCCACGCCAGAGCTTTTAAGCTCGATGCCTGAGCCGTGTAGCATCAACGCACCTAGCGATACAAACACCAAAGCCAATACCGCAGTACCAATATAGCCGACATTGAAATCAAACAACGCAGATTTTGCGGTGACTTCTTGTTGGCTAGTTTGGCGTTTGAGCCACGCAGACGTCAAACAAGAGATCTCGATTGGTGCTGGCATCCAGCCCATGGTTACAACGATAAAGCCGATAGCTGCAATTGACCAAGGAGAGGGGGATTCAAAGTTCGCAACGGGCTCTACCGGATTACCAAATGCAATCGCCACTGCTAGTAATGTCGCAATGGTCAGTACTGTCATGATGACTTTCGAGAGCGTATCCAGCGCTTTGTAATGACCAGCAAATAGGATCACCAAGCACGTGACCAATACAATGATACTGAGTGATGCCATCGACAATGAAAATGGAATGAAGTAGCCCAACAAGCTCGCACTGAACATCAGAAGCGCTGCTGTATTGATCACCGCAGAAACGGAGCTGAGAAGCAAGAACAACCACAGGTAGGGGCGACCAAGCTTAGCGTAGCCTTCAACCAAGGTTTTACCTGTGCCCATGGTGTATTGCACGCCTGCTCGAAAAAATGGGTATTTAAAAAGGTTTACTAGCAGGATAAGCACGGCGAGTTGCCAGCCATAAATGGCACCAGCTTTTGTTGAAGCAACGAGGTGAGAGCCACCCACCGCCGCAGAAGCCATGAGAATGCCGGGACCCAACGAGCGTACAAATTGGGAGATTTTGGATTGGGGTTGATCTGGTACTGCCGATTCCATTTGTTATTGTCCTTGTTCATCAACGATAAACTATAAGTAACATGCCCAGCATGGTTGTCAATTTAAATTTACAACTTGGTTTGGATTTATTTTTATTGGTGGTTTGACTTGTTAATTTTTGTTATTTCAAAAAGTTATATCGACTCTGGTTCGCGATAAAATTAAACGTGTTTTGTGCATGCATCTTGAGGGCTCTTGGGTATAATCAGCGCGTTTTTATTCTGTAGAGATCCTGCCCATGGCAATGCTTGAGTACAATCCACCAACCGATCCTTGGATTGATGTCGTTTTTGAAGATGAGCAAATATTGGCTGTGAATAAGCCATCCGGTCTGCTCTCTGTGCCGGGCCGTCTCGCTGAGCACTATGACAGTATGTGGAGTCGCCTCACTGAGCAGTATCCAGACATTCAAGTGGTACACCGTTTGGATATGTCGACTTCCGGTTTGATGGTTCTGGCGAAGAACAAACATGCAGAAAGTGCTTTAAAGAAGCAGTTTCAATATCGATTGACGCATAAGATCTACTATGCACGAGTTTGGGGGCACGTAGAGCAAGAAGAAGGTGAGATTGACCTGCCGCTGATTTGCGATTGGCCTAACCGTCCACTGCAGAAAGTGTGTTTTGAAGATGGCAAACCTTCTAAGACGCTATTCCAAGTGGCGAAGCGAGAAGAGCACCCTGATGGAGCGAAGACGACGATTGTACGTTTACTGCCTATCACTGGTCGCTCACACCAATTGCGTGTCCACATGCAAGCATTAGGTCACCCGATTGTGGGGGATGAATTTTACGCAACTGAAGAAGCAAAAGCTTTCTCTGAGCGCCTAGAACTGCATGCCGCTGAGTTGAGCTTTTACCATCCGAAATGCCATTGGCTGCGCAACATCTTTGTTCCTTGTGATTTTTACCCGGAAGCGGAAGCTATGATCTTTGACTATTTCGACCCAGCGCGTAAATTACCAGATTACAAAACACTGCCTCGCCCATAAATTCATCTTTAGGCAGTGAACAAGGAGTTGTTATGTCACTGCCTAAAGTGGTCTTCCTCGACCGCGCGACCATCCCCACTCAAATTCAAATACCTCGTCCAAGCTTTGCCCATGATTGGGGGGAATACGATCTGACTTCTTCTGAGCAAGTTGTTGAGCGTCTCGCTAATGCGGATATCGTGATCAGCAACAAGGTGGTGCTCGACCAATCTGTTCTCATTCAACTTCCTAACCTCAAGATGATTGCCGTCGCGGCAACGGGCTTTAATAACGTCGATATCAACTATTGCGCCGAGCACAATGTTGCGGTCGCCAACGTGCGTGGCTATGCGACTCGCTCGGTGCCTGAACATGTCATTGCGATGCTTTTTGCCTTGCGCCGCAACTTGTTTGGTTATCATCAAGACATTGCCGCAGGCGAGTGGCAACGTAATAAACAGTTTTGTTTCTTTACGCATCCAATTGGGGACGTTGCAGGTAGCACTTTGGGGGTGGTTGGCAGCGGCGCATTAGGTCTGGCGACGGCACAATTAGCGAAAGCGTTAGGTATGAACGTGGTGTTTGCGGAGCGCAAAGGCGTAACCGAGTGCCGAGAAGGCTATGTCTCTTTTACTGAAATGCTAAATCAAGCGGACGCCATCACTCTGCATTGTCCATTGAATGATGAAACACGTAATTTGATTGGCGAAGCGGAACTTAAGCAGATGAAGCCAACATCAATTTTGATTAATACCGGACGTGGTGGCTTGGTAGATGAGCAAGCCTTAGTGGATAGCTTAAAACAAGGTGAGATTGCTGGTGCAGGGTTTGATGTCTTTACCCAAGAGCCCGCCGATGAGAGTAATCCGTTGGTTGCCAATATGCACTTACCCAATCTATTGTTAACGCCACACGTCGCTTGGGGCAGTGACTCATCGATTCAGCGTTTGGCTGAGATCTTGATTGAGAATATTAACGCCTTTGAGCGTGGTGAAAGCCTCAATCGCTTGGCGTAATACCTGAAAATAGGCATGAAAAAAGCAGACTCACAGGTCTGCTTTTTACTTTCTTAAGCGTTGAATTACATTTCTTCTTCAAATGCTTTCAGAATTTGGAAGATTTCACGGTAAGATTTTGCTGGTTTACCGGCTTTCTTCTCTTTTGCTGCTTGGCGAGCAAGTTGGCGTAGACGTTGACGATCCGCTTCTGGGTACAGTTCCATTACGTCATCAATCGCTTTATCGCCTTCTTCTACAACGCGGTCACGCAGCGCTTCTAGCTTGTGCAGAGCAGCTGTCGCTTGTGAGTGCTTGTTGCGGATTTTATCCAGAGCCGCTTGAATTGGTTCTGGATCTTCGTAGCGCATTAGCTTACCAATGCGTTGTAGCTGACGACGACGTGCTTCGTTTTTAAAGCGTTGTGCATCAGCAACCGCTTCGCGCAGTTCTTCGCTCAATGGAAACTTTTCTAGAACCGCCGGCTTAAGACCAACTAGCTCTTCACCAAGCTTTTGCAGCTCTTCCATGTCTCGCTTCATCTCGGATTTACTAACCCAGATGATCTCTTCTTCTGGTTCCCATGGCGCTTTTTGATTCTTACGTGCCATTTCAGTTGCCTGTGTTTTGATTAATATTATGACTATTTTAACAAGAATCGTGGGGAGAAAGCGAAATTCTTGTTATTCTATTGTGCATCGAATACATGATGTGAAAGACAATGGATATTAAACAGCAGGTTGCTGAGCAACGTACCGAGCTAGAACAAGCCGTTTCACGTGCACTAGAAATCGCTGCGGCGAAGTCTGATGCCGCTGAAGTCGCAATCACCAAGAGTACGGGTTTGAGTGTTTCCACTCGCATGGGTGACGTGGAAAACGTTGAATTCAACAGCGATGGCGCACTAGGCATTACTGTCTACCGTGGTCAACGTAAAGGCAGTGCTTCCACATCTGACTTGAGCGAAGCTGCTATTGAGCAAACCGTTCTAGCAGCACTAGACATCGCTCAATACACATCAGAAGACCCGTTCGCAGGTCCTGCTCCAAAAGAATACATGGTGAAAGAGGTGCCAGACTTAGACCTTTTCCACCCAGATGCTCCTGATCCAGACTACGCAGCGCAGGTCGCTATCGCAGCTGAAAAAGAAGCGCTGAACTACAGCGACGCTATTAAGCAAAGCGATGGTGCAAGCTACGATAGTCACTACGGCGTTAAGGTTTACGGTAATAGCCATGGCTTGTTAGCAAGTTACGCATCAAGCCGCCATAGTACTAGCTGTTGTGTGATTGGCGTGGGTCAAAACGGCGAGATGGAACGCGATTACAGCTATACCGTTGCGCGCCATCGTGACGATCTTTGGTCACCAGAAATGGTTGGTCGCAAAGCGGCAGAGAAAACCATCAGTCGCCTTGACGCGCAAAAGCTTAAGACGGGCAAATACCCAGTGATGTTTGCTGCGGACGTAGCGACAGGCTTGATTGGTCACCTAGTGATGGCAATCAGCGGTGGTAACCTGTACCGCAAATCTTCTTTCCTATTGGATCACCTTGGTAAGCAAGTATTGCCGGAGTGGTTCAACATTTCTGAGCGTCCGCACGTACTACGTGGGTTAGCTTCAAGCCCATTCGATAGCGAAGGTGTCTACACGCAAGATCGTGAAATCATCACCGATGGTGTTTTAGCAACCTACTTGCTAACTAGCTATGCCGCTCGCAAGATGAAGATGGACCCAACGGGTCACGCTGGTGGTATCCATAACTGGTATGTGAAGTCGACAGGTCAAAATTTCGAGCAAATGCTAAAAGAGCTGGGCACAGGTTTACTGGTAACAGAAACTATGGGTCAAGGCGTAAACGTTGTAACTGGCGATTACTCTCGCGGCGCAGCGGGTTTCTGGGTTGAGAACGGTGAAATCCAATACCCAGTGTCTGAAATTACCATTGCGGGTAACTTGAAAGATATGTTCAACCAGATTGTTGCTGTGGGCAGCGACGTAGAAACACGCTCGCAAATCCAAACTGGTTCTATCTTGTTGGATACCATGAAGGTTGCTGGTGAATAAGCTTGCTAACCGCTAGATACGAAAAAGCCTGATGTGTTCATCAGGCTTTTTTATTGCTCGTTATTGGCGGTTCGCTACACAGCTTAAATCATTAAGGTTGCGAGACCGAGGAAGACTGATAGACCAATTACGTCCGTTACTGTGGTCAGAGCCATACCACCAGCGAGAGCTGGATCGATGTTCATTTTCTTGAGTAGGATTGGAATGGTAACGCCCGCAATACCTGCCACAAGCAGGTTGGTTAGCATGGCTGCCGAGATAATCCCACCAAGCATCCAGTTTCCTTTCCATGCAACCACAATACCACCGATGATCAGCGCCCACATGATGCCGTTTAGCAAGCCGATAGCCGCCTCTTTCATCAAGAGTTCGCGTTTGTTCGAGTCACCGATATGACCGAGAGCTAAGCCACGGATTACAAGTGCAACGGTTTGGTTACCTGCTACACCACCCATTGAAGGCACGATGGTCATTAGGACAGCAATCGCAGCCATTTGGTCTAGAGTCGCTTCAAACATGTTGGAGACAGAAGCAGCGGCTAGTGCAGCAAGTACGTTGGCACCAAGCCAAATGCTACGTTTACGAGCAGACTTTACCACAGGCGCGAAGGTATCTTCGTCGTCGTCCATACCCGCCATACTCATCATTGAGTGTTCAGCGTCTTCACGGATAACGTCGACTACGTCATCGATGGTGATACGACCGACAAGATGCTGGTTTTCATCCACAACCGGAGCTGATACCCAGTTACGACGTTCAAACAGGCTTGCTACGTCAGAGTCGCTAGTATCAACAGTAATCGCATCATCCGCATCTTCCATCACTTCACTGACTTTGACATCAGGTTGCGTGGTGATCAGCGTGGTGATCGGTAGTTCACCAATCAGTTTGCTGTCATCATCAATCACGTATAGTGCGTCAGTTGCTTCAGGCAGTTCGCCTTTCATACGCAAATAACGCAGGACTACATCCACATCAACGTCACCACGAATGGTGATTACGTCGGTGTTCATCAGTCCACCCGCGGTATCCTCAGGGTAGGATAGGGCGGTTTCGACGCGTAGGCGATCCGCTGAATCCATCTGAGACAGAACTTCGCGTGAGACGTCGTCAGGCAAGCTACGTAGGACGTAAGCCACGTCATCGGTGTCCATGCCTTCCGTCGCTTCTGCAAGCGCTTCGGGAGCCATTTTGGACACAAGACTGTCTTTAACGTCTTCGTTCAGTTCGTCAAGAATCTCACCGTAATCTTCTGGGTCGGTAAGTTGCCAAAGAACCTCACGACTTTTACGCGGCGAAGCTTCTAAAAGGTGGGCGATATCCTCAGGTTCCATGTCCTGTAGTTGGCGACGAACATGGACGAAGCGACCGTTTTCCAGTGCTTCAGTGACTTCTTGGAGGGCTTGGTGAGCTTGGTCGAATTCTATTTGCTCTGCCATTCATTCCTCCTAATTCCTGATATTTACAATGCTTTGAATAATAACTTAATTCTAGGCACCTTTTAATAACAACTTATGAAAGTCGACAAAATTATTTATCGGAATTTAAGCAGGAGGTGAAAGTTATGTGGGATATCTGGCTATAGATAATAAAAAAGCGAGTGAATCACTCGCCTTCATCAAACTTATCTTCAATCAAATGGCAAACAGCATCAAGAGCTTGCTCGGATTGGTCGCCAGTTGCGTGGATAGTCACGTATTGTCCTTGGGCGGACTCCAGCATCAACAACCCCATGACGCTGTCTGCGGTCGCGGTTTTGTCTTCTTCGTTGTCGATGGTGATCACCGCATCGAAGCTTTGCGCCAGCTCTACCAGTTTAACCGCAGCACGAGCGTGCAACCCTAAGCGGTTTTGGATCAGTACTTTACGACTTATTTCCACCGTTATTCCTTAACGTTCTTTTCCAATGAAGTGTGGCGAATTTGTACTTGGTGTCCTTTATCAGCAAAGAACTCACCGATTTTTTGAGTGAGATAAACCGAGCGGTGCTTGCCACCAGTACAACCAATCGCAACTGTAAGGTAGCTGCGGTTGTTTTTCTCTAGTAGAGGTAACCAAGTCTCAATGAAGCTCTCAATTTGGTATTTCAGGTCAAGTACAGACTGATGCTGCTCTAAGAACGCACCGATTGGAGCGTCTAAACCAGTGAGAGGGCGCAGTGCTGGCTCCCAGTGTGGGTTTGGTAGGAAGCGTACATCGAACACGTAATCCGCGTCTGATGGTAAGCCGTACTTGAAACCAAATGATTCAAACACCATCACCAAGTCTTTGCGTTCCCTGCCTTCAACTCGCATGCGTACCGTTTCGCTAAGGTCATGAAGAGATTGACCACTACTGTTCAACACTAAGTCTGCATGAGCTTTTAGTGGCATTAGGATGTCGTGCTCAAGTTCGATAGCTTGATCAAGAGAGAGCGACTGGCTGCCAAGTGACAGTGGGTGAATTCGACGAGTTTCGCTGTAGCGCTTGAGTAGGGTTTCTTTGTTGGCGTCTAAGAAAAGTACTGTCACATCCAGTTCAGCTTTTAGCTTTTCAAGTGTGGTGTTCAGTTCTTTGAGTTTCTTAGGGATATTGCGAATATCGATACTTACTGCCACGTTCTGTTTGCTATCGGAAACCGATTGAACAAACGCATCAAGCAAGTTAACTGGTAGGTTGTCTACACAATAGTAGCCTAAGTCCTCAAGCACACGTAAAGCAACACTCTTCCCGGCACCAGAGTGCCCACTAACAACGATTAATCGCATGGTGATCGTCCTGATTACTGATGAATCATAATGTCGTAGAGTTCTTCATCGCTCTGAGCGTTACGCAAGCTCTTAAGTACTTGCTTGTCGCTTAGGCGTTCTGCCATAGAGGATAATGTTTTGAGGTGCTCTTTGCACTGTTCTTCTGGAACAAGGAGAGCAAAAAGAAGGTCGACAGGTCGATTGTCGATAGCATCAAACTCAATCGCCTCGTCACATTGAAGTAACACCGCGATGGCTTTGTCGCTTGATTGCATTCTTGCGTGGGGGATAGCAATACCGTTACCGATACCAGTACTACCCATTTTTTCTCTGCTGAGCATACACTCAAACAGTTCCGTAGAATCTTGACCCGTGTTCTCAGCAACAATTTGACTGATCATCTCTAGGGCACGTTTCTTACTTGTACAATGGACTGCACTTTTGGTGCAGTCCAGTGACAGTATCTCGCTCAGTTGCATGATTAATGACTGTTTAGTTTTTCTTTGTGCTTGTTAAGTTGACGAACTAATTTATCCACCAGCGAGTCAATTGCTGCATACATATTTTCGTCGTTCGATGACGCGTGGATTTCGCCTTGATTTATGTGGAGTGTAGCTTCCGCTATTTGGTCAAGTTTTTCAACTTTTAGTACCACGTGAACTTGGTTAATGTGGTCGAAGAACCTTTCGAGCTTCTGAAACTTAGATTGAACATAGTCTTGCATTGAATCGGTAAGATCAACGTGATGGCCTTGAATATTGATTTGCATAGACTTTCCTTTTCAGTTGGTGCCTTAAAGTAGGCGTTTACGCTGACTTGAAGGGGCGATACCCAAGGATTCGCGATATTTCGCAATCGTTCGTCTTGCGACTTGAATCCCTTGGTCAGCCAGAAGAGCAGCAATCTTGCTATCACTTAAAGGTTTAGCGGTATTTTCCGCTGCGACCAGTTTCTTGATGAGAGCACGAATTGCTGTGGACGAACATTCTCCACCATTGTCTGTACTGACATGGCTAGAGAAGAAGTACTTCAATTCAAAAATGCCACGTGGTGTGTGCATGAACTTCTGTGTTGTCACACGAGAAATCGTTGATTCATGCATGTCCACTGCCAATGCTACATCGTTTAGTACCATTGGTTTCATGGCTTCTTCACCATACTCGAAGAAATCTTGTTGATGTTCAACAATACATCTTGCAACTTTGAGAAGCGTCTCGTTTCTGCTTTCTAGGCTCTTAATCAGCCATTTTGCCTCTTGCAAATTGCTGCGAATGTACTGGCTATCCGCACTGTTGCCTTTGCCTAGCTGCGCATATTGTTGATTTACTTTTAGTTTTGGAATGCTGTCAGGGTTAATGGATACGGTCCACTTACCATGATCTTTAAATACGGACACATCTGGAATGACGTATTCAGTGTCATCCGGTGTGATGCGACTGCCTGGGCGAGGATCAAGTTGTTGAATTAGCTTCAAGACTTCACGCAGGTCAGCTTCTTTAAGCTTAGTCTCTTTGATGACTAGCTTGTAGTCGCGATTACCAAGGTGATCGATATGATCGCTCAATACCATTTTCGCTTCTGCTAGCCACGGCGTATCTTCTGGGAAGGTCGCTAATTGCAGCAGTAAACATTCTTGTAGGTTGCGGGATGCAACACCAAGCGGGTCAAATTGTTGAATACGCTTACGCACTGCTTCGATTTCATCTAACTCGACTTCCTCATTATTGAAGCTCTCATGGATTTCTTCAGGAGAAAGAGTGAGGTAGCCATAATCATCGACAGCATCGATGATCGCGAGTGCGATGGTGCGGTCTGTTTCACTGAAAGGCGTGAGATCTAATTGCCACATGAGGTAATCATGCAGTGATTCAGTGGTTTCACCTTGGTAGACCGGCATGTCGTCATCAAGCGCTAGACCTGTACTGCCAGTGTTAGCGCTGTAAACGTCATCCCAGGTGGTATCGATTTCTAGTTCAGAACTGATTTCAGATTTTTCAATTACGTCTGAACTGTCTGGAAGATCGGGTTCTGAGGTGTCGTTGGCACTGGCTTCAGCGGCTTCGGATGCTGACTTATCTTCACCATTTACTTGAGGTTCATCGTGACCTTCTTCAACTTCCAATAGCGGGTTGGAATCCAGCGCTTCTTGAATTTCTTGTTGAAGATCGAGCGTCGACAATTGCAACAAACGGATGGCTTGTTGCAGCTGCGGCGTCATGGCTAACTGTTGACCTAGCTTGAGTTGTAATGAAGGTTTCATTCAGTGTTACTTACCTTGTAATGCTCAGAATCTTACCGTTCCTAATGTAATCATAGACGGAATTGTTCGCCGAGATAAACTTGTTTCACCTGCTCGTTATTGAGAACTTCATCCGGAGTTCCCGATGCGATGAGATGTCCTTGGCTTACGATATAGGCTTTTTCACATACGTCCAAGGTTTCACGAACGTTGTGGTCAGTGATCAGTACACCAAGACCGCGATCGCGCAGGTGTTCGATGATTTTTTTGATGTCGTTAACCGAAATAGGGTCAACACCCGCAAATGGTTCATCCAGCAAAATGAACTGAGGGTTAGCAGCTAGTGCTCGCGCGATTTCTACACGGCGGCGCTCACCACCCGATAGTGCCATACCCGCACTGGTGCGTATGTGCTGTATGTGGAATTCTTCTAACAAATCTTCCAGCTTATCTTGACGCTCTTCTCGCGTTAACTCTTGACGAGTTTCCAGAACCGCCATGATGTTGTCTTCAACCGACAGCTTACGGAAGATGGAGGCTTCCTGTGGCAGGTAACCGATACCCATACGAGAGCGGCTATGCATCGGCAGAATACTGATGTCTTGGTTGTCGATTGTAATGGTGCCTTCGTCACGTGGTACCAAGCCAACGATCATATAAAACGATGTGGTTTTACCCGCACCGTTAGGACCCAATAGACCGACAATCTGACCAGACTCTACTTCAAGGCTTACATCAGTTACCACCTTGCGTTTTTTGTAGCTTTTAGCAAGGTTCTTTGCACTTAGTACTGCCATATTAGTTCTCGACTTGGTTCGGTTGCAGGATGGTTGTTACGCGCTCATCCTTCGAGCTGTCAGCGACTAGCTTCTGTTGACCAATTTGGTAACGAATTGACGAACCTTTGATGGTGTTTCCGTCTTGAGCCAGTTGCGCTTGACCTTTCATGGTCAATTCATCAGTAGAAATACGGTAGTCTAACTCAGTCGCCTGACCACTGAGCGTTTTGCCATCGTCCATTAACTGAGAAAAGGTAGCTGGTTTGCCAAATGCTTGGATCTGTTTGATAGACTCGGTTTTAGGATCGCGAGTCACCACGATTCTATCAGCATCGATATTGATGCTACCTTGCTTAAGCGATACATCCCCTTTGAAGATCACCTGATTACTCTTCATGTCCACTTGTTGAGTGTCTGAATTAATGTAAACCGGCTGTTGTGTATCCGACTTAAGTGCTAACGCTTGTGGCGCTGCTAAAACCAATGCCAATAGGCTAAGGTGTAACGGTTTCATATCGACCTTGAACTTCATCAGTTAGAGTCGCAGTGTGAGCCTTTAAGTTGCCCTGCATTGCGCCCCCAGTAGTTTCAAATTGCGGTCCAACCAACATCACTTGTTGATCGGCTTTAAAATCACGATTGGTTAGATTAATCACCAATTTGTCTGTCGCCATGGTATCGAAACTTGCACCAGGCAAAAGGTTTTGCATCAGTACGTTGTCGTACAGCGTCAGAATTTGGTCTTCATCTAAGACTGCTCTGGTTGCAGTCACCTTCCACTCAACCACACTACCTTCGCGGTACACCATGAGTGTTGGGCTCTTAAATATCGTGTCTCCACTTTTGGCATAATGATCCAAATTAGTGGAACGGATGATGTAACTGCGGACACCATCTTCACCATAAGTGATGTTTTCTAGTCCAGTACCACTGAACATAGGCAGTTCTAAATTTGGTGCTACTTGGATATTTTCATTGCTTTTTGGCGTCATGAGGTAATAACCGCACCACGCAACAACAAAAATCAAGAGCAAATAAATAAGGCGAGTAAAACTCATAAAATAAAGGCCTTTATCTTAGCTCAGTACTTCCCTGACCATTGCCTTAATCTGTTAAATCAATCGTTAAGTCTTTTTGGTGACGCGATATTACATCACGCCAGCCTTTAATAAATCATGCATATTCAGTGCGCCGACAATTTTATTGTCATCACACAAGATCAGAGCATTGATGTTTTTGTCTTGCATCAGGTTTAAGCCTTCTACTGCCAGCATCTCAGGATGGGCGGTAGTTGGGTTTTTCGTCATCACTTCACCAATGGCTGTGGTATGGATATCAATGCGTTTATCTAACGTACGACGTAAATCGCCATCAGTGAATATACCAAGCATAGCATCGTGCTCATCGACGATAGCGGTCATGCCTAAGCCTTTTTCCGAAATCTCAAGCAGTGCGTCACGAATTAAAGCATCTGGTGACACTTTTGGTAGCGAATTACCAAAGTGCATAATATCAGACAGCTTAAGCAGCAATTTTCTTCCCAAGGCGCCACCTGGATGTGATAACGCAAAATCTTCTGCAGAGAACCCTCGAGCTTGGAGAAGTGCAACTGCCAGTGCATCGCCCATAACCAACGTTGCCGTGGTGCTGCTGGTTGGAGCAAGACCAAGCGGACAAGCTTCTTTTGGTACAGTAATTTGCAAGTGGAGATCGGACAGTTTCGCCATGTTAGATTCCGGCTTACCTGTCATGCTGATGATCTTAATGTTCAAGCGTTTCAAAACAGGGAACAGAGATAAAATCTCATGCGATTCACCTGAGTTTGAAATGGCGATAACAATGTCGCCAGCACTGATCATACCGAGATCACCGTGAGCCGCTTCACCTGGGTGAACAAAAAATGCAGAGGTACCTGTGCTTGCAAGCGTAGCGGCAATCTTATTGCCAATGTGACCTGACTTGCCCATACCCATCACGACAACCTTGCCGTTGTTGGAAAGAATCAATTCGCAAGCTTGCTCAAACTGCGCATCAAAGTATTGGTCTAGCTGTTGTAGTGCTTTCACTTCGATATCGAGTACTTGTTTAGCAGCAGCGCGAAAATCAAATTGAGTGGACATATCAGTGCTCCAATTTGTCTTTACTTATTATGTTATTAAGCAGCCATGTTTGCGAATAGGTAAACTTGGTAAGCCAAGAAACACACAAACAAAATGCCACCTTCAATGCGGTTGATGCTACGAGATTTACCCAAGCACATCGCTACAAGTAGTAGAGATACACCCAGCATTACCCAGAAATCACGCCCCATTGCATATTCGCTTAGCATTGATGGATTAATAATGCCCGGTAGACCCATTACCGCAAGAATGTTGAATACGTTTGAGCCGATGATGTTACCAACTGCCATATCGTCTTCGCCCTTTAGAACACCAGCAAGAGAAGCTGCCAGCTCAGGAAGACTAGTACCAATGGCAATAATGGTTAAACCGATCACGAGGTCACTCATGCCAAAGTACTTCGCAATGATCACGGCGTTATCAACCAACATACTTGCTGCCAAAGGAAGCAGTATCAGACCGATCACTACCCACATCACCGCTTTTGAGTTGCTCACGCCTTCTGGTACTTCAGACTCTTGATCTTCAACAAACGCATCACCCGCTTTTTGCTCTTTACGGCTAATTTGCAACATTGCAAACAAGAAACCACCAAACAGAATGAACAGCAGCACGCCTTCGTAAAAACCTAAATGGCTATCCCATAGCAAAATACCCGCCAATACGGTTACTGCTATCATCAAAGGCAGTTCACGGCGAATAACTGCAGAACTGATAGAAAGGGGCTTAATAAGCGCTGTAATACCTAGGATTAAAGCAATGTTGGCAATGTTGGAACCCAATACGTTACCAACGGCAGTATCGGTTTTTCCATCCCATGCTGCTGTCGCCGAAACCATCATTTCCGGCGCAGATGAACCCATTGCTAGGATTGTCATACCGATCACTAGAGGTGAAATACCGACGTTGCGGGCCAGAGCGGCAGAGCCAAAAACAAGTTTATCTGCACTCCAAACAAGTAAAACAAGACCGACGATAAGCAACGCAACGGCTTCGAGCATGATGATTCCTAAGTAATAAAATAAGTGAAATGAGTAACCGCTAATTTTGACCTTTTGCGGCCAAAAATGGAAGATAAACAACAAATAAATTAAAGGTTAGTAACGAAATTGTGTTTAATTGTTGCTCATTCACTTGTCTGTTGGAATACGGCTATTCTGGAATGGGATTTAAACACCTTCCTTGGGTTTCGTCATATTTTATGCTGAATTGCTTGAATTTCGTCGGCTTTATTTAATCGAACAGTGCTTTTAATTCAGGTTCATTGTGCTTATGATTGCAGCCTAATAAGTGTACCGAAGTCACTTTAGGATATTCTCGACGTAATATCTTGAAAACAATCGGGGTTGAGTTGGATTGCAACTCTGTGAGAACCGCTCACAACTAGTAGAAGAGATAGTATGTCGAACAACGATTTAGTTACCGTTAACAATCTCACTTTTTCACGTGGAGAGCGCAAGATCTTCGATGGCATTGATCTGCATGTGCCAAAAGGAAAAGTGACGGCCATTATGGGACCGTCGGGGATTGGTAAAACGACACTGCTGCGCCTTATTGGTGGGCAGATTTATCCCGAGCAAGGGGAGATCTGGTTTGATGGCGATAATATTCCATCCCTGTCTCGTAAAAAGCTTTATCAAGCACGCAAAAAAATGAGCATGTTGTTCCAGTCGGGAGCTTTGTTTACTGACTTGAATGTGTTCGACAATGTGGCGTTTCCTTTGCGTGAACACACGGAACTTTCCGAAGAATTAATTCGTACCATGGTGCTTCTAAAGCTTGAAGCGGTCGGATTACGAGGTGCGGCAGAATTGATGCCAAGTGAGCTTTCCGGCGGCATGGCTCGACGAGCTGCACTAGCTCGTGCCATAGCCTTAGACCCAGATCTCATCATGTACGATGAACCTTTTGTTGGGCAGGACCCAATCACTATGGGCGTTTTGGTTGAGCTAATTAGCAACTTGAATCGCGCATTGGGGCTGACTTCAATCGTCGTCTCTCATGATGTGCCTGAAGTGATGAGTATCGCGGATTGGGTCTACTTGATGGCTGATGGCAAAATCATTGCTTTTGGTACGCCACAAGAGTTGATTGATAATCCCGACCCACGTGTGAAGCAATTCTTACAAGGGGAAGCCGATGGTCCCGTGCCGTTTCGCTTTCCTGCTCAAAGTATCGAAAAGGACTTATTTGATGGTCGATAGCTTTATTCAATTTGTCGCTTCATTAGGTAAACGAACATTAACCATCTGTGAAGCCTTTGGTCGTGCGACCTTGATGCTTGTTGGCGCATTAGTGACTCGACCTCAGCCAATCAAGAATTTTCCTCTGTTGATTAAACAGCTTTACTCCGTAGGTGTGCAATCGCTGGCGATCATTGTCGTTTCTGGCTTGTTCATCGGCATGGTGCTTAGCTTGCAAGGTTATGTTGTGCTGGTGGATTACGGAGCAGAAGGCAGCCTGGGTCAAATGGTCGCTCTTTCGCTACTACGTGAGTTAGGACCGGTAGTAACTGCGTTATTGTTTGCTGGTCGCGCTGGCTCAGCACTGACTGCAGAAATTGGGTTGATGAAGGCAACGGAGCAGCTTTCAAGCATGGAAATGATGGCTGTGGATCCACTAAAACGTGTCATCGCACCACGTTTTTGGGCTGGGGCTATCTCAATGCCATTATTAGCTATGATCTTTATGGCAGTTGGTATCTGGGGCGCTCAGCTTGTTGGTGTGGATTGGAAAGGCGTAGACCACGGCAGCTTCTGGGCTGCGATGCAATCTTCAGTGGAATTAGGTCAAGACATCGGTAACAGCATGATCAAATGTATTGTGTTCGCGATTACCGTTACTTGGATCGCTCTATTTAATGGCTATGACGCTATTCCAACTTCGGAAGGGATCAGCCGAGCAACGACGCGCACTGTTGTGCATTCTTCTTTAGCAGTACTGGGACTAGACTTTGTACTGACCGCATTGATGTTTGGGAATTAATCATGCAACAAACACGTAAAACAGAATTATGGGTTGGCAGCTTTGTATTAGCAGGAATTTGCGCGATTCTTGTGATGATTTTTCAGGTTGCTGACGTAAAAAGCATTGGCTCTGGCAATACTTACACCCTGAAAGCCGAGTTCGATAATATTGGTAGCTTGAAAGTACGTTCTCCTGTGAAAGTAGGTGGCGTTGTTATCGGTCGTGTAAGTAACATTACACTTAACCCTGATAGCCTATTACCTGTAGTGAGCTTGTCGATTAACAGCCAATATAACCAATTCCCAGAAACTTCTAGCGTGCAAATTTTGACATCTGGATTGATTGGTGAGCAGTACATTGGCTTGGTACCGGGCTTTGTTTTTGATGATGAAGAAATGCTTGTTGATGGTGACACCATCGAAGACACCAAATCTGCATTGGTACTAGAAGACCTGATCGGTCAGGTTCTATACAGCATTGGTGGCTCAGGCGATTCTGGTGACACGAGTAAGGAATAATCCATGTTTTCTAGACTATTACTTTCTTTCTTAGCAGCATTTACTGCATTTGGAGCCGTTGCTGCTGAAGTAGATAAAACTCAGCCATACCAAATGATGAAGCAGGTTGCAGAAGTGACGTTTGAGCGTCTCAAAGCGGAGCAACCGCAAATCAAAAAAGATCCAAACTTGCTAAAAACCATCGTTGAAGAAGAGCTTATGCCTTATGTCAACGATCGCTATGCGGCATTGAAACTGCTTGGTCCAAACCTAAAAGGGGCGAAGCGTGAAGATGTGGGTGAATTCATCACAGCATTTCGTGCTTACTTGGTGACGTCATACGCGCAAGTATTAACGCAATATACGGATCAACAAATTGAGTTTGGTCCGGAGCCAAAACTGGATCCTTCTAAGCGCATTACTAGCGTCAAGGTTGAAATCATCGACGCACCGCGTCCAAATATCAAACTTGAATTTAAACTGCGCAAAGATAAGAAGACCGGTGAGTGGTTAGCATTCGATATGGTGGCTGAGGGTATTAGCCTACTATCAAGCAAACAATCGGAGTGGAATACACAAATTCGCCAAGAAGGTATTCTTGCGGTCGCTAAAGATTTAGAGAAACTGGCTGCACAGCCAATTCGCTTCGAGGCAGCAAAGTAATGGCACAGTCTCATTCTCAGTGGCATTTACAGGCAGACATTCTTAAGCTTACAGGGGCGCTGGATCGCGATTCGGTGCCGTCTTTGTGGGCGGTGGCACAGCAATGGCGACCTTCTCAAACCGAGCTAGAATGCTCACTCCAAGAGATTGAACGCATCGACTCTGCGGGAATGGTGATGTTAATCCACTTATTAGAGCATGCAAAAAAGCAAAACTGTCATATAATGCTCAGTTTCGTGCCAGCGCAATTGCGCACTTTGTTTCAATTGAGCAACGTTGAATCTTTAGTGGCCAAACATATACAGAATTATCAGGGGTAAATTGTGGATAGCGCAAAAGTACAACAGTTACTAGAAGAAGCATTAAACCTTCAAGAAGTGCATGTAAAAGGTGAAGGGAGCCACTATGAAGTGGTTGCTGTTGATGCTTGTTTCGATGGAATGAGCCGCGTTAAGAAGCAGCAGTTAATTTACGGTCCTCTGATGGATTACATCCAGCGTAACGACATTCACGCGCTATCAATCAAAGCGTTCACTCCAGAAGAGTGGGCTCGTGATAAGAAGCTAATGTCGCTTTAAGGTTTATTGATGGAAAAGTTTCGAGTTATTGGGTCAGATAAACCACTGGTTGGTGAAGTGACCATTTCAGGTGCAAAAAACGCAGCACTGCCGATTTTATTTGCGTCTATCTTGGCGGAAGAGCCAGTAGAAGTGGCAAACGTGCCACACCTTCGTGATATCGACACAACCATGGAACTACTAAAGCGTCTAGGCGCAAAAGTAAGTCGTAATGGTTCCGTTCATGTCGATCCAAGCAGCATTAATGAATACTGCGCTCCTTATGATTTAGTAAAAACCATGCGTGCTTCTATTTGGGCGCTTGGTCCTCTTGTCGCGCGCTTTGGTCAAGGTCAGGTGTCTCTACCTGGCGGTTGTGCTATCGGTGCTCGTCCTGTTGATCTACACATTACTGGTCTAGAACAGCTTGGCGCGACCATCACTCTTGAAGATGGTTACGTTAAAGCAGAAGTCGATGGTCGCCTTAAAGGCGCGCACATCGTGATGGACAAAGTGAGTGTTGGTGCAACCATCACTATCATGTGTGCAGCAGCACTTGCTGAAGGTACGACAACACTAGACAACGCGGCGCGTGAACCTGAAATCGTTGATACGGCTGACTTCCTAAACAAACTTGGCGCGAAAATCTCTGGAGCAGGTACTGACACCATCACTATTGAAGGTGTTGAGCGCTTAGGTGGCGGCAAACATAGCGTTGTGGCTGACCGTATCGAAACAGGTACATTCCTAGTTGCAGCTGCCGTGTCTGGCGGTAAAGTGGTATGTCGCAACACCAATGGTCACCTGCTAGAAGCGGTACTGGCTAAGCTAGAAGAAGCGGGCGCGTTGGTAGAAACTGGTGAAGATTGGATCTCTGTTGATATGACAGATCGCGAGCTGAAAGCTGTGAGCATTCGTACTGCACCACATCCAGGTTTTCCAACGGACATGCAAGCACAATTTACGCTGTTAAACATGATGGCGAAAGGTGGCGGCGTGATCACTGAAACTATCTTTGAAAACCGTTTCATGCACGTGCCTGAATTGATGCGTATGGGCGCGAAAGCGGAAATCGAAGGTAACACAGTAATTTGCGGTGATGTAGATTCTTTAAGTGGTGCACAAGTGATGGCAACTGACTTACGAGCTTCGGCAAGTTTGGTGATTGCTGGTTGTATCGCGAAAGGCGAAACCATCGTTGACCGTATCTACCACATCGACCGTGGTTACGACAAAATCGAAAATAAACTGTCTGCACTTGGTGCAAATATTGAGCGCGTAAGTGAGGCGGGTTAAACTGCATCGCAGTTGACCTAGATATGAAGAGAGCCGAAACGTAGGTTTCGGCTTTTTTATATCGCGTTTTCTTTCATAGTTCATGACTATGTTCAAAGAGACAATAATAGCTGTAGCTGGCGCAAAGCCGGTTCTTGGAGAACAACAATGATTGCACTGTTACGTGTATTTGCTGTCGCAATTTTCGCAATTGTGATGTTTATTGGTGGTTGTGGTTACTGCCTACTTAGCCCTAGAAACCCTAAGCACGTTTTCACGTTCGGTCGTCTATTCGGCAAAATGTCACGTGTATTTGGTATCAAGCTAGAATTGCGTATTCCGGAAGATGCGTATTCTCGCGGTCAGCATGTTTACATTGCTAACCACCAGAACAACTGGGACCTTTTCACTGTATCTTCAGCTGTTACACCTAAGGTAGTAACGGTAGGTAAGAAGAGTCTTGCGTGGATGCCTTTGTTTGGTCAGCTTTACTGGCTAACAGGTAACATCTTGATTGATCGTGCAAACCGCTCTAAAGCAAAAGGTACTATCGACCAAGTTGTAGATAGCATCAAAAACAGCGACGTTTCAGTGTGGATGTTCCCTGAAGGTACACGTTCACGTGGTCGTGGTTTACTGCCATTTAAAACTGGTGCATTCCATGCAGCTATCGGTGCAGAAGTGCCAATCATTCCAATCGTGTGCAGCTCTACAGGTCACATTAAACTGAACCGTTGGAACAATGGTCATGTGATCATTGAAATGTTACCTCCGGTAAGCACGGAAGGTTACGGCAAAGAGGGCGTACGTGAGTTAGCTAATGTTTGTCGTGAAGAGATGAAAGCGAAACTGGAAGCCTTGGATGAAGAAGTGAAACAGCGCAACGCAGCTTGAGTTTTACGGCGATATCATCGCAAAAAGACAATAAAAAACGGGTAGCTTGAGCTACCCGTTTTTTATGCTTGTCAGCAAGGGCAATTATTTGCGAACTGCGATTGCTTCAATCTCGATACCGACATCTTTAGGCAGGCGAGCTACTTCTACACAAGAACGTGCAGGGTAGTTTGCTACTTCGTGCTCATCGAAAAACTTGCCGTAAACTTCGTTCACAGTACCGAAGTCGTTTAGGTCTTTCACGAATACTGTCATTTTAACGATATCAGTAACCTTAAGACCTGATGCTTCCACAACTGCTTTTACGTTCTCTAGAGATTGACGAGCTTGCTCTGCGATGTCTGCAGACACTTCACCTGTCGCTGGGTTTACTGGGATTTGGCCAGAAGTTAGAACCATGTTGCCTAGATCTACGCCTTGAACGTAAGGACCGATTGCTGCTGGTGCAGACTCAGTGTGAAGTACTTTCGTCATTTGAATTGTTCCATCTGTTTAGGGGAATAAAGAGTTTACTCAAACATCTTGAGTGTTCTTAAGAATAAGCAGTGTGCCTTTAAACATGAAGCACGTAAAGTGCAAAATACCCCGCATTGGCGGGGTATCAGTCAATTTATCGTTAGCAAGAATCGGAGCAGAAAATTAACGCTCAGTTACGATCTCACGTGCGAAAACTTTCTCACAGTATTTACACTTCAGACGGATTTCTTCCTTCTTCTCGAACACCTGGAAGCTGCTCGCAACCGGTTCGTTGTGTGTAATACAGTTGCTGTTCGGACACTCAAACACGTTGTTGATTCGCTCAGGGAGTTCTAGCGCTAGCTTCTTCACTACTTCGTAGTTTTCGATTTGGTTAACGGTCGCGTGTGGTGCGTACAGTGCTAGTTTACTTGCCTGCTCTTCGTTGATGAACACGTTTTCAATCTTGAGTAGGTCTTTATGACCGAGTGCAGATGAAGGCAGATTCAGACCGATGGTGACACGTTGAGAAGAGTTGTGCATATCGAACAGCTTCAACACTTTGATACCAATTTGTGCTGGGATGTGGTCGATTACTGTGCCGTTTTTGATTGCTTCAACCTGCAATTGAGTTTCTTTAGCCATGTCTTTTTCTCCCTCGATTACAGTGTTTCGTTAAGAACCAGTGCCAACAACGCTTGGCGCGCGTAAACGCCGTTTTCTGCTTGTTGGAAGTAGTAAGCGTGTGGTGTGACGTCGACGTCTGTGGTGATTTCATCCACGCGTGGCAGTGGGTGCAGTACTTTCAAGTTTTCACGTGCACCTTCTAGTAGTGCCGCCGTTAGGATGTAAGCTGATTTGATGTGCGCGTATTCGGATTCATCAAAGCGCTCTTTTTGTACGCGAGTCATGTACAGAATGTCGAGCTCAGGAATCACGCTTTCCATGTCTGTGTGTAGGCTGTATTGAATGCCTGCTTCATCTAGCTCTTCACAGATGTAATCTGGCATTGCGAGTGCTTCTGGTGCAACAAAGAAGAAGCGAATGTTATTGAACTTTGCCAATGCTTGAGTCAACGAGTGCACGGTGCGACCGTATTTTAGGTCACCAACAAACGCAACGTTTAGGTTGTCTAGACGACCTTGCGTTTCCGCGATGGTGTATAGGTCGAGTAGCGTTTGCGTTGGGTGTTGGTTTGCGCCGTCACCTGCATTGATAACTGGTACGCCGTTAGAGAACTCAGACGCTAAGCGCGCTGCGCCTTCTTGAGGGTGGCGCATTACGAATGCATCGACGTAAGAAGAGATAACTTGAACTGAGTCAGATAGCGTCTCGCCTTTTTTCGCCAGAGAGGTGTTACCACCGTTATCAAAACCAATAACATCGCCACCGATACGTTGAATTGCTGTCTCGAATGACAGGCGAGTACGTGTGGATGGCTCAAAGAAACAGCTTGCTACAACCTTGTTTTTAATCAGTTCTGGACGAGGTTCTTTTTTTAGCTGACCTGCAGTTTCTACAATCAGTTCCAGTTCTTCACGTGAAAGCTCTGGAATAGAGATGATGTGCTTCTGGTAAAGCGAGTTCGCCATGATCTTCTTCCCTATAACAGTGGTGACTATCCCCAAAATTCACCGCGATGGAATTTTAGGCATAAAAAAACCTCCCCAATTGGGGAGGTTTTAAAATTCAATAGAATTAACGAAAATAACAGCACGTAAGCGTAGTCGCTTAGCTAGAGCAAATCGCGTTTTTACGTCAGCAATCGGCGTGGTCATTTCGTAATCCTCAGACAAATTGCCGAGCATTATACGCTTAACTTTCGTGAGCGCAAGCGATTACATCATGGTTTTTGTTACCATTTTTAATGCTTTGGTTTAGCTGCCTAACGTTGCCACCATCACGGCTTTGATGGTGTGCATGCGGTTCTCGGCTTCGTCGAATACGATAGAGTATTCAGACTCAAACACCTCTTCGGTGACCTCAAGCCCTTTCATTCCGTATTTCTCTGCTACCTCTTTACCCACAGTCGTTTCATCGTTGTGGAAGGCTGGCAGGCAGTGCATGAACTTCACATGAGGGTTACCCGTTTGCTTAATCACATCCATATTGATTTGGTAAGGTGTCATCAGAGCAACACGCTCATCCCAAGCCTCAGCCGACTCACCCATCGAGACCCAAACGTCGGTGTATAAGAAGTCACAGCCTTTAACGCCTTCTTCAACGTTCTCAGTCAGCGTGATTTTCGCGCCAGTTTGTTGGGCAATTTCTTGGCAAGTTGCCACCAATGCTTCTTCTGGCCAGAACGCTTTTGGCGCTACAAGGCGGATGTCCATGCCCATTTTTGCTGCGCCAACCATGAGTGAATTACCCATGTTATTGCGAGCATCACCAAGGTAAGCAAACGTCATCTCATGCAGTTGTTTCCCACGTCCGTGCTCTTGCATGGTCAGGAAGTCTGCAAGGATTTGGGTAGGGTGGAACTCATCCGTTAAACCATTCCAGACAGGTACACCAGCATAAGTACCAAGCTCTTCAACAATGGATTGACCAAAGCCACGGTATTCAATGCCGTCGTACATACGACCAAGAACACGAGCGGTATCTTTCATTGATTCTTTATGACCGATCTGTGAGCCAGAAGGACCGATGTAAGAGACTTGAGCGCCTTGGTCAAAGGCCGCGACTTCAAACGCACATCGGGTACGAGTAGAAGATTTCTCAAAGATTAGTGCGATGTTTTTACCTTGAAGTTTCTTCTGCTCTGTTCCTGCATATTTAGCTTTTTTCAGCTCTGCAGACAGTTCGAGCAAAAACTGGATCTCTTTAGTTGAGAAGTCCAATAGCTTCAAAAAGTTGCGATTACGTAGATTGAAAGCCATAGCTCGTCCCTTAGGTCGTTTGGTTGATAAAGAATAAAAGCATTAAAACATATAAATGCTTTTATTGTGAATAATTATTTTAATTAAAAGCAAAAAAAGGTTGATGCATTCACATCAACCTTAGTCTCAATTGGTTTTATTTGGTGGGAGAGGTTTCTCAAATATCGTCACGTTCGATTGGGCAGCTCATACAACGTGCACCACCACGACCGCGACCAAGCTCGTTACCCGGAATAGTCAGGACTTCAATACCAGCTTTGTCGTACTTCTCGTTAGTGTAGACGTTACGTTCGTAACCAATCACAACACCAGGTTTCACCGTCAGTACGTTGTTGGCATCGTTCCATTGCTCTCGTTCAGCTTCGTAGCTGTCACCACCCGTCGTGATGATCTTCAATTGGTCTAAGCCAAGTGCCGATTCAATGGCGTGCAGATAGTTGTGTGACGCCTCGACATGCATTTCACCGTTGCCTTTAGGTGTTAGGCGCCAAGTGTCTAAATCTTTACGCATGATCTCTGGGTATACCGAGAAAGTGTCTACATCCATGTGCGTCATGACCGTATCAAGGTGCATGCACGAGCGGTGTTTTGGTAGGTCGATAGCAATCACTTCTTTCGCCTGACCAGATTTAAATAAACTCGCCGCTAAGTTTTCTACACCTTGCGGGGTTGTGCGCTCAGACATACCAATTAGAACTGCACCTTTACCGATAACCAGTACATCGCCACCTTCAACGTTGGCATTGTCGTAGTGTTGGTCTTCATCACCAAAGTAGTTAATGAAGTCTTGACCAGCGAAGGTTGGGTGCCAGCGATAAATCGCACGCAGATGGTTGGTCTCGCGTTGACGCGCAGGCATCATCATTGGGTTAAGAGAAACGCCGCCGTATACCCAGCATGACGTGTCACGGGTAAAGAGGTGGTTAGGCAGAGGTTCGATCACGAAGTCCAGTGGGCGCTTCATCTTCGGCAACATTGATGAAGATTTGATTGGCAGTTCCGAGTAAGCCAAGCCGCCAAGGAGAATGCTTGCTAGATGCTCATCGTCCATCTCTGCGAAGTACTGGCGTAAGTCACGAGCGAAAGTCGGACCGTAACGGAAGTCAGAGATCTGAGTATTCAACAACCATTGTTTTGCTTCTGGAACCGCAAGGGTTTCAACCAGTAGATCATGAAGTAGTAGTACTTCGACATCTTGTTCACGCAGTGTGCGCGCAAACGCGTCGTGTTCTTCACCTGCCGCTTCTACCGCTAATACGTCATCAAACAGTAGCTCATGGCAGTTCGATGGCGTTAGGTGGGTGAGGGCGCGCTCTGGGCGGTTTAATAGAACTCGTCTTAGTTGACCAACTTCTGATCCAACGTACAGCTTACTCATTTTGCATCCTTACAAATATTCCAGCCGTTAGTTATGACAAGCTTGGTGCAAAGATGCAAGTCTTAGAACTTTGCTTATATATTGAAAAAATATAATTTTTTGGCGTTATATTTTGCAAATGCTTCCTTGGTGTATTTTAATTCTATATTTTGTTGTTTGTTCATGAGTTTTAAAAAGTGCGTTTTTATTCTTTTTCGTTTGAGAAAGAAGTCATACATCAAAAGTGCATAAAACGTGCATAACCATTCTGAAATATGCAGTTTTTGGCTTTCTTTTATTCGTTAGGTCAGAATTAACGAGCCGTTGCTGTATTCACTCCAAGATCATAAACACGCAAACAAGCCTAAAATTACTCGTCTCAGGCTCAATTAGGATCTTCTGAATATTAAAGATTAGCCGTTTTTGTTAATTTTTTGTTTCTGTGAGCGAGGTTTAGATTTGTGAGTAAAAATTATCATCAAGAATCACCGCAGTTTGGTGTTTGTTTGTGGCTTTTCATCGCAATCCGTGCCATATTTCACCGCATTAACGTACTCAGTTTAGAGTATAGTGTTTCCATCAAGTAACTAATCTGGAGCCAAAACATGTCTCACGAAGATGAATATCTATCAGTAGAAGAATTAATTGAGATTCAAAAGGAAGAGACTCGCGATATCATTGCAGCATTGCTAGAAGATGGCAGCGATCCAGATTCACTATACGAAATCGAGCACCACCTATTTGCTGAAGACTTCGATACGCTAGAAAAAGCGGTTGTTGAAGCGTTCAAGATGGGCTTTGAAGTTCTTGAAGCTGAAGAAACAGAAGATGAAGACGGCAACAAACTGCTTTGCTGTGATGCAACAATGGAATCTGCACTAAACGCAGAAGCAATTGATGCACAGGTTGAGAAACTGGTTCATCTTGCAGAAAAATACGACATCATTTACGACGGTTGGGGTACTTACTACGAAGGCGAAGATGCGCTTTACCCTGAAGAAGATGATGAAGACGAAGAGTAATCCTCTTATTCAATCTAAGAAGCCAGCGTTTATCGCTGGCTTTTTTGTGCCTTGAAAATGATAACCGCAGGTAACGATAAATAATTCTCATTGAGTTTGTGTGCTTATTGCCTGTAACCCTAAGTTACTTGTGTATATAATGCGTGAAAATTGATCTAGCTCAAGGTAACTATGCAACTCTCACTCGCCGGTTTATGGCAAGTCTCTCCACTGACGGACCTTTCTATCCCACAGGATGACATTACTTTCCCTGCTCCTTTGAGTCAGGTATTGCCTGCTGAACTGACTGAAGACGTGATTCGTCAGCAAGAGTGGCATCTGATGCACGACATTGAAGTGGACGAATCCATGATGGCATTCCCAGCGGTAGAAATGGTGTTGGGTGGTGTGGATTACCATGCTGAAGTGCGTTTAAACGGGGTAGCATTGTTCGACTGTGACGGTTCACAAAGCGTGTACAAGAAAGACATTCGTCCGTTCATGCAGATGGGGCGTAACCGTTTTGAGATCCTGTTCCTTGAGGAAGAAGAAGAGCTTCTGCTGGATGAGGATAAACCAGAGTTGTGCTCACTTGCGGATCATGAATATCAAAAGAGTGATGAGCGCTTGGGGGTATGGCAAGAGCCGTATCTGCAGTTTATTCGCAATGTGCGTTTAGACCGTGTAGCAACCGAGCAGATTTGGCACCATGGTGGTGGTTGTGAGTTTAAAGTAGACTTGTACTATCAAACTTTTGCGCCGGGTCTAGTATCGGCATCGGTTAAATTTAATGGCATGACTTACCATATTCCTATTGATGTCCGAGCGGATCATGCGAGTGCTTTATTCCAGATCGAAGCGCCAAAGTATGCCGATCTTAACGATCCCGATCCAAAAGATCTCTACGAACTCGTGGTGGAGTTGGATGGGCAACGCCAAGCATTTACAGTGGCGCTTAGCCAAGAGCTCTGTGTTACCCATCTTGTACTTTAAGTTTGGGGATAAAGTGCTATAACGTTTTAAGCATCACGACTTCACATGCATCATGCCCTGTTTGTCCTAGCGGGGCATCGAGATGCTCAAAGCCTAGCTTTTCGTACAAACCTACCGCCTCTCTCAGACATTCGGTCGTTTCCAAATAGCACTGCTGATACCCAAACTGTTTCGCCAGTTGTAAGCTTAATGCGACGATGCGTTTGGCTAAGCCGTGTCCTCGCGTTTGAGGTAAGAAGTACATCTTTTGCAGCTCACACACATTTGGCTCACCAGCTAAAGGTGCAAAGCCGCCGCCACCCACAATCTCGCCTTGGTACTCGACTACCCAGTAGGCTGCGCCTTGTTGATCGTAAACCGAGTACATGTCATCAAGCGTTGGATCTGCCACACCATAACCTTTATCTGCAGTTAAACCGTATTCTGCAGAGACTTTACGAATCACGTCCGCAACTTGCGAGTTATCTGCTTTGGTAAGAGGTCGAAGAACGTATTCCTCAGCCTGGCACACTTTCGTTAGCCCTTTTAGGTAAGTCTCTAGACCAAGTTTGAGTTGCTCTTGCTCGTTGTCATCGAGTTGGGTAAGCAGTTGTTCAAAGAAGCTGTTTTGCTGCTGGTCTAGTTGCGATAACGCCTGTTGCCCTTGCTCTGTAAGCGCGACAAGTTGGCTACGTTTGTCTTTTGGGTTTTCGATGCTCTCAACCAAGCCTAATTTAATCAAACCGGTAACGGTTCGGCTCGCATTGGACTTGTCGACATTGAGTTGCTGTGCCAGTTTATTGATGGTCAACGGCTGCAGCTGGATTTCACCTAATGCATGCGCTTGTACTGGAGTAAGAGCGACATCGCCGCATTGTTTATCGAGCATACCAAGCAATCGGACGGCTTGACGGGAGTAGTGTCGGAGTTGACGAGCATTCATTATCACTTACCTCTGAAAATAAAGTTGCGCACCGCAATTAAATTAATTGCGGTGCGCAACTTTGTCAATGGCAAATGTCATTTTGCTTGTTCGGGGGCGTATTGAGCCTCCATGTTTAAGCGTGTTGGTGTAGGCAAAATTGTGGGGCTTGGCTATCTGATTTACGCATCCATACTTTCTCGTGGAAATAGTAAGCCACTGTGTTCAAGCTTGGCTCTAGCATCGCCATGATACCGCCGACAAACGCATCACCTGTTAGCAAGTAAACCACACTAAAGGCAACACTGAAGTGGATAGTGGCAAAGCTTGCGGTTTTTAATTTGGTCATCCACTGACGAGCTTTAAGCGCTGGGACTTTTGCCCATGCCTTTTCATGAAAGTAGAAAGCGACGGTGTTCACTGAAGGCTCAATCATGGCAATTAAACTACCAATTAGAATGTCGCCAGTAAGCACGTAAGCGACACTAAACGCGATAGTAAAATGGAGTGCTGCAAAGGTTAGTGTCTTTTTCATGATAATTACTCAATCGTTGTGTTGTTTCGATAGGTCTATTATTGAGAATTATTATCATTAAATCTAATGGGCAGCTAAGATTAGTTTGATAGGTAAAAACTATTAAATAGGAGGGGAAGTAGGAGAGAAGAGCGAATATCTTTGAAAGCTTTCCGAGCTATAAAATGCAAAAAGGGTTGATGCTTTCACACCAACCCTTTGATTCTTTTATTCTAGCTTTTAGCGATTAAAGTGCAGCGATCGTTGTCTTCTGCTCTTCTAGCTTAGCTAGTGTCTCTTTGTAGCCTTCAAGCTTCTCACGCTCTTTAGCAACAACTGCTTCAGGTGCTTTCGCTACGAAGCCTTCGTTACCTAGCTTACCTTCGATACGCTTGATTTCGCCGTGAGTCTTCTTAATTTCGCCATCTAGACGAGCAAGCTCAGCGTCTTTGTCGATCAGACCCGCCATTGGGATCATCAGCTCAGACTTAGCAACCAATGCTGTTGCACACGCTGGCGTTTCTTCGTCAGCAGCAAGCACGCGTACAGATTCTAGTTTCGCTAGAGACATCAGTACTTGTTTGTTTGCTTCTAGACGCGCTGCGTCTTCTGCGTTTGCAGCTTTCAGCATAACGTCAAGCGGCTTACCAGGGTTGATGTCGTATTCAGCACGTAGGTTACGGATGCTGGTAATGAACGCTTTCACCCATTCAATATCGTCTAGCGCTTCTTGGTTGAAGTTTGCTTCGTCGAATTGAGGCAGTGCTTGAAGCATGATTGTCTCACCTTCTACATCTTCAACTAGTGGCTTGATGCTTTGCCAGATAGTTTCAGTGATGTAAGGGATCACTGGGTGAGCTAGACGTAGAGTCTTCTCAAGAACCGTGATTAGTGTGCGGCGAGTACCACGCTGTTGCGCTTCAGTACCTTTCCATAGAACTGGTTTAGTTAGCTCTAGGTACCAGTCACAGAATTGGTTCCAGATGAATTCGTAAAGCGTGTTAGACGCCATATCTAGACGGAAGTTGTCGATATGGTTATTGAACGCTTTCGCTGCAAGTTCAAACTGAGACTCGATCCATTTGTCCGCTAGTGAGTATTCAATCTCACCACCGTTGAAGCCACAATCTTGCTCTTCTGTGTTCATCATTACGTAACGGCTTGCGTTCCATAGTTTGTTACAGAAGTTACGGTAACCCTCAAGACGCTTCATATCCCAGTTGATATCGCGACCTGTTGATGCCATTGCAGCAAGAGTGAAACGTAGTGCGTCTGTACCGTATGCTTCGATACCGTTTTCAAACGTTTTACGAGTGTTCTTCTCGATCTTCTTCGCTAGCTGAGGCTGCATCATGTTGCCACAACGCTTCTCTACTAGAGACTCTAGGTCGATACCATCGATCATGTCGATTGGGTCAAGTACGTTACCTTTCGACTTAGACATCTTGTCGCCGTTTTCGTCACGGATTAGACCAGTAACGTAAACTGTCTTAAATGGTACTTGTGGTTTGCCGTTTTCGTCTTTCACGAAGTGCATGGTCATCATGATCATGCGCGCAACCCAGAAGAAGATAATGTCGAAACCAGTTACTAGTACGTCTGAAGGGTGGAATACTTTCAGATCGTCAGTTTGCTCTGGCCAACCTTGAGTACCGAACGTCCATAGTGCAGAAGAGAACCATGTATCCAGTACGTCTTCGTCTTGGTGCAGTTCAATAACTGACTCTAGGTTGTTGTTCTTACGAACTTCTTCTTCGTCACGACCTACGTAAACATTACTTTGGTTGTCGTACCAAGCTGGGATGCGGTGACCCCACCATAGCTGACGAGAGATACACCAGTCTTGAACGTCACGCATCCAAGAGAAGTACATGTTTTCGTATTGCTTAGGAACGAATTGGATGTCGCCGTTTTCTACTGCTTCAACTGCTGTTTTTGCTAGAGGTGCAGTGCGTACGTACCATTGGTCAGTTAGCATTGGTTCGATAACCACGCCACCACGGTCGCCGTAAGGAACTTGTAGATCGTGATCTTTCACTTCTTCAAGTAGACCTAGCTCGTCGAATTCAGCAACGATAGCTTTACGAGCGGCAAAACGCTCCATACCGTGGTACTTAGCTGGTAGTTCAGTGCTGTAAGCGTCGCTTGCTTCGCCGTTGGTGTTGAAGACTTCAGAAGCGTCACGGATGTTCGCGTCGAAAGTCAGAATGTTGATCATTGGTAGCTGGTGGCGCTTACCAACTTCGTAGTCGTTGAAGTCGTGCGCAGGTGTGATTTTCACACAGCCAGTACCTTTTTCCATATCTGCGTGCTCATCGCCCACGATTGGGATGCGACGATCAACGATAGGAAGGATGATTTCTTTACCGATAAGATCTTTGTAACGTGGATCTTCCGGGTTAACTGCAACACCAGTATCGCCTAGCATGGTCTCTGGACGAGTCGTTGCAACAACGATGTAGTCTTTGCCATCCGCTGTTTTAACGCCATCTGCTAGTGGGTAGCGGAAGTGCCACATGTTGCCTTTAGTGTCTTTGTTCTCTACTTCTAGATCTGAAATCGCTGTGTGTAGCTTTGGATCCCAGTTAACTAGACGCTTACCGCGGTAGATTAGGTCGTCTTCGTATAGACGTACGAACACTTCTTGAACGGCGTTAGATAGACCATCGTCCATCGTAAAGCGCTCACGATCCCAGTCTACAGATGCGCCAAGACGACGAAGCTGCTTAGTGATAGTGCCGCCAGATTCGCCTTTCCATTCCCAGATTTTGTCGATGAAAGCTTCACGACCGTAATCGTGTTTTGTTTTGCCTTCTTCTGCAGCGATCTTACGCTCAACAACCATCTGAGTTGCGATACCTGCGTGGTCCGTACCTACTTGCCAAAGAGTGTTTTTACCCTTCATGCGCTCACAACGGATAAGCGTATCCATGATCGTATCTTGGAACGCGTGGCCCATGTGTAGGCTACCAGTGACGTTCGGTGGCGGGATCATGATGCTGTATGATTCTTTAGTAGTGTCACCGTGTGGCTTAAAGTAGCCTTTCTCTTCCCAAGTCTGATATAGAGCTTGTTCGATTGAAGTTGGGTTGTATGTCTTTTCCATAGCGCTCTTTTAATGGATACGTTGATGGTTGAATCTAAGTCAATCTTTATAAGTGAACTCTCTGAGTGGAGAGCTTAACTATAAGGATTGACCGTTAAGGATATTGAATTTCGATCGTTTGCAGTTGATAACCTGCCTGACGGTAAATTTTATACCTTTCTCTTGCGAGCTGTTTAGCTTTTTCTTCGCAAGGCACGAAGTCTACCACTTGAGCAAACTTGTTCGCAAAGGTTGTCTCATTTTCCGCCAAATTAATTACCAGCTGACGGTTCCAATTAGGTTTTACTCCTTCATGGCCGATTTCAATATTGGTGGCGTATTTCGGTCCTTCGCCTACAAGATTATGTGCCATGAACTTGTCTGCATCAATTTGCCAAAAGGCTTCGGCGAGCTGCTCGGCGTGCGGTTTGTCTTGGCAATTCAGATACACTTTTGCGCCTTGGCGAGCAAAGTGCTGAGCCAAAAACACGATGTATTCTTCAAAGCCAGCCACCGTTGCTTGCGGGCTCTCTTCGTTAATGATGTAGAAGGTTGCAGTTTGCATCATTCTCTCGCTTGCCGTTGGTCTCTTCCTAAGACCATCTTAAATCCGATTTTCAATCAAGAAAATCGAGGTAATAAAAAAGGGCCTTGCGGCCCTTTTAGATGTTGTTCAGAAATTACTCTTCTGTCTCTTGGCCGCTGCGGTTCAAAAGGAATTGGACAAGCATTGAGACAGGACGGCCCGTTGAGCCTTTCGCTGCGCCTGATTTCCACGCAGTACCTGCGATATCGACGTGTGCCCAGTTGTACTTTTTAGCAAACTTAGACAGGAAGCAACCCGCAGTGATAGTACCAGCAGGACGACCACCGATGTTTGCCATATCAGCAAACGGGCTCTTCAATTGCTCGTGGTACTCGTCTGCCATTGGTAGACGCCATGCACGGTCACTTGCTTGCTCAGAAGCGTTTACTAGCTCATGAGAAAGTGGGTTGTGGTTAGAGATTACGCCGCTAATATGGTGACCTAGTGCGATAACACAAGCACCAGTTAGCGTTGCAACGTCTACTACACAGTCTGGTTCGAAACGCTCTACGTAAGTCAGTGCGTCACAAAGAACAAGACGACCTTCTGCATCCGTGTTTAGAACTTCTACGGTTTGACCTGACATGGTTGTTAGGATATCACCTGGACGGTAAGCGTTGCTGCCTGGCATGTTTTCACAGCCTGCTAGAACACCAATAACGTTGATTGGTAGGTTTAGCTTCGCTAGCGCTTTCATTGTACCGAATACAGACGCAGCACCACACATGTCGTACTTCATCTCATCCATACCTTCACCAGGTTTTAGAGAGATACCGCCTGAATCGAACGTCAGACCTTTGCCGACTAGTACGATAGGTTTTGCTTCTGATTCTGGGTTACCTTTGTATTCGATAATCGACATCATTGATTCGTTCTTCGAACCACGACCTACTGCTAGGTAAGATGTCATGCCCAGTTTTTCCATCTCTTGCTCACCAATGATCTTGGTGGTTACAGTTTCGTAATCGTCAGCAAGGCGACGTGCTTGAGAAGCGAGGTACGCTGGGTTTGCGATGTTTGGTGGCATGTTGCCAAGATCTTTTGATGCTTTCACACCAGATGCGATAGCTAGACCGTGAGTGATTGCTTTCTCACCTAGGTTTAGTTCACGACGCGTTGGTACGTTGAATACTAGCTTACGCAGTGGACGACGAGTTTCTGGCTTAACGCTCTTGAACTGATCGAATGTGTAAAGACCATCTTTAGTCGCTTCTACTGCCTGGCGAACTTTCCAGTAAGTATCACGACCCTTAACGTGTAGTTCAGTTAGGAAACATACTGCTTCCATAGAACCTGTTTCGTTAAGTGTGCTGATCGTCTTTTGAATGATTTCCTTGTACTGGCGCTCGCCTAGCTCACGTTCTTTACCACAACCTACGAGTAGAACGCGCTCTGACAAAACACCTGGTACTTGATGCAGTAGCAGCATCTGACCAGGTTTACCCTCTAGATCACCACGGCGAAGTAGTGAACTGATGTAACCGTCACTGATTTTATCAAGTTGCTCGGCTACTGGAGAAAGGCGACGTGGTTCAAACACACCAACAACGATACATGCGCTACGTTGTTTCTCTGGACTGCCACTTTTAACACTGAACTCCATGCGTACTCCTACATCCTGAAGACAAATTGCTCTAAATGTTAGATAATGATCGCTTACTTGTTGAATTTAAGCTCAGGTCTTACCAACAGAGCTGATTTAAGCGCTAACATCTAGTTTATAATTTTTAAAAAAATAAATGGTTCAACGGGAAACTATAGTGATTCGACCAAAAAAACAAGTTTTGTATAGGTAATTTCAGCGTGATTATTGTTAGATATTTGATCCGCGAAACACTCAAGAGCCAATTTGCGATTTTCTTCGTGCTTTTTTTGGTGTTTGTGAGCCAGAAGTTTATCAGTGTTCTTGCTGATGCTTCGGACGGGGATATTCCTGCTGGGTTAATTTTCTCAGTTGTTGGTTTAAACATGCCAGCAATGGGGCTATTAATGCTGCCATTAAGTTTGTACATCGGCATATTGATCACATTTGGTCGTTTATATGCGGAAAGTGAAATCGTGGTGATGAACGCGACGGGTATCGGGAATAAGTTCCTGGTACAAGCTGCGTTGTACTTGGCGATCATCACATCGGGTGTGGCAGCGTTCAATGCATTATGGCTATCGCCTTGGTCACAAGACCGTGTTGAGCAACTTTATGAGCAAGTCGCGGCAGAAAACAGTGTCGACTTATTGAAGAAAGGTCAGTTCCAAGGCACGCCAGATGGTTCTTCGGTTGTCTTTATTGATGACATCAAAGACAGCACGTTAAGTAATGTGTTTGTAGCACAGATGCGTCCGCGTGATTCCATCTTACCAAGCGTGATGTTTTCCTCTTCTGGTGAAGTAAAAGAACTTTCGGATGGGCGTCAGATCATCACTATGCATGAAGGTACGCGCTATGAAGGTGTGCCAACTCGTGTTGAATACATGGTTACTAAGTTCGATCAGTACGAAGGTTTGATTGGTCAGCGTGAAGTGAAGCAAAAAGGTCGCGATTGGGAAGCGTACCCAACGGCAGACTTGATTGGTCACCCAGATCCTGAAGCGCAGGCTGAGCTGCAATGGCGTATCTCGTTGTTCGTGTGTATTCCACTATTAACGATGCTGGTTATTCCTTTGTCGGCAGTGAACCCGCGCCAGGGACGCTTTGCTAAAATGGGACCGGCTATCTTGATTTACTTGGCGTACTTCCTTGCGATTAGTGCAACGAAATCCGCGCTAGAAGATGGTGCTATTCCTGCTGCTATTGGTATGTGGCCAATTAATGCCATGTTATTGATTGTCGCTATCTTGGCTAACATGATGGACAGTGTTCCAGCTCGACGAATTAAAGACAAATTCCGCAAGAAGAGGCTCGCGTAAGCTGTGTTCAAACTCTTAGACCTTTACATCGGTAGAACGATCATCTCTACCACAGCCTTGGTTCTGGCGACTTTCGTCGGCTTGTCGGGCATCATCAAGTACGTAGAACAGTTGCGTAAAGTTGGTCGTGGTGCTTACGACCTAATGCATGCGCTTTACTTTGTTTTGCTGAGTATTCCTCGCGATATCGAAATGTTCTTCCCAATGGCGGCGCTGCTGGGAGCCTTGATTGGTTTGGGCATGCTTGCTTCAAGTTCTGAACTTGTGGTTATGCAAGCCGCGGGTTTCTCTAAGTTGGATATCGGCTTATCAGTACTTAAAACCGCAGTACCTTTAATGCTTATCGTTATGACGCTCGGTCAATGGGGCGCACCAGAGGCGCAAAAGATGGCGCGTGACCTACGTGCATTTGCTCTATCTGGCGGTAGTATTGTGTCGGTGCGGGCTGGGGTGTGGGCTCGCGATGCCAACGACTTTATCTTTATCGGTAAAGTGGAGGATGACAAACTCTACGGCTTGAACATGTGGCGTTTCGATGAAGATAAGAACTTAGACAAAGTTATCTTCGCAGAAGAAGTCGACTACCAACAAGATAACAATTGGTTGATGCGTTATGTGCAAATCACCGATATGGAAAATGAAAACGTCATTACCAAGCGCGATTTAGAGCAGATGGAATGGCACACCTCATTAGCACCAGATAAGTTGGCGGTGGTAACGGTGAAACCAGAAGAGCTTTCTTTAAGTGGCTTATATGACTATGTGACCTATTTGAAAGCCTCGGAACAAGATGCTTCGCGTTATGAACTCGCATTTTGGCGCAAGCTATCTCAACCACTCTCTATCGCAGTAATGATGCTGATGGCGTTGTCGTTTGTTTTCGGTCCATTGCGTAGTGTCACCATGGGTGCAAGGGTGCTCTCAGGGGTAGTTGCAGGTTTTACCTTCTACATATCCAGTGAGTTCTTTGGACCTCTGACCTTGGTATATGGCATTCCGCCAGTGTTCGGTGCCTTGGCCCCTAGTTTGGTGTTCCTAGCAATTGCGGTATCCTTGCTAAGAAGAAAACTGTAGGCTTTCAAAAAGCGATAAACATAAAAAAGGAAGGCACTGTGCCTTCCTTTTTCTATTCTGCTTGCGCGGTTTCGCTATTTTGCTTTCGGCAAGACAACGACTTCAGTTTTTGCCCAAATGTCGTGGAAGCCACGTTTTTGTGGGTCGATTGGTACAGTCAAGTTAGCCAAACCAAAGCCCGACGTACCTAAACGAATTAAAGCCTGAGTAACCGTAATTGGCGCACCATCCTTACTGTTACGAATTTGCATTTTCCAAGCTCGCATGCCCAGTGTTTGTCCTGCGCGGGTCCAGAAGAATACAAAGAAGTAGATCCACACCACAGCCAGATACAGCGTGAACAATGGGCTTAGAACTGGATGCTTTCCTAGCATATCTGCTGCATCCACATATTCCCCATAGCTCAGCAAGCCTGCCGCATTAAGCGCAAAAACAATCGCCATTACTACGCCTGCTGCCATCATCTCAATCGCTAGGATGATCAGCGTGTCGTAAAACAATGCTGCGAGTCGACGGAAAAAGCCCGCTGGTGGAAGAGTTGTAGAAGTCGTCATAATTCCATCACTTACCTTTAAAATTGTGCGTCAGAATATAGATTCCATTAGCTTGTGAAAAGAGAGCTGACGCACAGAGTCTTCAATTGTGGGCAAATCACAAGTTTGAATACGACTCTATCGCTAATCAACTATCCAACAAAGTAACCGAGTTCAAACTTCCTATCATGCAATCTGTGAAAGCATCAAACATGGGTTACTTTGCTTAGAACACAAGATTACGAATGACGTGATAGAGGTACAAGATGATCGTAATTACAGGCGCGAGCAGTGGCTTAGGTGCGCAGTTAGCTAAGTTGTATGATGCTCAAGGCGAAGAAACACTGTTAACTGGTCGCAGCGAAAAGAAGTTAAATACGCTTGCCCAACACCTCTCGAGTAAAGCTCAGGTAAGAAGTTGCGATCTTATCGACGCATCTCAAGTCGAGAAGTTATTTGATGAGTTGCCTCAAGTGCCTTCAACTCTGATTCATTGTGCGGGAAGTGGTTATTTTGGTTTGTTAGCCGAGCAAGACCCACAAGAGATTCAAAAGCTGATTGAAAACAATCTCACTTCAGCAATCCATGTCTTAAGAGAGTTGGTAAAGCGTTATCAAGATCAGCCGATAAATGTTGTGATGGTGATGTCGACAGCGGCACAACAGCCTAAGGCACAAGAATCGACCTACTGTGCGGTGAAGTGGGCTGTCAAAGGTTTGGTTGAATCCGTTCGTATGGAATTAAAAGGCAAACCAATGAAAATTATCGCAGTGTATCCTGGAGGTATGGCGACTGAGTTTTGGGAGACGAGTGGTAAGTCTTTAGACACTAGTAGTTTTATGAGCGCAGGTGATGCAGCGCGGATGATTCATGGTGCGCTATCTAATATCGGTAATGGTTACGTTTCGGATATTACCGTTAACCGTTTATAGGACTGAATGGTGGTATTGCAACAAAGCAAAATGGCAGACTGAGCTAAGATGAGCTCTTCTTTGTCACACTTTGTGGCGAAATTATCAGCAAACGATAGTTATTTAAGGTTTTTCTGCTTGCGCAGGTCAAAAGCTTACGTATAATGCCAACCATCAAAGGGCAATAGCCCAGAGATGCCGGTGTGGTGAAATTGGTATACACGACGGATTCAAAATCCGTTGCCTTCGGGCGTGGCGGTTCAAGTCCGCCCACCGGTACCATATTCCAAGACAGAGCCTCGACGAAAGTCGGGGCTTTGTTGTATCTGAGGTTTGTGAATTCAAATCCAGCGTGGCGGCAGGCGTGCCTGTCCAATCAACTCCGCCCACCGGTACCATATTCCAAGACAGGGCCTCGACGAAAGTCGGGGCTTTGTTGTATCTGAGGTTTGTGAATTCAAATCCAGCGTGGCGGCAGGAGTGCCTGTCCAATCAACTCCGCCCACCGGTACCATATTTTAAGACAGAGCCTCGACGAAAGTCGGGGCTTTGTTGTATCTGAGGTTTGTGAATTCAAATCCAGCGTGGCGGCAGGCGTGCCTGTCCAATCAACTCCGCCCACCGGTGCCATATTCCAAGACAGAGCCTCGACGAAAGTCGGGGCTTTGTTGTATCTGAGGTTTGTGAATTCAAATCCAGCGTGGCGGTAGGCGTGCCTGTCCAATCAACTCCGCCCACCGGTGCCATATTCCAAGACAAAGCCTCGACAAACGTCGGGGCTTTGTTGTATCTGGGTTTTGTGAATTCAAATCCAGCATGATGATCAAGGTGGTAGTTAGCGGGATTATGTCCCTAAAAACTGACGCATTTCAGGCTAACAAAAAGCCTCGACACTATCGAGGCTTGGTTATTTGTTGGAATCTTATTACGCGGGATTAAAGAGGAGCGACTCGATAGTCGACGTTAATTGGTCCATTTAACTTGGCATCAATTTGGCTATTGTGCGCTGCTATCGTTAGATTGACCTCAAGATGCAGCGAGCTTTTATCCGGATCTAATGGCTCTTCGTCTAAACCAATCATCATTTTAAGTTGCATGTCCAATTGGGCATGAAGTTCCATTGTGCCATCTTCTTTATTGTACAAATTGAACGTGGATGTTGGGTCGCCTATTGGCGTGATGCCTTGTTCATTCATCAAAGAGATAAGGACGCTTGCAAACAACTCTTGGTTAGCAAAGTAGCTTACGCCTGTCGGCATTTTACTGATGTCATCTAATGTTGAATCTTCATTGCGACTGATTTGTGCACCATCAACTAGATAAGTTGCACGATCAAAGTCTTTCTCAAACTGCTCACTGCGTTTTTCATCCACTTTTGCGGCTATTTCTTTGAGTGCATTGGTGACGACTGTGGGGTTAGTCAGCGTGACATATTGTTTGGTTTGCGCAGCAACAGGCTCTTGAGTAAGCCCACAATCGTCAAGATTTAAGTGGTTGTCATTGGCTTGCATCGTCAAAAAAGCAGAAGCAAACTCAGGATCTGATGCTGAAATCTCACCAGCACCAATACCCTGTCCATAGTAACTAACCCAATCATTTAAACGTTGCGATGCTTTGTCACTACCATGTGCGCGTTTATCTAACTCTGTAATTAGTGCATCAAGCAGTGTTTCAGTTCGACACAGTTTAGTCAGTGTTAACAACTGCTCTTCATGTGGAATATCGGCTTGCTCTAGGTCATCCATTACTTGCATTTTGAATCCTGGAGAGTTGAGCAATTGGACCAGTTCTTTGCTGGTTGGATGATTAAGAATAGAGTTGAGTAATTCGCTGGCTTGAGTCTGAGATAAGCCTTGCGTTAATTCAGACACGATACGTTGCTGGTAACCACTCTTGTCGTCAGCGCCAAGCTTTTGCTTATCGACATCAGCTAAGTCAAATTGCGCGCGTAGCATGATCTTTTGCGCACAATTATCGAGGTTGTGAAGTACTTGATAATGATCTTTCTGATTGAATGCATCCGCTACTTGGTTGAAGTCTTCTTGAATACCTTGTGGAAGACGATGTATGTCATCAACAACGGTTTGGGCGATCTCGGCAATTTCTCGTTGAGTCAATTGATGGTGTTGTTTGTCGCATGCCTCGTGAAGTAAGCCTTCAAATTGTTTTCCTGCTGCATTATTTGGAGCCAACCATTGCTCGTGGTCGTTGTTAGCAAGTAATTTTTGAGCGCCATTTGGAGAGGCAATAAAATCATGAACGGCTTGGGCATTGAAAGCGGTCATGGCCTTGCTGATGGCATTCGCCTCACCAACAATGGTCTGGATGACTTTTCCGCTTAACGGCTTACTACCGGAGGTAATATCTAACTTAGAAGCTAGATGTGAGGTGATATCACTTCCGTACTCTTTCTGTAATGAGTTGAGAAAGAGCCCCATGGTTTGAAGGTTAAGATTGGATTGAGTTTGAGTGTGCTTTGCAAAAGGAGAAAGCGTTTTGCCTTCAAAACGACCACTTTTTAAAGTGACCTCTCCTTGATTGTTTTGATTGGCAACCACAGTGTTATTTTTAGCAACACTAAGAAACTGTTGTAGTTGTATAGCCATATCGGTATCTCTATAAATTCTTGAGGAAAATTAAACGCAGATAGCAGTATTGAGCATGCTATTTTTAGGGGGCGAGTCCTCTTGGGTACTCTCTAGCAAATGACGGCATTTCTCTGTTTGACTGATGAAACACGACAGTGCGCTTTCTAGGTCAAACACAGTACAAAGACCAGCATCCACGCTGTATGTCAAAACGATACTCGCTGTGTGAGTTTCAAGGCTTAGAGACATATTGAGTTCTTTATATAAGGCTTTATTGAACTGCATTAAGCTTGATAATTGTTTTATGCCTTGTTGGGAACTTAATGGTCCTACTAGCGATGTCAGGATCAGCCGTTCACGTTTAGGGTCCAACTCGATGTCTAGTAAAAGAGTTTCATCAACCATCAAAGTACAATGCCCGTCTTCGTTGGGCTGGAGTGTGTCGATGCCTAGGTCTGTAACTAATTCTTGAAATAATTGCTCAATTAATGTGCTCACGTCAGCAGTCTCAATGGTTTATTTAGTTGATGGCAATGTATAAGAGCTGTGTCGAGAAATCTGTCAATGACGGTTGTGATGTTTTAGGTTACTAAGAGGATTAAATAGTTAATGACATGAAATTCAAATGATTATTATCATGGTTTTTATGCATCTAAATGGCGAGGTTGATAATAAATTTCTTGTTTTTAATTTAATGTTTTAATTGAATAAATATGAAAATTGTAAATATATACTTAGCTTTGTCTTTTCCTGTCTAATTCCTATTTTTATGTAATTACTCCTTTGTTTTATATTGAAAGTGAGATCTTGTTCATACTCAATGCAACCGGTTGCGCTTTTTTGTGTTGGTTATTTTTGCTACAGTTTTTGTAGTTCGAAATTTACACAATGGGAGCAAGGCTATGAAAAAGATCCTCTTATGCTGCAGTGCTGGAATGTCGACCAGTATGCTAGTGAAGAAAATGGAGCAAGCTGCTGAAAAGCAAGGGCTTGAGTGTAAGATTGATGCACTGTCAGTTAATGCGTTTGATGAGGCAATTAAAGAGTACGATGTCTGTCTGTTAGGTCCGCAAGTGCGATTTCAGTTAGAGGAGTTGCGCAAAACAGCACAGGAACATGGTAAGAATATTGATGCAATCTCTCCACAAGCCTACGGGATGATGAAAGGAGAAGAAGTACTCCAGCAAGCTTTAGAACTTATTAACTAATTCAATAATTTTAAATAGAAATAAGAGTTGCCACTAAATATCAATATTTGGTGTGGGATTCTTTTGTCTGAAAATAAGGATGGATTCTATGAAGCTCTATGATGCGATTATAGGAATAGTCGAAAAACATATAGCCCCAATTGCAGCGAAAGTAGGTAATCAGCCTCATGTCAGAGCAATGAGAGACGGATTTATTGTGGCAATGCCGTTTATTATTGTTGGTAGTTTTATCTTAATTTTTGCTTTCCCACCATTTGCTGAAGACACGACGTTTGCACTAGGACGAATTTGGTTGGATTTTGCGACCACGCATTTCGATACCATTATGATGCCCTTCAATATGTCGATGGGCATCATGACCATATTTGTCTCGCTTGGCGTCGCCTATAGTTTGGCGAAAGCGTACAAGATGGACGGTATCACCAGCGCCGTATTGTCTTTGATGTGTTTTTTGCTGGTAGCTGCACCTGCAAAAGACGGAGCGCTTGCTATGAAACATATGGGGGGGACCGGGATCTTTACAGCGGTAATGTGCGCCTTCTTTGCTGTTGAGCTATACCGCTTCATGAAAAAACACAACATTACTATCCGCATGCCAGAACAAGTACCACCTGCGATTGCTCGCTCTTTCGAAGTTCTTCTTCCGGTACTGGCTGTATTTCTAACACTGTACCCATTAAGTATCTTTGTTCAAACCCAATATGACATGTTGATCCCTGATGCAGTGATGGCGATGTTTAAGCCATTGATCAGTGCTTCCAACACCTTACCAGCAATTATCGGTGCATTGCTTGTGTGTCAGCTACTTTGGTTTGCTGGTATTCATGGTGCCGCAATTGTGGTTGGTTTATTGTCTCCAATCTTCCTAACCAACATCAGTGCCAACATTGATGCGTTTGTCGCGGGTCAACCAATTCCAAACGTATTCACTCAACCATTCTGGGATTTCTACATCTTTATTGGTGGTTCGGGCGCAACGCTTGCCCTTGTTATGTTGATGTCATTTAGCCGCTCTGCTCACCTAAAGAGTATTGGTCGCATGAGTGCGGTACCTGGTTTTTTCCAAATTAATGAACCGGTGATTTTTGGTAGCCCAGTCGTAATGAACCCAATTCTATTCATTCCATTTGTGTTTGCACCAATCGTCAACGCAACCATTGCTTACTTTGCAGTACAACTCGGCTTTGTTGGTATGGGGGTTGCGACCACGCCATGGACGACTCCGGCGTTAATTGGTGCCTCATGGGGGAGCGGTTGGACATTCTCACCTGTGCTGTTGGTGATTGGGCTTCTGATTCTTGACCTCTTCATTTATCTGCCGTTCTTCAAGATGTTTGAAAAGCAGGTTATGGAACAAGAGTTACCTACGAGCAAAGAAAGTAAAGACGCTGAACAGCCATCAGGCGAGGGCGTGACAGCTTAATCATGATTTGGCTGTCGCTTGGCAGCCTTCATTTCCGGAGAGAAGAAATGGAACAAGAACTAGTCGTAATGGAAATTATCTGTAATGCAGGTGAAGCCAGGAGTTTGAGCTACGAAGCGTTGCGTCTATCGAGAGAGAAAGATTTTACCGCCGCAGAGGAAAAGCTTTCTCAAGCAAAAGAGTGCATTAACAAAGCGCATCTGATTCAAACCCAATTGATTGAAGAAGATCAAGGGGAGGGCAAAGTGCCAATGACTCTTGTTATGGTACACGCACAAGACCACTTAATGACAACTATCTTAGCGCAAGAAATGGCAGTGGAAATCGTTGCGTTGAACAAGCAGTTAGCAGCGAGATAAGGACGGTACGATGCCAAGAAATGCAATCAAACTCGCCATTATAGGTGGTGGAAGCAGTTATACCCCAGAGCTTGTTGAGGGGGTAATTAAGCGTTTGGAGTTCTTGCCTGTAAAACAGATGCACTTTGTCGATATTGAATCAGGTGCGGAGAAATTAGAGATCATCAAAGGCTTGGCACAACGGATGATTGATAAAGCAGGAGCTGATATTGAAATCAAAGCCGGCTTTGATCGTCGTGAAGCGATAAAAGATGCAGATTTTGTAATGACTCAATTTCGCGTTGGCGGACTAACGGCACGAGCGAATGATGAGCGAATTCCAATCAAGTATGACGTTATCGGTCAGGAAACCACGGGGCCCGGAGGTTTTGCAAAAGCGCTGCGCACTATTCCTGTCATTCTCGATATCTGTAAGGACATTGAAGAACTTTCTCCACACGCGTGGATGTTGAACTTTACTAACCCTGCAGGTTTAGTATCAGAAGCGGTCAGTAAATACTCCAACGTAAAAAGTATAGGTTTGTGCAACGTTCCTGTATCTATGGAAATGATGATTGCCGAAATGATGGATTGCGAGCCAAAAGAGCTTCAGCTTGAGTTTGCTGGTTTAAACCATCTTGTTTGGGTGCTCAAGGCTTGGTTGAAAGGAGAAGACGTTACGCAAACCGTTCTGGAAAAAGTTGGGGATGGTGCCAACTTCAGCATGAAAAATATATGGGAAGAGCCGTGGGATCCTGCGTTTCTTAAAGCGCTTGGAGCCATACCTTGTCCGTATCATCGTTATTTCTATCAAACAGATGCGATGCTAGCGGAAGAAAAGCAGAGTGCAGGAGAGCAAGGGACACGTGCTGAGCAGGTGATGGAAACAGAAAGCGCATTATTTAAGCTTTACCAAGATCCTAATTTAGACCACAAGCCAAAGGAATTGGAAGAGCGAGGAGGCGCTTACTATTCTGACGCGTCGTTGAATCTCGTGGATGCAATTTACAACAATCGTAACAGTATTCATGTAGTGAACGTGCTAAACAATGGTGCTATCAATGGCTTACCGGATAGTGCGGTGATTGAATGCAGTGCAGTGATCGGCAGTTGGGGAGCGAAGCCGCTGGCAGTTGGTGAGCTGTCTAGCAATATCAAAGGACTACTTCATCAGGTCAAAGCTTATGAACAACTCGCTATTGAAGCAGCAGTGGAAGGAAGCTACGAAAAAGCGTTAATGGCGTTAACCAATAATCCACTTGTTCCTGATATCGGACGGGCTAAGTCCATTTTGGATGAGATTTTAGAAGTAAACGCCGCGTATCTGCCTCAATTCAAATTGACGACTTTGTAAAGTAAGGAACCGCACCAATGAAAGTGATCTTTAACGCAGATGATTTCGGTTTAACTCCGGGTGTGAACAAGGGAATTATCAAAGCCCATCAACAGGGTGTGGTTCAGTCAACAACAATGATGGTGGGAATGGATGCAGAGCGGCACGCGATTGAATTAGCAAAGCAGAACCCAAATTTGAACGTTGGTGTGCACCTTCGTTTTACTACCGGTATTCCTTTAACGGGACATCCAAATCTTACTCGTGGTCAAACTCAGTTTGTTAGTTACGATGAGCTATGGAAGATACAAGATTTCGAAGAAGAGGTGGTCTATCAAGAAGCGGTGGCCCAGGTGGAAGCATTTCTTAAATTGGGTCTACCACTAAGTCATTTAGATAGTCACCACCATGCGCATACACATCCACAGCTGCTTCCGGTGATTCGAAAGGTTGCTCAGAAATACAAAGTACCTTTGCGTGGTAGCGGTTTGTGCCACATAGAGAACAGTGTGAAGTATTACTTTACTGCTGAGTTCTATGATCAAGGGGTTAGTTTGGAAGGCATTATGAAGCATTTATTGAGTTTGAAAGCTCAATATGACGTAGTTGAAGTGATGTGTCACCCGGCGGAAGCGGACCAATCTCTATTGTCGAAAAGTAGCTACGCCCAACAAAGAGAGGTGGAACTTCAAGTCCTGACTTCTCCCGTTTTTAAACAAGAACTTGCTCAGCATGGTATGGCAATCACGGATTACTCTGCTCTCGTTTCTTCAAGTGGAGTCGCCAGTGTATGATTAAGGCTGTCAGCATCGCCCCCTATACACCTTACGATTTGCTGGCAGCCACTTTTCGCTAAGTCATGATTAACAAAACAGGAAGTTGGATTAAGCAGCATTATGGCAAGGATTAAAGATGTAGCCGAACTCGCAGGAGTAAATCGCTCAACGGTTTCTCGTATCATTAATGGAGAAGGGAAGTTCCGAGAAGAAACGAGAAAGAAAGTCGAAGCTGCGATGGCAGAGCTCAACTATCGCCCTAGTGCAATCGCGCGTTCACTCGCGACCTCTTCTAGTAATATGGTTGGCCTTTTGGTGACGTACTACACGGGTGGGTTCTTTGGTGAAATGATGGAACAAGTGCAGACTGAGTTGGATATGCACAAGAAGTTCCTCATCACGGCACAAGGACATCATTCAGCGGAAGGGGAGCGAGAGGCAATTCAGCGTTTTAATGATTTGCGCTGTGATGGTTATGTGCTCCATAGTCGTTATCTTTCTGATGATGATTTGAGAGAACTTGCCAAACTACCAACACCATTTGTACTGCTCGATCGGTATGTCGAGGGCATTGAAGAACGCTGTGTGACCTTTAACCATCATCACGCGAGCCGAATTGCTGTTGAGCATTTAATCGCTGGTGGCCATCAAAAAATAGTTTGCATCGCTGGTCCCTCTCAACGCCAAAACAGTTTGTTGAGAAAGCGAGGTTATATTGATGCAGTGAAAACGGCGGGTATAGACATCGATGAGAGTTGGTGTGAAGAAGGAAACTACGGTCGTCAAAGTGGGTACGATGCAATGGCTGCTCTTTATAGAAGGCATCCCGATTTGACCGCAGTGTTCTCATGCAGTGAAGAAATGACCGTGGGTGCCATGCAGTTTCTTCATGAGCATCGTATCTCCGTACCGAAGCAAATCTCATTGGTGAGCTTCGACAGTGTGGATTTGTGTGAAAGTTTGTACCCAACTGTGTCAGCGGTACATTTCCCGATCAGTGATATGGCCAGAGTAGCGGTGCAAACGTTGATAGGCTTAATAAAAGAGCAACCATTGATGACTCAACCCGAATTTGAAGCGCAATTAAAGCTGCGCAAAGCCGACCGAATAATTACTTAGTTTCCCTTTCTTATCGACCTGGTTAGTGCAACTTTGTTGACGACATGCACAGAGGTGCTTGATACATCCTCCTTATTGATGAATTCATTTACAAAATTGACTACTATTATAGGCTTATCAGGAAAACCGAATCAGTAGTGGAAAAGTGGCAGCAATTAAACTTACAGTGGATCGTATTCAGCCCGGGTTACATATCCGTCTTCCGCTAAAGTGGAATGATCACCCATTCCTACTCAATAGCTTCAAAATCAAAGACCAAGAACAAGTTGAGATGATTCGTCATCTTGGTGTGAAGTTCGTTTATTTCAATCCCGAGCAAAGCGATGCGTCTCCTTTACCTGCAAATCAACCTCAGGTCGAAGTAACGCAAGACAATACATTAGATCTTGAAGCGCAAAAGCTTTGGAAAGAAAAGCAAAAACGCATAGAAAAGTTAAGCGCGTATCGACGCCGTGTCATTCAATGTGAAAAAGAGTTTGAGCGTTCACTTGCGAGAATGCGTTCAGTGATGACCAAAATTCGCAACCGCCCTGTCGATGCAGTAGGGGAGGCACAACAACTGATCGATGACATCGTTGATAAGTTAATGTGTGATGACAATGTGACACTGCACTTAATGAACGGTAAAAACGAGTTTGAAGATATCTACTTCCACTCCCTTAATGTTGCGGTAATCGCGATGATGATTGGACGTGCGAAGGGGTATTCAGCGGAGCAACTTAAAGCGCTTTCTTTTGCTGCTTTGTTCCATGATATGGGCAAAATCAAAATTCCAACCGCTATATTAAGGAAGCAAGTTCCACTCACTGAACCAGAAAGCAATTATCTAAAGCTACATACTAAGTATGGCTTGGATATGGCTAATCAAATTGAAGACTTTCCTGACAGTGCAAAAACAGTGATAGCGCAACATCATGAATTGCGTGATGGCTCTGGCTATCCTGAAGGTTTGAAGGGAGATGAGATTGATGAACTCGCTCAAGTGATTATCGTTGCGAATGCTTTTGATAATTTATGTCACACCTCGATTGCTACTGAACAAAAAATTCCATATACGGCGCTTTCCCACCTCTATAAGAATTGCAAACACTTATATAAAGAAGAGAACCTCAACATCCTTATTAAGTTTATGGGGGTGTTCCCACCGGGAACAGTGGTTCAGCTCTCCAATAATATGGTGGGATTGGTTATCTCTGTTAATGCGTCCCACTTACTATTTCCAAATGTACTGGTCTATGACCCAGCAGTTCCAAGAACTCAAGCGCCAATCATTGACCTTGCATCAAAGGACATAAAGATAGTTAATGCGATTCATCCGTCTAAATTGCCGGAGAAAATCAAAGAATACCTTAATCCACGTTCACGCATTTCTTATTTCTTCGATAGTGATGAGTAGTTATCCACAGCTTTTTGTGGGTAAATTGTAGAAATCCTGAGTGTTATTTCTGGGTAATTTTAAGGTTGGATGGAAAGTATCCATTTGGCATGTTTTTTTAGAAAAAATGCATTTTTAGTATTGCCAAAGAAAATCTTCTCCCTATAATGCGCATCCATCGACACGGCAGGCGCCACAAGGCTTCAGCAGGGTCGGATAGGTGAAAAGCTTCTACGAAAAATTAGTTGAAAAAAGTGTTTGACACTCTCAATTATCTCGCTAGAATGCACCTCCGCTTTGAGAGAAAAACTTCTCGATAAGCAAGCTCTTTAACAATATAGACCTATCAATCTGTGTGGGCACTCGTTGATGATAATCCAATTAGAAATTTCTCTTAATAAAGAGCGGTTTCAAATTAGGTTTCAATGAAACGAAGTGACCAATCAAGTCTTCGGACTTGGCACAGTCAATTCATTATCGTTCTGTTGGAACGATAATAGCTTTAAAATTACATTAGTAGTTTTGAAGTCAGTATTCATTGAGCCTCTCCCTATTTATTTAGGGAATCAAAAACTTTAAATTGAAGAGTTTGATCATGGCTCAGATTGAACGCTGGCGGCAGGCCTAACACATGCAAGTCGAGCGGAAACGAGTTATCTGAACCTTCGGGGAACGATAACGGCGTCGAGCGGCGGACGGGTGAGTAATGCCTAGGAAATTGCCCTGGTGTGGGGGATAACCATTGGAAACGATGGCTAATACCGCATAATACCTACGGGTCAAAGAGGGGGACCTTCGGGCCTCTCGCGTCAGGATATGCCTAGGTGGGATTAGCTAGTTGGTGAGGTAATGGCTCACCAAGGCGACGATCCCTAGCTGGTCTGAGAGGATGATCAGCCACACTGGAACTGAGACACGGTCCAGACTCCTACGGGAGGCAGCAGTGGGGAATATTGCACAATGGGCGCAAGCCTGATGCAGCCATGCCGCGTGTGTGAAGAAGGCCTTCGGGTTGTAAAGCACTTTCAGTCGTGAGGAAGGTAGTGTAGTTAATAGCTGCATTATTTGACGTTAGCGACAGAAGAAGCACCGGCTAACTCCGTGCCAGCAGCCGCGGTAATACGGAGGGTGCGAGCGTTAATCGGAATTACTGGGCGTAAAGCGCATGCAGGTGGTTTGTTAAGTCAGATGTGAAAGCCCGGGGCTCAACCTCGGAATAGCATTTGAAACTGGCAGACTAGAGTACTGTAGAGGGGGGTAGAATTTCAGGTGTAGCGGTGAAATGCGTAGAGATCTGAAGGAATACCGGTGGCGAAGGCGGCCCCCTGGACAGATACTGACACTCAGATGCGAAAGCGTGGGGAGCAAACAGGATTAGATACCCTGGTAGTCCACGCCGTAAACGATGTCTACTTGGAGGTTGTGGCCTTGAGCCGTGGCTTTCGGAGCTAACGCGTTAAGTAGACCGCCTGGGGAGTACGGTCGCAAGATTAAAACTCAAATGAATTGACGGGGGCCCGCACAAGCGGTGGAGCATGTGGTTTAATTCGATGCAACGCGAAGAACCTTACCTACTCTTGACATCCAGAGAACTTTCCAGAGATGGATTGGTGCCTTCGGGAACTCTGAGACAGGTGCTGCATGGCTGTCGTCAGCTCGTGTTGTGAAATGTTGGGTTAAGTCCCGCAACGAGCGCAACCCTTATCCTTGTTTGCCAGCACTTCGGGTGGGAACTCCAGGGAGACTGCCGGTGATAAACCGGAGGAAGGTGGGGACGACGTCAAGTCATCATGGCCCTTACGAGTAGGGCTACACACGTGCTACAATGGCGCATACAGAGGGCAGCCAACTTGCGAGAGTGAGCGAATCCCAAAAAGTGCGTCGTAGTCCGGATCGGAGTCTGCAACTCGACTCCGTGAAGTCGGAATCGCTAGTAATCGTGGATCAGAATGCCACGGTGAATACGTTCCCGGGCCTTGTACACACCGCCCGTCACACCATGGGAGTGGGCTGCAAAAGAAGTAGGTAGTTTAACCTTCGGGAGGACGCTTACCACTTTGTGGTTCATGACTGGGGTGAAGTCGTAACAAGGTAGCGCTAGGGGAACCTGGCGCTGGATCACCTCCTTATACGATACGGATAGTTTGCTTTCACTTTTAAAAAGTGAAGACAAATGAGTCACGATGAGTGTCCACACAGATTGATACGGTTTATAAAGTAAAAGAGACGATACTGGGTCTGTAGCTCAGGTGGTTAGAGCGTTCGCCTGATAAGCGAGAGGTCGGTGGTTCGAGTCCACTCAGACCCACCAATTCCCTTCCCAAGGAATTGGTATACAGTATCGACACCTTGATGGGGCTATAGCTCAGCTGGGAGAGCGCCTGCCTTGCACGCAGGAGGTCAGCAGTTCGATCCTGCTTAGCTCCACCATCTTTAAGCGCATTCGATGAGTGCTTTTAAAAATGGTTACTTCATTAGAAGTGATTAGCTCTTTAACAATTTGGAAAGCTGACAAAACAAACTTTTAAGTTTGTTTGTAAAGTTCTCAATGTTTGTCTTTATGACAAACACCAATACAACACATTCAAGTGTTCTTGGAATTTGAGTCCGGCAAAATCGAGTCTGCATCATGTATAAAAATTGCAGACAACTTTGGTGACTTGTTCATCAACTCGAAACTCCTTCGGGTTGTATGGTTAAGTGACTAAGCGTACACGGTGGATGCCTTGGCAGTCAGAGGCGATGAAGGACGTATTAACTTGCGATAAGCCCAGATTAGGTAGTAAAAACCATTTGAGTCTGGGATTTCCGAATGGGGAAACCCACTACATAAGTAGTATCGCTGCGTGAATACATAGCGCAGCGAGGCGAACCGGGGGAACTGAAACATCTAAGTACCCCGAGGAAAAGAAATCAACCGAGATTCCGAAAGTAGCGGCGAGCGAAATTGGACTAGCCCTTAAGCTTTTTATGCGTCAGGTGAAACTTCTGGAAAGTTGTGCGATACAGGGTGATAGCCCCGTAACCGGCAACGCATTTAAAGTGAAATCGAGTAGGGCGGGACACGTGATATCCTGTCTGAATATGGGGGGACCATCCTCCAAGGCTAAATACTACTGACTGACCGATAGTGAACCAGTACCGTGAGGGAAAGGCGAAAAGAACCCCTGTGAGGGGAGTGAAATAGAACCTGAAACCGTGTACGTACAAGCAGTAGGAGCACCTTCGTGGTGTGACTGCGTACCTTTTGTATAATGGGTCAGCGACTTATATTCAGTGGCAAGGTTAACCATCTAGGGGAGCCGTAGGGAAACCGAGTCTTAACTGGGCGTTCAGTCTCTGGATATAGACCCGAAACCAGGTGATCTAGCCATGGGCAGGTTGAAGGTTGAGTAACATCAACTGGAGGACCGAACCGACTAATGTTGAAAAATTAGCGGATGACTTGTGGCTAGGGGTGAAAGGCCAATCAAACCTGGAGATAGCTGGTTCTCCCCGAAAGCTATTTAGGTAGCGCCTCGGACGAATACTACTGGGGGTAGAGCACTGTTAAGGCTAGGGGGTCATCCCGACTTACCAACCCTTTGCAAACTCCGAATACCAGTAAGTACTATCCGGGAGACACACGGCGGGTGCTAACGTCCGTCGTGGAGAGGGAAACAACCCAGACCGCCAGCTAAGGTCCCAAATTACTACTAAGTGGGAAACGATGTGGGAAGGCTCAGACAGCCAGGATGTTGGCTTAGAAGCAGCCATCATTTAAAGAAAGCGTAATAGCTCACTGGTCGAGTCGGCCTGCGCGGAAGATGTAACGGGGCTAAGTAGTAAACCGAAGCTGCGGCAATGCACTTTAGTGCATTGGGTAGGGGAGCGTTCTGTAAGCGGTTGAAGGTGTGTGGTAACGCATGCTGGACGTATCAGAAGTGCGAATGCTGACATGAGTAACGATAAAGGGGGTGAAAAACCTCCTCGCCGGAAGACCAAGGGTTCCTGTCCAACGTTAATCGGGGCAGGGTAAGTCGACCCCTAAGGCGAGGCCGAAAGGCGTAGTCGATGGGAAACGGGTTAATATTCCCGTACTTCTTACAATTGCGATGGGGGGACGGAGAAGGCTAGGTGGGCCTGGCGACGGTTGTCCAGGTTCAAGTGCGTAGGCTTAAGAGTTAGGTAAATCCGGCTCTTTTTAAGGCTGAGACACGACGTCGAGCTACTACGGTAGTGAAGTCATTGATGCCATGCTTCCAGGAAAAGCCTCTAAGCTTCAGATTGTAAGGAATCGTACCCCAAACCGACACAGGTGGTCGGGTAGAGAATACCAAGGCGCTTGAGAGAACTCGGGTGAAGGAACTAGGCAAAATGGTACCGTAACTTCGGGAGAAGGTACGCTCTCGACGGTGAAGTCCCTCGCGGATGGAGCTATTGAGAGTCGCAGATACCAGGTGGCTGCAACTGTTTATTAAAAACACAGCACTGTGCAAAATCGTAAGATGACGTATACGGTGTGACGCCTGCCCGGTGCCGGAAGGTTAATTGATGGGGTTAGACTTCGGTCGAAGCTCTTGATCGAAGCCCCGGTAAACGGCGGCCGTAACTATAACGGTCCTAAGGTAGCGAAATTCCTTGTCGGGTAAGTTCCGACCTGCACGAATGGCGTAATGATGGCCACGCTGTCTCCACCCGAGACTCAGTGAAATTGAAATCGCTGTGAAGATGCAGTGTACCCGCGGCTAGACGGAAAGACCCCGTGAACCTTTACTACAGCTTGGCACTGAACATTGACCCTACATGTGTAGGATAGGTGGGAGGCTTTGAAGCACAGTCGCTAGATTGTGTGGAGCCGTCCTTGAAATACCACCCTTGTAGTGTTGATGTTCTAACGTTGACCCCTAATCGGGGTTGCGGACAGTGCCTGGTGGGTAGTTTGACTGGGGCGGTCTCCTCCCAAAGCGTAACGGAGGAGCACGAAGGTGGGCTAATCACGGTTGGACATCGTGAGGTTAGTGCAATGGCATAAGCCCGCTTGACTGCGAGAATGACGGTTCGAGCAGGTGCGAAAGCAGGTCATAGTGATCCGGTGGTTCTGAATGGAAGGGCCATCGCTCAACGGATAAAAGGTACTCCGGGGATAACAGGCTGATACCGCCCAAGAGTTCATATCGACGGCGGTGTTTGGCACCTCGATGTCGGCTCATCACATCCTGGGGCTGAAGTCGGTCCCAAGGGTATGGCTGTTCGCCATTTAAAGTGGTACGCGAGCTGGGTTTAGAACGTCGTGAGACAGTTCGGTCCCTATCTGCCGTGGGCGTTGGAAGATTGAAGGGGGCTGCTCCTAGTACGAGAGGACCGGAGTGGACGAACCTCTGGTGTTCGGGTTGTGTCGCCAGACGCATTGCCCGGTAGCTAAGTTCGGAATCGATAACCGCTGAAAGCATCTAAGCGGGAAGCGAGCCCTGAGATGAGTCTTCCCTGATACTTTAAGTATCCTAAAGGGTTGTTCGAGACTAGAACGTTGATAGGCAGGGTGTGTAAGCGTTGTGAGGCGTTGAGCTAACCTGTACTAATTGCCCGTGAGGCTTAACCATACAACACCCAAGGGGTTTTGATGGACTCGATGTAAGAACATTGAATGTGTGTAAGTAGAACTTAAAATCAGTTTTCCAAGTTTTTTGCCTTCAGTTTTTAGAAAAAGCTGAAAGTAAAAGCAAGAATTTGCTTGGCGACCATAGCGATTTGGACCCACCTGACTTCCATTCCGAACTCAGAAGTGAAACGAATTAGCGCCGATGGTAGTGTGGGGCTTCCCCATGTGAGAGTAGGACATCGCCAGGCTTTAAATTTAGTTTTTGCCTTTTTAAAAAAGGTGAAGACAAAAGTTAAGAGAGCCCGTTTGAAAAAGCGGGCTTTTTTAGTCCTAAAGGGACATCTTGATGCTGATATAGCTCAGGTGGTAGAGCGCATCCTTGGTAAGGATGAGGTCCCCAGTTCGAGTCTGGGTATCAGCACCATTACAATCAGAATTTTACTTGGCGACCATAGCGCTTTGGACCCACCTGACTTCCATTCCGAACTCAGAAGTGAAACGAAGTAGCGTCGATGGTAGTGTGGGGCTTCCCCATGTGAGAGTAGAACATCGCCAGGTTCTCATTTAGACTCCAGAGTCTAACCAGTGCGGAGCGGTAGTTCAGTTGGTTAGAATACCGGCCTGTCACGCCGGGGGTCGCGGGTTCGAGTCCCGTCCGCTCCGCCACTTATTTAGAAACCCAGTCTCCGGACTGGGTTTTGTCGTTTTTGAACAGACTAATTTCCTTTTCAGGGAATGAGTCTCGGTTGCCCGCAACCCCGGCCGTCCGCCACTTATTTAGAAACCCAGTCTCCGGACTGGGTTTTATCGTTTTTGAACAGAATAATTTCCTTTTCAGGGAATGAGTCCCGGTTGCCCGCAACCCCGGCCGTCCGCCATTTATTTAGAAGTCCAGTCTCCGGAGTGGGTTTTGTCGTTTTAGGAAACATGATTTTCTCTTATGGGTAAATAAGTCTCGCAAGGTTTTATCTGTAGTCTACAAGCTCAACCACTTATTCAGATAAAGCTCTACATTCGCACCCCAGTCTTTCCACGAGTATTGAGAAATCTAACCTATCATTTGGTTACGTCTGAGATACCCTCTATTTGCTCTCTTACATCAAAGACAGGGTTTATCTTATGACCCACCAAATACTTATCTTCTTCAATCATAGCAATCTCTGTTTGTGTTCCCTTCTCTGTATCACTGGTTAACTGTACTTGGTCATCACTTCTCATATTTACGCTGAAGAAAACTTTGTTTGCTTTACTCTTATTTGTCAGAAGGATTAACCTAGTAAAGGTTCTTTTGGGAGTACAACCTAATGATGCAGCAGATACAAAGTGAAACACTAAGAGTCTTATTCGAAAGCCTGTCTTCTCAAGATGGGATTGCAGTTATTAACCCTGCGACTGAGCAAGAACTGATTCGCTTAAAACCTAGCTCTTTGGACGAGCTAGATGTGCAAATAGAAACGTGTAAAGCGGCTCAAGTTGAGTGGGAAAAACTCAGTGCTAAAGTACGTTCCGCTTCGCTGAAAAAGTGGTTTCAATTGCTTGTAGAGCACACGGAAGATATTGCTAACATCATTACCTTAGAACAAGGCAAACCGCTTTCTGAAAGTCGTGGAGAAGTCGCATATGGAGCATCTTTTGTTGAATGGTTCGCAGAAGAGGCTAAGCGCGCCTATGGTGAGGTTATACCTGCACCAGCGGTAGATAGACGACTCTCTACCATTAAACAGCCTGTCGGCGTGTGTGCTGCGATTACACCATGGAATTTCCCTATTGCAATGATCACTCGAAAAGCGGCTCCTGCTTTGGCTGCGGGATGTGGGATGATCATTAAACCTTCTGAATTAACGCCTTTGACTGCTCTGGCTGTGGTTGAGCTTGCTCACCAGGCTGGTATCCCTAAAGCTCTATTGTCTACCGTTGTTTCTGAGCAAGCGGCAGAGTTTGGTTTGGTATTAAGTACCGATCCGCGAATTAAGAAGATCTCTTTCACGGGTTCGACACGTGTCGGCAAGATCTTGATGAAGCAGGCAAGTGATACGGTTAAAGCCGCTTCTATGGAATTAGGTGGCAATGCGCCTTTTATTGTTTTTGACGATGCAGATTTAGAAGCTGCGGCGAATGGCTTGATTGCCTCTAAGTTTCGTAATGCCGGACAAACCTGTGTGTGTACCAACCGCTTGTATGTGCATCAGAACGTAAAAGAGGCGTTCTTAACTAAGCTTCTAGATAAGGTAACAAGCCTGACGGTCGGTAATGGTCTTGAGAAAAATACAACTCTTGGTCCTGTGATTACAATGGCTTCTAAGCATCGTCTAGAAGCAGTGATCGATCAGGCAGTACAAGAAGGGGCAACGATGCTTAATCTGCCTCAAAAACGCTCTGGGCGCTTTATGGAGCCTGTTATCTTAGATAATGTGGAACAAGGTATGGCGATAGTGCAACAAGAGCTGTTTGGCCCGGTTCTGCCAGTCATTAGTTTTGATGATGATGAGCAAGTGCTCTCGATGGCGAATGACACTGAATATGGTTTAGCTTGTTACTTCTACACCGATAGCTTGAAGCGCATCATCAAATTTAGTGAAGGTTTGGAATATGGCATGGTGGGGGTAAATGAAGGAATTATCTCTACGGAAGTGGCACCGTTTGGTGGGATCAAAGAATCAGGCATTGGTCGTGAAGGGGCTAAGCAAGGCATGGATGAGTATCTAGAGACGAAGTACATCTGCCTTGGCGGTTTGAGCTAGCCTTCCGCTTAGACACTCATTGATACGATACAAAAAGAGAAAGCTAGGTACATCGCCTGGCTTTTTGTTTATTGAGATAAAGTTGGATGAAGAGAGGGAGCGGTGCGTTTTCTTCAGATGCAAAAAAGCCGCATCAAGTGATGCGGCTTTTTCTAATATGGCTCCTCCTACTGGACTTGAACCAGTGACCTGCGGATTAACAGTCCGTCGCTCTACCAACTGAGCTAAGGAGGAACAAATTTTAATAAGTGGTGCCGACTACCGGAATCGAACTGGTGACCTACTGATTACAAGTCAGTTGCTCTACCTACTGAGCTAAGTCGGCACATTTTCGTTAATAAGTAATCGACTTACTAACCGAAAGATGGCTCCTCCTACTGGACTTGAACCAGTGACCTGCGGATTAACAGTCCGTCGCTCTACCAACTGAGCTAAGGAGGAATTATCTTGTTTAAGAATAAATGGTGCCGACTACCGGAATCGAACTGGTGACCTACTGATTACAAGTCAGTTGCTCTACCTACTGAGCTAAGTCGGCGTACCGTTATTCTTTCTATTGTTCGTGTTAGACACCAACAAATTTAAATTGTGGTGCCCGGAGGCGGAATCGAACCACCGACACGAGGATTTTCAATCCTCTGCTCTACCGACTGAGCTATCCGGGCGACGAGGTGTATTAAAAGGCTTTTCGGCTTTCAGGTCAACAATAAAATTAAAATAAATTATCGTTTGATGGATTTGTGCTCGGAGTGGGCTGTTTTTATGCATTTTGAGCAGCAATGCACCATGCTTTAAGCGCTGTTTTAAGAAAAGTAGGGCGTTCTGTCGCAAAATAAAGGCGATAAAAACAAAAAAGCACGTCTGAAAACGTGCTTTTTATTGAACAATTGACTTTAAACTAGTGCTTTACTGAGAACTTGTTCACCCAACCTTCAAGTTCATCAGCTAAAGATGCCAATGTTTGGGTGCTTGATTGGCTTTCTGTTACCACCGTATTTAGCTGGCTGCCGCTTTCTTCAATTAGGTTGATGCGGTGTGCAATGTCATCACTCACTTGCGTTTGTTCAGCCGCTGCTGTTGCAATTTGTTGGCTCATCGCAGTAATAGACTCTAACGCGGTTACTATCTGTTGAAGTGCCTCTGAGGCGTTCATTGATTCAGTTACTGTGCTTTCGCTGGTCTCGGCACATATCTCCATTGTATGGATAGCATTGCGCGAACCCTCTTGAAGGTTAGAGATCATCTGTTGAATCTCTTTTGTACTGTCTTGCGTGCGACCTGCTAGGTTGCGTACCTCATCGGCAACAACTGCAAAGCCTCGACCTTGTTCTCCTGCACGGGCTGCTTCAATCGCGGCATTTAGCGCCAGTAGGTTAGTTTGCTCTGCAATATCGCCGATCACGTCGAGAACTTTCACGATACTGTTTACATCTTGATCAAGGTCCGCAACCGCTTTACTTGCCGTATTCAACTGAGTCGCCAACCCTTGGATGTTGTCTACAGTGCTATGGATTAATGATTGCGTGTGCTGACTCTGTTTATCTGCTTCATCGGTGTTTTGTGCTGTATCGCTTGCCGAACTTGCTACATGGTTAGCCGAAGAAGCCATTTCTGTCATTGCTGTTGCGATCATTGCCGTCGATTGTTGCTGAGACATGGTTAGATCAGCGATCGAATTAGAGCGAGACTCTACCGCTGATAGCTCTGAACGCAAGGCGTGCATTGATTCGTCCAGGTTAGTTACCATCTTAGCCAGAGATTGACTCATCTCTTGTACAGCACCATAGATGCTGTCTTTTGGTGCGGTATATTCAAAGCTGGTTTGGATATCTCCTTGAGCAACGGCTTGAACCGCGTCACGTACGTCATTTGGCTCACCGCCGAGTAGATTAAGCATCTTACGGATGGAGATAATCAACCCACCTAGTATCGCCCCCGCAATTGCTAGACACAGTGCTAGTTGCCATTGAGCTGTTGACCAGAAGCGAGCATTGACCTCATTAAAACCGATGCCAGTGCCTACCACCCAGTTCCAATGGGGCGTTTTCTCTGCAATGGAGTGTTTTTCTTCGATCGTGCCGTCAGGGAGTTTTTGTGTCCAAGTGTATTCAACGATTTGACCTGTTTTACGACCTAGGACATCTAAGATTAATTGACCAACACTGTTGCCGTCGCCATCGCGGAAATCATGGAAACTGGTGCCATGCAATTGAGGGTCGAGCGGTGCTGCCACAAAAATCATGTTTTCGTCGGCAACATAAACGTATTCGTTGTCTTTGTAGATATTGTTGCGAAGTAGGCGAGTAGCCAATGCTTTGGCTTCATCTTCAGGCATCTTGCCTTCCACTGCCATTTTCTCAACTTCAGTTAGAATGCTGTATGCACTCTTAAATAGCTCAGTCACTCGAGCTTTGTTATCAAGGTTACTTGCGACGCGTAGTGTCCAAAGACCTGTTGCAGTAAGAGCAAGTAACGCAATCAAGATGATTGCAGATAATAAATAGGCTTGAGTTTTTAATTTCATAGTTAGCTCACGAGACGTATTTAATACTATGCAATGCATAGCTTATTAGGGGGCGTAATAATAAATTCATCATATTGAAGATGTATACACGCGCCTATGCATCAATGTTGAAATTATGATTTGGATTAAATTTTTAGCGTGAAATAAGTGTGTTTTATTAAATGAATCTTGAGTTTATAAGGGTTTTTGAAGGGGAGGTGTCTTAAAGATAAATGGAGATACTGAAAGTAGATAAGTGTTTTTATAATGCAGATAAGAAAAAAGCCAAGTCCGAAGACTTGGCTTTCAAAGTTGGCTCCTCCTACTGGACTTGAACCAGTGACCTGCGGATTAACAGTCCGTCGCTCTACCAACTGAGCTAAGGAGGAACTATTCTGTTTTGTGTCTTGCTTTAAGCAAGTGCACCAAATATGGTGCCTCGAGGCGGAATCGAACCACCGACACGAGGATTTTCAATCCTCTGCTCTACCGACTGAGCTATCGAGGCAAAAGAATGGTGCCGACTACCGGAATCGAACTGGTGACCTACTGATTACAAGTCAGTTGCTCTACCTACTGAGCTAAGTCGGCGTACCGTTTTCTTTTTTGAAGAGTAAACTCTCCATTTTTTAGAATCTCATTTACATGAAACTCTAGAAGTTGGCTCCTCCTACTGGACTTGAACCAGTGACCTGCGGATTAACAGTCCGTCGCTCTACCAACTGAGCTAAGGAGGAACTATTCTGTTTTGTGCCTTACTTTAAGCAAGCGCACCAAATATGGTGCCTCGAGGCGGAATCGAACCACCGACACGAGGATTTTCAATCCTCTGCTCTACCGACTGAGCTATCGAGGCAAAAGAATGGTGCCGACTACCGGAATCGAACTGGTGACCTACTGATTACAAGTCAGTTGCTCTACCTACTGAGCTAAGTCGGCGTACCGTTTTCTTTTTTAACTGTTCGTGCTAAGCACCAACAATTTTAAATTGTGGTGCCCGGAGGCGGAATCGAACCACCGACACGAGGATTTTCAATCCTCTGCTCTACCGACTGAGCTATCCGGGCGACGGAGCGCTATTAAACGGATTTTCCCGCTTTGCGTCAACCACTTTTTTTAAATAATTTCAAAAAAGTGGTTGTTCGAACGCTTTTTATTCAACTGTCACTACAAAGTGTGTCTGGAGTTAAATTCCTTTTTGAAATTTGTAACTTTTTCTAGGTAACGACGCGCTTCTGCGTTCGGGTGTTTCTTGGTAAGTGCCCAATAAACTTGGTTTGGTTGCAAAGAATTTAAATCTCTCATCGCGCGTTTGCGATCAGTGCGATGGAAAGTGTTCAAAACACCACCAGTTCCGCCATTATAGGCAGAAATCATGCTGTATTCTAATGAAGTTGGATGCTGTACGTCTTTTAAATAACGGTTCTTAAGGATGTAAAAGTAAGCCGTTCCAGTATCAATATTGTTTTCTGGGTTAAATAAGTATTCAGGACTTGGCTGCCCAGAACGATTCTTCACTAGCTTAAATACGTCTCGACCTGCTGTTTTAGGTACGACTTGCATCAAGCCATATGCATTTGCCCAACTTACTGCGTATGGGTTAAAGCTACTTTCGGTTTTGATGATGGCGTAAATCAAATCTTCAGGAATATCGTATCTCTTTGATGCACGACGTACGATGTCCGCATATTGGTAACTGCGCTGCGAGAAGTGATCTTCTACCATCGGGATTTCAACGTAATACGCTTTCTTAAAGTCGACATCTTTAGTTTTGACTTGGTTGGCGATCAAGTAATCGGCAAAGCGATTTGCTCGCCATGACCACTGAATCGGCTTTTTGTCTTGGTCGACAACCTGCTTATACAGGAAAGGTTGCCCCTCAAGTTTGATCTCTTTAGAAGAGAATAAGTCGACATTAGCCGGGTCATCTGGCGTTAACAACGTGGTGATAATGGCGTTCTTTAGGTGTTTTTGCGGTTCGGTGGGAGAAACCGTTTCGATGGTAATAACACCTTTTTGGAAGTCGACTTCAGCACGACTCAAATAATTATCGATGTATTTTACGTAATTGCTTTTACCGGCAAACTTCACTTCACGTTGTCCCCAACGTTTCTTAATGTTGCCTGAGAAGCTGTTGATCAGTGCGTCGAGTGCATCGGTATCTTTTTCAAACTGTCCCGGCAATTCTGCAAGGTTGTTAGCAAAACGGTTGGTTGGCTCGTAATCGACGTCGTAAATTTTTTCGACGAATTCACGGCTACAACCAGCCATTAAAAGTGCAGTAGCGATAAAGGCAATCTTTTTCATAGTTATTAGGGTTGTTAGACGTTAATACAAAAATGACACCACAAGGTTGGTTGTGATGTCATTGTTTTAAAACAAGTTTGCTTTATTCGCTTGGTGGCGTGTAGCCTTCGATGTGTACATCTTTACCTTCAAACAGGAAATTCACCATCTCTGTTTCAAGTTGTTTACGATGCTCAGGATCCATCATGTTAAGCTTCTTCTCATTGATCAACATCGTTTGTTTGTGTTGCCACTGAGCCCAAGCTTCTTTCGAGATATTATCGAAAATACGTTTACCTAGTTCACCTGGGTAAAGTTGAAAGTCTAGACCTTCGCCTTCTTTCTTTAGTCGAGCACAAAAAACAGTGCGGCTCATAATGACTCCTTGCAATTAATTAACGAAGTTCGTGGGGCAGAGCTTCCAGTAAGAGTTTTACTGGGGCTGCCAAACCGACTTCTTCAGGTTTAGATAAGTTATACCAAAGACCTTTGTTACCTTCCATCACCACATTAGGTTGCTTTGACAGGTCAATCAAAATCGGCGTGATATCAAGGTGGTAATGACTGAATGTGTGGCGGAATGTAATTAGAGTCTCTTGATGTTTAATATCGTTGGCTTGAATACCACGTTGTTCTAGTAGTAATTCAATATCGCTCTCTACATCAATATGTTCGGTTTGTGGGAAACAAAAGAGCCCACCCCAAATACCTGTCTGTGGTCTTTGTTCTAGCCACACTTCGTGACTATCACCATTTTTGTGGTGCAGCATGACGAAACGTGTCTGCTTAACCGGCTTGTCTTTCTTCGGCTTCTTACCAGGGTAATCAAGCACATTACCTTGTTTTTTTGCTATACAAATTTCGTTGACCGGACACAAGGTGCACTTAGGCTTACTGCGGGTACACATCATGGCCCCCATATCCATCATGGCTTGGTTATATTTGTCGACATCCGTTTGTGGTGTGTGCGTTTCTGCGATTTCCCATAATTGATTCTCGACTTTCTTTTGTCCTGGCCATCCATCAACAGCAAAGCAGCGTGAAAGTGTGCGTTTTACGTTGCCGTCCAATATTGCATGCGGCTGTTTATAGACAGACGACAGTACCGCAGCTGCGGTGGAGCGACCAATCCCCGGTAGGGCATTCATTTGCTCTAGGTCTAGAGGGAACTCACCATTGTATTTATGGGCGACCTCTTTCGCAGCTTTATGAAGGTTACGAGCTCGCGCGTAATAGCCTAAGCCGGTCCAAAGATGCAGCACTTCATCTTGCTCGGCATTGGCAAGATCGACCACGGTCGGGAAGCGCTCCAAAAAGCGTTGGTAATAAGGAATAACCGTAGTGACCTGAGTTTGCTGAAGCATGATTTCAGACAACCAGACACTATAAGCGGTCTTGTTTTGTTGCCACGGAAGATCTTTTCTTCCATATGCGTCATACCATTCTAAGATGGCACTGGCGAAAGGTGTCACGACTTGCTCTGTATTCTATTATTGGTTAGGAGCAAAATTGCACCACAGATTGTGGTGTAAGTACAACAGATAAACTGTGGGGATATTGTGTCTGGTTTGCTTGCTTTTGGGCTGCCATAGTCCGATAGCTCAACAAATACTTGCACCTAAGTGAATTCTTTGGATAATCCCCGCTTTGATTAATCAATGTGCAGGCAAAATCAATGAGTGAAGTAACCACTAACGAATACAACGAAGACGGTAAAATGATCCGTAAAATCCGCAGTTTCGTGCGTCGCGAAGGTCGTCTAACTAAGGGCCAAGAAAATGCGATGAACGAGTGCTGGCCAACAATGGGTATCGACTACAAAGCTGAACTTCTTGATTGGAAAGAAGTATTTGGCAACGATAACCCAGTAGTGCTTGAGATCGGTTTTGGTATGGGTGCTTCATTGGTTGAAATGGCAAAGAACGCGCCAGAGAAAAACTTCATCGGTATCGAAGTGCATAGTCCAGGCGTTGGTGCTTGTCTTGCAGATGCTCGCGAAGCAGGTATCACGAACCTACGTGTAATGTGTCACGATGCGGTAGAAGTATTCGAACACATGATCCCAAATGGTAGCCTAGCAACGCTACAACTGTTCTTCCCAGACCCATGGCACAAAAAGCGTCACCACAAGCGTCGTATCGTACAGCTTGAGTTCGCTGAAATGGTTCGTCAGAAGCTTATCCTTAATGAAGGTATCTTCCACATGGCGACAGACTGGGAAAACTACGCTGAGCACATGATTGAAATCATGAACCAAGCACCTGGTTTCGAAAACATCGCTGAAGAAGGCGACTTCATTCCTCGTCCAGAAGAGCGTCCACTGACTAAATTTGAAGCTCGTGGTCACCGTCTAGGTCACGGTGTGTGGGATATCAAATTCAAGCGTACTGCTTAAGGAGCCAGTAGATGTACCACTACGCGATATTAGCGAATCCGGGTCATAACCGTATTTACTTTGATAGCGCAATAACGATTGCATGTTCTGAGCTGAAAGCGATTTTGGCGTCGGAAGGTGTTGAAGTAACTGAAATTGGCAACAAAGACGTGGGTCTGCCTGCTGCACTTGTGTTCTCTTGCGAAACCGAACTAAGTGAAGCACAGGCAGGCAAGATTGCTGCGTCATCTATCTACTACGCGCTATTTGAAGTGCGTGAAGATGGCTTATTACGTCCAATTCAGGCGCCTGCATTCAATACTTTCCCTGAGAGCATGAGTCAGATCCTGCGTTACACAGGTAAAACAAACGAGCAGTTTACGCGTTTGATGGTGAACCTAGGCGTCAGTGCTGCCAACACGGGCAGTGCGCAATTAACGCTGATGGATCCTATGTGTGGTAAAGGTACAACACTGTTTGAAGGTTTGATCCACGGCTTGAATGTTGTGGGTGTTGAGATCAACCAGAAATGGGTTCAAGAGATCCAAACCTTCATCGTTAAGTTCATGAAGAATGGTCGCTTTAAGCACAAAGTGAGCAAAGAAAAGCGCACTTCTGGTGGTAAAAAAGTGGCAGATGGCTTCGTGGTTGAGGCAGCAGCAGACAAAGATGATTACAACAAAGGTAATCTTCAAACGATGAAGCTGTACTCAGCAGATACGCGTATTGCTGACCAAGTTGTGAAGAAGAACTCGGTAGATGTGATGGTGTCTGACTTGCCTTACGGCGTGCAGCACGGCAGCAAAAATGCCAAAGACAGCAAACTGAACCGCAGCCCACTGGAGCTTCTAAAAGAGGCTCTGCCTGCATGGAAAGTGGTTCTGAAGAAGCAAGGCTCTGTGGTGCTGTCTTTCAACGAATTCACCTTGAAGTGGAAAGACGTGGCGGCATTATTTGAAGAGCAAGGGTGGAAGGTACTTTCAGAAGAGCCTTACATCGGTTATCTTCACCGTGTTGATCAATCCATCAACCGCAACATCATTGTGGCAATAAAACCATAATCGACTTGAGTCGAATCAATTCCATGGAAAAGCCAACGTCCGCGTTGGCTTTTTTTACCTCTGAACTCAGCCATTTGGGTTCTTGTGACAAGAAGGTAGAAGATGAAACCTACAGCGCAAATTTTGACAGACATTCTAGCGGAAGTTCGCCCTCTAATTGGTCAAGGCAAAGTCGCCGACTACATTCCCGCATTGGCAAAAGTACCTAATACCAAACTGGGTATTGCGGTATACACCAATGAGGGTAAAGTGATTAAAGCGGGCGATGCAGAAGAGTCATTTTCGATTCAGTCGATCTCAAAAGCGTTGAGCCTGACTCTGGCAATGTGCTTGTACAAGCAAGAAGAGATCTGGTGTCGTGTAGGTAAAGAGCCTTCTGGTCAAGCGTTTAACTCGATGATCCAGTTAGAGATGGAGCAGGGCATTCCACGTAACCCGTTCATTAACGCCGGTGCTATTGTGGTTGCTGATTTGCTGCAAAGCCGTCTCTCTGCGCCTCGTCAGCGTCTGTTGGAATTTGCTCGTCAGCTATCTGGTGATACTCATATCGTATACGACAAAGTGGTTGCAGCGTCTGAAATGATGCATGGTGACCGTAACGCTGCGATTGCGTACTTGATGCGTTCATTTGGTAACTTCGAGAACGAGGTTATCCCTGTTCTGCAAAACTACTTCCATGCGTGTGCATTGAAGATGAGCTGTGTCGATCTCGCAAAGACCTTTAGCTACTTAGCCAATAAAGGTACGTCGGTGCAAACGGGTAAGCCTGTGGTATCACCAACGCAAACCAAGCAGTTGAATGCACTACTAGCAACATGTGGTTTGTACGATGGTGCTGGAGAATTTGCTTACCGCGTTGGTATGCCGGGTAAATCAGGTGTTGGTGGTGGCATCATCGCTGTCGTACCGGGTGAAATGACGATTGCCGTTTGGTCTCCAGAGCTTGATGCATCTGGTAACTCACTCGCTGGCACTAAAGCACTTGAACTACTTGCCGAGCGCATTGGTCGTTCGATTTTCTAAGGAAAAGAGACGAGAAGCGAGATCGGACTTCGTCCTTGTGTATTAGGGACTTAGGAACGCTTCGCTTTAGATAAGTGTTGTTACGAATAAAAGAAAGGGTTGGCGTTTGAGCGCCAACCCTTTTTGTTTCTCGAAGGACGCAGTCCGTTCCCGAATCTCGATTCCTTTTCTTATTCCTCTTCCGCCATAAAAGCTTCAAGCAAATCATTCAGGAACAGCTTACCTTTCTCGGTAATTTGCCAGTGAGTCTCGGTTTCACTCAGGTAACCCATCTCTAGCGCCCAATCGATAGTCTCTTGAATCGAGCTCAACGGCAGACCTGTTGTATCGATGTAGTCTTGTTTCGGGCACGCTTCCATTAAGCGGAAACGGTTCATAAAGAACTCAAACGGACGATCTTCATCAGCCACAAGCTGTTCACTATCCAAGTATGGCTTCACCATGTTTTGGTATGCCATCAGATAGCCACGCGGGTGTTTGACCTTAGTGGTACGAATGATGCGGCCATCAGCAAAGCTCAGCTTACCGTGTGAGCCACAACCAATGCCAAGGTAGTCACCAAAGCGCCAGTAGTTCAGGTTATGCTGACACTGATAGCCCGGCTTGCTGTAACCAGAAATCTCGTATTGAACATAACCCGCCGCTGCGAGTTTCTCATGTCCTTGTTCGAAGATATCCCACAAGTCATCGTCATCTGGCAGAGTCGGTGGCTTGTAGTAGAACATGGTATTTGGTTCGATGGTCAGCTGATACCAAGACAGGTGCGGTGGCGCCAACTCAATCGCTTTGTCCAAATCAGCCAAGGCTTGTTCGATGCTTTGATCAGGTAAGCCGTGCATGAGATCGAGGTTAAAGCTGTTCAAACCGATTTGGTGCGCCAGCTTAGCAGCGTTGACAGCTTCGTCTTGACCGTGAATACGCCCCAAACGCTCAAGCTTCTGTTGCTCAAAGCTCTGCACGCCGATAGAGATGCGCGTTACACCAGCCTTGCGGTAGCCAATAAAACGCTCAGCTTCGATGGTGCCTGGGTTGGCTTCCATGGTGATTTCGATTTCAGGCTTGAACGGAATTCGCGCTTCAATGCCCTTAAGCAGACGCTCGATGCCTTCTGCCGAAATCAAACTTGGCGTACCACCACCAATGAAGATTGAATGCAGTGGACGTGGTGCTTCGTTAAGACGGTATTTCTCAATGTCGGTATCCAAATCTTCAAGAAGAGCATTGATGTACTCTTCTTCTGGGATCTCGGCTTTAAGTGCGTGAGAGTTAAAGTCGCAATACGGGCACTTTTGTACACACCATGGGATGTGTACATACAAGCTCAGTGCTGGGGGCGTTAACATGGTCTAATTCGCTCGTGATTACTGAGACACTTGCTCAGACAGTTGAGCAAACAACGACTTGAGTGCTTTACCGCGGTGAGACAGTTGTTTTTTACGTGCTGGTTCAAGCTCGGCTGACGCGCAGTTGTCTTCAGGTACGAAGAAGATTGGGTCGTAGCCAAAGCCATTTTCACCGTGTGCTTCAGTTAGAATGCGACCTTCCCATTTACCGTGACAAACGATAGGGGTTGGATCGTTCTCGTGACGCATCAAAACCAATACGCAGTGGAAACGAGCGGTGCGCTCTGCTTCTGGTACGCCTTGCATTGCTTTAAGCAGCTTCTCTAGGTTCTCTTGGTCAGAGGCTTTTTCACCTGCATAACGCGCAGAGTAAATGCCCGGAGCGCCTTTCAAGAAATCGACTTCTAAGCCAGAGTCGTCCGCAATCGCAGGAAGACCCGTTTCTTGTGCTGCATGGCGAGCTTTGATGATCGCGTTTTCGATGAAAGTCGTGCCAGTTTCTGCTACTTCAGATACGTTGAATTCACTTTGCGCCAATACTTCAAAACCGAAGTCAGACAGCAGATCTGCCATCTCACGAACTTTGCCTTGGTTGCCTGTTGCTAGCACTATCTTTTTCATGGTCGTCTCTTTCTGTAGCGATAAAGGGAGAACGCAGTGTTCTCCCTGATTAAATTGGTTCTAAAGTTATGATGTTCTAAAAGCTTTTAGATCATCACAACCTAATTACTCTTCGACATAAAATTTCTGGGTGAATTTAAGCTTACCTGAGCCTTTGTTTCCAGCTTTAACGTCAATATCGAAGGTAAAAGTTTCTTCGTTAGTAATACCGAGCTCTGCTAGGTAGTAAATCGCATCGCCTTCTTTCACTTCACGGAAGGTGAGCTTTTGCGTTTGACCGATAAGGTTCTTCGCCTGACCACTGATTTTAGCTTCAACGGCTGGCTTACCCAGAGAGGCACTGTCTAGCACACTGATGTTCAGTACTGCATTGTAGCCGTTGCGCTTGATGTCGTAGCTACGGGCGATCTTTGGGGTTAAAAAGGTCGAGTTAAACGCGATGTAGTGGACCTCGATGTCTTTCATGGTTTTGAACTGACCTGCCATGCTTGGTAAAGACAACAGGCTGATCAGTAGGGCGGTAATCCATTTGCTCATTATCACTTCCTCGGAATCGGGCGTTTTATTATTGGTACGAATTTCGTAAATAAAAAGCCATCAAATGATGGCTTTAATTTCTGTAGGTATTTGCACTGGGGATTCTATCCGAATTTGTTTATGACGTCCCAGTTCACCTTTTTCTATGTGAACCAAACCTTTAGCAACTTTAAATTGTTTGGCTAAAAACTTGGTTAGGTGTGCATTCGCTTTACCATCGACAGGCGGTGCGGTGATGGCAATTTTGAGCTCTTCACCATGCAAGCCGACGATCTTATCGCGGCTTGCTTTTGGTTGGATGTAGAGCCGAAGCACCACATCTTCGCCGTCATGCCAAACTGCTTCTGACATTATAGTTGATACCAGATAGGACCAATCATGTCGCCCATCAGGAAGTTAGCAAATTGCAGACCAATGAACAGCACTAGCACGCTCAAGTCGAAGCCGCCCATTGCAGGGATGATGCGACGGATTGGCGCTAGCATTGGTTCAGTTAGTTGATGGAATACGTACTCGATAGGGCTGCGACCTTGGCTAACCCAGCTCAGGATTGCACGGATCAATAGTACCCAGAACAACAAGCCGCCAGCGGCTTTAATCAGAGACAATAAGCCTAGGAATAGGAAGTCCATGCTAAATGAAACTGACCCGCTAGAAGCGATCAGGATCAGCGCAACAAACTTAAGCACACACAATACGTAAGCAAACAGCACTGTCGCTAGGTCGATGCTACCAATGGATGGGATCACGCGGCGCAGTGGACCCACAACCGGTTGGGTTGCTTTGACGATGAACTGCGAGAATGGGTTGTAGAAATCTGCACGAGCAGCTTGCAACCATATACGCAAAATGACGACCATGATGTACAGGTCAAATAGGGTTGAGATGAGAAAACTCATTGAATTCATAAGGTACCCTTAACAAGTAAGTGAGTGACACAGAGTGGGTATCACTCAAGTCATTAAAACAGTTTTTCCATTTCTTCAGCGCGAGCAACCGCAGCTTGCATTGCTTTCGCCACAATATCAGACAGTTGGTGCTCGTTGAACGTACGAAGCGCTTCTGCCGTTGTGCCACCTTTTGATGTCACGTTCTCGCGCAGTGTTGAAAGTTCAGTTTCTGGATTTTCCACTACCATGCTTGCTGCGCCAAGTGCGGATTGTTGAACTAACGTGCGAGCCGTGTCTTTATCGAAACCTTGAGCAATTGCTTCTGCTTGCATCGCTTCCATAAACAGGAAGAAGTAAGCTGGTGCGCTGCCTGCCGCGGCAATCACATTGTTGATGCCAGATTCTTGTTCGACCCAGCATACCTTACCGCAGGCTTGCATTAGCTCTGCCGCGAAGGTTTTATCTTGTTCTTGCACATGTTCAGGCGCGTAAAGACCACTCATGCCCAAACCAAGTTGCGATGGTGTATTTGGCATCACGCGAACCAAGTTGAGCTTAGTCGCTAGCATGTCATCCAAGCGTGAACAGTTGATGCCAGCCGCAATAGAGATAACCAGTTTATTGCTGAAGTCGATAGATTGCAGTGGTTTACACACTTCTTCCATCATTTGTGGCTTCACAGACAATACCACAACATCCGCTTCTGTCGCGGCTGCGATGTTATCGCTGGTGGTACGGATACCAAAGTTTTGCTCAAGAGGTTGGCGACGTGTCTCCGATGGGGCGGTCGCAACGATGTTCTGTGCTGGGTAGCCATTTGCTACGAGACCAGAAACAATCGCACGCACCATGTTTCCCGCGCCGATAAAGGCAATCTTTTTATGTTCCATATGTCTGATTTCCAAATATAAATTCTTACAATTTGTTGTGCGCTCAGGTGTATAATTGCACCACTTTGCTCTGAGTGCCGAAATAGAAGGCACTCAGACTCAAATTCGCAGTGTCTAACAACGAGTCGCTTTTATTGCTGTTTGCTGTAGTCACGCGCGCCAAAAATCGCTGTGCCAATTCGCACCATAGTGCTACCTGCTTCGATTGACGCATCCATGTCTCCGCTCATACCCATGGATAGCGTGTCGACATCCGGGTACTGCTGGGCTAGCTTTTGCTTTAGCTCTTCAAGTTGCTTAAATGCGCGAAGTTGCGATTCGTAATCTGGCACGTTGGCAGGAATCGACATCAACCCTCTTAACGTGAGGTTTGGAAGGCGAGAAATCAACTCAGCCAGTTCGAATATTTCTGCATCAGCAACGCCAGATTTTGACTCTTCACCACTGGTGTTAACTTGAATCAGAACTTGCAGTGGTTTTAGCTCGCTTGGACGCTGGTCATTGAGGCGTTGAGCGATCTTAGCGCGATCAATGGTGTGAACCCAATCGAAATGTTCAGCAACAGGGCGTGATTTATTGGATTGAATTGGACCAATGAAGTGCCATTCGATTCGATTATCTGGATAATGCTCGGCAAAGTGCTGAACTTTACTGACGCCCTCTTGGACGTAGTTTTCACCAAACGCCTCTTGGCCAGCTTGGTAAGCTTCGAGAATTGCCTCGACAGGTTTAGTTTTGCTTACTGCTAGAAGTTGCACTGACTCTGGAGCACGACCGCATTTTTGTTCGTCGTGTCGAATTTGAGAGGTGATATGTTCAATGTTTTGTTGAATACTACTCATAGCTGTACTTTAGACTTAAGGATTTTAAATGGATATCACTGAGTTACTGGATTTTAGTGTAAAACATAATGCTTCGGATCTACATCTTTCTGCAGGTGTACCACCAATGGTTCGTATTGATGGTGATGTAAGAAAGCTGGGCATTCCAGCGTTTACACACCAAGAAGTGCATCGTTTGGTTTTTGAAATCATGAACGATGCGCAGCGCAGTGAGTTCGAAGAAAAACTCGAAGTCGATTTTTCATTTGAATTGCATAACGTTGGCCGTTTTCGTGTCAACGCTTTCAACCAATCTCGCGGTTGTGCGGCTGTGTTCCGTACCATCCCAAGTAGCATTCCAACACTGGAAGAGCTAGAAGCCCCAGAGATCTTCAGAAAGATTGCCAATGCTGAAAAAGGCCTGGTACTGGTTACCGGTCCAACGGGTTCTGGTAAATCGACTACCTTGGCAGCCATTGTTGACTACATTAACCGTAATCACAATAAGCACGTCCTAACAATTGAAGATCCGATTGAATTTGTTCACACCAACAATAAGTGTCTGATCAATCAACGTGAAGTACACCGTGATACACACAGCTTCCAAAACGCACTGCGCAGCGCATTACGTGAAGACCCGGATGTGATTCTAGTTGGTGAGATGCGTGATAAAGAAACCATCAGTTTGGCGCTGACGGCTGCTGAAACGGGTCACCTTGTTTTCGGTACGCTGCACACTAGCTCAGCAGCGAAAACCATCGACCGTATTATCGACGTATTCCCAGGTAGTGACAAAGACATGGTGCGTTCGATGCTGTCGGAGTCGCTGCGTTCGGTTATTGCACAAAAACTGTTAAAACGTAATGGTGGTGGTCGTATTGCTTGTCATGAAATCATGATGGCGACACCTGCGATCCGTAACCTTATTCGTGAAGACAAAGTCGCGCAGATGTATTCGATCATTCAGACCGGTGCGGCGCATGGCATGCAGACCATGGAGCAGAATGCTCGTCAATTGATGGCACAAGGCATGGTATCGCGTGAAGAAGTGGATAAGAAAGTTGAAATTGAAGCGCAGCAATTCTCGTAACGAATTACTTAGGAAATAGCGAATACGGACGATGGATCTGAATAAATTTCTCGAAGGCATGCTGGCGTTAAAAGCGTCGGATCTATACATCACTGTCGGTGCCCCGATCTTGTTTCGTGTGGATGGCGAATTGCGTCCGCAAGGCGATAAGCTGAGCGAAAATGACGTAGCCTTGTTGCTTGATAGTGCAATGGACCCGGAGCGACGACAAGAGTTTCGCAAAAGCCGTGAGTCGAACTTTGCCATTGTCCGTGATTGCGGTCGCTTCCGTGTCAGTGCCTTCTTCCAACGTGAATTACCGGGAGCCGTCATTCGTCGTATTGAAACCAATATTCCAACGTTTGAGCAGCTTAAGTTGCCTTTGGTGCTGCAAGATCTTGCAATTGCCAAGCGTGGTTTGGTGCTGGTGGTTGGTGCGACAGGCTCTGGTAAGTCGACCACCATGGCTGCGATGACGGGTTATCGCAACAACAACAAGACTGGTCATATTCTTACGGTAGAAGACCCAATTGAATTTGTGCATGAGCATAAACGTTGTATTGTGACTCAGCGTGAAGTGGGCTTGGATACTGACAGCTATGAAGTGGCGTTGAAGAATTCGTTGCGTCAGGCACCAGACATGATTTTGATTGGTGAGATCCGAAGCCGAGAAACGATGGAATACGCAATGACCTTTGCTGAAACTGGTCACTTGTGCATGGCTACATTGCACGCCAACAACGCAAACCAAGCACTTGAACGTATTTTGCACTTGGTGCCGAAAGACCAGAAAGATCAGTTCTTGTTTGATCTGTCGATGAACTTAAAAGGCGTAGTAGGTCAGCAGTTGATCCGTGATAAGAACGGTCAGGGGCGTCATGGCGTGTTTGAGATCTTATTAAATAGCCCGCGTGTATCCGATCTGATCCGTCGAGGCGATCTTCATGAGTTGAAAGCAACCATGGCTCGATCCAATGAATTTGGGATGTTGACCTTCGACCAATCGCTCTACAAGTTAGTGATGCAAGGTAAGATCAGTGAAGAAGATGCATTGCACAGTGCGGACTCTGCCAACGATCTGCGTTTGATGTTGAAGACGCAACGTGGTGAAACATTCTCTACGGGCAGTTTGGCGAACGTTAAGATCGATATGGACTAATCCAATTCAGAAACGAAAAAGGTTGGCGAAACCAACCTTTTTCATTGTGCTTGAAGTGTTTACTCACCCCAAAGGTTTTCAAACCAACTCTCAAGAATCACGACCGCTGATTGGCAGTCGATATTGCCTTTCGATAGCGCTTTGTAGCCACCCATACTGAACAACTCTGCGCGTGCTTCTGCTGTTGATAGGCGTTCATCATGCAACTCAACGGGTAAGCCGTAACGACCGTGCAGGCGATTGGCGAACTTCTTCGCTCGTGGCGTGATGGTTTCTAAGTCTTTACCGTGCAAGTCTGTTGGCAAACCCACCACCAATAGGTCTGGTTGCCACTCTTTAATTTGTTTCTCGATGTCGTCCCAGTTTGGAATGCCGTCATTCGCTTTGAATGCTTTAAGTGGGGAAGCCGTGCCGGTGATTTCTTGCCCGATAGCACTACCAATGCTCTTGGTACCGAAATCGAAGGCCATGATTGTGCGTGACATAATGTGTCTCGAATCTAACTAAATAAAATAGGTTGAGTGTGGAAGCGCGTTAAGCGTGCCCTGCATCCGAAGATAGCTGGCTTGGATCGATGCCTAATTTCTCGACTGCTTTTTTCCAACGATCGATAATTGGAGTATCGAAAATGATCTCTGGCGTCGCTTCGATGGTCAGCCAAGAATTCTCTGCCAACTCAGTTTCTAATTGACCTGCACTCCAACCGGAATATCCAAGTGCCACTAAATAGTCGCTTGGTTCCGCTTCTGTACCAAGTACTGACAAGATGTCTTTAGACGTGGTAACTGCCAGTTCGTCAGTCATTTGAATGCTTGATTCGTAGTAGTCTTTTGGTTTGTGCAGGATAAAACCACGATCTTCAGAAACAGGGCCGCCGTTGTACACTGGTCTATCTAAGCTTGCTTCAAACAGGCGAGGGTGCACAGGTTGCACTTCGACTTGATTGAGCATACTACCAACCGTGATATCGACAGGTGCGTTGATCATCAACCCCATAGCGCCTTCTTCGTTGTGTTCACAGACGTAGATAACGCTATTCTGGAAGTAGGGATCTTTCATTCCCGGCATGGCAACTAAGAAATGGTTTGTGAGGTTCATTCTCATCTCGACCTTATAAGGCTATTAAAAATACTTAAGCAAACCCCATGTTTTCACCTGTACGGGTATGTGCATGAGTTTGCTTAAGTTAATCCACAACGCTCTTATTTAACTGTAATACAGTTTGAGTTATTCGCCTTTCACTCGGCGCTCAATCGCGTCCATTAGCTTGCCTGTGATTGAAATATCAAAAGCCGCTTCAATTTCACGAATACAGGTTGGGCTCGTTACGTTGATTTCCGTTAGCTTGTCGCCAATCACATCAAGACCCACAAAGATAAGACCTTTTTCTTTTAGGGTCGGTGCAACCGCTTGAGCTATCTTCATATCAGTTTCGCTAAGTGGGCGAGCTTCACCTGTGCCGCCTGCCGCTAGGTTACCACGTGTTTCACCTTTTGCAGGGATACGAGCAAGGCAGTAAGGCATTGGCTCACCATCAACCACTAGGATGCGCTTGTCACCATTGCTGATATCTGGCACGAAGGTTTGCGCCATCGCGTAGTTTTGACCATGGTTTGTTAGTGTCTCGATGATAACTGATACGTTTGGATCGTTCTCTTTCACGCGGAAGATAGATGCGCCGCCCATGCCATCAAGTGGTTTTAGGATCACATCACCGTGTTCTTCACGGAAGGCTTTAATCTTCTCAGCTTTACGCGTCACAATAGTGGTTGGTGTTAGCTCTGGGAACCAAGCTGTGAAAAGTTTCTCGTTACAGTCACGTAGGCTTTGTGGCTTGTTAACGATCAGTGCGCCTTGCTCTTCAGCGCGCTCAAGGATGTAAGTTGCGTAGATGTACTCTGTGTCGAACGGAGGATCCTTACGCATTAGCACAGCGTCAAGTTCAGACAGTTCAATGGTCTGCTCTGATTTGAATTCGTACCAACCCGTTGGATCTTCTTTTAACTCAACCACTTTGGTGTCTGCGATTGCTTTACCTTGGTCTAGGTGCAGATCATTCATTTCCATGTAGTGGATTTCGTAGCCGCGGCGTTGCGCTTCAAGCATCATGGCAAAGCTAGAGTCTTTCTTGATGTTAATGGACGAGATTGGGTCCATTACGATACCGAGTTTGATCATTATTTTTCTCCGTTTTAACCAAGATCGCCGAAACGAACTTGTAAGGCTGTAATTGCTGTCAGAGCCGCTGTTTCGGTACGCAGAACACGAGGGCCGAGTAGCGTCTCTTCAAATTGATATTCGCGAGTCATGTCGATCTCGTCAGAAGATAGACCGCCTTCAGGACCAATTAATAGACGAACTTTTTCAACAGGTGTTGGCAAGGTGTTGATTGAGTACTTCGCACGTGGATGCAGGTTAAGCTTCAAGCCGTCGTACTCTTCTTGGCACCACTCTTCTAAGCTCATGATAGGGCGAATTTCAGGTACTATGTTGCGACCGCACTGTTCACACGCACTGATCGCAATCTTCTGCCACTGAGCTAGCTTCTTCTCGAAACGTTTTTGGTCTAATTTCACGCCACAACGCTCAGAGAGCAGCGGTGTAATTGTATTCACGCCAAGTTCTACTGATTTTTGGATGGTGAACTCCATCTTATCGCCACGCGAAATGACCTGACCAAGGTGAAGGTCAAGCGGTGACTCAATGTTGCTTTCTACGCGTTCAGAGATCTCAACCATCACATTCTTTTTGCTGACTTCGCTGATGACAGCTGGGAATTCAGCACCGCTGCCGTCAAATAATAGGACTTCTTGACCTTCTTTCATGCGAAGCACACGACCAATGTGACCTGCTGCATCGTCGCTTAGAGCAATGATGCCAAGTTGTTGAATGGTTTCTGGATGATAAATTCGAGGGATACGCATAGTGTTTCGATTTCCTGCATACGCGAGTGTTTAGACACTAACATGGATGCTTTCTACCGAAAAAACAAGGGGCAAGAGGCGTTTCCATTCCAGTAAATGACAACGCCTCGAATAGTGGAGGTGTACTGCGGTAATTACGGGAAGAATTACAGTGCGCGACAAGCCTCTTGAACGAATGGGTTGTGGTTGCCTTGAATCTTGGCAATGCGTTCATCACGCTCACATTCCCACTTATCTACAGGGTAGGTTTTGTTCCAAGCACTCATCAATTGAGTCTGCTGCTTCGAAAGTTTAAAACCGTATTCTTTGCTCATGTACAGATAAGTACGCGCAATTGAGCCGCGTGCGCGATCGGGTGGCATGACTTTACGCTGCTTAAAGTTCACTTGCATTTCACAACGACCGTAGCTGACGCCATCCATGCCATTCCACTGACTGAAGTTGTAGTTAGAGCGGTCACCGTTTACCTCTCCGATAGCCGGAGTTAGGTTGTGGAGATCGGCTTCCATAGATTTGAAGACTTTGTCGTTTCTTGTGCAGTTTTTGCGTCCACCATTTTGCCAACATTGACGCTGGTGGCCGAACTGCCATGCAGGAACCACGTGCTCCCACTCGATGCGAGATGCGCGTTTTTCTTGCTTGCGAACTTGATAGCCACAAGAAGAGAGATCCGGCACGCCCTTTTTGCCTTGCCATTTAATGTCACAACCACAGTAGAAGCTGGTTGGGTGATCGGCGTAGATTTTTACCGCTTCACGCTTAGCGGCGGAAAAAGAGCTTGGAGGCGCAGCAATCGCTGTACTAGAAAGCGCAAATAGGAATAGAGAGAACAGGTATTTCATGATTAAAGTCTTTATAAAGTATGACTTTATTCATTCTAACACGCATAAATTAGCTTTAGTGATGAGTAACCTGACAATAGTGAGTAAAAAGCAGCAATTTGAGTGCGTATGTCTCTATTTTTTGAAGGCTAAAGGAGTAAAAGGATGGGCGTTACGAGAGCTGAATACCAGTAAAGTTCAGCGGTTGGCGACATTTTTGGCAAGAATACATCGCTTCTTTGCGCTGCACTTTGTTGTGACGACGAATTGAAAGTGGGTAAGTCATACAAGCACAGCGGTATTCAAAAGTTTTACCTTGCACAGAAGCCACATCAAAGCTGTGAGTGGTTTTAGCTGGAACTTTAAATACCGCTTCCATCACGCCTTGCCACTCTTTTCCGTGAGGTCGAACGCGACCGTACACTTGATAAGTAATGAGATGCGCGACTTCATGTGGAATCACTTCTTCAAGAAAAGCTTGAGGATTTTCTTTAAAGAGCTTCGGATTCAATCTAACTTCATTCGACTGCAAGTAGGCTTTGCCGGCTGCTTTACCACGAACATTGAAAGCCAGAGAAGGGATGATAAAAGAACGTTTGAATGCTTGCTCTGCCATCGCGATGCAATCTGCCATCACTTGTTTGGCTTTGTAGCTCAGTTCTATATCCACAACTCACTCCGTTTATTCAATAAAAAAGCCCCCGCGTTTGCGAGGGCTGGATCATAGCATCAGTTTTCTAAGGTGTGTGTTTTTTCTTAATTGTCGCGTGGTACGCATGCCATGTGCCGTAACCTAGGATTGGCATGGTGAAGAGCATACCAATACCGTACGTCGCGAAGCCGATTAAGATACCACCACAAATTATGGCTGCCCATACGATCATCGCAGGGATGTTGGATTTCACGGCGTTAAAGCTGGTGAAAACGGCAGTCATCATATCGACGCGACGTTCCATCATGAGTGGAATTGAGAAAGCTGAAATGCTAAATACCACGCAAGCCAAGACAAAACCTACTAGCGAACCAATAACTAAGAAAGGCAAGAACTCAGTCAGTGGAGCGCCTTGTACAGAAGGGTATAGAGCATGGAGCAGGGCAGCAATTCGCATCCAGAAAATCATACATACCGCGAGCATCACAGCAAATGCCCACTGAGAGCTAGAGTTGCGTCCAATGGCTTTCATTGAATGGAATAAGCTTGGTTTGTGTCCGCGTTCTCTCTCCCAACTTGCATCATATAAGCCGAGGGCTAAGAATGGCCCGATTAACATGTAAACAATCAGGCTTGGCATCACGACAAGATGCGTACCTTGCCATTGAACCAGAAGCACGATACCAATCGCAGCTGCCATAAAGCAGATGCCGTAGAAGGCGCTGATGAGCGGCATGCGGACAAAGTCATGCAGACCCAACGCGAGCCAATGGAATGGTGCCGATAAGCTAACGGTATTGCACGGAATGGTTCTGGCGTATTCATTATCTGGAACTTCCTTTCGTTTACCTTGGAAGTCAGATGGGTTCACGGTACGAGGCATAACTCCTCCTTGATTTATTCCCACGGTGGCACCTAGGCCATATAAAGATGTTTGGCTGACGTTTTTCATGACTCTATTAGCCACGTGAGCCTGCATCATAGTTCTTTACTTTATATACATCGAAAAGTGCATTTAACATTATGTTAACTATTGGCAGAGATGGGGCAATTTACAAATAATTGCTGAATTTTTGTTCAAGAGAAGACATGAGAAGGAGAAGAAGGGGCAGAAACAAAAAGCCCCCGCCAGAGGCGAGGGCTTTATCGATTCTTGCGTGGCTCGATTACTTGATGCCTGCGAAATCGCGTAGGATAGCTGCTTTATCCGTTGCTTCCCATGGGAACTCTTCGCGACCGAAGTGACCGTATGCTGCCGTCTGCTTGTAGATAGGTTGAAGCAGGTTAAGCATTTCTTGTAGACCGTATGGACGTAGGTCGAAGTGTTGACGAACCGCTTCAATAATGATTTCGTGTGATACTTTCTCAGTACCGAACGTTTCAACCATGATAGACGTTGGATCAGCAACACCGATAGCGTATGAAAGTTGGATTTCACAACGGTCAGCCATGCCAGCTGCTACGATGTTTTTCGCTACGTAACGTGCTGCGTAAGCTGCGCTGCGGTCTACTTTCGATGGATCTTTACCAGAGAACGCACCACCACCGTGACGAGCTGCGCCGCCGTATGTATCTACGATGATTTTACGACCAGTTAGACCACAGTCACCCATTGGGCCACCGATAACGAAACGACCGGTTGGGTTGATGAAGAAGTTCGTGTCTTTAGTGATCCACTCTGAAGGCAATACTGGCTTGATAATCTCTTCCATTACCGCTTCACGTAGGTCAGGTGTTGTTACTGAATCACAGTGTTGAGTTGAAAGAACAACAGCATCGATACCAACAATCTTACCTTGGTCGTATTGGAAAGTTACTTGAGATTTCGCATCTGGGCGAAGGAAATCTAGTTTACCGCTCTTACGAACTTCAGCTTGTTTTTGAACAAGGCGGTGAGAGTAAGTAATTGGAGCTGGCATTAGAATTTCAGTTTCGTTTGTAGCGTAACCAAACATGATGCCTTGGTCACCTGCGCCTTGCTCTTTAGGGTCTGCTTTATCAACACCTTGGTTGATGTCTGGAGACTGCTTACCGATGGTGTTTAGAACCGCACACGAGTTCGCATCAAAGCCCATATCAGAGTGAACGTAACCAATTTCACGAACAGTTTCACGAGTGATTTCTTCGATATCAACCCATGCAGAAGTCGTTACTTCACCACCAACCATAACCATGCCGGTTTTAACGTAAGTCTCACAAGCAACACGTGCTTTCGGGTCTTGCTCAAGAATTGCATCAAGAACTGCGTCAGAGATTTGGTCTGCGATTTTATCTGGATGACCTTCTGATACCGACTCAGAAGTGAACAGGTGCTTAGCCATGATAGCTCCAATCTTAAGGTTTACTCATGGCTAACTAACGCAAGCTTGCCACGAAAAATACAATACAGTTTGTAGGTGTTTCTACATCTAGACGTCTATTTTAATTTCCCACAGTCGAATTACAAGCTCTTTTTCGATTTGAATTCGCCTAGCTTATTTCCCAATCGTTTGCTTTTGATGGGGTGAATTTCTAATAAATTACCTATTAAGTGCGAAAAGATTGAGTTAAAACCGCAAAAATGGTGAGTAAAACGTTTGCAGTCGGATTTTGGCTTTGAGAGAATGTTGTCCGCACTTTTTATGCCCAGTTTACTCGGTTAATGTGCCCACATTCCTTTATCAATTCGCTTAATGCACTCAGGAGCAGACATGTCTTCTCGTAACGTTCTTTCAAACAAAGAGCTCGCAAATGCAATCCGCGCTCTTAGCATGGATGGTGTTCAACAAGCTAACTCTGGCCACCCAGGCGCACCTATGGGTATGGCTGATATCGCTGAAGTTCTTTGGCGTTCTCACCTAAACCACAACCCAGCTAACCCAGAGTGGGCTGACCGCGACCGTTTCGTACTGTCTAACGGTCACGGCTCTATGCTGATTTACTCTCTACTGCACCTGAGCGGTTACGAGCTATCTATCGACGATCTTAAGAACTTCCGTCAGCTTCACTCTAAGACTCCTGGTCACCCAGAGTACGGCTACGCACCTGGTATCGAGACTACAACGGGTCCTCTAGGTCAAGGCATCACTAACGCTGTTGGTATGGCGATGGCTGAGAAAGCACTAGCGGCTCAGTTCAACAAAGAAGGCCACGACATCGTTGACCACTTCACTTACGTGTTTATGGGCGATGGCTGTCTGATGGAAGGTATCTCGCACGAGGCATGTTCTCTTGCTGGTACGCTAGGTCTTGGCAAACTGATCGCATTCTGGGATGACAACGGCATCTCTATCGATGGTCACGTTGAAGGTTGGTTCTCTGACGACACGCCTAAGCGTTTTGAATCTTACGGCTGGCACGTAATCCCTGCTGTAGATGGTCATGACTCTGAAGCGATTAACGCAGCAATCATCGCTGCGAAAGCAGATCCACGCCCTACACTTATCTGTACTAAAACTATCATCGGTTTTGGTTCTCCAAACAAATCTGGTTCTCACGACTGTCACGGTGCGCCACTAGGTGCTGAAGAAATCGCAGCAGCGCGTGAATTCCTAGGTTGGGAACACCCAGCATTTGAAATCCCTGCGGACGTATACGCTGAGTGGGATGCTAAAGCGGCAGGTTCTGAGAAAGAAGCGGCTTGGAACGCGAAGTTCGAAGCATATGCAGCGGCTTACCCTGCAGAAGCAGCAGAGCTTAAGCGTCGTCTAAATGGCGAACTTCCTGCGCAGTGGGAAGAGAAAGCAAATCAAATCATTGCAGACCTTCAAGCAAACCCTGCGAACATCGCATCACGCAAAGCATCTCAAAACGCACTAGAAGCGTTTGGTCAAATGCTTCCAGAATTCATGGGCGGCTCTGCTGACCTAGCGCCTTCTAACCTAACTATGTGGTCTGGTTCTAAGTCTCTAGAAGCGAACGACTTCTCTGGTAACTACATCCACTACGGTGTACGTGAATTTGGTATGACAGCGATCATGAACGGTATCGCACTACACGGCGGTTTTGTTCCTTACGGTGCAACATTCCTAATGTTCATGGAATACGCTCGTAACGCTATGCGTATGGCTGCTTTGATGAAAGTTCAGAACATCCAAGTTTACACGCATGACTCTATCGGTCTTGGCGAAGATGGTCCAACTCACCAACCAGTTGAGCAAATCGCGTCTCTACGTCTGACTCCAAACATGAGCACATGGCGTCCATGTGACCAAGTTGAGTCTGCAGTTGCATGGAAACTGGCGATTGAACGTAAAGATGCACCATCTGCACTTATCTTCTCTCGTCAAAACCTTGCACAACAAGAGCGTACGGCTGAGCAAGTAGCGGACATCGCGAAAGGTGCTTACATCCTGAAAGACAGTGATGGCAAGCCTGAGCTAATCCTAATCGCAACTGGTTCTGAAGTTGAACTAGCAGTGAAAGCGGCTGAGCAACTAACCGCTGAAGGTAAGAAAGTGCGCGTTGTTTCAATGCCATCAACAGATGCATTCGACAAGCAAGACGCAGCTTACCGTGAATCAGTACTGCCATCAGACGTAACTGCACGTATCGCTGTAGAAGCTGGCATTGCAGACTTCTGGTACAAGTACGTTGGTTTCGACGGTCGTATCATCGGTATGACAACATTCGGTGAATCTGCACCGGCTGACCAACTGTTCGAAATGTTTGGTTTCACTGTAGAAAACGTAGTGAACACAGCAAAAGAACTATTAGCGTAATTTAGCGCTAGAAATGAAAAACCGAGCATTAGGGCTCGGTTTTTTTGTGCCTATTCAAATTCGTTTCCCCAGTTATCCTTCTCTTTGTGTCCACATTCCTTACAAGTGACATAACGATCCATATCGTAATAGTGACCGCCGTTTATCAGGGTATGAGCCCAAAGTTTTAAGGTTCCAAGAATCGATTTATCCGTATCGTAACTGCTTGGTTTACGGACCTGCACCTCTGAGTGTGGTGTTTCTCTATTGCATCGCTTGCAAAAGTGAGCAGTGGGAAAACCTGACATACGCATTTCCTTTTGGTGGTCAAAAAGGAGTTAAAATGCCAAGCGAAACATGCGATGTCAGAAATCAATATATTAGTGAAATGAATATTTCGGGAAGTGAAAAGATAGTTTACCGCGAGGGAGATCACTTACTTAATGCGTTCAGTCTTCGTATCAGGTACTATCTGTGACACGAATTTTTGGTGAGGCGAAGGATAAATGCTAAAAGTTGCGATCAATGGATTTGGACGTATCGGTCGTAATGTACTGCGAGCAGTATACGAGAGCGGTAAGCACCAGCAGATCAAGGTTGTTGCAGTTAATGAACTGGCTCAACCAGAAGCGATGGCACATCTTCTTCAGTATGATACTAGTCATGGTCGCTTCGGAAAGAAAATCTCGCATGACCAAGAACACCTCTACGTTCACCACGACAGTGGCGAATACGATCCAATTAGAATCCTCCACCTTGCTGAAATCGAACTTTTGCCATGGCGTGACTTAGAAGTCGATATCGTACTGGATTGTACTGGCGTCTTCGGCTCACAAGCTGACGGACAAGCCCATATTGAAGCGGGGGCTCATAAAGTTCTGTTCTCACACCCTGGCGCAAGCGATCTCGATAACACCATTATCTATGGTGTGAACCACGAAACTCTCAAAGACGAACACCGCGTGGTGTCGAATGGCTCATGCACCACCAACTGTATTGTCCCTATCATCAAAGTTTTGGATGAGGCGTTCGGCATAGAGTCGGGTACTATCACAACGATTCACTCTTCAATGAACGATCAGCAGGTTATCGACGCTTATCACAATGATTTACGTCGCACTCGTGCTGCCTGTCAATCGATTATTCCGGTGGACACTAAGTTGCATAAAGGAATTGAAAGAATCTTCCCGAAATTTTCTAACAAATTTGAAGCAATTTCGGTTCGAGTTCCAACAGTTAACGTCACTGCGATGGATTTAAGTGTCACAATTAGTACAAATGTGAAAGTTAATGACGTAAATCAAACCATTGTTAACGCATCTCAGTGTACATTACGTGACATTGTTGACTATACTGAATCGCCACTCGTTTCCATCGACTTTAATCACGATCCCCATAGTGCAATTGTGGATGGAACTCAGACAAGAGTGAGTAACGGGCAACTCGTAAAAATGCTCGTTTGGTGCGATAACGAATGGGGCTTTGCTAACCGGATGCTGGATACCGCTTTAGCAATGCAAGCTTCTTCACAGGTGGAGCAATAAGAGTGAATAAGCGATGGAGAAAATTTTTATTTCAAGCCTTGAAATAAATCTGACGTATCTCCATATCAATAACCAGTTTGAAGAATTAACGGGCTTGGCAGGATTGCCGAGTTTTTAAAAACTTTAATTATTTAATATTTGAGAGGACACATCATGTCTGTAATCAAGATGACTGACCTGGATCTTGCAGGTAAACGTGTATTTATCCGTGCTGACCTAAACGTGCCAGTAAAAGACGGTAAAGTAACTTCAGATGCACGTATCATCGCATCTCTTCCAACTATCAAGCACTGTCTAGAAGCTGGTGCTAAAGTTATGGTTACTTCTCACCTAGGTCGCCCAACTGAAGGTGAATACGCAGAAGAGTTCTCTCTACAACCAGTAGTTAACTACCTAAACGACGCACTAGACTGCGAAGTTAAACTAGCGAAAGACTACCTAAACGGTCTAGAGCTAAACGCTGGTGAACTAGTCGTTCTTGAAAACGTTCGCTTTAACAAAGGCGAGAAGAAAAACGAAGAAGAACTATCTAAGCAGTACGCTTCTCTATGTGACATCTTCGTAATGGACGCATTCGGTACAGCTCACCGTGCACAAGCATCTACTCACGGTGTTGGTATGCACGCAGACGTAGCATGTGCTGGTCCTCTACTAGCAAACGAACTAGAAGCACTAGGTAAAGCAATGGACAAGCCTGCTCGTCCAATGGTTGCTATCGTAGGTGGTTCAAAAGTTTCTACTAAGCTAACTGTTCTTGAGTCTCTATCTAAAATCGCTGACCAACTAGTTGTTGGCGGTGGTATTGCTAACACATTCATCGCAGCTGCTGGTCACAACGTTGGTAAGTCGCTATACGAAGCAGACCTAGTTGAAACAGCGAAGAAGCTAATGGACGAGTGTGCAATTCCAGTAGCAACTGACGTTGCATGTGCGAAAGCATTCGATGAGAACGCAGAAGCTGAAATCAAGCACGTTTCTGAAGTACAAGACGACGACATGATCTTCGACCTTGGTCCAGATTCAACTGCTGAACTAGCAGAAATCCTTAAGAACGCTAAGACTATCCTTTGGAACGGTCCAGTAGGCGTATTCGAATTCAAGAACTTCGAAGCAGGTACTAAAGGTATCTCTGAAGCTATCGCAGCTTCTGAAGGTTTCTCTGTTGCAGGTGGTGGTGACACGCTAGCAGCTATCGACAAGTTCGGTATCAAAGCTGACGTATCTTACATCTCTACTGGCGGCGGCGCTTTCCTTGAGTTTGTAGAAGGTAAAGTACTTCCAGCAGTTGAAATGCTAGAAGCACGCGCTAAGTAATAATCGCAAAGCGGGGGAGTCATCTCCCGCTTTCTTGTTTGCTGCAACGAGAGTGGAACTCTGCTAGAATAGCCTCAGTTGTGAGCAAACGTTTGCAAGATTTTTCAATTTAACAAGTTTTGTTTAAAAAACGACAGATAAATAGGATTACATCCATGTCTAAGATCTTCGACTTCGTAAAACCAGGTGTTATCTCTGGCGATGACGTTCAGAAAGTATTTGAAGTAGCAAAAGAAAACAAATTTGCTCTTCCTGCAGTAAACGTTGTTGGTACTGATTCTGTAAACGCAGTACTAGAAGCAGCTGCAAAAGTTAAAGCTCCAGTTGTTGTTCAGTTCTCTAACGGCGGTGCTGGTTTCTTCGCTGGTAAAGGCGTGAAACTTGAAGGTCAAGGTGCTCAAATCCTTGGTGCTGTAGCTGGTGCTAAATACGTTCACACTGTAGCTGAAGCTTACGGTGTGCCAGTAATCCTACACACTGACCACGCTGCTAAGAAACTTCTTCCATGGATCGACGGTCTACTAGACGCTGGTGAAGAGTTCTTCGCTCAAACTGGTAAACCTCTATTCTCTTCTCACATGCTAGACCTTTCTGAAGAGTCTCTAGAAGAAAACATCGAAACATGTGCTAAGTACCTAGAGCGCATGGCTAAGATGAACATGACAATCGAGATCGAACTTGGTTGTACTGGTGGTGAAGAAGATGGCGTTGATAACTCTCACATGGACGCATCTGAGCTATACACTTCTCCAGAAGACGTTGCTTACGCATACGAGAAACTAAGCGCTGTTTCACACCGCTTCACTATCGCAGCTTCTTTCGGTAACGTACACGGCGTTTACAAGCCAGGTAACGTTGTTCTAACTCCAACTATCCTACGTGACTCTCAAGCATACTGTGCAGAGAAGTTCGGTATCGCACCAAACGCTCTAAACTTCGTATTCCACGGTGGTTCTGGTTCTACTGAAGCAGAAATCCAAGAGTCTATCGGCTACGGTGTTATCAAAATGAACATCGATACTGATACACAGTGGGCAACTTGGGATGGTATCCGTCAGTACGAAGCTGACAACCACGATTACCTACAAGGTCAAATCGGTAACCCAACTGGCGAAGACGCTCCAAACAAGAAGTACTACGATCCACGCGTATGGCTACGTGCTGGTCAAGCTTCAATGGTAGCTCGCCTAGAGAAAGCATTTGCTGACCTAAACGCAGTAGACGTACTATAATTCGTCTCAACTGAGTTTCTAAAAACCCGCTCTTAGAGCGGGTTTTTTTATGTCTAAACAATGAGACAAATCCTATTCTTCCTCTGCGTGCAATTGATAACTTAGTCAGCTGCTATATGATCGCCTCACTTCATATCCCTTCATGTTGGTACAAATTTCGAAACTCAGCGCATTTCCGCATCAAGTGGCAGAAAACCAAGTAAAAAGTGTGGCGGAATGTAAATCCATTGCGTACTCTGTAACATGCCGGTATCAGAAAATTCTGATAAAGCTTTGTTTTGTAGGTCTTTGCTAAACTCTGACTTTGCAAAATTTCAGTTTTGAGATATTGTGCCAAAAATCTGACACTGTTCAGGAAAACAATAGGGATGTTGTTGTGAATAAGAACCTATAAAAAACAAGGTTCATAAATTAACGGCAATTAGATTTAATATCTTTATTTTGAGGATACGAATTATGGCAGGTGAATCGATGGGTATCGATACCTCTTTAACAGATGGTTTGAGCAAAGCTGAAACATGGCTAAATAACAACTCAGATCTTCTTATTCAATACGGTGTGAACATCATTTCTGCATTGCTGATCCTATTTATCGGTAACATTATCGTTAAAGCGGTAGCAAACAGCGTTTCAAAAGTGCTTGAAAAGAAAAAGATGGACAAAGCTGTTGTTGAATTCGTCAATGGTTTAGTTCGTTACCTTCTATTCGTTATCGTACTTATCGCGGCACTAGGTCGTGTCGGTGTTCAAACTGCATCTGTAGTTGCGGTAATCGGTGCGGCAGGTCTTGCTGTTGGTCTTGCTCTACAAGGTTCACTATCTAACTTCGCTGCGGGCGTACTGATTGTTGCATTCCGTCCATTCAAGTCTGGTGACTACGTAGAAATTGGCGGTGTAGCGGGTAGTGTTGAAGCAATTCAAATCTTCCAAACTGTACTAAAAACACCTGACAACAAAATGGTTGTTGTACCGAACTCATCAGTTATCGGTGGTGCAATCACTAACTACTCTCGCCACGCTACGCGTCGTGTAGACCTAGTTATCGGTGTTTCTTACAGCGCTGACCTTAAACAAACTAAGCAAGTTATCCGTGATGTGCTAGAAAAAGATGAGCGTATCCTTAAAGATCCAGCGATCCAAATTGGTGTGCTGGCTCTAGCTGACTCTTCAGTAAACTTTGTGGTTCGCCCATGGTGTAAAACAGCGGATTACTGGGATGTTTACTTCGATTCTACTCAAGCAATCAAAGAAGCGTTAGACGAAGCAGGCATCGAAATACCATTCCCACAAATGGATGTTCACTTGAACAAAGTAGAAGCTTAATCACTTCGATTGAGAACATGAAAAGCGAGGTGTTTGCCTCGCTTTTTTTATCTCTAGGGCTTTTATATTTCTAATAAAGTATTACTGCCGGCTCGGAGTAGTCGCTTGAGTTCTTTGCCTGCAAAACCGAAAGTCGATTCGGGTAAACCCGGGGTATAGAGCAATTCTTCATGTTGATAAAGTGCAGTATCCACAATGATAGTGACATGCTCTGGTAACCCTATCGGACAAACCGCACCGGGTACGCAGCCTAGTTGTTCGATCATTTCATCATCACTACAAATTGAAGGTCGTTTGCCGGTAATGGTTTTGATTTGTTTAGAGTCTAAACGCGAGTCTTTGTCGGTCAAGTATATGGCGTAACCTAACCCTTTCAGTTTGAGAAAAAGGCTCTTGGTGTGAGTGCCTGTCCAGCCGAGTTCAGCGGCAACTTTGATATCGGTTTCAAAGTCGAGAATGGCTTCATGCTGCCATTCTCGAAAGGGGATGGAGAGCGCACTAAACCGCTCTCGATTGAGTTGGTAGATTTTCTGCAGTGACTCCATGTCGTATTTCTTTCCTATTTTTTCTTTACCAGTATTGTGTGATTAGCTCATTTGCGAGAGCAAAAGCGATAGTAAACATCATAACGGCAACCGCAATATCGATGCCTTTTTTCACTTTTGGTTTTGAGAGCGTCGGACCTAATTTCGCCGCACCTAATGACAGCGTGTAGAACCACGCAAATGATGCCATGATGGTTCCCATTGCAAATGCGATGCGATCGTTGCCTTCGAACTGACCACCGATGGATCCCAAGATCACCACAGTATCCAAGTATAGGTGTGGGTTCAAAACGGTGACGGCAAGTGCGCCAAGAATTACAGTGCGACGACCGCGTGCGACCACTTCACTTTTTGACTCCGATGCATCAGATGGTTTGAATGCGCTCTTTAGTGACAGCAAACCGTAAACGCTCAAGAAAGCGATACCACCTAATGTCACCGATGTCAGTAGGATTTCATTTTGCGACAGGATCGCACCGCCACCGAAAATACCGAGCGAAATGAAGATCATATCTAGGATGCTACAGATAGTCGCAGTCGTCAGGTGATGTTGACGCTTAATACCTTGGTTAAGGACGTACGCATTCTGCGCACCGATTGGAATGATCATCGTCGCACCTAAACCGAATCCTTGTAATAACACCCAAAAGCTCACAACACACCTCAAAAATTAGCAATAGAACAACAGAGAAATGGAAGATATAGCTTTTATTGAAATAAGTATAATTAATGATTTTAATATATTATTAGTGTTACTTATCTTGCGTGTTTGGCGTTTGTTAGGGAGGAAAAGCACGTGCGAGGATTGGATTATAAATGGATAGAAGCTTTAGATGCCGTCGTGCATCAAGGCAGTTTTGACAGAGCAGCAGAACACTTATTTGTTTCACAATCAGCTATTTCCCAGCGAATTAAACAGCTCGAAAAGTATCTTGCTCAACCTGTGCTTATCCGTGAGCAACCACCAAAGCCGACACCGATTGGTAAGAAGTTACTTGGACTATATCGCCGCGTTAGACTTCTTGAGCATGAAATCCTCCCTGAACTGAAGAACGACACTACCACTCGCCCTGTACAACTCTCCTTGGCGACGAATGCAGATAGCCTCGCAACATGGTTGTTACCTGCGCTGCAGGATGTAATGAAGCATCGCCAAGTGGAGCTTAAGTTAACCATCTACGGTGAATCGCGCTCAATTGAAAAGCTAAGAAGTGGTGAGGTTGCAGGGGCTATCAGTTTGGAATCTCAAGCCATCCCGGGCTGTCGTGCCGACTATCTCGGTCGCATCGATTATGTCTGTGTCGCCAACCCAGAATTTTATCAACGCTATTTCTCTGAAGGGGTTAACAATCAAACACTCGCGAAAGCGCCGGCGGTGTCTTACGACCAATATGATGATCTGCATAAGAAGTTTTTGACTGAACATTTCAACGTAAGACCTGACAGTGTCATTCATCACAATATTAGTAGCTCAGAAGCTTTCCTCAAGATGGCGTTAGCAGGTGTGGCTTATTGTTTGATTCCTCGATTACAGATCACCGATGAATTAGAAAATGGTAAGTTGATTGATATTACGCCGGGTTTTTTGATGTCCTATCGAATTTACTGGCACCACTGGCAGTTAGAAACGGGGGTTCTTCAAGAAATCTCACAAGCGATTATTGGTTACGCTCAACAACATTTACCGCAATAAGTTCCCAGTTGGCTCGCGTTTTAAGTTGAAATTACTGTGAAGTAACACAGTCAAAGTTGTGTTAGAAGTCGCGTAGGGCGCTTGGATAATTGACAGAAGTTTCTATGATGAGTCTATATACACTCCAGTTCATTGGTGTCTCTCCTCGTTGAAGCTAGGATACCAACTCAGTTGCTACAGTATTCACCGAATCTCTCGAGATGAGATCTGGCACTGGAGTGACCTTAATCTTTCAAAACGGATGGATTTGTCGAATGAAACTGTCTTCATGTTTATTGGCGTCTGCATTAAGCCTTACCAGTATTTCTGTGTTTGCGAGCGATGTACCAAGTTTTGCCCATGTATCAACCACTGGTTACGGTGAGGTAGTTGCAACACCAGATATGGCTACTTTTTCTGTGAAGGTAGTTGATACGACAATGACAGCAGAGCAAGCGAAGCAATCGGTCGACAATACAGTTGATGCGTTTCTTAAGAGCCTTGCAGATGCAGGTTTATCAAAAGATAACATTACTAGCTCAAACTTATACTTGGCTCCACAATATCACTACCCAAAATCGGGCAAGGCAGAACTCGTGGGTTACCGTGCATCACGTAGCATTGACGTGACGGTCAATGATCTTGCGAACTTGAATGAGTACTTGGACATGGCGCTGAAAGCCGGCATCAACCAAGTCGACAATATTCAGTTAAAAGTGAGCAACCAGTCTGAGTATCAGCAAAAGGCACGCATGGCAGCGATTAAAGACGCGCAGAGTAAAGCTGCCTCATTAGCGACTGGATTTGATAAGAAGTTAGGAGACGTTTGGCAGATCAACTATAACCAAATGCATGCTCGCCCGGTATTGATGCGTTCAATGGCAATGGATGCAAGAGAAAGTACAAACAGTTACCAAGACTCTACACTCGTGATTCGTGACCAAGTGGATGTGGTTTACAGGCTGAAATAATGCTTAAGTAAATACGGACGAATAAAACGAAAAAAGGCAGGGAATCCCTGCCTTTTGTGTTTGTTCAAATAGATTAGTGAAGGATACGAGCACGGATTGTGCCTTCGATGCCTTTTAGTTTCACTAGTGCTTCTTCTGCGCGAGAAGTCTCAACGTCGATAACTACGTAACCGATCTCAGCGGCAGTTTGTAGGTACTGACCTGCGATGTTGATGCCGTCTTCAGCAAAGATGGTGTTGATTTGCGTCAGGATACCAGGGCGGTTTTTGTGGATGTGCAATAGACGTGAACATTCACGATGCTCAGGCAATGATACCTCTGGGAAGTTCACACTTGATAAAGTTGAACCGTTGTCAGAGTATTTCGCTAGTTTACCAGCAACTTCAACACCAATGTTTTCTTGCGCTTCTTGCGTTGAACCACCGACGTGCGGAGTTAAGATTACGTTGTCGAACTTCTGCAGTGGAGACTCAAATGCATCGGCGTTAGTTTTCGGCTCTACAGGGAACACGTCAATCGCTGCACCTGAGATATGACCAGATTCTAAGCTATGACATAGAGCAGGGATGTCTACCACGGTACCACGCGCGGCGTTGATAAAGATAGCGCCCGGCTTCATGCGTGCAAACTCTTCTTCGCCCATCATGTTCTTGGTTTCTGGTGTTTCTGGTACATGTAGAGAAATCACGTCACACTTGTTCAAAAGCTCACTCATAGTGAACACTTGCGTAGCGTTACCTAGCGACAATTTGTTTTCAATGTCGTAGTAGTAAACGCGCATCCCCAAGTTTTCTGCAATGATACCCAACTGAGTACCGATGTGACCGTAACCGATGATGCCCAGACGCTTACCACGTGCTTCGTAAGAACTGTCTGCACTCTTCTTCCAAATACCACGGTGCGCTAGCGCGTTCTTTTCCGGAATACCACGAAGAAGGAGTAGGATCTGACCTAATACTAGTTCAGCAACACTGCGCGTGTTTGAGAATGGTGCATTAAAAACAGGAATACCACGGCTTGCTGCCGCGCCTAAATCAACTTGGTTGGTACCAATACAAAAACAGCCAATTGCAACTAGCTTGTTCGCTGCATTGATCACTTCTTCTGATAAGTTCGTTCGGGAACGGATACCGATGAAGTGCACGTCTTTTACTGCTTCAATCAGTTCTTCTTCCGGAAGGGAACCTTTGTGATATTCAATGTTGCTGTAGCCAGCTGCTTGAAGAACTTCAACTGAAGAAGGGTGGAGTCCCTCTAGCAAGAGGATCTTAATCTTTTCTTTTTCCAGTGAAACTTTGGCCATTTTTCTCGTCCTTAAAATGGAAAGGTGGGCTAATGTGGCGCACATAAAGCAAAACCATTAAAAAGGGGATAATTAACAGTTTTGTCGGAAGACAAACGTTTCCTTGTGCGTCTTCTGTTCAATAAAGTAACAAAAAATTTTTGCTTTGGGTAAGAAAATTACGGAATAAGGCATGCTTTTCTTAGAAAAAGGAAGAAAAAACGGCGCCCTAGGGCGCCGTCTGTAATGAAATAACAGAAAATTTAAATCATCTAATGATTTATTCTTCTATTTTCGCACCTTCTGGTGTGCCAGTGATAACCACGTCTGCACCGCGGTGAGCGAATAGACCCACCGTTACTACGCCAGCAATGCCGTTGATCTTGTCTTCAAGTTCTTTCGGGTTAGTGATTTGCATGTTGTGTACGTCTAGGATCACGTTGCCGTTGTCTGTTGTTACACCTTCACGGTATGCAGGGTCACCACCTAGTTTTACCAATTCACGAGCCACGTAAGAGCGTGCCATTGGGATAACTTCTACAGGAAGTGGGAACTGACCAAGTACGTCAACGGCTTTTGTGCCGTCAACGATACATACGAATTTTTCTGAAATAGCCGCAACGATCTTTTCACGAGTCAGTGCAGCACCGCCACCTTTGATCATTTCACGCGCTGCGTTGATTTCATCTGCACCATCAACGTAGATATCTAGCATTGCTACGTCGTTACACTCGTAAACCTCGATACCAAGCTCTTTTAGACGCTCAGTAGAAGCTACAGAGCTAGACACTGCGCCTTTGATATCATCTTTGATACTGCCTAGGGCATCGATGAAGTGATTCACGGTAGAGCCAGTACCAACACCGACAATGCTGCCTTTCTCAACATATTTAAGTGCTGCCCAACCAGCCGCTTTCTTCATTTCATCTTGAGTCATGCCAATCTCCTGAATAGATGTTCGTTAACGTTTGCGGCGTGATTATAGCGGTTAAGCGTTACTTTTCCCATTGCCAGATTTGGCTTGGAGTCACGATCTTAGGTAATGGAATATCCCAACTTTCGACGGGAAGATGCTCGACATGCTGACAATCATGGGCGATGCCGATAGGTTTTGCGCCTTCTCCAGTACTAAACCAACGTGAAAGCGTCCGGTCGTAGTAGCCTCCGCCCATTCCCAGGCGATGCCCAACACTGTCAAATCCGACTAGTGGCGTGCAAATGACATCAAGCTCACGAACTGGTTTGAGGAAGCGGATATCAAGCGCAGGTTCTAAGATTCCGTATTTGTTGTATATCAACTGTTCATCATCGATGTATTGCAAGAAGAGCAATTGACCTTTAGAGAAAGGATGAATGACGGGCAGGTAAATCGACTTACCTTGCTGCCATAGTGATTCAATCAGAGGTTTGGTGTCTAACTCGCCATCGGCAGACAAATAGATAGCAATGTGCTGTGCGCTTTTGATTTCCGGTAACTGCGAAAACTGGTGAACGAGATCGCGTCCAGCTTGAAACTGAGTATCGCTGCAAAGTGCGTTGCGTTTTTCGCGGATAAGTTTGCGGAATTCTTGTCGAGATAGGTCAGACATAGAGAGGATACCCCAGGGTGCCGTTGAGGATTGTGGCCCTTGAACCAGCTGGTTCAAGGCGGATCAGCAATGATAACCGTAGGCTTCTCGGTGCATGCCAAGCTTGCTCAATAGCTATCAAGTACTAACCCTTTGGTATTGCTTATCGGCTCAGGGACTTAAATCCAACTGACGCACACCCCAGGGTAAATTTGGTATCTACTGCTATCCTTGCTTCACTTTACTAAGCGCGCTTTCTAAAGACGCGGTGAGCTTTTCCATTCGCTCAGTAATTTCTTGTTGCTGACCGTTAGATTCGTATGATTTGGTATGCAATTCATAGCAAATGTTCAATGCAGCAAAGGTCAGTAGCTGAATTTCATTGGTTACCTTAGTACGCTCGCTCATCTCTTTCAATCGACGATCAAGATCTTTAGCCGCTGTAATTAGTGACTCTTCTTGCCCCGCAGGACAATTCACTCGTGTCATTTTGCCAAGGATTTCAACGTCGATCGCTTGATTGCTCATGATGAATAAACTCTATATTCGCGCTATCTAAGGCGTTGCGTTATACAACTACCGAGGAGGAAACTATAGGAAAACCGCTATTAAGATTCAAGCATTTCCCTTCACAGAAAGAAAAATGGTGAAGTGATCACACAGGAATTGGGCAAATTGCTCAAATGGTGTCCAAAATTGAATTTGATAGCCGTTTCAGCCGACTAGGCTTGATGGTAGGATATGTCGATACATTATTACGCAAGAATGAGCCAAGATTATGAGTGAAATCACCCTTCCTGAATACCAATCTATTGCTGCCGAATTGAAATCTGCAAGCCTTGCTGTGACACCAGCAGAATTGCATGGTCTACTTGTTGGCATGCTCAGTGGTGGATTGGCGATTAACGACCAAACCTGGCAACCAATTCTGTTTGATTACACCAACGAAGGTATGGGCTGGCCATCAAGCGCATTAGCACTGGCACAAAGCGTGTACCAAGTAACCGTTAACGAGCTAACTGGCACTTCTATGGAGTTATCTTTGCTGCTTCCTGATGAAACGGGTGAAGAAGGTTTGTTCGCACTAGCAGATGGTGTGTCTGATTTTGTGAACCACTTTATCTCAGGAATGGGTTTAGCGGGTATTGCGATTGATAAAGCGTCAGACGATGCAAAAGAAGTCTTAGCGGATCTAGAAGAAATTGCCAAACTGGGCATTGATGAAGATGATGATCTAGGCGAGCAAGCATTATTGTTAGAGCAAGTAATCGAACACGTTAAAGCCTGCGTATTAACTATTCATGCAGAGTTTGGTGCTCGTCCTGAAAGCAACGAAAACAAACCAACGATTCATTAATCACTTGTTTCCCATTATCGAATAGCTTCTAGAGGTTAGCATGAGGCAATATGACGTTGTAATTGCTGGTGGAGCCATGGCAGGTGCCACACTTGCGTTGGCAATCGACCGTTTATCTAAAGGCGCGCTGCAAATTGCGGTTGTTGAGCCTTTTAAAGCTCAATCGGATCAACATCCGGGCTTTGATTCGCGCTCGATTGCTTTGTCCTACGGTACCGTTAACATTCTGCGTCACTTGCAGTTGTGGTCTGCTATCGAGCCTTGTGCAACTCCAATTGAACATATTCATGTTTCTGACCGCTCTCATGCGGGCATGACTGAGATTACCAAGCACGAAGTTGGCGTTGAAGCCCTTGGCTACGTAGTGGAACTTGCCGATGTAGGTCGTGTCTACCAAGAGCTCTTGGATAAGAGCAAAGCAATCACTCTGTTTTGCCCTGATTCGGTTGCGAACATCGAGCGTGAGCAAGACAAAGCACACATAGAGTTGAGCAGCGGTGAGAAGCTGGAAGCTAAGTTGCTAGTGGCTGCTGATGGCGCTGTGTCGCAATGTTGCCAGCAAATCGGTTTAGAGCTGTCTGAGCATAATTTCGACCAAGTGGCTGTGATCGCGAATATTGTGACGCAAGAGCCTCATCAAGGTCGCGCTTTTGAGCGCTTTACAGAGAATGGTCCAGTCGCACTGTTGCCGATGAGTGATAACCGTATGTCGTTAGTATGGTGTCTGCGTCCTGAAGAGGCGCAAAGCGTCGTGAACTTGTCTGACGCAGAGTTTCTTGAGCGCTTGCAGAACGATTTTGGTTGGCGACTAGGTGCGATGCAGAAAGTCGGACAACGCGCGAGCTATCCGCTTCTTCTGCGTCATCGTAAGCAGAACATTTCGCACCGCTTTGCTATTGTCGGCAATGCTGCACAAACGCTTCACCCGATTGCTGGGCAAGGCTTCAACCTTGGTATTCGTGATGTGGCATCATTAGCGGAAGAGGTGGTTAAGCAAGCTGAAGATGCCGGTCGCTACCAAGGTTTGATGCGATTTAGCCAGCGCCGTGAAGATGATCGCAGCGAAACGATTTGGTTAACTAGCTCTCTCGTGAATATTTTCTCAAATGATTTACCGGCGATGCGAATTGGGCGTAACCTTGCTCTCGCAACGATGGATAACCTTTCTACTTTTAAGCAGCCGCTGCTACGCCATACACTTGGTCTAGTGAAACGATAAACGGCAACGAATTAGGTAACAAAAGCAATGATGCAAAGTGTAGATATCGCCATCATCGGTGGTGGAATGGTGGGTTTAGCATTAGCTGCCGCTTTTAAGGACAGTGACCTGCGAGTAGCCGTTATCGAAGGTGCAGTGCCAAACGACACCCTAAATGAACTGCCAGATGTACGTGTGTCGGCGTTGAGCCGTTCAAGTGAAACCATCCTTCGCAAGCTTGGTGCTTGGCAAGGTATCGAGCAGCGTCGCGCTTCACCATACCATGCGATGGAAGTGTGGGAGCAAGACAGCTTCGCGAATATCGCATTTGATGCGCAGAGCATGGCTCAACCGGATCTTGGTCATATCGTTGAAAACCGCGTAATTCAATTGGCGCTGCTAGAGCAAGTTCAAAAGCTTGATAACGTGACGCTGTTTATGCCTGCTCGTTGTGCAACGCTTGCGGTGGGTGAGCAAGAAAGCTGGCTAACGCTCGATAATGGTCAAGCTATGACAGCGAAGTTAGTGGTTGGCGCTGATGGTGCAAATTCTTGGCTGCGTAACCAAATGGATATCCCACTAACGCATTGGGATTACGGTCATAGTGCCCTTGTTGCGAACGTGAAAACCGCTGACCCACACAACAGTGTTGCGCGTCAGATCTTTACACCGCAAGGTCCATTGGCTTTCCTGCCAATGTCTGATCCGCACATGTGTTCGATTGTTTGGTCTACCGATCCAAATCGCGCAGAGCAACTGCTGGCGATGAACGAGCAAGAGTTTAATAAAGCACTGACTAGCGAATTCGATGCGCGTTTAGGTTTGTGTGAAGTAGTTGGCGAACGTGCAGCATTCCCACTTAAGATGCGTTATGCGCGTGACTTTGTGGTTGAACGCGTGGCGTTAGTTGGCGATGCTGCCCATACCATTCATCCGCTGGCAGGGCAGGGTGTGAATCTTGGTTTATTAGATGCAGCAAGCTTAGCGCAAGAAGTGTTGGCACTGTGGAAGCAAGGGCAAGACATTGGCACCAAACGCAATCTACGTGGTTACGAGCGTTGGCGTAAAGCCGAAGCGGCGAAGATGATAGCGGCAATGCAAGGCTTCCGTGATCTGTTCTCTGGTGAGAATCCTGCCAAGAAATTGGTTCGTGGTATTGGTTTGAGCCTAGCAGGACAACTGCCGGGTGCGAAAGATGAAATCATGAAGCGTGCATTAGGTTTGAAAGGCAACCTGCCGGAACTAGCGCGTCAATAAACACGTTCTTCGCTTCGCAAACAAAAGATACAAAAAAGGCTGGTTAATCCAGCCTTTCTTTTTACATCGATGTTTAAGCTAAGCGTATGCGCATCTGAGCTTCATAATCTCTTGGTTAATCTCTTTTACTGCCTGAAAGTGACGCTTCTCAGCTTTCTCTGGCAACATCAATTTTCCGTTATCAAACTCGAACTTACCGACTCCGTAAATATAGATTCTTCCTTTAAAAAGACGACTTATGTGTTTAGCAATCATACCTGGTGTATAGCGCTTAAACAGTCTCATATTTACTCTTCCTTATCTCTTACCTAGCCCAGTTATTCTACGTTTTTCGCGTAAAAATTATTGTGACAGCAATAGTATTAAGTGCAGTTGAGGTACTTGGCTTTAGAGATTTGTGCTGTCTTAGACAAATTGACAGAGTCATATCTCAAATAGCGTGAGGATTACCTCAAAAAATCATTGTCGAAGGAACCAGTCCTTGAGCTCTCCTGTTCTTACGTGGTGCATTAAGCAACAGTTTTGTTACAGAAATAAGAATAGAAGGAAAATGATTGTTTGCTAAATGTTTTTACTCAATGGGTTGCATTTTGTTCGTTTTGACGAGGTTGAAACCTCAAATGCATTGCTTTCATTGAGTTAGAGGAAGGAAAAGGAAAAAAGTTCCACGCAAAAAAAAGCCCGCTTCGGCGGGCGAATAGTCACAGATGCATTACACAAAAGTGGACGACTGACTTAATGAACGCTGTCATACAAGTCAGCAGATTCACTTTACGTTGGCTGAGTCGTTGTTGAAAACTTAACCAACGAATTCAGCATATACGAGTTTTTCATTTTTGACTATTTATGTTTTAAAAATGATTAAAAATTCTTGAGTGTAATCGGAGAGATATGAGTGAGATCACGCAGGAGTGAGAATCCTGCGCTTGATTACATGTTAGCGGCAGATATCAGCCACGGTTGGTTGGCACAATTGGATTAGATCATCGATGGATAGCGCTAAGCCTGCCATGCGATCTCCACTGCTTATGGTGATTTCTTTTTCTTCAAGTAAACTTGGGTCAAATACGATCGGCATGTAGCGTTTTAAGAGTAGTGGTGTGACAGTTCCAATCTTGTATCCGGTAATCGCTTCTACGTCTGCTTGATCAACACACGTCATACGACGGCACTGCAGTAATGCGCGCACCTTCTTTGGATCAACACTACGATCACCTGGTGCACAAGCAAGCGCATATTGATTCCCCATATCGCGCAAAAGAATCGCTTTGACCATTTGAGAAGGGCGAATGCCGCGTTGTTGCGCGGCATCCTCAATAGTTGTTGCTGGTCTTTGATGAGGAAGAAGACGGAACTCGATGTTCTGGTCCGCCAAAAACTGCATCAAAGGAGTACGAATGGTATTACTCATCTTCAAGGCTGTACGGCAGTGCTGCGATTTCCCATTCACACTCTGGTTGAGCAACCAAGCGCAGACGAGTGTCATCGTCTAGGTTGTTTGGCAATACAATGAGTCCTATCGCTTGGTTGTCGCTGAATTGGTAATGCGTGAGCAATGCGCCTACTGAACGCCAGTTTTCACCAACGCTACGCTCCAGTTCAATCGCACCTTCACCTAAGGCTTCAGCAGTTGCACCTTTAACAATGTACATTGCACGTTTGTTGGTGCCGCGGTATTTCGCGCGCGCTACGGTTTCTTGACCTGTGTAGCAGCCTTTCGTAAAGCTGATGCCCCCCAGCGCTTGTACGTTTAGTGCTTGTGGAATGTGCTCGTTTTGCGCATCAGCTGCCACGTATGGTAGTGCTGCTTCAATATCGAAACGAGTCCAAAGCTCGTGAGTAGTCAGCGTTGCTTTGCTGTCTTCTAATAACGATTGTGCTGCTTCTGCTGTAAGCGCAAGCAACCAGCGGTTTGTAGCCACTTTGACTGCAGTGCCACCAGCCACAGTACGCACGTCGCCAAAATCAGCATTTAATGTTGAGATGAACGCATCTGCATTCTCACCAGCAACACCCAGCACGATGTCGTTTGATTCTTCGATGGTCACTTTCGAGAACACCGCGTACTTTTTGATTTCTTTCAGTTCTACTTCAATCGCTGATTTCGGCTGAACCATTGCATAGCCATCGTTATGGTGGAATAGGCGGAAGATGCTCCATACTTTACCTTTTGCATCACAATGGGCACCCAACATTGATTGGTCTTTCTCAAGAGAAACCACATCGCAGGTAACTTGACCGTGTAGGTATGACTTTTTGTCGTCTCCGACCATGGTGATCATGCCCAGATTATCCAATAGCGAGATAGATAGCCCAGGTAGTGCGTCTTGTGTCGATAGGTTCAGCGGTGAAAAGCGAGTTTGCCATTCCATGATTACAATGCCTTTTGAAGATATTTTTCAGCTATGTTAATTGCAGAATTGGCATTTGTCAGCACTCAATATAACCACGCAATTTTAAGGTGTTTGGCTTTGCTGAACGTTTGTTTATTAAATGCGTTCAGGATTTGCAGCGACTTGGCTACATATTGTGACCCGCACACTAGTGACGTTGCACATCCCTTGTTACACTCCGCACTAAGAACAAGACATCTATGAAGGAATACTGAATGTACACTGCGGAAGAAAAGGCGCGTATTAAATGGGCTTGTCGTCGTGGCATGCTTGAGCTTGACGTGGTGATTATGCCGTTTTTTGAAGAGTGCTTTGAAGCACTGAATGAACAAGAGCAGCGTGATTTTGTCTCATTATTAGAATGTGATGACCCAGATCTGTTTACTTGGGTGATGGGACACGGTCGCAGCGAAAACCTAGGTCATGCATCGATGGTTGATAAAATTGTCGCGCACAACCTCAGCAAGGTTCGTTAATCTCAAGGTTAACACTTCTCTGTACGCCCAAATTGCCAACCAACTTCTTCTCCTAGGTTGCGTTTGGGCGCTTATCTGCTCTGCTATCCCACTCGCCTTATCAACTTATCTGTTATTACTGATTCTTCGCTGCCAAATGCAGGGCGGTTTTGTCGTGCCTTCTGCTCGTGGTGGCTGGTATTTACATCGTGATGGCACGGTACGTAATGACAAGCAAACCTCTACATTATCGAGCGTTGATGTGTCGGCGGCGATGTTCAAAGTCACGTTTGAATTAACGTCGGGTGAAAAAGTCACGATTTGGCGAGACAGTTGTGAAGACGTGGCATATCGTCAACTGTGTTTGATATTACGACAATGGAAAATGGGAGCCGAAGCTCCCATTTGATCTTATATCTGACTCTTACTTTTTAGTGTCAGTGCTATTTGTTTGGCGTAAGAATTGTTGGACCACTATTTTCTAGCTGATTTGGATAATCCAAGGTGTAGTGCAGACCACGACTCTCTTTACGCTGCATCGCGCAACGCACCATTAGCTCTGCGACTTGCAGCAGGTTACGTAGCTCTAGCAAGTTGTTTGATACGCGGAAGTGACTGTAGTACTCATGCGTCTCTTGTTGCAGCATCTGAATACGACGCAGAGCGCGTTCAAGACGTTTATCGGTACGAACGATACCCATGTAATCCCACATAAATAGGCGCAGCTCATGCCAGTTATGTTGGATGATCACTTCTTCATCACTGTTGGTCACTTGGCTTTCATCCCAACATGGAACCTGCGATGCTAGTTCTACTTCGCTGTGATGTTTAAGAATGTCTTTGGCTGCCGACCATGCGTAAACCACACACTCAAGTAGTGAGTTCGATGCCATACGGTTCGCGCCGTGCAAGCCTGTATAGCTCACTTCACCAATCGCATAGAGGTTCTTCAGGTCGGTATGACCATTTTGATCGACCATGACGCCGCCGCATGTGTAGTGCGCCGCAGGTACAATGGGGATCGGCTCTTTAGTCATGTCGATACCCAAATCCATCAAACGAGAGTAGATAGTTGGGAAATGCTTAGTAATGAAATCCGCAGGCTTATGGCTGATATCGAGATACATGCAATCAGCACCTAAGCGCTTCATTTCGAAGTCGATCGCGCGAGCCACGACATCACGTGGAGCAAGCTCTTTACGCTCGTCGAAATCCGGCATAAAACGTGAACCGTCTGGACGACGTAAATACGCCCCCTCACCACGCAATGCTTCAGTCAACAAGAAGTTACGTGCTTCTGGGTGGTAAAGACAGGTTGGGTGGAATTGGTTGAACTCTAGGTTCGCAACACGACAACCTGCACGCCACGCGATTGCGATACCATCACCAGATGACACGTCTGGGTTAGAAGTGTATTGGTAAACTTTGGAAGCGCCGCCCGTTGCGAGAACAACAAATTTAGCGCGAACAGTTTCAACTTGTTCTTCGTTGCGGTTCCAAATATAAGCGCCAATGATCTTGTTTTTGTCGCCGCCGATTTTATCTTCGGTGATCAAATCCAGAGCATTATGGCGCTCAAGAACATGAATGTTTGGGTGGCTGTGTGCATTGTCTTGTAGAGAGGTTTGCATTGCCATGCCAGTGGCATCAGCAGCGTGCAAAATACGTCGACGGCTGTGACCGCCTTCGCGAGTTAAGTGATAACGTGGCTCATCGTCAGAATCATCATCTTCACGATCGAATGGTACACCACCATCAATCAACCACTGTACACACTCTTTTGAGTTTTCCGCGATGAACTTAACAGTCTCTTCATCACAGATTCCATCCCCGGCAATTTGCGTATCTTCAACGTGAGACTCAATGGTGTCCGACTCATCAAATACGGCAGCGATACCACCTTGCGCGTAATACGTTGCGCCTTCGCTTCGCGGTCCTTTACTTAGAACCATTACCTTACAGTGGTTTGCGACACGCAAAGCCAACGACAAGCCCGCGGCGCCACTCCCTACCACTAACACATCACATTCATGTTCACGATTTGTGTTCATATTACTTTTACAATCCCAAGCTAAGGTAACAAGGCTACCTTGTGTATATTTTGCACACCATGTGCATTCCATTAACGCGACATCCGTCGCTAAGGGCTAAGTTGGGAGACGTATCGAAATCGGCGTTACCTTGGTGACTTCAGCCACTCTTATTTTGCCATGCCTTGGGCATGCAGATGCTTCCTGAGTTTTGTTTGTAACGCGATGTTCTGATAGCCATTAGCCATGCAAATGAAAAGTAATAGTTTGTCAATGCCATTGCTTTTCTATGCTCTACCCAGCACAATCTGGGACAGAGATCATCCATTATACCCATTTCCCCACCAGTATGCTCGCTTGTCAAAACGAGACTTAAGTCGGACGAGGAGCGGGATTTGGCTAGTGACATCACACTGTGAAAAAACAATGACAAAAAATTTGAGAAACCATGGAACTTTCTCATTCACGTCAGGGTCACAATAGTGCTCAAGTAAGCAGTGGTGTCAATACTACGTTTTGCATAATTAGTACCCATATCTGAGAAGAGTAGGGGCATAACAAATAGGAGTATCCGCTCGAATGAACGAGCAGCTGACCGATCAAGTATTGATTGAGCGAGTTCAGAATGGCGATAAGCAAGCATTCAACCTGCTGGTAACAAAGTACCAGAACAAGGTATGTAACCTTATCTCCAGATACGTAAGTAATCCTGGCGATGTTCCAGATGTAGCACAAGAAGCGTTTATCAAGGCTTACCGAGCTATCCCTAGTTTTCGTGGGGAGAGTGCGTTTTACACGTGGCTGTATCGCATTGCAGTGAATACTGCGAAAAATCACATCGTTGCTCAAGGTCGTAGACCACCTGCAACAGACGTTGATGCTGAAGAAGCTGAATTTTACGAAACAGGTAATGCACTTAAAGAAATTTCGAACCCTGAGAACTTAACGTTGTCCAAAGAATTGCAACGGGTAGTGTTCAGTGCAATCGAAGCCTTACCTGAAGATTTAAAAACCGCAATGACTCTGCGCGAGCTTGATGGCTTGAGCTACGAGGAAATTGCTGAAGTAATGGATTGCCCGGTAGGAACGGTACGATCGCGTATCTTCCGTGCTCGTGAGGCGGTGGAAAAGAAAATCAAACCTCTTTTGCAGCGCTAGTACAAGTGATAACTATGGTGAAAATAATGGCTGACAAAGAAAAACTTTCAGCTCTCATGGATGGAGAATTGGTCGATAAGGCTTTAATTCAAGAATTAGAGCAAGACCAAGAGAGCCGTGATGCTTGGCAGAACTATCACCTGATTGGTGATGTGATGCGAGGCGAAGCGCCAGCAAAGCCTGAGTGGAATATTGCTGAAAGCGTAGCGTTAGCGTTAGAAGACGAGCCTGTGCATCGTGCTATCGATTCGCGCAGTGCTAACGTAATTTCAATTAACGACGCGCCAAAAGAGTCGCAACCAGAGCCACAAAAAGCGAAACGCCAGTTGCCTGCATGGTTGACTCAGTTTGGTCAAGTTGCCGTTGCTGCGTGTGTGTCACTTGTTGTGATATTAGGCGTTCAACAGTACGGCGGTAGCGACCCAATGTCGCCACAAGCTGACCAACTTCCTGTGCTTCAGACTGTGCCATTTGCGGGCAGCGCTGAACCAGTAAGCTTGACGCGTGAATCCGTAGAGCGTTCCGTTGGTGAAGCAAATATGCAAGAGCAACGCAAACGCGTTCATGCTATGCTTCGTGACTACGAACTGCAGCTAAGAATTAACAGTGATGCGTCTCAACAAGATGCACATCTGACACCGGATATTGAATGAAAAAATTTCTGATCAGCGCTTGCGCTCTGTTCAGTCTGATGTCTTCGCAAGCCTTTGCTGGTGATAAGCCAGCGGAGGCTTTATTGCATCAAATGAGCGAGGCGAGCAAGAATTTAAGCTACGAACTCTCTTATATCCTTATCAAAAAGAACAGCATTGAACCTTTGCTGTATCGTCACGCGACTCACGACAAAGACCAGTACGCACATCTTGTGTATTTGAGTGGTCCTGTACGTGAAGTGATCCGTCGCGGCACAGAAGTAAGCTATATCGAAACTGGCGCAGAACCGTTTACCATCGAATCGGGTAAAATGGTTGCTCCAATCATGCCGATGCTGAACGCTAACATCGACGAGCTAAACTTGTACTACGACTACGTAAAAGTAGGTCGTGCCCGTGAGGCTGGTGTTCCAACACAAGTGCTGCGCATCGTGCCAAAAGATGGGCTACGTTACTCTTACGTATTGTGGATTGATGAGAAGAGTAAACTGCCACTGCGTGCTGATCTCGTTGATCGTGATGGTGAAATGCTTGAGCAGTACCGTACTATTTCTTACTCAGTGAACCCTAAGATTGGTGAACTGATGAGTGGTTTGGAAGAGGTTCAATTACCCGCGGTTCTGACAATGCCAAAAGGCGATATCGGTACCAGTAACTGGACCGTGGGTTGGACACCGGAAGGGTTCCATCCAAATGAACTGAACCGTTACCGCATGGCAGTGACTGACCAAATGGTAGAAAGCCAACTTTACTCTGATGGACTATTTAGCTTTTCAGTGTATGTAGCTGACAAAGACGAGCACTCGTTGAAAGGTCAACTGGTTCGTCAAGGTCGCCGTACATTGCACAGCTTTGTCAGCGGCAACCATGAAATCTCAGTTGTTGGTGATATTCCGCCGGCAACGGCTCAGCGTATCGCACAATCGGTCACTTTTAATGTAACAAAGAGTGAAGTGCAATGATGACTGCATTGGCTACCGTGACGGGCGTTCACCGTCACGGTCAGCAATATGATGTCGATATCAGCTGCGAGCAACAGACCAGTTGCAGCAGCTGTTCATCGCAAAAAAGCTGCGGCACAGGCGTGGTTACCAAAGCGATCGGTAACAAAACGCTGTCGTGGCATTTGCGTACCCCAAAATCCGTCAAAGTTGGTCAGGTCGTGGAAATTGGTTTCCCCGAAGCAAGCCTTATCAAATCAGCTATGGCGGTCTACCTTCTTCCTTTGTTTGGTTTGATTCTCGGTGCTGTAATTGGCAACTTCCTGCTAGTACCTTTAACTGCAGGCGGTGAGGGCATTACCATCCTAGCTTCGGTATTGTTCGCAGCAGGTGGTATGTGGCTCGCAAAACGTGTGTCACGCCCACTAGAAGATGAGTCAAAACGCCAAGTCACCCTCATTCGAGTTCTCGGTGAACCTATTCAATAAGTTCTAGACTTTAAATAAGGTGCGCCCGTTAACGAAATTGGGTAGAATCTGCCAACTTGATTGAAATGCCGTCAACAGACGGCTTTCTTAATGTCCCTATTTGTAAAGAGTTAGTCACCCTAAATCTATGAAGCACATTCGTAACTTTTCGATTATCGCCCACATCGACCATGGTAAGTCGACCCTATCTGACCGTCTAATCCAAGTTTGTGGTGGATTAAGCGATCGTGAAATGGCCGCACAGGTTCTGGATTCTATGGATCTTGAACGTGAGCGTGGTATCACCATCAAATCTCAGAGTGTGACGCTGAACTACACCGCTAAAGACGGCGAAACGTACCAGTTGAACTTCATCGATACTCCGGGACACGTTGACTTTGCGTACGAAGTATCACGTTCTCTAGCTGCTTGTGAAGGCGCGCTACTGGTGGTTGACGCAGGTCAGGGTGTAGAGGCTCAAACCCTAGCTAACTGTTACACCGCAATCGAAATGGATCTAGAGGTTGTGCCAATCCTGAACAAGATTGACCTACCAGCTGCTGATCCCGAGCGTGTAGCGGAAGAAATTGAAGAGATCGTTGGTATCGATGCAATGGAAGCAACCCGCTGTTCTGCGAAGACAGGTCTAGGTGTTGACGACGTTCTAGAAAACATCGTATCAGCAATTCCAGCACCAGAAGGTGATCCAGACGCGCCACTTCAAGCGCTGATCATCGACTCATGGTTCGATAACTACCTTGGCGTTGTTTCTTTGGTTCGTATTAAAAACGGTTCACTGAAGAAAAACGACAAGATCAAAGTAATGAGCACAGGTCAAACTTGGGGTGTGGATCGTCTAGGTATCTTCACGCCTAAGCAAGTGGACACTGATGTTCTGCGTACTGGCGAAGTAGGCTGGGTAGTTTGTGGTATCAAAGACATCCTAGGCGCACCAGTAGGTGATACGCTGACGCTAGCGAAAAACGGCAGCGAGAAGCCACTTCCAGGCTTTAAGAAAGTAAAACCTCAGGTATACGCGGGTCTGTTCCCAGTATCTTCTGATGATTACGAAAACTTCCGTGACGCACTAGGTAAACTTAGCCTAAACGATGCATCGCTATTCTACGAGCCAGAAAACTCAGCAGCACTAGGCTTTGGTTTCCGTTGTGGTTTCCTAGGCATGCTGCACATGGAAATCATCCAAGAGCGTCTAGAGCGTGAATACGACCTCGACCTGATTACAACGGCACCAACGGTAGTTTACGAAGTAGAACAAACTAACGGTGAGACTCTATACGTTGATAGCCCTGCAAAACTGCCAGCGGTTAACGACATCGAAGAGATCCGTGAGCCTATCGCGCGCTGTAACATCCTAGTACCAGCGGACTACCTAGGTAACGTAATCACACTATGTGTTGAGAAGCGTGGCGTTCAGGTGGACATGGTTTACCATGGTAACCAAGTTGCGATCACTTACGACATCCCAATGGCAGAAGTGGTACTGGACTTCTTCGACCGTTTGAAGTCGACATCACGTGGCTACGCGTCTCTGGATTACAACTTCCAACGCTTTGAAGCATCGAACATGGTACGTGTAGACGTACTACTGAACGGCGACAAAGTGGATGCGCTAGCGCTGATTACGCACAAAGATCAGTCTCAGACTCGTGGTCGTCAGCTTGTTGAGAAAATGAAAGAGTTCATTCCTCGTCAGATGTTCGACATCGCGATCCAAGCGGCTATCGGTAACCACATCATCGCACGTTCTACAGTGAAACAGCTACGTAAGAACGTAATCGCGAAATGTTACGGTGGTGACGTGAGCCGTAAGAAGAAACTTCTGAAGAAACAGAAAGAAGGTAAGAAACGTATGAAGCAGATCGGTAACGTAGAGCTGCCTCAAGAAGCGTTCCTAGCAATTCTTCACGTTGGTAAAGACTAGAGTTGAACTATCTCGTGCTCTTGTCTGTCATAAGACGTTAGATAGTAAAATAAGTGAAAGGGTTTCGGCTCTTTCACTTTCGTATTTTTAGATAAGGGAATTTAATGGCGAATACATTCTCACTGATTCTAGTTATCGTGACTTTGGTAACTGGCGTAGTTTGGCTACTAGAAAAGCTGGTGTTTGCGAAAAAACGTCAAGCGAAAGTAGCGGAGATCCAAGCGCAAACAACCAATGGTCTGGATGCGGTGACGCTACAAAAAGTAGAAAGCCAACCGTGGTGGGTAGAGAACAGCGTTTCTATCTTCCCAGTGCTTGCATTCGTATTGGTATTACGTTCTTTTATCTATGAACCGTTCCAAATCCCTTCAGGCTCAATGATGCCAACCCTACTAGTGGGTGACTTCATTTTGGTGGAGAAATACGCGTACGGATTGAAAGATCCGGTATGGCGCACGCAGCTAGTGGAAACTGGCAAGCCTGAGCGTGGCGACATCGTGGTATTCAAGTACCCACCACAGCCAAACGTTGACTACATTAAACGTGTGGTAGGTTTGCCTGGTGATACCGTTCGTTACTCTGCGGATAAGCAGGTATGTATTCAATCGAAAGGTGAGTCATCTTGTAAGCCAGTTAAGCTGAACAATGTTGAAGAAAGTCAATTCATCCAAAACGGTATTCCTCTGATTCAGATGAATGAAAAACTGGGTGAAGTTGAGCACCAAATTTTGGTGAACCCATTAACTCGTGACCGCGTGCAGAACTACCAACCACGTCCAGGTGTTAACGAGTGGGTTGTACCACAAGGTCAGTACTTCGTTATGGGTGATAACCGTGACAACAGTGCTGACAGCCGTTACTGGGGCTTTGTTCCAGAAGCAAACTTAGTCGGTAAAGCTGTTGCGATCTGGATCAGCTTCGAGTTTGATCGTGGCGCAGATAGTGTTCTACCTTCATGGATTCCAACTGGTGTGCGTTTTAACCGCGTCGGTGGCATTCACTAACCATTACATATCGAGAGAGTATGAATTCTCCAATTGAGAAACTAGAGAGAAAGCTCGGCTACCAATTTAAGGATGCTGGGCTTATCAACTTGGCGCTGACTCACCGCAGCGCCAATAGTAAGCACAATGAACGTCTTGAGTTTCTGGGCGATTCAATTTTAAGTTTTGTCATCGCTGATGATCTGTACCATCGTTTCCCGAAAGTGAACGAAGGTGACATGAGCCGTATGCGCGCGACCTTGGTTCGTGGGCACACATTGGCGGAACTGGGTCGTGAATTCGATCTAGGAGATTATTTAAAATTAGGTCCAGGTGAATTGAAGAGTGGCGGATTCCGCCGAGACTCTATTCTAGCCGATGCGGTAGAAGCCATTATTGGTGCGATTTACCTTGATAGTGATATTGAACAAGTTCGCGGTATCGTACTGAGCTGGTACAACTCGCGTCTTGAGGCGATTAAGCCTGGTGTATCACAAAAAGATCCAAAAACTCGCCTACAAGAGTTCCTGCAAGGCAGAAGAAAACCGCTGCCTGTCTACACAGTGACTAATATTAAAGGTGAAGCGCACAACCAAGAGTTCACGGTTGAGTGTGACGTAGCAGGTGTGGATAAGCCTGTAATCGGTAAAGGCACCAGCCGCCGCAAGGCAGAACAAGCGGCTGCAGAAACGGCACTTGAGCAATTAACGAATGGCTGATAACGAATTCGACATTGATGCGTTTTTCGCATCACACGGTGAAGTAAGTTCACCAGAGAACCAACACTGTGGCTTCATTGCGATTGTTGGTCGTCCAAACGTAGGTAAATCGACGCTTCTGAACAAAATCTTGGGTCAGAAGATTTCGATCACGTCTCGTAAACCGCAAACGACGCGTCACCGCATCATGGGTGTGGATACAGATGGTGATTACCAAGCGATCTACGTAGATACGCCGGGACTTCACATTGAAGAAAAACGTGCCATCAACCGTTTGATGAACCGTGCGGCAAACTCATCTCTAAGTGATGTGAACCTAGTATTCTTCTTAGTCGACGGTACGCATTGGACCAAAGACGATGAGATGGTGCTGACTAAGCTTCAAAAGTCGAACTTCCCTGTTGTGCTTTGTGTGAACAAGGTAGACAACGTGCAAGATCGTAACGAAGTAATGATGCACATGGCCGACATGTCGAAGAAGATGGACTTCGTTGACGTTGTGCCAATCTCTGCAAAGCAAGGTAAAAACATCGACGTACTGCGCAAGCACGTTCGCGATCACTTGCCAGAAGCAACGCACCACTTCCCAGAAGAATACGTAACAGACCGTTCTCAGCGTTTCATGGCGTCTGAAATCGTGCGTGAAAAACTGATGCGTTTTACTGGTGAAGAGCTGCCATACTCGGTAACGGTTGAGATTGAGCGTTTCGATTACAACCCAGAAACTGACGGTTTCCATATCAACGCCCTGATTCTTGTTGAACGTAATGGTCAGAAGAAAATGGTGATTGGTAAAGGTGGCGAGAAGATCAAGACAATTGGTCGTGAAGCGCGCTTAGATATGGAAGAGCTATTCGGTCGTAAGGTTTACCTAGAGACTTGGGTAAAAGTGAAATCTGGTTGGGCAGACGACGAACGTGCTCTACGCTCACTAGGTTACATTGACGATCTATAAGCTTGGTTGCTTGTAAGTTTGGTAACGAAGACACTTCGTTCCAACATCGACTAAAATATAATATCGATTAGAATAGGGAGCCGCTTGGCTCCTTATTTTTTATTACCGACTTAGGCACACTGATTGAAATGAGCAACCAGTCTTCAGAAGGCTTCCAGCGCTGCTTTGTATTGCACCGACGCCCTTACAGTGAATCGAGCTTGATCCTTGATGTATTCAGCGAGGAGTATGGTCGTATCACGTTGATGGCGAAAGGCGCGCGCAGCAAACGCTCCAATCTTAAAGGGGCATTACAGCCCTTCACGCCACTATTGTTGAAATGGTCCGGCAAAGGCTCAATGAAAACCTTACGTCAGGCTGAGCCAATCAGTTTGGGTTTGCCGTTGTTTGGGATAAACCTTTACTCCGCAATGTACGTAAATGAATTAGTCGGGCGCGTGTTAATTGCGGAAGTGCCGATGCCTGCGCTGTTTCATGATTACCTGCATGCACTAACGGAATTGGCTCAGAGTGATAACCCTGAACCGGGCTTGCGTCGTTTTGAACTGGCTCTGCTGTCTTCAATGGGCTATGGCGTTGATTTCTTGCATTGTGCCGGGACGGGTGAGCCTGTCGATCCTGAGATGACTTACCGTTATCGTGAACAAAAGGGATTCATAGCTTCAGTAAGGCGCGACAATCTGACATTTTTAGGTAATGAATTGATTGCGATTAGTGAACGGCGATTCGTCACTAAAGAGCAATTAAAAGCGGCGAAACGCTTTACACGTATGGCATTAAAGCCGTATCTTGGCGGCAAACCTTTAAAAAGTCGCGAATTATTCATTCAGACATATCGAGCACGGAGTAACGGAAAATGAGCTCAATCTACTTAGGCGTTAATATCGACCATATTGCCACTCTACGTAATGCACGTGGTACTAAATACCCAGATCCAGTTCATGCTGCTGAGATCGCAGAGCGTGCCGGTGCTGACGGTATTACCATCCACCTACGTGAAGACCGTCGCCACATTCTAGATCGTGACGTACGTATCCTACGTGAAACCATTCAAACTCGTATGAACCTTGAAATGGCGGTAACGGACGAGATGGTTGAGATTGCGCTACAAACTAAGCCTGAGTTCGTTTGTCTGGTTCCTGAAAAACGTGAAGAGTTGACAACAGAAGGTGGTCTGGATGTTGTCGGTCAACTTGAGAAAGTGAAAGCGGCAACGCAAAAGCTAACTGAAGCGGGCATTAAAGTCTCTCTATTCATCGATGCTGACCGTCAACAGATCGATGCGGCAAAAGCTTGTGGCGCACCTTACATTGAGCTTCACACAGGTCACTACGCAGATGCGACAACAGAAGAAGATCAGCAAGATGAACTGAAGAAGATTGCAGCAGGCGCAAGCTACGCTGATGACCTAGGTATCATCGTAAACGCAGGTCACGGTCTGACTTACCACAACGTTGCACCAATCGCGGCACTGCCAGAAATCTACGAGCTTAACATCGGTCACTCGATCATTGGTCGTGCGGTTTTCGATGGTTTAGAAAAATCTGTGGCAGAAATGAAAGCCATCATGGTTGCGGCTCGTAAGTAATCAGATTTAAGCATGGCAATTTTAGGATTAGGCACTGACATCGCAGAGATTGAGCGCATTGAAAAAGCGCTCGGTCGAACGGGTGAGCCCTTCGCAAAGCGCATTTTGTCGCAAGATGAAATGGTAAAGTTTGCTGAATTGAAGCAAAAAGGGCGCTACCTTGCGAAGCGTTTCGCAGTAAAAGAGGCTGCCTCAAAAGCGCTAGGTACAGGCATCGCAAAAGGCGTGACCTTCCATGATTTTACAGTTTCGAATGATGAGTTCGGTAAACCGATATTGACCTTATCCGGTGTGGCGAAGCAAATCGCCGAGTCGATGGGCGTCAATCATGTTCATCTGTCGATTTCGGATGAACGTCATTACGCGGTCGCGACGGTGATTTTTGAATCCTAACTTAGCCTGATTACGGATTAATAACCGAATACGAAAAAGCCAGAGTCGATGCTCTGGCTTTTTTATGTCTCTGATTTAATCCGTTATTTTCTACTGTTCAAGATAGAGTTTCGCCGTCGTGGTGACTTTAATCATCTCATCTTGCAGTTCGAACATTTCCGGTTCGATGTCTTCGATGTCAGCGCCCGAGCGCAGTGCTTGTTCCAAGGTTGCACACAGAGACTTTAATCTCGGCACGCCACAGTAAGAGCTGCTGCCGTGAAGTTTATGTACCACATGGATAAGATCATCACGCGAGAAGTCTTCTTGTTCTAATGCTTGATCGACCACTTCTTCCACCTCAGGAATAAAATCAATCAGCATGCGCAGCATGTCTTTGGCTAAGTCTTCCTTGTTGGCACTTTGTTTCAATGCCGCTTGCCAGTCGATGATGACATCTTGCTGTGGCTTTTCTGGCGCTGATGGTGCAGTTTCCACAACTGGTTCGACATAGGATGGCGCAATTTTATCGACACTCTCAGTACAGGTATTTGGGTTCCAGTGGACCAAAACCTGTTGCAGCACATGCTCTTCGATTGGTTTGGTTAGGTAGTCATCCATCCCCGCTGCTAATAGTCGGTCACGCTCGCCTGCCATGGCATGCGCGGTTACCGCAATTACTGGGGTATCTTTGTTCAGCTCTAGCTCTTTAATGTGCTGACAAGCCGTCACGCCGTCCATCAATGGCATTTGAATGTCCATGAAGATCAGATCGTATTTCTTCTCAGTCGCGAGATTCACCGCTTGCTGGCCATTGCTGCACGCTGTTACCGTTTCTACACGCTCTTTCAATAGCGCAGAGATCAGTTTCAAGTTAGCTGGGTTATCGTCGACCGCAAGTACCGTCAGTGGTAAGCGTTCATTCACCACTGGCTCAATTGGTGCAATCACTGCTTGAGGCGTTTCGACGTGATCCGTTATTAGGCTTTGTAGAAGCTTACGGCGTGATAATGGCTTAGTCAGACATTGGATCTGATGATCGTTCATCACTTGATCTGCCAGTGCCAGTTCGGTACTCGGCGTACCCATGATCACACTCGGCGCCATGCGTTTGGCTTGCTCAATCCAAGCTGCTACCGATTGATCATCGTAGGTTTGGTTGGCAGCCAAGTTCAACAAGACGTAATCGTAGTTCTCATCGTTTTCTGGCAGTGAAGAACGGTAAGTCACCAGAATGCCTTCTTGGCTCAGGATCTGCTGTGTCACTGACGCCGCTTGCATGTTTGGTTCAACCAACAGCAATTGCTTACCAGTTAGTAGTTCGACTTCAATCAGATCGCTCATTGGCATTTCAGTTGAGTGCAAGCGAACCGTAAACCAGAAGGTAGAGCCTTGGTGTAGGCGACTGGTTAGGCTGATTTCGCCGCCCATCTGGCTCACCAGTTTCTGAGTGATAACCAGACCAAGACCGGTACCACCATAGCGACGTGAAATACTCGCATCCGCTTGGCTAAACGCTTGGAACAACTGCGCTTGTTGACGTTCGGAGATACCAATACCAGTATCGCGCACCATGAATTGCAGTTCGACCGAATCACCAGATTGTGAGCGCATCTCAACGCTGATGTCGATGTTACCGCGCTCAGTAAACTTGATGGAGTTGCCGACTAAGTTGGTGAGGATTTGTTGGATACGAAGTGGGTCACCCACCAAGCCTTGCGGGATCTTTGGATCCACTTTCAAGGTGATTTCCAAACCTTTCTCGTGCGCGCTGGTGGCTTGTAGGTTGATTACTTCTTCTAAGCTTTCTCGGAATTCAAACGGAATGTTTTCCAGTGCTAGCTTACCGGCTTCCAGTTTCGAGAAGTCGAGGATGTCGTTGATGATGTTCAGTAGGTTGTTTGCGGACTTCTCAATGGTCTGCAAGTAATCCGTTTGGCTGTTCGAGAGCTGTGTTTTCAGCATTTGACGGGTAAAGCCAATCACGCCATTCAGCGGAGTACGAAGTTCGTGAGACATGTTCGCCAAGAATTCGGATTTCACACGTGCTGCTTCTTGGGCACGCTTCTTCGCGATGTCCAACTCCACGTTCTGAATCTCTAGCTGTTCCAGAGTCTCACGCAAGTCTGATGTCGCTTGGTCTATACTGTGCTGCATCTCAACGTGGTATTCCGACAGCGAGACCGCCATGGCGTTGATACCGTTTTTCAGTTGGTCTAATTCACCGTGCATTTTGCCTTCGATACGCACATCAAGGTGACCACGACGAATACGGTCAACAACGTTCTTCATGTGCGTGATCGGCTGAGTAACGTCATGCATGAGGCGAGAGGCGAACACACTCGCGAGACCAAGACCGAGGATCAATACCAAGAACGCAGAGAACACTTCTTGGTATTGCTGCAATCGAAGTGACGAAAGATCCATTTCTACTGCGATGTAGCCGATGGCTTTTGTGCCCTGATTCTCATTTGAGAGCTCCGAAAGATAGTGACCTTCAGATAGAATCGGCACGCGCAGAATAAGCGAGTTATCGAAGATTTCCGAATTGCCTAATTGAGGGATAGGCTTATCCTTCGGGAACATCAGAGCTTCAAAGTTGGGATGGAAGTTAGAAGTGACGAAAAGCTCATGATTTTCATCGAACACCGCGATACTACGAACCAGCTTCGAGTTTTTGCGGTGGGCGTAACTGATAAGGCGACGAACGGCTTCGCGACTTTCGGAAAGTAGGTGAGTTTCACTGGCAATCGCAAGCGGTTCGATGATGCTATTGCCTGTGGTGATAACTTGTTTCTCGAGGTCTTGGTAGCGGTTAAATGAGAAAAAGCCGCTCAGTAATAAACCAATAATGAGAGTGGGAGCGAGAGTTAGTGTAATTACACGTGCTCTTAAGCCATATCTGGTCATGTTATCTAATTACATCGGAGTCTGGATATGGGAAAATAACGCATTATTTCTCAAGCGCACGATAAAGCCTTGAGCAAAGAAGTGACGTCACCGGATAAACGGTAAGCATAATCAAGTCACTCGAATCACACAACGGCTGCAATCAAGAATAGTGAAGCAGTAGAGCAATTAGACACAAATCAGGCACAGAGCATGGCACGTATCTTTCAACCTAAAAAGAAAACGCAACTGAATACCCGCCACCAAGCGGTACAAGTCGAGCGTTTGGATCACCACGGCGCAGGCATTGCTTACCTTAAGAAGAAACCATTGTTTATCGATGGTGCGCTACCGGGTGAGGAAGTGGTAACCCAATTGGTGGAAGAAAAGAGCAAGTTCGCTCGCGGTAAGTTGATTAAAATCCTTAAACCGAGTGACGCTCGCGTGGAGCCATTTTGTCCGCACTACCATGAATGCGGTGGCTGTGACCTGCAGCATTTGAACTATGACCAACAATTGACGCACAAGCAGCAAACGCTTCGTCAGTTGATGAGAAAATTTGCCGGCAGTGATATCGAGTTGGATGCGCCTGTGTTGGGTGAGTCTCTTGGCTACCGTCGCCGTGCTCGTGTGAGCTTGTTCGTGGATAAAAAGACTCGTCAGTTGCACTTTGGTTTCCGTAAGAAACAGAGTAAGCAAATTGCGCAAGTGACGGACTGCCCAGTGCTCGCACCTGAGTTGAATGTGCTATTGCCAGAAATCTACTCGACGTTAAAAGCGTTTAAGAAGCCAGAGCAACTTGGTCACGTAGAGTTGGTGCTAGGCGATAATGGTCCATGCGTAACATTGCGTCATCTGAGCAAATTGACTGAAAAAGAAACCAACACCTTGGTGGAATTAGCGAAGCGTCACCATGCATCGCTCTACTTGATGCCAGAAACCGATCAGCTTGATTTGATTGAAGGTGAAGTGCCTTTCTATCAAGAAGCAGGTGTCACCGTACCATTTACGCCAAATAACTTTATTCAAGTGAACCAAGCGGTAAACCAGAAAATGGTCGCTCAGGCAGTGGAGTGGTTAGACCCACAAAGTGACGAGCGAGTGTTAGATTTGTTCTGTGGTTTAGGTAACTTCAGTTTGCCAATCGCAAAACGTGCAAAACACGTGGTTGGCGTAGAAGGCGTGGCAGAAATGGTGGAAAAGGCGGCAAATAATGCATCTTTGAACCAAATCAATAACGCGCAATTTTATCACGCTAACCTTGAGCAGGATTTTGAAGGGCAAGTTTGGGCGGCTGAACAATTCGACAAAGTGCTGCTTGATCCGGCACGTGCGGGCGCGAGTGGGATCATCGATCAAGTTTCTGCGCTTGGCGCACAGCGTGTAGTTTATGTTTCGTGTAATCCTGCTACCCTTGCAAGGGATAGCCAGAGCTTGCTGGAGCAAGGCTACCAATTGACCAAATTAGGTATGCTGGACATGTTCCCTCATACCAGCCATCTAGAATCGATGGCACTGTTTGAAAAGTCCTGATAATTGGGACTTTGTTGATCACTTACACGTGGTGGGTGGTCAATAAGCCAACGCTTAAAGCTTGGCGAAAGAACTAACCTGGATGGTGTTAGTCAAACCACACAAATATAATAATTAGGATGATGAGATGGTTGCGGTAAGAAGCGCGCATTTAAACCAAGGTGAACAGTTTGAACTTGAAAACTGGGTGGCTAGCCTAGGTCAAGAGAAGAACACAGCGAAACGCTTAACCGAAGTGTATCGTGACTGCCAATCTGTGTTGGCGGATAACGAACAGGCGGAGCTTTTGTTGTGGCGTGGACGAGAGATGATCGAAATCTTGATCACCTTGTCGATGGACAAAGCGACACTTGTCGCGGCGCAACTGTTCCCTTTGGTCTCAAGCGGTGCTTTTGATAGAGAGCTCCTTGAGGAAAAATACAGCAAAGAAATCATTAAGCTGATCGATGGTGTCGACGAAATGGCGGCAATTGGTCAACTAAATGTAACAATGGATGGTGGTGCTGCCTCGTCTCAAGTAGATAACGTTCGTCGCATGCTGTTGGCAATGGTGGATGATTTCCGCTGCGTGGTCATCAAGCTGGCGGAACGTATCTGCAACCTGATTGAAGTAAAAAAAGCGCCGGACGAAGTTCGTCGTGCTGCGGCAAAAGAGTGTGCAAACATCTATGCGCCTCTGGCAAACCGCCTTGGTATTGGTCAGTTGAAGTGGGAAATCGAAGATTACGCCTTCCGCTACCAACAACCAGAAACCTACAAGCAAATCGCGAAGCAATTGGCTGAGCGTCGTATTGTCCGTGAACAATACATCAAAGACTTTGTCGACGACCTTACCCAAGAAATGACCGTATGCGGCATCAACGCAGAAGTCAGTGGTCGTCCAAAGCACATCTACAGTATCTGGCGCAAAATGCAGAAGAAGAGTCTGGCGTTTGATGAATTATTTGACGTACGTGCAGTACGTATCATCGCTGACAAACTTCAAGACTGTTATGCCGCTCTAGGTGTGGTTCACACCAAATACAAACACCTACCAAGCGAGTTCGACGATTACGTAGCGAACCCGAAACCAAACGGCTACCAGTCTATCCATACCGTGATTCTTGGTCCTGAAGGCAAGACCATTGAGATCCAGATTCGTACTAAAGAGATGCACGAAGATTCTGAGCTAGGTGTTGCTGCGCACTGGAAATACAAAGAAGGTGCAAGCAGCCGCAGCGGTTACGATGAGAAGATCACATGGCTACGTAAGCTACTCGATTGGCAAGAAGAGATGTCTGACTCTGGCGAGATGTTGGACGAGCTACGTAGTCAGGTATTTGATGACCGCGTGTATGCCTTTACCCCACGTGGCGATGTTGTCGACCTACCAATGGGCGCAACACCGCTCGATTTCGCTTACCACATTCACTCCGAAGTGGGTCACCGTTGTATCGGCGCTAAAGTTGCGGGTCGTATTGTACCGTTCACCCATAAACTGCAAATGGGTGATCAGGTTGAAATCATCACCCAGAAAGAACCAAACCCTTCACGTGACTGGTTGAACCCGACTCTGGGCTTTGTGACGTCGAGCCGAGCACGTGCGAAAATCAACGCATGGTTCCGCAAACAAAGTCGTGAGAAGAACCTAGAAGCGGGTCGTGAAATCCTAGAGCACGAATTGGCGAAAATCGGCGCGACACTGAAAGACGCAGATCACTACGCACTAAAACGCTTTAACGTTAATAGTGCCGATGAATTGTATGTTGGTATTGGTAGTGGTGACTTGCGCATTAACCAGATCATCAACCACATCAACGCGTTAGTGAACAAGCCAACCGCGGAAGAGGAAGACCAGCAAGCGCTGGAAAAACTGCAAGAAGCAGAAAATCGCGCGCCAGCGCAAAGCCGTCCGAAGAAAGATGCGGTTGTGGTAGAAGGTGTCGATAACTTAATGACACACCTAGCGCGCTGTTGTCAGCCGATCCCAGGTGATGAGATCTCAGGTTACATCACTCAAGGTCGTGGTATTTCGGTGCACCGTAGTGACTGTGAGCAACTAGAAGAACTTCGTCATCACGCACCAGAACGTATCATTGATACTGTCTGGGGGAGCGGCTTTGTCGGCTCTTACATCTTGACGGTTCGTGTTGAAGCGATGGAGCGTGGTGGTCTACTAAAAGACATCACAACGCTATTTGCGAACGAGAAAATCAAAGTCACCAGCATGAAGAGTCGCGTCGATTACCGCACGCAAATGTCGATCATGGACTTTGACCTTGAAGTGACCAACCTTGAGGTGTTCTCACGCGTTTCGAAACGTGTTGAGCAGATCAAGGATGTAATGTCGGTGAAACGCTTAGGCTAACTTTCACGTCGTACTTGTCACTTTTACTGCGTTAACTGCGTTTTCTTGCTCCATCACATAGGCGAGCTATGCTCAGGAGTCGCGAAAACTTGTTGCCTTGTCAAAGTAACAATTACTTAGTGAAAGCCGCTGAGAAAATAAAATAATCTAGAAGGTGAGTGGTTTTGGCTGCTCACCTTTTTCTTTAGATAGAAAGGTTTAAAGGAACAGAAAATGAGTCATCCAATTGAACAGTTAGAACAAATCATGGCGAAGTTGCGTGACCCAGAAAGCGGTTGCCCTTGGGACTTAAAGCAGACCTTCGACACCATTGTTCCTCACACTATTGAAGAAACCTACGAAGTGGTGGATGCGATTCAAAACCGCGATTGGTCGAACTTGCAAGAAGAGTTGGGGGACTTATTGTTCCAAGTGATTTTCTACAGCCAAATGGCGAAAGAGCAGGGATTGTTCGAGTTTTCTGATGTGGTGGAAACCGTTAACGAGAAGCTGACGCGTCGTCACCCGCATGTTTTTTCAGAAGTAGAATTCGATTCTGAAGAAGCGATTAACGCCAACTGGGAAGCGGAAAAAGCCAAAGAGAAAGCACAATTAGGCAAAGCTGAAGAAAGTATCCTAGACTCAATACCAAACTCTCTACCTGCGCTTTCGCGTGCTACAAAGATCCAGAAAAAGTGCGCAAAATTCGGCTTTGATTGGGGCTCGCTTGGTCCCGTTGTCGGAAAAGTGCAGGAAGAAATTGAAGAGGTAATGGAAGAAGTGCTTCAAATTACTCCGGATGAGGAGAAAGTTGAACTCGAATTAGGCGATCTTTTATTTGCTACCGTGAACCTGTCTCGTCACCTAGGGAAAGACCCTGAAGTGGCACTGGCAAAAGCCAACTTAAAGTTCTCGAAACGCTTTAAAGGCGTGGAAACTAAAGTTGCAGCGCACGGTAAACAGCTGACAGACTTTACTCTAGATGAACTCGATTCCATGTGGGATGAAGTGAAACGAGAAGAGCGAAGCTGAAATTGCATGAATACTCGACTTTGATTTGAAGCAAAAAATAAAAAATTACGGTGTGATAGATTTCACGTTGTGGCGGTTAGGAGCTTCTGGTATATTTACGTCCCGTCCAGAAGCACTCCATTTCCCTCATTCAACCAATTTCAGGTTAAACATGACGACAAATTACATTTTTGTTACTGGCGGGGTTGTATCCTCTCTAGGTAAAGGTATTGCAGCAGCATCTCTTGCAGCTATTCTAGAAGCTCGTGGTCTTAAAGTGACTATGATGAAGCTTGACCCTTACATCAACGTTGATCCAGGCACAATGAGCCCAACTCAACACGGTGAAGTGTTCGTTACGGAAGATGGCGCAGAGACTGACCTTGACCTTGGTCACTACGAGCGTTTCATCCGCACCAAGATGACTAAGCGTAACAACTTCACTGCTGGTCGTGTTTATGCAGACGTACTACGTAAAGAACGTCGCGGCGATTACCTAGGTGCAACCATTCAGGTTATCCCTCACATCACTAACGCTATCAAAGACCGCGTAATCGCAGGTTCTGAAGGCCATGATGTTGCTATCGTTGAAGTCGGTGGTACGGTAGGTGATATCGAATCACTACCATTTATGGAAGCTATCCGTCAGCTTGCTGTAGAACTAGGTCGTGAACGTGCAATGTTCATGCACCTAACGCTAGTTCCTTACCTAGCCGCTGCTGGTGAAGTGAAAACTAAGCCAACTCAGCACTCTGTTAAAGAGCTGCTATCTATCGGTATCCAACCAGATATTCTTGTTTGCCGCTCTGATCGTATGATCCCAGCGAACGAGCGTAAGAAAATTGCGCTATTCTGTAACGTTCCTGAGAAAGCGGTAATCTCAATGAAGGACGTAGATTCAATCTACAAGATCCCTCAACTTGTTAAGTCTCAAGGTCTAGATGACCTAGTTTGTGCTCGCTTTGGTATCAACGCACCAGAAGCTGACCTGTCTGAATGGGAACAGGTTATCTATGAAGAAGCGAACCCAACTGGCGAAGTAACTATCGGTATGGTCGGTAAATACATCGAACTACCAGATGCTTACAAGTCAGTAAACGAAGCACTTAAACACGCAGGCTTGAAAAACCGTCTAAACGTCACAATTAAATACGTAGACTCTCAAGATGTTGAGACGAAAGGCGTAGAAGTACTTGAAGGTCTAGATGCAATCCTAGTACCTGGTGGCTTCGGTGACCGTGGTATCGAAGGTAAGATTCGCGCAGCACAATACGCTCGTGAAAACAAAGTACCTTACCTAGGTATCTGTCTAGGCATGCAAGTCGCACTGATCGAATACGCGCGCAACGTAGCGGGTATGGAAGGTGCACATTCAACAGAATTTAACAAAGACACTAAGTACCCTGTGGTAGGTTTGATCACTGAATGGGTAGACGGCGAAGGTAAAGTTGAAGAACGTACTGAAACGTCTGACCTAGGTGGTACGATGCGTCTTGGTTCACAGCTATGTCACCTAGAGAAAGGGACGAAAGCTCGTGAACTATACGGTAGCGCGACAGTTCACGAACGTCACCGTCACCGTTACGAAGTAAACAACGTTCTTCGTCCGAAAATCGAAAAAGCAGGTCTGAAAGTATCTGGTCTATCAGCGGACAAGAAACTAGTGGAAATGATTGAGAACCCAGCTCACCCATGGTTTGTAGCGGCTCAATTCCACCCAGAATTCACCTCGACTCCTCGCGATGGTCACCCACTATTCGCAGGTTTCGTTAAAGCTGCTGGTCAAAACGCTCGCGGCGAATTCGAGAAGTAAAAGGATACGGGCGGCGGCGAAGGTTGTGCTGCTGCCCTTTAAAATTGACATTTATATTTGAACGAGAGGAAACATTAATGTCTAAGATCGTTAAAGTTCTAGGTCGTGAAATCATCGACTCACGTGGTAACCCAACTGTAGAAGCTGAAGTACACCTAGAAGGCGGTTTCGTAGGTATGGCGGCAGCTCCATCTGGCGCATCTACTGGTTCTCGCGAAGCTCTTGAGCTACGTGACGGTGACAAAGCACGTTTCCTAGGTAAAGGTGTTCTTAAAGCTGTTGAAGCTGTAAACGGCGCAATCGCTGAAGCTCTAGTTGGCAAAGACGCTAAAGACCAAGCTGCAATCGACGCAGTAATGATCGAACTAGACGGCACTGAAAACAAATCTAAGTTCGGTGCGAACGCTATCCTAGCTGTTTCTCTAGCAAACGCTAAAGCTGCTGCAGCGGCTAAAGGCATGCCTCTATACGAGCACATCGCTGAGCTAAACGGCACAGCTGGTCAGTTCTCTATGCCTCTACCAATGATGAACATCATCAACGGTGGTGAGCACGCAGACAACAACGTTGACATCCAAGAGTTCATGATCCAACCAGTTGGTGCTAAGACTCTTAAAGAAGGTCTACGTATCGGTGCTGAAGTATTCCACAACCTAGCTAAAGTTCTTAAGTCTAAAGGCTACAGCACTGCAGTTGGTGACGAAGGTGGTTTCGCTCCAAACCTTAAGTCTAACGCTGAAGCTCTAGAAGTTATTGCAGAAGCTGTTGCAGCTGCTGGTTACGAACTAGGTAAAGACGTTACTCTAGCTATGGACTGTGCAGCATCTGAGTTCTTCGACAAAGAAGCTGGCATCTACAACATGAAAGGCGAAGGTAAAACTTTCACTTCTGAAGAGTTCAACCACTACCTAGCTGAGCTAGCTAACCAATTCCCAATCGTTTCTATCGAAGACGGTCTAGACGAGTCTGATTGGGCTGGCTTCAAGCACCAAACTGAACTACTAGGTGACAAGCTTCAACTAGTAGGTGACGACCTATTCGTTACTAACACTAAGATCCTTGCTGAAGGTATCGAGAAAGGCGTAGCTAACTCTATCCTTATCAAGTTCAACCAAATCGGTTCTCTAACTGAGACTCTAGCTGCAATCAAGATGGCTAAAGACGCAGGTTACACAGCAGTAATCTCTCACCGTTCTGGCGAAACTGAAGATGCAACTATCGCTGACCTAGCGGTAGGTACAGCTGCAGGTCAAATCAAAACTGGTTCTATGAGCCGTTCTGACCGTGTTGCTAAGTACAACCAACTAATCCGTATCGAGGAAGCTCTAGGTGAGCGCGCTCCTTTCAACGGTCTTAAAGAAGTTAAAGGTCAAGCTTAATTCTTAACTGAATTAACAGCTTAACCTAAAGCTTTTGAAAACGCCTCGCACTTGCGGGGCGTTTTTTTATATGACGGAAGCTCTAAGTGAGCGCGCTCCTCCATGTTTCAAGGAAGCGGCCTCAAAGAAGTTAAAGGTCAAGCTTAATTCTTAACTGAATTAACAGCTTAACTTAAAGCTTTTGAAAACGCCTCGTACTTGCGGGGCGTTTTTTTATATGACGGAAGCTCTAAGTGAGCGCGCTCCTCCATGTTTCAAGGAAGCGGTCTCAAAGAAGTTAAAGGCCAGGCTTAATTCTTAACTGAATTAACAGCTTAACTTAAAGCTTTTGAAAACGCCTCGCACTTGCGGGGCGTTTTTTTATATGACGGAAGCTCTAAGTGAGCGCGCTCCTCCATGTTTCAAGGAAGCGGTCTCAAAGAAGTTAAAGGCCAGGCTTAATTCTTAACTGAGTTAACGGCTTAACTTAAAGCTTTTGAAAACGCCTCGCACTTGCGGGGCGTTTTTTTATATGACGGAAGCTCTAAGTGAGCGCGCTCCTCCATGTTTCAAGGAAGCGGTCTCAAAGAAGTTAAAGGCCAGGCTTAATTCTTAACTGAGTTAACGGCTTAACTTAAAGCTTTTAAAAACACCTCGCACTTGCGGGGCGTTTTTGTATCTAACATATGAGAACGCTATGCTTCGAGAGGCAGGAACGGGCTTCGCCCTTCGGGAGCGCTTCTCTTCGAAAGGTAGGAGCGGACTTGGCTCTTCGAGAGCACTTCACTTGGATACATGAGAACAGGCTTTGCTTTTGGATGTCTTTCGCTTACGTTGATTTGTCATTCCCTAGAACGACGAAGGAGAGAGTAGGGAATCTCTTTGTTTCATTTTGCTGCTTTTTTCCTGTAAGGAGCGTGTGAGTCTCTTTTTCTACCCTAGAGCCAACCACGCATTTATGCTATATATGTCACCTTATCTAATCCCTTCCGGTACAGAATGTTAGCAACGATATGCGAATCTTTGTTATAGCCCTTACGTTACTGTTTGGCTGGCTTCAATATACCCTCTGGTTTGGCAAAAACGGGGTGTCTGACTACTACACAGTAGAAGATGAAATTGAAGTGCAGCAGCAAGTAAACAGCAAGCTGCAAGCTCGTAATAACGAGATGTTCGCTGAGATTGATGACTTACGACAAGGTCTTGATGCAATCGAAGAACGTGCACGTCATGAACTTGGTTTGGTTAAAGATGGCGAAACCTTCTACCGAATTGTCGATGAGGAAGAGCATTAATATGTTGGATACTAACACTCCAACCCATATTGCTATTGTGCCAGCCGCAGGTGTTGGCAGTCGCATGAAGGCAGATCGCCCAAAACAATACCTGTTGATTGACGGCAAAGCGGTACTGGAACATACCGTAGAGAAACTGCTTTCTCACCCCAAAATTTCTAAGGTTGTCGTGGCTATTACCGACGGCGACCCATACTACCCTGAACTCTCCATTGCTCAGCACCCTGATGTGATTCGTGTGGCTGGTGGTAAAGAAAGGGCAGACTCTGTGTTATCAGGGCTAAACTATGTAAGTACACATCTGGAAAGCGAGTGGGTATTAGTCCACGACGCTGCAAGACCGTGTGTATTAACATCCGATATTGACCATTTGATCGACGTTTGTAGCGCACACCCAACGGGTGGCATCCTCGCATCTCCAGTGAGAGACACAATGAAGCGAGCAAACGCAGCACAAGATATCGATCATACGGTAGATAGAGAAGCATTGTGGCATGCATTAACTCCACAAATGTTTAAAACTCAGCAGCTTACTCAAGCACTGACTGACGCATTAGAACAAGGTGCAACCATCACTGATGAAGCCTCGGCTTTGGAATGGTTAGGTGAAAAGCCGGCACTTGTTCAAGGGAATGCGAATAATATAAAAATTACTCAGCCAGAAGATCTTGCGTTAGCCGAGTTTTATCTAAGCCGTGAGCGCGGCGAATAAAGAAAGGATAGAAAATGATTCGAATTGGTCATGGTTTCGACGTACATAAATTCGGTGGTGAAGGTCCGGTAATCATTGGTGGTGTAGCGATCCCTTACGAACAAGGTTTGATTGCACACTCTGACGGTGATGTAGCGCTGCATGCGTTAACGGATGCCCTGCTTGGCGCTATTGCTGCAGGCGACATTGGTCGTCACTTCCCTGATACGGACGAAAAATGGAAAGGTGCAGACAGTCGTGAACTACTGAAAGACGTTTATCGCCGAGTCAAAGAGCAAGGCTACCGTCTTGGTAATGCCGATGTCACTATCATGGCACAAGCGCCGAAGATGGCGCCGCACATTGACGCAATGTGTGCTGCTATTGCCGAAGACCTTGAAACCGACATTAGCAACATTAACGTAAAAGCAACGACGACAGAACGTCTTGGTTTTACTGGACGCAAAGAAGGCATTGCAACGGAAGCAGTTGTACTTCTGTTTAAGCAATAATTAGCAATTTGCTCCTCTAAGCTGTGATATCAGCGGAAATACATCATGTCAGACATTTTATCTTCATTGGCTTACCTAACAGGTAAGCCAGTTGCATCTGCAAAAATCAAAGCGCAGCCAGAGCACTTTCAGGTTCGCGAAGATTTAGGTTTTGCCTTTACGGGTGAAGGCGAGCATTTAATGGTTCGTATCCGTAAAACAGGTGAGAACACCAGTTTCGTTGCTAACGAACTAGCAAAAGCCTGTGGTGTTAAGTCGAAAGACGTTAGCTGGGCGGGTCTTAAAGACCGTCATGCTGTGACTGAACAGTGGCTAAGTGTGCATTTACCAAAAGGTGAAACGCCAGATTTTTCAGCATTTTTGGCGCAATACCCGAGCATCGAGATCCTAGCAACGGATCGTCACAATAAAAAACTGCGCCCTGGTGACTTAGTAGGGAACGAGTTCGAGGTTACTTTGTCTGAAGTGACAGATATAGCGGATGTTGAACAACGTCTTGAAAAAGTGAAACAAGTGGGTGTGCCAAACTACTTTGGTAGTCAGCGTTTTGGTAACGATGGCAACAACCTTGAAGAAGCACGTCGATGGGGACGCGAGAACGTTCGTACCCGCAATCAAAACAAACGCAGCATGTATCTGTCAGCGGCTCGTTCGTGGATCTTCAACCGCATTGTTTCAGCTCGCCTAGAGAATGGTGTATTTGACAAGTTCATCGACGGTGATGTTGCGCAGACAGCTTCTGGTACTCAGTTAGTTGATGCAAGCAACATCGCCGAGTTACAAGCACAATTTGCTCAAGGCGAAGTGGCGATCACCGCGGCAATGGCGGGCGATAACGCACTACCAACTCAAGCGGATGCGCTAACCTTAGAACAACCGTTCTTAGATGAAGAACCAGATTTGATGGCACTGATTCGCGGTAACCGTATGCGTCACGACCGCCGCGATATCGCACTCAAGCCACAAGACCTAGCTTGGACGGTCGATGGTAATAACATCACGATGACATTCTCGCTGGATGCGGGTTCATTTGCGACCTCAATCGTGCGTGAGCTGGTCATCGAAGAAAAGGTAGAAAGAGAATATTAATGGAAATGGATTCACACAACGCGAAGCCATTAAGAATACTGCTCAGCAATGATGATGGTGTTCATGCTCAAGGAATTCATGCGCTTGCTGATGAGCTGAGAAGCATTGCCGAAGTAACGATTGTCGCACCAGACAGAAACCGCTCTGGTGCATCTAACTCATTGACGCTGGAGCAACCGCTGCGTGTCACCGAGATTGCGCCAAAGACATTCTCTGTGCAAGGTACGCCAACAGACTGTGTACACTTTGCGCTGAATGAGTTGATGAAAGATGATTTGCCAGACCTTGTGCTGTCAGGCATCAATCATGGCGCAAATCTAGGTGATGACGTTTTGTACTCCGGCACGGTGGCTGCTGCTATGGAAGGACACTTCCTTGGCGTGCAGGCGATTGCTTTCTCTCTAGTCGGTAAACAACATTTTGAATCTGCTGCTAAAATTGCTCGCCAGTTGGTTGAGCAGCATCTGATTCGCCCAATTCCAACCAACCGTCTATTGAATGTAAACGTCCCTGATCTTCCGTTTGAAGAACTTGGTGAGATAGAAGTGACTCGCTTGGGTGCGCGTCATCACGCTGAGAATATGATTAAGCAGAAAGATCCACGCGGACATGATATTTATTGGCTTGGTCCTCCGGGTAAAGAGCAAGATGCTGGCATCGGTACGGACTTTTATGCCATTGAACATGGTTTTGTTTCAATCACGCCGCTGCAAGTCGATCTCACCGCTCATGAGTCGCTGCGCGCAATGGACAGTTGGTTAAAGGAAGAGAGTTAATGAGTAACCCACATGCTGACAGGTTGATAGCGTTTCTTATCTCCAGTGGCATCAGTGATCAACGTGTGTTGGATGCGATTTATCGACTACCGCGTGAGAGCTTTGTCTCACAAGCAATGATGCACCAAGCGTACGACAACAATGCGCTGCCGATTGGTCAGGGACAAACTATTTCTCAGCCTTATATCGTTGCAAAAATGACAGAGCTGCTTGATCTAAAATCGGACAGTAATGTTTTAGAAATCGGCACGGGCTCGGGTTACCAAACTGCAGTGCTTGCGCAAATTGTCGATCATGTCTATTCCGTTGAACGCATTAAGTCTTTGCAATGGGATGCTAAGCGTCGTCTGAAACAACTGGATATTTATAACGTCTCTACCAAACATGGAGATGGTTGGCTTGGATGGGAAGCGAAAGGTCCATTCGATGCGATTATTGTCACTGCGGCAGCGGAAAGTGTTCCCCAAGCACTTCTATCCCAGCTGAAAGAGGGCGGTAAGATGATCATTCCTGTTGGTGAAGATGAACAACAACTATTAAAAATTGAACGTCAGGGTGAACAATATCTGTCGACCGTGGTAGAAATGGTAAGATTTGTGCCATTAGTTGCAGGTGATTTAGCTTAAGGGTTAAAGACTAGGTGAAGAAGTTATTACGTCGTTTTGGTATTAGCTGTTTATTGGCTGCGGGACTGGTTGGTTGCGCGGCTCATTCACCTGCACCTGTTTCAAGCCTAAATAAAGATTACTCGACGGTTGAGCGTGGTAGTTATAGAGGGAGTTATTACGAAGTAAAGAAAGGTGATACCCTTTATTTTATTGCCTACGTCACAGATAAGGATGTAAATGATCTTGTTCGTTACAATGAATTGTCTGCGCCTTACACGATTTTCCCGGGGCAGAAGTTAAAACTTTGGGCTCCGAAATATGTTGCGCCTAAATATGGTCATAAAGTGGAACCCGTTGTTGCTCCTGTAGTTGCGGCGAAACCTGTTCCAATGACTAAAACATCAACAGCGTCAAAGCCGTCAAATTCAAGTAAAAGCTCTACTCAAAAACCTAAACCGACTAAGACTCAAGTTGCACAAAAACAGCCTCCAAAGAAGGTTGAACAATCCAAACCAAAGGAGTATGTTGGGTCAAAAGGTAATCAGAATGTTAAACCGAAACCGCCAGTAACTACCGCGAAAAACGATAAAGTATCGAAGTGGTTATGGCCAACAAAAGGGAGAGTAATCAAGAACTTCTCAGCGGGAGAACAAGGAAATAAAGGCATAGACATCGCAGGACAGCGTGGTCAGCCAATCGTTTCAACCGCAGCCGGCACAGTCGTGTACTCAGGTAATGCGCTACGAGGTTATGGCAACCTAATTATAGTGAAGCATAACGACAATTATTTAAGCGCATACGCACACAATGACAGATTGCTGGTCTCAGAAGGACAAAGTGTTAAGAGCGGACAAAAAATAGCGACCATGGGTAGTTCTGGTTCTAAATCCGTCAAACTTCACTTTGAAATTCGCTATCAAGGTAAATCAGTGAATCCAAAGCGCTATTTACCGTAGAACTTTGAATAACAACTTGCGACATCATTTAGCGACATATTGAGTTGTCATGTCTTGCTAACTCGCCAGGGGGAGGCGTTATGAGTATCAGCAACACAGTAACCAAAGTTGAAGAGTTCGAATATGATAATGCACAATCGGAAGGCATTTCTAACGGACTTGAAAAACCATCTAACGGAACCAAAACAGCAGCACGCGAAGAGTTTGATGCGAGCAGCAAGAGCCTAGACGCGACTCAGCTTTACCTAGGTGAAATTGGTTTCTCACCTCTACTTACTGCAGAAGAAGAAGTACTTTATGCACGACGTGCACTGCGTGGCGATGAAGCCGCTCGCAAACGCATGATCGAAAGTAACTTGCGTCTTGTAGTGAAGATCTCTCGCCGATACAGCAATCGTGGTCTTGCGCTTCTTGATCTTATTGAAGAAGGTAACTTAGGTTTGATCCGTGCGGTCGAGAAGTTTGATCCAGAACGAGGCTTCCGTTTCTCAACTTACGCGACGTGGTGGATTCGCCAAACGATCGAACGTGCGTTGATGAACCAAACTCGTACAATCCGTCTGCCAATTCATGTGGTTAAAGAGCTGAACATTTATCTGCGTACAGCGCGTGAACTTTCTCAGAAGCTCGACCATGAACCAACAGCAGAAGAGATTGCTGCACAGTTAGATATCCCAGTAGAAGACGTAAGTAAAATGCTTCGCCTTAACGAGCGTATTAGCTCTGTCGATACTCCAATCGGTGGTGACGGCGAGAAAGCGTTACTGGATATTATTCCTGATGCAAACAACTCGGATCCTGAAGTTTCCACTCAAGACGATGACATCAAATCTTCATTGATCCATTGGCTAGAAGAGCTGAATCCAAAACAGAAAGAAGTGCTGGCACGTCGTTTTGGTCTGCTTGGTTATGAGCCATCAACGCTTGAAGAAGTGGGACGTGAAATTGGTTTAACACGCGAACGTGTTCGCCAGATCCAAGTGGAAGGCTTACGTCGACTACGCGAGATCTTGATTAAACAAGGTCTGAACATGGAAAACTTGTTCAACGTAGAAGACGACTAAACGTAGGCAGCGATAGAGGCTAGATCAGAATAAACAAAAGGCTATGGGTGACCATAGCCTTTTTGCGTTTTACTGTACCAGTTAGCCCAAGAACTAGAGCATCTTCTTCAAGCGGTATAGCTCTTCCAGTGCCTGACGCGGCGTTAAATCATCAGGGTCGATATTCGACAATGCTTGTTCAACATCACTAGGTTCAGGGATCAGGCTGAGTTGGTTTGCCACATCAACGGTACTCGGACGAGGTGAGTCATTACCTTGACCTAATTGTTCAAGCTGCGACAGTTTGTGACGTGCATTCTTGATGACTGGTTTTGGAACGCCCGCTAAACCAGCAACCGCTAGACCATAAGACTTGCTTGCCGCGCCTTCTTGAACGGCATGCATAAAAGCAATGCTGTCACCGTGTTCTACCGCATCAAGGTGAACGTTAGCGAGATTTGGCAGCAAGTTTGGCAGCTCAGTCAGTTCGAAGTAGTGCGTTGCGAACAGAGTCATTGCCCCAATCTGAGTTGCAAGCCATTCTGCACTTGCCCATGCCAAAGACAGACCATCGTAAGTACTGGTACCGCGACCAATTTCATCCATCAGCACCAAGCTGTTCTTAGTGGCGTTGTGAAGAATGTTGGCTGTTTCAGTCATTTCTACCATGAAGGTTGAACGGCCAGATGCCAAATCATCAGATGCGCCGATACGAGTAAAGATGCGGTCTAGAGAGCCAATATGAGCTGATTCTGCAGGAACGTATGAACCAATGTGAGCCATCAAAGCAATCAATGCAGTCTGGCGCATGTAGGTTGATTTACCACCCATGTTTGGACCGGTGATGATCAACATCTTACGATCTGAGCTCAGTTCAATTGGGTTAGCTATAAATGGTTCGCTTGTTACTTGCTCCACGACAGGATGACGACCCGCTTGAATGCTAATGCCCGCTTCTTTGTCCAATGTTGGGCGACAGTAATCAAGTGAATCTGCACGCTCGGCTAGGTTTTGTAGTACGTCCAACTGAGAGATCGCCGAAGCAAGGTTTTGCATCTTCTCAAGGTTTGGCATCAACAAATCAAATAGTTCTTCCCACAGTTTTTTCTCAACTGCTAGCGCTTTTGATTTTGAATTCAGAACTTTATCTTCGTGCTCTTTCAGCTCTGGAATGATATAGCGTTCTGCATTTTTCAGTGTTTGGCGACGTACATAGTGTGGTGGAACCAAGTGGCTTTGACCACGGCTAACCTGAATGAAGAAACCGTGTACAGCGTTGTAGCCAACTTTTAGGGTGTCGATACCATGACGTTCACGCTCGTCTGCTTCGAGTTTTTCAAGATACTCGGTTGCGCCGTCTGCAAGCTTTCGCCATTCATCAAGTTCCGCATTGTAGCCTTCTGCAATCACGCCTCCCTCGCGAATAACCACTGGCGGGTTTTCTTTGATTGCGCGCTCAAGTAAGTCGCATACCTCATCCATTGGCGCAGCAAATTGAGCCAACTTTTTAAGGTATGGGTGAGCTAGAGAAGAAGTAACTGCTTTCAACTCTGGCAACTGTTGCATCGCATGGCGTAGACGAGCCATATCGCGCGGACGTGCTGAGCGCAGCGCCAAACGGGCTAGGATACGCTCGATGTCACCAATTTGTTTGAAGATTGGTTGAATGTCGGTGAACAAGCTCTGATCTTTGAGCTCACCAATTGCATCAAGACGGTTGTTAAGAGTATCGACACAGCGCATTGGTTGATGTAACCAGCGCTTCAGCATACGGCTGCCCATTGGGGTCGCACAGTGATCGAGTACTTCGGCTAGCGTGTTATCGGTCCCACCAGATAGGTTTTGCGTCAACTCTAAGTTGCGACGTGTTGCCGCATCAAGAATGACTGAGTGATCTTGGCGATCAAACGTCAATGAACGAATGTGTGGTAGGGCAGTACGCTGAGTATCTTTTACGTATTGGATCAAACAACCCGCAGCACACAGACCCAGTGAAGCGTGCTCAACCCCAAAGCCTACCAAGTCGCGCGTACCAAATTGTTGGTTCAATTGCTGCTTAGCGGTATCTAGCTCAAATTCCCAGACAGGACGACGACGGTTACCGTTACGGTTCGACATCAGATGTACGGGTTCAAAATCTTCAGGGAAGAGTAATTCACGAGGTGCAGTACGTTGCAGTTCAGCAGCCATTGCTTCTTCGGTTTCAGGCTCAACTAATTGGAAGCGACCCGAAGTCACATCCAATGTCGCGTAACCGAACTTACCATTGTGATGGTAAATAGACGCAATCAGGTTGTCGATACGCTCTGACAGCAGTGCTTCGTCGGTTACTGTACCTGGTGTAACAATGCGTACTACTTTACGTTCAACTGGACCTTTGCTTGTTGCAGGATCGCCAATCTGTTCACAGATCGCGACAGACTCACCAAGCTGAACAAGTTTGGCTAGATAACCTTCAACGGCGTGGAATGGAACGCCAGCCATCGGGATAGGTTCACCTGCCGATGCACCACGTTTAGTCAACGAAATATCAAGCAATTGAGATGCGCGTTTAGCATCGTCGTAGAAGAGTTCGTAGAAGTCGCCCATGCGGTAAAACAGCAAGATTTCTGGGTTCTCAGCCTTTAGCTTGAGATATTGCTGCATCATCGGAGTGTGTTTTTGTTCAGCTTTCACAGGTAAGTACTTTTGTTTATTTCCGTAGCGGCTTAGGATACGTGAATCCCTATCAAGTAAAAAGAGACAAAGGGCATTTTTGGCTATGGAACGAGCAACAAAATTGAGTGCCGATTTAGGTGCATTATTGGCTAAGCATGGACATGTTTTAACGACGGCAGAATCATGCACGGGTGGCGGCGTTGCAACTGCTATTACTGATATTGCCGGCAGTTCTGCGTGGCTTGACCGGGCGTTTGTCACTTACAGTAACGAAGCCAAAATAGAGATGCTTGGTGTACAAGCTTCAACGTTGGAGGCACATGGTGCGGTGAGCGAACCTGTCGTGATTGAAATGGTACAAGGTGCCATTCGTAATTCGAACGCTACTATCGGCGCGTCCATCAGTGGTATTGCTGGACCAGGAGGAGGCAGTGAAGAGAAACCTGTCGGTACGGTCTGTTTTGCCTTCGCTGATAACCAAAACTGGCAGCAAGTGGATACCATGCATTTCACCGGTGACCGTGCTCAAGTTCGCAAAAAAGCGGTCGAACACGCACTGACTCAATTGTATCAACATCTGATTTAGAATTTGTGAAATTGCCTTAGCCCAGATTTTATAAGGGCTAGAGCAAATCATGACTTTAGGTCAGTCAAATTTTTTTCATACAGGTATAGACACTGTATGAATCAACAGTATAATAACTTTCATTGCTGAGCAGTTCTTCTGCTTAAGAAAAATGAATTACTATTCGTCGCCCAAAACAAGATGAATAAATCGGAGAAAGTAATGGACGAGAACAAACAGAAAGCGCTCGCCGCTGCGCTAGGTCAAATTGAAAAGCAATTCGGTAAAGGCTCTATTATGCGCCTTGGTGATAACCGCGCAATGGACGTAGAAACCATCTCAACGGGTTCTCTTTCTCTTGATATCGCTTTGGGTGCTGGTGGTCTACCAATGGGTCGTATCGTAGAAATCTACGGTCCAGAATCTTCAGGTAAAACAACGCTAACTCTTGAGCTGATCGCTGCTGCGCAACGTGAAGGCAAAACTTGTGCGTTTATCGATGCAGAGCACGCGCTAGATCCTGTATACGCGAAGAAACTTGGCGTTGATATCGATGCACTATTGGTTTCTCAGCCTGATACGGGTGAGCAAGCGCTAGAGATCTGTGACGCACTTGCACGTTCTGGTGCTATTGACGTTATGGTGGTTGACTCTGTTGCAGCACTAACACCAAAAGCAGAAATTGAAGGCGAAATGGGTGACAGCCACATGGGTCTTCAAGCACGTATGCTTTCTCAAGCAATGCGTAAGCTAACGGGTAACCTAAAACAGTCTAACTGTATGTGTATCTTTATCAACCAAATCCGTATGAAGATTGGTGTGATGTTCGGTAACCCAGAAACAACGACTGGTGGTAACGCACTTAAGTTCTACGCTTCTGTTCGTCTAGATATCCGTCGTACTGGCGCAATCAAAGAAGGTGACGAAGTAGTAGGTAACGAAACGCGCATCAAAGTTGTTAAGAACAAGATTGCTGCACCGTTTAAAGAAGCAAACACGCAAATCATGTACGGCCAAGGTTTCAACCGTGAAGGTGAGCTGATTGACCTAGGCGTGAAGCACAAGTTAGTTGAAAAAGCAGGTGCATGGTACAGCTACCAAGGCGACAAGATTGGTCAAGGTAAAGCAAACGCTTGTAACTACCTACGCGAAAACCCAGAAGTCGGTAAGACTATCGATACTAAACTGCGTGAAATGCTACTTTCACCAGCATTACCTGAAGCACCAGAATCAGGTGAAAAATCAGAGCAAGAAGAAGAGTTTTAATCTTCTTACTGAGTCATATTGAACAAGGCCCTGCTATGCGGGGCTTTGTTGTATCTGCTGAAATAAAAATCGAAAAAACAAAGGCTGGGCTTATATCAATTAGGGTAGGCAAGCGATCAGAACTAGCGTGTTAGTAGGTTAGAGTGAGCGGTTATTTACTACGATTGAGATAAATCCTGTACAGCAAAAACAGTTTTAGGATCACCATGTACCAAAAGCGTCAAGCGCCGGCTCTATCTAGCAAAGAAGCGGCTATTCAATTATTGAGCCGTCGAGACCATGGGCAATACGAGTTATACCAAAAGCTGGCTCTAAAAGGTTATGAAGAGGCAGACATAGAATCGGCAATCAATTTTTGTCTCGACCACAACTATTTGGATGACCTGCGTTATGCCAAAAGCCAAGTGCGTCAACATGTTTACAAAGGGCATGGCGAGCGCCGAATTCGTCAAGAATTGAACCAAAAACGTGTAGCAGAATCCATCATCGATATGGCAATGGCAGAAGAGCCCCAAGACTGGTTTGAACTGGCAAGAATGGCTGCAGAGAAGAAATTCAAAGGAATAAAAGCCAAAGACCAGAAAGAGTACGCTAAACAGGTGCGATTTCTGCAATATCGTGGCTACAGTTTTGACCAAATTAGCTATGCGCTGAGCTTTGAGGACGAAGATTAACGGTCAGTCGTTCGCACTGTTTTTTGTTTTGCTTCAAATTTTTTCTTCTAATGCCTCTTTTCCGCAAGAAAACTAGTCGTAGCTGATTGCATGATCTACAATACGGCAAAATTCTAACTCGACTATTTTCAGGAAGAGCTGCATGTACATGAGCACTGATGAGGTTCGTAACGCGTTCCTCAAGTTCTTTGAGAGCAAAGGACACCAAATCGTAGAAAGTTCATCGTTAGTTCCACATAACGACCCAACCCTGCTGTTCACAAACGCGGGTATGAACCAATTTAAAGATTGTTTCTTAGGCTTAGAAAAACGAGCCTACACTCGAGCGACTACGGCTCAACGTTGTGTACGTGCTGGTGGTAAACACAACGACCTGGAAAACGTTGGCTTTACTGCTCGTCACCACACTTTCTTTGAAATGCTAGGTAACTTCAGCTTTGGTGACTACTTCAAAGAAGACGCAATTTCTTTCGCATGGGAATTCCTAACAGAAACCCTTAAGCTGCCAGCAGACCGTCTACTTGTAACAGTTTACGAGACAGACGACGAAGCATTCGATATCTGGAACAAAAAAGTAGGCGTTCCAGCAGACCGCATTATTCGCATCGGCGACAAGAAAGGTGGTAAACCATACGAGTCAGATAACTTCTGGCAAATGGGTGACACGGGGCCTTGTGGTCCATGTACTGAAATCTTCTACGATCACGGTGAGCACATCTGGGGTGGCCGTCCTGGCACACCTGAAGAAGATGGTGACCGTTTCATCGAGATCTGGAACAACGTATTCATGCAGTTCAACCGTCACGCAGACGGCACTATGGAACCGCTACCAAAACCATCGGTAGATACTGGTATGGGTATCGAGCGTATCTCTGCAATCATGCAAGGCGTTCACTCAAACTACGAAATCGATGTATTCCAAGCTCTTATCAAAGCTGCTGCTGAAGTGATTGGTTACGAAGATCTATCAAACCAATCGCTACGCGTTATCGCTGACCACATCCGTTCATGTTCATTCCTGATCGTTGATGGCGTTATGCCTTCAAACGAAGGTCGTGGTTACGTTCTACGTCGTATCATCCGTCGTGCAGTTCGTCACGGTAACAAGCTAGGCGCACAAGGTGCATTCTTCCACAAACTGGTTGGTGTACTAGCGGAAATCATGGGTACGGCTGGTGAAGAGCTGAAGCGTCAACAAGCTGTGGTTGAAAAAGTACTGCGTATCGAAGAAGAAAACTTCGGTCGTACACTTGAGCGCGGTATGACGATTCTAAACGAAGCGCTAGATAACCTAGACGGTAAAGTTCTAGACGGCGAAACCGTATTTAAACTTTACGATACTTACGGCTTCCCTGCTGACTTAACTAACGACGTTGCACGTGAGCGTGAGTTCGCAATCGACGAAGAAGGTTTCGAGAAAGCGATGGAAGAGCAGCGTCAACGTGCGCGTGAAGCTGGTAACTTCGGTACTGACTACAACGCAGCGATCAAAGTTGATACGCAAACAGAATTCTGTGGTTACACAGGCACTAAAGGTTCTAGCTCTGTAGCAGCGATGTTCGTTGAAGGCAACGAAGTAGAATCTCTGTCTGCAGGCGACAAAGCAATCATAGTGCTTGGTGAAACACCATTCTACGCAGAGTCAGGCGGTCAGTGTGGTGACGCTGGTGAAATCCGCACTGAGTCTGGTGTATTCCGTGTTGAAGACACTCAAAAACTAGGTAACGCAATCGCACACCACGGTGTAATGGCAGAAGGCGTTCTAGCGAAAGGTGACGAAGTAGCAACTATCGTTGACGCAGAGCGTCGCGCAGCTATTTCTCTAAACCACTCAGCAACGCACTTGCTACACGCAGCACTTCGCCAAGTTCTTGGTGAGCACGTAACGCAGAAAGGCTCTCTAGTGAAAGCTGACAGCCTACGTTTCGACTTCTCACACCTAGAAGCCGTAACGGCAGCAGAGCTGAAAGAAGTAGAGCGTCTAGTCAACGCGCAAATTCGTCGCAACCACACGATTGAAACTAACGTGATGGACATTGAGTCTGCGAAGAAGAAAGGCGCAATGGCACTATTCGGCGAGAAGTACGACGACGAAGTACGCGTACTGTCTATGGGCGACTTCTCTACTGAACTTTGTGGTGGTATCCACGCTTCAAACACAGGTGATATCGGTCTATTCAAGATCACATCTGAAGGTGGTATCGCAGCAGGTATCCGTCGTATCGAAGCGGTAACGGGTGAAGGTGCACTAGATGCAATCGAAGCTCAAGCGGCTAAGTACGAAGAGAAACTGGCTGAATCAGCACAGAAAGCAAAATCTCTAGAGAAAGAAATCCAGAAACTGAAAGACAAGATGGCTGCGGCAGAAAGCGCAAACATCATGGGTAAAGTTCAGGATATCAACGGTACTAAAGTACTGATTGCTGCTCTAGAAGGCGCAGATAACAAGAACCTACGTACTATGGTTGATGACATCAAAAACCAAGTCGGTAGCGGCGTTATCCTTCTTGCAAACGTGAACGATGACAAGATCGGTCTGATTGCAGGTGTAACCAAAGACCTTATCGGCAAAGTGAAAGCGGGTGACCTAGTTAAGATGGTTGCTGAGCAAGTTGGCGGTAAAGGCGGTGGTCGTCCTGACATGGCGCAAGCAGGTGGTACTGATGTTGCAGCGCTACCTGCGGCGATTCAATCTGTACAGCCTTGGCTAGAAGAACGCCTATAAGCTTTTAAAAAATGATTTACGCTCAATCAAGCTTCTTTGATTGGGCGTAATTTTTTTATGGTAACCAAGTGGTTTAATTGACCGTATTTTAACCAGGTCATTTACGCTGCTTGGTTTTTATTGTAACTACCGCTTATATAATTTATCTCAATGGAGTATGAGTGGTCCTAATGAGACTTTGGTCTTGGGAAGGTGAAGACTGGTGAAAAAGCCCCTTATCGTGCAAAAGTTTGGTGGAACCTCTGTGGGTTCAATTGAAAGAATCCACCAGGTAGCTGAACACATCATTAAGGCGAAGAATGATGGTAATCAAGTTGTCGTTGTTGTGTCTGCAATGTCAGGCGAAACAAACCGACTAATGGAACTGGCTAAGCAAGTAGATAGCGTTCCAACTGCTCGAGAACTTGATGTTTTGCTCTCTGCTGGTGAGCAAGTGTCGATGGCACTGCTAGCAATGACTCTGAATAAATTGGGTTACGCTGCACGCTCACTTACCGGAGCACAAGCGAACATTGTGACGGACAATCAACACAATGACGCGACGATTAAACACATTGATACTTCTACGATTCTGGATTTACTTGAACAAGACCAAATCGTGATCGTGGCAGGATTCCAAGGTGTGAATGAAAATGGGGATATCACCACATTAGGTCGAGGTGGCTCAGATACGAGCGCAGTGACACTGGCTGGTGCGTTAAGCGCTGATGAGTGTCAAATCTTTACCGACGTTGATGGTATTTATACTTGTGACCCACGTGTAGTAAAAAACGCTCAAAAGATGGCAGTTATTGATTTTCCTTCGATGGAAGCGATGGCTAGCCGCGGAGCAAAGGTCTTACATCTTCCTTCTGTGCAGTATGCGTGGAAGAACAATGTACCGCTACGCGTGCTTTCGACATTTGATTTGAACGAAGGCAGTTTGGTAAAAGGGGAAGCAGGCTCAAAAGCCGTCTCTGGTATAGCCATTCAACGTGACCTTGCCATTATTGAAGTCGACAACGAACATTTGTCTAGCATTACAAAGCAATGTCAGATGTTGGGTATCGACATTTGGAATGTGATCGAGGAAACAGAACGAACAGGTATCATGATAAAACAAGATGCATGTGCCAAGTTGGATCTGGTGTTCAGCGATAAAATCCGTAATAGTGAAGCTGTAAGCCTGTTGACCGCTGTGGGGCTAGAAGCCAATGGAATGGTTGACCATGCCTGTGAATTGTTGGCACAGCAAGATATTGCAATCAATTTCTGTTCAACGAATGCACTCACTATGATGCTAGTCTTACCACCTATGTGTGTGGATGCAGCAGCAAACATTCTTCATGATGCTTACGTTACATCTAGTGAAGCATTGAACATTCAGCAAAAACATGCCTTTTTGGGCTAATTTTCAGTGACAAGGTAGTTTACGAAAATATAACTTTTGTTGGATAATAGCTTTGTAGCAAGAAAATTTAGAGATTACTCAAGGAGCAAAGAATGCTAATTTTGACTCGCCGCGTAGGCGAAACACTTATGATTGGTGATGAAGTGACTGTAACTGTACTAGGTGTTAAAGGTAACCAAGTACGTATCGGCGTTAACGCTCCGAAAGAGGTTTCTGTTCACCGTGAAGAAATCTACATGCGCATTCAAGCTGAAAAAGGCAATGGTAACGTTGCTTCTGGTAACTACTAAGCTGCTCCTGTTTACAGAGCTTAGTTTGAATGAAAAAGGCTAGCCGAAGGGCTAGCCTTTTTAGTTTCTGATTAATGTCATTTTTTAAGAGAAGACTCTCTTTTTTTCATCATAATAGGGTGGTAAAGTTTGTTTAATAGTCACTTTGATTAAATCCGCATCGGTTAAGCGATTTTTGCGTTTTTTTCAAAGAAAGTGTTTGACATATTTTCGGTAAAACGTAATATGTGCCTCCGCAAGACGGTGAGGTGGCCGAGAGGCTGAAGGCGCTCCCCTGCTAAGGGAGTATACGGTTTATCCCGTATCGAGGGTTCGAATCCCTCCTTCACCGCCATTCTTGCAACGTTGAGAAATCAACAAAAAGTGCGTCCTTAGCTCAGCTGGATAGAGTACCTGGCTACGAACCAGGCGGTCGGAGGTTCGAATCCTCCAGGACGCGCCATATCTCTTTTGAGATATAACAATGAAAACGGTGAGGTGGCCGAGAGGCTGAAGGCGCTCCCCTGCTAAGGGAGTATACGGTTTATCCCGTATCGAGGGTTCGAATCCCTCCTTCACCGCCATTCATTGACTGGCCCAACGGCCTTTTTTTTGTTTCGTAAGAAATGAATGTGATTTACTTCACAACTTCTTAGCAAGAAGATCTGCGCGTCCTTAGCTCAGCTGGATAGAGTACCTGGCTACGAACCAGGCGGTCGGAGGTTCGAATCCTCCAGGACGCGCCACTATTTAATAATTCGTTTGATAAACGGGTTATACAAAGTAAAATAAAGATTACTGCGCGTCCTTAGCTCAGCTGGATAGAGTACCTGGCTACGAACCAGGCGGTCGGAGGTTCGAATCCTCCAGGACGCGCCACTCTTTAGGGTTTCCTTGTGAACTCCTGATATTGGGAATACTGATATCGAAAACTGCGCGTCCTTAGCTCAGCTGGATAGAGTACCTGGCTACGAACCAGGCGGTCGGAGGTTCGAATCCTCCAGGACGCGCCACTCTTTAGGGTTTCCTTGTGAACTCCTGATATTGGTAACACTGATATCGAAAACTGCGCGTCCTTAGCTCAGCTGGATAGAGTACCTGGCTACGAACCAGGCGGTCGGAGGTTCGAATCCTCCAGGACGCGCCACTCTTTAGGGTTTCATTGTGAATTCCTGATATTGGTAATACTGATATCGAAAATTGCGCGTCCTTAGCTCAGCTGGATAGAGTACCTGGCTACGAACCAGGCGGTCGGAGGTTCGAATCCTCCAGGACGCGCCACTCTTTAGGGTTTCCTTGTGAATTCCTGATATTGGTAATACTGATATCGAAAACTGCGCGTCCTTAGCTCAGCTGGATAGAGTACCTGGCTACGAACCAGGCGGTCGGAGGTTCGAATCCTCCAGGACGCGCCACTCTTTAGGGTTTCCTTGTGAACTCCTGATATTGGGAAGACTGATATCGAAAACCGTGCGTCCTTAGCTCAGCTGGATAGAGTACCTGGCTACGAACCAGGCGGTCGGAGGTTCGAATCCTCCAGGACGCGCCATTCTTTAAAAAAGCCTCGCTTATGCGAGGCTTTTTTGTATCTGCTGTTTGGCTAAGATATTGTGTCTCTCTTGCGTATTTATCACCGCTTCTTCGCGCTAGATTCTGCTTCAAGCGCCTGATCCTGAGCTATTTTCGCTAATACGCTTGTTTCGCTTAAATAGTCATCTTAAAGCTCCACCTTGCGCTTTCTCGAGCCTGATTGATTTACGATGGTAGAGAACCCCATCCAAACATCGATAATAAAACTAATGTTTTATTATTGTTAATGTCGTGTTTTTGATGTGTTAATTTGTTCTATCCTTTTGTTTTTATTTCACTTTATTCTTAAAGCCTCTTTTCATTTTGAAATCCCAATCGCAGTTTTTGCAAGTACTTTAATTTAGTGTGGTTATATGTTGAGCGATCCCACTAGGGAAGTGAATTTTAGTGCAATTTGTGATCTGAGTAGTGAATAAATAATCAATGTTAGAGATTATTTAAAAGCTTCCTTAAACAAAATTGACAAAATTTAACCAATCGAGATAATCCATTGGTCGGGATTTGACGCTATTAAAGTCCTGCGCATTGTCAGGATGACAAAGAAAGGAAGCAACATGACGAATATAGGAAGCCTGCTAGTAGATGCGGCCACCCTGATGCTAACGGGGATGGCGGTCGTATTTATTTTCCTCACCATTCTAGTTTATCTCGTTCGGCTAATGTCTAAATTGGTGCCAGAAGAAGTACCAGCGCCGATCGCAGCACCGAAAACAAATACCAACGTTCAATCAACCTCTTCAGCTGTTAGTCCACAAGTAGTGGCGGCGATCTCGGCTGCGATTCATAAACATCGCGCCTCAGTCGCGAAGTAGCCGAAAGATAGGATTAAAAAGGAGTTTAAGAGCATGTCTAAACCACTAGCTATCACTGATGTGGTCCTTCGTGACGCCCATCAATCCCTGTTTGCTACGCGTATGCGTATCGAAGATATGCTGCCTATCGCAGCTGAGTTAGATAAGGTTGGTTACTGGTCGTTAGAGACCTGGGGTGGCGCAACATTTGATGCGTGTATCCGTTTCTTGGGTGAAGACCCATGGGAACGCCTACGCGAATTGAAAAAAGCAATGCCAAATACACCAATGCAAATGCTACTGCGTGGTCAAAACCTTTTAGGATACCGCCATTATGCCGATGACGTAGTAGAGAAGTTTGTTGAGCGTGCGCACGTGAATGGTATGGATGTATTCCGTATCTTTGATGCAATGAATGACGTACGTAACTTCCAAAAAGCGGTGAAAGCCACTGTTGATGTTGGTGCACATGCGCAAGGAACATTGTCTTACACCACGAGCCCAGTGCATAACGCAGACACATGGGTTGACCTTGCTAAACGTCTTGAAGACTTAGGTTGTCACTCTCTTTGTATTAAAGATATGTCTGGTCTGCTTAAACCTTATGAAGCGGAAGAGCTGGTCACACGCATCAAAGCATCTTGTGATGTGCCACTAGCGCTTCACTGTCATGCAACGACCGGTCTATCTACTGCTACTGCCGTGAAAGCTGTAGAAGCGGGTATCGATATTCTTGATACTGCGATTTCTTCGATGAGTTGTACATACGGTCATACGCCTACTGAGACCGTGGTTGCGATGCTGCAAGGCACTGAGCGAGATACTAATCTGAAACTAGACCAAATCGAGCCTATCGCGGCTTACTTCCGTGAAGTACGTAAAAAATACGCGAAGTGGGAAGGTCAGCTAAAAGGTGTGGATTCACGCATTCTAATCGCCCAAGTTCCAGGGGGCATGCTGACCAACATGGAAGGTCAGTTAAAAGAGCAAGGCGCTGCGGACCGAATTGATGAAGTATTGGAAGAGATCCCACGTGTACGTGAAGATCTTGGCTTTATTCCACTGGTCACGCCGACATCTCAGATTGTTGGTACTCAAGCGGTAATCAACGTTCTGACAGGTGAGCGCTACAAGAGCATCACCAAAGAAACGGCAGGTGTTTTAAAAGGTGAATACGGTGCCGCTCCTGCGCCAGTTAATGCTGAATTACAAGCGAAAGTACTTGATGGTAAAGAGGCAATTACCTGTCGTCCAGCGGACTTGCTTGAAGCGGAAATGGAAACCCTAACTGTTGATTTGATGGAGAAAGCGCAATCTGAAGGTATTAAGCTTGCAAGCGAACGTGTCGATGATGTATTAACTTACGCGTTATTCCCTCAAGTTGGTCTGAAATTCCTGAAAAACCGTGGCAACCCAGATGCGTTTGAGCCAGTACCAACGTTAGAAGCTGCGAAACCTGCCGCTGCACAAGTAACACAGGCTGCTGCTGGTGGTCTTGAAACATACAGCGTGCGAGTTGATGGGCAAGTTTATGAAGTTGAAGTAGGTCCGCAGGGGCAATTAACATCGGTAACGCCAAGTGGGGCAGCCGCACCGGTTCAACCTGCAGCGCCAAATGCTCCTGTTAATAGTGCTGCTGAAGCGGTTCCTGCACCTCTTGCTGGTAACATCTTTAAAGTGAATGTTCAGCCCGGTGCTGAAGTAGCGGAAGGTGACGTTCTACTCATCCTAGAAGCTATGAAGATGGAAACTGAAGTTCGTGCTGCGCGCGGTGGGGTGGTTCAAGAACTGAACGTGAAAGAAGGTGATGCCGTTACTGTTGGTTCACCGCTGCTGAGTCTGGCGTAAGGGAGTATCATGGACGGATTGATGACCTTATGGTCAGAAACAGGGATCGCTAACTTTGAGTTCGGCCAAATCTGTATGATGCTGGTTGGTTGCACCTTGCTGTTTTTGGCGATCAAAAAAGGCTTTGAACCCTTACTGTTATTACCTATTGGTTTTGGTGCCATTTTAGCGAACATTCCCAATGCTGGCTTTACCGAACCAGGTGGTTTGCTCTACTACGTTTATTACATTGGTATCGAATCGGGCGTGTTCCCGCTGCTGATCTTCATGGGCGTGGGGGCGATGACTGATTTTGGTGCTTTGATTGCAAACCCAAAAACCTTGTGGCTAGGTGCTGCGGCGCAGTTTGGTATTTTCGCGACGCTGTTTGGGGCGATTCTGCTTAACTATGTTCCGGGTATGGAGTTCTCCATGGCGGATGCGTCGTCTATCGCGATTATCGGTGGTGCGGATGGCCCAACGGCGATCTTCTTAGCGAGTAAGCTCTCTCCAGACCTGTTAGGTGCGATTGCCGTGGCGGCATACAGCTACATGGCACTGGTGCCGATCATTCAGCCGCCGATCATGAAAGCCCTAACCACGAAGGAAGAACGCCAGATCAAGATGGCCCAGCTGCGTCACGTTGGTAAGTGGGAGAAAGTAATCTTCCCGCTTGCTGTGTTACTGATGACGATTTTGTTCTTACCTTCCGCGACACCGTTGGTTGGTATGTTCTGTCTGGGTAACTTGATGCGTGAAGCTGGCGTGGTGGATCGTTTATCGAAAACCGCTCAGAACGAGCTGATCAATATCGTAACGATCTTCTTAGGTCTTGGTGTGGGCTCTAAGCTGCAAGCTGAGCAGTTCTTGAATCTAGAAACGCTAGGTATCTTGGGACTCGGTGCAGTCGCATTCAGTATCGGTACTGGGGCAGGTGTTTTGATGGCGAAGCTTCTCAATAAGTTCTCGAAAGAAGACATCAACCCACTTATCGGTGCTGCAGGCGTTTCTGCAGTACCAATGGCAGCGCGTGTTGTGAACAAGGTCGGTTTGGAAGCAAACCCACAAAATTTCTTGCTGATGCACGCAATGGGACCAAACGTAGCCGGTGTTCTTGGATCGGCGGTTGCCGCTGGTATCTTACTGGCACTGGTGGGGTAGTACACCATCTTGAGTTGTTTGTTGGAAAATTGGTGAAATAGAATTATCTACCAATTTACAAATTGACGATTAACTTCGGTAAACAAAATGGTTTATAGTCAAAGGGATGCTCTTGCATCCCTTTTTGTTTTCTCTCAGGGAATGGGTTATGGAACACAAACAGATCGCTATTACCGAATTCGGCAACGCAGAAGTTCTTGCAATTCAAACTACCTCAACACCAACCCCACAAACAGGGGAAGTCTTAGTTAAAGTGGCATACTCTGGCGTTAACCCTATTGATGTCAAAACGCGAGCGGGGCTTGGTTGGGCTGCTGCACAAAACAAAGACAACTTACCTTGGGTACCCGGTTATGATATTTCGGGGAAAGTCGTTTCATGTGGCGAAGATACCTCTCGTTTTCAAGAGGATGATGAGGTAGCTGGCTTTATCGGTTTCCCTATTCGAGGAGGCGGTTACAGCCAATACGTTTGTGTTCCTGAATCTGAATTAAGTCACGTTCCCAATTCGGTCGCCTTAGAGGCAGCGGCAGTATTGCCACTTGCAGGTCAAACTGCGGCTCAAGCGCTGAGTAAAGCTAATGTGACTGAAGGTGACCGTGTATTGATACTTGCCGGAGCTGGTGGTGTCGGTCACTTAGCCGTGCAAATTGCAGTTGCGACCAAAGCAGAAGTGTTTACCACCTGTAGTGAACGAAATTTGGACTACCTCGCTACTTTAGGTGCACACGCAGTGAACTATCAATTTGCACCAGTGTCAGAACGTGTTGAAGATGTGGATGTTTTGATTGATCTTGTTGGTGGCGATGCCGCTTTAGACGCACTCAAATGCCTGACTGATAACGCTCGAGTCATTACTGTTCCAACGATTACTGCAGAACTGATTTGTGAGAAAGCCAAGTTACTTGGTTTTGAAGCCAGCGGTATGTTAGTCGAACCTGACCGTGAACAACTTGACACTTTGTTGTACATGGTTGGCGTTGGGCTGTTAAAAACTGAAGTACAACACGTCTATCCGATGACCGATGTTATTGAAGCTCACAAACAAGTCGAATCGGGGCGGACGCGAGGCAAGATCTTGCTTGATATGACATGTTAGAGGCATTTAATGCTGCCTTTGAAAACTTAGCTTTATGGTTTTCTGACTCCGCATTGTGGGTGCTATTCATTACTGGTTTTCTTAGTGCCACTCTATTGCCAGGTGGCTCTGAAGCTGGATTGATTGCCACCTTATCGTTAAACCAATACTCGGTTTCTTCCATCATTATTGTTGCCACCATTGGTAATACCTTGGGCGGTCTCACCAACTATTGGTTGGGTTTGTGGATTCCAAATAGAACTCAGGATGAGAAGCATGGGCATACCGCATTGAAGTGGCTGTCCAAATACGGGTATTGGGGATTGTTTTTTAGTTGGTTGCCAGTGATTGGCGACCCGCTATGTTTAGCGGCAGGATGGTTAAGGATGAAATTTCTGCCGTGTTTGGTTCTTATATTTTTAGGCAAAGCCGCAAGGTATAGCTTGTTGGCCGCCATCTATCTCGGTTTATTTTAAGGAAAGCGCATGAGAATGTTTTGGGTTAGTGCGTGTTCACTATTAGTGATCACGGGCTGTGCATCAAACTCCCCTGTATCATCATTGCCTGATGGAGTTACTTTCGTAGAGTCATCAAAAGCGGAAGAAGGCAAAGTGAAAATTCCATACCAGAAGTATCAGTTGGACAATGGTTTGACGGTCATTCTGGCACCTGAAGCGTCGGATCCACTTGTACACGTTGATGTCACATATCACGTTGGTTCGGCACGTGAAGAAATTGGCAAATCTGGTTTTGCTCACTTCTTCGAGCATATGATGTTCCAAGGTTCTGAGAACGTTGGTGACCAAGAGCACTTTAAGATCATTACAGAAGCTGGCGGTACACTAAACGGCACGACTAACCGTGACCGCACGAACTACTTTGAAACTGTTCCTGCTAATCAGTTAGAAAAAATGTTGTGGCTTGAGTCAGACCGCATGGGCTTTTTGCTCGATGCCGTCTCACAGCATAAGTTTGAAATTCAACGCTCAACAGTTAAAAACGAACGCGCGCAGCGTTATGACAACCGTCCTTATGGTTTGATTTGGGAACGCATGGCAGAGGCGCTGTACCCAGAAGGTCATCCATACTCGTGGCAAACGATCGGTTACGTTGAAGATCTTGACCGCGTTGATGTGAACGATCTGAAAGCCTTCTTCCTGCGTTGGTATGGCCCAAACAACGCAGTACTAACCATTGGTGGTGATATCGATGTTGAGCAAACATTAGCGTGGGTAAATAAGTACTTTGGTTCAATCCCTCGCGGACCTGAAGTGGAAAATGCACCTAAGCAGCCTGCAAAGCTAGCAGAAAGCAAATTCATCACCTTAGAAGATCGTATCCAGCAACCAATGGTTATGGTGGCATGGCCGACAACCTACAATGGCGAAGCCACTCAAGCGTCACTTGATACTCTATCAAGCGTGTTAGGTAGTGGTACTAACAGCGTGCTTTACCAAGACCTAGTGAAAACACAAAAAGCAGTAGATGCAGGTTCTTTCCATGACTGTGCTGAGCTTTCTTGTAATTTTTACGTCTACGCGATGGGTGATTCTGGTGATAAAGGCGACCTCACCAAGCTATATGATGAGCTGATGACGTCGTTGGGTAAGTTTGCGAAGGACGGGGTGACGAAAGATCGTTTGGAGCAACTTAAAGGTCAATCTGAAGCCGATGCGATTTTCGCTTTAGAAAGTGTGAAAGGTAAAGTGACACAGCTAGCGTCGAATCAAACTTTCTTCGGCAAGCCAGATTTGATTGAGGAACAGCTTGAGCAACTTCGTGCTGTAACGCCTGAGTCGGTAGAAAAAGCATACAGTGATTTTATTCAAGGTAAGAACAAGGTCACCTTGAGTGTTGTGCCAAAAGGTAAAACAGAGCTTGCTGTGAAACCAGCGACATTCGTGACACCAAAACGCACTCTTCCTGAGTATGAAAAAATCTCAGACGATCAATTGGCTTACCGCCGAGCAACTGACAACTTTGACCGTTCTATTCAACCGCCAGTGGGTGAGCCTGTTGAGGCAACCATGCCGAAGTTGTATGACATCCACTTCAACAATGGTTCTGAGTTGTTGGGTACAGTAAGCAGTGAAACACCAACCGTCACCATGCAGTTTAGTTTACCTGCTGGAACACGTTTCGTTGAAGCTGGTAAGGAAGGTTTGGCTCAACTGACTGCCGCTATGCTGCAAGAAGGAACAACCAAACGTTCAGTAGAAGAGATTCAAGCTGAACTTGATAAGTTGGGTAGTGTTATTTCTGTCGATGCAACAGGTTACACAACAGACATTAGTGTTTCCGCCCTGAAGAAAAATCTAGCGCCAACACTTAAGATTGTCGAAGAGATGTTGTTGTCTCCGGCATTTAAGCAAGAAGACTTTGACCGAGTTAAGACGCAAGCGTTAGAAGGCTTGGTGTATGAGCATCAAAAACCAAGTTGGATGGCGTCGCAAGCTAGCCGTCAAGTATTGTACGGAGATTCTATTTTTGCTCGTCCAAAAGATGGCACCAAAGCGGGGCTCCAAGCTCTGACTCTCGATGACGTGCGTGATTTCTATGCGAAGCACTACACACCTCAAAGTGCGCAAATTATTGCGGTTGGTGATATCAGCAAAGCTGACGTTGAGAAACAATTGTCGTTTTGGGCAAATTGGGAAGATGAAGCGGCACCTTTGTATGCCCCTCAAGCCATTGCTCCGCTAGGTCCACAAAAAGTTCATTTGGTGGATAAGCCAGGAGCTCCGCAAAGTGTGGTCATGATGGTCCGTCAAGGCATGCCTTATGATGCGACGGGAGATTTCTATCTGGGTCAGTTAGCAAACTTCAACTTAGCCGGTAACTTTAACAGTCGTATCAACCAAAACCTTCGTGAAGACAAAGGCTACACTTATGGTGCCTATGGCTATTTCTCTGGAAATGTAGAAACGGGTTCTGTTGTATTTACAGCGCAAGTGCGTGCGGATTCGACCATTGCCTCTATTGTAGAAATGGAGAATGAGTTGAATGAGTTCTCACAATCGGGCATGACTGAAGATGAATTGAAATTTATGCGCCAAGCAGTCGGTCAAAAAGATGCACTGAAATATGAGACGCCTACACAGAAAAGCAAACTCATCAGTGATATTTTGAAATACAACTTAGACAAAGACTACTTACAGCAACGAAACGCTATTGTTGAGACTGTCGACAAACAGACTCTCAACGCTCTAGCACAGAAATGGTTCGACCCGAATGACTACCAGGTAGTTGTTGTCGGGGACGCGAAATCCCTTCGCCCTCAACTAGAAAAGTTAGGGAAAGACGTGGAAGAGCTTGAAATCATTCGATAGAGTACACATTTAATAGCGGAGAGGAGACTCTCCGCTATTCGTTTCTAACTAGATAAATGACTTTTTGATGGGTTATTTATCTAGATGGATTATATATCAATAACTTAGCTTTCACTTGCCACGCTTGGCGAGTGTCCTGCTCCCAATATAAGCGAACCTCATTTTGACTGATTTTGCTGCGCGACTAAAACAAGTTGCATCAAACCCAGAAGTATTTAAGCAGTTTGGACGCGGTGTTGAGCGAGAAACTTTGCGCTATCGTCAGGATGGACACCTAGCAACAACACCTCATCCCGAGGGTTTGGGCTCAGCGTTCACAAACAAATGGATTACGACCGACTTTTCAGAATCCCTGCTGGAGTTCATCACTCCTGTATCGCACGAGATCCCTGAATTAATGGGGCAGTTGAAAGATATCCATCACTTCACTCAAACCAAAATGGGTGAAGAGAAAATGTGGCCACTTTCAATGCCATGTTACGTGGGCTCGGAGGATGATATTCAGCTGGCACAATATGGCTCATCGAACTCAGCTAAAATGAAAACGCTTTATCGTGAAGGTCTAAAACGCCGCTACGGTAGCCTGATGCAAATTATCTCGGGCGTGCATTTTAACTTCTCTTTTCCTGAATCATTCTGGGACGCTCTGCATGGCGAACAAGATGAAGAAGCACGCCAAGAAACGAAATCTGCTGCGTACTTTGCGCTGATTCGTAATTACTACCGTTTTGGCTGGATGATTCCGTACTTCTTTGGGGCGTCACCAGCACTTTGTGGTTCATTCATTCAAGGTCGTGAAACTGACCTACCATTTGAGAAAGTTGGCGGCACTCTATACTTGCCTAAAGCGACGTCGCTGCGCCTAAGTGATCTCGGTTACACCAACAGCGCACAAAGCGTACTTAAGATTGGCTTTAACTCTATCGAGCAGTATCTTGATGGTCTAGACGATGCAATTCGTCACCCATCGGAAGAGTTTGCTCAGATTGGGGTAAAAGTGGATGGTCAATATCGTCAACTTAACTCGAACATTCTGCAAATTGAAAACGAACTGTACGCGCCAATTCGTCCTAAACGTGTAACTAAGAGCGGTGAAAAACCTTCTGAAGCGCTTAAACGTGGCGGTGTAGAGTACATTGAAGTTCGTTCGCTAGACGTGAACCCGTTCAGCGCCGTTGGTGTGAGTGAAGAGCAGGTTCGCTTCCTTGATCTATTCCTTACTTGGGCGGCACTTTCAGATTCTGACCCAATGGACAACTGTGAGCTTGAATGCTGGCGTGACAACTGGAACAAGGTCATTGTGTCTGGTCGTGAGAAAGGTTTGATGTTACAAATCGGTTGCCAAGGTGAGCGCCTGTCTCTACAAGACTGGGCACATCGTGTGTTTGCTGACCTTCGTCAGATTGCGGTTGAAATGGACTCGGTTGCTGGTGGAAATGCGTACCAAGCAGTTTGTGACAAACTTGAGTCTTGGATTGATGAGCCAGAGCTAACCATTTCTGGTCAGTTGCTTGAGCTGACAAAAGAGCATGGTGGTTTAGGTAAAGTGGGGTGTGCGCTTGGCATGAAATTCCGCGAAGAAAACCTAGCACACAACTATGAACAATATTCAGCCGATGCAATGGAAACGGAAGTTGCAACATCGGTAGAGAAACAAAAACAAGCAGAGCAAAGCGATACTCTATCGTTCGATGATTTCCTAGAAGATTACTTTGCTTACTTAAAACAATAACCAGCAGTAAGGGCAGGGATTGGACATTAAGCCGTTAGTGGTGTCTGTGCTTGGGAGCGTGATGTTAGCCGGTTGTGCAACTGCGCCCCCAAAACAACAAGATAACCTATGTGAAATATTCCGAGAAAAATCCGGTTGGTACGAAGATGCCAAAGACATGGAAGAAGAGTGGGGCACACCGATAAATGTTGCCATGGCGATCATTAAGCAAGAAAGTAGCTTTCGTCATGATGCTCGACCGCCAAAAGATTACATTCTCGGTTTTATTCCATGGGGACGTGTCAGCAGTGCTTACGGTTATGCTCAAGCTCAAGACCCTGCTTGGGAAGATTTTCAAAAAGCGACAGGACAAGGTGGTTCACGCACCAATTTTGACGATTCAATGATGTTTGTCGGTTGGTATACCCATGAGACTCGTCGTCAATTAGGCATTTCGTTATGGGACCCTTACAACCAGTATCTTGCGTACCATGAAGGACGTGGTGGCTATAAGCGTGGGACCTATAAAAGCAAACCTAGCTTAGTTAAAGTTGCAAGACGCGTGGAGCAAACCGCCAAGACTTATGGCTGGCAGCTGAAGCAATGTCGTCAGGAATTAGAAGACAACAGCAGCTGGTTCTTTTAGTCTCCCCCCTAATAGTCAGAGGGGAAATGAACAGAAATAATGACCAATACGTGTAAGTATTGGAGGTTACAATCAGGAGAGATGTAATGCCTTTATTAGACAGTTTTACCGTAGACCACACACGTATGCATGCGCCAGCAGTTCGTGTGGCTAAAACGATGCAAACTCCAAAGGGAGACACCATCACAGTATTTGACTTACGTTTTACTGCACCGAACAAAGACATCCTTTCTGAGAAGGGAATTCACACTTTAGAGCATTTGTACGCTGGCTTTATGCGCAACCACTTAAACGGTGATAGCGTTGAGATCATCGATATCTCACCAATGGGTTGCCGTACCGGTTTCTACATGAGCTTGATTGGTACGCCTTCAGAGCAGCAAGTGGCGGATGCTTGGGTTGCAGCAATGGAAGACGTATTGAAAGTAGAAAGTCAAAACAAGATCCCTGAGCTGAATGAATACCAATGTGGTACAGCTGCAATGCACTCTTTAGATGAGGCAAAGCAAATCGCGAAAAACATTCTAGAAGCGGGCGTTGCAGTCAATAAGAATGATGATTTGGCACTGCCAGAATCTATGCTGAAAGAGTTACGTATCGACTAACTTAGCGTTGAGTTTAGATCTCTGAAAACAAAAAAATAGCCTGACACTGTCAGGCTATTTTTTTGTTGATTAGAATATTCAAAGTGGTGAAGTTAACCGCTCTTCTTGAGCTTTGGGTACACCTTCACCAGCTTGATGCGGTTCTCTTCAATATCGACAATTTCCATTGGATGTCCGGCAACTTGCACACTCAAGTGGCTTTCAGGAATGTCTTCTAAATGCTCTAGAATCAGACCATTCAAAGTGCGTGGACCATCGGTTGGTAGTTTCCATTTCAAGCCTTTGTTGATGTCACGAATGTTGGCGCTACCTTCAATCAGGAAGCTGCCGTCACCTTGAGGAGTAATCTCTTCTGACAAGCTTGGTGCAATGGAAGTCGTAAATTCACCAACAATCTCTTCTAAGATATCTTCCAAAGTGACGAGACCATTAATGTCACCATACTCATCGACAATCAAACCGATACGCTGCTTGTTACGCTGGAATTTCAACATCTGCACATTCAGTGGCGTACCTTCTGGGATGTAGTACACCTCATCAGCAGCGCGCAGTAGTGTTTCTTTGTTGAATTCATTCTTCTCTAGCATTAATCGGTATGCTTCACGTAGGCGCAGCATACCAACGACTTCATCAATCTGATCACGGTACAACACAATGCGACCATGAGGAGAGTGAGTAAGCTGACGGACGATAGATTTCCAATCATCATTGATGTCGATCCCTGTGATCTCATTGCGTGGCACCATGATGTCGTTAACGGTGACGTGTTCTAGATCCAGAATCGATACCAGCATGTCTTGGTGACGACGAGGGATAAGACCGCCTGCTTCATTAACGACGGTGCGCAGTTCTTCTGAGCTTAGATGATCTTCTGTGGTGTGATCGGCTTTCACACCAATCAAACGGATAAAACCGTTAGTAATGAAGTTAACTAACCTCACCAGAGGTGACAGAATTTTCATTAGAATGGTGAGGAGAATGCTGCTCGCGTAAGAGACGCGCTCAGGGTAAAGCGAGGCGATGGTCTTCGGTGTGACTTCTGCAAACACAAGGACAACCATGGTGAGTGCGCCAGTGGCAATCGCAACCCCTAAGTCTCCGTATAACCGCATACCTAAAATGGTCGCGATGGCAGACGCGAGAATATTGACGAGGTTGTTACCGATAAGAATAAGACCAATCAGTCGATCTGGGCGGTCTAGTAGTTTTTCGACTCGCTTCGCCCCTTTATGCCCATTATTGGCTAAGTGCTTTAAGCGGTATCGGTTCAAAGACATCATCCCTGTTTCTGAACCGGAGAAGTAACCTGATATGACGATAAGACACGCGAGTAGCGCAAATAAGATACCCGTAGATATGTCGTCCAAAACGCTGCTGTTCCTTGTATGTGTTTGGTTAATTTATGACCGAGCTTGGCCATTAAGTCAATGCAATAAGGGTTACTCTATTTTATTTGCCCTTTAATATAAAGGATAAGGAGCCCTAGGCTCCTTATTAATTGCATTTTATAGATGGAGAACATCAACTTAAGATGATTTCTTTCACAAAGCGACTACCGAAGTACGCTAAGGTTAACAAGGTCGCCCCTGCTACCGCGAACCATGTCACTTTCTTGCCTCGCCAGCCTTTCTGGTAATGCCCCCAAAGTAGAATTGAGTACACAACCCAAGCGATGAAAGAAAGGATACCTTTATGAGCTTTTCCTTGAGCAAACATGTCTTGTACAAAAACAAAACCAGTAATCAAGGTTCCCGTTAGGAGCAAGTTACCAATCAAAATAATCTTGAACAGTTGACGCTCTACCATCATCAAAGGTGGCAAATTCGGATTAATTGCTAACGACTTCTTGGCTTTTAGTTTGTGGTCGAGCCACGCAAGTTGCAGTGCGTATAGGGCACCGATAGTTAAAGTTGCGTAGGAAAAGAGCGCAAAGGAAATGTGTATAAGTAGCTTAGGGTCGTTCTCTAAATGCTTAATAAAAGTGCTTGGTAAGAAAGTAGCAGCAGTTAAATTGATGGCAGCAAAGCTATAAACCACAGGAAGAAGGAACCACAAGCGGTTCTTCAGCATCGCAACGCTCATCACCAGTGAGATAATAAAGCTGATAAGAGAGGCGACATTAAGAATGCTGAGGTTTTGCCCTGAACCGTCGAAAATCAGATCACTCAGAATCCAAGCGTGAAAAACCAACGCACATGCCGCGCTGGCAAATACGGTTTTCGCTTTAATTCCTGACTGTTGAGAGAGTCCGGGAATGATGGTCGCAATTGCCAGAACGTAAAGAATGGCGGCTGCGATGGCAATTAAGCTATCCATGAATCTTAAGAGTTATTGTGCACAATGGTGAAAATTATACCTTGCATTACTCTTTGGGGCTATGGGCTATGCCTCATCAATCACGAGAGATGAGATATTGAAATTAACGAGTTAGCCCTCAAGTTAAGGATAAGAGCTGTGTTCGGGTATGACTGTGACGTTGGCTAAGGTATACTCACACTAATTAATCGCCATTTTAGCGAAGAGACAAAGATGTTTGAGAATTTAACGGATCGATTATCCAAAACGCTGAAGAATATCAGTGGCAAAGGTCGTCTGACCGAAGACAACATTAAAGAAACCCTACGTGAAGTACGCATGGCACTATTGGAAGCGGACGTTGCGCTTCCTGTTGTACGTGAATTTGTAAACCGCGTTAAAGAAAAAGCGGTGGGCGTAGAAGTTTCTAAATCCCTAACGCCGGGTCAAGAGTTCATCAAGATCGTTCAAGCTGAGCTTGAAGCGGTAATGGGTGAATCTAATGAAGCACTGAACCTAGCAGCGCAGCCGCCAGCAGTGCTTTTGATGGCGGGTCTACAAGGTGCGGGTAAAACTACATCGGTAGGTAAGCTATCTAAGCTTCTAAAAGAGCGTGATAAGAAGAAAGTTTTGGTTGTGTCTGCCGACGTTTACCGTCCTGCAGCGATTAAGCAGCTAGAAACCCTAGCATCAGACATCGGTGTCGATTTCTTCCCATCTTCACCAGATCAAAAGCCACTTGATATTGCTAATGCAGCAATTGACCACGCAAAGAAGAAATTCTACGACGTATTAATTGTCGATACCGCTGGTCGTTTGGCTATCGATGAAGAAATGATGGGTGAGATTAAAGATCTTCACTCAGCGATTAACCCGGTTGAAACACTGTTCGTTGTTGATGCAATGACAGGTCAAGATGCGGCGAACACAGCAAAAGCATTCGGTGATGCACTACCACTAACTGGTGTGATTCTGACTAAAGTGGATGGTGATGCACGTGGTGGTGCGGCGCTATCAGTTCGTCACATTACGGGTAAGCCAATCAAATTCCTCGGTGTGGGTGAGAAAACCGACGCACTAGAACCATTCCACCCTGATCGTGTTGCATCGCGTATTCTAGGCATGGGTGACGTACTGTCACTGATTGAAGACCTACAACGCAATGTTGACCAAGACAAAGCAGAGAAGCTAGCGAAGAAGTTCAAAGAGAAGAAAGGCTTCGACCTTGAAGACTTCCGTGAACAGCTGGGTCAAATGCAAAACATGGGTGGCATGATGGGCATGCTAGACAAGCTTCCAGGCATGTCTCAGTTACCATCAGACGTGAAAGACAAAGTTGATGACAAGATGTTCAAGCAAATGGAAGCGATCATCAGCTCAATGACAATGAAAGAACGTCAACGCCCAGAAATCATCAAAGGGTCGCGCAAGAAACGTATCGCTGCGGGTTCTGGTGTTCAGGTTCAAGACGTTAACCGTCTGCTGAAACAGTTCACCCAAATGCAGAAGATGATGAAGAAAATGCAGAAGGGCGGCATGAAAGGCATGATGCGTAACATGCAAGGCATGATGGGTGGCATGGGGGGAGGCGGTGGCTTCAACCCATTTGGTCGTTAAACGATTGCCTAGACTTTAGTTTCAGGGTGTTAGCTACGTCACAAACTTGGATTTCAATTTATGTTGGTGAAAAAGTAACTAAACCCCTTGCATTGCTCCGGGATAAGAGTAAAATTCCGGAGCTTTATTTTGGCACGAGACCCCAGATTATTCAGTTTTTTGGATGATTGTTGGGGTTAATTTTATTTTTGAGAAAGCAAAGAGGACGACATGGTAACCATTCGTTTGGCACGTCACGGCGCTAAGAAGCGTCCATTTTATCAAATCGTAGTAGCGGACAGCCGCAACGCTGCAACTGGCCGTTTCATCGAGAAAGTTGGTTTCTTTAACCCAACTGCACAAGGTCAAGAAGAAGGTCTACGTCTAGACCTAGACCGCGTTAACCACTGGGTTGGTCAAGGCGCGTCTCTATCTGACCGCGTTGCTAAGCTAGTTAAAGACGCTCAAAAAGCGGCTTAATTTTTACTTTAGAAGTAGAAACTAGTTTATGTCGATGAAAGGTAAAGAAACAATGAGCAACGAAAAGATTGTTGTAGGCAAGTTTGGTGCTACTTACGGCATTCGTGGTTGGCTTAAAGTTTTTTCCTACACAGACAATGCTGAAAGCATTTTCGATTACAGCCCTTGGTTTATTAACCAAAAGGGTACGTGGGTTGAGTTCAAAGTAGAAAGCTGGAAGCGCCATAACAAAGGTATGGTGGCTAAGCTTGAAGGTCTGGAAGTTCGTGAAGACGCACACTTACTGACGAACTTTGAGATTGCTATTGACCCTGCGGTACTACCTGAATTGTCAGAAGATGAGTTCTACTGGCGTGAATTGTTTGGGATGCAAGTAGTAACCACTAAAGGTTACGATCTCGGTGTCGTATCTGACATTCTAGAAACTGGCTCAAACGATGTTCTGGTTGTTAAAGCAAATCTAAAAGATGCTTTCGGGCAAAAGGAACGATTAATCCCGTTCCTTGAAGAGCAAGTGATCATCAAAGTTGATCGCGAAGCTCAACGGATCGAAGTTGACTGGGATCCTGGATTCTAATCTCCAAAATTACAGAGCGAGATAAACATGTGGGTTGGCGTTATTAGCCTTTTTCCTGAAATGTTCCGTTCTGTTACTGATTTTGGGGTAACAGGTCAAGCGGTTAAAAAAGGTCTTTTGTCGATTGAGACTTGGAATCCTCGTGATTTCACTCATGACAAACATCGCACTGTCGATGATCGACCTTACGGTGGTGGTCCTGGTATGTTAATGATGGTTCAGCCTTTGCGCGATGCCATTCATACCGCGAAAGCAGCCTCACCGGGTAAGACGAAAGTCATTTACCTTTCTCCTCAAGGTCGTAAGCTCGACCAGAAAGGCGTTGAAGAACTGGCAACGAATGAGAATTTACTTCTGATTTGTGGTCGTTACGAAGGGGTAGATGAGCGCATCATTCAATCTGAAGTCGACGAAGAATGGTCGATTGGGGATTTTGTGATGACGGGTGGTGAGATACCTGCCATGACGTTAATCGATTCTGTCTCTCGGTTTGTTCCGGGTGTACTAGGGGATTTCGCGTCAGCAGAAGAAGATTCTTTTGCAAATGGTTTGTTAGATTGCCCTCACTATACGCGTCCAGAAGTATTGGATGACAAAGAAGTACCAGCGGTACTGATGTCAGGCAATCACAAGGACATTCGTCAATGGCGACTAAAACAGTCGCTGGGCCGAACTTGGCTTAGAAGACCAGAGCTCCTGGAAAACCTAGCTCTGACTGACGAACAGGAACAATTACTTGCTGAGTTCATTAGTGAACATAGTGCAAAGTAACCTAATTTATTTAGTATCAGTTTATTCTAGGAATTTAAAAAATGAGTAACATCATCAAGGCTCTTGAAGAAGAGCAAATGAAATCAGACCTACCTAAATTTGCACCAGGTGACACTGTTGTAGTTCAGGTTAAAGTTAAAGAAGGTGACCGTGAGCGTCTACAGGCTTTCGAAGGCGTTGTAATCGCAATCCGTAACCGTGGTCTTCACTCTGCTTTCACTGTACGTAAAATCTCTAACGGTGAAGGTGTTGAGCGTACGTTCCAAACACACTCTCCAATCGTTGATAGCATCGAAGTTAAACGCCGTGGTGCAGTACGTCGTGCCAAGTTGTACTACCTACGTGAGCGTTCTGGTAAGTCTGCTCGTATCAAAGAGAAACTTGCTAAGAAGTAATGCTATAACTAGCGTTCTCATAGTAAACGGAGCCCATTTGGGCTCCGTTTTTTTATGCGCGAAAAAGGACGTTATGCTTCGAGAGTCAGGAATACTTGCTCTGATATAGTAGAGCGCTTCGGTTAGTGAGCGGCATTTATCCTGCGAGAGAGTAAAAAAGGGATCCCCAACTCGCTCGTCCCTCGCTCTTGAGGATGACGAATAAAAAACAAATGAACCCAAACGGTGTCATTCCCGAAAGCGACGAATGCGCATTGTCGGAATCTCTCTTTCGGCGTAATAAAAAACAAAAAGGGCCGATGTTCTCACATCAACCCTTCTTTTTATTCTCGAAGCGTGGTGCTCTCGTTTCTGAGTTCTAGCTTCTTAGTATTGGTCTTCAGACCAACCATCACTGTCCGACATATCTGGTGCGCCAGGAATGGTATTTTCTTCGTCAGCCCATTCGCCAAAATCAATCATTTGGCACTGTTTGCTACAGAAAGGGCGGTGAGGACTTTGCTCTCCCCACTCTACGTCGGCACCACATTGTGGGCATGGAACGACTGTAATTTTAGACATCGTCATTCGTCCTATTTATTCGGTGTTCAAAGGTGTTATGGCAATAGTAGTGCGAGTTGCGTTTAGCTACAAACAGCGAGTTCAAACTCAACGTCTTGAGTACAAGCTTGACCGCTTTCAAAAGCCATGAATTTGATGGCAAAACGGTTTTTATGACCCGAGATCATCGGGTAGACACCGTATTCCATTGGAATGTGTAAACGCAGGATGTTGGCTTCGTCTGCATCGCTTTGGAAGAATCCAGTGCGAGCGATTTGTGCTTTGAAATGTCCTGTTTCTCGAGTCAGCTTGAGCCAGAGTGCTAAGGCATCAGATAAAGGTTTTAAACTCGCTTGCCACTGTTCCGCATCGTGTTTTTTACGCTCAATAGGTAAATGAAGCCAGTAGTGCAACGCAGGAAGATCAAAACAACATGACCCTCCAGGTAAGTTAAAGCGTTGGCGAATTGAACTTAAGAAGCGATCTTCTTTAAGTGCCTGACCAAAACGCTCAGCAGTCATCAGTTGGCTATGGACCACGTCGATCTCTTTTAAGAGTTCGCTAAGGGCTTGCTGATCGACACCATCGACATTAAGCCAATTGCGATAAGCTAAACGTTGCTTTTCAAGATCTTTTGCCAGTTCGCTTTTTAATTGAATTTGCTCAAAGATCTCGATCATATCAAAGAGTGCACGGAAGAACAGTTGATACTGATGATTGTCAGCAAAACCAGAGGCTAGATGAGCCTGACGCAACAAAGACTCAACTCTTAAATAAATGCGAGTTTTTTCATTTAGCGGATGTTCAAATTTGTGCGTGGTCATCGACAGTAGCCTTGGTGAGTTTCATTCCTATTTTCGCAGATTTTTCTTACACATGGCTAGGTACTTTTCGTGTAAATCTGTGATTTGAAGCAAAAGATCTGGGTCATCTGGATTATTCTTAACCACATCATCTGCCAGAGCAAGTCGTTGTTCACGAGATGCTTGAGATGCCAAGATAGCTTTTGCTTGCTCTTCGCTCACGTTATCGCGTTTCACCGTTCTTGAGATCTGGGTTTGTGGCTCGACATCAACGACAAGTACACGATCGCACAAACTATCGAGCTTGTTTTCTACCAACAAAGGTACAACTAAAAGAGCGTAGTCTGATGTGACTTGCTCCAAGTCTTCGATCATCTTTTCGCGAATCATTGGGTGCAATAACCCATTCACCCATGCTTTCTCTTCTGGGTTAGAGAAGATTTTTTCTCTCAATTTGGCTCTATCAAGTGTTTGATCATCTCGGACAATATCAGTGCCAAAGTGCTCAATGATGGCATTAAGTCCAGGTGTGCCTGGCTCTACGACTTCACGAGCCACAATATCAGCGTCAACGATGTCTATTTTGAACTGCTGTTTGAATAGGTTTGCCACGGTGGTTTTGCCGCTCGCAATACCGCCGGTTAGGCCAATAACAAAAGCCATTTACACTCCTAGAATCGACGTAAAGTACCAGTTGAGGATTTGATTGCCCCAAATTAAGCTCACCCATCCTGCAATTGCAAGGTAAGGGCCAAAAGGAAAGGCTTTTTCGATACCTTGCTTTTGCAAGCGCAGTTGGATAAGACCAAAAATGACGCCTACTACCGAAGAAAGCAAAATGATCATCGGCAGAGATTGCCAGCCCAACCAAGCTCCTAATGCAGCAAGGAGTTTAAAGTCGCCATAGCCCATTCCCTCTTTGCCTGTGAGGAGTTTGAATAACCAATAAACACTCCAAAGACATAAGTAGCCTGCCATTGCTCCAATAATAGAATCTTGAAGACTCACAGGGCTGATACCGGCAAGAGCAAGAGCAATACCCGCCCACATCAATGGTAGTGTGAGTTGGTCTGGCAGCAACATGGTATCAAGGTCGATAAATGTGGCAGCAATCAATACAAAGGTAAAGAAAACCAGCGCCACAGTGAAGTAGCTAAAACCGAAATGAAAAGCGATAAAACCCGAACAAAAAGCGGTAAGCAGTTCGATAAGAGGGTAACGGGCACTGATAGGTGATTGGCAGTTGTGGCATTTACCTTTTAGTAATAGCCAACTAATCACAGGGATATTGTCTCTAATGCGGATATGTGTACCGCATTGCTGACAAGATGAACGTGGCACGCTTAAGGTTAATGTCTCTTTTGGTGGCTCGATCTTGTATTCAGGGAATGATTCAGCGCACTCGCGTCGCCATTCTAGTTCCATGATCTTAGGTAAACGGTAAATAACTACGTTGAGGAAGCTACCCACGATCAAACCAAAAATAGCGGTAAATACAACGAATAGCCATGGGTAGTACTGGAATACTTCCATATCAGTCTCTTGAGCGGTAAATCAAACGAGCAAGGTGCTGTTTTGATAGAATTAATTTGCTAAAGGATCATTCTATCCCAATACGCTCATCAAGTTAAAGATTGGTAAGTACATTGCTGTCACCAAACCACCGACAACGACACCCAGAAAAACAATGATCAACGGTTCCAAAATCTTACTTAGGTTGTCGACGGTGTTATCGACTTCGAACTCATAAATAGCGGCTATCTTGTTGAGCATGTCATCTAAGCGACCTGACTCTTCACCAATCATGACCATTTGCAATACCAATTCTGGGAAGACGTTACAGTTACGCATGGCAATGTACATTGGCATACCAGCGGCAGTATCTCGATATACCTCTTCGATTGCCAATTGATAGTGCATGTTACCAGAGGTTTTTGAGGTAGTTTTCAAGGCGGTTAGGATAGGAATACCTGCGCTAAAACTGGTCGCCAAAGTACGGCTAAACTTCGCAATGGCAGCTTTGGATAAAACTGGTCCTAAAATAGGTACTCTTAAACTCGACCGTGCAGTCAAAAGACGAAATGAGTCGGAGCGTTGTGACATGATTTTGCCAGAAATGAGTAAGCTCACAAAGCTCAGCCCAATGAAGGGACCCCAATTTTGGGTCCAAGCAGAAAGGTTGAGTACCATCTGGGTGAAGGCGGGTAATTCGGCACCAAAACCTGTAAACATTTTTTCAAACTCAGGAATAACCTTTGTCAGCATTAAATAAGAAACCCCAAGTGCTACTAATACCACCATCGCCGGGTAAATGAGCGCTTTAATAACCTTTGCACGCAACTGCTCGCTTTTTTCTCGGTAGGTTGCCAGACGCTCAAAGACTTGGGATAAGTTACCGGACTGCTCACCTGTTGCTATTAAGTCGGTGTAAAGTGGATCAAAGTGCGTGCTAGCGGTACGCATGGCTTTCGACATCGGTGTCCCTGCTTCTACCGCTCGCGTCACACTCATTAGAATCGACTTCATTTCAGCTTTTTTATGGTTCTCTGAAACTAACTTGAGTGCCTGAACAATAGGGACGCCAGTCATCAACATGGTGGCGATTTGACGAGTAAACACCGTAATGTCTTTGCCTTTTACTCGATGACTTATCTTGGTGATAAAAGAAATACTGCCTTTTTTGAGTTTTTTTATCTTGATGTGCTGAGCATCAAGGCGTTCTCTTACCTCGACTTCTGTCATTGCGAGCACGTTACCAGAGGTTTTTTTACCCGAGCTATTAATGCCTTTCCAACGGTAGTTCTTAAGTTGTGGAGCGATGGTTTTCATAGTGTAAGTAATTGCCTAATAAAATCTGAGAAGTTAAAAATAGAGAACGCGTTGCAGCTCACTAAAGCTGGTGACGCCTTGTTTGAGCTTTTCAACACCGGACATTTGTAGAGTCTGCATACCATTGGCAATCGCTAGCTTTTCTAATTCATGTACTGAAGCGCCTTTGATGAGCGCATTTGACAGGGATTCATCAAACTTCATCACTTCGTAAATGCCTGTGCGACCAGAGTATCCTTGGGTGCATTCGTTACAACCGTCAGGGTTCGCTTGGAAGATATCTTCAGTGCTGGTAATTCCAATATGTTGAAGTTGGCTGTTTGGTTCTTGAGGTAGTCTGCAATGTGGACAAAGTTTTCGAGCTAAACGCTGAGCGATGATCAAACTAAGAGAGGATGCGAGGTTAAAGCTTTCTACCCCCATATTTGATAAGCGAATAACCGTCTCGGCGGCGGAGTTGGTATGCAGGGTAGAAAGGACTAAGTGCCCGGTTTGTGACGCTTTGATCGCGATTTCTGCCGTGTCGAGATCTCGGATCTCACCCACCATGACCACATCGGGATCTTGACGCAAGAAAGAGCGAAGCGCTTCTGCAAAGCCAAAGCCGATCTTAGGTTGAACTTGAACTTGGTTAATGCCGGGTAAGTTGATCTCAACGGGGTCTTCTGCGGTGGAAATGTTGATCTCGGTTTTATTGAGAATGCTCAAACCAGTGTAAAGAGAAACCGTTTTGCCGCTGCCTGTTGGTCCTGTCATTAGGATCATGCCTTGTGGGCGGCGCAGTGCTTCTAAATACAATTGCTTTTGATGATCGCTGTATCCGAGTTTATTGATATCTAATGCTGCAGAACTGCTGTCGAGCAAACGCAGTACGATTTTCTCCCCAAACAGAGTTGGCAGCGTGGAGACTCGCATGTCAATCGCGGTGTCTTGGTTTAATTTGAGCTTGATGCGACCATCCTGTGGTAAACGGCGCTCAGCGATATCAAGCTTAGATAGGATCTTTATTCGGGCTGAGAGGCGACGGCTTAAATGGCTCGGAGGCTGTTGAATTTCGATCAAGATGCCATCGCAACGCAAACGCACTCGATACATGTTTTCATAGGGCTCGAAGTGAATATCAGAAGCCCCTTTACGAACGGCATCGAGCAGAATTTGGTTAATATAACGACTAACAGGCGATTCATCTTGGCTGAGATCTTCAATGTTCTCAATTTCGTCCTCACCAATATCAACGAGACCTGCCAGTTCATCTTGGTTGATTTCTTTAAGACCGGACTTTTCTTGACCGAGTGCACGACCATATAAACGACGAATGGCTGCGGTGAGTTCTTTAAAGTCCGCCAGAACAAGCTCGACTTGTAAACCGGTAGCAAAACGAAAGTCATCTTCCGCTTGCAAGTTAGTTGGGTCTGCAACTGCGAGTATTAATGTCGAAGATGTGCGATTGAGTGGCAAGGCATTATGTCGAGTGATCAGATCGCGCAAGCCAAGCTTTTGGCACAGCGACGAGTACTCATACTGACTGAGTGATGTGCAGGAAAGTCCAAAGATAGAACTCAGGTGCTCAGTCAATTCGTGAGATTGAAAAAAGCCAGAACTGAGCAAAGCCTCCGGCATCGAAATGCCAGAAGCTTTTGCTTGCTCAAGTAACGATTCTTCTTGGGAAAAAGTCAGTATTCCCGCTTGACGAAGAACCGTTGAGAGGTTGGTTAGCATCTATACTAGCGACAGTTTTTTGGTAATAAATCGTCTGTAACAGGGCTAGCTGAGGAGCCTTGACATGTCCAAGTACCATCAGAAGCACGAACCAATTCAAAGTTTTTGCTAGTGATGAGGTTACTTACGCCTGAGGCATTGAACGTGAACTTGATAGTGCCACCCGCTGAACTAGCAGTTGAAAATGCGATAACACCTGAAGGGATTGTGCTCGGTACACCTAGATCTGCTTCTGTTTGGTTTGCTGTTGAACCATCAGGAAAAGCGCCATTTTCTACAGCGTAAGCTTCAACGTTAGTTTTTACACCAGTTAATGTAGCTAATGCGGATGCGACTTCTGATTTCGCTACATATTTTTGATATTGAGGAATTGCAATCGCAGCTAAAACACCAATAACCGCTACCACAATCATCAATTCAATTAGAGTAAAACCCTGCTGCTTCTTCTGTTTATTCGTTTTCATCTTGTTTCCTTAAGATAAATTTAGTTAATGCTTATGCATAGGGCAGAAGAGTAAAAAGAGTAGGGAAAAGAGAAAACTGGGAAGGTAGAAGCTCTCGACTGAGATAAAAATCTTTACACTCAAGTTGCATATTGCATGCAAGGTTTTGCGAGTGGTGTTATTTTTTATGCGGATAAAAATAAAGAGCCGTGCGGCTCTTTATTGGTGTTTAATGGCAGTAACTCTATGAGTTAACGAGAGTTACTTTTGCTTATTTAGTTTGGATTACTTGAAGCGCATCGAAAGATCCATCGCTTTTAGGTGCTTAGTTAAAGCGCCCACCGAGATGTAATCTACGCCTGTTTCTGCGTATTCAGCGATGGTTTCTAGAGTCACATTGCCAGAGTTTTCTAACGCAGCGCGTCCTGCATTGATAGCGACGGCTTCACGCATCATATCTGTAGTGAAGTTATCGAGCATGATGATATCTGCACCTGCTTCAATCGCTTCTTTTAGCTCGTCCAAGCTTTCCGTTTCCACTTCAACTGGTTTACCTGGGTTCAACGATTTTGCTGTGGTAATCGCTTGAGTGATCCCGCCACATGCAATGATGTGGTTTTCTTTAATAAGGTAGGCATCGAATACACCGATACGATGATTGAAACCACCGCCACAGGCTACTGCGTATTTTAGCGCACTGCGTAAGCCCGGAATGGTTTTACGAGTATCTAATAGGCGGCACTCTGTGTGAGCAATTTTCTCTGCGTACTCAGCGGTAATGGTCGCGCAACCTGAAAGGGTTTGAATAAAGTTCATCGCGTTGCGCTCGCCAGTGAGCAAATCACGAGCAGGACCAGTCAGTGTGCAAAGTGTTTGGTTTGGTTCAACCTTGTCACCATCTTTTACATGCCATTCGATCGCGACTTTGCCACCCAGTTGTTTAAATACTTCATCTGCCCATGCTTGACCACAAAATACACCGTGTTCACGAGTAATGATGGTTGCTGTGTTAATAGCGTCTGCTGGGATAAGCGATGCGGTGATGTCTCTGTCTGCATCCAATGTGCCACCTAGGTCTTCTTTTAGGGTATCGGCTACGGCACGAGTGATTTCTAATGGAAGCTGTTGCTTAAGGTATTCTAGGCGTTCTTGGCTGTTGTGTGTGTTCTTCATCGCAAATCTTGTCTTGAAAGGGAGATGGCAACGAATGATACTCTCCGGTGTCAATAATTTCAGCAGTTAATTTGCAAAGTAGAGAGGTTGATATGTGCCTAAAAATCGAGAGTGGTTGGTTGACGCAAGCAAAGCATGTTCCATCGCCATTCTTTGATGCTCGTTCAGACAAAGATGACATCTCTCTGCTGGTGGTTCACAACATCAGTTTGCCGCCAGGCCAGTTTGGTGGCTCATATATAGAGGACTTTTTTACTGGCAATCTCGATCCTAAAGCACATCCATTTTTTGAAGTAGTTCACAAAATGGGTGTTTCGGCACATTGCTTAATAAAGCGTAATGGCGAAATTGTTCAGTTTGTTTCGTTTTTAGATAGAGCTTGGCATGCAGGGCAATCTAGCTTTGCTGGTCGTGAACGTTGCAATGACTATTCGATTGGCATTGAGTTAGAAGGCACTGAGTTTGTGGCTTATACAGAAGAGCAATATCAATCACTTACAGCTTTGGCTCATGCGGTCATGCATTCTTACCCCAAAATCACCTTACCCCGAATCACGGGGCATCAGTATATCGCTCCCTTGAGAAAAGCCGATCCTGGTCTAAGCTTTGACTGGGTCAAGTTCAGGCAACAAATACAACGCTAACTTGTAGCGAAAGTGTAAATTCAAAAAACAGAAATAAATAAGGCATACACTCAAGTATGCCTTTTTTTGATACGAGAAATATGAATGCTTGTTAAAAGTTAACTACATTTTGAACGCTCAAAACAGCGGTTGGTGAAAAAATGTACGGATAATTTTGTCATTTTTTGTTTTTGTTGATCAAAATTACTAGCACGCAGAGCTCCCATCTGTTTTGTTTATGTAATTGGTAAGACCAATTTTATTGCTGTTTTAATAGTCGATTGTTATCAGAGTGTTGGTTGTAAGCTCATTCTATGATTTAGGTCAATTTTTGGCTGGACAGTGGCGTTTTAATTATGTTAATTTCTGCACCATCTTAAAATTGGTATTACCAATTACCTGCAAGAGTAGAAGAACAATAAATTATGGCTTATCAAAGGATTCGTCAGCCCAAGCTCTCTGATGTTATTGAACAAGAGCTAGAAAGGTTGATTGTGGAAGGAACATTGTCTCCGGGGCAGCAGTTGCCACCAGAGCGCGAACTCGCTAAGCAGTTCGATGTGTCTCGTCCATCTGTCCGTGAAGCCATTCAACGCTTAGAAGCAAAGCGTTTGCTTACTCGTCGTCAAGGCGGTGGCACATTCGTTAGTGAAAACATCTGGAAAAGCTTTTCAGATCCGTTGTTGAACTTGTTGTCGACTCACTCAGAAACGCAGTTAGACCTACTTGAATCGCGCCATGCGATGGAGGGGATTTCAGCGTACTTTGCAGCTTTGCGTGGTACCGATGAAGATTTTGCACGCATTCAAGCTTGTTTGAATCAAATTAGCGAAGAGCAAAAAAGCGATAACGTTGAGGCAGAAGCCGCTGCAGTGATGCAGTTTCTGATTGCTTTGACTGAAGCGGCACACAATGTCGTCCTGCTTCATATTGTTCGCAGCCTTGCGCCTTTGCTTGAGCAAAATGTTCTACAGAATCTAAAGCTCTTACATCGCCGCGATGAAGTGGTCGATAAAGTAAGTAAACACAGAGCTAATATCGTGGATGCGATTGTTTCTGGTCAGCCTGAAAAGGCACGTGAAATGTCTCACTCACATTTAGCTTATATTGAAGAAACATTGTTGGATTTGACTCGAGAAGAGTCTCGACGAGAGCGTTCTCTGCGTCGAATTCAGCAAGGTAACGATTCTTAATACAAGAACCGCTTACTTAAATAAGTAGATCCAACCAACAGAAGGATAGATCGCCATGTCTGACATGAAGCATGACGTAGATGCACTGGAAACTCAAGATTGGCTACAAGCCCTTGAATCAGTTGTTCGTGAAGAAGGTGTAGAACGTGCACAGTTTCTATTAGAAACCGTTCTAGAAAAAGCACGTCTAGACGGCGTTGATATGCCAACTGGCATCAACACAAACTACATCAACACTATTCCAGCAGCACAAGAACCAGCTTACCCTGGTGACGTAACTCTTGAGCGTCGTATTCGTTCGATTATTCGCTGGAACGCAATCATGATCGTATTGCGTGCTTCTAAGAAAGACCTAGACCTAGGTGGTCACATGGCTTCTTACCAGTCAGCAGCGGCGTTCTACGAAGTTTGTTTCAACCACTTCTTCCGTGCTCCAAACGAGACGGACGGTGGCGATCTAGTTTACTACCAAGGTCACATCTCTCCGGGCATCTACGCTCGTGCATTCGTTGAAGGTCGTCTAACTGAAGAGCAGCTAGACAACTTCCGTCAAGAAGTAGACGGTAAAGGTATCCCATCATACCCGCACCCTAAATTGATGCCTGAGTTCTGGCAGTTCCCAACAGTATCTATGGGTCTTGGTCCAATTTCTGCGATCTACCAAGCGCGTTTCCTTAAGTACCTAGACGGTCGTGGTCTGAAAGACACGTCTGCACAGCGTGTATACGCATTCCTAGGTGACGGTGAAATGGATGAGCCAGAATCACGTGGTTCACTTTCTTTCGCTGCGCGTGAGAAACTAGACAACCTAACATTCCTAATCAACTGTAACCTACAGCGTCTAGACGGTCCTGTAATGGGTAACGGTAGCATCATCCAAGAGCTAGAAGGTCTATTCAAAGGCGCTGGCTGGAACGTTGTTAAAGTTATCTGGGGTAGCAACTGGGATGCTCTACTTGCTAAAGATACAACAGGCAAGCTTCTACAGTTGATGAACGAAACTGTAGATGGTGACTACCAAACATTTAAATCTAAAGACGGTGCTTACGTACGTGAACACTTCTTTGGTAAGTACCCAGAGACTGCAGCACTAGTTGCAGACATGACTGATGACGAAATCTTCGCACTTAAGCGCGGTGGTCACGAGTCTTCTAAACTGTACGCAGCTTACAAAAACGCAGCAGAAACTAAAGGTCGTCCAACAGTAATCCTAGCGAAGACTGTTAAAGGTTACGGCATGGGTGAAGCGGCTGAAGGTAAGAACATCGCGCACCAAGTTAAGAAGATGGATATGACTCACGTACTACACCTACGTGATCGTCTAGGTCTTCAAGACATCCTAACTGACGAAGCAGTGAAAGAACTTCCATACCTGAAACTTGAAGAAGGTACAGCGGAGTACGAATACCTACACGCTCGTCGTAAAGAACTAAAAGGTTACACGCCACAGCGTCTACCTAAGTTCACTCAAGAATTCAAAACACCTGAGCTAGAAGAGTTCGCTCCGCTACTAAGTGAGCAGAAGCGTGATATCTCTACAACAATGGCTTACGTTCGTACTCTTAATATCCTGCTTAAGAACAAGAACATTGGTAAGAACATCGTTCCTATCATCTGTGACGAAGCTCGTACGTTCGGTATGGAAGGTTTATTCCGTCAGATCGGTATTTACAACCCGCACGGTCAGAACTACACACCTCAAGATCGCGACATCGTTTCTTACTACAAAGAAGCAACTTCAGGTCAGGTTCTACAAGAAGGTATCAACGAACTAGGTTCAATGGCTTCATGGGTTGCAGCAGCAACGTCATACAGCACGAACGATCTACCAATGATCCCGTTCTACATCTACTACTCAATGTTTGGTTTCCAACGTGTAGGTGATATGGCGTGGATGGCTGGTGACCAACAAGCTCGTGGTTTCCTACTAGGTGCTACTGCAGGTCGTACAACGCTAAACGGTGAAGGTCTACAGCACGAAGATGGTCACTCGCACATCATGGCGAATACAGTTCCTAACTGTATCTCTTACGACCCAACATTCGCTTACGAAGTTGCAGTAATCATGCAAGACGGTATCCGTCGCATGTACGGTGAGAACCAAGAGAACGTGTTCTACTACCTAACGGTAATGAACGAAAACTACGCAATGCCAGCAATGCCAGAAGGCGCTGAAGAAGGTATCCGTAAGGGTATCTACAAGCTTGAGTCTTACGCAGGTGACAAGTCTAAAGTTCAGCTAATGGGCTCTGGTACTATCATGAACGAAGTACGTAAAGCAGCGACTATCCTAAGCGAAGAGTACGGCATCGCATCTGACGTGTTCTCTGTTACATCGTTCAACGAGCTAACTCGTGACGGTCAAGACGCAGAGCGTTACAACATGCTTCACCCAGAAGCAGAAGCAAAAGTACCTTACATTGCACAAGTAATGGGTACTGAGCCAGCAATCGCAGCGACTGACTACATGAAGAACTACTCTGAGCAAGTTCGTGCATTCATGCCTTCTGAGTCTTACAAAGTACTTGGTACTGATGGTTACGGTCGTTCTGACAGCCGTGAGAACCTACGTCGTCACTTCGAAGTTAACGCGGGCTACGTAGTTGTTGCAGCTCTTACTGAGCTAGCGAAACGTGGTGATGTTGAGAAGTCAGTCGTCGTTGAAGCGATTGCTAAGTTCAACATCGACACTGAAAAAACAAACCCACTTTACGCTTAATACAGCGCTTAACTAGAAGGTAAATAAGCAATGGCAATCGAAATTAATGTACCTGACATCGGTGCGGATGAGGTTGAAGTTACTGAGATTCTTGTAAGCGTTGGCGACAAGGTTGAAGAAGAGCAGTCTCTTATCACTGTTGAAGGCGACAAAGCTTCTATGGAAGTTCCAGCGTCTCAAGCAGGTATCGTTAAAGAAATCAAAGTAGCAGAAGGTGATTCTGTTACGACTGGCTCTCTAATCATGATTTTCGAAGCTGAAGGTGCCGCTGTAGAAGCGGCTCCTGCGGCAGCTCCAGCAGTTGAAGCTGCACCAGTTGCAGCTCCTGCAGCGGCAGAACTGAAAGAAGTTCACGTTCCAGATATCGGTGGCGACGAAGTAGAAGTTACTGAAATCATGGTTGCAGTTGGCGACAGCATCGAAGAAGAGCAATCTCTTCTAACGGTTGAAGGCGACAAAGCATCAATGGAAGTACCAGCACCATTCGCCGGTACTCTAAAAGAGATCAAAGTTGCTGCTGGTGATAAAGTAACAACTGGTTCTCTAATCATGGTATTCGAAACTGCCGGTTCAGGCGCAGCAGCGGCTCCAGCAGCCGAGGCGTCGGACCGAGTAGAAGCTCCAGCAGCTCCAGCAGCTCCAGCGGCAGCAGCTGACAAAGAAGTGAATGTTCCAGATATCGGCGGTGACGAAGTTGAAGTTACTGAGATCATGGTTAAAGTTGGCGACACAGTAGAAGAAGAGCAATCTCTAATCACTGTTGAAGGTGACAAAGCTTCAATGGAAGTTCCAGCTCCATTCGCTGGTACGGTAAAAGAAATCAAGATTGCAGCTGGCGATAAAGTAACGACTGGCTCTCTAATCATGGTATTCGAAGTAGCTGGCGCAGCTCCAGCTCCTGTTGCAGCACCTGCACAAGCAGCAGCTCCAGCACCTGCAGCGGCTCCTGCTCCAGCAGCAAAAGTTGAAGCTGCACCTGCAGCGAACGATTTCCAAGAGAACAACGACTACGCACACGCGTCTCCAGTTGTCCGTCGTCTTGCTCGTGAATTTGGCGTTAACCTATCTAAGGTTAAAGGTACTGGTCGTAAGAGCCGTATCCTAAAAGAAGACGTTCAAGCTTACGTTAAAGATGCGCTTAAGCGTCTTGAGTCTGGCGCTGGTGCGGCAGCATCTGGTAAGGGCGACGGCGCAGCGCTTGGTCTACTACCTTGGCCAAAAGTTGACTTCAGCAAGTTCGGTGAGACGGAAGTTCAGAAGCTTTCTAAGATCAAGAAGATTTCTGGTGCAAACCTACACCGTAACTGGGTAATGATCCCTCACGTTACACAGTGGGACAACGCTGACATCACTGAGCTAGAAGCGTTCCGTAAAGAGCAGAATGCAATCGAAGCGAAGAAAGACACTGGCATGAAGATCACTCCTCTTGTGTTCATCATGAAAGCAGTAGCGAAAGCACTAGAAGCGTTCCCTGCGTTTAACTCTTCACTTTCTGAAGATGGCGAAAGCATCATTCTTAAGAAGTACGTGAACGTAGGTATCGCAGTAGATACGCCAAACGGTCTTGTTGTTCCTGTATTTAAAGACGTGAACAAGAAAGGCATTTACGAGCTATCTGAAGAGCTAATGGCAGTTTCTAAGAAAGCACGTGCAGGTAAGCTAACGGCAGCTGACATGCAAGGCGGTTGTTTCACAATCTCTAGCCTTGGCGGTATCGGCGGTACAGCGTTTACGCCAATCGTAAATGCGCCAGAAGTAGGTATCCTAGGTGTATCTAAATCTGAAATGAAGCCAGTGTGGAACGGCAAAGAGTTCGAACCACGTCTACAGCTTCCACTGTCTCTATCATACGACCACCGTGTGATTGATGGTGCAGAAGGTGCACGCTTCATTACTTTCCTAAACGGTGCACTATCAGACATTCGTCGCCTAGTACTGTAATATAGAAAGTAATAGTTAAGGTGGCTTTCGGGTCACCTTACTTCTTTATATAAAAGACTATTTTTAGACGACAATTTCTCACATCGTTCAGAATCTGAAAGATGAATTGTTGTCTAGCTCACAGGCTAACTTAAAGCTGCTTTCACACTGTTAACATCTCTGTAAAATATTGATCGTTTGAAAGCCTAATAATTTAAGAACATCTACTCAGCCTGTTAGGGATAATGACTACAAGAGGTCACAATGAGCAAAGAAATTAAAGCCCAAGTTGTTGTACTTGGTTCTGGTCCTGCTGGTTACTCAGCTGCATTCCGTTGTGCGGACTTAGGTCTAGAAACAGTACTAGTTGAACGTTACAGCACTCTTGGTGGTGTATGTCTAAACGTTGGTTGTATTCCATCTAAAGCACTTCTTCACGTTTCAAAAGTTATCGAAGAAGCGAAAGCGATGGCTGAGCACGGTGTTGTGTTTGGCGAACCGCAAACAGACATCAGCAAAATCCGTATCTGGAAAGAGAAAGTTGTAAATCAACTGACTGGCGGTCTTAGCGGTATGGCTAAGATGCGTAATGTTACTGTAGTAAACGGCTACGGTAAGTTCACAAGTCCTAACTCTATCCTTGTAGAAGGCGAAGGCGAGTCAACAACGGTTAACTTCGACAACGCTATCATTGCTGCGGGTTCTCGCCCAATCAAACTGCCATTCATCCCGCATGAAGACCCACGTATTTGGGATTCAACGGATGCTCTAGAACTGAAAGAAGTACCTGAAAAGCTGCTTATCATGGGCGGTGGTATCATCGGTCTAGAAATGGGTACGGTTTACCACTCACTAGGTTCTAAAGTAGACGTAGTTGAGATGTTTGACCAAGTTATCCCTGCTGCGGACAAAGACATCGTTAAAGTCTTCACTAAGCGTATTAAAGACAAGTTCAAGCTAATGCTTGAGACGAAAGTAACAGCAGTTGAAGCGAAAGAAGATGGTATCTACGTTTCAATGGAAGGCAAAAAAGCACCAGCAGAAGCTGAGCGCTACGATGCGGTTCTTGTTGCTATCGGTCGTGTTCCAAACGGTGCGCTTATCGACGCTGAAAAAGCGGGCATTGAGGTGGACGAGCGTGGCTTTATCAACGTTGATAAGCAAATGCGCACTAACGTTCCTCACATCCACGCGATCGGTGACGTAGTTGGTCAACCAATGCTTGCTCACAAAGGTGTGCATGAAGGTCACGTTGCTGCAGAAGTTATCTCTGGCAAGAAGCACTACTTCGACCCTAAAGTTATTCCTTCAATTGCTTACACTGAGCCAGAAGTGGCATGGGTTGGTAAGACTGAGAAAGAAGCGAAAGCTGAAGGCATCAACTACGAAGTGGCAACATTCCCATGGGCTGCATCAGGTCGTGCAATCGCATCTGACTGTGCAGACGGTATGACTAAGCTAATCTTCGATAAAGAGACTCACCGTGTTATTGGTGGTGCAATCGTTGGTACTAACGGTGGCGAACTGCTTGGTGAAATCGGTCTAGCTATTGAGATGGGTTGTGATGCTGAAGATATCGCATTAACTATCCATGCTCACCCAACTCTACACGAGTCAGTGGGTCTAGCTGCTGAAGTATTTGAAGGTTCAATCACTGACCTTCCAAACAAAAAAGCAGTTAAAAAGAAAAAATAATTTCTTTTGAAGACCGAGAGTCTTAAAACTTGAATGATAAAAACCGCTGATTCGTCAGCGGTTTTTTTATGCGCGGAACTTGAAGAGGGAATGAGGTCTCCTTTTAGGCGATTGTGCTTGATAGTTGGAAATCTCTTGGTTTAACACCAAGGAATCGAGAGGTATGTATTTGGATAATCATGAAAGGAGTTTCGATTAAGAAGGGGTTGGCTGAACTTGTTCCTAGAAAGGCAAAATAAAATCCAGCTTCGCAGCTGTCTAAAACGAAAAAGGCCAACACTCCAGTGTCAGCCTTTCATTTAGTTAAACTCGCGTTTTAGCTTAGTGATCGCGGTTGTAGATGCACAACATATCTAGGTAAGCACTAACGAGTGTTGATAGCTCGGCTTCGCTCTTAGAGCGATTTGCTTGTACGAAGATAGAGTAACAAATACCATGGAACAGATTCGCCAAGTGTTCCGGTTCATGTTGATCACAAACTTCCCCACGTTCGATAGCTTTGATGAACATGTTTTGCACCAGCAGTTGGTTGGTGCGGTTTGTCGTTACGAATAGTGGCCACACTTCATCACGTGTTGATGCACTCCACTCGAACCAAACTTTCAACCAATGGCAATCTTGGCTTACTAGTTCAATCATTGCGTTAGTGATGTTAGCGATGTTCTCGCGTGCATGAATGTCTAAGTCGATGTTATCTGATAAGAAGTTCGAGAATTGACGAACCACGTGATTCAGAACTTCATCCACCAAGTCTTCGCGAGTTGGGAAGTAGTTAAATACTGTCGCAACAGAAACTTGAGCAATCTCTGCAATATCAGCGTGACCACCACGACCAATGCCGCGACGAGCAAACACTTCAAGAGCGATTTCCATTAGTTGCTGTTTACGTTTTAGAGGGGAAAGCCTAGTACGAGGTCTCTTTGCAATTGAGTCCATAATCCATTTTCCTTGCCATTTGAGTTGATATTTTGGGGATAGTCCCCTAATTGATTATTTTAATAGTTGCTTAAAGCATTGATGAGTGTAATGGTGCATATGTGCAAGGTCAACATCTGATGCATAATTTATAGACAGTAATGTCATTATTGATGTTTCATTCAATGATATAAGTTCTAAAATTAAGACTTTCATCCAAGAATTCAACGAAATGGGATGCGACTTTCCACCTATTGAGTGGGGTGTTACACTACACGCCGCAAGATAAGGTGATCGTTTGCGTACGACCTACCTCAACCCACAAAGAAAATTGAGCACAGTATGAAACATACAGTAGAAGTCATGATTTCTGAGCAAGAAGTTCAGGAACGTATTCGTGAATTAGGCAAGCAAATTACAGAACGTTACCAAGGTAGCGAAGATCTGGTTCTGGTTGGTTTGCTACGCGGTTCATTTGTATTTATGGCCGATTTGGCTCGTGCAATCGAACTGACTCACCAAGTCGACTTTATGACCGCTTCTAGCTACGGTAACACGATGGAAAGCTCTCGTGACGTACGTATCCTGAAAGACCTTGATGACGACATCAAAGGCAAAGACGTACTGATCGTGGAAGACATCATTGATACAGGTAACACACTGAACAAGATCCGTGAAATCCTGTCTCTACGTGAGCCGAAGTCTATTGCGATTTGTACGCTGCTAGACAAGCCATCACGTCGTGAAGTTGAAGTGCCAGTTGATTATGTCGGTTTTGCTATTCCTGATGAATTCGTAGTTGGTGTGGGTATCGACTACGCTCAAAAATACCGTCATCTACCGTTCATTGGTAAAGTGGTGCCTCAAGAGTAATCATTAGTCTTGATAGAAGAATACAAAAAACGCCCGTTAAGCAATTAACGGGCGTTTTCTTTTATTTGGTTCGGCTTATGTTTTTAACTCAGCGACAAAGCAATTTGTTGTCTGAGTTAAGAATGGTTGAGAGCGCTTTTTGGTAAGAGGCTTCCACGGTCTCTTTTGAGTTTGAACGAATTCCCAAGTATTCAAGGCGACCATCTTCAATCCCGTAAACTACGCCATGAATCTCAACGTCCTGACCACGCTCCCACGCATTTTGCATGATGGTGGAGTTGCCTAAGTTATAGACTTGCTCAGCTACGTTGATTTCACCCAGTTTGTCAGCGCGGTCTTCAAGAGGCATCTGGTCTAGGTATGGGCGATGTTTAAAGTAAAGGTCACGGATATGAAGTAACCAGTTATTGATAAGACCTAGTTGAGGATTATCAATAGCGGCGTTAACGCCACCACAGCCATAGTGACCACATACGATGATGTGTTTTACTTTCAATACGTCCACGGCGTATTGCACCACAGAGAGGCAGTTTAGGTCTGTGTGGATGACCTGGTTCGCAACGTTTCGGTGAACAAATAACTCGCCAGAGAAAAGACCGGTCAATCGCTCTGCAGGAACGCGACTGTCTGAGCATCCAATCCAAAGAAAGTCTGGTTTCTGACCTTCTGCAAGCTTTGCAAAGTATTCTGGACGATCAGATTTAATTTCTTCTGACCACTTAGAGTTATTTTCGAATAATTGTTTAATTTCCGGCATCTGACATCTACTTCCCTAAAAATTAAAAAAACCAACCACTCACCAGTGCTTATAAAGCGATCAGCGCTGTAACTATACACAATGTTACAATTTCGATCCCGTTAAATATTCATTCAAGATGACTCATCTGACTAGTTCTCGCTGTGAAAATCATAAAATATGCAGACATCATTCAGTATGCGAACAAGCCTAGCGAATTCGTGGTTTTATTGTGTTTTTTTCTTTGGCGAAATATTTGTTAGATTGATGGCATTTTGTCTTTTTAATGCAGGGAGCAAATTCAATGTTCGGTAGTCGCTTTAAGGATATCAACTTGAAAGGGGATCTGTTTGGTGGCGTCACCACGGCCATTATTTCACTTCCTCTTGCGTTAGCCTTTGGTGTCGCATCTGGCGCTGGCGCAGAAGCAGGTTTATGGGGTGCGATCATGGTGGGGCTTTTCGCGTCACTGTTTGGTGGTTCCAACACTCTGATTTCTGAGCCTACCGGTCCTATGACAGTGATCATGACCGCCGTGTTGACTAGCATGATGGCGAAGTACCCAGAGACGGGAATGGCAATGACATTCACCGTTGTGATGATGGCCGGGGCGTTTCAAATTGTGCTTGGTACATTGAAACTCGGTAAATACGTGACACTCATGCCTTATAGTGTCATCTCGGGATTCATGTCAGGGATTGGCGTGATTCTGATTATCTTGCAGTTGTCGCCTTTACTCGGTCATGCTGCACCTTCTGGTGGGGTTATAGGCACATTATCGGCATTGCCTGATACCATTTCTAACCTGAAGTTTAGCGAGTTGTTTTTGGGCTTGCTGACATTAGGCATCTTATTCTTCTTTCCGAAGCAGTATCGTAAGTACGTACCCGCCCAACTTGTCGCGCTAGTAGCGGTTACGTTGTTATCGGTGATTTTGTTTGATGCAGAAGACATTCGTCGAATTGGTGAAATCCCAGCAGGCTTACCTTCTTTGGTCGTGCCACATATCGATCCTGCGATGTTCACCGAGATGGTCATTGATGCATTAGTTCTGGGTACGTTGGGTTGTATTGATACGCTATTAACTGCGGTAATCGGTGATTCATTAACACGTAAAGAGCATGACTCAGACAAGGAGCTACGTGGTCAAGGCTTGGCAAACATGATTTCTGGTTTGTTTGGCGCTTTACCAGGTGCTGGTGCCACAATGGGTACAGTAACCAATATCCAAGTAGGGGCTCGTTCTCCTTTGTCTGGTGTTATTCGTGCGCTGATTCTCGCGCTGGTGGTTTTGGTTGCAAGTGGCTTGACCGAACCTATCCCGATGGCTGTGCTGGCGGGTATTGCAGTGTATGTTGGCTTCAATATTCTTGATTGGAGTTTTATCCAACGTGCTCATAAGGTGAGCTTCCCAGGTATGGCGGTTATGTATGGCGTCATGCTGCTGACGGTCTTTGTTGATTTGATTGTTGCTGTGGGGTTAGGGGTATTTATTTCTAATATCATCATCATTGAGCGTTTGAGTCGTGAGCAAGCACGCCAAGTTAAGGCCATCAGTGATGCCGATGAAGATGATGTTCCGCTTACGGACAGTGAACGAGGACTGCTTGATCGAGCCAATGGTAAAGTCTTGTTCTTCTACTTGTCTGGACCAATGATCTTCAGTGTTTCGAAAGCCATTTCTCGTCAACACTCCAGTATTTCGGATTACGAAGTGATGATCCTCGATCTGACTGATGTGCCGATGATTGATGTTACGGTAGGCTTAGCGCTTGAGAATGCGATCAAAGATGCGTTGGATGCGGAGTGTGAAGTTTACTTGCTGTGTCCAAACCAACGCACACGTGAGCAATTAGAGAAGTTCCACGTGATTGATTTAGTCCCTGATGAGAACACTTACAAGTTCCGTTATGAGGCATTGAATGCTGCGATAAAGCATGTAGAAACAGATGAGCATCAAATGCTAACAATGTAATCTTGTTTTGTTTTTTAAAAGCGCTGCCAAAGTTGTTTGGCGGCGCTTTTTAGTATACGGAGTCGGGGATTTATAGTTATTTCTAATTTTATAGAAAGGTTTATTTGTATTCATCGTTATTCAACGATAAACTAATTCAACTTCAGTGCAATACCGCTTTGACCGCTGAGTCATATCAACTCTCTATCGGTATTGGCATTCACGATTCATCAACAGATGGCAATTATTACGCAATGTACGCATTAGAAATTGAACAGCTTCGCAAGACCTATGCGGGCGGATTTGAAGCGTTGAAGGGTATTAGCCTAACAGTAGAAAAAGGTGACTTCTACGCGCTTCTAGGACCAAATGGTGCAGGTAAATCCACTACGATTGGCATTATCTCTTCTTTGGTAAACAAAACTTCAGGCACGACCAAGGTCTTTGGTTACGACATTGATACGCATCTTGAATTAGCAAAGCAAAACCTAGGTTTGGTGCCACAAGAATTCAACTTCAACCAATTTGAGACGGTTGAACAGATTGTGATGCAGCAAGCAGGCTACTATGGCGTGTCAAAGATTCAGGCGAAAGAACGTGCCGAGAAGTATCTGACAAAGCTCGATTTGTGGGAAAAACGCAAAGAACGTGCGCGTAATCTATCTGGTGGTATGAAGCGCCGTCTTATGATTGCTCGCGCTTTAATGCATGAGCCACAGTTGTTGATCCTTGATGAACCAACCGCTGGTGTCGATATCGAATTGCGTCGCTCGATGTGGGATTTCTTAAAAGAGATTAACCAAGAGCAGGGTATTACTATCATTCTAACGACTCACTACCTTGAAGAAGCAGAAATGTTGTGTCGCAATATCGGTATCATCAACAAAGGTGAGCTTATTGAGAATACGACGATGAAAGCGCTGCTTGGTAAGCTTCGTGTTGAAACCTTCATTCTCGATGTTGAGTTTGACGGTGAGATGCCAGAGCTTAAAGGGGTGAATAGTCAGGTTATGATAAATGGCTCGCTAGAAATTGAACTGGATAAGAGCCAGGGGTTGAACTCAGTATTCAGTCAGCTTTCCGAACATGGCGTAAAAGTGCTGTCTATGCGTAACAAAGCGAACCGCTTGGAAGAGTTGTTTGTCAGCATCGTTCGCGGAGGTAACCAATAATGTACAAGTTATATTGGACGGCTTTTTGCAGCCTGCTCACCAAAGAAATCAATCGCTTTACTCGTATTTGGGTACAAACGCTAGTTCCGCCAGCGATTACAATGACGCTGTACTTCATCATTTTTGGTAGTTTGATTGGCTCTCGCATTGGCGACATGAACGGTTTTAGTTACATGGAGTACATTGTGCCTGGTCTGATTATGATGTCGGTGATCACCAACTCGTATTCCAATGTGGCCTCATCGTTCTTTAGCTCGAAATTTCAGCGTAATATTGAAGAGCTTCTGGTTGCACCGGTACCAAACTACGTGATCATCCTCGGTTTTGTCATGGGAGGCGTTGTGCGTGGTTTATTGGTGGGAACTATTGTGACGTTTGTGTCTCTGTTTTTTGTGGATCTGCAAGTCGACCACTGGGGCATCATTATCGCGACGGTATTTATGACATCAGTTGTGTTCTCACTAGGTGGCTTAATCAACGCAGTTTATGCAAGAACGTTCGACGATATCTCTATAATCCCGACGTTTGTATTGACGCCTCTGACCTACTTAGGTGGCGTGTTCTACTCTATCAGCCTGTTGCCTGAGTTCTGGCAAGGTGTGTCGAAGCTGAACCCTATCGTCTACATGGTGAACGCATTCCGTTACGGTTTTCTCGGGGTTTCTGATGTTGGCATTGTGACGTCATTTAGCGTGCTGACGGTATTCGTTGTTGCGCTTTATGCCGTGGCACATTACCTCGTGACCAAAGGAATTGGCTTGAGAAGCTAACATAAACAGATGTTGAAAGAGCAGCGATGAGAGCTGCTCTTTCTTTATGCATTTCTATACATTCCCATACAATTTTTCGACTTTTTACATGCTAGGTTTTACTCATTTCTGTAAATGCATTTGTTGTAAATGAGTCAAGCCATGAATACCGTTCCGTCCCCACCTTTCACCTTGAAATTGCTTCTCCCTAAATACTGGTCTGTCTGGTTTGCATTTGGCTTGCTCGCGTTTGTTGTTAATGCGCTACCGTATCCGCTGCTGCGAGTACTGGGAAGAGGTATTGGCTCCCTTGCAATGCTGCCAATGAAGCGCCGCCGGAAAATTGCTAAGCGTAATCTCAAGCTCTGTTTCCCTGAATATAATGAACACCAGTGTGAGGAGTTGGTGAAGGCAAACTTTAAATACACCGGCATGGCACTGATTGAAACGGGCATGGCTTGGTTTTGGCCCGATTGGCGGGTAAAACGTTTGGTGACGGTGGTTGGTAAAGAGCGCATTCTTGAACAAGAAAGAAATGGACGTGGTGTGCTGGTGATATGCAGCCACCATCTTAACTTAGAGATGACGGCGCGTATTTTTAGCCAATTTGCGAAAGGGTACGGTGTGTATCGCCCGAACTCAAACCCTGCTTATGAGTTTATTCAGCATCGTGGTCGAACGCGCTGTGGGCATCAAATGATAGACCGAAAAGACGTAAAGTCGATGCTTAAAGTTCTGAAAAATGGTCAGCGGCTGTGGTACCTACCAGATCACGATTATGGGGTGAACAATTCGGTATTTGCTCCTTTCTTTGCCGTTGAACAGGCGGCAAGTACGGCGGGATCGAGTGTATTAATTGATGCAACCAAGTGTGCGGTGATGTCCGGAGTGACGGTCATGAACGATAACCGATATACGCTTTACATTGGTGAGGATCTGAGTGGGCAGTTTGAACGACGAAATCCAGTTAAAGCCGCGAGTATTTTGAATCAAGAGATTGAAGGGATGATAAAACGAGATATTCCCGCGTGGATGTGGTTGCACAAGCGATTTAAGACTCGCCCTGAAGGACTTCAATGCGTCTATTCATAAATCTCATTACTAGATACAAAAAAGGTCGGCTTAGTGCCGACCTTTTTTATTTAAGATTTAGATTTACTCTGCGCTTGCTGAGCTTTCTTCGCTTGATTCATCTTCTTTGGTTTCTACTGCCATATCAACCGTTTGGTTGTCGATTAGGCGGGCTTTACCTAAGAATGCTGACATCAAGATTACCGCTTGGGTTGTCTCTGCAGTGATTGCTTGAAGTGTACGAGCATCACGGATGAAGATTTCATCTGGTTGAAGACCTGCTGCACGAAGCTGATCGCTTGCGTCTTCAATCACTGATGCGTAATCATCACGACCGCCACGCATTGCGCTGCTAATCCAACGCATTGTACGAGCTAGCACTGGTGCACGTTGACGCTCATCAATCGTCAAAAGACCATTGCGTGAGCTCATTGCAAGACCGTCCATCTCACGTACTGTTGGTACGCCAATAATCTCGATGTCCATTGCCAAGTCTTCAACCATCTTGCGAATCACGGCAAGTTGTTGGAAGTCTTTTTCACCAAAGCACGCAACATCAGGTTGAACGATGTTGAAAAGCTTGTTAACGATGGTAGTAACGCCACGGAAATGACCTGGGCGAGAAGCACCTTCAAGAATGGTAGACAGACCAGGAACATCAACAAACGTTTGTTTATCCAAGCCTTCTGGGTAGATGATTTCAGGTGTTGGTGTGAACACGATTTCTACGCCTTCACCACCTAGCTTGCTCAAATCTTCTTCTAGAGTTCGAGGGTAGTTGTTTAAATCGTCTGCACGGTCAAACTGCATCGGGTTTACAAAGATGCTTACAACAACGACATCCGCGTATTCGCGAGCTTTACGAACAAGTGTTAAGTGACCTTCATGGAGGTTGCCCATAGTTGGAACAAACGCCACTTTACGACCTTCACGCTTAAAGGTTTTTACTTGTTCACGAATCGCTGAGATTTCCGCAAAAGTTTGCATGCATTTATCCTCTAGGCAATGGTATGAGCTTCGTCTGGGAATGCACCGCTTTCAACATCAGCCATATATTGAGCCACGGCTTTGCGCATATCGCCTGTTTCAGCAAGGAAGTTTTTCGAGAATTTTGGCATGTAGTTCGCCGAAATTCCAAACATATCGTGCATTACAAGAATTTGACCATCTGTCACATTACCTGCACCAATACCAATTACTGGAACATCAAGAACTTGCGTAATACGAGCCGCTAATTCAGCAGGAACACACTCTAGTAAAACAATTTGAGCACCAGCTTCTTGCAGTGCCAGTGCGTCTTTTACCATACGATCGGCTTTTTCTTGATCGCGGCCTTGCACTTTGTAACCACCAAAGATATTGACTGATTGAGGGGTTAGACCAAGGTGAGCACATACTGGTACAGCACGTTCAGTTAGCATCTTAACGGTATCAACTAACCAGTCGCCGCCCTCGATTTTTACCATATTTGCACCAGCACGCATTAGCGTTGCTGCGTTCTCACACGCTTGCTCTGGCGTAGCGTAGCTCATGAATGGCATATCAGCCATCAATAGACAGTTTGGACTGCCTGCGCGTACACAGCGGGTGTGATAAGCGATATCTTCAACAGTAACGGGTAACGTGTCTGATTTACCTTGCAGAACCATACCTAGAGAGTCACCTACTAATAAAACAGGCATTTCTTGGCTTTCAAAAAGTTGGGCAAAGCTCGCATCGTATGCAGTTGAAGTAGCAAATTTACGACCTTCTTGCTTCCACTTAATCAGGTCGTTAATGGTCATTTTTTTCATTGTTTTTTCCTCACTAGGAGTTGGCTATGACTGCCAAATGCTGAGGCCGTTACGATCTACTTGCTCAAGTAGTGACGATACCTCGGTCCCGTCTGGGAGTTGTAAACTTGGTGCAATTTCCGCAAGAGGGTAGAGTACGAACTCGCGCTCTCTCATTCCATAGTGTGGAACTGTCAGTCTTTCGGAATCAATCACCTCATTGCCGTAAAGAATTATATCGAGATCCAAGGTTCTTGGTCCCCAACGTTCATCTTTACGGACACGCCCTTGTTCTTGCTCAATCGCTTGGGTGCAATCGAGTAGCTCAAGAGGCGTCAAATTGGTTTTTATCGCCACAACCGCATTGATGTAATCCGGTTGGTTTTGTGGTCCCATCGGCGTACTGCTGTAGAGCGAAGAGGCTTGCACAAACTCAGAGTTTGGGATTGATTTTAGAGCCTCAATCGCTTGTTTCGCTTGGCTGACGGGATCAGCCAAGTTACTGCCTACCGCAATGTATGCTGTGATCATGATTTTGGCTTACTCTTTTTCTTGCGATAGGTTTTGCGGCGGCGTTGACCGGTTTTAGGTGCTTGGCTATCAAGGTCACCTGCCATTGCTTGGCGCATTTCTCGGCCTGCATTTTGGAAAGTTTCCCACCACTTGGCAAGCTTCTGAGTCTCGCCACCCTCAATTTCACCGCGCATTTCAAGAAAATCAAAGCCAGCTCTAAATTTGTTGAGCTCCATTAGGCGGAATGCACGCTTACCATTACGTCGAGGAAGACGTAATTGCAGTTGCCAAATTTCACGGATAGTGGCGGTATGACGGCGTGGAATAGCAATCGTACGAACTTGGTCATCAAGAATGATGTTGCTCGCTTCCATGATGGCATCGTAATGGCACAGATTACGCTGTTCCATTAACTTATCTGCCATCGCACATAGCGGGTACCACAGCATTGCAGCAAACATGAATGCTGGGTTAATGCGCTTGCCTTCTTCAATACGCATGTCGGTTGAATCAAGCACTAAATCGAGCATTTGCTCGGTGTGAGATTCGTATTCTTCCGTGAAGTGCTCAGCAATTGCTGGGAACAACTGTTGGAATAGGTTGTACTCACGCAGGAGGTGATAGGTCTCTAGACCATGACCTGATTGAAGCAGCTTTAACGATTCTTCGAACAGGCGCGCAGATGGGATGTCGCGTAGTAGCGTTGACATCTCTTCAATTGGTGCGGCGGTGTCTTCTTCGATGTCGAAGTCGAGTTTCACGGCAAAGCGAATCGCACGCAGCATACGCACAGGGTCTTCGCGATAGCGGGTTTCTGGATCACCGATCAGGCGAACAAGGCGGTCTTCTAGGTCTTCAATACCACGCGCGTAGTCGTGAATTGAGTAGTCTGCGATGTTGTAGTACATCGAGTTAATCGTGAAGTCACGGCGCTCTGCATCTTCATCAATCGTGCCGTAAACATTGTCACGAAGCAGCATGCCTTCTTTAGACTGCTGTGAAACGTTCTTGTTTTTTTGCTCTTGGTGGTGACCGCGGAAAGTCGCAACTTCGATGATGTCACGTCCAAACATAATGTGGGCGAGACGGAAGCGACGACCAATCAAACGGCAGTTTCTAAACAGTTGCTTGATTTGTTCTGGAGTCGCGTTGGTTGCGATATCAAAGTCTTTTGGTTTCTGTCCAAGCAGTAAGTCTCGAACCCCGCCACCCACAAGAAAAGCATCGAAACCGGCACCGTTTAGTCGGTATAGCACCTTCAGTGCATTGTCACTGATCTGCTTACGCGAAATGTTGTGCTCTTCACGAGTAATTACATTGAGAGCGAGTTCTGGGATCATGGCAGATTCGCTTGTTGTATAGTCGTTTGTATTCATGTGCATCTGGCAATAACTGGGTTTAATCCAATCTTGCTTTGGTTAGTTTTTTACGCCTCTAGGGCCAATTTTGCGGCTAATAATAGCCTACGCAGTGCCGTTTGAGAATCTCGGTGTGATCTCGATCTCTGCTGGAAGCTGCTCTAAACACCAATTTTTACATCCCCAACGCAGTATTTCATCTACATTAGCGGCTTGAATGGCTTCTGGAATATGGAAGCCTAAAAACGTCATGGCGTGCAGCAGAGCAGGCTTCGGATTATCGACATCAATCGCTGTCGCATGATTTTGTTTCGACAGCTTGTTGCCATTAGTATCCATCGCTAATGGCAAATGTAAGTAGCTAACTTCTGGTTTTCCAAGGATTTGGTACAAGCTGATTTGACGACCTGTAGGTTCAATTAAATCGGCTCCACGGACGACTTCAGTCACCCCTTGGTCAATGTCATCTAATACTACCGCAAGATTATAGGCAAATAATCCATCTCGACGTTTAATAATGAAATCTTCATTTACTAACGCAGGAGGCATGGTCATCAAGCCATGCTTCTGATCGAGAAAATTAGCGATGGGCTTGGTCATTTTTAGGCGAATCGCGCCTTCTTTCAAGCCTTTGTCGCGACAAGTGCCGGGATAATAACCACCATGCTCTTTGATTTGCTTGCGCGTGCATTGGCAATAGTAAGCGTCACCATTCTCTAACCAAGTATCAATTTGCGTCTGATAAAGGTCGTGACGGTCACTTTGATAGACCACTTCGCCATCCCAGTGCAGTTGATATGCTTTTAGCGCATTCAGTATAGCCTCAGCCGCTCCTGGCATCTCTCTTGGTGGATCAAGGTCTTCAATACGAACGAGCCAAGTACCCTGGTTAGCTTTCGCTTGGAAATAGCTGCCCAATGCAGCGACGAGGGAACCAAAATGTAATGGACCAGAAGGGGATGGGGCGAATCGACCTACATAGCGTGTCATGCGTATATCTCGAAATTATACGGGTATAAAAAGCGACAAACTCGACGTTGCGAAGTTAGCTAAAACAAAAAGGGAGCCTGAGCTCCCTTTCAATAATCATAATGCCAGATTGATTAACCTTGCATCTGTTTCTCTTTGATCTCTGCAAGTGTTTTACAGTCAATACAAAGGTCTGCAGTTGGACGCGCTTCTAGGCGACGAACGCCGATCTCTACGCCACAAGATTCACAGAAGCCAAAGTCGTCTTCAGTGATTTTATCTAGAGTCTTTTCGATCTTCTTGATCAGACGACGCTCACGGTCACGGTTACGCAGTTCTAAGCTGAACTCTTCCTCTTGAGAAGCACGGTCAACTGGATCTGGGAAGTTTGCTGCTTCGTCCTGCATGTGGTGTACAGTGCGATCGACTTCTTCCCTGAGCTGATTACGCCAAGCTGTTAAGATCTTTGTAAAGTGTTCAACCTGCTCTGGTGACATGTATTCTTCACCAGGCTTTTCCTGATATGGCTCCACACCGGCAATGGCTAGGATGCCTATCGTTTTCTTCTTTGATTCTGGCATACAGCATCTCCTACTTACACCTAGTCAACTGCTTTGCAGTCAATTTAAGGCGGGTATCTATAGCAAAAAGAGGCGGTGCAGGCAATTACTGAATTGCAAACTTATCATCATTGTGAAGATGACATCATTTTTTCTCTTAATTGATAAATTCAATCGCCGAGATTAGTTTGATTTCAGTGTTGCTTAACTCAGCTTTATAGCAGAGAACTTCCACTCCAGCGTCTTGTGCTTGTTTTAGTAACGTTGAATATTTCGCGTCTATATGGTGCGCCGCGGATACTTTTTCAATACCTGAATGTAAAACAGTGAATAAAAGTATGGCTCTACTTCCATTTTGTGCCATTTCTGTGAGCTCTCTCAGGTGCTTTTGCCCTCTGGTAGTCACGGCATCAGGGAAATAACCTTGTCCTGATGAGCTTTCTTCATCAAGTAGGGTGACGCTCTTCACTTCTATATAACACTTTGATTTGTCGCTTGCGCTGAGCAAGATATCAATTCGGCTATTTTCATTGCCATATTTCACCTCAGTTTGAAGTTGGTCATATCCCAACAACTCTGAAATGACATTATTTTCAATTGCTTCTACGGCTAATTGGTTCGCGCGAGCGGTATTAATGCAGATCCGATGCCCTTGTGCGGTTTCACTGAGTTCCCAGCTGTTCGGATATTTGCGCTTTGGGTTATCGGAAGTGGAGTACCAAACTTTGTTGCCCGGAGTGGCACAGCCTGTCATTGCGCCAGTGTTCGCACAGTGAATTGTTCGAATCTCACCGTTATCCAGTTCGATATCGGCAAGAAAGCGTTTGTAGCGTTTGAGCAGAGTCGCTGACTCTAGAGCGGGTTCGAATTGCATTTGCTTATTTAGCCAAGAGTGTTTTTATGTACAATGTTGCCAACATTACACCACAGGGTATTTCCTTTGTCACAATTGCCGATTGAAGCCGTGATGCCACAATTACTTACGGCGGTCAAAAATCAACATCAAGTGATCCTCAAAGCCGCACCAGGTGCTGGTAAATCCACGTACTTCCCACTGCAACTTCTACAAAAACAATCTGTGACAGGCAAAATCGTGATGCTGGAGCCTCGACGTCTGGCGGCGCGTAATATCGCTCGTTATCTCGCACAGCAGTTAGGTGAACAAGTCGGAGAACGTGTTGGGTACCGAGTTCGCGGTGAAACGAAGGTGAGTAAAAACACGCAACTTGAAATTGTGACTGAAGGGATCATGACCCGTATGATCCAAAGTGACCCTGAATTAAACGGCATCGATTTACTGATCTTTGATGAATTTCATGAGCGCAGCATTCACGCAGACACCGCGTTGGCTTTCAGTTTGGAGGTTCAAGAGGCATTACGAGATGATTTAAAGCTTGTTGTGATGTCGGCAACGCTCGATCAAGGTGCGTTGCAAACCTTGCTGCCAGAGGCGGCATATATAGAGTCTCAAGGTCGCAGTTTTGAGGTAGAGACTCGTTACTTGCCGCTAGGAGTCAACGATCACCTACCGACATCAATGGCAAAAACAATAGAAAGTTTAATTCAGAAAGAGTCTGGTTCTTTGCTTGCTTTTCTTCCGGGTGTTGGTGCCATCAAGCAAGTGCAAGAGCGTTTAGTACACCTACCTGATAACGTAGAAGTGTGTCCGTTATACGGTCAACTTAGCTTTGCCGAGCAGCAAAAAGCCATCGCTCCTGCTTCTGGAGATAAACGCAAAGTCGTGCTCGCGACTAACATTGCCGAAACTTCTTTGACCATTGAAGGTATTCGACTAGTTGTTGATTCTGGATTAGAGCGTGTGGCGCGTTTTGATTTGAAGAATGGGCTTACGCGATTAGAGCAAGTACGAGTGGCACAATCGTCTGCGATTCAACGTTCTGGTCGTGCAGGGCGTATTGAAGAGGGGATTTGCGTTCGCCTTTACTCTGAAAGCCAATTTAAGCAGCAACCACAAGTGCCACAGCCAGAAATACTGCACTCAGACTTAGCGAGCCTAGTGATGGAGTTAGCCTTTTGGGGAGCGGGAGATATTTCCGAGCTCAAATGGCTCAGCACTCCTTCGGCGGCATCTCTTGCTCAAGCTAAGCAGTTGTTAATTGCGTTAGGGCTGCTTTCTGAGCAAGGTCAACTGACTCCTGAGGGCAAAATTGCTCATGAGCTTGGCGTAGAACCTCGCTCGGCAGCTATGCTAATTCAAGCACAGCAACATGACGTAAAAATGCTAAACACTGCACTGGCTGCGGTCGCTCTTATTGAAGAGCCAGAGCGTAATATCACGAATATCGCACACAGCTTACATCGTTGGGTGAGTGGTACACATCCGAAAAAATCGATATTGCATAAGCGATCTCAAACCGTCGCCCTTAAACTGGATACGATGTTCAGTCTATCAGAGGTTGATGAGCGAGCACTGCCGTTAGTATTAAGCCTTGCATTTCCTGATCGTGTCGCGCAGCAACGTTCGAATCAACATGGGCGTTTTACATTGTCCAACGGACATGGTGCTGAGTGCCGACCAGAAGAAACTTTAGGCGATTGTGATTACTTAATCGCGATTGATTTAATGCGATCGCATTCCAACTCTAGTCAAATTAATCTGGCTTGTGAACTAGATATCAATGAGTTAGAAGAAGTGTTTGAGCATCTCTTTACAACAGATGATGTGGTTGATTGGGATGAGAAAAAAGGTCGATTGATGGCTGAGCGTCAAGTTAAGCTTGGGCGTTTGATTATCAAGCGGGATGCCTTGCCAAGCCCAGGCAAAGAAAAAATGACACAAGCTTTACTCACCTATGTCCGCCGTCAGGGCTTACAAAGTCTAAACTGGACACCAGCAGCGGAGAATTTACTAGAACGTATTCGCTGCGCAGTGGAATGGTTACCAGAGCAGGCTTGGCCAAGTTTTGATGACGTTGATTTGCTGGCGAGCTTAGAAGAGTGGTTAGAGCCATACATGAGTACGGTTGCCTCAGTGAAAGACTTGGCAAAGGTAAATTTAGTGAAAGCACTAAATGCTCGATTGGGATGGCCGTTGAATCAGCATATTGATGAGTGGTTGCCTGAAGAGTACCGCCTGCCAACTGGTTCGAAAAAGCGAATTCGTTATCAGTGTGGTCATGAGCCTGTGCTTTCTGTCCGTATGCAAGAGGTGTTTGGTGAAAGTACTTCACCAACTGTGGCACAGGGACGAAAGCGCCTGGTGCTTGAATTACTCTCTCCAGCACAACGCCCTCTTCAGGTGACGACAGATCTCGCCGCATTCTGGGTGGGAAGCTACAAAGAAGTACAGAAAGAAATGAAAGGTCGTTACCCTAAGCATGTTTGGCCTGACGATCCAGCGACGCATGTAGCGACAACCAAAACAAAAAGACAATTGAACAATGACTGATACTAAAAAGCCCGGTGCAAAGCGAGCGCCAGCCAAGAAGACCGCGTCAAGTAAAACGACGACTAAGAAAAGTGGCGCAAAACGCCCAAGAAAATCACCAGCGAAAAAAACAAACAATGGTAAACGTTCTTGGCTTAAAGTCATTTGGTCGTTCAGTTGGAAAGCCGGCGTTGCCTTGGCTGCGGTGTTATTGTTTGTCGGTATTTACCTAGATAGTGTGGTTAAAGATCGCTTTGATGGCCAGTTGTTTGATCTGCCTACGGTGGTTTATGCCCGCATTCTCAATTTAAGCCCAGGACAGAACATTACGATTAAAGAGATGCGTAATGAACTCGATGTGCTGAACTACCGTAAAGTCAGCCAGCCTCGTTACCCAGGTGAGTATTCATCTTCTTCAACGCGTATTGAACTGATTCGTCGTCCGTTTGAATTTGCTGACGGGCCAGAGCCTGATCGTCATGTGATGTTGCATTTCTCAAGCAGCGGCTTACAACGTATTCAATCTTTAGAGTCGAAAGGTGATCTTGGCTACTTACGCATTGAACCTAAGATGTTGGGAATGCTGGAAAAAGACCAAAATGAGCAACGTTTGTTCTTACGTCGCGATCAATTCCCGGAGATCTTAGTTGATGCATTATTAGCGACGGAAGATCGCGACTTTTATCAACACGATGGTGTATCACCACTTGCCATTGCCCGTGCTTTAGTGGCGAACATCAAAGCGGGTCGTACCGTACAAGGCGGCAGTACGCTAACTCAACAGTTGGCGAAAAACTTGTTCCTGACTCGTGATAAAACCTTGTGGCGCAAGGTGCGTGAAGCGTATATCGCATTAATTCTCGATTATCGTTACAGCAAAGACCGTATTCTGGAAGCTTACCTCAACGAGGTATATTTGGGTCAGAGCGGTGGTGATGCGATTCATGGTTTCGCTTTGGCATCACGCTATTACTTCGGTCAGCCTATCCAAGAGCTACGTATCGATCAGCTTGCAATGCTAGTGGGAATGGTAAAAGGACCATCTTACTACAACCCTATTCGCTACCCAGAACGTACTAAGACGCGTCGTGACTTAGTACTGCGTCTACTGATGCAACAAGACATGCTGACTGCGCAGCAATACGAACAAGCGGTGAGTCGTCCACTTGATACACAAAGCAAGCCACGTATCGCTAGTCGACAGCCTGCGTATTTCCAACAACTGAATATCGAACTGAAAGAGAAGGTGGGTGACAACTTCAAAGCAGAAACCGGATTACGCTTATTTACCTCTCTTGATCCTGTATCGCAAAGTAAACTCGAAAAAGCCATTGCGAAGAAAGTCCCTGAACTGGCAAAACGTGCAGGTAAGGAGCTTGAAGCGGCTGCTGTTGCCGTGGATCGTCATAGCGGTGAAATTCGCGCAATGGTTGGCGGTAAACGTGTCGGGTATGAAGGCTTTAACCGTGCACTGAATGCCAGTCGTCCAATTGGGTCATTGGTTAAACCTGCTATCTATCTGACGGCATTGGAGCAACCTGAAAAATACAACCTTGGGACAACGCTTCATGATACGCCTCTGAGTTTGAAGGGGAGCAAAGGCTCCGTTTGGTCGCCACGCAACTTCGACCGTAAGTTTCGTGGTGATGTTCCGTTGTATTTAGCCTTGGCAAAATCATTGAATGTACCAACCGTTCGTTTGGGGATGCAGCTTGGTATCCCAGAGGTGTCTAATACCTTAGAACGCCTTGGTGTTGATAAGAATGAAATTCGCCCTGTGCCATCCATGTTCTTGGGCTCATTTTCATTAACACCGTTTGAAGTAGCGCAAATGTATCAAACGCTGACTAACTCTGGTAAGCGTGCCAAGCTGTCGGCGCTGCGTTCGGTTGTCGATATGGACGGCAATGTGCTTTATCAATCTCTACCTCGGTCAGCTCCAGCAGTAGATGAACAAGCGGCTTGGTTAACGACCTATGCTATGAAGCAAGGTGTCGCACAAGGGACAGGACGATTCCTACAAAGTCAGTTTGCTTGGGCAGCACTAGCAGGAAAAACGGGTACGAGTAACGACAGTCGTGACAGTTGGTTTGTGGGTATTGATGGGCGTGAAGTTACCACGATTTGGCTTGGGCGCGATGACAATAAGTCTACCAAGTTGACAGGTTCAAGCGGTGCATTGCGTGTTTACGCGGAATACTTGAAACAGCGTATTCCTGAAAGGTTGGAGCTACCTTGGCCAAAAGAGGTGACGACACTTGGCTTCCAAAAAGCAGCGAACGGCGCGTTAGAAATCAATTGTCGTAGTGAGTACAAATTGCCAGTGTGGGACAAAACTGGGCAAATCAAACAACAATGCGAGAAAAAGTCGAACTGGTTGAATAATTTATTTGATTGGTAAGACCATCAAAAACACCATCACTGACTTGTGCAGTTGTTCAATTCTTAGTACAAGTAGGTGTTAAATATTCAATAAAGGAAGAAGTGAATGTTCAAAAAGTCGATCTCAAGCTCATGGTTGCGTTTTATTGCACTGTGGGTCTGCTCCTTTTTGATTGCCACTCCTTCCTTTGCCAAACACATCAGTGATGATCATCCTCGCCCTAAAATTGCCGTCGTGCTTGCTGGTGGTGGTGCAAAAGGTGCCGCCCATATCGGGGTTTTGAAGGCGCTTGAAGAGATGCATATTCCGGTTGATATCATTACCGGCACTAGCATGGGCGCTTATGTCGGTGGTTTATATGCGACTGGCATGAGCGCGGATGAAATTGAAAGCTTTATCTACAGTGTGGATTGGAACAGCGGCTATCGAGACCGTGTTGACCGCAGCCAACGTCGCGTCCGCGACAAAGAATATGAAGACCGTTATCAAATCACGACAGATCTAGGCTTAAGGTTTGGTGAAGTTCGTTCACCGACTGGTGTCGTTCAAGGGCAGAATATGCTTCGTATTTTGCGTGAAACGACAGGTAACCTTGGTCGTTTTGACTCTTTCGATGACCTTGCTATCCCATACCGCTCGGTCGCCACTGACATTGTTGAATTGGAAGAAGTGGTGCTTGATAACGGCTATCTTGTTGATGCAATGATGGCAAGTATGTCTGTTCCAGGCGCACTCCCTCCTTATGAACTAAATGGTCATATGCTGGTGGATGGCGGTGTGGTCAATAACATGCCCGTAGATGTCGCTCGTGCTATGGGGGCCGACATCGTTATTGCGGTGGATATCAGTACTGACTACAAAAACAAAGAAGACTTTACCGGTTTGTTTACCGTTGCTGATCAGCTTTCTAACTATCTTGTTCGTCGTAGTACCCAAGAGCAAGCCGAAACACTAAGCGGAGATGATGTTTATATTCGTCCTAATGTAGGGCAAATGGAGACGGTTGAGTTCAATAAAATGCCCGATGCGTTTCAGGCTGGTTATGAGATCACCAAGAGTCTTGAGTCCAAATTGAAAGGCTTGAGTGTGTCGAACGCCGAGTACCAAAAGTACATTGAGCACAAGCAAGATGCGCGTAAAAATCTGGAATATGGTGATCAGCGCGTGGTTGATCAGATTGTATTGGTGAACAATACGCACTACAGCGATGTGTTGCTGACTAACCGTCTAGAGCTTGATACTGGGCGACCATTAAAAACAGACGAAATCGAAAAAGCGGTCGAAAACCTTTATGCGCTGGATCGCTTTGAATTGATCACTTACCACTTCGAAGAGATCGATGACGTTAATTTATTGGTCTTTGAGGTAAACGAAAAGTCATGGGGACCGAACTACCTCAATTTTCGCTTCTTCCTAGAAGATGACTTTAACACTGACAGCCAGTACGGAATCGGCGTGTCAGCAAACTTCACCAATCTGAACTCTCACGGTGCGGAACTGACTCTAAATGTTGATATGGGCACTGATAAACTGATTGAAGCGGAGTTGTACTCTCCAGTACTTTCGAGTCAGGAATTGTTTGTTTCTGGAAAACTCAATTACAACACTGAGAACCGGAACTTACCTATCGATGACGAGTTTGAAAACCCCGATATCGGCTCCGTTTATGACTATTTACCCGTTTCTTATACCGAGTTTATCACTGAGCTGGCAGCGGGTGTGCAACCAACCTTGTGGCAAGAATTCCGAGTTGGTGGTCGCTATACCAAAGGGACGATAGAGGCCTCCACCATTCAGTCTGCGGGTGAGCTCGACTACGAGCGATTGGGGGTATTTGCCAACTATCGCTTAGATACACTGGATGACTTTGCATTTCCGACTCGTGGCATGCTGATTGACTTGGACTACCTTGTTTCTCATGACAAAACCCCAGAAGATCTCCGAGGTGAAAACGCAAAAAACAGTATTGAAGATACGGTTTATGAAATTACCGCTCGTTTTAAGGGGGCGGTGACTCACAGTCGTCATACTTTAGTCGGTCAAGCGGAATACAGCTTTGTTGAGAGTAAAAACTCTTTTGTACCTTTGGACCCTAGAGAGCTAGGTGGTTTCTTAAATTTGTCTGGTATCCCTCGTAACAGTCTGATTGGACAAAACTTATTCTATACCAGTTTGGTGTATCGTTATAAATGGATGGATAACGACTTTGGGCTGTTTGAAGCGCCAGTTTACCTTGGTGCATCCCTTGAACATGGTGGTGTTTGGTCGGATAACGATCTCAAGCTGAATGAGGCACCGCTGTACAATGCCGCATCAATTTTCTTTGGTGTTGATTCGCCAATAGGACCCGTTATGTTGGCATACGGTCGTACAGAGCAGAATTTAGATGCCGTGTACTTGATCGTTGGAACATCATTTAAATAACCGGGAATAGGACAGCAAAATCTCCGCATATTTAGCCAAAATTTACCGGACTTTAGTCGTAAGTTGCTATGTTGGTCAAAATGATGAGATTTTAATTTAACGTTAAATTTGCTATCCTTTCGCCCACAGTTTGGCCTCTACGGCGCTGTTTCTCAATCAGAATTGAATGAAAACAAGGGCAATGGAGAGCCAAGTTTCCAAGGATGTTCACTCCTTTACTTTGAAAAATAGTAATTAAAAAGGAGGAACCGCAATGAGAGGAAAAAAGTCGTGCTTGAAGCCTACCGTAAACACGTCGAAGAGCGTGCTGCCGAAGGAGTTGTTCCTAAACCGCTAGACGCTGAACAAGTTGCTGGACTTGTTGAACTTCTGAAAAATCCCCCGCAAGGTGAAGAAGCTTTTATTCTTGACCTACTAGAGAACCGTATCCCACCAGGTGTAGATGAAGCTGCTTATGTAAAAGCGGGTTTCCTGACGGCGGTAGCAAAAGGTGAAGTGGAATCACCACTTGTGAGCCGTGAAAAGGCAGCTGAGCTACTAGGTACAATGCAAGGCGGTTACAACATCGCTCCTCTAGTTGAATTCCTAGAAGATGACCTACTAGCGCCTATTGCTGTAAAAGCGCTGTCTCATACTCTACTGATGTTTGACGCTTTCTATGATGTTGAAGAGAAGGCTAAAGCAGGTAATGCATTCGCGAAACAAGTTCTACAATCGTGGGCTGATGCTGAATGGTTCACATCGAAGAAGAAAGTCGCGGATCAGATTACTGTTAAAGTATTTAAAGTAACCGGTGAAACCAACACCGATGACTTGTCTCCAGCTCCAGATGCTTGGTCTCGTCCAGATATTCCAGTACACGCAAAAGCGATGCTGAAAATGGAACGTGATGGCATTGTACCGGATCAACCAGGCAGCGTTGGTCCTATCAATCAAATTGAAGAACTGCAAAAAGACGGCATTCCACTCGCATACGTAGGTGATGTTGTTGGTACCGGTTCTTCGCGTAAATCAGCAACTAACTCAGTGCTTTGGTTTATGGGTGAAGATATCCCATTTGTACCAAATAAGCGCACGGGTGGTATCTGTCTAGGTGGTAAGATCGCCCCAATTTTCTACAACACGATGGAAGATTCTGGTGCACTACCAATTGAACTAGACGTGCAAAACATGAACATGGGTGATGTGATTGATATCTTCCCATACGAAGGTGTTGTGCGTAAAAACGGTGAAGAGATCTCTAGCTTTGAACTGAGCAAAGTGTTGCTTGATGAAGTTCGTGCTGGTGGTCGTATTCCACTGATTATTGGTCGTGGCTTAACAAGCCGTGCTCGTGCATCACTTGGTCTAGAAGAAACCGATCTTTTTGCTAAGCCTGTTGACCCTTCAGCTTCTGATAAAGGTTACACCTTGGCTCAGAAGATGGTGGGTAAAGCATGTGGCGTAGAAGGTGTACGTGCAGGTCAATACTGTGAACCGAAGATGACAACGGTAGGTTCTCAGGATACTACCGGTCCAATGACACGTGACGAACTAAAAGACCTTGCGTGTCTAGGCTTCTCTGCTGATCTCGTGATGCAGTCATTTTGTCACACGTCTGCTTATCCAAAACCAGTCGATGTAAATACGCACCATACACTACCTGACTTCATTATGAACCGTGGCGGTGTATCGCTTCGTCCTGGTGATGGTGTAATTCACTCATGGTTAAACCGTATGCTTCTACCTGATACCGTTGGTACGGGTGGTGATTCACATACACGTTTCCCTCTTGGTATTTCATTCCCAGCAGGTTCAGGTCTCGTAGCATTCGCAGCTGCGACAGGTGTTATGCCACTGGATATGCCAGAGTCAATCTTGGTACGCTTTAAAGGTGAAATGCAGCCAGGTATCACGCTACGTGACTTGGTACATGCCATCCCTTACTACGCAATCCAACAAGGTCTACTGACGGTTGAGAAAGCAGGTAAGATCAACGAATTCTCTGGTCGTGTACTAGAAATTGAAGGCGTTGAGCACCTAACTGTAGAGCAGGCATTCGAGCTGTCTGATGCATCAGCAGAGCGTTCTGCGGCAGGCTGTACAGTTAAGCTATCTCAAGAGTCTATCGAGGAATACCTAAACTCAAACATCACTATGCTTAAGTGGATGATCTCGGAAGGTTACGGCGATCGTCGTACTATCGAGCGTCGTATCACAGCGATGGAAGAGTGGTTAGCAAACCCAGAGTTGATGGAAGCAGATGCGGATGCAGAATATGCGCACATCATTGAAATCGACCTAGCAGATATTCACGAGCCAATCCTATGTGCACCGAACGATCCAGATGACGCTCGTCTTCTATCTGAAGTTCAAGGTACACAGATTGATGAAGTGTTTATCGGTTCTTGTATGACTAACATTGGTCACTTCCGTGCAGCAGGTAAATTGCTAGAGCAATACGGTGGTCAATTAAATACTCGTCTATGGGTGGCACCGCCAACCAAGATGGACCGTGACCAACTGACAGAGGAAGGTTACTACGGTATCTATGGTCGTGCTGGTGTACGTATTGAAACGCCAGGGTGTTCTCTATGTATGGGTAACCAAGCACGCGTAGCAGATAAAGCGACGGTAATGTCGACTTCAACGCGTAATTTCCCGAACCGTCTTGGTACGGGTGCTAATGTTTACCTTGCGTCTGCGGAGCTAGCAGCGGTAGGTGCAATTCTAGGTAAGATTCCAACCAAAGAAGAGTACTTAGAATACGCGAAGCAAATTGATGCGACAGCAGCAGACACATACCGATACTTGAACTTCCACAAGATGGATCAGTACACCAAGAAAGCGGCAGAAGTGATTTTCCAAGAGCCTGCATAATTCTTAGTGAGCTTTGCTAATACTTGATAAGCGCCCACCATTTGGTGGGCGTTTTTTTAGATAACGCATTGCGAGAGATCCCCAGCTCGCTCGTACCTCGCTCTTGAGGATGACGATTAAATAGCCAAGAGTAAAAACGATGTCATTCCTGAAAACGACAAAGGAGTGCTGTCGGGAATCTCTTTTAAACAAGCGATTGAGAGAGCTCCGCGTCTCGCGCTTCTCCCATCCCATATCTCCCTGTATACTCCGCACCAAATTGATACGAAAAGGCGATCTCGATGGAGTTTGAATTCATCCGCAATACATTGATGGGCGAATATTATGTCAAATGTAGTATGGGGCATGAGATTGTAGGTCGCTGGCTACAAGAAGAAATTGGCAAAGATCCGGCTAAGATTGCGCAAGTTGAAAGCTTGGTTGAACAGGCATTTTCTTCGCCATCTCAAGAGCATAGATTAACTGGATCTGAGATAAGTTTAATGATCGTCGGCGATGAAGTTCTGGTTCAAGAAAACGTACTGGGTCACGACTATGAAGTCGAGATGGAAAGTGAGTTCGATTTCTATGATGCTGAGAGTACTGCGAGTTGTGGTATTGAGGACTTTTGTGCCTTGATAGAGCAGTGGAAAGACTTTTTGAACATTTAATGCACAATTTTGGGTAGTCTAATTAGGGTTGCCTTATATTTGTGAAAAGGGCGCACCGATGTGGTGCGCCCTTTTTGTTTATAAGATTATTATTTTTAATAAATTCATATAAATCAAGTAGATAAAAAGTTGGCACGCAGCTTGGATTAATACAAGTGTTTCAGGATGAAAGCTGCGGAGAAGATTCAATGAAAATCATTAATGCCATTATAAAGCCTTTTAAATTAGACGATGTGCGCGAAGCATTGGCTGATGTCGGTATTGAAGGGATGACAGTATCTGAGGTTAAAGGTTTTGGTCGCCAAAAAGGGCACACGGAACTATATCGTGGTGCTGAATACCAAGTCGACTTTCTACCAAAAGTAAAACTAGAAATCGCGACCCATGCAGACAATGTGGAACGCGTGGTAGAAGCCATCACTAAAGCGGCTCAAACCGGAAAAATTGGTGACGGCAAGATTTTTGTCTACGACCTAAACCAAGCCGTGCGTATTCGTACTGGTGAAATGGACGCAGAAGCACTTTAAGAATTCAAGGGATTGGAGAACTATCATGGAATTAACAACAACGGTAACGGAATTACGTTACGCACTCGACACCTTTTTCTTCCTCATTTCCGGTGCGTTGGTAATGTGGATGGCAGCAGGCTTTGCCATGCTGGAAGCGGGCTTAGTTCGCTCTAAAAACACCACCGAAATTCTAACCAAAAATATCTGTCTATATGCGATTGCCTGTACCATGTTCTTATTGGTCGGCTACAACATTATGTATGTTGATAATGGCGAAGGCGGCTGGCTACCATCATTTGGTGCGCTAATTGGCACACAAGGTGAAGGGGCAGATCATTCTCTAGAGTCGGACTTCTTCTTCCAAGTTGTATTCGTAGCTACAGCAATGTCAGTCGTATCTGGTGCAGTTGCTGAGCGCATGAAGCTTTGGTCTTTCCTTATCTTCTCTGCGGTACTGACGGCATTTATCTACCCTATGGAAGGTTACTGGACTTGGGGCGGTGGTTTCTTATCAGAAGCTGGCTTTAGTGACTTTGCTGGTTCAGGCATTGTACACATGGCGGGTGCAGCAGCAGCGTTAGCTGGCGTATTACTACTGGGTGCTCGTAAAGGTAAATATGGCAAAAATGGTGAAATCTACCCAATTCCAGGTTCAAACATGCCTCTAGCGACATTAGGTACATTCATCCTTTGGTTTGGTTGGTTCGGTTTCAACGGCGGTTCTCAACTAATGGTTTCTGACTTTGAGAACGCGACAGCGGTAGGTCAAATTTTCTTGAACACTAACGCAGCGGCAGCGGCAGGCGCAATTGCAGCTCTACTAGTGTGTAAAACCACTTGGGGTAAAGCTGACCTAACGATGATTCTGAACGGTGCCTTGGCAGGTCTTGTAGCAATCACTGCCGATCCTCTATCACCATCACCACTTTATGCTGTGGCTATCGGTGCGGTATCTGGTGCGCTAGTTGTGTTCAGTATCATTGGTCTGGATAAAGTGAAGATTGATGATCCTGTAGGTGCTATCTCAGTTCATGGTGTGTGTGGCTTCTTTGGTCTTATGGTTGTGCCGCTAAGTAATGGTGATGCCACATTTGGTGCACAGCTTCTAGGTGCTGCTGTTATCTTCGCTTGGGTATTCGGTGCAAGCCTTGTGGTATGGGCAATTCTGAAGGCAACAATTGGTATCCGAGTGTCGGAAGACGAAGAGTTGGAAGGTATGGATATGCACGACTGTGGTGTTGGCGCTTACCCAGAATTCGTGACTGTGAAATAACAGTCATAACGACACAATTCGTTACAAAGTAAATCATCAAAAACCTGCTCTGACGAGTAGGTTTTTTTTATGGATTAATTGTTTTCTTATTGAACATGCATATAATAACGCAACTGATAAACGTTATCATTAGCATGGTAAAGGATTAAACAATGAAAAAACTGCTAACTCTTTCAGCGATTACTTGCGCAACTCTAGCTCCAACAGCAATGGCTGCTGAAGAAGTGAACGTCTACTCTTACCGTCAACCTTTCCTAGTTGAACCTATGTTCAACGAGTTCACTAAAGAAACTGGTATCAAAGTAAACGTTAAGTTTGCGAAAAAAGGTCTAGCAGAGAAGTTGGCTCAGGAAGGCGAATACAGCCCTGCTGACGTAATCCTTACTACAGATATCAGCCGTCTAGCTGAACTGACAAACAAAGGTCTGGTTCAAAAGGTAGACAGCAAAATCATCGAAGAAAACGTACCTGCACAGTACCAAGATAAAGAAAACGAGTGGTTTGCTCTCACTCTACGTACTCGTAACGTTTACTCTTCACGTGACCGTGTTGGTAAGCTAGGTAACGATTTCAACTATGCAGACCTAGCAAAGCCTGAATTCAAAGGTAAAATCTGTACACGTAGCGGTAAGCATCCTTACAACGTATCTCTAGTGTCTTCTATGATCGCGCACCACGGTGAAGCTGAAACAAAAGAGTGGCTAGAAGGCGTTAAAGCGAACCTAGCTCGTAAGCCTCAAGGTAACGACCGCGCTCAAGTTAAAGCAATCAAAGAAGGTCTATGTGACGTTTCTCTAGGTAACAGCTACTACCTAGGTAAGATGGTTAACGACAAAGAGCAAAAAGCTTGGGCTGACGCGGTATACATCAACTTCCCTAACCAAGAGACAACAGGTACTCACGTAAATATCTCTGGTATGGCAATGGCGAAGTTCTCTCCAAACAAAGACAACGCTGTGAAGCTAATGGAATTCCTAACGGGTGACAAAGCGCAGCAAATGTATGCAGAAGTAAACTACGAGTACCCAGTAAAAGAAGGCGTTAAGCGTTCTGAACTTGTGGAATCTTGGGGTGACTTCAAAGCAGATACTATCTCTCTAGATGACATTGCTTCTCACCACGAAGCTGCAATTAAGCTACTAGATGAAGTGAAATTTGACCTTTAATTCCATGTGGGGGTATAACTATACCCCCATTTGATTAAAGGATATGAGATGTATTTGCAACTGCATTTGTATTTCATAAAGCCTTGCAGTATTTAGGCAATGAAGAATAAACATTCTCTATGGAAAACCAGTAGTGGGGTGATCACCCTGTTACTGGTTTTGCCGATCTTAGCGATCTTCTATACCGCCATTGGCGAGACGGATGACTTGTTTACGCATTTGATGTCGACGGTCATGCCAACCTACATCTATAACACCGTTGCTCTGACTTCTGGTGTGATGATTCTTTCTTTGATTCTCGGTATCCCAAGCGCTTGGTTTATGGCTATGTGCAAACTGCCAACCGAGAAATGGTTACAATGGGCATTGGTTCTGCCTCTTGCTATGCCGGGTTATATCATTGGTTACATTTTTACGGATTGGTTTGATTTTGCCGGACCGATCCAGATCTTCTTACGTGATATAACCGGATGGGGACCTGGTGAGTACTGGTTTCCTGATATTCGTACCTTGAGTGGTGCGACCTTTGTTCTTTCTCTGGTTCTTTATCCATATGTTTACTTACTCTGCCGAGCGGCATTTATGGAACAGAACGTCTCTTTGTTACAAAGTGCACGCTTACTGAAGTGTTCTCCTTGGGAGAGCTTTTGGCGTATCTCTTTACCGCTTGTTAGACCTTCTATCGCCGTTGGTTTATCTCTGGTCGCGATGGAAACCATTGGTGACTTCGGCACCGTCAGCTATTTTGCAGTGAACACACTTACCACTGCGGTTTATGATACTTGGCTTGGGTATTCGAACCTGAATGCCGCAGCGAAAATTTCAGCCATGATGTTGGTGATAGTTGTGTTGCTGTTAAGTGCTGAGCGCTACAGTCGCCGCAAGCAGAAGCTGTTCCAAAGCCAGTTTAATAGTCATGAAGATTTTCGCTATGAACTTCAAGGTTGGCAAAAGTGGGGCGCATTAGTTTGGTGTTGGGGCTTGGTTGCGATCGCATTTATTTTCCCTCTGCTACAGTTGATTGATTACGCTATTACTTACTTTGCGCAAAGCTGGACACCGGAGTTTCGTGAATATGCATGGAATAGTTTGGTGGTGTCAGTCGTGGCTGCAATCATCGGTGTTGCGATTGCTTTAACGGTAAACTTTAGTCAGCGAGTCAATGGTGGACGTTCAAGTTTAGCCTTTATGCGCCTATCTTCAATGGGATATGCGGTACCTGGTACTGTGCTCGCCATAGGTGTGATGGTAGCGGTGCTGTTTATGGATCATCGCGTGAACGATATTGCTAAAGCGATGGAGTGGGGTAGACCGGGACTGATCTTCTCAGGATCTATGTTTGCTCTGATTTTCGCGATGGTTGTTCGTTTCTCTGCTGTCGCGATCGGTAGCGTTGAGAGTAACCTAAATAAGATTTCGCCATCGTTGGATATGGCTTCGCGTACGATGGGTTGTACACCAAACACTATGTTGTGGCGTGTGCATTTTCCATTGGTTAAGCGTGGTGCCTTAATTGCTGGTCTGTTGGTGTTCATTGAGTCGATGAAAGAACTCAATGCCGCGTTATTGCTGCGCCCATTTAACTTCGAAACCTTGGCGACGTACGTGTATAACTTTGCCTCGGATGAGCATTTAGAACTTGCTGCATTACCCGCCGTATTACTGGTTCTTGTTGGGTTAATCCCGCTTGTTGTTGTTAACCGTTCACTGGAGCAAAGTCATTAATGAGCTGTGCATTATCCATTCAAAATCTTACTTGCCAGTATGAGTCACAAACTGTTCTTGAGTCTTTGTCCTTAGAAGTGGAACAGGGGCAAATTGTTTGTCTATTAGGCGCAAGTGGTTGTGGTAAGACAACGCTTCTGAAAGCCATTGCAGGTCTCCTTCCGCTAAGTTCAGGTCAAATGAGCCTGAACTGCCTCACTATTGATGACGGTAAAAATTGGTTACCACCAGAGCAGCGTAATATTGGCATGATCTTTCAAGATTACGCCTTGTTTCCGCACCTGACGGTTGCCGAGAACATTACGTTTGGTTTAAAGAATGAAACAGCGCAACAAAAGCTGCTGAAAGTAGAGGAAATGTTGGGCTTAGTTCATCTTAAAGGCTTTGGTGAACGTTACCCGCATCAGCTGTCAGGTGGTCAGCAACAGCGTGTTGCGATTGCTCGTTCACTGGCGTATAAGCCGGATCTTCTGTTGCTTGATGAACCATTTTCTAACATCGATACTCAGGTGCGTCACGAGCTGATCCGTGAAATTCGCAAGATTTTTAAGGAGCAGGGAGTTACTGCGATCTTTGTAACTCACAGTCGTGAAGAAGCTTTTGCTTTTGCCGATAAGATGGCAGTGATGAACCATGGTGTGATTGAACAGTACGGCACTGCCTCTGAACTTTACTATCAACCGTCGAGTAAGTTTGTTGCTGACTTCCTAGGTGGTGGTAGCTACCTTGCTGCAAAGCGAATCTCTGAGAACGAATTTGATACACACCTTGGCGTGGTGGAAGCGAACGCTCAGCAAGACATTAAGATGAATGGAGACTGTGCGCTGTTACTTCGTCCTCAGCATGTACAGATTGCCGCTGATGAAGAAAGTGCGGTCAAAGTGCTTGAGCAACACTTTATGGGTGATCACTGCCGTTATGTGATTGATGTTAACGGCGACCGTTTATTAGCGACGTCAACGCAAGCGTTGAATGTCGGTGATAGCGTAGCAGTAAAAGTGGAAACACAAGGCGTGTTGGCTTTTGTGTAATCAGTTAAGCCCAAATTCAGCACCATAAAAAAGCCCGGCGCTAAAGCCGGGCAAGTGTTCTTCACCTATAGGTTATGTGCTCGAAGCGGGCACAAGGTGTCAGTTATAAAGACAAGAAGTCTTTAAACTGTTGAAGAACACGTTCCGCAGTGTCCTTATCTTGCATCTCTGCAAAAATACGTAGCAACGGTTCGGTACCAGAGAAACGAGCGATAATCCAACCACCGTTTTTGAAGTAAACTTTCGCACCATCTTCGTAGCTGACTTTTTCGATCTCAAACTCAAACTCAGGTAACTGCTTCTCAATATAAATCTTGTTGAACAACGCGTCTTTTTGCGCAGGTTTGAATTTGCAATCGCCTTCAGCCATATACGCATAGCCGTACTTACCGTAGATTTCATCGAGTAACTCAGACAGTTTTTTACCGGTTACTGAAATCATTTCCACCAATAGGCTTGATGCGAATACGCCATCCTTACCTTTGATGTGACCGCGAATGGTTAGACCGCCAGAACTTTCACCGCCAATCAGTGAATCGTCAGCTTCCATTTGAGAACTGATATGTTTAAAGCCTACAGGAACCTCAAAGCACTTTTCTCCGTGGTCTTCCGCGACTTTGTCGAGTAAGTGTGTAGTTGCGATATTACGCACTACTGAGCCTGTCCAGCCTTTGTATTCAAGCAAGTAGTAGTAAAGCAGCAGTAACACTTCATTTGGATGAATGAAGTTACCTTTCTCGTCGATAATGCCAAGACGGTCTGCATCGCCATCGGTACCGATACCAATGTCATAGCCTTCCTGCTCAACAAGGTGCATCAAGCGATAAAGCGTTGCTGCACTTGGCGATGGCATCAATCCACCAAAGTCTGGGTTCTTGCCATCGTTGATCACGTCGACTTCACAGCGACCATTAATCAGTACCGTTTGAAGTGCGTTTTTTGCAACACCAAACATAGGGTCGATCAATACGCGTAGATTTGCCTTTTTGATCGCCTCGATGTCGATAAAGTCAATGATTGAGTCAACAAACTCGTTCATCGGGTTGATGATTTGAATCAGCTTATCTTCAACCGCTTGTTCAAAGTCGACGCTTTTTACATCTTGTGTCGTTAGCGTTGATATTTGTGATTCGATTTTTTGTGTGATGATTTCATCAGCGTCGCGACCGCCTTCAATGAAGACTTTGATGCCGTTGTAATCGGCAGGGTTGTGTGATGCGGTAATACATGCTGAGTAAGCACAACCCATGTCCTTCGCTTTGAACATCACGATAGGCGTTGGAACAAACTTGTCGATAAAGCTAACCACAATGCCGTTTGCCGCTAATACTTCAGCGAACCAACGACCAGCTTTATCAGAAAGAAAGCGGCGGTCATAACCAATGACAAAACCACGATCAGCCACGGATTCGTTATTCGTAATGTTTGCGACTGCCTGAGCAACCAAACGTACATTATCTTTGGTGAACTCCTCACCGATAAATGCACGCCAACCACCTGTACCAAATTTGATCATAATTCGATCCTCGATAAGAGCGGCATCCCACCGCTTCTTAAATCTTTGCTAGCGAACCGATGCGCTTATCAAACTCAAGTGCACCGGATAAACCAAAAGGGGAGAAGGACTCCCCTAAAAGATGATTAACCTAGAGTAACGATAACTTCGTTTACTGAACCTTGCGCTTGAACTGGCACTGATGCACCACTTACCGCTTCACCGTTTACGGTAATCGACTTAACGCCTTTGCTCACTGAATCAGGGTTAACGACTTTGATGTTGTACGTTGCACCTAACCATTGACGAGTCACTTCGAAACCTGGCCAGTTCGTTGGGATACAAGGATCGATGGTCAGGCCATCGAAGCCTGTACGCACACCGAGGATAAAGTTGGTTACGGCGAAGTAAGCCCAACCAGATGTACCTGTTAACCATGGGTGGTTTGCACGACCGTGGTCTTGGTGGTCACGACCCATGATGAACTGTACGTACGAGTAAGGTTCTGCAATACGTTTTTCGATGATGTCGTTCTGGTTGTATGGGTTTAGTGCATCGTAGAACTTCATTGCACGGTCACCACGACCTAATTTAGCCTCAGCTACCCAAGCCCATGGGTTTGGATGTGAGAAGATTGCCCCGTTTTCTTTTACGCCTTGATAAACGCGAGTAACAAAGCCGATGTCATCGTTTGGTGTTGCGAATGATGGTGAATTTAGGTGTAAGCCATATTCAGAGAACAGGTTCTCATCGACTGCGTCCATCGCTTTTTCACCGCGCTCTTGAGATACCGCACCTGAAAGTACCGCAAGCGTGTTTGACTCAAGGTGTACTCGACCTTCCGCTTGTTGCGCTGTACCGATCTTGTCACCATTTTTCGTTAGACCACGGATGTACCAACCACCTTCGTCATCCCAAAGGTGTGTTTCACATGCTTCACGAACGTTTGCTGCCATTTCCGTGTATTTTTCAACGTCAGCTTGTTTACCTAAGTATTTCGCTAGGTCGATGAACTCTTGCAGTGCCCAGAAGTGTAGGAACGACACCATTGAAGATTCACCACCACCGAGGTTTAGACAGTCGTTCCAGTCTGCACGCAGACCTTTACAGATACCGGTTTGACCTACGTATTCAGCCGAGAAGTCTAGTGCTGCCTTCATGTGGTCATAAACCGTGGCATCACCACCGTCAGCATAAGGGATCACTTCGTCGAAGAAGCTATGTTCACCCGTTTCCATCACGTACTTACAGATGGTTGGGACTAACCATAGATGGTCATCCGAACATGTGTCTTCGATACCGTGAATCTTGTCTTCATCAGACGGAGTAGGAACAACTGTTGGTGATTTCGATGGTTTAACGTCAGCTTTTTCTGGATCGAACCAATCTGGATCAAATAGGTGTAGACCGTAACCCGCTTTCACCTGACCGCGTAGCAGGTCAACGATACGTTTACGCGTCATTGCAGGGTTAGCATGAGGAACTGAGATCGCATCTTGCGCTGTATCGCGGTAACCCAGACCAGTACGACCACCCACTTCGATGAATGAAGCAAAGCGAGACCAAACGACACAAGTTTCCGCTTGGTATAGCGTCCAAGCGTTGATCATGGTGTCTAGACCTTCGTTTGGTGATTTCACTTGGAACTTGCCACAACGCTCATCCCAGTGCGCTTTGATACCAGCAAATGCGTTGTCAACTTCTGCAAGATCTTGGTACTTAGCACGCAGACGCTCACCGTTGCCTTTACCGATACCTAGAATGTAAGCAAAGCGAACTTCCTCACCTGGTTGGATGGTAAATTGCTTGTGCAGAGAGCCACAGTGGTTGTAACAAGTTTGTGCGGTGTTGAAACACTTACCTTGTTCCACTGCTAACGGATTTGCTTCGTCACGGTATAGACCGAGGAAGCTGTCACGTTGACCGTCGTATGAGTCTGGGTCAAATGTTGAAGCTAGGTAGTAGAAACCTTCGAAATCGTTCGTGTTGTAGTACAGGTCGTACTCAATCACGCCTTCGTTGTAAGCCGTACCTGCTGAGTAAAGAGACATCTGATGGTTTTGGTTATCAGATTGAATGTGACTGAATGAGAACTCAACAAATGAGAATGCGCTGATCGTGCGTGGTTTGTCGGAGGTGTTTTTAATCACTACATCCCAGATTTCAGCGTCTTCACCTTTTGGAACGAACAATGTTTTCGTCGCGGTAATACCGCTGTATTCACATTTGAACTTAGAGTAAGACAAGCCGTGACGAACTTCGTAGTTTGCTTCATCTAGGCTTTTCGCAACAGGTTGCCAAGAGATTGACCAGTAATCACCTGTCTCATCATCACGCAGGTAAACGTAGTGTCCCGGGCGATCGAATGTCGCGTTTGGGCGGAATTTAGTAACACGGTTGTATTCTGGAGAGTTGTAGAACGAGTAGCCACCCGCGTTGTGCGAGATAACTGTACAGAACTTCTCAGTACCTAGGTAGTTTGTCCATGGTGCTGGTACGTCAGGGCGAGTGATGACGTATTCGCGATTCTCGTTATCGAAATAGCCGTATTTCATTTGTGTATTTCCTTTTTACTAAGCTGCGCCTGCAGCCAAAAATTTAAAAACTCTTTAAGCGTGATACGTTGGCATCTGGCTTGGTATTACTTCCACGGTTTACGGTAATTCACTCCCTGCATGTCAAGCAGAGGTAGGTGTCCTTTCAACCGTGATAAATAGTCGGTCCAATCGCGGTGTTGTTTTTCAGTCCAACATGCTTCTGCCATGGCAGTCAGGCGAGGGAAAATCATGTAGTCCATGCGCGATGGGTTGTTGATGATTTCGCACCATAGAGCGGTTTGAATGCCCCAAATGCGTTTTCTGATTGGATCGTCAGCAGGCACTTCTGCTAACGGCTCGTAGTTGTAAGCTTTCTCTAATGGCAGCGGGTTAGCCCAGTCCACTCCAGGCTCTTCTGGTGCGTAGTCTTGGGTCATATCCAAATAAGTAGTTTGTGCAGGTTGCAGCACCACATCAAAGCCTTGGCGAGCACAGTTCAATGCTGCTTCTTCGCTCAACCATGAGTAAATCACGGTATCTTTGCTGACCTTGTTGCCGTGTTGAGCTTCTTCCCAACCCAGCATGCGTTTACCCAGTTTGCGCAGTTTGTCTTCTGCATGACGCAGGAAGTGACCTTGCAGCTCTTTGTAATCGGTGTAACCCAATTGCTCCATTAGGGCTTGGCAAGCAGGACTTTTCGACCACACGCCGTTAGGCACTTCGTCCGCGCCAATGTGAACATAAGGAGCAGGGAATAGAGCAGCGATCTCTTCAAGTACTTTGTCGATAAACTCGTAACTGCCCGGAAGAGCTGGGTTAATGACATTATCGTTGTAATGCTGAATGCTGCGGTACTCAGTGGTGTCTTCTGCTTCAATTAAGAGGTGAGGCAGAGACTTAATTGCGGCGCGGCAATGACCAGGTACATCAATTTCAGGAATGATGGTGATACCACGTTGCTCTGCAAATGCGATAACGTCTCGGATTTCTTCTTGCGTGTAGAAGCCGCCGTAGCGTTGAGATAAATGGGTGTATTGTGGCTCGATGGTTTCATCGATACCACGCCATGCGCCAATTTCCGTAAGCTGAGGCAGTGATTTGATCTCGACACGCCAGCCTTCATCGTCAGTGAGATGCCAATGGAACGTGTTGAACTTGTAATGCGCCAACAAGTTGATCAGGCGTTTTACTTGCTCTACGGAATGGAAATGGCGAGCACAGTCCAACATCATGCCGCGATAACGAAAGCGTGGGCTATCTATAATCGAACAGCACACTGCTTCCATGGTTTTGGTTGCTTCATCTCGTTTTAGTAGCTGCAATAAAGTTGCACAAGCATGGGTAAAGCCAGATGAAGAGCCTGCTTCAATCTTGACCGACTCTTCTGATACTTTGAGCTTATATGCCCCCTCATCCAGTGTTGGGTTGCTTTTGAAAATGATTTTGCCGCTGTTAGAAGAAGAAAGTGTAAATTGGTGAATACGCTGGAGCTCTTCTAGTAACCACGCTTTGGCTGAGTTAGCTAAGTCGGTATAAATTGCAACGCCAGCTTGTTCGTCAAAAGTGAACGAGTGGTCGCTGACTTCAATATGGTTTGGTTTTGGCAGTAACGGTTGAGCGTGCGTTAAGCTTGCTGGAATATCGCTGCGTTCCCGATATGGTGAAGCCAAAACAATAGGGGTGACGTCGACCTGAGCACGTTGAGGTTGACCATCAACGACAAAGTCGATCATTGCTTCATTAAAGCCATCCGAATAATAACGGAATGGGTTAGAGCCAATGCTGAATTCACAGTAATAGTGGTGGTTGGCAGCCAGCACTATACCTTCTGGTTTGAGTGTGCAAAAACTACCAATCTGAGTAAGTTGACCATTTGAAACGCTATCTGGAAGAATGTAACGATCGAAAGCAAAAGTTAAGCCCCAGCTGTTTAGGTCTTGGTCGCTCAAATTATGAAAGGTGAGTCCAAAGCGACAGTTTTGTTTTTGTTCAGAAAGGACCACTAAATCAACACGATATTCCATGTTCACTCCTACTCAACACTCACCGAGTAAAGGTTATGTTCTGGCTTACCAGCAAACATAATGGCCCCTTCAATCGCATCAAACTGAGGTTCAACCACCCACTGTTGAACTGGTGGAGATAACCAGTTCAGGATTCGCTCTGCGATACTGCCCATTAGGCAGATACGAGTAGCCCCACGCTTATTCAGCGCGACTAAGAACATTTCTATATCGGCTGCGGTTTGCTTTAGCATTTCAATCGCCAGTGCATCACCTTGTTCAGCATGTTGGAAAATTGCTGGAGAGAATTGACCGTAATCGCGAGGTAGAGCCTGCTTAGACCATGCCACTACGTTGTCGATATCATTTTCAAAATGTGCCATTACGTGTGCTGCTAGAGGTGTTTTTTCGCGAATGCCGTCTTCTGCCAGCAAGACTTGTTGGATCAGACGCAACCCCATGACTGCACCGCCACCTTGATCGGAGATTGGGAACTCACGACCGCCAACGACATGTTGCTCGAGACCTTTGAGGAAAATGCCGCATGAACCTGTTCCTGCGATCATGATTGCGCCATCTTCACCGTTATGCGCACCAATACATGCTCCGTAAGCATCGGTATTGAGTGTCATACTGGCAAATGGGTGTTCCAAAGCCATGAATGCTTGCCAAGAGGTTTTATGTTCCGCACCTGCTAGAGCCAGACCTACGTGCATAGAAGCGAAATCTTGTTGAGTTAGCCCGCCTTGTGCTGCCGCTGAAGCAATAGATTCAAGAATCGACGCCATCGCGATGTCTGCGCCCAGCATGATGTTTGCACTGCCGCTTTTGGCTTCACCAATGAAGTTGCCTTGTGCATCTTTGATTCGAGCGCGGCATGACGTGCCGCCTCCATCAATACCTACAAAATACATCCCCATGTTTATTGCTCCTTGAAGGCTTGAGAGTTGGCTAAAGTCGAGATGTGCTGAGCCTGACTCATCACCGCGAGTAGGAACCAAGCACCATGTGGGATCCATTGTTCACCCCAGCGCCAGTTCTGAAGCATGTCGTCTTTCTGCGCTGGTGGATTAAATGCAATGTCTTCCTCATCTTCGAAACCGCCGGTAATGCCATTACACACGCCACCTTTTGCATTGAAGAAACCGTATTGAGGAAGATAGTCCGGATTGTTACGACCATGACCATCCAACATACACATGTCGTATGGGTTCAGCCCCACAATCCAGTTAATAGAATCTTGTGCGAGTTTAGAAAGCTGCTGTTTTAGCGCTTTTGACTCAATGAAAGGGAGTGCCCCATAAGCCATGGTTGCCAGTGAACCTAGGCGAGCATTCTCACCTTGCCACCAGTAACCTGATTCGTTGTTGTGTGCGACAAAGAACGCATCCCGTTTCGCTTCATCTACGCCTTTTACGTATTGGCGTGGATAGCCAAATGGGTTCTTCACTTTGTTGGTAATAGAGACTTCAAATTCACACGCTTGAGTGATGATTTGCTTTGCTACCGATACGCGCTCAGAGTCGTCTTCGATGGTTAAGTATTCACATAGTGCGATCACAGGAAGTCCTGCTTCTGCTGCATGGAAGTAAGGTCGACTGCCATCTTGATTAGCACTCCAAAAGTGTTGAATGTTCTCATCACTTGTTTGGCGAGTTGAAAGACGTTTTGCCCATACGCGGCTTTCTTCTAGGTAGCGTATCTCTTTGGTGGTCTTAAATAGCTCTACAGCGGCAAGAAGCGCACAGTATTCATCGATGATGTTCTCTTCACCATCGTTCAAGTATTGGGTGTTGTGTTCTTTTAGGTGCCAGTAGCCGTTTTCTGCCGCATTACGGTATTTTTGTTGGTCGAATTCGCCATGAACATCTAGGCGTGCTGTTGAAGCTAATGCTGCAATGCTGATGCCTGCACCTTGTCGATAGCCTGCTTGATAGTCATCGAACTTATGACCAAGTTGAGTTTCATACGCGCAAATCTCGCGTTGCGCTGTATCTTTACTCCACTTGTCGAACACAGTCATGTAGAAGAAGCCTTTTTCATTTTGCATACGAACAAGGAAGTCTGCGCCAAATAACGCTTCTTCAACAAGACGAGTGGCCGTGAAATTAGCCAGTTTGTCGTTACCTTCGAGCAGAGATAATCCTTTCAACATGTTCCAAACTACCATCGGTGTCTGTTGTGGATTTAGGTAGTTTGCGTATGACAAATGGCTTAGATATTTACTGACGTCGCCTGATGCGTCATACCAACCGCCGTGAACATCTGCGGTTTCGCTAGAGTTAAGTAGCGGTGCTTGGCGATCTTGTTGATCGAAAATGCCGCCGCAGCGTTGAGATTTAAAATAATGGATCACATCAGACAGCGTACGATCGAGAAGAACATGCTCTCCAATCTCAAAGTGAGATGAGCGCAAATGATCGAAGCGAAGGTAGTAGTTACCGGGAGTGTTAAATGAAGAAAAGTCGACAAGGTAAAAATGACCTTGATGCCAGTTTGCCACTTTGCCTTGCTTTTCTACTGTCAGTGTCGCAACAGTTTGGTGGCTGTCGGCACAAACCAATAAAGCAGTATAAGAAGACAGACGTGGTTGACTCGTCTGGATGATCGCTTTCTTAGGACCCAGACGCTCGTAACCAATATGGTTAGTCAGTAGCAGCATTCAATTTCTCCGGGAAACAATAAAATACAAAGGGAAAAAGGGGTCAGATTGATACCTGACCCTCGTTATGATTAATCTTCGAATAAGTAACAACGAACAAAATGGTTATCGGACAATTGAGTCACACCTGGCAGTCGCTCACGACATTTTTCTGTGGCATGAACGCAGCGTCCTGCAAATGGGCAACCGACTGATTCTGGTGTCCACAGTGGGATTTCACCTTTGTTACCTTTCAACTTCTCGTGAATTGACTTCGATGGATCGGGTACCGCTGAAACCAGTAGTTGTGTGTATGGGTGTTGCGGATCGTGGATGATTTCTTCAGTGTCTCCCCATTCAACCATGTGACCCACGTACATAACTGCAAGATCTTCAGCAATGTAACGTGCTGTCGCGATATCGTGAGTGATATAAAGCAGAGACATTTGCTTCTCAAACTTCATTTCTTCCATTAGGTTGAGAACACCAGCACGGATCGATACATCAAGCATTGATGTTGGTTCGTCAGCCAATACCACTTCTGCACCAACCGCAATGTTGCGAGCTAAGTTCACGCGTTGACGCTGACCACCAGAAAGCTGGTGCGGGAACTTTTGTGCCGTCTCTTTTGGTGGAATCAGACCAACTTGTTCCAACAAATCATACACGCGCTCTTCCAACTCTTTCTTGTTGCCCGGAGCGATCTTTTTGTGGATCAGCAGTGGGCGAGCAATATGGTGGAAGATGTTGTGTGTTGGGTTTAGCGAGCCAAACGGGTCTTGCCATACCATTTGTACGCCTTCACGGTAGGTCATCAAATCGTGTCGAGAGGTGATGTCTTGGATGTCACGCCCTTTGTATTCGATGATGCCATCCGTTGGTGCATACATTTTCGCAATCATTTTTGCGGTAGTAGATTTACCTGAACCAGATTCACCTACTACTGACAAACCGCGGCTTTTGTACATTTTGAAAGATACGTCGTTGATTGCACGCATCTTAGATTGTTTGATTGAGTTACTGTTTAAAGGGAAGTCTTTAACGACATTTTTACCTTCAATCAGCAGTTCGCCGAATTGTTTGCTCATAATTCTCTCCAGTGTAATTTTCTTCTTAGCTAGCGTTATTTTTTGTTGTTAAACCTTAGCTTGAGCAATGGTGTCGCCGTACAAGTGGCAGTTTGAGAGACGACCAGGTTCTATTTGACGTAGCTGAGTTGGTACTCTTGTACAAGCTTCATGGACGCGGTCACAGCGAGCTTGGAAACGGCAGCCTTGTGGAACTTCTAATAAGTTCAGAGGGTTGCCCGGAATACCAGTTAATTTGGTCTTAGGACCAGTTAGTGGAGGGAAAGAGCTACCCAAACCTTTGGTGTAAGGGTGGTAAGGACTTTCCAAAATTTGCTTAGAAGGCGCGACTTCAATCAACTCGCCCGAGTACATGATGCCGATGCGGTCAGAGAACTCGACCATCAATGACAAGTCATGAGTGATGAACAGAATCGAGAAGCCAAATTCTTCTTTAAGTGCATAGATTTTTTGCAGAATCTCACGTTGAACTACCACGTCTAGTGCCGTTGTAGGTTCATCCATGATGATCATTTTCGGGTTCAGAGCCAAAGCGATAGCAATAACCAGACGCTGACGCATACCGCCAGAGAATTGGTGTGGGTAATCGCTTAGTCGGCTAGGGTGGATATCTACGATTTCCAATAGACCTTCTGCACGTACTTTTGCTTGAGCGCGAGTCATGTTGGTGTGGCGCATAATGACGTCACAGAACTGCTCTTCCATCGTTAGTACTGGGTTCAAAGCGTTCATCGCACTTTGGAATACCATCGACATTTCGCTCCAGCGGAACGCTTGCATGCGTTCATCGCTGTATTTGAGGATATCTTCACCATTGAAAATAACTTCACCACCTGTGATAAACGCTGGCGGCTTATGAAGGCGCATTAGCGAGAAAGCAACAGTGGATTTACCACAGCCAGATTCACCAGCCAGACCGAATACTTCGCCTGGTGCAATGTCGAAGCTAACGTTGTTACATGCGCGGACATCGCCCGCGTCTGTAATGTAGTCTACGCATAGGTTACGGATAGAAATTAGTGGTGCAGTCATGATTATTTATCTCCGCTCCATAGTGCATTTTGTGGTGCCAATTCTGGCTCACGCTCTTTCTTGTCTTGTGCTGCCATTTTCTTCCAGCGCTTCATGCCTTTGTGAGAACGAAGTTGTGGGTTAGCAATTTCATCTACTGCAAAGTTCAGTAGAGCAAGACCAGTAACCAATAGAGTCAGTGCAATACAAGGAGCTAGCACTTCCCACCATGCTCCGATAAGCATTGCTGATGAAGTTTGTACGTTGTACAGCATGATGCCCCAACTGATGGTATTGGCATCGCCTAGACCTAGGAACGAGATGACGGCTTCTGTGTTGATTGCTAGCATTACCGAACCGATGAAGCTTGCGCCTACGATTGGGATAAGGTTTGGCAAAATCTCAACGAAGATGATGCGAATGGATGATTCACCAAGAACCTCTGCTGCTTTAACGAACTCTTTCTCGCGTAGTGCCATGGTTTGAGCTCGCACAACACGTGCTCCCCAAGCCCAGGAGGTACCGGCGATAATCAATGCAATGGTGAGCGGTCCAGCCTCTCCGATGAAGGCTGCGAGTACAAAGAGCAATGGTAATTGTGGGATTACCAGCATAATGTTCATTGCAGCACTCAATACGTCATCGACACGACCGCCGAAGTAACCCGCTGAGATACCAATAACTGTTGCTAAGAAACACACGATAATACCCGCGCCGAAACCAACACCCAGCGATACTCGAGCGCCGTAAGCAACTTGAGACCAGATATCACGCCCCATACGAGATGTACCTAGAACGTGGTCTGCTTTTTTCGACATCAGCAGCGTGCGACGATCATCTGCTAGGTTTTTTGCAACCCAGCCATCAGGGTTATTTTGTGCTTGTTTTACAACAAAACCAGGGTATTCATGTGGGTTACCAGTGCGCTTATCTGGCGCATGTTGAGTAATCAAAGGTGCAGCTACTGCTACAAAGATGAATACCGAGATAATTGCCAAACCAACACGTGCGAACGTGTTACCTAAAATCAGTTTAAATAGTTCTTTCATGATTATTTGCCTCCCTTACGTAGGCGAGGGTCTAGAATCATGTACAGCATGTCAGCCATTAGGTTGAAGCAAAGCATGAACATCGTCATGATGATTAGCTGACCTTGAAGTACTTGGTAGTCACGTGCGTGAATTGCGTTAAGAAGAACCGTACCTAGACCTGGGTAGTTGAAGATCATTTCGATGATTAGCTGACCACCGATTGCCATACCTAGAGACATTGAAAGTGCGGTTACACTTGGTAGTAGTGCGTTACGAGCTGCGTAGTTGAATACCACACGGTTTTCACTCAGACCCTTACCTTTTGCCATCGTGATGTAGTCTTCAGCAAGAAGGTTGATCATGTTGTTACGCATGTTTACTAGGAAGCCACCGATCTGAACAATCGTCGCACAGAACAATGGAAGAATAGCGTGGTAACCAACGTCTTTTAGGAACTCCCAGCTTGTCCAATCTGGCACAGTACCCGGGGTGTATGCGTAGCCTGATGGGAACCACTTAAGACCGATGGCAAAGATGAACAGTGCTAGCATCGCGATTACCATTTGTGGAATCGCCTGAACAATAAGTGTGCCCGGTGTTACGAATGCGTCGTATCGGCTACCACGTTTCCAAGCTGCGAAGATACCTAGTACAGAAGCAATCGAGAACGATAGCACTACTGCAGTACCTGCTAGGAACAATGACCAACCGAATGCACCACCTAGTAGAGAGTTAACTGAAAGCGGGTAGAACTGGATAGAAGTACCTAGCTCCCAGCTTAGAATGTTTTTGATGTATGACAGGTACTGAATGTAAATTGGACCATCTACGAAACCTAGCAGCTCTTTCATTGCTGCGATTCGCTCTGGCGTTACCTGTACTGATGCGTTAGCAAACATCATGGTAACTGGGTCACCAGGCATTGCTCGCGGAATAATGAAGTTTAACGTCGCTGCAACCAAGAGCGCGACAAGATAGAACGACAAACGTCTTAAAAAATAACCCATAACTCACACCTTACTCACCCAGATTTTTTCCCTGTTTCTGGTTTCAGGTCGCTCCTAGCGAAATTTAGAGCGAAAAATCCCCTGACGACGAGCGCCATATGTTGGTTTGGTCACAAGGGGATTTTTATAGGCGGCACACGGGATGTGTGCCGCTAGAAATGAACTTCTACTTATTTAACTGGTTTTAGGTCCAGTACGTGAAGTAGACGCTCTGGGATACCAGCCCAAATGTTTGGACGGCCCTTAGGATTTTCTTCGTTCCACCAACCAGTGAAGCGAGTTGTGTTGTATTGGTACATGTAAGCACCAGACATCACAGGGATAGTAACTTGGTCTTGAGCGATGATTTGCTGAATACCGTGAGCGATTTCTAGCTGCTCTTGCTTGTCAGCTGTCTTGTAGAAGCTGTTTAGAAGACCATCTAGCTTGTCGTTCTTGTAGAAGTGCATCGCGAAGCGAGGCATACCGTCACCAGATTGTAGTGCTGAGTTGTAAGCACTGTTCCAGTAAGTATATGGGTCTGCACCGTGGAAGTAGTTGGTGTACGCAACGTCGTAAGTACCTTCAAGCATTGCTTGGTTGTACACAGAGAAGTCTGGCGTACGAGCACGTGCTTTGATGCCTACTTCTGCAAGTTGCTCAACAGCAAGCTGTACAGTGTTGTTGAAGTCAGTCCAACCGTTTGGAGATTGGATCAGTAGCTCGAAAGACTTACCAGATGGCGTATCAACGAAACCGTCTTTGTTTACATCTTTAAAGCCAGCTTTCGCTAGAAGCTTCTTAGCACCTTCAGCGTTGTACGAGTTGTAACCTTTGTACTTGTCGTGAGTCTTCTCGTCAGACCAAGCTTCGAATGCATAGCCAAGACCTGATGCGAAGTCGTTCACTGTACCGCCGCCGTAGAATGCGATATCAATGATAGTTTGACGATCAAGAGCCATAGAGAATGCGCGACGGAAGTCAACGTTAGTTAGTGCTTCGTGCTTCGCTGCATCTGGGTTCTTGAAGTTAACTACGAACGCTTGAGTACCTGCTGGCGGGTACCAGTAGTGGTGTTTAGGACTTGCTGCTGCGTAAGTGCGGTCGATGTCTGGAACGAATGAAGAAGTCCAGTCCATTTCACCGTTAACAATCTTACCTAGGAACTGGTCGTTGTTCGCGATTTGAGGAACACGCAAACAGTCAACGTCTAGGTTAGCTGCATCCCAGTAGTTCGGGTTTTCACACTGGATGTATAGTTGCGGAGTGAAAGTGTCGATCTCTGTAAACGGACCAGTACCTACTGGGTTCTCGTTCGTGAACGTTGAAGGATCTTTTACTTTGCTCCATACGTGCTTAGGTACGACTGGTACTTTAGCAATTTCGTAAGGAACGTTTGAGTTTGCTTCGCTTAGACGGAACTTAACTTTGTAATCGTTAACTTTCTCTACGCCAGTAACCCAAGAGTTGATACCAGATTGGTCTAGTTCTGGCTTCTCTTTTACTAGGTTGAAAGAGTAAACAACGTCATCAGCGGTAAACGCTTGACCGTCAGACCATTTCACGCCTTTACGAATGTCGAAAGTTACGCTCATTAGGTCGTCAGACATTTGGAAGTTTTCTGCTAGACGGAATACTGGCGTGTTGCCGTGCATTTCGTTGAAAACAACTAGTGGCTCGTAGATAAAGTCAGTAGTTGTGTGCAGGTTTGTTGCACCCAAGAAAGGGTTAAAGTTACGAACAAAAGTTGTAAACTCTTTAGGGTGGATAGTCAGTTCACTGCGCTCAGCGGCTGTAGCTACTGATGCGAAACCTGTAGTAGCCGTTGCAATAATTGCTGTTGCTAGTGCTGTTTTTTTAATATTGGCAAGCATAGCTGTTCCTTACTATTTGCTTTCATTTCACTAATGGAATTGAATGTCATCAATTGATAAACACTCTCCAAGGCCCACCTCTTCGCTTCACTGTAATTTGCGTCGCTCTAAGAGTGGCCTGTAGGCCTTAGGCAGGAGTAAGAAAACACCTTATCCACAAAATAATCAAACTCGATTCCCGTTAAAAACGTTAAAAACCATACCAACTCCGTCATAAACGTCATTTTGCTCGTTTTTAAGTCACCCAAGGCTAAAAAATAAACGTTGATATGCGTCGCAGTTTATATCCACTTTAACATTGTGTGTTAGTGTTCACTTACTTAATTATGTAGTCATGTAGAGGCTTTTCTGTGGTTGTATTGCATTGGGGATCTGGCTCACACCTGAAATTTTTGTTAATTAACTAGGTGAAATTTAATCTGCCGTTCTGTTGTGATTGACTTCGCAATCTGTATCAAATGTTGCTCAATTTTCCCTTGTTGAGGAAAAATAAGTGTGTTTTAACAGCAAAAATGGGCTGCTGATTATGCTTTTTTTATTCAGGAAAGGAAGTGTTTTAAAGGTACTTTTTAAGAAAATTTACGGTAAGGAATGAGCAAGGAATAACACGACTTGAATTGTTTCTACAAATGCCGTTGCTTTTGGTTTTGATAGCTTGCTTCCAGCTTCTTATACGTTAATTGCTCAGTCCCATCGCTGCTCTGTAAGCTTCATTGCTTGCTTCTTACGGTGAGTATGGAGAAGCATTACTGCGCAATGGATAATGGCAGGGATAAAAAAGCCCCGCCTAAGTGGCGGGGCTAGTATTTGCTGTTTGGTATTAACTTGTAAGGAGCCTTTGCATTTTATCGCGTTGCGCTTCAATGTAAGCTCGTTCAGGGCTTTGTTCTTTACAGTGCTCAAGAATGAACTCGATTGAGCTTAGAACTGTTCTCCAGCGCGGTGTTTTTGGTAATGTCTCAATGCGCATGTATTTATCGAGTGTCCGAGTTTGCAACGTACTGCGGTCGAGGTAGACACGCCATAAACCACTTTGCTCCGCAAAAGCAAACTTAGTTTCTCCAGTCACTGATTCCCAGTATTCCAATGCATGAGTCATCGTATCGACTAATACTTCGCGCATCAGCTCTTGTTTATCTTTCTTGTTCCCCAATGCTTTATCTGCAAGGCGAGTAAACTCACCGCCAAGTTCTTTTAGCTTCTGCAATTGGTCTTTATCACCGTCAAACGCATAACTTGATAGAACTTCAACCGCGGTCTCTAGATTGTGGATACGAGCTGCGTTTGCACCACCGCCTACGTTAAAGATGTACATAACATCTAGACCAGATCCTTCAGGTAATTTGAGAATGTCTGCTTCAATGTTTTGACGAATATCTTCGATGTAAATATCAATCTTGCCACAGTAATGTGGTTGTTTAACTGTCAGGAATTTAGGTGCAATAAGTTCATCTGCCGAAGAGCGTTTTAACTGCTCTAAGCTGCGTTTAAATAGCTTGCATGCCGCTTCGTTCGCAAAGCGAATACGTTGATCCTCGCGAAGGCAAATAATGGCTTCAGGTGCTGATTCTAGTTGTTCTAATAATCGACCTTGAGTCTCAAGCAAGCTAGCTTCTACTTCAGCACGCTGGCGCAGCTCCGATTCCAGTAACTTGTTCTCGATGTGGCGCATTTCTGCTTTACTTGCGGTTAAGTGCGCTTGAATACGTGCGGCGAGTTCCTGCTTATTGAATGGCTTGGTTAAGTAGTCATTCGCACCTGCTTCGAAGCCTCTTACTCGATCTTCTGTCTGACTTAATGCTGTCAACATAATGATTGGAAGCTCTGCGTGATCATAGGTCTCTCTAAGCTCACTACATACTTGGTAGCCGCTCATGCCTGGCATCATGATATCGAGTAGAAGCAACTCTGGTTTTTCTTGCTCGATTAAAGCAAGTGTTTCAGGACCATCAGAAATAGTGCGTACGCGGTAGCCTTCAAGCCTTAGGAAGCTTTCAAGAACGCGTAAGTTAACCGGTTCGTCATCAGCAACATACAACAGCGGACCATCAGGGTTCTCTGGTAATGATAAGTCGTCGTTGTTTTCAAAGTTCGCTTCTGGAATTTGGAAGTGTCCACGCGCCGCAAGGCTCTGTGTTGCTTGAATCTCTTCTTCATTAGCAAGTGGCAGAGTAAAGCTAAATGTAGTGCCGACCATTGGTTGACTACTTACATATAACGATCCACCCATCAATTCGATAAGTTGACGGCTGATTGATAAACCCAAACCAGCGCCTTGACGGTAGCGACTAGCGTCTTGGCCGGCTTGAATTAAAGGTTCAAAGATATGCTCAAGATGTTCAGCCGGGATACCCTGGCCAGTATCAACCACTTGTACGCGGACTTGATCGTCCACGACGGTGGCAGAAATTACGATCTTACCTTCAGAAGTATATTTAATTGCATTACCAATTAGGTTGTACAGTACTTGTTCCAAGCGTTGTGGATCGGCAGACACCGCTTTTAGATCGGCAGGGACCTGATTAATGATACGAATCGTCTTGTTGCCTAGTAGGTGACTTGAAAGCTCAAGCACTAAGCGAGTCGCACTTGCTAGGCTCACTGCCGATTTTTGGATATCCATGCTGCCATAGCGCATCTTGTGGTAATCCAATAAATCGTCAACAAGATTTGCCAAACGTTGACCACTTTTGATGATGATATCCAATTGGTATTTTTGACTCGCAGGAATTGCACCATTAGCACCAGATACTAAAGTCTCTGCAATGCCGACCATACCGTGTAATGGTGTACGTAACTCGTGAGAGGTTGTCGCTAGGAACTCATCTTTCAGCTTATCTGCCAACTGCAATTCTTCGTTTTGCTTTTGGATCAATTTGATGTTGCTTTCTAGCTCTTCATTTTGCTGCTTAATGGTTTGGATCTTTTCTCGAATTGAGCGTTGCATGCGCTCAAAGCTGATCGCGAGTCGACCGATTTCATCTTTACGCTCTGTATTAAAGGTCGTTTCGTCCAGATCACCAGCAGATACTTTCTCTGCTGCCCAAGTCAGCTTAAGAAGCGGGGAGGTGATGAAATTAGATAAGTAGTGTGAGGCGATCACAACCAAGATGATCGCAATCAGCATCGCAATAACAAACAGCTTCTCGAGCTGGTGGACTCGAGCAAAGGCTTCTTTTTCTGGAAGTTGTACGACAATCGCCCAAGTTAGACCGCGAGTTTCAATTGGTGCAAATGCCGCAATCATCTCTTCACCCAAGCGGTTGCTGTAAGTACCTACTTCTGTGTCGCCTGCGAGTGCTTTATCGACAATCTCTAAGCTGTTTTGGATTTCTTCCTGTTTGGTGTTAATGGTGCGAGGTTTATGATCGCTGCCCACTAGTAAGGTTTCAATCGAGGAATCGCGGTTGATTTCAGCAATAAGCTTAGTAATGCCGTTGTTTGGTAAGCGGAACATCGCATAGCTGTGCAGGTAGCCTTGTTGGACAATCGGTGCGCCGAGCCAAGCGACTTGTTTACCGTTTTCGATATCAAAGTCAGACACGACAACTGGCGTGTAATCTTCATTGACCTTACGACGTGCACTTACATCTTCAGACAAACGTTTAAAGGTGCGCCCTAGCGCCGTATCTTTGTAGCGTCCTGTCAGTAGGTTAGTGCCATAGTTGTCGTCTTTATTGATTGAGTAAGTGACATTACCATCAATATCAACCAATAAAATGTCATTAAAATCAGATCGCTTTAACAGCTCTAGGTATGCCCAGTGGTAACGTTTGTGCAATAGGCGGTAACGTTCGCTGCCAACGTAGTTAGATGATTCCGGTAAAATCGAGGTTTTGATTTGATCGCCACTGCCTTTGATATAGCGCTGCTGTGCGTTTTCTCTGGCTTCATCAATATCGTGACCCAAGCGACTAAACGCATTGACCAAACCGTAGAATCGTCCGCCGCTGGCGTAAGCAAGTTCGGAGCGTACGAAGCCCATGACTTCAGTCTCTTGAGCTGCAAAGTAGTCGATGATTTGTTGTTGTTTGGTATCACGAACTGAAAGAAGGTGCGATGTGCTTTGTTCTTGAAGATCTTTACTGTGTGATTGCAGGAAGAAAATCGCAGTTATCGTCAGTGGCGTGATACTAAGAACCAAAAACGCGGTCATTAGCGTGCTTTGCAGGCGCTTAAATTTCTGCTTTTTGTAGAATTTAAACATGGATAAGATTACAACTCATAAAAGGGCAGCGACCAATTTACTGGGGCTTGCCAAGGTTCTCGTTAAAAACGGACAAGAAGTTAAATTCGATAGAATTAACAAAATTAACGAGTTTTTTTTCTTTGACAAGAAAGTTGATTGGAAAGCGTGGGGAGAGACGCAGTTTTTCGTTGAGTTGAATGAATTTTGGCAAAGGTTTGCGCAGGATTTCACCTGCGCAAAGAGAGATTAGGATTTTTTCGCGTAGTATATCGAGAATTTATTGGTCTTATTTAGCGTCTCGCAATTATTGAATGCTTGCTCAATAATTGGTGGGTATTTTAAGAAGCTGTTTGCCACAATCACCATTTCACCCTGTTTAGTCATGTATTGTGGTGCTTGACCCAAGAGTGTTTCCGCAGCGTTGTAGTTTGTATCTAGACCACTGTGAAACGGCGGATTACTGACGATAAAGCGATAATCTTTTGCCGTATCGGAATAGATGTCTGAAGCAAACACACGTCCAGTTATGCCATTCGCTTCTAATGTTGCTTGGCTTGATGTGATGGCATAAGCGTTAATATCACACATCTCAATCGCGATATCTGGGTTGGCTTTTGCCATGAATGCACCCAGCACTCCTGCACCACAGCCAAAATCGAGCACCTTGCCAGATAGTTTAGGTAAAGTCTCAAGCAGTAATTGACTGCCTAAATCAAACTCACCATGGCTAAATACACCAGGAAGGCTCTTAACTGTAAGTGATTGCTCACCCAAAGTGACGGTGTAGGATTTAAACCAATCTGCTTGATTGAAAGGCTTTGGCTGGTTAAGGCAAGTACCCCAGTAGAATGAGCAACGGCGAGCTGAGTCGTACTTGTTCACTGGACCGTACTCTTTGAACATTTTCTCAATGCTCTTGATACCTGAACGGTTCTCACCAACGACGACGATTTCTGTATTGATGCCAAGTTTCGCCATCAACATTGCCAGCAAGTATTCTGCCTCAGATTTAGCTTTTGGCCAGTACAGAAGCACCATGTCTGCTTGTGTCTCAATATCAAACTCTGAGCCAAAGTGGCTCTTCACCTTGTTCGATGTGCGAATTTGACGGTAGTAGCTGTAGTTAGAAGTAAAAACCTCCACTGACTCACAATGAGCCACTAACTCGAGAGGAAATAGATCTTCAACTTCACCAGCGACTAAAACGTGTTTTCCGTTAAAGTACTCAAGTTGGCGCTGAGCTATTTGGCTAGGAGCAATATAAGCAGACATAAATTTGGTTCATCAGAAATAATTAGGGGCAGATTTTCGCACAATCTGCCCCAAGCTTGAAGTGATTAAGCAGCGACTAACTGTTGTCTTGTTGGTTGAGGAAATCCTTAAACTCTTCTTCGTAGATGTTAAACAACACCATGGTGACGGCAAAAATCAGTGGACCGTAGATAAGACCGATCAAACCAAATAGATGCAAACCACCCAATAGAGAGAAAAATATCATTAGCGTGTTCATACCCGCGCTGCCTTGCATTAGCAGAGGGCGTAATAGGTTGTCGATAGAGCCGACTACCACGACACTCCATACCGTCAAGAAGATTGCCCAAGTGGTGTCACCGGTTAAGAACAAGTACGCTGCGGCTGGAATCCAAATTAGTGCTGTGCCAACTACAGGGATAAATGATGCAAAGCCCATCATGGTTCCCCAGAATAAACCAGGGAAGCCTGCAAGCCACATACCGATACCACCAGCAAAGCCTTGAGCAATCGCGGTTAAGAATGACCCCATTACAGCGGATTTCGAGACTTGTTCAATCTCGGTCAGAATTTTGTCTTCTTGGCTGCGTGAGAGGGGCAGAATATGACGCATTGCTGAAATGATCTTGTCGTGGTCACGTAACAGGAAGAACAAAACGAACAACATTAGGAAGAAATCCATTAGGAAATTCGTTGCATCACCTAGGATTTTTGCGCTTATAGCTACAAGGTTTGAACCAAATGATGTTGCGAATTGCCCGATCTTTTCTGCGATGGCTTGTGGTTCGATTTTGTCGAAAGGTAAGTACTCATTAACCAACGCTAAACCTTTGACTACCCAAGGATGTTGGAAAATATCTTGGATGCCACCATTGGTTACCCACTTGTAGGTATTTTGCGAAAATACCGAACCTTGCTGCACGATAGCGGCAAAAACAAATAGTAATGGAATCACGATAATAAAGGTTAAAACCACACAAGAGAGCAGTGAGACCAAGTTTTTGTGATTAGGTAGTTTTCGTTCAAACCATTCATGTATTGGGAACATGAGCAGTGAAATGATAAACGCCATGACGATCGAGTTGATGTAAGGTTCGACCAACAAATAGCAGGCAAAAGCAGCGGCGAGCAGCGCAACAACTAGCACTCGATGACTCGACGTGATTTTTACATTATTCGGCATGTGATTAATCCAAATTACGGAATATTTACGTTTACGCCTTATACCACAGCGCAAAATCTTTATTACTTTGCACCGACGATTCTTTCAAGCTTATGACATAGCTGAATTGGGAAGGTGCAGTTGACCTTGTTATAATGACCACAAATCAGGTGGTTATCAATCAAGAGATGGAAAAATGGGTTGTTGTAACAGCGATAAGAAATGCCAGAACGAAAAGAAGGCCAGACGCATTCCTTGGTTTGGGATTGTTCTTGGGATTCTTGCCATCTTAGTCATCTTTAATTGGCAAGCATAATTCAAATAATAAAAAAGGACCTCGAAGGTCCTTTTTTTGGAATTTATGTTCTGGGAAGGAACGCTTATTTTGATTCTTCTGCCAGAATTGCGAAACAACGATCCGCAGCTTCTAGTGTTGCGTCGATTTCTTTTGAACCGTGAGCAAGAGAAGCAAAGCTTGCTTCGAATGCTGATGGTGCAAGGTATACACCGTGTTTTAGCATTAGGTGGAAGAAACGCTTAAAGCGCTCGACATCGCACTTAGTCACGTCTTCGTAGCACGTTACGGTTTCTTGGTCAGTGAAGAAGAAACCAAACATGCCACCCACTTGGTTTACTACCATTGGGATGCCGTGTTTTTCAGCAAGAGCTTTGAAGCCTTCAGCAAGTTGTTTGGTTTTTGCAGCAAGACGTTTCTCGTTACCTTCTTCTTTTAGCAGGTTCAAACATGCAAAGCCTGCCGCCATTGCTACTGGGTTACCGGAAAGTGTGCCCGCTTGGTATACAGGACCTGTTGGCGCAACATATTGCATGACTTCTTTACGACCACCAAAAGCACCCACTGGCATACCGCCACCGATCACTTTACCTAGTGTCGTTAGATCTGGTTTGATGTTGTAGTGTGCTTGCGCGCCACCTAGAGCTACACGGAAGCCTGTCATTACTTCATCAAAAATCAGTAGAGCACCTTCTTGGTCACAGATTTCGCGTAGACCTTCGTGGAAGCCTTCTACTGGAGGGATACAGTTCATGTTGCCCGCTACTGGCTCAACGATGATACATGCGATTTCGCCTTTGTTTGCGGCGAATAGTTCACGTACTGAATCTAAGTCGTTGAATGTTGCCGTTAGTGTGTGCTTCGCAAAATCGGCAGGAACGCCAGGAGAACTTGGTTGACCTAGAGTTAGTGCACCTGAACCTGCTTTTACTAGCAAGCTGTCTGCGTGACCATGGTAACAGCCTTCGAACTTCATGATCTTGTCACGACCAGTAAAGCCACGAGCAAGACGGATAGCACTCATTGTTGCTTCCGTACCAGAACTTACCATGCGGATTTGTTCCATAGATGGCACTAGCTCAGATACAAGCTCGGCCATGGCAATTTCCATTTCAGTTGGCGCACCGAAACTTAGGCCGCGTTGTGCAGCATCGATAACTGCTTCACGGATAACTGCGTGGTTGTGACCTAGAATCATAGGACCCCAAGAGCCAACGTAATCAATGTACGCTTTACCATCGGCATCAAAAATCAGGGCACCGTCTGCTCGTTCGATAAATAGCGGAGAACCGCCAACGCCGTTGAATGCACGAACTGGTGAGTTCACACCGCCAGGAATGGTTTGCTGAGCCTTTTGATATAGCTCTGATGATTTGGTCATGGGGTTATCCTCTTTTGATTGCTCGGACCAAGTGGAGCGCATTGTACCTAGCTAATCTCAAGTTAGAAACGTTTTGGGTAATTTATGTGTTGTCTGGCGGTGGAATCTTACATATCAGCATCTGATCTAAAGAATCGTCGGTGAATACTTGAACGAGTTGGTCAGGTATTGGATAATCGCTCTAATTAGCACAAATTTGACGTCTCGCTACAGGCTTGACGCATTACACGAGTGAGAGAGGTCTTCGTGAGCGAAGTAAACGTACCATTGTCTTTTTCTGATGCAGCAGCATCACGCGTTAAAGCGCTGATTGCGGAAGAAGAAAACCCAGCACTGAAGTTACGCGTATACATTACTGGCGGCGGCTGTAGCGGTTTCCAATATGGCTTCACATTTGATGAGAGCGTAAATGAAGGTGATACTACGATCGAAAACAGTGGCGTAACACTGGTTGTAGACCCAATGAGCCTGCAATACTTAATCGGTGGCGTGGTTGATTACACAGAAGGTTTAGAAGGAGCTCGCTTCTTTGTTAATAACCCAAATGCGACGACAACCTGTGGTTGTGGTGCATCATTCAGTGTGTAATTAATACGACAACAGGCAGCCAATTGGCTGCCTGAGTTTTACGTAGCAGGAAGTCACGTAAACGCCCCCTCGCTTTCACGATGAAGTGGGGGTAAAAATAAAAAGGACTTTATATGTCTGGAACTTCTTTCGGACGTCGCTTTGTCGAACGTCCATGGCTAGTCTCTCTAACGCTTGTTATCGCTTTGGCTGCTTGGCTCGCAATGGGTCAACTCAATGCTCAAGACGAATCGGTCTCTCCTCCATCCTCTCAATCAGATGATACGCCTGTCGCAAAGGTGATGTTCAACTCTTTTGAAGCACAACCAACCAGTAAAACGATTGAACTTTACGGTCGAACTGCGCCGAATCGGCAAGCTCGTTTAGGGGCAGAAGTCGCAGGTAAGATTGTGAGCTTGAACGTGCAAAAAGGACAAAGTGTTAAACAAGGGCAGGTGATTGCCAACATTGATGAGCGCGATCTAGATATTCAACTTAAACGCGCCAAAGCAATGCTGCGTGTAAAAGAAAAAGAATTTAAAGCCGCAGAATCTTTGAAGAATAGAGGGTTGCAAGGTGAAGTTGCTTTTGCCACTGCTCAAGCGGCACTTGTCGATGCCCGAGCAAACTTAAGCAATGTTGAAACTGCACTTAAAAATACCAAAGTAAGAGCCCCTTTTGACGGCATTCTGGACCATCGATTCGTTGAAGTGGGAGATTTCGTTGGCGTCGGCGACCCAATAGCCACTGTAATTGACTTAGAGAAGTTAGTCATTGAAGCGGATGTGAGTGAACGTCATATTCAGTATTTAAAACAAGGTCAGCAAGCCGATGTTAGAACCATTGATAACATCCATCATCAAGGCACCATTCGTTATATTGGGCGCGTATCTTCAACTTCGACCAACACATTCCCTATAGAAATCGAGATTGATAATCGAGAGAGTGCGATGCCTGCGGGTGTCAGTGCTGAAGTGGTACTGTCGCTAAGTGAAGTTCTGGCAGTGAAAGTGACCGCAGCCATGTTGGCGTTAGATGAAGAAGGCAATCTTGGTATCAAAACGCTTCGTGATCAGCATGTTCACTTTGTGCCTATCCAACTGGTCAAAGCTGAGAAAGACGGCGTCTGGTTATCCGGCTTAGGAGACCAAGTTGACATCATTGTGCTTGGACAAGGTTTTGCACGTGATGGTGATTTAGTGATGGCGACAAAAGTCGACGATGCCATTGAAGCTGCGAACCAGCAATAAGGAGGCAATATGTTTGCTTTGATTGATGCTGCGTTATCGCGTGCACGTACCATGCTTACATTGTTGGTGATGATTTTGATTGCCGGAGTGATCACCTACATTACGATTCCGAAAGAGTCGAGCCCCGACATTACCATCCCTATTATCTATGTTTCGGTTAGTCACCAAGGTATTTCCCCGACCGATGCGGAGCGCTTATTGGTTCGTCCGATAGAGCAAGAGCTTCGTTCAATAGAAGGCGTTAAGGAGATGACCGCGATTGCTTCAGAGGGACATGCGTCGGTTACTCTAGAGTTCAGTGTCGGCGTTGACTTAGCTGAAGCTATGGCTGATGTTCGTGATGCGGTGGATCTTGCTAAACCTAAATTGCCTGAAGACAGTGATGAGCCAACAGTTAACGAAGTAACATTCGCATCTGAAGAGCCTGTCCTCACTCTGGTTCTGTATGGCACAGTCCCTGAGCGTACAACAGTACAAATCGCACGAGCTTTACGTGATAAGTTGGAAAGCTATCGTCAGGTATTGGAAGTCGATATTGCGGGGGATCGCGAAGATATCGTTGAGATCGTGGTCGATCCGTTATTGATGGAAAGTTACGGTTTGGATCAAGCCGATATCTACAATTTGATTGCTTTAAACAACCGAGTGGTTGCTGCTGGCTTTGTCGATACTGGTTATGGTCGCTTCTCGGTTAAAGTCCCTTCCGTATTCGATTCGTTAAAAGATGTATTAGAGCTGCCGATCAAGGTAAATGGCAAAGAGGTGATCACTTTTGGTGATGTCGCGACAGTGCGCCGAGCCTTCCGTGACCCTGAAAGTTTTGCTCGGCTAGATGGTGAACCAGCGGTGGTGCTCAATGTGAAAAAGCGTGCCGGTGAAAACATCATAGAAACGGTTGAGCTCGTTAAACAAGTTCTGATTGAAGCGCAAAAGCAGACTGGTTGGCCGAATAACCTGCAAGTTAAATACACTTGGGATCAGTCTGATGACGTTAAGCTGATGCTTAGCGATCTGCAAAACAACATTCTGTCTGCAATTATTCTGGTCGTTATTGTCATCATTGCCATTCTGGGTGTTCGAACGGCACTGTTAGTTGGTATTTCTATTCCGGGCTCTTTCTTAACTGGCTTATTGGTGTTGTCGGTTTTTGGTTTGACCGTCAACATCGTGGTGCTATTCGCACTGATTATGGCTGTAGGCATGTTAGTCGATGGTGCCATTGTTGTTACGGAATTTGCTGATAGGCGGATGCAAGAGGGCACACCACGTAAAGAAGCATATAGGGATGCAGCAAAACGTATGGCATGGCCGATTACTGCTTCTACAGCAACCACTTTGGCAGCGTTTGCACCACTGCTATTTTGGCCGGATATTACTGGTGAGTTCATGAAATACTTACCATTAACTCTCATTGCAACCCTCAGTGCTTCGCTAATGATGGCATTACTTTTCGTCCCTGTGATTGGTGGAATCATTGGTAAGCCTCAAGTCGTCGATGCACAGCGTCAGCAAGAAATGGTTGACCTGCATAATGGTGAATTTGATAAAGCGACAGGCATTACCAAGCTTTATTACCAAACCCTGTCTATCGCGATCCGACATCCATTGAAAGTGTTACTCAGCGCAATTTTGCTCGCGGGTGGTGTTGGCTTTACTTACAACAAAGCCGGCTTAGGTGCGGAGTTCTTTCCTGAAGTGGATCCCGCCTTCTTTACGGTCAAAGTTCGTTCTTATGGTGATTTGTCGATCAATGAGAAAGACATCGTAATGAAAGAAATTGAGAAAGTAATGCTAGGGCATGATGAGTTTGAAAGCGTCTACACACGTACTGGTTCCGATTCAAATGATGGTGATGAGATTGGTCAAATTCAGATCACGCCGGTGGATTGGCAATATCGCCGTAAAGTCAAAGATATTATTGAGGAACTTAAGCAAACCACCAATCAATTCTCCGGTGTTGAGTTGGAATACAAATTCCCCGATGCAGGACCACCAGTTGAGCATGATCTCGTGATTGAAATGTCGGCGCAAAACTCAAGTATCGATCAATTGGACAGTGCCGCCAAAATGGTTCGTTACTGGGCTGATCGTAACCCTGCGTTAACTAACTTAAGTGATACAACGAATAAAGAAGGAATTGATTGGCAGATTGATATCCGCAGAGACGATGCTTCTCGCTTTGCGGCCGATGCAACGTTGGTTGGAAACACCGTTCAGTTTGTTACCAACGGTTTGAAGATTGGTGATTATCTTCCGGATGATGCCGATGAAGAAGTCGATATCTTAGTACGTTATCCGCAAGATAAGCGTGATATTGGGCGTTTTGATCAGCTAAGAGTGAAAACGGCTGCGGGCTTAGTACCGATTACTAACTTTGCTCAAATTAAACCGGATCATAAGCAGGATACGATTCGCCGAGTTGATGGGCGCCGAGTGGTAAATATCAAAGCGGATATGGTTGAGGGGTATAACCTCGCACTGGAGCTACCAAAGATAACGGCGGAAGTGGCGCAATTGGGTTTACCTGCTGGGATTGAGTTTAAAATTCGTGGGCAAAACGAAGAGCAAGAGAACTCTTCCGCTTTCTTGCAAAATGCTTTTATGGTTGCTCTTGGTGTGATGGCGCTTATTTTGATTACTCAGTTTAATAGCTTCTATCAAGCCTTTTTGATCCTAAGTGCAGTGCTTTTCTCTACGGTCGGTGTGTTTGCTGGATTGCTGATTTTCCAAAAACCATTCGGCATTATTATGTCGGGCATTGGGGTGATCGCACTGGCCGGGATTGTTGTGAACAACAATATTGTATTGATAGATACTTACAATCAGATGCGTAAACGAGGGCTAGAAAAGTCAGAGGCAATTTTGCGTACCGGAGTACAGCGTCTGCGACCTGTATTGTTGACCACAGTAACGACGATACTTGGCTTGCTGCCAATGGTGCTAGAGATGAACATCGACTTAGTTTACCAGAAGATTGAATTTGGTGCGCCGAGTACGCAGTGGTGGTCTCAATTAGCAACTGCAGTTGCTGGTGGGCTCGCATTTGCAACCGTGTTAACTCTAGTGCTTACTCCATGTTTATTGATGCTAGGTAGAGAGCACAATATTGATGAACCTGAAACAAAAGAGGCAGCGTAAGCTGCCTCTTAGGTATTGTCGTGAATCACGACTTATTTATTTCATTGCGAGCAACTTACTGTAGCGTTCTAGTTTTGCCATGCTCACTTTTGCGTTCGCCATGAAGGTTTGTTTTGCTTTACCCGTTAAAGATTTTGACTGCGGAAGCTTAACTGTTCTAGCGTTCTTGTGTACTCCGTTTACCAAGAATTCGTAGTGCAAGTGAGGTCCCGTAACCCGCCCAGTGCCGCCGAGCGTACCAATGGTTTGTCCTTGTTTCACTCGTTGTCCTGTCTTAACCATGCGTTTAGTTAAATGCAGGTATTTGGTAATGTAAGTGTTGCTGTGTTTGATGAACACATAGTTGCCGTTAAACTTATTGTAGGCAGACTTTTGTACCACACCATCACCAGCAGCCCAGATCGGTGTGCCAACAGGCGCAGCGTAGTCGGTGCCTCGGTGAGGACGAACCTTACCAGTGACAGGGTGTAAACGACGAGGGTTGAAATTAGACGTTACGCGACGGAAGTCCAATGGCGCACGCAAAAAGGCTTTCTTCATGGCTCGACCATTTTCATCGTAATACTTGCCGCTCTTTTCATCCAAAATTGCAGTAAAGGTATCACCTTGGTTCTTAAACACTGCAGCAATAATTTTTCCTCGCCCAATGACTTCACCTTCGACGACTTCTTCTTGGTAAAGCACACGGAAAGTATCGTTTTTACGAATATCCAATGCAAAGTCGATGTCCCAACCAAAAATGCCTGCTAGCTCCATAATTTGGTTTGCATTCAACCCAGATGAAATACCGGCATTCCAGAAGTTAGATTTAATCGTCGCTTCAGCGTAGTTGTACTGATAATCGACTTCTTTTTTATCGATCTCTGAGACGTATTTGTTGCCTTGCAGCTTAATGCGGAAAGTTTCAAACGCATTCAGCGTGCGTTGAAGTTGAACAAAGTCGTTGTTTTCATCAAACCCAAATTTCAGCTTATCTCCTGGACGAAGACGAGAGAGCTGCTGTTTGATTTCTTTATCTGAAGTGATCAGTTCATGCAAAAGACGAGGGGATAAGCCGACGCGGTTAAAAAGTACCGCTGCACTTTCCCCATTTTTGACCTTATATGTTTCCCAACGCAAGACAGAAGGAAGATTAGAAGAAGCGCTGCGCTCTGGTGATTCGACAGATATCGACACTGGATAATGCTCGCCAACTTTAAGGCGGCTTTGCTGCGGATCGAGGTCTTGCGGATCGGGTAAGAAAAATAGCGCGACGATGATAAGCGCACTAAAAAAGCCGATCAGTACTTTGTGCAAGAGTGGGAGTCGGACAAAAATCGAATGCATGAGGTACTTGATTACTAAATTAAACGTAAAAATTGACAACTACCTAGTCTAACGTGTTTCAAAATGCATCGCTATTCAAGTAAGATGTTCAGCTATTATATTTTTGCCAAATCTGTGGGAGTGAACAAGAATGGCGAGCATTGAAGCTGCACTAGCCGAGATTAAGCGCGGTGTTGAAGAGCTGATTCCAGAAGAAGAGCTGATCGCAAAACTTAAAGAAGGTCGTCCTCTACGTATTAAATTGGGCGCCGATCCAACAGCACCTGACATTCACCTAGGCCATACGGTTATTTTCAATAAGCTTCGCTTGTTCCAAGAACTAGGTCATGAAGTGACATTCCTTATCGGTGATTTCACTGCAATGGTTGGTGACCCAACAGGCAAGAACACAACTCGTCCACCGCTAAGCCGTGAAGACGTGCTACGTAACGCAGAAACGTACAAAGAACAGGTGTTCAAAATCCTAGACCCAGCTAAGACAAAAATTCAGTTCAACTCTGAGTGGCTATCTGAGCTTGGTGCAGAAGGCATGATCCGTCTTGCTGCAAACCAAACTGTTGCTCGTATGCTAGAGCGTGATGATTTTAAAAAGCGTTACGCTGGTGGTCAGCCAATTGCTATCCATGAGTTCATGTACCCACTACTTCAAGGTTGGGACTCAGTAGCAATGGAAACTGACGTTGAACTGGGTGGTACTGACCAGAAGTTCAACCTACTGATGGGGCGCGAGTTGCAAAAATCTCACGGTCAAAAACCACAAGTTGTTCTTATGATGCCACTTCTAGTCGGTCTAGATGGTGAGAAGAAGATGTCTAAATCTTCTGGTAACTACATTGGTATCAGCGAAGCACCAAGCGAAATGTTTGGTAAGATCATGTCAATCTCTGATGATCTAATGTGGAGCTACTACGAGCTGTTGTCTTTCCGTCCTCTAGAAGAAATTGCACAATTTAAAGCGGATGTAGAAGCAGGCAAGAACCCTCGTGATATCAAAGTACTGCTAGCAAAAGAAATCATTGCACGCTTCCACAGTGAAGCAGATGCAGATGCGGCAGAGCAAGAGTTCGTTAACCGTTTCGCGAAAAACCAAATTCCTGACGAAATGCCAGAGTTTGATTTTGAGACTGGCACGCCCGTAGCAAACCTATTGAAAGAAGCGGGTCTATGTGCTTCAACTTCTGAAGCTATGCGCATGGTTAAGCAAGGCGCAGCTAAGATCGAAGGCGAGAAAGTTGTTGATGCGAAGTTTGCTCCTGAAGCAGGCACTTACGTATTCCAAGTAGGTAAACGTAAATTCGCACGTATTACTATTAAGTAATCAATAACTGTTCAAAATGAAAGCGCCTTATAGGCGCTTTTTTTGTATTAAAATTTGGTGAATACACGCGAGATTGACTGTAAAAATGGTCGAACTTTGTTACTATACGCGCGCTGCTACGTGAGCAGCTTTATCGGAGATTTACATGAACAATACCGACCATCCTCCCAGTTGTTGGGTGAGTAAGATTAAGGGAGCGAAATAACCCGCTTCGGTATTGGCGATCTCCGCCTTACCTTAGTGGTGAGGCATCTTTTCTTCTAGTTTTCCTTTTATTATTTCCTTTCATAAATTCTGAATAGACAGTGCTTTGGCATTGATGTTTTCGCGCGTCCTGCATTTGTATTTATACAAGTCGGGTGTGCAGAAAGCTTTTTGCGTGCGTTGTCGATGGTCGTTACCAATGCCAATCGGGAGATTCGCCATGACGGTAATGAACAACACTTTTATTGAAACAACACCAAACTTCTCAGAAGTGGAGATTGGTGCCGCTCGTAATGCCTTTTTGCAATACGAACAAGAGCAACAATTGCACCTACTAACGATCATGCCTATTGATGAGGCGGTTGGTATTTTGCAGCACTGCTCGGTTGGCTATGTGAATAGCCTTATCGCTCAACTTGAACAAGCTGGATATGATAAACGTGCTCGTCACTATGCTCACCAATTAGGTTTGCATATGTCGGAAGTCGATACACCAGATGGCTACTTATCGACTAGTGTGTTGGAACATGTGAAGCAGCGTATTGGTTGGATCATTGCTCTTGCCCTTTTAGGGATAGTGTCGGGTTTGATCATTGCTCAGTATGAGGATACTTTAAGTCAACTTGTATTGCTTGCCGTGTATATGCCCGTAATCGCTGCTGCTGGTGGTAATACCGGAACTCAGGCTGCGACCTTAGTCATTCGCGCACTCGCCACTGGAGAGTTAAAGAAACGCCAATGGTTAGAAGTTTTGTGGAAAGAAAGTCGTGTAGCGTTGTTTATTGCCTTGGCGATTGCGATCGTGATGATTGGTCGAATCATGCTATTTAGTGGTGGGCAATCAACAGGGGGCTTTGCACTGGAAGATATCGCATTAGCCATTGCGGTTGCGTTATTTATTCAGGTGACTATCTCAACCACACTTGGCGGATTACTTCCTATCATAGCGCGTGCATGTAAACTGGACCCCGCCGTATTGGTGAGCCCAGTATTAGCATCGATCGTCGATATCTCAGGTATGTGGATCTACTTTACCGTGGTGAACTACTTCTTAGGCATTGCCTGACTAAAACTCACAATGTCTTGGTAAAACAATTTCTCAAAACGAGTAATCGGGGCGACGACAGGCTTGTTATCGTCCCTTTTTTCTGGGAAATAGTCCGACACAAACTGAACAAATAGCGTGTTTGGTTTGCCGTTTTTATCAAGCCCATACCCCGCCATATTGTACGTGCCGTACAAGGACCCGCTTTTTGCAATCAACTGTCCTTTAATAGGAGCTTTACGCATACTCTGGCGGTACTGCAATGTTCCTGATTCACCGGACTTTGGCATAATTGCTATCAAGTTGAGTTCTTGTTCGTGTTGCCAAATGTAGCGCAAGATAGCAGCCATCGACTTCGCTGAAATGCGGTTATTGCGTGATAAACCTGACCCATCTTCTAATCGGGCATTGCGAATGTCGATCCCCGTATTGGAGAAAATGATTTGTTTGATTGCTTCAGTGCCGTTAGTAAAACTGCCAGGTTGCACAAAGAACTTAGCGCCAAGTGTTTTAGTAAGAGTATCGGCAATTAAGTTATCTGAGCGTTTTAACATCTCATCAAGCAACTGTGGTAATGGTTTTGATTTGTGTACTGCCAATAACTTGCGTGACTTTTCAGGTGCTTTGCCGACTCGAATTTTTCCTTTTAATGAAATGCCGACTTGCTTGAGCAATTTCTCTACTTTTTGGCTTGTGTAGCCTTCAGGGTCTTGCACTGCAAACTTGAGGGGGAGTGGTTTATCGCCACGGTCTACTAAGCAGCCGGTTAGTTGATATTGGTTGTTTGGGTTAGCGATGAGATCCAAATCACAATGACGGCTCTTCTGGACGCTTTTTGACACGGTTTGAGCGCTGGTGGTGACATTAATTGGTTGATGCTCAGGAACATAAACACGAGTTGTACCGTTTTTTTGTGTGTATATCGATGCTTGAACGCAATTTTCATTCAGTGTCACAGCAGATGCTGGTGCGCTATAGCAAACGCCTAGAATATCCCATGGCCATCCAACGGCACGGTTGTAGCCAGTAAAAGCGCTGTTATCTAACCAAAGATCCCCATTGATTCGGTTTAGACCGTTTTTTTTCGCTCGTGTCAGCATGGTTTTAAGATCTTGCGTTACAAGCGTAGGATCGCCGGAAAAAGTGAAGACGGCATCAGAGTTTGAGCTTTCTAACGTTGTACGAAAAGTAAAGCCATTGCCCAGCTCAAGCTTTGCTGCCAAGGCTGTGACAACTTTTAATGTACTTGCTGGGGGGAAATACTGCTCAGTAGGATGAATGCCTTTTAGCCCACTTTGCCCATTAAGTTTTTCAGCAACCAAACTGATACGTGCTCCGTCTGGCAGCACCTCTTGGTGGGGATAAGCAAAAGAAAGAAGTGGAGTAAGGCTAGAGAGTAGTAACAATGACCAACGTAAGCGCATAGTAATAGTTCGTGAGGTTAGTTATGCAATTGAGTATATACCGAAAAATCGCAGAATTCTGGATATAAAAAATGCCCGCATAAGCGAGCATTTTATCTTCAAGTCGTAAGACTGAATTAGAAGTCGTAACGTAGACCTAGAGCTAGCTCGTCTTCAGAATCGATCTTCGTTGCTTTGTAGTTAGCAGAAGTCGTTGAGCCCATAGCATCGCCAGCATCAATTAGGTTGAAGTTGTACGATACGTAACCACGGAAGTTAGGCTTGAAGTAGTAAGACGCGTCAACTGCGAAGTTGTTTGCAGAAGTTTCGTTGTTAGTTTCTGCGTTGTTGTACGTCGTTGTGAACACTGTTTGACCTAGAGTGTAAGCACCTGCTAGTTCGTAACCAGTGTAATCTACAGTTTTCTTGAATGTTGCTTCTTTTTCACCGTCAGTGAATAGACCTGCAAAGTATAGGTCGTTCATTGTGTAAGAAGCAGCAAGCATGTATTCGTTAGCGTCAGATTGGTCTGCGTAACCAGCACCTAGGTCAAGACCAGTGTCGCCTAGAGTGTAGATAGCAGATAGAGAGTAGCCATCTTCGCCGTTATCAGTGTACTCAGTACCAGCTGCGTTTTCTACGCGGTCAGCGAAACGGTAGCTAGCTTTAACTGCTAGGTTTTCGAATTGACCTTTGTAAGACAGCATGTTGTCTGAACGGTCAGCTGCAGCTAGTTTGTCAGCAGCAGAGTTACCAGCGTACGCCATGATATCTGTGAAGTCAGTGATAACGCCTAACGCACCGTCGTTTTTACCGTAAGTAACTTCACCGAATGCACCGCCTAGACCAGCGTATGCGTAACGAGTGTCAAGGTTGCTGTTGCCGTCTACGCCGCCTTCTTCAGCAGTAGTAAATTCACCTTCCCAGAAACCAACACCGTATAGGTTGTCGTTGATTGCTTGTGTGCCAAGGAAGTTTAGACGGATACGAGAGTTGTCCGCTACGTCGCCATCTTTCATAGATAGACGTGCTTCAGCGCGACCGCCCATTTCTAGAGAAGTGCCGTCTTGGTTGTAAAGTTCAGCTGCGTTAACGCCAGTTGCCATAGCTGCTGCAGATACAGAAAGAGCAATTAGAGTCTTTTTCATCTTATTTGTCCTAGTTAGCTGTCCATAATCATTGTTTTATGGGGGAGAGGTTATCTCTCACAAGCTATTGTTGTTCGTATAGTTTCATTCGCGGCAAATGCCCACACTCGAAAAAGCCATAACGAAATAACTTGCCGGACATGTTTTACTGCTAAAGTTTCCTTATGAGTTAGTAAAATGATATAAATCCAACTAATGAACACTGTTCAATTGGTTGTTATTTCATCTTAAAGTGTTGTTTTTAAATGATTATATCTTGCCTAACATTAGTCTGACATTGATTTGTTTTTATCTTTTTTGATGTTTTTAGTGTAATGAACAGTGTTGTTTTTCAATAAATTGCGATGATGCGTAAATCTAAAAACGATTGATGGCGTGGTATTAACCACACAACTGAGTCGCGAAATCGAATTAAGGTGATTTCACACCCTAGTTTGTTTAAACTAACCAAAACAGAATCTTTGAACGTACTACCCAGTCCCTATGATTGGGTGGGATTTTTTTGTCCAAAGACACCTTTGGCCTTGAGGTTATATAATGGAAAAAGTTCCAATGACACTACGTGGCGAACAGTTGCTACGTACAGAACTCGATCGTCTACTAAAGCTCCGCCCGCAAATTTCAGAAGCAATCGCAGAAGCGCGTGAACTAGGCGACTTGAAGGAAAACGCAGAATACCATGCAGCTCGTGAAGAGCAGGGGATCTGTGAAGCACAAATTCGTGACATTGAATACAAGCTATCTGTTGCTCAAGTCATTGACGTAACAACGATGGACAACACTGGTAAGGTGATTTTTGGTTCAACCGTTACTCTGATTGACTGTGATACAGAAGAAGAGAAAACCTACCAAATCGTGGGTGATGACGAAGCAGATATTAAAGCGGGTCGTATTTCGATTAGCTCACCAATTGCTCGTGGCTTGATCGGTAAAATGGAAGGTGACGAAGTTGTTATTCAAACTCCTGGCGGAGCGAAAGACTTCGAAATCGACAGCGTTGAGTACATCTAACTTCGTGTTCTAACGGTTAGCTGAAATAAACTCTAGATGCAAAAAAGGTCGCCTATGGCGACCTTTTCTTCTTCCGCTGCGCAAGCAGATATTACTTACGTGGGATTTCGATTTTACGCTCTTCAGACTGGCGGTATAGCACAAGTACCTTACCGATTGTCTGAACTTTTTCAGCGCCCGTCTCACGTACGATAGCGTCGATGATCAGCTGTTTTGTCTCACGGTCTTCTGATGCAACCTTAATTTTGATCAGTTCGTGGTGGTCAAGAGCGATTTCAATTTCTGCTAGCACGGCTTCTGTAAGTCCATTTGCGCCCATTAGCACAACAGGTTTTAAACTGTGAGCCAGGCCTTTTAGGTGCTGCTTTTGTTTGGTGCTTAGGTTCATTACGCGGCCAATTTTCTTTAAAATAAGGGTTGAAAAAAGCTATTTTAACGCCATCTATTGCTGAAGACTATAATTTATTGAGTAATAGGTTGAGCCTATTAAAACAATAGCTCCTAATTACGCCTTGTTGGGATTAAGATGAGTAAACAAAAACATTCGGCTAGTTCTGGTCGTTGGTTGAAAGAACACTTTGACGATAAATATGCGAACGAAGCTCGTAAAAAAGGCTATCGTTCTCGTGCTTACTTCAAAATTGAAGAGATCCAAACAAAAGATAAATTGTTGAAATCTGGGATGACAGTCGTCGATTTAGGCGCCGCTCCAGGTGGATGGTCTCAATATGCTGCTAAGATAATAGGTGAAGAAGGTCAAATCATCGCATGTGACTTATTACCTATGGATCCAATCGCTGGTGTAAGCTTTTTGCAAGGTGACTTTCGTGACGAGGCGGTTTTAGACGCTCTATTGGAAAGAATCCAACCTTCGATGGTGGACGTAGTAATGTCTGATATGGCTCCAAACATCGCTGGTAACAATTCCGTAGATCAGCCACGAGCTATGTATTTAGTTGAATTGGCTTTAGATATGTGTCGACAAGTTCTAGCACCTAATGGTAGCTTTGTCGTAAAGGTTTTCCAGGGTGAAGGCTTCGATCAATTTGTGAAAGAAGTCCGAGACATGTTTAAAGTCGTAAAAATCAGAAAACCAGACTCATCGCGAGCTCGCTCACGAGAAGTCTTTGTTGTAGCCACTGGTTACAAAGGTTAACTATTTCGCTCGTTTAGAGCATGGTTAACACTATAGCTACAGCTAATAAACTGTAGTACCCTACCTTTAATTACAATTAGTTATCGAGAGGCTGACACCTTGAGTGACATGGCAAAAAATTTAATTCTGTGGCTTGTTATCGCTGTCGTGTTGATGTCGGTATTCCAGAGCTTTGGCCCTGGAGAGAGCAATGGCAGAACCGTGGATTACACCACGTTTGTACAGGAAGTTGGCCAAGGCCAGATTCAAGAAGCAACTTTTAAAGACGGTGAAATTAGTTTTGTTCGTCGTGGCGGCGGTGCCAAAATGGTCACTTACATGCCTGTGTACGATCAAAAGCTTCTAGATGACCTAATTAACCAAAACGTGAAAGTGCAAGGCACGCCTCCTGAAGAGCAAAGCTTACTTGGCACAATCTTCATTTCTTGGTTCCCTATGATCTTACTGATTGGTGTGTGGATTTTCTTCATGCGTCAAATGCAAGGTGGCGGCGGTAAAGGCGCCATGTCTTTTGGTAAGAGCAAAGCTCGTATGATGAGCGAAGAGCAGATCAAGACGACTTTTGCGGATGTCGCAGGTTGTGATGAAGCAAAAGAAGACGTTAAAGAACTGGTTGACTACCTACGCGATCCAAGCCGATTCCAAAAATTGGGCGGTAAGATCCCGACAGGTGTACTTATGGTTGGTCCTCCAGGTACTGGTAAAACGCTTCTAGCGAAAGCCATTGCTGGTGAAGCAAAAGTGCCTTTCTTTACTATCTCTGGTTCTGACTTCGTAGAAATGTTTGTTGGTGTTGGTGCGTCTCGTGTGCGTGACATGTTCGAACAAGCGAAGAAAGCGGCACCTTGTATCATCTTTATCGATGAGATTGATGCAGTAGGTCGTCAGCGTGGTGCTGGTGTAGGTGGTGGTCACGATGAACGTGAACAAACCCTAAACCAAATGCTCGTTGAAATGGATGGTTTCGAAGGTAACGAAGGTATCATTGTTATCGCAGCGACTAACCGTCCAGACGTGTTGGACCCAGCACTACTGCGTCCTGGTCGCTTTGACCGTCAAGTTGTTGTTGGTCTTCCAGACGTACGTGGTCGTGAACAGATTCTTAAAGTACACATGCGCAAAGTACCTCTAGCAGGTGACGTAGAGCCTTCTCTAATCGCACGTGGTACACCTGGCTTCTCTGGTGCTGACTTAGCAAACCTAGTAAACGAAGCAGCCCTATTTGCTGCGCGTGGTAACAAGCGCAACGTTTCTATGGTTGAATTTGAACTAGCGAAAGACAAAATCATGATGGGTGCAGAGCGCCGTTCAATGGTGATGTCTGAAGAAGTAAAAGAATCAACAGCTTACCACGAAGCAGGTCACGCGATTGTTGGTCGCCTAGTACCAGAACATGACCCTGTGTACAAAGTCTCTATCATTCCACGTGGTCGTGCGCTTGGTGTGACTATGTACCTACCAGAGCAAGACCGTGTGAGCATGTCTCGCCAACACCTAGAATCTATGGTTTCTAGTTTGTACGGTGGTCGTCTTGCTGAAGAGCTAATCTACGGTGCTGATAAAGTATCGACGGGTGCATCGAACGATATCGAGCGTGCAACTGATATTGCTCGTAAGATGGTGACGCAATGGGGCTTCTCTGAAAAACTTGGTCCGCTTCTATATGCGGAAGAAGAAGGTGAAGTGTTCCTAGGACGTAGCGTGACACAGACTAAACATATGTCTGATGACACAGCGAAGCTAATCGATGATGAAGTTCGTAAGATCATCGACCGCAACTACGACCGTGCGAAGCAAATTCTGGAAGACAACATGGACATCATGCATGCGATGAAAGATGCGCTAATGAAGTATGAAACCATTGATGCTGGCCAGATTGATGACCTGATGGAGCGTAAGACTGAGATTCGTGAACCTGCTGGTTGGGGTGATAAGCCTGCAAACAAACCAGAAGATAACGATAAGCCTCAGGCTAAACCTGAAGTGAAAGCGGAAGAGAAACCAGTTGAACCGACTAAACCGGTAGAACAACCAACGTCTCAAGAAGCGACTTCAAGTGAAGCTCCAGAAAAGAAAGACTCTGAATAAAGAGTAGCGTTAATAAAAAACCCCGAGTTAGGCTCGGGGTTTTTGTTTCTGTTGTGATTATTAAAGCTATGATTATTAAAGCAAACAACAAATCTCTCGACCTTTCCCACTCGCATGTTATGGCGATCCTCAATGTCACTCCAGACTCGTTTTCTGATGGTGGTAAATTCAACTCGTTAGAGCGTGCACTTGCTCAAGTCGAAAAAATGATTGCTGCTGGCGTTAGCATTATTGATGTTGGCGGGGAGTCTACGCGTCCAGGGGCTCCAGATGTTGCATTAGAAGATGAGTTGCAGCGTGTGGTCCCTGTAATCAAAGCGATTCGCGCAAAACATGATGTGTGGATTTCTATTGATACCAGTAAAGCGGAAGTCATGCGTCAAGCTATTGAAGCTGGGGCAGACTTGATTAACGATGTGCGTGCTCTCCAAGAGCCGGGGGCGTTAGAAGTTGCCGCGAAAGCAAACCTTCCTATTTGCTTGATGCATATGAAAGGTCAACCGCGCACTATGCAGACTAATCCTCAATACGATGATCTGATGGATGATGTCTCTGCATTTCTTCAAGAACGCATTGCTGCCTGTGAGTCCGTGGGCATCGATAAGTCTCAACTTATTCTTGATCCAGGTTTTGGCTTTGGCAAAACCATTGAACACAATTATCATATGCTGGCACACCTCGATAAGTTTCATGAATTCGGTCTGCCAATTTTGGCCGGTATGTCACGTAAATCAATGATCTTTAAATTGTTGGAAAAACCAGCAGCAGAATGCGCAAATGCTAGCGTTGTCTGCGCGACAATTGCTGCGATGAAAGGTGCGCAGATCATTCGAGTACATGACTTTGAAGAAACCATTGAGGCAATGAAAGTTGTTGAGATGACGAACAATAATATCTAAAAGAATTAAGGAAATTTTATGTCTGATAAAAGACGTTATTTTGGTACTGACGGTGTACGCGGGAAAGTAGGACAATACCCAATTACTCCGGACTTTGTACTAAAGCTTGGCTGGGCGGCTGGTCGTGTACTAGCAAAACAAGGCACTAAGAAAGTTATCATCGGTAAAGATACCCGTATTTCAGGTTACATGCTTGAGTCTGCACTTGAAGCTGGTCTAGCTGCGGCAGGTCTAAAGGCTACCTTTACTGGTCCGATGCCAACGCCAGCAGTTGCATACCTAACACAAACTTTCCGAGCGGAAGCTGGTATCGTTATTTCAGCGTCACATAACCCATACTACGATAACGGCATTAAGTTCTTCTCATCTGAGGGGACTAAACTTCCTGATGACATCGAACTGGCTATTGAAGCTGAGCTAGATAAAGATATCGAATGTGTAGAGTCTGCTGAACTTGGTAAAGCAACTCGCCTTAATGACGCCGCGGGTCGTTATATTGAATTTTGTAAGAGCACCTTCCCGTCAGAACTTAGCCTAGCAAACCTTAAGATCGTTGTTGACTGTGCACATGGTGCGACTTACCACATCGCTCCTAACGTATTCAAAGAGTTAGGTGCAGAAGTGATTGCTATGGGTGTTGAGCCAAACGGCACTAACATCAATGCAGAAGTCGGTGCGACAGACGTTCGTGCCCTACAAAAGCGTGTTGTGGAAGAGCAAGCTCACCTTGGTCTTGCATTCGATGGTGATGGCGACCGCATCATGATGGTTGACCATTTGGGCAACAAGATTGACGGCGACCAAATTGCCTACATTATCGCTCGTGATGCTCTGCGTCGTGGCGAACTAAAAGGCGGTGTTGTTGGTACGCTAATGACCAACCTAGGTATGGAAAATGGTCTAAAACAACTGGGTATCCCATTTATTCGTGCCGCAGTTGGTGACCGTTACGTGATGGAGCAACTACTTGCTAAAGGCTGGAAGATTGGCGCTGAAAACTCAGGTCACGTTATCTTACTAGACAAAGTCACTACGGGTGATGCAATTGTTGCTGCACTGCAAGTTCTTGCTTCTGTAGTTGGCAGTGATATGACACTACACGACTTGTCACAAGGCATGACGCTTTATCCTCAGGTACTAGAAAACGTGCGTTTTGCAGGTCAAAGTAACCCACTTGAAGCGCAGGTTGTACTAGACTCAGTAGCGGAAGTGGAAGCTGAGCTTGGTGACAAAGGTCGCGTATTGCTACGTAAATCTGGTACTGAGCCTCTAATCCGAGTCATGGTAGAAGGTGAAGATGCTGAACTTGTACAAAGCTCTGCGCTTAAGATTGCAGAAGCTGTAAAAGCAAGTTGTTAATCATTGCTTTAACCTGTTTTGCGAGAGAAAAGGGCATCTTTTGCCCTTTTTTTGAGCGCTTAATGCGTTAGTGGTGACTTTTTACTAATTTTCCCTTGTCAGCGTTACTGGCTTTCGCTAGTATTGCTCCGCCTCCCGTTAGGAGGTCGCTAGCCTTGTTCATAAATAAACACGATTGTTTTTGAACGGCGCTGGCTCAACAATTTGGAACATAGGTGGAAAAAAATGTTTTCAGTTCTACTTGTGATTTACCTGTTGGCGGCGCTTGGTGTGATTGGCCTTGTGTTGATTCAACAAGGTAAAGGCGCAGATATGGGAGCCTCGTTCGGTGCAGGTGCTTCAAACACAGTGTTTGGTGCAAGCGGCTCAGGTAATTTCTTAACCCGAACAACTGCTATTTTAGCAACCGTATTTTTTATCGTTAGCTTGCTACTTGGTCGTATGTCTACGCACAAGACTGAGTCACAATGGGTAGACCCAACACTAGGTCAACCAGTTGTAGAACAAGTTAAAGATGCAGCAAGTGAAGTTCCAGCACCAGCAGGTGATGAGATTCCACAATAAGCTGTAAAGGTTTATGTAGCCGAGATGGTGAAATTGGTAGACACGCTAGCATGAGGTGCTAGTGCCTTAGGTGTGAGGGTTCGAGTCCCTCTCTCGGCACCATGAATTTACAAACTTGTAAATCACTTGTGTGAGCGTATAATGCTCATCAAGTCGGACGCGGGGTGGAGCAGCTTGGTAGCTCGTCGGGCTCATAACCCGAAGGTCGTCGGTTCAAATCCGGCCCCCGCAACCAATCTCTTCTTTCAGTTGGAAAGGATGATTCGATTGGCAAGTTTGCACAGTGCTAACCACACTGTGAGTTAAGAAAAGCATTTCTTGGCTATTCTTAACGTATCAGGGTCCAGCAGCATAAAACCCCGACTTTCGGGGTTTTTTGTTATCTGAGTTTTTGTAAATGAACTCAGATACTGCTTGGTTTTTTGATTGGGCTCTGAGCCCTTTTTTTGTTTCTGGAGTGGTTCAAATGACTGGTTTAGAAAGACAACTTACTGAAATGCTTGAAGCTCCAGTAGAGGCATCAGGCTACGAGTTGGTTGGATTAGAATTTATTCGTGCGGGTGCGCACTCAACGCTACGCATCTACATCGACCATGAAAATGGTATCAACGTAGATGCTTGTGCAGAAGTAAGCCATCAGGTTAGCGCAGTACTAGACGTTGAAGATCCAATTTCTGTTGCTTACAGCCTAGAAGTTTCTTCTCCAGGCTTAGAAAGACCACTTTTCAAAGCAGCACATTACGAGCAATTTATTGGTCACGAGGTCAGCATCGTATTGAAAATGGCTGTTGCAAACCGTCGTAAGTGGAAAGGTATTATCCATAGCGTAGATGGTGAGACAATCGCAGTTACTTGTGAAGGGCAACAAGAAGAGTTTGCTCTAAGTAATATTTCAAAAGCTAACCTGATCCCTAAATTTTAGTTCCCTAAAAAATTTGAAGCTTAGAGGCTAAATACAATGAGTAAAGAAATTTTAGCGGTAGCAGAAGCGGTATCGAACGAAAAAGCGGTACCTCGTGAGCGTATCTTTGAAGCTCTTGAGATTGCTCTAGCGACTTCTACAAAGAAAAAATACGAAATCGAAATCGATGTACGTGTAGCTATCGACCGTAAAACAGGTGAGTTTGAAACATTCCGCCGTTGGTTGGTTGTAGAAGACGTTGAAAACCCAACAAAAGAAATCTCTCTAGAAGCTGCACAATACGAAGATGCAGACATTCAACTAGGTGATTTCGTAGAAGACGATATCCCGTCAGTTACATTCGACCGTATTACGACTCAAACTGCTAAGCAAGTTATCGTACAAAAAGTACGTGAAGCAGAGCGTGCACAAATCGTAGAACAGTTCATCGACAACGAAGGTGATCTGATCACTGGTGTTGTTAAAAAAGTGAACCGCGATACAGTTGTACTTGATCTAGGTAACAACGCTGAAGCGGTAATCCTACGTGATGACCAACTTCCTCGTGAAAACTTCCGTCCAGGTGACCGTGTTCGTGGTCTTTTGTACAAAGTTGCTCCTGAAGCGCGTGGTTTCCAACTGTTCATCACTCGCTCTAAGCCAGAAATGTTGGCTGAGCTATTCCGCGTAGAAGTGCCAGAAATCGCTGAAGAAATCATCGAACTGAAAGGCGCTGCACGTGATCCAGGTTCTCGCGCTAAGATCGCTGTTAAAACAAACGACAAACGTATCGACCCTGTAGGTGCGTGTGTTGGTATGCGTGGTGCTCGTGTTCAAGCAGTATCTGGCGAACTTGGTGGTGAGCGTATTGATATCGTTCTTTGGGACGATAACCCAGCTCAATTCGTTATCAACGCAATGGCTCCTGCTGACGTTGCTTCTATCATCGTTGATGAAGATGCTCACTCAATGGACATCGCTGTTGAAGCGGACAACCTAGCGCAAGCTATCGGTCGTAACGGTCAGAACGTACGTCTAGCGTCTCAACTAACTGGTTGGGAACTGAACGTAATGACTGTGGCAGATCTTCAGAAGAAACACGCTGAAGAGTCTCAAGCGTCTATCGAAAACTTCATGAAGTACCTAGACATTGAAGAAGACTTCGCTCAATTGCTTGTTGAAGAAGGTTTCTCAACACTAGAAGAAGTTGCGTACGTTCCTGTTAACGAACTACTAGAAGTTGATGGTCTGAACGAAGAGCTTGTAGAAGAGCTTCGTAGCCGTGCGAAAGACGCACTAACGACAATCGCTCTAGCACAAGAAGAGTCATTCGAAGGTCTAGAGCCTGCTGAAGATCTGCTAGGTCTTGAAGGTCTAGAGCGCGAAATGGCGTTTAAACTGGCAGCTAAAGGCGTGGCAACACTAGAAGACCTAGCTGACCAAGGTATCGACGATTTAGAAGGTATTGAAGGCCTGACAGAAGAGCGTGCAGGCGAGCTTATCATGGCTGCACGTAACATCTGTTGGTTCGGCGAAGAAGCATAATATCAGCAAGGAGGAAGCGGCATGACACAATTAACAGTTAAAGCTCTGAGTGAAGAGATTGGTACTCCAGTCGACCGCTTAATGGAACAACTTGCTGACGCTGGCATGAACAAAGCGAGTTCTGACCATGTATCGGATGAGGAGAAGCAGAAGCTTCTCTCTCACCTGAAGAAAGAGCACGGCGATAAGTCGGGCGAATCTGAACCTACTAGACTGACGCTTCAACGTAAGACTCGTAGCACGCTAAGTGTTGCAGCAGGTGGCGGCAAAAGTAAGGATGTTCAAGTAGAAGTGCGTAAGAAGCGCACATATGTGAAGCGCAGCACTATCGAAGACGACGCAAAACGTGAGGCTGAGGAAGCAGCAAAACGTGAAGCTGAAGAGCTTGCGAAGCGTGAGGCTGAAGAACAAGCCAAACGTGAAGCTGCAGAGAAAGCACAGCGCGAAGCCGATGAGAAAGCGAAACGTGAAGCGGATGCAAAACGTGAAGCTGAAGAAAAGGCAAAACGCGCACAAGCTGATAAGGCTAAGAAAGAAATGAATGCAAAAAATGCGGATGCTAATGCGCAAGCTAAGAAAGAAGCTGATGAGCTAAAAGCACGTCAGGAACAAGAAGCTCAACGTAAAGCAGAGCAAGAAGCTGCAAAACTCGTTGAAGAAGCTCGTAAGCTTGCAGAAGAGAACGAAGCTCGTTGGTCTGAAGAAGAGACTAAGAAGAAAGAGCTAGAGAACTCTGACTACCACGTAACTACTTCTCGTTACGCACGTGAAGCTGAAGATGCAGCTGACCGTCAACAAGAAGGCGGTGCACGTCGTAAGAAGAAGAAATCAGCTGGCAAAGAAGAACAATCACGTGGTGGTCGTAACCAACGTGGTGGCAAGGGTCGTAACAAAGGCAAACTTGCTAAACCAACTTCTATGCAACACGGTTTCGACAAGTCTGCGACTGTAGCGAAACAAGATGTAGTAATTGGTGAGACAATCGTTCTTTCTGAACTTGCTAACAAGATGTCGGTTAAAGCGACAGAAGTTATCAAAGTAATGATGAAGATGGGCGCTATGGCGACTATCAACCAAGTGATCGACCAAGAAACAGCACAACTTGTTGCTGAAGAAATGGGTCACAAGGTAGTTCTTCGTAAAGAGAACGAACTGGAAGAAGCAGTACTATCTGATCGTGATACAAACGCAGAAGCAGTACCTCGTGCTCCAGTTGTAACAATCATGGGTCACGTTGACCACGGTAAAACGTCAACACTTGACTACATCCGTCGTACTCACGTTGCTTCAGGCGAAGCGGGCGGTATCACGCAGCACATCGGTGCTTACCACGTTGAAACTGATAACGGCATGATCACGTTCCTTGATACTCCTGGACACGCGGCGTTTACCGCTATGCGTGCTCGTGGTGCTCAAGCGACAGATATCGTTGTTCTTGTAGTAGCAGCAGACGATGGTGTAATGCCACAAACAGTTGAAGCGATCCAGCACGCGAAAGCGGCAGGCGTTCCTTTGATTGTTGCTGTGAACAAGATCGATAAAGAAGACGCGAACCCAGACAACGTTAAGAATGAGCTAGCTCAATACGACGTAATCCCTGAGGAATGGGGTGGTGAGAACATGTTCGTTCACATCTCTGCTAAACAGGGTACAAATATCGACGGTCTTCTAGAAGCAATCCTTCTTCAGTCTGAAGTTCTAGAGCTTACAGCTGTAGCAGAAGGCATGGCGTCTGGTGTTGTTGTTGAATCTCGTCTAGATAAAGGTCGTGGTCCAGTAGCAACAGTACTTGTTCAATCAGGTACGCTAAACAAAGGCGACATCGTTCTTTGTGGTCAAGAATACGGCCGTGTTCGTGCAATGCGTGACGAACTAGGTAAAGAAATCACAGAAGCTGGTCCATCTATCCCTGTAGAGATCCTAGGTCTTTCAGGCGTACCATCTTCAGGTGACGAAGCAACAGTAGTACGTGACGAGCGTAAAGCACGTGAAGTAGCGAACTACCGTGCTGGTAAGTTCCGTGAAGTGAAACTTGCTCGTCAGCAGAAATCTAAACTAGAGAACATGTTCTCTAACATGACTGCTGGTGAAGTTGCTGAGCTAAACGTAGTTCTTAAAGCAGACGTACAAGGTTCTGTGGAAGCGATTGCTGACTCACTACTGAAACTGTCTACTGACGAAGTGAAAGTAAACATCGTTGGTTCTGGTGTTGGTGGTATTACAGAAACTGATGCAGTTCTTGCAGAAGCTTCTAACGCAATCATCCTTGGCTTTAACGTACGTGCTGACGCATCTGCTCGTCGTGCGATTGAAGCAGCAAGCGTTGATCTACGTTACTACTCAATCATTTACCAATTGATTGACGAAGTTAAACAAGCAATGGGCGGTATGCTTGCTCCAGAATTCAAGCAAGAAATCATTGGTCTTGCTGAAGTACGTGACGTATTTAAGTCACCGAAACTGGGCGCAATCGCTGGTTGTATGGTTACTGAAGGTCTAATTAAGCGTAACAACCCAATCCGCGTTCTACGCGACAACGTTGTTATCTACGAAGGTGAGCTAGAATCACTTCGTCGCTTTAAAGATGACGTTCAAGAAGTTAAGAATGGCTACGAGTGTGGTATCGGCGTTAAGAACTACAACGACGTTCGCGTGGGCGACCAGATCGAAGTATTCGAAATCGTTGAAGTAAAACGTACTCTAGACTAATTGACTAAAATTACTAACCGTCTGAAAGACAAATAGTAATTGGTTGTTGAATACACCATGGGGGGCTGGCTTGACCATCCCCCCATTCTTTCTATCTAAGAGAATGAATATGTCAAAAGAATTTAGCCGCACGCAGCGCGTATCACAGCAGCTGCAAAAAGAACTAGCGATGATCCTTCAACGCGAAGTTCGTGACTCTCGCCTAGGCATGGTTACGATTTCAGATGTAGAAGTATCACGAGATCTTGCTTACGCAAAAGTATTCGTTACTTTCCTATGCGTGGGTGAGCAGACGCCAGAATCATGCCTAGCAGCGCTACGTGAGCACGAAGTACACATCCGAATGATGCTAGGTAAGCGTATTCGCCTACGTCTAACGCCTGAAATCCGTTTCTACTACGATAACACGCTAGTAGAAGGTATGCGCATGTCGAACCTAGTTTCTGAAGTTGTGAGCGAAGATAAACGCAAACAACAAGATTCTGGTCGCGAAGAAGATCAGGCAGGGGAAGAGTAATGGCTCGTCGTCGTAAAGGTCGTCCAATTAATGGCGTTATCTTGTTGGATAAACCAACAGGTATTTCTTCAAATGATGCACTGCAAAAAGTAAAGCGTATCTACTTTGCTGAGAAAGCGGGTCATACGGGTGCATTGGACCCATTAGCGACGGGCATGTTGCCAATCTGCTTAGGCGAAGCAACCAAGTTTTCTCAGTTCTTGTTGGATTCAGACAAGCGCTACCGTGTAATCGCAAAACTGGGTGAGCGCACTGATACGTCTGACTCTGATGGCGAAGTGGTAGAGACACGTCCTATTGATGTGAATCTGGAGAAGCTAGAAGCGTGCATTGATACGTTCCGTGGTGAATCAGACCAAGTACCTTCAATGTTCTCAGCATTGAAATACCAAGGCAAGCCGTTGTACGAGTACGCTCGCAAAGGTATTGAAGTACCACGTGAATCTCGCAAGATCACGGTATATGAAATCGTACTTCACCGTTTTGAAGGTGATGAAGTTGAGATGGAAGTGCACTGCTCAAAAGGTACTTACATCCGTACAATTGTTGATGACCTAGGTGAGATGCTTGGTTGTGGCGCACACGTGACTATGCTTCGTCGTACTGGTGTTGCTAAATACCCGTACGAAAAAATGGTGACGCTAGAGCAACTTAATGAGCTGCTTGAGCAAGCGCATCGTGATGAAGTGGCACCAAAAGAGTTGCTTGATCCACTGCTACTGCCAATGGACACTGCCGTTGAAGATTTACCTGAGGTAAACCTAAACGCAGAGCTGACTAACCTAGTACAACACGGTATGCCCGTGCAGGTGTTGGGTGCGCCAGAGGGTACGCCAATTCGCATGACTTCAGGTGAAGAGAAGCTGTTTATCGGTGTAGCAGAAGTTAACGACGATGGAAAAGTAGCACCAAAACGTTTAGTGGTTTTCCGCGACGAAGAGTAACTTCGCAAAGCTTAAAAAATACCGGCATCATTGCCGGTATTTTTATATTGCGCGAGTGAGGAAACTTCCTTATAATTCGCGCTCCTCGTGTCGGCTGAATCAGAGATTGGCTGGCACAAATATTAACCTACTCTTATTAGGAGAGAATTATGTCTCTGAATGCAGAAACTAAAGCAGCAATCGTTGCAGAATACGCACAAGGCGAAGGCGACACTGGTTCACCAGAAGTTCAAGTAGCTCTACTTACAGCTTCTATCAACCACCTACAAGGTCACTTCAAAGCACACAAAGGCGATCACCACAGCCGTCGTGGTCTTCTACGTATGGTTTCTCGTCGTCGTAAGCTTCTAGATTACCTAAAAGGTAAAGATCTAGCTCGCTACCAAGACCTAATCAAGCGTCTAGGCCTACGTCGCTAATAAGCGACTGCATAGCAGTTTGTCTAAAAGGGGCTTTATGCCCCTTTTTTGTTGCCTGTTACTTATTTTGACTGCTATAGCTTAGCCAAATCAGACTTATGCCGTTATACTACACGCGGCTTAATCTCGTTTAGAGATTTTCACTAAGCTCATTGCATTACAGTCAACCTCGTCGACCAAAAGGTCGCGACTATTAAAAGTGAACTGAATACTAAGTTAGTTTGTTTTTACTAGTCGCGATTCGTAATGCCTTGGGTATCAATCAATACTCTCTAAGCAAATCAATCGATGCGCTTGGAAACAAGGAATAACAATGTTCGAAAAACCAGTTGTTAAAACGTTCCAGTACGGTAACCACACAGTTACTCTAGAAACTGGCGTTATCGCACGTCAAGCTACGGCTGCAGTAATGGTTACTATGGACGATACAGCAGTATTCGTTTCTGTAGTTGGTAAAAAAGAAGCGGTTGAAGGTCAAGACTTCTTCCCTCTAACAGTTAACTACCAAGAGCGTACTTACGCAGCAGGTAAAATCCCTGGTGGTTTCTTCAAGCGTGAAGGTCGTCCTTCTGAAGGCGAAACGCTAACGGCTCGTCTAATCGACCGTCCAATCCGTCCTCTATTCCCAGATGCATTCAAAAACGAAGTTCAAGTTATCGCGACAGTAGTATCTGTGAACCCAGACGTTCAACCAGACATCCCAACGATGATTGGTACGTCTGCTGCGCTAGCTATCTCTGGTATCCCGTTCAACGGTCCTATCGGTGCTGCACGTGTTGGTCACATCGACGGTCAGCTAGTACTTAACCCAAGCAACACTGAGCTAGAAGCATCTAAGCTAGACCTAGTTGTTGCGGGTACTGAATCTGCAGTACTAATGGTTGAATCAGAAGCTGACAACCTAACTGAAGAAGAAATGCTATCTGCTGTTGTATTCGGTCACGATCAACAACAAGCGGTAATCAAAGCAATCAACGAATTCAAAGCTGAAGTCGCTACTCCTGCTTGGGATTGGGTTGCACCAGAAGAAAACACAGCGCTTGTAACTAAGATTGCTGAACTTGCTGAAGCTAAACTGGTTGAAGCTTACCAAATCACTGAGAAAATGGCTCGTTACGACCGCATCCACGAGATTGCTGGTGAAGTTAACGAAGTTCTTCTTGCTGAAGATCCAGAAGCAAACACAAAAGAAATCCACACTATCTTCCACGATCTAGAGAAGACAGTTGTACGTCGTAGCATCATCGCTGGTAACCCACGTATTGATGGTCGTGAAAAAGACATGGTTCGTGCGCTAGACGTACGTACTGGTGTTCTTCCACGTACACACGGTTCTTCACTATTTACTCGTGGTGAAACTCAGGCGCTAGTAACTGCGACTCTAGGCACGCAGCGTGATGCTCAAATCATCGACGAACTAACGGGTGAGCGTAAAGATCACTTCCTACTACACTACAACTTCCCTCCGTACTGTGTAGGCGAAACTGGTTTTGTAGGTTCTCCTAAGCGTCGTGAAATCGGTCACGGTAAACTGGCTAAACGCGGTATCGCAGCAGTAATGCCTTCTGTTGATGAGTTCCCATACACAGTACGTGTTGTATCGGAAATCACTGAATCTAACGGTTCATCATCAATGGCTTCTGTATGTGGTACTTCTCTTGCTCTTATGGATGCAGGTGTGCCAATCAAGTCTTCTGTTGCGGGTATCGCAATGGGTCTTGTTAAAGAAGGCGACGACTTCGTTGTTCTTTCAGACATCCTTGGTGACGAAGACCACCTAGGTGACATGGACTTTAAAGTAGCGGGTACTAACACTGGTATCACTGCACTTCAAATGGACATCAAGATCGAAGGTATCACTAAAGAGATCATGCAAATTGCGCTTAACCAAGCTCAAGGCGCACGTAAGCACATCCTATCTGTAATGGATGAAGCTATCTCTGGTGCTCGTGAAGACATCTCTGAATTCGCTCCTCGCATTCACACAATGAAGATCAGCGCAGAGAAGATCAAAGACGTTATCGGTAAAGGTGGTGCAGTTATCCGTGCTCTAACTGAAGAGACAGGTACTACTATCGAAATCGAAGACGACGGTACGATCAAGATTGCTGCAACTGAAGGTGCAGCAGCGAAAGAAGCTATCCGCCGCATCGAAGAGATCACTGCTGAAGTTGAAGTAGGTCGTATCTACACTGGTAAAGTTGCACGTCTAGCTGACTTTGGTGCATTCGTAACGGTTCTTCCTGGTAAAGATGGTCTAGTACACATCTCTCAAATCGCTGAAAAACGCGTTGAGAAAGTGTCTGACTACCTAACTGAAGGTCAAGAAGTTCAAGTTAAAGTTCTTGAAATCGACCGTCAAGGTCGCGTACGTCTAAGCATGAAAGAAGCAGTAGAGAAGCCAGCAGAAGAAGCGTCTGACGCATCTGAAGCTAAAGGCGAGTAATCTAAGATTCGACTTTTGGTCTTTTATTAGCTTAAGAGCCTGAAAGCATGCTATAAAAGGGGAGCATTTTCGCTCCCCTTTTTTTTGGCCTGTTTCGTCAAGTTTAGCCTCAAGCGAAGTTAAATATCCTATAGTGCATAAAGAGAAACAGACCCAGAGCGGTCCAAACAGGAGTACCAATTAGTGAAATGGTTTCAAACCGCAAGTTTATGTGTCGCTATCGCGCTGACCGGTTGTGCTAACACCTCTCAACAATCGGCACAAAAGTGGATCTATCCTCCGATGGCGGTACCGCTACAACCAAGCGTGCAACAAGAAGTCCAGATTGCTCGTCTTTCTCAGTTATTACAACGTCCAGATTTGAGTGACGAAGTTCGCGCTAAGATGCATTACGAGCGCGGTAACTACTACGACAGCGTTGGTTTGCGTGATCTTGCCCGTTTGGATTTTAATCAGTCTTTGCAACTTAACCCTGCTCAACCAGATATCTTTAACCTACTAGGGGTGTATTTCACTCAAGTTGGTGAGTTTGATGCGGCTTACGAAGCATTTGATTCGACATTAGAGCTTGCACCAGAGAATTCATACGCAGAGCGTAACCGCGCGATTGCGCTTTACTATGGTGGTCGTATCGATCTGGCTTTAGAAGACATGACCAAGCATTACCAAGAAATGCCGAGCGACCCATTCCGCGCGTTATGGTTGTACATTATCGAAGCAGAACAAAATCCAGAGCAAGCGAAAGCGAACCTAGAAAAGCGTTACCAACGCGATCGCAGTGAAGAGTGGGGCTGGGTTCTAGTTGCCATCATGTTGCGTGATGTATCTGATGACGCAGCGTTAAAAGCCATCATGGATGGTACGCGTGAAAACTACCGTCTTGCTGAGCGTCTAACAGAAACTTACTTCTACCTTGGTAAGCGTTACCAACTAGAAGGTGATATTGCTGATGCGATTTCACTGTACAAGCTAGCAATCTCTTTCAACGTTTATGAATACGTAGAGCACCGTTACTCCTTCTTGGAACTGGCGCAAATCTACGATCAGTTGCAGCAAGAACAACTTGCTAAGCTCAAAGCTGAGCAACAGAAGCAAGAAGAAAAATAGCCATTAGCCGCTCAACTAGAGCGGCTTTTTTGTGCTTGAAGAATTTGGTGAGCTTCTCTAAAATAGTTAGCCTTGCTAACTAAATGGGCGAAACGTAATGGCATTAGAAAAGAGCCTGATCGATTTAGAACGCTTTTGTGCAAAGGCGTGGCGAGTGTATGCCAAAGAAGATCCGCTTTCGCACCTGAGCTTTAATGAGTTTGATTACTTGCGAGTGATCCAGCTTCATTCAGAAGGTATACGCATTACTGACTTGGCGGAAGAGCTTCAAGTTACCAAGCCTTCGGCTTCAAACATGGTGGTTCGTTTGGAGAGAAAGGGCTTGGTGAAGCGTATTGCTTGTAATGAAGATGCTCGTTCTAAGCGCGTGCTGCTAACAGAAGAAGTGATCGAAGAAATGTCATTGGAACAGGTGGTATATAAAGACATTTCACAGCAGCTTATGTGTAAGTTGGATGCGAAAGAAGCACAGCAATTGAAAGCGCTATTAGATAAAGCGCTCGGAAACTAAACCTATTTTTTATTCTTTTATCTATTTAGTTAGCCTTGCTAACTATTGGTGGTAGTCATGCAAAACTCTATTTATAAACAGTTTTGGAAATACACAATTCCGACCGTCGCAGCCATGCTGGTCAACGGTTTATACCAAGTCGTTGATGGTATCTTTATTGGTCGTTATGTAGGTGCTGATGGATTAGCGGGGATCAACGTTGCGTGGCCGATCATTGGCTCGATACTCGGTATCGGTATGATGGTGGGCGTGGGTACGGGCGCTCTAGCCTCTATCAAGCAGGGGGAAAAAGACCGTGAGGGCGCGAAACGCATCCTTTCTACTGGTTTATTGCTTTTAGTCGCTTTGATGCCAGTTGTAGCAACAACATTGTTCTTCTTCGCAGATGATTTTATTCGCTGGCAAGGCGCGGAAGGTCGTGTTTATGAACTTGGTTTGCAGTATCTGCACATCTTAAGCGTCGCGTGTGTGTTCTCGCTTGGGTCAATTGCGGTGCCGTTCTTATTGCGCAATGACGATAGCCCGAATTTAGCCACCATCTTGATGGTGATTGGTGCCGTCATCAATATCGTGCTCGATTATATCTTTATTGCTTGGCTTGGCTGGGAGCTTAAAGGAGCGGCAATCGCAACTGCGTTAGCGCAGATGGTGGTGACGATTCTTGGTGTTGGTTACTTCTTTACTGCAAGAGCGAAGATGCGCCTGTCGACTGGCGATCTGAAAATGCAGTTTGATGTAATCCCTAAGATTGTCATGATCGGCACATCGAGCTTCTTTATGTATGCCTATGGCTCAATGATGGTGGCACTGCACAATGCGCTATTTGCCCAATACGGCAGTGCATTGCTTATTGGCGCTTACGCTATCTTGGGCTACATAGTGACGGTTTACTATTTGATTGCGGAAGGCATTGCCAATGGTATGCAACCTCTAGTGAGCTACAACCATGGTGCGCGTAATCAAGACAATATTCGTAAGCTGTTGAAGGTTGCAATGGGGACTTCGGTGCTAGGTGGGGTTGCGTTTGTTATTCTGATGAACATTTTCCCATACGAGTTTGTGTCCGTGTTTAACAACGCCGACCAACATCTTATTGATGCGACGGTAGTGGGGATTCGTCTCCATATGTTTGCGCTGTTCTTAGATGGCTTCTTGGTGGTTGCCGCAGCGTACTACCAATCGGTGAACAAAGGCAGCAAAGCGATGTTCGTGACCATTGGTAATATGGTGATTCAATTGCCGTTCTTATTCATTATGCCAAAGCTATTCGGTGTTACTGGTATCTGGATTGCGTTCCCATTGTCTAACATAGCTTTGAGCTTAGTGGTGATGACAATGCTGTGGCGCGATATAAAGAAGCTAATGAACGAGAGCTCTGTAGAGCCAAGTATTCAAGCGTCTTAACGACGAATAAAAATAAAAAAGCGAGGTTATAACCTCGCTTTTTTATTGCTTTGAAGCCCGTGAGAAAGAGTTAGATGTTCTTCACTTCCAGACCCGCAAGCTGATGCCAATAACCGTTACATTGGCGGTCTTGGATCTTGCCTGGGTTAGTACCTTTCTCATTGGAACGGAACTGATCCAGTTCAGAGAAAGTGCTAAGACCAAGTGGGCTCAAACGTACCACGTCAACCAGACCTTCCATGCTTGGCAGATCGTTGATCAGGTTGTAGCAGTAACCAGACTGAGTTTGGATGCCGTTTAGGTTAAATACTTCCTGACCCTCTTGGCTGCTTACTTTAATGCCCGTTGGGTACTTAATACAGCAGGTTTCGCAGTCATCTTTGGCTTTGTTTTCTGCACGAGCTGTAAAACAGCGCGCCGAGTAAGCCAGAGGCAGATAACCATGGCTGAAGACTTCTACTTCAAACTTATTACGAATACCAAGTTCATCACATTGAACCAGCGTGTTGCTGAGCCATTCGCGCGATAGTTCTACTGGCATGCACCAGCGGATCATACCTTGTTTTAGGAACAAGTTAAGCGTGTGAGCGTTGTAAGTATTAACCGCAGGACCAACGACGAAAGGCACTTTATGCTCAGAAGCCAGTTGAACCGCGGACACGTCATTGGCTTCAATCGCGAAGTCACCGTTGTCGATGTACTTCTTCATGATGTTCACTTCACTTGGCGCTTCTAATAGTGCCATCGTTGATAGCACGACTTGTTTGCCAGATGCAGAGAGTTCTTTCGCGATATCGAACCAATGTGCTGGCTTCATTTCACGACGTTTCGAACATACGGTTTCACCAAGGTAGATGATGTCCGCAGAGCTTGATTTTGCTTGTTCATAAAACGCTTCAACATCTTGCTTTGGCCAGAAGTACAACAGTGGACCAAGTGCGTATTTCATTGAGTTATCCATCTTAACCTCTACTGCCATTTACGGTGGTAAGCACCAAGAGTGGTTTGCGTGCCTTCAGACACGTTTGCCAACGCTGCATCCCAAGCCGCTTCTACTTGGTAAGCTTCTGGGTTTGCTTGGTAGCGATCAATCGCTGCACGCCATGTGCGCGTTACTTGTTCTACGTACGCAGGACTACGTTGGCGACCTTCAATTTTTACTGAAGCGACATTAGCGGCAAATAGCTCTGGCAGCATCGACAGGGTGTTCAAACTGGTTGGTTCTTCCAGTGCGTGATAACGTTTTTTCTCGCCTTCAATTTCAGCTTCAAAGCGACCTTTACATAAGGTTGGGTAGCCCGCGTTTTCACCTGCGCTGTAGCGATCGATCAGAATGTCGTTAAGACGAGACTCCAGACCATTCTCAGTCTCTTGCCAGCGGACGTATTTTGCTGGAGAACATGCACCAACGGTGTTTGGTGATTCACCTGTCATGTATGACGATAGGTAGCAACGACCTTCTGACATGATACACAGGCTACCAAAAGCAAAGACTTCTAGCTCGACATCACTGGTGATATTGCGAGAAAGCTGTTTTACCTGATGGATAGACAGTACGCGAGGCAGTACTACGCGTTTTACGTTGAAGTTTTGTTTGTAGAAATCAACGGCTGCAACGTTGGTTGCTGAAGCTTGCACAGAAAGGTGCAGCTCGAGCTCTGGGTATTTGCGAGCAGCGTACTCAAGTACCGCAATGTCAGCCACGATCAGTGCATCGACACCCAGTGCTGCTGCATTGTCGACAGCGTTTGTCCAACGTTCGAAACCATTTGGATGGGCAAAGGTGTTGAGTGCAACGTGGATCTTTTTGTTGCGGTCATGAACGTATTGCACCGCTTTTTCTAGCTTCTTGCCGTTGAAGTTCAGACCAGCAAAGTGACGAGCGTTGGTATCGTCTTTAAAGCCGATGTATACGGCATCTGCACCGCAATCAATCGCAGTTTTTAACGCAGGCAGGTTACCCGCAGGACACAAGAGTTCCATATGCTCACAATCATAGAGAATAAAAAGGTGCCCGCATTTTATGAAGAATTATGAATAGCGAAATTGACCTAAGTTAGGTTTAGCTCAATAAAGTTGAGATTTACCCCTTGAGAGTAAGGGGTAACACTCAGATTTTGTTGCAGTTGAGATCAGTTCTTATGACGGCGGTTTTGCGCAAACAACTCTTCCACTTCGTGTTTAGGTTGAGGACGGTAGAAATGGAAGCCCTGAATCGAGTTACATTGCAGGTTCGATAGCAGTGTTGCTTGCTGGTGGGTTTCTACACCTTCGGCAACAACGGTCAAATCTAATGATTTACCAAGATTGATGATATTCTCAATCACTGTTACCTGTTTCGGTAGGGTATCGATGTCGTTGATAAACGCGCGGTCGATTTTTAATTCATCGATAGGGAAGCGTGCTAAGTAGGAAAGGGAAGAGTAACCAGTACCGAAATCATCGATAGACAGCGCAAAACCAAGCTTCTTGATCGCATTAAGCATTTGCAAAGTGTGTTCGCTGTCGCTCATTACCGCACTTTCTGTTAGCTCGAAGGTAATGCAGCTTGGGTCAAGTTCGGTGGTGCGCAGTAGCTTCTCCATGTAGTCGATCAGCTGTGGATTACCGAACTGCTCTGGAGAGAGGTTGATCGCCACGCGTCCCGGTAGAATGCCTTGCAGTTTCCAACGTTTTACTGTGTTAAACACATCGCGCATGACCACGCGACCAAGGTGTTCAATTAAGCCTGCACGCTCGGCGACAGGTATAAATGCGCCCGGACTGATGTAGCCTTCGACTGGGTGCTTCCAACGTACAAGCGCTTCGGCGCCGTTAATGCTGAAGTCGCGCGCGTTAACCTTCGGCTGGTACCAGACTTCCAACCCGTTTTGCTGCAAGGCTTTCTGCAGTTCAATTTCTAGCCATAAACGCATGCGCGCTTCTTTGTTCATCTGATCGTTGAATTTAATCAGACGGTTCCGACCGCGATCTTTCGCTTCATACATTGCAGTGTCAGCATTTTGCAGCAGAATACGTGCATCTTGCCCATCTTCTGGGTAACGCACACTACCGATAGAGCATGCAAGGCGTTTACTGAAGTGATGAAGATCGAAAGGTTGGTTAATCAGAGAAATAATGCGCTCAGAGAGAATCTCCGCCATGCGAGTGTTTTCTGGCTCAGGCAGAATGATGCCAAACTCATCGCCGCCCAAGTGCCCAATGATGGCTTGATTAGGTAAAGATCGTTTTAAGCGGGCGGAGACTTCTTGAATCACTTTGTCACCGATGTGGTGACCAAGTGAGTCGTTAATGTTCTTAAAGTTATCGATGTCGAGGTAGAAAACCAGCAACGGTGTCTGGCTCTTAATCAGTTGCTCTAATCGTTTCGTAAAGCCAAAGCGGTTATACAGCTTGGTCAGTGAATCGATGTGTGCGTCTTCATTGGAATTAGAAGAGAGCAGCTTGGGCGCGTCATCGGCATCTTGGATCAAAATGATTTGAGATTCACTCCCAAGAATTGCCGTGGTATCAGCATGCAACTGAACTTTCCGTTCGAAGCCACAGCGGGCGCTGGTCAGACACACAAAAGGTTTTTCAGAAAGTAATGTGCTGATGCGATGGGTGAAGACTTTTTTGCTGTTTTCATCGATAAACAAGCGAGTCAGCTCTTCACCAAGTAGCTCATGAGGCGAGTTCAACCCGAGTAAACGTGCGGAGGCTGGGTTGGCAGAGATGATGATGTCATCTTCTACCAATAACAACCCGTCAGGCAGTAATTGGGTTAACTTGGCGAACTTACTTTCTGACTCTTCTAAAGAACGAACCAGAATTTGTTTCTCAGACGTATCGATGGCGTGGAAGACCACGAAGCGGATTTCATTTTCTTCATGAACTGGAGAAAGGCTAAAGTGGAGGCTGGTTTCAAGGTCCGTTTCGTCAAGCGTGATTTCCGCTTCAACATGATCGCCTTTGAACGCGCGTTGGTAGTAGGGTGCGAGCTTCTTATAGAACTGCTCTCCCAGTACTTGGCTATCGTTCAGACCAACGATGTCGTCGTGTCCTAAGCCTGCAATGTCACAATAGCGATCACTTACCATTCGATAATTGTGTTTCTTATCAAGAATGGCAAAAAAGAATGGGCTATTTGAGGTAAGCGTTGCAAACCAATGTTGTAATTGCTGGGAAGGCATTAAGGTGTTACCGATCTCCAATGAGCCTGATTATTCGTCCGTGTAATAAAAACGCTATTTTGATAACTATAACTTTGAACATACCGTTATTAAAGCGTTTATCCACGTCTTCGCGTCAATAATACACGTAAGGTCAAAAAAACGACGCTTGGGTGAGTAAAACTGCCTATTTCTAAAACAAACAGATTTATTGATACATAACAGGTACTGGTATTACTCTATTGCGTAAGATAGACAACCTTATGACAAAGTAACGGATAATTAGCGTGTTAAACAAGATTCGCAGTCAACTAGTAAAGAACGCAGCATCAATTTTGCGATCTCCAGTCCAGTTATTGCCACAAACTGTTCAGAAAAAAGCCTTATTGGAAGGTTTGAAAATGGTGTTCAAAGAAGCCCTAGAAGATGGCGATTTTGAGTTCCTTGAAGACAAGTGGTTAAAAGTTGCGATTAAAGACTTGAACTTAGCATGGTACATCAGCTACCAAGATGAAAAATTAGTGGTAGCAGAGAAACCGGTTCAGGAAGATGTAAGCTTTAGTGGTAACCTTAACGACCTAGTACTTATTGCTGGTCGCAAAGAAGACCCTGATACGCTGTTCTTCCAACGTCGTCTTTCTATCGAGGGCGACACTGAGCTTGGCTTAGAAGTGAAAAACCTGATGGACAGTGTCGACTTAGAGCAGTTACCAAAAGCGATGCAAGTAGCACTGAACCAATTGGCTGACTTTGTTCAGAAAGGGGTTCAAGCACCTGCACAAGAAACCGGAGTAGCGAATGCTTATTCGAACTGAAGCCCCTGCGGACATTCTCACCATTGACCGCTTATTAAAACACGCTTTTCCAACGGATGCGGAAGCCAACCTAGTGATGCGTTTACGTGAAAACGGTAAGCTCACTCTGTCTTTGGTGGCATGTACCGATGAAGGTGAAGTGGTTGGTCACGCGTTGTTTAGCCCTGTGACGTTGAATGGTGAAGATTTGTCATGGCAAGGTCTTGCGCCTTTGGCTGTACATGAAGATTACCGCCGCCAAGGCATTGCCGCTGAGTTAATCAAAGAAGGCTTTGATTCACTGCGTGATTTTGGTTACCCAGTGTGTGTGGTATTGGGTGAGCCGGATTACTATGCGCGCCAAGGCTTTACAGCCAGCGAAGAGATGGGCTTCGACTGTGCGTGGGAAGTACCGCAAGGTGCGTTCCGTGTAGCAGAATTGGTCGAAGGTCAGTGTGACGGACGCTCTGGTCGCATCGATTATTCTCCAGAATTCTCTGAGCTATAATTGCCAATATTGAATGACAAAGCCCGCTGAAAAAAGCGGGCTTTGTTTTTGAGCCGATTTTTTGACTGGCAAAAGAGGAAAGGTGGATTAATCCTGTTCTTGGACGCGTTTTTTACCCCAAACTTCGATTTTTGCCTTTTTACTCATGCCAGCAGCATTCAATGTCATGTTACCCCAGCTTTTGTATTCCATCTCTAAACGTTTGAATTTCGCATCTTCAGAACCCGGCAGTGTCCAAGCGCGCGTCGACATGCCTTTGGTCAGAGTGCCAACCATGGTTTTGAGTTTTTTCTCGCTGCCATCGGTCATGGTCACTTTCATGTTCTTAATACTCATGGTGCCTTGAGTGCACTTAATTTTGATCTTGCTGAATTTACGGTTTTGAAACAGACCGTTTGGCTCTACTGTGTCGGTTTCTGTTTGGAAGTTCACGGTTTTCTCTGCGATCAGCTCCCAACCATCGTTGCTATCCTTAGCGAATGCGGTAAAGCTGGTGGTGGCGATAAGTAACGTAATAGCGATTGATTGGAAAAGCTTCATAACACCTCTGACTTTAAATGCGAAATTTTGATAGGATTGCCTCGTTCAAATAGGTGACAAAAGATGTCAATTAACGAGAAACAATATTTACATGAAATGGGGATCAGCACTTGGGAGCTGAGTCACCCAGAAAGGCTGGAAGGCTATCAATCGCCATTATTGGATTTGCAAAGTTCTTGTAAACTCCTATTGGTATCGCCAACGTGTCCAGAAAACGAGACAGCTTTGATGTTTGAGCGTGTTTTAAAAAGCATTAAGCTCACGCTTGACGACGCGCTGCACCTAGAGCCTGAACGCTTATCCATGCTGGGGGAGCATCAACTAGAGTGGGTGTGGTTCGCAGGCTGTGAGGCAGATGCCAGCATCAATGCCAAGCAACTGACTTCACCGCTATTACAAGATATTGATGGCAACAACGAACAACGCCGTGCATTGTGGCAACAAATCTGTTCGTACTCTTAACGGAGCTAACGCGTGACAATTGAAATTACGCCGATGGGTGCGGAGCACCTTGACCAAGTTTGGCAAATCGAACAGCAAGCGCATTCTCACCCTTGGGCAGAATCTTTGGTTCGTGATTTATCCAGTCGCGGTGCTTGTCATCATGTGATGCTGGAAGGTACTCAGGTGGTGGGTTACTTCTATGGGCAGAATATTGTTGGGGAAGTGACGTTATTGAATATTGCCGTAGCGCCATCTCATCAAGGCAAAGGGCTTGGGCAAAAATTACTGGATGCGTTTATCGAATACTGCGAGCAAGCCAAAGCAGAAAGCGCTTGGTTGGAGGTACGTGAAAGCAACCACCCGGCAATCCATATTTATGAGCAAGCGGGTTTTAATGAAGTGGATCGTCGTTATAACTATTACCCAGCTAAAACGGGTAATGGGAAAGAAGATGCCATCATCATGAGCTACCTGTTTTTTAATAAGTAAGGTCTGTGGATAGCAAATAAATTGCACACACCTTAAGTTCATCGTCACATTAATAAGCCTCGGAATTCCCGAGGCTTTTTACTTTCTGGCATTTTACTTCATCCTTTTGACCGATTTGCCAAGCTTATTTTTGTTCGCTTTATTACCATGTAGGTTATAAGTTTATAAATTATATGAAACAAGATCTTGTCGGGAGGAAGAATTTACGATGCCGTATCCGCAAAAATTCGATACTCCTGTTGCTCAGTTGTTTGATGAGCAGAGTAGGGGAACTGTTCTAACAGTCTTAATGTTGGTGACCTTGGCGACATTTGTGCCACTTGGTATTAAAAATCTCCTGATTGGGGAGACATTCCTTGGGTGTGTTTTACTGGCTTTCCAACTGAGTTTCATTATTGAGTTTGCTGCATTGTTTATCCTTGGTGAAAGTAAAATTGGATATCGTATTCCACTGTTTTTGCTTTGGTTATCAGTGGTTTTAAGTGTGCATATCTTTGGCATCATCGCGACGTATTGGGTATTTCCGGTCATTGTGGCTTTGGTATTTATCATCCCGAGTAAAGATGCGTTGGTTACCAATGGGGGGATCATAGCTGGCTGTACATTCTCGGCTTGGTATCAACTTGAATGGAGCATCACTTTACGTTTTGTTGTTGCGGTAATTTGCTGCGCCATAGTTGCACATGTGGCAGTGCATAAAATTGTTGAGTTGCAGGATAGGTTGAAGTTTCTTTCTACTAGAGACTCGATGACAGGTGCTCTTAATCGAGGGCAGTTAGAAGCTTTTCTTCTACGAGCCTTAGATGAAAAAAGAAGCGGTACCACCTCTTCAATAGCAGTCATTGATATTGACCATTTTAAACAGGTAAATGATTTGTACGGTCATGATGTTGGGGATGAGGTGATCAGTCAGATCGTTACAACGCTCAATGACTATTCAAGAGAGTACGATTTGCTGTTTCGATTGGGGGGAGATGAGTTCTTGATCTTGTTTGAAGGACTTTCCGATCAAACCGCGCAATTTATGATGAGTAGCATCAGCGATAAGGTGCGCGCCAAACATTATCCTCGCCATGCAAAAGTGTCTTTGAGTGTGGGCATTTCTGAGTGCTTGCTCGATGATGACACACCAGATCTTTGGCTAAAGCGTGCTGACATTGCTTTGTACGATGCAAAGCAAAATGGGCGGGACCAAATTGTAGTGGCTTCTACCATTGCTGCTGAAGTCGAATTGCTGGACTGGCAGGACGAAGCTCAGCAACGTAGTTATCTATAAACTCGCGAGGACAAACTCACGAGGAAAGTTGCCCCTAAAGCAATAATAAGCGAGAATACCGCGCAATATTGAATCGAATAAAGCTTGTTTGAATTTCGAGCAAGTCATCAGACATCAAAGAAGACCAGTTTCATGTCAAATACACCTTTTCTAGGCGAAGTTTCTAAGCGTAGAACGTTCGCTATTATTTCTCACCCGGATGCGGGTAAAACCACCATTACTGAAAAAGTACTGTTATTCGGAAACGCGATCCAAAAAGCAGGTACGGTTAAAGGTCGTGGTAACGCACAGCACGCAAAATCAGACTGGATGGAAATGGAAAAGGAACGTGGTATCTCGGTTACTACTTCTGTAATGCAGTTCCCTTACAACGATTGTCTGGTAAACCTACTTGATACTCCTGGACACGAAGACTTCTCGGAAGATACTTACCGTACTCTAACGGCAGTTGACTCATGTCTGATGGTTATCGATGCAGCGAAAGGTGTTGAGGACCGTACTCGTAAACTAATGGAAGTTACACGTCTACGTGACACGCCAATCGTAACTTTCATGAACAAACTTGACCGCGACGTTCGTGATCCAATGGAAGTATTGGATGAAGTAGAAAACGAATTGGGCATGATGTGTGCGCCAATCACATGGCCAATCGGCTGTGGTAAAGAGTTTAAAGGTGTTTACCACATTCACCGTGACGAAACGATTCTGTACGAATCAGGTCATGGTCATGAGATCCAAGAAGTTCGCATCATCAAAGGTCTAGACAACCCAGAGCTAGACGAAAAAGTAGGTGAAAGCCTAGCAGAAAGCGTTCGTGAAGAGCTTGAACTTGTCATGGGCGCATGCCCTGAGTTTGACTTAGAGTTATTCCTAACGGGTGAACTAACGCCAGTTTACTTTGGTACGGCACTGGGTAACTTTGGTGTTGACCACATGCTAGATGGTCTGACGGAGTGGGCTCCTGCACCGAAAACGCGTCAAGCAGTTGAGCGTGATGTTGAAGCAACAGAAGACAAGTTCTCTGGTTTCGTATTTAAGATCCAAGCAAACATGGATCCAAAACACCGTGACCGTATTGCCTTCATGCGTATCGTATCGGGCACTTACACGCAAGGCATGAAGATGAACCACGTTCGTCTTGGCAAGCAAGTGAGTATTTCAGATGCGGTAACCTTTATGGCGGGTGACCGTTCTCGTGCAGAGCACGCTTACGCGGGTGACATCATTGGTCTACACAACCACGGCACTATCCAAATTGGTGACACTTTCACTCAAGGTGAAGCGCTGAAGTTTTCTGGTATTCCAAACTTTGCTCCGGAATTGTTCCGTCGTATTCGTCTAAAAGATCCATTGAAGCAGAAGCAGCTACTAAAAGGTCTGGTTCAGCTGTCTGAAGAAGGTGCGGTACAGGTATTCCGTCCATTGCAAAACAACGACCTTATCGTAGGTGCGGTTGGTGTACTTCAGTTTGACGTGGTTGTAGCTCGTTTGAAGTCAGAATACAACGTTGAAGCGATCTATGAAGGCGTGAACGTGGCAACTGCTCGTTGGGTTGAGTGTGGCGATGCGAAGAAACTGGATGAGTTCCAGCGTAAGAACCAAACGAACCTAGCATTGGACGGTGGCGATAACCTAACTTACATTGCACCGACCATGGTTAACCTAAACCTAGCGCAAGAGCGTTTCCCTGATATCGATTTCCGTGCGACACGTGAGCACTAATCGAATCTAACTCGCTTTACATCGCGTACTAGATTATAAGCCGCCGTTTAGCTATACACTTAGTTAACGGCGGTTTTTTTATTTGGTTTACAAAGAACTCTATGAGCTAAAAAAGGGTGGGCAATGAACTGGTTTAAAAAAGGACTTAAACGCTACGATGATTGGTGCAAAGAGATGGGACTAACACCCGACCAAAAGCGCAGTTGCGTGCCGTACAAACAAGACCCAGCTAATGAGCCATCTTCAACAAAGAAAGAAGAGCAAGAGAAGCCAAGTAATGAAACTATTTGATACTCATTGCCACTTTGATTTCGATGTCTTCCAAGATGACTTTGCATATCAAGTTGAGCTTGCGCGTGAGCAAGGAGTAGAGCGTATCCTTATTCCGTCTGTCGGGCCAAGTAATTGGACTCGCATTCAAGACCTCGCCAATCAATATTCTCATCTCTATTATGCACTGGGTTTTCATCCCTATTTTCTCCAACAAGAGTTTGAGCAATTTGCTCCAGAGTTGGAATCATTGCTTTCTTCTTCCAACCGGCAATGCGTTGCAATAGGAGAGTGCGGTTTGGATTTCGCTATCGAAGTGCCAGTTGAGCGACAAGAGCGCGCGCTTGAGTTGCAATTTGAGTTAGCAAAGCGGTTTGATTTACCGGTGATCCTGCACAGCCGCAAAGCGCACAATCGACTTATTCAGATGGTTAAAGCGGCACATTTACCAAAAGGTGGGGTGTTGCATGCGTTCTCAGGCAGCTACCAACAGGCGATGGAATGGGTTCGATTAGGCTTTTCGATTGGCGTCGGAGGCACCATTACGTATCCGAGAGCTAACAAAACTCGCGACGCAATTCAAAGATTACCCCTTGAACATCTCGTCTTAGAAACGGATGCCCCAGATATGCCTATACTTGGCTATCAGGGTGAGCCGAATCATCCCTCACAACTTATTCATGTTCTCAATGAATTGACTTCTTTACATAGCAAAAGCAAGCAATCGATTGCTTCTCAGCTGTGGGAAAATAGCAATTCTGCTTTCTTTATATGTGAATAAAATCTAAAGAAGCTGTTTAAAAGCGAAAACGTTTTCCTGCTTATTGTGAGTTGACTCACAAACGAGAGTGAATCAATGATGAATCTTATAAGAAAGTGTGAGGGTGGCATTACTTTAATTGATTCTGCATGAGTATAATTGCCCCCGCTTTATAGCTCCATTTTGTAACACGCCAACAAATAACTTATAAGGAAGTCATAAACTATGAGCCTGTTTATGAGCCTAGTCGGTATGGTAGTGCTTCTTGCTATCGCATTTGCATTTTCCAATAACCGTAAAGCTATCAATCTAAGAACTGTGGGTGGCGCATTTGCTATCCAATTCATCCTAGGTGCATTCGTTCTTTACGTACCTTGGGGCCGTGATCTACTAAACGGTTTCTCTACTGGTGTTTCTAACGTTATCAACTACGGTAACAACGGTTCATCATTCCTATTCGGTGGTCTTGTTTCTGACAAGATGTTCGAAGTATTCGGCGGCGGCGGCTTCATCTTCGCATTCCGCGTTCTTCCTACACTGATCTTCTTCTCAGCACTGATTTCAGTTCTTTACTACATTGGCGTAATGCAGTGGGTTATCAAGATTCTTGGTGGTGCACTACAAAAAGCGCTTGGCACTTCTCGTGCGGAATCAATGTCTGCAGCAGCTAACATTTTCGTAGGTCAAACTGAAGCACCTCTTGTTGTTCGTCCTTTCGTTCCAAAAATGACTCAATCTGAGCTATTTGCGGTAATGTGTGGTGGTCTAGCATCTGTAGCTGGTGGTGTACTAGCAGGTTACGCTTCAATGGGTGTACCTCTAGAGTACCTAGTAGCAGCATCATTCATGGCAGCACCAGGTGGTCTACTATTCGCTAAGATTCTTCACCCAGAGACTGATCAGCCTCACGAAGACATCGAAGAAGCAATGGACGGTGGCGACGACAAACCAGCTAACGTAATCGACGCAGCAGCGGGCGGTGCGGCTTCTGGTCTACAACTAGCACTAAACGTTGGTGCAATGCTAATCGCGTTCGTAGGTCTGATTGCGCTTGTTAACGGTATGCTAGGTGGCATCGGCGGTTGGTTCGGTATGCCTGAACTGACTCTAGAACTAATCCTAGGTTACGCGTTCTCTCCACTAGCATTCCTAATCGGTGTTCCTTGGGACGAAGCAGTTGTTGCTGGTTCATTCATCGGTCAGAAACTAGTTATTAACGAATTCGTTGCTTACTTGAACTTCACACCTTACCTAGGTGACAGCGCTCAAGTAGTTGCAGCAACTGGTGAAGTAATGTCTGAGAAGACTACAGCTATCATCTCATTCGCACTATGTGGCTTCGCGAACCTTTCTTCTATCGCGATCCTACTTGGTGGTCTAGGTAGCCTTGCACCAAACCGTCGTTCAGATATCGCTCGCATGGGTATTAAAGCAGTTCTTGCTGGTACGTTGTCTAACCTAATGGCAGCGACTATCGCAGGCTTCTGCCTTAGCCTTGCAGCATTTTAATTAGAATCGGTTCTTAATATATAGACGCCGTTTTAAACCATGCCCTGTAGCAAGAGATTGCTGCGGGGCATTTTTCGTTTTTTGGACCTGAAAACTTAACCGCACGTAGGTCTACGTGAGTGGCTTACGCAGTCGGTGGAATAGGGGCTGGAAAATTTTGAGATACAAACCGTTTGCGCTCTATTTGGTGCTACAGTTTTGCGGTGAATATCTATAATGTAGTAATCACGAGATCGTGGTTATGATAACCACTTAATCATAGAGTGAATATTACATACTCGATGGGCAAATGAATTGCCCTCAATATCAAATCAAACAAGCGTTTTATTGTTTGATGTGATATTAAAGACACCGCAATCATAGATTGTTGTGCCATAGGCCAAACTGGTACTGTGCGGTGACAAGGATAGCAATTGGCATATGACTTTTTCGCAGTATATGCCGAGTCTTCAGGGAACCAAGTCCGTTCATAAATAGACTGTTTAGCCAATTTCTCACACTGTCTCGACTTGTTGATTATAGTTAGAGAAGTGATGTGAGGCTGAGTAGTGAATTTTTTGAATATTGATCGGAGATAGAAATGAGCGATTTAAAAGCAGCAGCGCTACGTGCACTGAAACTTATGGACCTTACTACGCTAAATGATGATGACACTGATGCAAAAGTGATCTCACTATGTCATGACGCGAAATCTGCAGTAGGCAACACAGCTGCAATTTGTATTTACCCTCGCTTTATTCCTATTGCTAAGAAGACACTTCGTGAGCAAGGCACGCCAGAAGTTCGTATCGCAACAGTAACGAACTTCCCACACGGTAACGACGATATTGAAATCGCTGTTGCTGAAACAAAAGCGGCTGTCGCTTACGGTGCAGACGAAGTTGACGTAGTTTTCCCATACCGCGCTCTAATGGCGGGTGATGAGAAAGTGGGCTTCGAGCTAGTTAAGCAATGTAAAGAAGCTTGTGGTGACATCCTTCTTAAAGTGATCATCGAAACTGGTGAACTTAAAGAAGAAGCGCTAATCAAGAAAGCATCTCAAATCTGTATTGAAGCAGGTGCTGACTTCATTAAAACTTCAACTGGTAAAGTGCCAGTAAACGCAACGCCTGAATACGCTCGCATGATGCTTGAAGTTATTCGTGACATGGGTGTTGCAGAAACTGTTGGTTTCAAACCAGCAGGTGGTGTGCGTACTGCTGAAGATGCAGCGGCATACCTAGCAATGGCTGACGAAATCCTAGGTGATAACTGGGTTGATGCTCGTCATTACCGTTTCGGTGCGTCTAGCCTGCTTACAAACCTACTAAATACATTAGAAGTATCGGACGAAGTCGCTGATCCAACAGCGTACTAATTCCAACAATACGTCTGAACGGTAGCACCAACTTTGGTGCTACCAAACCTCTTCTATCCTACTTATACCATGGCTCAAAATGAGCTTGGGAGGCACTAATGTATTTACCACAAGAAATTATCCGTAAAAAACGTGACGGCGAAGTTCTAACAGCCGACGAAATCAACTTCTTCATTCAAGGCGTAGCGAACAACAGTGTATCTGAAGGTCAGATCGCTGCATTTGCTATGACAATCTTCTTCAATGAAATGACGATGCCAGAACGTATCGCACTAACGTGTGCAATGCGTGATTCAGGTATGGTTATCGATTGGAGCCACATGAACTTTGGTGGTCCAATTGTCGATAAGCACTCTACCGGTGGTGTGGGTGACGTAACTTCTCTAATGCTTGGTCCAATGGTGGCTGCATGTGGTGGTTTCGTACCAATGATCTCTGGTCGTGGTCTTGGCCATACTGGCGGTACGCTGGATAAGCTTGAGTCTATCCCTGGCTACAACATCACGCCAACAAACGATGTTTTCGGTCAAGTGACCAAAGATGCTGGTGTGGCTATCATCGGTCAAACGGGTGATCTTGCTCCTGCGGATAAGCGTGTTTACGCGACTCGCGATATCACGGCTACTGTAGACAACATTTCACTAATCACGGCGTCGATTTTATCGAAGAAGCTTGCTGCTGGTCTTGAATCTCTAGTGATGGACGTAAAAGTTGGCTCTGGTGCATTCATGCCAACTTATGAAGCGTCTGAAGAGCTAGCAAAATCAATCGTTGCGGTAGCAAACGGTGCAGGCACTAAGACAACCGCTATCCTAACGGACATGAACCAAGTCTTGGCGTCTTCTGCGGGTAACGCAGTGGAAGTACGTGAAGCGGTTCGCTTCCTAACAGGTGAATACCGTAACCCACGTCTACTTGAAGTAACAATGGCGTCATGTGCAGAAATGCTGGTACTTGGCAAACTTGCTGAGAACACAGAAGACGCACGTGCAAAACTGATGGAAGCGCTAGACAACGGCAAAGCTGCTGAGTGCTTCGGTAAGATGGTTGCTGGTCTAGGTGGTCCTGCGGACTTCGTAGAAAACTACGATAACTACCTAGAAAAAGCAGAAATTATTAAACCTGTATACGCAACAGAAACTGGCGTTGTATCTGCGATGGACACTCGTGCTATCGGCATGGCTGTTGTTTCAATGGGCGGCGGTCGTCGCGTTGCGACAGATGAAATCGACTACGCAGTTGGTTTCGATAACTTCATCCGTCTAGGTGAAGTAGCAGATAGCGATAAACCTCTTGCGGTTATTCATGCTCGTACTGAAGAGCAATGGGAAGAAGCCGCTAAAGCACTTCGCAGTGCAATCACTGTAGGTGGTGAGTACACACCAACTCCAGAGGTTTACCGTCAAATCCGTGCAGAAGATCTTTAATCGAATAAGTAATTACACAAGGCCTACTCAACCATAATAAGAAGCCGAGTGGGCCTAAGGAACGAGCAATGAAAAGAGCATTTATTTTAGTACTAGACTCATTCGGCATCGGCGCAGCTGCAGATGCAGAACAATTTGGTGATGTAGGTTCAGACACATTAGGTCATATTGCAGACCAGTGTGAGCAAGGCTTAGCAGATAACGAACAACGTCAAGGTGCACTTCGTCTTCCAAACCTATCTAAGTTAGGTTTGGCAATGGCACATAAAGAGTCAACAGGTCGCTTCGCACCTGGCCTAGACGCAGATGCAGAAATCATTGGTGCGTACGGTCACGCAGCAGAGCTTTCTTCAGGTAAAGATACTCCATCTGGTCACTGGGAAATCGCTGGTGTACCTGTTCTGTTTGATTGGGGCTACTTCACTGATAAAGCGAACAGCTTCCCGAAAGAGCTGACTGACCGCATCCTTGAGCGTGCGGGTTTAGACGGCTTCCTAGGTAACTGCCATGCATCAGGTACTCAAGTATTGGATGACCTTGGTGAAGAGCACATGAAGACAGGTCAGCCAATTTTTTACACGTCTGCTGACTCTGTATTCCAAATTGCATGTCACGAAGAGACTTTCGGTCTAGACCGTCTACTAGAGCTTTGCCAAATTGCACGTGAAGAGCTAGAAGATTACAACATCGGTCGTGTTATTGCGCGTCCTTTCATTGGTCCTGGTAAAGGTCAATTTGAACGTACGGGTAACCGTCGTGACCTTTCTGTTGAGCCACCATCAGCAACTGTTCTTCAGAAGCTAGTTGATGAGAAGCAAGGTGATGTGGTTTCTATCGGTAAGATTGCTGATATTTACGCGAACTGCGGCATCACTAAGAAAGTGAAAGCGACAGGTATCCCTGCATTGTTCGAAGCAACACTAGAGCAAATCAAAGAAGCGGGTGACAACACTATCGTATTCACTAACTTTGTAGACTTCGACTCAGCGTACGGTCACCGTCGTGACGTAGCGGGTTATGCTGCGGCACTTGAGTATTTCGATGGTCGCATCAACGAAGTGCTAGAGCTAATGGAAGAAGACGATGTTCTTATCCTAACGGCAGACCACGGTTGTGATCCAACATGGCCTGGTACTGACCATACTCGTGAGCACATTCCAGTAATTGTTTATGGTAAGAAAGTACCAGCGGGCTCACTAGGTCGTCGTGATAGCTTTGCAGATATCGGTCAAACATTGGCAAGTTACTTCGGTACATCACCAATGGATTACGGTAAGAACTTCCTATAATTAGGTAGGTTTTGAAAACTAGGAGCTTGATTGCTCCTAGTTTTATGTTGGCAGCATGAAAATGTTGCTTGTCGGAAATGAGAATATTCTAGCCAAAACCGCCAGTAGCAGTGCGGATCGCTAGAGACAGGTTAAGGAAAAGAAACATGGCAACTCCACATATCAACGCAGAAATGGGTGCATTCGCAGACGTCGTTCTAATGCCGGGTGACCCGCTACGTGCTAAATACATTGCAGAGACTTTCCTTGAAGATGTAGTTCAAGTATGTGACGTTCGTAATATGTTCGGTTACACCGGCACTTACAAAGGTCGTAAGATCTCAGTAATGGGTCACGGTATGGGTATTCCATCATGTTCAATCTACGTGACTGAGCTAATCAAAGACTTCGGTGTGAAGAAAGTGATTCGTGTAGGTAGCTGTGGCGCAGTGAACGAAGATATCAAAGTACGTGATGTTGTTATCGGCATGGGCGCTTGTACTGATTCTAAAGTTAACCGCATCCGCTTTAAAGGTCATGACTTTGCCGCTATTGCTGACTACAAAATGGTTCGCGCAGCAGAAGAAGCAGCGAAAGCTCGCGGCGTAGACGTAAAAGTAGGTAACCTGTTCTCAGCAGAACTGTTCTACACGCCAGATCCAGAAATGTTCGACGTAATGGACAAGTACGGTATCGTAGGTGTTGAAATGGAAGCGGCTGGTATCTACGGCGTTGCTGCTGAGTACGGCGCGAAAGCTCTGACTATCTGTACTGTTTCTGACCACATCAAAACTGGCGAGCAAACCACATCAGACGAACGTCAAACTACGTTCAACGACATGATGCTAATCGCACTTGATTCAGTATTGCTAGGTGATGAAGAGTAAGGGCGAACAGCCTTCTATTCTTTTGCTTATCAGCATAAAAAAACAGCCCGCATCATGCGGGCTGTTTTATTTTGATAAATTGGTTTTTGAATTACTTGGTTAGCAATAGGTTTTCACCTTTTTTACGGCGGATCGGCTGTCTGCGTAAAATCATGATGAACAGCATGCCACATGCAAAGCTCATCAGTACCATCATGTACATGTAACGATCACTTTTACGGTAGTGATGATCAGAGATTGCCGTTACACGACCGGTTTCAAAAGTCACTCGTACAAAGCCAATCACTGCGCCATCTGCCAGTACCGGTTCAACGAGCTGCTGACGTCCAATCGACGCTGTCGCAAGTGGCGTATCTAATCCAAGTACCTCTCGTACAGACAGCGCTTCTTTGCTGGATGCAAGACGCACACCTTGCGCGTCATAGATGGTCGCATCGAATACCAGACGGTCTTGTGCTAACTGATTCGTCAGTTTAAGCAGACGTTCTTGGTCTTTATTTATGATCATTTCACTGGCAGATAACGACGCCTGTGAAATCAAAACTTTGGTCAGGGTTTCAAGCTGCTGCGCTTGTATCTTCTCATTACCCTTACTGATCACGACACTGTTTTTGATGGTGACAAATAGCATCACACACAGCAGTATCAGCGCCAGAATTCGTAGGGCATTCCTTACTGAGAATAAGGATTCACTCATGCTCTTTACTCGTCCATTCAAAACAAAACAAAGACTTGCCTTTTTAGCTTGTTGAGGTAACGTTTTAGCAAAGTCACAAGGGATTATATACATGGACGCGTCAAAAAGCTTGCCTATCAGAAGGCATACGACTCTTTTAAAACGACTACCCGAAACTCGCTTTGCTACTCAGCTCGATAAAGCCAAGGCTAACTGGATTGTATTTGGTGAGCACCTTGAGCCTCGCAATTTTGAAGACATCGATTTTTTTACCGGCTTCTACAACCCAATTTTAGATACTTGGAAGGTAGGTCAGTATGAAGTGGCATTGATGGCGGGTAACCTTACGTCAGAGCATGAAACCATTCTGAAAAGCTTAAATCTGGATTACGCTTCTTTAAATGAAGTACCGGATCTTTCTGCGCCGGGTTTGGTTGTGTTTGATATGGATTCAACGGCGATTCAAATCGAGTGTATCGACGAGATTGCTAAACTTGCCGGTGTAGGCGAAGAAGTCGCCGAAGTCACCGAACGAGCCATGCAAGGTGAGCTGGACTTTGAACAAAGTTTACGTCAGCGCGTTGGTAAGCTGAAAGGGGCTGATGAAGCCATTCTTGAGCAGGTACGAAGCCAACTGCCATTCATGCCAGACTTCGAAGCGTTGATTACAACCTTCAATGCATTGGGTTGGAAGACTGCGATTGCCTCTGGTGGATTCACTTACTTCTCCGACTTTATTAAAGACAAAGTGGGATTGGATTTTGCGCAATCCAACCAACTAGAAATTGTTGATGGCAAATTGACGGGTGAAGTGCTTGGCGATGTTGTATCTGCCCAAACCAAAGCTGACATTTTGGTAGAGCTTGCAGAAGAGTACGAGATTGAGCAACACAATACCGTCGCAGTCGGTGACGGTGCAAATGATCTGGTGATGATGTCTGCTGCAGGGCTGGGTGTGGCTTATCACGCTAAACCTAAAGTTGAAGAGCAAGCGCAAACTGCCGTTCGATTCGCAGGTCTAGGTGGTGTGCTGTGTATTCTTTCTGGTGCTTTAGTTAAGCAGCAGAAAATCAGTTGGAAAGCGAAACCATAATCTGGGTTTTCACGACGAAACACGATAGAAAAACACCGCCAGTTTGGCGGTGTTTTGTTATTCAGTCAGTTCTAATCGCACGATCACTTCTTCAGTAATGTCTTCAAATTCGCTGTAGCCAACTAGTGCGGTCAGCTCTTTTTCTAGTTTACTGGCTTGATGAACCCCAAATTGGGTTAAATCACTCAAATCTTGGCGCAGCAAAGAAGTCATCGGATCAAAGATTGGCGCGGTAGAAATACGGGTTGCGTAAAACTCACCCATCATGCGGGCTTTCTTTATGAACTGAATACGTTCTTTGACACTGGTAAAATCTTGTTGCAGCTTCGACTCTAGCCCAGTGATTTTGCTACCAACTTTCGCCACGCTGATGTAAACATCTTGATGTCTCGCCTGAGCGCCATCAATACGTTTAATTGGTTCGGCGATCAGAGTGCTAGATCGTCCCTTAAATAATGGTTCGAGAGAGAACTGCTGATTGTGACCAAGGCGTGCATATAACTCGATGTGCTTCGCTAATGGGAAGTTGACACCAATAACGGGAGTTTTCACCGAAGAGGCTGCGCTTTTACTAATAAAGATTGGCGTACTCAAAATACGTGAGAGTAGGACACTGTGCAGCCTTTCCAACAATGCGTTACTTGGCAGCATCTCTTTTTGTGGGATGAGTTTGTCTTGGTTGTGCTCGATAATGCTATTGAAGAAAGCAATAACACGCATGGTTTTGCTGTCTTCATCTATGACCAGTTGCACACTACGACCATCGGGACTCACCCGAATAATCCGATAAGGGACTTCTGAAAGAGGCAATTTCTTATCGTATAACTGTAGCTCTCGGAAGTTGATGCGTACTTCTTGCCCTGAGCGTAATTCCGTCGGCTCATCCAAGCGTAAGCCCAAGCCTCGCTTAGAGATATCCATGGTAAAGCCTGCAGCTTTCGCACTTCCGGTATTAAGCACTAAAGGGGTTTTGAAGCGATAACGGGGCTCTTTTCGACGAGATTGGGCGTCAAAGTAAATACCTTTTGGATTGCCGATGATCTTACGTGGATGGCGAAAAGCATTAAGTGTATTCGCGGGCACGCGAGGCTTTTCAGTAAGCAAATAATCCTGTCCAGACTTCTCATCGGCAATTTCTTGCAAAATGCCTACGTGGGTCAGTTTTTGCGAACTTTCGGCTAACTCAGAAGAAAACGCAGCAAGGTCTTCTTTTTCTTGTTGAGACAGTTCAAAAATCGAAATGCGGAAAGCACGCCAACTGGCGCGTTTGGCTCCCAGGTGCCAGAACAATTGACGCTGCTCTCTGGTCGCTTCTGGGCGCAGCATTGAATAGAAGTACGTTTTGTTGTCATGCTCATGAGTAAAGGAATAGAGCACGTTGGTAGCCCCTTTGACCCCTGGCGCAATTAACGAAGCCATCCTTTTCGGATTGAACAACGAACCAAATACTTGCTGGTTACGCTCATCATGCCAGTATTGCCACATCTTTTGGTTATTTGGTGTCAGCATTGCGAGCTTGAGTTCGCTGCCTTCAAAAAACAGAGGGAGGTTGCTGGTGTGTTTCAGGGCGATATGTTCGTAACCACGCGTGCGAGCGCGAATGATTTTATCTTGGTTATCATGACGAGCACGTTTTGCAGCGCTGTTGAGAGCTTCATCAATCAAGCGAGCCACGACATTGGTCTCGGTCAAACGAATGGTTCTTAGATAACGAACAGCATCGTTCTCGTAGCAATCATCCACTGCGAGCACACGATAAGTGATTGGTTTTTCAACGCCGGCAACCTGAGATTTGCTGGCAAACTCGGTAAAGGTAACTTGAATGACTTCGCCCAAGCTGTATTTGAATGCACTTGGGACTTTGAATTTTGCTCCAGAGCTAGAAAGGTCAATACTCAGACCGTGGATCACTTGACTTTTTGAGCGAATGATTTCTACCTGAGACTGTACTTTTAAGCGCTTTTCTTGGCGCTTTAAGTCGTAACCAAGATGAACCGGTTCAGCAAGGAATGGACTTTTAGGGTCGGTCAGCGATTGTTCTTCATTCTTACCGTTGTTTTTACTCATTACACGAAAGTTGTTACGTGTATTGACCAAGGCTTCCCACATGCCTTCAGTGTAAGCACCGAATTTTTTTAAGTTTTTGTGGTAAGCGTTGAAAGCGACGTCATCCAACCAATGAGGGATGCCATCTAATAAGTATTCACGACATTCACCTTTCACTCGACCTCGCAAATCAATGCTTTTCTTGCAAGGTGCCATGACACGGTTGAGTTCCATCTTTACAAGAATTTTGGCCGATGGCGGTTCCCCCTCGGTCAATTGACCAAGGACGAAGTCAAAGTCATCAGAGCCATAAACTGGGATGAGTCGTTCTGCGAGCGAGAGAATTTCAGATTGCTGCATTATTTCTGTTAAAGTATGTCGTTATTCGAATTATATCGGCTAAGCAAAGCAAAACTTGAGTATATCAAGAGTTCATGTCCAATAAGGTCAGACATGGCAGTGCTTGGTCACATTTGTTGAAAAAACCGAGTGTTGAAAAAATCGAGGCATCATGGCGAAAGCAAAACGAGCGTATGTTTGTAATGATTGTGGCGCAGATTTCCCACGTTGGCAGGGGCAGTGTAATGCGTGTGGTGCATGGAACACGATTACTGAAGTTCGTATTGCTGCATCGCCAACGGTAGCGCGCAATGAACGCTTATCTGGTTATGCAGGCTCAGCGACGGAATCAAAAGTTCAGACGCTTTCCGAGATTGATCTGCAAGAAGTGCCGCGTTTCACCAGTGGGTTTAAAGAACTCGATCGTGTACTTGGCGGTGGTGTGGTTCCTGGTGCGGCGATTTTGATTGGTGGTAACCCAGGGGCAGGTAAGTCAACGTTACTTCTACAAACCATGTGTTTGTTGTCGGCGCAAATGCCTACGCTGTACGTAACGGGTGAGGAATCACTTCAGCAAGTTGCGATGCGTGCTTCCCGTCTTGGTTTGCCAAAAGAGCATTTAAAGATGCTGTCAGAAACGAATGTCGATAAGATCTGTCAGATTGCAGAGAAAGAGCAACCACGCATTATGGTTATCGACTCGATACAGGTTATGCACGTTTCTGATGTTCAATCCTCACCGGGGAGTGTCGCTCAAGTACGTGAATCGGCAACCGCCTTGACGCGTTACGCAAAGCAAAACAATGTTGCTGTCTTTATTGTTGGTCACGTAACAAAAGATGGTACCCTTGCGGGACCTAAAGTACTTGAGCACATTATTGACTGCTCCGTGTTGCTAGATGGTGGGACTGATAGCCGTTTCCGTACGCTTCGTAGTCACAAAAACCGTTTTGGTGCAGTGAACGAGCTCGGTGTTTTTGCCATGACAGGGCAAGGGTTAAAAGAAGTGAACAACCCATCGGCGATCTTCCTTTCTCGTGGTGAAGAGGAGACGTCGGGTTCCTCCGTGATGGTTGTTTGGGAAGGTACGCGCCCTCTACTAGTAGAGATTCAAGCGCTAGTAGACTATTCACAACTGGCAAACCCACGTCGTGTCGCGGTTGGCTTAGAACAAAACCGTCTCTCTTTATTACTAGCGGTACTGCATAAGCATGGTGGTCTACAAATGGCAGACCAAGATGTATTTGTGAATGTCGTTGGTGGCGTCAAAGTCACAGAGACCAGTGCTGACCTTGCGTTAGTTATGGCGCTTTTATCGAGTTTCCGCGACCGTCCACTACCAAAAGATGTGGTGGTGTTTGGGGAAGTGGGCTTGGCGGGTGAGATTCGACCTGTGCCAAGTGGGCAAGAGCGTTTGAATGAAGCGTTTAAGCACGGCTTTAAGAAAGCAATCGTTCCTGCAGCGAATATGCCCAAGGGCGGTATTCCTGGTATGCAAATCCACGGCGTGAAAAAACTATCGGAAGCTATCGAAGCATTTGATGAGTTGTAAACGCTATCTTGTGCCCCAATTCTAGGGGTAACAATAATGTTGAATCTGTCCTCATTATTGTCGAATTAAGCACACATATTGCGAAGTTTGACTATTATTTGAGGACGGAAAATCGACGTTAAAATTTTTTTTCTTCCATCCGCACGCAAGGGTATCAGTATTGACAGAATGTGATATACTCTGCGCGCACTTTATACCTTATTAACAGAGTAAGACAATGACTGATTTATCAAAATACAGAAACATTGGTATTTTTGCTCACGTAGACGCGGGTAAAACTACCTCTACAGAGCGTATCCTAAAGCTAACTGGTAAGATCCATAAGATCGGTGACACTCACGACGGTTCAACTACTACTGACTTCATGGAGCAGGAAGCTGAGCGTGGTATCACAATCCAGTCTGCAGCAACAACTTGTTTCTGGAACGATCACCGTCTAAACATCATCGATACTCCTGGACACGTTGACTTCACTATCGAAGTTTACCGTTCTCTAAAAGTACTTGACGGTGGTATCGGTGTATTCTGTGGTTCTGGTGGTGTTGAGCCTCAGTCAGAAACTAACTGGCGTTACGCTGACGAATCACACGTATCTCGTCTGATCTTCGTTAACAAACTAGACCGTATGGGCGCAGACTTCTACAAAGTTGTTGACCAAGTACAAAACGTTCTAGGTGCTACTCCACTAGTAATGACTCTACCTATCGGTATCGAAGAAGATTTCGTAGGTGTTGTTGACGTACTAAGCCAACAAGCTTACGTATGGGACGAGTCTGGCCAGCCAGAGAACTACGAAGTTCAAGACATCCCTGCTGATCTAGTTGAGAAAGCGGCTGAATACCGTGAAATGCTAATCGAAACTGCTCTAGAGCAAGACGAAGATCTAATGATGGCTTACCTAGAAGAAGGCGAAGAGCCATCTCTAGAAGACATCAAACGTTGTATCCGTAAAGGTACACGTGACCTAGCATTCTTCCCAACTTACTGTGGTTCAGCGTACAAGAACAAAGGTATCCAACTTATTCTTGACGCGGTAGTAGATTACCTACCATCACCAACAGAAGTTGATCCACAGCCTCTAACAGATTCAGAAACTGGTGAGCCAACTGGCGAAGTAGCAAAAGTATCTGCAGACGAGCCACTAAAAGCGCTTGCGTTCAAGATCATGGACGACCGCTTCGGTGCTCTAACGTTTATCCGCGTTTACTCAGGCCGCATGAAGAAGGGTGACACAATCCTTAACTCTGCAACTGGTAAAACTGAGCGTATCGGCCGTATGGTTGAGATGCACGCAGACGAGCGTAACGAAATCGATTCAGCTCAAGCTGGTGACATCATCGCTGTAGTTGGTATGAAGAACGTTCAAACTGGTCACACTCTATGTGATCCTAAGCACGAATGTACTCTAGAACCAATGATCTTCCCAGATCCAGTAATCTCTATCGCAGTTAAGCCTAAAGATAAAGGCGGCAGCGAGAAGATGGGTATCGCGATCGGTAAGATGGTTGCAGAAGATCCATCATTCCAAGTAGAGACTGATGAAGAATCTGGCGAAACTATCCTACGTGGTATGGGTGAACTTCACCTAGATATCAAAGTAGATATCCTAAAACGTACTTACGGCGTTGAGCTAGAAGTAGGTGCTCCTCAAGTTGCTTACCGTGAAACAATCACTCAAGCAATCGAAGACAGCTACACGCACAAGAAGCAGTCTGGTGGTTCTGGTCAGTTCGGTAAGATCGACTACCGTATCAAACCAGGCGAAACTGGTTCAGGCTTCACGTTCAAGTCAACAGTTGTTGGTGGTAACGTACCTAAAGAATTCTGGCCTGCAGTAGAGAAAGGCTTCGCTAGCATGATGGAACACGGTGTTCTAGCTGGCTTCCCAACTCTAGACGTAGAAGTTGAACTATTCGACGGTGGCTTCCACGCAGTTGACTCTTCAGCTATCGCTTACGAAATCGCTGCTAAAGGCGCATTCCGTCAGTCTATGCCTAAAGCTGGCGCGCAACTTCTTGAGCCAATCATGAAAGTTGACGTGTTCACTCCAGAAGATCACGTTGGTGACGTAATCGGTGACCTTAACCGTCGTCGTGGTATGATCAAAGACCAACAAGCTGGTACTACTGGCGTACGTATCAAGGGTGATGTACCTCTATCAGAAATGTTCGGTTACATCGGTACTCTACGTACTATGACTTCTGGTCGTGGTCAGTTCTCTATGGAGTTCTCACACTACTCGCCATGTCCAAACAACGTTGCTGAGCAAGTAATTGCTGACGTTAAAGAGCGTAACGCTAAGAAGTAATTCTTAAGTTAACTCTGTAAGACATCAAAGCCCCGCCTAGTGCGGGGCTTTTTACTATCTAACATCTGTTTACTTGTCTATCTGAACGGAGCTGGTGTTGTCCAAAATTTATTGCTTACTTCATTCTTCTTTTAATTGAATCGTTTCAAAGTCTCGAACGGTACTGCGTTCAAATTCAGCAATCTCTTCTTTTATCCATTGACTAAATAACTGTGTTTTTTGACGCTTTAAATATCCTGTCGGCGCACAAAGGTAATAGGCATACTTAGGCTGAATGCCTATGTCACCGATTCTTACCAGTTTTCCTTCTTGGATGTATCGATAAGCCAAGCTGTGCTTGACCAACGCTACGCCTTGCAACGAAAGAGCACCTTCTAAAACCAAATGCGAGCCACTGTACTTGAGCGTTGGTTTTGCCGCTTTATGACCTAATGTGTTGAGCCACATGTTCCAGTCTAAGTCCGGCCATAAATCTTCGATCAACTCTGCTTTATTTAAATCTTGGACGCTGTAGATACCATGCTCTTTTTGGTAGATGGGATGGCAGGCAGGGTAGAATACTTCATCCATCAGCCATTGTGATTCCAGATTCGGGTAGTCTCCATGACCATAACGGACACAGAGATCTATCTGGCTATCTTGAAATGAAACCAGTTCATTCGTTGGCTCCATGAGTAGCGAGATATCTGGATGTCGTTGTCGAAATGCAGCAATCCTTGGGACTAACCAATGATGAGCAAAAGAAGGCAGTGTTGAGATGGAGAGATGATTTGGGTTGGGATCTTGGTTAATTAATCGCACACCCTGTTGGAGGTGATTGAAACCTCGTTCGGCTTGGGCAAACAGCAAGTCGCCTTCTGCGGTGAGCAGTATCTTTCGATGTTGGCGTACAAACAAGTCGGTACCCAGAAATTCTTCCAATTGACGTATCTGTTGGCTAATCGCTGCTGGTGTGACAAATAAGTATTTGGCAGCCGCTTTAAAACTGCCTTCCTTTGCCGCGATGTAGAAATAATACAGCCCTTGTAGCGGAGGCATGCGTTCTTTCACATTAGTTTTCCTTAACTCAATGTCAGATTCTATCGTTTGAGAATAACAGGGTAGTCACTGATTATTAAGTGGTCAATGTGAATGAATCAAGGAGGGTATATGAACAATGCAACGCAAACCTGTGGTCACTTAGCATCGAAGCCACGCAAGAGCTTAGTTCAGTATATCTTTTCTAAATTAGCCGTATGGAGAAAAAACTACCGTACACGCCGTCATTTGTCTGAGTTACCTCACCACCTTTTGGATGATATCGGCTACAACGAAACTGAAGTCCAAAAGGAAATTCAGAAACCATTTTGGCGTGATTGATCATCGTCGAAAATGAAAAACGCTCCCTTTATGGGAGCGTTTGAATTGTTGGTTCTCGGAGTGTGAGTAAGAGATTATAAATCTTCTTCCCATACAACCAGTTCGCCTTTTGGCCAGTTGTGTCCGATTTCATGATATTTCTGCTCAAGAACGTGGCGTTTGATCTTCAAGGTCGGTGTTAGAATGCCGTTTTCAATACTCCACGGGTCTTGGATCATCAATACCCCTTTGATTTGCTCGTGCGATTCAAGTTCTTGGTTCATGCGAGCGACAACCTTGCGTGTGGTGCGGGCGTAACGTTCTTTATCAAAGTTCGGGAAGTCATGTGGCACAACTAATAAAATGGGTGCTGGCAAGCCTAAGCCGATCAAACACATCATTTCGACGCGGCTATACTCAAACAGTTTCTTCTCGATAGGAACCGGAGCAACAAACTTACCTTTGGCAGTTTTGAAGGTGTCTTTTTTACGACCTTGAATGGTGAGGTAACCATCCGCATCTATTGAACCGATGTCACCAGTATGAAGCCATCCTTCTGAGTCAAACGACTCTTGTGTCGCGATGTCATTTTTGTAGTAGCCAGAGAACAGCCCTTTGCCGCGAACCATGATCTCATCATCGTCAGCGATCTTAAGTTCAATACCTGGTCCGGCATTGCCCACAGAGCCAATCTTATCGGCGCGGAATGGGTAGTTTAGTGTGCTGTAGGCGAAAGACTCTGTCATCCCCCAAGCTTCAGTGATGTTTAGACCAACACTGCGGTACCACTCAAGCAGTGCTGGCGACACTGGGGCAGAACCACAACCAAGGACGCGGGCTTGATCTAAGCCGAGACCATCCGCCAATTTCTTCTTAATCAGTGAATTAACGAATGGGATCTTCAGCAGAATATTGAGCTTTTTCTGAGGAAGTTTGTCTTGAATACGTTGCTGGAACAGCGTCCACAATCGCGGTACAGAGATGAAGAGTGTCGGGCGATGCATTTTGACATCTTCAATGAAAGTATCGAGTGACTCAGGGAAAGCCGTCGTTACGCCACCCATAATCGATGAACCGAAGATGTAAACTCGTTCTGTGATATGAGCGAGTGGTAAATAAGAGAACAATCGATCGTTTTCTTGGATGCCAATGTGATTGATCAGTTGTTGAACGGACCAACTGAACGCGCCGTATGTCAGCATTGCCCCTTTCGGCAGCCCTGACGTACCTGAGGTGTACACGAGAGACATAAGCTTGTCATCATGGTGTTGTGGACGCTCTGCGCTTGGCTCTACGTCGGCAATAATCTCAGTAAACTGATATTGGCATTTCGGCGCAGTATCGTAAGGAAGTGCAATGCTAATTAAATCTGGCATTGAATCGATCACTTGTTGCGTTGCCGCTGGATCATCTAACTTACCGCCAATCAGTGCTTTACTTTCGCTGTGGGTAACACAGTACTCAATGGTGTCAGCGCCAGCTGTCGGGAAAATTGGCACACTCACGTAGTCGCCAAGCATCATGGCTAAATCGCAGATAAACCATTCGGCACAGTTCTTCGAAACCAATGCGACTTTTTCACCGGGTTGAACACCCAGGTTGCGCAGAGCGGTAACCAATTTAAGCGCCTTATCGGCGACCTCGGCATAAGTAAATTCAACAAACTGTCGATTAATGATTTGTTTTAAGTAAACCTCATTTGGGCGTTCCTCTGCCCATTTAAGGATCATTTCATTTGGCGGCGGGAGAGCGCAACCAGCGGTCTGTTCTAGGTTAGGCTGATTCATTGTAGATGACTCCATGTCTTCTCTCGTTTGTATTTATAGTTGTTAAAACATTGTTAACTTTAGCATGTTAAATCATTATACGGGAATGCATTTTGATGAAATCTGTGGGAAAGGTTACGTTAGAGAAGACAAAGTTGCCCAAGTCGTCATTCTTTAAAACTGTTGCCGATAGCTTGCGGGTGAAAGTCCGGTTTTCTTTTTGAAGATGCGAGAAAAATACGAGACGTCACGGTAGCCGCATTGATACGCAATATAGGCAATTTTCATTGAGTCTTCTTCTGTAAGCATTTTCTTGGCAAGAGAGATGCGCTTTTCCGTGATGTAATCGCGAAAGCACATTCCAACTTTTCGGTGAAAGAGTTTAGAAAAGTAATTGGGGGAATAATGGCAAAGTGCTGCGGCTTCTTCCTCTCTTAGATCTTTGTGTACATTGTTCGCGATATAGTGGACAACATCGACAAAATTAGACTTACCGTTTTTAGTTAAAGCGCTCTCCGACGAAAGAAATTGTTCATCGAAATTTTCAGGAGAAAAGTATTTGAGTTTGATTTGAGATATCCACTCGTACGTCGAGTCCATTTCTACGCGATGATATTCAGCCACAATATGCTCTGGTGGCAAATTGCTTTCCTGCTGACCTTGATGGATCACGATAAGCTTTTTATCAAGGTTCTTGCAAAGAGTAAGGAGGCTTTTCTGAGGTCTATGGTGTTCTGATGATTGGCAGTAAAAGAAATAAGTGAATGCTCTGTCACTCAATACCGAGACGTCATCACCACTCTTAATCAGGGTGAAGGTACTCTCTAATACTGAGCGAAAGGTGTTGGGCAGGGATTGAGGAGCGTCTCCAATCCAGTAGGCCTTTATAAGTTCTGTCATGTTGCTTCCATTTATTTTGAACTTTGCCGAAGGTCGATCGTAAAAGGCTTCAACTAACCTCGATCCGTGAGGCTAAAAACTAAACCTTTCGTTTATTAAGCTTAGGCTTATATAGATATCCTGCAAGTGTGAAAGGTGTCACATATCGATGTAGTAACTGTCTCACATTTGCTACAAATGCATTTTGTTGCCCTCTCTAGCAAGAAAGTGCTAGTGCTTGGCAAGAAAGTCCTAACTCCCCAATTTTTCGATGACTAAGGTTTAGACATGATTTAGGCGCACATGTAAGCCGAGTCATCAACGAGCGAGAATCATTAAAAAGGGGATATCTTATGGAAAACTTTCGCAACCTAATCAAGGACTTCATGGAAGATGAAGAAGGTCTAACTCTACTTGAGTACATCCTAGGTGCTGCACTTATTGTGACTGCATTTTTGACATCAGGCTTCTGGACTACGCTGTCTGGTAAGTTCACATCAGTGGCATCTCAAATCAACAATTCGTAATGACGCTAGAGATTGTCATTTGGTCATTACTTTTTGCGATAGGCGTGTCTGATGCGCAAAAGCATCGGATACCAAACAAAGCCGTTTTATTGCTGTTAATCGTTGTTGCTGCAAGCGCATTACTCAGTCCTAGTACTAATGGTCTAGATCATTTCTATGGCGGGTTGGTTGCGTTTGCAGTCTGCTTTGTTCTTTATCTGTTTAAAGTAATGGCTGGAGGAGATGTTAAGTTACTCGCCGTATTAGGGGCTTGGATAGGGTTGAGTAATTTAGGGGACGCATCTATCGGAATCATTCTTGCTGGAGGAGTGGTGAGCTTATTTTACTTAGCTCTCCATGTTTCATCCTCCTACGTGAAGTTTTCAGATCAAGTGAAGGGATATTGCTTATACAAAGTGACTCCCGGATTGAAATCGGCACAACCGCTGGTTATTCCTTTCGCACCTGTAATCGTTATTGGATTAGCGTATTTCTCCTACACACATTAAAACAACAAAAATTACAAAGACTGGCGTTAGATATTCAGTTGACTAGGCAACGTACAGAGGGGAATTGTAATGGGGTCTGTGTATTGGGAAAAACTTGTGCCGCAAATAACGCCGCCGAAAGTCCCATCAAATATTGAAGGGCTTGGCATACCAGTTTCGGTTGTCGAAAATTTAGTGTTAAAACACTTGTCTGCATATCCTAAAATCGATTTAGTCGAGTTGACTCAACGGTTGGGAGTGGTCTCCACGATTGTAGATTTAGCGCTAGCACAACTGAGAAAGCGCAGTTGGGTTGAGGTCTATCAACCGACCAGTGACAAGCTCAGCAATACCTACACAAACGTTCGATACAGCCTGACAGAGCTTGGTCTGGCGGAAGCCGATATTGCGTTTAGAAAAGATGCCTATGTTGGTCCGATACCCGTTTCCTTGGAAGAATATTGGGAGGTGGTAGAAGGGCAAGATCTTCGCAAGCATCCCATTACTCGTGTCGATGTTGAGCGCGCACTTTCAGATGTTTTTGGCTCTGAGCGTCTAATTCCCATTCTAGGTCCTGCCATCAATTCAGGTCGAGCAATGTTGTTATATGGGCATGCTGGTACGGGCAAAAGTTTTGTCGCTGCGAGAGTACTCAATGCAATGAGTACATCCGTGTTCATCCCTTATGCAGTTTATGCAGACGGCAACATCATTAAAGTCTTCTCTGAGCAACACCATCGCCGACTGGATAACTCTCATTCCAAAGTGTTTGTAAAGCTTGAAACCCATTACGACAAGCGTTGGGTTTTATGTGAGCGACCAAATATTCAAGTTGGTGGCGAGCTCACCATGGACATGCTGGAAGTTAACCATAGTGAGCATAATCGGGTCTGGAATGCCCCTCTGCAGATGATGGCTAACAACGGAATTCTCGTCATTGATGATTTAGGTCGCCAAGCGATGCCAGTTGACGCGTTGTTAAACCGTTGGATTGTTCCGATGGAATATTTATTCGACCACCTAGCACTTCCCAATGGTCAACAAGTCACTGTTCCTTTCATGCTGACATTAGCCTTCTCTTCTAACTTTGCACCGAGCCAGTTGGCCGATCCAGCCTTCTTGCGTCGACTTGGTTACAAAATAGAGTTTAAGCCTTTGAGCCCTGAAGACTACAAAGCTCTGTGGTTGTCTTTATCTGGCGACCTCAAGATGGCACTTGGTCCTGATTTTTTTGACACATTACATCAATTACACCGCGACAATCATGTTCCTTTCTTCCCTTGTTTACCGAAAGATTTGTTGGGAATCAGTCGCGATATTTTAGTGTTTGAAGATAAAAAGAAGCTTGTCTCTCCAGACACGTTAACCCGAGCTTGGGCGCTGTATTTTACAGTGGATGAATAGGGAGATTTAGTTATGAGTAAGACTCAAGTTGTCATGTTATTGCTGCTCTCCATTGTGTTTGGTCTTGCCGCTGTTTTGATTGCAAAACAATGGATTGATGGTCAAAACCAACCAACAGTAGAACTCGAAGAAGTCGAAAGACATCCGGTACTGGTGGCTGCGATGGAACTAGAGCCTGGCACTGTTTTAGAAGCAAAGCATCTAACCACCAAATTGATGGAAGTGGATTGGATTAAAGAAGAAACATTAAAAGTACCGGAGCAAGCGGTTGGTCGCATTGTTGCAAACACCATCTATTCAGGAGAAATGGTGAATCCAAATCGACTTGCTCAGCCGGGAGAAGGGGCGACGCTAGCTGCATTAATCCCAGAGAACAAACGTGCGATTACTATTCGAGTTAATGACGTTATTGGGGTTGCCGGCTTCCTTTTGCCTGGGAATAAAGTCGATATTCTCAATACCATCAGTTCTGGTAAAGGCAAAAACGCTTCCACCAAAACAGTCTTAAAAAACATCAAAGTTCTAGCCGTAGACCAAACCGCGAAAACCAATGATAACAAACCTGTAATCGTGCGTGCTGTGACGTTAGAAGTGACACCGAAAGAGGCGGAAAAGCTGCTATCCGAAAACAGCAAAGGCACGATTCAGCTTGCTTTACGCAACCCTCATGAAGTCGATAAACCACCCGTTGCACGAAAATACACACCGCGACCTAGTGTGACCATTATTAAGGGATCTCAGGCATCCAATGTCCGAGTCAGTAATTAGGTGATTTATGAAAAGAATAATATTACTCATTAGCCAGTTACTTTTTGTCAGCTTGTCTGTTAATGCAGCACCGGCGCAGTCAGGGAAAGTGGTGAGTGTTGCTCATCACCAGTCAACCCAGTTAATTATTTCTGGTAAGGCGAAAAAGGTGACATTAGGGGACCCTGAGGTATTAGACATTATTGTTTTGCGTTCCAACGAGCTATTTTTAGTCGGTAAAAAGCTTGGCACCACGAACGTTTCAGTTTGGGATAGCAGAGGACGTTTAATTGAGCAGTTTAATGTCGAAGTGACCCATGATCTCAACACGCTGAAATCGAAACTCTACCAATTCCTCCCAGACGAAAGTATTGAGGTCCACAGTGCGCAGGAAAAAGTGGTACTAAGGGGCTTAGTCAGCAATCAGCAAAATATGGATATCGCCGTCAAGATTGCAGAAACGTTTGCAGCAGGTGATGCCGCGGATGAAAAAGAAGATGAGGATGATACAAGAGATGACAGTATGGTGATCAATCTCTTGAGCATTGGTGGCGCACAGCAAGTGACGCTTGAAGTGACGGTAGCTGAAGTTCAACGCACACTGGTTCGTCGTTTTGACTCAAACTTTCATTTCTTTCAAAAGAGTGGCGACTTTACATGGGGAGCAACCACTGCTGGTGGCGGTATCGATAATATCGGTCCGATTTTGAACGTGCCAACAGTGGAAGATTTTGGTTTCCTTGGTTCATTCATCGATAGCAATACACTGTTTACGTTTGCATTAGACGTTGCCAGACAAAATGGTGTTGCAAAAGTCCTTGCCGAGCCAAGCCTTACTGCTTTGAGTGGAACACAAGCCGAGTTTGTTGCTGGTGGTGAATTTCCTATCCCAGTACCAAATGAAGATGGCATCACGATTGACTACAAAGAGTACGGTGTTCAACTCGATTTCGTGCCGTACATCCTTAGCGATAAGCGCATTAACTTGAAGATGAATGTCAACGTCAGTGAGATCTCCAACTCTGGTGTATTGACCTTCAACCCGAATGAAGTCAATGCGACTTTCTTTATCCCGCCAATTACTAAACGAAGCGCAGGTACAACAATTGAGCTTGCTGATGGGCAAACCATTGGTATTGCAGGCTTATTGAGTGAAAACGCGCGTAATGTTGCTGATGGTATCCCTGGGGCGAGTGATCTTCCTGTTCTAGGTCGATTGTTCAAGAGTGAAGAGTTTACATCCGGTGAAACCGAGCTTGTTATTTTAGTGACACCAAGGCTCGCGACCCCAATTGACCGCCGTCGAATCACCTTACCGACGGATGGTTTTGTTAGCCCTAACGATGTGGAGTTTTATCTGTTGGGTAAAGGTGCCGAGTTGGATTTTGAACGATACCAACTCAATGAAATTAGAGAAGAAGAAACAAGTAATAGTTTTGATCAATACGGTTCGTCAGAAGGTGGCTCTGAGGGCAAATTTGGGCACAGCCTATAAGTGGAGGATAAGATGAAAAACATAATGATAATGACCATTTGTTTTACTTCATTCGGCTTGTTTGGCTGTGCGAATGACCCTGAGCTTGGTATCTCTGTTAGTCAGCTACGTGCAGAACAAACACTGAATCCGGAAGCATGGTACGAGAATCTTGGGTATCTGCCAGAAGGGAGCGGGCAACGCACACAGACCACTCTAGAGGTATACGATAACAATGGGGTAGCCAAAGATGATTAAGTGATTTTATCACTTAGGAGGGGCTATGCGACGGAAAATGCAAAGGGCAACAAGGCGAACCCAGAAAGGGATTACCTTGGTGTTGATCAGCATGGTATTGCTGATTTTATTGGGCGTGGCGGCATTTGGTATTGACCTTAACCACCAAGTCTTAAACAAAACGCGTTTACAAAACGCGGTAGATGCTGCTGCTCTCGCTGGTGCAGTCGCCGCAGATGAAAACGGGGATGTCGTTGCCGCGGCAGCGGTTGCTACTGCAACGTTGAATAATATCTCTGCGTCTGATGGGAACTCAGAACTGACGTTCGACAACAGCAATACGTCTGTGACGTTCTCACTTGATAGAGTAACGTTTGTTGATGCGGCGAGTTTTACTGCTCCTACAGGTGCGTACGATGTTTATGTTCGTGTTGCAGTTACAGATATTGGTTTAACTCAGTTTCTAAGCGGTTTATTTGGAATAAATAAAAACATTTCAGCCAGTGCACTTGCTGGTCGAAGTGCTGGATTTGTCCAATCGTGTAACTTGACACCCATTGCCATGTGTGGGGAACCGACGGGCAGTGCAGAAGACGCATGGGGATATAAGCCAGCAAACTACGACCCTAATGTGGATACCGATCCTTCTCTGATACATGAGTTGAAAGTTGGAGACCAAAACAATACGGACATGGGACCGGGTAATTTTCAGTTATTGGATTTTGGTCAGGGGGGCGGTAACAGCGGTGCTGCACTTGTCAGAGATGCATTATCTGGAGCATACAACGGTTGTGCCGCAATTGGCGACACAGTGACAACTAAACCAGGTAATAGTGCAGGTCCTGTAGCTCAAGGATTAAATGTAAGGCTCAACGACTTTTCTGGTCCTATCAAAAATGATGGCACAGTATTACCTGATAAGTATGTGCGAGAACCTGATGTGTTAGCGCAAACAGATGAAACCTACGCTGGGAATTTGTATTACGCAAATTACCTGCAAGAGTTGAGTGCTTGCCAAAGTGGTGGCGCATCTTGTGATTCATCCAGTTATACAGGTAACTCGGGTTTAAATGGGCGTCGTATTTTAAGAATCCCAATCGTGAACTGTGAAGAGTCGACAGGTAAGACAGACTTTGATGTCTTAGGTTTTGGCTGCTTCTTTTTGCTACAGAGAGTGAGCAATTCTGGCCAATCTTCTGTATTTGGACAGTTTTTGTATGATTGCTTAATCAACAACGGCTCTACGGGCGTTGATCCGACAGATAAAGGTTTCTATCGCATTCAACTCTACAAAGATCCATTTAGTGGAGCGTCGTAATATGTTGAATATAAAAAACAAAGACAAAGAGCAATCGGGTCTTGCCATCATCGAATTTATTATCGCCTTGCCAGTGCTGCTTATGTTAACGGTACTCGTGATTGATGTTTGCCGAGCATTTATTCAATACACCGAAGTGAACAAAGCGCTACAAAATGGGGCTCGGTATGCTGTCGTTGATACATACGGAACGTTGACGTTCGACTCGATTGCCGATGAGACAAGCATTAAAAATGTTGTCGTCTATGGTAGTCCTACAGCTGGCACGACTCCCATCATTGATCATATTGCTGTTGGTGACATCACCATCACCCAACCAACTCAGGCAAATAAAGAAGTCACGTTGTCGGCAACTTATAACTATGTGCCCATCTTTTCGACCATGCCGTTCTCTAGTCAAACGTTGCAATTTAGCATCGCCGCAACGACAACCATGAGGACAGGACCATGATTCGAAGACGATTTAGACAAAAAGGTGTAACGCAAGTTGAGTTCTCGGTTATTGCACTCGCTGTTATTTTGGTGCTGTTTTTAATCATGGAATTTGCCGTGTATTTCTTCTCGGTGCAAATGGTGAATGAAGTTACTCGAAGAGCGGCACGTTTGGCGACAGTTTGCTATATCGCTGATCGGGATGATATCCCTAATTTACCAGCGGTGTCGGATTTGTATCCGTCAGGTTTTACAGCGAGTAACTTGGAGATTGCTTACCTCGATGCTTCGGGCGCAAACGTCGATGTGTCTGGTTTTTTATCGACCCCTCCAGCGGATGATGCCACGCTCGGAGCGCAGCTTTCACAGATAAAATATGTTCGAGCACGAGCGGTTAATTATACTTTTCAGTTTTTTGTTTTGGCTGCTTTAATTAATGCTGTAGGAACAACACCTGCTTTTGAAACAATATTACCAGCTGAAAGTCTGGGGGTTTTAAGACCTGAGGGAATTGGAACTAATGACATAGAAGATTGCTGATGGAGTAGCAATATGCTGAAGCCAGTGAAAATGAATGAAGACACTTATAAAAACTTAAAGACAAACTTGATAGTTTGGGTTGTATATTCTACGTCCAATTTCAAAGTGCATTTAACGAATGAGTTGTCCCAATGTGTCAATGTTAATATTGAATGGATTGAACTCAGTTTATTTAACCTTGATTTGGTTAAGAATAAGCAAATTCCAGATCTTATTTACATTGAAACTGGCGAAAGTTGGGCTCAGAAGGTCGCTCATGTTTATTCTAGCGATAGTAATTTGCAGCACAACCATACTGCATTGATCGTCTTTGGTGATGAATCGGACACCGCCTCTTTAAAGATGGCGCTGCGATTAGGGGCGACAGATTACTTCTTACGCACGGTTGATTTAGGTGAGCTTTACCCGCTGCTCAAATCCACTGCAGAAGAAAAAGTCTATAACAAGAAAATGGGTGACCTAACCTTATTTATCAATACCAAAGGCGGTTCAGGTGCAACAACACTAGCGCTCAATACAGCGATCGAGCTATCCAGTTATGCGAAGAGTAACGTGTTGCTGGTTGATCTCGATATGCAGTTCAGTGACGCTGCTGATTACCTAAACTGCAAGCCAAAATATAATATCAATGATGTTATCGATTCCGTTAATGACTTGGACGAACTCTCATTAGAGGGGCTCGTCCATAAGCACCCTTCAGGGTTAAATTATTTATGCTTCGAGCAGGGTAATTTACAGAATAATCATAGATATGCCAGTGATGTGAGTAAATTACTACCGATTCTTAGACAGTTCTATTCACATATTATTGTTGATATGTCTCATGGTGTTGAGCATGTTTTTCAACAGATTGTCTCTCCGGCGACCCATATATTCTTGGTCATGCAACAGAACGTCACGTCGGTAAAACACGCAGTAAATTACATTAGAACCTTAGAACTGGACTATGGTTTAAATAATCATCAGGTCGAACTTATCGTTAATCGATTCGAAAAAAAATCGACCATTTCATTGAAAGATATTGAAAATGCTGTTGGTGGGCACTCAATACACTTAGTTCCAAATAATTTCGCTATCGCGATTGAGAGTGCAAATTTAGGTAACCCAATTGTTCAATCTAAGAAAAACAGTGCGATAAAAGCATCGTTAGCTGAAATCTCACATTTATTGGAAAGCCCAACCAAGGAAAATCAAAGTTGGATTAAGAAATTATTTTCTTAATAAGGGGGAGTCATGTTTTTCAAAAGAAAAAGCGTCGGAAGTGCGTTTGGTCAGGTCGATGCCGAAAAAGAGTCACAAACAAAAGATAAAGACGTTGAACGTGTCGAAAGTGAAGAATCGAGCGCAGAGAAAGCATCGATGTCTCCGGTTGAAGCTAAGCTAAAAGCGATTGAAGAGCAGAAAAAACTGCTGGAACAAGATCTTGCCATCAAACATTACTATCATAAAAAGTTACTCGATACTTTGGATCTAGGTCTACTTTCCCACTTGCAAGAAGACCGAGCAAAAGAAGAGCTTAGGGAAGCCGTAGTTCAATTAATTGCGGAAGACCAAACTCACCCCCTAAGCTCGGAAGCGCGTAACCGCGTGATTCACCAAATTGAGGATGAAGTATTTGGTCTTGGTCCACTTGAGCCGCTTTTAGATGACCCAACCATTTCCGATATTTTAGTCAATGGTCCGAAAAACATTTATGTTGAACGCTTCGGTAAGCTGGAGAAAACGCCGCACACCTTTTTAGATGAGCGCCACCTGCGCAATATTATTGACCGTATTGTAAGTCAAGTAGGTCGACGTATTGATGAAGCGTCACCTATGGTGGATGCACGCTTGAAGGATGGCTCTCGTTTCAATGCCATCATCCCTCCTTTAGCTATTGATGGACCTTCCGTTTCTATTCGTCGTTTTGCCGTAGAAAGGCTCAACATGGATAACTTGCTTGAACTGAACTCGCTATCGCCAGAAATGGGTAAGTTTCTCAATGCCGCTGTTGTTGGGGAAATGAACATCTTGATCTCTGGCGGTACAGGTTCAGGTAAGACGACGACATTGAACATTCTTTCTGGGTTTATCCCAAGTGATCAGCGTATCGTGACGATTGAGGATTCAGCGGAGCTTCAATTGCAACAACCACATATCATTCGCCTTGAGACGCGCCCTTCGAATATCGAAGGAAAAGGGGAAATCTCTCAGCGTGATCTCGTTAAAAACTCACTGCGTATGCGCCCTGATCGTATCGTTATTGGTGAGGTTCGTGGTGCTGAGGCGGTGGATATGCTTTCGGCGATGAATACGGGTCACGATGGTTCTCTTGCGACGATCCACGCTAACACTCCTCGTGATGCATTGAGTCGAATTGAAAACATGTTTTCCATGGCAGGGTGGAACGTATCAACGAAAAACTTAAGAGCGCAGATAGCTTCAGCAATCAACATCGTTGTCCAGATGGAACGACAAGAAGATGGTAAGCGCCGTATGGTCAGTTTGCAGGAAATTAATGGTATGGAAGGAGAAGTGATCACCATGTCAGAAATCTTCACCTTCCGTCGAAAAGGGGTAGACAAAGAAGGCAACGTTCTTGGGGACTATGAAGCCACAGGGATTGTCCCTAGCTGTCACGATCATCTTGTTAAACGAGGCTTAGACGTACCATTCGAAATCTTTAACGAAAAAGCCCGTTAGGAGAGTGCGCTATGGAAAGCCAATTCCCACTTTTTCTTGTGCTGTTATTTTTGTCTGTTTTCTTTATTAGCCAAGCGTTAATACTTCCGTCTGCAGGTAAAAAAGTAAAACATAAACAACTAATTAAACGGATTCACGATAGCCACAAGCACATTGATGAAGAAAGTATCTCGTTACTTAGAGAGAACTCGCTGAAGCACCTTTCTCCGTTAGAGCGTTGGTTAGTGAATTTTAGTCTCTTCGATGGTTTGAAGAAAAAGCTCGAACTAGCGGGCATTTCGATGGGCTTTACGCGCTTCTTATTTTTGTCTTTTCTTGCAGGTGTCGCCGTTGGTCTGGTTATCTTCTTGTTTGGTCAGGTCTGGTACATGTGTGTTGGCGTCACCATTGCGTGCTGGGTTGCTATCTACTTTTATCTTCAAAAAATGATTGCCGATAGGTTGATGAAATTTGAGGAACAACTGCCAGAGGCACTGGATATCATCAAACGTGTATTGCAGGCGGGTCAACCCATTACCCAAGCGTTTGGTGAGGTAGGGAGAGAAATGAGTGCACCGCTTGGACCTGAGTTCCTTAATACGTTCAACCTCTTAAACTATGGCTATGACTTGAGGCTAGCCATAATGCAAATGTCAGAGCGTACCCCCACTGTATCAATGCTGGCGTTCTCGAGTGCGGTGCTATTGCAAAAAGAAACCGGCGGTAATTTGGTTGAGAACATTGAGAAGCTTTCTCAAATCTTACGTGCTCGTTTCAAACTGGCGCGAAAAATCAAAACCATTTCTGCGGAATCTCGAATGTCTGCCTGGGTGCTTGTACTCGCGCCATTTGGGCTCTACGTCATCATTTCACTTGTACGTCCTGAATACATTGAATTGCTTCATACCACGCCTATGGGAGTCAAGATGGTCGTGGGGGGCATGGTGTCTTTGTTTGTTGGTACCTTGTGGATTCGAAAAATCGTCAACATTGAGGTGTAACTATGGATATAGAAAATATTCAAGGATGGTTGAGTGACCTCGCTGTAAATCAAGAGACTCTGTTATTTGCATTGATCTTGATTACGACGGTATTGGTGGTGATGACTGTTGGCTCGATTGTTATTGGTGTCAATTCGCCGATCAAGAGAAAACTTGCTGAGCTGTCTGGTGATAAGAGAGAGGCTACCCCCACAAACAGCAAAGTAGCAGACACGCTTGAGTCATTGGCTCCACTGACTTCTCCAACCAGCGAAAAAGAACGTCAAACAACACGTAATAAACTGATGCATGCGGGTTTTCACCAAAGTAATTCGCTGTCGATGTTCTACGCCATTAAGTCAGTGACCACCATCTTTGGAGTGATGGCCGCAGTGCTCGTTTACTTAACCATTCCAGAATCTAAATATCTCTACACCTTGATGGCATTGGCGGTGTTTGTCGGACTTGTCATTCCAGACTTTATTCTTCGCCGCATGATCAATAGTCGCCAAAAGGCCATTCGTGCTGGGGTGCCAGATATGTTGGATTTGCTGGTGGTGTGTACAGAGTCTGGTCTCGGCTTTAATGCCGCGTTACGCCGTGTTGCAGATGAGCTGGTCATTTCTCACCCTGAGTTGGCTGACGAGGTAGATACTGTATGTAACAAAATTCAGGCCGGTAAGCCAATGCCTGAAGCACTTCGTGAACTGGTTTATAGAACAGGGTTAGATGAGTTGATGGGGCTGGTGAGTATGCTCAGTCACGCATCAAGAATTGGGGGGAGCCTAGTCAACTCCTTACGCGAATACACCGAAGATTATAGGGATAAGCGCCAACAAGCAGCGGAAGAGGTAGCTGCCAAAATCCCAGTGAAAATGATGTTTCCAATGGTGCTGTTTATTTGGCCATGTTTTTTTATTGTGGCGATAGGTCCGGCGCTGATTTCACTGGCTGAAGCATTTAAATAAGAGCAGAAAAGGGATTTGTTATGTGGATTAAGAGATTTGCCATTATTTCGTTGTTATTGCTTACAGCATGTTCAACAACCGATACATCATCGGATTTTGACTCGGAACTCTACTCCGGTAAGCCAGTTGAATCGCTGACCAATGATGAGCCACCGAAAACAGAAGAAGAAGCGATTTCCCGCGGTGATATCGCTTTGAGTAATAAAAATGCGGACCTAGCGCTGTACGAGTACATTCGCTCTTTGTCCTTCCCCAATGCGCAACACAAAGACAAAACACTGTACACCGTTGGGCGTATCCATCTCGCACGTAATAACTTAGAGCTTGCGGATAAATCCTTCCGTGCTTCGCTTGCTGAAAACCCAGACAACGTAGGCTCGCTACAAGAGCTTGGTGCGATGTACACCAAACGTGGTGATCGAGAGGCAGGTAAAAGCTATTACTTAAGAGCGCTCAATGCTGATCAAATCCGTTTAGGTGGTGATCCAAACATCACCAAAGACAACATTTCTAAAGAGAGCATTGCCACCTACCGTTATGATGATAAATCACCCGTTGGTGCTTATTCCGGGCTGGGTGTCTTGTACGATATTCGAGGGGACCACGATTTAGCTCAGACTCTATTTCGAAAAGCGTTGGATGTTGATTCACGAAACGTCAATGCATTGGTGAGTTTAGGTTACTCCTATTACATGGAAAAAGAGTATTCAAAAGCGACACACTTTACGAAAGCCGCTTTGGGGCTGCAACCAAGTAATGAAAAAGCGATAAACAACCTAGGGTTAATTGCGATTGCAAAAGATCAACCACGACAGGCACTCAACATCTTTAGTCGTCATATGACTGAACCTGAAGCGTTAAATAATGTTGGTTATTTCCTAATCCTCAATGGTAAGCCGGATGAAGCCATCCCTTACTTACAACAAGCCATTGATAAAAACCCTGCTTATTATGATTTAGCCAATAAAAACTTAGAGCGTGCACTTTCTATGGTCAGAGAGCAAAAAGACACCTCTACGGCATTCCTTCAATAAAGCAAGTTCGGTAAAGCCACGCCCTAGTAAGCGTGGCTTTTTTATGTCGACAGGCTTATCAAGCGAACAGTCGAGGAAAGCGATGGATAAACGCTCCTACGGCTTTCCAAAGCAATATAGTAAGGATTGTGGCAAGGTATCCATCAATCGCATAATGCCAAGCCAAATGAACGGAACCTATTTGAATTAACAGCGCAAATACGTAAGCCACGTAACCTGCCACTTTATTGATTTGATAGATGCTCAGTGCCAACAATACTGCAATGGATACGTGCATACTCGGCATTGCTGAAATGCCTGAGCCAATGCCATTCGATTGTTCAATATAGTCATTCCATAGGTGATCTTGCGTGGCAAGCGCCCACAACTGACCCACTTGAATGTCTTGTAGATATTGGCTTTGTTCCTGTAGCGTCCGCATCAATGGCGAAAAGTAGGTGTTGTCCATTAAAGGTTCAACGTAGCAGGGACCTGCTGAGGACAACAACGTGGCAAGCACGAAGCCAATCACCATCCATGACAACACAAATGTCAGAAAAAACTGCTGCCGAAGTAGCGGTTGCTTTTTGTAGATCAGAAAGAAGATCAACATTCCCCACATAAAGAAAAACCATGCGTTGTAAGCCGTGTTGATAACCAGCGACGCCCACGGACCCGGCAATATTGTGTGGGTGATAACCCAAGGATCGATGCCAAAGTGCAGGAAGCGATCAATATCGATAAATGCGCTGTCGAGGGAGAACGGGTGAAGTATCGGGATCAGTGACTTTAAGAACGTGTGGTTAGAAAACACAATGGTAAGAACCAATAACAATGCGATGACAGACAGCGTTCTGGTAAGAGGAAAAAACATCCGTCTAAGCTTATTGAGAAATTGCTTAGCAGGATTAGGCTCTTTACGAAAAATGAGAGAGAAGTAGTAATAAGTACACCATGCTAAGAAGGTGATATAGCTTGCTAGCCCAATGGTTTCGAAATAAGTGGTGAGTGAATAACGAATCGGTGAATCAAGATACAGAGAGCACGAAAAGATGAGGAGTGTTGTTGAAGCACAATAGAAGTAGAGAATTTTGTCTTTGAGCAAGTTTGCTTTCAGTTCGCTAAGCCAAAGAGAAACTTTCTGTTGCCAGTTAAGTTGCAGGTCATAGTTATTGTTTTGCGCCATAGATGGTCCATCATCCTGATTTCTCCCACATTCTATAAGCGTAGTTGAGAAAACGAGCACTCGTGTTTGAGTGCCCGTTGTTTATTGCTTGATTAAGTCTGTGCCACTCTCTACATCATGCCGGTCACAATGCCTGCTGCGACAAAGAATACGATCATCCAAAGTACAGATAGATTGAGCTTTTTATGGAGGTAGAAACCGGCAATGACTAATGCGATATCAATCGGAGCAATCACAGCGCTAGTGAATACCGGTTGGTAAAGTGCCGCTAAGAGTAAACCAACTACTGAGGCATTCACGCCATTAATTGCGCCAGATACCGCAGGTTTGCCAGCTAGAGCTTGCCAGTTTTTCAGCACGCCAAGTAAGAGCAAGAAGCCCGGAAGAAAGACACCCAGTGTTGCAACTAGCGCCCCTAGAATTGGTGTATCCGATAGTTCATAGCCAATGTAAGTTGCGAAGGTAAACATCGGTCCAGGTACAGCTTGCGCTGCTGCGTAGCCCGTTAGGAACGCATCTTGGCTGAGCTGATCGCCAACAATATTTTGCAGCAATGGAAGAACCACGTGACCACCACCAAACACTAAACTGCCGGCTTGAAAGAAGTCGCTAAATAACCCCAGCATCGGTAGAGCGTGAGCCACCAAAGGCAAGCCAACAAGAAGTACGGCAAACAGAGCGAGTGGAGCGACAGTCGGTTTGAACGGCTCTGCTGGTGTGGTCGATTCTTTCTTTAGGTATTGAGTACCAATCAAACCTGCCACTACTAAGACCAACATTTGTGTCATGATGCTAGGTGCAACTAATAGCGCTATTGCGGTTGCTACACACAATCCCGCTGTTAGTTTGCTTTGGCAGAAATTTTTGTACATTCCCCATGTCGCATCAGCGACCACCACAACAGCCAGTAACTTCAAGCCGTGTACGATGTTTTGGAACAGTGCCGTATCCGTGATTTGGCTGCTCACCATTGCAAGTGCCAACATGATGATCACCGAAGGCAGCGTGAATCCAAGAAACGCCATACAAGCACCGCCCAGACCTCCGCGTTTGTAACCTAATGCAAAGCCAACTTGGCTTGACCCCGGTCCCGGTAAAAATTGGCTCAACGCCACGATTTGTGCGTATTCGCTATCATCAATCCACTTGAGTTTTTCTACGAATGTTTGGCGGAAGTAACCGATGTGTGCTGCAGGACCACCGAAACTGATCCAACCAAGCCAAAAAAAGGTTTTAAAAATGGTAAACATATTGAGCCTGTTAAATCTCCAATAACACTCCAGTTACTGTATGAAATGTACTAAGATGACTCAAATTAATAGTTTTAATTTCATCTATGAATGAAATAGGATTGGGTGATGTGTGAAAGATGATATTCAGTGGCGTAACATCGATTTGAATCTGTTGGTGACTTTCTCGTATCTGTATCGCTATCGCAGTGTGAGTTTGGCTGCCGAGAAGAGTTTTGTCAGTCAGTCCGCCATGAGCCACAGCTTATCGCGTTTACGTGTGCTATTTGATGACCCTCTGTTTGAGCGTAAAGGACATAAAATGGATCCGACTGAGCACGCGCATCATATCGCGCCAACAGTGCATCATTTATTGGATTCCATTGCCAAAGACTTGCTGACTAAGTCCGAGTTTCAGCCAGAAAACTACACTGGCGTGTGTCGCATTGGTCTTACCGATTACGCTGAGTTCATCTTCGCCCCTCTGCTTTATGATGAAATTCGCAAGCGCGCGCCAGAAGCGCAAATCAGCTTTATCAATGTTAACCGTAGCAACTATGTCGCCATTACTGAACACGACAAGCTCGATGTCATTCTTGGTAGCATGCCCGTACTCGATGACAACTTTGATAGCCAATATCTCTACACTGAAAAGCATGTGTGCCTATGCGATAAGCAGGTTTTAAACGGTGAGACTGAATTATCGATTGAAGCATTTGCCAATATTGAACAAGCCTTGGTGAGCCCAGATGGCAGTTTAAGTACGCAGGTAGACAAAAAACTCGCGGAACATGGTTTAAGCCGCAAGGTAACAGTAGCTTCACGTAACTTCTTGACGATCCGTAATCTGCTTAAACAACGTAATTTGATTGCCATTGTGCCGGAAAAAATGGCATCAGCAGAAGGGTTTTCAGATGGCTTAGTGTCAGTGCAGCCGCCGATTGCGGTTGCCGATTTTGATATTGCTATGCTGTGGCACACCAGTCGTAACAATGAAGACAAAGGGATGTGGCTACGTCAGCTGGTGGCAGATATCGTTACTTCAACGCACTCTCGCTGAACCTAGCATTTCGAGGTTACTTGGGTATAAAAAAGGGCACCGATGGGTGCCCTTGGTCTGACGAATGTGGTCAGGTGCTATCAAGCGTTATGTGTAAGGCTTACATTGCTTGAGTTGCTGGCGCTGCTTCTTTGGCGCGCTCTTCTTGGTCGAGTGATTTTTCGTATTGGCTGTACTTCCACCAAGCAAAGCCAAGGAAAATCACAATGCCACCAACGTTGTAGAAAATAATCGTCATGATGTCTGCGCCAGTTGGGAAGGTTGACGCTAGGAAGCCCACAGTAAAGATAACGATAAGTACAGAAACCGCAGCGATACCTGTCATACGAGAGCCCATTTTGAAATCACGCTCTAGATGGTCCAGTTTTAGGCGTAGGTTTAGGTAAGCCAACATGATAAACAGTGGTGGCAACATTGAAGCCGCAGCCGTCATGTTGATGACCGTGTTCATCAGATCTTGCGCTGTGTTCGAGCCTAAAGTCGGGATGATCATCAGTGGAATAACGATAAGGAATTGGTACCAAGCAGCACGAGCAGGCACGCCGTTTTCGTTTAGCTCTACGGTTTTCTTACCAAAGATACCTTCTGGAATTTCAGAGAAGAAGATTTTTACTGGTGTCGCAGTCCACATTAGCAGAGAGCCGAACATCGCGGTAAACGACACTAAGCCTACAAAGCGGTTCATCAATATTTCAGGCAAGCCGAAGTGCGCCGCTAAACCTTCAAATACTTGTACAGAGCCACCCGTGTATTTAAGTGTTTCGCTAGGTACGAATACGTTAATCAGCACTGAAGCGACACAGTAAAGTACGCCGATGAAGATACCTGCAACGATGATCACTTTAACAAAAGACTTTGAGCCGCCTTTCACGTCGTTTACGTAAACCGCTACCGATTCAGCACCGCCTGCAGCCATAAAGATCCAAGTGGTAATGCCTAGGAATGCCCAGCTAAAGTCTGGCACCATGGCTTCTACTGTGATTGGGTCGGCAGGTTGAACGCCACCGACTAATGCAGCGCCAGCAAGCAGGATGTACGACATAGTCAGTAGCAGCATCAAAGAAGAAGTGACTGAGGTAATTGGACCCAACATCTTCGCACCGTTAGTTGATACGTAAGTTGCGAACGCAAACAGAATCATACTCAGTGCTGTTGTGGTGAGTGGGGTCAGAATGTATTCATAGCCAAGGAACGCGTATGACGCATAAGCAATAACGCGTGGCAGCAATGACGTGAAGAAAAATAGGTTAACAAACCAGTAGGTGTAGGCAGAGATAAACGCCCAACGTCCACCAAGTGAGCTTTTTACCCATGCATATACACCGGCTTCCGAGTCTTTGTTTAACGATACAAACTCTGCGATGATCAAACAGAAAGGAATAAAGTAAAAAATGGTTGCCAAGAAGAACATTGGCGCTGAAGCAAGACCGATCTCAATGTTGTTATTAATTACGTTGTTGAAGCTAAAGACCGCGGCAAAGGTAAGGGACAACAACCCGAATTTGCCTATCGTATTACGTTTGGATTCAGACATTTTCTATCTCCGATGAATCACGTTGGAATTGTAGGGAGGAAGGGCTTGCATTGCTGTGAGCGCAGCCCTTCTCTTGTTCTTTGCTTTTGTTATTTATTTAAGAAGTAGCCGTCTTCGATAGTGACTTTCAGCACGACCTTTCTAACGCGGTTATCACCGTGGAATCGGTAGGCTTTGGTGTTATCGAAAATTGCTACTTGGCCCTCACAAAGCTCACGAGTATCCCCTTGACCGGAAAGGAACTCGCGGTCCGTTTCATCTTGGTAAGCTTGCTCAGGTTGTAGGTTTTTCTTGTCAGCGAACTCCACCGTTTCGCGACCTTCAAGGTAGTAATGCACGTCGAAGTAGCGGCGGTTGCCTTCAAACATTTCAGTTTGTTTTGTGCCGTCTTGAATCATGTAAACCAAGGAGTCTCCGATGGAATACATCACGCCATCTTTAAGGTTTACGGTGTTCTCAATTGCCTCGACACAGCGCTGCCATTTACGCCCATTGCGGTACACGACTTTGAATTGGTCTAAGTTGTCTAACACGATCATGGATTACGCCTCGTTTGCTGTTTGAGTATTGGATTGAGTGAAGAACGCATTGTCGAAATCATGGTTTGCCATAGCTTGTGCACTGCAATCGCCAACTTGGAGCGGCATCAGCGTTAAGCCATAACGGAATTCATCCATGTAGACGCGGTATGAGTCGAGCACTTCGCTTCCCCACGAGTTTGAGCCCAGTCCCATCACTTGATGGTCAAGGTTGAGCGTGATGTAGCCGCTCTTTTCTAGCTCAATGGTGTGTTGCGCTTCGTGCAGGTTTTGGTTGGTGTAGAACCACGCGCTGAAGTTGATTTCTTGTTGTGGTTTCACCAACAACCCCGTCCCGTGACGATTCGTTAGTGATGCCCAACGAACGTGTTGGCGGTTACCGTTGTTTTGTGGGAACGGGTAGTTCTCAAACATGTCGGCTACCGTGCTGTGGTAAACATCAATCAAGTTGGCTTGGCGGCTGTCTTGGTAGTTTTCTTCAGGACCGCGACCGTAGTAACTGACTTGGTCAAAGCTGCCGTTGATGCCCAAATCCAAACCAATCACAGGGATAACATGCGGGTAATCGCCGTAGCGCTCGCCACTCAGTTCCACATTTAAATGCCCTTGTGCGTTGATTTGGTAGCGGTAGGTACAGCGCATGCCAAAATCGAACACCGGCGGTGCAATGATGCTGGTGGTCGTGATCGAAACCGAATCATCGGTTGCTTCGACTTGCAGCGTGCGGAAGTGCTCTTGCATGATTTGCAAGTGTGCTGGGTGCCACAAACCTTCGTACTCTTGTTTGTGGTTATCAATCATTGGCTTGAAGAAGTTCAGTCTAGGCTCAGATTGAATCAGCTCTTCACCATTGACGCGCCAAGAGGTCAGCTTGCCGTTGACTTTAGAGAAAATCAGCGTGAAGTTGTGGCCTTCAATCACGTGTTCCAAGCGGCTTTCTGTCGTTACTAACGCTTGCGCATTGTGGTTAACAAACTCGGCTTCACTTGCTGTGTTTTCTTTTAGCTGGAACTGGTAGCTCGCGATGTCGTGGTTTGCTTCGCTGTACATAGTTCGACTGTCTTTACGCACGGTGAAGTTAATAAAGGCTTCACGCTCGTCCAGTTCAGGCAAATTAATCGTGATTTCACGTGCGCTGTTCGCTGCAAGCTCTTCGACCTTAAACTGCACGCTGCGCAGCGTTTCACCTTCCGCTCGGATATCTGCAGTGATGGTGTAATCATTCAGGTTGGTGAACCACAATTTGTTTTCTATGGTAAAGCGGTCTTTTGTGCCTTCCACCGCGTGAATTTTCACTGGTGCGATAACTTGTTTGTATTCTTTTAAGCCTGGTCCCGGCGTTTGATCTGGGTAAATCAAACCATCCATACAGAAGTTGTAGTTGTTTGGATAATCGCCGTAGTCACCGCCGTACTTGTAGAACTCTTGACCATTTTCATCGCGCGCTAATACGCCATGGTCACACCATTCCCAAACGTAGTGACCTTGAATGTGGTCATGCTTGTAGAACACATTTTGGTATTCCGTCAGACCGCCAGGTCCGTTACCCATCGCGTGTGCGTATTCGCAGATGATGCGAGGCTTGTCGTGCGGGTGTTCACCAAAGTGGTTCATGAGCTGAGCACGTGAGTACATGGTTGAAATGACGTCAACCACTTCTGCATCGCGGTCTTCTTCGTAGTGCACTAAGCGAGTGTCATCAATCGCCTTAGTTGCGCTGTACATAGCGCGGATATTGCAGCCGTAACCAGACTCATTACCCAGTGACCACATGATGATCGAAGGGTGGTTCTTTTGAGCATGAACATGGCGCTCTGCGCGATCGACAAACACACTTTCCCATGCTGCATCGTTGGTGATGCGGCTGAGATCGCCAACGTTAGCGAAGCCGTGGGTTTCTACGTCGGTTTCTGCCATTACGAACAAGCCGTAAATGTCACACAGCTCGTAGAAGCGTGGGTCGTTAGGGTAGTGCGCGGTGCGAACTGAGTTGATGTTGTGTTGTTTCATCAAGATCAGGTCTTTCTCGATGCGATCCATGCCAACAGCACGACCTTTTAGGTGGTCGTTATCATGACGGTTTACACCGTGCAGCATTACGTATTGGTTGTTGATGTAGAACAGACCGTCACGCACTTTAATGTCTCGGAAGCCAACACGTTGCGGAATCACTTCGACAATATTGCCTTGTGCGTCTTTTAGCGTAATGAACAGTTGGTAAAGGTATGGATTTTCCGCTGTCCAATGGGTTGGGTTCACCACATCAATGGCAAAGCTTGTTTGGCTGTTGTCTTGGATAGTCAGTGAATCACACTGACCGCTTGCAACCACAGTGCTTTTATCTTGAAGGGCATATTCCAGCGTGTAACCAGACGCAACCGTAGTCGATAGGTTTTCTAGTTCAACTTGGCAGCTTAAGGTGGCACTTTGGTAATCGTCGGCGAAATCAGTACGAACAGTCAGATCTTGGACGTGAACGTGCTCTTTTCCGACAAGGTACACATCGCGGAATATACCCGCCGTCCACCACATGTCTTGGTCTTCAATGTAAGTCGAATCTGCCCACTGCATCACACGTACAGACAGTAAGTTTTCACCTTGTTGTACATAAGAAGAGATGTCGAACTCTGCGGTTAAGCGACTGCCTTTGCTAAAGCCAACGTAATGACCGTTTACGTAAACTTCGAAGTAGGTTTCAACGCCATCAAATTTGATGACGATTTGTTTATTGTCCCATTGCTGACCCAGAGTGAACGTGCGTTGGTAAGCGCCAGTCGGGTTATCTGTCGGAACAAAAGGCACATCGATAGGGAATGGGAAGCCTTCATCTGTGTATTGAAGATCGCCATGATCTTCCATTTGCCACATGTTTGGAACGGTAATTTGTCCCCATTCTTCCATTTTTTGTGAGTAAAACTCTTCTGGCACCAAGAGAGGATTGGTGAAGTAGTTGAATGTCCATTGACCACTTAGCAGTTTGAAGCGGCTGCTCAGTTCTCGTTGGAATGTTTGTGCGTTTTTAATTGAATCGTAAGAGAAGAAGTAAGCACGTGGTGCCATACGATTCTCATGCAGGTGAAGGAAGTTTTCCCAATTGTTCACGTTTGTTCTCCCCTCGGCTTAGTTTGGTAGCAGGCAAAGGAGGAGTCCAATGCTTGAAGCTATCCAAAAGAAATGCAGCCGATGTCATTTGAAAAAGAGTGATGAATTATCTAGGAAAAGATATTAGTAAAAGTTTTACTAAAATAAATTGGTGAAAACGTTTAACTTTAACTTGGTCACGTTTTATTGGACGATCATTGAACAAGATGTGATCAGGATAAAGGAATGGCATCCCAAGCCGATTTCTTAGGTAAAGTGGATAAAAAATAGCTAGATTTAAAGAGGGGATAATAAAAAGCACTGAATATTCAGTGCTTTATAAATTTGATGATGTGAAGGGAATTACTGAGTGGTGCCGCGGAGTTTTAATTTGCTCGGCACATGCACTTGTAGAGGCAGTGCGCGACCGTCGCGGTATTTTTCTACTAATAAATTTACCCCTTGAATACCCATCATCTCAGAATGAATGCGCACAGTTGAGAGTGGTGGGAAGGTAAATCGGGCGGTTGGGATGTCATTGACGCTGATTAGGGCAATGTCTTGTGGAATGTTCAAACCGAATTCATGAATCGCGCGTAAAACACCAATTGCAATTGAGTCTGAAGCGATAAAGAGCGCTTTAGGAAAATTGCCTTTTGCTAACATGGCTTTTGCTAAATCGTAACCAGATAAGCTAGAGAAGTCGCCGCGATAAATATCGTCTTCTGACACCACGCCTTTTAAGCTGCCGTATTCTACAAATGCATTTTCACGAATGTCTGCAGTGTTTGGTTCATCTTGACCACCAATAAAACCAATCCGTTCGTAGCCTTGTTCAACAAAGAAGTCGACCACTTGTTTACTGATTCGCGCAAGATCGATATCAACACAGTCGTATGTGCTATCGCTGTCAGAGAAGTCGATGTAGCAAATGCTGTCAGTAAGACGTTTAGGCAATTTACGAATCACGGCGCTGTCAGTTTTACCGACCAGAAGGATACCGGTGATCTTTTGCGTTTCTACATCGATGATGCTGTCGTAGCAATTGGTTAGCGTAATGCCCAATTTGTCACACTGGGTTTCAATCCCGTGACGAATCGACAAGTAATAAGGGTCATTCACCTCGGCTTCTTGCTTGTAGTTATACAAGGCTAAGAAGTGGTGTTTTTGTCTTGCCTCTTTGGTGGCTTTTTTGGAACTGCTGGTGCGGTATTCCAGCTTTTCTGCGATTTCTAAGATGCGGTGTTTGGTTTCTTCTTTTACGCTCAAAGTCGGATCATCATTTAACACGCGCGATACGGTCGCGAGTGAGACGCCAGCTTCAGTAGCGATATCTTTTAGTGTTGCCATGTGCACTTCCCGTAGGCAAAGCTCACTGTCCCAGTGAGAAAAGCAATAATCCCACCATTGTAAACAGCTACTTATGGATGCACAAACTTTTAGTAAAACTGTGCGATCGGGGAAGTGAAGTTATCTGCCGGAAGAATACGTTAAGCACTCGTTGCTCTATCGTATTTGATGGTATTAAGGTCTGAGAAAAAGCGAACAAAGGCACCATAACAGTGCCTTTTCTTTGATTACTGGTTATTTATTCGCGTTGATGACTAAAGTTTGTAGTGGCTGCAGGGTTATGACTACTGGGTCGGTGTAGTGAGATGGAATTGTGTTGTTTTCACCGTAAGCCATTTTTAGCTTGAACTGCCCATTTGCACCTGTAGGCAATTCAAAATCACGATTGAGATCCAAGTAATATTTTTGTGGTTTATCCGATGGGTTACGCAACGAAATTACGGCTTTGTTTTCATTCCATGACGCAAAACCATACACCGCTAAGTTAGTTGGATTGCCACCAATCCAATGTGAATCCACCAAAACATCGGCGTTCTCTCTTGCCCATTTAGCTGCTTTTGCAAGGGTGTCCCATTTAGTTGAATTGAGCATATCTGGCGTAATATACATTTCTTGTAGTTGTGTGCCAGTTGCAAAATATGACCATACTTGATCGGCAAAATCTTGATCGGATTGTACTTTCTCAAGTCCATAATAAGCGTTTTTGGCGCTGACAATACCGTGAAGCATTATCGAACTCATCGGGAATAATGGACCTTTACGGACAATCGAACGATATGTTTCAGCGTCTCGGTAAGTGACCCACTGTTGTGTTGGAGAGCCATCACCATAAAGGTTGATATCATCACCTTGGCGCCAAATTGAGTCAGCGAAGAATAACCATGATGGGCTTGCGTTGGTCCCGGTCGTTAGGTTGATAAATACCTTATCGTTGGCCTTGTGCATGTTTTCTATCAACTGAACTGACGCATCAAAATCGGAAGCAAATTGACTGCCTTTTAAGTGAGATGTTGCGTTGCCCATTCCATCAAGTTTAAACGACGAAATATGCTCGTTTTTAATCAGATTGGTGATTTTGTCATTGAAGTTTTTGAAGTACACCGGACCTGAGAGAGCAAACTTACCATCCACCGTTTCGAAACCATTTTCTTTTGCATGTGAAACGCGAATGTCACGTGGCTTGTTATAGCCTCCCCAAGGGGAAAGCCACAAACCTACACTAGTATTCATTGAATCGGCTAGCTCTTTTACGCTCCCAAACCCATCAGCAAATGCTGAGCCAAAATCCCAGTTTCCTGTTAAGTCATCCCAGCCGTCATCAAGTAAGAACCCATCGAGAACTACGCCGCGTTTTTCCACCAACTCATGATAAATCTCTTTCATTCGTCCTTTAATGTCACTTTCTGTATAAGGAGTGAAAAAGCCAATATCCATCCATGAATTGTAATGTAAATATGGTTTGTAGGGACGTGGTCGCATTGCTTCAATGAACTTGTTGAAGTCGCGTCTTAATTGACTGACTTCGCTAAACGTACCGATATAAGTTGTATATTTTAATGGGGCGTTTGTGCTTATTGGAGTGACAATATCAATATTGAGGTTGGTTTTCGTTTCGTAAGCATAGGTATTTACAATTGGTTTACGCGGCAGCATGAAGAACGTATCCGCGATAATTGGTGAGCTGTTAATGCTACCGTCAACATAAGGCGCTTGCGCTTGTTTTTTGGTTGGCAAGAAAGTGATTTTTTTGATCTTGCGATCGTTACCAACAGCTTTGATTTTGTAATCAACACTCACATATCGTTGTTTGATTACGTTCAAAGTGACATCCACTTCAAAATCATTGCGAACAAAAGTGAGATTGATGCTGTCACCATCTTTCTTGTACTTTTCCAACTTAAAATCTTTGGTATGAAGTGTTGTTTCATTCGGTAGAGTAATGAAGAAAAGTTCAGTTGGGGTGATTTGTTCATCCGTATTATTGTTGATCAATGACACGACACCTGAGTTATTATCAAATGTTATTGCCATTGCATCATTGGCTATTTCCATTGAGTACGCATTCCCTATGTAAGCTGCCGAGACTATAACCGCCAACCCACTAGCTTTCAAAGTCTTGTAGTTCATCGATTTTCCCTTACTGATTATTTATTGCTCTTACATTTGAAATCACCATCCCTGTTTTCGTTGAGCTTGCTGTCACAAATCTTCTGCTTTTCCAATTTGCGCAAATTGTCTTTCGGTTTAAAAAGAGTGAAATCCAAAAACTTTATTTTCTTAGTGATGAGGGGTGAACTATTGATGATTTCGTTTTAGCAAACGAAAGGGTTGTTATTGGTAGTGATGTTCTTCTCGTTGTTATTCGCTTCTGATTTATCTCACATTTTTTGTATTTTATAGAATTTAGGTGGGTGGGGGTGTGCTGGAAAACAAACAAAAGCCCGAGTGGCTAGGACATCCACTCAGGCTTTGTTTATTGGGTTTTGTTCTGGCGTATTTAAGACTTCACCTTATTGCTGTCGTCTTTGTCGTGATGGACAAGCAAGTGATCAAACACATTTCGAATGAACGGCGCGCCCACTTTAGAGCCACCATTACCGTGCTCGATAACCACGGTAGCCACATATTTGGGTTTATCGTATGGTGCAAACGCGGTAAACAATGCGTGGTCGAGTAGGTGGTTTGCGAGTTTTTTGGAGTTGTAGACTTCGTCTTTGCGCAGACCAAATACCTGCGCAGTCCCTGACTTACCGCCACTGCTGTACTCTGCGCCTCTAAATGCACGGCGACCAGAACCATGAGCCCCATTATTTACCAAGCGCATGGCGTTGATTGGAATATTCCAGAACTTCTCTGGTACTCCTTCGATAGAAGGCAGCGCTTTTGGTTTAACATCGACTTGGTTTTTGAAGTCTTCCCCATGTTCAATCACGGCTTTGAGAAGGTGTGGCGCTTTCATTTCGCCATGATTAATGAGGAATGATGTTGCTTTGGCTATCTGCATTGGTGTTGCTGTCCAATAACCTTGCCCAATACCGATAGGCACCGTATCACCTTGATACCAAGGGGTGCGATGACGTGCGATTTTCCATTCTCGTGTCGGCATGTTTGCGCTGCTTTCTTCGTAAATATCGATGCCCGTTGGCAAGCCAAAGCCAAACTTATTCATCCATTTCGAAATGCGGTCAATCCCAAGGTCAAATGCGGTCTGATAAAAGAAGGAATCAACTGATTCCTCAATTGCCTTGGTGACATCCACGTTGCCGTGACCCCAACGTTTCCAATCTCGCCATGCTTTTGAATTTGGTTTAGAGCCAGGAATACGCCAGAGGCCGTGATCGTTGCGCACGGTACTTGGTGTGATGACGTGTTCTTCAAGCCCAGCGACAGCCATAAAAGGTTTTACCGTAGAAGCAGGAGGGTAAACGCCAAGCGTTGTACGGTTCACAAGTGGGTGAGCTGGATCATTGAGTAAGGCACGGTAGGCTTTGCTAGAGATGCCGTTAACAAAAGGGTTTGGGTCATAACTCGGACTTGATGCCATAGCTAATACGCTATTGTCGCGTGGATCGAGCACGACTGCGCTGCCTTGGCGATGGTTGAGTTGTTTGTAGACATACTCTTGTAGCTCAATATCCAGATTCAATACGATGTCTTTTCCGGGAACTGGCGGCACATATTTGATCGTACGAATCACGCGACCGCGACTGTTTACCTCTACTTCCTCGTAGCCTTTGGTGCCGTGGAGGATGTCTTCGTAATAACGTTCAACACCTAACTTGCCGATGTTTTGCGTTGCCTGATAATTCTGTGCTTTGCCTTCTTCATCCAATCGACGCAAGTCTCGATCGTTGATGTGAGAAACGTAACCCAAAACATGGGTCAGTTCTTCGCCGTAAGGGTAGTAACGTTTGAGATCTGCGGTAACAAAGACGCCGTTAAACTCGTGCTGATGAACAGAAAAGCGCGCCACTTGCTTGTCATTCAGTTCGTTCATGATCGTGACAGAACGAAAGCGGCGAGTGTGCTTGTAACGCTTTTTAAAGGATTCGACTTGATCTGGGGTGATATCAATATAGTGACGCAGTTTTTCAATTAATGCATCTGGATCGCCCGCCTGTTCTGGGATCATATCTAAGTTATAAACAGGACGGTTCTCAGCCAACAAAACGCCATTTCGGTCATATATAAGACCACGGGTAGGGGCTATTGGCAGGATCTTGATTCGGTTGTCGTTCGAGCGAGTTTGGTAATCTTTGAAGTGATTAACCTGCAAGTTATAAAGGTTAGCAACCAGTCCTCCCAACAAAATAACCATGCCGATAAAAGCAACGATGGCGCGGTTTTTAAACAATCTTACTTCCTGATTGTGGTCTCGGAATTCGTTTCGCTTGCGTAGCATGGATGCCCTTTAGGTTTGGTCTTTGTGCTCAATGTGCCCCAATAAAAGAAAAGACATGGATTTTAGTCTTGTTACAAATGGTTACATTTGGGGCGGGGCTACTGTAACGAGCTTTGCTCCTTGTTTTGTAAGAGCAATGTCAGGGATCTAAAGCGAAGCCTGATCTTTCTTGCGTTGCGCGTCACCTTTTAATGTTGCTGTGAAGATGTAAACGTTTATACATCTTGTCCAGTATTTTTTCGTTTTGATTCCTTAAATGAATAAGTTTTCTTTAATCTTATTAAGTTTTATGTGTTGTGTAATTTTGTGGAAACGTTTACACAAGTTTGAATTTGATCACGGATCTAGATCGGTTTTGGTTGGTAGACTTTTAACCAGTTAAGCGATCTGCGAATTTGCTTGGTTAATAGGCTCAAATCATTACCAAGCATGAGCAGCAACAATGGGGAAGCAAAAGTGAAAGTTCTTATCACAGGCGGTATGGGGTACATCGGTAGCCACACATGCGTACAGATGATTGAAGCAGGTATGGAGCCAATCATTGTCGATAACTTGTGTAACGCCAAAGTAGAAGTGCTTAGTCGTATTGAAGCGCTGACAGGTAAACAACCCGTCTTCCATCAAGGTGATATTCGTGATGAAGCCTTTTTAGATTCGGTTTTTGCTGAGCATGATATCCAAGCAGTGATTCACTTTGCTGGTTTAAAAGCCGTTGGAGAATCCGTTGCGAAGCCGTTGGAGTACTACGATAACAACGTGAATGGCTCGCTCGTTTTGGCACGCAGTATGCGCAAAGCTGGGGTGAAAAGCATTGTCTTCAGTTCATCCGCAACGGTGTACGGCGACCCTGACATTGTACCTATTACTGAAGACTCACCTACTGGCGCAACCACCAACCCATACGGTCGTAGCAAGTACATGGTGGAAGAGTGCTTAAGTGATCTGTTCAACGCAGAAAACGATTGGAGCATTACTTTACTGCGCTATTTCAACCCAGTGGGTGCACATCCATCCGGCACCATGGGTGAGGACCCTCAAGGTATTCCAAACAACCTCATGCCGTTCATTGCACAAGTCGCAGTCGGTCGCCGTGAAAAACTGTCGGTATTCGGCAATGACTACCCAACACCAGATGGCACGGGCGTTCGTGATTACATCCACGTGATGGACTTAGCGGACGGTCATATCGCAGCGCTGAAATCGCTCGGTGATAAAGCTGGTTTGCACATTTACAACTTAGGTACGGGAAAGGGCTCTAGCGTGCTTGATATGGTGGAAGCGTTCGCGTTGGCTTGCGGTAAGCCAGTGCCTTACGAGCTGTGTCCTCGCCGTCCTGGTGACATTGCAGAATGTTGGGCAAGTACTGAAAAAGCAGAGCGAGATCTTGGCTGGAAAGCGACTCGCAGCGTTACTGAAATGACGGCGGACACGTGGAAATGGCAGTCAAATAACCCGCAAGGCTATTCCCCTGCGTAATTGATGCTGCAGCGCTGTCGCCTGCACTTTCCAATTCCAATCACATAGAAAACCTATGCTCATGGATATTGGAAAGCTTGCCGCCTAGCAGCAACTCCAATTTCATTGGGGAATGCAGATGAAAGAAATTTTAAAAGTTGAGTAAGTAAGATGTCGAATGTTGAATTTAACCCAGTGGATCACCCACATCGTCGCTACAACCCACTAACGGGTCAGTGGATTTTAGTGTCACCACATCGTGCAAAACGCCCTTGGAGTGGTGCCGATGAGAAACCGTCTATCGATCAACTGCCTAGTTACGATGAGAAGTGTTTCCTATGTCCAACGAACGAGCGCATTTCTGGAGATGTAAACCCAGATTACCAAGGCACCTACGTATTTAAGAATGACTTTGCTGCGTTGATGGTGGATTCTCCAGATGCACCTGAGTCAGACAGCCCTTTGTTCAAGACTCAAGGCGTGCGCGGGTTGAGCCGAGTGATTTGCTTCTCTCCCGATCACAGCAAAACGCTACCGGAACTACCAGTCGACAAAATTCGTGGCGTGATTGACACCTGGAATGAGCAAATCGAAGAGCTTGGCAAAGACTACGTGTGGGTGCAAGCATTTGAGAACAAAGGCGAAGCGATGGGATGTTCTCAACCTCATCCGCACGGTCAAATCTGGGCGAATAGCTTCTTACCAAATGAAATTGAGCGTAAAGAGCACAACTTAAAAGCGTACTACCAAGAACATGGCAGTAACTTGTTGGTGGATTACGTGCAAGCTGAACTCAAAGATGGCTCACGTACTGTGGTTGAGACCGAGCACTGGATTGCTGTTGTCCCTTACTGGGCTGCGTGGCCATTCGAAACCATGCTACTTCCTAAAACGCACATTCGTCGAATGAGTGAGCTAACCGATGAGCAACGTGATGACCTTGCGGTTGCAATCAAAAAACTGACAAGCCGTTACGACAACCTATTCCAATGCTCTTTCCCTTACTCAATGGGTTGGCATTACGCGCCATTCTTTGAAGAAGGTACTGATATCGATCATTGGCAACTGCATGCCTTGTTCTACCCGCCGCTACTGCGTAGCGCAACAGTGCGTAAGTTCATGGTGGGTTATGAAATGTTGGCAGAAAACCAACGCGACTTAACCGCAGAGCAAGCAGCACAGCGCCTACGTGACCTAAGCGATGTGCATTACAAAGAACAGTAACTAGGGTCTGTTGATCTTTCGCGGTTAAATTTTGTTCGAAAGGTCAACAGACCTTAAAGATAAATACGAAATATGTCATTCCGTACAGCGAGGAACGAGCGTGATACGGAATCTACCATCAGAGTGCGCTGAACGTAGATTCCGGATGCTCGCTAGGGCTCGCCCGGAATGACAAATGTTAGACAATCAAATATGTCGTTTCTGATTGCGAGATATGAAAGCTGTCGAGAATTCACACAAAAATTTTATGCTGAGATTTTACTATGTCTGATTTAATCCAAAACGTTAAAACCTCTTTTGAACAAGTGCTGGGTTACGCTCCAAGCCACATTATTCAAGCACCTGGTCGTGTCAACCTGATTGGTGAACACACTGATTACAACGATGGCTTTGTATTGCCATGTGCGATCAACTACCAAACGGTTGTGGCAGCAGCAAAACGTGAAGACAACCTAGTGCGCGTGGTATCTGTGGACTACGGCAACGCAGTTGATGAGTTCGATATCACTCAAGAGATTACTTTCCAACAAGACAAAATGTGGGCCAACTACATTCGCGGTGTGGTGAAGTTTCTTCTCGCACGCGGTTACCAATTTTCTGGTGCGGATATCTCAGTGAGCGGCAATGTGCCTCAAGGTGCGGGCTTGAGCTCATCGGCAGCATTGGAAGTGGTGATTGGTCAAACGTTTAAAGTGTTGTTCAATCTAGAAATCAGCCAAGCGGAAATTGCACTGAACGGTCAGCAAGCAGAGAACGAATTTGTCGGCTGTAACTGCGGCATCATGGACCAAATGATTTCGGCAGAAGGTCGTGAAAATCACGCGATGTTATTGGACTGCCGTAGCCTAGAAACCGAAGCAGTATCGATGCCAGAAGACATGGCAGTGGTGATCATCAACTCGAACAAAAAACGTGGCTTGGTAGACAGCGAATACAACACTCGTCGTGAGCAATGTGAAGAAGCGGCGCGCATCTTCGGCGTAAAAGCACTCCGTGATGTGAGCATTGAGCAGTTTAACGAGAAAGTGTCTGAGCTGGATGAAATGGTGGCAAAACGTGCTCGCCACGTGATCACAGAAAACGATCGCACGGTCGAAGCCGCACAAGCTCTTCGCGCACACGACATGAAGCGCATGGGTGAGTTGATGGCAGAGTCTCATGCTTCAATGCGTGATGATTTCGAAATCACAGTAAAAGAAATCGATACTTTGGTTGAGATGGTGAAAGAGGTCATCGGTGAGCAAGGCGGTGTGCGCATGACTGGCGGCGGCTTTGGCGGTTGTATTGTCGCTCTTGTACCGCCTGCATTAGTGGATGACGTGAAAGCAACCGTTGAAGCTAAATACCAAGCAGCAACGGGGTTGAAAGAATCTATCTACGTGTGCCAAGCGAAAAATGGCGCTAGCTTAGTCGAAGTGCTTTAAGCGCACCGCAGCTTTAGTAGGAGCGAGATATGACCGAGCCATTAACCATCACGATGACACAGCAGGCTGCTTTTGATGGTGAGCCTGCTAAGGTGGTCGAACTGAAAAATAACACAGGCATGAGCGTTTCCTTTATGGATATTGGTGCGACATGGCTGAGTTGTCGTTTACCTTTGGCGAATGGGGAGTTGCGCGAAGTGCTTCTCGGAGTGGGGACGATGGGGAGTTTCATGCATCAACAGTGTTACATGGGTGTCATTGTTGGTCGCTACGCAAACCGCATCGCCAATGGGCTTTTTGAGGTTGATGGCGAAGCATTTCAAGTCTCCACTAACCAAGCGGGAAACTGCTTACACGGTGGTGAGGAAGGGTTTGATAAGCGTCGCTGGAACATTGAGTCTCAGTCCGAACAGCAAGTGACGTTTTCTTTGTTGTCTGAAGATGGTGATCAAGGTTTTCCGGGGAACCTCGAAGTCCATGTGACGTATACCCTGACTGATGACAACCAAGTGAGCATTGCGTATTTCGCAAAGACAGACAAAGCAACACCAGTGAACTTAACCAACCACGCTTACTTTAATTTGCTTGGTGCGGAAGCCGATTTGGATTGCCGTTCTCACCGTTTAACCATCGCAGCAGATCAATATCTACCAACTAATGACGTCGGCATTCCTTTGGGGGCATTGCAAGATGTGAAAGGAACAGGCTTTGATTTTAGAAATGAAAAGCCAGTATCGGAGCATTTCTTACAAGATGAGCAGCAGATTGCAGCGAAAGGTTATGATCACAGCTATCTATTTGATGCTCATCGCGACGTTTCAAAACCCGTTGCGCGGGTGGTTTCTCCGGATGGAAAAGTGCATATGTCTGTCGTGACCAATAAGCCTGCCATGCAATTGTATACGGGTAACTGGTTAGCGGGTGCACCAAACCGTCGCGGTGGGGAATACCAAGACTACGCGGGCTTGGCGTTAGAAACTCAGTTTTTGCCAGATTCACCGAACCATGCTGAGTGGGGGCAACCAAGTTGTATTCTTGAACCTGAGCAAGCGTATCGATTCAGTACCACGTTTCACTTTGCTTTTTAGTTAAGGTATTGATTTTTAGCCTTTTGGGTTGCCATGAGCTTTTTGCCTACAGTAGGTCAAAAGCTTGATTGAACTAAAAACAAAAAAGCTCTGGTACTTCTGTAGCAGAGCTTTTTTATTTCGTATTTTAGATTGGGTGCAGAGTTAGAGGCGGTCAACCGAGTTGCGACGAACTAAGGTTGGGCTGAAGATGATCGTGTCTTCTTCCACTTGTTCATCTCGTGATAATGCCAACGCTAGTCGAGCAGCGCGTTCTGCCATCATTTCAATTGGGTAACGAATTGTCGTCAAACTTGGATTGACGAAGCGAGCAATTAAACCATCGTCAAAACCGACCATAGAGACTTTCTCTGGTACGCTGATTCCGTTTTGATCTAATACGGCAAGTGCCCCGGCTGCCATGTAATCGTTGTAAGCCACGACACCGGTGATTTCGAGTGATTTAGTCAGTAAGTTGGTCATTGCTATTTCACCACCATCACTGTTTGGTTCACCATATTCAACGTAACTTTTCGACAGTTCAATCTTGTGGTCTTTCAGCGCCGCTTGGTAACCTTGCAAACGCTCATCGGTATCTTCAATGTCATGTGAAGAAGCGATACAAGCTATCTTGGTATGCCCATGACGAAGTAAATATTCTGTCGCGAGGTACGCACCTTTACGGTTATCGAGAGAGATACAACGCTCTGCTAACTCAGGAATGTGGCGGTTGATCAATACCATCCCTTTTACTTCTTTGGCATAGCCAATCAATTCTTCATCTGATAAGCCTTTAGAGTGGATCACAATCGCCTCACAGCGGCTATTAATCAGCAGCTCTAACGCTTGTCGTTCATCTTCTGGATTGTGATAACCATTGCCAATTAGAATGTGTTTACCATTTTCTCTTGCGACGTTATCAACCGATTTGACCATGGTGCCAAAGAAGGGGTCTGAGACATCACTCACCAGCACGCCCATCGTATTGGTACTTTGACTGACGAGTGCTCGTGCTGCCGCGTTAGGGCGATAGCCAAGTTTGCTCATCGCTTTAGTCACTGCATCGATAGAAGTTTGGCTTGCCTTGGGTGATTTGTTGATCACACGAGAAACGGTAGCGACTGACACCCCCGCTTCTTTCGCGACATCCTTGATTGTTGCCATGAGGAACCTTTCGTTGGCTAAAAACGTTAACCGGAGTATTAAACACCCATTGTGTAATAAGTGCAATTGGTACCTATTTATATTGCAACTAATGGCTCATTACTCTATGAATTTATTAGAGATATATGAAGTGTAAACGTTATCTTATGCAAGAAAGGTTTGAATCCTTTTATAGTGAGAAAACAAAAATCGCGGTCATTAGATATCACCGCGATTTGTCGTTTATGTTTTTAACATGTAGACCATAGATAATGGCATTTGGGGCATTAGTTGTTGTTCATCCAGTCAACCATTTGGGTTTTGTACACATCGCTGTTGCTGGCAAGTGCTAACTGTAACTCAGAGAGCACACAAGGTAGGTGAAAAATAGAGGTATTGGGGTAAGCGAAGAAATAGCGTCCCGTGATCACGAGCAGCGAAGAGCTAAAAAGATTACGTTTATTCAAGAAGTGATATGTTAAGTATTTGTTTAAACAAGGAATAAAAAAGAAGAGTAGAACTATCCACATCGCAAGGTCGAGGCATAACATGTTACGAGTTATGCCTCGTTACGATGCTATTTAAGAGCTTTCTCTAAATCAGCTATTTCACTCCACTCTACGGCATTGCCTGGAAGAGGTTTAGTGAAATCTGTCAGAGCTTCCAGTAGCTTTTTAAGGTTTGCGAATTCTTGCCCATTTTCATCACTGATGATCTGCAATGCAGAATACGGCTTTTCAGATGTCACCTCTTGACCAAAGTATGCTTCTTCAAGATTTGGGACAGAAGCAACCAGTCGCACTTTTGCTGTATCAGGAGCTTGCCCAACCACTTCTAACAAGTTCTTATTAGTTCCCCATGCTGGATTAGCTTTTGGCTTCTTGCCTTCTTTAGCTTTGCAGAGAGGTCTATCTGAGTCATGGAGTAACGCATATGGTGCACCAAACTGATTTAATATCTTAGCTAGAGAGGCTAATGTTGCTTTCCCTCGTGCTCGAACGATATGGGTATCTTTAAAAGCTTCAGGATGTTTTGCTATGACGTGTTTGAAGGCTGTGTATTCTGTGTCACCCTCTACAAGTACGGTTTTACCACCAAAGAAGAATTCTGCTACGTGAGGGTCAAAGACATTAAGAAGCTTCAATCTTGCTTTGTCATCTTCGTCTAGTTTAGCTCTGTGTGGTCTAAAAATAGTGGTACCTTTTATATTCCCATCCCCGGACCTTTCTACTCTGACTATTGAAGTATTATCTCTAGATAGATCGATAAAAGCGGGAGCGTGGGTAGTTACCATGACTTGCCAGTTTCCACTTTTCGGTAGGTCATAAAGGACTTTACAGGCTTCACGAATGGCTGTGGGGTGCAGGCACAGTTCAGGTTCATCGAGTAGGAGAAGGTGAGGTCTTTCTGCTCCTTTTCCTGCTTTTGCCCGTTTTTGTTCAGAGATGATTCTTAATGCTGACCACAATAATGTTCTTCTGGCACCGCTACCTTGCTTTTCAATTGATGTTTGGTGGCCATCTTCGTGGCCCATTCGAAGCTCGGGGTCGTTTTTGAACAGGTTGATACACTTTTCAACGTCATCTTCTGGTTTTGCATCAAATTTAACTTCATATCCCGGAAATACTTCGCTGACCATTCTCTTCATTTCGGTCTGGACAGCTTCAATTTCCTGCTCTGTGTCTTTGACTACAATCTTTTGTAGTTCCATCACGTTGTGCAGTAGTTTCTGATATGGGGTTAATTCACCATCTGGAAGCTCTTCTTCAGAAAGTGCCTTAACTCTCTCTGTCAAAGCACTTTGTAGTAACTTGATGATCTCTTTCGATTGGGTTTCAGGATCTGAGAAAGCATCAACCCTGTGAGGCTCTGACCTGTATGCCTGTGCAACATTTGGAGCTCCCCAAGGACGTTTAGTTGGGTGCCAGTCGTTGGCTTTGACATCCCAGCCTACTCTTGTCGGTTTTCCTGGGGCTTCCCAAGTCCATTTTTCTTTTACGTATTTCTCTTCAGTTTTCTCGTCGGTCAGTACCCATTGTTTGCCCGGTTGGCCCTCATCAAATATAACGGTTTCAATAATTATCTCTGGGAGGTTTTCAGGGTCTATAGACTCATTTGGGAAGTCATGGATGGTCAGGTGACCTGTTTTAGAGGCTTCTTCCATTGCGACTTCATATGCTCTAAGGATTGAGCTTTTACCGACATTATTTGGTCCAACGAGAACAACAATTTCATCTAGTTCTATTTCTACAGGAGTATTGCCGATGCAGCGAAAGTTCTTAATTGAAAGCTTTCTTAATCTAGGTCTAGGGTTTTCCATAGTAATCTCTTTGTGCGTAAATGTTCATATGCGACTTTATTGCTTGTCATCCAAGCGTTCCACAACATGCCGTCACAAAAGAGAAAAATTATCTCTATAGCAATCTAAGAGCATTTACGTTCAAAGCTATAAGGTCATTTGCCTGCATGAAAGTCTTGCTATCGCTCATTCAGATCGATTTAGAGCTATATATGTATTTGTTTTCTTATTTCTTGATGAAGGAGATAAAAAGCGATGGTCTGTTTTGGGGAGTGGACTTTGGTTGATGATAGAGCCAGCACAGGTGACTGCAGCCCTACGTTCCATCACCGGAACAACTAAACAAGCATTCACTGGATATTGAGATATTGTCTTAAGCAGCTTTAACTTGGCTCTGTGCTGATCTATGAAGGTGTGGTCAGCCCAATGCTTCACCATCAACAAACACTAAGCTTTCAAGATATTTTCAAAGGTGTTGAGATTACGGCGTGGGGATGGCCGAAACTGAGTGATATTTGGTAAAGGATATTTGCAATTCATACGACCTTTACGCATCAAAATGCGATCTTCACCTCTTGTATTTAAAGCCTTAACTGTTAATGTTGAACTTGTTTTAGTAAAATTTTACCGGGGTTTTAATTAATGGAAACGATCGCTTACTCAGACTTTGCAAAGTTAGAAATTCGCACTGGAAAAATTATTGAGGTGGCGCGCCACGAGAATGCAGACAAGCTGTACATTGTGCAGATCGATGTCGGTGAGAAAACCCTGCAAACGGTCACGAGCCTTGTACCGTACTACACAGAAGAAGAGCTAATGGGTAAACAAGTGGTAGTGCTGTGTAATCTAGCAAAAGCTAAGATGCGTGGTGAAACCTCTGAGTGTATGCTGCTGTGCGCTGAAACTGATGATGAGTCGGAAAGCGTATTACTGACACCGGAACGCGCAATGCCATCAGGCGTGCGAATTGTTTAAGCTGTAAGTTAAATTTATTTATATAACAAATGCTTATGGTTTGTGTCTCATTTTATAAATGAGTGAGTTGATTCATATTCACCTTTATTTATAATTTTCTTGATTTAAAACTGTTTAACAGTATGAAAATATAGGAAATTATAATGAAAAAGGTTTTGCCTTTATTGGCTTTAGGTGCAGTGGTTGCTTCAGCGTCGGTTCAAGCAAATAGTGGTTGGTATATTGGTGCGGATATTCATAACACTGAGATCGATACAGAGTTGAACATTGATTCATCGTCTTCAACAGGCTTTGGTATCGCTGTTGGTAAAGAGATGGCGCCCTCTCAGCAGTTTGTATTAGCTTTTGAGGGTGAGTTTATTCACTTTGGCAGCTTTAAAGAGAACGGATACTTCATCGATCAGTTTGGCACTGCGCACAATGCGAGCATTGAAGTTGAGGGTTACGCTGCGAATCTTAATGCGAAACCTAAATACTACTTCACAGGCACAGGTTTCTACTTAGGCGCTGTGGCTGGCTTGGGCGTGATGGGTGTTGACCTGAAGTTGGATGTTCCAACTGCATCTTCTAGCTCAATATCAACAGATGGTAGCGATATTGGTTTCAACTACGGTGCTGAAGCTGGTTATGAATTTGCTTCTGGTCTGATTGTTTCTGGTGGTTACCGTGCGTCTTCAGTCACGATTGATGTTGAAAATGGCGGTGATTTAGATTTTGATTTTGATGGCTTTTACGTAGGTCTAGACTACAAATTCTAATCAGATATTTGTCGAATATGAATAATGGAAGGGAGCCACTAGGCTCCCTTTTTGATCAGGTTATCTATTAATTCATAATGATGATCTTGCACACCCGCAAGGTTGCCGTACTTGGGCTGGTGGCGGTCATTCTCTTTGGCGTGTTGCCAACCTATAGTATGGCGAACAAAGTGTTCAGCAAACGCGTGAGAGACTTCCAAGCATCCTGCTAAAACAGTATCTACATAACTTTGCATGATTGGGCTGAGCGTGCAGGGTGGAAGGGGATCGCTTTTCACGTATACCCAAATCTCATGATCTGGATTAAAGCTGATGTCAGTTTCGATTTGTTCAGGACGAATTTGAATACGATGATAGCCACGTTCGCGGCGGTCAAATTCAGTCAGCGCTTGGTGGTCTACTTCGAGCAGCACACCGTTCACTTGCCCTTCGCCTTCATTCACAACCAGCGGTGACAAGATATAGCTGTCGTCGACTTTGCCCCAATAGCGCACTAACCCATGGGCAATAACGGGAATTGCTTCACCCGTTTGCCCTGTAAGCTCACGTGAGGCCGAATTGATTAAGCTGCCGTAGCCAAATATATACATCGTGATTGTTCCCTTTTACTTCGACGAATTCCGTTCTATCCGTTATACCTAAATATGATATCTAAGTCATTCTTACTGAGCCCAGCATTTTGACGTTCTTGGGAGGAAATGCCTCCACGGCATCAGGCGCAATGTTTTACCTCTAAAGGATAGTCTGATCTTATAACATGTATTTTTTATGCATGTTTGTGTTAAGATCGTTGACGTTAAGTTTTTCGACAGTACGAATTGGTACGTAAGGGCATCACAATGCTGAATATCACCGATAAAAAAGTGGAAGAAAAAATCCCCGCATGGCTGCGACTTGGGTTTAGACCGTTTTTCCTGTTTGGCTCTATTTACGCCATCATCGCGATTGCGTTGTGGGTATGGATGTTTCAAACAGGGCAGCCTAGCGCGTTGAGTGTTCCGGCTTTGTGGTGGCATGTACATGAAATGCTGTTTGGTTTCTCTATGGCGATTGTGGTGGGGTTCGTTCTGACTGCGGTACAAAACTGGACGGGGGTTAATGGGACGAAGCACTACACCTTGCTAGCCTTGTTTTTGTTATGGCTTTCTCCTCGAGTTCTACTTTGGACCCCTGCACCACTTTGGTTAACCAGCAGTGTTGAAGCGCTGTTTTTACTGTTTGTAGCGTATGAGGTCGGCATACGAGTTTATCGTGCTAAAGGGTGGCGTAACCTATTTTTTGTTCCGTTATTCTTACTTGCAATCTTTGCGAACTTTGCCAGTTATGCCACGGTCAAAGGTATGCCTCCATTTACCTCTTCTGCTGTGTGGCAAGCAATGCTGTGGTGGTTCACTTTACTGCTTTCTGTCATGGGTGGGCGAGTAATCCCTTTCTTTACTGCACGTCGTTTCAACTTTGAAAAAGCTCAACCGCTGATGTGGCTAGATTGGCTCGCCAACCTACCTTTGGTCATGTTGTTTGTACTGAGTTTCTTCCCTGTGACGTTTGCTGAACTTGGGAAGCCGCTGATGTTATTTGCTGGTATCACCCAATTGGTTCGATTCTTACGCTGGAAACCTTGGTTGACTCTGAGCGAGCCACTTGTTTGGTCTTTACATGCGGCTTATTTGTGTCTGCCTTTAAGTCTTATCCTACGTGGCAGCTGGGATAACGCGTTTGCCAACCACAACTTGATTCATTTGTTTGCGATTGGTGCGCTAGGTGGCTTAATCCTAGCAATGATTACTCGTGTCACCATGGGGCACACTGGACGTATGATTTACAAAGGTCCGAACATGAGTATCGCGTTTGCGGCGGTGATTGCTGCGGCGTTAGCGAGAAGCTTAGGTGTGATATTTGCTCCTTCACAGATGTTCTTTTGGATTGATATCAGCGCAGCATTATGGATTCTTGCATTTGGTATGTTTGTGTGGCGTTTTGGTGTGATGTTGATAACTCCGCGTGTGGATGGTCATCCGGGATAATCGAAGAAAAATGAAAGTGAAGAAGGGCTTGGCGAGATGCTAAGCCTTTTTTGTTTGATGTTGCTTCAGCAAATAACCCATTAATAGTAAGGAAATTATTAAGAATGTGAAAAACGTTGAATTCTAATCTGAGTTTTGCTCGTGCCAGAAAAGGCGGAGTTCGATACTCTGTATCTGTTATTGCTCGTATGAATATGAGTGATTAACTAGCCAATTGACGTTTTAGACCCATAGGTGTCTTTCGTGTAATTACATGGCCGCTTAGTTCTATACCTCCGTGGAACTAAGCGGCGTTTTTCGTTTTGTGGCTAGGTAAAATTAGATATTCCCTTGGCTGAAGTCTTTCTGGAAATAAAGAACTTTCTGTAGATAGCGTCTCGCTTCCCCTTTTGGGTGTTGAGTGGTTAATGCATCATAAACTTGAGTTGGGTTGAGGCTGTTAAGTTCATTCATTGCACGCTTACGGTCGCTATCAAACGTCGAAAGCACACCACCAGTGCCGCCGTTGTAGGCGGAAATCATACTAAAGTGCTTCGAGGTTGGATGTTTCACGTCTCGTAGATAGCGGTTTTTCAATATATAGAAATACGCTGCACCAGTATCAATGTTATTGGCAGGATCGAATAAGTATTCTTTGGTAGGAATACCTGGTTTGTTTTTTACTAAATTAAACACATCCGCACCCGCTGTTTTTGGGATCACTTGCATCAAGCCGTAAGCGCCAGCATGAGAAACCGCATAAGGGTTAAAACTACTTTCGGTTTTGATCACGGCGAAAATCAGATCTTCTGATAAACCATATCGTTTTGCAGCGTCACGTATCAAGCCAGCGTACTGGTATTCGCGTTGTTCTAGATGATCTTTCACCATGTTGATTTCGACATAGTAAGCACTGCCGTGTTTGATGGCTTTCTTTTGCAGTTTGTTGTCGAGTAGGTAGTCTGCGTAACGATTGGCGCGCCATTCCCATTCAATCGGTTTTCCATCGTGATCGAGAACTTGCCCCAATAAAAAAGGCTTACCACGTAATACCGCTTCCTTGTCACTAAACAACTCCGCATGTGCTGGATCGGCAGGCATGAGTAGTGTCTGTACAATCGCTTTTTGTAGCTTTTCCGTTGGCTGGTATTGGGAAATTGTCGAAACGTAGATTTTTCCCGCTTCGAAGTCGATATGAGCGCGGGTGTTATAACCATCAAGGTATTTCACGTAGCGGTGTTTTCCCGCTTCGACGAACTCATCTTCACCCCAGCGATCTTTGGCTTTTTGCGCAATGTAAGCCAGTAACTGTTGGATATTCTCTTGGTTAGATGCACTTGGCGGCTTTACATAGGGAGGTACGTAGTCATCACATGCGCAAGGTGGTGTTTCTTCAGGAGCAACAGAGCAACCACTGAGGAGAAGTAAGCTCAGGAATAGCGATTTCTTCATCGGATACCGATTTAATTAGAGGTGAGGGCAATTGCCGACTGAAGAAAATAATAAGTAAGAGTGTTAATTGTCTGAAATTAAAACTTTTTGTGCTTTCGATAGAAGGTGTTGATATTAGAATTTAGCTCCAAAAAAAAAGCCTGCGGGGTGCAGGCTTTGTATTAGGAGAGTCCAATTTAACTTACTTGTGAGAGGCTAACGACCTTTTGTTGCAGCTTCTCTTTTAGATATTCTGCCAGTGCGATTTTCTCCTCTTCGTTCATGTATAAGCCAAGTTTTGTACGACGCCATAAGATGTCTTCATCGGTTAGCGCCATTTCGTGATTCATCAAGTAATCAATTTCACGTTGATATACGCCACTTGCTTGCTCTGAGAAGCAGTGACCGAGATCTTCTACGCTGTTAGTGCCTTCCATCAGATCCCAAGTTTGTGTACCAAACTGAGTCACGTAGCGCAGTAACATTGCCTCTGATGCCCACGAGTATTTCGCATGAATCATCTTCGCAAGTTGCTCACGGCTGCAACTGAAGTTACCACCAGGAAGGGTTTGGTTTGCCGTCCAGTCTTTACCCATTTCAGGTAGGTAAGGTGCAAGTTTCTTCATTGCCGCTTCGCCAAGCTTACGGTATGTCGTGAGCTTGCCGCCGAACACTGAAAGTAAAGGTGCGTGGTCGTATTCAGCATCCAACTCTAGTGTGTAGTCACGTGTGATCGCTTGCGGTGAGTCAGACTCATCATCACACAGTGGGCGTACACCACTGTAAGTCCATACCACATCTTCGCGGCTTAGCTGGTGGACAAAGTGTTGGTTAACGATATCGATCAAGTAATCGACTTCATCTTCGGAGATCGCGACTTCACGCGGATCGCCTTTGTATTCCACATCTGTGGTACCAATGATCGAGAACTTATCTAAGTAAGGGATCATAAATACGATGCGGTTATCTTTGTTTTGTAGGATGTAGGCTTGCGGCTCGTTGTGGATACGAGGAACAACGATGTGCGAGCCTTTGATCAAACGAATGTTGCGAGGGGAGGTTTGCTCTAATCCTTCATCAAAGAACTGTTTCACCCATGGACCAGCAGCGTTAACCAGAGCTTTCGCTTTACGTTCGAAACGTTGGTCTGTGGTGACGTCATGAATAGTGACATGCCAAATGCCGCCTTCACGGTGTGCTTTTTCTACGCGGCAGTAGTTGCGAACTTCTGCGTTATTCTCTTTTGCAGCCAGAACGTTAAGTAAGACTAAGCGCGCATCGTCTACCCAACAATCTGAGTATTCGAAACCGGTTTTCATTTCAGGTTTCAAAAGACCTGATTTTGCTAGGTTGACAGTTTTGCTGCCTGGCAGTGTGGTTCGTTTACCCAAGTTATCGTAAAGGAACAAACCACAGCGGATCATCCAAGCTGGGCGTAAAAATGGGCGATGAGGTAAACGGAAGCGCATTGGTAGAGCCACATGTGGTGCTTTACGTAAGATCACTTCACGTTCAGCGAGCGCTTCCGAAACTAAACGAAACTCATAGTGTTCAAGGTAACGTAATCCGCCGTGGATCAGTTTTGAACTTGCAGAAGAGGTTGCCGATGCGAAGTCATTAGCTTCGTACAAACCGACGCTTAAACCACGACCAGCAGCATCTGCAGCAATACCAGCCCCGTTAATGCCGCCACCGATCACGATCAGGTCTAAAGTAGGGGATGCGTTAGTCGTGGAAGCATTTTGTTGGATACTCATAAATTTGACCTCTTGGTGAGCGAACGAGCATTTTAGAACATGAGTTTATCCTAGCTTAGGTTTCGTTTGTGGTCATTATTTATTTTCGTTTATGAGCGTTTTGTGTGATTTGGGCACAAAAAAAACCTCTGCCTAATTAAGACAGAGGTCATTTATTCGTATAGAAAGAGAGATAATTTGCTATTCGTTCTCAGATCTTTCTATTTGTGTATCAACCACTTCAAGGGGAACCGAGGCATCTTTTAGAATCGCAAGAATCTCTTCTGGTGGTTGTTTGTTGGTGAATACCATGTTCAATTGCGCGATATTGCCCAGTTTCACCATCGCATTGCGACCAAATTTCGAATGGTCAACCGCAAGGAACACACTGCGGCTGTTATCAATAATTGCCTGTTTAACGCGAACTTCATGATAATCAAAGTCCAGTAGTGAGCCATCAAAATCGATACCACTGATGCCTAAAATGCCGAAATCGAGGCGGAATTGTTTGACGAAATCGAGCGTCGCTTCACCGACAATACCGCCGTCACGGTTGCGAACTTCACCGCCCGCCAAAATAACTTTGATTTCTGGGTTTGGTAAAAGAATGGTGGCAACATTAATGTTATTGGTCACCACGCGAAGTTGTTTGTGGTTTTTATTGAGCGCTCGAGCGACAGCTTCTGGCGTGGTACCGATATCAATAAACAAGGTTGCGCCATCTGGAATGTGCTTTACTAGTTCTTCCGCAATGACATCTTTTTCATTGAAGTTAAGCGCTTTACGCGTGTTATATGACGTGTTCTCTGAACTGAGAGGAATGGTAGCACCACCGTGGTAGCGTCGAATCTTGTTTTCATCAGCAAGGTCGTTTAAGTCGCGACGGATAGTTTGAGGACTGACATTAAATTTTTCTACCAGCTCATCCGTGCTGACGTAGCCTTGTTTTTTCACCAACTCAACAATCTGTTGGTGTCTTGGTATTTGCTTCACTTAGCACTCCCTTGTGCACTGGTAATCGCCAATGCTTCAAATTCGAATATAGAAACTCGCTCTATTGTGCTCGAATTAGCGCATTGTGAGAAGTCGTGGGAATAGGGAATCCGCGATCGAACGCAAAAAAAGAGCGCCAAGTCGGCGCTCTTTACGATTAATCAGGGGGAAACTAATCGTTTATCAGAAATTAATCGTCTTCGTCGTGAAGCTCAGACCAAGTTTGAGCACACTTGACTGCGCGCTTCCAACCTTTGTAACGACGGTTACGTTTTTCTTCATCATCGTGTGGTTCGAATGTGCGATCGAGCACTGCTTTGTCTTGCAGCTCATCAATGCTATTCCAGAAACCAACCGCTAGACCGGCTAGGTATGCTGCACCCAAAGCGGTCACTTCAGTTACTTGAGGACGGTGAACTTCGGTATTAAGAACATCAGACTGGAACTGCATTAAGAAGTTGTTCGCCACTGCGCCGCCATCTACACGAAGGTTCGCGAGCTTGATGCCCGAGTCTGCTTGCATTGCATCCAGCACATCACGAGTTTGGTAAGCGATACCTTCCAAAGTTGCACGGATAATGTGGTTAGAGTTTACACCACGAGTTAGACCGACAATCGTACCGCGAGCGTAAGCATCCCAATATGGTGCGCCCAGACCAGTAAACGCAGGAACCACGTAAACACCATTTGAAGTATCAACTTTGGTCGCAAAGTATTCTGAATCTTCGGCACCAGCCAGAATCTTCATTTCATCACGTAGCCATTGAATTGAAGCACCACCCATGAATACCGCACCCTCAAGGGCGTAAGCTGGCTCACCTTTTGGACCGCATGCTAGCGTGGTCAACAGACCATTTTTCGATGTTACCTTCTCTTGACCCGTATTCATCAACAAGAAACAACCTGTGCCGTAGGTGTTCTTCGCTTGACCAGCTTCAACACACATCTGACCGTAAAGAGCGGCTTGTTGGTCACCTGCAATGCCTGCAATTGGGATACGAGTACCACCTTTACCACCAATGTTGGTTTGACCGTAGATTTCTGATGAGCGTTTTACTTCAGGCATCATGGATGCAGGGATGCCCATCTCATCCAGCATTTTTTGATCCCAGCATAGGTCATTAATGTTGAACAGCATGGTACGAGAAGCATTGGTGTAGTCGGTTACGTGGACGCGACCTTGTGTCATCTTCCAAACCAACCAGGTATCAACAGTACCGAATAGCAGCTTGCCTGCTTCAGCATCTTCACGTGCGCCTTCAACGTTATCTAGAATCCACTTCACTTTTGTACCCGAGAAGTAAGGGTCTAGAACCAGACCTGTATTGTCGCGAACGTAATCTTCTAGTCCGCGCGCTTTTAATTCTTCACAAATATCGGCAGTGCGGCGGCATTGCCATACGATCGCGTTGTAAACCGGTTTGCCTGTTTCTTTGTTCCATACAATCGTCGTTTCACGTTGGTTGGTAATACCGATACCTGCAAGTTGGTCGCTACGGATGCCGGTTTTCGCAAGTGCTTCAACCAAGGTAGAGCTTTGAGTTGCCCAGATTTCCATTGGGTCATGTTCAACCCAACCAGCCTCTGGATAAATCTGAGTAAATTCTCGCTGAGCGACGCTTACGATATTCGCGTCATGATCCAGAATGACAGCACGAGAGCTTGTCGTGCCTTGGTCTAGGGCAACAATGTATTTTTGCTCAGTCATGGTAAGAATCCTTTTGTTTCGTTATTTATATTTTAGTAAATGTTCGAATTGGTAGGGGTTAAGCTTGCGCTTGTTCTGCTTCTTCTTCGGTTTCGCACTGGTTAGGGATAGTACAGCCATGACCTTGCTTTGGCAGATATGCAGCAATCGCTTTCGGGTACAACCAACCACCGAAGCAAGCACCTGCGATAGGAGCAAGAATTGGAACAATAAAGTATGGAATTTCACGCGCGCCAGTCAGGGCATAATCCCAACCTGCGAAGTAGGCAAACAGCTTAGGACCAAAGTCACGTGCAGGGTTCATCGCAAAGCCTGTTAGTGGACCTAGAGAACCGCCGATTACCGCAATTAGGATACCGATCAGTAGAGGGTTCATCGCGCCGCGAGGTGCGCCATTGTTCTCATCACCAAGAGCAAGAATGGCAAACATCAGCACTGCAGTAATCACGAATTCCACAGCAAAAGCGCCAAAGAAAGAGAGAGAAGCATGTGGGTAAGTCGAGAAAATGCCCGCTGTGGCTAATGCGTCTTGGCTGCTACGAACGAAGTTGTGTGCGATTTCGTAATCCGTAAAGAGGTTGCTGTACAAGCTGTAGACCAAAGCAGCAGAGCAAAATGCACCTAGCATTTGCGCAATGATATAAGGCACAACTTTCGCCTTATCAAATCCATGGAACATCGCCAGTGCGATAGTTACGGCAGGGTTGATGTGTGCACCGGATACGCCCGCAGTACAGTAAATAGCGATGGCGACGCCAAAGCCCCATACAATACTGATTTCCCATTGACCAAATTGAGCCCCGGTCAAAACGAGTGCAGCAACACAGCCTACGCCAAAAAAGATAAGTAATCCTGTACCGATAAACTCGGCCAAACATTCTCCGAGCAGTGAGGGGTGTTTGTTCGTTGTCATGTTAAGAGTCCTTTAATATTTATGCTTATCTAGCACGGTTCTATTGTGCATATATAAACGTTTGCGAAAACAAACGAGCGCTAAAAATGAGCGTTTGAGCATAAATTTGTTAATCAAACTCTTCGTTTTTGTTAATTGACGCATCTTTTGCTCAAAAAGGAAACTCGATAAAACGAATTATGGTCTTCAATTTTGCTTTGATGGACTAAAACTACCGATGTGAAAATCAATGCACAAACTGGTAAGAGGAGTTTTGTGAACCTGCTTCGCGAATGGTGGGAAAATACTCAGATTATTGGTCGAAAACTAACCCTAAAGAGCTAGCTAACACTAATGATGATAAGGGATTGCTGATATTCATTCGCTCGTTGCTAAGAGCTACGCCATCTCAAAGAAAGAAGACCGTTTCCCGTAGCACATATGCCATCTTTTGCTTGGAGACGACCTCTAAATGTACGTTGGAAGCGGTGGGATTATGTTGACCCTAATTGTTAACACGGTGACATTGTTGCAACACGCCACAATTGAGGCGTTTGATGGCTTAAATCACGTGCTTCGTCTCTTCAACTTCCATCTTTTATCCATTTTTGTGGTCATTTGAGCACTTGATTCACTTAATATTGTGCTGATTTTGTTCGTTTGCGCACTTCGTGTTCTATGTGGACAGTAACGAAATCTGCAGAAAGTGGAAGCGCAGTCTAATTAAAAGCCTCTAATTTTCTGTATTTACTGAAATTTAATTCTTATGCAACATTTGTCACAGAAATAAAAATCGAATTTCATAAAATGCATTCACTTTCGAACGAAACTCCTTTTTGCTCGTTCGCGATTTTATACTCCCTACCATCGCTCACATTATTAATGAGGTTCCTATGTTTGGAATATTCAAACCTAAGGCGCACATCGATCGTTTATCGTCCGATAAGATCGATGGCACTTATTCCCGCTTACGTTGGCAACTCTTTATCGGCATCTTTGTTGGTTACGCTGGCTACTACCTAGTTCGTAAAAACTTTAGCTTGGCGATGCCTTATCTTATTGAACAAGGTTTTAGTCGTGGTGACTTAGGTGTTGCCTTAGCTGCGGTATCTATTGCTTACGGTTTATCAAAATTCTTAATGGGCAGTGTTTCTGACCGCTCAAACCCTCGTTACTTTTTAAGTGGCGGTCTATTAATGTCAGCGCTTGTGATGTTCTGCTTCGGCTTTATGCCTTGGGCTACTGGCAGCATTACAGCGATGTTTATTCTATTGTTCCTAAACGGTTGGTTCCAAGGTATGGGGTGGCCTGCCTGTGGTCGAACCATGGTTCACTGGTGGTCGCGCAAAGAGCGTGGCGAGATAGTGTCGGTTTGGAACGTGGCACATAACGTGGGTGGTGGTTTGATTGGTCCGCTGTTCATCCTTGGTCTTTGGGCATTCAACGACGATTGGCGCACCGCTTTCTATGTTCCTGCATTTTTTGCCACGCTCGTAGCTGTCTTTATTTGGTTCACCGTAAGAGATACACCGCAGTCTTGTGGTCTTCCGCCAATTGAAGAGTATAAAGACGATTACCCTGACGATTACGACAAATCACACGAAAAAGAAATGACGGCGAAGGAAATTTTCTTCAAGTATGTCTTTTCTAATAAGTTGTTGTGGTCAATTGCGATTGCGAACGCGTTTGTTTACCTGATCCGCTACGGTGTGCTGGACTGGGCGCCGGTATACCTTAAAGAAGCGAAGGACTTCTCGGTTGATAAATCTTCTTGGGCTTACTTCCTATACGAGTGGGCTGGTATCCCAGGTACGCTATTGTGTGGTTGGATTTCAGACAAGCTATTTAAAGGTCGTCGTGCTCCTGCCGGTATTCTATTTATGGCGTTAGTAACCGTAGCGGTGTTGGTTTACTGGTTCAACCCAGCAGGTAACCCAGCAGTAGATATGATGGCGCTGGTTGCAATCGGCTTCTTGATTTACGGTCCGGTAATGTTGATTGGTTTGTATGCGCTAGAGCTTGCTCCTAAGAAAGCGGCAGGTACGGCTGCAGGTCTAACTGGCTTATTTGGTTACTTGGGCGGTGCGGTAGCGGCAAACGCGATTCTTGGCTATACAGTAGACCACTTCGGCTGGGATGGCGGCTTTATCATCCTAATTGGTTCATGTATCACCTCTATCGTTTGTCTAACTTACGCATTTCTTGGCGAGCGTGCTCACCATGAACAAAAAGTGCGTGAGAAAGAAGCATTGGCGTCATAAAACATTAAAGGGGCGGTGGAATACTGCCCCTTCAATAAGCTAAGGAAAGAACAATGAAAACAACGTCAGTTTGCATGACGGTTCTCGCTCTGAGCATCTCAGCTGGAGCTATTGCACAACCGCTTGTTATCGCGCACCGTGGCGCATCGGGTTATCTACCAGAACATACTTTAGAAGCAAAAGCGTTGGCGTACGCGATGAAACCAGACTACATCGAACAAGATGTGGTGATGACCAAAGACGATCAACTCGTTGTATTGCATGATCATTACCTCGATCGCGTGACCGATGTAGCTGAGCGATTCCCGGATCGTGCTCGTAAAGATGGTCGTTACTATGCGATTGATTTCACGTTGGCAGAAATCAAATCATTGCGAGTCACTGAAGGCTTTAACATTGATGATAAAGGTAACAAGGTTGCTGGCTATCCGACACGATTCCCAATGTGGAAATCAGACTTCACCGTACCTACTTTTGCTGAAGAGATTGAGCTGATCCAAGGCTTAAACAAAACGCTGGGTTATGACATCGGTATTTACCCGGAAATCAAAGCGCCGTGGTTCCATCGTCATGAAGGCAAAGACATCTCAAAAGCGGTGCTTAAAGTTTTAAAACAGTACGGTTACGATTCGCAAGACGACAAAGTATACCTTCAGTGTTTTGATGCGAATGAGCTTCAGCGCATCAACAGTGAACTCATGCCCGCAATGGACATGGATTTAAAGCTCGTTCAGCTCATGGCTTACACCGATTGGAACGAGACCATGGAGTACAAAGGCGAAAAAGCAACACCATACAGTTATGACTGGATGTTTGAAGCCAATGGTATGAAGAAGGTCGCGGAATACGCGGAAGGGATCGGTCCTTGGAAACCAATGTTGGTGGATGACAAATCAACCAAGGATAACATCATCATCAAACCTTTGATGAAAGCGGCAAAAGACGCGGGTTTGCAAGTGCATCCTTATACTTTCCGCGCGGATCCAGGGCGTATTCCTGCTTACACCGACAGCTTCGATGGCATGATGGACATCTTCTACAATCAGGTGAAAGTGGATGGTTTGTTTACTGACTTCCCTGATAAAGCAGTCAACTTTCTGAACAAGTAAAATTCAAAAAAGCTGAGTATTTGAAGTTCTCAGTATTACGTCACACGCCATGTCGTAACAATGTGCCCTCTATCAGGCAATAAAAAATCCCCCAACAGTTTCCTGCTGGGGGATTTTTCGTAGGGCTAATTCACTGCAATACCTAAATGACTTCAAGATGCTCAGTTCAGAGTCTGGTCACTGATAAAATGACGAAGTGAAATAGCTCGCTATTTTCAAGTTATTTGACGTGGGAATCGTGATAGTGACACGCTCCCAAAGGGCGAGTTGTCTTGGCTTTCATGCTTTGTTAACGAGCTTTGATTTAGATTGACTAGATCTTCAACTCGTTGCTGCGCCTGCAAGCCAAGTCAGCCTCGCTGAATCAAGTATCTCGAGGTTATTTGGGTATTCTTATTAGTTGTTTTTATGCAGTTCGCTGTTCAGTTCAACCGCGCTCTTGTTTGCAAGACACTCGATTTGACCTGTTACAGAGTTACGACGGAATAGTAGGTCAGAAACACCAGCAAGATCGCGTGCTTTTACTACTTCTACTTCTTGGCCTGCAGAATCTAGCATGCGCACTTTAGAGCCAGCGGTTACGTATAGACCTGATTCGATAGTACAACGGTCACCCATTGGGAAACCAAGACCTGCGTTTGCGCCTAGTAGCGAGTTTTCACCGATAGAAACCACAACTTTACCGCCGCCAGATAGCGTACCCATGATAGATGCGCCACCGCCGATGTCAGAACCGTTACCAACCACTACGCCAGCAGAGATACGACCTTCAACCATGCTCACGCCAGTTGTACCCGCGTTGAAGTTGATGAAGCCTTCGTGCATTACCGTTGTGCCTTCGCCAACGTGTGCGCCAAGACGTACGCGAGAAGTGTCAGCGATACGAACACCAGTTGGTACCACGTAGTCCACCATTTTGGGGAACTTGTCTACGCAATCTACGCTTAGTGCACGACCCGCTAGGCGAGCTTCGATTTGACGCTCTGCCAGTTCAGGTAGGTCGATTGGACCTTCGTTAGTCCATGCGATGTTGTGTAGTAGACCGAAGATACCGTCTAGTACCGTGCCGTGCGGTTGAACTAGGCGGTTAGAGATAAGTTGAAGTTTTAGGAAGCCTTCAGCAACGCTTTGTGGCTGTTCATCAGTTGCAAGGATAACCAGTACAAGTGGTTGTGCTGATTCTGCTGCTTTTGCTGCGAAAGAAGCGTTTGCCGCATCGCCGTTTGCTTCAAATGCTGCTGCCAGTTCTGCGCTTTGTGCTGCAGAGATCTCGATAGCTTGGTTGCCTTGCTCGTAACCTGCTACTGCTGCTAGTGCGTTAACAAGCGCTTCGCTTGGGTTAAGAACTGGGTTTGGGAAAAACGCTTCGATGATTTTGCCGTCGCGATTTTTAGTTGCCGTACCAAAGGCTAGAGAGAAGAAAGCCATAGTTGATCTCCATGTGTTGAGTCTTGTGTCTCGTCTGTTCACTGACAAGAAATAATTAAGTTGTCAGTCATCATAAAGAGAGTGTTGGGGAGTTTAAAGAGGGGAAATGGAGAAAGTCTGTAGATGGATACCTTTTGTCTTTTTAGAGATATGTTTGTCTGATGAGAAATGTGTCGCAAAAGCCTTCTCAGACCGATTTGGGGTAAAGACAAAGTGAAGTTGGAAAAGGGGCATAGCAAAAAATAAGGGGAGGACCGAAGTCACTCCCCCTACACTGGGTTTGTTGGATTTAATCGCTTTGGATAGAAAGCGATTAAATCGGCTTAAAGGCTAAGTTCACCGACGGCTACGGCAAGTGCAACAGTTGCACCTACCATTGGATTGTTGCCCATACCGATGAAGCCCATCATCGCTACGTGTGCAGGTACTGAAGAGCTGCCCGCGAATTGTGCATCGGCGTGCATGCGACCCATGGTATCGGTCATACCGTAAGAGGCAGGACCTGCCGCCACGTTATCTGGGTGTAGAGTACGACCAGTACCACCGCCTGATGCCACAGAGAAGTAAGGCATGCCTTCACGGTTACGTTCTGCTTTGTAGATGCCTGCTACTGGGTGTTGGAAGCGAGTCGGGTTGGTTGAGTTACCAGTGATGCTCACATCCACTTGTTCTTTATGCATGATAGCCACGCCTTCACGTACATCGTCTGCACCGTAGCAAAGGATCTCACCACGTGGACCTTGGGAGAAACGGCGACGTTCTACTTCCACTAACTCACCAGTTTGGTAGTTGTATTGAGTGCGTACGTAAGTGAAACCATTGATGCGTGAAATTAGGTAAGCGGCGTCTTTACCTAAACCATTCAGGATCACTTTCAACGGATTTTTGCGTGATTTGTTCACGTTCAATGCGATTTTGATTGCGCCTTCTGCCGCTGCGAATGACTCGTGACCGGCAAGGAAAGCAAAACAGCCACTTTCTTCATTCAATAGACGAGCCGCCAATGCACCGTGACCGATACCCACTTGGCGTTGCTCTGCCACGCTGCCGGGTTTAGTGCACGCCTGAAGACCTTCACCGATGATGTTTGCTGCTTCTTCTGCTGTTTTTGCTCCGCGGAAAATCGCCAAAGCGGTGCCCAGTGTGTAGGCATCTGCCGCGCTTTCAAACGCGATAGGTTGAGTGTCCATCACTAGTGCTTTAGGGTCGATACCACGATCCATACAGTATTGGTAAGCCTCTTCCAGAGAAGAAAGTTGCATTTCGTCTAATGTGCGACGTACAGATTCAGTAATTGGAGTGTTCATAATCTCTTTCCTCTTGGTGGCAATTATTGTTGGCGTGGGTTAATGGTCGTTACGGCTTCGTCAAAACGACCGTAAGTGCCCGTTGCTTTGTCTGCGGCTTCTGCAGCAGATACGCCTTCGTTGATGGCTTTCATCATCTTGCCGAGGTTGAGATATTGGTAACCAATCACTTCTTTGTTTTCGTCTAGTGCGAGTTTTGTTACGTAGCCTTCAGCCAGCTCCATGTAACGCACGCCTTTTGCTTTGGTTGAGTAGCTAGTACCCACTTGGCTGCGTTGAGTTTGACCAAGATCTTCCAGTGCCGCACCAATTTCTAAGCCGCCTTCAGAGAAAGCAGATTGAGTACGACCGTAAACAAATTGAAGGAAAATTTCGCGCATTGCGACGTTGATAGCATCACACACCAAGTCGGTATTCAGTGCTTCAAGAATGGTTTTACCGGTTAGGATTTCTGCGGCCATCGCTGCAGATTGAGTCATGCCTGAACAGCCGATCGTTTCGATCAAAGCTTCTTCGATGATGCCGTTTTTGACGTTAAGGGTCAGTTTTGCTGCACCTTGTTGAGGAGCACAAGCGCCAACGCCGTGGCTAAGACCAGAAATCGCGATAACGTCTTTTGGATTGATCATTGCGCCTTCAACAGGGATCGGTGCAGATGCATGAAGATCGCCACGTTGAATCGGGCACATTGATTGGATTTCGTGTGAGTATTGCATAATGTTTTCCCAGTGTACGATATCCAGCATATTGGTCAGACTCAACGGCGTTGACTGCTGTTATTCGCTCCATCAAATAGAAAAACTATGTTCAGGAGGCTTACGCGTTTGTCGCCTTGTTGAGTTAACAACTATTTGGGATATCTTTTTAATTTTTGAGAAAACAGGAGCGGGGTTGGAGAAGAGTTGAATTGCTCACTACAGAACTCTTACTTTTACACTAGAGGCAAAAGTACTTCCAACAGGCCTTACCTGTTCTCGTTTCTGTAGGAGTCATCAGCTTTAAAAGCGGTTTGAATCTTTCGATTCCGGTGGTACCCCATCACCGTGCCCATTTAGATTAGATCTAAGTCACACTAATCTGCAACATGAAATTTAGAGCAATTTGGGATATCAAATCGGTTCTTTATATTCTCAGAGATATATGGCGATTAATGCAACGCATAAAAAAACGCCGCATGGTGCGACGTTTTTTTGAAACAAATGAGAGGCTTATGCAGCGTCTTCTTGTTCGCTATCTTCTTCAACAGCTTCAAGCTTCTTTGCTTTTTTTGGCGCAGGCTTACGTTTTGCACCCAAAGCGTAAAGTACTTCTTCTTTGTTTTGCGCAAGGAACATTGCAAGATCTTCTTGCTTACCTTCGTCTTCTAGAAGTTCACTTTTACCTAGCAGTGAGAATAACTCGTCTGCCATATCCAGCATTTTGTCGTATGCGTCAGCTTCCGCTTTAGAGGTAAAAGTCATTTTCTCTTCTCCATTGCGTTCTACCACGTACTTGACGATTACAGCCATGGTTGGTCCTCTAACTTGATGAATTTATACTGGCTTTTTATACAGTTTTTGACCAATTAAGTCTAGCGACAAGCCTCAGAATGAGAGCCGGGTACAACTAACTGACCAGCATTTGAGCTATCTACCTTGGATTCTCTACCTTGAACTATCCACCTCGAACTAGTCATCTTTAAGGTGCGGGTTCTCTGGGCGTTCCCAATTTTGGCAGAATTCAATAAACGTGCGCAGAAGTGGGTTTTGATACTTCTCTTTGTGGATCAAAAGCCAGAAGCGGCGCTTCATATCCAAAGGCATGTTGAGCATCTTCACTCGACCATCGCGAATTGCAGGTTCTGCGGATAAGCGCGACAAACAACCTAAACCAAGCCCAGCAGATACCGAATTGATCAGCGCTTCAGTGGTGTTGAGCTGAAAAGCCTCATGCCAATGCTCTAAACGTGGAGCGATAACGCGCATAAAAAACTCTCGAGAACCAGAACCAGCTTCACGCAGAATCCACTCGGTGTCTTCGAGTTCATTTAGGCTGATAGGTCCTTCGTCATAGTTAGGGTAATCAGGTGGACAAATCACACACATTTCATCTTCGCTGAATTGCGTTGATTCTAGCTCTGGGTGTATGGTCTTGCCCTCAATGAGCGCGATGTCGAGTTCGTAAGCGATCAACATGTCACAAATCTGGGCAGAGTTGGAGATGAACAAACTCTGTGATTGGTGATTCGTTTCATCACGAAAATCACTTAACAGGTAAGGCGCAACTTGGTTGCCGATGGTGTCACTGGCACCGATGCGAAGCAGCCCTGATAAGGTTTGGTCGCCATCGAACACACTCTCAATATCCCGAGCTCGGTTGAGGAGTTCATCCGCGAGGGGCAAAAGTTTTTGTCCTTCTTGGTTGAGAATTAAGCGGTTGTTCACCCGGTCAAATAGGTGATGTCCGATTTGTTTCTCTAACTCAGACAGCGCCATACTTACCGCTGCTTTCGAAAGAAACAGGCTTTCTGAAGCCGCTGTCAGCGTTTTGTGCTGAGTGATCGTAGTAAAAACTTTCAGTTGTTTAAGAGAGATATGACTAGGCATGATATTCCGTTAAGTAAATCTGAACGTTAGTTTTAAATAATTAGATATATTGGAACGAAGTGCAAGAGTAATATACACCCCATAGAAAGTTAGCCTAGATTTTGAGGTCGTAATGATTCAAAGAACAAAAGCAAAAGTAATGGGAGCACCAACCCCAATGGCGGGTCTGGCTCTTGGTATTGCGAGCTTGGGTTGGAGTTGGGAAAACTTCGCCGAATTACATGGCTATGGACAGTGGATTAGCGCAGGTATTGCAAGTGTATTGCTAGCAATCTTGGCGGTTAAATTTCTTTTTCACAATCACTTGTTAAGACAAGATCTTGCGCACCCTGTGGTGGGTAGTGTCGTTCCAACTTTCGCAATGGGAACTATGGTGGTTTCAAACTCACTAGGGCATTTCTTCTCTGTTGCAGGTGACGTGCTTTGGTTAGTGGCGGTAGCTTTACATATCGTGTTCCTTGTGAGCTTTTTGTACCACCGCGCGAAAGATTTCGAACTACACCACATGGTGCCAAGCTGGTTCGTACCGCCAGTGGGTATTATCGTTGCAGACGTGTCTTTCTCTGGTAACCCAGTGCTTGCACCAATTGCACATGGTGCATTGATCTTCGGTATGGTGGCTTACGCTGTGATGCTGCCAATGATGATCTACCGTTTCATGTTCACTCATGAAATTCCAGATGCAGCAAAACCAACAATGGCAATCATGGCGGCACCAGCAAGCCTATCGTTGGCCGGTTACCTAACTGTAACAGCGACGCCTTCACCAGTGATTATTGCTCTATTGTTTGGTATCGCGGTATTGATGACAGCCATCATCTACTTAGCTTTCTTTAAACTGCTAAGACTGCCATTTAGCCCTGGCTATGCAGCGTTTACCTTCCCAATGGTGATTGGTGCGACAGCTCTGTTCAAAACAGTAAATTGGATGGAAGCAAATGGTCTAGCAGCGCACTATGTACAACAAGTTCGTGGTCTAGCAGGCATCGAATTAATTGTGGCAACGATTGTGGTGACTTACGTAGGTTTGCAATACATCAATAACTTGCTCATTCAGCCACGCTTGATGACCACACATCACGCATAAAGCTGAAGTTTTACTCGTAAAGCAAAGTCTTTTGGTCTCTCTCGCCAAGAGGCTTTTTTTATATTGGTAGACTAGGTTATACGTCGACGAATAGATTCTATGTTGACGAGTAGATAAAAAAGCCACCCGAATAGGGTGGCAGGAAAGTTCGACACAATACTAATTCATCAAACTAGGGACTGGTTATCCCTTGTTGTAAAAGCGCGACATTTCATCCAACGATTGTTGGATGGCGTTCACTGGTACTTGGTGTTCGTTATCAACTTTCAATTGGTTATTGAGTTGCTGAGAGTGCCCACCAGGGTTTACCACTAACATAGTTTCTTTACCTACCAGCGCATAGTTGTAATAGCTTCCAGCGATGAACCAATCTCGCGGAACGCAATTGTCAAACAAGTCTCGTCCTACACTGTAAGATTGGGTTTCCCCTTTAACGTCGAATAGCTCGTTCATTAGGGTTGGCACGATATCAAAGTGCGTTGTGCGGTAATTAATTTGTTCCGGCTGATGATCTGGCAGATAAACGTACAGCGGCACGTGTACTTGAGTATCACTGTAGTTACCCGTATGACCCCAGTAGTTCATTTTATGATCGTTAAATTCCTCCCCATGATCGGAGGTAATCACGATAATGGTGTTCTCCAGATCAACGTTTTTCAGAACTTTTTCGATCAAACTATCAATGAAATATAACGAGTTCTTATAGCGGTTGTGGTAAAGCGAGGCGTCAAAATCGTTATCGAGCAGAATATGATCGACGCGCTCCCAGTAAGGTTTGAATTTGGCAAATTCAGGTTCTGGGAAACTGGTGCCGTGGGCAGAGTCATAAAACAAGAAGCTAAAGTATGGTTTGTCGCTATCCTGCTTTTGAAACTGAATAAACTCATCGGTGATCTGTTGATCTCGTTCGATTTGTGTTTCGCCAGTCTGCTTTAACGTAAGATCTTTCACCTTCTTAAAGACAGTGCGAGACAAAGGTGGGCTGGTTAATGGTGCGGAGCCAAAAATGCCCATTCGATAGCCTTGGTTTTGCAATGTATCCATGAATACAGGCGATTTCTGACTCGCATAAAAGCTGTTCCAATACGTTGCTGGTAAGCTGTAGAACAGGCTGAAAATGCCCGCTTGAGTAGAGTTACCACCGCTCATGTGTTGAGAGAAGTTGACCGTTTTTTCGGTGAACTTGCTGACATTTGGCATGATGTCAGGTGTTGCATCGCTGTAGCGCCACGCATCAACCAGTATGAAAAGGACATTAGGTTGTTTATCTTTGCGTTCGACTTTAATAGGCGCCAATGGGTAATTGAGTGAACTGCTTTCAATATTCTTGAGTTCTACTCGGTTTTGAGATGCGATGCTTTGGTCAACTAAACCGTGACGGTAGATAAATTGGCGTGCAGTGAGTGGATAATATAGTGGCCAGTTATTTGAAAATTGGCTGACTTCATCATCGTAGAGCGCATTTTTATAAGCGTGGATCATCTGGCTACTTAGCAGCAAAGCAAACCAAATGCTGAGCAGGATAAACTTCCCCCGGCTCTGAACAAGTTTGTGACTAAGCCAAACGGTACATGCGAGACCAATGATAAGCAGTGCAATGTCGCTAACAAAGATCAGCCAGCTCATCCAAGAGATTTCAAATACGTCACGACCGCCTTCAAAGAACATGCGGATCAGTAGGCCATTGATGTGCAGTTTGTATTGCTGGAAAACGAGGATATCGACTTTCAGCATGATCAAGATTGCGATTGCAATGGCGATCACAACGACTTTAAACATGCGTGTCGGCAGAAAAGATAGCAATAAACAACCTAACATCATTGGCATAGCAATTAATCCCAGCCAGCCTAGTTGTGTCGCGACTAAGTAGTACTTTTGCAGAAATGTGAGCGGTTCTGCTTGGCTATTTGACAGCAAAAATGGGTAACAAGCGATCGACAGATAAAGAGCAAAGCAGGCAAAAAAAGCCATCAGCCAAGCACTATTAGAAGAAAGTTTGCGTAACATACTTTGATATTCCAGTATTTCTCGCCCATTTAATTGAACTTAGAGTGGATATCCACCGAAGAGAGGTGCAATTTCGCCTCCAATTGTTGGTTTCAAACCAATATTCAATATGATGGGTATTGTTATAAAAATTTGTGATGATTATAAAACAGTGTTTTTTATCATGAAATACTTGTGACTGATGTCACGCTTTGTATTTGCGTGTAAGACGTTGCTTACAAATGTCAGTTGTTGGTTATTTGAGCACAGTTTGAGTGTTCTCTAACCTTTTGTTATTTAAGCTATCGAGATCGCTCTAGGAATAAATGCGGCTGTGCTAAGCTTGCTAGCAGTTTCCATTGGCATTCGGTGCACTTACTTTGTTTACTGTCTATCACTCCAATCAGGTCGATGTTCTCAAATCACTTCTTGTTGAACTGATTCGCATCAACCCATTAGAAAACCCATTCGAAAAAGAGCAAATTCTGGTGCAGAGCCCGGGTATGTCTCAGTGGTTAAAAATGGAATTGGCGAAAGAGTTTGGTGTTGCGGCAAACCTAGAGTTTCCGCTGCCAGCGACCTTTATCTGGGAAATGTTTACCCAAGTATTGGCTGATGTGCCAAAGCGCAGTGCCTTCAACAAAGAAGCCATGACGTGGAAGCTGATGCACTTGCTTCCGGGTTTGTTGAACGAAGCGTCATTCGAACCTTTGGCACGTTATCTTCAAGACGATAGTGACAACTCCAAGCTGTATCAATTAGCAGAGAAAATTGCCGATATCTTTGATGGCTATTTGGTGTACCGCCCAGAGTGGATTGCAAGCTGGGAAGCAGGAGAAACGGTGCCTGAACTTGAAGACGAGCATCCATGGCAGCCGATTTTGTGGCAGGCATTGTACGACCACACGGTTACCCTTGGGCAATCGCCTTATCATCGTGCCAATTTGTACGAACACTTCATTGATACGCTCGAAAACTTCAACGGCAATTTTGATCATCTGCCGAAGCGTCTGTTTGTGTTTGGTATCTCTTCACTGCCACCACGTTACATGGATGCGCTAAAAGCCATTGGTGAACATATTGATGTCCATCTGATGTTTACTAACCCCTGTCGTTATTACTGGGGTGAAGTACGCGACCGTAAATTCCTAGCTCGCTTAGCAGCAAAACATCGTCAGCACGTGGTGTGGCAAGAAGACCATTCTGAAGTGCAAGGTGAGACTGAGCAGCTAAAAGGTTCACTAGAAGAAAACGTGGTGGATGAGCTGCATACTGATGTGGTGGGTAACAGTTTGTTGGCTTCGATGGGCAAACTTGGACGCGATAACATGTATCTGTTGTCGCAGCTTGAATCCCATGAGATAGAAGCTTTTGTTGATGTTGAGCGCGACAGTCTGCTCCATCAACTTCAAGCTGACATTCTTAATTTAGAAGAGCACCAAGACGACGAGCAAATCGACAGCAGTCAGCACAAACAAGTGGTGAGTTTGGGTGATAAATCTCTGAGCTTGCACTCTTGCCACAGTCCAATGCGAGAAGTGGAAGTGCTACACGATCAGCTTTTGGCAATGTTCGATGCTGACCCAACACTGAAACCGCGCGATATTATTATCATGGTGGCAGACATCAATGCCTACAGCCCTGCGATTCAGGCGGTATTCGGCAATGCGCCGGGTGAACGATTCATTCCTTACTCGATTTCAGACCGAACGGCCGATCAAGAAAGCCCAATTTTGGCGGCTTTCATGCTACTTGTTAATTTACCGAATACACGTTGCTTGGCTTCTGAATTACTTGAGTTGTTAGAAACGCCGGCGATTTTGAAGCGATTCGACTTAAGCGAAGATGATTTCCTTCAAGCCAAACAATGGGTAGAAGAATCCGGCATTCGCTGGGGGCTAGATAGCCATACGGGCAGCGAATTTGAACTGCCAGAAACACGCCAAAATACATGGCAATTTGGTATTCAGCGTATGTTATTAGGCTACGCGATGCCAGAATCTGCCGGTTTGTTTGAAGCGCAAGAGGGTAGCCTCTCGCCATACAATGAAGTGCAAGGCATGGGCGCAGAACTTGCTGGTAAGTTAGCCCACTTTATTCAACAAATTAGCCAATATCGTCGCAAACTTTCCCATGTTCAGTCGATTGATGCATGGCGTGAAACCTTGGTGGCGATGTTGGATGACTTCTTCTCTGTTGAGCTAGAAGGGGAAATGGCGCTCAAGTCGATTCGAGATACTTTAAGCCAACTGAAAGAACAGCTAACCGATGCGGCATTTGATGATGCCTTGTCGCCTTCTATTGTTAGCCAGTATCTGCAAAACAAGCTGTCAGGAACACGAGTCAGCCAGCGCTTCCTTGCCGGGCAAGTGAACTTCTGTACTTTGATGCCGATGCGCTCGATCCCATTTAGAACCGTGTGTCTGCTGGGTATGAACGATGGGGTCTACCCGCGCTCAATGCCACCAGAAGGTTTTGACTTAATGACGGGTCGTACTAAACCGGGCGACCGTTCACGCCGAGACGATGACCGTTACCTATTCTTAGAAGCCATGTTGTCTGCGCAGCAAAGTTTGTACATCAGTTACGTTGGGCGTTCTATTCAAGATAACACCGAACGAGTACCGTCTGTTCTGGTGTCTGAATTGATGGAATATTGCCATCAGAACTACTGCCTAGATGGCGATCAAGACCAGCCCGTCGATGACTCGGGAGATAAACTACTCAACGAGTTAGTGAACGTGCATGCCATGGTGCCATTCAGCCCAAGTGCATTCCAAGGTTCTCACTCAAGCTATGCCAAAGAGTGGATTCCAGCGGCGTTGACCCAAAGCAATCAATCGCAAGGTCATGCGCGTGGCGAGTTTAACCGCGCATTGGATGATTACTTACTTGGCGCAACCTTCCCAATCGAATTGGACTTGGTGGAATTACAACGCTTCTGGCGTTTGCCTGTACAGTATTTCTTTAACCGTCGTTTGAAAGTGATGTTCGAGCCGCCGTTACCTGTGATGGAAGACGATGAGCCGTTTGTTTTAGGTGGCTTAGAAAGCTATCAGATGCGCGATGAGTTATTAGAAACCTTGCTCGAAACCGCCATTACTCAACCGTCCGCAAAAGCAGACGTACTCAAGCACTTCATGAGTGAGCAACGCGCGCAAGGCAAATTACCGGTTGGGGCATTTGGTGATATCGAGTTTGAAACCAACCGCGTGCAAGCGGAAGAGCTGGTGGATAAGTTGGCGTTTTTATCCGGCGCACCGCAAGACGATTTAGAAATCGACCTTACCTTCGATGTGCTTGGTGAAGGAAAAAACATCCGTCTAACCGGTTGGTTAACTCAATGCTATCAGTCCGGTTTGATTCGCTACCGCAGCGGTAAAATTCGTGCGCAGGATTACCTAGCTGCATGGATTGATCATCTTGCTATGTCTGCCTCTGGTCAGGCTAGAAAGACCCACGTTATCGGTTATGACCGCAAGGAAGGCGCGGTGCATTTAGTTTACCCTGCAATGGCGGACGCTGAGCAAGCGAAACAATTTCTTGCTGAATTAGTACGTCTGTTTTTTGAAGGCATGACTAAGCCATTGCCATATTTCCCGAAAACAGCACTGGCGTGTGTCGAGGCGGGCTTTAGTCGTGGCCACTGGGCTGATGACGAAGAGAAATCGCTGAAGAAAATGGCGGACGCATTCAATGATGGGTACATGAGCCCAGGCGAAGGAAACAATGCGTATATTTCGCGTATTTGGTCTGCTTGGAATGATGAGCTTGCAGCAGAAGTTCGCACACTGACTGCATTGGTTCTTCAAGGCGCAAGATTGACGGCGATGGATGCTGAAAGTATACCCAAGTAACCTCAAGATGCTTGGTTCTGCGAGATTGACTTGGCTTGTAGGCGAGGCGATGATTTGAAGATCTAGTGGCTCTAAATTAAAAATCGTCAACGAAGTATACGAGCCAAGACAACTCGCCCTTCGGGAGCGTGTATCTTGAAGTCACTTGGGTATAAGAATAAGTTGGATTATTTAGATAAAGAAGAGAGTAGGGTGGCCGCCAGAAAATCATTATTTTTTGTAGGGCGTTCGCTGTACGGCCACAAGGTCAGAGGGACCATGATTCGTTTGAGTGTAGCCGCCTGAATGGCTTGGCTTATCTCGTGAGGCGCATACTAACGGTACTCCGTGATGATAACCGTGAGTGAGATCCCACAAAGGTTTAAATATTCCAACCTATTAGACTCATTAATAAAATTTTTAACGATAGATCACATTATAGGGTTTGTTGATCTTTAGATGCGAAACGCCTTTGAAGATCCACATGTCCTTGTTGAATACTTGGAGAGATTCAGCGTTATGGCGCAAATGTCAGTTCCAACTCCACTGCAAACCATGACTTTTCCGCTGCATGGTGCAAGGCTAATTGAAGCTTCGGCGGGCACGGGTAAAACCTTTACCATCGCGGGTTTGTATCTGCGACTCCTACTAGGGCATGGCACTACCAATACGAAACATCGCGTGCCGTTGACTGTGGATCAAATTCTGGTGGTGACCTTTACCGAAGCCGCAACGGCGGAGCTGCGTGATCGTATTCGTGCGCGTATTCACGACGCGAGGATCGCATTCGCTCGTGGTAAAAGCTCAGATCCTGTGATTCAACCTTTATTGGAAGAAATTGAGGATCATAAGCAAGCCGCCGAGATCCTTTTGCAAGCAGAGCGCCAAATGGATGAAGCCGCGGTGTACACCATTCACGGTTTCTGCCAACGCATGCTGACGCAGAACGCATTTGAATCCGGTAGTCGCTTCAACAATGAGTTTGTTACGGACGAAAGTCATCTTAAAGCTCAAGTGGTTGCCGATTACTGGCGTCGTAACTTCTACCCTCTGCCATTCGCTTTGGCTGGAGAAGTACGCCAACTCTGGGGCTCGCCATCGGATCTGTTGTATGACATCAGCAACTACCTCACAGGCGCGCCGCTAAGTCTCTCTGTTCCTGCAATGGAAGGTAGCCTTGCCGATTTGCATGAGCAAAACTTAAAGCAAATTGATGCTTTGAAAGCCCAATGGCGTGATAACCAAGAGGACTTCCTCGCACTGATTTCTGATTCCGACGTCAACAAACGCAGCTACACCAAAAAGTCTTTGCCGACATGGTTAGAAGCGGTCAACGCATGGGCTGCGACAGAAACCACGGGCTATGACTATCCAGATAAGCTGGAGAAGTTCGCCCAGAATGTGTTGTTTGAGAAAACTCCGAAAGGCACTACGCCACAGCACCCTGTGTTTGAGGCGATTGAAGCTTTCCTTGCCAACCCAATCAGTTTAAAAGCGCCGCTATTGGCTCACGCAATTGAGCATTGTCGCGTGATGCTGGCAAAAGCAAAAAATCAGAAACAATGGTTGTCATTCGATGACTTGCTGACTCAGCTTTCTGCCTCGATTGATACCGATGAAACCGCCCTACTGACAGAGCGCATTCGCACGCTTTATCCGGTTGCGATGATCGATGAATTCCAAGATACCGACCCACTGCAATACAGCATTTTCAGTCGCATTTATTTGGATAATCCTGAGTGCGGTTTGTTTATGATCGGTGACCCGAAACAGGCGATTTACGGTTTCCGTGGAGCGGACATCTTCACTTACATCAAGGCTCGTAACCAAGTTAGTGCTCACTACACGCTTGGCACCAACTGGCGCTCAAGTGCCGATATGGTATTGGCAGTGAACCAGATTTTTGCTCTGCCAGATAGCCCGTTTATTTATGACTCCGACATTCCATTCCACCCTGTGGATTACAGCCCAAGCGCTGACAAACGCGTTTGGACCATAGGTGGTCAAAAGCAACCTGCACTGACTTATTGGCTGCAAGAAGCGGAAGATAAACCTTTGCCCAAAGGCGAATACCTCACCGCTATGGCTGAGGCGACAGCAAGCCAAATTCAAACCATTTTGACCGCGGCACAACAAGGTCAAGCGTGCCTAGTCAATGGCGAAAAGCAAAAGCCAGTCAAAGCGGGCGACATTGCAGTATTGGTGCGAACGGGTAGCGAAGGTCGCATGGTCAAACAGGCGTTAGCAGACCAAGGCATTGCCAGCGTGTATCTTTCTAACCGCGATAGCGTGTTTACCAGTTCCGTCGCACAAGACTTACAGCGTTTGCTGCAAGCGGTGTTAACGCCAGAAAATGACAGAGCATTGCGTGCCAGCCTAGCATCAGAATTATTTGCTCTAGATGCAGCCAGCTTAGACGCCCTCAACAACGATGAAACCGTGTGGGAAAACGCGGTTAACGAGTTCAAAGAATACCGTAAGCTTTGGGTGCAACGTGGTGTGCTTCCTATGCTGCGAGCAGTGATCAGTAAGCGTCATATTGCTGAGCGTTTGCTAGAAGAAGGGGCGAGCTCGCAAAGTGAGAACGGTGAGCGAGTACTTACCGATCTGATGCACATTGGTGAACTATTGCAGCAAGCGAGCAACGAATTAGACAGCGACCACGGTTTGCTGCGTTGGTTAGCGCAATCCATCAGCGATGCAGAACATGGGCTAGGTGGCAGTGATGACCAAATTCAGCGTCTGGAATCAGAGCGTAACTTGGTGCAAATCGTCACCATTCACAAATCTAAAGGTCTGGAGTATGACTTGGTCTTCTTGCCATTTGTGTTTGGTTACCGAGAAGCAAGTGAAGCCAAATACTACGACGCTGAAAACGATCGCACCGTACTTGATATCACGGGCAATGATGCGTCGTTAAAACAAGCAGATAAAGAGCGCCTTGCTGAAGACTTGCGTCTTATATACGTAGCGCTAACGCGAGCCGTGTATGCCTGCTTTATTGGCGCTTCGCCGCTGCGCAATGGTCGCTCAACCAAAGAGCCAACCGGCGTGCATCACAGTGCGATTGGTTACTTGGTGCAAAATGGTCAAGAGGGTGGCATCAACGACCTGTTTGTTGGGTTGAAGAAGCAACAAGAGAATCTTGATAACGTCGTGATTTGTGATCCTCCAAAGCAACATGACGAGATGTATGTTGCGGAGCAAACCGAGTTAGAAGCGTTGACAGCTAAAGAGCTGCAAAACCCAATTGATAGAAACTGGCGAATCACCAGTTACTCGGGCTTGGTTAAACAAGGTTCTCATCATGCTGAGCATGACGCGACGATTGAAATTACCGGCTTTGATATCGATTCTTCAGAAGAGCAAGATGAGGCGGAATTGGTTGAGCCAGAACGCTCTATCTTCAACTTCCCGCGTGGCGCACGTCCGGGTACTTTTCTGCACAGCTTATTTGAGGAAATTGAGTTTACTCAGCCCGCGACAACGGAAGAGAACACCCAAATCATCCTCGGCTTGATGGAAAGTGAACAGCTTGATGAAGAGTGGCTGCCAATCCTGCAACAGTTGATTGATACCGTGCTGGCAACGCCGTTGGATAGCAAAGCCCTGCTGCTCAATCAAAAAGGTCCGGCGCAACGTTTGGTTGAGATGGAATTCTTATTGCCGATTGAAGTGTTGTCTGCACCTGCATTGAACCGCGTGATTCAACGTCATGATCCGCTGTCTGCCAAAGCGGGCGATTTGGGTTTCCAAACCGTGCAAGGCATGTTGAAAGGCTTTATTGACTTGGTGTTTGAGCACCAAGGCAAATACTACGTCCTCGACTGGAAATCGAACCACTTAGGTGATGATGTATTCCATTACCATGGCGATGCGTTGAAGTCGGCGATGGCGGATCATCGCTACGATCTGCAATACCAAATCTACGCTTTGGCGCTGCATCGTTTCTTGCGTAGCAGATTGCCAAATTATGATTATGAACAGCACTTTGGCGGCGTTTATTACCTGTTCTTGCGTGGTATGGATGGGCAAAGTGATCATGGTGTTTTTTCTGCCAAGCCAACCTTTGAATTTTTACAAGAGATGGATCATTTGATTGATGGTCAAGCACCTGACACGCGATCCAGCGAATCGGGTCAGATGGAGTTAATTTGATGAAAACCAATGATCTTCTTTCTGAGCAAAGCAGCCCAGTGGCAACACGAGATCTAGCGGCAACACCAGATCTATTGGCAACGTTAGAATCGCCAGCAAATAAAGGGGCGATTCGCCAGTTGGATTTCCAGTTCGCGCGCTTTATCTATTCGCAAGTTGAGCAACAAGCGAACAGCCAAGAACTGGCATTTATTGCTGGCGTGGTCAGCAGTGAGTTGGGGAAAGGACACATCTGTTTGCCTCTGTTTGATAGCCAAGGGCAACCAGCGGACCTTGCCAGTAAGCTTGGTCTGTTTGGTGAATCTGCGTTAGCGCTTAATACTCGGCTGCAAGGTGTTAACTGGGTTGAGCTTTTGCAAGCGTCAGCCTTGGTTGGTGCTCAAGGTGAAGCCTTGCCAATGATGTTTGATGGTGAGCGTCTCTACTTACATCGTTACTGGCACTATGAAGTGACGTTGGCGGACAAGCTCAATCAACTCAGCGCGGCTGTAAATCTACAGCCTCAAGAGTTCACACGTTTGTCTGAGTTGCTGCATCATTTATTCGCTCGTCAGTACCACTTTCTGTTCAATGCATTAGCCAAAGCGACAGAGGCAGGAACCAGTAACCAGGTGCTACGCCAGCAATTAGTCTGTGACCATTTGGATGTGGTCACTGTAGACAGTCTTGATTGGTCAGCCATTGATGCGGCAGTCTGCCAAGCGAAACAAGTTCACGATCTACAAGTGCTGGACAAGCTTGTACCATTATCGGCTTGTGTTAACTGGCAGAAGGTCGCTGCAGCGGTAGCACTGACGCGTCGTTTTGCGGTGATTTCCGGTGGTCCGGGTACGGGTAAAACCACTACGGTAACCAAACTGCTTGCCGCATTGATTGAGCAAGCAGGACAAGAGAAAAACCTCACCATCAAGCTGGTGGCGCCAACAGGTAAAGCGGCAGCGCGTTTGACGGAATCTATTGGTAAAGCGATTCAAGAGCTGCCAGTGGAGCTTGAGCTTAAAGCGAAGATTCCAACCGAATCGAGCACTTTGCATCGCCTGTTGGGCGCGATCCCGAACAGTGCAGAGTTTCGTCACAACAAACAAAATCCGCTGCACCTCGATATTTTAGTGGTGGATGAAGCCTCCATGGTCGATCTGCCGATGATGTACAAAGTCGTCGATGCGCTGCCAAAGCATGCGCGTTTGATTCTACTGGGAGATAAAGACCAGTTAGCATCGGTAGAGGCAGGTGCGGTGCTAGGTGATATCTGTTCGTTCCACGCATTTGGCTTCGGCAAAGAGCAGGCGTCTGCAGTCGCGAAGTTAACAGGCTTTGACACCTTGGCGTACAGCACCAACAGTAATGCTTCGATTGCCGATAGTTTGTGTATGCTGCAAAAGAGTTACCGATTCGATGCCCGTTCTGGTATCGGTCAGCTAGCGAAAGCGGTCAATGCAGGCTCAGCCGCAAAAGTAGACGACGTGTGGAATCGTGATTTTGCTGATATCGAGCATTTCGCACTGAGCAGTCAAAACTACAATCAGATGATGCAGACTTTGGTTGCCGAATATGGTCGTTATTTAAAACGCATCGGACAGCAAGAGATTGACCAGAAGGCTGGGGAGCCAGAAACGCTGACCCACAAAGCCAAAGCCGTGTTGGATACCTTTAATCAATGCCGATTATTGTGTGCCATCCGTGAAGGTGATTTTGGTGTGACCGGTTTAAACCAGCGTATCGAAAAAGCACTCGCGGCACGTAAGTTGATTCAAACCCAAGATGAACTTTGGTATCACGGTAGACCAGTAATGGTCACGCGTAATGATCATGGCTTGGGGTTGTATAACGGTGACATTGGCATTTGTATGCGAGACGACAGCGAAGGTGAATCGCGTCTCAAAGTGTTCTTTGAACTGCCGGATGGCAGCGTGAAGTCGGTACTACCAAGCCGAGTCCCTGAGCACGAAACCGCATATGCGATGACCATTCATAAATCACAGGGCAGTGAGTTTGAGTACACGCTAATGATTTTGCCGCCAGATTTCAGTCCAATCCTCACTCGCGAGCTGATCTACACAGGAATTACTCGCGCGAAGAAACGCCTTGCGATATACGCTGAGATGAATGTCCTCAAGCGCGGTATTAAAGTAAAAACCACTCGAGCAAGTGGGTTGGTTGAGCGACTTAGAAATTGAGTTTACTCATTCAAAAATGAGAATTTTTCACGAACTGAATATGTTTTTTATGTGGCGGGTCGTAATCCCGCCATTTTTATGTCTGCAATTCTTTTTCAAAATTGAAGTGTTGGAATTCTTGGCGATATCATCTTATGCATTTTGGTGCACTTAAGGCTTTCCATGAACACAACTCACTTCAATAGCGTTAATCGATATACTTCGATCTATAGCGTAAGACCAGGCGATACCTTATCAAAAATAATACTCAAGTTTTATCAAGTCAGATATGGAAGTAATGAATATAAAGCTGCACTTCAGCAAATTACCTCAGATAACCCTCAAGTCAATGACCCCGATAAGATAAAGATTGGACAATCGCTCATTCTTAGAAAGTTAAACACTCCGACTGGTGTTGAAAGTCGACCAATTAGTGCAAATGCCCAAACTATCTCTGAAGCAGACCAAAAACAGTTTGATTCTACAGTTAAAGCATTATCTATACCTGAGCGAGAAGCTTTTTGGGCGCTGTCTTGGTTAGATGATAACTGGGGACCTGCAAGTGCTGGAATAGGTGCTAGTTTTGCTTCAATGGGATTTTTGTTAGGGAGTGAATCTAAAGGGAACATATCAGAACTCAAAAAGCTCGATGGACTTTATCAAGACTATAAAGCCGGTAGATTAACAAAAGGTCAGTATGACTATCGCAGAAGAAAGCTGTTGGAGACGGTCGCAAAAAATCTAGGTCCCACAGAAAAGCTCTTCTTTAACGGTCAGAAAGCGCGTGAATCAATGAGGATTTCAAGGAAGGGGGGAGTTCCAGCAACATCTGCTATAAAGAAAAATACAGACAAACTTGCTAAGTTGTCAAAAGCGGTAGCAAAAGGAGGAACGGTTCTAACCGCTGTGAATCTTGGGTTGGCTTGTGACCAAATTGCACGTGCTAAAACTGATGTAGAGAGGAGTTCGATTATCGTAGAAACCGCGGCGAGTACAGCCGTTGGCACTCTCGCAGGCGCAGCGATAGCTCTAGTTGTTCTTGCAACGCCTGTTGGCTGGGTCAGTGCACTAGTGCTGGGTACAGTGTCTTCTTTTGGGAGTTACACTATAGGTAAAATGGCCGCAAGAACTTATAAGGAACATTATTCGGATATTAATATTGCTGCAAATACAGGAATTGGTGACGTATGCAGTTATTAGATATTGCGTTTGTTACCTTTTTTGTCTCGGGGGGGGCGTTATTAGCCTGGTTTGTGGTGTTAGGTGCTTTTCTCGTCTTTTTTACACCCAAAAATATAAAGCAATACGCTTTCAATGAGCGACATTTTTCTGAAGTTGAGCTAGCCATCAGTTCCGGTTTTCATTTTGGCTCTCTTATCTATGGAGTTGGTTTGATCGCTAGCGTATGTTTCCCCCTGTTGGGAAGAAAGCGAGGGCTGGCAGATATTCGGAGTGTGTGCGGACGAGGGTTTATTTATGTGTGTGTGTTTTATACAACGGTAATGTTGCTTCTGATGTTAACAGTCATTATTTCAATGATTACATGGCTATCCATCTCTTAATTATCAAAGGTAGTTGGACTTAACATGTCTTTGGTAGATCTATCGTTTGTCGTATTTTTTATAGCTGGTGGTCTGCTCATTTTTTGGTATCTGATTGTCGGTATAATTCTGACATGTGCCACTCCTGAAGAGATTAAGCAATACGCTTATACACGGAAGCATTATACTGAGGTTGAGCTGGCTTTGGTTTCTGGCTGCCATCGCGTTTCCTCGACTTGGTCGAAAAAGAGGACTGAGCGATGTACGCAGCATAAGTCCTCAATGGCTGATTAAGGTTAGCTTGGTTGATACTGCTAATCATTCTATTCGTTATATTCTCGACGTTATTAATTATGGTCTTTTACTGAGCATACGTACGAAAAGACCGAGCACGATGCTCGGTCTTTTTTAATTTTGTGTAAACGCATTGGTAAATGACACGCTGCGAATTTTGTACTGCTGCTGATAAGCCAAGATAAAATCTCTGATGGCATCATTGACGGGGAACACGCAATGGACATCAAGCCCTTCCAAAAACTGGTTGTCTGCCATATCCCAAAAGCTTTGAAGCGAATTGCAAATAATGGTTCTCATAACAGTGCTCATCTTATTCATTTTAAGAGTAACAGCTGTCCTTGATGTATCGTGCTGAGTTGTCAAAGCTCTCAGCACTTTAGGGTGAAGAACATTCACCTAGATCCATACTGTTGATTGATTAAAACTCAATCAAACATTGAACAGAGTATAACCAACAGTATGTATATTGAAAAGGTTAAATTGCGACCAGTATCAATGTAATGCTTTGCATAATAAGATATGTAGTTTTCGTGCCCTTGCTCGTTGTTTCTACAGATCTAAAGCTAAGATTTTTGACTTGCGCTGGAAGTTATACAAACCTTGCTTTGCTCCTGGTAGGTAATCGACGCCTACTTCATAAAAGCCTTGTTCTCTGAACCAATGTAAGCTGTGCGTAGTGAGCACAAAGATTTGGTTGATGTCGTCAGACTTAGAGCGATGCTTCATATAATTCAGCAATAACAATCCTCGATTGCCATCGCGATAGTCTTGATGGATGGCGACACACGCCATTTCTGCTTTGCGTTCTTCGACATAGGGATACAAGGCGGCGCATCCGATAATCAGACCGTCTTTTTCGATAATAGTAAATTTACCAATTTCTTGCTCCAATTGTTCTCGGGAACGTCTCACCAACACGCCTTGTTCTTCCAAAGGTCGAATCAATTCTAAGATACCACCGATATCATCAATATTGGCTCCGCGCACTTGCTCTGCACTTGCCATGACGACTTGTGTACCGATACCATCAAAAGAGAACAATTCTTGGATAAGCGCGCCATCCACCTTGTAACTAATAAGGTGGCTTCGAGGTACTCCAGCTCGGCAAGCTGCAATCGAACCGTTAAGAAAACGCAGAGTTCCAGAGTGGTAATCGCTGTCTGGGGATGTATTTTCAGTGAGTTTTTTAATGACATGTTCGGCTTCGATAGGGAATAATTCCGCCACCGCATTGCCATTGTCATCAATGACCCCTTGTTCTGAACAGAACCCAATCAATTTATCTGCTCCTAACTTGATCGCAAGTTGAGTCGCCACTTCCTCAGAAAGCAGATTAAAACATTCACCAGTTACTGAGCTGGCAATAGGACCGAGCAACACAATCGAACCTTGATCGAGTGTACGGTGAATAGCATCGGTATCGATTCGACGGATGCGACCGCTATGGCAATAGTCGACGCCATCATCAACACCAAGAGGTTGAGCGATGACAAAGTTACCGCTTACAACGTTAAGTTGCGTGCCTGCCATTGGTGTGTTGTTAAGGCTCATAGATAAGCGTGCGGTAATGGCTAGCTGAAGTTGTCCCGCTGCTTGCATAACTACCGAAAGTGCGGCTTCGTCGGTGATCCTGATATTCTTATGATATGGCGTAGTAAGGTCTTGTTTTTCCAGCAGTTGATTGATCTGTGGTCTAGCGCCATAGACGATGACGACTTTGATGCCAAGGCTGTGCATCAATGCAATGTCATTGATAATGTTGCCAAAGTTCTTATCAGCAACCGCTTCGCCGCCTAACATCAGCACCATGGTTTTTCCACGGTGTGCGTTTACATAGGGCGTGGATTGACGGAATCCTTTAACCAGAGCAGTACTACGAATTTTCACTACAGCCATTCCTTGTGTTTATTTATGCTCTAATATTGTCTTTTTATTCAATTGTTGGCAAGGCAATTTTTTGGAATAGAGTCCAAACATCGAGAGTATGATACTTGGTTCTGTTTGGGCGAAGAGGGTACAATGCTCCGGTCTAGTTTAATTACGTGAGCCTCATGTCTTCAGTTGTAAATAAGAATGCTGCGATCACTGCTCAAACCGAGCAAAATTCATCAACCAAATCGACATTACGCAAGTGGACAGAACGTTCTCTGATGTTAACTGCGCTTGTTGGGACAATTGCCGTTCTTTTGATGTACGGCGACTTAATTACGCGCTATGTAAATCCGCCGATTCCTAAATCTACCGTTTATGGCAAGTGGGTGGAGCAAGATGTTGCACCTTATGCCCGCGAAGAGTTCATCCTGAGTGAACGAGGGGTGATGGTTCGTGGCTCCACGGTCGCTACTGACTTTGAGTTCGATGGTGATAGCTTGTCTTATAAAGTGGGTTCAACTGTTCGCACTTTTGAGTTTGTCGGGCAGCACTATGCCGAGATGAAATTAGATGCGAATGCCCATTATCTGCCCGTTTTTCATTTAGAAGGGCACTCTAACTTAGCGGTTCGATAACCCACTCTTTTAAAGCGCGATTCGTTGCATGATGGCAGGACGTCGCGTTTTGTCACATCTTTATGTTCTTGCGACTTTTCACAAACATTTTCCGGACAATCGTTTGATTCCATTGCTGTTATTATTCTCAACCCAGTTTAAATGGATAAATTGACAGCAAACAGAGCATTTGCCTTAGCGCTGATACACTTTGTCGCAGCTTTTCAATTGCGTCGTGTGCATTTGTTTGCCATCCTTTTGCTATCTTCTTTTATGGAAAAAACACGTGCTTAAAAAACTCCTTCCTATCGTCTCTTTAGCTTTGCTATTTGGTTGTGCTGCCGATCAAAACGATCGCGCTCAACAATATTTAGATGGCGAGTTTCCAAACATCCTAAATAAAACGGATGTGGTGGAATCAAACAAACCGCAAGACTTTACTGAATTCAATAAGCAAGCAGAGCAGGTGGTGATTAACTCTCCTTCAATGGCAAAAATGTACCAACCGTTGTATGAAAAATTGAGCGAGTGGGCATTGCAAAGTGGCGATACGACAGCTTTGAGTGCATATGGCATTCAGGCTGCGCAACTTGGTGGTGGGGATAAAAAGGGCAACGTGTTGTTCACTGGATATTTCTCTCCGGTGATGGAATTACGCCATGAGCCAAATGAAAAGTTTAAATACCCAGTGTATGGCAAGCCGACGTGTAGTTCAGATTGTCCGACTCGTGCCGAAATCTACAATGGCGCACTAGAAGGGCAAGGGCTTGAGTTGGGTTACGCGCCAAATATGATCGACCCATTTATGATGGAAGTGCAGGGCAGCGGTTTTGTTCATTTTGAAGATGATGACACGTTGGAATATTTTGCTTATGCAGGCAAGAACAACAAAGCCTATGTGAGCATTGGTCGAATTTTGATTGAACGTGGAGAAGTACCACGTGAAAAGATGTCATTAAAAGCAATCAAAGAATGGGTAATGGCAAACGATGAAGCAACGGTTCGTGAGTTGCTTGAGCAAAATCCGTCTTATGTCTTCTTCGCGCCACAAGCGGATGCGCCGGTAACGGGTTCTGCAGGTATCCCTCTATTACCAATGGCATCGGTGGCGGGCGATCGCTCGATTCTTCCTATGGGTACGCCAATTTTGGCAGAAGTACCGTTACTTAATAAAGACGGTACATGGAGTGGTGCGCACCAACTCCGCCTTCTTATTGTGCTGGACACTGGCGGAGCGGTAAAACAAAACCATCTCGACTTGTACCATGGTATGGGGCCACGTGCAGGTACCGAAGCGGGTCATTACAAGCACTTTGGTCGAGTATGGAAGTTGGGTTTGGAAAACACACCAACGCAAGCGCCTTGGGCTTTACCACCAGAGAAGTTACAATAAGCGCCTAGTGAGAGGAATCACCTCTCATCATCTAGACATTTCCTCAAAGAGTGCGTATAAATCGCACTCTTTGTTTTTCTATCGATCATCTGGAACTTCAATATGCGTGAACTCGATACTCCGGCATCTGACAGCTACAACCAACGTTTTGGTGGCACTCGTCGTCTCTACGGCAACAGCGAAGTAGAAATTCTTCGTGCTGCACACGTGTGTGTGATTGGTATTGGCGGTGTTGGTTCATGGGCGGTAGAAGCGCTGGCACGTACTGGTATTGGTGAGTTGACGCTTATCGATATGGATGACGTGTGTGTGACTAACATTAACCGTCAAATTCATGCGATGACTGGCACGGTTGGTCAAAGCAAAATTGAAGTAATGGCAGAGCGTGTTAAGCTGATTAACCCTGAGTGTAAGGTCAATCTGATTGACGATTTCATCACGCCAGATAACCAGCACGAGTACTTGAGCAAAGAGTTCGATTACGTGTTGGATGCGATCGATAGCGTAAAAGCAAAAGCGTCGCTATTGGCTTACTGCCGTAGTAACAAGATTAAAGTGATCACAACCGGCGGTGCTGGTGGTCAAATCGATCCAACCCAAATCATGGTGGCAGATCTGACCAAGACAATCCAAGATCCACTGGCTAAGAAGATCAAAGACACATTGCGTCGTCATCATAACTTCCCGAAAAATCCAGCACGTAAGTTTGGTATCGATTGTGTGTTCTCTACCGAGCAATTGAAGTACCCACAAGCCGATGGTTCAGTATGCGGCGTGAAATCGACAGCAGAAGGTCCAAAACGTATGGACTGTGCGAGTGGTTTTGGCGCAGCGACGGTTGTAACAGCAACGTTTGGTTTTGTTGCGGTATCTCGTATCGTTGAAAAGCTGATCCAAAAGCATAAGAAGTAATTCAGAGAAGAGAGCGCATCATGACTGATTTTCCTGTTTCGCCGTTTGGCACTGACATTACCAGTGAAGACATCGCTGCAACCATGCAGCAATTTAAAGGTTGGGAAGACCGTTACCGTCAGGTAATTCAATGGGGTAAAAAGTTGCCTCAAATGCCTGAAGAGCTTAAATCAGAGCAAGTTACGGTATCTGGCTGTGAAAGCCTAGTATGGCTGGTGAGCAAAGAGCAAGACGGTGTATGGCACTTCTGTGCTGATTCTGATGCGCGTATTGTACGTGGTTTGATTGCCTTGGTGATGGCGGCGTACGACGGTAAAACGGCAGAGCAAATTCAAGCGTTTGATATTGATGCTTACTTCGAAAAACTCGGTTTAATTGCTCACCTAAGCCCATCGCGTGGTAATGGTTTGAAAGCGATTGTTGAGCAGATCAAAACACAGGCTCAGTAGTTGGCGTTAGTTAAAATCGCGCAAAGAACAAAACAAAGAAAAGGGTTGAAGCCAAGTGGTTTCAACCCTTTTTCTATGTATCTAGATTGGTATCTTGATTGTTAAAGCATATCGACCGCTTTCTCGACTGCTGCAATCAGCTTTTCAACATCTTCTAACGTATTGTAGATACCAAAAGAAACGCGCACCGTGCCTTTAACGTTGAGCGCATCCATCAGAGGGTGCGCACAGTGATGCCCGGCACGAACAGCGATACCTTGTTGATCAAGCAGCGTGGCAATGTCTTGGTGGTGAACGCCATCCATCACAAAGGTAAGTACTGAAGCGCTCGGTTGGTAACCGAGGATTTGAATGTCGTCCAACTGGCTTAGTGCTTGGTAAGCTTTGTCCTGCAGAGAATGCAGATGTGCCTCTACTGCGGCTTGGTCGAAGCTTTGGTACCAATCGATGGCTTTCGCTAGAGCAATCGCGCCGGCGACGTTTGGTGTGCCTGCCTCAAACTTACCCGGCAAGGCAGAGAAGGTGGTTTTCTCAAACGAGACTCTTTCGACCATTTTGCCGCCGCCATGCCATGGAGGCATTGCTTCTAAAAGTTCAAGTTTGCCATACAGTACGCCAATCCCAGCGGGGGCATACAGTTTGTGACCGGAGAAGACATAAAAATCAACATCAAGCTCTGCCAAGTTCAACGGTTCATGAACGATACCTTGAGCACCATCAACAACAACAACCGCACCTGCTGCATGTGCCGTTGCGATGATTTTCTCGATAGGTTGACGAGAGCCAGTGACATTGGTGATTTGTGCACACGCCACGATTTTACAGCGCTCCGACAATAGTGTTTCAAACGCATTGATATCGAATTGGCAATCGGAGGTCATCGGAACTTTAACGATTTTCGCGCCCGTTTGTTCCGCGACAATTTGCCAAGGCACGATGTTCGCGTGGTGTTCCATTTCACTGATCAGGATTTCATCACCTGCTTGGAGTGTGCTGCGAGCATAAGTTTGTGCGATTAGGTTTAGTGCTTCGGTTGCGCCTCTAGTCCAAATGATTTCTTTTGAACTGCTTGTCCCTATGAACTTCGCAACGGTTTCACGAGCCGCTTCAAATTGACTGGTCGCGTTGGCTGTTAAGCTGTGACTGCCACGGTGCACGTTAGCATTTTGTGCACTGTAGTAACGGCTAATCACATCGATCACGCACTGTGGCTTTTGTGTTGTTGCTGCGCTATCAAGGTAAACCAAAGGCGATTGGTTGACGTCTTGATTTAGGGCTGGGAACTGTTCGCGTACAGCGTTTACGTCAAACATTATTCGTCACCGAGTTCGTGATAATGCAGTGTTGGGATAGTGACTAACGGCTCAGCAACCATCCATCCATGTTCTTTACCGGAAAGTTTGATAATGATTTCCATCGCGAACTCAAGTGCAGTTCCTGGTCCCTGACTTGTCAGTAGGTTGTGATTCACATCCATGGTGACACGTTTAGCTCGCCATTTGTCTTCAGGAATATGAGATTGGAAGCTTGGATGACATGTCATCAGGGCTTCAGGGTAAAGGTTGTGATGTTGCAAAACCAAAGCTGGCGCTGCACAAATCGCGGCAACCAGTTTTCCTTCGTACATATGCTGTTTCAGAATCTCAATCATGATGGTGCTATCACGGAAGGTTTCTGCGCCGCCAACACCACCAGACAGAACAATTGCATCAAACTCATCGTCAGCAATATCAACCAATTTACAATCCGCTGTCAGTGTTACACCGCGAGAGGCTTTCATTATAAGAGCACCATCGAAGTCTGCGCTTGCTACCGTCACGTCATAGCCAGCACGAACCATCATATCGATAACGGTTACCGCTTCCATTTCCTCTGTGCCCGGAGCGATAGGTACTAAGATCTTTTTGTTCATTGTTCTGTCCAGCTTTGTTCAATCTGTTTGATGTGTTGATAGAGTTTTGCGTTCTCTGGCGTACTAATTTGGTGTTTTTCGGCAGCTTGCAGCAAATAACCAGTAATAAAGTCTATCTCGGTACGACGTTGGTGAAGGACATCTTGTCTCATAGAAGAGTAGTTTGCAGCTGTAGCGTTAACCACCTGCATAATTGTGGCATGTAAAGAGTCAAAATCGATCTTTATCTCTTCTTTGTTCATGACTGCTACCAACTCATAAGTGATGCTTTTTAATGTCACTGCAAACTCAGGAGCAGCAAGATCACCATTTTTGCATTGATGGATGGCTGTCAGGGGGTTGATTGCACAATTGATCGCAAGCTTGGTCCACAGCGCAGCATTGATGTTTGGGTTCCAACTGACTTCTGGTAAAGCGTGGTTCATCACTTGCGCGAGAAATTCGCATTGATTGCCTTTGGTATTAAAACCACCTAATTGGGTGTGACCATGACCAGTATGAAGAACCTGTGCTTTGCTTGGTTTATAGGCACCGTGTGTGGTGGTTGCAATCACGATAGGGTTATCAGTGAGCTTTGTTTCCAAAAGTGGTGCTGTTCCCATGCCATTGTGCATCAGCATTACAATGGTATCAGTGTTGATATACGGCAAAAGAGGGGTTATCGCTTCGTCCACTTGCCATGCTTTTACTGTCACAACAATCAGGTCTGCGGCTTGTACAGAAGGAAGGTGTTGATTAGCAAAATTAATTGCAGGAGAGTCATCAAGTTGAAGCAGTTGCTTACTATCTGAGGTTCTTCCCCACAAGGAGACGTTGTGTCCGGCAAGTTGGAATTTGGTCGCCCAGAGTGAGCCAACGGCTCCAGGTCCAAGGATAAGAATATTCACCAAACGCTCTCATTAAAAAGGTTTGCTGCAAGGATAATGAGGGAAAAAAGGAAAGCAAATAAAAATGGCGCCAGAAGGCGCCATTTTTGGGGAACTTATGGGTTCTATTAGAACTTGTAAGTTACAGCTACGTAGTGACCAAAGCCAGTTGACTTAAGTGCGTCAGAGTCTTTGATACCGTAAACGTCTTTGTAGCCTTTTAGACCGTAACCCACTGCGAAGCGGTCAGAGTGCCAGTAGATACCGTTGAACATTGCGCCACCGTTGCTAGCACTTGAGTATTTCTCTTTCATACCAAATTGGTAATCGATGTAACCTTGGTAAGAAATGAAAGAACCGTTCTCGAAGAAGTAGAATGGTTTGAACCAGTTAGTCGAGATTTGGAAACCGTTCCAATCTTTTTGGTTACCTTGGTAAGTACCGTATAGGTTAACACCTACTTTACCAAACCATGGAACCATTACGTCAGAACCGATACCAACTTTTTGGTTGTTTACTGAGAATGGGTTAGTTTTGTAATCAGTACCATCCCACTCAAATAGTGTTGCAACGTAAAGTTCTTGAACTGGACCGAAAGACAAGTCTTTACCAGTTAGACCGTCGATAGACATACGTGGAGCAAACTTCATGAAGATCTTAGGATCGCCAACTTTGTCGCTGCCTTTGTCTGACGCTAGGTTGAATACGTCAACGTAACCGTATAGGTCGAAGATACCAGAGCGACCGCCAAATTCCATTTCTAGGTAGTCGTGTGAAGACTCACCTGGAAGTTCGTCAAATGCACCCATTAGGTTGAATTGCATCCACTTGTAATCGTTCTTGTGGATGTCGCCGTCTGAGTAGTCAGCAGCCATTACAGGAGCTGAAGTAGCCGCTAGAAGGCTAAGAGCTAAAAGTGATTTACGCATAAGGGGACTCTCTATGTTTGTAATGATTCAGAACACGCAATCTTTGCTGCGCTTTCCAATTGGCGGGAATAATAGCGATAAAAATCCCAAATGAAAGTGATAAAGGATGCAAAAATGAAGGTTTTTAGTGAGGCTCGTCACGAAATAAGTTTATTTCACGGAACTTTTTGTTTGTTGCATCGTTTTGCAATAAATATGTGACGCATGTCGTTTGCGTAAACGTTTTTATGACTTTTTAAGCCAGTCGATTAACCAACATAAATCGTTAGTGATCTCTCCAATACACCGTTCGTATGAGTTTGGGAATCAAAGAGGACGATTTAATGAAAGAAGTCATGTTATTCCCTTTAACCTCGGTTGTACTGCCAGAAGGAAAAATGAATTTGCGCATTTTTGAGCCACGGTATCAACGCATGGTGAAAGAATGCAGCGTTCAAAATGTCGGGTTCGGCGTTTGCCTTGTTGGTAGTGGAGAGGATCCAAAAGCAGTAGGGAATGTGTCGTCTATTGGTACTTTGGTCACCATCGTTGATTTCGAAACATTGAGTGATGGGCTTCTTGGTATCACCGTTGTTGGTGAAAAGCGTTTTACTGTCACGCGCGTACGAGCAGATTCAGATGGTCTTCGTCATGCTGAGGTTGAGTGGATTGAAAATTGGTGCGAACCAACGCCCACTCCCAACTTTCTTTATTTGAGCAAGCAGCTCGATCATATATATGAACAGTTTCCTCAGGTGGGCAGGCTCTACCAGCATCGTTTTTATGATGATGCTTCGTGGGTCACCCAACGTTGGCTTGAATTATTGCCGCTCGACAGCGCGTTGTTTGAGAAGCTGGTTGGTGCAAAAGATTGTCTGCCAGCATTGGAATTTCTCAATCAAGCCATAGACGCCCCACCGAAAAGAGAGACTAGGATATGAAAGGACTAACTAAAACCGCAGTAACTTTGGTTGCTGTGCTAGGGATTGTTGCGTGTGGTTCAGACAGCGACTCGATTGAATATTCGAATTTACAAGCGGTACACGCGTCGGCAGATGCCCCTTTAGCGAATGTTTGGATTAACGACCAAGCAGCGTTAACCGGGGTGGATTACGGTGTGGGTTCAGGTTACGTAAAACTGCGCGAGGGTACAAACTCGGTACAAGTTGACGTACAACTGCCAGGTGGTGAAGTTGCAACCGTGGTTGATAAGACGTCGTTGGATTTAGACTCAGACCTTAAATACACCGCATTTGTTGTTGGTGATGCTGCAATGGGGTCGGCTAATCCAGTGGAGCCATTGATCGTGACAAGAAGCGCAATGTCGATGGCTGATGAAAACAGTTTGGATGTACAAGTTGTGCATGCGGCTGCTGGTGTAGGTGATGTTGACCTGTATGTAACAGCCTCGGGTGCAGACCTTGCTTCTTCTTCGCCTATTACCACTCTTGGGTATAAAGACTCGACAGACGTCCTCAATATTGCTGCAGGTGATTACCAAGTTCGTCTTGTTGCAGGTGGTAACGTTGCTTTTGACTCCGGTACCATACCGCTCCCTGCAAACGCAGATTTGACCATTGCTGCCATTAAAACCGGCGGCACGATCTCGGGCTCACCAGTCAAGCTACTAGTGCTAGATGGTATGGGGTCGTCTATTATTTTAAATACAGGCAGCAAATCTGAGTTGAGAGTAGGGCATCTTGTCGATGGTGCACCAAATGTGGACGTCGCGCTGGATGGCAATGTCGTACTTAACGACGTGATGTTTAAAGATATCTCTAATTACCTTTCGGTTGATGCAGGTACCTACAATGCAACAGTTGATGCGGGGCTAACTGACCCTATTATCGATGCTGATGTAACTTTGGATAGTGGCATGTCTTACAGTGTTTACGCTGTGGGTACTGCGGTACCACTTGCGGTAGAGCCTCTTGTGGTATCGGATAACAGAAGATCGATTGCGACAAGCGCGGTACTGAATGTCACTCACGCAGCAGCAAATCCAGCAGCCGCAAGTGTGGATGTTTATCTAACACCGTCGCAAGATATTTCTCAAAGTGATCCAGCATTAGCTAACTTTGCGTATAAAGATAGTGCTCAAAATGTTTACGTCACTGCTGGCGATTACTTTGTAACCGTAACAGCGCCAGGTGATAAAACTCCGGTCATTGGTCCTGCGCCTTTGCCTACACTAGAAAATGGCATGGTATATCAGGCGATTGCAATTGATGACAATGGTGGTTTTGGTCTGCTTGTTGGTGACATTACCAAGTAACATAGGATGGGAGGGGGCGACTCCTCCCAACAATTAAGGCTGATTATGATGAGTGAAAGCCCACAAAAATTGGGGCGAAGCGAATGGAATGAATACATGAATAAAGTGAAAGCGCGTGATAAAGACGCTTTTGCTTTCGTATTTCGTTTCTATGCACCAAAACTTAAGCAGTTCGCCTACAAACATGTCGGTAACGAGCAAGTTGCGATGGAGATGGTGCAAGAAACCATGGCAACGGTATGGCAAAAGGCTCATTTATACGACGGTACCAAGAGTGCTTTGTCGACATGGATTTACACCATTATCCGTAACCTTTGTTTTGATTTACTAAGAAAGCAAAAGGGTAAGGACCTACACATCCATTCTGACGACATTTGGCCATCAGATTATTACCCGCCTGATTTGGTGGACCATTATTCGCCAGAGCAAGACATGCTCAAAGATCAGGTGGTGAAGTTTTTAGACATCCTGCCGAAGAATCAAAGGGACGTTTTGCAGGCAGTATACCTCGAAGAGTTGCCACACCAACAAGTCGCTGAGTTGTTTGACATACCTTTGGGGACCGTGAAATCACGATTGAGACTCGCGGTAGAGAAGTTGAGGCATTCAATGCATACGGAGCAATTATGAACAAACATCCAGATAACAACTTGTTAGAAGCTTACGCTTCCGGAAGTATTGATGCAGTTTCTGGTCTGGTGGTTGCCACACATCTAGAAAACTGTTCCAAATGCCGAGCGTATGTAAATCAGTTAGAAGCTGCACAGGCGAATGTTGTCGTTGATGACATTTCACCAGAATACGATGCAGAGTTTGACAGTATGTTTAACGACATTATTACGGCAGAACCCAAACCAGATAGCATTATTATTAAAGATGTAGCGAAGGTGGCGGTTGCGGGTAAAGATTTCAAGCTTCCGAAAACGCTCAGTCGCTTTTCAGATTTAGTGGGGGAGTGGAAGAGTTACGGTGGAAAAGTGTATAGCGCTCAATTGGATTTAGGGGAAGATGCGCGCGTTAACCTTATGTATATAAGTGAAGATGTTCGTATTCCGCAGCACACGCACAAAGGACAAGAATCGACACTTGTACTCCATGGTGGATTCAGTGATGAAGATGGTCACTACGAAGTGGGAGATATGCTGGTAAGAGATGCGTCAGTAAAACATAGCCCTTTTACTAAGCCCGGTGAAGACTGCTTATGTTTGACGGTACTGACCGAGCCAATGATATTCACACAGGGTGTCGCGAGAATCTTCAATCTGTTTGGTAAAGGCATGTATCCATAAGCTAGGAACTCAAACAAAAAGCCACCTTATCTCGGTGGCTTTCTTCATCATCTTTTCTTTAATTTCTTTGTTTTGCCTTTTCCAGCAACTCAGTAAAGTAGTGTCGCAATGAATAGAGCATGATCAAGCTTGGCACAACCATTACGGCAGTAATAACGAAGAATGTGGTCCAATCATTCAGATAATCGACCAGTTCGCCACTGAATGACGCCAATGTTGTTCGCCCAAAGTTACCTAGCGACGCCAACAATGCGTATTGAGTCGCTGAGAAAGCTTGACCGGTCAATATCGTCAAGAATGATACAAACGCCACTGTCGAGAATGCCGTCGTGAAGTTATCAACAATGATCGTCGCCAAGAACAAGTGTTCATTTGGTCCGACTTTCGCGATCCAAGCAAACATCAGGTTGCTTGCTGCCATTGCAATACCACCAATCATCAAGCCACGTACAATACCAAACTTAACGTTGAACATACTGCCGACAAAGGTGAACAACATGGTCGCACCCCAGCCAATGAGTTTCGAGTAGTAACCGATTTGCTCGTTGCTAAAACCTATCTCTTTATAGAAAGCGATGGACATACGACCTAAGAATGCTTCCCCAATCTTGAATAGGAAAACAAACAATAAAAGCGTGATGGCAACACGAACACCATTTCGATTGAAGAAATCTAAGAAAGGTTCTACAACGGTAACGGTAAACCAAGCGACTAATTTAGAACCAACTACTTCTTTATGGCGCTGCTCTGCTTCCGATTGAAGTTGTTCACGCTGTGTTTTCGGTTCACCTACCAGCAAAGTGAAGAGCATCAAAATGATGACAATAAACGCCATGCCGTAATACACGCCATTCCAACCGACACTGTCTGCATTGATGAATGCCAAATAACCAGGTAAAGAGTAGCCAGTCCACCAACCAATTACTGCCATTGCGGAGGCTTGCGGTAATTTCGAATCTTCTGATTTTGGAAAGCTATCAATACGGAATGCATCAATCGCAATGTCTTGTGTTGCTGACGCGGTGGCAATACACAGTGCGAGCAGTGAGGTGAAAACTAGGTTTTCCGCTGGGTTTACACCTGCAATAAATAGAGTCGCGACCAGCACGACACTTTGGCATAGAAAGATCCAGCTACGACGCTGCCCTAGCAAGCGATGTAATACAGGCAGCTTGACGCGATCGACCAAAGGAGCCCACATAAAGTTGATTGCGTACACCGCAAATACACTGCCGAAGTAGCCAATAGCAGACAGAGTGAGACCTGCATCTTTCAGCCAACCCGACATATTTGAACCAATAAGTACCCATGGGAAGCCACTGGAGCAACCCAACATGAAAACCCAAAGCAGGCGTTTATCAAGGTAACTTTTTACCGTTTCCAACCAAGTGATGGAAGGCAATGAAGACATAAATCAATCCGTTAAAATTGAGCCACTAAAAGAGAAAGCCCTTCGAATATTCAAAGGGCTTATGAGTTTGGCTATTTGAGCAGTGTTGCTTTGGTGATGACGATTTGCGTATCAGGGACATCGCGCATGCGACCGACAGATTTGGTTGGCTGTTGTGCCATCTTTTGAATGACGTCAAAGCCTTCAGTGACTTCGCCAAACACAGCGTAACCCGGTGGGCGAGCGCCATAGTTCAAGAAGTCGTTATCTACTAGGTTAATGAAAAACTGGCGAGTAGCAGAGTCTGGGGCGTTGGTACGAGCCATCGCGATAGTAGCACGGTCATTGTTTAAACCATTGTTACCTTCGTTTTTAATTGGAGCGTATGTCTTCACCATTTGCATATCTTGGTTGAAGCCGCCGCCTTGTGCCATAAAGCCAGGGATCACTCGATGGAAAATGGTGCCCTCGTAGCTACCGTCTTCGACATATTTAAGGAAATTAGCGACAGTAATTGGCGCTTTTTCCTCATTTAACTCAACGGTGAAGTTACCCAGTGTTGTTTCAAACGCAACTTTCGGACCGGCGAAAACACTGCAGCTCAATAGCGCGAGAGAAAGAATAACTTTGCGTAGCATTAGAATCGCTCCTGCATGTATTGACGAAGCTCAGGGTCATTCGCGATTTCTTTCAATGTTAAAGCAACAACATCATTTAATGTTTGCTCAATATCTGAATCTGAAGCGCTTAATGTTCCCGAACGTTTAGCTGTACCAGTATAGGTCTTAACAAGCTTGCCTTGCGGAGTTTCCGCCGTGATCTCTAGTACCACTTTTGCATCCATTTGATTTTCCATCACTGAATGCTTCACGTTCACCAACGCTTCTTGAACTTGCAGCTCAATCGAATTGTCGCTGTTTAGATCAGAGTGGAAGCCCTGAGAAGAGAACTGCTTCTCTAGCGCTTCTTCAAGAGAAATGCGTAGGTTTTGCTTTGCATGAAGAGGCAAAATGTTTGAACGACCGTTGTCAACAAGTGCAACGTATTGTGCTGCGCGTACATCTTTACTGGTTAGGCTATAGCTCTTACCTTGTACGATAGGGTTTGTGCTTAATGTCGTTTCAGGCATCAGATTCAGTTGAGGTTGTTGTGGCGCTGAACATGCAGCAAGCAAAGCAACCGAAGCCGCGAGTACCAGTTTTTTCATCTTATTATTCCTTTTAAACATTTTGCTAAAGTCAGGACTTTATTGCTTTGCGCCTAATTTAGCAGGATTTTTCGTTGCCTGTAAAATCACGAACTTATTGTTAGAAGCGACTAATTTCACATTTTTGTCGCCAAATAGACGTTTTAGCTTCGCATCGTAACCAAGGTGACGGTTTCCTATGACCAATAGTTTGCCATCTTGGTTCAGTATTTGTTTGGCATCGCAGAACATTTGCCATGCAATGTGATCAGTAATCGCTTGCTGCTGGTGGAAAGGCGGGTTACACATCACCATACAAGTACTGCTTGATTTAAATCCATCCAAACAGTTGTTGGCAATGCACTGAATATCACGCTCTTCTCCTAAATTCGCCAATAAGTTTTGTTTCGCAGACTCGACAGCCATAAAGCTCTCATCGACACAAGTCAGGCGTGCTTGGGGATTCAATTGCCCCATCTTTACGGATAGAACACCATTACCACAACCAAGATCGATGACGTGTTTTAGCTCCGAATCTTGAGGGAGGTGTTGAAGCATAAAGCGTGCCCCTAAATCCAGGCTTTCACCAGAGTAAACATTTGGCAGGTTTTTGAGTTCGATGTTTTCGCCGTCAACTCCCCATACTGTCATTGGGTCTACTTCCATAACAGGTTGCGCATTTGCGTGTGAGAAGACTAGACGGTGTTTTTTCCATGCTAGAGAGGTTTTTGTCTCGCCTAAGTATTTTTCGAATAATTTCAGTGTCGAAGTATGGATCTCTTTCGCTTTATTGACCGCAATAATAGGGCAGGTCGCGGGCAACGTTTTACGCAATTGACTCAACAGCCAAACAAGATGTCGGTTGCTTTTAGGTAGCTGTAACAAAACCAAGTCTGCATTCGCAGGAATCTCATCCATGGTGGTGAGAAATGCGACCTTGTTGCCACCATTTTGCTCTAGGTTTTGTTGTGCTCCCTTGTGGGAGATAAAAGAATCACTGACTAAAGTGACATTGTGTTTGTCTGAAAACCAGCAAGCCAACGCACCAAAGTTATCGTTAATAACCACGATATTTTGATTGTCAGGCAGTGCAAGTTCTTCCACGTGATTGATGAGGTATTCATCACCTGCGTCCCATGCTTGAAGAGTCTCATTAGAGCGCATTGGGAAACGATGTAGGGTCAGGCTACGATCATGAAGATTCAATTCGGTTTTCATAACTAAACGTAAGTAGATTCGGAAATTAGTGATTATTGTCGCAAATGATGAAGATTCAAGATACAAAAAGCTGTCAAATTTACTGATTTTCACAGGCTTTTAGCGAACTACCTGGCGTTGAAGAACTCGCAGCGGGGCGTTTCGTTGATTTCATTTAGTAAACTAGAGTATATACTTACCGAATTGGCATCAATGAGGACTGAATATGATCCAAGAAATCATAGAAAAGAAACTGCACAGTGAGCTGCAACCTAATTATTTGAAAGTGATCAATGAGAGCTATATGCATAACGTTCCGCCGGGTTCTGAAAGTCACTTCAAAGTGATTGTGGTGAGTGATGCATTTGCGGGTCAGCGCCTTATTGGACGTCACCGTCAGGTACATACTGTATTGGCTGATGAGCTCGATAATCACATTCATGCATTAGCGATCCACACTTACACCAACGAAGAGTGGAAGCTTGAACAAGATGGGGCACCAGATAGTCCTATGTGTATGGGTGGCGGTCGCTAGAGCGCGATTAAAACACTGATTTAAAAAGATGGTTTCGGCCATCTTTTTTTGTTTTACATCTTTTCGGGACAAAAATGTGGCACAAATAAAGGTTATAAAAAGTGTTAACAGTGTTTCAACAAATGAATGAAAATTAATGCATGTTTCAAAGCATGAATGTTTTTATTCCATATCAAATATATGGGAATTGGCATTTGTGCGTTCGGTCAAACTTATGACTATTCTTTAACCTTTTAGACCTTGTTCTACCGAAATAAACCCTCCTTTCCTAAGATTGGTCATGGCATCAAGTTCCTAAAAAATGCTAGACTACGGCACCTGATAAATCTCGCCTAATATTTGTGACGAGATAATTAATAGGATGTTGCGATTTTGATGTTTTAAACAACATCAAAACCGGACACTGATGTCGTGTCTAAAAGTTACGCAATCAAAAGAATCTTTTTCCCGATAAAAGTAGTGCAAGTGCGTATGATTACAATAAAGAAGGGCTTGGATCTTCCTATCGCAGGAGCTCCATCCCAGGTGATTAATGATGGTAAGACCATCAAAAAAGTCGCCTTGCTTGGCGAAGAGTACGTTGGCATGCGTCCTACCATGCATGTCCGCGTTGGCGATGAAGTGAAAAAAGCGCAAGTTCTTTTTGAAGACAAAAAGAACCCTGGCGTGAAGTTCACTGCTCCAGCAGCCGGTAAAGTGATCGAAATTAACCGTGGCGCTAAGCGTGTACTTCAATCAGTAGTGATTGAAGTAGCAGGCGAAGAGCAGGTTACATTTGATAAGTTCGAAGCAGCTCAACTAGCAGGTCTAGATCGCGAAGTGATCAAGACTCAATTGGTTGAATCTGGTCTTTGGACCGCTTTACGTACTCGTCCGTTTAGCAAGGTTCCAGCAATCGAGTCTGCTACTAAGGCTATTTTCGTAACTGCAATGGATACTAATCCACTAGCAGCACAGCCTGAGTTGATCATCAATGAACAACAAGAAGCATTCGTTGCCGGTCTAGACATTCTTTCAGCCCTGACAGAAGGCAAGGTTTACGTATGTAAGTCTGGCACTAGCTTGCCACGCTCTTCTCAGTCAAACGTAGAAGAACACGTCTTCGATGGTCCTCACCCAGCAGGTCTTGCTGGCACCCACATGCATTTCCTATACCCAGTGAATGCAGAAAATGTGGCATGGAGCATCAACTACCAAGACGTTATCGCGTTCGGTCAGCTTTTCCTAACGGGTGAGCTTTACACTGATCGTGTTGTGTCTCTAGCTGGTCCTGTTGTGAACAACCCACGTCTTCTTCGTACAGTTGTTGGTGCTTCTCTTGAAGACCTAACTGACAGCGAGTTGATGCCTGGTGAAGTTCGTGTGATTTCAGGCTCGGTACTTTCTGGTACTCAAGCGTCTGGTCCACATGCCTACCTAGGTCGTTACCACCAACAAGTTTCTGTGTTACGCGAAGGTCGTGACAAAGAACTGTTTGGCTGGGCTGTACCTGGTAAAAACAAGTTCTCAATCACGAAATCTTTCCTTGGTCACATCTTCAAAGGTCAGTTGTTCAACATGACAACAACGACTAACGGTAGTGACCGTGCAATGGTTCCAATCGGCAACTACGAGCGCGTAATGCCGCTTGATATGGAACCGACACTGCTACTTCGTGATCTATGTGCAGGCGATACTGATAGTGCTCAAGCACTTGGTGCGCTTGAACTGGATGAAGAAGATCTAGCATTGTGTACCTTTGTATGTCCTGGTAAATACGAGTACGGTCTGTTACTTCGTGAATGCCTAGATACCATCGTGAAGGAAGGGTAATCCATGCTTAAGAAATTCATTGAGGATATCGAGCATCATTTTGAACCAGGCGGTAAGCACGAAAAGTGGTTTGCACTGTACGAAGCAGCAGCAACACTATTCTACACGCCAGGTCTAGTAACAAAACGTAGCTCGCACGTTCGTGATAGCGTTGACTTAAAACGTATCATGATCATGGTTTGGTTCGCAGTATTCCCAGCAATGTTCTGGGGTATGTACAATGCGGGTGGCCAAGCTATCGCAGCACTTAACCACATGTACGCTGGTGACCAACTAGCGACAGTTATCGCAGGTAACTGGCACTACTGGCTAACAGAAATGCTTGGTGGCACCATCGGTGCGGAAGCTGGCGTTGGCAGTAAGATGCTACTAGGTGCGACTTACTTCCTACCAATCTACGCAACAGTATTTATTGTTGGTGGTTTCTGGGAAGTGCTTTTCTGTATGGTGCGTAAGCACGAAGTTAACGAAGGTTTCTTTGTAACTTCTATCCTGTTCGCACTTATCGTTCCACCAACGCTACCTTTATGGCAAGCGGCACTAGGTATCACATTTGGTGTTGTTGTTGCTAAAGAGATCTTCGGTGGTACAGGTCGTAACTTCCTGAACCCTGCTCTTGCAGGTCGTGCTTTCCTATTCTTCGCTTACCCAGCGCAAATCTCGGGTGACGTAGTATGGACTGCGGCTGACGGCTTCTCTGGTGCAACTGCTCTTAGCCAATGGGCTCACGGCGGTAGCGGCGCATTGATCAACAACATCACTGGCGCTCCTATCACTTGGATGGATGCATTCATCGGTAACATCCCAGGCTCAATTGGTGAAGTATCAACGCTTGCTCTAATGATCGGTGCAGCGATGATCGTTTACATGCGAATCGCTTCATGGCGCATCATCGCAGGTGTAATGATCGGTATGATCGCAGTATCGACACTATTCAACGTGATCGGTTCTGACACCAACCCAATGTTCAACATGCCATGGCACTGGCACCTAGTTCTAGGTGGTTTTGCATTCGGTATGTTCTTCATGGCAACTGACCCAGTATCAGCTTCATTTACTAACGGTGGTAAATGGTGGTACGGCATCCTAATCGGTGCAATGTGTGTGATGATCCGTGTAGTTAACCCGGCTTACCCAGAGGGTATGATGCTGGCGATTCTATTCGCGAACCTGTTCGCACCTCTGTTCGACCATGTAGTTATCGAGAAGAACATCAAGCGGAGACTAGCACGCTATGGCAAGTAATAACGACAGCATTAAAAAGACGCTGGGTGTTGTTGTCGGGTTGAGCCTTGTTTGTTCAATCATCGTATCAACAGCAGCAGTGGGTCTGCGTGACCAGCAAAAAGCTAACGCTGTACTAGATAAGCAATCTAAGATCATCGAAGTTGCGGGTATCGACGCTGAAGGTAAGAAAGTTCCTGAGCTATTTGCTGAGTACATCGAACCTCGTCTAGTTGACTTCAAAACTGGTGATTTTGTAGAGAAAGCTGAAGACGGCTCTACAGCAGCTAACTACGACCAACGTAAAGCAGCTAAAGATCCTGCTGAGTCTATCAAGCTAACGGCTGATGAAGACAAAGCTAAGATCCTACGTCGTGCTAACACAGGTATCGTTTACCTAGTGAAAAGTGGTGATGACATTTCTAAAGTTATCATTCCAGTTCACGGTAACGGTCTATGGTCTATGATGTACGCATTCGTTGCGGTTGAAACTGACGGTAACACTGTGTCTGGTATTACTTACTACGAGCAAGGTGAAACTCCTGGACTTGGTGGTGAAGTAGAAAACCCAGCATGGCGTGCTCAATTCGTTGGTAAGAAACTATTCGACGAGAACCACAAACCAGCAATCAAGATTGTTAAAGGTGGTGCTCCAGAAGGTTCTGAACACGGCGTTGATGGCCTATCTGGTGCGACACTAACTGGTAACGGTGTTCAAGGTACATTTGACTTCTGGTTAGGTGACATGGGCTTTGGTCCTTTCCTAGCAAAAGTTCGTGACGGAGGTCTGAACTAATGTCTAGCGCACAAAACATTAAAAAGAGCATTATGGCGCCGGTGTTGGACAACAACCCGATCGCGCTGCAGGTTCTTGGTGTATGTTCTGCTCTTGCAGTAACAACTAAACTAGAAACAGCATTTGTAATGACACTAGCGGTAACTTTCGTAACTGCATTGTCTAACTTCTCTGTTTCTCTGATCCGTAACCACATTCCTAACAGTGTGCGTATCATCGTTCAGATGGCAATCATCGCATCGCTAGTAATCGTGGTAGACCAAGTGCTTAAAGCTTACCTATACGATATCTCTAAACAGCTATCTGTATTCGTAGGTCTTATCATCACGAACTGTATCGTAATGGGTCGTGCTGAAGCATTCGCAATGAAATCTGCGCCAATCCCATCGTTAATTGATGGTATCGGTAACGGTCTAGGTTACGGCTTCGTTCTTATCACTGTAGGTTTCTTCCGTGAACTATTCGGTTCAGGCAAGCTATTCGGCATGGAAGTTCTACCTCTAGTGAGCAACGGTGGTTGGTACCAGCCAAACGGTCTGATGCTACTAGCACCATCTGCATTCTTCCTAATCGGCTTCCTAATCTGGGTAATCCGTATTCTGAAACCAGAACAAGTAGAAGCGAAGGAGTAAGGGCGTCATGGAACATTACATCAGTCTGCTAGTTAAATCGATTTTCATCGAAAACATGGCACTGTCTTTCTTCCTAGGTATGTGTACTTTCCTTGCCGTATCTAAGAAAGTTAAGACCTCTTTCGGTCTAGGTGTTGCAGTAGTGGTAGTACTAACTATCGCGGTTCCTGTGAACAACCTAGTTTACAACCTAGTTCTGAAAGAGAACGCGTTAGTTGAGGGCGTAGACCTTAGCTTCCTAAACTTCATCACCTTCATCGGTGTAATCGCAGCACTTGTACAGATCTTAGAGATGGTTCTTGACCGTTTCTTCCCACCTTTGTACAACGCGCTAGGCATCTTCCTACCGCTGATCACAGTAAACTGTGCGATCTTCGGTGGTGTATCTTTCATGGTACAACGTGACTACAACTTTGCTGAATCTGTTGTTTACGGTTTCGGTTCTGGTGTGGGCTGGATGCTAGCGATCGTCGCTCTTGCAGGTATCCGTGAGAAGATGAAGTACTCAGATGTACCTCCAGGTCTACGTGGTCTAGGCATCACGTTTATCACTGTAGGTCTTATGGCGTTAGGCTTTATGTCTTTCTCTGGTGTTCAACTGTAAGTCGGGTAAACCGCAACAATTAAGGAATAGTCAATGGACATTATTCTTGGTGTAGTGATGTTTACTCTGATCGTACTTGCGCTAGTACTAGTGATTCTTTTCGCTAAGTCTAAGCTTGTACCAACAGGTGACATTACAATTTCTGTGAACGATGACCCTTCACTGGCGATCGTTACACAACCAGGTGGTAAGCTACTATCTGCGTTAGCTGGTGCTGGCGTATTCGTATCTTCTGCTTGTGGTGGCGGTGGCTCTTGTGGTCAGTGTCGCGTAAAAGTTAAATCAGGTGGTGGTGACATCCTACCTACCGAGCTTGACCATATTACTAAAGGTGAAGCACGTGAAGGTGAGCGTCTAGCGTGTCAGGTTGCAATGAAAACTGACATGGACATCGAGCTTCCTGAAGAGATCTTCGGCGTTAAGAAGTGGGAATGTACAGTTATCTCTAACGATAACAAAGCGACATTCATCAAAGAGCTTAAGCTACAAATTCCAGATGGCGAATCAGTACCTTTCCGTGCTGGTGGTTACATCCAGATTGAAGCACCAGCTCACCACGTTAAGTACGCTGACTTCGATGTACCTGAAGAGTACCGTGAAGATTGGGACAAATTTAACTTGTTCCGTTACGAGTCTAAGGTAAACGAAGATACGATCCGTGCTTACTCAATGGCTAACTACCCAGAAGAAGAAGGTATTATTATGCTGAACGTGCGTATCGCTACGCCGCCGCCTAATAATCCTGATGTACCACCTGGTATCATGTCATCGTTCATCTGGTCTCTAAAAGAAGGCGACAAGTGTACGATTTCAGGTCCATTCGGTGAGTTCTTCGCGAAAGACACTGATGCTGAAATGGTATTCGTTGGTGGTGGTGCAGGTATGGCTCCAATGCGTTCTCATATCTTCGACCAGCTAAAACGTCTGCACTCTAAGCGTAAGATGTCATTCTGGTACGGTGCACGTTCTAAGCGCGAAATGTTCTACGTAGAAGACTTCGATGGCCTAGCGGCTGAGAACGATAACTTCGTATGGCACTGTGCACTGTCTGACCCTATGCCAGAAGATAACTGGGATGGTTACACTGGCTTCATTCACAATGTTCTTTACGAGAACTACCTACGTGATCATGAAGCGCCAGAAGACTGTGAATACTACATGTGTGGTCCACCTATGATGAACGCTGCTGTAATCGGTATGCTAAAAGATCTAGGTGTAGAGGATGAGAACATCCTTCTAGATGACTTCGGTGGTTAATCCTCCCAAGTGATTGAATCTATGGCTAGCTCTATAAGGGCTAGCCATTATTTTTTGTAACAAACAAAATGATATTCAACAGTTGATATAGGAAATCGGTTTATCTCAAGAGAACCCATTTTCCATATCAATTTAACGATAATAGGAGTAAACAAGTGAAAAAATGGCTTGTTGCATTCGCTTCTCTATTGGTTTTGGCTGGCTGTGAGCAGCCTGCGGATCAAATTCATTTAAGTGGTCCAACGATGGGGACTACTTACAACATTAAATACATCGAGCAAGATGGTTTACCTTCACCAGAAGCGCTTCAGACTGAAATCGATCGATTGCTAGAAGAAGTGAACGATCAAATGTCGACTTACCGTGAAGATTCAGAGCTTAGCCGTTTTAATCAACATAAAACTAGCGAGCCATTTGAAGTATCGCCACAAACAGCAACGGTAGTGAAAGAAGCGATTCGCTTGAACGGTCTTACTCTAGGTGCATTAGACGTAACCGTAGGTCCACTAGTGAACCTATGGGGCTTTGGTCCAGAAGCGCGCCCAGATGTGGTTCCAACAGATGAAGAGCTAGCAGCTCGTAAAGCGAATACTGGTATCCATCACCTTTCTGTTGAAGGTAACAAGCTGTCGAAAGATATTCCAAACTTGTACGTTGACTTATCGACGATTGCCAAAGGTTGGGGTGTGGATGTTGTGGCAGATTACCTGCAATCAGAAGGCATTCATAACTACATGGTGGAAGTTGGCGGTGAAATGCGTTTGAAAGGCATAAACCGTGAAGGTGTGCCATGGCGTATTGCGATTGAAAAACCAACCGTTGATGAGCGTTCAATTCAAGAGATTATTGAACCAGGTGACATGGCAATTGCAACAAGCGGTGACTATCGTAATTACTTTGAGAGCAATGGTGTGCGATACTCTCATATCATTAACCCGCATACGGGCAAACCAATCCATCATAAGGTGGTGTCTGTAACGGTACTGGATAAATCGTCGATGACAGCTGATGGTCTTGCAACTGGTCTTATGGTGCTAGGTGAAGACAAAGGCATGGAAATCGCAAATGAGAATAATATTCCTGTTTTCATGATTGTGAAAACGGATGATGGTTTTAAAGAGCTGGCTTCGGAAGCATACAAGCCGTTCATGAAGAAATAACAACAGAAGTGAGCATGTCCTTATGAGTACATTTCTAATTACTTTTGCTGTCTTTGTTGCGGTAATTGCAGCGATGGCAGTTGGTTACATCTTCCAAAAGAAGGTCGTGAAAGGCAGCTGTGGCGGTCTAGGTGCGGTTGGTATTGAGAAAGTATGTAACTGCCCAGAACCATGTGATGCACGTAAGAAGCGCGAAGCACGTGAAGCAGCCCGCGCAGAGAAGCTTGCTGCATGGGAAAAAGATCGCATTGCTTAATATGCGATAATAAAAATGATAAAACCCAGCCAATGGCTGGGTTTTGTTTTTTCGGCTTTGGTTTCCGTTTGAATATTGAATTAGGTTGGTGACATTAAGTGCCGTCTACTGAGATACGGTTTGATTCCGCCCGTTTCCTTTCGCTTGATACAAACGGTCATCCGCGATTTTAATTTGCTGATCTAAATTGCCCTTGATGTTTGAAACACCGACGCTGATGGTTACTTGAATCTGGTCATCTTGATAAGGAATCGGAGTTTTCTCTACGCGTTGACGCATTTGCTCTAAACGTGTCACAAAGTCGTCGTAGCTGCCGTAGGCTTGGATGCAAAACTCTTCGCCCCCGAATCGTGCAATCACATCATCAGGAAAATAGATTTTTAATATATTGGCGACCATAACAAGTGCAGCATCGCCACCATCATGACCATAGTTATCATTCACTTTCTTAAAGAAATCGATATCTAGCATAGCAATATTGCGTTGCTCATCGTTGTCACATGTTTGCCCAAATAAAAAGCGACGGTTCCATAAGCCAGTGAGTGAATCTTGGTTCGCCATTCTAAATAAATCTGTTGTGGCTTCTTTCATATCCAAGATTTGATGGACCCGACAAAAGAACTCTTCTTGATTAAAAGGCTTGTACAGAAAGTCGTTTGCTCCCGCTTTTAGAAAGCGCGCTGTCATTGAGTGGTCATCACTTCCAGAGATCCCAAGGATCGCCAATTGGTTTTTATCGAGCTTTTGGCGAAGCTCTCGGATCATAGTGATGCCATCTTTGATTGGCATATCATGGTCGGTCAGAACCAAGGTAATATCTGGATTTTGTTCAATAACTTCGATTGCTTGTTGACCATTCTCGGCTTGCAATGTCTGGATGTATTGATGCTCAAGTAATTGTACGACATGGCGGCGAACCGTCATTGAGTCATCAACAACCAGACATTTGTGTTGCTGGTTGTTGGTCAGGCGTTTAATCAGAGGAAGAAGGTAAGAAACGGAGGCCATGCTGTCTTTTAAGATGTAATCGAGTACGCCTTTTGCCAGCATCTTTTCACGAGCATCATCTTGTAACATCGCCGTAAGCACGATGACTTTTTGTTGGTGAGAAAGGACTAAATCGATGATCTCACCGTCCTGCGCATCCGGTAAGCAGTAATCTAAAACTGCACAGAGAAGCTCAGGCTGAGACGTTAAAATAGATTGTGCTTCCGCATAGCTTTCGGCAGCAAGTACTTCATAACCCGCCTGATTTAAGATTTGTTGTAAGTAGTTATTAAAGGCGCGACTGTCTTCGACGACCAGTATTTTATTACTCAAAAAGTTTCCCTACTTTCGTATATAAATCAACTTTAGTGTTATAGAAGTCAATAATAATGAAATGTCACTTTAATGCCATGAAAAATTGTTGCTACCTGACTCCAGATAACACTATTTCCAATACGTGTATTTACAGCTATACTGTTTTTTTAAACAGTATTTATTTGTGTGCGGAACGTGATTGAGCGAGTCAGAAAAATAATTCACGTTGATATGGATTGCTTTTATGCAGCGGTCGAGATGCGTGACAACCCCAGTTATCGTGGTATTGCGCTTGCCGTTGGCGGTCATGAGAAACAACGCGGCGTGATCAGCACCTGTAACTATGAAGCGCGTAAATTCGGTGTGCGCAGTGCGATGCCAACAGCCAGAGCGCTTCAACTTTGCCCCCATTTGCTCGTCGTCCCGGGACGAATGCACGTATACAAACAAGTGTCCCAACAGATCCGTACCATTTTCGAGCGATACACGCCACTTATCGAGCCACTATCACTTGATGAGGCGTATCTTGATGTGACTGACTCGACTGCTTGTCGGGGTTCTGCAACCTTAATCGCAGAATCGATCCGCAATGATATCTGGAATGAGCTTGGACTTACTGCATCGGCAGGTATTGCACCGATTAAGTTTCTTGCCAAAGTGGCTTCAGACATGAATAAACCCAATGGGCAATTTGTTATTCCGCCAGAAAAGGTTCAAGAAGTCGTAGACAAACTGCCGTTAGAAAAGATTCCAGGAGTTGGTAAAGTGAGCTTGGAGAAGCTACATCAAGCGGGCTTTTACCTATGTGAGGATATCAAAAACAGCGACTATCGTGAGCTGCTACGTCAATTTGGACGCCAAGGTGCTTCGCTTTGGAAACGTAGTCATGGCATCGACGATCGTGAAGTGGTGGTTGAGCGTGAACGTAAGTCGGTTGGGGTCGAGCGCACCTTTAGCGAAAACATTGTGACTTACGATGAATGCTGGCAGGTGATTGAAGACAAGCTCTACCCTGAACTAGAGAAACGTTTGGAAAAAGCCAGTCCAGATAAGTCTATTATCAAACAGGGTATTAAACTCAAATTTGCCGATTTTCAACTCACGACAATTGAGCACATCCACCCTCATTTAGAGCTCGATGACTTTAAAGAACTGTTAAGAGATATACTCAAGCGCCAAAATGGTCGAGAGATACGCTTATTAGGCTTAAGTGTGATGCTCAAGCCTGAGCAACAAGCGCGTCAATTGAGTTTCTTCTAAGCTCGCGCTAATTCAACCTGCTTTAGTACTTGTTCAAAAGAAACATTTGCCATTGACCCATAACCGCGTAACTTGCTCGCTTTCAGTTGCGTGATAATTGGTGTGCTAATTCCACATAAGAAGCGTGCGACAGCTGTATTGCTAATCGCCGTTGGTGAAAGCTGGACAAATTCATCAACCCAAGTGGATAGGTGTGCCAATTCAGGTTGTGTTTGTTGTGGTTGAGGAAAAGATGCGACTTGTCCACGACACACTGAACAGTGACCACATTGAGTTGGAGCATCGTGATCGGCAAAGTACTGCGCCAGTTGGTGACTTAAACAGTCTGACGATTGGAACAGACTCAACATAGTATGAATTCGTTCAATGTCCTTGTGTTCTTTGGATTGGAACAACTCAATTAAATGCTGAGAGATAGCTTCTTGGCTTTGAGTGGCAGGGAGAACCGAGTAAACATCTGTAAGCTGTTTGCTTTCTAATTCAATCCAGCCATTTTGGTGGAAGTAATCTAGCGCCGCAACCACACGGCTGCGCTCAGACTGATAGTTCATCCATAATGCTTCTAAATCCACTTGGCACCATACTTTGGCTTTGGTTGAACAAGCAAAAATGGCTTCAACAAACTGACGTCTCTCACCTTGGAACTGATTGAGGATGAAACTTTGTTCTTGTAAAAACTTGAAGCGATATTCTGCGAAATAACTGTATTTGGCTTCAATTACTTTTGCTAGCTCTAGGTAAACTAATAAGGTTTTTAGCGGAAGTTGGCGAATGTTGCTGTCGCGAGACAATCGCAACGCCATCACCTCCCACTGTGGAGTGTTCTCGCGAATTTGCTCCAGTACATAATTGATTGAGCTTGGCTCTGGCGTGTCACCGTAAACAAAGTTCTCTAATACCGTTAAGCCGGAGGTATTGCCCAAAAGAATACACTCCGAACGCTGTCCATCACGTCCGGCGCGCCCAATTTCTTGTGCGTAGTTTTCGATAGATTTTGGTAAATCGAAGTGAATAACACGGCGAATATCAGATTTATCTACCCCCATCCCAAATGCGATTGTTGCGACAATGCAGTCGATTTGCGAGTCCATAAACTGTTGTTGAATTTTCTCACGAATGTCGCTCTTCATACCCGCATGATAAGCGTGAGCATTGATGCCTAAACGGATAAGAGAGCTGGCAACTTGCTCAGCGGTCTGTTGCTGAGTGACATACACGATGCTCGGTAGTTTAGGTGTTGTAGCAATGATGTCATTCAGTTGCGTTTGCTTATTTTCTTCGTCGCAAGGCACCACAGAAATATCGAGATTAGGACGATAGAAGCCAGTAACCGTAATGTTCTCACCAGCGATATTAAACTTGTTTTGCATGTCCTCGATAACCGCTGGCGTTGCCGTTGCGGTTAGCAAGAGCGTTTGAGGGATATTCAGTTCACGTTGGTATTGTGGCAGTTTAAGGTAGTCAGGACGGAAGTTATGACCCCATTCCGAGATACAGTGTGCTTCATCGACAACCATCAAAGAGAGCGGAATCTGACGAATGAATTCACGAAAACGTTCGTTCTTGAGCCGCTCTACCGAAATCATCAAAATCTTAATCTGCCCATTCTTCACGCCGGCCATAACTTGCTGCGCTTCTTCTCGGCTTTGGCTACTGTCGATAGATGCCGCAGCTATGCCTTTACTTTGCAGGAAACCGAGCTGATCTTTCATCAGAGCAAGAAGTGGTGAAATCACCAGTGTTAGGTGTGGTAACTGGGTTGCAGGAAGTTGGTAGCAAAGTGATTTCCCCGAACCAGTCGGAAAGATGGCTGCTGCCGAGTGTCCGTTCATCACTGCTTCAATCACCGGCTGTTGACCGGGTCTTAATGAGTCAAATCCGAACACAGATTGAAGCGTTTGCTGAAGCGAGGCACTTTGCATAATAGGGAAACCTTGGTTTGATGATAAACTGGGTTACATTAACACACCCTGAGTGCCTAACGCGCGCCCTAAAAGTATGAACAAAGCTGATTTAGTCCAAATAATCATTCAACAACTTGAAGATAAATTGCACGTTGCTCACGCCTCGACACAAAGAGCCATTGACGCCGCGACCGATGAAGAAACAGTGCCAGAGCACAAGTACGACACCCTAGCACTTGAAGCTTCGTATCTGGCGCACGGGCAAGCGATGCGTGTGCAAGAAAGTGAAGAAGAGCTTCGTCAGTACCGTGCTCTTGTCCTACGTGACTTTGTCAATGCTCGTATCGCGGTTGGTGCTTATGTGGAATTAGTCGACGAGAACGATGTTGAAAAAACCTTTTTTATCGGTCCTTGCTCTGGTGGACTGACTGTTAAATGGCAAGGCAAAGAGGTATTTGTACTTACTCCAAAATCTCCCCTTGGTCGTGCTTTGATTGGCAGAGAAGAAGGGGAAGAGATTGATGTAAAAATTGGAGATAAAACAAATTGTTATGAAGTCGTGACGATTTGCTGACATCGTATCCATAGTTGGTTGTTATAGTTAAGCGGAATAATCATGAAAAAAGAGAAAGTAATGAAGAAACTGCTCACACTCTCATTGTTGACCATCAGCGCCAGTGGCTATGCAGCCCAGTGTCGTGTCGATATTAACAACGAAGTTCGTATGGATGGTCAGAACTTAGAAATCGTACATACCAATGGTGAAAAAGCGGTTGTCGATGAAGACAATAACCTGTTCATTAAAGGCGAACTGATTGAGCTTGATGATGATCAGAAAGCGGCAATCGAGAATTACCGCGAGAAGATGAATGCTTATATTCCCCAAGCAAAACAACTGGCAAGTGATGGCTTAGCATTAGCGAACGACATTATTGATGACATTGCGGTCAGTCTTGATGCGCCAGACTCGTTTGATAATGTTAAAGTCGCGATAAAGGACTTCTTCGCAGATGTGGAAGCGCGTTACTACAAAGATGGTGATTTTATTCTGCCTGCTGACAGTTTTGAGTCGATGACAGAATCGTGGTCAAAGGACTTCGAGAAGGCACAAGAAATTTTCAACAAAGAATTCCTAGCCAGCGCTTTTGATGCGTTGTCTGCCAAGATGAAAGAAGATGGTGGTTTGAATTTAACTGCACTGTCTGAAAGCATGACAGAACTGCAAGCTAAGGTACAAGAACGCCTAGCAGAGCACTCGAAAGACGTAGAGAAACAAGCGGAAGATTTGTGTGAATCACTGGATGATATGGCTGGTGAAGAACAGGATCTGCTGAAGAAAATTCCAGAGCTAAAAGACTATCAAGTCTTCACGATTTAATTTGCGAAGCAGAAACAACAAAGAGCGCCTATTATCGGCGCTCTTTTTACATGGGTACTATTCAGTATCTATTCGAGTTATTCAGCATTCATTTGAGTTAACTTGTCACCCACTGGTTTTGAGAAGTTAAAGCCATCGTGTTCATCCCAATTGATTGACCATGTCATCACACCAGCGTAGTTCGGGTAGTTGAACGCTGGTTTCACTGTGCCACATGAAGTGCCCTTGGTTAAGCAATCTAACGCATCAAGGATGTTCTGTGTTGGTGCTTGACCAGAGTTAGCTGAGCTCGGTCCCGATGGCAAGCCAATCGCGACTTGGTCATCACGCAGTGGCTCAAACATGGTGCCATCTGCTAATTCAAAGCCTTCAATCAACATCTTAGATTGCGCCACCATCATATCCACTGAGCCTTCTGGTGCCGATCCTGGTAAGTAAGGGTTTGGCAAACCACCATTGTTGTACAACTGTACGTGTAGTAGGTCGAGCGTGCTGCGTGTCTCATTGATCACTGGAATGTATGCGCCCCAGATGCCGCTGTAAGCCACATAGCCACCTTGCACGTAAGGGTGTTCTGGTGCCATGGTGAGGTACATATCGCCGCCCATGTTCTGTTCAATTTGCAACAAAGCTCGGCCTAAACGCGCTTGGATTTGCGAACCATGCAGTAGGTTAGAACCACTTTCTAGATCTACATCCAAACCATCGAAGCCCCATTCGGCAATCAGTGCGGTCAGGCTCGATACAAAGTTTGCTTCATCTTGGTCGGTGTTCAGTGTAATCGTACCTTCAGCGCCACCAAGAGATAGAACAAACTTCTTACCTTTGGCTTGCAATGCAGCCATGTCTTGTTTGAACTGGGTTGGATCTAATGCAGGACAATCACTATAGATGTCTCCAGAGTACAAGTTGAAATGTACGGTACCATCGCTGTTGCGGTCATTTTCTGCAAAGGCAATATCAATCACATCCCATGCATCAGACATATCAGCTAAGCGGATAGGGCAGCCTGCGCCGTTCACGAAGTTGTGCCAGTAACCAATCAACTTGTGGCGTTTCTCGGTTTTCTCGACCACGGTAATTGAAGCTGCATCAGAGAGTGCTGTTGTGCCTGAAAGGTCGGTGGCTTGAGCGCTTACCGTAAAGTTGCCTATCGCGGCTGGTGTCCAGTTCGTCGAGTAAGGTGCCGTCGTGTCTGTTGCGACAATTGCTCCGTTCACCATAAAATCGACGTGTTTAACGCCGGAGGTTAATGAGGTTGCATCCGCGCTTAGGACGAGATTTTTACCTAAACCTACGGTTTGACCTGCACTCGGTGACGTCAATGAAATCACCAAGTCTTGGTCACTCACTGTCACGTTAACAACAGACTCGGAAATATTATTATCGTTGTCTGTTGCAACGGCTTTAAGTTGATTTGTGCCAACTAGCGTTGCATTCCATAAAACGGAATATGGCGCTTGAGCGACCACGCCTAAGCTGGTGCTATTAGCAAAGAACTCAACTTGACTCACGTTACCATCTGCATCACTGGCATCTGCTGAGATCTCAACATTGCTACTAGCAAGTAAGACTTGACCTTCACTTGGTGCGGTAATAGCAACTTGAGGCGGCGTTGAGCAGGCTCCTAAGCCAGTCCACGCATCTTGCCAGTACAAACCTTCACCCGGTTCATAAGCCCAGGCTGCATCAGAAGAACACCAACCTGCAACATCACAGCGGTATTTCTGGTTGAGGTTAGAGACTAGTGTAGCGACTTCATAGCGGTTACCGGAAACATAAGGCACGGCGTCTGCACAACCACCAGAGTTGGAGTCACTGACGACGAGTGAGACTTCTTGACTCATGGTCGATAGGTTTGAATCGTCGGTTGCTTGCGCTTTAAAGGTATGAGTTCCAACTGCTGCAGTCCAGACGTATTCGTACGGTGCAGTGGTATCGACGGCAACCGATTGGTTGTTTATGAAGAACTCAACTTGGGTGACTAAACCATCGCTGTCTGCTGCATCGGCGGTTACCGAAATAGTGTCACCTACACTTGGTGTTTCTGTGCCTGTTGGGTTCGTTAGAGAAACGACTGGCGGTGGTAGTTCGGTTTGTGGTTGAACGAAGATAGACACATTGGTTGTGGTTACGGCACCTTCATTGTCGGTTGCGATCGCCGTTAACTGAGAGACCCCCTCCAATGCTGTCCAGTCAGCTTGAAACGGGGATTGGGTTACAATAGCCACGGTTTGGTTCCCGGCAAGAAATTCAACTTGAGCGACTTGACCATCTTCATCTGCGGCATTGGCTAATAAGGTGATCACGCTGCCTTCTGGGATTTGCGCATTATTCGCGGGAGAAGAGAAGGACACCGTAGGAGGTAGGTTTGTACTGCCACCATCACATTGACCAAGACCTTTCCAAGCCTCCCATGGACCTGAATTGTTTACCGGATCATTACCTTGTGTCCAGTACGCCGCTTCATACGCAGCCCCTTTGGTTTGCACTTGGTCACCGGAGTTATAAACCGTTGTGTTATCCCATACAGGTAAAGTTTGGCAATTGTAGGCTTGAGCTTGATAGCTAACACTAAGGGTCGCTATCACTGCACCATGCAGTAGAGTGAACTTCATTTTTCTCTCCTTGAGTTACTCGATGTTCGCAAGAACATGAACAGATATAGTTAGATAACTAGTTGATAAATAGACCTCAGGAGAGAAAATCGAAGCGTTATGTTTCACTTTTCAACACGAAATCACGCTGAACTATTCATGCTTTACAAGCCGACTCATTATTTTTCGGCTCACTTCACGCTGATTTATAAATTCATCAAAAGGACAAAAACGGATACGTGGTGAATATGAGATGTACGTGGAAATTTACAAACTGAATGTCTGCTAATTGATCCGATTGTCGAGTAATTAACCTAATCACTCTTGTTGAGTAGACGATATTGCTATAGTGTACTAGTCAGCTAGTTCATTGGTATTTTGTGTGAGTGGTATGACACAACAAACTTCTTCTCAGCCTCGTGAGCATTTTGGCTCTCGTCTTGGATTCATCTTAGCGGCAGCTGGTGCTGCGGTGGGTCTAGGTAACATTTGGGGTTTTCCTACTCAAGCAGCAAGTAACGGCGGTGGTGCCTTCTTGTTGGTTTACTTGGTGATGATTCTTATCGTTGCATTTCCAATGCTGGTGGTTGAAATGGCGATCGGTCGTCATGGTCAAGCCAACCCAGTTGATAGTATGCGCTCTCTAACAGGCAACCCAATAGGCAAAAAGCTTGGTGGTCTTGTTGGTTGGATTGGTCTGAGTGTGCCAAGTGCCGTTTTGGCATTTTACTCGATTGTTGGCGGCTGGTTGATTTGCTTTATGTTGGGGGCTATTACCGACATTATGGGCATGGAGGCAGCAACACAATGGTTGAAAGGCTTCAGTGTTGAGCGCAATTTGTTTGGTACGATTACATTTTATGTATTAACCATTTTGATCGTACAAGGCGGCGTGAAGCAAGGCATTGAGAAATGGTCTACACGACTAATGCCTGCACTGTTTGTTCTATTTGGTCTGCTGTTCATCTACATCATGACGCAAAACGGTGCGATGGAAGGTTTGAAGCACTACCTAGTGCCTGATTTCGAGAAAGTATGGGATCGCAAGCTTATTCTTGCAGCAATGGGACAGGGCTTCTTCTCTCTGACCATTGGTGGCTGTTCGATGCTTATTTACGGCTCTTACTTAAGCAAGAAAGAGAACCTACCGAAGATGGCAATGAACGTAACCATGGTAGACACCGCGGTTGCCTTTATTGCGGGTCTCGTGGTGATGCCTGCGATGTTCGTTGCGATGCAAAAAGGCGTTCAAATCTACGCAGAAGATGGTTCGCTATTGAGTTCTGATACGCTGGTATTTACTGTTCTGCCATTGATGTTTGATAGCTTAGGTTTGCTTGGTCAACTGTTCTCAATCGTCTTCTTCTTACTACTGACGATTGCGGCACTGACATCATCTATCTCGATGCTTGAATGCCCAGTGGCATTGGTGGGTGAGCGATTTAACACCAAACGTAGCACGACGAGTTGGGTTTTAGGTGGTCTGATTGCGCTATTTAGTGTGGTTATCGTATTTAACTTTGGTGCTTTGTTTGGCATGGTTGCGACTATCGCAACGCAATACTTACAGCCTATGGCGGCGCTATTGTTCTGTTTATTTGGTGGTTGGGTATGGAACCGTCACTCGAAGATTAAAGAACTTGAGCAAGGCTGTCCGGAGTTCACTCAAGGTTGGTTCGGTAAGCTGTGGCCGGCATACGTGAAGTTTGTTTGTCCGATTCTGGTCGCGACAGTTATCTGGGCTTCGTTCGGCTAATCAGCTTACGCAAAGCACAAAAGAAAAGGGCTTGATGAATGCATCAAGCCCTTTTTTCTATTCGTTGCTTACGTTGTCCGTATTGGTTAGCGATTAACGGAACTGGCCAGCGTCAGGCAGAAAGTCAAAGCCCGCCGTAGCTAGTTTTGCTTCAAGTGCAGCTCGGTCGATATCAAAGAATGCAACCAACTTATCCAGATCACCACCAAAGTCATCACGCAGCTTCATGTTGACGATGCTCATCAGCATGATTGGATCCATGGATTCGAAGTTCGTTAGATTCATTACTTATCCTCGAAATCAGAGATCAGTAGGTTTGCTGCAGCAAATGCTGCTTTATCACGAACGTCTTTTGGTAAAGACTCGTCAGCAGCAACATCATTTAGTGCTCTTACTGCACATGAGATTGCTTGAGGAACGTAAGCTTGGTCGCCACTACCAATTTGAGCGTAAAGCTCACGAACCAAATCACAACAGCCGTATACTTGCATGGCTAAATCCTTAATAAATGATAACTGCTCTCAAATATACACATAGCCGTTTTGAAACTCAAAGCAGAGAATTGTTTTGGCTCAAATTCACAGACAACTTGAGCAAACATTCATCACTGTAATTGTGCTTCCAATTGAAGTGTGACTTCTGGAGAAAGATTGAGCTGCTTCGCAAGCTCTTGTAAGTAGGCTTTTTCCATAAAGTTTTGTTCATCTGCCACAATCAATGACGCGAGATAAATTTCTGATGCTTGTTGCGGTGATGTTGCCAAGCGCGCAATTTCTGCAGGATCAAGAGGCTTGTGAAGTTCTTGATGAACCAGTTGTCTTACGTGTTCGTCCGCGCCCATTTCTGTCAGGGCTTGTTCGATACGAGCCATCTCTTGTTCATCGACATGACCATCAGCTTTGGCTGCACCAATCATGGCTTTAAGGATCAGTTTCGCGTGTTTGTTGTCATCAGGATCGAAGGTTTCGTTGACGCCTTGCGTATCCTGCTTCGCTTGCCAATCGTTGTAGACTTTGTAAGCCAGAGCACCTAACGCCGCTGCGCCACCGACTTTTAGAGCTCCAGTGCCCACTTTCTTCGCCATCTTTTTGCTTTTCTTAGAGCCCATTAGCATGCCGATAAGACCGCCACCAATTGCGCCCGCACCAAGTGTTTTCAGTTGGTTAGAGCTCGATGAAGATTTGATATTGTTAGTTTGTTTACCAAGAGCATCGGCGCCTTGCTTGAGTAGGTCTGATTTGAGCGCTTGGTTAAGAAGACTTTTTAGATCCATGAGTGACCTCCTTACTAGATTAAATCCAGTGTAAGGTGATGAATCTGAACCAAAGATTAACAACGCAAATATCAGAGAGGGTCTATACCCATAAAAACAGACGTAAAAAAGGGCTGACCGAAGCCAACCCTTTTCATCGCTATGTATTCAGTACAATGTGCTTAGTGCAGCTTATTGAAGTTGAGCTTTAACGTGCTCAACGATGTCTGCCATTGCAACTGCGGTTTTCTCACCAGTGCGGCGGTTCTTATACTCGAAGTTGCCTTCTTTCATTGAACGATCGCCGATCACGATAGTGTGAGGAATACCGATAAGTTCCATATCAGAGAACATTACGCCTGGGCGCTCTTTACGGTCATCGAATAGTACTTCGATACCCATAGCCGTCAGTTCAGCGTATAGCTTCTCAGCCGCTTCTTTCACTTCTTCAGACTTGTGCATGTTCATAGGAACGATAGCTACTTGGAAAGGCGCTAGTGCGTCTGGCCAAATGATGCCGTATTTGTCGTGGTTTTGCTCAATTGCAGAAGCAACAACACGTGAAACACCGATACCATAGCAACCCATTTCTAGGATTACGTTTTTACCGTCAGGACCAAGAACACCACAGTTCATTGCTTCTGAATAAACATTACCTAGTTGGAAGATGTGACCAACTTCGATACCACGCTTAAGCATTAGCGTACCTTGACCACATGGGCTTGGATCGCCTTCTACTACGTTACGCAGATCTTCAACTTGACCTAGTTCAACGTCACGATCCCAGTTGATACCGAAGTAGTGTTTGCCGTCGATGTTTGCACCCGCGCCGAAGTCGCTCATTACAGCAACAGAGCGGTCAACGATGAATGGCAGCTTAAGACCTACAGGGCCTAGAGAACCAGCGCCAGCACCGATAAGTGCACGCATTTCCTCTTCTGATGCCATCTCTAGTGGAGAAGCAACTTGAGGTAGGTTTTCTGCTTTCACTTCGTTTAGCTCGTGGTCACCACGAACGATAAGAGCGATGATGTCAGCATCAACTTCGTCAGACGCTTTCACGAATAGAGTTTTAACCGTCTTCTCGATTGGTAGACCGTGCTGCTCTACAAGTTCCGCGATTGTTTTCGCGTTTGGTGTATCAACCAGTGTCATCTCTTGAGTTGGCTCTGCGCGATCACCCGCAGGCGCTGCTGCTTCTGCTTTTTCAATGTTCGCTGCGTAATCAGACTCAGTAGAGAATGCGATTAGGTCTTCGCCGCTTTCAGCAAGTACGTGGAACTCTTGAGAGCCGCTACCACCGATAGCGCCAGAGTCAGCAAGTACTGGACGGTACTCAAGACCCATGCGATCGAATGCTTTACAGTAAGCATCGTGCATCGCTTGGTAAGATTTCTCTAGACCTTCTTTGTCGATGTCGAAGCTGTATGCATCCATCATGCAGAATTCACGTGCACGCATTACGCCGAAACGTGGACGACGTTCATCACGGAATTTAGTCTGGATTTGGTACAGGTTTAGCGGAAGCTGTTTGTAAGAGCTCACTTCGTTACGCACAAGGCTAGTGATCACTTCTTCAGCTGTAGGGCTAAGAACAAACGGACGAGTATGACGGTCAGTAAAGCGAAGTAGCTCAGGACCCATCTTCTCAGAACGACCTGTCTCTTCCCATAGTTCAAACGGCTGAACAACGGGCATCAAAGTTTCGACTGCACCTGCATTGTCGATTTCTTGACGAACGATGTTTTCGACTTTACGCAGCACACGTAGACCAGTAGGCAGCCAGGTGTAAAGACCTGAAGCCAGCTTACGGATCATACCCGCGCGTAGCATGAGCTGGTGGCTCACTACTTCTGCGTCGTTTGGAGTCTCCTTCAGAGTAGAAAGAAGATAATTACTGGTACGCATTAAATTTATCCGTTTATTAAAGTTAGATACTCAAGCCAGAATGGGCAGGAGTATGAAGGTCCCACGAGGGGAAAATTGTTAGCCGCCTATAATATCAGCCAAATGCCTTTGTCAAAAGCTTTCAATCGCAGTAACTGTTATTAAGTTATCGCTAACCGTGAACTTGACGTTTAAATCGAACAAATTTACCGCATATTCCTTGCTGTCAGGCTTGTTTTTCTTGTAAGCCGGACGAGGATCTTGTGCCAGAACTTGCTCGAGAACTGTTTTCACATAACCAGTATCGTTACGCTTTTCGAGTGTTTCCAGTGCAATGGAAGAGAAGTCTACCTGAGATGTTTCGGGCTCTTCTTCTGCGTAACCCCCCTGTGCTTCTGTAATCGAATCCGAGTAAGGGATATATGGCTTAATATCGATAATTGGTGTGCCATCGACTAGGTCTACGTTACCAAGATCTAAATAGACCTGATCGCCTTTCTTATTGATGCCTTTGACTTCCACTGCGGACATGCCGATACCGTTGGGTCTGAAGGTAGAACGTGAAGCAAACACGCCAATACGTTCGTTTCCGCCCAAACGAGGGGGACGTACCGTCGGCTTCCATCCTGCTTCTAAATTCTGATCAAACAAAAACAGTAACCATACGTGAGAAAATTGCTCTAATCCACGCACGGCTTCGGGGCTATTTGCCGCACCTTGTAGTTTAACGCGCGAGCGTGCTGCGGGTACCAAACGAGGCTGGCGAGGAACGGCGAATTTCTCTTTATAAGGGCTTTCGATAATGCCAATCGGCTCAATGGAATACATGAGTAGGATCTTTAACTGGGGTTTAAAGAGCAAAGTATCACAAATTTTGCTTGCTTTTCTTGTTGAGAATGATTATTAATTAAAATGTTATAACATAGCAGTTAATTAAAAGGACAAGTTATATGAAACCAGGTATCCATCCTGAATATCGACCTGTGGTATTTCATGATACTAGCGTAGATGAATATTTTGTTGTGGGTTCAACGTTGCAAACCGACCGAACGATTGAATGGAAAGATGGCAAAACTTACCCATATTTCACACTCGATGTATCGTCTGCGTCTCATCCGTTCTATACCGGGAAGCAACGTGTAGTACAAGCAGAAGGTCGTATTGCGAACTTCAATCGTCGTTTTGGGCAATTTGGCAAAGATAAGGATTAAGAGATGAAAGTCGTTAAGTCATTAAAGAGTGCAAAAAACCGCCATCCTGATTGTCAAATCGTCAAAAGAAGAGGGCGTTTATACGTGATTTGCAAAACGAATCCACGTTTTAAGGCGGTGCAGAAATAACCATAAATATGGTGGTAATTTATGGAATGCGATGAGTTATAATTCTGATTTATGATCTATATGTGGGTGATATAACTATATTTTTGTCGATTATAGGTCATAAGTTCGACTATTCGTTACATTCTGTAACGTTTTGAACTTTCACTTAACCCTTGTGTCGAGTACCCTGCGCAAGCTTTGTGACATTTTTGTCACAAACGCGCAGGAATAAATACAAGGAGGGAACAGATGAGTTCATCTGCTTCAATGAAACAAAACTCGCCAAAGAAGCCACTATTTACGCGCTTCTTAGATACAGTTGAATATTTGGGGAACCTATTACCCCACCCAATCACACTTTTCGCCATTTTCTGTCTTGCAATCCTAGTTATGTCCGGCATTGCTGGTTACTTTGAAGTTTCCGTTGTTGATCCTCGCCCTGAAGGTGCTCCGGGTCGCGCTGCAGATGGCATGATCCAAGTTGTAAGTTTGCTAAATGCTGAAGGTTTACAACTGATTGTAACTAACCTAGTGAAAAACTTCGTAGGCTTCGCACCGTTAGGTACCGTACTGGTTGCGATGCTTGGTGTTGCCATTGCAGAACATTCTGGCCTACTTTCTGCTGCAATGCGCGGTCTTGTAATGGGCGCATCTCAGCGCATGGTTACAGTAACGGTTGTTTTCGCTGGTATCATTTCAAACACGGCTTCTGAGCTTGGCTACGTGGTACTGATTCCGCTAGCGGCGATGCTGTTCCACTCTTTAGGTCGTCATCCACTTGCTGGTCTAGCCGCTGCGTTTGCTGGTGTATCTGGCGGCTATTCTGCCAACCTACTTATCGGTACGGTTGACCCTCTGTTGTCTGGTATTACTGAAACAGCAGCGCAGATGATTGACCCAACTTACACCGTTGGTCCAGAAGTAAACTGGTACTTCATGTTTGTTTCTACCTTCTTCATCGCGATTACAGGCGCATTTGTAACTGAAAAAATCGTTGAGCCAAAACTTGGCAAATACAATGATGAAGAAGCGGCAGAAGACCTATCTCAAGATAAAATGGGTGGTTTGACTGACGTAGAGAAGAAAGGTCTTAAGCTGGCGGGTATCGCAGTACTGGTCGTTTCTGCACTACTGGCATGGACTATCGTTCCGGCTGATGGTGTTCTGCGTTCTGATGCAGGTACGGTTGCGGGCTCTCCATTCCTAAAGAGTATTGTTGCGTTTATCTTTGTTTTCTTTGCAGTACCAGGCTTTGTTTATGGTCGCGTTGTAGGCACCATGAAAAATGATCGCGATGTGATTGATGCAATGTCGAAGTCAATGTCTTCAATGGGTATGTACATTGTTTTGGTATTCTTCGCCGCTCAATTTGTTGCTTTCTTCAAGTGGACAAACTTTGGTCAGGTATTTGCGGTTGCGGGCGCAAGCTTCCTGCAGGAAATTGGTCTAACTGGTCCAATGTTGTTCTTCGCCTTCATCCTAATGTGTGGCTTCATCAACTTGATGATTGGTTCGGCATCAGCACAGTGGGCAGTAACAGCGCCAATCTTCGTACCTATGTTGATGCTGGTGGGCTACGCACCTGAAACTATTCAAGCGGCTTACCGTATTGGTGACTCAACAACGAACATCATTACACCGATGATGAGCTACTTCGGTCTTATCCTTGCGGTAGCAACACGCTACATGAAGAACTTAGGTATCGGTACGCTGATTGCTACCATGCTACCTTACTCAATTGTCTTCATTGTTGGCTGGAGCGTTCTATTCTACCTATGGGTATTCGTATTCGGTCTACCAGTAGGTCCAGGTGCGGCAACGTACTACACGCCTTAACTAGGAGCTTCACTCAGCTCAATCAAAGCCTGCGTTTATCGCAGGCTTTTGTCTACTTATAGCCCTGCAAAACGATACGTCAGCCCGACTTCAAATGACCAACCGACATCACGCTGAATCAAAGGACTCTCACTATCATGATGAATGAATTCAGCCTTTGTAATGCCTATCCAAGATGGTGTGAACTCATACAAACCAATAACTCCGGCTTGATAAACAAAAGTAGAATCGGCCTTAAATTCTTTTAGTCCTGATGCTGCCGCTTCTTGTGCTGAAACACTGTACAGATGGTTAGAGAGTTTTTTATCTCGGTAATCGACTTCTAGAAAGGGGGTGAGGGTAAACGGTGGTAACCAAGTTTCTAGCGTCCGACCGAGATGCAGTTGAACTTCGTAGCCATTATGTTCTGAGGTGACATCATGCAGATAAGTCAATCTCGCGCCAACAGTGCCTAAAGTAATACCAAGTTCACCATTCCCATCACGATCGTCAATACCGTTTGGCAGATCGGCAAACGTATCGGAGACTTCCGCGAAGCGCCAGTTTGCTGATAGCCCCACATAAGGTAACGCTTGCCAGTTTGCTAAGCTACCATCGACAAAACCGATAGGACCGGAATAGAACAAGTTAGGGGTGGCACCAAACTGAGGCTTGTCTTTGACGGAAAAGACGTTTTCGCCATAGGTAACGCTGCCTCCCACAATGCCAAAAGATTCTTGATTGGCAAGTGAAGTGGCAGAGACAAAAAGTAATGATAGGGGAAGGACGATCCGTGCATTCATAAATAAAACTCCATTCTTGTTATAACTACAGAGAACGGAGTTTTCGGATTTATATTTCATTGGTGAATTATTACAACGGAGAAGTAGGTGTTGCTTGACGTTTGATAAGGAGTCAACTGAAGAGCGTGCCTCACTTCTTCGTTTGAACTGGCGAGACCATTTCCTCACTTGATAACCTGTTTTGATGGAAAGGCATTATGAAGGCAATTCTTCACCATTCCACTCTATATCAACAGTCGAAGCCGCAGCCAATTTCACTTTGTTCTTCCTTGCTAATTGAAGCAGTTCAAAAACGCTCAACATTTGGCTCCTGATTGGTAAGTTGTGTTGCTGCATTACGTTGACGCCAGATAGCCAATCCTGCCAAGTATTTGTTTTGAAGAGAGATAATAAGCCTTGTGCGATAAGCGAAACCGCACCTAAATGGTGTAACTGCGGTTTTGTAGGAAAAGAGAACGCAAGTTCGGGAAACAATTGAATACATTGCGGTGAGAGCAGGTGTAAACCACTAGTGGCTCTTGGGTTGCACTCGATTATATATAGCTCATTGTTTGTCTGGATAAAATCAAATGAAACTTGACCATGGTAGCGATGCCGGTGTCCAAAAGCAGTCATAAATGCATCTAATCGATCATCAAATACTGGTTGAAATGCACTAGCGGCAGAGCCATTTACGCAGTTTTTGGGTAAATAAGCTTGGTGCGCTCTCATTTGACCATGTTCAAAAATCGCGTAGTTGCAAATAGGTGCTCCGTGGATTTTTTCTTGCTGTACCCAAGGGTGTTGAGTCGACATCGTGAGAGTGGAAATAGACTGACGGGTAATATCTCGTATCACTTCACCGCCGAATCGAGAGTAAACTGGTTTGAGTACTGAGCCAGCATCAATCTCAATGTCATGTTTATCGGTAACCAAACGAGTTTTAGGTAGGGAAATCTTGGGTAAATCTCGAAGTTGGTCAAAGACGGTAAACTTGTTGTGCAGTGAGCGCAGTAATGTCGAATTGGGTAGAAAAAAATGGACTCTCGGACACTGTTGGGCGATGTGTGCCAAATAGTACACTTCTTCACAAGTCGGTATCACCATATCAATGCGCTGCTGAGTTAGTAAATTGAGGATCTGTTGCTGGTAAGTAGGAAACGAAAATCGAGGTGAAGCCGTTTTTACGTAATGCTCAATGCCTCGTAAAAACGCCCCCAGAGGTTGTGCTAATGAATCAGTGAGAACGACATCGTGTCCATGGTTCATACACATTGCTGCCCACTCTAATGCGACGGGGGCTCGGGCGCCAGTGATTAAAATCCGCATGTATTCACCACTCGTCGTTGTTTGTTCATCGGAGTCCAAATCGGAGCGGGGCGATAATTGAATGTGACTGGATCAAGCTTTAGTTGATCAAACAGTTTTACTAGGGCTCGATAAATGCTTGGGTGGTGGTAAACATCCGCCTCGATTTGAATAGCCTGCGCTCCGGTTTGGGTGATTCGGTAATCGACACGATCCTGAATTTCTAAAGTGATGGATCGGTAAATAAGATCAGGCAGCACCGACACTGGTACTTGGCTTGCGTTCAATGTTAGGCAGTCGCCACATCGCCCAGCAATCGCTCCGAGTGGTTCAAATACGCCGTCGTCCTGTTTGCTCTCAATGATATCGTCAAGTTGGTAGCGAATAATTGGCTGAGTTTTGCGACGAAAATCAGTGATTATAGGGCTGTAATGAGTGCGTTCAGCGTTTAGCCAATGTTTTTCAATATAGACAATATCTTGATTCCATCGCATTTGTCCTTGTTGGTCCGTGCACGCAAGAAAACCTTCAGTACATTGATAGACTTCATGCAATTCACTATCGAATTTTTGAGAAATATAGTGACGGTCGCTCTCGGTTAGCACCTCTGCTCCAGAAATGATCCGCTTTGGCTGGATCGCTGGCTGACCAAATTGACCACTGAATTGAGCACAGAGTTGAAGGGCTTGAGCGCTACCAACCAAAAGCGTGGGTTGAAACTCATCTAGTTCCTTTATCCACTCTTGGTAAGGTTTGTTTAAATCAGCATAAAAGAACGTAACGGGACCTTTTGCTACGGATTTATACAACGGGCTGTTGGCTCGCAGGGCAAGAGCAATTCGATGTTTTCCCCACAAGCCGGGTAAGAGGCGACCCAAAATGTTGCCTGCCCAGAGTTGCGTTTCTTGTTTATCCGCGAGGAACAATCCACGCATACCAGAGGTGCCCGAAGACAATCCAACAGTTACATTGCCAACTTTTGAAGCTGCGAAATTACGTGATTGTTCTGCCTCTAACGCCTGTTGCATTAATGAGTTTGCATCCAAACCTTTTGTGTTTAACTCAGAAAGATTTTCCATCATGGTTTGCTTATTCATGATTGGGAAATCACAGAGTGACGCTCCTTGAAATGAATGATAATAAGGAGAATGACGACACACCCAATCCAGATGTTGTGTTATCTGTTTTTGTTGCCACTTTTCAACATGTGTTCTTGAGCTAAAAGGGCGGTAGCGTGTACGCCAAAACTCAGAGAGAAAAGTTCTCACACTATCCATCCTTCTGTAATTAACTGCTGGATTGTCGCTTGGCAATGAGAAGGCACAAAGCGCACAAAGTGATGGGTATTCTGGTAGCAATTTCTCAACTCAGAGAGTGTTTGTTTGTAAGCTTGGGTATCATCGCAAAGCATGTTCGCGAGCCAATGTTGATCGATGTTTTCACTCAAGCTCTCGATTAACCAACAGGCATCTGCTAATAAGAACAGCCAACCTTGTTCTCTCTTCGCTAAAAGCCCTACTTGACCAGCAGCATGCCCGGGTAAACTCACCATATAAATTAAGCCGTCGTTGAACATATCTTTACAAAGCAGATCAACGCCTTGGCAATGGGGAAGGATTTCACCAATTGGTATGGAAAAATCACGGTGCATGACCAAGTTGGATTCGAGTTGTTGAGGGAGTAGCGCTTTTAGGTATCCTTTTCTTACGCCTCCCACTCGACCACTCTTAGTTAGGGCGTCCACTCCTTTTTGTTGGCAATGTAGTTGAGAGTGCGCAAACTCAGACACGGCAGCGATGTGATCGGCATGGAAATGAGAAAGAACCAAGTGTTCAATCTCATGAGGTCCGATTTTCTCTTTTGCTAACTGAGCCACAATTCCGTGCTCTTTTTGATAGTGGCATGGCGTTGTCCAAGCATAAAAGCGTTCAGGGAAGGGGCGAGTGGCACGGAAAAAATGTTCGTGATACCCCGTGTCAAACAGAATGTTACCTTGAGTTGGGTGTTGAATTAACGCGACAGCCGCTGGAAACGATCTTGGTTTTAACCCAGAGCCGGGCTTGACGACAAAACCAGGGTGTACGCAGTGCCCAGCCTCAAAGATTTTTATTTTTAGACCAGTCTGCATACTGTTGGATTCCTTCTTGAACTGAAAAAAGTGGTTGGTAATTCAGCTTTTGTTGCGCCTTACTGATATCTAGAGTTTGGTGATAGTTAAATAGCCCTGCGCTGTATGAAGTGAGCTTTGGCTCCGGTTGGTGTGGTAAGCGCATCCGTATTTGCTCACTGAGTTTTAATAACGGCAACACAAAGCGGTATGGGAGTGATGTTAATTTAACGTTTATGTCCAATGCTTCACATAAAGCTCTTAGCACGGTCTCAATCGGCATTGGCTCATTATTGGATATATTGAAGATGTCACCATGTTGAAGTTGTTCCGCTTGAGTACAAGCAAGCATGGCAGCATGGGCAACATTATCGACATAAGTCAGATCAACAACTGGATTTCGCCCGGATGGCAGAAGTAGTGTGTCGTTTTTTATCGCTTTAAGTACCCTTGGGATAATCGCGCGATCGTTCGGACCGAAAATACCACGAGGTCTTAAAATGATCGTTTTGCTGTGCCCTTGTATGGCTTCAAGTTCAGATAAGTATTTAGTGTGCGCGTAATCATTACACCAACGCGAAGCAATATCGTCTGTTTCTCGGATGTTCCACCTGTCTTTGTGGTCAAAATAGACGCTGGTGGAGGAGATATGGATAAAACGTGGTACCTGATGTGCATTCGCTGCGCAGATAAGGTTTTTTGTGGCATCTACATTGGATTGATAAAATGCTTCCCACTTACCCCAAGGGCTTGAGAGTGCAGCGCAATGGATGATCCCATCCATACCTTGGCATACTTCATGAACCGCTGATTTATCCTCTAAATTGATTAAATGCGGTGTGACATTGAATTGGTCTGTGAGTTGTTTTGCGATGACAGTATTTCGCGCAGTAAAGTGCAGTTCATGTTGCTGGTGAAACATTCGTAGAATCGCACTACCCAGCATACCACTGCCACCTGTGACTAATATTCTCATAATTTAAGTACGCCCATCCCCAACGAGAGCCCAGCAGCAGTGCCCGCCAATAACACATGTTTCCCTTGTGTGCCTGGTTGGTTGCGTAGCCAGTGCAAATTTATCGGCAGTGACGCAGCGACTTGGTTACCCAAAGTAGAAAAGTGATTAACGGTTTTCTCTTTTGGTAAACCGACAAGTGAGGGTAACTTCTTTAAACCGTGAGCACTCGCTTGGTGTGGAAGAAAGTAGTCAATATCGCGAAGAGTGACTGGAGAGGAGCTAAAGCCTTTTTCAAGAAACGCTGGCAAAGTTTTGCGCACATGCTTAAACAGTGCTTTGCCTTCCATCTCAAATTGGCAGTTTTTCAAATAGGCTTGATGCTCTGAAGTATGCGGGTTGATATGACTGCCTCCCCCCTTAATTTGACAGAATGAATACCCAGCGTGATGCGTTTCAAAGTGGCTTGTGATCAGCCCTTCATTCTCTGTTTGCTCTAGTAAAAACGCTGCTGCACCATCGGCAAATAAGGTTGCAACTTCAGGTTTGAGTGTGAAGCTGCGATTCAGTGTGATGCCCGTAGCAAGCTCACTGGTGACAATAATAATACGTTGGTAGCGTTTTGCTATGAAAAGGTTCTGAGCAAGATTGAGAGCTGAGAGAAAAGACAAACAGGTACTGTTTAAATCAAAACTTTCTAGCGATGTCGGGGCGTCTAATGCAGCTAAAACTGCTGAAGCATCATAAGGTAAAGCCTGATGATGTGTGCCACTGGCATAAATAAGGAGGTCAACAGAACTTAGCGAGTGTGTGTTGCCGAGACATTGCATTATCGCTTGCATTGCCATATATACAGCGGTTTCTTTCGTGCTGGCTACATGACGATATTCAACATCAAATTTGTTTCGACAAGTCCCTGAGGGTAATTTTAGGAAGTGATCCATCTCCCGATCTGACCATTGATTGACTGGCAGATAGCTTCCACTGGAAAGGATATTAAAGCCCATTATTTTCTACAAAGTTATTAAAAACGCCGTTCAAAATAATTTAAGTTGCATATTGGGTCTATATCGAAAAGGTTAAAAAAATAAGTGAGACAATGCGAATGGGAGCGATAACACGCTTTGTATGCAAGACTGAGTACAAAATATTCACTAATGAGCCAGGTGTTGATCAACTGGCTCAATTTAAAAGGTGAGAGTTTTACTTCTTAAATTTGGCTAAAATACGATCCAAATGGTTAGCAAACTCTCTGCGTTCAGTTTGAGATAGAGCCGCAGGACCGCCTGTTTGAATACCGCTTGAGCGCATGGTGTCCATAAAATCACGAATGTTCAAACGCGCTTTGATGGTGTCTTTAGTATATAACTCGCCTCGTGAACTTAATGCTTGAGCTCCTTTGCTGATCACTTCGTCTGCCAATGGAATATCAGAGGTAATCACTAAGTCATTGGCTTCTACACGACGAACGATTTCATTGTCGGCAATATCAAAGCCCGCCGGTACTTGCAAAGAGTGAATATTGGCACGCTTGGGTACTGGCACTACATGGTTTGCCACAAATGTACATTCAACACCAGTACGTTCAGCCGCGCGTACGATTGTTTCGCGAATAACTTTCGGACAGGCATCCGCATCTACCCATAATTTCATGACGTTTTCTCACTCAATTTCGCTTCGAGTTCTTCAACACGAGCAGTCAATTTGGCTACTGTCTCTTCAAGTGCAGCAATGCGATTCTCTTCTTTTGGTTTTTGGACCGCGACTTCAACTTTCGGAATGCGGTTTGCGCTCTTCCAACTTTTAATAGTCGCAATCAGTGCTGGCATAGGCACAGGTGTTTTCATGCGAGCTTTTACCAGAGCCACAGTGGGTTCTTTACCCTGCTGTTGCAGTTGCTCCATCACGGCTTCCAGCTCTTTAGTGACGTCTTGAGTTAACATAATTTATCCATACTAAAATGACTTCTATCATCATACTTTGCACGGTCGATTTTAGCGAATAGCAATTTCGGCAGAGCCTTGTGCGAGATCTCTCACAGTGGTTGTGAGAGAAAACGATTTCGTCATCAGTTAAATAGAAAATATTTAATCTAAGCTATTGAAAAATTTGGTTTTAACATGTTTTTAACTAAGTTTTTTGCCAAAAGATTTTCTAGGGTAGATTGTGATTTAAAGGGAAAAGCGTAAATTAAACCTTGTCGGCAGGAAGCAGACATGGAACAGGAAAGCACCAAGGATTTGGTTATCGTCAGGAAGACGATTTGGTTATTCAGGATGAATGATCAAGCAAGGAGCGTAGGACATTGTAAGGACACAATCATCAATAGGATGTTGATGACTAAGGATAGACAATGGACCCCTCATAGGATTGAGGTAGGGACAGCATCAGGATGATGCAAGGGACACCGCTCAAGGAACAAGTGATGTGCGCTAACGGGGAATGTTAGCTATCAGGATGATAAGGACACCGCTAGGACGGCGACGTAAGGACTAAGCTGACGGAATCAGCCACTATTATGGATGATGCATGGAGCACTAATTAGTAGCCGGACTGCTGCGAGTAAGACTATGACCCCGATACGCTTGTGTCGGGGTCTTTCTTATTTAAGCCCTTTCATATTTTGGGATGATTGAAAGTGGCAATATCACATTATTTATAAATTCCTCATAACACTGAATAAAAAACAATCCAGATCAATATCCTTTCCAATCAGTTGGTTTAACTTTCGGCTTCTCAAAAAGGCGTTATGTGCCGCATAACATGTTCAAAGCTATTGAACTTTTGTTATGTGGATAAATTAAGTTTGCTGTAATCAAGGAACAGATGTGACCATAGTAACCAGAAGAATGCTTCTTCTACCCTACAATGAGTCGTTGCAACTAGAGTTCGTGATGTTGAATTGCTGTGCTAAAAATCGCGCAGAGATGAATGGACCTCATACGGTGTCTTCTGCCAAACAACTGTTTGAGAAGATTCTGGATGATGAGAATGTCCACAGTATGGCGGTGCTTGAAAGTACCAGCCGTGATTATATGGGACACGTGTTCATTTCAAACCTAGATCATGAACCTGAGCTAGGGTTTATCTTTGATAAAGCTTATTGGGGTAAAGGGTTAGCGACAGAAGCGCTAAAGGCGTTTTTCCCGAAAGCATGCCGTGAGCTTGGGCTACACAAAGTCAAAGCAAATGTGAATAGCCATCACAAAGCATCCATGGCAGTACTGGAAAAACTAGGATTTATAAAGACGAGAGAGAGTAAGGACCTTTACGGCCCTTACTTTGAAATGGAATTTACAAGCGATGTGGCGGTAGGTGAAAGTTCAGCGGCCTAAACCCGATCATCGTCAATTCACCTTGGTAGCAATCATCACCAAGAGATGAAAACTCAAATTGATACACTGTATGCCAACGCCAGATTCCGTCTGGCGTTTTCAGTTTATGGGCACCAAAAGCGATACTTACCAGTTGAAGATCTAACTGCTCACATTTACGCGTAATCGCCGCTTTTGCCAACTCTGATTGACGTCGTTGTTGCCAAAACAAAAAGCAGAAAAAGCACAGTCCTAAAATGGCTAATAGGTCACCGATCATCCCTAATCCTTCATTATCCCTTTGTTGCTTGCTGCAGTTTCACCAATGCAGTCGCTAGCTCTTCCGATGGGCTAGAGTGCAGCAAAGGCAGCAATACCATTCTTAGCTCTGGCAGCATAACTAAATCGGCAAATAGCTGATTAAATAAAGCCTGATTACCAGTTTGTGCGAGGCGCAATAAAAATTGTTCAGCAATGCTAGCATCAGCCAGTAGGTGCCACGTACGACCTGCAATACCGATTAGTACTTCTTGGTGGCTTAAGCGTGGGCTTTGTAAAATTGCCTTCAAGATTGGCAAGGAAATCTCGGTTGGTGCGCCTGCTAGAGAGCGGATTAAAGCTGAGAGTAAGAACAGATCGGGCTCGTTACTTTCGATCTCTTGCTGCGCTTTCTCTGCAATGCGCTTAGCCAAACGTTCTTGCAAATCAACATGCTCTAACGCACCAAGTAGGGCGTATAGTGGTTCATTGGGTAAGTAGTTAAGGGCTTTACGCAAAGTCACGGCATTTTGTTCTTTACCCAGACGAGCCGCCATATCAGTAATACCTTGCAGACCAACTGTTTGCCAGTTTTCCCAGCCTAAACCGCCCGTAAAGTAGTGCTGAGTATGCTCGTAGTATTGGCTGGTGGGTAAGTCCAAGTTTGCGCGAACTTGGCTATGGAAGACTGCCATCTTTTCTTCTGCGGGTTTGAAGGTGTATGGGTTGTTAGAGAGCTTTTGTTGCTGCTCTTCTGTCATTTCTTCACTTAGGCGAGTACCCATCGCTTCTACGACGTATTTAATGAAGTTGCCGATATCCGCTTGCTTTAGCAGACCTCGCTCATCCAGCTCGAACTTTAAGAACCAAATCCAAGGTTGCTTTTGCTCATTCCAGTATGCGATCGCCAAGTGTGCTTTTCTCTGCATTGGGAATGGGTATGGGCATTGACCTTTTTCCACGTCAGCAAATACTTGTGGCTCGATGGTCTTGATACGACGACCAAGGTCGAAGATTTGATACTCACACTGACTGTTGCTTAGCAACTGAGTGAGGGTTTGAATGTTTTCCATTAAATACGACATCCTAATGTTCTTTTCACAAGAAATGGTATCATTCTTGGCTAATTCAAGGTTCGAGACGGAATTAATGGCAACAAACATCCAATTGGTCGACTTACTTCAACAACTTGAGGCACAACTGCAGCATCATGAGTTGTGGCAACAAACTATGCCCTCTGCAGAAGCGCTACAGAGTACAGAACCTTTCGCGATTGACACGCTGCATCCACATGAGTGGTTACAATGGATCTTTATTGCCCGTATGCGTGCGTTAGTTGAAGATAATCAACCTTTACCTCGAGGCTTTTCTATCGAGCCGTATTTTGCAGAAGTATGGAAACAAGAGCCGCATTACGCCGAGCTACTGGTAACCATTCGAACCATCGACGAACTATGTAAGTAACCTCAATGTCAGAACAAGAAACATCACCATCGGTTGAGCCAGTGGTACTAGAGATCGTTTATCAGGACGAGTATTTTGTCGCGGTTAATAAACCTGCGGGTATGTTGGTACACCGAAGTTGGTTGGATAAGCACGAAACTCAGTTCGTGATGCAAACATTGCGCGATCAAATTGGTCAGCATGTTTTTCCATTGCACCGGTTGGACCGCCCAACTTCAGGTGTACTGGTTTTTGCTTTATCCAGTGAAGTCGCATCGCAAGTGATGCCTATGTTTGCTGAGCATAAAATGGAGAAAACCTATCATGCAATTGTTCGAGGCTGGATTGAAGAAGAAGGTGTTCTTGATTACGCCTTGAAAGTTGAGCTTGATAAGATCGCTGATAAGTTCGCTTCACAAGAGAAAGAAGCGCAAGACGCCGTAACGGCATACAAACCGTTAGCGAAAGTGGAAGTGCCATACTCTACGGGTAAGTTTCCAACTACACGCTACTGTTTGATGGAGATGAAGCCAAAGACAGGGCGTAAGCATCAATTGCGTCGCCACATGGCGCACCTGCGTCATCCAATTGTTGGGGATACGACGCATGGTGACGGTAAACACAACAAACTTTATCGCACGGAATTTGATTCCCATCGCTTATTGTTGCATGCATCAGTGCTGCGCTTTGTGCATCCGTTCACTGATGAAGAAATCGTGATGAAAGCCAATATCGATGAGACTTGGCAGCAGTTGTTTGCTCGATTTGCATGGGATGAATCGTTGGTAAGATAAACGGCTATCTTTATTAAGTCGAAAGATAGGAGGGGTGGTATATACCCAAGTAACCTCAAGATGCTAGGTTCAGCGAGACTGACTTGGTTTGTAGACGCGGCGGCGATTTAAAGGTTTAGTGGGTCTAAATCAAGAATCGGCAACAAAGTATACAAGCCAAGGCAGCTCGCCCTTTGGGAGCGTGTCATTGACCCGATTGCTGCGTCAAACAACTTGGAAAGAGCTGGCTATTACACTGCATTGTTTTCCTTGCTCTCGAATCAATGACAACACTCTGAATCCTGCATCTTGAAGTCACTTGGGTATATGTATCACCCCCCTTTTTTATTCTTGAGGAATTGAGCGGGCTACTTGAGTTTTTCCAGATCCGCTTCGATCTCGGCGATCTTGCTTGAAACCACCTTTTCTAGATGACGAAGATCAGAAAGTATCTTCTCTTTCACATCCACTTCAGCCACTTTCACAGGCTTGGTTATCTTGTTCAGCTCATCGATCACAAGCGTCAGGTTGCGGTTGATCTCCGTGACCTCTTTGTACTTGTGACTGCCGCTGTCGACCAGTACATTTTTAACTTGGCGCGGGTATTTGAACTTAACACTTTTCGCGAAGAACTCGCCTTTCTGTTTGTGAAAGTAGATCTTTAGGACGTCTTTGTGTGCTTCTTGTCGCAGGGAGTAACGTTCAATCTGTTTCGGGTCATGGATGCCCAAACCAGTGAGGTGTGGATACATAGGCTACCTCTATCTAATAACTAGAATTAGTTTCCGTATAACTGTAGCAGCCCATTAATGAGCTAGATAGCTGATATTTAGCCAAATTGCTCAACTTGTGGGCAAGATCGCTATCGTTCTTGCCCACGTTAGTTATTGATGAAAGGAAGGTTTCTCTTAAGCTGAGACTGGCTCAGACAAGTTCTCAATCAACTTCTCACGCAGCTCTGCTTGCTGTTCCTCGCTTAGCCTACCACCCGCTTCACTGGTTAGAATGAACAAGTCTTCTGCTCGTTCACCAATGGTAGTGATTTTCGCAGCGTGGAGGTTAATTCCCAAGTCAGCAAATGTACGACCAACTTTGGCCAGAAGCCCCGGAGTATCTAGAGCGACAAACTCCATCAAAGTGCGTTTCTTACTCTTGGTTGGCAGGAAGTCGACTTTGGTTTTTACATTAAAATGCTGAAGTTTATTTGGTGTGCGACGTGTTTTGATCTTGGTTGGGCGACCATCTTCCAATACATGAGTAATGTGCTTAGTAACGGCTCCGTGGCGACCTTCTTCAATCGCTTTGCCATGTTGGTCAAGTACCATAAAAGTATCGAGTACATAGCCATCTTTACTGGTCATGATTTGTGCGTCGTGCACGTTGAAGTTACGACGGTCTAACTCAGCAACAACGGTAGCAAACAACGCGGGCTGGTCAGGGCTGTAAACGAATACTTCGGTACCACCTCGTGTCGCTTTTTTACTGATAAGTACCAGTGGCTTTGCTGGGTCTTCCATACGCAGCAAATTCTCGCAATGCCACGCAATTTGCTTATGGGTGTGACGCAAGAAGTAATCAGCTTTAAAGCGCTGCCACAGCACCTCAATTTCTCGTGCCGAGAAGCCCTCTTTACGTAGTAGGGCAGACGCCATTTGTTGATTATGGCGAATACGTTCACGCACATCGACGGGATTTTCTAAGCCGCGACGCAGTGCACGTTGGGTGGAATAGAACAATTCCGCGAGCAAGGTGCGTTTCCAACTATTCCAAAGCTCTGGGTTAGTTGCGCAGATATCAGCTACCGTTAGACAAACAAGATACTCAAGGTACTCTTCATCACGTACTTGCTTGGCGAATTCTGTGATCACATCTGGATCGTAAATATCACGGCGTTGTGCAGTCACCGACATTAATAGGTGATGCCTTACCAGCCAGCTTACTAATTTCGCCTCTGGTTTAGACAAGCCGTGTTCAATACAGAAGTCGTACGCTTCACCTTCGCCTATCACCGAATGGTCACCACCTCTGCCTTTGCCAATATCATGGAAAATCGCGGCTAGGATAAGCAGCTCTTTCTTTTGAATGCGAGGGTAAACCTCACAGCAAATCGGATGCTTACTGTGGTTCTCTGCGTAGCTGAAGGTATTAATGTGTTTGAGCAGGCGAATACTGTGCTCATCTACGGTATACACATGGAATAGGTCGAACTGCATCTGACCGACAATTTGGCTCCATTGTGGAAGGTATGCCGCGAGGACACCAAGTTTGTGCATCAGACTGAACGCTTTATGCAGGGCGTTCGGGTGGCGACACAATGCCATAAACTTTTCACGCGCTTCTGGCATGGTGTGTAAGAATTTATTCAATCGACGACGCGCAGTACGCAACTGACGCAATGTTGGTGGGCTAACCCCTTCGATGCTTGAATCATTGGCAATATGCAGAAACATATCCAGAATCGTCTCTGGGCGAGCTTGGAACAAAGCGGGCTTACGTGCCTCAATTAAGGCGCCACGACGTTGGAAGTCTTCATCAATGATTTCTGCATCTTCTGTTGCACCACCATTGATGATGGCTTGATCGAACAGCTTGAGTAGCATCTTATTGAGCTCTGCCACACGTCGAAGGGTACGGTAGAACTCTTTCATCATCATTTCGACGCCGCGATTACCTTCACCCACATAGCCAAGGTGCTCCGCGACCTGCGCTTGGTGGGCAAAGGTCAAACGGTTGTCGTAACGTCGTAGTTCAATATGCAGCGCAAAACGCACGCGCCACAGGAAATCCTGACATTCAACCAACTCACGGTATTCGGCATCTGTTAAGAATCCGTAGCGGCTCATCTCCAACAATGAAGTCGCGCCGAAGTGACGGCGTGCCACCCAACTTAATGTATGAATGTCACGTAGACCACCTGGTGTGGATTTGATGTCTGGTTCAAGATTGTAGGTCGTGTCATGGTACCGAGCATGGCGTTCGCGCTGTTCTTGAATTTTGGCTCGATAAAAGGTCTCGCTTGGCCAGAAAGAATCAGATAGCACCACTTTCTTCAGCGCTTGGAAGGTGTCTTCACTGCCACAGAGCAAACGAGCTTCTTGTAAATTGGTGGCGACAGTTAAATCTGAACGCCCAATTTCAGCACACTCCTCGACAGTACGAACCGCATGACCTACTTCAAGGCGTAAATCCCACAGTAGCGTAATGAACTCACTGATTTTGGCTTCCAGTGCATTAGGCAGTTTGTTGTTCGACAGAATCAAAATGTCGATGTCGGAAAGGGGGTGCAATTCACCACGACCATAACCACCTACCGCGACCAGAGAAATATTATGGATATCTTTAAAACCAAAGTGTTGCCACAAACGATTGAGGAGTAAGTCCATGTACTCGGCTCGTGACAAAACAAGGTTGGTCACAGGGTGGTGCTGTAGAAATTCTTCTTTTTGGTATGAACTGAATTTTTCAAGTTCTTGCTTAAGTTCTCCGATATTGATTTGTTCATCGGTAAACGTAAGAGGAGACTGAAGGGTCATATTTGCTATCCGTGCAAGCTAAACTATTAGCAATCTAACAAATTTGAAGCAGATAAAAAATATCCCCGCATGAGCGGGGATAGGGAAAGTGATGGGCGATTAAACGTTTTTCATCATTCGTGGAATGGTATCGTCGCTACGAAGTGTAAGCACTTCACAACCTTCTTTAGTTACCACGATAGTGTGTTCCCACTGCGCTGAGTTTTTACCATCGCCGGTGTAAACTGTCCAATCGTCTTGCGCGTCAACAGTACAGCCAAATTTACCCGCGTTGATCATTGGTTCAATCGTAAAGCACATGCCTTCTTTTAGTACACGGCGGTCTTTGTTCTTGTAGTGAACCACTTGTGGCTCTTCGTGGAACTCATCACCGATGCCGTGACCACAGAAGTCCTTAACAATAGAGAACTTGTTACGTGGGTTGTTCTTGTTGTTTTCTTTAATGTACTTCTCGATTGCAGTACCGATGTCACCAACAGTTGCACCAGGCTTAACTTGACGCATACCGATGTAAAGTGACTCTTGTGCAACCATACATAGACGCTTGTTTGCTGGTGAAACATCACCAACTAGGAACATCTTAGACGTATCACCGTGGTAGCCTTGTGGACGAACGCTTAGGTCTGCGTTTTCATCGTTTGGAACAATCACTGTGATATCGACGTTGATGATGTCACCGTCTTTTAGGACCGCAGGTTTCATTTGACCGTTAGCACCCTTTTCATCTTGGGTTGCCGGTATACCGTGACAAACGATGTGGTTGATCGACGTACAGATTGATTTAGGGAATCCATGGTAATCAAGCGGTGCAGAGTAAGCGCCTCTCTCTAGAGCGTAATCGTGACAGATTTGGTTTAGCTCTTCTGTTGTCACACCTGCTTTGATGTGCGGTTCGATCATTTCTAGAACTTCTGCGGCTAGCTTGCCCGCAATGCGCATGCGTTCGATTTCTTCAGCAGTTTTAATCTTGATTGACATTGGCTTTCTCTACTTATTCGTAAGCACGCAAACGTGCGAATGCGCGCATTCTATCAGATATCGAGTGGCTAACCCAAGCCAGTTAAGAATATGAGTCATTCTTACTTGTAGTTTAGTTATGTAATTAAAGAGAGAGTAGGGGGGACTGTGATAGGTAAATTAGAATGGTAAGAAACAATTTTTACTAGCCATGTTGGGCTAAAATATGGTATAAAGCGCGCCGGAATCGAGGACTGTTCTCTTTACTTTTCGTTAGAGAAGTGGCGAAGCAGGCTTCTTCCGATTAACTTTTTATCTTTAAATCACACACATTCCGTCACATGTTCCGGGGTGCTGAGCAGAAGCTTGGTCGGAATTATGGGGGATGTGGAGGCCTAACCCCATAGAGGATTTTAAAATGGCAACTGTATCAATGCGCGATATGCTGAAAGCTGGTGTTCACTTCGGTCACCAAACTCGTTACTGGAACCCAAAAATGAAGCCATTCATCTTTGGTGCTCGTAACCGCGTTCACATCATCAACCTAGAAAAAACTGTACCAATGTTCAATGAAGCTCTAGCTGAGCTTGCTAAAATTGGCGAGAAAAAAGGTAAAGTTCTTTTCGTAGGTACTAAGCGCGCTGCATCTGAAGCTGTTAAAGAAGCTGCAATCGCAAGCAACCAATACTACGTAAACAACCGTTGGTTGGGCGGCATGCTAACGAACTACAAAACAGTTCGTCAGTCTATCAAGCGTCTAAAAGATTTCGAAGCACAGTCTCAAGACGGTACTTTCGACAAGCTAACTAAGAAAGAAGCTCTAATGCGCACTCGTGAAATGGAGAAGCTAGAGAAATCTCTTGGTGGTATCAAAGATATGGGCGGTCTACCAGACGCTCTATTCGTAATCGACGCTGATCACGAGCACATTGCAATTAAAGAAGCTAACAACCTAGGTATTCCAGTATACGCTGTGGTAGATACTAACTCTAACCCAGACGGCGTTGACTACATCATCCCAGGTAACGACGACGCGATCCGCGCAGTTCAACTATACCTAAACGCTGCTGCATCTGCAGTAACTGAAGGTCGCAACAAAGACGTTGCAGCAGTTGCTGAAAAAGACGGTTTCGTAGAAGCTGAATAATAGCGGCTCTGTGTCACACTTAGTCTATGTGAAACCTTGTTGTAGCATAGACTGAGTTATAGTTAGCAATGGGGGCCGACAATGTAGGCCCCTGTTTTTTACCTTATTTCGAATCAAACGAGGAATAGAGAATGGCAACTGTAACTGCTGCTCTAGTTAAAGAACTTCGCGAGCGCACTGGCGCTGGCATGATGGAATGTAAGAAAGCGCTTGTAGAAGCAAACGCTGACATCGAACTAGCAATTGAAAACATGCGTAAATCAGGCGCAGCGAAAGCAGCTAAAAAAGCTGGTAACGTTGCAGCTGAAGGCGCAATCATCATCAAAGAAGAAAACGGCGTTGCTGTTCTTCTTGAAGTTAACTGCCAAACTGACTTCGTTGCTAAAGACGGTAACTTCACTGCATTCGCAGACAAAGTAGCACTTGACGCTCTAGCGACTAAAGCTACTGCTGAAGAGCTAGTTGCTAAGTTCGAAGAAGAGCGCGTAGCTCTAGTTGCTAAAATCGGCGAAAACATCAATATCCGTCGCGTTGCATACGTAGAAGGTACTGCTATCGCTTCTTACCGTCACGGTGAGAAAATCGGTGTTGTTGTTGCTGGTGAAGGCGACGCAGAAACTCTTAAGCACGTTGCAATGCACGTTGCTGCTTCTAAGCCAGAGTTCGTTAACCCAGAAGACGTTCCAGCTGACGTAGTTGCTAAAGAGAAAGAAGTTCAAGTTGAAATCGCTATGAACGAAGGCAAGCCACAAGAGATCGCTGAGAAAATGGTTATCGGCCGCATGAAGAAATTCACTGGCGAAATCTCTCTAACTGGTCAAGCTTTCATCATGGAACCTAAGAAATCTGTTGGCGAAATGCTAAAAGAGAAAGGTGCATCAGTATCGACTTTCGTTCGTCTAGAAGTAGGTGAAGGTATCGAGAAAGCGGCTGAAATGAGCTTCGCTGAAGAAGTAGCACTAGCTCAAAAAGGTTAATCCTTAGAGATTTGTGCAAAGATTAGACCGTGGCCTTGGCTGCGGTCTTTTTACGAAAAGAGCGGCAAAAAATTAGCCGTGATGAATAGTCATCAGCAAACTTGTGTCTATTCATGACTGTTAATCGACAACTCTCTTTTGGAAGGTAAACTCCATGACTACGAACCCTAAACCAGCATATCAACGTATTCTATTAAAACTGAGTGGTGAAGCTCTTCAAGGCGAAGAAGGTTTCGGTATTGACCCAGCGGTTCTTGACCGTATGGCTCAAGAGGTTAAAGAGCTGGTTGAACTGGGTGTTCAAGTTGGTGTGGTAATCGGTGGTGGTAACCTGTTCCGTGGCGCTGGTCTTGCGGAAGCTGGTATGAACCGCGTAGTAGGCGACCACATGGGTATGCTTGCAACGGTAATGAACGGTTTGGCAATGCGTGACGCACTTCACCGTGCATACGTAAACGCTCGTGTAATGTCTGCAATTCCTCTAAAAGGTGTGTGTGACGACTACAATTGGGCAGACGCTATCCGCGAACTTCGTCAAGGCCGAGTGGTAATCTTCTCTGCAGGTACTGGTAACCCATTCTTCACAACAGATTCAGCGGCGTGTCTACGTGGTATCGAAATTGAAGCTGACGTAGTTCTAAAAGCAACGAAAGTTGATGGCGTATTTACTGCAGACCCAGTAGCAAACCCAGACGCAGAGCTGTATGATAAGCTATCTTACGCAGAAGTTCTGGATAAAGAGCTGAAAGTAATGGACTTGGCAGCGTTCACTCTAGCTCGTGACCACAAAATGCCAATCCGTGTATTTAACATGAACAAGCCAGGCGCACTACGTCGCGTGGTTATGGGTGAAGCTGAAGGCACGCTGATCAACGCTGACGCATAATCCTAAACGCCACCCACGCTAGGTTGGATGGCGTTTCGCTTTGCTCAACCCTTTTAGGCTTTCTTCAGGAAAGATGACATTTTTAAGGTGAAACCGTGATTAACGAAATCAATAAAGACGCGCAAGAGCGCATGGACAAAAGCGTTGAAGCGCTAAAGAACAACCTTTCTAAAGTTCGTACTGGCCGCGCGCACCCAAGCCTACTATCTGGTATCTCTGTAGAGTACTACGGTGCTGCTACTCCTCTTAACCAAGTAGCAAACGTTGTTGCTGAAGACGCTCGTACTCTAGCAATCACAGTTTTCGACAAAGAGCTTACTCAAAAAGTTGAGAAAGCAATCATGATGTCAGATCTTGGTCTAAACCCAATGTCTGCTGGCACAATCATCCGTGTTCCACTTCCACCGCTAACAGAAGAGCGTCGTAAAGACCTAGTTAAGATCGTTCGTGGTGAAGCTGAAGGCGCACGTGTTGCAGTTCGTAACATCCGTCGTGACGCAAACAGCGACCTAAAAGGTCTTCTAAAAGATAAAGAAATCTCTGAAGACGAAGATCGCAAAGCACAAGACGAGATCCAAAAACTGACAGACGTTGCAGTTAAGAAGATCGACGAAGTTCTTGCTGCAAAAGAAAAAGAGTTGATGGAAGTTTAATACTCCCACCCACATCACTGTTGGAAAACGCTGTGCTCACAGTGCAGCGTTTTTTTGTGTTAGTCTATCCAACTGATGGAACTCAATTAACTCCCTATGCAAAATTCTCAAGCCTTCTCTGATTCCCTCCCTAAGCATATTGCCATCATCATGGACGGTAATGGTCGTTGGGCTAAGTCCAAAGGAAAACCTCGCGTATTCGGTCATAAAAAAGGCGTTAGTGCCGTTCGTAAGACCGTTGCAGCCGCTTCTAAACTCGGCATTAAAGCCATGACCTTATTCGCTTTTAGCAGCGAAAATTGGCGTCGACCTGAAGAAGAGGTGGGGCTACTGATGGAGCTGTTCATTTCTGTTTTATCGAGCGAAGTAAAAAAGCTGCATAAAAACAATTTACGCTTGCGCGTTATTGGCGATACCAGCCGTTTTAGCGAGCGCTTACAAGGTAAAATTGTCGAAGCAGAAGCACTGACGGCGAACAACACGGGGATGGTGATCAACATTGCTGCTAACTATGGCGGTAAATGGGACATCACAGAGGCGGCAAAAACGTTAGCGCTCAAAGCTCGCAACGGTGAGATCCGTGTAGAGGATATCAACGAGCAGTTAATTTCCCAGCATTTGACGATGTCAGACTTACCTGAAGTGGATCTATTGATTCGTACGAGTGGTGAGTGCCGCATCAGTAACTTTATGCTGTGGCAAATGGCGTATGCAGAAATGTACTTTACTCCCGAGTACTGGCCAGAGTTTGACGAAGACAGCTTAGTAGAGGCTGTGACTTGGTTTATTAACCGAGAGCGTCGTTTTGGTTGTACTGGTGAACAAGTAAAGGCATTAATGGCTGCTCAATAAGGACTAGTTAGTTTGAAACAGAGAATAATAACAGCACTAATTTTAGCTCCCCTGGTTATTTTAGGTATTTTTAAATTACCCCTAATTGGCTTCATTATCGCTTTGACTGCGGTAACGCTATTAGGCTTTTGGGAGTGGACCCAGTTTACAGAAAGCAATTCACGTATTGCTGCGCTTGTTCCGGCAGCCGTTGTAACCGGACTAAGTTTTCTATTCATTTCGCCAGACGCAACCAGCTTAAATCAACTAGCAATGCCACACTACGCAGTATTATCGCTTGGCTTTGTATGGTGGATTATCGCAAGTGGGATGGCTATCACTTACCCTAAAACCACCAATTTATGGCAAGGTAGCAAAGCCCTTCGTCATGTATTCGGTTTTCTAACATTGATCCCTTTTCTTTGGAGTGTGATCATTCTTAGAGCTTCTGATATTTCAGTAGATCCATACCACGGCGCAAAACTTGTGCTGTACGTTTGCTTCTTGGTATGGGCTGCAGACAGCGGCGCTTACTTTGCTGGTAAAAGCATGGGTAAACGCAAAATGGCGCCTCATGTGAGCCCAAATAAGACAATTGAAGGTTTGGTTGGCGGCATCATCGCAGCACTAGTTGTCGGATGGTTATTCGCAGGTTGGTTCGATATCCAATTCACCAGCCCACTTCATATGGTGATGATTACTCTGATTACTGTTGTGATATCTGTTCTTGGTGACTTAGTCGAAAGCATGTTCAAACGTGTTTCAGGTATCAAGGACAGCAGCAACATCATTCCGGGACACGGTGGCATTCTTGACCGTATCGACAGCCTAACTGCTGCATTCCCAGTATTTGCTCTTCTTTACTACGTATTCTAATTTATCGGGAGCGGCATCGTCGCTCCTGAATTTTTCTAACGGTCTTACATCATGCAAAAGTTAACGATTCTTGGTGCAACAGGCTCAATTGGTGCAAGCACACTAAAAGTGGTTGAACAAAACCCTGAGCTGTTTTCTATCGTCGCATTAGCGGCAAGCACGAACGTTGAAAAGATGGTCGCACTTTGTCGTAAATGGCAACCTAAGTACGCGGTAATGGCGGATAAAGCGGCGGCTGTGGCTCTACAAAGTGAGCTAGCTTCAGTTTCTCCAAGCACAGAAGTGTTAGGTGGTGTTGATGCGCTTTGCCATGTGTCTGCGTTAGAGGAAGTGGATAGCGTAATGGCAGCAATCGTCGGTGCCGCAGGCCTGTTGCCGACGATGGCAGCGGTAAAAGCAGGCAAGCGAGTGCTGTTAGCGAACAAAGAAGCGCTAGTGATGTCAGGTCAACTGTTTATTGATGCGGTTGCAGAACATGGTGCAGAGCTGCTTCCTGTCGACAGTGAACACAACGCAATCTTCCAATGTCTTCCGCAACAAGTTCAAACCAACTTGGGTCGTTGCAATCTTGAAGAGCATGGTATTTCTTCGATTCTTCTTACCGGATCAGGCGGTCCATTCCGCTATACCGATATTGCAGAGTTAGAAAACGTAACCCCAGCGCAAGCTATTGCTCATCCGAACTGGTCAATGGGACCAAAAATCTCGGTTGATTCTGCAACCATGATGAACAAAGGTCTCGAATACATTGAAGCGAAATGGTTATTTAATGCTGCTCGTGAGCAGTTGAAAGTGATCATTCACCCTCAGTCGGTTATTCATTCTATGGTGCAATATCGTGATGGCTCTGTGTTAGCGCAAATGGGGGAGCCTGACATGGCAACACCAATCGCATTGACAATGTCTTACCCATCGCGTGTGGATGCTGGGGTGAAACCACTCGATTTTACTCAAGTTGGAGAATTAACTTTCCTTCAGCCTGATTTTGCTCGTTACCCTTGTTTAAAGCTAGCGATTGATGCTTGTTACGAAGGGCAACATGCAACAACGGCATTGAATGCAGCGAACGAAGTTGCTGTTGATGCCTTCTTAAATAACCGCCTTGGTTTCACAGATATCGCTCGCATCAATGAATCAGTTTTGAACAAAATCACTGCAAGCCATACAACTGAGAATGTGAATAGCTTGGAAAGCTTGATAGAGCTAGATAGAATGTCACGAACTATCGCCTTAGACTTTTTACGCGAGCGTAGCTAATGACTGGTATCTTGTGGAATTTGGTTTCTTTTATCGTTGCATTGGGCATTTTAGTTGCCGTGCACGAGTATGGTCACTTTTGGGTCGCGCGTCGTTGTGGTGTAAAAGTTGAAAAGTTTTCCATCGGTTTTGGCAAGTCTATCTGGAGCAAGGTAGGCAAAGATGGAACAGAATACAGCATCTCTATGATCCCTCTGGGTGGCTACGTCAAAATGGTGGATAGCCGTGTTGATGAAGTCCCAGAGCATGAAAAGCACTTAGCTTTCGACCAAAAGCCTTTGTGGAAACGCACGTCCATCGTGGCGGCAGGTCCTATTTTTAACTTCCTTTTTGCCATTGTGGCTTACTGGCTGGTTTTCCTGATCGGTGTTCCAGCGGTTAAACCCGTAATTGGTGAAGTTACGCCCAATTCAATCATTGCAGAAGCAGGAATTGAATCAGGGATGGAACTAAAATCTATCTCAGGCATCAAAACTCCGGACTGGGAATCAGTCAACATGGGATTAGTTTCTCATATTGGTGATGATTCGATGACAGTGACACTCTCTTCTGCAAACGAAGTGGGTTCAGAAGTCACGAAGACACTTGATATCCGTGATTGGAAGTTTGATCCAGAAACACAATCAGCGATGCAATCGTTGGGCTTCAAGCCATATACTCCAGAGATTTTTACGGAGTTAGCGCAAGTAAGCGAAGGTGGTGCTGCAGAGAAAGCAGGTCTACTAGCTGGCGATAAGATCATTGCGATTAATGGAAATAAGATTTCTAAATGGGATGAAGTGGTAGAAGCCATTCGTTCTAACCCAGATACGCCAATGGAACTGACGGTGTTGCGTCAAGGTGAGGAGCAATCATTCACACTGACACCGGGTAGTCGTGAGCTAGCTAACAAACAAGTCGTTGGCTTTGCGGGTATCGCACCTGAAGTCGCAGAATGGCCAGAAAGTTATCGCTTCGAATTACAGTTTGGTGTATTCGAGTCTATTGGCAAAGCGATTGACAAAACTGGTCAAGTTATTGGACTTACAATCAGTATGCTTAAGAAACTGATTGTAGGTGATGTTGGTCTGAACAATTTGAGTGGACCAATCTCGATTGCCAAAGGAGCAGGGGCGACAGCAGACTACGGTCTGGTTTACTTTTTAGGTTTTCTGGCACTAATTAGTGTTAACCTAGGTATTATTAACCTCGTTCCTTTACCAATGTTGGATGGTGGTCATCTGCTATTTTTCGCAATTGAAGCGGTCATCCGACGCCCAGTTCCTGAGAAAGTACAGGAAATGGGGTATCGAATTGGTGGTGCGATTATCTTCTCGCTCATGGCGTTAGCGCTATTTAATGATTTTACTCGTCTGTGATAGTTCAGAGACAAAAGTAGTAGCAAGGAATAATTAGAACAAGTATGGCGATTAAGCGAATTCTGTTTGCAAGTTTACTGGCGACCAGTGTATCTGCAAATGGAGCAGAGAACTTTGTAGTTAAAGATATTGAAATCGATGGATTGCAGCGCGTCGCACTAGGTGCCGCGTTGCTGAAAATGCCTGTACGTGTCGGTGACACCGTTGACCAAGGCGATGTTGCAGAGATCATTCGTGCATTGTACGCATCGGGTAACTTCGAAGATGTAAAAGTACTGCGTGATGGTGATGTTCTGGTTGTTCAAGTGAAAGAACGTCCAACTATTGCGAGCATCTCATTCTCGGGTAACAAAGCAATCAAGGACGAGCAGCTACAAGAAAACCTGAATGCTTCTGGTGTTCGTGAAGGTGAAGCGCTTGACCGTACAACGCTAAGCAACATCGAAAAAGGTTTGGAAGACTTTTACTACAGTGTTGGTAAATACAACGCAACGGTAAAAGCGGTTGTTACTCCATTGCCTCGTAACCGTTCTGACTTGAAATTCGTCTTCACCGAAGGTGTTTCGGCGAAAATTCAACAAATCAACTTTATCGGCAATGAAGTCTTTTCTGACGAAGAACTTCTTTCTCGTTTCAACCTAAATGTTGATGTGCCATGGTGGAACTTCCTAGCGGACGAAAAATACCAAAAGCAAGTGCTTGCTGGTGATATCGAAGCTCTGAAGTCTTACTACCTAGACCGTGGTTACCTGAAATTTAACGTTGATTCGACACAAGTGGCGATTTCTCCTGACAAAAAAGGCGTATACATTACACTTGGTCTTGAAGAAGGCGACGTTTACACCGTTAAGGACGTAAAATTCCGTGGCAACCTGATTGGTGAAGAGGCGGAATTCGAAAAGCTTGTGCCATTTGAAGATAACGAGACATACAATGGTTCTCGTGTGACTTCGATGGAAGAAGGCATTAAGCGCGTACTTGGTGAATCTGGTTACGCTTACCCACAAGTCAATACCATCCCTGAGTTTGATGACGAGAACAAGCAAGTTTCTTTGATTGTGAACGTTGACCCAGGCAACCGTATTTATGTACGAGATATTCGCTTTACGGGTAACAACTCGACGAAAGATGAAGTATTGCGTCGTGAAATGCGTCAGATGGAAGGTAGCTGGCTAAACTCGAAATCTATCGAAACGGGTAAAACGCGTCTAAACCGTCTTGGCTATTTCGAAAATGTAGAGGTTCAAACGGTCCGTGTACCTGGCAGCGATGACCAAGTTGATCTTGTTTATACCGTAAAAGAGGCTAACTCAGGCAGCGTAAACTTCGGTGTCGGTTACGGTACTGAATCAGGTGTGAGCTTCCAAGTTGGTCTACAACAAGACAACTTTATTGGTAGTGGTAACCGCGTTGGTATTAACGCGATGATGAACGACTACCAGAAAAACGTGAGCTTGGACTACCGTGACCCATACTGGAACCTAGATGGTGTAAGTTTGGGTGGTAAGATCTTCTACGATGAGTTCGAAGCATCTGAAGCGGGTATCGTTGACTATACCAACCAAAGCTATGGTGCAAGTTTGACATGGGGCTTCCCATTTGACGAACTGAACCGCTTTGAGTTCGGTGTTGGTTACACCCACAACAAGATCGGTAACTTGTCACCTTACCTACAGGTAGAACAGTTCCTACAAGCGCAAGCTGATAACATTGATTCTAGCGGCGCATTGAATACTAATGACTTTGACTTCAACATCTCGTGGACACGTAACAACCTGAACCGCGGTTACTTCCCGACAGCAGGTAACCACCAACGTGCATTCTACAAGATGACCGTACCTGGCTCTGACGTTCAATACTTCAAGATGCAGTATGATGTTCGTCAATACGTGCCATTAACCAAGAAGCATGAGTTCACGCTCTTGTTCCGTGGTCGTCTAGGTTATGGTAACGGTTATGGTCAAACGGATGGCAACGATAACTTGTTCCCATTCTACGAAAACTACTACGCAGGTGGTTTTACAACACTACGTGGTTTCGGCTCTAACTCAGTAGGTCCGAAAGCGGTTTACCGTGATTACTCAGGCTCAAACAACGGTGCTGACACCGCAACAGATGATTCTGTTGGTGGTAACGCGGTAGCGCTTGCAAGTATCGAGTTGATCGTACCAACCCCATTTGCTTCGGATGAAGTTCGTAACCAAATTCGTACCAGTATCTTCTTTGATATGGCAAGTGTTTGGGATACGGAATTCGATTACCGCAGTTCTGGTGCTGAATACGGCGACCGTTACTACTACGATTACTCAGATCCAACCAACTACCGTTCATCTTATGGTGCGGCGTTGCAATGGATGTCTCCAATGGGACCACTAGTATTCTCACTAGCGAAACCAATTAAGAAATTTGATGGCGACGATGAAGAGTTCTTCACGTTCACTATCGGTAGAACCTTCTAAAGAGGAAAATATTTTGAATAAAATGATCAAAGCGGCAGGCATTGGCCTTCTTGTACTTAGCTCTTCAATGTTTGCAAACGCGGCAGAAGCTGCTCAGAAAATTGGCTACATCAACACTGCTCAAGTTTTCCAAGCACTTCCTCAACGTGAAGTGGTTCTACAAAAAATGCAGAAAGACTTTAAGAGCAAAGCTGATGAGCTGAAATCAATCCAAGCGCAAGCTAAGACAAAGATTGAAAAACTGCAGCGTGACGGCGAGCTTCTAGGTCAAGAAGAGATCGAAAAACTGCGTATTGATATCGCTAAACTAGACAGCGAATACAAAGTGAAAGCACAAGCGCTTGAGAAAGCAAGTGCACGTCGCGAAGCTGAAGAGAAAGCAAAACTATTCAAAACTATCCAAGACGCAGTGAAGAAAGTAGCAGAGAAAAAAGGTTACGACCTAGTTATCGACATCTCTTCGCTTCAGTACGGTAAGCCAGAATACAACATCTCTGAAGACGTAATTAAAGCTCTAAAATAAGAAGTTATGAAGAAATTGACATTAGCCGAGTTGGCAACAATTACCGGGGGTGAGCTATTTGGTGACGAGTCTCTCGTTGTAAACCGCGTAGCTCCAATGGATAAAGCACAAGAAGGCGATGTGACCTTCTTGTCTAACCCAAAATACGCGAAACACCTATCTGAGTGCCAAGCAACTGTGGTAATGGTGAAACCAGAACACAAAGACCAGTGTGCGGGTAACGCTCTGGTTGTTGCTGACCCTTACATTGCTTTCGCTCGTGTTGTTCAAGCGATGGACACCACGCCAAAGCCCGCTGATGAGATTGCACCAAGTGCAGTGATCGCAGCGGATGTAAAGATGGGTACTAACGTGACAATCGGTGCTAACGCAGTGATTGAAACGGGTGTAGAACTAGGCGACAACGTAAGTGTTGGCGCTGGTTGCTTTATCGGTAAAAACGCAAAGCTAGGTAACAATACTAAGCTTTGGGCTAATGTGACGATCTATCATGAAGTATCGTTGGGTGATGATTGTCTAGTTCAATCTGGTACAGTTATTGGCTCTGATGGTTTCGGTTATGCAAATGACAAAGGCGAATGGATCAAGATTCCTCAACTGGGTTCTGTGCGTATCGGTAACCGTGTCGAGATCGGTGCATGTACCACTATTGACCGTGGTGCGCTAGAAGACACCATCATCGAAGACAACGTAGTTCTTGATAACCAACTTCAAATCGCTCATAACGTGCAGATCGGATATGGTACTGTGATGCCAGGTGGTACTATTGTGGCGGGCAGTACGAAAATTGGTAAGTACTGTCAGATCGGCGGCGCGTCGGTTCTTAATGGTCACATCACGATTGCAGATGGCGTAGCTATCACCGGTATGGGCATGGTGATGCGGAGTATCGAAGAGAAAGGTCTGTACTCATCAGGCATTCCGCTGCAAACCAACCGAGAGTGGCGTAAAACGGCGACTCGAGTTCACCGTATTGACGAGATGAACAAACGCCTGAAAGCTGTTGAAAAGCAGCTGGAACAGAAAGAAGAATCTTAGTTCCACATTCTGAACAAAGACTCGCGAAATGCGGGTCTTTTTCTTCTATAATGACGCGCTATAAGTAGATTTATCACCAAGCTGGTATACACTTTGCAGGCAATTCCTGAATAAGTGGCATTTGCCGCTGCCTTGCCATCTTGGTTGTTGAGAATTGATATAGGAAGACGACTTTGACTACTGAAAAGAAAACGATGAACATCTCTGAAATTCAAGAGCTACTACCTCATCGCTACCCATTCTTATTGATCGACCGTGTGATTGACTTCCAAGAAGAGAAGTACCTTCACGCAATTAAAAACGTGTCGGTTAACGAACCTCAGTTTACAGGTCACTTTCCACAGCTACCAGTATTCCCAGGCGTATTGATCTTGGAAGCGATGGCTCAGGCGACAGGCCTACTTGCATTTAAATCATTTGGTGCACCAACGGAAAACGAACTGTACTACTTCGCAAGTGTAGACGGTGCTAAGTTCCGTAAGCCAGTAGTACCAGGCGATCAAATGATTATTGAAGTAGAATTTCTGAAAGAGCGCCGTGGCATTGCTGCATTTAGCGGTGTAGCAAAAGTTGACGGCGAAGTGGTATGTTCAGCTGAGCTGAAGTGTGCTCGTCGAGAGTTTTAATATGATTCATGAAACCGCTAAAATCCACCCAGCAGCGGTGGTAGAAGAAGGCGCGAAAATTGGCGCTAACGTGACCGTTGGTCCTTTCACTTACATCACCTCTACGGTGGAGATTGGTGAAGGCACTGAAGTGATGTCTCACGTAGTGATCAAAGGCCACACCAAAATTGGTAAAGATAACCGCATTTTCCCACATGCTGTGATTGGTGAAGAGAACCAAGACAAGAAGTACGGTGGCGAAGATACAACAGTGGTTATTGGTGACCGCAACGTGATTCGTGAAGCGGTTCAAATTCACCGTGGTACGGTTCAAGATAAAGCAACAACAGTGATTGGTGATGATAACCTGCTGTGTGTTAACGCTCACATCGCACACGATGTTATCGTAGGTAACCACACTCACATTGGCAACAACGCGATCCTTGGTGGTCACGTAACGGTTGATGATCATGCTGGTGTTATGGCACTTTCTGCGATTCATCCGTTCTGTACTGTTGGTGCTTATGCTTACGTTGGCGGCTGTTCTGCCGTTGTTCAAGACGTACCAGCTTACGTACTCGCGCAAGGTAACCATGCGACGCCATTTGGTTTGAACTTGGTTGGCTTGAAGCGTAATGGTTTTGAAAAACCAGAGATTCGTGCACTACAGAAAGCGTATAAAGAAATCTACCGTTCAGGTAAGACTCTGGAAGAAGTAAAACCAATCCTAGCTGAAATGGCACAAGAGTGGCCAGCAGTGAAACGTTTCTCAGACATTCTGGAAACGACGGAACGTGGCATCATTCGTTAATCAACGAGTGAGCGGTTAAATAGAAAAGATCGCGCCCAAGCAGGGCTGCGGTCTTTTTGTGTTTTATGGATAACGGTTTATGTGAGAGAAAGTGCAAACCGTTATCCATAGCGCATAGGAAAAATAGCGAAGTAGATATGGAAAGACCATTACGTATCGGCATTATTGCCGGAGAATTGTCTGGCGACACGCTAGGTGAAGGCTTTATCAAAGCGGTGAAACAACAATACCCTGACGCGGAGTTCGTTGGTATTGGCGGTCCAAAGATGATCGCTCAAGGTTGTGAGTCTCTCTTCGATATGGAAGAGCTTGCTGTAATGGGCTTAGTAGAAGTTCTAGGACGCTTACCAAGACTGCTAAAAGTCAAAGCTGAGCTTGTTAAGTACTTTACTGATAACCCGCCAGATGTCTTTATTGGTATCGATGCACCAGATTTTAACTTGCGTGTTGAACTGGATTTGAAAAATGCAGGGATAAAAACCGTGCATTACGTGAGCCCTTCAGTTTGGGCTTGGCGTCAGAAGCGTATTTTCAAAATTGAAGCAGCAACCAATCTAGTGCTGGCATTCCTTCCGTTTGAAAAAGCGTTCTACGACAAATTCAATGTACCTTGTGAATTCATTGGTCATACTCTCGCAGATGCGATTCCACTGCAATCAGACAAAACGCCTGCTCGCGAGCTATTGGGTCTAGAACAAGATAAGCGATGGCTAGCGGTGCTTCCGGGGAGTCGTGGTAGTGAGCTGAAAATGCTCTCTCAACCCTTCATTGAAACGTGTAAAAAACTCCATCAGAAATTCTCAGATCTTGGTTTTGTCGTTGCGTTAGTAAATCAAAAACGTCGTGAGCAATTCGAACAAGCGTGGAAAGAATACGCTCCAGAATTGGACTTTAAGTTGGTGGATGATACAGCGCGTAACGTAATTACGGCTTCAGACGCGGTGATGTTGGCTTCCGGTACCGTTGCCTTAGAATGCATGTTACTTAAGCGTCCGATGGTGGTGGGTTATCGTGTGAACGCTATGACGGCATTTCTTGCTAAACGCTTGCTGAAGACGAAATACGTATCGCTACCGAATATTTTGGCTGATACCGAATTGGTCAAAGAATATCTGCAAGAGGATTGCACACCGGATAATTTATTCAACGAAGTGTCTCGCTTGCTAGAAAGTGACAACCAAGAAATGTTGGATAAGTTCACTGAAATGCACCACTGGATCCGTAAAGATGCGGACCAACAAGCCGCAAATGCGGTTCTAAAATTGATTGAAAAATAGAGATTTATCATGGCTGTTAAACCAAAAGCGACCAAAACCAAAGTTGAACTACCACCGTTTGAATATCCACAAGGCTATCAATTGGTTGCCGGTGTTGATGAGGTAGGACGCGGTCCTTTGGTTGGCGATGTCGTGACTGCGGCAGTGATCTTAGATCCGAATAACCCAATTGAGGGTTTGAACGATTCTAAAAAACTGAGCGAGAAAAAACGCATGGCGCTGCTGCCAGAAATCAAAGAGAAAGCGTTGGCTTGGTCAGTAGGGCGCTGCTCTCCAGAAGAAATTGACGAGCTAAACATCCTGCAAGCGACGATGGTTGCTATGCAACGTGCGATCGCTGGTTTGGAAGTGCAGCCAGACTTAGCTCTTATCGACGGCAACCGTTGCCCGCAACTTCCGATGGACTCGCAAGCCGTCGTGAAGGGCGATTTGCGTGTTGCTGAAATCAGTGCTGCTTCTATCATTGCGAAAGTCGTTCGTGACCAAGAAATGGAAGAGTTAGACAAGCAATACCCACAATTTGGTTTTGCTAAGCACAAAGGTTACCCAACCAAAGCGCACTTTGAAGCAATTGAACAACACGGTGTGATCAGTGAGCATCGTAAGAGCTTCAAACCAGTAAAGAAAGCGCTCGGCATCGAAGAATAAGCCAAAGTAGTATAACGGGCATATCGGTGTTATAAACCATGCCCGCTTTAGGTTAGAATCCCAAACAAGATTTAGTTTTACGGTACCTGTTAATGTCAGATCCTAAGTTCATTCACCTTCGAATCCACAGTGATTTCTCGATGGTGGATGGTATCAACAAAGTTCCACCGCTCGTTAAGAAAGTCGCCGAGCTCGGCATGCCAGCAATGGCGTTGACCGATTTCACTAACCTATGTGGTTTGGTGAAATACTACGGCACTGCGCACGGCAGTGGTGTGAAACCAATCATCGGCGCAGATTTCAAAATGCAATCGGATGAGTTTGGTGAGGAACTGACGCAACTGACCCTATTAGCTGCAGATAACTTAGGTTACAAAAACCTGACCTTATTGATCTCTAAAGCCTACCTTCGTGGTCACGTACAACACCAACCTGTGATTGATAAAGCTTGGTTAGCCGAGCTGTCAGAAGGTGTGATCGTATTGTCTGGCGCGAAAAATGGTGAAATTGGTAAAGCGTTACTTAAGGGTAACCGCAAAGTGGTGGAAAGCTGTGTAGCGTTCTACCAAGAATATTTCCCAGACCGTTTCTATTTAGAGTTGGTTCGTACTGGTCGTTCCGACGAAGAGACTTACCTGCACTTTGCCATCGAATTGGCAGAAGAAACGCAATTGCCAGTAGTCGCGACCAACGAAGTGGTCTTTATCAGCGAAGATTTATTTGACGCTCATGAAATTCGCGTTGCGATCCATGACGGCTATACGTTAGAAGATCCGCGCCGTCCAAAGAACTACAGCCCAGAACAATACCTGCGTACTGAAGAGGAAATGTGCGAGCTGTTTGCCGACATTCCGGAAGCACTAGAAAACAGTGTCGAAATTGCCAAGCGCTGTAACGTCACAGTACGTCTTGGCGAATACTTCCTCCCTGCTTTCCCAACCGAGGGTATGGAAGAGACTGATTTCTTGGTCATGAAGTCTCGTGAAGGTCTGGAAGAGCGTCTAGAGTTCCTATTCCCAGATGAGGAAGAGCGCAAGCAACGTCGTCCTGAATACGATGATCGTCTACAAATCGAACTCGACGTAATCAACCAAATGGGATTCCCAGGTTACTTCTTGATCGTAATGGAGTTCATTCAGTGGTCGAAAGACAACGCGATTCCGGTAGGTCCGGGTCGTGGTTCGGGTGCTGGTTCTTTGGTGGCATACGCATTAAAAATCACCGATCTTGATCCGTTAGAATATGACCTTCTATTCGAACGTTTCTTGAACCCAGAACGTGTATCCATGCCCGATTTTGACGTCGACTTCTGTATGGATAAACGTGACCAAGTAATTGATCACGTAGCAGAAATGTACGGTCGTGATGCGGTATCACAGATCATCACCTTCGGTACCATGGCGGCAAAAGCGGTAATTCGCGACGTAGGTCGTGTACTGGGGCATCCGTTTGGTTTTGTAGACCGCATCTCCAAACTGGTACCGCCTGATCCGGGTATGACTCTGGAGAAAGCGTTTAAAGCTGAGCCAGCACTGCCTGAGTTGTATGATGCTGACGAAGAAGTTAAAGAACTGATCGATATGTGTCGCATCCTAGAAGGTTGTACACGTAACGCAGGTAAGCACGCGGGTGGTGTTGTAATCTCACCAACCACAATTACAGACTTCGCCCCGATTTATGCTGACTCGGAAGGTCACTTCCCAGTTACTCAGTTCGATAAGAACGACGTTGAAACCGCTGGTTTGGTTAAGTTTGACTTCTTGGGTCTGCGTACCTTAACCATCATCGACTGGGCGTTGGGTCTGATTAACCCGCGTCTAGAACGTGAAGGCAAAGATCCTGTTCGCATCGAATCGATTCCACTGGATGATGCGGCGTCATTCCGTTTGCTGCAAAACTCAGAAACCACTGCGGTATTCCAGCTTGAATCGCGCGGTATGAAAGAGCTGATTAAACGTCTGCAACCGGACTGTTTTGAAGACATCATCGCATTGGTGGCACTGTTCCGCCCAGGGCCGCTTCAGTCGGGCATGGTAGATAACTTTATCGACCGTAAGCACGGTCGTGAGGCGATCTCTTATCCTGATGAAAAGTGGCAACACGAATCGCTTAAAGAGATTCTGGATCCGACTTACGGCATCATCCTGTATCAAGAACAGGTAATGCAGATCGCACAGGTACTGTCTGGCTACACCCTTGGTGGTGCGGACATGCTTCGTCGTGCGATGGGTAAGAAAAAACCGGAAGAGATGGCGAAACAGCGTGCTACCTTCGAAGAGGGGGCAATTGCCAACGGCGTCGATGGCGAGTTGGCGATGAAGATCTTCGACTTGGTAGAGAAGTTCGCGGGTTACGGCTTTAACAAATCTCACTCGGCAGCCTACGCACTGGTTTCGTACCAAACGCTATGGCTGAAGATGCACTATCCAGCGGAATTCATGGCAGCGGTAATGACTGCCGATATGGATAACACTGAGAAAGTGGTTGGCTTAGTTGACGAATGTTTCCGCATGAAGCTCACCGTGCTTCCGCCTGACATCAATGCCGGCTTGTACCGCTTTAACGTAGACGAGAATGGCGCGATTGTTTATGGCATCGGCGCGATTAAAGGTGTGGGTGAAGGTCCAATCGATGCGATCTTGGAAGCGCGCAACAAAGGCGGTCACTTCATCGACCTATTTGATTTTTGTGCGCGAATCGACCTGAAAAAGGTCAACAAACGTGTCATCGAAAAGCTGATTTACGCAGGCGCACTCGATAGACTGGGTCCACACCGTGCGGCACTAATGGCATCGCTTAATGACGCGGTGAAAGCGGCAAGCCAACACCACCAAGCGGAAGCATTTGGTCAAACGGATATGTTCGGTGTATTGACCGATGCTCCGGAAGAGGTGGAGCACAAATATACTCAGGTGCCAGCATGGCCAGAGAAAGTATGGTTAGAGGGTGAACGTGAGACGCTCGGTTTATATTTGACCGGGCACCCAGTTAACGCATACATAAAGGAACTAAATAAGTACGTTAGTTGTCGACTAAAAGACGCAACCCCAACTCGTCGTGATCAATCCGTGACAGTCGCGGGTTTGGTGATTGCAGCTCGTGTTATGACAACCAAGCGCGGTACACGAATCGGTATCATGACTCTGGACGACCGAAGTGGTCGAATGGAGGTGATGTTGTTCTCGGATGCGCTTGATAGGTATGCAGAACTTCTCGAAAAAGATAAAATTTTGGTTGTTTCTGGACAGGTCAGCTTTGATGACTTCAACGGTGGCCTTAAAATGTCGGCGCGTGAAGTTATGGATCTGGGTACTGCGCGTGAGAAATATGCACGTGGTTTGTCAGTATCAATTGATGCTAAACAGATTAACGATAAATTCTTTGAGCAATTTACTCGTATTTTAGAACCGCACAAAGCCGGAACCGTACCTGTCAATGTATACTACCAGCGTGCCGACGCCAGAGCGCGGTTAACATTGGGCACCGAATGGCGAGTAACGCCAAGTGATACATTACTAGACGATTTAAAACAGTTACTTGGTAAGAGCCAAGTAGAACTCGAATTTAACTAAAAAATTCAGCGCAATACGTAAGACGCTGAGTCAAAAAGGATTCATAGATGAGCCTAAACTTTCTTGAATTTGAAAAGCCAATTGCAGAACTAGAAGCGAAAATTGAAGCGCTACGTGACGTATCTCGTCACGGTGGTGATTCTGCAATTGACCTTGATAAAGAAATCGAACAGCTTGAGAAGAAGAGCCTAGAGCTTAAGAAGAAAACCTTCAGCGACCTAGGTGCATGGGAAACAGCTCAACTGGCTCGTCACCCTTTACGTCCATACACGCTAGACTATATTCAGCACGTATTCGAAGAGTTTGATGAGCTTGCGGGTGACCGCGCGTTCGCAGACGACAAAGCGATCGTTGGTGGTATTGCACGTCTTGAAGGTCGTCCTGTGATGATCATTGGTCACCAAAAAGGTCGTGAAACTAAAGAAAAAGTAAAACGTAACTTTGGTATGCCAAAGCCTGAAGGTTACCGTAAAGCACTGCGTTTGATGGAAATGGCTGAGCGTTTCAACATGCCAATCATCACTTTCATCGACACAGCAGGTGCATACCCAGGTGTTGGCGCTGAAGAGCGTGGTCAATCAGAAGCTATCGCGAAGAACCTTAAAGTGATGTCTGGTCTTAAAGTACCAGTAATCTGTAACGTTGTTGGTGAAGGCGGTTCTGGTGGTGCACTCGCTATTGGTGTTGGTGACTACGTAAACATGCTTCAGTACTCAACGTATTCAGTAATCTCTCCGGAAGGTTGTGCTTCAATTCTATGGCGTGATTCAGACAAAGCGCCTCAAGCAGCAGAAGCAATGGGTCTAACAGCTCCGCGCCTAAAAGAGCTTGAGCTTATTGACGAAATCATTGAAGAGCCGCTAGGTGGCGCGCACCGCGACCACGTTCAAATGGCTGCAAACATGAAAGCTAACTTGCTTCGTCAGCTAGAAGACCTTGAGCAACTAGACCACGAAACGCTACTAGAGCGTCGTTACCAACGTCTAATGAACTACGGTTACTGCTAAGCGCTAGCTGATATCTCGCAAGATAACAGATAAAATAGAAAGGGTTGGGCATATGCCTAACCCTTTTTTGTTTCTATCGGATGGCTTATGGAATCGCTTTACTCGCATTTTGCTCAAGTTCTCGACCGCTATTTTCAACCAGATACAAAGATTGTCTTGGCGTTTAGCGGCGGGGTTGATTCGCGTCTGCTACTTGAGCTACTCAGTCGTTATCAGCAAGTGAACTCAACTGAATCTAAGTTACTCAGGTGTCAGGCGGTATACGTTCATCATGGTTTAAGTTCGAATGCCGATGATTGGGCAGACAAATGCTTGCTATGGGCAAAACATGTGAACATTCCATGCACTGTTGAACGGGTTGAGTTAGACATCAACAGCGGTGAAAGTATCGAGTTGTTGGCACGTGAAGCTCGTTACCAAGCCTTAGAAAAGCATATCCAAATGGGTGACTTATTGCTGACAGGGCAACATGCCGATGACCAAGTGGAAACCTTCTTGTTAGCACTTAAACGAGGCAGTGGACCAAAGGGGTTATCAGCAATGGCTGAAAGCATGCCGTTTGCTGGTGGCATATTAGTTCGTCCGTTGCTGACCGTTAAACGAGAGCAAATCGAAGCGGCAGCCAGAGAGCAAAAACTGGACTGGGTAGAAGACGAAAGTAACCAAGATATTCGTTACGACCGTAACTTCCTCCGTCATCGAATTGTGCCTGAGTTATCTGAACGTTGGCCGAGTGTCCATCAAGCCGTTCAGCGCAGTGCGAGTTTATGCGCGCAACAAGAAGCCTTGTTGGATGAACTGCTAGGAGCGGCATTTGAGTGTGTTTTGCAAACTGATCTCAGCGTGAGTATTGAAGCACTCAATGAACACAGTGAACTCGCGCGGGCAAGGCTTATCCGAATGTGGCTAGCAAAACTTGCAGTCAACATGCCGACGCAGGTGCAACTCAATCTGATTTGGAGTGAAGTCGCTTTGGCGCAACAAGATGCCAACCCAAAGCTCAAGCTCAAACAAGGCGAAGTGCGCCGCTTTCAACATCGTCTTTACTGGGTGAAAGAAAGTGTCGATGTCACAACATGGCACAGCGAAATTCAGCTCGATACACGGTTGGTACTGCCCGAACATTTAGGAGAGTTGATGCTAAGCACAAGCTCAGATAACGCGACAATAGCGTTACCGTCTCAGCCAGATCTGCTCAGAGTGACGTTTAATCCAGAGGGGCTTTCTGTGCACCCAACCACGCGGAATCACAGTCGTAAGCTGAAAAAGTTGTTTCAAGAGTACAATGTGCCAAGTTGGCTACGTCGTCAAATTCCGATTTTGATGTACCAAAATCAGGTAGTCGCCGTTGGAGATTTGTTTGTTGATCAGGCTTTCAGTGGCCAAGACTGTGAACTTATCTGGCGCAAGTCGTTGTAATTCATGCCACAATATCGAATATAAAAAACAGATACTTAAATAAAAACGATTAGGTGAAGCAATGAAGAAAACAATCATGGGCGCAATGGTGGCGCTAACCATGTTGAGTGGGCAAGCACTGGCTGCTGGAGATGCAGCGGCAGGACAAGCGAAAGCTGCTGTGTGTGCCGCTTGTCATGGCGCGGATGGTATCGCGGTGATTCCGGGGTATCCAAATCTGAAAGGGCAGAACGAGCAATACATTGAAAGCTCGATCAAAGCGTATAAAGCGGGTCAACGTACCGGCGGTCTTGCGCCTGTGATGCAAGCACAAGCGAACTTGCTCTCTGACGAGGATATTGCGAACTTGGCGGCATACTATGCGAGCTTAAAATAGGTACGAACAATAAGTTACGTTAAGCCAGAGTTTTTGCTCTGGCTTTTTGCTATTGACGAACACAACGTATGGTCTCAGTCACTTTGTATTTTGTTGCGTTCTTCGTCAAATAAACTCCATCAGTGTCAGGATTTTCAGTCGCTTGGTAATAACAAGGATTGAATGTTGTGGGACGCTAACCGATAATATGCGCAAACGATTGAAGCTTAAGGGATGAACATGAAAAAGATTGAAGCGATTATCAAGCCATTCAAATTGGATGATGTTCGAGAAGCATTGGCTGAAGTAGGCATTACAGGGATGACCGTCTCTGAAGTGAAAGGCTTTGGTCGCCAAAAAGGGCACACTGAGTTGTACCGTGGCGCAGAGTACATGGTGGATTTTCTGCCTAAAGTGAAGCTAGAAATCGTTGTGACTGAAGACGTTGCAGACAAGTGCGTAGAAACTATCATCGAAACAGCGCAAACGGGCAAGATTGGTGATGGTAAGATTTTCGTGACCGACGTAGAACGCGTAGTACGTATCCGTACAGGTGAAGAAGACGAAGACGCAATCTAACTCCGTCGAGATAGAATTAAGATTTCACTTCATTATGTGGTGAAAATTTGAGTAAGCTAAAAGGGAGCCGCGCATGGCTCCTTTTTTATTATTCGCATTTTATACCCAAGTAACCTCGAGATGCGTAGTTCAGCGAAAGTGACTTGGTTTGTAGAAGCGGCAACGTTCTGAATTCTGCATCTTGAAGCCACTCGGGTATATATGTGACATTTTTGTGTTTAGGTAGGTTTATGTATCAGCGTTTTGCTTTTGCGTTAGTTTTTCTCATTATCGCTGGGTTTGTGAGTTTTCAGGTCATTTTCACCGTGCCAGAACAGCCGCAAATTATTACTCAAACAGGGGCGAATATTACTCAAAACATCCGTTGTATGGAGTTTGATAAACCGCAAGCGCTCGATAAGGACGGTGAATTAAATGTCTTGGTGTGGAATATCTATAAACAGAACCGTGATAACTGGCAACAAGCATTGGATATGTTTTCTGCCAATAAACAACTGTTGCTTCTACAAGAAGCGAGCTTAACAGATGAGTTTAAGAATTGGTTGGTAGAAGGGCATTGGGTGAGTAATCAAGTCAGTGCGTTCAAAGCATTGGGCAGCGGTGCTGGTGTGATTAGCATTGCTCAGCAAGCGCCAATCCGAGCTTGTGCGTATACATCGAAAGAGCCGTGGCTGCGTTTGCCGAAATCTGCGCTGTACAGCAAATATCAGCTGAGCAATGGTCAAACTTTGGCAGTCGTGAACATTCATGCAATTAACTTTACCGTGGGCACTGATGAATACACATCGCAGTTGTCTGCGTTAGAGATGGTATTGAAGGAGCACCAAGGTCCAATTCTGTTTGCTGGGGATTTTAATAGCTGGAGTGAAGAACGTGTCGCTGCGATGAAAAAGGCGTTACAAAAAGCGCATCTTCAAGAGGCTAAGTTTAACCAAGATGACCGAACTCAATTCATTACGGGATTGCCACTTGACCATGTTTTTTATCGTGGTCTGACCCTCAAAAATGCGAAAGCGCCGCAGAGCGACGCTTCCGATCATAATCCACTGTTGGTGTCATTTATGCTCAACGATGAGCGCTGACAGCGTTAAGTTCGCTTGAGGACTTAAGTAATAACGATGTACAGTGCCCAAATCACGTAGAATGCAATCCAAGGCAGGCTCGAAATCACAAGAGCCTGTCCGCGTTCAAACTCAGTCCAAGTTAGAACCACGCCATAACCTAATACAATGTACCAAGGCAGCAATAGCGGTAGTGAGCTTGCAAAATGTGACCATTCGTTGGTTAACGGCAGTTTCAACAGACCGTTAAGACTGTTTAGGTCTGCAGCGTAAGTCATCACTTCACCGTGTTTCAAAAGTAGGCTCGCGTAGCTGGCAATGTCACCCAGTACAGCAGGGAATAGAATTGCGCTTGAAGCGGCAAACCATTTCCAGTAACCGTATTGTTGTTTGCTCGCTTTTGTCGCTAGAAGGAACCAAAGCGACAGTAGAAGTAGCGTTGCAAAACGGTTAAACACGTCATTGATAATGGCACTTGCCATCAGCGTGTTCGGCTCCAACAGTTCAATCTGTTTAGGATCGATCTGTTGGAACTGAGCGGTTAATTGTTCACTCAACCAAGTGAAATCCACATTCGAGAAATAGGCACCCCAAAACAGGAATGGGCTGATCATCAAGAAGATGAACGGTTGCCACCCCCAGCCTCCACGCTGATACAGCGCCAAGAAGCACGATGTTGGAGATCGGAAAATATCCAACAACATTACAAGCGGGTTACTCGATGGGTTCATACACTTACCTTAGTTACGTCAACATACAACTTAAGCTTCTGACCTGGTTTCAGGTACTTCTGCTTTTGAAGAGAATTCCATTTCACGATGTCGTTACTCTTCACCTTAAACTTGCTTGCAATACCACTGATGGTGTCGCCTGAGCGTACGTTGTAGAACACAGTGCGAATTACCGCACCTTTGTCTGAGTTCTTCCAAATCACCAGTTTTTGACCGACGCGCAGTGTGTCTTTTGGTCCCATACCGTTCCATTTCGCAAGGGATTTATGAGAGACCTTGTTCTCACGCGCGATAGACCACAAGCTCTCGCCAGATTGGACGGTGTGCGTCAATTTGTATTGACCACGAGCTTGAGATTGCATTTTGTTGAGGCGATTTTCAGCACTTAAAGCGTACTTAGAATCGTCTTTTGTTGACGTTGGGATCATCAGGTACTGACCAACGCGGATATTGTTGTTTGATAAACCATTAGCACGTTGGATAACTTTCGTTGTCGTGCCGTACTTTTGGGCGAGCACGCTGAGTGAGTCACCAGACTTCACTTTGTAGCGTGCTACTTTAACCCCTTTACCACGGTTCTTTTTCACTTGGGCAAGGAACTGATCCTTTTTCTCAATAGGAATAAGAAGTTGATGTGGTCCTTCTGGGGCGGTAGACCATTGGTTGTAAGCAGGGTTGTAACCTTGTAGCTCTTTTACGCCAATGCCTGCGTAATCAGCAGCAATCGCAAGATCGAGTTGCTCTTTCGGATCAACAAGTGTCAGTACTGGTTTGTTTGGGATCGGTGGGATCTCGATGCCGTACTTATCTTGGTTAGCGACGATGTCGGCAAGAGCAAGGAGCTTAGGAACGTAACTGCTTGTCTCCTTTGGAAGATCCAAAGAGAAGAAGTCTGTTGGCTTACCAAGCTTTTTGTTCTTACGAATGGCACTTGATACACGACCACCACCACTGTTGTACGCCGCGATAGCATGATCCCAGTTACCATCAAAGCGCTTGCTTTGTTGCTCTAGGTAATCGAGTGCAGCATTAGTTGACGCGTACACGTCGCGACGACCGTCGTACCAGTAGTTTTGCTCTAGTCCCATCATTTTGCCCGTACCAGGCACGAACTGCCAAAGCCCTGCTGCGCTGCCGTGCGAGTATGCAAACGCATCAAACGAGCTCTCTACCACAGGCAAAAGCGCCAACTCCATTGGCAGTCCACGTTCTTCGATGCGTTTTGTAATCATGTACAAAAACGGCTGTGCACGTTCTGAAACGGTGCGCAGGTGGCTAGGGTGCTTCAAATACCATGTGCGGTAGTAAGCAATTTTCTTGTTGTCTGGGATGTCCATCTCAAGTTGCATGCCGATACGTCGCCATACATCTTTTTGTTCCTGAGGAGAAAGGGCTTTTGGGGTCTCTTTAGCAGATTTCTTTGCTATTGATTGCTTTTTCTCGGAGTCCGTTTGAGCCGCATCTTGTTTTACTGCTTGCTCGGACTTATTGGTTTCTGGTGCTGGAGTGTTTGTTGAATCTGACTGAGTCAATTGACAGCCAGAAAGTAATAACGCCAACGCCCAACTGTACTTTAAACGCATGGATTCAGCCTATTTAGGGCCTGTTTATCTTCTCCTGCCTGTCGCGCAGCTAAGGTGCGTGGCAGTCGCAAGATAATAGACATCTTGTAACACTAACTAAAAGTAGGGCACATAGCCGCTACTGTATGCGTTTGGGTGAAATACAAACTGCTTTATATCAGCCCCTAAACGCAATAGAAGCGCCAGAGGCGCTTCTATGAAAATCAGCTCACGATAATACTTGCGTCGAGCAAGTTTACAAGCAGAAATTGGTTAAAATTCGTTCTTCCACTCACGTAGAGCTGTAAAAACCGAGCATGGATCGCTATTTTCAATACGGTTTGCGACGGATTGAATAACTTCCGCGTTGGTCGCACGAAGGAATGGGTTAATGAGTTTCTCTTTACGCAGCGTTGTCGGGAGAGTTGGAATGTTCAGCCCACGTAGGCGATTTACGTCGTCACGGTACTGGCGCAAGTGTTCATTATCCGGCTCAACGGCAAGGGCAAATGCTACGTTACTTGCGGTGTATTCATGAGCGGAGAATACTTCGGTTTCTTCAGGAAGCTTGGAAAGCTTACTTAGGGATTCGAACATCTGCTCTGGTGTGCCTTCAAAAATGCGACCGCAACCAGCTGAGAACAACACATCGCCGCAGAAAAGCTTACCGTCGCCGACATAGCCAATGTGACCCAAAGTGTGACCTGGTAAGCCAAGTACCATAAAGATTTCGCCAAACAACTCTAGTTTGTCGCCTTCTTCCATCGCATTGGTTAAAGTTGGAATAGGCTCCGCTTTTGGGCCTACCACAGAAACATGTGGAAAAGCATGAACTAAATCTGGAACGCCACCAATGTGATCGTTGTGGTGGTGCGTAATTAAGATCGCTTCTAAAGTTAACTCGTTAGCCTGCAAATATTCTAACACTGGCTTAGCATCGCCCGGATCGACCACCGCACAACGCTTGTCGCTATTTTGTATCAGCCAGATGTAATTATCATTAAATGCGGGTATGCTTTTGATCTCTAACACGATTCGTTCTCCGTCACCCTTTTAATAGTCAGGTGGTTAATGAAACCAGCACTCAGCAACAAAACTTTACAGCACCCGTCGACTTGGTCAGAAATGAATAATGGCCCATGGGTACTTGAGTCAATCCAAACCCGCCTTGATGAGTGGTGTCCGAAGCTGTTCGGTTACCACATGTTGAAATTGGGTGGCTTGAGCTGTGAGCTAACCAGCTGTAGTTGTAACATTCAACACCAAGTCAACGTAGATATCCAGAACCCGTTGCATAATGTCATCGCAGATGGTTACGAATTACCCTTTTTAGAGAAAAGCTTTGATGTTGTTGTGCTGGCTCATCAGCTTGACTATGCAAGTGATCCCCATCGGTTGCTACGTGAAGTTGACCGCGTCATGATGGATGATGGTTATCTTATTATTACGGGGTTTAATCCGATCAGTCTCACTGGTGTAGCAAGTTTGTTGCCTTGGCGCAGAAACAACTTACCATGGAGCGGACGTATGTTCACCGCCAACCGTATCAAAGACTGGTTAGGTGTATTGAACTATCAAGTGATTCATTGTGACCGTTACGCGCTGTTTCCTATGACGCGTTACAAAACTATGTGGACGTGGCTAGAAAATAGCTTAGGCGATTGGGCATCACCGGCAGGAAGTTTGTACTATATCGTTGCTCGTAAACGAACGTACCCTCTCAAACCGATCAAGCCGCATTGGCGCTTGAAGAGAAAGTTAACACCATTGGGCGTGATGAACAGAGAGGGCAGTGCAGTGAAAAAGGTCTCAAGCGGTAAAAACTAAGACGCTTGGTACCCTGTATCTTCTTCGGTTGGGTTTTCTGCGGCTGCGCGTGCTAGCTCATCACAGATTTCGTTTTCACGATGACCCGCATGACCTTTCACCCAGTGCCAATCTACTTGGTGGCGAGCGGTTTCTTTATCGAGTGCTTGCCATAGATCGGCGTTCTTTACCGGCTTTTTATCTGCGGTCTTCCAGCCACGTTTTTTCCAGTTGTGTATCCATTGCGTAATGCCTTGGCGCACGTACTGGCTATCCGTTGTTAACGTTACTTGGCATGGCTCTTTTAACGTTTGAAGTGCCACTACTGCTGCCAAAATTTCCATACGGTTGTTGGTCGTCAATGTGTAGCCTTTTGCTAGCGTCTTTTCTGTTTGCTTGTAACGCAGAACAATGCCGTAACCACCTGGACCAGGATTGCCTAAACAAGATCCATCAGTGAAAATCTCAACGTGTTTGGTCATATTTTTGGTACTATTAGCCGAAACATTTAATAAAGCATAGTCTGACACACATAACCTTATGAATACCAGCAGCAATTCTGAACATAATCGTATTGTCGTACTCGATACCGAAACCACGGGTATGAACCTCGAAGGCGGTCCGCACTACATGGGTCACCGCATTATCGAGATCGGTGCCGTGGAAATCATCAACCGTAAGCTAACTGGTCGTCACTTCCACGTTTACCTAAAACCGGACCGTGACATTCAGCCAGATGCAATTGAAGTACACGGTATCACCGATGAGTTTCTTGTCGACAAGCCGGACTATGCAAATGTCCACCAAGAGTTTTTAGATTTCATCAAAGGTGCCGAGTTAGTTGCCCACAACGCGCCCTTCGATACCGGCTTTATGGATTACGAGTTTGAAATGCTCGATCCGACGATCGGTAAAACGGATGACTTCTGTAAGGTGACTGATACCCTTGCCATGGCGAAGAAAATCTTCCCAGGCAAACGGAACAACCTCGACGTTTTGTGTGAACGTTACGGCATTGATAACTCACACCGTACGCTCCACGGGGCATTGCTCGATGCGGAGATTCTAGCTGACGTTTACCTACTGATGACTGGTGGACAAACAAGCCTAGAATTCAACTCTAACAAGAGTGACGGTGGTGCAGAAGGTATTCGTCGTGTTGAAGGAAGAAAAGCGCTAAAGGTTTTGCGTGCAACTGCCGATGAAGTAGAAGCACACCAGAAAAGATTGGAACTGGTGAACGACAGTATTTGGCAGTAATAGGAGAGACTATGTTGAGGGCTTTGTCAGTCGCTATTTTAGCGTTCTGGAGTTGTTTCGCGTTTTCTGCGAGCGAGTCCGCCATGTCTTTGTTAGATAACCGATTTCGTGTCGACCCAACCATCGAACAAATTACCTTTCTGGTTTATCGCGAACAGAGCTCTCAGCCCGTTGTTCTTGTCCGTCCTGATGGCAAAAAATATTATGCATGGGGTACCTACGACAATGTGCGTTGGTACCAAGAGCCTTCTCTGGACATCATATCGATTGATAATCCAATGCCAGGTCCTTGGCAGGCTGTGGGTAAGGTCACTCCTAAAAACAACATCCGTCTGATTTCACATCTCAAGCTGAGTACCGATGTGTTCCCTAATCGCCTTTACCACAGTGAGGCGCTTAAGTTCACCGCGCGTTTAACCTCAGACGATCAACCGTTGGTATTGAGAGATTTTCTAGACCGCGTCAATCTGCGCGTCACCTTCACCAAATTTGTTGAGAATGAAGACGAACTGATCAAAGAAGCGCGACCAGTACCTATGGTGATCGGTGAGTTTGCCGATGATGGTCGTGGTTTGGATGAAAAAGCAGGTGATGGTGTATTTACGGTTCAGCTACCAATTGATGTTGAGCCGGGTAAGTACCGCGCACGCATTACATCAGGTAACGGGGTTTTCCTGAGAGCGCAAGAACAAATCGTGCTGGTCTATCCATCGCCAATTACGCGCACCTTTATTCAATCACGTCATGCAGACCAACCGCATCAGCTGGTGGTCAGTGGTGAACAAGGCATGATCACTCCGGGCTCTATTGCGGTGAACATTGAGCAGGAAGCGCCCGATGGTTTTATCAGTTATAGCCAAGGTCAAGTGTCGGCTGATGGCACGAAAACTACGCTCAAAATGGACAACGATCCAGAGCTAGGTAAATACTCATGGCACGGTGAGGTGTTTGCAACTGACTTAGCGACTAAGCGTTCATTAGTCTTCCCAATCAAAGAACAGTCATTTAGTGTTGTTGAGGAGGTGGATCTTGAAGCGGCTCGTGTCGCGAAAGAGGCGGAACTCGCTGAGCAGCGTCGTATTGAAATGGAAAAACGCATCATTGCTGAGCGCGAAGCGGAACGTAAGCGCAGCATGATCATCATAGGTATCGGAAACGTCATCGCACTGATTCTAGTGGTGCTATTCTGGATCATATGGAGCAAGGTAAAAGCCAAGCGTCAAGCTATGCCAGAGATGCAATTGGAAGTCCCTAAGAAGTAGGGCAAAGAAATGAGATTATAGAACGGAGCCGATTGGCTCCGTTTTTGTTAGATCGTCTTACTAGAGTTTTATACCCAAGTAACTCAGATACTCGGGTTCAGCGAGAATGAGTTGATGTGTAGACGCTGCGGCGATTTAAAGATCTTGATTCTAAATCAAGAATCGGCAACAAAGTATACAAGCCAAGGCCCTTACTATTTGTAAAGAGTGCCCTTTGAGAGTGTGTCATGAACTCGCTTTTTTATTAAACCAATGGCTGCACCAAACAACTTGGAAAGAGCTGGCTATTATACTGCGTTGTTTTCCTTACTCTCGAATCAATGACAACGCTCTGAATCCTGTATCTTGAAGTCACTTGGGTATACTTTGGTTTAAAAACTGATATTTACATTGTGTGCTGCGCTTAAATTGAGGACTTTAGCTGTGACAATCAAATTATTAAATCTAGATCATTTACCTTTGCAAAGAGCGCTAGTGGAATCTGCATGCAACGCCTTTGTGCACGAAGAAGAGGTGGTAGCCGCAGTATTGCTTGGCTCATTGTCTTCAGGAAAAGGGGATCGTGTTTCGGATGCGGATGTTATCGTGTTTACCAAAAATAACTTCCATAAAAATGTCACACCTTGCTTTGCTCTGTTTGAGGAAGGCAAAGAGATCTTCTATCGTCTTGAAGGCGATCACAATGAGAATGCTTGCTTTAAAAAGTACATCTTTAACGATCTGACCAGTGCAGAGATTCATTGCTTGGATCTTAATGAACCTTTCCAACTTTCAAGACCCTTCAAAGTTCTATTCGATAAAGCTGATATCATCGATGAGCTAGTAACCGATGAGCCAGCCCCAAAGCATGAAGATTTTCCCGTTTATACAAGTGGAGACCAAGGTCTGATTTGGGAGCTGTTTGACTGTATAAAATGGCTGAGTCGCAACAACAATGAGTTGGCAAAAAACTACCTCAAGAAACTCGCAGACAAGCTCTAGGTATAGTGTCTTACAAGCCGCTTGGTGACTAGGAGGTGTTTATGAAGTACAAAAAACGTCGGACGTACAAATATAACCTTCATTCCGAAGAACAGATTGAAACTGGTATCGCCCTCGCGCAGCCTTTTGACAGCCCGTTTCTCAGCCTATCCGAGCAAGGGGTGCTGACGATTAAGAAAGGCTATTCATGGGATGGGGCGAGTGGTCCTGCTATTGATACTCAAAACATCCTCAAGGCGTCTTTGGTGCATGACGCGTTGTACCAGCTCATGAGGGAGGAAGTATTGCCGCAAAGCAGTCGAGAGCAAGCGGATAGGCTTCTGCGTCAAATTTGTCTCGAACACGGCATGTCGAATTTTAGGGCTTCCTACATCTATTACGGAGTCAGAGTGTTTGGTGGATGTTTTTCCAAACCGGATCTTTTATCTGTCTAGCTAGGCTCTCTTGGTAAGTAGATTCTGAATCACGTTCGTTCCTCACTGTTCAGAATGACGGAAATCTAGGAACACTGTGCGTGTAGTCACTTGATAACTCAAAGTAAACCGTCATTCTAGCGAGCTTCAGCGAGACTAAGAATCTGCTATCCGCACTCTAGGACTTTGGGACGTCCTTATCTAAGGAACACGTGGAAAGTAGATTCTGAATCATGTTCGTTCCTCACTGTTTAGAATGACGGAAATCTAGGAACACTGTGTGTGCAGTCACTTGATAACTCAAAGTAAACCGTCATTTTAGCGAGCTCTTGCGAGACTAAGAATCTGCTATCAGCTTTCTAGGATCTTGGGGCGTCATTATCTAAGGAACACGTGGAAAGTAGATTCTGAATCACGTTCGTTCCTCACTGTTTAGAATGACGAAAACCTAGGAACACTGTGCGTGCAGTAACCTGACAACTCAAAGTAAACCGTCATTCTAGCGAGCTTCAGCGAGACTAAGAATCTGCTATCAGCGTTCTAGGACTTTGGGGCGTCCTTATCTAAGGAACACGTGGTAAGTAGATTCTGAATCATGTTCGTTCATCACTGTTCAGAATGACGGAAATCTAGGAACACTGTGCGTGTAGTCACTTGATAACTCAAAGTAAACCGTCATTCTAGCGAGCTTCAGCGAGACTAAGAATCTGCTATCAGCGTTCTAGGACTTTGGGGCGTCATTATCTAAGGAACACGTGGTAAGTAGATTCTGAATCACGTTCGTTTCTCACTGTTCAGAATGACGGAAATCTAGGAACACTGTGCGTGTAGTCACTTGATAACTCAAAGTAAACCGTCATTCTAGCGAGCTCCAGCGAGATTAAGAATCTGCTATCAGCGTTCTAGGACCTTGGGGCGTCATTATCTAAGGAACACGTGGTAAGTAGATTCTGAATCACGTTCGTTCCTCACTGTTCAGAATGACGAAAACCTAGGAACACTGTGTATAGTAACCTGACAACTCAAAGTAAACCGTCATTCTCGCGAGTTTCAGCGAGACTAAGAATCTGCTATCAGCGCTCTAGGACCTTGGGGCGTCATTATCTAAGGAACACGTGGTAAATAGATTCTGAATCACGTTCGTTCCTCACTGTTCAGAATGACGAAAACCTAGGAACACTGTGTGTATAGTAACCTGACAACTCAAAGTAAACCGTCATTCTCGCGAGTTTCAGCGAGACTAAGAATCTGCTATCAGCGCTCTAGGACTTTGCGAGCGCCGTGTTGTGCGAAGCAGAGATTCAATAAAAAACGGGAGCCTTAGCTCCCGTTTTGCTTTTCTATTTTTCGTTTAAGTGATTACCTGCTTAAGCGACGTGCTCCATCTGAGGGTAAAGCGGCTTTGCGGCTAATAGCTCTGGCTCAAAGTCGTCTACGTTGATGGTGTCTAGACGATGCTGCTCTGCTTCTCTCAACAGATCCGCTTCTTCTTGAGTGATTACACCTTGCTCTAAACCTTCTTGAGCGATCATATCCAAACGTAGGAATGGGCGGCGTTTGCCTTGCGCTTTACATACCTTGTCGAACACAGGCTCAGCTTGAAGAATCACAGACAGTGCTAGCTCAATTTTACCTGCTGCATTGTGCTCAGTTGGTTCTAGGTACTGACCACGACCAATGCGTGAGCGTGTTGCACTTGGTGTTTGTAGAATACGAGCTACTTTGCTGTCTAGCTTATCACTTGGCGCTTTACGTACACGACCAAATGGCATGATCAATACACGCAGTGCACGACCGATCACTTTATTAGGGAAGTTCGCTAGGAACTCATCAATCGCTGCTTCAGTCTGCTTCAAGCTGTCTTGTAAGCCCCAGTGTACTAGTGGTAGGTCTTCAACCGGGCGACCATCTTGCTCAAAGCGTTTTAGGGTTGCAGAGCCAAGGTACAGCTGACTTAGAATGTCGCCAAGACGTGCAGACAGACGCTCTTTACGTTTTAATGAGCCACCTAGCACCGCCATTGAGATATCCGATAGCAGAGCAAGGTTTGCACTGTAACGGTTCAATTGTTGGTAGTAACGTTTGGTTGCATCTTTGGTTGGTGATGAAGAACCTAGACCGTCACTTAGACCAAACCAGATACTGCGAACGAGGTTACTCATGGTGAAGCTGACATGACCCGCTAGCGCTTTGTCGAATTTCTCAACCGCATCGCCTGCGTCAGAGTAAGCCGCGTTCATCTCTTCAAGAACATACGGGTGACAACGAATCGCACCTTGACCAAAGATGATCATTGAACGAGTTAAGATGTTTGCACCTTCTACCGTTACCGCGATTGGCGCACCTTGGTAACCACGCGCTAGGAAGTTAGAAGGACCCATACAGATACCTTTACCGCCTACGATGTCCATCGCGTCGATGATGCTTTGCTGCCCACGGTGAGTACAGTGATATTTCACGATAGCCGAGATAACCGAAGGTTTTTCACCAAGGTCAATACCAGCTACAGTTAAGTTGCTTGCCGCATCCATAACGTAAGCATTACCGCCTAGGCGCGCTAATGGTTCTTCTACGCCTTCCATATGACCGATAGGTTGTTTGAACTGACGACGAATACGCGAGTAAGCGCCTGTCGCCATCGCGGCAGTTTTGATGCCACCTGTTGAGTTAGAAGGCAGTGTGATACCTCGACCAACTGACAGACATTCAACCAGCATACGCCAGCCTTGACCTGCCATTTTCTCGCCACCAATAATGAAATCCATCGGAACGAAAATGTCTTTACCGCGGGTTGGACCGTTTTGGAATGGTACATTAAGCGGGAAGTGACGATTGCCGATCTCAACGCCTTTTAGGTCCGTTGGAATAAGCGCACAGGTGATGCCCAACTCTTTTTGGTCGCCTAGCAAGCCATCAGGATCACGCAGTTTAAAAGCAAGACCAAGTACCGTTGCGACAGGAGCAAGAGTGATGTAGCGCTTGTTCCATGTTAAGCGCATACCAAGCACTTCTTCGCCTTCCCATTCGCCTTTACATACAATACCGTAATCTGGGATTGAGCCTGCATCGGAACCTGCTTCTGGGCTAGTTAATGCGAAACATGGGATTTCTTTACCTTCAGCAAGACGGGGTAAGTAGTGGTTTTTCTGCTCTTCAGTGCCGTAGTGTTGCAGTAGTTCACCGGGACCTAACGAGTTTGGAACACCAACTGTAGATGACAAAACGCCAGAAACGCCGGTTAGTTTTTGTAATACCAAAGATTGAGCGTATGCAGAGAACTCAAGACCGCCGTATTTCTTCTTGATGATCATGGCGAAAAACTTATTGTCCTTAAGGTATTGCCACACTTCTGGTGGTAAATCTGCAAGTTCGTGTGTTACCTGAAAGTCACTAACCATAGCGCACACTTCGTTTACAGGACCGTCTAAGAAGTCTTGCTCTTCTTTACTTAATTTAGGAGCTTTGATGGCATGAAGTTTTTGCCATTCAGGTTTGCCCTTAAATAGTTCTGCTTCCCACCACACTGTACCTGCGTCTAATGCTTCTTTTTCGGTTTGAGACATAGCAGGTAGGACTTTCTTAAACAGAGCAAGTGCTTTGCGGCTAATGAGGGATTGGCGAATGCTAGAAACCGCGAACACTGCAACGGCAAGAACGTATAGTACCCAGCCAATAAAACCAACTGAGCCTGCGATAGTCAGTGCTAGCATGGCAGCTGTTAGCAGGCTGACGGATTTCACGAGTGACATTCTGTGGTAAAGCGTAATGCCTAACACAACTGTCATCGCTACGATTGAGAGCAAGATGTCCATATGTTTTTTCCTTCTCAGACTTTAATTATGTTGTACGTCTGTATTTTGGTAAGAGGTCTAACCAGTTCTCATAAGTGTAATCAAAATATTAAAGAAATGTAAAACACAACATTGAGCAAAAAGTGATCTAAGTAGAGTTAAAATTCTAAAGTTGAGAGTTGGGTGATGATTTCATAAGCAAGTTAGCAAGTTTATTACCGTGAAGAATCCAAATCTTGTGGTTCGCTATCGACACTAATTCTCGTTTGTGGGTAAACTCAGAGTAATGAAATGTGCAAGGCAATTGCCTCATCAGCACAATTTGCTAAGCGAGAGGCTCAACCTCACTGTTTTGGCCGAAATAATAAAGAGAACGTCTTATGTACCAAGATCTGATTAGAAGTGAATTAAACGAAGCTGCTGAAGTTCTGAACAAGTTTTTAAGTGATGATCACAACATCGCGCAAATCGAAGCAGCAGCGAAAATGATTGCTGATTCTTTCAAGCAAGACGGTAAAGTGCTGTCGTGTGGTAACGGTGGTTCGCACTGTGACTCAATGCACTTTGCAGAAGAGCTAACAGGTCGCTACCGTGAAAACCGTCCAGGTTATGCTGGCATCGCTATTTCAGATCCAAGCCACCTTTCTTGCGTAAGTAACGACTTTGGCTATGACTTTGTCTTCTCACGTTACGTAGAAGCAGTGGGTCGCAAAGGTGATGTTCTGTTCGGTCTATCGACTTCTGGTAACTCAGGTAACATCTTAAAAGCGATTGAAGCAGCCCAAGCAAAAGGCATGAAGACGATTGCGCTAACGGGTAAAGATGGCGGTAAGATGGCCGGTCTTGCAGACATCGAGATTCGCGTACCGCATTTCGGTTATGCAGACCGTATCCAAGAAGTACACATCAAGATCATTCACATCATTATTCAATTGATCGAAAAAGAGATGGAATAAGATTTACAACTAAGCTGAATGATGGCTTAGTTGTGTTTTAAGGTAAGGAGTTCGTTAAACCATGTGTGAATTGCTCGGCATGAGCGCAAATGTTCCAACCGATATTTGTTTCAGTTTTACTGGATTGATGCAGCGCGGTGGTCGTACTGGTCCGCATCGTGATGGTTGGGGAATCACTTTTTATGAAGGAAAGGGATTCCGCACTTTCAAAGATCCAAACCCAAGTTGTGACTCAAAGATTGCTGAATTAGTGCAAAACTACCCGATAAAAAGTCGCGCAGTAGTGAGTCATATTCGCCAAGCTAACCGAGGTGGTGTGAATCTGGAAAACACCCATCCGTTTACGCGTGAGCTTTGGGGGCGTTACTGGACTTTTGCACACAATGGTCAGCTGACCGATTACCAAGATTTGTACACAGGGCGTCACCGTCCGGTAGGGCAAACTGACAGTGAAATGGCATTTTGCTGGCTATTAAAGCAGATGGAAGATAAGTATCCTGAGCCTCCTCAGGATATGGAAGCGGTCTTTATCTATGTCGCTGAATGTTGCGACAAGCTAAAAGATAAAGGCGTGTTCAACATGCTGCTCAGCGACGGTGAGTTTGTGATGACTTACTGTACCAACCATTTGTATTGGATTACCCGTCGAGCTCCATTTGGCAAGGCTGCTCTGTTGGATGAAGATGTAGAAATCAACTTCCAAGAAGAGACGACACCAAATGATGTGGTTTCTGTGATTGCAACTCAGCCGCTTACTGGCAATGAAACATGGCATCGTATGAAGCCGGGCGAGTACGGTTTGTTTCACGTTGGGGAATTGGTATTGAACAATGCCAAAGCTCTGGAAGGTGTTCCATTTGCTGCACCGAAGCCGGGTAACCAAGCGCCAACTGAGCCGCTGGAGTGATGGTTTTTGACAATGAACATCTAGATAAAGCTCGCTTAATCGCGAGCTTTATTTTTATGCGTCTTAAACCGAAGGCGGGTACAGATGAGCATTTTTACTTCCTAGCGTATTGATAATAGATTCCTAGTCTCGCTAAGGCTCGCTGGAATGACGTAAATGATTGAAGTGAAATTGATTTTTCTTTGCCTGCAGCGTCATTCTGAACGACGAGGAACGAGTCAGATTCAGAATCTACTATCCGAGAGTTGTATTGCTAAGGTGGTGTCAGGGACTTTTTAGGTTGTTAGTTTTGGTTTCTAGTTTGACAACGGCTTCATTGAGCCAAGCTTATAAGATTTAAAATAACAAAAGGCAGCCTGATGGCTGCCTTTTTGCGTTTGGAATTTGGTATTCAGAATTACTCGTCAGCGTAGCCGTGTTCACCAAGCTCAAAACCATCAAGAAATGCTTTGCCATCTTTCATGGTTAAGCGCTCTTCTACTAACCACTTAGTCACCATTGGGTAGATCTTGTGCTCTTGAGTTTGAACGCGAGCGGCTAGAGTATCGGCATCGTCGTCTTCAAATACTGGCACTTTTGCTTGCAATACCACAGGTCCGCCGTCTAATTCTTCTGTCACAAAGTGAACACTGGTGCCGTGTTCTTTGTCGCCTGCATCAATCGCGCGCTGGTGGGTGTGTAACCCCGGGTACTTTGGCAGAAGAGAAGGGTGGATGTTGATCATCTTGCCCAGATAGTGGGAAACAAACGCGCTGCTCAAAATACGCATGTAGCCTGCGAGCACAATGACGTCTGGTTGGTACTCATCGATTTGCTGCATCAGTTCAGCATCAAAGTCTTCGCGTGAATCAAATGCTTTTGGATCGACAAAATGGTCGTTCACATCAAACTGCTTTGCACGTTCTAAACCATAAGCGTCAGCTTTGTTGGAGAATACGGCTGCGACTTGTGCATTTGGCATGTTGTCTTCGCAAGCTTCCAAGATAGCTTGCAGGTTACTGCCGTTACCTGAAATGAGGACCACTATGTTTTTCATGATATTGAGACTGCCTTGATACTGTAGGTTTGACGTGCGTAATTGCTAAATTACCTACTATTAGAATGGTTTTCGATGTTCCAGATAGCAGAATGAGGACTATATCCCCAAATGACTTCATTAGGCTGGATTCAGAGCTTTGTCACCAATTCTAGTTCAAGGAAAACAACGCAGTGGAATAGTAAGCTTTTTCCAAGTTGTTTGACGATGAAATCGTATTGGTGACATGCTCCCGAAGGGCGAGCTGTATTGGCTTGTATACTTTGTTAACGATTTTTGATTTAGAACCACTAGATCTTCAAATCGTTGTCGCGCCTACAAACCAGTTCATTCTCGCTGAACCTGCATTTAGAAGTTATTTGGGGATAACATCCTCATTCTTTTTATTTTTTGAGCTTGATTCGCAAGTTATTGGATTTCAACTTGCTCTTCATTGGCTTCTGCTTGAGCAATTTCACCAATCACCCATGCGTTTTCGCCTTCTTCTTTAAGAAGTGCAACTGCTGCGTCCGCTTGGTCTTTTGGTAGTGCAACGACTAGACCAACACCACAGTTGAACGTACGGTACATCTCGTGTGTTTCAACGTTGCCTTTCTCTTGTAGCCATTTGAAGATGATTGGCCATTCCCAGCTGTTACCATCGATAACGGCTTTGGTTCCTTCAGGCAGTACGCGTGGAATGTTTTCCCAGAAACCACCACCAGTGATGTGAGAGATCGCGTGGATATCGTGTTTCTCAATCATCTTAAGTGCTGATTTGATGTAAATCTTAGTTGGTTCTAGAAGGTGTTCGCCAATAGTGCGACCTGCTAGCTCTTCGTTCTTATCTGCGCCAGAAACTTCTAGAATCTTACGGATAAGCGAGTAACCGTTCGAATGTGGACCGCTAGAGCCAACTGCGATAAGTGCATCACCAGCAGCTACTTTAGTACCATCAATCACATCTTCTTTTTCCACTACGCCAACACAGAAGCCTGCAACGTCGTAGTCTTCGCCTTCGTACATGCCTGGCATTTCAGCGGTTTCACCACCGATAAGTGCACAGCCTGCTTGAACACAGCCATCAGCGATACCAGAAACTACGTCTGCCGCTGTGTCTACATCCAGTTTGCCTGTCGCGTAGTAATCTAGGAAGAATAATGGCTCTGCACCTTGAACGATTAGATCGTTTACACACATTGCCACTAGGTCAACGCCAATAGTGTCGTGCTTGTTCATATCCAGCGCTAGGCGAAGTTTTGTACCAACACCGTCAGTACCAGAAACCAGTACAGGCTGTTTGTATTTAGTTGGTAGTTCACACAATGCGCCAAAACCGCCGATACCACCCATCACTTCAGGGCGACGAGTACGCTTAACCGCACCTTTAATACGATCTACAAGCGCGTTGCCTGCATCAATATCTACACCAGCGTCTTTATAGCTAAGAGAAGAGTTGTTACCACTCACAGGGAAGTCCTCGGTTTTTAAGTTGGATATGAAAACGGCGCTATTCTACCAGTGGTTAAATACAGATAGCAAACGTTTGCGTCGGTTTTTTTCTTTAGTGATCTATCCTGATATCCCTGCAAAAATCATGTATAATCTGAAGGTTTGTTTAAATATTGCCAATAAAGCCGGAGATGGAAATGAAAGTTGTTGAAGTTAAACACCCTCTAGTAAAACATAAAATCGGTCTAATGCGAGAAGGTGACATCAGCACGAAGCGTTTTCGTGAGTTAGCGACAGAAGTCGGTAGCCTACTTACTTACGAAGCGACTGCAGACTTTGAAACAGAGAAAGTAACCATTGAAGGTTGGAATGGTCCTGTAGAAGTTGACCAAATCAAGGGTAAAAAAGTAACAGTTGTGCCAATCTTGCGTGCAGGTCTAGGCATGATGGATGGTGTTCTAGAGCACATGCCAAGCGCGCGTATCAGTGTTGTTGGTATCTACCGCGATGAAGAAACACTAGAGCCAGTACCATACTTTAACAAGCTTGCTTCTAACATCGATGAGCGTATTGCTCTAGTTGTTGACCCAATGCTTGCAACTGGTGGTTCTATGATCGCGACTATCGACCTTCTAAAAGAGAAAGGTTGTCAGGCAATCAAAGTACTTGTTCTTGTCGCTGCTCCTGAAGGTATCGAAGCGCTAGAAAAAGCTCACCCAGACGTTGAGCTATACACAGCTGCAATCGATGAGAAGCTAAACGACAAAGGTTACATCGTTCCTGGTCTAGGTGACGCTGGTGACAAGATCTTCGGTACTAAATAAGCGTTATTGCTTTTACTGAATTGAATAAATAAAGGCTTGGTGAAAACCAAGCCTTTTTTGTCTCTGCTATGTGGAAGCTAGAAGTTAGATATGAAAGTGATAACCGCGCGACTCAAATCAATTAAGCCGCACGATAAATTACTTCGCGTTGTCTTCTTCCATCTGTGCATTATCCACCACGTGGTTTTCACCAAGATCGTGTGGTAGCACAAGGTTAAGAATGATAGCCACGATACCACACAGGCTCACACCTTGTAGGCTAAACTCGCCAATACCGAAAGCCATGCCACCGATACCAAATACCAGTGTTACTGCGACGATCACTAGGTTACGTGATTTGTGCAGGTCCACATTGTTTTTGATGAGCGTGTTTAGACCGACGGTTGCGATAGAACCGAACAATAGGATCATGATGCCACCCATAACCGGAACAGGGATCGTTTGTAGAATGGCTCCGAGCTTACCCACTAAGGCAAGTACGATTGCCGTGATCGCCGCCCATGTCATGATCACAGGGTTAAAGGCTTTAGTCAGCATCACTGCGCCCGTTACTTCGCTGTAAGTTGTATTTGGTGGAGCACCAACCATAGAAGCCGCAATTGTTGCCACCCCGTCACCCGCAATCGTGCGGTGAAGACCAGGTTTCTTCAGGTAGTTTTTACCCGTTACGTTTGAGATAGCCAGCATGTCTCCTACGTGCTCTACCGCTGGTGCGATCGCAACTGGGATCATGAATAAGATAGCGTTGATGTTAAACTCTGGCGCTGTGAAGTTTGGCATGGCTAGCCAAGCTGCTTGAGCTACTGGAGTGAAATCAACCACACCATAGAAAAGCGAAACAGAGTAACCCGCTAAGATACCGCCGACGATAGGCACCAGTTTTAGGAAGCCTTTCGCGAATACACTCAGTGCGATGGTCGTTAGTAATGACACTGCTGAAATGATAACTGCAGCATCACCATTTACGAGTTGGATGGCACCGTCACCGGTTTTACCTACCGCCATGTTTACTGCTGTTGGTGCCAAACCAAGACCAATGACCATAATCACCGGACCTACCACAACTGGTGGTAAAATTTTATGGATGAAGCCGACACCACGCACTTTGATCATCGCACCAAGCGCGACATAAACCAAACCCGCCGCCATTAAGCCGCCCATAGTCGCACCGATACCCCAAGTTTGGATACCGAACATAATAGGAGCAATAAACGCAAAAGAAGAGGCAAGGAAGATAGGAACGGAACGTTTAGTTATTAGTTGGAAAAGAAGAGTACCGACACCAGCACCAAACAGAGCAACGTTTGGGTCAAGACCAGTAAGAAGTGGTACTAATACGAGAGCACCAAAAGCGACAAAGAGCATCTGAGCGCCTTGTAACGCGTTTTTCATAATAATTCCCTATTTCAAAGATACGCAGACAAATCCGGCGAATCTTATCATCTGGCAATCGATTGCAATGTTGCCTAGATCAAACTTTTGTGTGGATTTATAAGGTCGACGAATGTTTAGTTTCACTTACGTGTTTTAACTTGGTCAGAATACAGACAATTCACTCAGTACTCTTCTTGCTCACGGTTTGATAGTTGCTTATCATGCGGGTTCTTGTTCAGAGGATTATGAAAACTATGCGCTATTTAGCTCTCTTATTGATAGGTTGGTTGTCTCTGCCAGTTTATGCATTAACTCAGGTAGATATCTATCGTGCCGAAGTGGCGATCGACGGTGAGCAAAAAGACGGCGAAGAGCTCGCTCGTCAACAAGGTATGCAAGATGTGATTGTGCGTGCGACAGGTAGCCAATCTTCCCTTAGCAACCCGGTAATAAAGAAAGCAGTGGGTTCAAGTTCTCGCTACATTTCTCAGCTTGGTTATGGTCAGCTTGATGGTCAAAGCAGTTTAAAGATGCTGTTTAATAGTGGTCAGATTCGTTCACTACTGACTCAAGCGCAATTACCATTATGGTCTCCAAACCGTGCCAACATCTTAGTTTGGATGGTAGAAGAGCAGGGCTATGATCGTACGATCACTTGGGAGCATTCAGACTCAACCAGTGCTGCTGCACTGCGCGCTGCGGCTGAATCTCGAGGCCTACCAGTCACTATGCCTGTGGGGGACTTTGATGATGTTACGGGTGTTAACGTGTCTGATTTGTGGGGGGGCTTTGTAGACCCAATCAGCCAAGCGAGTCAGCGTTACCCTGTTGATGCTGTGCTAGTGGTGCGTGTGCAAGGCGATAAAATTCGCTGGACGCTATATGACCAATCACCAGCGCAACTTGCTCAATCGCAACAGTCACCTCGCAGTGGCTCAGCGTCTGGTGCAAATGCAATCTCCGCCATGATGGGTGGTATCGCAGACTACTACGCGAAGAAGAGTGCTGTTGTGGTATCAAGCAAATCATCTGAAGCGATTGATGTGAAGGTATTAGATGTCGCATCAGCGGTGGAATTCTTTAATCTTGAGAACTCATTGACGAAGCTAAACTCAGTGGCGGGTACTGAAATCAAACGAATTCAAGGCAATCAAGTGACGTTAACGATTCACTTGTTGGCATCTCAACAAGCGTTTGAACAAGAAGCGTCTTCTATCCGTTCACTTGAGATTACCGAAGACCCGCTTGAGAATGTAGAGCCGTCAGCACCAGCCCAGCTTCCTGAGGAAGTTGTTCAACCAACGCAATTGCCAGCGGAAACAACAGAAGATCAAACCGCTCAAGTCGTTGAGCTCGATACGGCAACGGAAACAAATGTGGCAACTGAGCCGGCATCAATCACACCTGCTGTTGCACTACAACCAGCGCCAAAGCAGTACGATCTGATCTACAAATGGAATGCTCCAGTTCGCACGAAAGCCGAGCCAGTAGAACAAGATTCTGAAATCGCGCCAGTATTGGAAACGGATGTGGTTGAAAACCTAAGTTAAGGTTTATTCAAAACAAAAAAGAGTCGCTTAGTGCGACTCTTTTTTTTAGTGGTTCTATGGCTGGAGATGTGATGAAGCTAGTTCAGCTTGAAGCGCCATGTCCCCGTAATGGTTTCGCTTCTATTTATTGAACTTCGCTTTTTCTTCTTTTTCGACTTGAGATAAGCGTTTTAACTTCAGACCCAACTCTTTACCACGTGCTCGGGCAAACAAAATGTTACCAGCAAAGCCGAGTGAGGTAAGGAGCAACTCTACTGCGGCCAACCAACGCTCACCATCGTCAACATACAAAATCGTCAACGCATGCAAAAAATACAGCATCAGAACGAAGTTTGCCCAAGCGTGTGTGTAGGGTTTGCCCGCTAAAATACCAGGAAGTGGTAACAATAGAGGAATACACCAAGCAATCGCCAATGTAGTGCTGCTTAGATGTGGGTGAGGGGACAACGCCAGTTGCCAGATCGCAACCCAAGCCAATAACGCTAAATTGCCAAACAGCGCCATGTAGCGATAGGTTTGAGCGCGTGTGCTAAGAGGTGGTTGGTCAATAATGTCAGACATCGATTTACTTATCCTTGAGCTTACTGACTTCCTTTGAGCTTTTTCGCTGTGGTTGCCAGTCGTTTTCCTAATTGTTGTGCGAGACGAATCTCTTCTGCCGTGAGACTTGGCTCTTGTCCTACACTGCTTGCACCGTAGGGTGTGCCTCCTGATTGCGTGGTGTGCAGTTCTGGCTCTGAATAAGGGATTCCTAATACCATCATGCCGTGATGCAATAATGGGGTCATCATGCTTTGTAGCGTGGTTTCTTGACCGCCATGCATGGAAGACGAAGAGGTAAACACACAAGCTGGCTTATCGATAAGGTCGCCATTCACCCACAAAGGTGTGGTTTGATCCCAAAAGTGCTTGAGCGGCGCTGCCATGTTGCCAAACCAAACTGGGCTGCCAAATGCGAGACCGTCGCACTGCTTCAACTCATCTAGAGTAGCAATTGGATCAGAAGGGGTATGTGAGTGAGATGACAATTCTTCAACTGTACGTAAAATCGCTTCGCAATGAGGAGTCGACTCGACTCCTCTTGCTATTTGTCTTGCCAGTTGTTTTGTCGAGCCATGACGGCTGAAATACAAAATGAGGATCTGGCAATCCATTTACAGAATTTCCAAAACTTGTTCTGGTGGGCGACCGATTTTTGCTTTCCCATTTGCAACTACTACTGGGCGTTCAAACAGTTTCGGGTTTTGTGCCATCGCTTCGAACAGTTGCTCATCACTGACAGAGGCTTCTCCCAGTGCCAGCTCTTTGTAGATGTCTTCTTTGGTACGCATCATTTCGCGTACGGAAGAGAAACCAAGTTGAGCATAAAGCGCTTTCAGTTGTTCAACATTAAGCGGTGTATCAAGGTATTTAACCACTTCCGGTGTTACGCCATTTTGCTCAAGCAGTTCAAGTGTTTGACGGCTCTTTGAGCAGCGAGGGTTGTGATAAATCACGACTGACATGGTTCTCTCCATTTCGTTATTGTAATGCCATGAATCGATCTCTTTGGATCATCAGTTGGTCGATACGAGCGTCATATCGAGCTTGTTGTAAGCTACCTAACTTAGCAATTTTACTTGCTTCACTGTAATACTGGATGGCTTTGTTCCAGTTGGCTCGCAATGCCAAAATTTCGGCACGTGCGGCGAGTTCTTCATCACTTTTACCCAGCGCATGACTGCCTTGTGAAAGCAGGTGCCAGCCATTCGTGTCTTCTGGGTTATCGTGTGTGTAGCGCTGCAGAATACGCACCGCTTCTTGGTCCTTTTTCGCCTCAAGTAATGCGTTTGCATAGTTGATGGTCAGGACTTTGTTTTGTGGGTTGCGTTTGAGTGCGCTACTCAACATATCCACTGCTTTTTGTGGTTGCTTTTGAGCAATATAAAGATCGGTCATTGCATCCAGATAAAACGGGTTACCTGGGTCTTGCTGAAGGAGCTTTTTCAATAAAGGTTCCGCTTCACTCAAACGCTTGTTGTCTAGGTGTACCAAGGCTCGACCATAATCAAATGATGGCACAATATCAGGTGAGGCTTTCTTTTGAGTTCGGTCAAACCAACTCATTGCTGCTTGACCATCAATTCCGGCATAACGTGCGACAATGCGAGCTCGGGTTAAATGGTAATCAATAGAAGGCATCACCCGCATTGGTGGGTAAGCACGAGCACGAGCACGACTGTCTGTAATACGATCTTCAGGCAACGGGTGAGTGAGCAACATTGGTGGCGGCTTGCTTGCGTATCGATATTCATCCGCTAGGCGACCAAAAAAGCGTGGCATCGCTTGTGCATCAAAGCCCGCTTTTGCCAGTGTTGCGATACCAAAGCGGTCTGCTTCTTTCTCGTTGGAGCGAGTGTAGTTGATTTGGCTTTGCATATTGCCAGCGGTTGCTGCCGTCACCGCTGCCATACCAGCCTCAGGAGAGGCTATCGCAAGCAGAAGAGCGCCAGCAAGTGCTGCCATGGTTGCTGGTGAACGACGAGCTTGTTCTTCCATGCTTCGTGCAAGGTGGCGCTGAGTAACGTGCGCGATTTCGTGAGCAACAACGGAGGCTAACTCACTTTCAGTGCGGGCATGGAGAAAGAGACCTGAGTGTAGGGCAACGTAGCCGCCGAAAAAAGCGAAGGCGTTGATGTTGCGATCTCGGATCATGAAAAAGTGGAATGGGGTTTTTACGTCATTGGCATTCGCGACCAAACGGTGACCCAGTGAGTCGATGTACTCGTTGATAACAGGGTCATTGACGATAGGTTTGCTGGCTCTCAGCATACGCATATAGGCGTCACCATAAATCAACTCTTGATCTATCGTTAGAGTGCCTCCGGCTGCCGTACCAATATCTGGGAGGTCGGGACTATTGGCATAAACTGGCGTTGGTGTACTCAATGCAGCAGCAAGGCATAAACAAACTAGCGAGCGAGTGCGTTTTAACATACGGTTTAAAGATTCTCCAAAATACCGAGTGTGTGCTTGAGGGGCGAAATCCATTCAACATCAGCACAGACTTTATGGTCATCCTTGTGGGATGAATATGCTAGCAATAAGACCGAAGATAAACGAATTGGTTTCGTAAATTGTCAATCTAAAAGTCCTGCGCGTCTACTCTTAAATCATGTGAGAAATGCTAGCACCAGCTCAAAAAGCCGTTACAATACAACCCTATCACAAGTGCAGAGCAATACAATGGAATCCATATTACTTGATTTGCGTAAGGAACGCTGCCCTATGGCACTGTTACTTGCCAAGCGTCACGCTGCTGAGGTGTTTCAGGAAGAAACACAACAAGATCATCAGCTTGTTATTCAAGTGGTGGATAAAAGCTCTAAGCACGATATCGTGAAGTATTTGCGTAACCAAGGCTACACAGTGGATTGCCAAGCTTCTCCTGAACACTTCACTTTGACCGTATTCAATAAGGAATCTTCGTACGATGCTTGAAATGGTAAGTCGTTGGTATAAGCGACGCTTTTCAGACCCACATGCAGTGAGCCTCGTGGCGATACTGCTGTTCGGCTTTATTACAATTTACTTTTTCGGGCATTTGATTGCGCCATTGTTGGTGGCGATTGTTCTTGCATATTTACTTGAATGGCCAGTAACGCAGATGTGCCGTTTGGGTATCCCACGTACGTTTTCTGTCATCACTGTCATACTGATTTTTATTGGCTTAATGTTGATCGCGGTATTTGGTTTAGTGCCAACGATTTGGACTCAGGTGGGGAATTTAATCAACGATATTCCGAACATGTATGCTGGACTACAAAAGTTCATTGCAACCTTGCCACAACGTTACCCTGAGCTGGCGAACCTAGAAATTGTTGAAACCGTGGTGACTAACGCGAAGAACCAAGCGATTGGCTTAGGTGAGAGCGTCGTAAAAGGCTCACTGGCTTCTCTAGTGAGTTTAGCAACGCTAGCGGTTTACTTGATTCTTGTTCCATTATTGGTGTTCTTCTTACTAAAAGACAAAGATGAGATGCTCAGCATGGCAAGTGGCATCTTACCGAAGAACCGTAAGCTGGCGAACAAAGTATGGCACGAGATGAACGAACAAATCTCGAACTATATTCGTGGTAAGGTGCTGGAAATCTTGATCGTGGGTGGCGTGAGTTACGTGACTTTTGCGATTCTTGACCTGCGCTACTCTGCATTGCTTGCTGTAGCGGTGGGTTTGTCAGTGCTTATCCCGTACATCGGTGCGGCTGCGGTGACGGTTCCGGTCGCGATTGTCGGCTTGTTCCAATGGGGCTTAACGCCTCAGTTCTATTGGTTACTTGTTGCCTACGGCATTATTCAGGCGCTAGACGGTAATGTGTTGGTTCCGGTACTGTTCTCTGAAGCGGTTAACCTTCACCCAGTAGCGATCATTGTTGCCGTGTTGGTATTTGGTGGTTTGTGGGGCTTCTGGGGGGTCTTCTTCGCTATCCCATTGGCGACGCTTGTAAAAGCAGTATGGAACGCGCTACCAAGTACGGAAGAAAGCGAACCAATACAAGAATAGAAATTGAATCCAATAAAAAGCCCAGCGATCGCTGGGCTTTTTGATGCTTGATTGAAAGCTAGGTTTACGCGTTTTCTTTCAAGTAGTTCACAACCACTTCATGGTGGTCTTTGGTTTTGAACTTGTTGAACACGTGTTCGATAACACCTTCCTCATTGATCAAGAAGCTGATGCGGTGAAGACCATCGTAGACTTTACCCATAAACTTCTTCTCGCCCCAAACACCAAACTGGTCAGCAATGGCATGGTCTTCGTCAGAAAGTAGCGTGAAGTTTAGCTCGTCGCGCTCAATGAACTTACCTAGGCGTTTTACTGGATCGATACTCACACCCAATACCACAACGTTGTGTGCGTCTAGTTCTGCTTTTACATCACGCAGACCTTTTGCTTGAGTCGTACAACCTGGTGTCATCGCTTTTGGGTAGAAGTAAAACAGTACTTTCTTACCTTTGAAGTCACCGAGAGAAACGGTGTTGCCATCTTGGTCGAGCAAAGAGAAGGCTGGCGCTGGCGTGCCTGCTGTCAGCGTATTCATCATTATTTCCTTTACTTATAGATTGTTTTTAATGAAATTCAGAGAACCTTGTACGTTGAGCGTGTTACAAAGTTCATCGAAATCTTCTTGTAATTGCATCAAGTTACAATCTGCACTTACTGAAGCGGTGATTGCAATGTGGAATTGGTCGGCATCCAGCTGGATCTTTGATTTACTGATTGTTTGCGCACTAAGTGATTGTAGGCCAATCTGTTTATCGGCAAAGAATTGCGTAAACTTCTCGGTTAAACCGATGCGGTCTTCTGATTCAATAAACACTTCCATGGTGTAACTGTTATCGAGCAACTCATGGGCTGATGTGCGTTTCATGATGGTGATGAGGTCGTGTTCTTGCCCAAGAAGTGGCAATTGCGTTTCGACACGAGTGACATTACTGGCGTTACCAGTAAGCAGCATGATAAGGGTAAATTCGTTACCAAAGATAGCGATACGGCTATCGACAATGTTACAGCCAGCTTGTGTGACGAGCTTAACCACTTGGTTACATATGCCCGGACGATCCGTTCCAACCGCTGTAAGTACCAGATGTTGCTTCATAAATGAGCTTCTTGTCCTTTCTTCAATAGAGAGATGTTAGCACAGATATGGAGTAGAAATGTCGAGTCAGTTCTTTTTTTAAACTTGTTAAAACGCTTTGTTGATTTAGTGAACAGTTTGCTGATTGCGTGCACTATTAATTCACTCAACGCTGACTTGAGCTTCTCGGCGAGAGAGTATATTCCGCGCCTAATTGAAAGCGGTGAGAAATCCTTGCTGCAACGAACACGATTATCAGAATGGCTAGGATTGAGAACAAAATTCACATTTTAGTTGCTAGACCTCTAACAACTGATAATTATTCATTCATTTGTACTTTGTAAGCGAGTTTACGCTCTTGTGTTTTTCAATCGCATTACAGTACCATGCAGAAAGAGTTAAATGAGGGAGATAAACATGTTTTCAGGAAGTATCGTAGCGCTGATTACACCACTAAAAGCAGATGGTGAAGTAGACTTTGATAGTCTACAAAAGCTTGTTGAGTACCATGTTGAAGCTGGTACAGACGGTATTGTTGCAGTTGGCACCACTGGTGAGTCAGCGACTCTAACCATTGAAGAGCATGTAAAGGTCGTAAATAAAACCGTTGAATTCGCAAACGGTCGTATCCCAGTGATTGCTGGTACGGGAGCAAATGCAACCCACGAAGCAGTTACATTTAGCAAATTATTGGCTGATTCTGGTATTGCTGGCTTCCTGAGTGTAACGCCTTACTACAACAAACCAACTCAAGAAGGTTTGTTCCAACACTACAAAGCAATCGCAGAAGCGAGTGATGTACCTCTAATTTTGTACAATGTACCGGGTCGCACTGCGGTAGATATGTCGCCTGAGACAGTGGCACGCCTATCAAAGCTTGATAATATCGTGGCATTGAAGGATGCGACGGGTGATTTAAGCCGAATTGCACTTCACCGTGAACTTTGTGGCGAAGATTTTATCTTACTAAGTGGTGATGATGCGACGGGTCTAGAATTTGTTAAACTAGGCGGTCACGGCGTTATCTCAGTAACGAACAATATCGCGGCTAAAGACATGGCAGACATGTTCCATTTGGCAGGTGAAGGTAAATTTGAAGAAGCAGAAGCGATCAACGATCGTCTGATGACTCTGCATAAAAACCTATTCGTTGAATCAAGCCCGATCCCAGTGAAATGGGCAGCACATAAGCTTGGTTTGATTGAAGAGGGTGAGCTGCGTCTTCCTTTAACCCCACTTTCTGAAAAATCGCAGCCAGTTGTGGAACAAGCGCTAACAGACGCCGGTATTTACTAGGATTGAAGTTCATGCTGAGGGTGGTAAAGCCCTCAGTGTTTTAGGAGTATAAATGAAGCTTTCAAGCCAGTTAGTGTTAAGCTCACTAGCTGTATTCGTATTGACTGCCTGTTCAGGTGGTGCCAATCAGCGTCGTCAAGCAAAGGACGACTTCGAGTATTTGAACACGCCTGCTCTTGAAGAGTGGAGTGTACCGGCAGGTGCTCAACCTCAGTTTTACCCGAACTACCGTATTCCTGAAGGAAACTACGCTGGTGGTATTGGTAAAGATGTTGATATTCGTCCGCCTCAGCAAGTATTGGAATTGATCCCTGGTGCTCGCCTAGATCGCAGTAGCGACGGTGAAGTAACACTATGGCTGCTTCGTAAGGATGAACTGGATAAAGTTTGGAAGACCGTTCAAGAGATGGTTGCAGAGAACAAGATCCCAGTTGAAAGCCAAACGGATAACCGCATCGAAACAGGTTGGGTGACTTGGAACTCTCCTGATGAAGAGATGGAAATCGGCAGCCGCTACGAGATTACTCGCGGTGAGATGAATGGTCGTCATGGCTTCAAGGTAAGCTTGATTGACTGGCGTGAAGGCAACCAAGTCAAAGAAGTGACACGTACCAACCGTGAGCGTTACAACGTGTTCATGACCAACTTGGTAACGGCACGCTACGACCAACACGTACGTGAAGAAGCGCAACGTAAAGCACAAGAGCTAGTGAAACACATCCCAATTACCATGGGTAAAGACCGCAGTGGTCTGCCAGTTATCATTGCTCGTGCACAATACAATGTCGTGTGGAACCGTCTGCCTGATATCATGCCGAAGATGGGCTTCAAGATTGAAGAGCGCAGTCAGTCGCAAGGTACAGTGACTGCGAAATACGCGTCACCGGATGATGCGTTCTGGAATGACATTGGTGTTAAGCCAATCGATCTAAACTCTGGTACTTACACCTTCTTGCTTGGTGATCTAGGTAACCGTACTTCTATCAACATTACTGATTCGTCTGGTAAGCCAGTAGAAGAAGAGTTCTTGAAATCACTTGCGCCAGTACTGGCTGCGGTTGTGAAAGACTAACTTCGCTACAAATAAGTAGATTTGAATAGTAAAAAAGGGACCGCAATGGTCCCTTTTTGATTGCTTACTTGATGTCAAATGTTGAAGAGTGCATCAAGTGCGAGAGATTAGCGATTTTCGTCTTTCTTCTCGCTTTCCTCTCCATAGCGTTCTTTGTCTAGTTCGTTCAGCTTATCTAAATCGTTTTTTCGACTTTTATCCATCTGACCAAACTTCATTTTTGCGGTGTACTTAAGCGCAGCAATGTTACCAACCACGATACTGAGCACTATGATGATAATGACCCAGGGGTTGGTGAGAATTTCGATCATAGAGCCTCCGGCGGCGTGATGTTGTGAATAAATTGGGTGATAACCTTATCCAAATTATTCAATATGACATCCATCCCTGCAATGCTGTCGATCTGATTTTGCTTAATTAACTGAGTTTTCAGCAACTCTGGTGTTAACAATGACAGGCATTGTTGCCCTACAGATTTGTGGCTGATGTGCCAAGGTTCGATGGCGACACCGCCTAAGTCTTGTTGATAAGGGAAAAAGAACCCAAAGCTATCGAGGTTATCGACTAACCATTGATAGAAAGCACGCTGATGACCTTCGAGATACTCCCATGGTTCCAATTGTAATTGTGTATCAGCGGGTAATAAGTTACGCGCATAAACATCAAAATCACACCCCCAATGATGGCGACTGCCTCCGGGTAAGGCGGACCAACGAAGAATCGCAGTGAGCTTTTCTTCGTCATTGAGTAGAGTTTTGTCGAGCGGTTGCGAATCGGAATCGAGGATCTTCAGTTCACCTGCAAACTTACCGTTCCAGATTGCTTTCTGACGGTTAAAGTCACGGAACCCACTGGCGATCTCCATCTTAAAGCCTGATTGTGTGGCGGCTTCAATCATGTTTAGTAAGTCGTCAGCCACTTCAGGGTGAAGCAGAAAGGCTTTTTGACCCACTAATGTGGATTGCAGATGGGAATCGGTCATTCCGGTAAGTTGCTCTGGCGTCATGGCACTCTCGTTAATTGTTGCATGTTTCGTTATGACACTATTGTGCGAGTAAGTGTTTCAACGTGTTTTGGTACATGTCCGTTAATTTCTCAAGGTCATCGACTTTTACACATTCGTTCACTTTGTGGATAGTCGCGTTCACCGGACCAAGCTCAACCACCTGACCGCCCATGCGTGCGATAAATCGACCATCAGACGTTCCGCCAGTGGTGAGCAACGCAGGCTTCGTGCTGTTGACTTCATCGACGGCAGCAACGACTGCGTCAAGCAATGCTCCAGTATCGGTGAGGAACGGGTCACCATTGAATGTCCATTTCAGATCGTAGTTTAAATCGTGTTTGTCGAGTGTTTGGGTCACGCGGTCAACAATGATTTCGTTGCTGAGTTCTGTGCTAAAGCGCAGGTTGAACTGCACGTTAAATTCGCCAGGAATCACATTCGATGCACCAGTACCAGCAGAGACATTCGGGATTTGGAAGCTTGTCGGTGGGAAGTAATCGTTGCCTTGGTCCCATTCTGTCGTAGCAAGTTCATGAATGGCTAATAGTGATTGATGAACCGGATTATTAGCAAGGTGAGGGTACGCCACGTGACCTTGTGTTCCTTTTACCGTTAAATCACCCGTGATTGAGCCACGACGACCATTCTTAACTACATCTCCCACAACTTCAGTGCTTGAAGGCTCACCAACGATGCACATGTCGATGTTCTCGCCACGAGCCATGAGCGTTTCAACGACGCGAACGGTGCCATTAATGAAAGGACCTTCCTCGTCTGAAGTGATCAAAAAGCCAATCGAACCTTTATGGTCTGGGTTTTCTGCAATAAAGCGTTCAACCGCGACCACCATACAAGCTAGAGAGCCTTTCATGTCTGCTGCGCCACGCCCGTGAAGGTAACCGTCGATAATGGTTGGTTCAAAAGGAGGTGTGTCCCATTGCTCCAATTTGCCTGCTGGCACGACATCTGTGTGTCCGGCGAAAGCAAACAGTGGTGCTTCTGTACCTCGGCGAGCCCAGAAGTTTGTTGTGTCTTCAAACACCATCACTTCGATTTCAAAACCAAGCGCTTTTAATCGCTCGATCATTACTTCCTGACAGCCTGCATCTTCAGGCGTTACGGACTGGCGGCTGATCAGGTCTTTAGCGAGTGCCAGTACTGGACTGTCTGTCATCCTTGATTGTTCCTTTAATTAAGAGTTAAAAATGGTCGCGTATTGGTCTGCTTTGAAACCAATATGAAGTTGGTCTTCAACTTTCAAGATTGGGCGCTTAATCATCGCTGGGTTTTCTACTAGCAGCGCGATTGCGTTTTCTTCGTTAAGAGAATCTTTTTGTTCTTGAGTCAGCTGTCGGAAAGTCGTGCCACGTTTATTCAATACTTGTTCCCAACCCAGCGCGTTACAAAATTCAGTCACCATTGCCGCATCGATACCTTGTTTGCGGTAGTCGTGAAAATCAAAAGCAACGTTTTCCGCTTCTAGCCATTTCTTGGCTTTTTTAATCGTGTCGCAGTTTGGGATGCCGAACATGGTGATCGTCATATTATTTCCTTTTCTCTTTGTGCTTTACTTATCGGTTTGCGCTATGGAACGCCCGATTTTGCATTGTTTTTGGCTGTTCAAGCATCCTATCAAGAAGCAACCACTGTGACAAAATCATGCGGCGAATATTTCACAGGTCAGTGCTCTATTGGACCGTGCTCAGTCGTTCATTCCTCCACCAAACAGCGATAAGAATGATAAAAAACTTGGCTAAATAGCACGGAAAAGTCGAGTTATTGATCAAACGCAACATCTTGCTGAGCAAAAAAGAAATAATGAATCAGCACAATTTTAGGAGGTGTCAATGGAATTGAGTCCTGTTTTTGCAAGGCGGCTATATTTGGCCTTGTTGGTGGAAAACCTAGAAAGGCCAAATGTACCAAAATTGATCGAAAGAACGGGGTGGCCTCGTCGTACTATTCAAGATGTACTCAAGGCATTACCGGGGATCGGCATCGAACTCATCTTCGTTCAAGATGGTCGACGTCATAACGACGGCTATTACCAACTTTCGGATTGGGGACCTTTTGACAGTCAATGGGTTCTTGAGCGAGAGGGAGATATCGCTAGCAGTCTTGGATTTCGTGCATAAGCCAGCAATTGCTGGCTTTTTTTTACGTCTGGGAAACGCTTATTGGCAGCGGTAGGCAGTACCAAGCACACTGAAGGAAGTAGCAAAGTCTTGTGGGGCGATCATGTAAACCGTATCGGCATTGAGCAATACTGCATTGTTTTTTAGGTCGACCATGGCTCCATGCATCATGGCGTCATTGGTGTAGAACAAGTAACTGTACCAGTGACCTTCGCTGCCAGTGACTTCACCTAAATACTCGCATTGATCCGGATTGAACTGGCTATCAAAGCGAATCTGAACGTCATCACTTGATGCCGTTGGTAGCGTTGATGGTGACGAACAACCCATCAAAGCCAATGCGATGCCTCCTATCATCACATAACGCTGCATATTATTTCCCCATCATGATGTAAGCCGCGAAACCAATCCAGCTCAGAACCAATAGTGCCCAAGGTAATACAGCTGGTTTGCTCGTTGGTGCTTCAATATTTGCTGATTCTTGTTCAACGACGTCATCACGTTGACGCTGTTTTTCTCTCTGTTGTTTCTTCTTCGCTTTGTCTGCTTGTCGATTGCGTTCTTTCTGCTGTTTTTTATACTGCGCGATGCCTTTCTCAATGCCCTGAGCAATCAGTTTGGTTTGCTCTTTCGTTTGACCGGGTTTTTGAGTGGACTTTGCAATCTTCATCGCTTCAGTTTGCGTTTCTTGGGAAGGAACGGGTGCTACTGTGTTTTTCTTTTTCATGTTTCTTATCGACGTCGCTGTAAATCTAAACCTAGTTTACCTGCGTACGATGATGAAATGAACTTTAGTTCTCAGCTTTGCTAGGTTGCAACTCTGAAACGATCGGTTAAAGTGGCGTTTTTATGAAACTAAGAAGACGAGATTGTGCGTTACTCATTTGATCAATATGACGCTCATGGATTTTTAAAAGCGCCGATTATGTTATGGCTAGGATGGATGTTCCTAGCGCGCTCTTGGGTGGTGTTTGCCATGGCAGGAGTGAGTAGAGACAGCGGTAGCAAGATACTATCGATTGTGTACCCCGATTCTAATACGTTATACCTCGGACTATCGATGGGTATCCCAAGTCTATTATTGATGTGGTTAATGGGCTTGCGGCATCCAGAGCGAGGGTGGGTGAATCAAATTACCCAGCATGGTCGTGCCATGACTTTGATCTTGTGCGGTATTCAACTGGCTCAGACCATGTATCATGTCTACCTCGAACATGGTGTATTCAATTGGGCGAATGCGCTCACAATTACCTTGTTAACTTGGTTTATGATCTATCTTCTAAATGGAAGATGGGTAAAAGACTGCTTTAACGTGCCACAAGTTGAGCACAAAGAAGAACAGCCATCAAAAAATTAAAAACAATAATTCCCGCATGGGGCAATGTATAGAGGATATCTCAATGTCACAAGCTCAAACGGCGATTGTGCCTGAAGCAGGACCATTTGCACTTTACACTCAGTTAAAAGTGAACCAAAACCGTGAAAACGTACTGGCAAAACTAAAAGCGCTACCTGAGCTAGTAAATGAGCTCAATGCGAACCAACCAGGTGCTGATTTAACGATTTCTATCGCATTCACGAAATCTTTTTGGCAGCACCTAAACATGCAAATGCCAGAAGAGTTGATCGACTTCCCTGAGTTGGGGGAAGGTGACGTATTTGCGCCAGCAACAGACGTGGATGTCTTGATTCACTGTCACTCAACTCGTCACGATTTGCACTTCTATGTACTGCGTAAATTCTTAGTTGAAACTGCAGAAGATGTGACGGTAGTGGATGAAACTTACGGTTACCGTTACCTAGATGCTCGTGACATGACGGATTTCGTTGATGGCACAGAAAACCCGAAAGGTGATGCGCGTGCTGACGTTGCATTGATCAAAGACGGCGCTTTCGCTGGTGGTAGCTACGTGATGGTTCAACGCTTTGAGCACAACTTGCCTGCATGGAACCGTTTGAACGTATCTGCACAAGAGAAAGTCATTGGTCGTACTAAGCCAGATTCTATTGAGCTAGAAGACGTGCCAGCGGCTTCTCACGTAGGTCGTGTAGACATCAAAGAAGAAGGCAAAGGTCTTAAGATCGTTCGTCACAGCTTGCCGTACGGCACAGTAACTGGCGCACATGGTCTTCTGTTCATCTCTTATTGCAACACTATCCACAACATCAAAGTGATGCTAGAGAGCATGTACGGTGTTACCGATGGTAAGACTGACCAACTGCTTCGTTTCACCAAAGCAGTAACAGGTGCATATTTCTTCGCTCCTTCACAAGAAATGCTAGCGGAATTGGCGATTAAGTAATTCTTCGCCAACCCTCCAATGATTAAAAAGGCAGAGTGATCTGCCTTTTTTGTTTCCCCTCATTCTTGCCTGATAAGACTAACGGACCGTCAGTGGTCTTTTGCCATCAATAGCGCCTTTCTCTAGTTCGTAAAGTGGGCTAGTACTGTGACTGCTCCAGCGATGATCTTCGCGTGACTTCTTGCGATATTGCGTTGGCGTTACACCAATATAATTCTGAAAAGTCTCATAAAATCGGCTGCTAGAATTAAAACCTACCGTTAAAGCAATATCTAAAATTGTCCGGTCAGTATCACTCAACAGTGCTCTGGCGTGGTTAATCCGCATTGCCGTGATATATTGCTTGATGGTCATCTGCATGGTTCGTTGGAACACGTTCATCGCGTAGTTAGTGTGCAGCCCAATGTGCTCTGCTATGTCTTTTATCGTGACCGGCTGGTTATGATGGGTGGCAATGTATTCCAGCATTTGACTGACGTAAAACTGCGAGTGTTTGGAGACGCCTTTCTTGGTCGATTTTTCTTGTCGATTGATACTCAGTTGTTGCCAGCCATCTAAACACATTCTTTTTAACATCAAGCCAATTTCATCAATCGCTAATTGCTGGCGACTTTCCGAAGAGTGGTTTATTTCTTCTGCCCAGCGTGCTAACTCAAACTCACTGACTAATGAACTGGCGTTTGATTGCAGCACACAACCATGGGTGATCTGATTGACGAAGTCTCGATTTAGCGTCCAAGACATAAAGTGGTGAATCGGAATATTGATGATCCCCATATTATGACTTTTGCCCGGATTGGTGAGCCGATGAGGAACTGACGCCCAAAACAATCCTATCGAGCCTGCTTTCACCACGACTGGACTGCCATTAATGATGTACTCGACATCATCACCAAAAGGAATGTTGACCTCTACTTGTCCGTGCCAGTGATAACCCGGCATAGAGTGGGGCGGTCTAAGCTCGATATCGATTTTTTCATAGGATGAGTACAGCGAAAGTGGGCTTACAGAAACCGTTTCGGAAGAATACTTATCTTGAATCACCACTTTTAATGTATCTAACTCTGCCTTGGACTCTACCTTCTCCATCGCCCACCTCTTAGGAAACTGTATAAGTTATTTGTACTAAATCTGTTGAAACAAAACTCAGAACAGCTTCAAAAACACCAATTACTCTGTTTTATAAGATTTTGGTTATGTGACTTAAATCGCCGTAATAACTAGTCTCAGCGTATTTTCCCACCTTCTTTATCCGTGATTTACACAAAAATATCCCATTTCCTAAGATTTTTTATTGGTTGATTTTAAATATTAGGAAACGGGAGAGTGATTGGTTTATCTGAGACGAATTCGGCCTTGCGACAGGTGTAACTTAAATGCATCGAAACAAAAGTATGAAAGCAAAAAGGATTCAACTATGAAAAGCCCTAAAATCACATTCATCGGTGCGGGTTCTACGATTTTTGTGAAGAACATTCTTGGCGATGTGTTTCATAAGCCGGCCTTCAAAGGGGCGCAAATTGCCTTGATGGATATTGATGAAATCCGCTTGGAGGAATCACACCTAGTAGTAAGCAAGTTGATGGAATCATCCGGTGCGACGGGTACGATCACTTGTCACTTAAACCAAAAAGAAGCATTGCAAGGCGCAGACTTTGTCGTTATCGCATTCCAAATCGGTGGGTATGAGCCATGCACTGTAACGGACTTTGAGATTTGTAAGCGTCACGGTTTGGAGCAAACCATCGCCGACACCTTAGGCCCAGGCGGCATCATGCGCTCACTGCGCACGATTCCTCATCTTTGGAGCGTGTGTGAAGACATGACTGAAGTGTGTCCAAATGCCACCATGCTCAACTACGTTAACCCAATGGCGATGAACACATGGGCGATGTATGAGAAATACCCTCACATCAAACAAGTGGGCTTGTGCCATTCCGTGCAAGGGACGGCGGAGGAGCTGGTTCGCGACCTTGATATCGAATATTCAGACCTTCGTTACACCTGTGCAGGCATCAACCACATGGCGTACTACCTGACACTCGAAAAGAAAAACGAGCAGGGGGAATATGTCGACATTTATCCTGATTTGCTTGAGGCATTTGAATCAGGCAAAGCGCCGAAGCCGGGTTTACATCACAACGGTCGCTGCACCAACCTAGTCCGCTACGAGATGTTTAAGAAGTTGGGCTACTTTGTGACGGAATCATCAGAACATTTTTCTGAATACACCCCATATTTCATCAAACCAAATCGCCCAGATCTGATTGAACGTTATAAAGTGCCACTTGATGAATATCCTAAACGTTGTGTAGAACAAATTGCTGATTGGAAAAAAGACCTCGAAGACTTCAAAAACGCGGATCAAATCACCGTCAAAGAGTCGCATGAATACGCGAGCACCATCATGAACTCGATTTGGACAGGCACGCCAAGTGTTATCTATGGCAACGTGAAGAATGAAGCGTTAATTGACAACTTGCCACAAGGTTGTTGTGTGGAAGTGGCTTGTCTGGTGGACGCAAACGGCATTCAACCTATCAAAGCTGGTCGATTACCAAATCACTTAGCGGCATTAATGCAGACCAACATCAATGTTCAGACTCTTCTGACGGAAGCCATCCTCACTGAGAACCGAGATCGTATCTATCATGCTGCCATGCTTGATCCTCATACCGCGGCAGTGCTTGGACTCGAAGAGATTTATGCCCTTGTTGATGACTTGATTGAAGCACACGAAGGTTGGTTGCCAGCGTGGGTGCATCAGTAAATCCTGAATCACAAAACCAATATCAATAAAAACGACAATAACGTGAATATACTGCGCCTTCTCGATGAGGGGGCGTAAGGAGTAACAAATGAGTATCTCTATGAATACCAAGCTAAGCTACGGCTTTGGCGCATTTGGTAAAGACTTCGCTATCACCATCGTTTACATGTACTTGATGTTCTACTACACCGATGTTGTTGGTATTTCGGCTGCCGTGGTGGGAACCATCTTCTTAATTGCGCGTATTTGGGATGCAGTGAATGACCCAATTATGGGTTGGATCGTGAACAATACCCGCACACGTTGGGGTAAATTTAAACCTTGGATTTTAATTGGCACCATCACCAACTCAGTGGTGTTGCTCATGCTGTTTAGTGCGCATCACATCGAAGGACCATGGCTTATTGCTTATGCAGCAGTGACTTACATTTTATGGGGCATGACCTACACCTTAATGGATATTCCTTTCTGGTCACTGGTTCCAACACTCACTCTGGACAAACGTGAGCGTGAAGAGCTTGTGCCATACCCTCGATTCTTCGCTAGCCTTGCATGGATTGTTACCGCCGCAATCGCAATGCCGTTCGTCAATTATGTCGGTGGCGACGACAAAGGATTTGGCTTCCAAGTGTTTGCCATTTTGCTTGTCGGTTGTTTCCTTGTCTCAACGTTTATCACGCTACGTAACGTCAAAGAGCGCTATTCAACCAGCAACCTTGACGTGACGAAACCTGAAGAAAAAGTCTCACTGAAGAAGCTCCTCTCGCTTATCTACAAAAATGACCAGTTAACGAGCGTGCTTTGTATGGCACTGTCATACAACCTCGCTACCAACATCATCACAGCATTTGCGGTTTACTACTTCACGTATGTGGTCGGAAATGAGGAACTTTTCCCTTACTACATGGCTTACGCTGGTATCGCGAACCTAATTACACTGGTGTTGTTCCCTAAATTGGCGCAAATGTTTTCACGTCGAGTGTTATGGGCATGTGCGTCTAGCTTCCCAATCTTAGGCAGTGCAGTCCTTATCTACGTAGGCATGTACGACAAACAAAGCATTCTGCTGATTTCTACAGCGGGCGTGTTATTGCAAATCGGTACGGCGCTATTTTGGGTGCTGAACGTCATTATGGTGGCGGATACAGTGGACTATGGTGAGTACAAGCTAGGTTCACGCTGCGAGAGTATTGCTTACTCAGTACAAACGCTGGTGGTTAAAGCAGGTTCAGCTTTTGCGGCTTTCTTCATTGGTATCGCACTGACCGCAGTGGATTATGTACCGAACATGGAACAAAGCCCTGAAACCGTCTTTGGCATGCAATGCATCATGGTTGGGCTGCCAGCTTTCTTCTTCGCTATCGCTTTGGTTGTGTACTTCCGCTTCTACAAACTCAACGGTGCTTACCACCAAAAAATTCAGGACCATCTGACCGAGAAATACGACCATATTACGACGCAAGAGACGTCAAAAGACCTTACGCGTAAATCTGCCAAGCCGGCAGAAGCACTCTAATCCTACACAGTCAGCGTAAGCTTATTGTTTACGCTGACCTATCAGCACAACGCTCCGCCTTTTTATTTCTCCATCTCTTTTCTCAAAAAACACTAAACCTTTATTTAATTTGGTCGATAAGTATTCAAAGCCTTAATTTCAGGACCAATATTTGTGGCGATCACCGTTAATACCAATGTGGCAGCACTTGTCGCACAGCGTCATTTGACCAGTGCAACTGACATGCTGAACCAATCCATGGAGCGTTTGTCTTCAGGGAAGCGTATTAACAGTGCAAAGGATGACGCTGCGGGTCTGCAAATCTCCAACCGTCTGCAATCGCAAATGCGTGGTTTAGATGTTGCCGTGCGTAATGCGAACGACGGCATTTCTATCATGCAAACAGCGGAAGGCGCGATGAATGAAGTGACCAATATCATGCAGCGCATGCGTGATTTGTCACTCCAATCTGCTAACGGTTCAAACAGCAAAGCAGAACGTACAGCACTGCAGGAAGAAGTTTCTGCACTTAACGATGAGCTAAACCGCATTGCAGAAACTACCTCTTTTGGGGGTCGTAAACTGCTTAATGGCAGCTTTGGCAAGTCGGCATTTCAAATTGGCGCTGCGTCAGGTGAAGCCGTGCAAGTTGAATTAAAGTCGATGCGCAGTGATGGCATTGATATGGGCGGTTTTAGTTACATTGCAAACGGACGCGCAAGTTCTGATTGGCAAGTAAAAGATGGTGCAAATGAACTTAGCATGTCATTTAATAATCGTTTTGGTGAAACGGAAACCATCCAAATTAATGCTAAAGCTGGTGATGATATCGAGGAGCTTGCGACTTATATCAATGGTCAGACGGACAAAGTTACGGCGTCAGTGAATGAAAAGGGTCAGTTGCAGTTGTTTATGGCTGGTGAAGAAACCTCGGGAACTTTATCGTTCTCAGGTGATTTAGCTAGTGAGCTGGGTTTACAGCTGAAAGGGTACGATGCGGTTGATAACATTGACATTACGTCTGTCGGTGGCGCTCAACAAGCTGTGGCTGTCCTTGATACTGCGATGAAGTACGTTGATAGCCATCGTGCAGAGCTAGGCGCGTATCAAAATCGCTTTAATCATGCGATCAATAATCTGGATAACATCCACGAAAACCTAGCAGCATCGAACAGCCGCATTCAAGATACTGACTACGCCAAAGAAACCACGCAAATGGTGAAGCAACAAATTCTGCAGCAGGTAAGCACCTCTATTCTTGCACAAGCAAAACAAGCCCCAAACCTTGCTTTAACCTTACTTGGCTAAGGCATTCTACTTCGTAATTTCAAGACAAAATCAGCCTGTATCGACAGCGAGAAAAGAAGCTTTAGCGATAATTTGAAGTTTTTTTGCTTTTTTATCTGCTTCGTCACGATTACCCCTCCAAATGAAATTTTTTAAAAAATATCTAAATTTTTTCCTAAAGAAATCAGGGTATGCGCCGTTAATAAAAGTAACTTTGAGAGAACTACTTGGTTTTCCGAGACGTCGGAAACCGCTACATCGGAAAATCAATTGGAGAAATCACCATGGCAGTGAATGTAAACACTAACGTATCAGCGATGACCGCTCAGCGTTACCTAAACAACGCAAACTCAGCACAACAAACTTCAATGGAACGTTTGTCTTCAGGTTTCAAAATCAACAGCGCGAAAGATGACGCTGCGGGTCTTCAAATCTCGAACCGCTTGAACGTACAAAGCCGTGGCTTGGATGTGGCTGTTCGTAACGCGAACGACGGTATCTCGATTGCACAAACAGCAGAAGGTGCAATGAACGAGACAACCAACATCCTACAACGTATGCGTGACCTATCTCTTCAATCAGCGAACGGTTCTAACTCAAAATCTGAGCGTGTTGCGATTCAAGAAGAAGTAACGGCACTAAACGACGAACTAAACCGTATCGCTGAAACAACATCATTCGGTGGTAACCGTCTACTTAACGGTACTTACGGTACTCAGTCTTTCCAAATCGGTGCAGATAACGGTGAAGCCGTGATGCTAAACCTAAAAGACATGCGCTCTGACAACAAATGATGGGCGGCGTGAGCTACCAAGCTGAAAAAGGCAAAGATAAAGACTGGGGTGTTGAAGCGGGCAAAAATGACCTAAAAATCAGTCTGACAGACAGCTTCGGTAAAGAGCAAGAAATCAACATCAGCGCAAAAGCGGGTGACGATATCGAAGAGCTTGCGACTTACATCAACGGTCAAACAGACCTAGTGAAAGCGTCAGTAGACCAAGACGGTAAACTGCAAGTTTTCGCTGGTAACAACAAAGTAGAAGGCGAAGTGGAGTTTTCTGGCGGTCTTTCTGGTGAGTTAGGTCTAAGCGACGGTAAGAAAGTAACGGTTGATACCATCGACGTAACATCAGTAGGTGGCGCACAAGAATCTGTCGCTATCATTGATGCGGCGTTGAAATACGTAGATAGCCACCGTGCAGAGCTAGGTGCTTTCCAAAACCGTTTCAACCACGCAATCAGCAACTTGGACAACATCAACGAGAACGTGAACGCGTCGAAGAGCCGTATTAAAGATACCGACTTCGCGAAAGAAACGACTCAAATGACTAAGTCACAAATTCTATCGCAAGCGTCAAGCTCAATCCTTGCGCAAGCGAAACAAGCGCCTAACTCAGCGCTAAGCCTACTAGGTTAATTTTTAACCTAAAGGCAAGAACCTCATTGGCTCGTGGTGAGAGATGAGCGAGTAAACCCAGCTTCGGCTGGGTTTTTTTCTGCCTGTTTTGGATTAGGGTCTGTTGACCTTTCGTGATGATTTTTGCAGCAATTTGTAGGTGTTTTATACAAGGCAGAGGCTTTGATATGTAGCTATTCTACCTGATAAGCCGATAACGCAGTAGAAAGCACCTACAAACGCTGCCCAAAGGGTTCGGCTGGGCGCCCCCGGCTAAAAGCGTTTTACTCTTTGTTGAGTCAATTTTACTTAGAACCACTAGGTTTAAATCGACTCGCCGCGATTAAAACGCTTTTGACTAGGTGTCCCCATCCGAACAAAATTTAACCACGAAAGATAAACTGACCCTAATAACCCAGCAGCTAGCCAACCCATTGAATATTAGAGATTCATCACACTTCAGTAAGCTAAAGAAAATAATCGCAAAAAATTGAAAATTTCTCCTAAAGGATATTTATAGGTCGCCGTTAAAGGGACTGAGAGAAATGAGATGTACCTAAGTGAGGTGAGAGACACGACGGTGCATCAACTAAAGCCTTAAGGAGATCAATTATGGCGATTAACGTTAATACTAACGTTTCTGCGATGACCGCACAGCGTTACCTAAACCAAGCGGCTGAAGGTCAACAAAAATCAATGGAGCGTTTGTCTTCGGGTTATAAAATCAATAGCGCGAAAGATGATGCTGCAGGTCTACAGATTTCTAACCGTTTGAACGCACAGAGCCGTGGTCTAGACATGGCTGTGAAAAACGCGAACGACGGTATTTCTATTGCACAGGTTGCTGAAGGTGCAATGAATGAATCTACCAACATCCTACAACGTATGCGTGACCTATCGCTTCAATCTGCGAACGGTTCGAACTCAAAATCAGAACGTGTAGCGATCCAAGAAGAAGTAACAGCGCTTAACGACGAGCTAAACCGTATCGCTGAAACAACCTCTTTCGGTGGTAACAAGCTTCTAAACGGTACTTATGGTACTCAATCTTTCCAAATCGGTGCGGACTCTGGTGAAGCAGTAATGCTTTCTATGGGTAACCTACGTTCTGATACTTCTGCAATGGGTGGTAAGAGCTACGCAGCAGAAGACGGTAAAGATGCGTCATGGACAGTGAGCGATAAAACTGAACTTAAAATGACGTACACCAACAAGCAAGGCGAAGAGCAAGAGCTTACTGTCCAAGCAAAACAAGGCGACGATATTGAGCAGCTAGCGACTTACATCAACGGTCAAAGCGAAGATGTAAAAGCGTCTGTTGGTGAAGATGGCAAACTACAAGTATTTGCTTCTTCTCAAAAAGTAACGGGTGACGTTGAGTTCTCTGGTAACCTAGCGGGTGAGATCGGCTTCGGTGACGCAAAAGACGTAACGGTTAAAGACATCGACGTAACAAGCGTTGCAGGCTCTCAAGAAGCGGTAGCTATCATTGATGGCGCACTAAAATCAGTAGACAGCCAACGTGCGTCTCTTGGTGCATTCCAAAACCGTTTCAACCACGCTATCAGCAACCTAGACAACATTAACGAGAACGTTAATGCGTCTAACAGCCGTATTAAAGATACTGACTACGCGAAGGAAACAACGGCAATGACTAAGTCGCAAATCCTTCAACAAGCAAGTACTTCAATCTTGGCTCAAGCGAAGCAGTCACCATCTGCAGCGCTAAGCTTGTTGGGCTAATCGGGTCGACTCAGCCTAGTGATTACGTCACCAAAGCGATAGACCTATCGTTAGCCCATAAGGTGGAAGGGAGATTGTAATGGAAATATCCTCCTACACATCGAACATCCAGCCTTACGGCACACCGAGTGGCACAAAAGTTGCTAAAGAAAATGGCGTAGGCGCGCCTAGCACAGCAAGTTCAAACGGTACCGCTTCGCCTGTAAAAGCGAACGATGCCGAACGCGATCTCTCTGTTCAAGCTGCACTTGAAATGGCGGATACCCGCCAAGAGCTGAACAGAGAAGAACGCGAAAAAATGGTTAAGCAAATGAATGAATTTGTCGACGCCATGAATAAGGGAGTGGCGTTTCGTGTTGATGAAGAATCGGGTCGAGACGTCGTGACGATATACGAAGCCACAACCGGTGATGTTATTCGTCAAATTCCTGATGAAGAAATGCTAGTGGTTTTGCGTCGCCTAGCTGAACACACAGCTAACAGCGGTTTGTTAGTTGAAAAGGTGTAAGTCGTTTTTGAGGTGATTTGATGAGTTTAGGCCCTTTGGGGATGTCTGGCGGCATGGATATCAATTCCATGGTCAGCAAAATTGTGGATGCCGAGCGTGTGCCAAAGCAGCAACGCATCGACAACGAGCGTGCGACAATTGACGCCAGCATCAGTGCCTACGGGCGACTCAGAGAATCGTTGGATACGATGAAGAATCTCATGACGAACTTTCGTCAGGAGAAGGCTTTTGCTGTTCGTACGGTAGATACTACCGACGATGCAGTGGTATCTGCGACCGCAACAACAGACGCTATAGCCGGTAAGTATGCTATCGATGTGTTGCAGCTTGCACAGAGTCATAAAGTGGCTTCTGACGTTTTGCCAGAAGATGCTAAGTTTGGACCTGGTAAGCTGCAGATTTCTCTTGGTGATGACACCTTCGACGTTAATGTCCGTTCTAGTTCTAAGCTAGTTGATGTCGTTCGTGGAATTAACGGCGCTAAGGATAACCCTGGCGTACGTGCTTCCGTTATTAACGACGTAGAAGGGCCGCGTTTGATCCTTGCTTCGAATCTATCGGGCAAGGACCATCAAATTAAAGTCAGTGTGGATGCCGATGCAGGTAACCCGCTGAAACATTTCGAATACAAAACTCTAGAAGACCGAGTGAACGCGCTTGAAGAAGCTCGTGAAGCGGCTGAAGCCGTACTTGGACCTCTAAAAGAACCAGAATCAACAACCGATGCAGACCAACCAGAACAGGTGGATGCAGACGGCAATCCTATACCTCCTGAAGAACAAAAAGCGGCAGAAAGTGCGCAAGATGGCGCATCCGATGAACCGATCTCTGCATCCGGCGCTGCTGCGGCGAAAGCTGGACAAGAAGCGATTGATGCCGCTAACAAGCGTGCAAGTATGCGCCCACAAGACAGCATTCCCGGTTGGACTGAAACGGCTTCAGGAACACTTCTCGATTCTTACCGTCCACCGGAACTCGAACTGGATGAGAAAGCGATTGAGAAAGCGCCAGATGTTCCTGGGTGGGATAACACCGCCTCAGGCACACTCACCGATTCATACGTAACAACGAAAGAAGCGAAACAACAGCTCGAACAAGAAAAAGCGGAAATCGAGCAAAAGATTGCGGATGAAAAACAAGAGCTTGACCAAAAAGTTGAACGAGGTGAGCTAACTGAAGCGCAAGCAAAACAAATTCATCGAGCCAAGCTTGAGCCAGAGGAGCGCGAACGTCTTGAAAAAATAGACGTAGCAGAAGCCAAAATCGCAGAAGCAGAGAAGTCTTTTGAAGCGTACTCGGGCATGATGGAAGTACAAGCTGGGCAAGACTCGCAAGTGATGCTTGATGGCGTTGCACAGCTATCTAGTCACAACAACGTGATTGAAGATGCTATTGAAGGTGTCAACTTGACCCTTAAAGGCAAGTCCGAAGTAGGTAAACCTCCTGCTGAAATCGGCGTAGAATACGACCGCGGCAGCGTGCGTAATGACATTGAAAACTTTGTCTCTGCTTACAACTCGTTCTACCAAACATCGAAAGCACTATCGAGTGTTGACCCTACCACTGGTCAGAAAGGACCGCTTGCGGGCGACAGTACAGTGCGTAATGCCGATGCGAGGCTGAAAGCGGTATTCTCAACGGCGATTGACAAAGCACCAGAAGATTTAAAATCCCTGACTGAGTTCGGTATCACGACCACACGCCAGGGCACATTAGAGATTAACTACGACATGCTGGATCGCCAGTTGAACAGCAACTTTAACGAGTTGGAAAAGTTCTTTGGTGGTAATACCGGTTTTGCCAAACGCGTGGAAGACGCGATTCAGGGCATTACAGGGTTTACTGGCAGTATTCGTACTCGTGAAAAAAGCTTAACTGAGCAGAACTATCGTTTAGGTGATGACCAAGCGGCATTAGATCGCCGTATGGATAGCCTTGAAAAACGCACCCACGCTAAGTTTGCCGCTATGCAAGATGCCACGGGTAAGATGCAAGGGCAGTTGGGCGCATTGATGAACGCGTTGGGTCAATAGATGCGAAGTGAACTCATTGAAATTAGTGATATTGATCAACTAATTGCGCAAGAACTAGAAAAAGTCGACTTTAATGCTGAAGAAATTCTTCGCTTGGTCGATATCAGGGAACGGTTATTGCAAAACCTGCTACCCATTGTCGAGAGCAATCCGTTGGTGAAGCAGGAAGCAGAGTGGCAAGACTTGCTCACTCGTACCAAAAGAATTGTTGAGCTGATGCAAAACGAAACCACGAACGTTGGTAAAGAGCTACATAAGTTCCGTTATGGTAAGCGTTCGCTTCAGCAGTACAAAAAATTTATATAAAAGAGGAATACTATGCGCGGTTCTTTGCAAGCATACAAAAAGGTATCAGTCGACAGCCAGCTGAGTGCGGCGTCTCCGCACAAAGTCATTCAAATGCTAATGGCAGGTGCGATTGAGCGTCTGATCCAAGGTAAAGCAGCAATGCAAGCAGGTAACATTCCAGCAAAAGGCGAGCGTCTAGGTAAAGCGTTAGACATCATCATTGCGCTACGCAGCTGCCTTTCAATGGACGATGGTGGTGACATTGCTTCAAACTTAGATTCACTTTACGAGTTTATGATCACTCAGATTTCTGCCGCGAACCACCAAAACGATCCTCAACCGATCGACGACGTTATCGACATCATCCGTGAGATCAAATCAGCGTGGGACCAGATCCCAACTGAGTTCCACAACCTAACTGCTGCAGAAGTAGGCATTTAATAAAGAAAACAATACCTTACTGATTTGGTAGGGTATTGTGTCTGATTGCACATCAAGTCGTTCAGCAAAGTTACAATCAAGCTCACACCTCTTTATTGCTTGGTTGCCTTATTTTTTTATTCAAATAAAATAGAAGTCATTAGTGGCCCTAATGGCTTTTTTTTGTTGCTGATTTTCCTATTTTGTCTATCGTTAATTGAGAGTGGTCCCACCTTTTCTGACACTCAATTGCGCAAATCAAGGTCTGGCCGCAACAACCCCATAATAAAGGCAATCATTCTTACTTATGCAAGGTTTGGCAAAGCTGCTTGTAATCGATGACGACGCACCAAGTCGTTTAAATATAAGCAATATATTGGAATTTGTTGGAGAAAGTTGCGAAGCTGTCAGTTCTGATCAGCTAGGCGATGTAGACTGGTCTAGTGTTTGGTCAGGTTGTATTGTGGCTAACATCTCTGCCGGTCAGGCTGCGACAGCAGTAATGACACAACTCAACGAAGCGTACCATATCCCTCTTCTCGTCATGGGCTCTTTCCCATTGCCTGTTGATGACTTGCCAAATTTTGTCGGTGAATTAGAGCAACCTCTAAACTACCCGCAACTTAGCGAAGCGTTACGTCACTGCAAAGACTTTCTTGGTCGCAAAGGTGTGAACGTTGTTGCAAGTGCTCGCAAAAACACTCTTTTCCGCAGTCTCGTTGGTCAAAGCCGTGGTATCCAAGAAGTTCGTCATTTGATTGAACAAGTATCAGGTACAGAGGCAAACGTCTTGATCTTGGGTGAATCAGGGACAGGTAAAGAAGTGGTGGCGCGCAATATCCATTATCATTCTGCTTACCGCAACGGTCCGTTTGTGCCAATTAACTGTGGTGCGATCCCACCAGAGCTTTTAGAAAGTGAGCTGTTTGGTCATGAAAAAGGTGCATTTACCGGAGCTTTAACGGCACGTAAAGGTCGTTTTGAATTAGCAGAAGGTGGCACGATCTTCCTTGATGAGATTGGTGATATGCCAATGTCTATGCAAGTGAAGCTGTTGCGCGTATTGCAAGAGCGCTGCTTTGAGCGTGTTGGTGGCAATACGACGATCAAAGTAAACGTTCGTGTTGTAGCTGCAACTCACCGTGATCTAGAAACCATGATCGACGATGGCACGTTCCGTGAAGACCTCTTTTACCGCTTGAATGTATTCCCAATTGAAATGCCTGCGCTAAAAGCGCGTAAGCAAGACATTCCTTTGCTGCTGCAAGAGCTAATGACGCGTCTTGAAGCTGAAGGCGGACAACCAATTTGCTTCACTCCTCGTGCTATCAACTCGCTGATGGAACACAACTGGCCAGGTAACGTACGTGAACTTGCTAACCTTGTTGAGCGTATGGTGATCCTATACCCGAATAGCTTGGTCGACGTGAATCATCTTCCGACTAAATACCGCTACAGTGATATTCCTGAGTTCCAACCTGAAGGGAACCCATTCACAACAGTGGAAGAGCAAGAGCGTGATGTATTCCAAGATATCTTCTCTGAAAACTTCAGCTTTGAAGAGCAGAGCGATCTTGACCACAACATGAATGCTCCTCAAGCACTGCCACCGGAAGGAGTCAACTTGAAAGAGTTGCTAGCCGATATGGAGGTCAACATGATCAGCCAAGCGTTAGAAGCGCAAGGCGGTGTAGTGGCACGAGCGGCAGATATGCTCGGTATGCGTCGTACGACATTGGTTGAGAAAATGCGTAAATACAACCTACAGCGCTAGGTTTATCTGATAGCCAAAGTTCACACTTTCAACGGTGATTGGTTATCTTTTCTGATAACGAAAGCACCATTTTCCTAGTGTCAACTTCTTGTCGTTCGCATAACGCTATGATAAATATAGAAAATAGCTTGGTACGCTAATTGCTTACCAAGCTATTTTAGTTTGTAAGTGGCGACAATTCGACAGGCAGTGAATGGACAACAACACTAACCAATCCCATTTAGACTCAGTAGAGAATCAGGTAGAGCGTTATAAACAGGTTCTGGACGTAATGCCGGCTGGCGTGATCTTGTTAGACACGCACGGAGTGGTCCGTGAAGCCAACCCGGAAGCGCATCGAATTCTTGAGATTCCATTAGTCAACGAGAAATGGTTCAACATCATCCAAGCGGTTTTTGATCCGCGTGAAGATGATGGTCATGAAATTTCACTGCGCAATGGTCGCAAAGTGCGTTTGGCCATCTCTGCCTCGGCGACGGGTCAGCTTATCCTGATCACTGACCTAACAGAAACCCGCTTACTGCAATCTCGCGTGAGTGACTTACAACGTTTGTCATCACTCGGTCGTATGGTGGCGTCGCTCGCTCATCAAGTTAGAACGCCTTTATCAAGTGCGATGTTATATGCATCAAATTTAGGTGCGCCGAATCTCCCTCCTGCGACAAGAGAGCGATTTCAGAGCAAATTAATGGATCGACTGCACGATTTGGAGAAGCAGGTTAATGATATGCTGCTTTTTGCCAAAGGTGGTGATAATAAAGTCATTAAGCCATTTAACATTGCTCAGCTGGTGGCTGAATATCAGCCCATGGTGGAAACCGCACTGAAAAACAACAGCATCGATTACTTCCTAGAAGTTGAGGAAGAGCAGACTGAGCTATTAGGTAACGCGAATGCCATTGCTTCAGCATTGAGTAACTTAGTGATGAACGCGATTCAGATGTCAGGCAAAGAATCGCAAATTGATGTCTTTTTCCGCCCGGTAAACGGTGAACTGCGCATTTCTGTGCAAGACAGCGGACCGGGTATACCAAAAGAACTACAAGCCAAAATTATGGAGCCCTTCTTTACCACGCGTTCTCAAGGAACGGGGTTGGGACTTGCTGTTGTTCAAATGGTTTGCCGTGCCCATGACGGTCGATTGGAACTCATTTCAGAGCAGGGTGATGGAGCCTGCTTTACCATGTGCATTCCGCTAGAGCGAGTGCAAGCACATACTGGAGAATCATAATGGCGCAAAGCAAAGTGCTGATCGTAGAAGACGATGAAGGTCTTCGTGAAGCCCTAGTGGATACTCTGGCTCTGGCTGGGTATGAGTGGTTAGAAGCCGATTGTGCAGAAGACGCTTTGGTGAAACTGAAGTCGAACGCGGTAGACATCGTAGTTTCAGATGTACAAATGGCAGGTATGGGTGGCTTAGCGCTGCTCCGTAATATCAAACAGAATTGGCCAAATATGCCCGTTCTGCTTATGACGGCTTATGCAAACATTGAAGACGCCGTGTCGGCAATGAAAGAAGGTGCGATTGATTACATGGCGAAGCCATTTGCACCAGAAGTCTTGCTCAACATGGTAAGTCGCTACGCGCCAATTAAAAGTGACGACAATGGTGACGCGGTAGTTGCAGATGAGAAAAGTCTGCGTCTGCTTGCTCTAGCTGACAAAGTAGCGCGCACTGATGCCAACGTTATGATCTTAGGTCCTAGCGGTTCTGGTAAAGAGGTTATGTCGCGTTACATTCACAACGCTTCAAACCGTAAAGATGGTCCATTTGTTGCCATTAACTGCGCTGCGATCCCAGATAACATGCTTGAAGCGACGCTGTTTGGCTACGAAAAAGGAGCCTTCACTGGGGCAGTTCAAGCTTGTCCAGGCAAATTCGAACAAGCACAAGGCGGTACCATCTTGCTAGATGAAATCAGCGAGATGGACTTGAGTCTGCAAGCGAAGTTACTACGTGTTTTACAAGAGCGTGAAGTGGAGCGTCTGGGCAGTCGTAAGAGTATCAAGCTTGATGTTCGCGTACTTGCAACCAGCAACCGCGATCTTAAACAGTACGTTTCAGAAGGAAACTTCCGTGAAGACTTGTACTACCGTTTGAATGTTTTCCCAATCGCATGGCCAGCACTCTGCGAACGTAAAGGTGACATCTCGCCACTTGCGCAGCATCTTGCTGAGCGCCATTGCAGCAAGATGGGTATGCCTGTGCCTAAGTTCTCTCAAGTTGCATTAGATAAGCTGCTTCAATACCCATGGCCGGGTAACGTTCGTGAGCTGGATAATGTGGTTCAACGTGCGTTGATTTTGAGTGAAAACGGTGACATAGATGCTGAACATATTTTGCTAGAAGGTGTAGATTGGCAAGATGCAAACAGTCTGCAACATGTTGTTCAGAATGCAGAAATGGTCGTACCGGATGTCAAGCCAGTCGCACAAGCTGAGCCAATCAACCGAGTAGCGTCTGGTGGTGAAGGTCTAGGCGGGGAACTCCGTGACCAAGAATACGCCATTATTTTGGAAACATTGATCGAATGTAACGGACGTCGTAAAGAAATGGCAGAAAAACTGGGTATTAGCCCACGAACTCTGCGCTACAAACTTGCTAAAATGCGTGACGCTGGTATCGATATTCCGGCTTAGTAATCACATAAATAGCCATAAGACGAAAGTGTGGGTAAACTACGGCACTATTGTCTTATGGCACAGTAATTGCTGTGTCAATAATCAGTTTTAGTTAATAGTCAAACTTTTGGCTTAGAGGTGACAATGAAGGTTGATGGTATTCAGGCAGAAATGCGCGCCATGATGGTGGAAGCGAGTAACACTGCTCCTACGGCGACAGGCGCGAAAGTTGGTGCAGATTTTGGTGATCTCCTAACAAAAGCCATCAATAACGTAAACTCACTTCAAAAAGCATCGGGTGACCTGCAAACGCGTTTTGATCGTGGTGATGCCGATGTTTCCCTTTCTGACGTTATGATTGCTCGTAACAAGTCCAGTGTTGCTTTCGATGCCACTGTTCAAATCCGCAACAAGCTCGTTGAGTCCTATAAGGATCTCATGAATATGCCAGTGTAATTTAGGTAATAAGTGTGGCAGACAAGTCTACAGATTTAACCGTCACTGATGGCGGCGCAGATGGTGCACTGATTGCTGGCTCAGATCTGGATGTGGAAAGCCAAAACCCAGATCTTGAAGAGCGCAGTGCGTCAAAATTCGATATGGCAGTAGGCGACCTCGATTTACTTCGTCAGGTCGTGTTAGTGCTGTCTATCTCTATCTGTGTTGCGCTGATCGTGATGCTGTTCTTCTGGGTGAAAGAGCCGGAAATGCGCCCATTAGGTGCTTACGAAACGGAAGAACTGATCCCTGTGCTGGACTACCTCGACCAGCAAAAAATCAATTACAAGCTAGATGGTAATACCATTTCGGTAGAAGCGAGTGATTATAACTCGATCAAGCTCGGCATGGTGCGTGCTGGTGTAAACCAAGCGACGGCGGCGGGCGATGATATTCTGTTGCAAGATATGGGCTTTGGTGTATCACAGCGTTTGGAACAAGAACGTTTGAAGCTCAGCCGTGAACGCCAACTGGCTCAAGCGATTGAAGAGATGAAGCAGGTACGTAAAGCTCGTGTGCTGCTTGCCCTGCCAAAACACAGTGTGTTTGTTCGCCACAACCAAGAAGCGTCTGCTTCGGTATTTTTGACGCTCTCCACAGGTGCGAACCTTAAACAGCAAGAAGTGGATTCTATCGTCGATATGGTCGCGAGTGCTGTTCCGGGCATGAAGACCTCTCGTATTACGGTAACCGATCAACACGGTCGCCTGCTTAGCTCGGGTTCTCAAGACCCTGCGTCTGCGGCTCGTCGTAAAGAGCAAGAGCTAGAGCGAAGCCAAGAGCAAGCCCTGCGTGAGAAAATCGATTCTGTGCTTCTGCCTATTTTGGGCTTCGGTAACTACACCGCTCAGGTGGATATCCAAATGGATTTCAGTACTGTTGAGCAAACCCGTAAGAATTTCGATCCGAATACTCCGGCAACCCGTAGCGAATACGCGCTAGAAGATTACAACAATGGCAACATGGTCGCGGGCATTCCTGGTGCATTGAGCAACCAGCCGCCAGCGGATGCGTCTATTCCTCAAGATGTGGCGCAAATGAAAGACGGCACATTGACTGGTCAGGGTTCGGTACGTAAAGAATCAACGCGTAACTTTGAGCTTGATACCACGATCAGTCATGAACGTAAGCAAACCGGTACGCTGGCTCGTCAAACGGTTTCTGTTGCGATCAAAGACCGCCGTACCGTGAATCCTGATACTGGTGAAGTGACTTATACACCATTGTCTGAATCTGAAATTAATGCAATTCGCCAAGTTCTGATCGGCACGGTTGGTTTCGATCAAAGTCGTGGTGACTTACTCAACGTTCTGAGCGTCAAGTTTGCTGAACCAGAGCTTGAGCAAATGGTTGATCCACCAATTTGGGAGCATCCAAACTTCAACGATTGGGTTCGTTGGTTTGCAAGCGCGTTGGTGATCATCGTGGTTATCTTGGTACTGGTTCGCCCAGCAATGAAGAAACTGCTCAACCCAGCCAACAACGACGAAGACGAAATGTACGGACCAGATGGCTTGCCAATTGGTGCGGATGGCGAAACCAGCCTAATTGGTAGCGACATCGAAAGCGGTGAACTGTTTGAGTTTGGCTCAAGCATCGATTTACCTAACCTTCACAAAGATGAAGATGTACTCAAAGCAGTGCGTGCTCTGGTGGCGAATGAGCCAGAGCTTGCTGCTCAAGTTGTGAAAAACTGGATGAACGAAAATGGCTAACGATATCGTACCTCAAGATGAAAACGGCGCAGGCGTTCCTGCAGAGTTTGATGTCTCTAGCATGACAGGCGAAGAAAAAGCGGCGATCTTGCTGCTCAGCCTGAATGAAGGTGATGCCGCCGGCATTATTCGTCACTTAGAACCAAAACAAGTTCAACGTGTTGGTAGTGCGATGGCACGTGCTAAAGATCTAAGCCAAGACAAAGTGTCTGGTGTGCACCGCGCGTTTTTAGAAGACATCCAGAAATACACCAACATCGGTATGGGCAGCGAAGACTTTATGCGTAATGCGCTGGTGGCTGCTCTGGGTGAAGACAAAGCAAACAACTTGGTTGATCAAATCCTACTGGGTACAGGCTCGAAAGGTCTGGATTCACTTAAATGGATGGACCCTCGCCAAGTGGCAAGCATCATTGTCAACGAGCACCCGCAAATCCAAACCATCGTGCTTTCGTACTTGGAAGCGGATCAGTCTGCAGAAATTCTTTCTCAGTTCCCAGAGCGTGTGCGTCTAGATCTGATGATGCGTATTGCCAACCTAGAAGAAGTTCAGCCATCGGCACTGGCAGAGCTGAACGAGATCATGGAGAAACAGTTCGCAGGTCAAGCGGGTGCGCAAGCCGCGAAGATTGGCGGTCTGAAGGCAGCAGCAGAAATCATGAACTACCTAGACAACAACGTCGAAGGTATCTTGATGGAGCAAATTCGCGACCAAGACGAAGACATGGCGACACAAATTCAAGATCTTATGTTCGTATTCGAGAACTTGGTGGAAGTGGACGACCAAGGCATTCAGAAGTTGCTGCGTGACGTTCCTCAAGATGTCCTACAGCGTGCACTTAAAGGTGCCGACGACTCTCTACGTGAGAAAGTCTTCAAGAACATGTCTAAACGTGCAGCTGAGATGATGCGCGACGATATCGAAGCAATGCCGCCAGTTCGCGTAGCAGACGTAGAAGCGGCGCAAAAAGAGATCCTGGCAATTGCTCGTCGTATGGCAGATGCTGGCGAGATCATGCTATCTGGTGGCGCGGACGAGTTCTTATAATCATTTCTTCGTTCCTTTTCTTCCTTCAAGCTGGGGAGAAAAGGAGCAAGCACTTCCTTAAATAACGCACTTTATTTTCAACATAAGTTTCAACATAAACAGATTGTAGGTTAAGCATGGCTGGCGATAGAAAACGTGGATTTATCCGTCCTGATGAAGACGATGCGATGATCGAACCTCAGCGCTGGGGCTTGCCTGATTATGGCGAGCCAAAAGCAAAGCAAGCCAAGCAAACTGCGTTTAACTACGATCCGAGTTGGGTACCAAACTTTGACGAGCCGGAAGAAGAACAAGCGCTTGAACTGACAGAAGAACAGATTGAACTGATCAAGCAAGGCGCTTATCAAGAAGGTCTCTATCAAGGTCAAGAAGCGGGTTTTAAGCAAGGTTACGACAAAGGTAAAGAAGAAGGCGTTCAAGCTGGTCATGCAGAAGGTCTGGAACTGGGCAAAGCCGAAGGTGTAACGGCTGGACAAGAATATATCCAGCAGCAAGTGGAAACCTTTATGAACTTGGCAAACCAGTTCGCTCAACCTTTGGAGTTGATGAATGCTCAGGTTGAAAAACAATTGGTCGACATGGTGCTATGCCTAGTTAAAGAAGTGGTGCACGTGGAAGTGCAAACCAACCCTCAAATTATTCTCGATACCGTAAAGCAGTCAGTTGAAGCACTTCCAATTTCTGGTCACCCAATCACCTTGCACCTGAACCCTGATGATGTTGCGATCATTCGCTCTGCATACGGTGAAGAAGAACTTGATTGTCGTAACTGGACTTTGGTGGCTGAGCCGTCATTAAACCGTGGCGACGTACAGATTGCTGCTGGCGAATCGAGCATCAACTATCGTATGGAAGAACGCGTGAAAAGTGTGTTGAACAGCTTCTGTGGTGCAAACCGCCATCAAGGGGGCGAGTAATCCATGCAAGCCTTGGCTGACCGTTTAAAAAACTACAAAATCGAAGGGCTAACCACGCGCCCAGTTGCTTCAGGCAAGCTCGTTCGCGTTGTAGGCTTGACCTTAGAGGCGACAGGCTGTCGTGCTCCGATTGGTAGTTTGTGTCTAGTCGAGACCATGTCCGGTCATATGGAAGCAGAGGTCGTGGGCTTTTCTGGTGATAACCTTTTCTTAATGCCGAGTGAGCAAATCACGGGCATTTTACCGGGCGCGAAAGTGACGCCGTTAACCAGTGAAGCCGGTTTGCCAGTCGGAATGGAACTGCTTGGGCGTGTGATTGATGGTGTGGGCAACCCACTTGATGGTCTTGGTCCTCTTTACACGGAGCATCGAGCTTCGTTCAATGCCGAACCAATAAACCCCCTAGCACGTAAACCTATTTCTGAGCCGCTTGATGTCGGCTTAAAAGCCATTAACGGTTTGTTGACCGTAGGTAAAGGCCAACGTATCGGTCTGTTTGCTGGTTCGGGTGTTGGTAAATCGGTCACACTCGGTATGATGACGCGAGGCACGACAGCACAAGTCGTTGTCGTTGGTCTGATTGGTGAACGTGGACGCGAAGTAAAAGAATTCATCGAAGAGATTTTGGGTGAAGATGGACGCCGCCGTTCTGTGGTGGTGGCTGCACCTGCCGATGCTTCTCCTTTGATGCGTTTGAAAGGCTGTCAAACGGCACTGACGATTGCCGAATACTTCCGTGACCAAGGACTAGATGTTCTCCTACTAATGGACTCTCTGACGCGTTTTGCTCAAGCACAGCGTGAGATTGCATTGTCTGTGGGTGAGCCGCCTGCAACCAAAGGTTATCCGCCTTCGGTATTTGCTAAACTGCCAGCGCTGGTGGAACGCGCTGGTAATGGTGGTGATGATCAAGGATCAATTACCGCTTTCTTTACTGTTTTGACCGAAGGCGACGATCTGCAAGATCCGATCGCCGATGCATCACGTGCGATCCTAGATGGTCACATTGTGTTGTCTCGTGAAATGGCGGATGCAGGTCATTATCCAGCCATTGATGTAGAGAAATCGGTGAGCCGTGTTATGCCGCAAATCACCACTGAAGAGCATGTATTGATGTCGAAAGCGGTCCGTCAGGTGTTGTCGATTTGCCGTAAGAACCAAGATCTGGTATCGATTGGCGCTTACAAACCGGGTACTGATCCTGCTATCGATGGCGCGTTTACCCTTAAGCCAAAATTGGATGAATACTTGCAGCAACGCATGAAAGAGTCTGTGCCTTATGACATGTGTGTCAATATGTTGAAGAGCATCTTGGGTGGGTAATAGCGCATGAATAACGCCATGGAGTTCTTACTTGATCAGGCAAAAGAGCGCGAAGACCAAGCAGTATTAGCGCTCAATAAAGCCCGCACAGAGCTAGAAGATTATTACCGCCAAGTTGAGCAGATTGAAAAGTACCGTTTAGATTACTGCCAGCAACTGGTAGATCGTGGTATGGCAGGACTCACTGCGAGCCAATACGGTCACTTGAATCGCTTTTTAACCCAGCTTGATGAAACGCTTTCCAAACAAAAGCAAGCTGAAAGCCACTTTAAAGAACAGGTGGTTAACTGCCAAGATTACTGGTTAAACATGCGTAAAGAGCGTATGTCTTATGAGTGGATGATCGAAAAGCGCGAGAAGGAAAAGCAAATTGCGGAAGCCAAGCGCGAACAAAAGCAGATGGATGAGTTTTCTACCTTACTGTACAGCCGGAAACCGCAACGATTCTAAATGTTCTTACTCTCGATGTTGGCGTAGATTACATTTCTACCGATTCCAACAAGGTCACTTTGACGGAATCTTGCTCAATTAACTCAAACACTTTTGGTCGAATTTCTCGAATCCACCACTCGTTGTAGGTTTCGGCGTAAAGTGATTGGCGTGCTTGTTCACTGTCAAATTCGCGCAGCCAAACAAAGTAGTCATGTCCATCTTCGCCTGTATGAACATACGTGTTTAATACGCGCATGCCTTTGGAGCGTTGATAGGGAAGTAACTCGTTCTTCATCCACATTAACCATTGCTCTGTTTTGCCAGTTTTGATTTTGTATTGGCGTAATTCTGTGACTTTCAAAGCGATTCCTTAAAGGTTGAGCGAGGTTTTTTATTTACTCCTCAACGACTCCGCAGTCAAATTAATAAAACCACTAGATTTACGGCAAGTTTGATCTTTGTTCCATCCGTATCCCTTCTTTGCTCCGTCAGAAATTCCACACTATAGGTTGGCGTGATTTTTGCAATTTAACCGACAGTAACGGGTCTCATGACCCAAGTTTGCCGCCAATGAGCAATCCGACAGCGCCATGCTCAACGCTGCCGATAACGAGAGTTTCTATATGAATGTGAATTTATCCAATGTTTCTGCAACCAGTAAGGTCTCGGTTTCCGATTCTTCGAATAAAGTTGCTGCAGAAGACCCTGAAAGCAAAGGTTTTTTTGAAACCTTAGCAGGGGTGTTTACCGATTCACAAAAATCAGAAAAAGCCGTCGCAAAACCTGATGCGTCAGAAGCTTCGGCAGAAACCACAGATGACGCTGCAAAGGTAGCATCGGTAAGCTCAGAAGGTGAGAGCCAAGAAAAAGTCGTGGCAGACGGTGAAAAAACAACATCGTCAGAGTCCACCGATGCGCTGCTGACACATAATCAGTCAACGAAGTCGTCAGAGGGGGCAGATAATGAGCAAGCTGCCAATTCAGAAAAACCAGGCTCGGCAGCAACAGTGGCTGCGGTAAATTCGTCGGTAGACGGGCATGTTGTGAAAAGTGAAGACGGGTCTGAGTCTGTATCGGCTCAGGCTACATCATCAACGACAAGCCAAACTCAAAACGTAAAAGTTGCTGATACAGAACAAGCTCAAAGTGCTCATGTAAAAAACGCGATGGGAGAAGGTGAGCAACTTCTTGGTCGTATAGAACAGGCCAACCAGACTCTTAAACCTACTGAGTCTTCAGTTGATAGCGGCAAAGCCTTGCCACCAGAACTTAATGTTACACAAACAGGGAACGATAAGGCGCAAAGTGTACCACTCACTCCTGAGCAGCAGGCGATTCTTGCTGCTGGGTCTGTCCAGCAAGGGGAAGCAGTTTCTTCGACTGGTAATGAGAAGGTCGTATTCGATGCTAATGGTAAGCCTGTCGTCGTTGCTTCTAAAGACATGACTGAGCAACAAGCCTCAAACCTAGTGCAACAACAAACAAGTGCTCAAGCTTCTGCGCAAATTGATTGGAATTCACCTAGTGCGCAAGCTGCCCATACGGAAGCAACGGTGAATGCAACTACGCAAGCCGCAGTGAATGGTCAAGTCGTTGCGCAAGGCGTGCAACCTCAAACAATGCAAGGCTCTGAAGTATTTGCTGGTGCTGAAGCACTAACCGCTTCGGCTGCACTACAACAAGGCTTATCTGGTGACGCAGAAGCGGTACCTGTTAAACGAATTACGCTTGATGAATTACACATCATCGATACCAAACTGGCACAAGGTAAACCACTTTCAAAACAAGAAATTGATGTGATTGAAGGGTTAAAAACGGGTGAGTTGGTTGCGGATATTCCAGAACAAGATCTTGCTCAGTTTGTCGCCTTGCCAAGTGATGTTAAAGCTGCGATGGTGGAGCATCAGGTGGCCCACACTCCGGCTCGTGTTACAGCATCAGCAGTGGCGGCTCAGCAAGCACATCATATTGTTGCTCAGGACGCTAAACACGCAGCCGCACAAGCCACTGCGCAGCCAGCCGTGGCGACCAATGTTGATAAAGCTGCTATGTCAGCTATGCCAGAAGCTTTGGTTGCTGCAAGCATGAATCCGACCGCGCACGCAACATCAAGCGCAGAGTTAAGTAAGAAAGTTATGAACGCGAGCCTTGCGGCCGGTGCGCTAAAAGGAGCAAGCAGTAAACAAGATAAGCCAGAACCACAACATGGACTGGCGGGGCAACTTCAAGCAGCAGCAGGTCAACAAGGTGTGACGGCTCAGCAACAAGCGCGAGTGGATGCAGCTCAACAAGCCCAACTGCCTTTGCAGCTTACCAAAGAGCTCGCTAATGACCAGGTGGCAGAAAAAGTACAAATGATGATGTCGAAGAACTTGAAAAACCTCGATATTCGTCTTGACCCACCTGAGTTAGGGCGCATGCAAATTCGCATGACAATGAACAACGATCTCGCTAACGTGCATTTTACAGTGGCGAATCCACAGGCTCGTGATTTGATCGAACAGACAATGCCACGCCTTCGAGAGATGCTGGCACAACAAGGTATGCAGTTGGCGGATTCTTCTGTACAGCAGCAGAGCAGTGGACAGCAGCAAAGTGGTTACGCAAATGCTGAACAGAATGGTCAAGGCGGGCAAGGTCGTGGATTTTCTGGTCAGTCAGATGAAAACTTTGATGCCGACACGAATCTTGATTTGAATGTCGTTTCAAAGCGTGATGGAATTAGTTTTTACGCATAAAATAGCGGTCTAGAAAAAGCAGAACAATAAGAGACAGTAATGGCAGAAGAACAGTTACAAGGTGCGGATGCGCCAAAAGGAAAAAGTAAATTACTGATCATCATTATCGCAGTGGTGGTTTTGCTGGTTGGTGGTGGTGCCGCCGCTTTCTTCTTAATGGGCTCTGATGAGCCAGCGCAAGCGGAGCAGACCGAGCAAGCACAAGCGCAAACAGCGGCTGAGCCGATCGCTTATGTGAATATCGCACAACCCTTTATTTTTAATGTGACGGGCGACCGTCGTGACAGACTGGTACAAATCAAAGCGCAATTGATGGTGCGTGGCAGTGAAAATGAGCAATTAGCTCGTTACCACTCTCCGTTGATTGAGAGTTCATTGTTGTCAACTTTTGCATCGGCAACCGTTGAACAGCTTCGTTCCCCTACGGGACGTGTTGAGCTGCGTGACCGCGCTTCTGACGATATCAAAGCTGCACTCAATGCTGCTGTTGGTAAGCCAGTGATTGAAAAAGTACTGTTTACAGATTTTGTGATTCAATAGGTAAAACGTGACCGATCTATTAAGCCAAGACGAGATTGATGCGCTTCTGCATGGGGTTGACGATGTCGATGACGTTGATGAACCCATAGATAACGACACCGAAGGTGCCGTCAATTTCGATTTCTCGTCTCAAGACAGGATTGTACGTGGTCGAATGCCGACGCTCGAACTTATCAACGAGCGTTTTGCACGACACATGCGTATCAGCCTGTTTAACATGTTACGTAAAACCGCTGAGGTCTCGATTAACGGCGTACAGATGATGAAGTTTGGTGAATACCAAAATACTCTGTACGTTCCAACCAGTTTGAACATGGTGCGTTTCCGTCCACTAAAAGGTACGGCATTGATCACCATGGAAGCGCGTTTAGTCTTCATCTTGGTAGAAAACTTCTTTGGCGGTGATGGTCGCTTCCACGCCAAAATTGAAGGTCGTGAATTTACCCCAACTGAACGTCGCATCATCCAGCTTCTATTGAAGATTGTTTTCGAAGACTACAAAGAAGCATGGTCGCCGGTCATGGGGGTGGAATTTGAATACCTTGATTCAGAAGTAAACCCAAGCATGGCGAACATTGTCAGCCCGACTGAAGTGATTGTCGTAAGCTCATTCCATATTGAAGTGGATGGCGGCGGTGGTGACTTCCATGTGGTGATGCCGTACTCAATGGTTGAGCCTATTCGAGAGTTGCTCGATGCTGGTGTTCAATCTGACAAGATGGAAACCGACGTTCGTTGGAGCTCTGCACTGCGTGAAGAGATCATGGATTGTCCGGTTAACTTCCGCGTCAATCTGCTTGAGAAAGACATCTCCCTACGTGACTTGATGGAGTTGCAACCGGGCGACGTGATCCCGATTGAAATGCCAGAACATGCGACCATGTTCATCGAAGATTTACCGACTTACCGCGTGAAGATGGGACGCTCTGACGACAAGCTTGCGGTGCAAGTTTCTGAAGAAATTGAACGCCCACACGTAGTGAAAACCGATTTAGCCTTCTTAGGTAAAGACATTATGTCTGAGCTTGAGAATGACGACGATACAGACGATTAAGAAATCCTTACTCCCTAAGTCGCAACAGCTGCTAGTACTCACACAACAGGGACAAAGCAAGCTCACAGTGCGCAAGTAAGGTTTAACACAGGACAGAAAAATGGAACCGAGTGACGATCAAAAGCTAGCAGACGAATGGGCAGCCGCTCTTGGCGAGGACCCGTCTGCGCCTTCAATTGATGTTGATGAAGTATTGGCAGCGCCACTGGAAGAGTTGAAAGACACCTCTAGCCCAATCTCTGATGATGAGCGTCGTAAACTCGACACCATCATGGATATCCCCGTGACTATTTCGATGGAAGTCGGTCGTTCGCAGATCAGCATCCGTAACCTATTGCAATTGAACCAAGGTTCGGTTGTGGAGTTGGACCGATTGGCTGGTGAGTCGCTCGATGTATTGGTTAACGGTACTTTGATTGCTCACGGTGAAGTCGTGGTCGTCAACGATAAGTTTGGTATTCGTCTTACTGACGTGATCAGCCAAACTGAACGCATTAAAAAGCTGCGCTAATATGAGCAGTTCAATCAAAACTCGATTGAAGCAAATCACGGGAGCACTTGGCTTAATGCTAAGTGCTCCTTATGCATTTGCTGCCGCGCCAAGCAACTTAGATTTGGCGACGACACTGGGCTCTTTGGTGCTGGTTATTGGTGTGATTCTTCTGCTCGCTTGGATGCTAAAACGCATGCAAGTGCCAGCATTGGGTCAACAAAAAGGGCTGCGTATTATTAGCCAGTTACCGGTTGGTACTAAAGAACGAATTGCGGTTGTTCAAGTAGGAGAAGAGCAGTTTTTGGTTGGTATTACTAGCCAATCCATTCAAACGCTTGCCAAACTTGAAACGCCACTGAAAGAGGAAGAGTTGGCCACCGGTGCTTTTGCTAGCCAGTTCAGCCAGCTAATAAAAAAACATGACAAAGGATAATTCAATCCGCCTGATGTTCAGCGTGTTTGTGCTGATGGTCGGAATGCTGTTTTCTTCACTTTCGTTTGCTCAGGCAGAGGAGTCGCCGTTACCTGCTAACCTCGCTCAAGGTGACAGCGTGACCGTGAAAGCGATGGAAAGTGAATCAGGCTCAAGTCGCACTATGTCAGTGACCAATGGGGGCGGTATTCCTGCTTTCACTATGACCACCAACGCCGATGGCAGCGAAGATTACTCGGTTACCTTACAAATCCTTGCGTTGATGACGATGCTTGGCTTCTTGCCAGCGATGGTGATCTTGATGACCTCGTTCACTCGCATTGTGGTCGTGATGTCGATCTTACGGCAAGCCATGGGTTTGCAACAGACGCCTTCCAACCAAGTCATCATCGGTATTGCGCTCTTTCTTACCTTTTTTGTTATGTCACCGGTGTTAAATGAGATCAACGATAAAGCGGTTCAGCCTTATTTGAATGAACAAGTGACGGCGCGTGAAGCCTTTGATGCGGCTCAAGTGCCGATGAAAGCGTTCATGCTCAAGCAGACTCGAATCAAAGATTTGGAAACTTTCGTCAATATGTCTGGCGAAGAGGTGACAAACCCAGAAGATGTGTCGATGGCGGTGTTGATTCCTGCTTTCATTACTTCTGAGCTTAAGACCGCTTTCCAAATTGGTTTCATGCTGTTCTTACCATTCTTGATCATCGACCTAGTTGTTGCGTCGGTGTTGATGGCAATGGGTATGATGATGCTATCACCAATGATCGTATCGCTGCCATTTAAGCTGATGCTGTTTGTGCTGGTGGATGGGTGGAACCTGATATTGTCGACACTCGCCGGCAGTTTTGCCCTTTAGATTGGCACAGAGAGAAGAGGGTAAGACATGACTCCTGAAATGTTTGTCGAGCTTTTCCGTGATGCACTTTGGATGGTGCTGATCATGGTCTGTGCCATTATTATCCCAAGCTTGCTTATCGGCCTTGTTGTCGCGATTTTCCAAGCGGCAACCTCTATCAACGAACAAACGTTGAGTTTCTTACCTCGTTTGATTGTGACTTTATTGGCGTTGATGTTATTTGGTCACTGGATGACGCAGATGTTGATGGAATATTTCTTCGGTCTGATTGAACGTCTTCCACAGGTGCTCTACTAGAGGCGCATATGGAGTATCCTACCGATATAGTCCTCGACTGGATCGCGAATTACTTCTGGCCCTACACACGTATCTCTGCCATGTTGATGGTGATGATGGTGACAGGGGCACGTTTTGTCTCGCCTCGAATTCGACTCTACCTCGGTTTAGCGATCACTTTTGCCGTTGCTCCGGCGATTCCAGCTGTGCCGCAGGATATTGAGCTGCTCTCTTTTCGTGGTTTCATGACCATTGCGGAACAAATCATAATTGGTGTTGCGATGGGCATGGTGACCCAGTTTATGATTCAAACCTTTGTTCTACTTGGTCAGATCTTGGGTATGCAATCGAGCTTGGGTTTTGCGTCCATGGTCGACCCAGCAAACGGCCAAAACACACCTTTGCTTGGTCAGTTGTTCATGTTTTTAGCGACCATGTTCTTCCTTGCTACCGATGGGCATTTGAAAATGCTGCAATTGGTGGTGTTCAGTTTTAAAACCTTGCCGATAGGTTCTGGCTCGCTTAATGCGGTGGATTTTCGCGAAATGGCGGGCTGGCTTGGCATCATGTTTAAGACCGCTTTGAGTATGTCGTTGTCCGGCATTATCGCGCTGCTTACGATTAACTTATCATTTGGTGTAATGACCCGTGCCGCGCCTCAGTTGAATATCTTCTCGCTTGGTTTTGCGTTTGCCTTGATGGTCGGTTTATTACTTTGTTGGTACATTTTGGCGGGTTTGTACAGTCATTATGAATTGTTCTGGGCAGTGGGTGAGGAGCAGATTTGTAACCTCATTCGCTTAGATTGCTAGGAGGCTGGATTGGCAGAGTCAGACGGTCAAGAACGCACCGAAGAAGCCACGCCCCGACGGTTACAACAAGCTAGAGAAAAGGGGCAGGTTGCTCGGTCTAAAGAGCTCGCATCAGCATCGGTATTGATTGTTGGTGCTATCGCCTTAATGTGGTTTGGCGAGTCTTTGGCACGCTCGTTGTTTTCCATTATGAGCCGCTTATTTGATCTCAAACGCGATGAGATTTTTGATACGGCTAAGTTGTTCGACATTGCATTTGGTGCGATGGGCGATCTGCTGTTTCCGCTTTTTCTTATCCTCATTACCTTGTTTATTGCTGCAATGATTGGCGCGGCTGGCGTGGGGGGCATTAGCTTTTCTGCTGAAGCGGCGATGCCAAAACTCTCCAAAATGAACCCGCTTAGCGGCTTAAAGCGTATGGTGGGCATGCAGAGTTGGGTAGAGCTTATCAAGTCCATCTTAAAAGTCGCACTTGTGACGGGAATGGCGATATACCTCATCCAAGCCTCACAAGCGGATTTGATTCAACTTAGTATGGACGTGTATCCGCAGAACATATTCCATGCGCTGGATATCTTGCTTAACTTTATTTTACTGATCAGTTGCTCGTTGCTTATCGTTGTTGCGATCGATATTCCGTTTCAGATTTGGCAGCACGCCGATCAACTAAAAATGACCAAGCAAGAAGTCAAAGACGAATACAAAGAGACCGAAGGTAAACCGGAGGTCAAAGGTCGTATTCGTATGCTGCAACGAGAAGCGGCTCAGCGTCGAATGATGGCTGATGTCCCTCAGGCGGACGTTATCATTACCAACCCGGAGCACTTTTCCGTCGCACTGCGTTATAAACAGAAAACCGACCGTGCGCCTGTAGTGATCGCCAAAGGTACCGACCATATGGCGATGAAGATTCGAGAAGTGGCGTGCGAACATGACATTACTATTGTTCCTGCTCCACCTTTGGCGCGTGCGCTTTACCACACCACAGAGTTGGAACAAGAAATCCCAGATGGACTGTTTACTGCCGTAGCACAAGTGCTCGCGTTTGTGTTCCAACTTAAGCAGTATCGCAAACGTGGCGGTCAACGACCTAAGATTCAAGATTATGACCTGCCTATCCCTCCTGAACATCGCCACTAATGAAAATAATTGCATTGATGGATTAGACAAAAATTCACATTAGATCAAAGGATTGTAATTTCTTTGAGCAACTAGTCATTATTTTGGCGTTAATCATGGTACACACATTGCTTATATCGCCCTAATCAACAACAATACCTAAACTTTTAGGCGAAAGCTGTCGCGTAATACTAATAGTATGTTTGTACTAACGTGATGCTCCAGACCGATTGAGACACCTCGCAGTATGAAGTTAAGCCTGCCTTTTGCAGATAAATTACCACGAATCCCACAGCGCTCCATGCCTGCCATTGGTGCGCCTGTTATGGTATTGGCCACCCTTGCAATGGTGGTACTACCCATACCAGCGTTTCTGTTGGATTTGTTCTTCACTTTTAACATCGCCTTAGCCATGGTGGTGTTGTTAGTGACCGTTTACACACGTCGTCCACTCGACTTTGCGGCTTTCCCAACGGTGCTGCTTATTGCAACCTTATTACGTCTGGCGTTGAACGTTGCATCTACTCGTGTGGTACTGCTTTATGGTCATGAAGGGGGTAACGCTGCGGGTAACGTTATCGAAGCGTTTGGTAACGTAGTTATCGGTGGTAACTACGCCGTCGGTCTTGTGGTCTTCCTCATCTTGATGATCATTAACTTTATGGTTGTTACCAAAGGTGCTGGTCGTATTTCTGAGGTAAGTGCTCGCTTTACCTTGGATGCCTTACCGGGTAAGCAGATGGCGATCGATGCGGACTTGAACGCCGGTTTGATTGACCAAGACCAAGCGCGTTTACGCCGTTTTGAAGTTACCAAAGAAGCCGACTTTTACGGTTCAATGGATGGTGCGTCAAAATTCGTAAAAGGTGATGCGATTGCAGGTATCTTAATCCTGTTTATCAACATTATTGGCGGTCTGTCGATTGGTATGGCGCAATACGGTTTGGGCTTCTCTGAAGCGATGCAAATCTATACCTTGCTGACCATTGGTGACGGCTTGGTGGCGCAAATTCCATCGCTATTACTTTCTATCGCTGCGGCGATGATGGTAACGCGTCAAAATACTGATGAAGATATGGGTGAGCAGCTGATTTTTCAGATGTTCGACAACCCAAAAGCATTGATGATTACTGCTGCTATCCTTGGCGTGATGGGTATCGTTCCGGGCATGCCGCACTTCTCGTTCTTGTCACTGGCGGCAATCGCGGGTGGTGGTGCCTATTGGCTGGACAAAAAACAGAAACAAAAAGCCAAAGAGCCAGCATTACCAGCGAAAGCTGAAGATGGCAGTGAGCCGATCTCTCAACGTGAACTGTCTTGGGATGATGTGCAACCCGTCGATATCATTGGTCTAGAAGTTGGGTACCGTTTGATTCCTTTAGTTGACCGTGACCAAGGCGGTGAGTTGCTAGAACGTGTAAAAGGGGTACGTAAGAAGCTTTCGCAAGATTTTGGTTTCTTGATCCCTGCGGTTCATATTCGTGACAACCTTGAGCTGACACCTAATAGCTATCGTATAACCCTAATGGGAGTTGCCGTTGGTGAGGCAGAAATTCGCCCAGACCAAGAGCTGGCGATTAACCCTGGACAGGTTTACGGCATGATCGAAGGTGAGCCAACCATGGACCCGGCATTCGGTCTGGAAGCGGTTTGGATTCGTGAAGAGCAGCGTGAACATGCTCAAGCGTTAGGTTACACGGTGGTTGACTCTTCAACCGTGCTAGCGACGCATTTAAGCCAATTGCTTACCAATAACGCGTCGCAATTGATTGGTCACGAAGAAGTACAGAACCTATTGGAAATGCTAGGGCGCAGTGCACCTAAGTTGGTTGAGAATTTTGTCCCAGACCAACTTCAGCTTGGTGTGGTAGTGAAAGTACTGCAAAACTTACTTAACGAAGCCATTCCGATTCGTGATATTCGAACCATTGTGCAAACCTTGGCGGAGTACTCAAGCAAGAGTCAAGAACCTGACATTTTGACTGCTGCCGTTCGTATCAGTTTGAAACGTCTAATTGTTCAGGAAATCAATGGTATAGAGCCAGAGTTACCAGTGATAACGCTTATACCTGAACTGGAACAAATATTGCATCAAACAATGCAGGCATCAGGTGGCGAATCTGCCGGTATCGAACCGGGATTGGCAGAGCGACTTCAGTCCTCTCTGAGCCAAGCGACACAAGAGCAAGAACTGAAAGGGGAACCTGCGGTTCTGCTGACATCTGGTGTATTGCGTTCAACACTGGCTAAGTTCGTTAAGAACACAATACCTAACCTCCGCGTACTGTCTTACCAAGAGATACCGGACGAGAAACAGATCAGAATTGTGCAAGCGGTGGGCAACTAAGCCCTTCGCATCATTAATGGATTCATAGTTTGAAAATTAAACGATTTTTTGCCAAAGACATGCGAACTGCGTTGCTCCAAGTGAAAGAAGAACTTGGCGCAGAAGCGGTGATCATGTCGAACAAGAAAGTGGCGGGCGGTGTAGAGATCGTTGCAGCGATTGACGGTGAGTCTAACGCAGCACCAACCTCACAAGCGCAATCGCTTCCTAACCGTGGCGCAGCTCAATCAAATCGTTATAGCGAACAACGTCAAATGCCGTCATCTGCTTCAGAGCGTTTCCAAGATCGCCGTTTAGATGATGACAGAATTAGCCTAAACGCGAACAAAGATAAATCAGGCTCAATGACGCAACGTTTCGCGAACATGCTCAAGCAATACAGCAGCGGTGCAGCCGAGTCAGATGACCATGTCGCAGAGAATGAAGATTCTTTGTCCGCATTGCTGCAGCGCCAAAATAAGCACCGTGAAAGCTATAACCAAGAGAAACCTGCGCCTTACCAACCAGACTCGCCACTGGCGAAACTGATTGCGCAAGACAACCGATTTGACCGCCCAACTCCTAAGTTGGATCCAACGCGCTATGACCGTCGCCGTCCATCGGATGAACGCGATGACTCTGCCGATGAGCTAGAGAACATGCGTGAAGAGATGACGTCGATTCGTCGTTTGTTGGAACATCAAGTGTCGGGTTTGATGTGGCAAGAGGTAGAACGCCGCGAGCCATTAAGAGCAATGCTGATTAAGCGTTTGGAGCGTATGGGTGTTTCACCTGAACTTGCCGACCAAATGGCTTGCTACATTCCAGAAGATACGAAACCAGCGCGAGCGTGGAAAGCTCTGCTGTCTCTTGTGGCGGATCAGATCAACATTCCGAAACAAGACATTCTGAAGCGTGGCGGTGTCGTCGCATTACTTGGTCCAACTGGAGTGGGTAAAACGACCACGGTGGCTAAGTTAGCGGCACGTGCGGCAATGGAGTTTGGTGCCGATAATGTTGCCCTTGTGACAACGGACACATATCGTATAGGTGCACATGAGCAGCTCTCAATTTACGGAAGAATTATGGGTTGTCCTGTAAGAGTTGCTAAAGATTCTAACGAGTTAGCCGATGTTATATATCAGCTACGAAACAGAAGACTGATTTTGGTCGATACGGCAGGGATGGGGCAACGAGACGTAAGACTCTCTGAGCAGCTCGATACCTTAATGCAAGAAAGCGGAGAAGTGATTCACAGCTACCTTGTTTTGCCAGCTACTGCACAACGTCGAGTTCTGCAGGAAACTCTGGATCACTTCCGACGCATTCCGCTGTCGGGTTGTATTTTGACTAAGCTTGACGAGTCGTTAAGTCTAGGCGAATTCATCAGCGTGGTGATTCAGAACGCGATGCCAGTGGCATACATTGCCAACGGTCAGCGCGTACCAGAAGACATTGTGATAGCACAACCAAAATACATGATTGCGAAAGCAAATGAACTGTTAGAGAAGTCGACAGAGAACGAACCTCACTTTTGGAATAGTGATAACGAAGGACTCTAGGGCGGCGGACTACTATGACTGAGAATATGATACACGATCAAGCAAGCGGCCTCCGTCGCTTAACACAACCATCATTGACTAAAGTAATCGCTGTTACTGGCGGCAAAGGTGGTGTGGGTAAATCAAACGTAACACTGGGTCTGGCGATCTGCATGGCACGCCAAGGCAAAAAAGTGATGGTTCTCGACGCAGATTTAGGTCTAGCTAATGTGGACGTTATGCTCGGAATTCGTTCAAAACGTAACCTAGGGCATGTCCTTGCGGGTGAATGTGAGCTAAAAGATGCGATTGTTGAAGGCCCTTATGGTATAAAGATAGTCCCTGCAACTTCTGGCACACAAAGCATGACCGAGCTGTCTCATGCTCAACATGCTGGACTCATCCGTGCATTTGGTAGTCTTGAAGAGGAAATGGACGTACTGTTGATTGATACAGCTGCGGGCATTTCTGACATGGTGATTAGCTTTTCACGAGCAGCTCAAGATGTTGTGGTTGTGGTTTGCGATGAGCCAACTTCAATCACTGATGCATATGCATTAATCAAGCTGTTGAGTAAAGAACACCAGGTTCAGCGCTTCAAAGTTGTTGCAAATATGGTCAGAAGCTACCGTGAAGGCAGAGAATTATTCGCAAAGTTGACTCTAGTCACAGAGCGCTTCTTGAATGTCAGCCTTGAACTCGTAGCATGTATTCCATTGGATGACAAAGTACGTCAAGCCGTGAAAAGACAGAAGATCGTTGTGGACGCATTCCCACGTTCTCCTGCGGCTTTAGCGATCAGCTCATTAGCGAACAAAGCACTAACGTGGCCACTACCTAAAACACCAAGTGGACACCTAGAGTTTTTTGTGGAAAGGTTGCTAAATCGTACTGAATTCGCAGAGGACCCTTTTGGTGAATAAAGCGATTACCTATAACCAACATGGCAAATTTAATAGCCAGCAGGCGTTCATTGAACGTTACTCGGTGTTGGTTAAGCGTATTGCTCACCACCTGTTAGGCCGTTTACCGCCGAGTGTTCAGGTAGAGGATTTAATTCAGGCCGGCATGATCGGTCTTATCGAAGCTCAGCAGAATTATGATGGTTCTAAAGGTGCGAGCTTTGAAACGTATGCGGGTATCCGTATTCGCGGTGCAATGTTAGATGACATTCGCAAAGGCGACTGGGTACCTCGTTCTGTTCATAAGAACAATCGCGAAATTAACCAAGCGATCGCAGAGCTGGAAGGTGTACTAAATCGCGACCCATCTGATGCTGAAGTAGCAGCGCATCTTGGTATGACACTAGACCAATATCATAGTGCTCTTACCGATATAAACTGTTCAAAATTAGTGGGAATTGAAGATTTAGGCGTCTCTGATGATGTGATTTCACCGGCTGATGAGACCGATGACAGCAACCCGTTTAAGGGCGTAGCTGATGAATCGTTCAGAAAAGCACTGGTTGAATCAATAAAACAGCTTCCAGAGCGTGAAGCTTTAGTACTTTCGCTTTATTATGACGAAGAACTCAATTTGAAAGAGATTGGCGATGTGTTGGGTGTGAGCGAATCTCGCGTAAGCCAAATACTGAGTCAAGCGATGCAACGTTTACGCACCAAGCTCAGTGCGTGGACACAAAATGACTAAACACACTGATTTTACGATTCAGTGGAGGCAATTTTGAATAAAAACATGAAGATCCTTATTGTTGATGATTTCTCAACAATGCGCCGTATTGTTAAAAACCTGCTTCGTGACTTGGGTTTCAATAACACTCAAGAAGCGGACGATGGTTTAACTGCATTACCTATGCTGAAAAAAGGTGACTTCGACTTTGTTGTAACCGACTGGAACATGCCAGGTATGCAAGGCATCGACTTGCTGAAACACATCCGTGCTGATGCTGAACTGAAGCACTTGCCTGTGCTAATGATCACAGCGGAAGCAAAGCGTGAGCAGATCATCGAAGCAGCGCAAGCAGGCGTTAACGGCTACATCGTTAAGCCATTTACAGCTGCAACGCTTAAAGAAAAATTAGATAAAATTTTCGAACGTTTATAACTCTCTCTTTCTCTTTGTTAATCGAGTCATCACTTCTAATACCTACTACTAAAGGGTGGCTCGCTTGACGTTTAAAAAGCGATAAGAAAGAACTAAACGTAAAAAAGGGTCTATTCAGGATGATCTCACTAGAGCAGGCGAAGTCGCTCGTTCAGATGCTAGAAAACGGGGAACAGGACCAAGCCAATGAGCTTGTTGCCTCGATATATGAAAGCGATGGGAATCCGATGCTAAAAGAAATCGGAACATTAACCCGCGACCTTCATGATTCACTTAAGCACTTCAACATCGATCAACGCATGACAGAAATTGCGAAAGCAGAAATCCCGGACGCAAGGGACCGTCTGCAATACGTGATTGATAAAACTGAGTTGGCAGCGAATAAAACGATGGATGCGGTTGATTGCTGCTTACCTATCGCCGACAACCTGCATGAGTGCCTTCAACAAGTTCGCCCTCAGTGGAACGAACTCATGCACGGACGCATCGAATTAAGCGATTTCAAAGCACTTTGCCACCGTATCGATGGGCTGTTAGTTCAAGTCGAAGGTGATAGCACTGAATTGCGTGGTCAGTTGACCGAAATTCTTATGGCACAAGACTTCCAAGACTTAACGGGTCAAATCATTCGCCGCGTGATCACGCTTGTCAATGAAGTGGAAGATCGCCTGGTTGAGATCTTGACCGTGTTTTCTGGAAATAAACCAGAAGAACAGACTCAAGTTTTGCCAGAACCGTCAGATAAAAAGATTAAACAATCAAGCGAAGCAGAAGGCCCGATTCTTCACCCTGAACTCAGGGAAGATGCGGTTTCATCGCAGGACGAAGTCGACGACTTGTTGTCCAGTCTTGGATTTTAAAGGTAACGTATGAGCTACGATTTAGACGAAGATATTCTTCAGGACTTTCTAATTGAGGCTGGGGAAATTCTTGAGCTGCTGTCTGAGCAGTTGGTTGAACTGGAAAATAATCCAGAAGACAAAGATCTCCTAAACGCGATTTTCCGCGGCTTTCACACTGTAAAAGGTGGTGCAGGCTTCCTATCATTGGCAGAGCTGGTTGACACTTGTCACGGTGCTGAGAACGTGTTCGACGTATTGCGAAACGGTCAGCGTTCAGTCACGCCAAGTTTGATGGACACCATGCTAAAAGCGCTTGATACGGTTAACCATCAATTCCAAGCGGTTCAAGACCGTGAACCACTGGATGCAGCCGATCCTGCACTGTTGGAAGAACTTCATCGTTTATGCAAACCTGAGTCTGAAGACGAAGTCGTTGCGGCGGTTGAAGTGCCAGTTGCTGAGCCAGAACCAGTTATTCCAGAGCCAGTTATCGAACAACCAGCAGCGCCAGTAGAAGCAGCACCTTCTAGCGTGGGTTCTGTTGATGAAATCACTCAAGACGAGTTTGAGAAACTGCTGGATGAATTACACGGTAAAGGTTCTGCTCCGGGTGCATCTGCGCCAGCAGCACCAGCGGCTCCAACGCCAGTAAGTGCACCTTCATTAGACAGTGGTGATATCACTGATGATGAATTTGAACGTCTTCTTGACGAGCTGCATGGCGTAGGTAAGAGCCCATCGGCATCAGAAGTGGCACCAGTAGAAACGCCTAAAGCGCCAGAGCCGGCTGCTCCTGCTGCGTCAGCATCAACTGACGGCGATCTGATGACCGATGAAGAGTTTGAAAAACTTCTCGACGAATTACATGGTTCGGGTAAAGGTCCATCTATCGAAGAGTTAGATTTTGCGACTAAACCAGCATCAGAAAATATTACGCCTGAAGCGCCAAAAGCAGCTCCAGCACCTCAGCCTGCTCCAGTAGCGGCTGCGCCTTCTCCAGCGCCAGCTCCGGCACCTAAGCCAGAAGCAAAACCGGTTGCAGTAAAAGAAGAAGCAAAAGCAGCAGCGCCTGCGGTTAAGAAACCACAAGCAGAAGCCACAGTGCGTGTTGATACTTCAACTCTAGACACCATCATGAACATGGTGGGTGAGCTTGTATTGGTGCGTAACCGTCTACTAAGTCTTGGTTTAAATAGCAACGACGAAGAAATGTCGAAAGCAGTAGCAAACCTAGATGTTGTTACCGCAGACCTTCAAGGTGCGGTAATGAAAACGCGTATGCAGCCAATCAAGAAAGTGTTTGGTCGCTTCCCACGCGTTGTTCGTGACTTGGCGCGTAACCTAAATAAAGACATCGTGCTTGAAATGCGCGGTGAAGAAACCGATCTTGATAAAAACCTAGTAGAAGCACTTGCAGATCCATTGATCCACTTGGTGCGTAACTCGGTTGACCATGGTATCGAAATGCCAGACGATCGCGCGAAAGCGGGTAAATCTCGTACTGGTAAAGTGATTCTGTCTGCATCGCAAGAAGGTGACCATATTGAACTGGCTATCGTTGACGATGGCGGCGGTATGGATCCAAATAAACTCCGTGGTATCGCAGTAAAACGCGGCATGATGGACGAAGACGCAGCAGCACGCTTATCGGATAAAGAGTGTTTCAACCTCATTTTTGCACCAGGCTTCTCGAGCAAAGAGAAGATTTCTGATATCTCTGGTCGTGGTGTAGGTATGGACGTGGTTAAGACGGCGATCAACACCTTGAATGGTTCTATCGATATCGATTCAGAATTGGGTAAAGGCACTAAGATCACCATCAAAGTACCATTGACGCTTGCGATCCTACCAACACTAATGGTTGGTGTTGGCGGTCATCCGTTCGCACTGCCTCTTGCATCGGTTAATGAAATCTTCCACTTAGATCTTAGCCGTACCAACGTTGTTGATGGTCAACTAACCATTATCGTACGTGATAAGTCTATCCCACTGTTCTACCTACAAAACTGGTTAGCTTCTAAGTCGCCACGTGTAGAAGAGCGCATTGGTCATGGTCATGTTGTTATCGTTCAAATTGGTAGCCAACGTGTCGGCTTTGTGGTGGATACATTGATTGGTCAAGAAGAAGTGGTTATCAAACCACTGGATAACCTATTGCAAGGCACGCCAGGTATGGCAGGTGCAACGATTACCAGTGACGGTCACATCGCATTGATTCTTGATGTGCCAGATCTACTTAAGCAATACGCTGCAGCTTCGCGCATTTAAGCGAAGCTGGAGTTGAAAAAAGGAATAAGATGGCGATTAAAGTACTAGTCGTTGATGATTCGAGTTTTTTCCGTCGTCGCGTTAGCGAAATCATCAACTCAGAATCGCGCCTAGAAGTGATAGACGTTGCGGTTAATGGCAGAGAAGCGGTTGAGAAAGCCAAAACTCTAAAACCTGACGTCATCACTATGGATATTGAAATGCCAGTCATGGACGGTATTACTGCCGTGCGTGAAATTATGGCTACGTCTCCTACGCCAATCCTAATGTTTTCGTCCCTGACTCATGATGGGGCGAAGGCTACGCTTGACGCACTAGACGCTGGTGCATTGGACTTCTTACCGAAGAAATTTGAAGATATTGCTCGTAACCGTGATGAAGCGGTATCGCTACTCCAACAACGTGTCATTCAAATTGCTTCTAAGCGCGCATTTATGCGTCGCCCAATGGCGAAACCTGCTGCGACTGCAGCGAGCTCAACAACTCGCCCATTAGCATCACGCAATACTGCGCCTGCCGCAGCAACTGCAAGTCGCCCTGTGGCAGCAAAATACCGCGCTTCAGGTAAGAAATATCAGTTAACAGCTATCGGTACTTCCACTGGTGGTCCTGTTGCTCTGCAAAAAATTCTGACTCGTTTACCCGTAAACTATCCGCACCCAATCGTGTTGATCCAACATATGCCAGCTACTTTTACTGCTGCTTTTGCAAGTCGTTTAAATACGCTTTGTAAGATCCAAGTAAAAGAAGCTCAAGATGGTGATGTATTGCAAGCTGGCGTTGCCTATTTGGCGCCAGGCGGTAAGCAAATGATGATCGACGGTCGTGCAGGTGCTGCTCGTCTGCGCATTATCGATGGCGGCGACCGCATGAACTACAAACCTTGTGTGGATGTTACGTTTGGCTCTGCTGCAAAAGTATACGGTGACAAAGTATTGTCGATGGTACTGACAGGTATGGGGGCTGACGGTCGTGAAGGCGCACGCATGTTGAAATCAGCAGGCTCAACAATTTGGGCTCAAGATGAAGACAGCTGTGTGGTTTACGGTATGCCACAAGCGGTTGCGAAAGCGGGCATCTCTACAGAAGATTTACCTCTCGACCGCATTGCGGAACGCATGTTGGTAGAAGTGGGCTTAGCGTAGGAAAGATCATGATCGTTTGGAGTGTTGCTAACCAAAAAGGTGGGGTAGGGAAAACGACATCAACTGTGACGTTGGCTGGGCTATTGAGCCAAAAAGGTCATCGTGTATTGATGGTTGATACAGACCCTCATGCGTCACTGACGACTTACCTTGGTTATGATCCGGATGCAGTAACGTCGAGCTTGTTTGATTTGTTCCAATTGAAGACGTTTTCACGTGAGACAGTAAAGCCGTTAATCGTCGAGACAGAACTTGAAGGAATGGACATCATCCCGGCACATATGTCACTTGCAACGCTTGACCGCGTGATGGGAAACCGCAGCGGCATGGGCTTGATCTTAAAACGAGCGCTTCAAGCCGTAGCAGAAGATTATGACTATGTGTTGATCGACTGCCCGCCAATTCTTGGCGTAATGATGGTCAATGCGCTAGCAGCCAGTGATCGTATCCTTATCCCTGTTCAAACTGAGTTCTTAGCGATGAAAGGTCTTGAGCGTATGATGCGCACTTTGACCATTATGCAGAAGTCTCGTCCAGGTGGCTTTAAAGTGACGATCGTACCAACCATGTACGATAAGCGCACAAGAGCTTCGTTGCAGACACTGACTCAGCTTAAGAAAGATTATCCAAATCAGGTATGGACTTCTGCGGTGCCGATTGACACGAAATTCCGTGATGCAAGCTTAAAGCATTTACCAGCATCACACTTTGCTTCTGGTAGTCGTGGTGTGTTTGCTTACAAGCAACTGCTGATTTATTTGGAGAGGTTGGCGTTCGATGAGCAATAACGACGTACTTTCCAGTGAACAGGCGCTTGATGATTACTTCAGCGCATTACTTGGCGAAGAGGTCGAGGTCATTGAGCAAGAGGAAGAGCTTGACTTACTCGCTCAAGAACTATCATCTGCAGAGCCAGAGCCAGAGCCAGAGCCAGAGCCAGAGCCAGAGCCAGAGCCAGAGCCAGAGCCAGAGCCAGAGCCAGAGCTAGAGCCAAAATTACAAATACAATACGCGGAACCAGAGTCGTACCAATACAGCGATACTTACTCACCTGAGTTAGAAGCGCCTAATTTGGAAGACGTTCAACGATTGTTAAGCCAGCTGGAATCCACCAATGTAGTGGCAGAGTTGGATATCGATGACATTTTGGATCAAAACACGATTGATATCGCAGCCGAAGCTAAATCAATCGAACCAGAAATTGAAATCGAAGCTGCGGCAGTTGCCGTGGATGAAATTCAAGAGTGGGATATCGAAGAAGAATTGATTCCTGCTGTTGAGACCGAGCAGCCAGAACCAGTTTGGACTCAACCTGAAACTGAAGCGTTTGAGCCTGAAGTTGACGTTGAAGCCGATGTGGAAGTCGAACAGCACATTGAGACAGAAGCCGAACTGGAAACGGAAACAGGCTCACTGTTGCCAAACACTTGGGAAAGCACGCAACGTAGCGAAGATTTTCAGGTGCTGTACTTTGATGTTAATGGTGTGACGTTTGCTGTTCCACTTGATGAGCTCGGTGGTATCCATCAAATTACGGAACTGAACCATTTGATTGGTCGTCCTGCATGGTATCTAGGTTTGCAAACCAGTCGTGAGCAACAATTTGATGTTGTCGACACTGCGAGGTGGGTGATGGCTGATAAGCTTCATGACGAAGAGTACAAAGATAACTACCAATACGTCGTTATGCTTGGTGAAAGCATGTGGGGGTTGGCAAGTAACCAATTAATGGGTACTGAGACTCTCAATATCGACAAAGTCCGTTGGCGTGAACAAGCAGGTAAGCGCCCTTGGCTAGCGGGCATGGTGAAAGAAAAAATGTGTGCTTTAATTCATGTCCAAGCACTTATAGACATGCTAAACGCTGGTTTAGATGTAAAATCACTGAATTAGATTTTTGGTCGGGAACGACAATTACGAGGATTAACTATGTCTCAAGCTTTTGAAGTAGAAGTGAAGAAAGATACATCGAACGACGAAGTTCTTCAGTGGGTGACGTTCCAACTAGAAGAAGAAACGTACGGCATTAATGTAATGCAAGTTCGCGAAGTTCTTCGCTACACAGAAATCGCTCCGGTTCCAGGTGCGCCAGATTACGTACTGGGTATTATCAACCTACGTGGTAATGTCGTAACGGTTATCGATACACGTTCACGTTTTGGTTTGATGGAAGGTGAAGTTACTGACAACACTCGCATCATCGTGATTGAGTCTGAGCGTCAAGTTATCGGTATCTTAGTAGATAGCGTCGCTGAAGTTGTTTACCTACGTTCTTCTGAGATCGACACTACGCCTTCTGTAGGTACGGACGAAAGCGCGAAATTCATCCAGGGTGTAAGCAACCGTGATGGCAAGCTACTTATTCTTGTTGATCTGAACAAGCTGCTAACTGATGACGAATGGGATGAGATGGCTCACCTATAATTGGCTGATGAATCATGGCTGACGAAACCTTCCTATCTTTACCGCTCTTAGTGGGCGGTCTAGCATTTGCCTTCTTGATTTTGCTTTTGTTGCAAATTCGCGTTCGTGCGGGTCTGCAAAAGCAAATGGACCAGCAGCGTGCGCAAGCACGTCACGCAGAAAAAGAAGTGCAAAAGCTAAACAAGCAATTGTTGGAAGTGCGTTCAGTGGTCGTTGGTTTAGGTCAAAAGGTCACTGAGCAACAAGATGTGATTCAACATCTTAATGAGCGCATTCGTGAACTTGAGCACGCAGATACAGATGGTCGTTTGTACAGCCGTGCTTCTAAAATGGTTCAACTTGGCGCTGACATCAATGAGTTGATTGAAGAGTGTGAATTGCCAAAAGCAGAAGCAGAATTGATGCTTTCTCTGCAGAAAAAACTGGCAGGTCAAGAGAAGATCCCTCCACTTAGCGGTCAACCATCAGATGATCCGACATACCCACCTCGTGGACGACGTCGATAAAGAATGAAAAAAGAAGCTTCGGCTTCTTTTTTTATTTTTAAAATAAAAACTTATAATCACTTATGGTTATTTTTATTAAAATGTGACTATAAGTTAACAAAAACTCACGAACTTACATACATCATCGCTTTCTTATCCTGTTTTGTCACAACTAAGCTGTGCTAATATAGCGACTCGTTCATTTTTTAGTTGAAGCCCTATGTTAGAAGTCTCTAACCTAACTGCGATCCGTGATGACAGGGTCCTGTTTGAAAACCTGCAATTCGAAATTAAACCTGGAGATTTGGTCCAGATTGAAGGACGTAACGGTACAGGCAAAACCACATTGCTGCGTATTGTGACAGGGTTAGGGGACAGAGAAGAAGGCATCATCAAATGGAAAGGCGAAGAGGTTGAAAAGTCTCGTGATGTTTTCCATCAGGACCTTTTGTTCCTAGGGCATCAAACTGGCGTTAAACGCGAACTTACTGCGTTTGAAAACCTACGCTTTTACCAATCTATCCATAATAATCGTTCCTCAGATGAAGAAATCTTCGCTGCTTTAACCCAAGTGGGTCTTGCAGGCAGAGAAGATGTGCCTGTAGCACAACTTTCTGCAGGACAGCAGCGTCGCGTTGCATTGGCAAGACTGTGGCTAAGTAATCAAATTTTATGGATTTTGGACGAACCGTTAACTGCAATCGATAAGCAAGGTGTGAAGGTGCTTGAATCGTTGTTTGCAAATCATGCAGACAATGGTGGCATTGTGATTTTAACGACACACCAAGATATGTTTGCAGACAGCCCGAAACTTAGAAAAATAAAACTGGGTGACTAATATGATTTCGGCAATGTCGACCATTATCCGCCGCGAGCTTTTGATTGCATTTCGCCGTCAAGCAGACATCTTGAACCCTTTGTGGTTTTTCATCATTGTTATCACACTTTTCCCTCTTAGCATCGGTCCAGAGCCTAATTTGTTAGCACGTATTGCAGCAGGCATTGTTTGGGTTGCTGCGTTGCTATCCGCCTTATTATCATTAGAACGTCTATTCCGTGATGATTATCAAGATGGTGCGCTTGAGCAAATGATGCTAATGCCGATCCCACTGCAACTTGTTGTGATTTCCAAGGTCATAGCTCACTGGTTGTTAACGGGATTGCCTCTGATCTTAATCAGTCCATTGTTGGCGATTCTATTATCTCTTGATTTTAATACTTGGCTGTCTGTTGTACTGACATTGGTCATCGGTACACCGACGTTGAGTTTTATCGGTGCTATTGGTGTAGCACTGACTGTTGGGTTACAAAAAGGCGGCGTTCTTTTAAGTTTGCTAATTCTCCCGCTTTACATCCCAATTCTAATTTTCGCTACGTCCGCGATTGATGCCGCAGCACTGGGTATGGCGTATAACGGGCAATTAGCGATTTTAGGCGCAATGTTGATGGGGGCTGTCACTCTCACACCATTCGCCATCAGCGCAGCATTGAGAGTTAGTGTTAACTAACTCAGTAAAGTGCGCGTTTAGCGACGTTTGATCAAAGAATTATTATTAAAGCACTGCTACGGTCTCGACCCTCTGGACAGTGTCCCTGAAGTAAGAGTGAGAACTTAACATGTGGAAATGGCTACATCCTTATGCCAAGCCAGAAGCAGCTTATCACCTGAGCGGTAAGTTTCTTCCTTGGTTTTCTGTATTGGCCCTCGTATGCCTATCGGTTGGTACCGTCTGGGGGCTCGCATTTGCACCTTCGGATTACCAGCAAGGCGATAGTTTCCGAATCATTTACATCCACGTACCTTCGGCTATTTGGTCTATGGGCGTGTACATGTCGATGGCTATAGCTGCATTTATCGGCTTGGTTTGGCAAGTACGTCTATCTGACATGGCAGCACTGGCCATGGCGCCTATTGGTGCGGTATTCACCTTTATTGCTCTGTTAACGGGTGCCGTTTGGGGTAAACCTATGTGGGGCACTTGGTGGGTATGGGATGCTCGTCTAACCTCTGAACTTATTCTTCTATTCTTATACCTTGGTGTTATTGCACTTTACCACGCGTTTGACGATCAAAAGACAGCGGCAAAAGCGGCGGGTATTTTGGCAATCGTTGGTGTGGTCAACCTACCGATTATCCACTTCTCTGTTGAGTGGTGGAATACGCTTCACCAAGGCGCGACAATCACCAAATTTGAAAAACCATCCATCTCATCCAATATGCTTTGGCCGTTGCTGCTAAACATTTTTGGTTTTGCGTTCTTCTTTGGCGCGGTAACGATGGTGCGCTTCCGTAACGAAATTATCAGCAAAGAGAGTCATCGCCCTTGGGTGCAAAAACTCGCGGCTGAAAAAACTCAGTGAGGTAATTGAATATGCATTTTGAATCTCTGAGCGAACTCTTTGCCATGGGTGGCTACGCAGGTTACGTATGGAGCGCGTTTGGTATTACTTTCTTATCTATGATCATTCTTTTAATTTCGAGTATCCGCCGTGGGGATGCGTTGTTAAAAGAAGTGAAAGCGAAAATTGATCGTCAAGCGCGAGTCGACGCGGCGAAGAATATGGAGAACACGTTATGAACCCGAGACGTAAAAAGAGGCTAGGCATCGTTCTGGCTATCTTTATCGGTATTAGTGCAACCATTGGTTTGATGCTTTATGCGTTGAACCAAAATATGGATCTATTCTACACGCCGACGGAATTGGTAAATGGTAAACCTGACGGTACTAAACCAGAAGTTGGTCAGCGTTTGCGTATCGGCGGCATGGTGGTTGTAGGCTCAGTTCGCCGTGACCCAGAGTCACTAAAAGTGAGCTTTGATCTGCACGACGTGGGTCCTAAAGTGACGATCGTGTACGAAGGTATTCTTCCTGATTTGTTCCGCGAAGGTCAGGGTATTGTTGCTCAAGGTGTTCTTGAAGACGCAACAACCGTAAAAGCTTTTGAAGTGTTGGCAAAACACGATGAAGAGTACATGCCACCTGAAATTGCAGAAGCAATGAAGAAGACTCACGAGCCTCTGCAGTACACATCAGAACAGAAACAAGGAAGCGGCCAATGATTGCTGAAATCGGTCACTTTGCCCTCATACTTTCGTTAGCAATGGCATTGTTGCTAAGCATATTGCCGTTATGGGGCGCATCAAATAACAACACTATGCTGATGAACACAGCACGACCACTTTCATGGTCGATGTTCGTCATGCTGTTTTTCTCATTTGCGATTTTATGTTGGGGATTCTACACCAACGACTTTACGCTCCAATACGTTGCAAGTAACTCAAATAGCCAACTGCCTTGGTACTACCGCTTAACGGCTGTTTGGGGCGCGCACGAAGGCTCACTACTGCTTTGGGTACTTATCCAAGCTGCGTGGACAGTCGCGGTCGCTACTTTCAGTCGTGGTATGCCACAAGAATCCGTTGCGCGTGTACTTGCTGTTATGGGCATGATCTCAGTGGGCTTCCTACTATTTATCATCCTGACTTCGAACCCGTTCCTACGCACTTTGCCGTTCTTCCCGGTAGATGGTCGTGACTTGAACCCGCTTCTTCAAGACCCAGGTTTGATTGTTCACCCACCTATGCTTTACATGGGGTACGTAGGCTTCTCGGTTGCCTTCTCGTTCGCGATTGCGTCTTTGATGACTGGTCGTCTTGATACGGCTTGGGCTCGTTGGTCTCGTCCTTGGACAACCGCTGCTTGGGTATTCCTAACACTAGGTATCGCACTAGGTTCTTGGTGGGCATATTACGAACTTGGCTGGGGTGGCTGGTGGTTCTGGGATCCAGTAGAAAACGCATCATTCATGCCTTGGCTAGCGGGTACAGCACTGATGCACTCTCTAGCGGTAACCGAAAAACGCGGTACATTTAAAGCGTGGACGGTACTTCTTGCTATCTCTGCATTCTCTTTGAGTTTGTTAGGTACCTTCTTAGTGCGTTCCGGTATTTTGGTATCGGTACACGCGTTCGCGTCTGATCCATCACGCGGTATGTTTATCCTAGGTTTCCTAGTCTTTGTTATCGGCGGCTCACTCCTGCTATTCGCAGTGAAAGGGGCAGCGGTTCGCGTACGTGGTAATTTCGATTTGGTGTCGCGTGAGAACGCGCTGCTTGCTAACAACGTGCTTCTGATTGCTGCGCTAGTCGTAGTTTTGGTTGGTACCTTGTTACCATTGGTTCACAAACAAATTGGTCTTGGTTCAGTATCTATCGGTGCACCATTCTTCGACATGCTGTTTGCGTGGTTGATGATGCCGTTCGCCTTCCTACTAGGTATTGGTCCTATGATTCGTTGGAAACGCGACAATCTATCTAAGCTTATTAAGCCAATGATTGTTTCTGGTGTGCTTGCTTTCGCACTAGGTGCTGTGTGTGTATTCCTGTTCGCCGATTTCTTCTCAGCGATGGCTTACATCGGTTGGGTAATGGCAATCTGGATCATTGCAATGCATGGCTTTGAACTGTACGAGCGTGCTACTCACCGTCACAGCTTCGGCGAAGGTGTTCGTAAACTTCAACGTAGCCACTGGGCAATGATGCTTGGTCACATTGGTCTAGCCGTTACTGTGATTGGTATTGCCATGGTGCAAAACTACAGTATCGAACGTGACGTGCGTTTGGCTCCGGGTGAGCACTTCAAGATTTACGGCTATGATTTCTACTTCTCAGGTCTACGTGACAAAGATGGTCCAAACTACGATGGTTACATCGCGGACTTTGAGATCACGAATGATGGTAAGTATGTGAACACGTTGCACGCTGAAAAACGTTTCTACCGTACGGCGAAGTCGATGATGACTGAAGCGGCAATCGACCGCGGTATCACTCGCGACCTATATATTGCGATGGGTGAACGTCTAGAAGATAACCGTTCTTGGGCGGTTCGTATTTACTACAAACCATTCGTTCGTTGGATCTGGGCTGGTTCATTGATCATGTCTTTGGGTGGTGCGCTTGCTATCTCTGATAGACGTTACCGCTTCCGCAAAACGGCTAAGAAAGGCGATAAGTCAAAGCTAGCGGAGCAGGAGGCAAAATAAATGAATAAGAAAGTCTTATTTATCCCGTTGGTAGCTTTCATGGTATTGGCGGGTATCTTCGCAACTCAGTTGGTTCGCAACCAAGAGGGTGACGATCCAACGAAACTTGAGTCAGTACTGGTTGGTAAGCCAGTACCTGAGTTCCATCTAGAGGATTTAGCTGAACCTGGTAAACAGTACGATCAGTCGATCTTTAAAGGCGAACCACTGTTGCTTAACGTTTGGGCGACTTGGTGTCCGACTTGTTACGCTGAACATAAGTACCTCAATGAGCTTGCAGGGAAAGGTGTGAAGATCATCGGCATGAACTACAAAGATGATCGCAACAAAGCAGTGGGTTGGCTAAATGACCTAGGCAACCCATACCTAATCAGCTTGTTTGATGGTAGCGGCATGCTAGGTCTAGACCTTGGCGTATATGGCGCTCCTGAAACATTTATCATCGATGCAAACGGTGTGATCCGTTACCGTCATGTTGGTGATGTAAACCCTCGCAACTGGGCGGAAACGTTGGAGCCGCTGTACACCAAGTTGGTTGAGGAGGCGAAGCAATGAGAAAGTTTTTCTTAGCGGCTTTTGCTGCGATGACATTTTCTCTTGCTGCTCATGCAGCGATTGAAGTGTATGAGTTTGACAATCTAGAGCAAGAACAGCAGTTCAAAGAGCTTGGTCATACTCTTCGTTGTCCTAAATGTCAGAACAACACCATCTCTGATTCGAATGCAGAATTGGCTCAAGACTTACGCCATAAGGTGTACGAAATGACCAAAGAAGGTAAGTCGAAAGATGAGATCGTGGACTACATGATTGCTCGTTACGGCAACTTCGTAACGTACAATCCTCCGTTTACTTTTGCGACTGCAATTCTGTGGCTAGGTCCACTAGCAGTGGTATTAGGTGGCTTTGGTTTAATCGTGCTGCGTAGCCGTAAATCAAAAGCAAAAGCAGTTCAAGCAAGTAACGAACAATGGGACGAAGAAAAAGAAGCGCGTCTCAAATCATTGCTTGATGAAGAGAACAACGGAGATAAGAAGTAATGACACTATTTTGGGTTTCTACCGTTGTTCTTACGCTGATAGCTTGTGTCTTAGTTGCACTGCCGCTGCTTAAGCAAAAAGCCAACAACGATGAAGTGTTACGTGATGAGCTTAACAAAGCGTTCTATAAAGACCGCCTATCTGAGCTTGCTGAAGAAACAGACGAAGGTCTAGTCGAGAGCCAAGATGATTTGATTTCCGATCTGAAGCAATCTCTTCTGGACGATATCCCTGATGATAAAAAGCAAAAGGAAACACATGTTTCTCCGATTGCTGTTTTGATCCCATCAGTGATTTTGACAGTGGTATTGAGCTACGGCCTTTACTACAAGTTTGGCGCATCTCAAGACGTTGTGAAGTGGCAGGAAGTAAACGATAACCTTCCTGAACTTTCTAAAAAGCTAATGTCTGCAGCATCTGAGCCACTCAGTGATGATGAAATGGCTGATCTCTCTTTGGCTCTGCGTACACGCCTGCATTACCAACCTGAAGACTCAACCGGTTGGTTGCTATTAGGTCGTATTGCTTTGGCGAACCGAGATGTGACGACTTCCATTGATGCAATGGAAAAAGCGTACAAGCTAGAACCAAAAGATCCAGATGTTCAACTTGGTTACGCACAAGCTCTGATGCTTTCCCAAGACGAGATGGATCAAGCTACGGCTCGTTCTCTGCTTGGTAAACTGATGCAACAAGATTACGTTGACCTACGTGTCTTCTCTCTGCTTGCGTTTGATGCATTTGAGCGCCAAGATTTCCCAGCCGCGATTAAGTATTGGGGTATCATGCAGCAAATGATCGGTCCTGAAGATAGCCGCTATGAAATGCTAGGTCGCAGTATCGAAAGTGCACGTAAGCAAATGGGTGAAGCGGTTTCTCCAGACAAGAGTGTGGCAGTGACTATTAACGTAGCTCCAGAAGCTCAACTTGATCCAAATGCGGTATTGATTGTGTCAGTACATCGCGCAGATGGTTCTCCGATGCCTGTCGCGGCAGCTCGCTACCCATTAGGTACATTCCCTCGTACAGTTGTACTAGATGATGGTAATGCGATGATGGACGGTCAGAAGCTATCTTCTCTAGATAAGTTGATGGTTCGCGTTCGTGTTGACTCGGATGGTAACGTTGCAACTCGTGACCAAGATTGGCATGGTGAAAGCCAAGTCGTTGATTTTGGTCAGCCAGTAGAAGTGATGATAGATAAACAGTATCAATAATTCATGAACGTCTCTAATAATTGACACTTAAGGATTGTTAGGACGGTTTTGTGGTATGACTACCAACTATCGAGTAGAATAATAAAGGCCAGCGCATGCTGGCCTTTACTTATATACCCAAATGACTTTTTCCAAAGTACTAAACGTACGTAAAACACAGGTCATTTAGGGGTATTAATCGTCGTTATGGAACGTAGAATGTATAACAAGGGTAAATCCATCTTCTTGTTGCTGTTCGCTGTTGGACTGGTTGGCTGTTCAACTGCACCCGAGGAAGCGGTAACAGAAGAAAACGAAACTAATCAAACAACTTCTGATGTTTATGACCCATTGGAAAGTTTCAACCGCACAATGTGGGAACTGAACTACGATTATCTTGACCCGTATTTAGTTCGCCCAGTGTCTCTTGCGTATGTTGATTACACGCCTGTGCCAATTCGCTCTGGTATTGCTAACTTCCTAGCTAACTTAGACGAACCTGCGAGTGTGGTGAATAACCTAGTCATGGGAAATGGCACTAAAGCCGTTGATCACTTTAACCGCTTCTGGATTAACTCGACATTCGGTATCTTAGGTCTGTTTGACGTTGCAACGGCTGCTGGTATCACCAAGTACGACAACAAAGAGTTTAGTAGTGTGGTTGGTCACTATGGTGTAGGTAACGGTCCATATTTTATGGTACCGGGCTACGGTCCATATACATTGCGTGAAGTGACAGATACTGTGGATGGTATGTACTTGCCACTTTCATACCTAAACTTCTGGGCTGGCTTAGGTAAATGGGCGCTGGAAGGTATGGAAAAACGTGCTCTGTTAGTACCACAAGAAGCACAGCTTGAAGCATCGCCTGATCCATATGTATTAACTCGTGACGTTTACATTCAACGTCAAAACTTTAAAGCAGAAATCAGTACGACTGATGAAGTAGATGCGGAAGAAGAAGCGTACTTAGACGAGTATTTAGAAGAAGACTTCTAATCGCTTTATACAGAAAAACAAAAAGGCTTGGTGAAAACCAAGCCTTTCTTTTTATCGGTAACTTTCTTTTATCGATAAATAGCGTTCAGATTAGAACTTGTAGTTCGCTTGAACACCGATTAGCCATACGTTACCTGTTACTTCACCAGAGAATTCTCCACCAAATGTAGCAGGATCTTTCATTGGTGGCATACCATCAGTGCGACCTTCATACATTGAAGCATCTTTCGCAAAAATATAGGTAAAGCCAGCGTCTAGTGTTAGATTCTTAGACCATTCGTAACCAGCACCAATACTTAACCATAGACGATCCGTTTCAGGGATAGTAGCTGTACGGTTTTCGTCACTCACAGCAGAAGTGTCGTATGCAACACCTGAGCGTAGCGTCCATTTTTGGTCAAGTTTGTAAGTAGTACCTACAGCGAAGCGGTAGTTATCTTCCCAGTTTTCTTCTTTGATCAAATTTGATGCTTCACCTGGGAAGTCGGCTACTAGCTCTTTAAAACTACTCCAATTAGTCCAGTTGATGCTTGCATGAATCGCTAATTGTTCATTTAACTGATGGTAGCTTGCTAGTTCCGCTGTTGCTGGCAGAGCTAGGTCCATCGAGCCATTTTTATGAGCATTTGGATCTGCTGGGTTGAAACCAAGACCTTTTGCATAACCTTCTAGTGTTAGATCTACTTCAGATTTGTAAGCAAAACCAATACGGTTATTAGCGTTGATTTGCCATGCAGTGCCTACTTGCCAGCCCCATGCCGTATCGTCACCTTCCATGTATTTAAGAGTGGTTCCTGCTAGCTTGTCACCCATCTGTGGTGGCATAACTGCGCCGAAGCTGCCATCTGCCATGACATAGCGGATACCGCCACCAACACTAAGCTTTTCGTTTAGCTTGTATGCTGCATTTAGGTTCGCTTCCATTGAGAATACGCTAGCTTGGTTACCAAAGTTAGCTGCGGCAAAATCTTTACCTAGGTCCGTTTCCATACCGTAGTTAGTGCCAAGGGCAAAGCCAATAGCAAATTTGTCATTGTATTGGTGAGAAAAGTAGAAGTTCGGAATGACAGCATCGTGTGCAAAGTCATGAGAGTTTGCAGCGTTTGGACCATTCACGTAAGTCGACGTGCCATCAACATCGATGTTTGGGTTTACATAGATAGCGCCAACAGACACTTGTGTGCCTTCTAGGTAAGTTAGCATAGCTGGGTTACGCCATTGTGCACTTGCGTTATCAGCCATTGCCGCTTCACCAGCGTATGCACGACCTAGACCAGTCGCAGAGTATTCTGCAAGTTGGAAACCTGCTGCGTTTGCAACGCCCGAAGTACTAAGTAGACCGAATGCCACTGCTGTTGATAGGAGAGTCTTGTTGGTTTTCATTGTAATGTTCGCTGAGTTATTTATAACGTGGGGCGAAAGTTTACGTCTAGAGTTATTACTTTAAAAATGAAAAGCCAATAAAGCAGTGTTTTCAGGTAAATTATCTATATATTTTAATCTATACAGAATATCTAACTAACTGTAATGGCGGTGTGAAAAAAACTCAGCGAACACTTGTGAGTCATAATTGTGAGTTTTGATTACACGTGTGCGCCCAAATTGGGTGAATGTAAAACGATAGATAAGAAAAAAGACTGGAATTCCAGCCTTTTATATAGAGAGTGTTTATATTAGCTTGCTACGTGATGCTTAGAAGCTGCGGCTGTATTGTAAGCCGAATAGGATAGCATCTGCATGCGTTGTCGCTGACAATGATGAAATGTTTTCTGGTCCAGTTAAAGGGTTGCCCGGTACATGTGCTGGGTTTGGTGTTGACTCATTAACTTTCACATCTTTACCCATCAAGTAAGTAAAGCCGAAGTCGACGTTAGACTTGCTATCGATATGGTATGTGAAACCTGCAGAGAACCATTGACGGTCTGAGTCAGGTACTGATACTGAAGTTAGTGAATCTTGAGCACTTGTGTCGTACATGTAACCAGTACGAAGTGTCCAGCTATTGTTTAGGTAGTAAGTACCACCGATTGAGTAGTGCCAGCCATCTTGCCATGCATACTGCTTGTCGTAGCTTGAGCCAAGTGGAGAACCTTTAAGGTTGCGGAACTCAATTTGGTCAAAGTCACTCCAACCAATGTATTGGATAGAGTAGTGAACTGCAAACTTAGTGTCGGTGATTTTGTGGAAACCTGAGAACTCAGCCATATCTGGTAGAGGCAATGTGATCTTCTGACCTTTGTCGTCTTCTGCTTCCATTTCTGGGCTGTAGCGGTAAGACAAACCAAAACGGTTGTTCTCATCTAATTCATACACAGTGCCTAGGTTGAAGCCTACAGCCCAACCATCAGCTTTATCTACGTCTACAAGTGTACCAAGCATGCCATGTTCACGCTTCATCGTACCTTCACCATAGATTAGGTCCAGACCAGCACCAAAGCTCCATTGATCGTTTAGGCGATAAGAACCTGCAACGCCGAAGTTTGCACTTTTAACGTCGGTAAGACCGCCGTATTCTTTTGCAACAAAACTATCACCGAATTCTGTTTTAGTACCAAAGTTAGAGTATGCGTTTACACCCCATGCAAACTTGTCGTTAACTGGCACGATAAGGTGGATATTTGGTGCAATAGAAGTATCGCCAGCATCGTCATAATTTGAATCTGTTGGTTTAACCAAGCCGTTTGTTGCTTGGCATTGAACACCACAGTATTTTGCATCTTTAACTTCAATCATCGAAGTGATGCTTTCAAAGCCTACTGACAGTTCCATTTTGTCAAATAGAGCCATTGCCGCAGGGTTGCGAGCCATTACAGAAGCGTTATCTGCAATTACCGCATCACCGGCGAATGCACGACCGATACCAGTCGCTGATTGTGCGTTTAGCTGGAAACCAGCCGCCATTGCTTGACCAGATGCCATTGCAACCGTCACTGCTAGGAGAGTCTTTTTAAACAGACGCGTATTCTGAGTCATTTTTTATTCCTTATTAGTTTCGTCTCTTTGGACGATAAGTTGAGCTTTTGCTCAGTGGCGCAGATAGTAGTATTAAGAGTGGACCATACAAATCCGACCATTGGATAAATTTGAATAAAAATTGCAGAAATGATGTCTAAATGTCGGGAAATTGCATCTAAAGTGCATAATTTAGAGTTTTGACTCTAAACTCAATAGTTGGCGTGAATGCTTTTTGTATTATTCATAAACAAAAAGCCGCTAAATTTCGAAATTTAGCGGCTTTTTAGTAGCTAGTAGTGTCGTTTCGCTGAAGTTATTACATCGGCTCCATCATTGGAGCAAGTTTTGCTGCAATAGCATCGATGTCTTCACCGCTGTTACCAACAAGAATCATGCTGGCTTTACCCACAGGCTTCACAACACCGCTCATACCATCTTTATCAAAATCGACTTTCTGGTCGCTCTTCACGTCAGTAACAAACATGGTTACTTTGCCTTCTTTACCTTGGAAAACCATATGAAGGGCGTTTGACTCACCAAAGCCGCAATGGTTTAAGTAGTAAACATGGTATGGAAAGCTACCATTAAGTTGGTAATGGAACGGCATCATTTTCGCGTTTACTTGCTTGCTTGAAACATCCTCATCGAGGTTGCGTACAAATGACTCTTCCGCCACCACGTGTTTCATTGCGGTATCTGCTAGGCTCGCTTGAGCTGGAGAGACAATAACGTTCCCCCAGTTGATTTGACCTACCAATAAACCAGCAGTAAAAGCAACCGATGCAGCCAATGCCATTGCTTTGCGAGCAAAGTTCGGTCTAACCACATTATCGTCATCAAGCGCATTTGACGTTTGATTAAACAGAATTTTGTCGGCTAGATCTTCAGGCACATCCACATTCATGGCTTGCTTGATTTTAAGGTCGAGATCCAAAACGTCATCAACAAACTTACTGTTAGCGTCGTTCTCAGCTAAAGCTTGAAGAATCTCTTCATCCTTCTGTTTTGGATCCGACAAAATACGACGACGAAATTCTAAATCATCCATTTTTTTGTCCTCTCTGAGTATCTTGAGAATCCAACATCTCTTTTAATTGATTACGGGCGCGGAAAAGGCGCGTCATTACAGTGTTCTTGTTTAGATCAAGAATGCTGCCGATTTCTTCTCCACTGAAACCACCAACAACTTGAAGAAACAAAGGCTCACGGTATTCGACGTCAAGCTTCATTATCTGAGCTTGTAGCCACTCCTGCTGATGATGTGGGTCATCGCTAACTTTAGCATCATTGCCGTAGTCATCGATATCAACCAAATCAAATTGTTTACGCTCGAAGCGGCGCGCGTTTTCTCGTCTCAATATAGTAATAAGCCAAGATTTTGCTGCCTTTTCATCTTGAAGACTATCCAGTGACTTCCATGCGCGCAAACAGGTTTCTTGAACCAAATCTTCTGCAATCGCCTTGTCTTTGCATAACCAGTAAGCGTAGCGATACAAGTCTCTGTGATAGCCCCGAACAAGAGCTTCGTATTTTCTTTGTCTGTCCATATCAGAGTTGACCGGACTGTTGGAATTTTTCTTTCCAAACATTTTAAATATTGCCACAGGAGCCTCCATCTTGCTCTGTGAGGTCATATATACCGATTGTATTTATGAACGATCCGACTACATCGAGATGTAGTGTCGCAGCAGCACAATATACTTCTTCAATGATCAAGCACTTATTTGAAGTGATGATAAATTATTCTATATAGTTTTAATAAGCGTTTTCATGCAACTATTTTAGAGTGATCAAGACTCTTTCGTACTTTGATACGTTCAGAAACTATAAAATCACCATAAAATTGATCTATTTCAAAATCTGATGCAGTGAAGGGGCTATAGTACATCTTGTCATCTAGTTAGTCATTGACGACTAACATGTTGAGCAAGATGACACTTCCTTTTGAAGGCTGACTTTACTTTCTCCTAATCAGGAAACTGATTAATTTTACAATTGGCGTATGTTAATTGTTTTATAGATATTCCGACCACACAGTTTTGTGTGGTTTTTTTTTGCTTCAATTTTACCTTCCGCACACTTCTCTTCATTTTAACTCACTATAGTTAATCATTCTTAATCGCCTAAGAATCAATGAACTAGAGCAATAGATCTACTCGCTTCACGTTTATTTAAACGCATGTTTGATAAATTTAACAAACTGATTACAATGCATCAGGTCAGACCTCTTGTATTTAAGGAGAAACAATGGGCAAGCAGGAAGTGAAAACACGCCACGGTGAACGTGTTGCTATTGTCGCAGGGCTACGAACCCCCTTTGCTCGTCAAAGCACTGAGTTCAGCCAGGTGCCAGCGGTCGATTTAGGCAAAATGGTAGTGAGCGAAATGCTTGCTCGCACAGACATCGATCCGAAACTCATCGAACAAGTGGTATTTGGACAAGTAGTTCAAATGCCAGAAGCGCCAAACATTGCACGTGAAATTGTGCTTGGCACAGGAATGCACATCCATACTGATGCCTACAGCGTTACTCGCGCGTGCGCGACTAGCTTCCAAGCTGCAGTTAACGTTGCTGAGAGCATTATGGCGGGTAGCATTGATGTTGGTATCGCGGGTGGTGCGGACTCTTCATCGGTTTTACCAATTGGTGTTTCTAAGAAACTTGCCGCGAATTTGCTTGCGCTAAGTAAAACCAAAACGCTGGGTCAAAAGCTCAACATTCTCAAAAAACTCAGCTTTAAAGATTTAATGCCAGTACCGCCGGCTGTGGCTGAGTACTCGACGGGTCTTTCAATGGGTCAAACTGCTGAGCAAATGGCGAAGTCACACGGCATTACTCGTGCAGAGCAAGACGCTTTGGCGCACCGTTCTCACTCTCTAGCTTCGCAAGCTTGGAAAGACGGCAAAATCCAAGACGAAGTGATGACGGCTTTCCCAGAACCTTACAAAAAGTGGATCTCTGAAGATAACAACATTCGTCATGATTCGACATTAGAGGGCTACGCAAAACTGCGTCCGGCTTTCGACCGTCAATATGGCAGCGTAACAGCCGCGAACAGTACACCATTAACCGATGGTGGTGCGGCGGTGATGCTAATGCGTGAAGGCAAAGCGAAAGAGCTTGGTATGGAAATACTTGGCTACATTCGCGGTTATGCATTCTCAGCCATTGGTGTGGAAATGGACATGCTAATGGGACCAACATACGCGACAGCAAAAGTGTTGGAGAACACAGGTCTAGAACTTTCAGGCCTAACGCTTATCGATATGCACGAAGCCTTTGCTGCTCAAGCATTGGCGAACGTGAAGATGTTTGCTTCTGATAAATTTGCCCAAGAAAACCTAGGTCGCTCGAAAGCGATAGGTGAAATCGATATGGATAAGTTCAACGTCCTTGGCGGTTCCATTGCCTACGGTCACCCATTTGCCGCAACTGGTGCACGTATGATGACGCAAACGCTGCGTGAGCTTAAACGTCGTGGCGGTGGTCTTGCGTTGAATACCGCATGTGCCGCAGGTGGTCTTGGTGCAGCAATGATTTTGGAGGTTGAGTAATGAGCGAGCAAAAAGCATTTAGTCTAAAGATTGATGAGCAGAACATTGCTTGGCTAGCCATCGATGTGCCAAATGAGAAAATGAACACGCTGCAAGCGGCGTTTGCAGATGAGATGAAAGAGATCTTCGCTCAACTAAAAGACACCAGCGGCGTGAAAGGGGTGATCATTCATTCCCTAAAACCAGATAACTTTGTTGCCGGTGCCGATGTTCGTATGCTTGAAGCGTGCACAACGGCGAGTGAAGCTGAAGCATTAGCTAAGCAGGGGCAAGAGTTATTCCAGCAACTGTCTGATCTGCCTTATCCAGTTGTTGCTGCGATTCACGGTCCATGTTTAGGCGGTGGTTTAGAGCTTGCGTTAGCGTGTGACTACCGTGTGTGTACCGATTCCGATAAAACGCGTCTTGGTTTGCCTGAAGTGCAACTTGGTTTGTTGCCTGGTTCTGGTGGTACTCAGCGCCTTCCTCGTCTGATTGGTCTGTTGCCTTCGTTAGACCTCATCCTTACAGGTAAACAACTGCGTGCCAAGAAAGCGAAAAAACTTGGCGTTGTCGATGCGTGTGTACCAGAGACGATTCTTCTTGATGTAGCTAAGCAGCTTATCGAAAAAGGGAAGAACAAAGGTAAGAAGAAGCAATCGACAAAAGAGAAGTTGATGTCGGGCAGTGGTTTAGGTCGTAAGTTTGTGTTTGAGCAAGCCGCGAAGAAAACCAATGAGAAGACCCGCGGTAACTATCCAGCAACGGTTGCGATTCTCGAAGTCATTCAGCACGGTCTTGAAAAAGGCTTTGCTCAAGGTCAAGAGCTTGAAGCGAAGCGCTTTGGCGAATTGGTGATGAGCTCGGAATCGAAAGCACTGCGCTCTATTTTCTTTGCCACCACTGAAATGAAGAAAGAAAACGGTGCGGAAGCCGAGCCAGCAGCTGTCAACAGAGTTGGCGTGTTGGGTGGTGGTCTAATGGGGGCAGGCATCAGCCATGTATCTGTTGCGAAGGCGAAAGTGCCAGTACGTATTAAAGACGTCAGCAATGATGGCGTGCTTAACGCGTTGAACTACAACTATAAGTTGTTCGAAAAGCAGCGTAAGCGCCGTATTATCTCTAAAGCGGGCCTGCAATCGAAAATGCTGCAACTGTCTGGAGGCGTTGATTTCACAAGCTTCAATCATATTGATGTGGTTATTGAAGCGGTGTTTGAAGATCTTGACCTTAAACAGACGATGGTTGCGGATATTGAAGCGAATGCAAAACCAGAGACCATCTTTGCGACCAACACGTCTTCGTTACCAATTCACAAAATTGCAGAAAAAGCAGAGCGTCCAGAAAACATCGTCGGTCTGCATTACTTCAGTCCGGTAGAAAAAATGCCACTGGTGGAAGTGATTCCCCATGAAACTACGTCAGAAGAGACCATTTCTACGGTTGTTGCGCTTGCTAAGAAACAGGGCAAGACACCAATTGTCGTGAAAGATAAAGCAGGCTTCTATGTAAACCGCATTCTTGCGCCTTACATGAACGAAGCTGCGCACATCTTGCTGGCAAATGAGCCAATCGAACAACTTGATGGTGCGCTGCTTGATTTTGGTTTCCCAGTTGGTCCTATCACATTGTTGGATGAAGTCGGTGTTGATATCGGTGCTAAGATCATGCCGATCTTGGTTAACGAATTAGGCGAACGATTTAAAGGTCCAGACGTATTCGACACACTACTGAATGACGGTCGAAAAGGTCGTAAGAGTGGGAAAGGCTTCTACACCTACAAAGGTAAGAAGAAAGAAGTCGATAAGTCCGTGTACAAGCTATTGAACCTGACGCCAGAATCTAAACTGAGCGACAACGACATTGCATTGCGTTGTGTACTGCCAATGCTAAACGAAGCGGTTCGCTGTTTAGACGACGGTATTATCCGTTCTCCACGCGATGGTGATATCGGCGCGATCTTTGGTATTGGTTTCCCACCATTCTTAGGTGGTCCATTCCGTTACATGGATCAATTCGGTTTGAAAGAACTGGTTGAGAAAATGAACGAGTTTGCATCGAAATACGGTGATCGTTACGCGCCATGTGATGGCTTACTCACTCGTGCGGGTGAAGGTCGTAACTTCTACGATTAATGGCTAGCGCCAAAAATAGAAAGGCTTGCATGACGCAAGCCTTTTTTGTTTCTGAAAGAGTGGCAATTGACAGAGAATCAGTCGTCATTCTTGCCTTTGTTCTTTCCTTTTCCTTTGTCGTTTCCATGACCTTTACCCGGGTTGTCGTCGCCATGGATACTGGCATTGCCTTTACCTTTTCCTTTGTCGTGTTTGCCAGAACAGTCGTCTGACTTAATTGATACGTTATCGCCATCAAGGCGCAAACAGTCTTCACTTAGCTCGAAATCATCACCTTTAATGGTGATATCAGCGTAAGCAGCAGGTGCCAGTGGCATTAGTACAGCAGCAAGTAAAAGTAGCTTTTTCATGTAACCCTCGTGTTTGCGTATTTATTGAACAAGGTAATTACAGCATAAACGAAATGACTACTTTTACCATTTCATGCCATTCTTGTATTTGAGCTTTTACCCGAGACCGAAGTCTTTCGGGCGCAGTTGAAACTCTTCTATCGAGCCAATCTCTAAGCCAAGATTGATTCGCGGCGCGTCTTCATGGGCGATGCCTTGTGAATGCATCACCAAACGATTAGCAGTACGAGGTTTAAGCTCATTGACCACAAAGCGAATCATATCGGTGCGGGTCAATTCTTTAAGCTCTTCCAACACTTTTTCACGCTGATTAAAGTCGGTGTCTTTGTTGCCAATTGCTACCCATAGGCGCTGCGCTCTTCCGCGCAATGTGGTGTCAGGCGTTGCAATCTGGTTCCATAATCCGCGCTTACTGCTGTGCCATTGGTATTCATTGAGCTCTAACAACACCATGTAGAACGCATTTAAAAACTCATCGATTGAGGTAACCAGTTCGGCTGGTGCAGCATTCGGTGACTGCACGTAAAGCACAATCCCCGGATGACGGTTAAGCGGCATATTGCCCGTGCCAACCATGTAACCTAACTGTTGTTTAGTTCGGATCTCATGGAAGAAGGTTGCCGACATCAAGTGATTCGCTAACGAGTAAAGTGCAATATTACGAGGCGAGATGTCTTCGCATTGATGATAAATCACTACAGCTGAGTCTTGTTGGTTACAGTTCACTTCGCGTTGGAAACTGCCGTTTTCACCCAGCATGACGAGTGGGCGAAGCGCTTCTTCGTAACGTTGTTCTTTCACGCGCAATGCGTCTTTTAATGTCGTTGCCATGTCATGAGCTTGCTGACGCTGCCAATCGCCATAAACGAACATCTCAACGTGTAGCTCAGCCAGAATCGATTCAACGAACACTGACAGCTCATCCACTTCAATCTCTTCCAATGCTTCAACCAAAGTTGCAAATGGAGGATTGTTCGGTTGGAGCAAGCCTGTTAGTGCATTAAAAAGCTGTGAAATAGGGCGATCTTGTGATGAATTTCGCCAATTACGTAACAGTTGTTGCTTAATAGTCTCGAAGCGGGCTGGACTGAACTCACGCGCAGCAAAGCGATGCAGAATCATTTCTAGCAGTTGAGGTAGCTTTTGGCTAAAGCCTGATAATGTCAGCGTAACACCGCCTTGGTGGGCATACATGTTGTAACCCATACCTGCGATTTCCGCTTGATACGTCTCTTTTGCCAGAGAGTCGAGGAACATCTCAACACATAGTCGCGTTTTCACGATGTTTTTCGGTGATGCTACAGCGTGTGAACTGTCAATGGCGACGTAAACGACGCCTTTTGGTACTCGGAATTCATCGTCTTGTAAATGCCATAAACGGAAGCCTTCTACATCTTCCACCAATTCCGGCAATGAGCCACCGTTTTCAAACGGTTTTGGATCGAGTTCGTAGCAAATGTATGGGTTCTTTTCTGGGAGAACGAATTGCCAACTTGGGTCGATTTGTTGATAGAAACGGCGCTGCTCTTCGCTAAACGGTGTTACCGAGTAAGGCGTGAAGTACCACTCTGCGGTTTGGTTGTATTCCAAGCCTTTCGCTATCAATGTAACGCGAACATTTTCAACCGAAAGATATTGCAACAACGAGCGTTGAAGCGCTTCATCATAGCCTGCCATTTTGTAGTCACCATAAACCGTGTCTTCCGGTTGATAGTGCTGCATATTGATCACCAAATGGCTGACCAAATCCATTGGACGCGAGGGCTCTTGGAAGCGAAAAGCAGATTCCAACACCGCTTGTTTTTCCAAGTAGCGCCACTCATCCATACCATCTTGTTTGATCATGGAGAGATATTGGAATACCGCTTGAACGATGTCATCGATATGGTCCAAGCCGTTTGGCGTAAGGGTGCAACTTACTGTGAAATCGCGGTAGTTACTACCGCTCGCACCACCACCTGCTGAGAGGGAGCTAATCCAGCCTTTCTCTTTGAGTTGAAGCATCAGACTGCCTTCGCCTTCGTAACCCAGCAGGTGAGCAAAGTAGGAGAGAGGCTTCACGCTATAGTGCGCATCCATTCCCGGCATTGGGAACGTGAGAATCAGTTTACGGAACTCTTTGATTGGCTCGACTTGAACCAAGATGCCTGTGCTTTCTTCAGTACCAATAGGCACATCGATCGACTTGCCGCGTAGCTGGTGGTTTGGGATGTCGGCAAACATGCTTTCTACCCACGCTTGCTGCTCATCAAGAGATTGCGGACCAAACAAAGTCAGCGTCATCAAGTCAGCAGAATACTGCGAGTGGTGAAATTCAACTATCTCGTCGCGGATGGATTTGCCATCGCGATCGCCAAGTGTATCTAAGTTACCGACAGAGAATTTTGAAAACGGGTGCTCTGGGTTGATGACTTCTTTGTTGACTTGATACAGACGCCGAGAATCGTCATTCAGTTTGAGCTTGTATTCGGAGTCGACCGCTTGGCGTTCTTTGTCTAACGCTTCTTCGTTAAACAGTGGTGCGGTAAAAAATTGGCTGAAGCGATCAAGCGCAGTTTCAAAAGCAGTTGGTGTGACATCAAAGAAGAAACAGGTGTGCTCGGTGCCCGTCCAAGCGTTGTTGGTGCCACCATGTTGACTAATATAACTTTGAAACTCGCCCACTTTAGGGTATTTTTCCGTACCCAAAAAAAGCATGTGTTCTAGATAGTGTGCCAGACCTTGACGATCCATCGGATCATCGAAGTGTCCAACGTTTACTGCTAGGGCTGCTGCCGACTGTTGAGCCGTGTCGGAATGAATCAGCAACACGCGCAGGGCATTACTCAATGTAATGTAGCGGTATTGATTTGAATCGTTTGGACTTAGGTGCACGATGCGTCTCCAGATTTCGCATTACAGTAATTATGATCCCCGAGTGGGGAGGCGCAAAGTTTGCGCTTCGACAAATACTGCTTGCCGCATTTTTGTTATTCGTAAGAGTACTGCATAAGCCCATCAGCAAATTGCTATGGGGTTCGAGCTATTTGAAGGAATGCACTGAGTTCATAACTTCATCGTAGAATGTGATGAACTGAGTATATTCTTTTTAATAGATTGTTAAGAAAGTCGCTATCTTTAGCAAGCGAATTGGTATAATGAACCGATAATTATATCAGTATTTTTGTTTCGACATTATTAAAGTTAGCCCGCTATCCGTATAAAGATAGCAGTCAACCTTTTGGTAGCGTTAGCTATCCCTAGGAAATAACATGAAAATATTTATCTTGCGTCACGGTGAAGCTGAGCATTTTGCGAACACCGACGCAGAAAGACAACTGACCCCAAGAGGCAGAACTGAATCGGAAGCAGTTGCCCGAGCATGTAAAGAGCAAGGTTTTGCTCAATTCGACAAAGTACTGGTGAGCCCGTACATTCGAGCGCAGCAAACTTGGCAAGAAATCAGCGCACACTTTTCGGCTAAGAGCATCGAAACGTGTGAAGACATCACGCCTTACGGTCAATCCGACCAAGTGTTTGATTTCGCTAATGCGTTGATTGAAGTTGAGAAGCTTGAATCTCTTTTGTTTGTGTCGCACTTGCCGCTGGTGGGCTACCTTACCTCGGAATTTGTGAAAGACATGACGCCACCAATGTTTCCAACATCTGGCTTGGTGTGCATTGAATTTGATCCGCAAACACAACGCGGTGAAGTGCTTTGGCATATCACGCCATAGAACACTAGCTCTTGAGACAATGGCTCGAGAAAAACAAAAAGGCAGGGTTAACCTGCCTTTGTCGTTCTTGCTCGTTCGAGAAGTACTTCTCGAAGTTGGTGAGTTATTTTTCTGGAATAGACAGCAGCACCAGTAGGGCACCATCGCCGCCAAACTCTAGAGGCGCTTGGTGGAATGCCATTACGTCTGGGTGTTGAGCTAACCAAAGCGGCGCTTTCTGCTTCAGAATGTGCTTACCGATGCCGTGTTGTACACACGCACAGTGGATTTCGTTTTTCACGCAGTACGCGATCATCGCACCGAGTTCTCGCTTGGCTTCTTGCTGTGTCATGCCGTGCATGTCTAGGAAGACGTCAGGCACGTACACGCCACGACGAAGACGTTTCACTTCATAAGTGGACACATCGTCACGCGCATAACGAGTTGGTCCCTCTTCATTAAGAAGCGGAACAAACTCATCAGAAAAGTAAAACTCAGAATCACTCGCTTCACGGTTTGAGCGTGTGATTTCTTTTTGCTTAGTATTTTTTTTTGGTTGCTGGATTATGGTATCCTGTCGCAACTTTTTTACGCCCTGTACTGCATCCTTAAACAAGGCGAAATCGTCATCGTGTTCGGTGTCTTTTTTGCTCATTAGGTAAACAATTTCATTTTTACAATTTATGGCAGTATTGTAGCGCTTTTCGGAGGCAATTTTGGATAAGATTTTTGTAGAAGAGGCGGTATCGGAGCTCCATACCCTTCAAGATATGATTCGTTGGACGGTAAGCCGCTTTAACGCAGCTAACCTGTTTTACGGTCATGGCACTGATAATGCGTGGGATGAAGCAGTTCAGCTTATCCTGCCAACATTATACTTGCCGATTGATGTGCCTCCGCACGTATTGAACTCTCGCCTTACGACAAGCGAGCGTCTGCGTATCGTTGAGCGCGTAGTAAAACGCATCAACGAGCGTACACCAACAGCATACCTAACGAACAAAGCATGGTTCTGCGGTCTTGAGTTCTTCGTTGATGAGCGTGTTCTTGTGCCACGTTCTCCAATCGGCGAATTGATTCAAGCGGAATTCCAACCTTGGTTGGTGGAAGAGCCTACGCGCATCATGGACCTATGTACGGGTTCTGGTTGTATCGCGATTGCTTGTGCGCACGCTTTCCCTGAAGCAGAAGTTGACGCGATCGATATCTCTACAGACGCTCTACAAGTGGCTGAGCAAAACGTACAAGATCACGGCATGGAGCAACAAGTGTTCCCAATCCGCTCTGACTTGTTCCGCGATCTTCCAAAAGAGAAATACAACCTGATCGTGTCTAACCCACCTTACGTGGATGAAGAAGACATGAACAGCCTGCCAGACGAGTTCACGCACGAGCCTGAGCTAGGTCTAGCTGCTGGTACTGACGGTCTAAAACTGGTTCGCCGTATTCTTGCTAACGCACCTGACTACCTAACAGACGACGGTATTCTTGTGTGTGAAGTAGGTAACTCAATGGTTCACATGATGGAACAGTACCCACAAATTCCATTCACTTGGATTGAGTTCGAGAACGGCGGTCACGGCGTATTCATGCTAACGCGTGACCAATTGGTTGAGTGTGCAGAAGAGTTCAAACTGTACAAAGACTAAGTCTGTCGAAATAAACCATTCGAATAAACAATGAAAACACCGAGCCCAGTGCTCGGTGTTTTTTTATCCGCTTCGCACTGAGCTTGGAAAATTTCGGCTGTTTTGTTTTTTCCGCCAAATCGGGCTTTACATCAAAACGTAATACCGCCACTATGATTCCACGAAGAATTGAAAAGCAGTTGCGCTCATGGAGAGCGTGGCGACAAGAACTTGAGGAAGTAATGGCAGGAAACAGTATCGGACAACATTTCCGAGTAACGACATTCGGAGAAAGTCACGGTATCGCACTAGGATGTATCGTAGACGGATGCCCTCCAGGTTTGGAAATCACTGAGGCAGATCTGCAAACGGATCTCGACCGTCGCCGTCCTGGCACATCACGTTACACTACCCAACGTCGTGAACCGGACGAAGTAAAAATTCTTTCTGGCGTTTTTGAAGGTAAAACCACAGGTACTTCAATTGGTCTGATGATCGAGAACACAGACCAACGTTCTAAAGACTACTCAGACATCAAAGACAAGTTCCGTCCAGGACACGCTGATTACACTTACCACCAAAAATACGGTGTGCGCGACTATCGAGGTGGCGGTCGTTCGTCTGCTCGTGAAACGGCAATGCGTGTGGCGGCTGGTGCAATCGCTAAGAAATACCTAAAAGACGAGTTCGGTGTAGAAATCCGCGCTTACTTGTCGCAAATGGGTGACGTTTCAATCGATAAAGTGGATTGGAATGAAATCGAAAACAACGCGTTCTTCTGCCCAGATGCAGACAAAGTGGAAGCGTTTGATCAACTTATCCGTGATCTGAAAAAAGAAGGCGACTCTATCGGCGCTAAAATTCAGGTCGTGGCAACCAACGTGCCTGTTGGTCTTGGTGAGCCTGTATTTGATCGTTTGGATGCAGACATCGCGCACGCGTTAATGAGCATCAATGCGGTGAAAGGCGTGGAAATCGGTGACGGTTTTGATGTGGTAAACCAAAAAGGCAGCGAGCACCGTGATACGCTTTCACCAGAAGGCTTTGGTAGTAACCACGCGGGCGGCATTCTTGGCGGTATCTCTACTGGTCAAGAGATTGTTGCAAACATCGCGCTTAAGCCAACCTCAAGCATTACAGTGCCAGGTGAGACTATCACTAAAGAAGGTGAACCAACTCAGTTGATCACTAAAGGTCGTCATGACCCTTGTGTGGGTATCCGTGCGGTGCCTATCGCAGAAGCGATGCTGGCTATTGTCGTTATGGACCATTTGCTACGCCACCGTGGTCAAAACCATGGCGTACAAACCGAGACTCCAAAGATTTAAGTTTGAAGCTTAACTCGATAGAAACACAAAAGGCTGCTCAATGAGCAGCCTTTTTCATGTCTTTCGATAGGTTTCGATTTGAATCAGTGAATCGACCCTTCGGTTTCCAAGTGGAATGAAGGCAAGCGCCATTTAAAGCGTACTGCCGCCATACGCAGCATGTAACCAGTAATCAGAGTCACAATCGTTGCGGTCACGTCTGGTACGTTGAACTCAAGTAACGCTAGGTATAAACCTGATGCGATAAGTGCTACAGAGGCGTAAAGCTCTTCATGCAGCACAAGCGGCGTTTGACGACAAATTAAATCACGTAGCAGACCACCAAATACGCCAGTTACAAGTGCTGACACCATACAAATGCCAGGGTGTAAGCCCATGCCAATCGCTACCTTGGTGCCGATGATGCTAAATACGATCAAGCCTAGCGCATCCAAACGAATGAACAGACCTTTCAGCTTGATTACCCACTTCGCCAAGCCAGTTGTCAGTACACCCGCAACGCATGTAATTGCTAAGAATTCAGGATTCTTTACCCAACCTAATGGGTAGTGACCTAGCAAAATGTCGCGTACTGTACCGCCGCCGATTGCCGTTGCACTGGCTACCAACATAACACCAAACCAATCCATTTTTCTTCGACCAGCACTCAATGCACCAGTCATGGCTTCAGCCGTGATACCAATGATATACAACACACTTAGCAGCATAAGGGGACACTCAAATAAAAGGGCTCTGTTATGTCCTTGAGGTTAAGGAAAACAGCAGCAAAACTTACCAACAAGATCTAAGCCTTGGGGATAGGCTTAAATCCAAAAAGAATCTCGCTTTAAGTAGCGTTGAAGTCGCCATCATTAAGCGTAAAAATAAGGCGTGAGTGTAGTGGGAAATGTGATCTGTGACGAATGAGAAATTGTATGGAGAAAGCGACTTTCAGATTAACTCAGCTAATAACCAAACATGTTGTGTGGCTTTACCTGTGTAAGAAAAACAGCGACAATGCGCACCGCATACCAATTTGAAGTACAGAATCGATGATGAATCACGAATATCAAGACCTTATCACCATCTTCAACGACACGTTTCTTGAGTCTTTTAATACCAAATTAGAACTTGGTGGTGATGAGCCTATCTACTTACCAGCTGACGAAGCGCACCCACATCATCGGATTATTTTTGCTCGTGGCTTTTACGCGTCAGCACTACACGAGATTGCCCATTGGTGTGTAGCAGGACCAGAGCGCCGTTTGCTAGAAGATTTTGGTTACTGGTACGAGCCAGATGGTCGTACAGCAGAGGTTCAAGCTGAGTTCGAAAAAGTTGAAGTTCGCCCCCAAGCTTATGAGTGGATTCTCGCGAAAAGTGCTGACTTCCCTTTTAACGTTAGTTGTGACAATCTACACGGCGATTTTGAACCAGATCGTCTTGGTTTTATGCACAAAGTGCACAATGAAGTAATGGGTATTTTAGAAAACGGTCTTCCGCCTCGCGTACAAATGCTATCGGATGCGTTGCGTGCCTTTTACCAAACCAAGCCGCTGGAAACGTCTGACTTTATCGTTAAATAACCTCAGAGAAGCTCCATGATTATTGAATTTGAAGAAAAACTACTAGAACTGATTGATGCACGCATTGAAACCGCATCGGATGATGAATTGTTTGCTGGTGGTTATTTACGTGGTCACATTTCTCTGTCTGCGGCGGCGTGTGAAGAAGAAGGCATTAACGATGTGGCTGAGTTGAAATCTCGCATCGAAAACAGTCTTGAAGAAGCGCGTTCAGAATTAACACCAGCAGACCGCGTGATTGTTAACGACCTTTGGCAAGAGCTTCAAGCACAAGCTTAAGCCACCATCAGTTTTTATAAGCTTCGACAGGTTGCGCTAAACCTCTGGTTGAAGCAAAAAGAGTTGAATTAAACTCCTTCGAAATTTTCGAATCTCTCCTTAAAATTTTTGTGGTTGTAGCACACTCGTTCACCTCTTACTCTTGTTAGTACAAAACGTGAACAAAGGACTACAACCATGAAAATTATCGCATTCGGCGCTTCTACTAGCTCTACCTCTATTAATAAAACTCTCGCGACTTACGCAGCCAATCTTGTTGAAGGTGCAGACGTGCAAGTGTTAGATCTCAATAGCTACGATGTTCCTTTGTTCAGCGAAGACAAAGAGAAGGAAATTGGTCAGGCAGAGGGCGCAAAAGCGTTTCTTGCTGACATCGCAACAGCAGACGCTTTGGTGATTTCTTTTGCTGAGCATAATGGCTCTTACCCAGCAGCGTATAAGAATTTATTCGATTGGGCGACACGCATCGAGCGTAACGTATTCCAAAATAAACCAGCGGTGTACTTAGCGACTTCACCAGGTCCTGGTGGTGCACAAACGGTACTCGCTGCGGCGACAGGCTCTGCACCTTACTTTGGTGCGGAAGTGAAAGCATCGCAATCTATTCCAAGCTTCTACGATAACTTTGATTTAGAAGCGGGCAAGTTCCGTAATGCGGAACTTGCAGATCAAGTGAAAGCAGCAGTGGCGACATTGAATTAAGGTCTCTCTTTTGTGTCATTAACCGAGAGATTCCCGACTACACTCCTTCGTCGTTATTGGGAATGACGAGGGAGTTTTCGTTTAGAAGGTCGCTGAATGAATTGCTCCTGTTCGCTGTTAAAGTTAATGACTTAAATTCGAACATTCCCTAGAAGGAAGAATGATTGAGTAGGGGATCTTTTTTGTGTAATGAATCGAGAGATCCCCCAACTGCATTCGTTCGTCTTTAACAGGAATAGCAACAGACTTTTGCTTTCAGCGAAATACTAAAAGCAAATTACACCTCAGTAATTGCCTTCCCTTTACGTAGCTTTCTTACCCACATACGGCTAGGATGCAGCTCAGTCAGGACATCAACAGGCAGTGGTAACGGATCGCCACAGATTTGTGATGCCAACACTTCTGCCATTAGAGGTGCTGAGCTCAAACCACGAGAGCCTAAACCTAGGAAACAGAATAGGTTAGGGAACTGGTGAATCGCGTCAACGTCTTGCTCTTGTTGATTTTGCAGATCCGCATATTGCGTTTTGATGGTTTCAAAGTCGCCTACGTTCCCTACAAACGGAAGGTGGTCACGGCTAACACAGCGAATACCTTGGCGTGACAAGTTACCAGAGGTATCCACCTCTTTCGTCCAAGTTTGGTTCGGCAGGCACTTCACCAATTTCTCAGCGTTGTCTTTTTGCGCATCCTCGTCAAACTCGTAATCGAGGTGGCTGCGGTCGTAGCTTGCACCGATGCACAAGTGCTGATTATTCGGGTTAACAGGTGTCATGTAACCGTCGTAACACAGTACCGTTTTCAGCTTGGACAAAGTTTCTGTCGCTGGTGCGTGGCTAACTTGTCCTTTTACCTGACCCATTGGTAAATCAGCGGTTTGGCTTAGTGTTTGGAACTCACTGCCATTAGCAACCACTACAGTTGAATGTTCAAAGCTTTGACCGTTCGCTTTCAATATCCAAACCTTGCGCGATTCGTCCCAAGTGAGCGACTCGACTTGATGCTCGAACTTCGCTTCAAAAAGTTCTGTTTTATCCAATTGAGCTATCAAGCCTCGCGTGAGTTCAGCAGGGCATAACCAACCGCCAAGAGGATAGTGAACCGATGCCATATCAATCGGCAAGCCTATCTTCTCTGCGGTCTCTTCAGCAGATAGTTTATGAATTAACTCTGGTGTGAAATTGCCAGCAAGCATTTTCTCTAATTTATCTGCAGATTTGTCATCCCACATCAGCTGAGTAATGCCGCACCAATCGTGATCAAATTGGATATCTTGCGCTGCTTGGTCAACAAACTGACGGGCAAACAAAAAGCCCGGAGCGAATACACGAGAAACGCCTTTGTGTGGACCATTTAATAATGGGTACACTGCGCCTTGGCGGTTGCCTGATGCGCCTTCTGCAGGTTGAGCGTCTTTGCAGTAAAGCGTGATATTTTGACCGCGACGAATCAGCGTTTTAGCCAAAGCCGCGCTAGCGATACCGCCACCAATAATCGCGATGGAATCATGATTGGTCGAGGCAGTGCGGTTAAACCAAGGTAGGTGGTTTGAATGCGCTTCACGCTGCTCCATCGAACCTGCAATCATTTCACGTTTGGTGCCGAAGCCTTTGACTTTTTTCATTGCAAAGCCCGCTTCGTTTAAGCCGCGACGCACAAAACCCGCTGCCGTAAAGGTTGCGACCGTACAATCCTGTTTCGCCAATTTTGCCATGCCGTTGAATAGGTTTTGGTTCCACATTTCTGGGTTTTTGCTCGGTGCAAAACCATCTAAGAACCAAGCATCAATCAAGCCTTGCTCTTCATAAGGAACAAGCGGCATGCAGTCTTTGATATCGCCAAACCAAAGATCGAGTGTGATAGCGCCGTCTTCTAAAACAATGCGATGACACTCAGGCACTGCTGCTGGATAGTGCTGTTGCAGTTTTTCGGCAAACTCTGCCAATTCTGGCCATGATTGATGCGCTTTTTCTAAATCAGCTTTGCTTAGTGGGTACTTCTCAAAGCTAACAAAATGCAATTCTTTTAGGGTTGCCTCTGGATATTCGCGACGAAATTCGGTAAACCATTGCCACACGGCTAAGAAGTTCAACCCTGTGCCAAATCCGGTTTCACCAATAACAAAACGTCTTTGGTCAAATTCCTGCCATCTTTCTGGTAGATGATTTTGTTTGAGGAACACGTAACGCGTCTCTTCGAGACCGTTTACGTTGGAGAAATAAACATCATCAAATTGGTCAGAAACCGGTGTACCAGCTTCGTTCCAACCAAGTTCTGCGTTTTTAATCGAAGTCATAATGGTGCAAATATGTGATTTGGCGCGGTTAGAATTCGGCGATTGTACGAATTTCTGGGAAAGCTGACCACTTTTGTTGACTATCTTAGTTATTATCTAGCGGATTTTTGAATTATAGGAATGTCATAATGAAACGAGTCGTAATCACCGGTATGGGTATTGTTTCAAGTATCGGTAACAACGTCGAAGAAGTTCTAGCGTCTCTTAAAGCGGGCAAATCTGGCATCACTGCGTCTGAGCAGTTTAAAGAAAACGGTCTGCGTTCGCAGGTATGGGGTGATCTGAAAATCAACCCAGCAGAATTTATTGACCGTAAGCAGATGCGCTTTATGGGTGATGCGGCTGCTTATGCATACCTATCAATGCAGCAGGCAATTGAAGACGCTGGTCTATCTGAAGAACAAGTTTCAAACGATCGTACAGGTATCGTTGCTGGTTCTGGTGGTGCTTCTGCATTAAACCAAACAGTAGCAACTGACACGATGCGTGCAAAAGGCGTAAAACGCGTAGGTCCATACATGGTTCCACGTACTATGTCTTCAACAGTATCAGCGTGTCTTGCAACACCATTTAAGATTCGTGGCGTGAACTACTCAATGAGCTCAGCTTGTGCAACGTCTGCACACTGTATCGGTCACGCGATGGAGCTTATCCAACTTGGTAAACAAGACATCGTTTTTGCAGGTGGTGGTGAAGAGCTAGATTGGTCTCAAACTATGATGTTTGATGCGATGGGCGCACTATCAACTAAATACAATGAAACACCAGACAAAGCATCTCGTACTTACGATGCAGACCGTGACGGTTTCGTAATCTCTGGTGGCGGCGGCATGCTAGTTATCGAAGAACTAGAGCACGCTCTAGCTCGTGGCGCGAAAATCTACGGTGAGATCGTAGGTTACGGTGCGACTTCTGATGGCTACGACATGGTAGCACCATCAGGTGAAGGCGCCGTTCGTTGTATGAAGATGGCAATGCAAGATATTGATGCTATCGACTACATCAATACCCACGGCACTTCTACTCCAGTAGGTGACGTGAAAGAGCTAGGCGCTATCCAAGAACTATTCGGTGATAACAGCCCAGCAATCTCTGCGACAAAAGCAATGACAGGTCACGCACTAGGTGCAGCTGGCGTTCACGAAGCGATTTACTCAACGCTAATGCTAGACAACAACTTCATTGCCCCAAGTGTGAACATCTCTAACTTGGATGAAGCAGCACAAGGTCTAGACATCGTAACGGAAGCTCGTGAAGCTGAGTTAACGACGGTTATGTCAAACAGCTTTGGTTTTGGTGGTACAAACGCGACATTGGTAATCAAAAAGTACCAAGCGTAAGCGACTCAAAGCTAACTGAATTTGTTGGTCGGAATGTCACTATGGTTTTCTCAAATGGCGTCAACGGACCGACAAACCAGTTTCCAGAGCTTGATCAGTCAAACTGATCGAACAGACGCAGACTCTATCCCAAGGAGAGCGGGATAGGATCCTTTTGTTCTGGAACTTTGCCCGGCTAATTTAGCCGGGCTTTTTCTTTTCTGAAACCTGTTTAGGAAAGTCACTTGGGTATAGTTGTTGAGATTTTTCAAGAAAAGGGCACAATCGCTTTAGCTTCGCATCTTGCGAATAAACGAACTCATACAAATGGATGTTAAACGCTGGCGCTATGAAAATTATTGTTGATGAAAATATGCCGTACGCTGAAGAGCTATTCAGCCAACTCGGTGAAGTGATTCTAAAACCTGGTCGTACACTAACCGCCGATGATTTAGTCGATGTCGACGCGCTAATGATTCGCTCAGTTACCAAAGTAAACGCAGAACTGATCAGCAAAGCAAACAAGCTGAAGTTCGTTGGTACAGCAACCGCAGGTATGGATCATGTTGATCAAGCGCTATTGCAAGAGAAAGGTATTTTCTTCACCGCAGCACCTGGTTGTAACAAAGTTGGTGTTGCCGAGTACGCGTTCAGCGTCATGATGGTGCTAGCACAACAACAAGGCTTCTCAGTTTTCGATAAAACCGTTGGTATTATTGGCGCGGGTCAAGTCGGTAGCTACCTTGAAAAATGTTTGAAAGGCATGGGCATAAACGTGCTCATCAATGATCCATTTAAACAAGAAGAGGGTGATTCTCGCAGCTTCACTCCGCTAGCCGAGCTGATCGAACGTTCTGACATCATTACGCTGCATACGCCTATCACTAAAGATGGTCCACATCCAACGCATCACCTGATTGATGAGGCAGTGCTAAATGGTCTTCGTAGCGATCAAATTCTTATCAATGCCGCGCGCGGTCCGGTCGTTGACAACCAAGCGCTAAAGCAACGTTTACTGAAAAACGACGGCTTTACAGCGGCACTCGATGTGTTTGAGTTTGAACCAGAGGTTGATATGGAGCTTCTGCCTCTGCTAGCATTCGCAACCCCTCACGTTGCAGGCTATGGTCTGGAAGGGAAAGCTCGCGGTACAACAATGATTTTCAACAGCTACTGTGAGTTCTTAAATAACGAATTACGTGCGCATGCCAGCGATTTACTGCCAACCGCGCCTGTTCCTACTATGGTATTGGACAGAGCATGGGATGAAGCAACGCTGCACAACATCACGCAGTTAATCTATGATGTGCGTAAAGATGACGCTCTTTTCCGCCGCGAAATCAGTAAGCCAGGCTCTTTTGACCTGATGCGTAAAAACTACTGGGATCGCCGCGAGTACAGCGCTGTCACGCTAATGGGTAACGAAACATGCAATCTTGCACCATTAGCAGAACTAGGTTTTCAGGTTGAGGTAAGTCAATGAGCCAGCAATACAATGTTGCCGTATTAGGTGCGACCGGTGCGGTCGGTGAAACAATTTTGGAAGTGCTTCAAGAGCGCAAATTCCCGGTAGGTGAAATCTTCCTACTTGCGAGTGAGCGTAGTGAAGGCAAGACTTACCGCTTCAATGGTAAAACGGTACGTGTTCAAAACGTAGAAGAATTCGATTGGTCTCAAGCTCACATCGCACTGTTCTCTGCTGGTGGCGAACTGTCAGCAAAATGGGCACCAATTGCCGCTGATGAAGGCGTTATCGTTATCGATAACACGTCGAACTTCCGTTACGAATATGACATTCCTTTGGTTGTGCCAGAAGTAAACCCAGAAGCGATTGCAGAATTTCGTAACCGCAATATCATTGCAAACCCGAACTGTTCAACCATCCAAATGCTGGTGGCACTAAAACCAATTCATGATGCAGTGGGCATTGAACGTATTAACGTTTCAACTTACCAATCTGTATCGGGTGCAGGTAAAGCAGGTATTGATGAGCTAGCAGGTCAAACAGCGAAGCTGCTAAATGGTCTACCTGCTGACAAGAAGCAATTCTCTCAACAGATCGCGTTTAACTGTATTCCACAAATCGACCAGATGATGGAAAACGGCTACACCAAAGAAGAAATGAAAATGGTGTGGGAAACGCAAAAGATCTTTAACGACCCATCAATCACAGTAAACCCAACTTGTGTACGCGTACCTGTATTCTATGGTCACGCAGAAGCGGTTCATATTGAGACTCGCTCACCAATCGATGCACAAGAAGTGATTAACTTACTTGAGCAAACAGATGGTATTGAAGTATTCCACGGTGAAGACTTCCCAACACAAGTTCGTGATGCGGGCGGCAAAGACCATGTAATGGTTGGTCGTATTCGTAACGATATCAGTCATCACAGTGGCGTGAACCTATGGGTTGTTGCCGATAATGTTCGTAAAGGCGCAGCAACCAACGCAGTTCAAATTGCAGAAGTTCTGATTCGCGATTACTACTAAGTCGACCACGTTAAGAACCTTAAAGCCTCGCACTATGCGAGGCTTTTTTGTTCGAATAGCGTAAAATTGTGTGAGATTAGTACGAATATGGTGAGAGCCACACATTTTTTACCCTCAAAGCTATAGTTTTGAGGGCTATATCCGATATATTTAACCGATCACTATTTCAAATTGTTACTAGCACCAAACTGAGCCTTCTATGCGTCAAAATTATAAGCGTTTGTTAGCAGCCCTTGTGCTGATGAGCGCGACTCAGACATCGTCATTGGTTCAAGCCGAAGGTATTCGTCTTGTAGGACCCTCTGGTGAAGTACAAGCGTCTCCGAGCTTTGCTGAGGAGATTGAACGAGCGTTGCCCGCTCCACCTAAAAATGACCAACCGTCGCGCTTCTTTGGCCCGACAGGTCAAAATGAGACTTTATGGTCGATCGCTTCTCAATTGCGACCTTCTCGAAATGTTTCCGTACAACAAACGCTGCTCGCCATCTATAGAATCAACCCTCAAGCGTTTGATAAACAGAATATCCACGAACTGATTCCTGGTAGTCGATTACGTGTCCCTTCTCTGGAGCAAGTGCAAAGCGCAACAACTGCGCAAGCTGTTGCCATTATGAAAGCGCATGAAGCTCGACTCACTCAGCCAAAAGCAACGCCTACTCAACCTGTAAAACCGAAAGTTGAGCCGCCAAAACCAGTGGTTGAAACCGCAAAGCCAGATCCAAAACCAGAGGCTGCGAAACCAGAAGCTCCGAAACCAGAGCTGGTAAAAGTGGTAAAACCTGAGACGCCAGTGCCTGCAGTGACCACCTCACCAGAAGGCGAGAAGCAAGTCAGTGCGCTGAAAGACAAGCTACAAGGCTCGCAAAGTGAATTGGAGTCTTTGGAAGAGAAGAATCATCGCCTGCGTTTGATGCTTTCTGAAGTACAAAGCGAAGTTGAAACGCTGAAAACATCGTTGAATGACGAAGAGCGTATTCGCTCAGAAGTTGAAAAATTGTTAGCTGAAGAGCGTCAGCGTGTTGCCGAGCAACAGCGTATGCAGCCAAGTACGATGGATAAAATTCTATCGAATGGCTGGCTTGTTGGTCTTGCTGCGTTGATTCCGGGTGCGTTAATCGCCTTGTTAGTCGTGATGATGCTTGGTCGTCGCTCGAAAGCGAAAGAGGAAGAAGCGGCTGCGCAAGAGCAGCAAAGTACAGATCCTCTTGCTGCGCCAATTGGTTTAGCAGCTGCAGATGAATTAGACGAAGAGCTGAGCCTTGATGACGACTTGTTCGGAGATGATGACGAAGCTGAAAACCTATTCGAACAAGAAGAACAGCAAACTGAAGAAGAGGATGTCTTCGGGAACCTTGATGATGATGAGCTTGACTTCAATCTTGAAGGTGATGATGGCGAGGACCCATTTGCTGGCATCGGTGACGATGGCGATTTAGATGTTGGCTTTGATGAATTTGATTCCTCTAGCAATGGCATCAAGGTTAATGGCGAAGAAAAAGCCCTGGGTCTTGAAGAAATGGAGCGCGCCTTGGATGAGGTGGCTCCTGAACTTGAAGTGCTAGATGACGATGATGCTGGCTTCGATCTTTCTGACGAAGATGGTTCTGATGCGATGTCTGATGATGCTTTTGCTGAATTACTCGCAGCTGATGAACCGGCAGAAGAGCTGCAAACAGATGGCGTAGACCAAGCAATGTTGGACGACTTGTTTGCTGACCTAGATGGTGATGATCTCAATCTGGACGTTGAAGAAGATAAGCCAGCTGTAACTGAGAACGCATTTTCAGCTGGTGAAGCAACGGACGATGACATCGATAAACTGCTAGCACAATACGAGCAACCAACATCAAGCGAATCAGATGATGATGTATTTGATGAACTTGAGGCGCTTTCCGGTCTAACAGAAAACGACTCAAGTGAAGATGACGCATCGGCGCTTCTTGATGAGTTGATCGGCGAAGATGATGGTGAGTCCCTTAACGAGCTTGACCCTCTTGAAGAGCTAGAGGATATCGCGGGCTTGAGCGAAGAGCCTGCGATCGACGAAGACAGTACCGATTTACTCGATGAGTTGATTGGCTTTGATGATGAGGACTCATCCGACGATGACTTTGATCCGCTTGATGAGCTAGAAAAACTATCAGGTTTCGAGAATGACGATGCTCTGGCAGACATTGATGAAAATAGCGTTGATTTGTTGGACGAGCTGTTAGATGACGATAACGAAGAATCGCATAGCGAACCGAACAGTGAAATTGACCCATTTGATGATCTAATTCGTGAAGATGACGAACCAGAGAACATTCAAGATGATGAAGACCTGCTTGCCTCGCTTGGTTTTGATGATTTAGAGCCTGTAGAAGAGGAAGCGTTAACTTCGACTCCTCAACCTACTGCTGGCGTCGAATCAACATTAGATTTAGAAGATGAAAAAGCGGCACTTGGATTAGATTCCGGTTTGGATATAGATGCGCTGCTTAGTGACAACCAACCAGAGGCTGAAAGTCAGCCTCAGACTGAGCCTCTCAGCACAGAAGCTGAAGCCGAGCAGTCTGAATCCGATGTTAATTTCAACAGCAATGATTTCTTTGGTGACCTAGAAGATGCTTCACCAAAGCATGACCCGTTAATGACGGAGCTGGATGATCTCTTCGATACCGACAGCGAAGCTCTAAAACCTGCAGAGCAAGAAGGTGCGGACTTTGCTGCAGAGCTTGACGCATTGATTGGCGGTGAAACGGAATTCGCGGATGAGGCGGAGCTTGAATCCGAGCCAGAAACATCAGTTGAAGAACTAGCAGTGGTGGAAGAATCTGTTGAGCAGATTGATACAGCGGAGCTTCCATCAGACGACGTGCCACAAGTGAACCAAGCTGAAAGTGAATCTATTGCAACTTCTGATATTGAAGAAGAGCCTGCTTTCACTCCGACACCGAACACTGTTGAAAATGAATTTGGTATTCCTCAAGAGGAAGATTGGCTAGTTGATGATATTGAGCCAGAGGGCAAAACAGAGCAAGAGCCAGTTGCAGCTAACTCAACTGCATCTAATATCGATGAAGAAGAGTTCAACCCAGACGATTTAGAACTTCCTGAATTCAGCGAAGAAGATACGCTAGCGTCAATGGCAGAAGAGCCAGAGTTAGCGGAATCGGAAATGGTTGAGCCTGAAGCGCCAGTTGCGGACGCAGAAGAAGAGTTCAACCTCGACGACTTAGAACTTCCTGAATTCAGCGAAGAAGATGCGCTAGCGTCAATGGCAGAAGAGCCAGCGCTAACAGAATCGGAAACAGCCGATCTTGAAGCGTCAGTTGCGGACGCAGAAGAAGAGTTCAACTTTGATGAATTAGAGCTTCCTGAGTTCAGCGAAGAAGATGCGCTAGCGTCAATGGCAGAAGAGCCAGCGCTAACAGAATCGGAAACAGCCGATGTTGAAGCATCAGTTGCGGAAGCAGAAGAAGAGTTCAACTTTGATGAATTAGAGCTTCCTGAGTTCAGTGAAGAAGATGCGTTAGCGTCAATGGCAGAGGAGCCAGCGCTAACAGAATCGGAAACAACCGATCTTGAGGCGCCAGTTTCGGAAGCAGAAGAAGAGTTTAACTTCGACGACTTAGAGCTTCCTGAATTCAGCGAAGAAGATGCGCTAGCGTCAATGGCAGAGGAGCCAGCGCTAACAGAATCGGAAACAGCCGATCTTGAAGCGTCAGTTGCGGAAGCAGAAGAAGAGTTCAACTTCGATGAATTAGAGCTTCCTGAGTTCAACGAAGAAGATGCGCTAGCGTCAATGGCAGAGGAGCCAGCGCTAACAGAATCGGAAACAGCCGATCTTGAAGCGCCAGTTGCGGACGCAGAAGAAGAGTTCAACTTCGACGACTTAGAGCTTCCTGAATTCAGCGAAGAAGATGCGTTAGCGTCAATGGCAGAAGAGCCAGCGCTAACAGAATCGGAAACAGCCGATCTTGAAGCGTCAGTTGCGGAAGCAGAAGAAGAGTTCAACTTCGACGACTTAGAGCTTCCTGAGTTCAGCGAAGAAGATGCGTTAGCGTCAATGGCAGAAGAGCCATCAACTGCTGAATCTGACACTATTAGTCCAGAAGCATCGAATGAGCGCTTAGAAACGCCTCAGCCAGTGTTGCAAGCTGATAATGACCACGATGCTTTGTTCGAAGTCTTTGCGCAACCAGAAGCTTTCAGTGCCGATGTGGAGCCAGAAGCGAACAATGCCTTTGAGTCAGAGTTAAATGACTTCGAAGAATCAGCGATGGCGAACCTGTTATCGGAAAATGCTGAATCTGAGGTCTTTGATGGCAAGCTAGATAGTGACACGATTGCAAGCGCTGGTATGGACTTCGAGACTATGCTGGATGTTGGTGATGACTGGGACGGCTTTAAACTGTCGCCAGAAAGTACTTCATCAGCAACAGAGGTACCAGAAGATCAGCGTGAAGTATGGAGTTCGTCTGACGCGTTAGCACAGCCAGAAATCGCGCAAGAAAACTGGGGTGAGCAAGAAGACTTAACGGACTTTGATCCTAAGAAGAATCAATTCATGACGATTGATGAGTTGATGGCGCAAGTGGACAAAGACGGTGGCGAGTTTGAAGAGCAAGATCTCAAACTCGATGTGGGTCTGAACGAATTTCCTGACGTGATTGGTGATATTGGCGATGTCGATGTAGATACCAATGCAGAAGCTGCAGGTAAGCTGGATCTCGCAAAAATCTACCTTGAGATGAACGATCCTCAAGGCGCGATTAAGTTGCTAGAAGAAGCGATTGTCTACGGAGAAGATGATATTCGCCGAGAGGCTAAAAACCTTATCGATACGATTAACGGTCGGTAACTAAAAGGGCAGCAAACGCTGCCCTTTTTGTATCTGGAAGGACTTACGTATATACTTCCCGCCCCATTTTAGAGTTCGAAGGTTAAAATGAGAATCGCATTAGGTATCGAATACAACGGTACAAACTACTTTGGCTGGCAACGTCAAAGAGAAGTGAAAAGCGTCCAAGAAGAGCTAGAAAAAGCATTGTCTGTGGTAGCTAATCACCCTGTTGAAGTTCAGTGTGCAGGTCGTACAGACGCTGGTGTGCATGGCACTGGTCAGGTTGTTCACTTTGACACCAACGTGAGTCGTAAAATGGTGGCTTGGACTATGGGTGCAAATGCAAACATGCCAAGTGATATCGCTGTCCGCTGGGCAGTGGAAGTGAACGATGACTTTCATGCTCGATTCTCTGCAACTGCGCGTCGTTATCGCTACATCATCTTCAATCATGCACTGCGTCCAGGTATTTTGAATTCTGGGGTGAGCCACTACCATGGTGAACTTGACGAGAAGAAAATGCATGAAGCAGGGCAGTATCTATTGGGTGAGAACGACTTTAGCTCATTCCGTGCTGCGCATTGCCAATCATTGAGTCCATTCCGTAACTTGATGCACCTTAACGTAACTCGTCATGGTGACTACATCGTGATTGATATCAAAGCCAATGCATTTGTTCATCATATGGTGCGCAACATCACCGGTAGCTTGATCAAAGTGGGTCGTGGTGAAGAAAAACCAGAATGGATAAAATGGCTACTAGAAGCGAAAGACCGCAAATTAGCAGGCGCGACCGCCAAAGCTGAAGGCTTATATTTGGTGGATGTGGACTACCCAGAAGAGTTTGGATTGCCACTTGTGCCGATCGGTCCGTTGTTTTTGCCAGATAATTTGAACTAAATTTGCGATTTTGTTTCAAAATATCGGTACTTTAGGCTGGATACGTGCTGAAACTGTGCGTTATTAATGATATCAAAAATAGGTACAACCAGTTTTTTATCTACAGTCGCGGCAAGATATGTTTTAATCCATCCGCAATATTCCCGAATTTATATCTTTCGCAATGAAGCGGAAGAGTTGAGAGAAAAGGTCTTCCATGAGTTGGCTTGAAAAGATTTTAGAGAAAAGCAACCTAGTAAGTTCACGTAAAGCTTCTATTCCTGAAGGCGTGTGGACCAAATGTACTTCTTGTGAGCAGGTTTTATACCACGCTGAGCTTGAGCGTAACCTAGAAGTTTGTCCTAAGTGTAACCATCACATGCGTATGAAAGCGCGCCGTCGTCTAGAAACATTCCTAGATGAAGGTAACCGTGTGGAACTTGGTACTGAGCTTGAGCCGCAAGATAAACTGAAGTTTAAAGATTCTAAACGCTACAAAGAGCGTATCTCTGCTGCACAAAAGAGCAGTGGTGAGAAAGATGCACTGATCGTAATGCAAGGTGAATTGTTGGGCATGCCACTAGTGGCGTGTGCTTTTGAGTTCTCTTTCATGGGCGGTTCAATGGGTTCTGTTGTTGGTGCGCGCTTTGTAAAAGCAGTAGAAGCAGCAATTGAAAACAACTGTGCACTTGTTTGTTTCTCAGCAAGTGGTGGTGCGCGTATGCAGGAGGCGTTGATGTCTCTAATGCAAATGGCGAAAACCAGTGCGGCACTTGAGCGTCTTTCTGAGAAAGGCTTGCCATTCATCTCTGTACTGACTGACCCAACAATGGGCGGTGTATCAGCAAGTTTGGCAATGCTAGGTGACATCAACATTGGTGAACCTAAAGCACTTATCGGCTTTGCTGGTCGCCGTGTAATTGAACAGACAGTACGTGAAGATCTTCCTGAAGGCTTCCAACGTAGCGAGTTCCTTCTTGAGCACGGTGCGATCGATATGATCGTTGACCGTCGTGAAATGCGTCAGCGTGTGGGTGGTCTAGTAGCTAAGCTAACTAACCACAAGTCTCCTATGGTGGTTTCGGTTAACGAATCTCCAAATGAAGAGCCATATTCTGTACCAGAAGCGGACGAAAAAGGGTAAAGTATCAACTAACATAAAAACCAAAGAAATTAATGGTTAAAGTTAGATGACCCAAAACTCTATTCCTCAAGCCACATCTCCTCTAACGATGTGGCTTGATTATTTAACAAATCTCCACACTTCAGCGATTGACCTTGGCTTAGACCGCGTTCAAGCGGTGGCGCAAAAGGCTAACCTTACCAAACCAGCTCCTACTGTGATTACTGTTGCCGGCACCAATGGCAAGGGCTCAACATGTGCGTTGATGGAAGCCATTCTATTAGATGCCGGTTACTCTGTCGGTGTTTACAGTTCACCACACCTGATTCGCTACAATGAGCGAGTACGTATCAATGGCGTCGATGCAGAAGATAGCAAACACTGTGAGGCGTTCGATTACATCGAAAAACAGCGCGGCGAGATAAGCCTAAGTTTGTTTGAATTTGGTACGTTAGCGGCACTTCGTATTTTCCAAGTTGAGAAAGTGGATGTGGTCCTGTTAGAAGTTGGTCTAGGTGGACGCTTAGACGCGACTAATGTGGTTGACCATGACGTGTCTGTTATCACTAGCTTGGCTATCGACCATGTTGATTGGCTGGGCGATGACATCAATGTGATTGGCTTCGAGAAAGCCGGTATTTACCGTGCGGGCAAACCTGCAATTTGTGGTCAGCCAACACCGCCGGCGACGGTTGCTGCCCATGCTGATGATATTCAAGCTGAGTTTTTCCAAGTCGGCATTCAATTTGATTACCAGATAACTGAGAAAGGTTGGAAGTGGAGCAGTGGCGCATTTGATTTAGAAGATCTGCCATTGCCATCTCTACCGTTACCGAATGCAGCAACAGCGTTAATGGCTCTCGGCGCGTCAGAATTGCAAATCACTGACATTAATATCGTTAATGGCTTGAATAATGCTCGCTTGGCTGGCCGAATGCAGGTTTTGCAAACAGGTCCGGAAATCGTCCTTGATGTTGCACACAACCCTCATTCAGCTGAATACTTGGTTGAGAAGGTGAAACGTCAATACGCGGATAAGAACATCCACGTTGTGGTTGCTATGCTGCACGATAAAGACATCAAAGCAACAATCGAAGCATTAACTCCAATTGCAACGCAATGGTATCCAGCATCGCTGACAGGTCCACGAGCAGCGACAGCAGATGAACTGTGCCAATACTTACCTCAAGGTCAAGTTGAGTTCCAAGCTCCAGTAGAGGCGTTTGAGAGCGCGAAGACTCACGCAGCTCACGACGATGTCATTTTGGTGGTTGGTTCCTTCCATACTGTGGGCGAGGTGTTGGAGCATTGGCAATCAAATAATGAGTAATCAAAGGTAATTTGATGGCAAGTAAATTCCAAAGTCGTTTAGTCGGCACCATCATTCTAGTAGCGGTGGGGGTCATTGTGCTCCCTGACGTCCTAGATGGTAAGAAACTGCACTACAAAGAAGAGTTTGCCAGCATTCCTATCAAACCAGAACTTGATAGCGATGTGGAAAACTTTGAAATCTTGGAACCTGAAGAAGACAACGTTTCGTTACCAGAATCTCCGGTAACTGCGACGGTGGATGAATCTGAAGTGTCTCCAGTTGACGTTTCTGTACAAACAGAGCCTGCTACTCAACCTGAACACGCGAACAAGCAGCCTGAAAAGGTAGAGGTCGCTGTTCGTCCGGTTGAAGAAAAAAATCAATATGAGGATTCGGCTTGGATCATTCAATTGATGGCACTGAAAAATCATGAGAATGCAGTTGCATTGGTAGAGGATTTACAGAAGCGCGGGTATCAAGCTCATGTAAAAAAAGAGAATACCTTTACTCGAGTAATTGTTGGTCCTGATGTATCAAAAAGTAAACTTGAACGACAGGTCAAGGAATTACAAAAAATTACAGGCTCAAAAGGTCAATTGCTTAAATTTAAGCCATTAAATCCATAAGAAAACGTTTGCGTCAGCATTTTTTCTGTTAAAATGCGCGCCAACTTAAGATGAAGAAAACATGAATTGGTTAGATTTTGTCATTTTAGGTGTGATCGGATTTTCAGCTCTGATCAGTTTAGTTCGCGGTTTTGCTAAAGAAGCTTTGTCTTTGGTGATTTGGTTCGGAGCATTTTTTATCTCCAGTAACTACTACGCCAAATTGGCGGTGTACTTCACCAACATCGAAGATGAAATGTTTCGAAACGGAGCCGCAATTGCGGCGTTATTCGTCGCAACCCTAGTGGTTGGTGCAGTGGTGAATTACGTCATTGGTCAACTGGTACAAAAAACAGGGCTATCAGGAACCGATCGAATTCTCGGTGTGGTGTTTGGTGGTTTACGCGGAGTACTGATTGTTTCTGCGGTGCTGTTTTTTATGGATGCGTTTACTGCATTCCCAAGCTCGGATTGGTGGAAAGAGTCACAGTTGGTCCCTGAGTTCAGCCGTATCATCGCCCCATTCTTCGAGCATTTAAAAGCAACATCAAGTTTTCTGTCTGGCACTATCTAGTAGTGCCAGCTACTGTCGCAAATCGAGGATTAGGACATGTGTGGTATTGTTGGAATCGTGGGCACAACGCCTGTAAACCAGTCTATTTATGACGCGTTAACGGTGTTACAGCATCGTGGCCAAGATGCCGCTGGTATTTGTACCATAGAAAGCAATCGTTTTCGTCTGCGCAAGGCGAACGGTTTAGTGAAGGATGTGTTCGAAGCAAGACACATGCAACGCTTGCAAGGTGAGGTGGGTATTGGTCATGTTCGTTACCCTACTGCAGGTAGTTCAAGCGCCTCAGAAGCTCAACCTTTCTACGTAAACTCTCCTTTCGGTATTACACTTGCCCACAACGGTAACCTGACAAACGCTCATGAAGTTCGTCAGAAACTGTTTGAAAAAGACCGCCGCCATATCAACACCACTTCAGACTCAGAAGTGCTTCTTAATGTACTGGCTCATGAAATCGACACCGTTAAAGGTAACGTGACTTCTGAAGACGTGTTCCGCGCGGTGACTAATGTGCATCGCACTATTCGCGGTGCATACGCAGTAACAGCGATGATCATTGGTCACGGTATGATTGCATTTCGTGACCCTCACGGCATTCGTCCTCTTTGTCTTGGCAAGCGAGAAGTAAACGGCAGAACAGAGTATATGGTGGCGTCAGAATCTGTCGCATTGGATGCTGTTGGCTTCGATTTTGTTCGCGACGTGGCGCCTGGTGAGGCAATTTACGCGACATTTGACGGTGAGCTATACACTAAGCAGTGTGCTGACAACCCTAAGCTGAACCCATGTATTTTTGAGTTCGTTTACTTTGCTCGTCCAGATTCATTCATCGATAAGATTTCAGTGTACAGTGCTCGTGTTGAAATGGGTAAGAAGCTCGGTGAGCGTATCAGCGAAGACTACGCAGATTTAGACATCGACGTGGTTATTCCTATTCCAGAAACGTCTTGCGATATCGCACTGCAAATTGCTCAAGCGATTGATAAGCCATACCGCCAAGGTTTTGTGAAAAACCGTTACGTAGGTCGTACCTTTATCATGCCGGGACAACAGCAACGTAAGAAGTCGGTACGTCGTAAGCTCAATGCAATCCGCTCTGAGTTCAAGGGCAAAAATGTCCTGCTAGTCGATGACTCTATCGTACGTGGTACGACTTCAGAGCAGATCATTGAGATGGCTCGTGATTCCGGTGCGAACAAAGTGTTTATGGTTTCTGCCGCGCCAGAAGTTCGTTTCCCGAATGTTTACGGTATCGACATGCCAAGCGCAACAGAACTGATTGCTCATGGACGCGATAACGAGACCATCTGCAAGCAAATCGGTGCGGATGCTCTGATTTATCAACGTCTCGATGATTTAGTCGAGGCAGTTGGTCTTGGTAACCAAGATATCACTACGTTTGATACATCCGTATTTAACGGTGAGTACGTGACGGGTGATATTGACCAGCAATATCTGGATTTCCTTGATGGTCTGCGCAACGATGATGCGAAAACACAGCGCGAAATCCAGCAAGACCTAGCAAACTTAGAGTTGCACAACGAAGGCGCTTAAATCGCACTTCTCAAGAGATAAAAAAACCAGAGCTTCGGCTCTGGTTTTTGTTTTCTATCGGCTTATGTTTTTAGCTTAGTGAATGTTGTAAGCAATCACGAAGTCGATGAATAAGCGTACCTTTTCAGGTAAGTGGTCTTTGTGGTTGTACAGCATGTAGATGTCACGCGGGTTTGCGCTCCAATCTGGTAGTACGCGCACAAGATCGCCGCTTTCGATGTACTCTTTGATCATCACGTCAGGCATCAAAGTAATACCTAAACCTTCTGAACAAGAGCTACGAACCACGTTAAGTGCGTTTGCTTGAAAACGACCGCGCTCTACGTTCACCACAGACTCTCCTTTGCTGTTAATCAGTGTCCACTTGATAAGCGGTGAGCCTTTTAGCAAAGAGTGGTTAGAAAGCTCCTCAGCGTGATTTGGAGCTGGGTTCGCCGTTAAGTAGTCAGGGCTTGCAACCAAAATATCTTTTACTTCACCAATTTTGCGTGCAATCAGACTTGAATCACGTTGCGGACCAACACGGAAGATCACGTCCCATTCGGTCGGATCAAGTTGATCCGCATTGCTTTCCGTCGTCAACTCAATGTTGATATCTGGGTACTGCTTCATGAACGAATTGAACATTGGCATCATCATGCGCTTCGTCAGATTGTACGGCGCAGAAATTTTGATTTTGCCCGATGCACCGCGGCAGTCATCCGTAATTTCCTCAGCTGTCGAGGTTAGGCGTTGCAGCAGAGGTGAGCATTCATGGTAAAAGCGTTCTCCAGCTTCAGTGAGAGAAAGCTTACGCGCATGACGGTTCAGCAATCGAAGATTGACAGAGTCTTCTAGCGCTTGAATGCGTCGGGTGATGGTTGCCACCGGAATCATGGTTTTTCGCGAAGTTGCGGTATAGCTCCCATTTTCGACAACCAATCGAAACAGGTTTAGATCATCTAATTTCATATTTCCAGACACATTAAATTACCGTTTATGGCTAATTTATAATTAACTTTGTGATCAAAGTTTGCTTTAAGTCAACATGTTGCACCATTTGAACACAGCAGGACGCTCTTAGTAAATACTGATAAACCATGGAATATTTGTATAAACGTCAATTTAAGGCTACGGTTTATAACAAGGTGAAAGGGCCTGACGTCTTGCTGCACAACGTTTTGTAAGATGTGAATACAACAAAAATAATAACGTATAAATTTGTTTTTTGACTGAGCTTTGTGAGGTGCAAAGGTATGTTTAAGACTCACGGTCAAACGGCAATGGTCTCGGCGCAGGAAGTGGTCAATCACAAGCTCATCATGTTGGTGGACGATGACCCCATATTTCGTAGAGTAACTAGTGCCTATTTAGAAAGTCAGGGTTACAAGGTAGTAGAAGCTGAAAACGGTTTAGAAGCACTGCAGCAATTGCGTGAGTGCGAGCCTGACCTTGTCTTATGCGATTTATCCATGCCCGTTTTAGACGGAATCGAGTTTGTGGAGGAAGTAAGCCTAGAATATCCATCGATGCCATTGATCGTGGTGTCAGGTACAGACGAAATGTCTGACGTGGCAAAAGCGCTTCGATTTGGTATCAAAGACTTCCTACCAAAACCTATTGGAAATTATCACCATCTCTCTCAAGCGATTGACAATACGCTGGAAGATTCGGACTGCCACTTTGCAGAACAACGAGATTTTTCGAGCCAGTGGTTCCGAGTTGATGATGGTGGAGAGATGCCAGATGACCAAGAGCTTCATTGGCATCTTGAGTATCTACAGCAAAACCCGAATGCAGCGCGTGATTTGTTGCACGCTCTATTGCCTGAGAAAGACACCTCTCAGGGAGATTGGAAGTGCTCGTACCGATTACTGCAATCGACAGACGTGATGCCATTGGTGTTTGACTACCGATGGTTAATGAACGGGCAATTTGCTTTCTACCTTGTGGATTCGGCTTCACTGCAGCAAGACGGCGTAGCAACCACATTACTGGTGAGAGCTCTGTTTGATGATTATCTACGCAACTTAAAAAGCTTTAGTGCCGATCTTAAAGACATGGTTGAGATCATTGAAAAGGGCATACAATGTTCAGAGTGTGCAGGTGCAGTAAATGCAGTGTTCGGCGTGGCTGATTTAGCATCATCGTCAGTCTCTATATTGCCGGCAGGTCTGGACAGCCAGTGGTCTGATGGACATGTTAATCAACACATCGCGGCCGGCAATCGTCTTGGTGATGGTAGTATGAAGAATTTTATTACCCGCGAACTTCCAATTACCACAGGTGGACAGCTTTCAATTGGCTGCTTAGGGACCTCAAGCTTTAGCCTAAACATTGTACGATTGAATCGTTTAATGTAATGAATTCAGAAATTCATGAGCAGCACTCATGTGCTGCTTTTTTTATTGTTTAAAATCCTATATCTTATTAATAATCATTCTCACAATAGCCTTACTTTTTGTTGGTGTTTAGCGTTTGCTGTTTAAGGTATAGTCAGCGCTTAAAACAATAATGACCCATTTGCGTAACGATAATTTAACGATATGTGATTGGGAGAAAGCTAAGTCAACAAGTGAGAAGAAGCATCATGGCAGACAAAGATTTTAAAGAGCCTTATAATATTTTTTACTTTTTAGGTTTCATTGCAGTTCTTTTGATCCCAACTTTACCTGCAACGCTAACCTGGATTCGCGTACTGAACGGTTACGCAGGTTTTTAATTAAACGATTGTTTTTTGGAGTCCACCATTCGTATTAAGCGTTACTTTTTCAATATTGCTGGTGGACTCTGCATGATACTTGGCATTGCTGGTATCGTCCTTCCATTACTTCCAACCACACCTTTTATTCTATTAGCCAGCGCCTGTTTTATGCGTGGTAGTCCTGCTTTTCATCGTTGGCTGCATGAGCATAAAACGTTCGGACCTATGCTAGAAAACTGGCACAAACACCGAGCGGTTACACGAAAAGTGAAGCAGCGTGGTGCTGTATTTATCGTGCTCAGTTTTACCGTATCTATTCTGGTTGCTCCCATTGTCTGGGTAAAAATTGCGCTTTTAGTGATGCTAATCGTTTTACTGAGCTGGTTTATGCGTCTACCTGTGACTGAGCTGGTTGCTGACCGAGAAGAAAATCACTAAGATTGTAGAGAATAGTGTGCCCGCTCTTCGAGTGGGCGTTTGTATTTTCAGCGCCTGTAACTTTTAAAATAATGAGTACGTCGCGCTGAAAACCTATTGTTTATTGCCCTCATATATACTGCGATAAGAACAGAGGGTGATGAGCCAATCTAAGTAAATCGGTATTATGACTACAGAAACAATTTCGCTGATCAAATCTAGCATCAAAAGCATCCAAGATTACCCAAAACCAGGCATTCTTTTCCGCGACGTAACTAGCCTACTGGAAGACGCAAAAGCGTACCAAGCAACGATTAACCTATTAGTTGAACGTTACAAAGACATGGGCTTCACGAAAGTGGTCGGCACAGAAGCTCGTGGTTTCCTATTTGGTGCGCCTCTAGCACTTGAACTGGGTGTGGGTTTTGTCCCTGTGCGTAAGCCAGGCAAACTACCTCGTCCTACTGTGGCTCAATCTTATGAGCTTGAGTACGGTGTGGATACGCTAGAGATTCATACTGATGCAATCGTAGAAGGCGATAAAGTATTGGTTGTTGACGATCTGCTAGCGACTGGCGGTACAATCGAAGCAACAACAAAACTGATCCGTCAGCTTGGCGGTGAATTAGAGCACGCTGCGTTCGTTATTAACCTACCAGAAATTGGTGGTGATAAGCGCCTAGAAGGTCTAGGTCTTAACGTATACAGCATTTGCGAGTTTGAAGGACACTAATACATTCAATGAGTTATTTAGCTTTAGCGCGAAAATGGCGTCCTAACAAGTTTGATCAAGTGGTTGGACAAAGTCATGTCTTAACTGCTCTGGAAAACGCGTTAGCGCAAAATCGCTTACACCATGCGTACCTATTCAGTGGCACGCGAGGCGTTGGTAAAACGTCAATTGGCCGCCTGTTTGCTAAGGGCTTGAACTGCGAAACAGGGATCACTGCTAACCCTTGTGGGAAATGTGATACTTGTCGTGAGATTGATGAGGGTCGCTTTGTAGACTTACTTGAAATCGACGCAGCTTCTCGTACTAAAGTTGAAGATACTCGTGAACTGTTAGACAACGTTCAATACAAACCCGCTCGCGGACGTTTTAAAGTGTACCTCATCGATGAGGTACACATGCTTTCGCGCCACTCTTTCAACGCGCTGTTAAAGACATTGGAAGAGCCGCCAGAGTATGTGAAGTTCTTGTTGGCAACGACAGATCCACAGAAACTGCCAGTGATGTCACGTTGTTTACAGTTCCATCTTAAGCCAATCAGTGTTGATGATATCCATCAGCAACTTGACCATATTCTGGAAAAAGAACAAGTCTCTGCAGAAGCAAGAGCACTTGGCATGATCTCGCACGCTGCAGATGGCAGTATGCGCGATGCACTGAGCTTAACTGACCAAGCTATCGCCCTTGGTAACGGTTCGATTCAAACTGACATCGTTAGCCATATGCTTGGTACGATTGATACAGACCAAGCTATCCATTTGCTGGAATCAATCAGTAGTAAGCAACCTCAACAAGCGATGGATAAAATCCAACTACTCGCATCAAATGGTGTAGAGTGGGATGGGTTACTACAGCAATTAGCTTCTCAGCTTCATCGTGTTGCGATGCACCAAGCTCTGCCTTCGACTTTGGATCAATCGCAGCCTGATGCTGAAAAAATTGAATTATTAAGTAAAGCTCTGACACCGCAAGATGTTCAGCTTTACTACCAGATCGCCTTGAAAGGTCGTGAAGACCTGACGCTGTCACCAAATGGTCGCGTCGGCATGGAAATGATTGTATTGCGTATGATGGCATTCCGTCCGTCAGCAAATAACAACGCAAACGTAATTTCTACCTCATCGCAGCCTCAAGTCGCGCCGACTGCGACAGTGAGCCAACCACAAATTGCTCCACAGCAGCAATCACCTCAACTGCAGCCATCGAAGCAACAAACACCTGCAGCACAAGCGCCAATGCAGCAGATGCAAAGCCGCCCAGCGCAATCAGCGCCACAGCATGCAGCTTCTCAACCGATGAGCCAACCAGCGACGCAGAACGAAGCGCCACAGTATCAACCTGAGTATCAGGGTGGATACGATATGGCACCACCACAATATGACATGGCTCCACCAATGAGTGAGAATCCTGCGCCAACGCAGCACGCTCCTCAACAGGCTCAGCCACAACAAAGTGCGCCTTCTCGCGGTAATTTGAGTGGTTTACGCCATCAATTGCGCTCACAGCGTCAAGGACAACAACAAGCAACGGCTCCGACTGGTGGTCCAAAAAAGCCTAAAGCGGCACCTGCACAAAAAGAATCGGTTATTGACCGTTTAGCGCAATTGCATGGCAATTCTGCACAGGTGTCGCCTAAATCTACTCCTCAAGCTGAAAATCAAGAGCCAGAGGATGAGGCATACCGTTGGCGACCAACAAAACCGGTCGAAAAGAAAGCCAATACGGAACTGACACCGACGCAGCTCAAACAAGCGTTAGAACATGAAAAAACGCCAGAAATGGCGCAAAAGCTGGTGGATGAATCTCTAGAAAGAAGTGAATGGGCGAATCTAATTAGCCAAATGGACACACCTAAATTGGTGGAACAATTGGCTTTGAACTCGCACTTTGATAAAGAAGGTTCAACGGTTTCACTACAATTAAGAGGCAATCAAGCTCACCTCAACACCGATAGAGCGCAGAGCGAGTTATTAAATGCTCTCAATACAGTGCTAGGGGAAGAGTGCCATTTAAGCATTGATGTCGGTGAAAATGGTGAAACCCCGCTAGAGTTAAGAGATAGGCTCTACCAAGAGAAATTACAACAGGCTCTGATCAGTTTAGAAAACGATCCACACGTACAGTTCATCGAACGTCGATTTACAGCAGAGCTTGATAAAGATAGTGTACGCCCTATCTAAAAATTGAACGGAATGGGGTTGAAAACGTAAAGTGATAACCCCATTAACAGATGCAACACCTAATTAAACCAGAGAGATAAACATGTTTGGTAAAGGCGGTATGGGCAACCTAATGAAGCAAGCCCAGCAAATGCAAGATCGCATGCAAAAGCTTCAAGAAGAAATCGCGAATATGGAAGTAACTGGCGAGTCTGGTGCTGGTCTAGTTAAAGTTACAATCACTGGCAGTCACAGTGTGCGTCGTGTAGAAATCGATGAAAGTCTGATGGAAGACGACAAAGAGATGCTAGAAGATCTAATCGCTGCAGCATTCAACGATGCAGCACGTCGCGTTGAAGAGACTCAAAAAGAGAAAATGGCTTCTGTAACTGGCGGTATGCAACTACCACCAGGTATGAAAATGCCATTCTAATCTGCTGAATTCTAACTAAGCGGATTTTCAATGCGTACCAGTCATATGCTGGAACAATTGATGGAGGCCTTACGTTGTCTACCTGGGGTAGGTCCCAAGTCGGCGCAACGTATGGCCTTTCATTTGTTACAGCGTGATAGAAAAGGCGGTCTGCAACTAGCAGACGCGCTGAGCCAAGCAATGACAGAAATCGGTCATTGCACCGAGTGTCGTACCTTCACTGAAGAAGAAATTTGTCATATTTGTACTAACCCAAAACGCCAAGAAAACGGTCAAATTTGTGTAGTAGAAAGCCCGGCAGACATCGCTGCAGTAGAAGCTACCGGTCAATACTCAGGTCGATACTTTGTACTGATGGGGCACTTATCACCGCTGGACGGAATTGGTCCAAGTGATATTGGTCTTGATGTTCTTGACTACCGTCTGCGCCGAGGTGATATTTCTGAAGTGATCCTTGCTACCAACCCTACGGTAGAAGGGGAAGCAACAGCACACTACATTGCAGAATTATGTAAAGAACACCAGGTCGACGCCAGCCGCATTGCACATGGTGTACCTGTAGGTGGGGAGCTTGAGCTCGTAGATGGGACAACCTTGTCACACTCACTCTTAGGTCGACACAAGATTTAATAAAAAAGCCGCTGAATTCAGCGGCTTTTTTGATCTTGCGGTTTGATAATCAATTAGTCGTTTGATTCTACACCTAGAAGATTCTTATAGATAAGCGCACCTAAGATACCACCAACAATTGGTGCTACCCAGAATAGCCAAAGCTGAGAAACTGCCCAATCGCCAACAAATACGGCAACACCAGTACTACGCGCAGGGTTAACGGACGTATTCGTTACAGGGATACTGATCAAGTGAATCAGGGTTAAACATAGACCAATCGCGATAGGTGCAAATCCCTGAGGAGCACGTTTGTCGGTCGCGCCCATGATCACGATAAGGAACATCATTGTCATCACAACTTCTGTTACAAGTGCTGCTACCATTGAGTACTGACCTGGAGAATGTTCACCGTAGCCATTTGATGCGAAGCCAGAACCAACTACATCAAAGCCAGCTTGACCTGTTGCAATAACGTAGAGCACACCGCCTGCAATCACGCCACCAATCACTTGTGCGATGATATAAGGGATAACGTCTTTGGTATCAAAACGACCGCCAGCCCATAAACCGACTGTTACAGCTGGGTTTAAATGACAACCTGAGATATGACCAATCGCAAATGCCATGGTGAGTACGGTTAAGCCGAACGCAAGAGAAACACCTAGTAGACCGATGCCAATATCTGGAAAGCCCGCAGCTAATACCGCACTGCCGCAACCACCAAGCACTAACCAAAAAGTACCAAAAACCTCTGCCATGTATTTATTCATGTTGTTTCCTATTTCGGATTTAGATTACCCGCTGAACATAGTAGAGAATTGTCAGAAAAGTGTGATTCGAAGCACGGAAATTAAGCGAATAACCAGATCGGCGGGTTTTTGTCTCAGATATGAAACGAAATACTCTATGAAGTGGAAACGTAGAGAACCTCGGTCATCATCATGAAGACGAATAACCGAGGTGAGAGGAAGGGTTAACTAAATGCGATGAAAGGTGAGATACACAGTAGAATACCTGTCGCAATGATTAGGTAGAGTGAAGCACCTTTGTATTTATGCAGTGAAGGAACTTGATACACCAAGTACGCAGGGATCAAACAACCAATCAAACCAAAGATCGGGCTACATATTGAAGTAAAACTCAATACTGGCAAGTTCAACACGATAGCGCCCCAAGCCATCAAAATAGCAAATAGAATGATGCCTTTGGTTACCAAATTACGGTTAATCTGCTCTTCAGGCATGACTTTCTTAAGAGCCAGCATTGCAAGACCTTGGCAAGAATCGCGGAACCCTAGGTACACCCCAAAGAACGCCGTCATAACAGAGAAAATGTTCAACATTAAGCTAAGCAATTTCAATGTTGTCCCGTCCATACCCTGTGCGACCATCGCTAATGCAGAGATGTTCTCTTCAGCTGCTTTTACTGCTTGATCGTGAGACATCGCAAGGGTGAACGAGATTGCATAGAAGAACACGGTGACAAACAGAATACCGAAAGCAATCTTCATCGCACGCATCGCTTTAAAACGTGCAACCTCAATTGATTTTTCTTTAGAGCGGTAAGAGATAACCATTGGGCTCAAGCTTTGAATAAACAAGATTGAAGTAAGAGTGAAGGGCAATAGTTCAATGGCGTCTTTCAAACCTGCACCTGCCGCAGGTACAGAGCCGACGTTAGCAAAGTCCCACTTTTCAATCATCATCACGCCAAGTAAGGCAACGGTACATAACTTGATCAAAACCAGACCAGTGCTCACTTTAAATAAGATCTTTTCACCACGTGACGCGATGGCCACTAAAGCACAAACTAAAGCAAGACCATACAGCGGGTTTTCCGACAATAGCCCCTTAGTGATGCCAAAGCTATGTAGGAAAGAGGCTGAGTCATTGTTGATTGCTGTGGAGTAAACGAACACCCAAATCACCAGCATGATGAAGTAGAGTATCCCCAACAGAGCCCCCCATTTATTTCCTAGGTACCCTGAAATGACACCAGCGTAGTCTTGGCATTTTGGTGACGTCGATAAGGTGTTAATGAATAATCGTTGGAATAAGTACATGGCAGGGTAACCAATAACTGCCGAAGCAAGGAATACCCAAATGCCCAGTACACCAACTTTTACAGGAAGAAAAACAATACCAGCACCGATTGCCATGCCGATACTCATGATCACCCAACCCCAGTCTGTGCTGTCAAACTTGGTTGCGGCTTTCCATTCTTCTACGGTCATTCCCGCCTTAACGTGAGGCGGCTCTTTGGTTATTGGAAGAGTTTGTGTAGGTACAGTAACGCTCATTGTCGTTGTCTCTTTGTTAGTATGAATTTTTCTCAAATCTATTTGAGAAAAAGAACAACAACAATTTTTTTGTGGAAAATTCAGATAAATTTGAGATCTCGGCAAAAATACTCAATAAAATCTGAAAAAAGATCGATTTATGTGATCTGAAGTAGTTGTTGTATTCGCATATAGTTGAAAGAATAGCTTTGAAATGAAAACTTACTTAAGAGTTTTCTTATTAAAATTAAAAATTATGTGAGGATTAAAATGAAAGAATTGATTACTTCAGAGCACGCTCCAGCTGCTATTGGCCCTTATTCGCACGGCACTGCTTACGGAGACTTGATTTTTACGTCTGGTCAACTGCCAGTTGATAGTGCAGTAGGCAAAGTAGTTGAGGGGGGCATTACTGCTCAGAGTCATCAATCTTTGACGAACCTAAAACACGTCTTAGAAGCAGGCGGTGGTAGCATTGACACTGTTTTGAAAACAACTTGTTATTTGGCGAACATCAGTGACTTTGCTGAGTTTAACAAAGTCTATGCTGAGTTCTTTAATAAAGAGTGTCCTGCGCGCAGCTGCTTTGCGGTAAAAGATCTTCCGCTAGGCGTATTGATTGAAGTTGAAGCGATTGCTTGCAAAAAGTAATACGGAGAAAAAACATGAATCAGCAATGGAACCAATATATCCAAATCATTAAGCAAGTTGTAAAACCTGCACTCGGATGTACAGAACCCATTGCTGCTGCATACGCGGCAGCAGTTGCAAAACGTGAGCTTGGATGCCAGACCCCAGAGATGATAGAAGTCCGTGTCTCTGACAATCTATTTAAAAACTCAATGGGAGTTTATGTCCCTGGAACCGGAAAGATTGGTCTGAAGATTGCCGCATCTGTAGGTGCGTTGGCCGGTGACCCTAATGCCGAATTGGAAGTTCTTGCCCATATTAATCAAGACAATGTGACTGCTGCTCAACAACTGATTGATGAAGAGCGCGTTAGCGTTGCGCGCATTGATACCCAAGAATTCATCTTTTGCAGCGTCACCATGGCTGCTGGAGAAGACACGGTATCAGTGACAATCAGTGGTGGACACACCAACATTATTCAGATCACTCACAATGGCAAAGTGACATTTGATGCGCCCCAACAGCAACGAGTTGCAACTGGGTCTGTTTGTGAAGGTGTGGACATCTCTATCAAACAAATCTACGACTTTGCACTTAAAGCGCCTTTTGAAGAGATCAAATTTATCCTACAAGCGGCCGAGCTCAACAGTTCATTAGCGCAAGAGGGTATCGATAATGGTTATGGATTGGAGATCGGTCGTACATTAAAAGGTAATATCGAGCAAGGGTTGCTTGGTAATGATTTGATGAGCCGTATCCAAATGATGACCTCTGCCGCCTCGGATGCACGTATGGGGGGAGCTACGCTACCAGCCATGAGTAACTTTGGCAGTGGTAACCAAGGTATCGCGGCTACTATGCCAGTGGTCATTGCAGCAGAGGTTTTCCAAAGTACTGAAGAGCAATTAGCTCGTGCGTTAATCATGAGTCACTTAGGTGCGATTTACATTAAATCGTACTACCCACCGCTATCGGCGTTTTGTGGTAATACGGTCACCAGTGCCGCAGCTTCCATGGCGCTAGTATATTTGGCGGGAGGTTCGTTTGAACAGTCATGTTATGCGATTCAGAACGTGATTAGCGACAGTTCGGGGCATGGTATGTGATGGAGCGAAATCGTCCTGCGCGATGAAAGTCTGCACTTCCTCTACCACCGCAGTACGCTCATATTTGATGGCTATGGGTAACCACAGCGTGAAGAATCAAGGTATAGTAGGTAACGAAGTCGAACAAACGATTAGAAATGTAGGCTCGATGGTTAGACTCGGTATGCCGTATACTGATAAATCTATTATCGATATTATGTCAGCCTAGCCTCAACGTTTTTGCTAAGGGAAGTAACATTGCTGCTTAAGAAACTCACTAAAAGTGATTTAGATATTTTGAATTCAATGAAGAACGTCGTGTGGATGGTATTGCACGCATGTATGGTGAGCACACCGAAGTCGTTCTTCACAGCCTTGATGCGGAAGCACCGGAAATTATCAAAATTGCCAATGGTCACATTACTGAACGTGGTGAAGGTGCACCGATTACCAACTTAGCAAGAATGAAGCTGTTAGAGGGCAATGACGTTTCAGACTCGTATTTAACGAAAACGGCGAGTGGAAAGACCTTGCACTCCATTACCACGATAGTTCGCAACCCTAAAAATAAACCGATCGGATTGCTGTGTATTAACGTGGACATGGACGTACCAATGCAAGATTTCTTGCGTTCAATTATGCCGCAACAGCAAAACGAATGTTGTACAGGAGCGCGTTCACCTGAGACATTCGCGCGTAATATTGATGAGACCATCATTAGCACGATTGAAACTGTTCAATCAGAAGTGTGGATGAATGAAGCGATCACACCATCCAAACGTAACCGAGAACTGGTCACCCGTTTGCAAGGGCTGGGTATTTTCAAATACAAAGATGCGGTTTTGATGGTGGCAAATCATCTCGGTATCTCACGCGATACGATCTACCTGTACCTAAGAGAGCTGGGGAACGATTAAGTGAGTTGCTCTAATTCTGTAATGTTGTTTAACGCTTCTTGATTTGTTTTGCCACACACAACCGGACATGGTTTGAAGTCGTGGCAAACTTTCGGGCGTTCTGGTTTTCCGAACAGCTTACACAGATTATCGTCATTTAATTGGATACAACGTTCACCTGCTGGTTTGCCATTTGGCATGCCTGGAATCGGGGAAGAGATGCTCGGTGCTATGCAGCATGCCCCACAACCTAATCGACAATCCATCTTAAAGCCCTCGTAAAAATGAAGGGGGCATTATGGACATTTCTCGCCAGATTGGAAGAGGCGCGCGTAAATTCATCGCAATATGATCGCATTGCTAAATGCGAACAAATCTTACTCAATATTCCTATCACTTCACTCACACCGTAAAACTTGAATTTTGATGCCCAGAGGGGTATAAAACGCACCCAATTCATTCCCACTCAGTAATAAGTAGTAAGCGTATGAGCACTCCATTTTGGCAAAGTAAATCGTTAGAGAACATGACAGAAGAAGAATGGGAATCTCTCTGTGATGGGTGTGGCAAGTGCTGTCTACACAAGCTAATGGATGAAGATACGGACGAAATTTATTACACCAATGTTGCTTGCAGTTGGCTGAACAGCAAAACGTGTTCGTGCAAAGATTACCCGAATCGTTTCACTTCAGGGGAAGAGTGCACCAAGCTAACACGTGAAGATATTGATGACTTTACTTGGCTACCGCACACTTGTGCCTACCGTTTGCTCGCAGAGGACCAACCACTACCAGAATGGCACCCACTGATAACGGGTTCCAAGTCAGCCATGCATGCTGCTGGCGAAAGTGTCAGAAACAAAGTGGTGTACGAGATAGACGTGGTGGACTGGGAAGACCATATCTTAAATCACCCTAATCGATAATATCGGAATAAAAACAAGCCTTTCATGTGAGTGAAAGGCTTGTTTGTTATTGGGGGAGGATAATTCACTTTGTTGACTAGATATTGTAGAAGTCCGTTTCATTTGCATCTGTGAACAAAGCTGCTTTACTTGAGATAAGTTTTCTGGTTAACACTTTGTTAACTTTTGTCTGGGGAGAGATGCGATGAAGCCTACGAGGAATAATGTTCTAACTGTCTCTGTATTGAGTCTTATGCTTCTGGGGTGTGGGGGAGATAGTTCTGGGGATAGCTCCGGTTCTACTGCTATCAATGGTGTTACCTATAAGCTTACTTTTAAGAGCGACTGGAATACGACAAACTTCCCTACCAATTACCCGAGCGGGAGTGCACATTTTTCTCCTTTGATTGGCATGACGCACAACGCTTCAGCTTCCCTTTTTAGCACTGGTAAGTTGGCGACTTCTGGGGTTGAAATTGTAGCAGAGGCAGGTTCAACGAATAGCATAAAAAGTGAAATTGGTAACATTCAGAATTCGGGATTCAGCCAGTCTTTAATTGAAGGTGGGGATTTGCCGAATGGCCAGACTCAAGTTGAAGTTACCTTTAGCTTAGACGAAGATTTCAGTTTAGTTAGTGTGATTACTATGGTTGCGCCAAGCCCAGACTGGTTTGTTGGCGTCGATAGTCTTAACTTGTTCCAAAATGGTCAATGGGTTGATGAACTGGTTGTTGAACTCAAAACTTATGATGCAGGAACCGACGACGGCGTATCATTTACTTCAGGGAATGCAGATACCTCTCCTAAAGAAAACATAACTCTGTTAACGTCTGCGGCTTCAGATACTGATTTTTCAAATGGTGTTCATCGCTCATCTGGGCAGCACATTGGTACGTTTACATTTAAGCGTCAATGAGTAATAACGAGCCTATCGTGATGTTTTGATAGGCTCTATCTGCTATGCATTACATTAGTTTTTCAAGAAGCGGTTGTAGACAAACAACAATACAAACGCGCCTAATGTGGCGGTGATGATGCTGCCGATATTTACGCCATCAGCACCGCCCAGCCCGACAAAGCTTCCCAAGAATCCGCCTACGAAGGCACCAGCAATGCCCAACACCATAGTCGCGATCCAACCGCCGCCATCATTGCCTGGCATCAGCCACTTAGCGAGTGCTCCGGCTATCAAGCCCAGAATGATCCAAGATAGAAAACCCATGATTTCTCCTTATTGATGAAACAATTAGCGTTCACTCCGTTCAATCATAGTCCATTCTTACTCAGGTGCTGTATTTGTGGCGACGGTGATGCACACCTAATCTTCAGTTTGTATCAATATCAACACAATGGAACTTGTCATAGGTTTGAGCTAATAGCGAATAAAACAGAGTAAATAATGGACATTGATTATGAATTTTGACGCTTAATTTACTAAATGCTGCTCGGTTTGCGAATTCGTGTTGTAAACTTAGAGCATCTAATTTCAAGGATTTACATTCCATTTCTCGATCGTGTTGATTGGGATTGTCTCTTACGAGGTAAAAATGACGTTACTATCCCCCTTTAAAGTGCGTTTGACCCCATGGTTGGTTTTAATGGCTCTGCTGACTCTGACAATGAGCCCTTTCATTGTACAAGCTACGGAAAGCGTTGAGACCACAGTAGATATGCCAAAAGTTTCTGCAGCAGAGAAGGCTATTGATAATATTAACCGAGACATTCTCGACTTATCTGAAAGTTTAAAGCTAGCTAGTGGAGACGAACGCGATGCACTTCAACTACAGCTTTTCCAGAAAAACGAAGAATTGAGAAGTCGTCTCGCTACTGCGATCAGTAATAAGTCCATTCCTCATGAGAAGTTGATTGAGCTCGTACAAACTCAAGAGAAGTACTCGGAAGGTGCCGTGGTTTATCTCGATGACAAAATCAAAGCGCTGAATGAGGAAATCAATAAGTCAAAAGACGAAGATAAGCTTTCTTTAATCAATAGCTATCGTGAGCTGCAACAGTATTTGGATGTGAGTTATGAATCGAGTTGGCAAAATTTAAACTGGTTGAAGAAGTTATACGTTCAAGACGAAGATGCTGATGCTGAGTTTAAAGAGGGCGTAGATAAGCGTATGCGTCTGCTATCTGCGTCTATCGAGTACCTCAACCAGCAAAGCGAAATCATCGGTTCACAAGTCTCTTCCAGCCCAGAATCTGAAAAAGCGTCTTTACAACTGAGCCAACTGATCCTTAAACAACGCCTTAATATTGCTACCGATAGCCTTCGTAAATTAATTTCGATTGGTGACAAAGTAGGGCTGGAGACGTCTGAGTATAAACGTCAGATATTTGAAGTGACAGGTAGCATCACCCATGATCTTCTGAACTCAAAAGTCATTCTGTCTATCCTGAGTCATTGGTCGAACTCTGCGGTAGATTGGTTCGCGGAGAATGCGCCACAGCATGTTTTCCAGCTTTTTGTCTTTGCCCTGATCTTATTGATTGCTCGTTCATTGGCGAAGTTAACCCGAAAAGTCGTGAGTAAAACGGTAGCCTCTAAGAATTTGAAATTGTCGCATTTGATGCAAGATTTCTTTATTTCGATGTCGGGCAAGGCGGTATGGATCATCGGTATCATGGTCGGTTTGTCTCAAATCGGTTTAAACCTTGCTCCAATCCTAACTGGTTTCGGTATCGCCGGTGTGATCATTGGTTTTGCCCTACAAGATACATTATCGAATTTTGCGGCAGGCATGATGCTGCTGATCTATCGCCCATTTGATGTTGGCGATTTCGTATACGCGGGTGGTGTTGACGGTAAGGTAAGCCACATGAGTTTGGTGAATACTACGATTCGTACATTCGATAACCAAATTATCATTGTGCCAAACAGCAAGATTTGGGGCGATGTGATTAAGAACGTGACGCACGAGCGTATTCGTCGAGTTGATATGGTCTTTGGTATTGGCTATGCCGATGATCTGCTAAAAGCAGAAGAAGTTCTGAATGATATAGTCACGTCTCACCCTTCAGTGCTTCGCTCACCAGAGCCAAACATCAAGGTTCATACGCTAAATACATCATCGGTTGATTTTATTGTTCGCCCTTGGGTGAAAACCGACGATTATTGGGATGTGTACTGGGATGTGACAAAAGAAGTGAAATTGCGTTTTGACCGCGAAGGTATTTCGATTCCTTTCCCGCAACAAGATGTTCATTTACATATGGTCGACAAGAAAGACGCGTAACTCTCTCAACAGAAACTAAAGGCACTCACTTGAGTGCCTTTTTTATTTTTGTGCTTTAACGCTTATAGCTCTTCAAAGAAGGTGATTTTTGGCTCACTAGCTAGTAAACCATCGATAGTACTAAGCAGAGCTTGGAAATGTTCAGTATTACAGTGTTGGTCAAAAGCCGCTTGGTCAGCAAATTGCTCTTGGAACAAAAATTGGCAAGCGTCATTTTTGTCTTGGAAAAGTTGGTAACGCACGCATCCTTCTTCATTACGAGTTGGCACTAACATAGCTTCTAGTGCCTGCTTAAGTGTCGATGTGTGTTCTGGTTTTGCGTGAAATGCAGCAGTTAAATGAATCATAGTTATGTTTACTTCTTTGTTGTTATTAAAGGTAACGACCTTGTCGTTGTAAGAATTCGATTTTGTAACCGTCAGGATCGGTGACGAAGAAGAAGGTTGCTAAGTGTTTTTGCTGGTGGTCAAACACCTTGATATCACTTGCCTCAATATCAAGTGATGTTAAGCGGCGGTGTGCGGCTTCAATGTCTTCAACACTCACCGCAAGGTGACCATAACCCGAGCCGTGAGTGTACGGTTCGCTTTGGTCATGATTGTGAGTCAGTTCAAGTTCGAACCCTGTTTCTGAGTTCGCTAGGTAAGTAAGAGAAAAGCCGTCGAATACGTATTGGTCTTTGATTTCTAGCTCAAGTGCGTCGCGGTAGAACTTAAGAGAACGCTCCAGATCGCTTACGCGGATCATGGTATGAATTATTTTTGTCATGAGTACTCCTTAATCGTGCGCCTAGACTAGTCAGTTTCGACGCGCAATGGGTAGTACTCAGGTACGACAATAAAATGCAGGGATCAGTGTTGCTCGCTCAAAGCTCTTTCAATCGTTGCCTGAGGTTGGCGGGCGTAGGTGAGGCAAGCGCAACGAAGTAGGGAAGCAAAGTTGTTGACTTCACCGTTGTGTTCCAGCGCTTCTTGGTAAACAGTGCTGATGAATTTTGGTACCGTCATGTCTTGTGCTGAGGCAATTTCTTCTAGTGTCAGCCAGAAACTTGATTCGAGCTTCACACTGGTTGCATGACCATCAATTCGAATCGAACGGGTCACAAACTGATAATTTTCCTGGGGCTGTTTGGCAAATATTTCACACATAGCATTGGTCATTTTTATAAATATTTGGCAAATAGTGGAGCGCGAAGCGCGAAGCGTCAACCGTTTCAATGTAAAAAAACGCCCTCAAACGAGGGCGTTGAAGTTTCATCAGAAGATGAAAGTAAGTGCAGAGCGGAAATTATTTAATTTGTTGAATGAGGTATTCGCCCAGTTGTGAGTGATGCATGATCTTTGATACTGGCAGGATGGTCCCCGCAGGTCCCCAAGCGAATACATTGACCGGCGTATGCGTGTGTGTACCCGTTCCCCACACTGTATTTTGTTTGGTCGCTTGTTCTCGAGCCAACAAGTTTCCGCGATCGTTGTATGGGAAAAAAGCATCAAAATCATTGATTGCTGGAACATTCTCTTCACTCAGGTACTTGTGGCTTGCCAGTCGGTAAGGGTTTGGCTTACTTGCCAATACGCGCTCAGCTTGCTCCGGAGTAATGGCAAAGTCGCTACTTGCATTCACGATTTCTGCTAACTTTTCTGGTGTTTGCTGCGCTTTATCGAGTTTTTGGAACTCGCTGATCATACCGTAGTAACTTTGTTTTTGATTGTAGAGTCCATCGAGAATGTCAAACTGACCAAAGTTGAAGTTTGGTGCGTAATCACGCTTAGCAAAAGCTTCGCCACTGCGCTTTTCTGGTTTAGGAAGGTTTGCTGAGGAGTAGCTGAAGCCAAAAGAGCCTGTTTCATGGTCGGCAGTGACGATTACTAGCGTATCTTCACGACCTTTCGCCCATTCATAAACGGAATTGACGGCTTCATCAAATTTGATCAACTCATGAAGCATGGTACCTGCATCGTTGCTGTGACCTGCCCAGTCAATTTGACCGCCTTCTACCATTAAAAAGAAGCCATCTTTGTCTTTTGATAGCACATCCAGTGCTTTTTCTGTCATCTCTTTAAGGGATGGTTGGGTGCGTTTCGGGTCATTTTTGCTATGGCTGTAAGCAATGCCATCGTTCATTCCTGAGTAAGCAAATAGACCAAGAACTTTTTCTCCTTTAGCGTTTTCTAACATGTCGCGATTAAACGCTAAGCTGTAGCCTTGCTGTTGCGCTTCTGTCAGCAAGTTGCGCTCATCTTTACGCTTTGATTTTAGGTAAACATCGCCTTGGGTGAGCTTTTCAAGTTGCTTATATGTGTCGCCTTTGTCGTTGGTAGATTTTGGGATCCAATGACGAAGACCGCCAGAAAGCATGACATCAACACCCGTCTCTAGCATGTCGACGGCGATACTGTTTTCTAGTGAGCGGTGAGGTTGGTGCGAGGCGAAAGCGGCTGGGGTCGCGTGCGTCATTCGAGTGTCAGAAACAAGACCTGTCGCTTTACCTTTTGCCTTAGCTTTTTCTAAGATCGTTTCAACGTGGTTGCCTTGGCTGTCGATACCAATTACTTCAGAAGCGGTTGGAATGCCAGTGGCAAGCATGGTTGCAGAACAAGCAGAATCCACCACAATGGCATCTTCAGGGTTGGTTAACGATGAACCAATAACACCTTCCTGTGCCAGTTTATAAAGTGCGGTGGTTTCGCCTTTGTAGATTGAATTAGGTGCATGATTCGCGTAGGTCTCAAGCAAACCGACTTGTTGAGGTCCCATACCATCGCCAATCATTAAGATAACGTTTTTGATCTCTGCTGACAGAGCGCTGAAAGAGAGCGTAGAGGCCGCCACTGCTGTGACGATTGGGGTCGCTAAGTGCTTCATTGTATATTCCTTATTTATAAAAGCGCTCGAATTACAACAAGGATTTATGACAAAAATACTACCGTCACAAAAGATTCATATGAGATACACAGGCGCATACTACGTCAGACACAAAAAAAGCTCACCGAAGTGAGCTTTGAGTTATGTTTAGGAGTTGAAAGTCATGGGCTAAAGCTACACTGCGTAAGAGGTACTTTGGGCCACGATTTGATTAAACTCGGCTCTGGATTGCTGGGCAGTTTCCGATAACTCGAGTTTTCTCTCTTTTGCCTTCATCACATTATCCAATAGGGCTTGCAACTCCTCTTGCATATCCTGCGGTAAGTGATGATCGGCAAAATCATTGTCGTCGCTATGTTCAAGAGCGAAAGCACGGATGCGTTTACGCAGTGTCATCAATTGTGCCAGTGCGTCACGCTCTTGCTCCGCGGCTTCTTGAGCGGCGTCTCGTGCGCGTTCAAACCTAGCCATTGCCATCCCTTCTGTTGACCAAGGATCAAACTCTGGTAGCTCTTCAATATTAATGGTTGGTTCGATGTAATCTTCCTGATGTCGAATATCCAATGTTGTCGCTCGAACAGCCGACACCATGAGCATAATTGAGATGCCAAGTAGAGGTAAGCCTCCAACAATTGCCGCTGTTTGTAAGGTGCTTAGTCCCCCCATAAACATCAGAACAGTAGGCAGGAAAGACAACGTAAATGCCCAGAACATTCGGTTCCAACGCATTGGCTCCTCAGTGACGTTGTTTTGTACAACAGAGGCCAGAATGTATGAAATCGAATCAAAAGTCGTCGCTGTAAAAATGATGCACAGCAAGGTAAATACAGCGATAACAAAATAGCTCATCGGTAATGCATCAAGCATCGAGAATATCGCTGCTGTAGCGCCTTCGGCATTCAAAATTCCGACGACATCGAGTTCTCCGGATAACTGCAAAGACAAGCCGTAGTTACCTAAGATCATGAAAAATAGGAAGCAGCCCAGTGAACCAAAGAAGATGGAACCGGAAACCATCTGCTTGATGGTACGACCGCGAGAAATGCGAGCGACAAACAGTCCCATACTTGGAGCGAAGACTAGCCACCACGCCCAGTAGAAGATAGTCCAATCTTGTGGGAAATGTGTGTTGTCAAAAGTGCCGTATCCACCAAATGGCTCTGCCCATGTCGCCATAACAAAGAAGTTAGATAACATACGACCAATCGAATCTAAGCCAGTCTCCAGCATGAAGATGGTTGGTCCTACTGCCAACACAAAGGCTAGTAGTCCCATCGCTCCCCAGAAGTTAATGTTGCTTAGTACTTTGATGCCTTTTTCCATGCCTGCGTAAGAGGAGTAAGCAAAGATCGCAGTACAGATCAGCAATACAAGCACTTGACTGTAAGTATTTTTAGGCATGCCGAAGAGGTAATGCAGACCTTCTCCGATCAAAGGTGCAGCTAAGCCTAAACTGGTTGCTGCGCCGCCAAGTAGACCGAAGATAAACAGTACGTCAACGATCTTGCCAGCGGTACCTTTGCTGCGTTCTTCGCCAAGTACTGGCATCAATGCACTGGAGACTTTCAGTACGGGTTGTTTTCGTACGTAGAAGAAGTACGCAATTGGTAATGCAGGAATAAGGTAGATAGACCAGGCAATTGCTCCCCAGTGGAACAGACCGTAAGTTGCAGCCCAACGTACAGCTTCTTCGCTACCAGGCTCTAGTTGAAACGGAGGAGATTGGTAATAGTATGCCCACTCGATACAGCCCCAATAGAGGATACTTGCCCCGATGCCGCCACAGAACAGCATTGCGGCCCACGATGCCGTGGTGAATTCTGGCTTTTCATCAGGATCGCCTAACTTGATTTGACCCATGTCGCTAAAAACGACATAAATCATGAAGATAAAAGCGGCAAGCCCTAGTGCAAGGTATAAGAAACCGAGCTTGTCAGTCATAAAGGTTTTAGCAACGGCAATCCATTGTGCACCTTCAGCCGGAAACAAAATTAAAGGGAAAACAATCGAAAGGAGCAGCGCGATAGCGCCAAAAAAAGTGGGTTTGTCTATGAGCGAAAATGCGTTTTTCACAGTTCATCGTCCGTTAATGAATAGTTTTCCATTATGGACTTGGACAAAAAAAGCGTTCAAATGAGGTTACTTATCGTAACGAAAGAAACTCTTGTTTAACCTGATGCTAAACGGTTAACGCCTAAACAAGAGCTAAGATGATACCACCAACCGTGAGGGCTGCTGAAAGATATTGACCTGCAGAGTAAGAGCCATCTTCCTCTTCTTCGATAGTGTGAGGATGGTCCATACCCAGCGCTCCATGAGCAAAAGATTCGACTTTGTCGCCAACGGTTTGGTTTTCGAGTTCCGCCTTCTTGCTTTCATGATCGATTTGCTGAAGCGCAGCGAGTAGTGCTTTCCCTTCACTAGAGAGTGATACTTTATTTTGCTCAATCTTTAATGGTGCGCCATCGGTGATTTTTTCGCTGGCTTTCGCTTGTTCAACTTTATTTTGTTGAGCAGCGTATGTATTGACTGAATTGCTTCCTACTGGATTCATCTGTTACCCCTTCGAACAACGACACTCTCTGATTGAGTGCAGGTAAAAAGCAGTTATCTTTATATCGACGGCAATAGATATATCTTGAATCAATCAGAAAAAAATAGGTCTGTTTTTGCCGCTTCTTAGGTATACAAACCAAGTTGCTTGCAAAAAGCAGACCTATTTCTCTATATCGGTTGTAAGATGCTTCTGATTACTTACATTGAAGGTCACTGTTGCGTGTTGCTAGGTGCTTGTACGCTGCCATTCGGTTGGCATCTTGTACATAACGCACTGGTGGAGAAAGTACTTCTAGTTGGTAATCCGAACTTTCCGAAGTAACCTCTGCTGTTGGGGTAATAACAACGACTTTTAGGTCTGGGTTACGGCGTAAAATGGAAGCAGCAGTGCCCAAACCATCTTCTGTGTGGAACTTACCGGCTATATGCACGACTTGAGTGTCAGGGTGTTTTGCAAGGTATTTGACGATCGAGTCCGCCATCGTTTCATCCCAAGTAACCTGAGCGGCGTATTGTTTCTCTGTTTGCTCTGGCTTGCCATGGTGCATAGATGCCATGAACTTTTCTTTGTATGGGCTGTTTGCCGTATTTACTTCATCAGCGATGAAGTTGCGCTCGTCACTGTCGAGCTTATTTATGTAATCTGCACCCTGACGACCGATACAGCGAACGATGTTCTTCGGTGCGTTTGCAGCGATCACAGGAATATCGGCTTGCTTAGCAAATTCCACCAAAGGACGGTAATCGCTTTCGTAGTTCGGCCATGCGTTGCTCTGCTTCATGAAGTACTGCTCGCCAATCTCTCCATCAAGGTAAGCGTCTAAGATAGCTTGTTTGTCGCGAGTAACTTGTTCCATTGAAAGTGCTATAGGACGGTCTGTCTTTGACAGCTGTTTGAGCATATCTGTTTGAAAACGATGGATACCTGCGTGAGTGTGCCATTCACCAATTAAAATAACGTCTGCTTGTTGTAATTCAGAGGGTAATTGTTTGATTGAGATGGCTTTACCAGCAGGGTCATGTAGCTGGTAGTCATAGAAACTGGTTACGTCACCAGTTATCGCGTCAGGAGCGGTGGGTGCGTTTGAAGCACAGCCAGTTAGCAAGCCTGCAAAAATCAGACTTAGTGTAGAAAAGCGCATTAAAAAGCCTCCAAAAATGTCCGAACGATATTAATGGAGGCTGATAAATGAATCAATGGTAATGAGAATAATTAGCGTTACATTTATTCTTCGGTACCTGCTTGAGTCGTTTTCTTACGGTAGACACGCAACATAAAGTCAGCCTCACATTGGAAAAGTGTAGATGACTTTAGCTCGTCACGAAGTTCATCGCTGGCTTTCCATGCGAATGGTGTCATTTGCAGCAAATCGAATGCGACGCCATCTTTTAAGTCCATGGTGTAGTTCAGCTTCTGTTGGTACTCTAATTCGAAACCTTCGATGTGCTCTGGCTCTTCATTGTGCAGGCGAACTTCTTGATAAATGCGTTCGCGGAACTGATACAAGTGGCGACCCGCTGGCGTCACAGTGATCACCACACCATTGTCTTTGATAACACGCTGCAATTCTTCTGCTTTGCATGGTGCATAGATGCGCAAAATAGCATCCAGAGACCGATCTGCATATGGTAGCCGATGGCTTGATGCAACACTGAAATCGCAATGTGGGTAGCGTTTAGACGCATAACGAATAGCGACTTTTGAGATATCTAACCCATAGACATTGGCGTTTTCATCTTGTGCATGTAATGAGCGCTGAACTTGGTCTGTGTAGTAACCTTCACCACAGCCAATATCCAATAACTGATGACTTGTACCTTGAGTATAGGTTGCACAAAGACGAGCGACTTCTTGGCGCATTGGGTCGTATTGATTTCCCTCAAGAAAGCGACGACGCGCCTGCATCATCTCTTTGTTGTCACCTGGATCTTTTGAGCGTTTGTGGTGTGCTGGCATCAAGTTTACGTAGCCTTCTTTCGCTAGGTCGAATTGATGATTGTTTTCACATTTAAACGTCTTTGCGGTGAGCTCAAGAGGTTGATGACATAGAGGACATTGATAGTTCATGACGATCTCTGGACAAGAAGTAGGGCGGCAGATTCTATCAAAAAGGGGGTGGGTAAGCGAAACAAAAAAGAGCCGAAAATATCGGCTCTTTGATGGTTTTACTTGATGGCTTAGTGGAAGAAGTCCACTTGGTGTTTCAAGTTTTGTGCTTGCTGTTGCAGCTCGGTCGCACTGTGTGATGTTTTTGCACTTGTGTCACGGCTTTCACGATTCAACTCACTGATAGAGTGAGCATTTGCCGCGATTTCTTGAGAAACTTGTGCTTGTTCTTCAGACGTTGCCGCAATTGCGTCTGCTTGAGAGGCGATGGATTGAACTTGACCCGCAATGGCTTCAAGCGCAGTGCCTGCTTCTTGTGCCTTATCAAGTACCTTATTCGCGTTTTGCTGACTTTCCGTCATCATGCTTACGGCATTGCTTGTTGAGCCTTTAAGTTTCTCAATGATTTCCACAACGTCTTTCACCGAGGTTTGAGTGCGATGAGCCAGTGTACGAACTTCATCTGCTACGACCGCAAAGCCACGACCCTGCTCACCAGCTCGCGCCGCTTCAATTGCAGCATTAAGAGCGAGTAGGTTAGTTTGCTCAGCAATTTCATCAATCATTTTCGTGACAGTTTGGATGCTTTCACTATCACGGTTTACTTGCTCAATCGCTGCCGCAGATTGGTCTAGCTGATCGTTGAGCTGTGCCACATCAATGCAAACCCCTTCAACTACGCCCAAACCAGATTGGCTATCTGTATTTGCAGAGCGGACGTTTTCTGCAATTTGTTCAACCTGTTGTGCAACGGATTGAGCGGATGATGCCATCTCCTCAATCGCAGTCACAACTTGTTCAACCTGTTCTTGCTGAAGATCGGATTGCATCAAGTTGCGGTTCGCATCATCCACAACACTTGTTGAGTTGCTCTCAACTTGGTCGCTTGTTGTTCGAATTTGACCAACTAACTCGTTCAATTGCCCCGCCATGTTAGCGACGCCGTTGTTCAGGTTAATGATTTCATTTTTAGACGCTTTTCCTGATGCAGGAATATCAATACTTACTTCACCTTTCGCTAAGCGGTTCATATAACCGTTCAGTACAGTGAGTGGGTTTAGCATGCGGTTTAGAACCAATGTCAGCACCAAAAATGTCGCCGCAGCAACAATGACAGAGATAGTCGCGATAAGTTTAAGCAACGTTTGGCTGCCTTTGGTCACTTCGTGGATAAATGTGCCACCCAACAGCTTCCAATTCCAACCAGGCACTTGAGTGTAAACAAGGTATTTCTCACCTACCGTTCCTTGATATTCAAATGGGTATCGAATCAGACCACTGTCTTGTTCGAATAATTGGTGGAAAGGCTTGTTACCGTTGTAGTCAGCAACTTCTTGAATCGGTGGCTCACTTTCTGTTCGTGTTGGATGAAGAAGGTAGTGACCTTGGTTACTTTTCTCATTATCCAAGATAATGGTGTAACCCGTATCTCCCCATTTTACAGTCTTTAATGAGTTGAAGAGATCTTGTGTCGCGCGCTCAACAGGGAGACCGATAAAAGAAATTCCTTGGACCTTACCATTTGCATCTTTTAAAGGGGCGTAGTAGGTGATGTAGCGTTCACCATAAAGTTTGATTTGTGCGTAGTAAGGCTGACCACTCATAAGTTTCTGATAGCCCGGGTGATTTTGACCAAGTGTCGTTCCCAGAGCTCGCTTACCTTGAGGATCTTTTAATGATGTTGCAACACGAATGAAATCATTTCCTAGTGGGGCAAATAGCGTTGCGATAGCGCCAGTATCACGCGTAAAGGTATCCACCAATTTGGTATCACCAATCAGGCTTTCGCTGTATTGGGTAATGTTTGGAACCTGGTGACCTTGAAAGTCGACAGTGTAATTCTCTACATATACACCAGCTAGATACCCATTACGGAAAGTTGATTCCAGAACTTCTGCCGTGTGTAAATAAGCGTTGAATTGACCGGCAATGGTTTTTGCCATCGATTCAACTTTAGATTGGTGTTCTTTGAGGGTGTTTTCTAAAAGTACGTTAGAAGCGTTTTGATAAACAAGCGCAGCAATGCTTGAAAATGCGATGAGTAGACACAGCGTGATTACCAGCTTTAGCTGAAAACCGACACTTTGGTTTCGATAATTGTCTAGCATGTAGTGTCATTCCTGATATTTTTCGATGTTATAAATCTTGTATCGGCATGCTATCGATTTATATGACGTGTTTTTTTGATTTTTATTAAGTTAGTTGTCAAAAAACCACCGCAACCAATAGCTTAGGCACTAACTGACCGTTAATTAAGCAATTTTCTTTCAAAAAAAGCTCGAAACTTTGATTTTAAGTTGGAGCAATGATGACCAATTTCCTTTCGCTAGATCGAGTTGTCACCTAGAGATGTAAGATGACAAAACTCATACCTTAGATTTTTGTCACGTTTACCCTTGTTTTTTATAGGTATTGTTAGTGTTTTCTTGCGTGAAATAGATGCTCATATGACAAAGAAAATCATTCTAGACACAGACCCAGGTATCGATGATACGATGGCTATTCTTTTTGCAGAAGCTCATCCGGATGTCGAGCTTATGGGTATCACTACCGTTTATGGTAATGCGACCATAGACAATGCGACTCACAACGCGCTGTACCTAAAACAGAAGTTTGGTATGAATGCTATCGTTGCCAAGGGGGCGGATAAACCTTTAATAAAAGCACCTGTCGGAGCGACGGTTGTCGTGCATGGCGAAGAAGGCTTTGGCGATGTGAAGGCACCAAGCTCACTGAATGTAACTGCTATTGATAAGCCCGCTTATCAGTACATTATCGATAGCGTTCGTGAGCTGCCGGGAGAGATTACCTTAGTGGCTGTTGGCCCACTTACTAACCTTGCTCTGGCACTGGAAGCGGACCCTGAAATTGTTCACTTAGTTAAGGAAGTGGTTGTGATGGGTGGCGCTTTTGGTGAGAACGACCATAGAGGCAATGTCACGCCATACGCAGAAGCAAATATTCATGATGATCCTCATGCCGCAGACAAGGTATTTACTGCATCATGGCCGGTGGTGATTATTGGGTTAGATGTCACAGAGGAGAGCTTCTTTACTGGTCAATACCTTGATCAACTTCGAGATGATGCAGGGGAAGTGGGGCAGTTTATTTGGGATGTGAGCCGTTACTACCTGAAGTTTTATTCGGAAAAGGTAGGGATGGATGGATGTCATGTTCACGATCCTTCCGCTATTGCCTATGTGATTGACCCAACACTCTTCAATCTGCGTTGTGGGGCTGTAAGAGTGGTTACAGATGGACCGGCAGAAGGTATGACGATCCAGAAAGCCGATCAGCGCAAATATATGAATGATGAATGGAGCGTATTCTCTGCGCAAAATGTCGGGGTAGGAGTGAAGAACGAGGCACTACTTTCGCTTTATCGAGAATCGATTATTCGTTATGGCACGAAATAACACAGATGAGTTTATCGGTAATAGTCGATGACTTGGACTGATTTCCACTGGTTGTCTGACTCGACGGGACGTATGAAAGCATTCATCTTTGAAGCTTGGTTCTGATTGTCGAAGGTTAGCCCTTCAATTTTCTTAAACGGTTTGTTCGTCTCGTAGAACCTTTCAAAGGTTACTTGGGTATACATCCAAATAAAAGGGTAGCGAACAGTGGTATCAAGAAAACCGTGTGTTTCATCATACGGACCTTTTTTAGACGAATGTGCTTTTGCTCCGATGCTTGTACTTTAAAGTATGGCACTGGCTACCCAAACCTTGTACCTGCTGGTGGCAAAAAGGTCGGTTGAACCGACCTTTGAGTAGTGTTAATGGGCAGAAATCACAGTAATAAGCTCGTGAGTCTCGCCTGGCTGCAAGGTTTTGCCTTGCTTGATACTTGGTGCATGTACCGTGGACTCAACACACAGCATGGTCTCGTAACCATTGTCTGCCATATCACCCATGCCTTGTGCGCCTGTAGCCCAAGGGTTCCACAATACCGCAGAGTTATGACCTTGGTTTTCTACACTTAGTGTGCGATTCAGTACCGCGTCTTTCACCAAGATTTGTGCTTCTGGTTGAGTGTAAACACGGTCAATCGTATCAGTCAGTTGAAGGACATCACCGCCTTGGCAGATTTCACCTTCTTTTAAGCTGTCGATGTATTCAGGTCCCATGCCTGTTGTTTGTGCTTGCTTGATATCACCAACGTTTAAGTAGGTATGAAGTGCACCAGAGAATGTCCACTCTGCATCATCGATGTTGGTGACTTTTAATGTCACTTTCAATTGGTCGCTGATTTCAACCATCAAGCGAGCATCAAACATGTGTGGCCAGATGTCGTGAGTTTCTTCAGTTGGGAATAGAGCGAGTTCAACGATCACGCCATTATCATTTTCGCGGTGTTCAACTAGTTCCCATTCCGCCGTGCGAGCAAAGCCATGAGCCGGTGCCGCAATGCGACCAAACCAAGGCCAACAGACAGGAATACCACCGCGAAGTGCTGCTTTACCATCAAAAATTGCTTTCTCACTCATCCAGATGAGGTCTTCTTTACCCGCTGGTGTAAATGACACAACGTGACCGCCATGTAGCGCGATGCCTGCCGTTGCTTTCTCATGAATAACGCGGACGACTTTAACCTGATCAACTTCAACGATAGTGACGTTGTCAGATAACACAGTGAGTGCTGGGAGAGTTTTTAAATCCATGTGTTATTTCCTATAGCTGGGGGAGAGCGTTGTCGATACTTGCAGAACAGATGTTATATCGATTTTATATTCTCTCAAATTCCAGATACAAAAAAGGCGACTCTAGAGCCGCCTTTTCTTTAACGAAGTTATTCGCTAATTGCTAACTGTCTAATTACTTAGAGATGTGAGCGATTAGGTCTAGAACTTTGTTTGAGTAACCGATTTCGTTGTCGTACCAAGATACAACTTTAACGAAGTTATCAGTTAGAGCGATACCAGCTTTAGCATCGAATACTGAAGTTTGAACTTCGCCGATGAAGTCTTGAGAAACAACTTGGTCTTCAGTGTAGCCTAGTACGCCAGCTAGTTCGCCTTCAGAAGCTTCTTTCATTGCTGCACAGATAGCTTCGTAAGATGCGCCTTCTTTTAGGTTAACTGTTAGGTCAACTACAGAAACGTTAGCTGTTGGTACGCGGAAAGCCATACCAGTTAGTTTGCCGTTTAGTTCTGGAAGAACAACGCCTACAGCTTTAGCAGCACCAGTTGATGATGGGATGATGTTTTGAGAAGCACCACGACCACCGCGCCAGTCTTTAGCAGAAGGACCGTCTACAGTTTTTTGAGTTGCTGTAGTAGCGTGAACTGTAGTCATAAGACCAGATTCGATACCGAACTTGTCGTTAAGAACTTTAGCGATAGGCGCTAGACAGTTAGTAGTACAAGAAGCGTTAGAAACGATGTCTTGACCAGCGTAAGTAGCGTGGTTAACGCCCATTACGAACATTGGAGTAGCGTCTTTTGAAGGACCAGTTAGAACAACTTTCTTCGCGCCAGCAGTGATGTGCTTACGTGCAGTCTCGTCAGTTAGGAAAAGACCAGTTGCTTCAGCTACTACGTCAACACCGATTGCGTCCCATTTTAGGTCTTCTGGGTTGCGCTCTGCAGTTACACGTACAGTTTTACCGTTAACGATTAGGTTACCGCCTTCAACTTCAACAGTACCGTTGAAACGGCCGTGAGTTGAGTCGTACTTAAGCATGTATGCCATGTAATCTACGTCGATAAGGTCGTTAATACCTACAACTTCGATGTCGTTGCGCTCTTGCGCTGCACGGAATACGAAACGACCGATACGGCCAAAACCGTTAATACCTACTTTGATAGTCATTATAGTTGCTCCACAACTTAATTTCTGATTAAAGATAACTGGTAGTAAAATTACAAAATCCAGTAAACATCTGCAACAGATAATCGGACTTAACTTGTTTAAAGTCAAAAAAAAGCGACGCTTTTTTTAACAATTCTTCGCAAATGCTCGTTTTTTAAACTTTTAACTGGTTATTCTACATTCCAGTTGGCGTAATATAACTTTCGAGATAAGAACTCGTATCAAATTAATTACACATGGTGTCCTGGTGAGAAAGTATGTGCTACAACTGTTACGAGAAGCAAGTTTTTTGCTAAAAAAGTCATTGCCAAAAATAAGAAATAAGGAACAGAAATTGGTAGAACAAAGCGGAAGAAAAGTAACGAAGTCCGATGAACAGTGGCGTGAGCAGCTTTCAGAGGAAGAGTTTCGCGTGTGTCGTGAGCATGGTACAGAGGCTCCGTTCAGCGGTAAACTGCTTCACAATAAAGACACAGGTGTGTATACCTGCACATGTTGTGATGCCCCTCTATTTATCTCCGATAACAAGTACGATTCAGGGTGTGGATGGCCAAGTTTTGATGCACCAATTAATGATACCGCGGTGCGCTATCTAAAAGATCTAAGTCACGGAATGGTTCGTACAGAGATCCGATGTGCGGCTTGTGACAGCCATTTAGGTCACGTTTTTGAAGATGGACCGCAAACAACAGGCGAACGCTATTGTGTAAACTCAGTGTCGTTAATTTTCAACAAATCCGACCAATAACGCCATTTTGGACTGAAAGAATGTTTCATCCTTTCAATTAATATAAGACAAACGATTACTCTACAAATAAAAAAACTCCCTATATGAATGGGAGTTTTTTATTTTATAAATCGCTTGGAATCATCCTTGGTGAATAATTTCCTTTCTCTATTGCCTTAGATATTGATTTAGCAAGATCGTCTAATTGTTCATATTTCTCTGGCTGTGCAAAGTTGAACATGCGTTTTAACTGCTGCTCATCTGCAAGGGGAACATCGAAGCGTTTAGCCACCATTGCCCACAAGTACGCTTGTGCTTTGTTTCCCTGACCTTGGTTGATGCTTGCTAAGGATTTTAAAATCTCAGGGTTTAAGTTGTCCTCATTCGACATCGATAGTGAATTATGAAGTAATGTTAATGTTTTTTGCTGATCGCGGTTGGTATAGAACGTTGCCAAGGCGTATTGCATTTCTGCTGTATTCAGTTCTGGCGAACCTTCCATTTGTAAAAACTGTCGGCGAGCTTGTGTGTCACCTGTTTGCGACCATAAAAAATAGAGAGTGGCAGGGTCTTTTGTACCTTTGAGCTCATTCACAATGCGATCTAGTTCATCAATGCTGTGCACCAAGGCATCAAAGCGTTTACGCTTTAACGCACTTTGATCGATAGGCGTGATTTGCGAAGCGAGTTCTAGACACTTGCGGTACTCTGCCACCAAGCCATATTCGATCACTTGATTGGCTTCGGTCGGGCTCTTGAGCAATTCAAAACGATGCCAGACAAGATTCGTTCGCGGAATTCGACATTGACCATCGTCCATATTTAACTTCTCGCAGCGAAGTTTGGGGTTGTTTTGACACAATTCTTCCGTTGTGACATTGCCTTCAAAGCAGCCAGTTAATGTTAGGCTGAAAAGGCTTGCTAGTAACCAGTATGTTCGTTTCATGGTTTTGCTTGTGATCCGTTACACCAATTCATTTTCAGGTTCTTGACTCTGTTTTCTATACCGTTATGTTCTGTAAATAGAATGTAATAAGAAGGTACATTATGGACGCAGAACAATTATTAGATGCGATAACTCCAGAAGTCTATGATCGATTGGTTTACGCAGTAGAAACAGGTAGATGGCCCGAGGGTACACCACTTTCTCAAGAGCAGCGAGACTCATGTATGCAAGCTGTGATGTTGTATCAATCAAAACATAATACTGAAGCTCAACATATGACGGTTGCCGCTGGTGGTGAAATCAGCTTTAAGTCCAAGCAAGAATTGAAAAAACAGTTTAAACAAGAAGAGAGTGACATCGTTCGAGTTAATCCAAACCTCAACTGATTCACCTTTTAGATGTAAAAAGCCCAATCATTTCGATTGGGCTTTTTCGTGTTCGGTGGAGTCATTAACGTGTTATAAACTCATTTCACCTCGAAGCACTTCTTGCATCTTCAGTTTGATCTCTTCATACGACAAGTTTTGGCTTAGAAGATAGTGAAGTTTCGCAAGTGCCGCTTCTGGTGTCATATCAAAGCCGCTGATCACGCCAGAATCTGCCAGGGCACAACCTGTCGCATAGCCGCCCATGTTCACTTTACCTGCCAAACATTGAGTCAGGTTTACGACGATCACTCCACGTTCTGAGGCTTCTTTTAAATGGCCAAGTAGCTCAGGGTTTTGTGGTGCGTTACCTACACCGAACGTCAACAGGATCATTGCGTTAACTGGCTGGCGTAGCGTGTTGCGGATTACTTCGTGTGAAATGCCAGGGTACATGGTGATCACACCAATTGGCTGTGGTGTGATGTTGTGTACTTTGAACTCACCTTCTGGTTTTGCACCAACCGTAACATTGTTACTGATTTGGATATTGATCCCTGCTTCCAAAAGCGGTGGCAGGTTAGGTGAAGTAAAGGCATTGAATCCATCTGCGTGAGATTTGGTACTACGGTTACCACGCATCAACTGGTTGTTGAAGAACAGTGTTACTTCGTTGATTGGGTAGTTGGCCGCAATGTGCAGAGCATTAAGGAGGTTTGCTTGTCCGTCTGAGCGTAGCTCAGCCAACGGAATCTGTGAGCCTGTCACGATAACGGGCTTACCTAAATTTTCCAACATGAAAGACAAGGCTGAAGCGGTGTATGCCATGGTGTCAGTACCATGCAAAATCACAAAACCATCATATTTTTCGTAGTTGTCACGGATGTCGTCTGCGATTTGCTGCCAGTCAGCAGGCGTCATATCTGAAGAGTCGATCAGTGGTTCGTACTCGTGGATAGTGTATTCCGGCATTTCTGGACGGTGGAACTCGGGCATACTGGCTAGTTGCTTTTCCATAAAGCCAGCCACAGGCACGTAGCCGTGATCCGATTTTTGCATACCGATGGTGCCACCGGTGTAAGCGATGTAGATATGTTTTCTAGTCATCGTTCTACTTTACTTCATGTAGGGGAACAGTGGCGGGGATTATAGCGAAATGAAACCTAATAAAAAGGGGCATCTCGCACAGAGACGCCCCTTTTTGGCTAAGCTAGGAAAGCTATTGCACTTGGCAGTTCAAACAGAACGCATATTGACCTTTTGGATCGTTAAAGCTTTGCAGCATGCTTGCGTCTTGCTCAAATTGTTGAGCGACAGGTTGAAGGCTCTTTGGTAAAAACGCAGTCGCGTCGATACCGAGAGATACTTTGACCTGATTCATAAACTCTTGGATCAGTTGTTCTGTTGGCGATAGTGGCTCTTCGACCCAGTAGATATCGTAGTTGTCGACTTCTGCTAATTTCGCAGCCAGTTCTACCGCATCATCGAAGTCACCCATTTGGTCCACCAAGCCGAATGACATTGCGTCTTGACCTGTCCAAACTCGACCTTGCGCCACTTTGTCGACGTCTTCCACAGACATATCACGGTTGGACCCCACCAGTGAAATAAAGCGCTTGTAACCGTGCTCAATGCCAAGCTGGAATGCTTGAGACGCACCTTCAGACAATCCCGTTGTGATACCGTCACCTGAGAATGGTGAAGTGCCTACGCCATCGGTGCTGATACCAAGTTTAGTGAAGCCTTTTTCAAATGTAGTGATCACACTGAAGATACCAATTGAGCCTGTCAGTGTTGTTGGCTGAGCAACGATCTTGTCTGCGCTCATTGAGATCCAGTAACCACCTGAAGCAGCAAGGCTAGACATAGATACGACCACAGGTTTACCTGCTTCTTTAAGCGCTTCCACTTCATTACGGATCACTTCTGAAGCAAATGCACTACCGCCAGGGCTGTCCACTCGAAGTACGACTGCTTTTACCTTGTCGTCATTACGAGCTTGGCGCAGTAGGCTTGCAACCGTATCGCCACCAACAGTGCCACGTGGTTGCTGACCATCCATAATCGCACCGCTCGCTACGACAACAGCAATGTCATTTTCAGACGGCATTAAGTTAGGGCGCATGGTCGCTAGGTAATCGTAGTAACCAATTGCGTTGTAACTGTCCTTGCCATCACTACCAAATTCTTTTGCGAATAACTTTCGAACGTCTTGACGCGTTGCAAGTTCATCTACTAGACCCATTTTCACAGCAAGTTGTGCAAGATCACCATCAACGGATTTCATTTCAGCAAGGAGCTCATCCATTGTTGGGTTTAGTACTTTTGCATCAATGTTACGGTTAGTCGCAACGTCATCGACAAAGGCACTCCAAAGTTGGGTTATCCAGCGTGTTGCTGATTCTTTCGCTGCATCAGACATATCGTCACGGATGAAGGGCTCAATTGCGGATTTGTAGGTACCAACACGGAATACGTGTGTTGATACGTCCAGCTTCTCTAACAAGGTTTTGTAGTACATTGAGTAAGAGCTGTAACCCTTGATCAACACGCCACCATCAGGTGCTAGGAACACTTTATCTGCATAACTTGCCAGGTAGTATTGGCTCTGGTTGTAGAAGTCCCCGACGGCATAGACAGGCTTGCCTGACGTTTTAAATTCGTTCAACGCTTTGGCGATGTAGCGAAGCTTGGTCAGGTTGGTTTCCGGCATATCGCGTAAAGCTAGGACTAAGCCAGAAACTTTCGGATCGTCTTTGGCGTAACGAATGGTATCGACGATATCGAAGAGTACGTTTTCTTTCGGAATTTCGTTACCTAGGATTGAACCTGCGACGGAGTCCATCGGATTAACATAACGGCGCTGCTCAACGATAGGACCAGAAAGGTTCATCACAAGAGCCGATTCTTTTTCAACAGTAGGTTGACCTTCACCAGTGTATGTAAAAGCAAAGTAAAAGACGGCAATCATCACTAGGAAGATCAAATTTGCCAGAGCAAGTCTGACAAAGGTAATGGCTTTCCATATTCCCTTAAATATCAGACCAATAAATTGGAAGATTTTTTTCATCTTGTCTCCATAACGAGATAGTCATTCCCTAATATTACAAAGTATGGGGTCTTATCTCTAAGATCTCAAAAGATAACAATTTTTTTAGCTTATCACGCTCATTCAACAATTGGCATAGTTTAGCGCGAGATTGACGTGTGTTGCAAAAATGTAAACGCTTGTTTGATTTTTTGGTTTTTGCGGCGTACTGTGGTCAGACCACAACAATAAAAATGGATGTTTAGTGATGTCTGCCATGTACCCAAATTTGTTAAAACCATTGGACTTAGGTTTTACACAGCTACGAAACCGCGTCTTGATGGGATCAATGCACACCGGTTTAGAAGAACACAAAGAAGGACTACAAAAGCTTGCGGCGTTCTATGAAGAGCGTGCGAAGGGCGGTGTAGGTCTTATCGTGACGGGTGGTTTTTCTCCAAACTTACGTGGTCGACTACACCCTTTGAGTGCTGAGTTTAGTAAGCCGAAACACGCTAAAGCACACCAGGTTGTGACAGAAGCCGTACATAAACATGGTGGCAAAATCGCTTTGCAAATTCTTCATGCCGGACGTTATGCGATGCACCCATTCGCGCAAAGTGCTTCGGGAATCAAAGCTCCGATCGCAAAATTTGCACCTAGTGAAATGAGCGAACGTCAGATCAAAAAGACCATCGACGCTTTTGCTAACAGTGCTGAATTGGCACAGCTTGCGGGTTACGATGGCGTGGAGCTGATGGGCTCTGAAGGTTATTTGATTAACCAGTTTTTATGTAAGCGCACCAACATGCGTTATGACGAGTGGGGCGGCAGCTACAAAAAACGCATGCGTTTCCCGGTTGAAATTGTCAAAGCGGTGCGCAAAGCGGTTGGTGAAAAGTTCATTATTATTTTCCGACTCTCTATGCTTGATTTGGTTGAGCAAGGCAGCACCTTTGATGATGTGATTGAACTGGCAAAGGCACTAGAAGAAGCGGGTGTAACCATCATCAATACGGGTATCGGTTGGCACGAGGCTCGTATCCCAACGATTGCGACTCAAGTTCCGCGAGGTGCGTTTACTTGGGTTACTGAAAAAGTCAAACCTCACGTTTCGGTTCCTATTATTACTTGTAACCGAATCAATACCCCTGACGAAGCTGAACGTATTCTCTCTTCTGGACACGCTGATATGGTATCAATGGCGCGACCTTTCTTAGCTGATCCTTACTTTGTCGCTAAGGCTGAACAAGAGAAGTCCCAATTGATTAATACTTGCATTGGTTGCAACCAAGCGTGTCTGGATAACGTATTTAAAGGCAAGCGAGCGAGCTGTTTGGTCAATCCGCTCGCCTGTTATGAAACAGAAATTGTCGTAGAGCCCGCATTCAAGAAGAAAAACATTGCCGTTATTGGGGCGGGTCCTGCCGGTCTTGCGTGTGCTACTACATTGGCTGAGCGTGGACACAAAGTGGATCTGTTTGAGAAAAATGACCGCATTGGAGGGCAGTTCCGCTTAGCGATGCAAATCCCGGGCAAAGAAGAATTCCGTGAAACGATTCGTTACTTTGCAAATCGCATTGAGGAAACGGGCGTTAACCTTCACCTAGAAACAGAAGCTAACTATGACTTATTGACCGAATACGATGAAGTGGTGATGGCTTCGGGTGTAGAACCTCGTAAAGTTAAAATTGATGGCATCGATAATCCAGAAAAAGTGATCGACTATCAAACACTCATTCGAGATAAAACTCCTGTAGGTGAGAAAGTTGCCATTGTTGGTGCTGGTGGTATTGGTGTCGATGTAGCCACCATGCTCACTGAACCAGTTGGTCAGACGTTGGATGATTGGCTACACGAATGGGGAATCGACAAAGAGATGTCTCAACCGGGCGGTTTATACCCTTATCCCGATGCTGTTAGTGATAAAGAAGTATGGGTTCTACAACGTCGTAAAGGTCGTGTCGGTAAAGGTCCGGGTAAAACTACGGGTTGGATTCATAAACGCACATTAGAGAAACGCGGTGTTCACTTATATGGTGGCGTGTCTTACGACAAGATAGATGATACTGGTTTGCACATTCATGTGAATGGCAAAGAACAATTGTTAGCTGCAGATAAAGTGGTGATTTGCGCCGGTCAAGAGTCGGTTCGTCCATTTGAGGACAAGTGGCACGAGCTTGGTGAAAAACTGCATATTATTGGCGGCGCAGATCATGCAGGAGAACTTGATGCGGTGCGCGCTATCCGTCAAGGCGTCAAACTTGCTGTAAAACTGTAGTTATCTGTGACGGATCTTTTTCATTCTTAACCTTTTGTGGCTGCGCCTTGTGCGCAGCTTTTTTTATGGTTTTAAACCCTATAAAACAGAGTGTTATTTGCCAAAGTGGATTATGCTAAAGTGAACGCGTAAAAATAATAACTCACCTAATAAGGACTTGTTCATGGAAGCTCTCGATCTTTTGCTCAACCGCCGTTCTATTGCCAAGTTGTCTGAGCCTGCACCAGAAGGGCAAGCTCTAGAAAATATCATTCGTGCAGGTCTGCGAGCGCCAGATCACGCAGGATTGACGCCTTGGCGTTTTGTTATTGCTCAAGGGGATGGTCTTAAAAAGTTGTCAGATATCCTTGTGAGAGCAGCAGAAGCTGAAAACAGCGAAGACGCGGTGATAGAAAAAGTGAAAAACGCGCCTTTTCGCGCGCCTATGGTTATCACTGTGATTGCTAAAGTGACAGAACACGAAAAAGTCCCAGAACTGGAACAATATCTGTCTGCAGGTTGTGCGGTGCAAGCGATGCAAATGGCGGCGGTTGCCCAAGGTTTCCAAGGCTTTTGGCGTTCAGGAAAGTGGATGTTCCATCCAGAAGTACATCAAGCGTTTGGTCTTGAAGGCAAAGACCAAATCGTAGGTTTCCTGTATTTAGGCACCCCTGGTTGTACGCCAATGAAAGTGCCAGAGCGTGAACTGTCTCAATTCGTTGAGTTTCAATAATCTAGAATCGTGACCTTATCACTGTTCATCTGTACAGTTTTTCTTGATTTGTTAGGGGGACATTAGATAATGTCCCCCTCATTGTTTTGATTTTCTGAACTTTATGTCTCGTCTGTTTATTGCTGAAAAACCAAGTCTAGGTCGCGCTATAGCGGCTGCGTTGCCAAATCCTCAAAAGAAAGATCAAGGCTTTATCCGCTGTGGAAACGGTGATGTCGTAACTTGGTGTATTGGTCACCTGTTAGAGCAAGTAGAACCTGACGCTTATGACGAACGGTATAAGAAATGGAATCTGGCTGATTTACCGATTGTTCCACAGCAATGGCAGCTGAGACCGAGGAAGAGTGCCAGTAAACAACTCACAGTGATCCGTAAACTTCTCAAAGAGGCTACGGAGGTCATTCATGCAGGAGACCCTGATCGAGAAGGGCAACTGTTAGTGGATGAGGTTCTGGACTATTGCAAACTCTCCAAAACCAAAAAAGAAGCCACTCAACGATTGTTGATTTCGGACTTGAACTTGCCCGCAGTAAAACGAGCCTTAAGCTCGATGCGCAGTAACCGCGACTTTATTCCTCTTTCTGTTTCTGCTTTGGCGCGTTCTCGAGCCGATTGGCTTTACGGAATGAACATGTCGCGTGCTTACACTTTGCTGGGCCAAAAAGCGGGCTATCAAGGTGTTTTGTCAGTAGGGCGGGTGCAAACTCCAGTGTTAGGTCTGGTGGTGCGTCGTGACGAAGAAATCGAGAACTTTGTGCCGAAAGACTACTTCACGCTGCATGCTTTAATTCCATATCAAGATCAAAATGGTTCGTTTGATATACGTGCGCGTTGGAAACCTAGTGAGGCGTGTAAACCATGGCAAGACGAAGAGGGGCGCGTTCTGAGTAGAAAGCTCGTAGAGAACGTGGCGAATCGCATTGCCAATCAGCCCGCCAAAGTGACCGAATCAGAACAAAAGCAAACCAAGCAATCGGCTCCGCTTCCCTATTCACTATCTGCGTTACAAATCGATGCTGCTAAACGTTATGGGATGAGCGCACAACAAGTACTAGATACCTGTCAGGCTCTCTATGAAAAACATAAGTTGATCACTTACCCGCGTTCGGATTGTCGTTACTTGCCTATGGAGCATTACGCACAAGCGGGTTCTGTTACCTCTGCTATCTCCAACAATGCCAAAGAGCTACAAAGTGCGGTGCAAGGTGCGGATTTGTCAATTAAGTCCAAAGCGTGGAACGACAAAAAAGTTGATGCTCACCACGCAATTATCCCAACGCCTAAACAAGCAAATGTGAACGCGTTGTCAGGTAATGAGATGAAGGTGTATCAACTCATTGCACGTCAATATTTAATGCAATTCTATCCAGCTGCCATTTACGCAGAAGCGAAGCTTGTATTTGATATCGCTGGTGGCACGTTTATTGCTAAAGGTCGCCAGTTGGTTTCTCCGGGGTGGAAAGCACTCATGGGGAAAACGGACAAAGAGGACGAGGGCATCGATGCTGTACCGCCATTACAAGAAGGTACGGTACTGACGTGTCGGGAAGGGGAAATTAAAGACCGTAAGACAGAACCTCCAAAGCATTTTACTGAAGCGACATTGCTGCAAGCGATGACTGGGATTGCGCGTTACGTAGCGGACAAAGAACTGAAGAAGATCTTACGCGATACAGACGGTTTGGGAACAGAAGCGACCAGAGCCGGCATTTTAGACACCTTGTTTAAGCGCCAACTTTTAACGCGTCAGGGAAAGTCGATTTTAAGCTCACCAGCAGGGCGTGGTTTGATCCATGCTTTGCCGATGGACTCGACTTATCCTGATATGACAGCACATTGGGAACACCAATTGCAGGGTATGGCAGAGCGAAATCAAGCTTATCAACCTTTTATGCAGGCGTTAGAGCAACGTATCGATGGTTTGATGGGCGAGGTGAAGTCCGGTCCTATTCCAGATTCTTTACGTCACCTTCCTAAAGTCGAGCGTCCTGCATTTAAACGCAAGAAGCGCAGCTATTCCAAAAAGAGTACATCAAAGTCGAGTACAGGCAAACGTATACCCAAGTGACTTCAAGATGCAGGATTCAGAGCGTTGTCATTGATTCGAGGTCAAGGAAAACAACGCAGCGTAATAGCCAGCTCTTTCCAAGTTGTTTGACGCAGCCATTTGTTTGACTAAAAAAGCGAGTCAAAGACACGCTCCCAAAGGGCACTCTTTGCAAATATAAGGGCCTTGGCTTGTATACTTTGTTGCCGATTCTTGATTTAGAATGACTAGATCTTTAAAGCGCCGTCGCGTCTACAAACCAAGTCATTCTCGCTGAACCTAGCATCTCGAGGTTACGTAGGTAGAAAGCGTCTAAATAATCAATAAGCGAAGCGGCACCTGGAGCGCCGCTTTTTGTCATTTATGGATCGCTGCTAATCAAATAGCTCCCCATTACTTTGTATCGCACCGCGCACATCATCTTGCGTTAAAACACGCTTTCCTAAATCTTGCTTTACTTGTCGTCCCAAGTCGACAAGCGTGTCTCGGTTCGCTTGAGTTTGACGTTTACCTGCACTTCTCAAGCAGTAATTGAGCTCATGATCTTCACTGAAATTGACCAGATCTTTATCTGCAGCCATGGTTACTCTCCTTAGTGGTCGATATCCTCACTAAGTCTGGATAGGAATGAGTGAAATTCAAGTAAAGTGATGAGATAAAGAGGGGGGGGATAGAAAGATCACGACACGATTAGATTGTCGTGACCCAACTTTAAGCTATTGATTGCGAAAGATTACCAAGGAAGCATGGTTCCGTCGTAGTTGATGAACTGACCAGAGTTTTCCTGCGAGCTTTGCTCTATTACTTTTGCAAGACCTGCTGCGGAGGTTTGAGTATCGATAAGGGCGTTTGGTCCGCCCATTGCTGTTTGTACCCAACCAGGGTGTAGAGCGAGTACGGTAAAACCTTCTCCTGTTAAATCATTACTTAAGCTTTTTACTACTGAGTTTAGTGCAGCTTTAGAAGAGCGATAGATGTAACCTCCTCCAGAGGTATTTTCTGTCATGCTGCCAACTTTAGAAGAGATACATGCGATCTTCTTAGTTGTCCCTTTTTTCATTACAGGATAGAAGCTCTCGACAAGCTTTAAGGGCGCGATCGTATTTATCTCGAATACTTGACGCCATTCATCAACGTCTGTATTCCCAAAACCATAACCTTTCGGTCCGTAATACCCAGCATTGTTGATCAGCAGATCGATAGCAGGGAGTTGGTTAGCTAACTCAGTGACATCATCGTAATTTGTGACGTCTAACTCATGCAAAGTTAACGTGTCATAGTTTGATGCTAACGCTTGCAGATCTTTGCTTTCTGCTAGATTGCGACTGGTCGCATGTACGTGAGCACCTTGTTGTAAATACAGTGCTGTTAGGCTCAAACCTATGCCGCGATTTGCTCCGGTGATAAAGACTGTCTGACTCATGGGGGTGCCTATCTGTGTGATTCAATTAGGTGATATAGAAGTAAGATCATTGTGTTAGCTCAGAGCAATAAAATCAACCAGCCACCAAGCTCCAACCATCATTGACATGAAAAGCGATATCGCGCAAAAAGAGCCAAAGAAAGCGCCAAGGATCGTATATAACGTTTTGTTCATAATGAAAGGGAATTAATTGATATTGAAAATCATTATCAATTAATTCCCTTTTTAATCAACTCTTGGAGTTGGTACTATTTCACAATGATTGTTGAAAAGAATGTCTTATGTTGCCACTGATCTATCATCCCATCTACTCACAACTGGAACTGCCGGAAGGTCACCGTTATCCAATTATGAAGTACCAATACCTTTATCAAGCAGTGAAGGACAAGTTGGTTCAACAAGATTGGGGACAACATATCGAATTTTCCCAACCTCAACCGCTTAACGTGGATGAGATCAAGCTGGTTCATAGTGAGGAGTATGTGGATTTGCTTGTTAGTGGCGATATGCCGGCAGCTAAAATGCGTCGAATAGGATTTCCTTGGAGTGAGACCTTAGTCGCGCGGACGCTTATGTCGACAGCGGGCACCGTCTTGACTGCAGAAAAGGCATTAGAGCACGGTGTCGCGATTCACCTTAGCGGTGGCTACCATCATGCGCATAAAGATTTTGGAAGTGGTTTTTGTCTATTCAATGATTTGGTGATCGCGGCAAAACACATGCTGGAGACAGAGCACGTAGACAAAGTGCTTATTATTGATAGCGATGTGCACCACGGTGATGGTACTGCAACTTTATGTGCAGACGAGCTTGATATCATCACCCTGTCTTTCCATTGTGATAAGAACTTTCCCGCGAGGAAACCGGATTCAGATCTCGACGTTCCGTTGAGCCGAGGAACCAGTGACGATACTTTCTTAATGACGTTTAAAGAAGTGGTTGAAATGGCGCTCAACCTGCACCGCCCGGATATGGTTATCTATGATGCGGGTGTAGATATACATACCGACGATGAACTTGGTTATTTTGACGTATCCACGCAAGGGATATATGAACGAGACCGTTTCATAATGCAGTTGATGAAAGATAAAGGGGTTCCTGTTGCCGCTGTTGTTGGTGGTGGGTATCGAAGTAATCACTCAGATTTAGTACCCATTCACATGCAGCTTATCAATGCCGCAGAAAGCGTATATAAACCACGATAGTAGAACCAATGATTGTGAAAGGTGAGGCACTGATGTCTCACCTTTTTTATTGTGGCAAGCCTAAGACCTATACTTAAGGTGAGTATTGTCAAAAAAGAGGCGGCAGCGTATGGATTTTACGGAAAAGCTGCGTTTGCGGGAGAAAGCAATCGAAGACCTATATTTTGCAGAAGTTGATAAAAAGTTAATCGAAGCTTTGCATGAAAAGCAAAATCAAGAAGGGTTAACCAAGTCGCGGGAATGCGATGAAGACGACATCAATAATTAACGGGTTTTACACTTGATTGGGATGTTAAGATGGGAATCCTTTCCCTTTTTTATTTTCCTAGCCTTTGACGTTGTCTAAGCAACAAATAGATGGATTTAGCACATGCCAGAAAGAGAGTCCTGTCATTTGCCGAGATAAATATTAGGCTAGCTGTAACCTTAGCAACAGTTATAAACACCTTATAATTCGCCTAATAATAAATGTAAGTCACTCTCAAGGTACACCTACACTTCAGGTTGTGGGCTTTTTTCTTATCAGTTGAGGAGTGATAAATGTTTGGAGTAGTGGCACTCTTTTTGATTCGCATCGCAACGAACATTTCTAAGAGTGGCTACGTATCGAGGTTGTACTCAACTAGGGATTTAGAAACCCCGTAATTCTCCGAGCGCTAAAACGATAAAAGCTCGTTGATTTCTCGACGAGCTTTTTAAATGTGGCTGAGTGCGGGGACGCCTAGTCCGGGGGTGCGCTCAACTAGGGATTTAGAAATCCCGTAATTCTCCGAGCGCTAAAACGACGAAAGCCCGCTGATTTCTCAACGGGCTTTCTAAATGTGGCGGAGAGATAGGGATTTGAACCCTAGATACGCTATTAACGTATGCCGGTTTTCAAGACCGGTGCTTTCAACCACTCAGCCATCTCTCCGTTGTTGAGGCGCATAATATAAGGCTTTGAAAATCTTGTAAACCCTAAAATGAATCGTTTGGACGTTTAGTGCACGATTTTGTGTTGTTTGTGGAGAAAAGAATCAAAAAAGCTCTCCGGGTGGAGAGCTTTTGTTCAATTAATTGCTTTTAGAATAGAAGCGTTGAAGCTCTGTCAAACCTTGCATTAGAACAGGCAGTTTAGGCGATGTTTCGCGCAAACGCTTGTAATTGTCATCGTACAGCTTGTAGTTACCAAACTTATCGATAACGGTCGTTTGAGAGCCGGTGATCAGTGCGATTTCACGTGTATCGCCAGCTAAGATCCAACGACGGCGACTTTCATCAAACAAATTACGCCCGCTGCTGTAATCGTATGGGTTTGAAGATACGCCTAGCATGTCTTGCAACAGTGTCACTGACAAGTCTAAGTGGCTTGTACTGTGGGTAAATTCCGCTGGTAGCATACCTGGCCAATGGATAACCATAGGCACTTGCAGTTGATATTTGCTGTAGTTGCTGTTTGCGCCCCAACTGTTGGTATTGGTTTCGTTGAACTCGCTACCATGGTTTGAGGTAATAACCACAATCGTGTTTGCAAGCAGTTGCTTTTCTTCTAGGTCTGCGATGATCTTCGCAACTGTTTTATCAGCCGATTTTACCGCTTGCTCGTAAGCTTGCTTGAACCGCTCGCTAGCAGGGAGCTCTTCATTTGCTGCCATCGTTTCTGATTCGAAGTTATCAACGGTTGTCACTTCAATGAAGCTAAACCAAGGCTGCTGGGCTTGCTCTGTTAGCCATGTGTTCCAAGCAGAAATAGATTGTGGATCGGTATGAGCTTGGCTTCCATCGAGTGAGTTTGCCAAGTTTAAGCCGCGGAAGATAACTTCAGAATACAAGTCTTCTTCAAAGCCATTGCCACTGAATAAACCAAAGCTATAACCCTGATCTTTCAGTACATCTAGCATAACTGGTGCGCTACCTTGAGCTTTGATGCTACTTGCGTAGCTACTCGGTAAACCATAGAACAGACCAAATGCACCGTATGTATCATTGCTCGAACTGTAATGATTAACAAAGTTTTGATTGTCTTGTGCGAACTGGTACAAGCTCGGCATTTCGTCTTGGTTTAATGCGTCGGCACGTAAGTTGTTCACGCTGATCATCAGCACGTTTAACTTGTTAACACGACGATTGAATTCTAACTTCTCTAGTGGGTAGCTTACTAAATCAATATTACCTTGGTTCTCAGCTAAGCGTTTTAGGTACTCTTCGCGGTCAAGAAGACCGTGTTTTTCCATAAAGCTCTTCGCTGTCATAGGGTATGACAGTGGGAAGTTAGAGCGTTGGCTGGTAATAGGATTGTAGAAGTAAGCATCAGCCCAGATGTAAACCAAATGGCTCGCGATGAAGCTTAAGAAGAACACGGCAGCCAATGGTCGACCAACGTGTTTATGAGAAAGTTTGCGCTGTTTACGCCATACCCATTCAGATAAAGCGAGTTGAACAAGGAAGATCAGCGGCATCACAACAAATAAATGTTGGAGATCTGAGCTGAGTGCGCTTTTGTCTTCGCTAAACAACAACTCCCAAACCACAGGGTTTAGGTGCAGATTAATTGATTGATACGCTTGAGTATCAATCAGCAGCACGGTTTGACCAACCGTAGCAAATATCACTGCCACCAAACGGAAGAGTTTCCTAGATGGCAGGACAAACGTCAGCGGAAATAGAACCAATAAGTACAGAGCAAAAACAAGAAAGCCAAAATGCCCCACCCACGAAACCGCCAAATAGAATTGACCCATCAGGGTTTCTGGCCAAGGCGATTGAACGATATAGCGTGTACCTATCAACATCGAAGCGACGATGTTGAAGAATGCAAACCAATGCCCCCAACCTACTAGTCGGGATACGCGTTCGCCGTATGAGTTTCCGCTGTCTACCATGTACTTGTTCTATTATCCGTTTTTAGTGTGATTTTGGCGCTTCAAGAGAAGACATCAGTGCCTGAGCAAATTTTTCAGCAATAACTTTGCGTTGTGAAGCAGCAACTTGTTGATTTAAGACATTGGTTGCGATATTTCCGGCAATCATTAGCGTCAACTCAGGAGAAGCAGCGTGTTTTTCAAGAACAGCACCCACTTCAGCAAGAATTTTCTCTACTTGTTCGTCAGTATATTTAGATGTAATCGGCATAAAGACTCTAATAATGATAGTAAAAGCGGCTTATGATAACCTACAATGCCCAACAACTTAAACCTTGTAGCAAGATAAAATCACTATGAGCCTTCATCTTTCAAACGTTATTCTGCATCAATTGTGCAAAAACGATCAGGACGAACTGGTTGTTAAACTTCGCCCGGCGTCGTTAGAAAACGATACCTCAACAGAAAACCTTGTCGCGGAACTGCATCGCGTATTCCATTCTAAAGCAGGAAAAGGCTTCGGCTCTTTCCAATCAGACAGCGAATTTCAGTTTTGGCTTCAAGAAATGCGCACAGGAGAGAGAGATTTTTATGATTTCTCACAAATTAGTGCAAATCGCTTGAAAGAAGAGTTGATCAAGTACCCATTTGCTGACGAAGGTATCTTAGTCTTTGCTGAGTATCAGAGCTTGGCTACGGATTATTTATTTATTGGTATCTTACCAATGAACCAAAGCCTAAAAGTGACAGAAGGCTTAGATATCGATGCTACGGATTATTTAGACATCACTAAGATGGACATCGCGGCACGCATCGATCTATCGAGTTATGACACTGATCGTGATTCAAACCGTTACCTTTCTTACATCAAAGGTCGCGTAGGTCGTAAAGTGGCAGACTTCTTCTTGGATTTCTTGCAAGCGGATGTTGGTTTAGACACTAAACAGCAAAACCAAGTGCTGATGCAGGCGGTGGAAGATTTCTGTGCCGATTCTAAGTTAGAAAAGCAAGAAGCGAACGAATACAAAAAGCAGGTTTACAATTACTGTAACGAGCAAATTAAATCAGGCGACGAGGTGCAAATCTCTGAACTGTCTGGTGAGCTTCCTCCTAGCCAAGATGGTACTAGCTTTATGGATTTCACCAAAGAGCAAGGTTACGAGTTGGAAGAGTCATTCCCAGGCGACCGTTCTACAGTGCGTAAACTAACTAAGTACGTTGGTGCTGGTGGCGGCTTAAATATTAGCTTTGATAGCCTGTTGCTGGGTGAGCGTATTTTCTACGATCCAGAGACAGACACGCTTACGATTAAAGGCACACCGCCAAACTTGAAAGATCAGTTGAGCCGTAATTAATTGAAAGAAGAGAGCATTGTGCTCTCTTTTTTTATGTGAAGTGTGCACACTAAAAGCGCATTTCATGGTATATGCTTGTTATTAATAGAGATAATTGAGGAATGGGCGTTGCTGCAATTCAAAGAGGGAATAAAACAAGCAATCTGGTTTTTGTTTGCGGTATGGTGTGCCCTTGCTGTGGGTATTTGGCTGCAAGCTCAACAAACCATACGTACGATTTCAACCGTTGATGAACTCAGCAGCAAGGTTGATGAAGTGCGTCATATCTTTAACTTTGAGCTGCCTTATCGTGCTCAGCACGTTGACCAAGTCTCTCTCAAACTTCAGCTTGTTTATGCAGTTCGTTTGCAGTTGCAGAGCGAGTACTCTGACCGCTGGGGTGGTCCAGACTTAACGCAACTGCTTTATTCAACTGATCGCTTTCTTGAAGGCGCGAGAACATTTATCGGTAGCGATAGTGAGCTAGTCGCACTGGCTGACCAACTCCATAATAGCCGAGAGTCAGCCAGTAACTCTGAGCAACTGAGAACCATGTACTATCGCTTAGGTGCTTTGGTCTTAGAAGCCATGTTTAGCGATGCAGCGACAAGCTCAGATACTTACCAAGAGCTTGATTCTCTTTTTACCGAGTCACAAAAGCTAGAGCAAAAAGAGCAAGGGGCGTTCCAACGTCGATTGGCTCAAACGTCAAATGTGCTTGCCGCTCATGCTCAAGGCAGCCACCTCGCTAACCAATTGCTTAACCCTGAATTTTCTAATCAGTTTGCCTCTGTCATTAGCTCTCTTGAACAAAAGCTGATGTTTTACATCTCCTTTTTAGTGTTAGTAAGTGGTTCCTTACTCGCGGTGGTTTCTTGGGCTTTGTTCTACAAGGAAACTCCAGTCTTAGATGCTCCAATTCAACCTTGTGAAAAAACGGATACACCAATGAAGCCGAACCCACCTGAAGTGATTTTGCCGACAGAGAAGCAAGTTACCGAGCCAAGTGGTGAGGAGCGCATGCCTGTGGATGTGGTAAAACCAACCACACCTCTAGAAGAAGAGAATGACGATGCATCTTCTTTAGCCGCGAGTGTGAGCGTGGAGACGGATGAGCCTTATATCGATATAGAGAAAATGCTTGATTCGCTCTCTGGTGATGAAGAGTCTGTGCGTATGTTGTTAGAGGTTTTCATACAAGATCATTCTGAAGATGGTACGAAGCTAAGAACATTGATAGCCGAGGGTAAGGATGAAGAACACGCTCAGCGTATCGCCCATAGCTTGAAGGGAGTGTCAGGCAGCATTGGGGCGATGCCTCTACACTATATATCTGGGGATATCGAATCTTTAATTAAACAAGGTCAGGAAGTCGTTACAGGCAAGCTGGATATGTTGGAAGATACCCTGCAGAAAACGACACTTTTTGCTGAGGCAGTTCTTAATAGTGAAAACATTCGAGAAGTGCTAACAGATTGATATTCCTCTGACTTAAAATAGTAGAGATTCAGGTATTAAGGGGCGCTTGCGAACCTTATGCTTTGGTTCGTCACTGTTCCTGTCCTACACCATTTGATCATAGGTAATTTCATGTTCATCCGCCGACTGTCTTCTTGGTTGATAGCCTGTCTGGTTTTAAGCCTTTCGGGATGCTCTCTCTTAGAAGTAAAAATCGATAGTCAAACTGTACCGCTCACCAAACAAGAGCTAAACATGCGCATTATGACGCGTGAATACGCTCAGCAGTTCTTTGCTCAAGTAGAGCAAGCTGCCGATGTGCTCCAAGACAACTACGAGCCTAACGATAAAATAAACCAATCTTATATTTTACTTTGGAAAATCAATGCGGAAGAAGGGCTTCAAGCTGCCGCTTACCAAGTCTCGCCAATGGCGGCGCTGATTGACACGTGGGTATTTACTCACCAAATGGACCAGTTCTTCAGTGTCGGTGCAGGGAAAGATCTATTCACTACCGGGGAAGCACAACAAGTGTCTGCTCACTTAGCCAAGGAAGTCGATAAGCTTGCACAATCTTTGTTGAAAAAATACGTGTACTCGAAAACCAAAGTGTTTGTGGCTGACTTTGTTGAGAAATACCCATTCGCGGATTTGAGTATGATCCGTACACCAGCTTATCGAGCTTGGTTACAAGTGAATCAGATCAGTGAAGAGGAAGCTGTAACGACATTGGGTACGATGCCTGAGGCTATCGGTGATGTGTCTGATCGTTTGAGCTTAGTGTCTGAACAAACACCAAAAATCATGACGTGGAAAGCGCAGTTGCTCGCACTCAATAGCTCAGCAAGTATCGAACAAGTAAATGCAGCGCTAAACAGCTTGAAGGTTACTTCTGAGTCGTTGAAAGACTTTATCGATAATAACCCAGAGTATATGCGTAACTTGGCACAGCAAATGGCAGTGCAGTTGCAGCCACTTGTTGAAGATATCGACCAGAAAACAGAAGAGCGCTTGGTTCAGTTGAGTGAAGAGCGACAAGCACTAGAAAAAATGGTGGCGAGAGAACGCCAAGAGATTGCTCAAATTATTACAAACGAAAGAGAGAAGTTTGCGCAAGACCTCGACCACGTTTCGCAAGAGGTTGTGAACCTTGCAATGGATAAACTGATCGAACTGGTGAAGAGCACCATCATCTACTTCATTTTGTTCATCCTAGTGATCTTCTTTGCTCCTCTTGTTTTGGGCTATGCCTTAGGTAAACGTTCAGCGGTAAGAGCAGGTACCAAATCTGCCTGATTAGCCGGAGCTTAGCCAAACGACAAACATAAAAAAGGACCGAATCGTCGGTCCTTTTTCTATTCTATTGAAAGTTAGAACTATTTAAGCCGTTTGCTGCTTTAGTTCACCTTCTGCTTGTTCTTCTGTTGCTGGTGCTGTTGGTTCGCATTTATCGACAAACCAACCCATGTACGACGTGAAGATAGTGACGATAATACACACGAAGCTCAACCACATGAATGGCGCGTAAGACAATGTTGCCACACCCAGAATACTCGCCATGTAGATGCCGTTATCACTCCAAGGCACCATACCTGACGTTAACGTACCACCGAACTCGGCGTTACGAGATAGGTTTTTACGTTTGTAGCCAAGGCGATCGTAGTTTTTCGCACAGATTTTTGGTGTCAGAATCAGTGATACGTACATCGCCGAGCCGAATATGTTACCCATGAAAGCTGTACCAATGGTGCTTGTCGCCAGAGAACCCGCACTTTGAACACGTCGTTCGAACAGTTTCGCAATTGTCTCAAGCACGCCCACCTTATCTAGCAAGCCACCAAAACCAAGACCAAATACGATAACTGCAACAGAACCTAGCATAGAAGACATACCGCCTCGGTTCAGAATCGAGTCAATGAAATCCACACCCGAAGAAATTGCAAATGGTGCCCAAGCGGTATTGAATGCCGTTAGGAAGTCTACATCCTGAATCATTACTGCCCAGATAATACCTAGTAGTGAACCGAAGCTGATCACAGGGAAAGAAGGCATGCGCATAGCGAGTAGAGCCAATACGATAATGACTGGAACAAAAGAATAAGGCGTAATGAAAAATTGTTGTTCCATAGCCTGAATTACTGAGTCAACTTGGCTCATATCCACTTTACCTGCGAAGTGGAAGCCAAATGCAGTAAACATAATACCCGTAATGATGTAACTGATCAGGGCAATAGGCAGCATCCCTTTGATGTGCTCTACGACTTCTACGTTTGACATTGAAGAAGCAAGAATCACGGAATCAGAAAGTGGAGACATTTTGTCGCCAAAGTAACAACCTGATAAAACCGCGCCAGCTGTAATTGGTGCTGGAACCCCAAGACCTTGACCAATTCCCATCATGGCAATACCAGCAGTACCTGCCGCACCCCAAGAAGTGCCTGTTGCTAACGCAGTCAAAGAACAGATGATCATTGTCGCTAACAAGAAGATAGAAGGGTGAATGGCTTTTAAGCCGTAGTAGATGATGGTTGGTACGATACCACCAGAGATCCAAGTACCGACTAAGGCACCTACAGCAAGAAGGATCAGCACGGCACCTAAACCATTAGAAATCCCGTTTAGTGCTGCTTTTTCAAGGTCTTTGTATTGGTGACCTAATCTTAGACCCAATAACATGATAATGAACCAACCAATGTACAGCGCAAGCTGGATTGGAAGGTCTAATTTGGCAGTAAATGAAAATGCCAAAAGAAGAAACAAACCTAGTGAGATAAATACCTGTATCAGACTAGGAAGACGTGTTGTAACTTGCTTCATATGTGCCTCTGTCATTCATGGAGCAATAGAGGAAGGCCGCTCCCTGTTTTAATCGCGCATAACATACATTAACAAAAATTATATTTCGAACATTTGGTGCTTTATCTTGACTTTCATCCGATAAAACGTTTGCTTGTGAAATTAATAACTAAAAAACTTTAAGTTTAATAGTTTGAAATGTTTTGTGATGTAAAAAATATGTGCTGCAAATGTTGTTTTATCGCGGAGTGGTAAGACCATGTAGCACAGTGTTGGCAGTTTTCTCGGTAGGTTTTAGTGCTGAACCGATAAGAAAAGAGAAGAAAATACCTTGGATTATAAAAATTCGCGGTAAACGTTAAAAAAGTTGTGTTTATTTGCAAATTAGGGCTTGAGATTTTGTGTCGAAAATTGAACTATGGAGAAAGTTTCAAAAATATACATGGAGAGTTAGTGCGATGAGAGTAGGTTTAGTTGGTTGGCGCGGCATGGTGGGTTCAGTCCTAATGCAACGTATGGTTGAAGAGAAAGATTTCGATTTGATCGAGCCAGTTTTCTACAGTACGTCTCAAATAGGTATCCCAGCTCCAAACTTAGGTAAAGAAGCTGGTTTACTTCAAGATGCGTTCGATATTGACAGTTTAAAACAACTTGATGCAGTGATTACGTGTCAAGGTGGTGGTTATACAGAGAAAGTTTATCCAGCGCTTCGTCAAGCTGGCTGGAAAGGTTACTGGATCGATGCTGCTTCGACACTTCGTATGGTCGACGACTCTATCATTACGCTGGACCCTGTTAACCTGAAACAAATTCAACAAGGCATTCACGGTGGTACAAACACGTTTGTTGGTGGTAACTGTACCGTTAGCTTGATGCTTATGGGTCTTGGCGGTCTGTTTGAGAAAGGTCTTGTCGAGTGGACGAGTGCGATGACGTACCAGGCGGCATCTGGTGCAGGCGCGCAAAACATGCGTGAGCTGATTTCTCAGATGGGCGTAATCAACGACTCAGTAAGCTCTGAACTAGCAAATCCAGCGAGTTCAATTCTCGATATCGATAAAAAAGTTGCCGACACCATGCGCGGCTCTTCATTCCCAACCGATAAGTTTGGTGTGCCACTAGCTGGCTCTTTGATTCCTTGGATCGACGTCAAGCGCGACAACGGTCAAAGTAAAGAAGAGTGGAAAGCGGGTGTAGAAGCGAACAAGATCCTTGGTTTCCAAAATGCACCAGTGCCAATTGATGGTACGTGTGTTCGTATCGGTGCAATGCGTAGTCACTCTCAAGCACTGACTATCAAGCTTAAGCAAAATGTGCCAATGGATGAAATCGAAGAAATCATCGCAACGCACAACGACTGGGTAAAAGTGATTCCGAATGACCGCGACATCACGGCTCAAGAACTTACGCCTGCGAAAGTAACAGGTACCTTGTCAATCCCTGTTGGTCGTCTACGTAAAATGGCAATGGGCGATGATTTCCTAAATGCGTTCACTGTCGGTGACCAGCTATTATGGGGTGCAGCAGAGCCATTACGCCGTACTCTACGCATCATTCTTGCTGAGAAAGCTTAAAAGAACGAACACTGCGTTTCTTGAGAGCTAAAAGCTATATAAAAGCCGATGTGAATTCATCGGCTTTTTTGATCGTAAGTCTGGAGTACGGAACGGACTGTACTTTGCGAAAGTTCTTTATTAAGAGAGACAAATAGAGGGGGCTGGCGCCCTCGTTCTTGAGAGTGAGAGTGAGAGATATTGTTCTCCAAACTAACGCCGCGTCATTCCCGAAAGCGACGAAGGAGCGCAGTCGGGAATCTCTTGTTGGAGGCATTACGCCCTGAGACTCGGGAGCGCTCCACTTTAGGCATCGAAAGCCGATTCCTGTTCTATTCTTCCTCGTCCGCACTCACGACGCGATTATCAGGATCTGCTAGTTCACTGCCACAATGCTTACAGTGCATCGCATCTGAATCATGACCAGAGCGATTACAATTCGGACACTTTACTAATTGTTTGTGCGCATTCATCTCATTACTGAGTTCTGCAGTGATAATGCCGGTTGGGACCGCAAGTATCGAATAACCGAGCAGCATAGTTAATGATGCGATGGCTTTCCCAAGGTGAGTTTGCGGCACCATGTCGCCATACCCAACAGTGGTAATCGTTACGATCGCCCAGTAGATGCTTTTAGGAATACTCGTAAAGCCGTTGTGCGGACCTTCAATAACGAAAATCAGTGCGCCGAAAATGGTGACCAGAATACCTACGGTGCTAAAGAAGATAAGAATCTTACGACGCGCCATCAATAGAGAGCGTAGCAATATGTTGGAATCTTGTAGGTAGCGCACCAATTTCAAGATGCGGAAGATACGCATGACACGTAGTAATCGCACTACACCCATAAACGAAGCACCAGGGAAGAAGATCGCTAAATAGGTAGGCAGAATCGCTAACAGATCAACTACACCATAAAAGCTGGTGGCGTAAGACTTAGGTTTTGGAGAGCAGTACAGTCTTAATAAATACTCAATAGTGAATAGGGCTGTGAAGGTGTATTCGATGTAACGCAGTTCTCGCGACCATTCAGTCATTACCGATGGCAGTGATTCTAGAATCAAAACCACGAGAGAAGTAATGATCGCAATAATCAGTGCGATATCGAAGGCACGCCCAGCACGTGTATGAGTACCGAAAATAATGACGTATAAATGATGCTTGAAAGACTTGCGAGGCATGATGTTGCACTGTCAGCGTTAAAATGAAACGGATTGCAACATCATACCAGAAGTTATGAAATTTAGGCTAAACCAGGGAATAGGTTTCTTAAACCGTTAGCAATAAACTCAATACCAAGAGCGCCCAAGATTAGACCCATAATACGGGTAATCACGTTGATGCCTGTTTGACCAAGGAAACGAACGATCAAAGGCGCAGAGCGGAACAACAACCAAGAGCAAAAACAAAACAGCATGATCGTAACGCTAATACCAACCGTGTCGAGTGCACTTGGGTAACGTGCGCCATAAACAATGGTTGAGCTGATTGCACCTGGGCCTGCCATCAAAGGCATCGCTAGCGGTACTACACCGATTTGTTCGCGGCTTACGTATTCCGACTTCTCTTGTTTATTTTGCTTATCTTCACCCAGTTTACCGCTCATCATCGAGAACGCGATACTCAGAAGTAGTAAACCGCCCGCAACACGGAAAGAGTCCAGAGAAATACTGAACATATCCAACAACAACTGACCAGCAAAAAGAGAAATGATCAAAATAATCGCAACCGCAACGTTGGCTGTCGTGGCGGTCTTATTTTTCTCTTCTGGTGTCATATGACCGGTTAGTGATACGAACACAGGCATGATACCAACAGGGTTCACTGCTGCGACCAAACCTAAGAAAAACTGTAGGAAAATAGCTAACTCTAAAGTCTGCATGTTGCTTACTCGTAAACGTTCACAATAGTGAAAAAGAGAGGGGGTAATTTTAGGCGGTAATGTAAGGCAAAAGTGCGGTAGGAAGAAATGAAAAAAACTAACGTATTTGGGCTAGTATTTGTGAGAAAAACTAATTATTGAAGAAAATGTATTCAATCTGGAAACGAATTGTTACGTAGAAAATTGATGAGAGAGCATACTGATTTACACAAACGTTAACATTCGCACATTTTTCACAAAAAGAAAGGTGGTTTGTAGAGAGATAAGACGTATTCGATATACTCTCAGTAGCACAAAAATTAGGGTCCACATGTAATTTTGTTGGCTAAAAATGAAACTTTTTTACAGATTGTTGTTATTTTTTTTAGTTTTTAGTTCGTTTGCTTCTTTTTTGCTCAATAAAAAATGAAGTTTAATTTATTTGTTTATCAATGATTTATGTTGTTTTGTTGTGGTAAACCACTACTTTGGGGGTATTTCAGTTGTGAGAACTGATCCAAGTCAATTTTTTTCACACTCTGAAATATTATACTCAGCCCTGAAAGCAATTTACTAAGATGGTTGTTAGTTAAGTCGCTGATAAACAGTAAAAACGAAAGACAATAACCTTACTAAAAAGTTTTTAATATTTATTATTTTAGGAGATCCACCATGCCTGTAACTAACTTAGCTGAACTAGATGCTCTAGTAGCACGCGTTAAAGCAGCACAAGAAGAGTTCGCAACATTTTCTCAAGAGAAAGTAGATGCAATCTTCCGCGCAGCTTCTCTTGCAGCTAACCATGCGCGTATCCCACTAGCACAACAAGCAGTTGCTGAATCTGGAATGGGTATTGTTGAAGATAAGGTAATCAAAAACCACTTCGCTTCAGAATTTATCTACAACAAATACAAAGACGAAAAAACATGTGGCATCTTAGAAGAAGATGACAACCTAGGCACAATGACTATCGCTGAGCCTGTAGGTATCATCTGTGGTATCGTTCCAACGACTAACCCGACTTCTACTGCTATCTTCAAATCTCTAATCTCTCTAAAAACTCGTAACGGCATCATCTTCTCGCCACACCCACGTGCGAAGAACTCAACTAACGATGCGGCGAAACTAGTTCTAGATGCAGCAGTAGCAGCTGGTGCACCAAAAGACATCATCGGTTGGATCGACCAACCATCTGTAGAGCTTTCTAACGCTCTTATGAAGCACGACGGTATCGCTCTTATCCTTGCAACTGGTGGTCCAGGCATGGTTAAAGCAGCTTACTCTTCTGGTAAGCCAGCTATCGGTGTAGGTGCAGGTAACGTTCCTGTAGTTATCGATGAAACAGCTGACATCAAACGTGCTGTTGCTTCTATCCTAATGTCTAAAACTTTCGATAACGGCGTAGTATGTGCTTCTGAGCAAGCTGCAATCGTAGTTAGCGAAGTTTACGACGAAGTGAAAGAGCGTTTCGCTTCTCATAAAGCTCACGTTCTATCTAAAGCTGACGCTGATAAAGTACGTAAAGTACTTCTTATCGACGGCGCACTAAACGCGAAAATCGTAGGTCAACCTGCTCCAGCAATCGCTGAAATGGCTGGCGTTAAAGTTCCTGCTGACACAAAAGTTCTTGTAGGTGAAGGTCTAGGTAAAGTTTCTTACGATGATGAGTTCGCTCACGAGAAACTATCTCCAACTCTAGGTCTATTCCGTGCTGACAACTTCGAAGATGCAGTTGCTCAAGCGGTAACAATGGTTGAAATCGGTGGTATCGGTCACACATCTGGTCTTTACACTAACCAAGACGTAAACGCAGACCGCATCCGTTACTTCGGTGACAAGATGAAGACTGCACGTATCCTTGTAAACATCCCGACTACTCACGGTGGTATCGGTGACCTTTACAACTTCAACGTAGCACCTTCTCTAACTCTAGGTTGTGGTTCTTGGGGTGGTAACTCTATCTCTGAGAACGTAGGTCCTAAGCACCTTATCAACAAGAAAACTGTAGCTAAGCGAGCTGAAAACATGTTGTGGCACAAACTACCTAAGTCTATCTACTTCCGTCGTGGTAGCCTTCCAATCGCAATGAGCGACCTAGAAGGTAAGAAACGCGCATTCCTAGTAACTGACCGTTTCCTATTCAACAACGGTTACGCTGATGAAGTAGTTAAACTGCTTAAAGAGCAAGGCATCGAAGTTCAAACATTCTTCGACGTAGAAGCGGATCCAACACTATCTGTTGTTGAGAAAGGTGCAGAAGCAATGAAGAGCTTCCAACCTGACGTAATCCTAGCTCTAGGTGGTGGTTCACCAATGGATGCTGCGAAGATCATGTGGGTAATGTACGAGCACCCAGAAACTCACTTCGCTGAACTAGCAATGCGCTTTATGGACATCCGTAAACGTATCTACAAGTTCCCTAAAATGGGTAAGAAAGCTGAGCTTGTATGTATCACTACAACTTCAGGTACTGGTTCAGAAGTTACTCCATTCGCTGTTGTTACAGACGACAAGACTGGTGCTAAGTACCCACTAGCTGACTACGAAATCACGCCAAACATGGCTATCGTTGATGCTAACCTAGTAATGAACATGCCTAAGTCTCTAACAGCATTCGGTGGTTACGATGCAGTAACTCACGCTCTAGAAGCTTACGTATCTGTTCTTGCGAACGAGTACTCAGATGGTCAAGCTCTACAAGCGCTTAAGATGCTTAAAGAGTACCTACCTTCAAGCTACGCGAACGGTGCAAACGACCCAATCGCTCGTGAGAAAGTACACAACGCGGCAACTATCGCTGGTATCGCGTTTGCTAACGCATTCCTAGGTGTTTGTCACTCAATGGCGCACAAGATTGGTGCTGAGTTCCACCTACCTCACGGTCTAGCGAACGCACTACTAATCTCGAACGTTGTACGTTACAACGCGAACGACAACCCAACTAAACAAACTGCGTTCTCTCAATACGACCGTCCACAAGCACGTCGTCGTTACGCTGAAGTTGCTGACCACCTAGGCCTAAGCCAAGAAGGTGACCGTACTGCTCAGAAGATTGAACGTCTACTAGCATGGTTGGACGAGCTGAAAGGCGACCTAGACATCCCAATGTCTATCCAAGCAGCAGGTGTTTCTGAAGCTGACTTCGTAGCGAAACTAGACGAACTAGCTGTTGAAGCGTTCGATGACCAGTGTACAGGTGCTAACCCTCGTTACCCTCTAATCACTGAGCTAAAAGAAGTTCTAATGGCTTCTTACTACGGTAAAGCATTCGTTGAAGGCGAAACTTTCGAAGGTACAACTGTTATCAAGAAGAAAGCAGACCAAGTAGCGAAAGAAGCAGCACCAAAAGCTAAGAAAGAAAAAGCTAACGCATAAGTACGACGTTAGTTATGAAGTAGGTTTTCGCTAGCACGAAGCTTACAATCGGGAAAACTCAAAGCCCCAGTCGAAAGACTGGGGCTTTTTTTTGTTCTTTACATTACCAACGGCTCTGTTAGGTGGCGGATTTAGGTAGGAAGGTTTACTTAGACTTCGGTCGTGACGACGCGTCCGCTAAAGTACTCATTTGCGACAATGTAGGCGGTATTTCTTACCAACTCATCTTGGATCTGAGCCCAATGTCGCTCGTCTAGATCTTCGCTGGTATGGTTTACTGATGGGATGACGCCACCCACACGAATATTGAAAGGGGTCAGCTCTTTTGCCCAGCTGTGAGTAAAGCCAGACACCAGTGCTGCCATGCTCTCTACTCCAGTGAGATCTTCATGGTTGTCATGTGAGATAACGTTAACGATCACGCCTTTCTTCTCTCTCGAACGAAATCGTTCTGCACTGACTTGCCCATAGGTATAGAGAAAGCGAGCCGCAGAAGAAAGGTGGTCAATGTAGGTACTCATTGGCTCTGGAGCCATTAAGCTTGGCATTGGTGAGCTAGTCCAGCAGTTTACGATTACATCGGGAGTCGCACCTAATTGCGACTCTATTTGGTCGAACAATAAGTTGATGGATGTCGTGTTGTCATTGCACACATTCATCGCATATACCCTGTCGGAAAACGCACTGATTTGCTCGTAGCTTGCCTTCAAGGCACTAGGGTTCTGATCACAAAGTACCAACGTTGCCCCAAGATGGGCAAAGTGGTTGGAGCAAGTTCTGCCCAATACAGAGCCTGCAGATGTGACGAGAATGATTGAGTCTTTAATATCCATAGCACCTTCACTGTAATTTCTTGTGTTAAACAATACATCAGTGGTTTGTGCTATCAGCATGGATGAATTTATTTGAGCTCAGTGTGAAAAGGCTCAAACTAACGCTTTTGCGCGACAATTATTGTTTAGGAATTTGTAAGGCGTCACATTTCTGACGTGCTTGGAATGTAAGCGCTTGGCGGAAAAGTGAAACGTTATGCTTGAGTTTGGATTTGGTAATGACGTTGAGCCGTCACTAGTTGATTGTACAAACCTGCATCGGGAATAAGGGTTTTGTTGCGCTCACCTAAGCTGCGGCGTTCGTGACCTGAAAGGTTGTGATAAACCTCTTCTGGTAGATTAAATGTGTCTTCAGGAAGGTAAGTGAGTGCATCAGGCTTTAGGTAGTGGCTCAGTTTTGCCGAAGGCAAGCCAGCATCATGAAACTGTTTCGCTTGTTCTGCTGCGAGTTCATAGCTACTGCTATCAGAACGTAGAGACTGAGGTTGAGATAAACCGAATTGTTGACGAAGAATGTCATCACTGGTGATCACTTCTTGGACTTCTTCAACCGGAACCACATCGCGGACATCGTTAGAAAACATAGACAGAATCAACGAGAAATCAGCGCGACGACCTTCGTGTACGGCATGGTTAATACCATTACCGAACTGAAGTTCGTTGATGATTGCTGCTTTGTCTAAAGTATGGATTTGCATGATGTTCCTCGCTTGATGCACTTTTAGCGGCAACGGAGAGAAGAACTTTAGGAAAAAGAGGGGATTAATTGAAGAAATCGGTTGGAGATGTAATAAAAAAGCCCGCAACAATGCGAGCTTTTTGAATATGACTAAATTGAACTTAGGGGGAAGTTAATTACTTCGCTAGGTTCTCAGCTACGAAATCCCAGTTTACAAGCGCCCAGAAGCCGTTCATGTAATCAGGACGTACGTTGCGGTAATCGATGTAGTACGCGTGTTCCCACAGGTCAACAGTTAGAAGTGGAGTCGTACCTTCTTCTGTTAGAGGTGTAGCAGCGTTAGAAGTGTTAACGATTTCTAGAGAACCGTCAGCTTTCTTAACTAACCAAGTCCATGAAGAACCAAAGTTGTTGATTGCTGCGTCAGTGAACTTCGCTTTGAATTCTTCGAAAGAACCGAATGCAGCGTTGATTGCATCAGCAACTGCACCAGTTGGCTCGCCGCCCGCGTTTGGCGCTAGGCAGTGCCAGTAGAACGTGTGGTTCCAGATCTGTGCTGCGTTGTTAAATACGCCACCAGTAGAAGTCTTGATGATCTCTTCTAGTGTCTTGCCTTCGAACTCAGTACCAGGGATAAGACCGTTTAGCTTAACAACGTAAGTGTTGTGGTGCTTACCGTGGTGGAAATCTAGAGTCTCTGCAGAGATGTGTGGTTCTAGTGCGTCTTTCGCGTAAGGAAGAGCTGGTAGTTCAAATGCCATTGCTCGATTCTCCATAGATATGAAAGGGTTACCTTTCGATTGCTTCCAGTGTTTTTATTTATATGTAGTCGTTACGACTGACTTGAAAAGTATTTTAGCAAGTTTTTACTTTATTAAAACCCCGATATGAAAATATTTTAAGAGGAAAGGGGCAAAGGCTTACTAATTATATGGTTTTTATTCTGTGTTTATTGAGTAGAATGTGGCAATAATTAAAGTTCACGTCCATGAATGAGGAAGCGATGGAAACTATCGATAAAATCAAACAGCAGATCTCTGAAAACGCAATCCTGCTGTACATGAAAGGATCACCGAAACTACCTAGCTGTGGTTTCTCTTCTCAAGCAGCACAAGCTCTAATGGCATGTGGCGAGAAGTTCGCTTACGTAGACATTCTACAAAACCCAGATATTCGCGCTGAGCTACCAAAATACGCTCAATGGCCTACATTCCCACAACTGTGGGTTGAAGGTGAGCTGATCGGTGGTTGTGACATCATTTTGGAAATGTTCCAAAAAGGTGAACTTCAGCCTCTTATCAAAGAAGCTGCGGCACGCGTTGAAGGTGACGCTGAGTAATTCGTAAATACTCACATTTGGCGATAGAATACAAAGGAGCCGCATTGGCTCCTTTTTCTTTTTTAGGTTAGTGGAATGAACTTGAAGCTTTACTACGTACATGATCCAATGTGCAGCTGGTGTTGGGGCTACAAACCAACCATCGAAAAATTGAAGCAGCAACTGCCAGGTGTGATTCAGTTTGAGTATGTTATGGGTGGGCTTGCGCCAGATACTAATCTGCCGATGCCTCCGGAAATGCAGCAAAAGATTGAACAGATTTGGAAGCAAATCGAAAGTCAGCTTGGTACCAAGTTTAACTATGATTTCTGGACGTTGTGTACACCAGTACGTAGTACTTACCAATCTTGCCGTGCAGTTATCGCTGCAGGTTTCCAAGATTCTTATGAGCAGATGCTGGAAGCGATTCAGCACGCTTACTATTTACGTGCGATGCCTCCTCATGAAGAGGCAACCCATCTGCAACTCGCAAGAGAGATTGGCTTAAACGTTCAACAGTTTAAGAATGATATGGATGGCACTTTGCTGGAAGGTGTTTTCCAAGACCAACTCAGTCTTGCAAAGAGCTTGGGTGTTAGTTCTTACCCGAGTTTGGTACTGCAAATTAACGATGCTTACTTCCCAATTGAAGTGGACTATTTGTCGACAGAAAATACGTTGAAGCTTATCCGCGAGCGCATCATCGACAACATGCCAGCGCAGTAAACTGAAACTGGTTTTCAAAGCCCAAATAACAAAAAGCCGCTCAATGAGCGGCTTTTTCGTAACGAATTGTATCCATTTAATTGATGCGACTACAGCACCATTGCAGCAATCCAACCGAAGATGATCAAAGGGATGTTGTAGTGGATAAATGTCGGCACTACGGTTTCCCAGATGTGCTCGTGCTGACCATCTGCGTTTAGACCCGATGTTGGACCTAACGTTGAATCAGAAGCCGGAGAGCCTGCATCACCTAGTGCTGCTGCTGTACCTACTAGTGCGATTGTCGCCATCGGTGAGAAACCAAATGCTAGTGAAAGCGGCACATAGATAGTTGCAAGGATTGGAATTGTAGAAAACGATGAGCCGATGCCCATTGTTACCAGCAGACCAACGATCAGCATTAATAGTGCTGCAAGAGGCTTGTTGTCACCGATGCTGGTTGATAGCGATTGTACAAGCGTCTCAACGCCGCCGGTTTGCTTCATTACTGCAGCGAAACCTGCCGCCGCAATCATGATGAAGCCAATCATTGCCATCATGTGTACACCTTTAGTGAACACGTCGTGCGTCTCTTTCCATGCGATAACACCACCGAAAGTGAACACCATGAAGCCAGCTAGTGCACCGATGATCATTGAGCCCGTGTATAGCTGTACGCTTAGCGCAGCAAGAATACCTAAGCCTGCAACCACAATATGTTTTTTGTTTAGCTTCTCTTCAGATTCTTGAACAACGGTCAGTTCAGTTTCTTTGTATTCACGAGGCTTACGGTAGCTAAAGAAGATTGCAGTTAGAAGACCAAACAACATACCCGCGCCCGGCAACAGCATTGCCGTTGGAACTTGGCTTGCCACGACATCTGTTAGACCATTGTCATGTAAGTTCTTCAATAGGATGTTGTTTAGGAAGATGCCACCAAAACCTATTGGTAGAACCATGTATGGCGTGATCAAACCAAAGGTAAGCACACAAGCAACCAAACGACGGTCCAACTTCAGCTTAGCGAATACGCCCAAAAGAGGTGGAATCAAAATTGGAATGAAGGCGATATGTACCGGAATCACGTTTTGAGATGACATGGTAACAAGTACAAGAGCAACCAATACTGCGTATTTTAGACCCGTAGTCGACGCAGAGCTCTCTTTACCATTTAGGCGTTTGATAACGCTTTTTGCCAAAAGGTCAGTGATGCCAGAACGAGAAATTGCAACAGCGAAAGTACCAAGCATTGCGTAGCTTAGCGCGATAGTCGCACCGCCACCCAGACCGCTTTCAAATGCAGCAACGGTATCCCCAAGGCTCATGCCTGCAACAAGGCCACCAACGATGGCACTAAACGTGAGGGCAACCACCACGTTCACGCGCATCAATGCTAACACGAGCATGACGCACACAGATATAACGACAGGATTCATACTTTTCCTAATATGTTGTGTTTACTTATTATTCTTCGTCTACAAGCGGCCAACCGCCTAGGGCCTTCCATTTGTTGACGATGCCACAGAATAACTCTGCAGTTTGTTGTGTATCGTAGAGGGCTGAGTGTGCCTCACGATTGTCGAATTCCATCCCTGCTGCTTTACATGCTTTAGCGAGAACAGTTTGACCATAAGCAAGCCCACTTAATGTTGCGGTATCAAAAGTGGCAAATGGATGGAAAGGGACTCTTTTAAGTTTACAGCGTTCATTCGCTGCATTAACAAAACCTAAGTCGAAAGCGGCGTTGTGTGCAACCATGATGGCACGCGAACAGTCTGCTGCTTTTTGTTCTTTGCGAATCAGTTTGTAGATTTCTTTAAGTGCTTCTTGTTCGGAAACTGCACCGCGAAGAGGGCTGAATGGGTCACGAATGCCATTAAACTCCAGCGCTTCTTTTTCTAAGTTCGCGCCTTCGAAAGGTTCGATATGAAAATGAATGGTTGAGGCAGGATGCAGATCGCCATTTTCATCCATACTTAGGGTGACGGCGCAGATTTCTAAAAGTGCATCAGTTTGAGCATTGAAACCTGCGGTCTCAACGTCTACTACCACTGGAAAATAACCACGAAAACGCTTTTTCAGGGTTAGAGCTTCATTTTCTATTGTCATGTTGGCTTATATTTGTGTGACGAAGGCTGCATTATTGCAGATTCTACCGATGAGAAAAACCGCAATTTGGGAGAAATGTAGAATTCTATTCCCCATTAACCAGTGAGGGTTATAACCAAAAACAAGGGAGTCGGTCACCTGTTATTCTCGTGATGTTATTTACCATTTTATACCCAAGTCATTCTCGTTGAAGCAAGCATCTCGATGTTACTTGGGTATATACACTTGCCAAAGTGAGCGTTAACTCCTTATAACCACTTGTAAATTCCATGTTGGCGGGATTTTTGCATTGTTTTGCATGTTTTCAATTGATTCAAGTAAGTGGCAATAGACTGCCGTTTGAGAGATGTACCTAGATGAATAAATGGCTAGTAACCAGTGGTATCGTGATGTCTTTGCTTAGCGCAAACAGTTTTGCGTCGATGGGCAAGCGTTATGTCGCCACACCGCAACAATCACAGTGGGAGATGGTGATGAATACGCCATTGGAGTGCCAACTTGTGCATCCTATCCCTGGGTTTGGTGATGCGGTATTTTCGTCTCGTGCGAGTAAAAAGATAAACTTGGATTTTGAGCTGAAGATGCGTCGACCTATGGGTGAAACACGTAATGTCAGTTTGATTTCTATGCCACCTCCATGGCGTCCCGGCGAGCATGCTGATCGCATTACTAACCTCAAGTTCTTCAAACAGTTTGATGGTTATGTTGGTGGGCAAACCGCTTGGGGCATTCTTTCTGAGTTAGAAAAGGGACGTTACCCAACGTTCAGCTACCAAGATTGGCAGAGTCGGGATCAGCGTATTGAAGTGGCGTTGTCATCGGTACTATTTCAGAACAAATACAACGCGTTTAGTGACTGTATTTCTAACTTGTTGAAGTACAGCTTCGAGGATATTGCGTTTACGATCCTTCATTATGAACGCCAAGGGGATCAGCTCACCAAAGCATCGAAGAAACGCTTATCGCAAATCGCAGATTATGTGCGTCACAATCAAGATATCGATTTGGTGCTGGTGGCGACCTACACCGATTCAACTGACGGTAAGAGCGCAAGTCAAAGCTTATCGGAGCGACGTGCTGAATCGCTGCGTACTTACTTTGAGTCTCTTGGTTTATCTGGTGATCGGATTCAGGTCCAAGGTTATGGTAAGCGTCGCCCGATCGCAGACAATGGCTCACCAATTGGCAAAGATAAAAACCGTCGCGTAGTGATTTCACTTGGGCGAACTCAGGTTTAATCTGACATTTGACACAATAAAAAACGCCAGAGAATAAACTCTGGCGTTTTTGTCGCTATTTGACGTTGTTTGAATACTATTGTTAATCGTATTGGCTTATTGCCGAAAATTAGTTGAGTCGGAACTTGGCGATAATCTCACAATTCGTCGCGGTATCAATCTTCTCAACTTGTTTGGCAATCGTTGGGTTTGGATGGCGTTTCATAAAGTCAATCAAGGCTTTTGTACAGCATCCAATTGAATCAATAAAGCTTGCGCAATCTTTGTTTGGACACTGAGGGATCAGTGTCAGTACTTTTTCAGACGCTAACTGAAGGTATTTGAGCTCGTACTCTGTATCACCTGCCCAACGCCAAAACTGAGCTAGGTTGTGGCATGAAATCACCGAAATCAATAGTCTCTCATCGGCTTCTATTTCCACGCATTCGCTAATATCTTCACTCAGGCTAAGGGCTTGCTGGTAATGAAGAATGCTGCGAACAGGGTCATCTAGTTGAAGTGCTGTATCGGCTAGAAGTGTGTGTTTTTCCCATTCACTGATCATTATCGTTATCCCACATATCGATGTTGCTGACAAATCTAAACGATAACCATTATCAAGTAAAGCAATTTGTTTATAAACAACAGGCAGGTCTCAGACCTGCCTGCAACAACATGATATGTTTCAATAGAGAAAGGGATTAACCTTCTAAACCTGCCGAAGCTTGTTTATTTTGAATCAGTTCTACCATGTAACCATCGGGGTCTTTGACAAAAGCGATGTGGGTTGTACCGCCTTTAACTGGACCCGGCTCACGAGTTACGTTCCCACCTGCCGCTTTGATCGCGTCACACGTTGAGTAAATATCGTCTACACCGATCGCAATGTGACCAAATGCAGAGCCTAGGTCATACTCAGTTGTGCCCCAGTTGTACGTTAGTTCAATGACAGCACCTTGAGACTCATCTCCGTAGCCAAGAAATGCAAGGGTGTATTCGTACTCTTTATTTTCATTGGTACGAAGCAATTGCATGCCCATTACTTCAGTGTAGAACTTGATAGATTTGTCTAAGTCACCCACGCGCAGCATGGTGTGAAGAATTCGACCGTTTGACATTTTTTTGCTCCTAGCGATTGTTTCAGACAGGGTTATTCGTCTGGATACACTTTATCTTTGAATTCACACAGGTCTTCGATGATACAACTACCACAACGCGGCTTTCGTGCAACACAGGTGTAGCGACCATGAAGGATCAGCCAATGGTGTACATCAAGCTTAAACTCTTTTGGCACCACTTTAAGAAGTTTTTCTTCCACATCGTCGACAGTTTTGCCCATCGCAAACTTTGTACGATTCGAAACACGATAGATATGTGTATCTACCGCAATTGTTGGCCAACCGAATGCGGTGTTCAGTACAACGTTAGCTGTTTTACGACCTACACCGGGTAACGCTTCAAGCGCTGCGCGATCTTCTGGCACTTCACCGTTGTGTTTTTCGAGCAGGATCTTACAAGTTTTAATAGTGTTTTCGGCTTTTGAGTTAAACAGACCGATGGTTTTGATGTATTCCTTTAAACCATCGACGCCCAAATCAAGAATGCCCTGTGGTGTGTTGGCAACTGGGTAGAGCTTATCTGTTGCTTTATTCACACTTACGTCTGTCGCTTGCGCAGAAAGCAGTACGGCGATAAGGAGTTCAAACGGAGTGCTCCAATTGAGCTCCGTTTGAGGATTAGGATTGTTTTCTCTTAATCGTTCGAGAATTTCAATTCTTTTGACTTTGTTCATTGCTGACTTCCAAACCCGTCTTTGCGGTTTATGAAAAAGGCCCTACGAGTGGTAGAGCCTTGATTTTAGAATTTTTACATTATGCGTTAGTTACGCGAGCACGCTCAATGGCTGGTTTTTCTTCTTTTGGCTGACGTGCCTGAATTGAGCTATCGATAACATTTTTCAACGCTATCAAAAGTCCTACCCCGATGAAAGCGCCTGGTGGTAATAATGCAAGTAGGAAGCTGCTATCGAAGTGGAATACTTGAATGCGCAGTGCTGCAGCCCAATCGCCAAGGAGTAGGTCTGCACCATCAAACAGGGTGCCATTACCGATAAGTTCACGCATTGCGCCAAGTACAACCAGTACAGTTGTCATTCCCAGACCCATCCAAAAACCATCTAGTGCTGCTGGCAGTGGATCATTTTTAGATGCGTAAGCTTCCGCACGACCAATGATAATACAGTTGGTTACGATCAGAGGAATGAAAATACCAAGAGATAGATACAAGCCGTAGGCATAAGCATTCATGAGCAGTTGAACGCAAGTTACCAAAGAAGCAATGATCATAACGAAAACGGGAATACGGATTTCTTTTGGTACGTAGTTACGAATCAGTGAAACCGTCACGTTCGAACCGACAAGCACCAACAAAGTCGCAATACCCAAACCAAGCGCGTTGGTAATGGTGGAAGAAACCGCAAGTAGAGGACACAAACCCAGAAGTTGCACTAGGGCTGGGTTATTACTCCACATGCCGTTTTTCATTAGCAGTTTATTTTCACTCATGGTTGCCTCCTGCGCAGTCTAGGGGCTGGTTCAGAATCTCATCACGAGATTTATTAACATAGTTTACCGTGTTTCTTACCGCTTTCACTACCGCGCGAGGGGTAATCGTAGCACCAGTGAACTGATCGAAATCGCCACCATCTTTACGAACGCGCCAAGAATTCCAGTTACTTTCTGTCACTTGTTTACCCGTGAAACTCAAAATCCAGTCGGTAACACGTAAATCGATTTTATCGCCCAACCCCGGTGTTTCTTGATGGCTTAGGATACGAGTACCAAGGATCTTGCCTTGGTTATCGATGCCAGTGATGATTTTGATTTCACCGTTGTAGCCATCTGGAGCGATGGATTCAATCGCCATTGCCGTTGGTTGACCATCTTTAGTTGCGATGTAAGTTGGCATCGCTCGAACCGTACCTAGATCGGGCGCTGACACCATCGTACACGCTGTAACAAGATTGTTGTCATGCATTTCTTCCGGAATCACTTGGTTAAGAACCGACAGCAATTGCTTTTGTTCCTGAAGTTTAATTTGATCTTTTGTTAGGTACTGAGTCAGTGCCACAAGACCGGTTGTAGCACAAGCGAAGATCGCAAGTGTCAGACCATTTTTTCTAATAGCGGTTAACATGTTTACCTCAGTGACCGTAAGTTCTTGGTTTGGTGTAGTAGTCGATCAACGGTACACACATATTGGCAAGCAGAACGGCAAAGGCAACGCCATCTGGGAAACCGCCCCAACTACGAATAATAAATACCAATGCACCAATCAGCGCACCAAAAATCAAACGACCTTTCACGGTAGTGGATGCTGATACAGGATCAGTTGCGATAAAGAATGCGCCCAACATCGTAGCACCCGAAAGTAGGTGGAAGATTGGTGAAGCAGTTTCTCCTGGTGTGATTAAGCTAAATACTGTGCTAAACAGCGCCAAACTGCCTAGGAAGCCAACAGGAATGTACCATTGGATGATGCGCTTTTTGATCATAACCAGTCCACCGACTAAGTAAGCAAGGTTTACCCATTGCCAACCGATACCAGCAAGACCACCAAACATAGGTTGTGATAGCACTTCACTTGGTGTCGCACCAGTGTGGATACCGGTTTTAAATGCGTCTAATGGGGTTGCCATTGTCACGCCATCCACTCCAGCGCGAACTTGTTGTAGTGACAAGCCATCAAAATCATAACCAGTGAAGATCAGAGATAACGCGTCTGCAAAACTAACGTGCTCAGACATCAATGAAACAGGTGCGCTCCAACTTGTCATCTGGACAGGGAAGGAGATAAGTAGCACCACGTAGGCGACCATCGCTGGGTTAAATAGGTTTTGACCAATACCACCGTATAGGTGCTTCGCGATCACGATGGCAAAAATCAAGCCGATGACCATGATCCACCACGGAGACCATGGTGGGATAGCAACGGCTAATAACCATGCTGTCACGATGGCACTGTTATCACGAAGTGCACGCATTGGTGAACGCTTACGCACAAGCATGACTAGCGCTTCTAGCGACACCGCGACCGCAATAGCGAACACAAGTTGAATGATGGTGCCCCAACCAAAGAAGTAGGTTTGAGCCACTAAGCCAGGAATTGCACACAGCGCTACCCATTTCATCAAATCAGGCGTACTACGACGGCTGTGAGCGTGTGGTGAACTGGCAATAAAAAACGACATTACTCGTTCTCCTCAGTATTGTTCTTATTCGCTTCTTGCTGAGCCTTACGCGCTTTAGCGCGGGCAATGGCAGCGGCAACTGCAGCTTTCTTCGGATCCACTTCTGGCTCTTCAGAAGGCGCTTCTTCAACGGATTCAGATTGTGCTTCTTGCTGAGCCTTACGTGCTTTAGCGCGGGCAATGGCTGCGGCAACTGCAGCTTTCTTTGGATCCACTTCTGGCTCTTCAGAAGGCGCTTCTTCAACGGATTCAGATTGTGCTTCTTGCTGAGCCTTACGTGCTTTAGCGCGGGCAATGGCAGCGGCAACTGCAGCTTTCTTCGGATCCACTTCTGGCTCTACAGAAGGCGCTTCTTCAATGGATTCAGCTTGTGATTCTTGCTGAGCCTTACGTGCTTTAGCACGAGCAATCGCAGCGGCAACTGCGGCTTTCTTTGGATCTTCAACTTGTTCAGCAGGAGCTTCAGTTTCTACAGGTTCTGTAGAGTTTTCTTGCTTAGCTTTGCGCGCTTTTGCACGAGCAATCGCAGCGGCAACTGCGGCTTTCTTTGGATCTTCAACTTGCTCTGCAGGCGCTTCCGCTTCAACAGATTCTGTTTGTGCTTCTTGCTGAGCTTTGCGTGCTTTAGCGCGAGCAATGGCTGCGGCAACAGCGGCTTTTTTCGGATCTTCAGCTTGTTCAGCAGGAGCTTCCGTTTCTACAGGTTCTGTAGAGTTTTCTTGCTTAGCTTTGCGCGCTTTTGCACGAGCAATCGCTGCAGCAACTGCGGCTTTCTTCGGATCTTCCGCTTGTTCTGCAGGTGCTTCCGTTTCTACAGATTCAGTTGATTCTTCTTGCTTAGCTTTGCGCGCTTTTGCACGAGCAATGGCAGCAGCTACAGCAGCTTTCTTAGGATCACCGCCTTGCTGTTCAGACGTTTCTGATTCTACAGGTTCGGTTGAATCCTCTTGTTGTGCTTTTTTCGCTTTAGCTCTGGCGATAGCTGCCGCGACGGCTGCTTTCTTGTCACCAGCTTCAGCAGGTGTTGATGTGTCTTCTTGCTGAGCTTTCTTGGCTTTTGCACGGGCAATAGCGGCTGCAACTGCAGACTTCTTATCGTCAGCATTATCCTCAGATGTGTCACCTTGCTCTTTTTGTGCTTTACGCTCACGAGCAATACGTTTGCGCTCTTCGCGTAGCTTCGCCATTTCTGAGTTATCAGGTTCTGCTGCGCCAGATTGAGCTGCTGCAGCTTGTTTTGCTTTTGCTTTGGCAATCGCGGCAGCAACCGCTGGTTTCACTGCTGGCTCGGCTTTCGCTTCAGCGTTCTCTTTTTGCGCTTTCACACGAGCGATCGCTGCTGCAATCGCATCGTCACCACCAGATGCTTTCATGTCTTTACGACGATCATCCGCGGCTTTCTTGAAGCGATTCTCACGTTCTGCTTTTTCGCGTTCCATACGCGCTTTTTTCTCTTCAAAGCGCAGTTTAGCTCGTTCAGCGGCTGCCGCTTCTTGAGCGCGAGTACGGATTTCAGCTTTCGCTTGACGATAATATTGAACCAGTGGAATCTCACTTGGACACACAAATGCACACGCACCACATTCAATACAGTCTTTTAAGTTCAGCTCTTCCAGCTTGTCGTATTCTTGGCTTTTCGCATACCACTGGAGCTGCTGTGGCAGTAGTGAGGCAGGGCATGCCTCAGCACATTGGCTACAACGAATGCATTCCATTTCGTGTTGGTCAGAGGCGATCTCACGACGTTTCGGTGCCAGAATACAGTTTGCCGTTTTAGTGATAGGAACCTGAGCGTGAGGTAGGGTAAAGCCCATCATTGGACCACCCATGATCAGACGCTGCAGTTTTTTATCTGCTTTGTAGCCAAACTCGTCTAAAAGTGCTTGTACTGGCGTGCCAAGAAGCGTCCAAACGTTACGTGGTTGCTTGAAGGTCTTACCCGTCAGAGTCACGATGCGATTTACTACAGGTTCGCCATCGATCACTGCACGCTTAATTGAGTAGAGAGAACCAACGTTTTGAACCAGGATGCCAATATCGGCAGGGATAGCACCGCTAGGAACTTCTTTATTGGTCAAAATCTTGATGAGCTGCTTCTCACCACCAGAAGGGTATTTGGTTGGGATAACGCGGATCACGATGTCTTTGTTCATCGCCGCTTGTTCCAGTGCTTTGATTGCTGCTGGCTTGTTATCTTCAATACCGATGATGGTCAGTTTTGGCTTAAGGATATGCTCGACGATCTCGATACCTTGGATCAGTTCGTCCGCATGCTCTTGCATGAGTTTGTCATCGGCGGTGATGTAAGGCTCACATTCGGCTGCGTTGACAATAAGAATTTCGGTACGTGCGATACCCGATTGGATCTTCTTAGCAGTAGGGAAGCCTGCGCCACCCATGCCAGAGATACCAGCAAGGCGAATCACATCGATTAACGCATCAGCGGATTCTTGAGTGTAATCGGCAACGGGCGTTTTCTCACACCAAGCATCGTTACCATCAGGTGTAATCACTGCGCACAGTTCGCTCAAACCCGATGGGTGAGCAACAGTTCGTGGCTCAATAGCCGTCACTTGACCGGAAGTTGGTGCATGAACCGGAACGGTAAAGCCACTGTCTGACGCCGTTAGTTGCTGACCTTTCAACACCTTGTCGCCAACAGCAATCAATAGATTACCTGCTTTACCTATGTGTTGTTTTAGAGGTAGGACGATTTCCGACGGAATGGCTGCATGAACCAATTCAGTTTTGTTGGATTGCTTTTTGTTTTCTGCCGGATGCACGCCACCTGGGAAATCCCAGAGCGAACCAGTACGAATTTGTTCAATCAAAGACAACATACGAAACCTTATTTAATTGAATCAGTCACGTTCGCTGCATTGGCAGCATCCGTAATGTTAACCACAGGAATGGCGTTAAGTTTCCACTTCCAGCTCTCTGTGGTGGTTTCCACAGGAATCATTTCAATACAGTCAGTTGGACAAGGCGCAACACACAAGTCACAACCCGTACACTCGTCTTTGATTACGGTATGAAGGGCTTTAGTACCACCAACAATCGCATCGACAGGACACGCTTGAATGCACTTTGTACAACCGATACACATGTCTTCATGGATGAAGGCAACCGTTTTGACTTTGTTGTCGAGGTCGTGTGCCGACTCTTCCGCTTCGACACCCATCAAATCCGCCAGTTTTTCAATGGTCGCTTGACCACCTGGGGGACACTTGTTGATTTGATCGCCGTTAGCAATCGCTTCTGCGTATGGACGACAACCTGGGTAGCCACACTGACCGCACTGAGTTTGAGGAAGAATAGAATCGATTTGATCGACGATCGGGTCGGCTTCTACTTTGAAGCGAATCGACGCAAAACCGAGTATGGCCCCAAATACAGCGGCAAGCGCTGCAAGGGCAATGATCGCAATTAAAATAGTACTCATTGTCTACTTCACCAAACCAGTAAAGCCCATGAAGGCAAGAGACATAAGACCTGCGGTGATCATTGCAATCGAAGCACCTTTAAACGGTACAGGTACGTCAGCTGCAGCAATACGTTCACGCATTGAGGCAAATAGGATCAATACCAAAGAGAAGCCAACTGCCGCACCAAAACCGTAAATGATCGATTCAATGAAGTTGTGGTTTTCATTGATGTTAAGCAGGGCAACACCCAAAACAGCACAGTTCGTTGTAATCAATGGTAGGAAGATACCCAACAGACGATAAAGCGTCGGGCTGGTTTTGTGCACGACCATTTCGGTGAACTGTACAACAACAGCGATCACCAAAATAAAGCTCATGGTTCGTAGATATTCGATGCCCAGTGGACGTAAAACATAGCTTTCCACTAAGTATGCACACACAGACGCGAGCGTTAGTACAAAAGTTGTAGCTAAGCCCATGCCAATTGCTGTTTCCAGTTTTTTAGACACGCCCATAAAAGGACACAAGCCCAAAAACTTCACCAGTACAAAGTTGTTCACCAGCACAGTGCCGACCAACAACAAAATATATTCGGTCATAGTTATTACGTTCTTAAAATCCGATCCCAATATTATCGTGTTTTGTGACACCAATAACAACCAAAGAACGGTGTGGTTTTATGCACCCGATGGAAAATTATACGTGTATGTGATGTGAGTGGATGGATTAATAAGAAATTGAAAAGTTTGGTGAATGGTTGTTAACAAAGGAAAACGCAATTTTCGTCACTGATTTAACGCACGCTTTGCTGGCGGCTTCACTCTTCATTTCTTGGATAAAACGAAATAGAAAATGCTCATACCCCTAATGGGCTAGGGGGATGAGCTAAGGTTAACGTTTCTAAATTGACTTACAGTTTTTCTGTAAAGGTGCGGCTGATAACGTCTTGTTGCTGCTCTCTCGTTAGCGAGTTAAAACGCACTGCGTAACCAGACACTCGAATCGTCAATTGAGGGTATTTTTCAGGATGTTCAACCGCATCTAACAGCATCTCTCGGTTGAGAACATTAACATTGAGATGCTGACCACCTTCAATCGCAATAGCCTCATTGCTTGCTTCATGATGGAAGTACCCATCCATTAGTGCTGCAAGGTTCTTCTTCTGGCTTGACTCATCTTTACCTAATGCATTGGGTACAATTGAGAAGGTGTAAGAAATGCCATCTTTCGCGTAAGCAAACGGCAGTTTGGAAACCGAAGCTAACGAAGCAACCGCTCCTTTTTCATCACGACCATGCATTGGGTTTGCACCTGGACCAAACGGCATACCTGCGCGGCGACCATCTGGCGTGTTACCCGTTTTTTTGCCGTAAACCACGTTAGATGTGATGGTTAGGATCGACTGAGTTGGCACAGCTTCACGATAAGTGTGCATCTTCTGAATTTTTTTCATGAAGCGCTCTACTAGATCACAAGCGATGTCATCAACGCGTGGATCATTGTTACCGAATTTCGGGTAGTCGCCTTCGATTTCAAAATCAACGGCGATGCCATTCTCGTCGCGAATCGGTTTCACTGTTGCGAATTTGATTGCAGCTAAAGAGTCTGCCACCACAGATAGACCCGCAATACCACACGCCATGGTTCGATGTACGTCACGATCCATCAGTGCCATTAATGACGCTTCGTAGCTGTAACGGTCATGCGAGTAATGGATGATGTTCAACGCAGTGACATATTGAGTCGCTAACCATTCCAACATGTTATCGAAGCGCGGCATTAGTGCGTCAAAGTCGAGAATTTCATCTTGAACTTTTTCTACAGATGGACCTACTTGCGCTTTAGATTTCTCGTCTATGCCGCCGTTGATTGTGTATAGCAGCGCTTTTGCAAGGTTGGCTCGTGCGCCAAAGAACTGCATGTGTTGACCAACAATCTGTGGACTCACACAACAAGCTATCGCGTAATCGTCGTTATTGAAATCTGGGCGCATCAGATCGTCATTTTCGTACTGAACGGAAGACGTATCAATTGACACTTTTGCTGCGTATTGCTTAAACGTCTCTGGTAATTGCTCTGACCAAAGGATCGTCATGTTTGGCTCTGGTGCTGGTCCCATGGTATGCAATGTATGCAAGTAGCGGAATGTCGTTTTAGTTACGAGCGTGCGACCATCTACCCCCATCCCAGCCATGGCTTCTGTTGCCCAGATTGGGTCGCCAGAAAACAATGAATCGTATTCTGGTGTACGGAGGAAGCGAACCATGCGCAATTTCATGATGAAGTGGTCGATCATCTCTTGCGCTTGTGATTCATCAATCAAACCATTTGCGATATCGCGTTCTAGGTAAACGTCTAAGAAGGTTGATGTACGACCCAATGACATTGCAGCGCCATTTTGTGATTTAACCGCCGCTAGGTAGCCAAAGTAGGTAAATTGAATCGCTTCTTGTGCTGTTTTTGCGGGTAGCGACATATCAATGCCGTATTTCAGACCCATTTGACGAATGTCTTCAAGTGCTTGAACTTGATCGGCAATCTCTTCACGCAGGCGAAGTGTCTTTTCAAGATCACTGCCACGCTCTAGGAAAGTTTGTGTTGAGTTGTATTGCTCTTTTTTATCTGCTTTTAAGAATTCGATACCGTAAAGGGCGATACGTCGGTAATCACCGATGATACGTCCACGACCATAAGCATCTGGAAGACCAGTAATGATGCCTGATTTACGACACGCTAGGATCTCTTTGGTGTACAGATCGAAACACGCTTTGTTGTGAGTTTTGCGGTATTCGGTGAAGATCTTTTCTACGGTTGGGTCTAGCTCTCGACCGTACACTTCGCACGAGTTTTTCACCATACGAATGCCGCCATTGGCGATAATGGCACGTTTGAGTGGCTGTTCGGTTTGTAAGCCAACGATCTTTTCTAAATCTTTGTTGATGTAACCCGCATCGTGAGAAGTAATTGTTGATGGCAGAGCGGTATCGAAATCAACAGGCGCGTGTGTGCGGCTTTCTTGTTTAATGCCTTCAAGCACTTGGTTCCACAATGCTGACGTAGATTCACTTACCTCAGCTAAGAAGGACTCGTCTCCTTCATAAGGGGTGTAGTTTTTTTGGATGAAGTCACGAGTGTTGACAGCATTTTGCCATTCACCAGCAGCGAATCCAGTCCATGCGTCAAGCATATCAGTCGTCGGAATAGTCATTAGTAAATCCCTAAGTTATTGATAAATAGAATGGAGGCGACGAGTAGGACGGAACCATTCTTAACCCTTTCAATCGTATGGACTTACCACCTATGAGTAAAATGAATGCTTTTCATTTTTTAAATGATTAAAATGCATTAATATTTAAATCATAGGTTTATGGTTGGCTTTTGCTTTTGGAACCACACATTTAATGCTTGGTATCGTGAATTTATCGGCGAATTAAAAGTAAAACAGAGTAATGAGCAGATTTGCCGTCATTCGAATTAGGAAGAAGCGGTGTGTATGAAGAGATTGTGTAACTGTATTTACTAAGCTTATTTGTGCTGAGATTCTAGAGGAGCAGATACGAAAAAGCCGCGTCTTTCGACACGGCTTTATCTGGAATTTGGCTCCTCCTGCTGGATTCGAACCAGCGACCTGCGGATTAACAGTCCGTCGCTCTACCGACTGAGCTAAGGAGGAATTGCTTTGCTTGAAAGCGGGTCGCATCTTACCGAGCACCTATATTTCTGTCAACACCTAAAAAACACATTTCTAGTAAAAAATAATGGAATTTTATCTTTACTTTCTTGTAATCCTTGCCAGTAAAGGGCTGGAGTTACTTATCCACCAAATTTGTGGATAACTATGTTGATGAGATCTGAGTAAAGATCTTTTATATGCAACAGTGTTGTTTTGTTTTGCATTTTTAAGCAGAAATAGGCACTGAATAAGCAAATAAAACAGTGATTTATTTAGATTGACGCAGAATTAGTTAAAGTGGATAAAATTTAGCCTTTTGGGGATAAAGGATAATATTAGGTCTTTCTGGGGAAAAGTTGTGGAAACTAAATTGTGATGATTTGGGGAGTATCACCAAGTAGGGCGAAAGACTATAACAGAGTCACCAGACTAAGGCTAGATCAAAATAGAGAAAGCACAAAAATTAGTAACAATGAGCTATAAATCTAAAATAGACGTAGATTTCATCTAATAAGGTGTATATATATACAGCCAAAGTGCAGTAAATTTGAGGAAGGGTATGAGTAAAGTTTATGAACTGGTCTCTGAGTATCAACCATCTGGTGATCAGCCAACCGCTATCAAACAGTTATTGGAAGGGTTAGACGCAGGTCTTGCTCATCAGACGCTATTGGGTGTAACTGGCTCAGGTAAAACATTCACGTTGGCAAATGTGATTGCGCAAGCGCAGCGTCCTGCCATCCTCCTTGCACCAAACAAAACGCTGGCAGCTCAGCTGTATGGTGAGATGAAAGCCTTCTTCCCAAATAATGCTGTAGAGTACTTCGTCTCTTACTATGATTACTACCAACCCGAAGCATACGTTCCAACGACGGACACCTTTATTGAAAAGGATGCTTCAGTTAACGCTCATATTGAGCAAATGCGTTTATCGGCCACTAAAGCCTTACTAGAACGTAAAGATGCGATCATCGTAGCGTCGGTATCGGCTATTTATGGTTTGGGTGATCCGGAATCGTATCTGCAAATGATGTTGCACCTGCGTCGTGGAGATGTGATTGATCAGCGTGATATGCTGCGCCGTCTTGCAGAGTTGCAATATTCTCGCAATGACGTTGCATTCGAACGTGGTCAGTTCCGCGTTCGTGGTGAAGTGATTGATATCTTTCCGGCAGAATCAGACCAAGATGCGGTCCGTGTCGAAATGTTTGATGATGAAGTGGATTGCATTAGCGTATTCGACCCTCTGACTGGAGTGGTGAAACAGCGTGACTTACCACGTTATACCATCTATCCAAAGACTCACTATGTGACCCCCCGTGAGCGTATCCTTGATGCGATTGAAAGCATCAAAGATGAGCTTGAAGTTCGCAAGAAGCAGTTGCTAGATAACAACAAGCTTCTAGAAGAACAACGCATCAGCCAACGAACTCAGTTCGATATTGAGATGATGAACGAGCTAGGCTTCTGTTCAGGTATCGAAAACTACTCCCGTTACTTAAGTGGTCGAGCGGAGGGTGAGCCGCCCCCAACACTATTCGATTACTTACCTCATGATGGTTTACTGATCATCGACGAATCGCACGTTACAGTTCCACAAATTGGTGCGATGTATAAAGGTGACCGTTCGCGTAAAGAGACGTTGGTGGAGTTTGGCTTCCGTTTACCTTCAGCATTGGATAACCGTCCGATGAAGTTTGAAGAATTTGAGGCGATTTCTCCACAGACGATATTTGTATCAGCGACACCAGGTAACTACGAGCTGGAAAAATCAGCCGATGAGATTGCTGATCAGGTTGTACGCCCAACGGGTCTGCTCGATCCGGAATTGGAAGTACGTCCGGTATCGACTCAAGTTGATGACTTGTTGTCTGAAATTCGCATTCGAGCGGCGAAAGATGAGCGTGTTCTGGTGACAACGTTAACCAAGCGTATGGCAGAAGACTTGACCGAATACCTTCACGAGCACGATGTAAAAGTTCGATACCTTCACTCAGATATCGACACCGTTGAGCGTGTCGAAATTATTCGCGACCTTCGTTTAGGTGAGTTCGACGTGTTGGTAGGGATCAACTTGTTGCGAGAAGGTCTCGATATGCCCGAAGTATCGCTGGTGGCGATCTTGGATGCAGATAAAGAAGGCTTCTTGCGTTCAGAGCGTTCATTGATTCAGACCATTGGGCGTGCAGCTCGTAACATTAAAGGTAAAGCGATTCTTTACGCAGATTCGATCACTAAATCGATGAAGAAAGCAATGGACGAAACGGACCGTCGCCGTGAGAAGCAAAAGGCATATAACGCAGAGATGGGCATTGAACCTCAAGCCTTGAAGCGCAATATCAAAGACATTATGGAGCTGGGGGATATCACTAAGTCCAAACGTCAACGGAACACTAAGCAAGTTCCGTTATCGAAAGTGGCAGAGCCTTCGCAAACCTACGAAATTATGTCTCCACAGCAGTTGGAGAAAGAGATCAGTCGTCTAGAAGCGGCGATGTACCAACATGCTCAAGATCTGGAATTTGAATTAGCAGCGCAAAAGCGTGACGAGATTGAGAAGTTACGCGAGCAGTTCATCGCTAACAGTTGATTGATTGCTTCATTCCATGCCCAAGTGTTTGTGTTTATACCCAAGTAACCTCGAGATGCTAGGTTCAGCGAGAATGACTTGGTTTGTAGACGCGGCGACGATTTAAAGATCTAGTCACTCTAAATCAAGAATCGGCAACAAAGTATACAAGCCAAGACAACTCGCCCTTCGGGAGCGTGTCATTGCCTCGATTTCTGCGTCAAACAACTTGGAAAGAGCTGGCTATTACGCGGTGTTGTTTTCCTTGAACTCGAATCAATGACAACGCTCTGAATCCTGCATCTTGAAGTCACTTGGGTATACATAAATTGCTTGGGCACTTTCTTTCCCCTTACTCAACAGACAAAAAAGAAGCCAATAGGCAGTCGGATCTATTGGCTCGTTTTGTGAACATATCGTTCACTAACAACGTCAGTTGGCTAGGTGACCCGAGGGGTCATTAGTTTAAGAGCATGGTTTGTGCCATAATTTAACCTGTTGATATTCGGTTTAGTTTATTTAGAATACCCACAATCTTACGAATGATTATTTGCAAAATGCAAAGCGTAATGCGATTATTATTTAAAACACAACAAAAAATCGGCTAGGCTATGCAACAAATAACAGAAGGTCAAAAGTCTCGTTATCTACTAATGGTAGAAGACACCGCATCTGTCGCGGCATTGTACCGTTCTTACCTAACGCCACTCGGCATCGATATCAATATTGTTGGTACAGGCAGAGACGCAATCGAAAGTCTGAACCATCGTATTCCTGATCTTATTCTGCTCGATCTTCGTTTACCTGATATGACGGGGATGGATGTATTGCACGCAGTGAAGAAAAGTCACCCAGACGTGCCAATTATCTTTATGACTGCCCATGGCTCTATCGATACTGCGGTAGAAGCAATGCGTCATGGTTCTCAAGATTTCTTAATTAAACCATGTGAAGCTGACCGTTTACGCGTCACGGTAAATAATGCGATCCGTAAAGCTACCAAGCTTAAAAATGAAGCGGATAATCCGGGCAACCAAAATTACCAAGGCTTTATCGGCAGTAGCCAAACCATGCAGCAGGTTTACCGCACTATTGACTCGGCGGCGAGCAGTAAAGCAAGTATTTTCATCACGGGTGAAAGTGGTACTGGTAAAGAGGTGTGTGCCGAGGCAATTCACGCAGCAAGCAAACGTGGTGATAAGCCGTTTATCGCCATTAACTGTGCTGCCATCCCTAAAGATCTGATTGAGAGCGAGCTATTTGGTCACGTAAAAGGTGCATTTACTGGCGCGGCAAATGACCGACAAGGTGCGGCTGAGCTTGCTGACGGTGGCACTTTGTTTCTTGATGAGCTTTGTGAGATGGACCTAGACCTCCAGACAAAGTTACTAAGATTCATTCAAACGGGGACGTTCCAAAAAGTCGGTTCTTCGAAGATGAAGAGTGTGGACGTACGTTTTGTTTGCGCAACGAACCGCGACCCTTGGAAGGAAGTGCAAGAAGGGCGTTTTCGTGAAGACTTGTACTATCGTTTGTACGTGATCCCATTGCACCTTCCACCGCTGCGTGAGCGTGGCGAAGATGTAATTGAGATTGCTTATTCGTTGCTTGGTTATATGTCTCACGAAGAAGGCAAAAGCTTCATCCGCTTCTCGCAAGAGGTGATTGATAGGTTCAATAGTTATGAATGGCCGGGTAACGTTCGTCAATTGCAAAACGTACTGCGCAACATTGTGGTATTGAACAACGGCAAAGAGATTACGTTAGACATGCTGCCACCGCCGTTGAACCAGCCAGTGGTTCGTCAATCGGCATCAAAATTTATTGAACCTGACATTTTGACGGTGTCAGACATTATGCCGCTTTGGATGACTGAGAAAATGGCCATCGAGCAGGCGATTCAAGCGTGTGATGGCAATATTCCACGCGCTGCGGGCTACTTAGATGTCAGCCCATCGACGATTTATCGCAAGTTGCAAGCTTGGAATAGCAGGGACGAAAAACAAAACGTATGAGTATGAACGTATTAAATCAGCAAAAGATTGAAGAGCTGTCTGCTGAGATAGGCAGTGATAATGTGCCCGTTTTGCTTGATATTTTTTTAGGGGAAATGGACACCTATATAACCCGATTATCTGATCTTAAAGGCAATGAGCAATTGATCTATTTGAAAGAGATCAGCCACGCACTCAAAAGCAGTGCCGCAAGCTTTGGTGCAGATCGACTGTGTGATTTGGCTATTGCGATCGACCGAAAAGCGAAGTCGAATCAGTTAGCCGAGCAGGGTGAGGATGCCACAGAAATGCTCGCTTTGCTTGATGTCACACGCGATGCCTATCGCTCTTGGACAAACTAGCGCTTTGTTGACGCTATTCAATGAGCACTAAAACATAAAGCCCTTCCGGTGTGGAAGGGCTTTTTTATTCGAGCAAATGGCTCTAGCTGGAGTCGTTTTCTCGATGCGAACTTTCTAGTTCGACGGCAACTGGTTTTCAATCGCAAGTTTGAGCTTGTCTCGATCATGACGCCAATCGCGATTAGTAGAAGCTAACGACTCGGTGACCACATTCCAGTTCTCAAGCACCTCTGGCTCTGTTTCTTCTGCCAATACGACATCAATCTTTCTTCCTTGGCAAGCACGCTCGCACCACTCGAGTTTTTGCTTCATTGTCATACGCCCAGCAGGACCATACTCTGGACTCAAGTTGGCGACAAAAATCACTTTTGCAGTTTGATTTGCGGCAATAGCTTTACCCAATTCAGGTAGGAGCAGTGGCGGCATAATGCTTGTTAAGAAACTTCCGGGACCAAGAATGATGGCGTCAGCTTCAGCAAGCGCTGTTACAGCTTCTTTGGTTGCGGGAACTTCTGGTGATAGATCGAGGCGACGCAAATCGGTATCCATCTCATCGACGTTGGTTTCGCCTGTAACCCATTGCCCATCGACCGATAATGCGGTGAGATCGGAAGGGTGCTCAGACATAGGCAGAATGTTGACGTCGACTTTCAACATATTGCGAATAAGGTTAATCGCTTCTAATGGGCGTACCGATAGGTTATCCAGAGCGGTCAGCATTAGGTTACCTAGGTTATGTCCGTCGAGTTCGCCAGTACCTTTGAAGCGATATTCGAACATCATGGAACTGATTGATGGTTCAGTGATCAACTGGTTGATACAGTTACGCGTATCACCCCATGCAATACCCCCTTGGCAATGGCGAATACGACCGGTTGAACCGCCATTGTCGGTTGTAGCAACAATGCCAGTTGCATTGCTGCCAAAATCTTTTAATGCTGCCAACATACGGCCTAGACCGTGACCACCACCAACTGCGACCACTTTCTTATCGGTGTAGATATTCATTACGTTCTTCTAATAATCTTGTAAAAAACGACTACAATTTAACTTAATGAGTGCCAAAGGGGTACTCACTAAGCGGTAAATTGTGTTTCTAGAGAGTTTTTTATCACTCAAGTCTGGATTCCATTACAAATATTAAGTATTTTACACGGCAAAGCTATCAGGGGTTTACCTCCTCTGGTTGCCATAACTCCGAGCTCACTATGCTAAGTCTAAGGATAGGCGTTTTGAGCCAGTGACATTCTGTCACAAGGGCATAATTGGAAATGATTATGCCTCCCGTGTTTGGAAAGGTGTTCCGTGGCGCAACAATTCGAAGACAAATTTCATCGTAAGTTCTATTACTTGCGTCTGTCTGTGACTGACGTATGTAATTTCAAATGTACCTATTGCCTTCCTGACGGCTACAAGCCATCGGGCAATAAAAACTCGTCTTTTTTATCTCTCCCTGAGATCAAGCGTGTCGTAAGAGCGTTTGCAGATTGTGGTACCTCAAAGGTCCGCATCACAGGTGGTGAGCCGAGTTTACGCAAAGACTTTACTGACATTATCCACTCTGTCGCAACGACGCCTGGCATCAAAAAAGTCGCTACAACGACTAATGGCTACCGCATGGCGAAACAGGTTGCTGATTGGCGTGAAGCTGGGCTGACTAATATTAATGTTAGTGTGGATAGCCTTGACCCCCGCATGTTCCATCAAATTACTGGTGAAAATAAGTTCACTGAGGTGATGAATGGTATCGAGCGCGCATTTGAAGTGGGTTATGAGCAAGTCAAAGTTAACGTGGTGCTGATGAAAGACCTCAACCACAGTGAGTTGCCTGCTTTTCTTAACTGGATTAAAGACCGTCCAATCCAATTGCGTTTTATTGAGTTAATGCAAACAGGAGAAATGGATGAGTTGTTTGCTAAGCACCATGTTTCTGGTGTTGCGATCCGAAATCAATTAATCGCCAACGGTTGGTTACTGAAAGTCCGTTCTCATAATGATGGACCTGCTCAGGTTTTCGTTCATCCTGATTACAAGGGTGAAATTGGTCTTATCATGCCTTATGAAAAAGACTTCTGTGAGAGCTGTAACCGACTTCGTGTCTCGGCTATGGGTAAACTGCATCTTTGTCTGTTCGGTGAACATGGCGTGGAGTTACGTGACCTGTTAGAGCGCGACGAGCAAGAAAGCGAATTGATTGAACGTATTCAGGCACAGTTGCAAACGAAATCCGTAAGTCACTTCTTGCACGATGGCAACACTGGTATGACGCCGCATCTTGCGTCTATCGGCGGTTAACTCCAATCAGATTTCACATCAGGAGCAGACGTGGCTTCTGATGATTTTTCCAGAATCGATACCTTGCGTATCAAAAAGCAAATTAAAGAATAGGTGAACAAATGGGTCACGCTGAAAGCAAATTTCAACCTGCAAACATTGCAGTTCTAACGGTATCTGACACTCGTACTGAAGAAAACGACACCTCTGGTGGTTACCTAGTTGAACACGCGAAGGAAGCAGGTCATAACGTCGTTGATAAGCAAATCGTAATTGACGATATGTACAAGATCCGTGCGATCGTTTCCCAGTGGATTGCGGATGAAAACGTACAAGCAATCATGATCACTGGTGGTACTGGTTTCACTTCACGTGACAGCACTCCAGAAGCGCTTAAGCCTCTATTCGATAAAGAAGTAGAAGGCTTTGGTGAGCTATTCCGTTTGGTTTCTTATGAAGAAATTGGTACTTCAACCATTCAATCTCGTGCGATTGCTGGTTTCGCTAACCACACTGTTATCTTTGCAATGCCTGGCTCTACAGGTGCGTGCCGCACAGGGTGGACGAAGATCATCAAGCAACAACTAGATGCAAGTCATCGTCCTTGCAACTTTATGCCACACCTATCTGTATAACCTTTCCTAAAAGCGAAGGAAAAACCATGACCCAATTTACACATATCAATGCGTCTGGCGAAGCGAACATGGTCGACGTATCAGCGAAAGCGGAAACGGTTCGTGAGGCGCGTGCAGAAGCATTCGTTCACATGGCACCTGAAACTCTGCAATTGATTGTTTCTGGCCAACATCATAAAGGTGATGTGTTTGCAACCGCACGCATCGCTGGTATTCAAGCGGCAAAAAAAACGTGGGACCTAATTCCACTTTGCCATCCTCTATTGCTTTCGAAAGTAGAAGTACAACTTGAAGCAATTGAAGCTGAGAGCATGGTACGCATTGAATCCGTTTGCAAGCTAGCAGGTAAAACTGGTGTTGAGATGGAAGCGCTAACGGCAGCTTCTGTAGCTGCATTGACGATTTACGATATGTGTAAAGCGGTACAAAAAGACATGGTTATTGGTCAAGTTCGTCTTCTAGAGAAGACGGGTGGTAAATCTGGTCACTTCAAGGCGGAATAATGATTAAAGTTCTTTTCTTTGCTCAAACGCGTGAACTGGTTGGTATCGATGCGCTTGAGCTCGATGATCAATTCAACAATGTTGAAGCGATTCGTGCTCACTTGGTTGAAATTGGTGAAGGTACAGAAGGTAAGTGGGATCTCGCCCTTGAGCCTGGTAAATTGCTCGCTGCAGTAAACCAATCTATTGTCCCACTGGATACTGAAGTGAAAGAGGGTGATGAAGTTGCTTTCTTCCCTCCAGTGACAGGAGGTTAAGATGGATCCTCGTGTTTCTGTACAGGCTGAAGACTTTTCTGTTGATCAAGAATATCAGCGCTTGTCGGAAGGCACTGCGTCTGGAGCCGTTGTTACGTTTATCGGTAAGGTTCGTGATATGAATCTTGGTGATAATGTGATCGGTCTGCACTTAGAGCATTATCCTGGAATGACAGAAAAAAGCCTGATCGATATCTGTAATGAGGCGGAGTCACGTTGGCCATTACTTGGGGTCCGCGTGATACATCGTGTTGGTGACCTTGATACCGGCGATCAAATTGTGTTCGTAGGAGTCTCAAGCGCTCATCGAGGTGCGGCATTTGATGCTTGTGAATTCATTATGGATTACCTAAAGACTAAAGCGCCATTCTGGAAAAAAGAACGTACAACGAGCGATAACCGCTGGATTGAGTCACGAGATACTGACCATCAAGCTGCGCAGCGTTGGGAAAAGTAGAACCGTTTTTTATTCTGCGACCAAATCTAGTAAAGCCAGATGTTCATCTCATCTGGCTTTTTCTTTTTTACGATAAAAACGGAGTTTACTTCCTACTTTGACCTGCTGATAAATTCATCACCTTTCCTTCCTTTCACCTCTCGGTGACCTTGTTCACAATAAAAAATATCGAACAAGATATATGCAATTATTAATTAGACTCAATGTGTCACAAATGTTAATTTTTATACATATATCTAGCATAAGATGCTACCAAAGAGTTTGAATTTAGATTTATCGACAGTTTTGCCTGCCAAATGAACTCGCAAATCTGCATTTATCTACCCAATACAAACTATGTAGTATTTATTGCTAAATATGAGCACTAATTACAGAATTATTAGTTTTTTTGCTACATTTTTATGGCAAATTACTTCAATGATTGCTAATGTGTGCCGCAGTCTTTGTAAGGTTTTAGTGTTTTGTGCTCAGAAAGTGTACTAAAAAATTCTAAAATTCTGACCGTTCCAGTCCCTTGCAGAGAAGTCATGGATGCTAATGAAAAACTTGGAGTTTTACGCATGTATAAGAACAAAATCACCAAAGCCCTTCTTCTAGGTGCTGGTCTGGCAGTGGCTGCCTCTTCTTCTACCGCTTTCGCTGCTGACGTTCCAGCAGGCACTAAACTAGCAGATAAACAAGAACTCGTTCGTGGTAACGGTACTGAAGTTGCAACAATCGACCCGCACAAATCTCAAGGGGTTCCAGAGTCGCATGTGATTCGTGATCTTCTTGAAGGCTTAGTGAACCAAAATGCAGACGGCGACACTATCCCTGGTGTAGCTGAGAGCTGGGAAACCTCAGACAACAAAACTTTCACCTTCCATCTACGTAAAGACGCAAAATGGTCTAACGGCGATCCTGTAACAGCGCAAGATTTTGTATACAGCTGGCAGCGTGCGGTCGATCCTGCGACGGCTTCACCATATTCTTGGTACATGGAATACACCAAGATGAAGAATGCAAAAGACATCGTTGCGGGCAAAAAAGACAAGAGCGAGCTCGGTGTTAAAGCGACTGACGACCACACGCTAGTGGTTGAGCTAGATACCGCCGTTCCTTACTTTGTAATGATGGCTGGTCACACAACAATGAAACCAGTACATAAAGCGACAGTTGAGAAGTTTGGTGATCAGTGGACGAAACCAGAAAACTTCGTAGGTAACGGCGCTTATGTCGTAAACAACTGGGTTGTGAATGAGCGTCTAGAGCTTGTTCGTAACAACGAATACTGGGATAACGACAAAACGGTTATCAACAAAGTAACGTACCTTCCAATTGAGAACGGTGTTGCTGAAATGAACCGTTTCCTATCTGGTGAAATTGATTTCACGTCTAAACTGCCGACAGAGCACTTTAAGCGTCTGAAAAAAGAGCACCCAGAATCAGTATCGGTTGAAGGTAGCCTGTGTACTTACTACTACTCATTCAATACTAAGAAAGAACCATTCAACGACGTTCGCGTTCGTAAAGCGATTTCTTACGCTATCGACCGTAACATCGTAGCAAACGCAATTCTTGGTCAAGGTCAGAAGCCTGCTTACTTCCTAACGCCTGAAATTACAGCGCATTTCAACCCTGAGCTACCAGCTTACGGCAAGATGACGCAAAAAGAGCGTAATGCAGAAGCGGCACGCCTATTGGCTGAAGCGGGTTACGGTAAAGACAACCCACTTAAATTCTCTCTTCTATACAACACGGATGAGAACCACAAGAAACTAGCAGTAGCACTAGGTTCTATGTGGAAGAAAACTCTAGGTCTAGACGTAACGCTAGAAAACCAAGAGTGGAAAACTTACCTATCGACTAAAGACCAAGGTGATTTCGAAGTGGCACGCGCCGGTTGGTGTGGTGACTACAACGAAGCATCTTCATTCCTAACCCTAATGGTTAGCTCGAACACAACTGGTGGTCAGCACTGGGGTAATAAAGAGTACGATGCTCTGATTGATAAAGCGATCAAATCGACTTCTGAAGAAGAGCGTACCAAAATTTACCTAGAAGCTGAGCAACTGATGGCGAAAGATATGCCAATTGCGCCTATCTACCAGTATGTTCGTTCTCGTCTATTAAATCCGCACGTTGGTGGTTTCCCTGCAAACAACGCGGAAGAAAAGATCTACACCAAAGATCTTTACATCAAAGCTGACTAATTAAAGTCACTTCAAAACTATAAGAATAAGGCTCACACGCACCATTGAAGGAGCGTGTGCAGCCTATCATTTACATTTTAACTGTCACAGACTGAAAGAGTGAGTTTATGCTTAAATTCATCGCAAAAAGGATATTTGAGGCGATCCCAACCATGTTGGTTTTGATCACCGTATCTTTCTTTCTCATGCGTTTCGCACCGGGTAACCCATTCTCGAGCGAGCGCCCATTACCGCCAGAAGTTATGGCGAACATTGAAGCTAAATACGGTCTAGATAAGCCTGTATTTGAGCAATACACCACATATTTGACCAACGTTATTCAAGGTGATTTTGGTCCTTCATTCAAATACTTAGATTACACAGTAAATGAACTAATCTCTGTTGCGTTACCAGTATCAGCGAAGGTTGGTTTTATCGCCTTTATCTTCACTGTAATTTTGGGGGTGACGGTTGGAACCATAGCCGCACTCAAGCAGAATACTTGGGTGGACTACGCCATAATGTCAACGGCGATGCTCGGGGTAGTTATGCCGTCCTTCGTATTGGCTCCTGCTCTGATTTACTTGTTCTCTCTCCATTGGAATTTATTCCCCGCGGGTGGTTGGCATGACGGAGGGTGGCAATACATTGTGTTACCTGTGATCGGTATGTCATTGCTCTACGTGGCGACTTTCGCACGTATCACTCGTGGCTCGATGATCGAAACATTGAACAGTAACTTTATTCGTACCGCTCGCGCAAAAGGTCTAAGTTACCGTTACATCATCCTGAAACACGCACTAAAACCAGCTCTGCTTCCTGTTGTGTCATACATGGGACCAGCGTTTGTAGGTATCATCACAGGTTCGGTTGTTATCGAGACCATTTTTGGTCTGCCTGGTATCGGTAAGCTGTTTGTCAACGCTGCCTTCAACCGTGACTACTCGCTAGTAATGGGTGTGACCATTCTGATTGGTTTCCTATTCATTCTATTCAACGCTATCGTTGATATTCTGCTAGCAATGATTGACCCGAAAATTCGCTACTAACAGGGAAGTATGGTTATGTTAACGAAAAAAGAGAATCTTGAAGCGGTCGAGAAATTTGCAGAGAACCTGGAAGTTGAAGGCCGTAGTTTGTGGCAAGACGCCCGTATCCGCTTTATGCGTAACAAAGCGGCGATGGTGAGCTTGTTCATTCTTGCACTGATGACCCTAGCGGTAATCTTCTTACCGATGATTGCCCCTTACGCTTTTGATGATACTGACTGGTATGCAATGCACGTTGGTCCGAGTGCTGAGCACTGGTTTGGTACAGACAGCTTAGGTCGAGACCTTTACGTACGTACGCTGATTGGTGGTCGTATCTCTCTAATGGTTGGTGTTCTAGGTGCATTAGTTGCGGTTGTGATTGGTACACTTTACGGTGCGGCTTCTGGCTTCATTGGCGGTAAAGTTGACCGTATCATGATGCGTATTCTTGAGATCCTATATGCGGTACCGTTCATGTTCCTAGTTATCGTACTGGTAACATTCTTCGGTCGTAATATTGTTCTTATCTTCGTCGCTATCGGCGCTATCGCATGGCTAGATATGGCTCGTATCGTACGTGGTCAAACGCTAAGCCTGCGTAGTAAAGAGTTTATTGAAGCGGCACACGTTTGTGGTGTGAGCAACTGGAAGATCATCACTCGCCACATCGTTCCAAACGTATTGGGTATCGTAGCGGTTTACTCAACACTACTTATCCCAAGCATGATTCTAACGGAATCATTCCTTTCATTCCTTGGTCTTGGTGTACAGGAACCAATGACAAGTTGGGGCGCACTTCTACAAGAAGGCTCGCAAACAATGGAAGTAGCAATCTGGCAGCTGGCATTCCCAGCAGCGTTCATGGTTGTGACTCTATTCTGCTTCAACTACGTTGGTGACGGTCTGCGCGATGCGCTGGATCCAAAAGACAGATAATTAAAAATAGAAAGAATAAAGGAAGCAATGATGAGTTTATTAGATGTCAAAGATCTGCGCGTCGAATTTACCACGCAAGATGGTATCGTAACCGCAGTAAACGATTTGAACTTCTCTCTGAATCAAGGCGAGACCCTAGGTATCGTAGGTGAGTCTGGTTCAGGTAAGTCACAAACTGTATTCGCAATCATGGGTCTACTGGCTAAGAACGGTATTATCTCTGGTAGCGCGAAATTTGAAGGTCGAGAAATCCTTAACCTTCCAGAAAAAGAGCTTAACAAGGTTCGAGCGGAACAGATCGCTATGATCTTCCAAGACCCGATGACCTCTCTTAACCCATACATGAAAGTCAGTGATCAGCTGATGGAAGTACTGATGCTGCACAAAGGTATGGGCAAAGCAGAAGCATTCGAAGAGTCTGTTCGTATGCTTGAAGCGGTAAAAATCCCAGAAGCTCGTAAGCGTATCACTATGTACCCACACGAGTTCTCGGGCGGTATGCGTCAACGTGTAATGATCGCAATGGCGCTGTTGTGTCGTCCAAAACTGCTTATTGCGGATGAGCCAACAACGGCATTGGACGTTACGGTTCAAGCGCAGATCATGGATCTGCTGAACGAGCTGAAATCTGAGTTCAACACTGCAATCATCATGATCACGCACGACCTTGGTGTTGTTGCAGGTTCATGTGACAAAGTACTGGTTATGTACGCGGGTCGTACCATGGAGTACGGCACAGTGAACGAAATCTTCTACAACCCAAGCCACCCATACGCAGAAGGTCTATTGAAGGCTATTCCTCGTCTAGATACAGAAGGCGAGATTCTGCCAACGATTCCTGGCAACCCGCCAAACTTGCTTCGTCTACCACCTGGCTGTCCTTACCAAGATCGCTGCCATCGCGTGATGGATCGTTGTAAGCGTGAAGCACCAATTCTGACGCCATTTGGTGATGGTCGTCAGCGTGCATGTTTTTCTGAATGGGAGGCTTGGAACAAATGAGTACAGATAAAAAGCTAATTCTGGATGTATCTGATCTGAAAGTTCACTTCAGCATTGCATCAAAATCTGCGTGGCCTTGGTCAAAACCTTCAAGCCTAAAAGCGGTAGACGGCGTAAACGTTCGTTTATACGAAGGCGAGACCCTTGGTGTAGTAGGCGAGTCCGGTTGTGGTAAATCGACATTTGCTCGCGCCATCATTGGTCTGGTGGAAGCAACAGACGGTGAAGTGGTTTGGTTGGGTCAAGATCTGACAAAAATGAAAGACGTCCAACGTCGTGAAACGCGTAAAGAAATCCAAATGATTTTCCAAGATCCTCTGGCTTCTCTTAACCCACGTATGACGGTTGGTGACATCATCGCTGAACCACTAGAGACATTCTACCCAGAGCTGACTAAGCAAGAAGTGAAAGACCGCGTTAAAGAGATGATGGCGAAGGTAGGTCTTCTACCAAACGTTATCAACCGCTACCCACACGAATTCTCTGGTGGTCAGTGTCAGCGTATTGGTATCGCACGTGCTCTGATTTTAAAACCTAAGATGATTATCTGTGACGAGCCAGTATCAGCACTGGATGTATCGATTCAGGCTCAGGTAGTTAACCTATTGAAAGAGCTGCAAAAAGAGCTTGGTCTTTCATTGGTGTTCATCGCGCACGATTTATCAGTTGTGAAACACATTTCTGACCGCGTACTGGTTATGTACCTCGGTAATGCTGTGGAGCTGGGTGAAGCAGATGCGTTGTTTGCAGATCCAAAGCACCCATACACTCGTGCACTAATGTCTGCTGTGCCTATTCCAGATCCGGAAATTGAACGCAGTAAGAAGATCCAGATGTTAGAAGGTGATCTACCATCTCCGATCAGCCCACCATCGGGCTGTGTATTCCGTACTCGTTGCCCTCAAGCAACGGATGAGTGTGCAAAGACAAAGCCAAATATCCAAGGTTCTGATATTCATGCAGTTTCTTGTTTGCACGTAGCGGTGTAATTAAATTCGGCCTGTGACGGGCTTAAGCGCGGCTCCTTTTATAGGGTCGCGCTTTTTTTATGCCTACGATCTAGGCTTGATTTAGTTCATTCGAAATTCTTGAACAAGTTGAACTAAGCGGTTGGATTTTAAGCTTTGCATGATTCGCTAATATAGTGGAAAACAGAATCTGAGGAGAGCAGTCATGGGTAAGTTAGTTGAAGGTGTTTGGCACGATGTATGGTACGACACTAAATCAAGTGGCGGTAAATTCGTGCGAGAAGATGCAGGGTTTCGCAACTGGATTAAAAACAAACCGGATGCAACCTATCAACCAGAGTCTGGTCGCTATCACTTGTATGTTTCACTTGCTTGCCCTTGGGCGCACCGAACGTTGATTTTTCGCAGTCTCAAAGGGTTAGAAAAACACATCGATGTCACAGTGGTGTGTCCTGATATGCTCAACGAGGGCTGGCAGATGGGACTGCCTGAGCCATTATTTGGTCACTCCCGTATGCATCAAATTTATACTGAAGCTAAACCGGATTACACTGGTCGAGTTACAGTGCCAGTATTATGGGACAAGAAGACCAATACCATTGTGTCGAATGAATCGTCAGAAATCATCCGAATGTTTAACTCTGAGCTTAATGAGCTAACAGGCAATCATGATGATTATTACCCGGAGCAACTTCAAAGTGTGATTGACGAATGGAATGATTACATCTATCCAAACGTGAATAACGGTGTTTATCGTTGCGGGTTTGCCACAACTCAAGAGGCGTATGAAGAAGCTTTTGATTCACTCTTTGATGCTTTGGATAAAATTGATGCCCATCTTGCGACGCATCGCTACTTAGCTGGTAATAAAATCACTGAAGCGGATTGGCGCTTGTTTACTACTCTTGTGCGTTTTGACGCGGTGTATGTTGGTCATTTCAAGTGTAATAAACAACGTATTGCTGATTACGCAAACATTCAAGGTTATTTGAAAGAGCTGTATCAAATAGAGGGTGTGGCAGAAACCACGGACTTCTACCACATAAAGCGTCACTATTATTTTAGCCATACTGGCATCAACCCAACACAAGTGGTACCGAAAGGTCCTGAATTAGATTTGGATTCACCTCATGGTCGAGAATCTATCTAAGTTTAAAACCTCTAAGAAAAGCGCCATTTGATGTGGCGGTTTTCTTTTTTCTCAATATCTTCTTAGCATCACAGCTTCTTCCTACCAATCACATAAACTGATGATATAACAACCGATCTTTGACCGAGGTGGGGTATGGATATCAATGAGTTTGTCAGTGGCGAGCATCTAATTTGGAATCTGTTTGTTGCTCTGCTTTTAGGTGCGATTGTGGGAACACAACGTGGCTGGGTGATGCGTAATAGCGTCGAAGGCAGTCGCGTTGCAGGTATCCGCACCTTTTCTTTAGTCGGTTTGCTTGGTGGCTTGGTTGGGATTCTTGCCAATCTGTATACGCCTTTGCTACTCGGCTTTGCTCTTATTGCCTTGGTTATTCTTGCTTGCATTGCGTTTGTTATTCAGCAGAAAAAGAGTGAAGACATCAGCATTACTGGTGTCGTCAGTTTAGTCATTACGTTTGTTCTTGGTAGTTTGGCTGTATCCGGTGAGCCGGTTCTTGCTGCGGCAGCTGCCGTTATCACCGCAGTTGTTCTGGACAACAAGAGAGAACTTCATCAGGCGCTTCAACGCCTCCAAGAGTACGAGCTTGATGCCGCTTTGCGCCTGCTGCTAATTTCCATCGTCTTGTTGCCGCTCTTACCTAATCAAGCTTACGGTCCTTGGAATGCACTTAATCCTTATGAGATTTGGTGGATGGTGGTGTTGATTGCCAGTATTTCATTTGTGGGCTACTTTGCGATTAAAATTGGTGGGGCGAAGCGAGGCATTTTGTTTACTTCTGTCTTCGCTGGCTTAAGCTCATCTACTGCGCTCACACTGCAGTTCTCCCATCTTTCACGCGAACAATCGAGTATCAGCCCTTTGCTAGCAAGCGGCATACTATTGAGTTGCGGTACCATGTTTCCTAGGCTGCTAATTGTGCTGTCAGTGATTAACCCTCAGTTAGTGACATTGTTGTGGCCCATCGTCATGATTATGATGATTGCTCTTTACTTCCCTGCTTGGTGGATATGGCGTCGAAGTGAGGTAGGGAAGGTGGAACAATCAAATAAACAAACCAATCCTTTGGCATTGCAATCGGCGTTGTTCTTCGGTGTCGTATTGGCTGTGATTATGCTGTTATCGCATGCACTGTCTGATCTGTTTGGTAATGCTGGTGTTCTGATACTATCTGCGCTATCCGGCATTACAGATGTCGATGCTATTTCCCTTGCTCTTGGGCGACAAAGTACCCAAACCCTAAGTGTGGAAACCGCGGCACTGGGTATTCTGATCGCGGCATCAGTCAATACAGTGGTGAAAATGGGGATGGTTGTCGCAATAGGGGATAAGGCATTGTGGAGAAGAGTTGCGCCCGTCATGGTTGGATGCGTGCTTTCTGGCGCTATTTTGTTTTTGGCTTTGTATTGATTTATCCGAATACGAAATGAAAAAAAACCTCGCCGTGGCGAGGTTTTATTATTTTGGAAGAAGCGAAGTTATTAGTTAACTGCTTTTTCTTTTGCTTGGTCAGCTTGATCTGCCTGAATCGCAGTTAGAGCAACTGTGTACACGATATCGTCTACTAGTGCACCGCGAGATAGGTCGTTTACAGGCTTGCGCATACCTTGCAGCATTGGACCGATAGATACTAGGTCAGCTGAACGTTGTACCGCTTTGTAAGTCGTGTTACCAGTGTTTAGGTCTGGGAATACGAATACTGTCGCTTTACCTGCTACTGGAGAGTTAGGCGCTTTAGAAGCTGCCACGTTTTCCATGATTGCTGCGTCGTACTGTAGAGGACCGTCGATCACTAGATCTGGACGTTTCTCTTGAGCAATCTTAGTTGCTTCACGTACTTTATCTACGTCTGCACCCTTACCAGATTCACCAGTAGAGTAAGAGATCATAGCAACGCGAGGGTCGATACCAAATGCCGCTGCAGAATCAGCAGATTGGATAGCGATTTCAGCAAGCTGTTCAGCTGTTGGATCTGGGTTGATCGCACAGTCACCGTAAACCAATACTTGGTCAGGTAGCAGCATGAAGAATACAGAAGATACGATAGACGCATCAGGTGCAGTCTTGATGATTTGGAACGGAGGAACGATAGTGTTTGCTGTGGTGTGAACCGCACCAGAAACTAGACCGTCTACTTCGTCGTTCTCAAGCATCATTGTGCCTAGGAATACTGAATCTTGTAGCTTCTCACGAGCAACAACTTCAGTCATACCTTTCGCGCCACGTAGCTCAACTAGACGAGCAACGTAGTTTTCACGAACTTCATCAGAGTTGATGATAGTTACGCCAGCACCTAGCTCAACGCCTTGTTGTGCAGCAACGCGACGGATTTCGTCTGGGTTACCTAGAAGCACACATTCAGCGATGCCGCGCTCAGCACAGATAGCCGCAGCTTTAACTGTACGTGGCTCGTCACCTTCAGGAAGAACGATACGCTTACCAGCTTTACGAGCGAACTCAGTTAGCTGGTAACGGAATGCTGGTGGGCTTAGACGACGAGACTTCTGAGTACCTTCAGTCATAGACTCGATCCAGTTACCGTCGATGTGACCAGCAACGTGCTCGTTGATGAACTCGATACGCTCTTTATCGTCTGCAGGTACTTCGATAGAGAAGCTCTGTAGGTTTAGAGAAGTCTGCCAAGTGTTACCTTGTGCTTTGAAGATCGGTAGACCAGTTTCGAACGCTGGCTTACAAAGACCAGTGATCTCTTCAGGGATGTCGTAACCACCAGTCAATAGAACTGCACCGATATCAACACCGTTCATTGCTGCAAGTGCTGCCGCAACGATTACGTCTGGACGGTCTGCAGAAGTAACAAGTAGAGAACCTGGTTTGAAGTGCTCAATCATGTTTGGCAGAGAACGTGCACAGAAAGTGATGCTCTTAATACGACGAGTCGCAATGTCACCTTCGTTAATGATGTCAGCATTTAGGTGCTGAGCCATATCGATAGCACGAGTAGCGATCAGATCGATGCTCCATGGCACGCAACCTAGTACACGAATTGGAGAAGTGTTGAAGATTTCCATCACTTTCATTTCGTTTTGCTTCGCGCTGTCTGCATCATCAAAGATTTCAGATAGGTCAGGGCGAGTACGGCCAGCTTCGTCAACAGGTGCGTTTAGCTTGTTGATGATTACGCCAGAGATGTTCTTGTTCTTAGTACCACCGAAGTTAGAACATGCTACTTCGATGCGCTCTTTAAGTTGAGCTGGGTTATCTGTACCAGGAGTTGCAACAAGAACGATTTCCGCGCCTAGAGTCGCTGCGATTTCCGCGTTCACTTGGTTAGCGAATGGGTGCTTACGAGTTGGTACTAGACCTTCGATAAGCGTTACGTCTGCATCTTTGTTGATTTGGTTGTAACGCTCAACAACAGTTTCTAGCAGCTCGTCCATGTTGTCGTTACCGATTAGGCTTTCAGCAACAGACATCGCTAGTGGTTGACCGATCTTCATATCGCTGTTGTAACCAACGATAGTTGAAGTTAGATCAGGTTGATCACCGCCAGAACGTGGCTGTGAAATTGGTTTGTAGAAAGAAACCTTAACGCCTTTGCGCTCCATTGCGCGAAGAACACCCATGCTTACGCTAGTTAGACCAACACCAGCACTTGCAGGGATAAGCATAATAGTACGAGACATTCGTAGAGTACCTTTAGCTATTGGGGGATAAAAGCTCAACTCTTATTCCATGAATAATTCAGAGAATAGGAGTTAAGCCCCTAAGAAATTCTTTTGGAAGAAAAACTGGCTAGCCGAGTGGCTAGCCAGTTAAATCTATTAAAGACCTGCTAGGCGTGCAGTGTCTTCAGCAATTACTAGCTCTTCGTTAGTAGAGATAACCATTGCTGGGATACGGCTGTTAGCTGTAGTGATAGTACCTTCACCGCCGAAACGTGCTTTAAGGTTAGCTTCACCATCAACTTCGATACCGAAGATACCTAGACGGTTTAGAACCATTTCACGGATAGGACCAGAGTTTTCGCCGATACCGCCAGTGAACGTGATTGCGTCTAGACGACCTTCCATAGAAGCAGTGTAACCAGCTACGTACTTAGCTAGACGGTGACAGAACACGTCCATTGCACGAGTTGCTTCTTCTTTCTCACCGTAGTTGTCTTCAACGAAACGACAGTCAGAAGTCACTTCAGTTAGACCAGCAAGACCAGACTCTTTAGTTAGCATGTTGTTGATTTCTTCAACAGAGTAACCTAGAGCGTCGTGTAGGTGGAATACGATAGCTGGGTCGATATCACCACAACGAGTACCCATTACTAGACCTTCAAGAGGAGTAAGACCCATAGAAGTGTCTACAGATTGACCGTTCTTGATTGCACAAACAGAAGCACCGTTACCTAGGTGACAGTTGATGATGTTTACTTCTTCAACTGGCTTGTTTAGTAGGCCTGCAACTTCACGAGTGATGAATAGGTGTGAAGTACCGTGCATGCCGTAACGACGGATACCGTGCTCTTTGTATAGTTTGTATGGAAGAGCGTATAGGAAAGACTCTTCAGGCATAGTTTGGTGGAACGCAGTGTCGAATACAGCAACGTTTTGAAGCTCTGGGAAGTTGTGTTTAGCAGCTTCGATACCGATGATGTGCGCAGGGTTGTGAAGCGGTGCGAAAGTCGCAGCGTCTTGAATACCTTTTAGTACGTCATCAGTGATTAGTGCAGATTGAGTGAACTGCTCACCACCGTGTACGATACGGTGACCGATAGCGCCTAGGTTAGCTTTAAGCTCTGGCTTAGAAGCAAGAATAGTTTCAACCATGAACGCTAGTGCTTCTTCGTGTGCTGCACCGTTGCCTAGTTGAGCTTCGTGTTTACCGTCAAGTTTCCACTTGATACGTGCTTCAGGAAGGTGAAGACATTCAGCAAGACCTGATAGGTGCTCTGCACCTGTTTCTGCATCAACAACAGCAAATTTAAGAGAAGAACTACCGCAGTTTAAAACTAAAACTAGCTTAGACATGTGTGACTACCTGTTATTCGTCTGATCAAAATCAGTTAAAGGATGAAAAATTAATCACAAGAATAGACGATACCGCCAAGGGTGCGTACTAATCTTGGTCAAAAATTGTTCTAATTCCGTATAAATGAATAGTGATGAACCCATCCACCACTATGAAGCGATCCGTGCAGAATAAAATCTCGGAGTTGCTTAAATTGTAAATAACGGCAACAATGAGATTGAGGGTCTGCAAAGGATAGCGATAATAGGCAATGATAACAAAAAAATTTTGAAAGAATATTAACTTTCATCAATTTTTTGCGCCTTCAGTTGAAATGTTCAACTATTTTTTAGTGAGAGAGCGGTATGAGCAAACAAGTCGGATTGATCCATAGCCTGAAAGACGGCCAGAGTTACATGGAGATCTGGCCGGTTCGTAAAGAGCTGAACGCCATTTTTCCCGAACAACGCATTATTAAAGCAACACGCTTTGGCATTAAAGTGATGCCAGCGGTTGCAGCAATCAGTGTGCTCACTCAAATGGCTTTTAACAATTATGATGCGCTTCCTCAAGCCATTGTGGTTGCACTGTTCGCAATCAGCATGCCACTGCAAGGCATGTGGTGGTTGGGCAGCCGTTCCAATACTAAGTTGCCACCTGCTTTAGCATCGTGGTATCGAGAGCTGCACCAAAAAATTACCGAAACAGGATTTGCTTTAGAGCCTGCTAAAGCGCGTCCAAGATATAAAGAGCTCGCAGTAATTTTAAACCGAGCTTTTCGCCAACTGGATAAGACTTCATTAGAGCGTTGGTTCTAATCTTCTTGTTCGGTCATCAACTCATTGAAATGGAGTGTGCTTTTAGCCACTCCATTTTTTATGCCCGCAACATGGTTTTTTACTCTTTGCTTATTTGTAATCACCGCCTCTCGTGCCGATTGTGAGATCACAAATGTTACTTTGTTGTTAAATCTTACTTTTCTTTCCTGAGACTTAGCGTTAATAATGATAATTAGATGCACAAAAAGTGCGCAGCTATAAACACAACATCCCATCTTCTACTTCAAAGACTCGTGAGTACGTCAGCAACATTGTGCTTGCAGTTCAAGGACGAAGAAACATCAAGGAGTCATGATGAAAACAAAACGTTTACTCGCCATTGCTATTCTTGCTACGACCACGGCTTTTTCTTCCGCTAGCGTTCTGGCTAAAACCGCAACAGTCGCGGTATCACAGATTGTTGAACACCCTGCTTTGGATGCAACTCGTCAAGGGTTGTTAGACGGTCTGAAAGCCAAAGGTTATGAACAAGGGAAGAACTTAGAGTTTGACTACAAGACAGCGCAAGGTAATCCAGCAATCGCCGTTCAGATCGCACGCCAGTATGTAGGAGAAAGCCCAGACGTCCTCGTTGGTATAGCAACGCCATCCGCACAAGCTTTGGTCTCTGCGACTCGCTCTATTCCTGTTGTGTTTACTGCTGTGACGGACCCTGTTGGTGCCAAGTTAGTCAAATCAATGAGTCAACCAGGAAAGAATGTCACAGGACTCTCTGATTTATCTCCGGTCGCACAGCACGTTGCGTTGATTCAGGAAATCTTACCTTCGGTGAAATCCATTGGCGTGGTTTATAACCCAGGGGAAGCAAATGCCGTCACCTTGGTACAGTTATTGAAAGAGAGCGCAGAGTCAAAAGGATTAAAAGTTGTTGAAGCGACGGCACTGAAAAGCGCAGATGTACAATCTGCAACTCAAGCTATTGCAGCGAAATCGGACATCATTTACGCACCAACAGATAACACGGTTGCAAGCGCGATTGAAGGAATGATCGTTGCCGCAAACCAAGCGAAGAAACCGGTATTTGGAGGCGCGACGTCATATGTTGAGAAAGGGGCTATCGCAAGCTTAGGTTTTGACTACTACCAAGTCGGTGTTCAAACAGCCGATTACGTGGCAGCTATTCTTGAAGGGCAAGATCCGGGTAAGTTAGATGTAAAAGTGGCGACAGGCTCAGATCTTGTCGTGAATGAAGGCGCGGCAAGTAAGCTTGGTATTCAATTGCCAGGTTCTGTTGTGAAACGTGCAACTAGTATGCAGTAAGCGTTGTTTTTAGGTCGGTGTTCTACCGACCTGATCTATGCAGAAAGGAGCAGTTATGTCTGCATTTGCTTTTTTTGGTGCGCTCGAGATAGGGCTTATCTACGGCTTGGTCGCCTTGGGCGTTTACCTTACGTTTCGTGTTCTTGACTTTCCGGACCTAAGCGTTGACGGTAGTTTCCCTATGGGGGCGGCTGTTGCAGCAACAGCCATCGTTGCGGGTATCAACCCTTGGTTAGCAACGGGACTGGCTATAATCGCTGGTGGCATGACCGGGTGGGTCACCGCTTTTCTTGCCGTTCGTTGCGGCATCCTTCATCTTCTTGCCTCAATCCTGACCATGATTGCGGCATTTTCCATCAACATCCGCATCATGGGAAAACCGAATATGGCGCTACTGGGCGAAGATACGATTCTGACGCCTTTTGAAGCCATGGGAGATGCGATGTACATCCGACTATTGGTCGTGGGCGTATTGGTTTTACTCTCTGCGTTATTTGTTGTGCGCCTTCTAAATAGTGATTTTGGTTTAGGGTTAAGAGCAACAGGCGTAAACGCTCGAATGGTCGCGGCACAAGGAGCCAGTACGGGATTCTACACGTATTTTGGTTTGGCATTATCCAACGGGTTTGTGGGTTTTGCTGGGGCTCTGTTTGCTCAAACAAATAGCTTTGCAGATGTAACGTCTGGTGTAGGGACGATTGTGGTTGGTTTAGCGGCGGTGATTCTTGGTCAGACTTTGATTCCAGGACGCAAAATCTGGGTTGCTGTTTGCGCGGTAATTATTGGTTCGGTGCTGTACCGTCTGGCGGTTGCTTTTGCGCTGAGTTCCGGCATGTTTGGTTTGCAAGCATCGGATCTAAATCTGGTGACAGCGGTGCTGGTGGCGGTCGCTCTAATTGCACCGAAACTTAAACAGAGGATGAAAGCAAAGCAGCGAGTGAGTAATGCCAAACAAGCGGCATCCAAAAACGGCTCAGGGGAGGCGCTATGATTGAACTTAATGACATTCAGGTGACGTTTAACCCTGGTACGATTTTAGAAAATCGAGCCTTAAAGAGCGTGTCCCTAGAGGTTCCTGAGCATCAATTTCTTACGGTGATTGGCTCTAACGGTGCGGGGAAATCAACTCTACTCGGAGCCGTGACGGGGGAAACGCCAATGATTGGCGGAAAGGTGATCATTGATGGGAAAGACGTGACACGGAAAACCGTTGCTCAGCGTGCTACTCAATGTGCGAGGGTGTTCCAAGACCCATTGGCTGGTACATGTGGCGAGCTTTCCATCGAAGAAAATATGGCGCTTGCTTACATGCGAGGAAAACGTCGTGGTTGGGGAATGGCTCTTTCTATTAAACGCCGTAAGCTGTTTCAGGAACGCATCAGCATTCTTGGCTTGGGGTTAGAAGATCGCTTAGGTGACAGCATTGGTCTACTCTCAGGAGGACAGCGACAGGCTGTCAGCCTTGTAATGGCAACACTTTCAGGCAGTAAGCTGTTGTTGCTTGATGAGCATACCGCCGCGTTGGACCCTCGTATGGCAGCGTTTGTTATTGATTTAACTAAACGCATTGTTACTGAGTTCGACCTTACTGTGATGATGGTGACGCATTCCATGAAAGACGCGTTAGCGTGTGGTGACAGAACCGTCATGCTTCACCAAGGTGAAATAGTGCTAGATGTGGCAGGGGAGCAACGTAAAAATATGCAAGTTCCCGACTTGCTTGAAATGTTCTCTAAAGTGCGCGGAGAAGAACTGGCTGACGATAGTCTCCTACTAAACTAGCATTGACTGCTCATCGACTACGCCTACCAAACGTGATCCTCCTTAAGAAAATGACCCATACGGTATTTTTAAAAGGAGGATTTTTAGGTAGAAGCTCTTTATTAAAATAGTGGAATATTCCAATACAAAGAGCACTTGCCATGTCCCTTCCATTTATCTTCCATAGCCAAACGAAAGATGGTCTTGAATTCGATGGTGAACGGCTGACCGTCGTTCTCAAAACGGATGACACCCAATTCGATTGCATCCATGTAAGGTGCGAGCCTGATAATGAAGAATATCTCATTGAGATGCAGCCTCATGGTAAAGCTGGTGAGTTGCAGTTGTGGAAAGGTCAGTTTGCTCCAAACAAAGATCGAGACGTGACACATTACGTGTTTAAACTTGTTAAGGGGGCGAGCCAGTTCTGGTTAGACGCGAGAGGTGTGCATAAGCGCGTTCCGCCCAAAGAGTTTCACTTTAAGTTAAACGTACAATCTCAGCCGCCAAGCTGGGTTCAAGAGCAAGTCTTCTATCAGATCTTCCCAGATCGTTTTGCTGCTAGTCAGGAGCATACCGCTATAAAAAATGCTTATGCACATCACGATTCAAGTGCCATGGTGAAGGCGTGGGGAGATGCCGTTGGAACGCACCAAAATACGGGGGCTCGCGAGTTCTTTGGTGGGGATCTAAAAGGCATTGAACAAAAGCTGGATTATCTATCCGATCTGGGTGTAACAGCACTTTACTTTAACCCAGTTTTTACAGCGCCAAGTAATCATAAATATGACACAACGGATTACTTCCAGATTGACCCTATGTTTGGCACGAATGAGCAGTTTGCGCAGTTGTGTGAGCAAATTCGTGGCAAACAAATGAAGATTGTTTTGGATGCTGTGTTTAACCACACGTCTGTTCATCATCCTTGGTTTGATATTAAGCAAGAAGGTCAGGGTGCTTATGGAAATCCCAATTCAGATTTCCGAGATTATTACTTCTTCGAAGGTCAAACCAACAACTATATTGGCTGGAAAGGGATTGGTAACCTCCCTGTTCTCAATTTCGAAAATGAACAGGTACGTGATTACATCTACCAAAGTGAAGAAGCTGTGATCAAACATTGGCTCAAACCTCCGTATTGTGTAGATGGTTGGCGCTTCGACGTTATCCATATGTTAGGCGAGGGCGATGGTGCGAAGAATAATGCCCACTATGTGGAAGCTTTCCGTCAAGCTGCTAAGTCCACCAATCCGAATGCATATGTGTTAGGTGAACACTTCTTTGAGGCAACGCAGTGGCTACAAGGTGGACAAGAAGATGGAGCGATGAACTATTATGGCTTTGCCCACCCTGTACGTGCGTTATTTGCCAAACAAGACATTATGTATGATCCGATTGATATCAATGCGTTGGATTTCAAAGAATGGGTAGATGAAGCTCGTGCCAAAGTACCGTTTGCAAATCAGCTGTCGCAGCTTAATCAATTAGACAGTCATGATACCGCCCGTTTTCTGACGCTATTAAATGGAAATGAAGAAAAAATGCAAATGGCGCTTGCATTATTGATGACTTACGTTGGAACACCTTGTCTTTATTATGGCAGTGAAGTTGGACTAGAGGGAGGGCTCGACCCAGACAATCGACGTTGTTTCCCTTGGGACCAAATAACGACTTCTAAATGGTTACCTTTGTATAAGGAATGGATAGAAATCCGTAAGAAATACAAGGCACTACAATGTGGTAGCTTACAATGGCTTCATTGTGGTGAACAAGTCATGGCATATGTGCGTCAATGGCAAGATGAAGCAATAGTTGTGGCATTTAACCTTAGCAACAGTGACCAAGATGTTAACCTACCATTGTGGCAACTTGGCTTAAATGCTAAACACCTGCATCAATTATTAGACAAAGGTGAACTAATGCCTGTTGAACGTCATTTTTCTGTCAATATCCCAGCAATGAACTGCAAAGTATGGCAGATGGAGTGACTTCGAGCGCCTTCTTTATTAAAATTTATGAATACATAAGTGAAAAACTATAAATAGCCCTTCGATAGCCTAAGCTTTCGAAGGGCTGATATTATTATAATCAATGGTGTTCAATGGGTACTAAAAGGCGATTTAGCCTCAAGTTTGTCATCTTCTTCCCCCTACTATTATTCCTTGCCGTCATGGTGGTGACTGCAAAGAACTACTATGACGCGATGAATCGCTACATTACATTAGAGTACGCGCAAGTTGATCGTGCTATTAATCGTGCTATCAAAGTATTAACGGCGCTGGATTACAGCTTTGTTAACTACTCCAACCCAGCTCACCCTCTGTTTCAAGAGCACAATCATATGATCAAAAATGATCTGTGTTTTGTTTGGCCGATTGATGTGCTGCTTTTAGAAAACAAGCACTCCGGAGGTCTGCCTGCCGTTGAACTTGACTACATGATTGTTGGACAAAAAGAACTGTGTGAACCAGGAACTAAACTGTTTAAGTTGGCAGAACAAAAAGCAGGCTTTGCTCCGTCTTTGTCATTTCTACATGATATTGAATCGCATGTGATTGGTATTCACTATATTGATCAGCGTGGATATGTTATTTCTTCTCCAGATACTTACGCTCAGTACTTTTCCAAAGCACTTTGGGAGACTTTAAAGGCGAGACCTTTCTGGCAGAAAACAGCGCAGGAAACCGTCAAAGTAACCATGTCTGGTCCCGCACCGATGTTAGATCGGCACGATGGGCAAGTAGTGAGCCTGACTGTACCTATCTACGAAAAGAGTAAACACCAAGGCGTTTTATCCATAGATTTTGATGTGGATAACTTACTTGAAACGAATGAAAACCTAACAGGTAAGTTACATATCATCTCTGGAATGATGGACATACCTAAGCATGCAATCCGTTTACAGCCAATAGAACATGAGCGTTTGAGCTCAAATCATCGCATATTCTATGAATACAATTGGTGGGATGAATTTAAGAATTTGTTAGTCTTTGAAAAGTACAGCGTGGCTGTCGCGTTTTTCATCTACGTACTGAGTACTGTGGCCTTGTTCTTAGTGAATACCCGTACAGAGCGCCGTTATTTCCAAGAACTGGCGGCAAAAGACCCAATGACGGGGCTGCTAAACCGCCGTGGCATACAAGCGGTTTGGCGCAATAAAATGACCAAAAAACATGTTGCGCTCGCAGTGTTTGATATCGATGACTTCAAAGCAATCAATGATACACATGGTCATGATGTCGGTGACGATGCTATCCGTCTGGTTGCAAAGTGCATACGCGATAACATCCGCCACTCGGACGTCGCATCCCGTTTTGGCGGCGAAGAGTTTGTCTTAGCGATTTATGATGAAGACTTTGACAGTATGCTTCGCATCTTAGAGCGTGTGCGAAGCGCAATTGCTAAAAACTCACGAAAAGTGGTGTCTGGTGGGTTCACAGTGTCGGGAGGGGTTGAGTTTCAGTCTTCTCCTCAACTGGAAAGCTTTGATGAGCTATTCAAACTTGCCGATGAAAAGCTTTACGAGGCGAAGAGCACGGGCAAGAACAAGATTTGCTATTAAGAATAGAGAAATAAAAAAGGGCGATATCATCGCCCTTTTTTATGTACTAATGGGTTTATTCCGCGCTAAGCGACGCGAGATTGCAACTCATCTCGGTAGCGCTGAATATGTTCAACAATAGGCGCGGCTTTGTTAAACGTGCGGATTTCTCTAAATAGCTCGTTGGCTTCTGGGTAAGCTTGACGTAGATAGGAGAACCATTGTTTTACGCGGTTAGGGTAATACAGACCTTTGTCGCCCTTCATCTCAAATTGAGAGTAGTAAATCAGCAGTTCGACAACTTCTGACCAAGCCATTGGCTTATGATCGTATTTCACCATGTTACCAAGGTTTGGGATATTAAAGGCGCCACGGCAAACCATCAGAGAATCAACGCCAGTCGTTTCGATGCAGCGTTGACCATCTTCGTAATTCCAAATCTCGCCATTTGCGATTAACGGGATATCAAAACGCTCGCGGATCTTTGTGATGTATTCCCATTTGATTTCAGAAGCTTTATAACCACCTTGCTTTGTACGAGCATGAACCGTTAACTCATTCGCGCCGGCAGATTGAATCGCGTCAACGATTTCAAAGCAGTCTTCAGGGTTTTCCCAACCTAAACGGATTTTTGCGGTAACAGGAATATCCGTAGGTACCGCGTCACGGCACGCTTTTACAACGTTATGGATCAACTCCGGATGCTGCAATAAAGCCGCTCCACCTTTACTTTTATTCACCAATCGAGCAGGGCATCCGAAATTAAGATCAATGCCACGAGCACCAAGTTCTGCCGCCTTGATTGCGTTTTCTGCCATCCAATTAGGCTCTTGTCCAAGTAATTGAACGTGAACAGGTACGCCAGACGCGGTTTGTGACCCTTGAAGAAGTTCTGGACACAAACGGTGGAATACGTGATCAGGTAAAAGCTGATCGATCACTCGAACAAATTCTGTCACACACAGATCATAGTCGTTAATTTCGGTCAGGATTTGGCGCATCAAATGGTCCAAAACGCCTTCCATTGGACCTAATACAACTCGCATAGTTTACCTAATACACTTTGGTGGGAAAAAAGAGGGCGATTGTAGCGATGTGAGTGAAGTTTGTCATTAAAAGACTCATCAGCATCGAGTGACATCAACGAGCATCCTATATACCCAAGCATCTCGAGGTTACTTGGGTATAAGCTCTGGGGTATAATGCCGCCAAATTTATGAGAAACCAGATGTCATGCAATACACATTAATTGAGAAAGGTGAAGTTCAGTTCGATGAGTCTTCATTGTTTTTGGAAGGGGCAGTGCTCGCTGCTAACCTAACCACAAAACCATTAGCGCCAGAAACGTGGCTAGAGCCACTGCTTGGTGAGGGCTTTAAAGCTCTTCAGCCTGTCATCGAAGAGCAAATTCACAAACAACACAATTACATCCTGAGAAATGAGTACTCGATTCTCGCGTTGACCAACGATGATTCAGATCAGTTAGCTGACTTTGCTGAAGGTTTTATGTCTGTATGGTCCATGATTGAAGAGCAATGGCATGATGTCGTGCTCAACGATGGCTTAGAGCGTATGTTGCAAGCTTTGCTTACGACAATGATGCTAGCGATTGATGAAGAGCAAACGCAACAGCAAATGCGTGATGCGGGTATTGAAACACCCCCAGCACTAATGGATTTTATTGATCAGCTTGATTTGATGATTAACGAAGTGGCGCTTGGTGCTGATGAGCTAATGGTAGGTAAAAAATCCAAGAGCTTGAATCCGTTTAAGGATGTCGGTCGTAATGACCCTTGCCCATGTGATAGTGGTAAGAAGTTCAAGCAGTGCTGTGGTAAGTAATTGAACTAAAGATAAAAAGCCGACCATGAGGTCGGCTTTTTTGATTGGTTTAGTCTGCTTTTAGTGCAATCAGTTGGAGCGTTACTGAATAGGGTTTTTACGCTTTCCGCCAAAGAACTGGGCAATCACAATCAAGGCAAGGGCGACTAAGTTACCTGCAAAGATCACCACAAGCCACTGAGGCATGGAAAGACCAAGGAACTGCCAAACGATCTTCGCACAATCGCCGTATGCTTCAAACATCCACGGAACCCATTGGTTTAATGGTGCCCAGCTAGGGAATGTGACAAACAAATCGCACGTTGCAAATGGCGATGGGTTGAACTGATAGTCCACATGTTGCATCGCTAACATCAAGCCTTTGTAAGCACTTGCTGCCCATGCGGCGAGCGCAATCCAACGTACTAATGGGTTATTGGGTGCAACAAGACCAATCATGGCAGCCACGCCAATCCCCATCATAGCGACACGTTCATAAATACACATGACACAAGGTGCCAGCATCATTACGTGTTGGAAGAAGAGGGCGCAAGCTTCAAAAAAGATGATAGCTAAAAGAAGGAGGAGCCAAGATAAGCGTCCCTTCGAAAACTGGTTTAGTGATGCAAAAATACTCACGATTACGATCCTGTTTGAAATATAAAAAAGCTCTGATTACTCAGAGCTTTTTAACTTGGATAAGTTTCCTAATCAACTCAAATTTTTAGTGTCCACCTGACACAACTGGAGCTAGATCACCACTACTAGGTACAATCCAGCCTGCATCGTAGAAGAATGCTGTCGCTGGTTCTAGGAAGAACATGATACCCATCAGACCAACAAGCGCTAATACAACCGTGTAAGGAAGCGCCATGATCACCATGCGACCGTATGATAGACGAATCAATGGTGCCAGTGCTGATGTTAGTAGGAATAGGAATGCGGCTTGACCGTTTGGTGTTGCAACTGACGGTAGGTTAGTACCTGTGTTGATTGCTACTGCTAGTAGGTCAAACTGCTCACGAGTGATCAAACCTTCCATCAATGCCGCTTTCACTTCATTGATGTAAACCGTACCAACAAACACGTTATCCGATACCATCGATAACAGACCATTTGCTACGTAGAATAAAGCGAGCTGTGTGCCTTTATCTTCTACTGCGAGTACAGAGTCAATCACAGGTTTAAATAGTTCTTGGTCAATAATTACCGCAACAACCGAGAAGAAAACAGCAAGTAACGCGGTGAAAGGCAGTGCCTCTTCAAACGCTTTACCCATTGAGTGTTCCTCGATAACACCAGTGAACGATGTTGCTAGAATAATCACTGAAAGACCAATCAAACCAACGGCTGCCAAGTGAAGCGCTAGCGCAACAATCAGCCAAACCGCGATTAGGCTTTGAACCCATAGTTTTGCAACGTCTTGGTTAGTACGAGTCTTGCGCTCTTCACGGTCGAAATCTACAAGGATCTGACGAACGTTATCAGGCAGCTGCGCACCGTAACCAAACACTTTAAGCTTCTCAACAACGGCACAAGTAATCAGACCGCAGAAGAATACAGGCAGCGTTACTGGAGCCATGCGGATCAAGAACTCACCAAAGAACCAACCTGCTTGGTCAGCAATAATCAAGTTTTGAGGTTCACCAACCATGGTTGTTACACCACCAAGCGCGGTACCCACACCTGCGTGCATCAATAGTGAACGCAAGAAAGCACGGTAGTTCTCAAGGTCGTCACGTGTTAGTTCAGTAATCGTGTCATCTTGAGTATGGTCATGATCACCAATTGGGTTACCAGAAGCGACTTTGTGGTAAATCGAGTAGAAACCTACCGCTACGCTGATAACCACCGCGATTACAGTCAGTGCATCTAGGAATGCTGACAAAAATGCTGCGGCGAAACAGAACGCAAGGGAGAGTAGCGTTTTCGAACGAATACCAAGCAGGATCTTTGTAAAGATGAACAGCAGAAGCTGCTTCATAAAGTAGATACCGGCAACCATGAATACCAATAGTAGAAGTACTTCGATATTCGCAACTAGCTCATGCTTCACCTGGGCAGGGCTAGTCATCCCGATAGCGACCGCTTCAATTGCAAGTAAACCACCTGGCTGAAGTGGGTAACACTTAAGCGCCATTGCTAGTGTGAAAATAAATTCCGCAACTAACAACCAACCTGCAACAAATGGGTCAATTAGGAAGAAGACAATCGGGTTAATAATTAGGAAGGCTATAATGGCAACTTTGTACCAATCAGGCGCTTTACCAAGGAAATTCTTGATAAAGGCATTTCCGAGCGACATCGGCATGATAATTCTCTTTATAACAAAATTATGAATAGACACTACAATAGTGCTTAAGTATCTGTTTGTTAGACTTATTATTTAGTCTTTTAAAACAATAACTTAGAAAAACAACAATCCATTGTTTTACTGTAGTCTTGCCAAGTTACTTCCCCTGAACTTAAGCACCGCTCACTTTCGACCGCAACTCTACACCCCGGCATTTATTAGTCAATAACAAAACGTGATGCTGCCGACTAAAACTGCTTTTTATTTGTAATAACGCGATCAAAACGGCGTTACTATACCACGAAAAGATTAAAAAAAATCACCTTGGAATTTAAAACCAAGTCAATTACTAGAAAAGATAAATTAAGAAAGAATATTAATCGTAAAACACAAATTTATTTTGCATATTTTGAACAGAAAAGTGTGACGAGGTAGGCTTTATTTTTCCTGAGTTTGTGGTCTGTACATTTTATTCAAAATATAAATTTTGCGCGTTTGGTTCCAAGTGGTTAACGTTTTAAATTGAAAATATATGTAGAGTATTAACTCTATATTGAGATTTCGTTTCATTTATTGATCGTTAATTTTCGCAAATCGTTAAGTAGTGGTATGATGAGTCGTATCGACCCTTAGAAATCAAGATTGGATAAAAACAGAATGGTCATTAAGGCTAAAAGCCCTGCGGGTTTCGCAGAAAAATACATTATCGAGAGCATTTGGAACGGCCGTTTTCCTCCTGGCTCAATTTTACCCGCTGAACGTGAGCTATCTGAACTAATTGGTGTTACCCGTACGACTCTACGTGAAGTACTTCAACGTCTTGCTCGTGATGGCTGGTTGACTATTCAGCACGGTAAGCCAACCAAAGTGAACCAATTTATGGAGACATCTGGTCTGCATATCTTGGACACGCTGATGACTCTAGATGTTGATAACGCGACAAACATCGTCGAAGACCTGCTTGCTGCACGTACTAACATCAGTCCTATCTTCATGCGTTATGCATTCAAAGCAAACAAAGAAGCGTCTGAGCGTACTATTCAAAACGTTATCGAGTCATGTGAAGCTCTAGTAAAAGCACCTTCATGGGATGATTTTATCGCGGCATCTCCTTATGCCGATAAGATTCTGCAAAGCGTGAAAGAAGACACGGAGAAGGATGAGGCGAAACGTCAGGAAATCCTGATTGCTAAGACGTTCAACTTCTATGATTACATGTTGTTCCAACGCTTAGCGTTCCATTCTGGCAACCAAATTTACGGTTTGATCTTTAACGGTTTGAGAAAACTGTACGATCGTGTGGGCAGCTACTACTTCTCAAATCCAGCATCACGAGATCTAGCGCTGCGCTTCTACCGCCAACTTCTAGAAACGTGTGAAACCGGTCAACGTGATCAGCTTCCTGTTGTGATTCGTCACTATGGTATGGAAAGTGCTCAGATCTGGAATGAGATGAAGCAAGAACTGCCGACCAACTTCACGGAAGACGACAGTTAATCAGCGCTCTTGGCAAAAGATTCAAATACAAAACCGCAGGCATGTACCTGCGGTTTTTTATTATTAGTAGTAACTCACCGAGAGCAGTCAAACCATCATCGAATCTTTAAGCTAAGGACAGTTTGGGTAATGGTAGGTAAAGGGTCTCTATGATGTCTGAGAGCATCTGGTCATAGGTATTGAACACAGTAAGGGACAAGTCAGAAGTAATGTCGTACAACTCCTCTTCGCTCAGTGACAGTATTTCACCTTCTATATATTCATTTAGAGATTGAATCGACCTAGCAGACATCGGAGAGGCAACGCTCAAGGGGCTAATTACTGCCAATTGATTGAGCCTTCTAATCATTACCGATGCGTAATTTCTCATCCTTTCAGGTCCTCCTCTGTCTTGCATGTCTTGAATGCTGATACGGAGCTGTGTCAGCGTTTCTAAGCTATCAATCACGGTTTGCCAATTCATATGGTACTCGTCATGTAACTCGTCTCTCTGGGCAATAGCGAGCCATGCGATGGTAACCTCATCCATTAAGAACAAACTATGGCGGATCAGTTTGCCATGCTCCATCTGATTCCGTGCTACCGTGTTGTCCTGCCATTGTTCCATCAACTTATCGATTTTGATTTGCAGCACGCGATACATGGGTTTGTTCTCAAAGCGAGAAGTTTCCACGAGCTGATGCAGTTTATAACCTAACTCCTGATGAATTTGCTCTATCTCTTTTTCATGATGTTGTTGGTATTGGATAGAGTAGTGGGTCACCGCTCGGTGACGGCGTAGTAGGTGAACCACATCGCGTAATAAGGTGAGTAATTGATATTTGCGAGCATGTTGTTTTTCTCGCTTCGCTGCCAAATGATAGATCCCTGCCAGAATGGCAATCGAGATCAAAGTAGAAATCAAAACAAACATAACCAACTCCTTGTTAGTGCTGTTGACCTAGCAACTAAGTAAGAGCATCTTTGATGCCAATAGTTAAGTTGTTTTAAAACAGTGGCTTAGCTTTTTTATGAATAAAGAACTGTACGATTTTGGTGCGTAATTTCACCAAAAGTGTGAATTTTGTCAAAAAAATCCCCGCCAAATTGGGCGGGGATTTTTACGTTTGATCGTAAAGTGACGAATTACATTACACGCATGCCTGGTTGAGCACCTTCATGTGGCTCAAGGATCCATAGGTCGCTGCCACCAGGACCCGCTGCTAGGATCATGCCTTCTGACATACCAAACTTCATCTTACGAGGTTTTAGGTTCGCTACCATTACGGTTAGCTTGCCTTCTAGCTCTTCAGGTTTGTAAGCTGACTTGATGCCAGAGAATACCTGACGAGTTTCACCGCCGATGTCTAGTTGGAACTTAAGCAGTTTGTTTGCTTTTGGCACTTCTTCACACGAGATGATGCGAGCAATACGCATATCAACCGCTGCAAAAGCATCGAACTCAATCTCTTCAGCGATTGGATCTTTATCTAGCTCAGTTTGGCTAGCTTTGTTCTTTTCTGCTTCCGCTTTTTCTTTTGCTGCCATTTCTGCCGCAGCGTCTTCCTTCGATGCTTCGATCATCGCTTCGATGTTCTTAGGATCGATACGGTTAAACAACGCTTTGAACTTAGTGATCTCGTGACCAGTCAGTGGTGCAGCGATGCCTTCCCAAGTTAGCTCTTCGTTTAGGAATGCTTCAGTACGCGCTGCTAGTGCAGGCATCACTGGTTTTAGGTAAGTCATCAGCACGCGGAACAGGTTAATGCCTACAGAACAGATTTCTTGCAGTTCCTGATCTTTGCCTTCTTCTTTTGCAACAACCCAAGGTGCTTTTTCGTCAACGTATTGGTTTGCTTTGTCTGCTAGTGCTGTGATTTCACGGATCGCACGACCAAACTCACGAGTTTCGTAAAGCTCTGCAATGCGGTCTGCTGCTGCAACGAATTCGTTGTATAGCTCAGGTTCTGCAAAGTTTTCAGCCAACTTGCCTTCAAAACGTTTAGAGATGAAGCCAGCGTTACGAGAAGCTAGGTTAACGATTTTGTTTACTACGTCAGCGTTAACACGTTGAGTGAAGTCTTCAAGGTTAAGGTCTAGGTCGTCGATACGGCTGTTTAGTTTTGCAGCGTAGTAGTAACGCAGACACTCTGGGTCTAGGTGGTTTAGGTAAGTGCTTGCTTTAACAAACGTACCTTTAGACTTAGACATCTTCGCACCGTTTACTGTTACGTAGCCGTGTACGAATACATTGTTTGGTTTACGGAAACCGCTGCCTTCTAGCATTGCTGGCCAGAATAGTGAGTGGAAGTAAACAATGTCTTTACCGATGAAGTGGTAAAGCTCAGTTGAGCTGTCTTTCTTCCAGTATTCGTCGAAGTCTAGACCTTCAGTCTTGTCACATAGGTTCTTGAAAGAAGCCATGTAGCCAACTGGTGCATCTAGCCATACGTAGAAGAATTTGTTCTTCTCGCCTGGGATTTCGAAGCCAAAGTAAGGCGCATCACGTGAGATGTCCCACTGTTGCAAACCAGACTCGAACCACTCTTGCATCTTGTTAGCAGTTTCAGATTGCAAAGAACCTGAACGAGTCCACTCTTTTAGCATGCTTTCGAACTGAGGTAGGTCGAAGAAGAAGTGCTCAGAGTCTTTCATGACTGGCGTTGCGCCAGATACTGCTGATTTCGGGTTAATCAGTTCAGTTGGGCTGTACGTCTCACCACAGTTATCACAGTTGTCACCGTATTGGTCTTCTGACTTACACTTAGGACAAGTACCTTTTACGAAACGATCCGGTAGGAACATTTCTTTCTCAGGGTCGAACAACTGAGAGATAGTGCGGCTAGAGATAAAGCCGTTTTTCTTCAGCTCAAGGTAGATGTGAGACGCTAGCTCGCGGTTCTCGTCTGAGTGTGTGCTGTGGTAGTTATCAAAGCTAATATCAAAGCCAGCGAAGTCTTTCTGATGCTCTTCGCTTACTGCAGCGATCATCTCTTCTGGTGTAATTCCCATCTGTTGTGCTTTTAGCATGATTGGCGTGCCGTGAGCATCGTCAGCACAGATGAAGTTTACAGTGTTGCCACGTAGGCGTTGGTAGCGAACCCAGATATCAGCTTGAATGTGCTCAAGCATGTGACCTAGGTGAATCGAACCATTAGCGTACGGAAGGGCACAAGTTACCAGCAGTTTTCTTGGATCGTTTGCCATACTTAATAATCGCTTTTTGATAGGTATAAAAAATAGAGAGTAATACTACCCCATGAGCTTCCCAACGCCAAGGCATCAAACCATGGATTGCCTTAGTTTTTTTGGGGTTCTGAATCTCGCCGCTGGGTGCTACGATTAGATGCATAAAGGAGGTCTCATGCATCAGTTCACTTCAAAACAAGATTTTTGTCATTGGCTCAACCAGTTCCAACATCCACAGTTGGTGGAAAACTGGGCGGACATTCACGGTATTGTCGTGATTCCCGCACAAGGTGGCATTCAAATCACTTTACCGTTCGCGAGTAACGAACTTCAAGTTTCGTTATCCGATTGGATACAAGAGCAACAAGCATCAGGTGACGTTCCTGCATTTGATTTCCAGATTGAGCTCAACGTTAAAGCACTTGAGACTCAAGTCACCAATGCGGTAAAGGGCGTTAAAAACATTATTGCGGTAAGTTCCGCGAAAGGTGGGGTTGGGAAATCAACCACAGCAGTAAACCTTGCCCTCGCAATTGCGCAATCCGGAGCAAAAGTCGGTTTGTTAGATGCCGATATCTATGGTCCATCGGTTCCTATGATGCTTGGTCAAGAAGACGCTAAGCCTGAAGTTCGTGATGCTAAGTGGATGGAGCCTATTTTTGCCCACGGAATCTATACTCATTCTATTGGCTACTTAGTCGATAAATCGGAAGCAGCCATTTGGCGTGGTCCCATGGCCTCTAAGGCCTTATCACAGCTACTGACAGAAACGGATTGGCCAGAGCTTGATTACTTGGTGATTGATATGCCACCGGGTACGGGGGATATCCAACTAACGCTGTCTCAGCAAATTCCAGTAACAGGTACGGTGCTTGTTACAACACCGCAAGATCTCGCATTGGCGGATGCACGTAAAGGTGCGGCGATGTTCCATAAAGTCAACGTGCCTGTTGTCGGCATCGTTGAGAACATGAGTTACCACATTTGTAGTCAGTGTGGGGCTGTTGAGCATATTTTCGGTACTGGTGGTGCAGAAAAAATGTCACAAGAATTTGGCTTGGCGCTGCTTGGGCAAATTCCGCTTCATATCTCTATGCGAGAAGACATTGATGCTGGTATTCCGACCGTGGCGAGACGTCCGAATAGTGAACACGCTGGTTACTATAAACAACTTGCTGATCGTGTTTGTTGTACAATGTATTGGCAAGGCAAAGCCAAACCTGATGCAATCAGTTTTACTATGGTGAACTGAGTTTAATATTAGCACTGGTTGAATATTGTTCATTTAAACGTTTGCTCGGAGGTTAATCCTCTGAGCTGACAGAAACTTATAACGAAACCCTAATTCCAACTAGTAACGAACGGGTGAACTCCCTATAATCAGGCAGTTTATCTTTTTATGTGACTAGAAAATCATCATCGGGTGCAAATTAATGTCTGATAATAATCAATGCGTCATCGTAGGTATTGCTGGCGCTTCTGCTTCTGGAAAAAGTCTGATCGCGAGCACTATTTACAATGAGCTTCGCGAGAAAGTGGGCGATCATCAAATCGGTGTCATCACGGAAGATTGCTACTACAACGACCAAAGCCAACTAAGCATGGAAGAGCGTGTAAAGACTAACTACGACCACCCGAGCGCGTTAGACCACGACCTGCTGTGTGAACACTTAGAAAAATTGGTTCGTGGCGAAGCAGTAGAAGTACCTGAGTACAGCTACACTGAGCACACTCGTACAAGCAATACCACTCCAATGACCCCTAAAAAGGTCATCATTCTTGAAGGTATCTTGCTTCTGACTGATCCGCGTCTTCGCGACTTAATGCACGCGACAGTATTTATGGATACGCCATTAGATATCTGTCTATTGCGTCGTGTTAAACGTGACGTTGAAGAGCGTGGTCGTACAATGGAATCTGTTCTTAAGCAATACCAGCAGACAGTACGTCCGATGTTCATGCAATTTATTGAACCTTCTAAGCAATACGCGGACATCATCGTACCTCGCGGTGGTAAAAACCGTATCGCAATCGATGTTCTTAAAGCGCACATTGCAAAACTTCTGAAAGCTTAAGCGTTTAGACGGCTATATCGCTTTATTTTTGTATGAAGAAGTGGCACCTTAGGTGCCACTTCTTTTTTTTGTTTTTAAATTAGTCAGTTGCACTACAAAATCGGACATTTTTCACGCTTTCGTGGAACGGTCAGCGATAAAACAAGTCTGTGCTTATAATTGTAAAAACACTCGAGCAAGGAAAAAGCGAATGAAGAAACTGCTCTTAATCATTGCCATTCCAATTGTGGCGATCTTAGCTGTCATTTTAGGGTTGGTTATTTTTGTCAATCCAAACCAATTTAAACCACTTATCGTGGAGCAAGCGCAAAAGCAAACTGGATTGGAACTCGTAATCGAAGGGGATATCAGCTGGCAGTTTTTCCCGTCGATTGGTTTCGAATTGGGTCGTACTGAACTGAGAAACCCACAAGGTTTTAGTCAACCAAACCTACTTAAAGTCGAGACAGTAGGTGTTGATGTCTCGGTTACCCCGCTATTAAGCAAACAGCTGGAAATTGGTAATGTCACCCTTGATGGTGCGGAGTTCTATCTTGAAACACTGAAAGATGGCACGAAGAACATTGATGCGTTAACCAAAGCACAAACTCAACAAGCAGAACAAACGACCGAAGCTTCGCCAGAAAAAGCGGCAGACTCACAAAGTGCTGCTTCTGATTGGACGATCAATCTCGCTGGAGTCAGCATTTCAAATGGCTATGTTGAAATCCAAGACAAGCAAACAGGTAGCTACACTAAGCTTTCTGACATTTCTTTAAACCTTTCTCAGTTTGCTTTTGATAACTGGACAACGGCTGATTTCGGCATGAAAGGTGAGATGAATGACCAAACGTTCACAGCACAAGGCAAAGCGGACTTTAAAGTAGCAAAAGGTCTGGCGAGCTACGCACTGAAAAACATCAACTTTGATGCGACTTACGCTGATCCTGCAAACAAAATTGACTCAGCAACTATTGGCCTAGATACGTTTGAGTTCGATAAAGTGAATAACTTGAGCTATGCATTGAAAGGTGACGCTGGTGGTATGAAGCTCGATATGCAAGGTGGTGGTGAGCTAAGTATCGATAAGGCGATCAGTAAGGTACAACTGAATAAGCTGACGTTGAATGCGACTTTTGAGGGAGATGCGCTACCGCAATCACCAATGAAAGTTGATATGGTCTCTGATCTTTCATTCGACCTCACTAAGAATCATCTGAGCTTTGTGCTCGAGAAACTTACGGCGAACGCAATTGCGCTCGATGGTAAAACAGATGTGACTCTGGGTGATATTCCTAAAGTACGTTTTGCAGTGCATAGTCCTAATATCGATTTGGACGAATTCCTTGGCTTGAATAAGCAAGCTCCTGCGGGTGATAAACCAGCATCAGGTGGCAACAGTAGTGCATCTACTGGTCCTGAAGTTGAGCCGGACTTGTCTGCACTAAAAACGCTTGATGTGAAAGGCAATATTACGATTGACAAATTTAAGGCGGCTAATGCGAAGATGGAAGCAGTGAAAGCAAGCTTCTCTGTTAATCGTGGTGTCTTTGAGCTTACTTCATTCAGCTCTAAGTTGTACCAAGGCACGATCACTGCGACAGCCAAACTGGATGCGCGTAAATCACCTGCCACATACTCTGCGAAGAAATCAATCAAAGGTGTACAAGTCCAACCGTTACTTGTCGATGTAGCAAATAACGACATGCTGGAAGGTACTGGTAACATTGATGTCAATGTGAGTGGTAAGAGCCTAACGCCAACTGGCATCAAAAAGAACCTTGTTGGTACAGTGGTGATCAATTTTGCAGATGGTGCTGTGAATGGCATTAACGTTGCTCAGCTAATCCGCGAAAACTACGCGCGATTTAAAGGTCAAAGCATTGAAGGCACAGATGAAGTTAAGAAAACCGACTTCAGTGCGATGACCGCGACGTTGAAGTTAAATAAAGGCACGGTCTCAACGGATAACATGAAAGCGCAGTCTCCACTTCTTCGTGTTCGTGGTAAGGGGCAGGCAAACTACTTGAATGAAACTGTTGATTTCACCATTAGTACTTCGATAGTGGGTTCATTGGAAGGTCAGGGTGGTAAGACCATTGATGAATTGAAAGACATCACTATCCCTATCAACGTTTCTGGCAAATGGGCAGATCCTAAGTTCAAGCTAGTCTTTGATGACGTGTTGAAACAAAAAGCTCAGAAAGAAATTGATCGTGGAGTAGAGAAGCTCACGGACAAGATCAAAGATGAGAAAACAAAAGAGGCGGTAGATGGTTTGTTGAAGAACTTGTTCAACTAAAGGATCAAGCTTCTTTATGAGGATATAGGTAAAGTAAAAGGGTTGGCATTGAGCCAACCCTTTTTAGTTTTTAGTCTTTTCGGAAGCAACGGCGGACGCTTACCAATCTATGCCTTTCAGAGCTTTAACTCCGGATTCAAAGGCGTGCTTAACGTTTTTCACTTCTGATACTGTATCTGCCATTTCAATCAAAGTACGGTGCGCTCCACGTCCTGTAATGACGACCGATTGCATTTTAGGGCGATTATTTAGTGCTTCGACGACTTCGTCTAAGTCTATGTACCCGTAACTCACCATATACGTTAGTTCGTCGAACAGAACCACATCAATTGATTCATCGGCAAGCATACGCTTACATTCTTGCCAAACAAGTTGGGCGGCTTCAGTATCGGCTGTTTTGTTTTGGGTTTCCCAAGTAAAGCCTGTTGCCATAACTTGGAACTCAACACCTAGCTTTTCAAGTAGGTTACGCTCGCCGTTATCCCATGTACCCTTGATAAACTGCGCTACGCTGCACTTCAAACCATGACCAACTGCACGCGCAATTGTACCAAAACCGGAAGTCGATTTGCCTTTCCCATTACCAGTGATGATCAGTAATAAACCTTTCTCCTCTTGGGCGGCTGCGATTTTCGCGTCTACCTGCTCTTTTACTTTTTGTTGGCGCGCCTTGTGGCGTGCTTCTTTGTTTTCGTCGATAGACATAATGCTTCCTCAATTCCTTTTTTGAACTGACCCAAGCCGATTTGGGTTCATTGAATTATCTCGTTATGATAGACCAACAGTTGATGAAGAAAAACCATCGATAATTCAGGGAATAAAATGAAGAAATTACTCGTTGTTTGTATGGGAAATATTTGTCGTTCGCCAACTGGTGAAGCGGTATTAAGATCTAAAGCCAAAGAACTGGGCATATCAGTGGAAGTGGACTCTGCAGGGACCATTGGTTACCACGCCGGAAATCCGCCTGATGCTCGCGCCATGCAAGCGGGAAAGCAACGCGGTTATTCGTTTAAAGGAATGCGTTCCCGCAGGGTAACAGTTGGGGACTTCGATGAATTTGATATGGTGTTAGCTGCAGACAAAGCCAATCTCGCCGATCTATTGGATATTTGCCCGGTAGAACACCGTCCTAAAGTGTCGTTGTTTTTAAGTCATGGTGACTCTGATTATGACGAGATCCCAGACCCATATTACGGTGGCGATGCTGGTTTTGAACTGGTACTGGATTTGATTGAAGAGGCGTCAGAAGCGATTTTGAAAAAAATCTGAGTATTTATTAACTCAAAATAGATAGCAAAAGGGATGAGTCATGCTCATCCCTTTTTGTTTTTATTAACCTGCAAGTACGTCGGTCGCAACCTTATAGCTTGGGTCTTCTTTTACGTTGATTTCAACCAAGCTACCTGCTTTATCTAGTAGCTTACGGCAATCTGGGCTCAAGTGACGTAGGTGAAGTGTTTTACCAAGTGCGGCGTAACGCTCAGCCAACGTTTCAATCGCTTCGATAGCAGAGTGGTCTGTTACGCGAGAGTCCGCGAAATCAACGATGATGTCTTTTGGATCGCCATGTGCGTTAAACAATTCTAGGAAGTTTGCCGCAGAACCAAAGAAGATAGGACCGTGGATCTTGTACTCTTTTGAGCCCTCTTCATTTAGACGCGTATCTGCGTAGATGTGCTTAGCATGTTGCCATGCAAACATTAGCGCAGATGCAATCACACCCACAGCTACTGCAACAGCTAGGTCAGTCAGCACCGTCACTACTGTTACAAGAACGATAACGAAGAAATCTTGCTTAGGTACGCGACGTGCAAGTTTGAAGGTTGCCCATTCGAATGTACCGATAACCACCATGAACATGACACCAACGAGTGCAGCAAGTGGAATCATCTCAATGAGTGAAGAAGCAAACAGGATGAACATTAGCAGAGCGATAGCCGCAACGATGCCTGATAGACGACCACGACCACCTGAGTTTACGTTGATCATTGACTGACCAATCATCGCACAACCACCCATTGCACCAAACACAGAACACGTCATGTTCGCCATACCTTGACCGATACATTCACGGTTAGATTGACCGCGAGTGTTAGTCATTTCATCCAGCACTGTTAGTGTCAACAGAGACTCGATCAGACCGATAGCGGCAAGGATGATTGCGTAAGGCAAAATGATTTGCAGAGTTTCTAGAGTGAAAGGTACCGCTGGAATAGAGAAGGTCGGAAGAGAACCCGCCAAAGTCGCTGCTTCATCGCCAGACATAGTACGTAGGAAGTCAACTACGGTACGTGTTTCTAGATCCAAGCCAACAACAAGTGCAGTAACGGTCACGATCGCAACCAGAGAAGAAGGCACTGCCGTTGTGATCTTCGGTAGGAAGTGAATGATAGCCATTGTTAGCGCAACCAGACCTAGCATTAGCAGCATTTGGTCTTGTGGTAGCCACGTTAGCATACCGTTAAGGTCTGGTGCTTTGAACTGACCTAGTTGTGCAAGGAAGATAACGATAGCCAGACCGTTTACGAAACCAATCATCACCGGATGAGGAACGATTCGGATAAATTTACCTAGCTTAAATAGACCGGCTGCAATTTGAAGAATACCCGCCAACATAATTGCGGCAAATAGATATTGAACACCGTGAGTTGCAACAAGCGACACCATAACAACTGCCATTGCGCCAGTCGCACCGGAAATCATACCTGGTCGACCACCGAAAATAGAGGTGATAAGACCGACAATAAAGGCTGCGTAAAGACCAACCATAGGGTCTACACCAGCAACAAATGCAAATGCTACGGCTTCAGGAACCAATGCGAGCGCAACAGTTAGACCTGATAGCACGTCGTTTTTTACGGAGTGCTTAGAAAATTGAGGAAATTCGAACATGTTTTGTATTGAGTTCTCTTGGCGATGAATTTCTCCCGACACATATTCGTATTTGCACAAGTACTGCTGGTGAAAGTGAAGTCACTTCTATCAGCACAAACCGTATTAAAAAAAGAGCCGCATCAGAATGGTGTCGAAAACTTGAGTCGGCGAATGCTACCGAAAAGTGTGATTAAGTTCAACAATGAAGGGGATATTGACGCACAAATGTGATCAGTCATTGATATTAATATAGCTAATTAGAGTTAACACTTACTTCAACAAAAAAGGCTGCCGATTGGCAGCCTTTTGTTTCGTATTTCGCTTAATGCGATGACAAAGTAAAACTTAGTTAAAGTTCGGTTTTGTCATTACTGCTGATGCACGGTTTGTTGCTACTTGGCTACCTGCGCCTTTCGGTGCGTAACGCTCAGCTTTAAACGGTGCCGCTGTAACCGTAATTTCGCGAAGCTCTTGAGGACCTGGCGCTTTAGTCATTGGAGCACTAGCGCGTGGCTTAGCAGCTACTTTGATAACTTCTGCTTTAGGTTCTTGCGTTTCTACTGGCGTTTCTGCTGTAACTTCTGTTACCGCTTCTTCTGCCACTTCAACGGCTGATTCCTGAGCTGGAGCTGTTTCAACTGCAGATTCAGTCACTTCGACAACAGGTGCTTCGACGATTGGCTCTACTTGCGTTGTTTCAACTACTGTAGCTTCAGCTTGCTCAGCAACGGCAACCTCTACCACTGGCGCTTCCGCAACAGGCGCTTCTACTTTCGCTTCTACTGATTCTTGAACTTTCGTTTCAACTGCTGGTGCTTCAACAACTGCAGGTTGTTCACGACGGATGATAACTTTACCCATCGCCATTTCAGGGCAAGCAAAACCACCTTGAATTGCAGGAACTGCTGCCGTTACCACTACTTCTTCCTTCACTCGCTCTTCCTTCTTAGGCGCTGGTTTTGGAATGTAACGTGGCATCACTTTACCCATTGCCATCTCAGGAGATGCTACACCACCTTTACGTAGGCGGAATGGGTTAGGACGACGATCGCGACCACGACGACGACGTTGACCGCTTGCACGTAGGTGACGTGGTGAACGGCGGTTACGACGCTGTTTAGACTCTGCTTTGTTGTCTTGTTGCGCTTCTGCTGCTGCCTCAACTGGCTTCTCAACCGTTGCTTCAACTGCTTCAACAGGTTGTGCTGGTACTTCCAGCTCTGCTTGCTCAGCCGCTTGCTGGTCTTTAACACGTACAGATTTGTTTAGCTTGCGACGTTGACGGCGCTCTTTCACTTTCTCTGCTTTTGCGTTTGACTTCGCTTTATTTTCTTCCGGCTTCGCTTCTGAACCAGTACGAGCTTCAGCAGCTAGCTGCAGACCTTTTTCCGCGACTTTCGCGTTAACTTTAGGCTCTTGTGCTTTTTCAGCTTGTTGAGCTCTAGGTTTACGTTTCTGGTTGCGGTTTTGCTGCTTGTTAGGCTGCTGTTGTGTTTCGTTCTGTTCAGTCGCTTGTTCTTCACGCGGTTTACGACGACGTTTGTTATCGCGGTTGTCACGACCTTCGCGGTTATCACGCTGGTTGTTGTTGCGACGACGATCGTTGCGGTCACGCTTGTTGCGCTTGTTATCGCGGTTTGGTTTTTTCTCTTCTTTCTTAGGTTCTTCTTTAACTTCTTCAGAACCACTGAATAGGAAACTACCAATTGCTTTAAACAGACGGCTGAATAGACCTGGTTTTTCTTCTTGCGGAGCTGCTTCTTTCTTCTTCGCTGCTGGAGCAGGTTTAGAAGTTGCTGCTGGCGTAGGAGCAGTTTGCGCTGGCGAAGCAAAACCTTTTAATACAGGCTCTTCGATACGCTTAGGCTTGACATCAACCTCTGCTGGCTCTTTGCCTTCTGCTTCTTTCATTGCTTCCAGTTTCTTAGGAAGTAGGTAAGAAAGCAGGTCAAACTCTTCGCCTTCTCGAACACGGATAACTTCGAAGTGAGGCGTTTCCATGTCTGAGTTTGGCACAACCGTAATCTTCACTTCTTGAATACGTTCGATGTGGTTGACCGAGCGACGTTTTTCGTTCAGAAGGTAAGATGCGATCGGCACAGGCACTACTGCTAGTACTTGGGCTGTATTGTCTTTTAGAGCTTCTTCTTCGATCAGGCGAAGTACAGAAAGTGCTAGAGATTCGTTATCACGAACAACACCTGTACCGCTACAACGAGGACAAATATGGTGGCTTGCTTCTGCTAGAGAAGGGCTCAAACGCTGACGAGACATCTCCAACAGACCAAAGCGGGAAATGCGACCGATTTGTACACGAGCACGATCTAGACGAACGGCTTCACGCAGACGGTTTTCAACTTCACGCTGGTGGCGCACCGGTGTCATATCGATAAAGTCGATAACCACCAAACCACCAAGGTCACGTAGACGCAATTGACGAGCGATTTCGTCTGCTGCTTCTAGGTTAGTATTAAGCGCTGTTTCTTCGATATCGCCGCCTTTGGTTGCGCGAGCCGAGTTGATATCGATAGATGTTAGAGCTTCCGTTGGGTCGATTACGATAGAACCACCTGATGGTAAGCGCACTTCACGTTGGAAAGCCGATTCAATTTGGCTTTCGATTTGGTAGTGGCTGAATAGTGGTACTTCGCCTTCGTATTTCTTAACGCGGCTAATGAAATCAGGACGTACCAGTTTGATGTGCTCTTTAGCACGCTCATAAATGGTGTTGCTGTCGATTAGGATTTCACCGATATCACGACGTAGGTAGTCACGGATTGCACGAACGATTACGTTACTTTCTTGGTGGATTAGGAAAGGAGCAGGGTTAGAATCTGCTGCGCCTTTAATTGCACCCCAGTGGTTAAGTAGTACGTTCAAGTCCCACTCAAGCTCTTCTGCACTCTTACCAACGCCAGCAGTACGAACAATCAGACCCATGCCCTGAGGCAGTTCTAAAGTGCTTAATGCTGCTTTTAGTTGAGTGCGCTCGTCACCTTCGATACGACGAGAAATACCGCCGGCACGAGGGTTATTAGGCATAAGAACAAGATAGCTACCCGCAAGAGAAATGAAAGTAGTTAGAGCTGCGCCTTTACTACCACGTTCTTCTTTTTCCACTTGAACGATAACTTCTTGACCTTCAGTCAGCACTTCTTTAATGCTTGGGCGACCTTGGTAAGTGTAACCTTCTGGGAAATATTCGCGGGCAATTTCTTTGAGAGGGAGGAAACCGTGACGCTCAGCACCGTAATCAACAAATGCGGCTTCTAAGCTTGGTTCGATACGTGTGATACGTCCTTTGTAGATATTCGCTTTTTTAGATTCATGACCCGGACTCTCGATATCAAGATCGAAAAGTCGCTGGCCATCAACCAGAGCGACACGCAACTCTTCTTTTTGAGTTGCGTTAATTAACATTCTTTTCATTGAAAATTTCTCGTTGTCTTTTCTTTTATCTTTCTTTTCAACTTGTCACTGGCTTTTCGCTCTTTCACGGTGCCTGATCCCATGGCTTATATTTTGCAGCCTCCCGGCTGGAAGGGGATGCTCTAGGGCACTTCAGTCATCACAAATTGCTTTGGGTTTCGTTGGAAACGTTAACTTGTGACCCGCTATTCGGGCGGTAGATACTCAACGTGAATATGCGAGGAGTAGAGTGACAAGTGTGTTGAACTCAACGTGTCTTACGCCAATGCTGCACCTGACGTTCAACAATCTACTCACATTGCTTGGGGATAAATGATTGGTAATGAACAAAATGTAACCAAACCTTCCTTAGCAGCTGTGAACTATAGCAGTGCAGGTGGATATCAGCAATCTGCTTTAGCGCAAACGATGGAAAATTTGGCGCTAAATTCAATTTTTGTAATTTATAACTGGCTGTTTCATAAGCACTTGAGTCTTGCAAACTGAGAAAGACACAAATCAAAACGAGAAGTTGATAAAGACTTTTAATAATCTAAACAAAAGCTTGGCGAGTTTTAGAACAATTTATGACAACGAGTGTTTCTTTTGCAGCAAGAATAATGTGAAGTCGCACAGATTTGGGTTTACAATACCGCGCATGAGCGAAATAAGAACAAAAGTCCAGTTCGTTGATATCGACGAAGACATGGCAGGTCAACGCATTGATAATTTTCTGCGTAACCAATTAAAAGATATCCCTAAGAGCATGATTTACCGAATCGTGCGTAAGGGGGAAGTGCGCGTTAACAAAAAGCGTATTAAAGCTGAGTACAAACTCAAGGCTGGCGATCTCGTACGTATTCCACCAGTAACGGTAGAGAAAAAAGAGGACGACGTTGCGCCAAGCACTAAGTTGAACAAAGTAGCAGAGCTAGAACATATGATCATTTTTGAAGACGATCATATGCTGATTCTAAATAAGCCCTCTGGTACAGCTGTGCATGGTGGCAGTGGTCTTAAATTTGGTGCTATCGAGGCACTTCGTGCGTTACGTCCGCAAGCTCGCTTCCTTGAACTTGTTCATCGTATCGACCGCGATACTTCTGGTATTTTATTGGTGGCTAAGAAGCGTTCAGCATTGCGCCATCTGCAAGCGCAATTTCGCGAAAAGACCGTAAAGAAGTTCTACTTTGCCCTTGTGATGGGGGAGTGGAAAAGCAGCTGTAAGGTCGTGAATGCGCCGCTACTTAAAAACGAAGTGAATAGCATCGTGCGTGTGAACCCAAATGGGAAGCCGTCAGAAACTCGATTCAAGATTCTGGAAAAGTTTGACCAAGCAACGCTTATCCAAGCTAGCCCAATTACCGGTCGTACTCACCAAATTCGTGTGCATACTCAATATACGGGTCACCCAATTGCATGGGATGATCGCTACGGCGACCGTCGCTTCGATGCTTACACTGGGCAAGTGGGCTTAGACCGTTTGTTCCTTCATGCAGCGAACATCAAGTTCCAGCACCCATCGAATGATGAGTGGATGGAAATCAATGCGCCGATGGAAGCGAGATTAGAGAAAGTACTCGCGGGTCTGCGTAAGAAGTAGAGGTGAGAGCGGGCTTCACCCTATGGGATAGCAAGACTGCTTCGCTTCGAAAGATGAGAAAAGAGATCCCCAACTCGCTCGTTTCTCACTCTTGAGGATGACGCGCTGCGACTTCTGAATCTAAGTGGGTAATTCTTATTTTTAGAGGAATGGGCTGACACAGCGTTTTTCCCGAGAGCGACGAAAGAGCATTGTCGGGAATCTCTATCTTAGATATAGAGTGATTAGTTTGACGCTGTGATTTTAATCTTCTCGCACTGGCATTTAAAAAAGGGTTGGCGCTTTCTCATGCCAACCCTTTAACGTTTATTAACTATCAATACCTATACCCAAGTGACTTCAAGATGCAGGATTCAGAGCGCTGTCATTGATTCGAGAGTAAGGAAAACAACGCAGTGTAATAGCTAGCTCTTTCCAAGTTGTTTGACGCAGCAATCGGGTCAATGACACGCTCCCAAAGGGCGAGCTGCCTTGGCTTGTATACTTTGTTGCCGATTCTTGATTTAGAATGACTAGATCTTTAAATCGCCGCCGCGTCTACAAACCAAGTCATTCTCGCTGAACCTAGCATCTCGAGGTTACTTGGGTATATTACACAATATCTTTTACATAGTACTTTTTACAAAACCTCAAACCCTTGCTTTTGTAGCATGTCGATCAAGTCAATGAGAGGCAGGCCTACTAGCGTATTCGGATCTTTGCCGGCTAATTTGTTGAAAAGACAAATTCCCATTCCTTCGCTTTTAAAGCTGCCAGCACAATAAAATGGTTCTTCTCTGTCGACGTATCGTTCAATCTGTTCAAGCGTCAAATCTCTAAAATGAACTTCGAAGGTGTCGAAGCCGACTTCAGTGTGATTCGTGGCTGTATTATGTACCGCAAGCCCAGTATAAAAAGTGATGGTTTTACCGCTTTGAGCCAATAATTGCTTGATGGCATTCTCTCGGTCTAATGGTTTGCCGACTATCTTGTCGTCAATAACACAAACTTGATCGCTCCCGATCACCAAGCTGTCTTGGTCGGTATCGCAAGACGTCGCTTTTCCAATCGCAAGCCTTTGTACCAAATCTAAAGGCGTTTCGTTAGGGAAGGGGGTCTCATCGCATTGCGGAGATAAACAAGTAAACGGTACTGATAGCTTTTCCAGCAGTTGTTTACGAAAAGGGGAAGTTGAGGCTAAAACCAGTTGGTAATTTTTCATTTTGAATTACAATTCACGCGAGCATTTCCAATAGGATAATCGATCAAAATTGATTCTGGCTAATGCTCTATATGTTAAGCGTAAAAAAGTACAACTTTTTTGCCTTTTTCTTTGACTAATTTTGATTTGGAAGATAATATTCGCGCCCTATGCAAAAGGTAAAAATACCGCGAACGGTTGATCCAGCAAAGTCCGCACAGAAACGATTAGATTACGATGGCATCATCCAAGCTAGTCTTTTCAAGCGCTTAGCGGAAACAACTGAAGGCGTAAAACGCGACGCAGAAGTCTCATTGTCATTTGATATTGATGAACAGCGACTTGTTGTTATCTCTGGTAAAGCTAACATCGAAGTTGATTTAGAGTGTCAGCGTTGTAATGAGGTATTCACACACATGTGTGAAGTTGAATTCCTTTACACTCCTTACTATGGTGAGAAGACGGAAGAGGAAGCACCAGAAATTTATGATTTGGTAGATCTAAATGAGTACGGTGAATTAGACCTTATACAACTGGTTGAAGACGAGTTCATCTTAACATTACCTCAAATCGCAATGCACGATGATGCGGATTGTAGCGTTGACTCAAATAACATGGTTTTTGGTGAAATTCCTGAAGAAATTGAGGAAGAAAAACCGAATCCATTCGACGTTTTGAAAAATCTGAAAAAGTAACTGGTGTGGTAGCCGCTTCTTCTTTAGGTTTTTAACCCAATAGTATAGGAGTAGGGTCAATGGCCGTACAGAAAAACCGTAAAACTCGTTCTAAGCGCGGTATGCGTCGTTCACACGATGCGCTAACTACAGCTGCACTATCTGTAGACGCGACTTCTGGTGAAACTCACCTACGCCACAACGTAACTGCTGAAGGTTACTACCGTGGTCAAAAGGTTATCAACAAGTAAGGTTGAACCTTTGCAAAGTATTACCGTTGCACTTGATGCAATGGGCGGGGATTTCGGTCCACGCGTAACAGTGCCTGCCGCCGTGCAGGCACTGTCTCATTTCCCAGAGCTAAAAGTGATTCTTATAGGTGATCAATCTCTGATCACGTCTCAATTATCTCAACTTGGTACCTCTACCAGTTCTCGTTTGAGCATTCTTCATAGCGAGAAAGTGATTTCTAATTCAGAAAAACCGTCTTTGGCCCTTCGCAATAGCCAAAATAGCTCTATGCGTATGGCGATTGATCTGGTTTCTGAAAACGAAGCTGATGCTTGTGTGAGTGGTGGTAACACCGGCGCATTGATGGCGCTGTCACGTTTTATTCTTAAGCTGCTTCCTGGTATTGAGCGTCCTGCTTTAGTTTCTGCGTTACCGACCATCAGTGGAAAACGCACCTGGATGTTAGATTTGGGAGCAAATGTGTCGTGCGATGCCGACAGTTTATTCCAGTTTGCCGTGATGGGCAGTGCATTAGCAGAAGAACACCTAGGTCGACCTCCTCGTGTTGCGGTGCTGAACATTGGCGCAGAAGAAATCAAAGGTAACGATTTAGTCAAACGCTGTGCAGAAATGCTTTCTCAAACCGACGCCATCAACTTTGTCGGTTATATTGAAGGTAATCAAATTTTGCATGACGTAGCCGATGTCATTGTTTGTGATGGCTTTGTCGGTAACGTATGCTTAAAAGCCAGCGAGGGAACAGCTCAACTCTTCATCGAAAAACTAAAAACCAGCATGATGGAATCGACGATTAAGGGTTGGATTGCTAGAAAGTTGTTTTCTCGGCTATTTAATGAACTAAAAACACTGAACCCCGACCAGTATAACGGCGCAAGTTTGCTAGGATTGCGCGGCATTGTCATAAAAAGCCATGGAAGTGCGGATGTATCTGCGATTGTCAATGCACTTGGCGAGGCAGTACACGAGGTCAAACGACAAGTACCAAGCCGTATTAGCGATCGTTTGGAAGCGGTTTTACTCGAGAGGCATTATTAGTCTTCATGTATAGCAAAATTTTAGGTACTGGCAGCTACCTGCCATCTCAGGTGCGTACTAACGCAGACCTAGAGAAAATGGTAGATACAAGTGACGAGTGGATCGTAGCTCGCACGGGTATTAAAGAGCGTCGAATTGCAGCAGAAGATGAAACTGTTGCGGACATGGCATTCTACGCAGCTGAAAACGCTATCGATATGGCCGGCATTGATAAAAATGATATCGACCTAATTATCGTTGCTACCACGAGCAGTAGCCATACTTTCCCTTCATCTGCGTGTCAGGTGCAGGCAAAGCTTGGCATTAAAGGTTGTCCTGCTTTCGACTTAGCCGCTGCTTGTTCAGGCTTTGTATACGCAATGTCTGTAGCTGACCAACACATTAAATCAGGTATGTGTAAAAACGTACTTGTGATTGGTGCTGACGCATTATCGAAAACGTGTGATCCGACTGACCGCTCAACTATCATCTTATTTGGTGATGCGGCAGGCGCGGTGGTAATTGGTGCGAGCGAAGAACCTGGCATCATTTCGACACACGTATATTCAGATGGTCAATTTGGTGATCTTCTGAGCCTTCCTGTACCTGAGCGTGGTAAAGATGCAGATAAATGGCTGCACATGGCGGGTAACGAAGTTTTCAAAGTGGCAGTAACTCAGCTTTCGAAGTTAGTGAAAGACACGCTTGAAGCAAACGATATGCACAAGTCTGAACTAGACTGGTTGGTTCCGCACCAAGCGAACTACCGCATTATTTCAGCGACAGCGAAAAAGCTTTCGATGTCACTAGACCAAGTCGTGATCACACTTGATAAACACGGCAACACATCAGCAGCAACCGTGCCAACAGCACTGGATGAGGCGGTACGTGATGGTCGTATTAAACGTGGTCAAACTCTACTTCTTGAAGCGTTTGGCGGCGGATTCACTTGGGGTTCTGCCCTGGTGAAATTCTAAGTTTCACAAGATTCAAAATTTAAGATGCGCTACGGTGCATCTTATTTCTTTTTACTTTGCTTAAAGGAAAACAACATGAGCAAGTTTGCTATCGTATTTCCAGGTCAAGGTTCACAAGCTGTAGGTATGCTTGCTGATCTAGGCGAACAATATGACGTAGTAAAACAAACATTTGCAGAAGCATCTGACGCACTAGGTTACGACCTATGGGCGCTTGTTCAAAATGGACCTGCAGAAGATCTAAACCAAACTTTCCGTACTCAACCAGCTTTGCTAGCGTCATCTGTTGCTATCTGGCGTGTATGGCAAGAGCTTGGTCTTGAGCAACCAGCAAACCTAGCGGGTCACAGCCTAGGTGAGTACTCAGCGCTTGTGTGTGCTGGCGTGATTGACTTTAAAGAAGCAATCAAACTGGTTGAGCTACGTGGTCAACTGATGCAAGAAGCGGTACCTGCGGGTACAGGTGCAATGTACGCGATCATCGGTCTAGATGACGAAGCAATTGCAAAAGCTTGTGAAGAAGCAGCACAAGGTGAAGTCGTTTCTCCAGTAAACTTCAACTCACCTGGTCAAGTTGTTATCGCAGGTAGTAAAGACGCGGTAGAACGTGCTGGTGCACTATGTAAAGAAGCAGGTGCTAAGCGTGCACTTCCTCTTCCTGTTTCAGTGCCTTCACACTGCGCACTAATGAAACCTGCAGCAGAGAAACTAGCTGTCGCGCTAGAGTCTATCGAATTCAACGCACCACAACTTCCGGTTATCAACAACGTTGATGTGGCGGCTGAAACTGATCCTGCAAAAATCAAAGACGCACTTGTTCGTCAACTTCACAGCCCAGTTCGTTGGACTGAGAGCGTGCAGCTAATGAACGAACAAGGTGTAGTAAATCTTCTTGAGCTTGGTCCTGGCAAAGTTCTGACAGGTCTGACTAAACGTATCGTGAAAACACTAAGCGCAGCAGCAGTTAACGACGTAGCGTCGCTAGAAGCCGCTAAGTAATCTGCTCACGATAAGAAAAGGAAAACACAACATGATGAATCTAGAAGGTAAGATCGCTCTAGTGACAGGCGCAAGCCGTGGCATTGGTCGTGCGATTGCTGAACTTCTTGTTGAACGCGGTGCAACGGTAATCGGTACTGCGACTTCTGAAGGCGGCGCAGCGGCGATCAGCGAGTACCTAGGTGAAAACGGTAAAGGTCTAGCACTTAACGTAACTGACGTTGAGTCTATCGAAGCAACACTAAAAACCATCAATGATGAGTTTGGTGCAATCGATATTCTAGTAAACAACGCTGGTATCACGCGCGATAACTTGCTAATGCGTATGAAAGATGACGAGTGGAACGACATCATCAATACAAACCTAACGCCAATCTACCGCATGTCTAAAGCGGTTCTACGTGGCATGATGAAAAAACGCGCTGGTCGCATCATCAACGTAGGTTCTGTTGTTGGTACTATGGGTAACGCTGGTCAAACAAACTATGCAGCAGCAAAAGCGGGTGTGATTGGTTTCACTAAATCAATGGCTCGTGAAGTGGCTTCTCGTGGTGTAACAGTGAACACGGTTGCTCCAGGTTTCATCGAAACTGACATGACTAAGGCGCTAAATGACGACCAACGTGCAGCAACGTTGTCGAACGTGCCAGCAGGTCGTCTAGGTGACCCTCGTGAAATTGCATCAGCAGTTGTATTCCTTGCTTCACCTGAAGCGGCTTACATTACTGGTGAAACTTTGCATGTAAATGGTGGCATGTACATGGTTTAATGCACAGTTCGTGCAAAATAAGCTATTTTACTTTATGAAAAATAGCCTATAGTTGCTGTTAACTGTCATTAAGTTGTCATGCTCATGCGCAAGATTTGTGCATGATTTAAGTCAAAAATGTATTGAAATTCGGTTAAATTCGCTAATTTTGTGGTTTGACCAGCAAGGACCCCCTTGCAAACTTCAATAGTTCGAATAAACTACGGAATCATCGCATTAGGCGAAATCTGTAAAGGAAAAGAAAAATGAGCAACATCGAAGAACGCGTAAAGAAAATCATTGTTGAACAGCTAGGTGTAGACGAAGCAGAAGTTAAAAACGAAGCTTCTTTCGTTGACGATCTAGGTGCTGATTCTCTAGACACTGTAGAGCTAGTAATGGCTCTAGAAGAGGAATTCGACACTGAGATTCCTGATGAAGAAGCAGAGAAAATCACTACTGTTCAAGCTGCAATCGACTACGTAAACAGCGCTCAGTAATTATCTCTCCCAGGCGGTCTCCTAGACCGCCTGTGTTTTTTCTAACTTCTTCTATCCTCTCATAGAAACATTCAATTCCCGGAGAATTATATCGTGTCCAAGCGTCGTGTAGTTGTCACTGGCATGGGTATGTTGTCACCGGTAGGCAACACAGTAGAATCATCTTGGAAAGCCCTGCTAGAAGGTCAAAGCGGTATCGTAAACATCGAGCACTTCGATGCAACGAACTTCTCGACTCGTTTTGCTGGTCTTGTAAAAGATTTTGATTGCACAGAGTACATGTCTAAGAAAGATGCTCGTAAAATGGATTTGTTTATCCAGTACGGCATTGCTGCGGGTATCCAAGCATTGGATGACTCTGGCTTAGAAATTACCGAAGAAAACGCGGCTCGAGTTGGTGTAGCAATCGGCTCAGGCATTGGCGGTCTAGACCTAATCGAAGCAGGTCACTCAGCGCTAGTTGAGAAAGGTCCTCGCAAAGTTAGCCCATTTTTTGTTCCTTCGACCATCGTAAACATGGTTGCGGGTAACCTATCTATCATGCGTGGTCTTCGTGGTCCTAACATCGCGATCTCTACTGCATGTACTACAGGTCTTCACAACATCGGTCACGCGGCTCGTATGATTGCATACGGTGATGCGGAAGCTATGGTTGCTGGTGGTGCAGAAAAAGCATCTACGCCACTTGGTATGGCAGGCTTCGGTGCTGCAAAAGCACTATCGACTCGTAACGATGAACCGCAAAAAGCATCACGTCCTTGGGATAAAGGTCGTGACGGCTTCGTTCTAGGTGACGGTGCGGGCGTGATGGTTCTTGAAGAGTACGAACACGCAAAAGCGCGCGGTGCTAAGATCTACGCAGAGCTTGTTGGCTTCGGTATGTCTGGTGACGCTTACCACATGACTTCTCCAAGTGAAGATGGCTCTGGTGGCGCACTGGCAATGGAAGCGGCGATGCGTGACGCAAACATCACAGGTACTCAAGTTGGTTACGTGAACGCTCACGGTACATCAACACCAGCAGGTGATGTGGCTGAAATCAAGGGTGTGAAACGCGCACTTGGTGAAGAAGGCTCTAAGCAGGTTCTTGTCTCTTCTACTAAATCTATGACTGGTCACCTTTTAGGTGCAGCAGGCTCAGTAGAAGCAATTATCACGGTTCTTTCATTGGTAGATCAAATTGTTCCACCAACGATTAACCTAGATGATCCAGAAGAAGGTTTAGATATCGACCTTGTGCCGCATACTGCGCGCAAAGTTGATATGGAATACGCAATCTGTAACTCGTTCGGCTTCGGCGGTACTAACGGTTCGCTTGTATTCAAAAAAATCGCTGAGTAAAAGTCTCTAACACAGTTTTAGAGTAGTGATACTTGTATTCTAACGGCTCGATGCTTAGCATTGAGCCGTTTTGTTTTATTTGTCGATCAGAAAGCAAGGGTATCTGAATGTTCTGGGTAAATGGACTGCCACAAACACATGTTCCACTCGGTGACCGTTCTTTCCAATATGGTGATGGCTGTTTCTCTACCATCAAAACCAAGAAAGGGCAGTTGGAGCATTGGCAAGCGCATGTTGAACGTATGGAAGCATGCTTAACGACATTACAAATCCCTTTTCCTGATTGGCGTACGGTCTTGGATTGGGCGATGTCGGCAACTTTAAAAGATGAATCTGCCGGAATCAAAATTCATATTAGCCGCGGTTGTGGTGGTCGAGGGTATAGTCCTAGCGGTGTCGAAGGTCCGGTTGTCACTATCTCGAATTTTACATTCCCTGCTCACTACCTTGCTTGGCAAGAGCGTGGCGTGCAATTAGGTGTTTGTGAAACCCGACTTGGAATCCAGCCATTACTTGCCGGACATAAGCACAATAACCGTATAGAGCAGGTGCTCGCAAAGGCAGAAATTGATGGTACTGAATTTGCTGATGCTGTGACGTTAAATGTGCAAAATCATGTCATTGAAACTACAATGGCAAACCTTTTTTGGGTTAAAGATGAAAAGGTGTTCACACCCGGTTTGTGTTTATCCGGTGTGGCTGGCGTGATGCGCCGTAAGGTTTTGGAATATCTCCAAAGCGAAGGTTACTCAGTGCAGGTAGCCGATTTCACACTGACAGATTTGCTCGATGCAGATGAGGTGTGGATGTGTAATTCACTATTGGGTGTAGCACCGGTTTCCGGTATTTCAGCACCAGAGAACAAGATTGACTTTCCAATTGGGAAATTGACTCGACGACTTCAAGGGAATCTAAATACGTGATTAAAAAACTGTTTGCGTTTGTTGTACTGATTGCCGTTATTGGTGCAGCAAGTGTTTTTTACGTTGTTTCACAGACTAAGCAATACGTTAACTCGCCAATTCTTATTGAGCAGCCTCAGCTGTTTACCGTTGAAAATGGCACCAGCTTTCACCGAGTAATGCGTGACTTGGCGAAAGGTAACATCATCGAAGCTTCAGACTACACTCGTTTAATGCCTCATCTCTATCCGGAGCTTCTTCAGGTGCGAGCAGGCACTTACCAACTAGAACCTAACACCTCTCTATATGACACGTTGGAACAACTAAACACAGGTAAAGAACATCAGTTTGCGATTACCTTTGTGGAAGGCAGTCGCTTTTCTGAGTGGGTTGAGCAGTTAAGTGCAGCGCCTTATGTCAAACATGATTTGACCGGATTATCGGAAAAGCAGATGGCTGAAAAGCTGGGGATAGAGCGCGAAAAGCTTGAAGGCTTATTCCTTGCCGAAACCTATCACTACACAGCTGGTACAAGTGAGAGTCAGATCTTAGAGCGTGCTCATAGTAAGCTGAACAAGATTTTGGATGCTCAGTGGGAAGAGCGCCAAGAGAAACTGCCACTAAAAGACAAATACGAAGCGCTGATTCTTGCTTCTATCATTGAAAAAGAGACGGCGATAGACTCGGAGCGTGAGCGTGTCGCATCTGTATTTGTGAATCGTCTTAATAAACGTATGCGTCTACAAACAGACCCTACAGTTATCTACGGTATGGGAGATGCCTATGATGGTAATATCCGTAAGAAAGATTTGCGCACTCCTACACCATATAACACATACACAATCAATGGTTTGCCACCAACGCCGATTGCCATGGCGGGTGAAGCTTCGATTGAAGCCGCGTTAAACCCTGAAAACAGTAACTATCTATATTTCGTAGCAAGTGGGAAGGGCGGACATGTATTTTCGAAATCCCTTGCTGAGCACAACCGTGCTGTACGTGCCTATTTAAGAGAACTAAGAAAGAACAAATGATGAAAGCAAACTTTATTGTCGTTGAGGGCCTAGAAGGCGCGGGTAAAAGTACTGCAATCAAAACGGTTTTGGATACGCTGAAAGCTGCAGGTATTGAAAATATCGTTAATACTCGTGAGCCCGGTGGAACCCCTCTCGCTGAAAAGATGCGTGCATTGGTTAAAGAAGAGCACGAAGGCGAAGATTTGAAAGATATGACGGAGCTGCTTTTACTCTACGCAGCTCGTGTCCAGCTAGTGGAAAATGTAATCAAGCCAGCACTTGCAAACAATCAATGGGTGGTGGGTGACCGCCATGACTTGTCTTCTCAAGCTTACCAAGGTGGTGGTCGTCAAATCGATGCTTCACTGATGAAAAACTTACGCGACACTACGCTTGGTGAGTTCAAACCTGCTTTTACGTTGTACATGGATATCGATCCTCGTGTTGGTCTTGAGCGTGCTCGTGGTCGCGGTGAGCTAGATCGAATTGAGAAAATGGACATCAGCTTCTTTGAACGCACTCGTGAGCGTTACCTAGAGTTGGCTAATGCAGATGACTCTATCGTAGTTATCAATGCAGAGCAGTCGATTGACGAAGTGGCACATGATATCAGAGCTGCACTAAATGCATGGCTTGCAGCTCAGTAAGCTGAGGGTAGATTGAGGTGATTCATGTTAAATGACTTTCCATGGTTACAGCCCGTTTGGGATAACCTCAAAATCAGTTTGGATTCAGAGCGAGTTCCTGGAGCTTTGTTACTACAAAGTGAGAAAGGGTTGGCCGTTGAAAAACTGGTTGAACTCTTCAACCACTCTCTTTTGTGCCAAAACTACACCAGTGAGGCGTGTGGTTTTTGCCACAGTTGTCAGCTAACTCAATCTAATAGTCATCCAGACTTACATTGGGTTAAGCCGGAAAAAGAAGGCAAATCAATTACGGTTGATCAAATCCGCGCTTGTAATCGTCTTGCTCATGAATCATCACAGCTAAATGGATATCGCGTGTTCATTATCGAACCTGCGGAAGCAATGAATGAGTCTGCGTCCAATGCGTTGTTGAAAACACTAGAAGAACCAGGGCAGAAGTGTTTGTTCTTGCTTGTCACACAGAACCATGAGCGATTACTGCCAACAATTCAAAGTCGCTGTCAGCAATGGGTCGTGGCTACGCCTTCAACAGAGCAAGCTATGAGCTGGATGAGTGAGCAAGGGGCTTCTCAAGTGCCCCCTTATGCGCTTAAGTTGAATATGGGTTCACCAATAAATACGCTGGAAGCAGCAAAAAGTGGTGAGCTGGTTGAGTATCAAGCGTTTGAGCGCTGCTTGATTGAGACTTTGTCTTCGCCTTTGTCAGATGTGTTTCAGTGCGCGACGTTAATGGCTAAGAATCCAGACAAAGCGTTAGACTGGGCGTGGTATTTGTTGACCGATGCTCAGAAAGCGCAATTTGGTGTTACGGAAGTGGATCTGCTTCCTGGCGCCGCTCAGTTTCAGCCCGGTAGATATAACGGTCTGTATCAAGCGGCCCAAAAGCTGCTTGAATTGAAAGCTCAACGACAAACCTTTCCAGGCTTAAACCTTGAGCTACTATCTATGAATTGGTTAATTGAATCACGAGAGGCATTATGTTCGTAGATTCGCACTGTCATCTAGACAAATTGAATTACGATGACCTTCATATTAATGTTGAAGACGTTATCAACAAAGCTAAGCAAGCTAATGTTACTGAGTTATTGTCCGTTGGTGTGACTTTGGACTCTTTCCCTAAAATGCTCGAAATGATCACACCTTACAATAACGTTCACGCGTCTTGTGGTGTTCATCCTCTTGATGTTGAAAGTGCCTTTTCGATGGATATCTTACGAGAGTACGCGTCCCATGAAAAAGTTGTGGCGATCGGTGAAACGGGGCTGGATTACCATTACAAACCAGAGACCGCCGCACTGCAGAAAGAGCGTTTTGAGCAGCAAGTTGACCTAGCAGTAGAATTAAACAAACCACTGATTATTCATACTCGTAATGCACGTGAAGATACATTAGAAATTCTACGCAATGGCGGAGCCGAAAAATGTGGTGGCGTCATACACTGTTTTACTGAAGATCTGCCTTTTGCAGAAGCTGCACTCGATTTAGGGTTTTACATCTCGATTTCTGGTATTGTGACTTTCCGCCAAGCGACGGAATTGAAGGATGTTGTGAAAGCCCTACCTCTTGAAAAGTTGCTTATTGAGACGGATTCTCCGTATCTTGCCCCTGTTCCACATCGTGGAAAAGAGAACCAACCAGCCTATGTTGTCGAAGTTGCTGCCTATATTGCACAGTTGAAAGAGTGTGCCTTGTCTGAAGTTGGGCAAAAAACCAGCGAAAATTTCCGAAATCTTTTTTTGCGATGAAAAATCAATAGGCAGATTAAAAAAGGGGCTTTTGCTCCTTTTTTGTTGATAAATGCACCAAAAAGATCATTTAGTTTAATGTTTACTAAATTTGTTGATTTAACCGCATCCAAATCCCTCAAATGTAATTTTGTTACTAAAAATAACATCGACCTTTATTTTATTTACGCCTTAAAATTAATTATGTAGATAATAAAATCTTTATAAAACAATGATATAGGTTTGATGCAAACCTTTTCATCGACGGTTTTTAGGTGTGATCTGCGGCTTGTTTTGAAACTAAATTTCGTAACTGTGTGGAAAGTTTGAGGGCCATCAATATATATTTAGAGCCGGAAAATATAATGCAACGTGTGGTTACATTTTCATTGGGTGCTAACATTTAGGCTACGGGGGTGTGCCGTTAGTGCCCAAATAATACTTATAATTTATCAGGAGCATAAACATGTTTAAGAACCTTTTTGCAAACCTGCAAAAAGTTGGTAAAGCTCTGATGCTACCAGTATCAGTATTACCAGTCGCAGGTATCCTACTAGGTGTTGGTGCTGCCCACCTAAGCTTTATTCCAGAAGTGGTTTCTAACCTAATGGAACAAGCTGGTGGTTCAGTATTCGGCCAAATGGCACTTCTATTTGCTGTTGGTGTAGCACTAGGCTTCACAAACAACGACGGTGTAGCTGGTCTAGCTGCTATCGTTGGTTACGGCATCATGACAGCAACGCTAGGCGTTATGGCTGGCATCATGGGCGTTGAGAAAATCGACACAGGTGTACTAGGTGGTATCCTTGTCGGTGGTGTTGCTGCTTGGGCATTCAACCGTTTCTTCAAAATCCAACTTCCAGAGTACCTTGGCTTCTTCGCTGGTAAGCGTGCTGTGCCAATCATCACTGGTTTCGCTGCGATCATCCTAGGTGTTGTACTATCTATCGTATGGCCACCAATCGGCGGTGCAATCTCTGCATTCTCTGACTGGGCTGCACACCAAAACCCACAGCTTGCGTTCGGTATCTACGGCGTAGTTGAGCGTTCTCTAATCCCATTCGGTCTACACCACGTATGGAACGTACCATTCTTCTTCGAAGCAGGTACTTGTGTGAACGCTGCTGGTGAAACTCAAAACGGCGTACTAACTTGTTACCTAGTTGCAGATGATGCATCTCGTGCTGCTGGTAATGGCTTCGGTCAGCTAGCGGGTGGTTACATGTTCAAGATGTTTGGTCTACCAGCTGCAGCAATCGCTATTGCTCACTGTGCTAAACCAGAAAACCGCGCGAAAGTAATGGGTATCATGGCGTCAGCTGCACTGACTTCATTCCTAACTGGTATTACTGAGCCAATCGAATTCTCATTCCTATTCGTTGCTCCTGTACTATACGGTATCCACGCTCTACTAGCTGGTTCTGCATACGTTGTTGCTAACACTCTAGGCTTCGTACACGGTACTTCATTCTCACACGGTCTGATCGATTTCCTAGTTCTATCTGGTCACGCTCAGAAGATGGGTCTGATGGTAGCTGTTGGTCTAGTTTACGCTGTAATCTACTACGTAGTATTCCGCACAGTAATCACTGCTCTTGACCTTAAAACTCCAGGTCGTGAAGATGAATCTGAAGAAGCTGTTGCAACTTCTGGTTCTGACATGGCAGGTGAGCTTGTTGCAGCATTCGGCGGCAAAGCAAACATCACTGGTCTAGACGCATGTATCACTCGTCTACGTGTAGCGGTAGCTGATACAGCTGCTGTTGACCAAGACAAGCTAAAACAACTAGGCGCTGCTGGTGTTGTAGTTGTAGCAGGTGGTGTTCAGGCTATCTTCGGTACTAAGTCTGATAACCTAAAAACTGAAATGGATGAGTGGATTCGTAACCACGGCTAATCTCAGTCATTCATAGAAAAGAGGAGGCTTCGGTCTCCTTTTTTTGTGCCTGTTTTTCATGCTGAAACCACGACGACTAACGGCTTATCTTTAATTTAACGTCCCACATCGTGACACAATACGCAGCCTTACAGTTGTAGCGTTTTTCGTACCTCTCCCTTACTCATTGCTGACATACCAAAACTAAATCATGTTTGAATTATGCACGCCGTTTTTTTTAGAGTGATGACGTGTATGAAAAAACAAATAATGCTGGCAGCAGCACTGTTACCTAGTGTAAGTATGGCAGCAAACCAACCGACGAATTTTTCCGTTGGTATGGCAGTGGATCAGCAATTGAGTGTCGTTGTTGAAATCGATGATAAATATCGAGGTATCATCGGTAATGACGGTATGGCATTTGACTATATCGCGAAACGTGGTTCTTTTGAGCAAAATATGCCGCTGACCTGGTATGTAGGTGTTGGTGGTTGGTACGAGTGGGATGATGAATTTGGTTTTCGTGTTCCGCTTGGCGTGAATTGGGATCTTTCAAAAGGATGGGATCTCTATGCGCAAATTCATCCAGAGCTCGATCTGTATAAAGGACCCGATCTTCAAATTGGTGGAGCTCTTGGGGTTAAATACAGCTTTTGAGTTAAAGCAGATACAAAAATGCCGGCATCAACGCCGGCATTATTCTTGATAAAGGATCGGTATTATTGCTGCTTATCCATCGCTCGCTTGATGCACACAGCTGCGCCACCCCAAGTGATGCCAAGACCAATAACCATCATAATAATTGCACTTGTTGTCATTACGCTTTCTCCTTGCTTACCACGTTAATCAGTACACCAAACACAAATAGCGCGGCAATCATTGCCCAGCCAAGAGTTAGGTCGTAGCCACCGTAACCTTCTGTTAGAAGGGCATATAGCTTAGTTGCTAGGATAATTGCTAGCATGATTGGAGTAACAAAACGTAGGCAGACTACAAACCATTGACCAATAGAGAAATCTGAACGCTCATTTACATAGTCACGAACTTCTGGCACTTGTTTAAGTAGCCAAGCCATTAAGACGATTTCAACCAGACCGCCAACCATTATGCCGACGTTATTAGCAAAGTGGTCGACAAGGTCAAGTAATAATAGACCTCCGTTTGTTGCAAATGCCATTGAGACAATAAAGCCAATACCAATCACCACGTTTGCCGCTTTTTTACGGCTCCATTTCAGTTTATCGATAACTGCAGATGTTACCGCTTCCATGATTGAGATGTGCGAGCTTAAGCCAGCTACAACGAGAGCAAAGAAGAACAGCGGACCAAGAATATATGGCGCTGGTAACAAATTGATAGCGGCAGGTAGCGTTACGAACGCAAGGCCAACACCAGCAGAGACGACTTCAGTCAGTGGTTTACCTTGCTCTTGAGCCATGTAACCAAGCACTGAGAAGATCATGATACCGGCTAAGATGGAGAAACCACAGTTGATAAGGACAGTCATGAAGGCGTTATTCGTGATGTCTGATTTCTCAGGCAGATAACTGGAATACGCTAGCATGATGGCAAAGCCGATACTTAGGGTAAAGAAGATCTGCCCGTACGCAGCTGCCCACACTTTCACGTCCCAAATCTTACTGAAATCAGGCTCAAACATGTAGTTTACGCCATCTAGTGCCCCAGGAAGGAAAATCATACGACCGATCAAGAACACGACCATGATGAACAAGATTGGCATCATGATTTTTGATGCTCGTTCGATACCTGATTTAACACCACTCACAATGGCCGTGTAGGTGATTGCCCAAGCAATCAGCATGGATACTGCGATCTTCCATTGAATGCTGCCCAAATCCGTTGGTGAGTTATCACCAAGTTTTAGGTATTCACTAAAGAAGAAAGCATTGGTGTCAGAACCCCAACTTTGGGTAAACGACATACCAAAGTAAGAAATTGCCCAGCCAATAACAGCGACGTAGTAAACGGCGATAACCGCAGCTACACCCACTTGGAACCAGCCAAGCCACTCAAACTTGGCGTGGATTTTAGCTAATGTTTTCGGAGCAGAACCACGGTATTTTTGACCCATACTGAATTCCAGGATCATAAATGGAATACCAGCAGTAATCATGGCGAAAAGGTAAGGAATAAAAAAGGCACCACCACCGTTCTCATAAGCCATATAAGGGAAACGCCAGATGTTACCCAGACCGATGGCTGAACCGACTGCAGCTAAGATGAATCCCGCACGGGATCCCCATTGTTCTCGCTTCATATTTGACTCCTGTACAACTCCCTAAGGAATGAAGCTCTTCTTGGCAGGTGTAAATCCCAGCAGAATAAAGGGCAACTGTTATCCGTCAGTTTTCTATCCTAAATTCGGTATTATTGTTACTTTCTGGTTTTTTACTTTGTTTTGCCAATGAAGAATTAGAATTAAATGCTTTAAATTTTGATGTGTGTTTGCAAAAGCTGAAATATTCTTCTGCTTTCTGTCTTCAGACTAACTTTTTACATTATTTATCGCAATAGATTCTAAATGTTAACGGCGGGATTTTATCTGGTTTAAATATTGTTAAATCGTGATTTGCTAGGTTATCTGATCAGTGAGGTGGGGTTATTTTCAGAGTATATGACTGTCTTATTGATGTGATCTTGGTCAAATAAACTCTTTTTGATTATTAGGGCGTATCTCTGCGTTCGATACACCCTATAGACGATTTGGCGTCAAAACGATTCTTTAGAAGTGAAAGCCGTTAGAAGCGGAAGCTAAAGCCAATATTGGATTGAAATTGGTTCATCCAGTCGGTTTCAAACTTGATTACACAAGAAGAACCATCAGTAGGAAGCACGCATGCTCCTGAGGTGTCATTGTCAACAACGGTACCTAACCAACGAACTTGAGCGGTCAATGCAAAGTTTTTAGAAAATGTGTACTCAAGTCCTGCGAAAGCACTAGCTGAGAAACCGTATTTGTCATCCACCCAATCAGCATCAGCATATGAAGCACCCAATCCAAGCCCAACATAACTTTGCCAACCTGTCGCCACTGGATAGTAGATGCTGCTTTGAAACTGCAGATAATGGATGTCTGCTGAGTTGTTCACATCTTGTAGTTCAGAAGACTGATTCGAATAGAACAAACCTAAGCGACCCATTTCAAAAGGAGTCTCTACCGATAAAGCGTAGTTAATTGAAGGGTCAAGATCGTAGGTGCGATTGTTTTCATCTTCTACTTTGCCTCCTCCCGTGAAGCCAATGTAGGGAGTGACGATAACGTTTGCTTGAGCTGCCATAGAACAGCCCAATAATACACTCCCAACTAGCCAGCCAATTTTATTGTTCATTTGCTATCTCCTTATTATGACTAAGCTAATTGTGATGCCTTAGTCAAAATCGTGCGACTAAATTAGGCAATTCTTGAACATAATTCACACTGGTGTTATTAATTTGTTACAACAAAAGGAGGTGTCTATGGAACACGATCTAAAATCAGCCCTACTCATCGTCGTTACGGTATTCGCAGTTTTACTCTCTTTTGGCATCATTGCGATTACGACGGCTTAAACTAACGGCATTACGCTTATGATACGCAACAGCGGTATTATCACTGATAGCCATGCTGAGCTCGACATTCAAGTGTATGAGCAGTTTAGAAATGGCAAAACTGCCCTTGTCGCACAAGGAGGAGGGCAGAGAGGGATTTTTACCGCTGGTGTGCTAGACGCATTTCTTCTCTCTAATTTCGACCCATTCGACGAATTCTATGGCACGTCTGCCGGAGCGCTTAACCTCTGTGCTTTCCTTTGTCGTCAGCATGGTATGGGTAAAGCTTTTATAACCGATCTGACCACGGCTCCCGAATTCTTCCATCTGATCCGCTACATTCGTAAAAAACAGTACTTAGGTTTGGAGTGGGCGCTCGAACGTATTCAAGATTACCCTTATAAACTCGATCTGGATCTTGGTCGCTCTGCGCTAGGTCAAAGAGGAGCGTTTGCTGCGGTCACTAATGTCGATACGCTCTCAGACCACTACTTACCAATACTCGGTGGTGATTGGCTCAGTACGATGGTGGCTACATGTGCTATTCCAAAACTGTATCAAGGTGCTGTAAATGTAAACGGGCAGCATTTTGTTGATGGCGGCGTTTCTGCATCGATTCCTGTTCAAGAAGCGTGGCGTAAAAATGCACGAAATATCATAGTGATCCGCACTGAGCCTTTCTCTGAATCGGAAGCCAAAGCGCAAAGTGAGCTTGGTGAAGAAGGGATCAAATGGTACCGAGAGTCCATAAACTCGGTTCAAGAATCTTGGCAAGATAAGGTCCATCAATGGAAGGAAGATTGGAGCAATTTCTTGCAGCAAAAAATTAACGCAGCACATCAATCTAAATTGTCTGGCAGAAAGTTATTAAATGGTGGGCGCTGGCTATTTGGAGCCGATAACCTCTATCGTTTGAGCCATTTGATTGGTGAGAATTTTGATTCTGGATTAGCAGACATGTTGATGATCCATTATCAAACCTTCGAGTTGACGCAAGCTTTCCTTAGTGCACCGCCTGACGATACTTTTATTTTGCAATTGGCGCCGAAAGAGGAGCTGCAATCCTCATCTCTTTTAAGTGACCCTGAAGCTCTTGAGCATGATTATCAGCTTGGTTTGCAAACCGGTTTTAACCTGATTCAGCTTTACGACAAATTAAATATGGAAGGTCGAGAGACAGCCTAGATAATAAAAAGGGCACCATTTCGGTGCCCTTGCTTATCAAGTGTTGAACTTATGCTGACAGGATTCGCATGCAGTTGGTTGAACCAACCACGTCCATAACATCACCTTGAGTGATGATCACCAAATCCCCTTCATCCAATAAGCCTTGTTCTTTTAACGTCACAATTGCATCGTGCGCGGTAGTTAGACCTGCGCCACCTTTTGAGTCAAAGTACACCGGAGTTACCCCACGATAAAGCGCAGCACGATTCAGTGTCGATTCGTTGCGTGATAACGCAAAAATAGGCAGACCTGAACTCAAACGAGACATCATGAGCGCAGTGCGACCAGATTCGGTCAAGGCAATCATCGCTTTTACGCCTTCCATGTGGTTAGCTGCGTACATAGTGGACATTGCGATGGTTTCTTCTGCGGTTGCAAAGGTGCGATCCAAGCGATACGTCGACAAGCTTGCTTCAGCCATCTTCTCTGCGCCCATACATACTTCTGCCATGGACTTGACAGTTTCTACTGGGAATTGACCTGCTGCCGTTTCTCCAGAAAGCATTACCGCATCTGTACCATCTAGCACGGCATTGGCAACGTCCATGACCTCTGCTCGGGTTGGCATCGGTGCCGCAATCATAGACTCCATCATTTGAGTCGCAGTAATCACGATGCGGTTTAAGCTGCGAGCACGACGGATGAGTTTTTTCTGCACGCCAACAAGCTCTGGATCACCAATTTCTACACCCAAGTCGCCGCGAGCAACCATCACTACATCGGACGCAAGAATAATGTCATCAATCGACTCGCTGGTGGCTACCGTTTCTGCTCGTTCAACTTTGGCAACGAGTTTTGCTTCTAGACCTGCATCTCTTGCCAAACGGCGAGCATAGTGCATATCTTCGCCATTACGAGGGAAAGAAATCGCAAGGTAATCGACTTTGATTTTTGCGGCAGTGAGAATGTCCGCTTTGTCTTTCTCTGTTAATGCATCGGCAGATAAACCGCCACCTTTCTTGTTGATACCTTTGTTATTAGACAAAGGACCACCAACGGTGACGCGTGTATGAACTTTATTCCCTTCGACACTAGTGACTTGCAGTTGAACACGTCCATCGTCAAGGAGCAGGATATCGTTAGGTGAAACGTCTTGCGGTAGCTCTTTGTAATCCAAACCAACGGACTCTTGGTTTCCCTCACCTTTTGGTAAATCGCTGTCTAGTGTGAATTTGTCACCGACATCAAGATGAATTTTGCCATCTTTGAAGGTGGATACGCGGATTTTTGGACCTTGTAAATCACCAAGAATGGCAACTTGACGTCCTAGTTTTGCCGCAATAGCACGGACTTTTTGCGCGCGTTGAATATGATCGTCACTGGTACCGTGAGAGAAGTTCATACGGACGACATTTGCTCCAGCTTTGATGATCTCTTCAAGGACATTGTCTTTATCTGTTGAAGGGCCAAGCGTTGTAACAATTTTGGTTCTTCTTAATATGGAAGTCATAGATTCTCCGAAGAATGCAGGTGTAGGACTAGATAACTCGAATTCTATTCTCGCTAAGTATATGCACAGTATGCGCGGATTGTTGGCATTTAGGTCAAAGTGCTGAAAAAACATCAACACACAGGTGTTGCAACCTAATTTGATGAATAAAATAAGTCATTTTTCAAACAATTTAACAGGAGTCGATTTCTAGTTATTTGATTGAATACACAAACAAACATGTTTATACGTGATGCTTGTCACGGGGATTTATCAATTCACTTCACAATTACTTCGCAAAGTAAAAAAATTATCCCGTTATAGAATTTCGGAGTGCAAGATGTACATGGCTCAACCGGGCCATATTGATCATATCAAACAGGTCAATGCTGGTCGTGTATACAAACTAATTGACCTAAAGGGTCCAATATCTCGAATCGATTTATCCAAGCAAAGTGAGCTTGCGCCTGCGAGTATCACTAAGATCACTCGAGAATTGATTGAAGCCCACCTGATCCATGAAACAACGGTACAGGAAGCAACCAGTCGCGGTCGTCCTGCGGTGGGGTTACAGGTCAATAATGAAGGTTGGCAATTCTTGTCGATGCGTTTAGGTCGAGGCTACTTGACGATTGCACTGCACGAGCTTGGCGGTGACGTTCTTATCGATACCAAAATCGATATCCACGAACGTGACCAAGATGATGTGCTGGAACGTTTACTCTACGAAATTGATGAATTCTTCCAAACCTACGCCGATCAACTTGATCGTGTTACCAGTATTGCGATTACTCTGCCCGGTCTAGTGAACTCAGAGCAGGGTATCGTGTTGCAAATGCCGCATTACAATGTTGAGAACCTAGCGTTAGGTCCTGAAATATACAAAGCAACAGGCTTACCGGTTTTTATTGCCAACGATACGCGTGCATGGGCACTAGCAGAGAAACTGTTTGGTCATTCACAAGACAACGACAACTCGGTTCTTATCTCTATTCACCACGGCTTAGGCGCAGGTATTATCTTGGATGGTCGAGTGCTACAAGGTCGACACGGTAACATCGGTGAACTCGGTCATATCCAAATCGATCCGAATGGCAAGCGTTGCCATTGCGGCAATATTGGTTGCCTTGAAACCGTTGCCAGCTCACAAGCGATTCGAGAAGAGGTTGTGACTCGTATTGCTCAAGGTGAAGCTTCAGTTCTTGCTGAACAAGAAGAAATGAGCATTGAAAGTATCTGTGAGGCGGCTGCAAATGGCGACCCTCTGGCTGTTGATGTTATCGAGAAGCTTGGCCGTTACTTAGGCTCTGCCATTGCGATTGTTATTAACCTATTTAACCCAGAAAAGATCTTAATTGGTGGGGTGATCAACCAAGCGAAAGAGGTGCTTTATCCTGCTGTTCGTCGTTGTATTGAAGAACAAAGTTTGCCGGTTTACCACCAAGACCTTGAACTGGTGGAGTCTCGTTTCTATAAACAAGCGACCATGCCGGGAGCGGCTTTGATTAAGCAAGCACTGTACGACGGTCAGTTGTTGATGAAGGTGATTGAAGGTTAATTTTTCTGACATCAGAATAGGGCATTTACAGAGGGTGAACAGGAAGGTTCGCCCTTTTTTGATCATATGAGCAGAGAAAACTCGAATCTGAGCGCTGCTTCATTGCTATATCAATAGCATTAATGTAATTTTCGTAAGTATTGTAGAACACTCATAAAAAAGTATTACTTTGTTGTTCCAACACAGTTTTCTATAAAGAGTGAAAGGTAGTCGTTCAAAGTTAGGTAGTGGTATGTCCGGAGTGTTAAATACGGTTGATCAGCGTACAAATCTAGTAGGTGAAAACCGACTAGAGCTTTTGCTGTTCACGCTAAATAGTCGCCAGTTATTTGCGATTAACGTTTTTAAAGTGAAAGAGGTGATCAAACTGCCTCCGCTTACTAAGCTGCCAGGTTCTCACTATAACATTCGTGGTGTGGCATCTTTGCGTGGTGAAGCTGTGCCTGTGATTGATTTACGTTGCTCGATCGGTTTCCCTCCATTGCGTGGTGAAGTTGAAGAAGAGAACTTGATCATCACCGAGTACAACCGTTCTATTCAAGGTTTCCTTGTAGGACCGGTGCGCAACATCATCAATACTGCATGGACTGAGATTCAGCCGCCACCATCTACATCAGGACGCTCTAACTACCTAACTGCTATCACCCAAGTGAAAGATGGGGATTCATCTCAAATCGTTGAAATTATTGATGTAGAAAAAGTACTGGCTGAAATCGTTCATTATGACGTGACCATCTCTGACGGCATACTAGATCGAGAGCTGGCTCAAGCGATGATTGGACAAAATGTCCTCATTGTCGATGATTCATCAACCGCGCGTAATCAGGTAAGAGACACCTTATCTCAGCTTGGTTTGAACATCATCGAATGTCGCGACGGTTTAGAAGCATTAACGGTTCTTAAACGTTGGTGTGATGAAGGCAAAGACATCGAAAAAGAACTGCTGATGATGATTACGGATGCGGAAATGCCAGAGATGGACGGGTATAGGCTGACTCATGAAGTGCGTTCTGATTCTAGAATGTCCAAGTTGTTTATCACCTTGAACACATCTTTAAGTGGTAGCTTCAACGAAGCCATGGTGCAAAAAGTGGGGTGTGATCGCTTTATTTCTAAGTTCCAGCCTGATCTTTTGGTTGAAGTCGCACAAGACAGAATGCGTCAAGTTTTATATACGTAGAATTAATCAGTGAGCCCTAAATTAATCCATAAGAATAGGTGATTAATTGAACGGTGATTGCTAAACTGTTTTACATATTTCTGAGAATGAAATATGTAAAGTATATCGCGTCACTTTTCACCTATGAGTCTATTTAGACTTATCAATATAGGGTACTTCCGTTTAATGATATGGTTAACATCGAAAGTCATCATGACTTTATCCTTGTTACTGTATAGGAAATACAAGACTAAGCGTACGGAAACGATGACTGAAGATTAATTCAGCAGAATCAAAAAGGGAGGCTTGACCTCCCTTTACTTTTTTCGGTGCAATGCCTTTTCCTACCTCTAAAACATGATTGCTTAATGGAAGTCGCGTGATTTACTTTTCAGCTCAGCAAGATTGTGCGTGCAATCGATGAGCTTACCTGCGATCACGTGCGTGACTTCGCCTTCACGCTCTAAAATTCCTTTGACCATCAACACCTTTGAAGTGAGATAAGCTTGCTTTTGGGCGCGTGCTGTTGCTCGCCATACCACCACATTGATGTTGCCTGTATCGTCTTCCAAAGTGAAAAAGGTCACGCCAGCAGCGGTGCCGGGAGATTGTCTGCCTGTGACAACACCGACAACCGTCACTAAAGATTTATGCTCTTTTTCGACTAACTGCTTCATCCGAGTAAAACGCGGTAACTTACCAGCTTCTTCCAGCAACGTAATCGGATGGCGACTTAGTGATAGTCCGGTACTGGCATAATCTTCAACTAAGTTCTCGTATTCAGAAGGCTGAGCCTGGTAACTTACTATTGGCTCTTCCATGTGATGGAATAAAGGTAAGTCTGATAGTGATTCCATCGCAGCCCAGCGAGCGTTATAGCGATTACCTGAAAGGATTTGAAACGCATTAGCAGAAGCGAGTAACTCAATATCGCGGCGGTTTCTTAAGATTTGCTTCACCTCTTGGATAGCGCGATAGCCGGAGCTTGGTCGTCGTTCAACTAGCCGAAAGGCGCTTTCCTGATTAAAGCCCTTTACTAAGCGAAAACCCAGTTGCACACCAAGGCGACCATTCGGACGTTTGACCAAATGGTGCTGATAGGAGGAATGATTGATGCAAACAGGCAGCACTTCAACACCGTGTCGGCGCGCATCTTGAATCAATTGTGAAGGGCTATAAAAGCCCATCGGTTGGCTATTGAGTAGGGCAGTATAGAACTCAGCAGGGTAGTAATATTTCAACCATGCAGAGCAGTAAGCTAGCACAGCAAAAGAGGCTGAGTGACTTTCCGGGAAGCCATATTCACCAAAGCCGCAGATTTGGTCGAAGATGCGCTCAGCAAACTCCAAGTCATAGCCTCGCTCACGCATTCCGTCGATCAGCTTAGGTTTGAACTTGGCAAGATCGCCGTTTTTCTTCCATGCCGCCATAGCACGGCGTAATTGATCGGCTTCACCACCACTAAATCCTGCCGCTACCATCGCCAGTTTGATTACTTGTTCTTGGAAAATCGGCACGCCCATAGTGCGCTCTAGTACGCTTTTCACTTCTTCTGATGGATAGCTGATTGGCTCTTCACCATTTCGTCGTTTTAAAAACGGATGCACCATATCACCTTGAATTGGACCCGGGCGAACAATGGCAATTTGCACCACCAAGTCATAGTAACGCGCGGGTTTTAAACGCGGCAGCATGCTCATTTGCGCGCGAGACTCAATTTGGAACACACCAACGGTATCGGCTTTTTGGATCATACGATACACGTACGGATCGTCTTGCAATCGCGTGATCTCGGCAATCGACAGTGATTGCTGATGGTGTTTCTCGACCAATTGAAAGCATTTACGGATCGCATTTAACATACCGAGCGCGAGGACGTCGACTTTCAGTAGTTTTAAACTTTCTAAATCATCTTTATCCCATTGAATAATGGTGCGATCTTCCATCGAAGCATTCTCAACAGGCACCAGTTCGTACAAAGGACCAGAAGAAATCACAAAGCCGCCAACGTGTTGGGATAAATGGCGCGGAAAGCCAATGATCTCGTTCACCAACTGGATAAACTGCTGACCTTTTAACGACTCTGGCTGCAATCCTAATTCGATGATTTGCGCTTGCCAACCTTGGCTGCGATCACGTCGATTAACGTTTTTGATGAAGAAATCCAATTGAGTCTCTTCAATCCCCAACGCTTTGCCTACTTCACGCACGGCACTTTTAAAGCGATAACTGATAACGGTGGCTGCCAGAGCGGCACGCTCGCGCCCGTACTTTTTGTAAATATATTGAATGACTTCTTCACGGCGCTCGTGTTCAAAGTCGACATCAATGTCTGGCGGCTCTTTTCTTTCTCGGCTAATAAAGCGTTCGAACAGGACCGAGATTTGCCTAGGATCGACGGCAGTGATTTCTAAGCAGTAGCACACCACCGAGTTCGCTGCGGAACCTCGCCCTTGATAGAGAATGCCTTGTTGTTTAGCAAACATCACAATGTCGTGAATGGTGAGAAAGTAATAGTGATATTGCAGCTCTTCAATGAGTGTTAATTCATTCTCAATGGTTTGATGAATGTCTGAGGGTACGCCCTCAGGAAAACGTCGCTTTTTACCACGCTCGACCAACATACGTAGATAAGTAGTAGGAGTGTAACCGTCCGGAATCAGTTCTGTTGGGTATTCGTATTTCAGTTCTGAAAGCTTAAATGCGCACAAGCTCGCAATATGAGTGCTTTCTGCTAGCCATTCGGATTTGTAAATTCGAGATAGTTTGTTCAATGGACGCAGTGCTCGCTCGGCATTGAATAAGCGACCAAAGCCAAGCTTGTCGACGCTACAACTATGTTTTACGGCGGTTAAGACATGTTGCAATGGTAAGCGCTCAACCGCATGCATTAAGACGCCACCACAAGCGGTAATTGGTAATTCGAACTCGCTTGCCAGTAACTCACAGTGTGTGGTGTAGGCATTATCGTCGCTGTCTAAATGACGTTGAATCGCGACCCATAATCGATGAGCGTGGTGTTGTTGGAGCCAACGCCCCCAATAATGGTCGCTTTCTTGATGAGTAGGGAGCCACAGTACTAAACAGTGACGAATCGACATCAAGTCCCATTCAGACAATTGATAACTGCCTTTCTCGCTACGTCGCCTTGCATTAGTGATGATCCGGCACAGCTCTGCATAAGCTTTACGACAAGGACAAAGCAGCACCACTTGGCACTCATCATTGAGCCAAAACATGCTGCCGACAATTTGCTTGATGTCGAGTTTATGCTGCTCGATGGTCGTATGGGCTTTCACAATGCCCGCGACGGAGCACTCATCGGTGATTGCAATGGCTTGATAGCGATAAAACGCCGCCTGCAACACTAATTCTTCTGCATGAGAAGCGCCAGTGAGAAAGGAGAAGTTGGACTGACAAAACAGTTCTGCGTAACTCATAACGATCTAATAAAAATAACTGTCGATTTAACAAAAATAGCCATGGAGAAACCAATGTTTGTGCTGATCGCGAAATACCCATAACCAGCGACCTTGCTTGGTGTGCGCAATGTAATAATCACGCATGATCTCATCACCATCCCACCATCCAGAGACAATACGCTCAGGTCCATGTACTAGAGATATTTGCTCTTGTAGCGCGATAGGTGCGGGCAATTGCATCGCGGGGCGCAGTAGAGCAGGAACGGTGTTAATTGAGACATCTGGCTCATCGGCTGGGCGATATTGGCTGGCTTTCTCTGGTCTTGGATCGCAGGCAATATTGGGTTTGAGTATTGCGCTTTTGCCCAATTTAGCTTGCAGTAAAGAGAGCAGCTCTAATGCGTTCATTTGCCCTTTTTGCCCAGCAAAAAAATCGCGTGCAGAACTTAAAGGCTCACCTTGGCGTTCTACTTTTAACGTCAGACCGATAACAGGGCCGTTTAACGTGACGGATTCCAAACTCAAACTCGCGAGCTGTTGCCAACGTTGGCACAAGTAATCACCTTGTGCGGATGTGAGCGGAAGGTGCTGTGCTTGCTTGTCTCGCTGGTGGAGGGTTAAACAGAGTTCAAACGCGACTTTATCACGCAGCTTGAGAAAGGTTTCGAGCTGACGAAGCAACTTAGCTAGTGGCTTTTCAATCCATTGGACGTTTTCAATCTCAAACAGCAGTTCTAAATAAACTTGGAAGGATTCGGTAGGGTGATAAAAGTCGACAGGGTGCTTAAACTGTCCAGTCAGTCGGCCAACGTAGTTCACCAAATCAATATCGAATCGGCGTGCAATGTCTTGTAGTGGCAGTCCAAGTAAGCCTTGCAGTGTGGTGACGCCTACACGTTGTAACTTCTCTACAGTAGCGCTTGATAAATCTGTCAGTGTTAACGGTAGTGGCGATAAGGCTTGTTGTATGGCAGATTTGTCTTCGTTGATGACGTTCGTCCCTGCTAATGCCATCAATTTGGCAGAAAAAGGCGAAAAGCCACATCCGAATTGAAAACTCAGTTTCAGCTCCGATAAGTGAGCTCTGACTTTATTCCAATAGTTTTGGAGCCCTTCATACAGATTAAGCATTGGAGTTGCGTGCAGTAAAATACCTTGGTTTGGCATCAATACGACGTCAGATGTGATCAAATACAGCCATTGCGCAATTTCTTGTAACTTGCTCAATTCGGTTTGCGGATGATAAGGATGCACTTGCAAATCTCGGCACAAAGAAGCCGCGCTACCCAAGCCCATATTTGGTTTAAAATGCCTTGTTGCTCGGCAATCTCGTTGTATTGAATGATCCGACAACGTTGGCTTTCTACAATCACCACGGGTTGCTCTTGGTTATCGCCAAAGAGTGCGTCTAGCTGCAGGCGAGGGAAGTGCAAATAAATCCACAAAGCCATACCACTAACCTTGATTCGCCAATGGGAAATTGACCACAGTTGATGGAATGTGAGTCGTGGTTGGCATCACCAATTGTGGGTAGTGGTGTTGGAAATTGATGTCGACACTACCTTTGCTCCAACCGCCTTTTCGTTGAGAACTTCCACGCTAACGCCTTGTCCATGACCTTGCAATTTCAGACTCAACGAAACAGGTAAAGACAAGCGGTTTGTCATATTAGGTTTGAGCATAAACAGAGGGCAAGATCCTTGCTCGCTCGCCACTTGCAGACGTTTTACTTGGTGGATCTCTAGTTCATCTTGCCATAGCAAAACGTTGGTACAAACACCGCTCTTGAGGCACTGCTCCGCTGCCCATAATGCATCGCGCTGATGTTCAGGCGTGACCACCCACACCTGGTTGATGTCTAGCCCAATGCCGTGTAGGAACAATGAATTCATCAATGCTGGTGGCTGAATGAATGCCGTGACTCCTCTCGAAAGGGATGCTTTTAAGTAAGGCGCAAGCAAACGCAGCTCGCCAATGCTGCCTATGGATTCCATTTCCACCACACCGTGAGGAGGAAAGCCGCCACCAAGCAGAGCATCTAGCTCCGGAAAACCAGAACTATTAAGGAACTGATGATCGTCAGCTTTGGTTAGATTTGCTTGCCAAACAAGATGCTGGCTTTTTAAGTGTTGGATGATGTCTTGCATAAATAAAATACCTGTATATACATACAGTATATTTCTGTGATGGAAAGTCGCAAGATTTTTATAGGCAGAAATACGAAAAAAGGCAGCATTTGCTGCCTTTTCAATCAATTATGTGAGGTAACCTAAGTGGGTTATTTACGCTTTGGTTGAGCGTCGATGCACTGACCGTTTACATCAGTGACTGCTGGGTCCATCAAGTGAAGGTAAAGCGGCATGATGTCCAGCGGTGTTTTTAACGTGTTTGCATCTTCACCTGGGTAGGCTTTTTCACGCATACGAGTACGAGTTGCACCAGGGTTAATTGCATTCACACGTATTGGTGTATCACTCAACTCATCAGCCAAGACTTGCATCATACCTTCTACAGCAAACTTAGAAATAGCGTATGGACCCCAGAAAGCACGACCAGAGTGACCAACGGTTGAAGAGGTAAAGACAATACGACCCGCTTCTGATTTACGCATGATCGGTAGTAGTGCCTGAGTCATCAGTACTTCCGCTTTCACGTTAATCTGCATGATGTCGTCGAAGTCTTCTTCATTGATTTGCTCAAACGGACACAGCGTGCTGAGAACACCGGCGTTGTGCAATAGACCATCCAAACGACCAAATTGACCTTCGATGGTTTCTGCCATGTCGATGTAGTGTTGCTTTGTTGCACCTTTTAGATCGAGTGGGATGATCGCTGGTTGAGGGTAGCCCGCAGACTCGATTTCATCGTAAATGGATTCAAGGTTTTGAACGTTTCGACCCAGTAGAATCACAGTCGCACCGTGCTGAGCGTAAGAAAGGGCGGCTTGGCGACCGATACCATTGCCTGCGCCAGTGACAAGAATGACTTTACCTTTTAGAGCATCTGCTGAAATGGAGTAGTTCACGGTAGTTAATCCTTATTATTGTATCTAGTTCCGACGTACAGGCTTCATGTTCGTTTATGTAGAAATGCGCCTGTTTCTCAATGGAAAATCTTGGTAATCGTGACAAGTTGGTTACAATACACCAATTCATGTGTTATACCAATTCCAGAACGGTTGTCCGGTATGTTATTTGAATGCTATCAATCAGAACAAGAGGTTGCTGATTTTCTTGCCTTCTCTCTGATTTTTCTACGTAACATATTGATGACTATCACTGGTATGAGATAGAGGAACTCTCATTGGAATTTTTATTAGATTACGGTCTGTTTTTGGCTAAGATTGTTACCGTTGTTGCAGCAGTAATTGTGCTGTTGATTATCGCAAAATCAGCGAGTGGTAAGTCGGGTGCAGCAAAAGGCGAATTGGAAGTTACCAACCTTTCTGAACGTCATAAAGATGCGGTAGAGCAGTTGGAGCATCACCTGCACGATGACGCTTTCATCAAAGCTCGTGATAAAGCAGTCAAGAAAGAAGAGAAAGAGAAGAACAAATCTCGCGAGAAAGAAATCAAACAAGCGAGCAAAGAAGGTTCTCTCGATAGCAAGCGCGAACCGCATCTGTTCGTGTTGGACTTCAACGGCAGCATTGATGCAAAAGAAGTAGGCTCGCTACGTGAAGAGATCACTGCAGTATTAGCTGTCGCTCGTGAAGGCGATGAGGTTTTGCTGCGCCTAGAGTCTGGCGGTGGCATGGTTCATGGTTATGGCTTGGCATCTTCTCAACTTGACCGAATCAAAGCAGCGGGTCTGCCTCTGACGATTTCTGTCGACAAAGTTGCAGCAAGTGGCGGTTACATGATGGCGTGTGTGGCAGACAAGATTGTCTCAGCTCCGTTTGCGATTGTGGGTTCTATCGGTGTTATCGCACAGATCCCTAACTTCAACAAACTGTTGAAAAAGCACGATATCGAGTACGAGCAGCTAACGGCTGGTGAGTACAAACGCACACTGACTATGTTTGGTGAGAACACTGACAAAGCGCGCGATAAGTTCAAGCAAGAACTTGAAGAAACACACGTACTATTTAAAGACTTCATCCGTGAGCGTCGCCCAGATCTAGAGCTTGAAAAAGTGGCAACGGGTGAGCACTGGTTTGGTACGCAAGCGAAGGAGCTAGGGTTGGTGGATGAAATCAGCACTTCCGACGATCTGGTTGTCGCTGCATGCAAAGAGAAAACGGTACTAGCAGTGCATTACGTGCAGAAGAAGAAACTGGCAGACAAGCTCGCTGGTGTTGCAGGTAAAGTGGCAGACAGTGTCGTGCTTAAACTTGCAGAGCGTGGTCAAAAACCGATTGTCTAATCGATAAGATAACGAGTGAAACTTAAAACGGCGAGAGTGAAAATTCTCGCCGTTTTTTATTGGAACTTTTCTCAATAGCGTGAATCCAAGTGCGCGTTGGGTGTAATGCTTTACACGACATTTTTACTCGCTCCAAAAGGCAATTACCCGTATAATACGCGCCTCGAAAACCGAGCAAATTGCTGAAAAAGAAATTATAGGTGGAGAAGAACATGTCCTCTCAAACTCCGGTTGTTACCGTAGATGGACCTAGTGGTGCAGGTAAAGGCACTTTATGTATGTTGCTGGCGAAGAAGTTGGGCTTTCATCTTCTTGATTCTGGCGCAATTTATCGTGTACTTGCACTCGCAGCGATTCACCACGGCGTAGACACTGAGTCAGAAGATGCGCTTGTTCCACTTGCTACTCATCTAGACGTGCAGTTTGTTGCTGAAGGTGACCTAGTAAAAGTGATTCTAGAAGGCGAAGACGTCTCTGGTGAACTTCGTAAAGAAGAAACTGGGATGGCGGCGTCTAAAGTGGCAGCTTTGCCACGCGTTCGTGAAGCATTATTGCGTCGTCAGCGTGCATTTGAGGCTGCTCCGGGTCTTGTTGCTGATGGTCGTGACATGGGTACGGTTGTATTCACGGGTGCACAAGCGAAAATTTTCCTTGATGCGAGCGCAGAAGAGCGTGCAAATCGACGCCTTAAACAGTTGCAAGATAAAGGGTTAGATGTTAGATTTGCTGACCTTTTGAGCGAGATCCAAGAGCGTGACGATCGAGATCGTAACCGCCCAGTGGCGCCACTACGCCCTGCAGAGGATGCGCTTGTGCTAGATTCTACGTCGATGACTATCGACGAAGTGGTAGAAAAGGCACTACAATATATCGAATCGAAGCTAGCTGAGTAATTACGCTCGGCTAGGCTAAGAGCGTCGGTCGCAAGGATGATGATTGGCGAATTTAATAACCCCATGCGGTAGGATACCCGTGGACGTTTAATTTATTGAAGATTAAATAAATGACTGAATCTTTTGCTCAACTCTTTGAAGAGTTTCTAAACGAAACAGAATTCCAACAAGGCAGCATCGTTAAAGGTACTGTAGTAGCTATCGAGAACGGTTTCGTTCTTGTTGACGCTGGTCTTAAGTCTGAATCTGCTATCCCTGCTGAACAGTTCAAGAACGCTGCTGGCGAACTTGAAGTTGAAGTTGGCGCTGAAGTAGACGTAGCTCTAGACGCTGTTGAAGATGGTTTCGGTGAAACTCAACTTTCTCGTGAGAAAGCTAAGCGTCACGAAGCTTGGATCGTTCTTGAGAAAGCTTACGAAGAAGCTGAAACTGTTGTTGGTATCATCAACGGTAAAGTTAAAGGCGGTTTCACTGTTGAACTAAACGGTATCCGTGCTTTCCTTCCTGGCTCTCTAGTAGACGTACGTCCAATCCGCGACACTGCTCACCTAGAAAACAAAGAGCTAGAGTTCAAAGTTATCAAACTTGACCAAAAACGTAACAACGTAGTTGTTTCACGTCGTGCAGTTATCGAATCTGAGAACAGCGTTGAACGTGACGAGCTTCTAGAAACTCTACAAGAAGGTTCTGAAGTTAAAGGTATCGTTAAGAACCTTACTGACTACGGTGCGTTCGTTGACCTAGGTGGCGTTGACGGTCTTCTACATATCACTGATATGGCTTGGAAGCGTGTTAAGCACCCATCTGAAATCGTTAACGTTGGTGACGAGATCCAAGTTAAAGTTCTTAAGTTCGACCGTGAGCGTACTCGCGTATCACTAGGTCTTAAGCAACTAGGCGAAGATCCATGGGTAGCAATCGCTAAGCGTTACCCAGAAGGTCACAAACTAACTGGTCGCGTAACTAACCTAACTGACTACGGCTGCTTCGTTGAAATCGAAGAAGGCGTTGAAGGTCTAGTACACGTTTCTGAAATGGATTGGACTAACAAGAACATCCACCCTTCTAAAGTTGTTAATGTTGGCGACGAAGTTGAGGTTATGGTTCTTGAAATCGACGAAGAACGTCGTCGTATCTCTCTAGGTCTGAAACAGTGTAAAGCTAACCCATGGCAGTCATTCGCTGAAGCACAAGCTAAAGGCGACAAAGTTACTGGTAAGATCAAGTCTATCACTGACTTCGGTATCTTCATCGGTCTAGAAGGCGGCATCGACGGTCTAGTTCACCTATCTGACATTTCTTGGAATGTTGCTGGCGAAGAAGCTGTACGTGAGTACAAGAAAGGCGACGAGATCTCTGCAGTTGTTCTAGCAGTAGACGCTGAGCGTGAGCGCATCTCTCTAGGCATCAAGCAAATGGAAAACGACCCATTCAATGCTTACGTTGCTGACAACAAGAAAGGTGTTCTAGTTAACGCTACTGTAACTGCTGTTGACGCTAAAGGCGCTACAGTTGAAATCGCAGAAGGCGTTGAAGGCTACATCCGTGCTTCTGAAGTATCTCGCGATCGCGTAGAAGATGCTTCTCTAATCCTAAGCGCTGGTGATGTTGTTGAAGCGAAGTTCACAGGTGTTGACCGTAAGAACCGCGTAATCAACCTATCTATCAAAGCTAAAGATGAAGCTGAAGAGCAAGAAGCAATGGCATCTATCAACAAGCAAGACGAAGCTGCTTTTGGTAATGCAATGGCTGACGCTTTCAAAGCTGCTAAAGGCGAATAATTTACTCGCTTAAGCTAAAAAGGAGCCGCAAGGCTCCTTTTTTATGCTTGCTACTTTGCGAGTAGTAATACTAATGTTGATAAACTATGCTAAAAAAAGACATTTTTTGATTGCGCATTTTGTGTAAAATTTGTCTAGAATTGATAGCAAGTGTTTGTTGGAATTAGTATTACTTACTATAATGAGTGATAAAGATACTCAAAGAGGGCAACTATGACTAAGTCTGAACTGATTGAAAGACTCTGCGCTGAGCAAACACATTTATCAGCGAAAGAGGTAGAAGATGCTGTAAAAGATATTTTAGAGCACATGGCTTCTACACTAGAGAGCGGTGACCGTATCGAGATCCGTGGCTTTGGTAGTTTTTCTCTTCATTACCGCGAGCCTCGCGTAGGTCGTAACCCTAAAACGGGCGATAAAGTGGAGTTGGAAGGTAAATACGTTCCTCACTTCAAACCTGGTAAAGAGCTTCGTGAACGTGTAAATATGGTTGGCTAAGGCTCTCTTATTAGTTTGAAAAAGCGGCATACTCTCGTGTATGCCGCTTTTTTATAACTAGATTATTGGTAATATACATGGTCTGAAGAAACATTTTACTGCATAATCTTACCTACTTACTCCTCGAAGGGTGATGTAACATGAAAATTATAAAAATCGTTGCTGTTTTAGCTCTCTTTTTAATTGCACTGGCTTTAGGTTCTCAAAACCAAGAGATCGTGACTTTCAATTACCTTTTAGCGAAGGGTGAATTCCACTTATCAACGCTACTAGGTGTGGTCTTTGTGGTTGGCTTTGCTCTGGCATGGGTTATCTTTGCTAGCATCCAATTCAAGACTCAACTTCAGGTTCGTCGTCTGAAAAAGAAACTTAAAAAGTATGAGCCCGCTGAAGCAGAGAAACCTGCTAAACCAGCAGTAGCAAAACAGGCATAAGGATAAGGCTTAACTTTAATGCTTGAACTACTCTTCTTGTTATTGCCGATAGCCGCCGCCTATGGCTGGTACATGGGGCATCGCAGCGCTCAGCAAGACAAGCAGAAGCAATCTCATCAGATATCCCGTCAGTACGTGACGGGTCTTAACCTGCTTTTATCTGATCAGTCAGATAAGGCGGTTGACCACTTTATTGAATTGCTCCAAGTTGATAACGAAACGATAGATACACACCTAGCGTTAGGTAATCTTTTCCGTTCTCGTGGTGAAGTCGACCGTGCAATTCGTATCCACCAAAACCTGATTTCCCGTTCTGGTCTGACTCTGGATCAGAAAAACCTTGCTCTCCAGCAACTGGCGAAAGACTACATGGCCTCCGGCTTTTTAGACCGTGCCGAGAAGATCTTTGAGCAGCTAGTTGATGAGCCAGACCATCGTGAAAGTGCCCTTCAACAGTTGGTGACTATTTACCAACAAACCCGTGAGTGGGAAAAAGCGATTCACTACGCAAACCAGTTAGCGAAAATGGGCAAAAAACGCACTCGTATTCGCGCTAACATTGCGCACTTCTGGTGTGAGCTGGCGATGCTTGACCAAGCGGATGGCAATACCAATAAAGCCATTCAACATTTCAAGAAAGCACTTTCAGAAGATCCTAAATGTGTCCGTGCGAGTATTGCTCTTGGTCGCGTGTACTTGGAATCAGAAGACTACAAACACACCATCAAATACCTGACTGGCGTGCTTGAGCAAGATAAAGACTTTATTAGTGATGTACTGCCAACAATTGCCGAGTGTTATCACCACCTTGGTCAAGAAGATGAGCTGGTGGAATTTTTACGAGCATGTATCGATAAGAAAGCCGGTGTATCGTCTGAATTGATGTTGGCACAGTTAGTTGCGCACCATGAGAGTGTGGGAGCCGCACAAGAACTACTAACCAAACAACTATTGAAAAACCCAACCATGAAGGGCTTCTACCGTCTTATTGACTACCATATTGCAGAAGCAGAAGATGGTCGTGCAAAAGACAGCCTTTCTACACTACAAGCGATGGTTGGTGAGCAATTAAAAGTTAAACCGCATTACCGATGCAGGAAATGTGGTTTCTCCACTCATTCCCTTTACTGGCATTGTCCATCGTGTAAAGGGTGGGGGACGATCAAGCCAATCCGAGGATTGGACGGTGAATAATTTTAATGCAGCTGGCAGAGTTTCTGTCCGCTGCATTTTTTTGACCTTTATTTAATAAGAACCAAAAACAGTTAGGAGATGAAATGATCGACCAAAAAGTTATTGTCGCACTGGATTATGATAACCAAGCTGATGCGCTTGCGTTTGTAGACAGAATTGATCCTGCGTCATGTCGCCTTAAAGTAGGCAAAGAAATGTTTACGCTATTTGGTCCTGATTTCGTACGTGAGCTTCATAAACGCGGTTTCTCTGTATTCCTAGATCTGAAGTTTCACGATATCCCGAATACGTGTTCAAAAGCGGTTCGCGCAGCAGCTGAACTGGGCGTATGGATGGTGAACGTACACGCAAGTGGTGGCGAGCGCATGATGACAGCATCGCGTGAAATTCTTGAACCTTACGGTAAAGACCGCCCGCTACTTATTGGTGTGACAGTGTTAACAAGCATGGAGCAGAGCGATCTTGCTGGAATCGGTCTGAACGTCGCTCCTCAAGAGCAGGTTATTCGCCTAGCAACTCTGGCAAAGAACGCTGGTCTTGATGGCGTAGTGTGCTCTGCGCAAGAGTCATCTCTACTTAAAAATGAACTTGGAAAAGAATTTAAGCTAATCACTCCAGGTATCCGCCCAGCAGGCTCTGAGCAAGGTGATCAACGCCGCATCATGACGCCAGTAGATGCAATCCAAGCGGGTTCTGACTACCTTGTAATTGGTCGTCCGATTACTCAGGCTGTGGATCCTGCATCGGTCCTTAAGTCAATCAACGATAGCTTAGCAAATATGTAATGTTGATTTGAACCGAACGAAAAAGGTGAAGTGGGAACGCTTCGCCTTTTTTGTTTTTGCTGCACTGAAAAAATAGAGGTAGCTGTAATTGATATCGTTTTGCCTTGACTGTATGGCTAATGGCACTGCTAGGTTCACACTTTGCTAACATAAACCGCTGTGATACTCGGAAAGTGCAACCATGTGTTATGGATGGGTTGCGTTACAAATGTGTAACGAATACTATGGAGTGGATGCATTCACTGCGTTGTAAGGTCAGGATGACCTGGTGAAACTCTCTGATATTTATACGGAAGTGAACAGGACTTCACTTTGTATTCGCTCCCATTATTTCCTTTACTGTGTATTAAACACAGTCGCTTCGAGATTCACTTGTTGTCGTTCTTCTGGTCTTACTGCGCAAATACGACAAGGAAGAAAACAATGATAAAAACTCTGCCATTCTCGGCATTGGCAATGTTAGTGGCGAGCAGCTTTCAGTTAAATGCTGCGGAGCTACCTGCTGACATCGAATGGATTTCGAATAATAACGAGCCTCTGTTCGCTTCTGATGAAGCTGTACGAGGCGGCACTCTGCGCACATATATGATGAGCTTTCCACAGACTCTTCGTAGCGTTGGTCCTGATGCTAACTCAGGTCTACGTCACTACTTTATGGATGGCGCACCTAAATTGGCACAGCGCCATCCAAACACCGGTAAATGGATCCCACAATTAGCCAAAGAGTGGGCGTTCGGTGAAGATAATAAAACAGTTTACTTTAAGCTGGATGAAACCGCTAAATGGTCAGATGGTGAGAAGATCACCGCAGACGACTACGTATTTATGATGAAGTATTACACTTCAGAAGACATCATCGATCCTTGGTACAACGACTTCTTTAAAAACAGTATTGTGAGCGTAGAGAAGATTGATGAATACACAATTCGCGTTAATCTTTCTGTTGCGCAAAGCCACGACTCTCTCATGGTTTTGATCAATATGCCAAGTAACGGCTTCCAACCTCGTCCAGAACACTTCTTTGAGGGTGAAAAGGACGAAAACAAAGACGGTATGCCAGATAACTTCGTCCGTAAGTTCAACTTCAAGGCAGAACCGACCGCCGCCCCTTACTACCTTGATAAGATCAAAAAGGGTAAGAGTGTTACCTTTAAGCACGTTGGTGAAGATTGGTGGGGCTATAACAACCGTTATTACAAAAACCGTTACAACGTAGACAAAGTACGTATCACTGTAATTCGTGACCAAGACATCGCGATGAAGCACTTCGAAAAAGGCAAGCTTGATTACTTTGATATGGTGCTACCTAACCTTTGGCACGACAAAACAAACAGCGATGGCTACACCAAGGGTTATATCCAAAAGTATTGGGGCTTCAACCAATCACCTCAAGGTGCGGGTGGTCTGTGGATGAACACAGCAATGCCGATGCTAGGCAATATAGAAGTACGTAAAGGCATCATGGCTGCAACAGACTACGATGGCATGATTGAAAACATCATGCGTGGTGACTATTCACGTAAGCCACACGGTTTAGGCTTTGGTCATGGTGAGTATGATGATCCAAACAATACACCACCAAAATTTGATCCAGCAGAAGCGGTTAAGCATTTCGAGAAAGCGGGTTTCGATAAAATAGGGGCGGATGGTATTCGTGTTAATGACAAAGGCGAGCGCCTAAGTTTTGCGATTACTTACGGTTACAATTCTCATACTCCTAGAATTGCTTATCTAAAAGAACAAGCGAAATTAGCGGGTCTTGAGTTTACCCTTAACCTTGTTGATGGCTCCTCTGCGTTTAAATACATCCTAGAGAAAAAGCACCAACTGGCATTCCTAAATATGGGCTCAGGTGAAATCCCAGCATATTGGGAATACTTCCACTCAGTGAATGCGAACAAGCCGCAAACGAATGCACATACGAACTACAGTAGCCCTGAGCTAGATAAGTTAATTGAAGCGTATGACAACGAGTTTGAACAACAAAAGCGTTATGACTTGTCACGTCAGATCCAGAAGTATGTTGGTGATGCAAACGTGATCGTCCCAGGTTACATGGTACCTTATACTCGTGTTGCACATTGGCGCTGGCTGATTACACCAAAGGATGCAATGACCAAATCCACCGAGAGCATGTTCCATCCAATGGATATTGGTAACTTCTGGATTGATAAGTCTGTGAAGAAAGAAACAGAGAAAGCGATGAAGAGTGGCAAAGTGTTCCCAGAAGTGACAGTCATTGATGATCGTTACAAGCTTTCATCAAACTAATGCTCTCCCTTAGGTAATAAAAAGCCCCGATACTCGATTGAGTCGGGGCTTTTCTCATCGCTTTCAGGAGTCTTTTCTTAAAGCATACATTTATCCATGTCTAAGCGCTGCAGAGCGACCAAGGATAGATAATGTTGTGCCGTTATGGAGTAGAGCACTCATCGTTGGATTGAGCCAACCTAACGCCGCAGCAAGCATGATTCCGCTATTCACGTATTCTGCGATCTTGATGTTAGAGTTGATCACATGCATGGCGATATTGGCAAGCTCACGCGCTTCTGCCAGTCCGTATAGCTGATCACGAAGAAGCACGACATCGGCAACTTGGCGGGCAAGTTCAGTACCTCGACCCATTGCGACACCGACATCAGCTGCGGTTAAAGCCGGCGCATCATTTACGCCGTCACCAACAAACATAACAGTGCGTCCTTCAGCTTGAAGCGCTTCAACGATAGTTGATTTCTCTGAAGGGACTGCTTCAGCGAAGACTCGATCTAGTTTCAGTTCATCAGCAAGAATGTTGGCTTTGAATTGGCTGTCACCAGTAATCATGATCAGCTCTTTGACACCAAACTGGTGCAGTGCATTTAGCGTGTCTAATGCATCTTCACGCAAGTGATCGCGTAAGCCAATCATGCCGATCAACACATTTTGATGCGAGATGAAGATAAGGTGACGACCTTGCGCTTCATACTTTTTGATCACATCTTCAAATGGTGTGAAGTCAACACTCTCATGCACTTCTAAGAAGTGGCGACTGCCCATTATCAACTCATGATCATTCATGGTGCTCTTGAGACCATGGGCAATCACGTATTCCACTTCACCGTGCTCGATGTGTGGTAGTTGATTGTGTTTTGCCGCGTTTACCACAGCCTGAGAAAGTGGGTGGTTGCTGTGTTCTTCGACAGACGCTGCAATAGCGAGTAAATCACGAGCCGTGTTGGAATCGCATAATGGAATCACATCCGTTACCTGCATATCACCATGAGTGAGCGTGCCCGTTTTATCAAACACACAGGTGTCTATTTTTACCAATTTTTCAATTGCGCTGCCGCCTTTGAACAAGATCCCTTGTTGTGCCGCACGGTACATGATGGATTTGAAGGTTACTGGCGTACTGAGTTTTAGCGCACAGGAGTAATCTACAAGGAATACAGACGCGACGCGGTTAATATCCTGAGTTAGCGCAAAGACTGCGGCTCCGATACCCAAGGTAATTTTCACGCGGCGGTTTGCCATGTCTTGTGTAACCTGCTGAATTTCGCTCTTTTCACTCAGCGAGTCATAAATCAGTTTGGCAATTTTTGCGGTGGTCGCTTCGCTACCGACCTTGTCGACGCGAACTTGAATTGTACCTTCGTGCACGCTAGTTCCAGAGTACACGACAGCACTTTCCTCACGACGAACTGGTACATTTTCACCAGTCAAAGAGGATTGGTTAATCAGTGCTGCCCCTTTGATGATAGTGCCATCAACAGGAATAGACACACCAGGAGCCAGCTCAATGACATCACCAACGTCAAGCTCCGTTGAGTTCACTTGTGTGCGTTGTGTTCCGTCTACGCGCCAAACAATCGATTCCTGAGGACGCATCAAATCAGCCAGTAGTTGATCACTGTTGCGACTGGTCTTTTGCTCCATGTATTCGCCAAGACTGATTAAGCTTTGCGTCATCATCGCAGTACGGTAATCACCGCGCCAAGCCGATAAACCAACAGCAATTGCATCTAAGACTTCAACAGAAATGTTCTTGTCTTTGAGATCGCTGACCCCTTCAAATAAGGTTGGAGCAATCAATGTTGCGGTTGATAGTGCTCCCCATTTGTTGGGCAGTAAAGCCGCCGCGATAGTGCCAATCACGTTCATGGCAATGTCGCCACGCGTAAACTTGTGTTCTGCTTCTTCTTGAGTGGCTTCTGCTAAATCAAGTTGGCTTAGACGTTCTTCAACCGTTTTTGCTTGTAGCAGTTGTGTGTCATATTCGACAACAACAGATTGAGCAGACTCATTGACCCGCACAGCACTGATGCCTTGGATTGCCATTAAACTGGTTTCAATCCAAGTGCCGACATCTTTGTGATGCCTTAATGCTGATGCTTTAAAGCGGATCCGACCGGGAAAGTGATGCTTTACCTGAATCGAGATCATTCTTCGCCTTTGTATAGGTTACGGTAGTATTCCAGCTCTGCTTGTGTGTCTTCTAAGCGTTCTTTAAGCTCTTCTACTTCACCACGGACTGCGGACCAAGCTTTCTCACCAGTAGTCGTAACACCTTGCTGAAACTTTTTGTTTGTCAATAGGTAAGCAACTGCTGCCCCGGCTGCCATACCCATCATAAAATGCGTTTTTGTGTTTTGCTTTTTATATGGTTGCTCTGCAGCCTGCTGTTGTGGATCCACTGCTTGGTTTTGTTGCTGTGGGTAGCCGTAGTAAGGGTAACCGTAGTATGGGTTGTTATTGTTCATCTTTAGATTCCGAAACTTGATCCATTAAGTAAAGACCCGCTGCACCTACGCTGAGAATTGTCAGCATAGAGAGTGCAGGGCGACCGGCCATTTTTTCTGCCACATACGTTGTCGCACCAGCGATTGCTGCAGTCTTAAGTGCAGATTTTGCGGCGCTGGTAGCCATTTCATTAGTGTCGATATTGCCCGCTTTATGCTCTTTCCACTGGCTGGCAATCGTCGCGCTGCCACCTGCGATAGCACCGACTAACATGGCACGATTGGCAGAACTGAGTTTATTGGCTGAATTACTCATGTTCTTTGATAACTGGTTGACCGTTTTCACCTTCGTTTTCTTCACTAGGTGCTTTTTCGGCAACTTCTTTGATTGCAGGTTCTGCTTTGTGACGCTCTACAGATTCTTGGAAGCCTTGTTTACCCGCAGCATAAGTCTCTTTAAAGATTTCACTTCCTGTCGACACGTTCTCTTTCACTGCACTTGCAGTGTTTACGGCGCCTTCTTTTACGCTTGAACCACCAGATTTCAGCATGTCGCCAGCACCTGATACCAAGCCCATTAGTTTGCCGCGCACATTTTCATTGCTTAATAGAAGTGCTGCTGCAGCGCCTACCATAGCGCCTTTCCAAAACTCTTTATCGTTCATACCGAAAGTTCCTAATATCTCTTTAAACATGCCTGCTTCTTCACCGAGAGCGCCTTCTAGCATCGCCTGAGCTTGCTCGAATAATGGATCGCTTTCTGGTGTTTCAGAGGTTTGAGGTGGTTGTTGAGGTTGCTGTGGGTGTTGCATCATCCCCGCATGCGGCCAGTGTGGGGGCGGTGGCATCATTCCCGGATGGAATTGTGCGCCCATGCCCGGCGGCATTTGGTGAGGATGACAAAATGCAGGATGTGGGAAATGCGGCATCATACCCATTTGATGAGGCATCATCATTGGTGGCATTTCACCGTTTTGCATGCTTGCCATGTAAGCATTCGCCATTTCCTTTTGCATTTCCATCATGGCCTTGAAGTAGGCTTCGTATGGATTTGCGTTGTTCAATGAGTCACTCATGAACGTTCTCCATCTAAGTCTAGTTGCTCAGCTATCGCGTAGCATGCTCGTTCAGCAACCTCTTTTGACTCCGAAAACAACGCGTCAATTGCTTTGGGGTTGACTGTTGTTGGGTCGTATTCAATGACGATACTGCCCGTCGCATTATTCAACTTATAGTTTTTGAATGCCGGAATTGAAGAAATGGCTTTCTCGATGTCGTCACTTCGGAAACTGGCAAGATGCGCTACGATGCCGAGCTTGTATTTGAGTCTTACTCTTCCCGGGATATGGTGGCCAATCGATACCCACTTTCTTAGTTTTAAGGCCTGGTCGACGTACTGTTTCATAAAAAAATTATACGGTAAGCGAGGTCAGATTCATTGAGAAAAAGGATCATGTGACGAACTAATTACAAATGCTTTGCGCTTAATCAATTTCAATGCTACTGTTGAAAACAGTAATGGTTATCATTTGGATTGGCGCTAGCATGAATACTTACATTCACAAGACAAATCATAGGCTTAGGGTTCGTTCTGACTATATTAAAGATCACCCCAAAGAGGTCGAAGAATTGATTTGTCAGTTGGAAGAGATTGATGCTGTACGTGAAGTAAAGCATAAGAAATATGCAGGATCTGTAGCGATCAGCTTCGATAGTCGTGAGCTAGATTGTGACAGTTTGATGGAAATTCTAGAAAGTCATCATTGGACGCAAAGCAGCGAAAAGCCTTCTTTTGTTGAGAAAGCAATGGTGAGCGGAACAAAGAGTCTAGTGAAAGGATTAACAGGGGTCGCATTGACTCGTATCGTTGGTCCATCAGTCAGTCGAGTTATCATGAATTTGGCATAAGCGGTTGAGAAAAAGAACATTAAAAAGCCCGGCATCAAGTCGGGCTTTTTTGATCAAGTACGTTTGGCTATCGCTTTACTTGTGACGTTAAGCACTAAGCTTAAACTTCTTCGCTGCGCACTTACAAATGCCATTCGAGAGAGCTGGGCAACGCTTGCAAGGTGGTGATTTCAAGGGCAAATGACCGACTGATTTAACTGAAAATGCAGGTGTTGAATCGTTCGCTGACTGTTTTGATAACGGTACTGAGGGTTTTTTAGGCGCAGTGGTGAAATCAACGACACCACCAGCATCGTTAAACCAAGATAACAGTGGATTGAGAGGCGCGGCGAGCTCATATGCTGCACTCATTACAGCTTGGTTTGCGACGCCTTTCAGCTCATTAACGAGTTCACTTTGTGAAGAGAAAGTGTGAGATTTTGATGTGACAGGGCTGCCTAATGCGTTGTTCTTTAAAGCACTAAGCTGTTTATGTGAAGAAGAAGCCATTTTTTTTACGGTTTTCTTCTTCAATTTTTTTAGCGCTTTCTTCGCGTTCATTGCAAAACCTCATACGATAACTGCCGATAATTTAACAGTAATGCGATTAAAAATAAATCTCATTTAAGGTTTGCAAGCGCAATTTTTTACTTTAGCTGACTGGGTTTCTAAGCAACTAAGTAAGAAGCCTCTAGTAGGTAAGTTTTAGCCTCGCCCAACAAAGCAAATTCTTTGTCGATAGCTTTAAAACGTTCATCAATAGAGTCCGTTGCCACAATTTGGCTAAAGGCTTGTACCGAGAAAGTTTCGTTAGACTTAAAGAATTGATGCACATTTTCCAATTGGACTTTATGTATGTGCTCCACCTTGCTTAATGCGGTGGTTAGATCTGAAATGTTAATCGACATTGCTGCTCAAGCGCCTTATCTATTGACCATTAGGTCATAGGATTGGGGATTTATAGTTTTCGCTAAGGGTATCTTAAGCGATGTGCTTCAAACATGATTGAGATCAGGCTGAGCGCATTTATTGAGCATATTAAGTAGCAAGTAGAGTGTATATTTTCATTATTTCTCGCAATTGCCGTGAGATTGGCGGCACAACTCTTCTAACCATTTTAGGTGGTACTTTCTTAGCTGTTTTGGTGCAAAGTATTTTGTAAGCCAGGTCATTCCACCGCGTTGGGTACTTTCCGTTGTAATACAGCAACCTGTTTTTGTCGGCTCTAAAACCCAAGCGTGGTACATATCAACACCTCCTTTTTTGCCTTTCCATGCCAAGCGTTGATTCAAGGTGTATTCGACTACTGTGCAGTGAAAATCAACCCAAGATGTTTTCCAACGAAACATGGTGTTTTTGCATAACGTGCTATCGCCACTTAAGATCTGAACCATGGTTTTAGAGTGACGCCATGCCGGCCACTCAGGAGCACGAACTAGATGTTGCCAAACAACTTCTGGTGGTTCAGGGATCTCGATTTGGCTGCGTACGTGTATATGAGAATGTTTAGGGTGGTAATAATCTGGCCAGATAACTTCCGATTTATTCATCATTAAGCTTTGCCTAAGTGAGAAGGTTATTACTAGCTTAGAAGATCCTGCGTTAGCGTGCTGCAGCACCTTATGTTGAGGGGACTAAAAATATAGTCCAAGACCAATAAGAAAACCATGAGAGGCAGTATCGTATTCGAAGGTTCCTTTATTGACATAGTCCACCCAAGTCGATTTGTAAGCCAGGTTAATGTCCGACCAATCGTTCATGTGATAACGCAAGCCTATTTGTGTCGCATAAGTAAAGTTCGTATCTGCTCCAAGACCAGCGTCTAAGCTTGCATGAAAACGCCAGTCTTTAGTGAGATTGTTTAACCAACGCACGCCCACTAAGAAATCAACCCAGTCCTCTTTGATGTTTAATCTGTCTACGAGAATGCGGTTATCGTTACGGTAGACTTTACCTTTGATGTCGTTATCCCACCAACGTAAGCCAAACATGTAATCAATCATGCCAAATGAATGGATTTCTCGTTGGAACACTTTTGCTTCAAGTACGCCTTGTCTGACGTCCAGATCTGCACGATAAGTAACATTAGGTAAAATGCCAGATAGATTATTCGCACTGCCATTTAGATCCATAAAGCTGTAATCGAGGTAATAACCCCATTTATTTTTGTACACTCCTTCAAGCCTTGCCATCGCACCAATATCAAGATGATCCATGATGAACTTAGGATCTACGTCAAGGTCAGTTGAGAAATTCCCCATTGTGGAATCGCCATTAATATTCAGAGCCTGCATGTAGATTTCAACACTATGCTGCCAATGGCTTGGTGACGAGTATGTATCGTCTGCCATTGCAAAAGGTGTTATCAGATAAGAAGAGAGCAGAGAAAGAACCGGCAGGATTTTCTTAACCATATCAACGTCCATATTTTAATTAAATGAGTTGCATAAAGATTAGCGTAGGGCATGGAGTGGGGTAATTCAAAAACGACGACTAACGGAAACGCTTTATTTCACTCACAGTATCGCTAGATATGGCTTAATAGTGTTTTCTCTGGATGATGTTGAGAGAAGAGGGCGATTAGAAATTTGGGGAAGAAAACGCCCACTCCTCAATTGGAGTGGGCGAGAGAGTTTTATAGTTGAGCAGCGATTTGATCAGTAAGGTTATTCAACCCAGCGGAAAGCGCGTCAACAAGCGCATCATAACCTTCGTCTTGTAAAGGCAGTTTGATTGTTACAGGTGCACTGTTTTTCACTTTGCCATTCGCATCAATGATAAGCCATTCGCCTTCAATTTCTGCGTTTCCTTCATAGCTACCATTAAACTTACTCAGCGATAACTGAAGTTTACTTTGGTCACTTTGGTCGAGTAAGTTGTTCACTTCTACCGGCCAGTATTGGCTTTGCTTAGCACGTAGATCATCAATCATGCGTTGAGTAATTTGCTCAGAGATACTGTGCGCCCACTGGTTGTGTTTTGCTTGAATGATTTTAGTCTCAGATGTTCGGTACACAATGCCACTGTCAGCAAGATAGCTTGCTAGTTGAGCTGGACGAACAACAAGCTGTGGACGTTGTGTAATCATGGTGTCACTGATTTTCGCTGAGCTTGCTTCAGGCAATACATACAATGCCCCGGTGTTTTCTGGTGCACTGCTACAACCTGCCAATAGCGCAGAAATCAATAAAAGTCCGCGTTTCATTATTTTTGCCCTCTAACAGGAATTGGATCATTCACTTCATCTTCACCAAAGACCAATGAGTTTGGTTTTTCATTTAGTTGCTTAAGAACGGGCTTGAACTCCGTCATTACCTGCTCCAACTCTTTCAATGTGGACTCTATCTCACTATACATAGTGGAATTCGGACCATAACCATCCAAGGTTTTCTGCAACTGTTCTAAGCTCTTGCGAATGTCTTGTGGAATGGCTTTGGTATCGTCTTGGTTAAGCAATTTGTCGACACTGCTTGCAACGCGCTCAGCAGAAGCGAGAGTGCGCTCTGATGTTTTCAGGGTTTTATTTAATGATTGAAGCGTCTCTTCCATCGGTAAGCTATTAATTTTGGTCAGGAAGTCATTGACTTGGCGTTGTACTTGAGCGAACCCACCTTGTTTGGTCGGGAATACGTCTAAGCCTTCAAACTCGCTTGGGACGTATGGGTCTTCATCAGGATAAAAATCGGTATCAATGTACAATGCGCCAGTCAGCAGGTTGCCGGTTTTTAGTGTTCCACGAAGCCCTTTAGCAAACTCTTCTTTCAGTTTCTGTTTGAAAAGAGGTAGCTTGTCGGCAGGCAAGTCGTTGTACACGCGTCCAAGTTCAATACGAACTAAGACAGGAATTTTTTTCGCAGAGAAATCTTCGTCTGGCGTTGGCATACGCATTGGCACTTTCATTACAGTACCGATACGTAGACCGCGATATTCCACGGGTGCTTTACGTTTAAGACCACGTACTGATTCTTCAAACATCATGACAAACTGGATGTAGTCGTCGTACATGCCTTCACGCACTTGCTTAACGTCATCGAATAAACGGAAGTGCGTCATATCCTCTTTGACTTCATCTCCCGCTCCTAAGCCAGGTAAGGTATCAAAGACAACCCCTCCAGTGATTAAGCTTTCAAGAGAGCCAAACTTCACCTCAAAACCTTCGGCGTTCAGTTGTAAGTCAACACCTGAACTTAACCAAAAATGAGTCTTAGTGCGCACAAGGCTGTCGTATGGTTTGAAGATAAACAGTTGGTACAGTGCTCGGCGAGTATCCACGTCAAAGCTAGTGGTTTCTACACGCCCAACGGTGAAGCCTTTGTAAATCACCGGATCGCCAACGCCGAGTTTGCCTGCTTCGCGGTGGGTCAAGACAATGCGTAGACCCTCTGCATCAGGGGAGGCAACGGGTGGAACGTCAAGTACGTTAAAGTGTTCCTTTTCAACTTTGGAGTTGCCTGGTTGCAGCTGGATATAAGCACCGGAAAGTAGCGTTTCTAAACCAGAAACTCCCTCCCGACCAATACGCGGTTTGACGACCCAAAACATCGAATCCTCACGCAGCATACGATCGGCATCTTTGTTCATTTGTGCCGTGGCAATAATGTGGTCGTAATCTTTGCTGAGCTTAACATCTGTGATCACTCCCACTTTTACATTGAGTGCCTTGATTTCGGTCTTGCCAACTTCAATGCCTTCTGCTGTTGGTAGCTTCAGAGTGATCTCGGGACCAGTACTGTTGATGTATTGAAACAACATCCACGCTCCCATCGCCAGTGCAAGGATCGGGATGATCCAAATTGCGGAGACCTGCTTTTGCGGTTTTATTTGAGCGGTTGCTTTGTTCTCATCACTCATATTTAGCTTTCTCAGTTAAGTTATTCGTCATTGGCTTCTGCGCTTCGTTTTGTGGTAATTGCCATAACAAACGCGAGTCAAAAATCATGGCAGAGAGCATGGTGAAAATGACCACTGCCGCAAATGAAAGGGCAGCAGGACCAGGGTAGATCGCCATTAGGTTTTGCAGTTGTACTAACGCAACCAAAATCGCGACCACAAAAATATCAATCATTGACCAGCGCCCAATAAACTCGGTCATTCGGTACACTTTTAAACGCGAGATACTTTCCTCTGGTGGCAAGTATTGAGCTTTCTGCGCGTTGTAATAAAGCCATGTTAAGGCGAGCATTTTTGCCATAGGAATGAAGACACTAGCAAAGAAAATAACGGCAGCGATTGGGTAGGAGCCTAGTTGCCACAGCAGCACCACGCCCTCCATGATGGTTGAACCTTCGGAATGACCAAGGCTAACGGTATACATCATTGGATAAAGGTTGGCTGGAATGTAAAAGATAATAGAGGCAAACAACAGTGCCCATGCTTTCTGTAAGTTATTCGCAGGGTTGTATTTATGAACTGGGCTATGGCAACGAAGACACTTTTGATGTTTAGTATCTTCGATAGGGTTAAGCTGATGGCACGTGTGGCAACCAATGTGATTATTGTCATGGTGCGTGTCACCTTCTTTCACATTTGGTAGTTCGATAGATGGGATGAAATGCCCCCATAGCCAGCTCTTATCTACCATAGAAATACACTTCACCACCAAAACTGTGTATACACAGAATGCCCAGAATGAACTGCCCATGCCTATCTCAGCCAGCGAAGCAATCTTAATTAGGCTCACTAACACGCCAATTAAAAAGACATCGACCATCAACCAAGGTTCGACTCTAAACAGAATTCGACACAGAGTCTTCGCCATGCGAATTTGTTTTTTACTCAATGGATGCTTGAGCGACTTCAAGGCTTCAAGATGAAGGAAAAGAATCAAACCGACGTAGATCGCGGGAAGGATGACAACGGTCGCAAGTAATAAAGCGCCAAGGAGCGCATTATGAAATTCCGCTAGCATCTTCGCTGCATGCATTAGAGTGATTTCTTGAGATAAACCTTGAACGCTGAACGACATGAATGGGAAAGAGACACTCAAAACTAGCATGATCAAACAAGCGACCGAGACAGCAAGAACGCTTTGATACGGTTTCGCGTTGATTTTAGTTAGCGAATGCTCACAGCGAGGACACTGTGCTTTTTGACCTTGTTCGATATCAGGAATACGAACGACCAAGCCGCACTCTTCGCAGGAGATCAATTGACGTGAATTAGGTTGGGTGCTCATTCATTAATTATTTCGTACTTTTAATAACTAAGAATAACCCTTTTTCACGTTATGCGCTTGTTTTTGCGGGATTGTTTACACGTTTCTTACCTGTTTAATGCAAAAACCAGCCTTAGAGACTGGTTGTTGCGTTATCCAGAGAAGGCGAGGAGTGATGAGACGCTCTAATGTTCGTTTTAAGCTTTCGCGTCTTGTTCAAACTTGGCTTTGATGAAATCAATAAAGGTTCGCAGACGTTTAGGCTGGTAGCGGTCACGATGGAAAATCGCTGACAGAGGTACCGATGGGATTTCCCATTCTGGCATCACTTTGACCAACTTGCCTTGCTCTACTTCTTTGTCACAGTAACTTAAGGGTACGCGAATAATGCCGTTACCGTAGAGTGCGCCCATCACAAGAGCGCGACCATTCTTACAACGTAAATTACCTTTCACTATCACGTCACTGTGTTCAGTTTGTGTAGCAACGTTACGGTAGCTCCAACGCGTAACTGAGCCTGTGAGAGTACGGTGTTTCGCCAGCTCTTTAGGGGCGACTGGTTCGCCATGTATTTTAAGGTAACGTGGGCTCGCGAGTGTGACCATGTCGATCATCATCAACTTACGCGCAACGAATCCCGCGTCTTCCAGTTCCCCCATACGAATCGCAACGTCGAACTGGTCTTCGATCAAATCAATTCGAGGCGAAGAGAAGTCCAAATCCACAAATACATCTGGGTATTCCAACATGAATTCATTGACGTATTTAGCGACGATGTCTTCGCCGATATAACCGCCGACGCAGTTCACTCGGATCAACCCTCGAACTTCTTGAGTATCGTCGACAGCGGCAATTAATGCTTGGTCGATATCATGCAGTGCTTTTTCGCATTCTTGGTAAAAACGTTCACCGGCATGAGTCAAACGCAATGTTCGCGTAGTTCGAGTGAGTAGAGTCACGCCCATTTGCGCTTCGAGCCCACTGATTTGGCGAGATACATGGGAACGCGATACTGAAAGGGCTTCTGCCGCTTTGGTGAAGTTGCCCAGTTGAGCAATCAAAACAAAGGAGCGAATATCAGCAAGATTAACTTTATTGAGCATGTTGAATTATTTACGGAAATGGTAGTCATAAGACTATCATAATTAGCTACCAATGAGAGCGGCGCAGAAAATTCATACCACTTGAGGTTTATATAAACTTGCGTATGATTCCCGCCAACGATTGACAATCAAAACGAATATGCTTGCATCTACTTCACAATCTGCTGCATCCCAACATCAAGGGAAATGGCTCCTAGCTTTGATTGGCTGGGTGATTGTGGTGTGCCTGTTGAAAAACTCCGGCTTGATGTTCAGTTGCGCCATGCAATATGACTCGAACACGACCTCGGTGTTGGTTGATGGGGGGCGAGTTAATGATGTCACAAAGATTGAGAGAGCCGACAGTGGGCACGATACGGGTAAATGTGAGTTATCTGAAAAACTGATTCAATTTGCTCAACAGCAACTGGAAACCATGGTTGTTGTGCTGTTTATTGGTCTCTTCGTATTAGCCGTGTGGCGCTGCTGCGCATTTGCTAACCAAAGGCAATGGACAGAACCGATAATCCATAAGTATCGGGTCCATCTCACCCTATGTGTATTCCGTGAATAACAAGTGATTTCTGACGAGTATTTTTCCGTCAGTATTTTCTACACTTGTTTTTAACTAGGAATCACTATGAACCACATTAAAAAAACAACTCAAGCTGCGGTTATGATCTTCATGACGTTAGCACTGAGCTTATTCTCGTTATTTGCCCAAGCACAGACGACAGACACCGGGTGGCTGACCAACCCTCAACATCCACCTGTACAGACGCGCTTTGTTCTTACCGGACAACAAGATCCCAATACCAACACACTTACTGGTTATCTTGATGTCAAACTCACCGGCGATTGGAAAACCTACTGGCGTTCACCGGGTGAAGGTGGTGTCGCGCCTTCTATTGATTGGGAAAAATCACAAAACCTAACCAAAGTGGATTGGCAATGGCCGTACCCGCAGAAATACGAACTGCTTGGTATTGAAACGCTGGGTTATAAAGGTGACACCGTTTTCCCAATGACGTTACACGTCGAAGACATGAATAAACCAGTGACGATTGATGCGACGCTGACACTGTCTTCGTGCACGACCATTTGTGTCCTGACGGATTATCACATTCAACTGTCTTTCCTACCTTCCGACTTACAAGTGGATGAAGGAGTGATGTTTACTTACGCGCAAGCAGTGAGCAGTGTGCCTCAGCCTTCTCCTTTTGTTGAAGTTACGCAAGCAAACTGGGATGCGAGCCAATCTAAGTTGCAAATCAAACTGACCAACTCACAAGGATGGCAGAAGCCAGAAGTGTTAGTCGATGGTGTCGATGAAACAACGAGCGATTACAGCTTCAAGTTGGAAGGGCTGCATCAAGAGGGCAATACGCTTACCGCAAACTATTTAGTGAATACTTGGTTGGGTGACGTAGAACTGGATAACCAATCGCTTTACGTCTCAATCAAAGATAACAACCTACTGGCGCAAGAAACCGCGCAAGCAAAAGCGGGTGTTATCACGCAAGCTTTGCCAACCACTTCACTGGTGAACATATTCTTGTTTGCGCTACTAGGCGGCTTGATTCTGAATATCATGCCTTGCGTACTACCAGTACTAGGTATGAAGTTAAGCAGCATTGTGGCCGCACAAGGTGTTGAACGTCGCCAAATTCGCACTCAATTCATCGCTTCTTCGTTAGGTATTCTGACTTCGTTCTGGCTTTTGGCTGGGTTTATCTTAGTGTTGAAGCTGACAGGTAATGCTATCGGCTGGGGTGTGCAATTCCAAAGCCCTTGGTTCTTAGGCTTAATGCTGCTGGTGACCGGATTATTTGGCGCCAACATGCTTGGTTTATTTGAAATTCGCCTGTCTTCAGGTACGAATACTTGGCTAGCGTCGAAGGGCGATAACTCGCTATTTGGACACTACGTGCAAGGAATGTTCGCGACTCTGCTTGCAACGCCTTGTTCTGCGCCTTTCTTAGGTACCGCCGTTGCGTTTGCACTGGGTGCGGACGTAGCAACGTTGTTTGCTATTTTCACCGCACTGGCATTAGGCATGGCACTGCCTTGGATCTTAGTCGCTATCTTCCCGGGTATCGCGTTGAAGTTACCAAAGCCAGGGCAGTGGATGAATGTCGTGAAAATCGTATTCGGCATCATGATGCTGGCAACCAGTGCATGGTTGTTGTCATTGATGGCGAATCACTTACCCGTATTTTGGGTCATCTTAATCGGCTTGGTTGCATTCATCGTTATTATGGCGCGTGTCAAGCGAGTCTACGGTAACAAAGCGCTGGCAGTGTCAGGTACGGCATCGCTCATCTTAATCGCTGGTGGACTGATGCTAGGCAGCATGACAGCGAATCATTGGGCAACCCCATTGCCTGAAGACTTGGTTTGGGAAAAGTTATCGAATGAAGCGATTGCGGAACACGTGAAAAATGGTCGCGTAGTATTTGTGGATGTGACTGCTGACTGGTGTGTCACTTGTAAAGCCAACAAGATCGGTGTGATCTGGCAAGATCCAGTTTACTCATTGCTGCAAAGCCCTAATGTTGCGACGTTAAAAGGCGACTGGACGCATCCCAATAGTTCAGTTACCGATTTCTTAAGAGCACATGGTCGTTTTGGTGTGCCATTCAACATAGTTTATGGTCCTGCTGCACCAGAAGGTATTCCTTTACCAGTGATTTTGACTGACGATGTTGTGGTGAAAGCCATTGAGCAAGCAAGCGGAGGTGTGATTAAGTGAACACCGTAAAAAAGCGCAAGTCGCTGAAATATTGGCTTGGTCAAGCGCTACAAATCATCCTCATGGTGACTGTTATATCGGTCGCGATGGATTGGTACCGCACCAAAGACATTCCCAAAGAGCATGCGCCGCCTCTTAGTGCAATCATGGCGGACGGTGAGTTCGTCGATGTGATTGCCAAAAGCCATGACGAGCCTGTTGTCGTGTATTTTTGGGCAACGTGGTGCCCTGCGTGTAAGTTTGTTAGCCCTAGCGTGAGTTGGTTGAGCAACTATTATGAAGTCGTTGCTGTTTCTGGTGCCTCTGGTCCAGAAGAACGTGTACAAAAATTCATGCAGGCAAAAGACTACCAGTTCGATAATGTCAATGATCCCAAAAGCACCATCATGCAAGAATGGAGCATTAGCGTAACTCCGACTATCTATGTTGTAAAAGATGGGAAGATAAGCTCAATTACAACGGGTGTTACCACACCAGTAGGTATTTTAGCGAGGATCTGGATGGCTTAAATCAATGCGTAGCACGTCGACTTTTTTCACGCTTTTACAAGGACATAAGTGTATAGGTGAGTAGGGCGTGCTACATTGGCAAGCGTTCAAGAATTCAAGGAGGAATCATGGACGTTGCCAAAATGTATGATGAAGTATCTGAGCGCTACCAAAAGTTAATTGAAGACAGCCAATATGTTGGTCCACGTTGGGTCGACGGGAAGCTAAAAACACTCAATCTACAGCAAGGCTCAGTCCTTGATTTGGCTTGCGCCACAGGCAGCATCGGGAAAGTCATAAAATCTCATTACCCTGATGTCGTTCTACATGGCTTGGACATCTCCTCCAATATGGTGAACAAAGCGCGCGAAACCAACTTATATCAAAGCGTCAATGTTCATGATCTTGACCAACCTTTTTCCCCACTTTTCAATCAAACCTTCGACATCATTACCGCTCTCGGATTCACGGAATTTCTCGTCGATCCCCAGTCGCTACTTCAATGTATTGCTGAGCTGCTAAATGCTGATGGGCGTTGCTTTATCAGTTTCCAATGTCACGACCCAGATGGAAAAGATCTGCCGAGAAACACCTACAGTGGCACAGTCGTACACACCGCTTACACCGAGAACGAAGTTCGCGAGTTCAGCCAAAACGCAGGGCTTAAAGTCGTATCGCTTGAAAATCTTGTCGGTTATACATCAGGTGCAGGTTATATATGCCGTTACCTGCTCTTAGAGCTACGAAAGCCAAGTTAATCAATCAAATAAACAAGGCGTGCTGAAGGAATACACGGTATTTCCTGCGTTAAGTATGTTTCCGCAGGACTGTTTAAGTATGCGGTTTAAAAGGGGATAAGCATGAAGTGGACGCTATGGTTTATTGCTTTTATCGCGGTAGAAGTTATGGCAAAAGAACCACTTAGAGTTGCGATCAATCAAGCACCGTATTCCGCCGTTTTACGGCTCACGAGTTTTGAAGAAATAACGCAAGGTGTTGATGCATACTACGAAATTCAAGCTGACGTACTCGAAGAGATTCGAGGGAATTTTTCGTCTCACATATCTTTCAAAATGTATGCAGCGAAGGGAGATGAGCCAAATTTAGGAGCTGCAGCATCGATTATTGTGCTCTGTCATGATGACCAAGGGTATTTTTGGCCCGGCACTGGTTCTGAGTTTAAGGCGAGTAAGCAAAATATCGCTATCGCTAAAGAGGCGGCTGAATATCAAACTGAAGAACAAGAGTTGTTTTCTCTATGCCCGCAATAGTGGATATTGAACCACGGAGACGGCAGGGGTTTGTCCTCAAGTTGATTACTTAACTTATTGAAAATTAAGAACTGTCATACCATTGTCGCCATGGTGTCACATGACAAAAAGGCGACTGTCGTCTGTGCGTCGTTTTTATAGTGTCGATCTTGCGGCACGATGTGAACATCATTGAATGAATAGGGATATGTGATGCAAACAGGGAAAACAATTTTAACCAGCTACTTTGAATGGAAAGGACATGACATTACTGTCCAAATCTCAATGTTAAGCGGCAAAGAGTGGGTTTACGTCGATGGTGAACTCGTATCCCAAAAGTCCAATTGGTACTTTAAATCCAGTCATATGATTGAGATTGAAGGAGAGAAATTAGAAGTCCAAATTTGCCTAAACGGTAAGTGGATGATAACGGTCTTCCTGAAAAAGGGTTATCGAAGTATTGATGAGTATGAATTTGGGCTAACTCATCTCCAAATTCTCAAAGGCATTGGTGTTGCTTTTGCATGTGGTTTGCTTGTTGGTTTTGTCACTATCGCTGTGTTTTTTGGTGGGAAAGGGTGAATGGATGCGATTAGATACCTCAAAAATTCGCCACCTAAGGCAGCACAAAGCATGGACCCAACAACAACTCGCCGATATCTGTGGGTTAAGTTTACGCACCATACAACGTGTTGAGCTTCACGGAAGTGCTTCTTTGGAGACGGGGCGTTCTCTGGCGGCTGCATTTGATACCGAATACACGGCACTTTTGGTCAATGCTAAACCTGATAACTATGGGAGTAACGAACCTTCATCTTTTAGCAATTCTCCTAACCTTATATTAATTAGTGTAGGAATGTTTGTATTCGGTGTATTGGTTGGTGCACTTGCAATGCTCCTATTAAGATAGATTGGGTTACACCGCATGCCCAAAGCAATGTGCTCTGGGCATAACAGATTGATGTTGATATTAGACGACTTGCTCGTCTGGATGACTCCACATCAATGGATCAGAAAAAGGTCCCTTGATGGATGAAGTGGACTCACCAACCCCAGTTAACGCGCCTGGTGTTAACTCTCGTGCAAACCAGCAATCTAAAGGCGCATTGGACGGTACAGGTAGTAATACGCTGTGAGTCGTGTTGTAACGATTCGCATAATGCATCGGATCGCCCATTACAAAGATAACGTCAGCGTTTAACTGCTTTTCTGCTTCTTCCATCAATCTTGTCGCATAACCTTTGCCTTGGAACTCAGGTAGTACCGCAAGTGGTGCAAGTACATAGCATTTTAGGTGTGGTGCTGCGTCAATCACGATAGGGGTATAGCAGGCGTGTGCTACGCCTTCGTAGACGATTGAAAAGCTGCCATCTGCAATAAGATTGTCGGCAAATTCTGCATAGAGTTTGGCGTGTCTCTCATCATATAGCCCACCGGCTTTCTCGAACGCTTCGTATTGAATTTGATAAGGTGTATTCATTGGTTTCTCCTTAGTTTTTATATTTAATTTACTAAACCGACTGACCGTGCAGTCAGTTGGTTTAATCAAAAAAATCACGCAACGAGATGTGCATGATTTTTTGGTTGGTTTAGCAGTACTTTTTGATGAACTCTTGCCTGATTTCTTCGATAGGGAAGTCCTCATTGAGTAAATAGTTCATGGCAATACCATCGATCTCCGCGATGAACATTTTTGTCACGACAACAGGGTTCGGGTGCCCCAGTGAGCGAAAAACTTCTTCAGTGGATACCTGTAAACCTTGGTAGCGTTCGTCTATCAGATCTACAACAATCGCTCTGGTGGTCGGGTGAACCATCACACTAAAATTGAACTGATAAATCTTGCGGTGTTCAGGAATGGTCATACCATCGAAGATCGAGTGGATCATTGCTTCTAAGCGATCGTCATTCTCTGATACGTGTTCATCACTCTTATCTGTTTCTTCGATAATCTGAGTGATATGAACAAAAACTTCTCTTAACAGTTCGTTTTTATTTTTGAAGTGGTGAAACACCAAGCCTTTTGAAATTTCAGCCTTCTCACAAATGGTGGAGACAGGCGTTTTCTCAAAACCATGTTCCGCAAATAACTGCGTTGCAACTTCAATGATCTGCTGTCTTTTGTCCATAGTACTCGCTCTAAATACCGACTGACCAATTGGTCAGTTTTGCGAATAATAGTGTGTTTTTTGATCTTCCGTCAAGTCTTAATAGGATCAAAACAGCAGGTTGGTGCTTTCGAAGTGAAGTAAAAAGCATTGGGTCATTTCCAAACTGCAAAATCGAAGCGGTAGTGGGTGGCTTTCATCTCGTGGGCTTGCCCGTATTTAATAGTATTGGTGGTACTAAAGACGACATCAAAGCATTAGGTAAAGTCTTGTCAGAATATCCTGTTGAGAAGTTTTACACGGGTCACTGTACGGGGATGAAGGCGTATCATTTACTGAAAGAAGTGCTTGTTGATCGCCTAGAGCATTTACCAACTGGTCGCCGTGTTGAAATTTAACCAATGATCATTTTACGCCAAGTTCAGCGATTCACTCCGGCTATTGTCTTTTAGTGATTACATAGCCATACCAAATATGACAAATATCCTACATTAAAGCCGATATTATCCTAGAACTTTGTGTTCACGAGATGGTCACAAGACTACACAACAATAACTGGTATCAATGATGGCAAAAACTTGGCTTGTCTCTGCTGTGAGCGTTGCGCTGCTCGGTGGCGGTGCGTATTACTATCTGCAATCTTCGGCTCAGCCGGAAGCGTTTCCAACTCTAGCGGTGGAAAAAGGAACCATTGAAAAACAAGCGGTCGCTGTTGGTAATATTGTTCCAGCGCACTCGGTTTCTATTAAGTCACAAATTGACGGTATCGTTGGTGAAATCTATGTCAACGTCGGCGAAAAAGTAAAACAAGGGCAACCCTTGATTAAGGTGCGTCCTAACCCGACACCTCAAGCACTGACGGATGCGTCTACCGATTTGATGCGCAGTGAAGCGGATCTTGAATCAGCCAAACAAAAGCTTGCTAACCTAGAGAGCTTGGTCAAACAGGACATCATTCCTAAAAACTATGACGAGTATGTGAGTGCGCGATCAGCGGTTAAGTCTGCTCAAGCGAATGTATTGCAAAAACGTCAGAACCTTGAGTTGATTCGTAGCGGCGAAGCCTCTATCGGGAATGCACGTTTGACATCGACCATTTATGCGCCGATTGATGGCACTGTTCTTAACCGTAAAGTGGAAGTCGGTGAGCCGATTATTTCTACACAATCAAGCCAAGAAGCAACGGCAATGATGTCACTGGCTGATATGAATAGCCTGATTTTCAAAGGCAGCGTGAGTGAACATGATGCTGCTCAGCTTTCCCCAGGCATGCCAGTTGTGATCACTGTCGCTCCTTATCCAGATGTTGAGATCTCTGGAGTGCTGACTAAAGTGGCCATTCAGTCTGAGAACTTAAACTCACCTGCTGGAAACGCATCCGCGAAAAGTTTCGATAATGGCTTTGGCGTTGAAGTGGGCGAACTAAGTATTCCGAAAGAAGTGCGTTTGCGCTCGGGTTTTTCGTCGACGGCAAAAATCACGCTAAAGAAATCAGAAAATGTTTTAACACTGCCAGAGCGTGCGCTTCAGTTTAATGGCGACACACCAAGCGTTTTGATCCCAGACACTTCTGAACAAGGTTTCCACTCACAACCAGTCAAACTCGGACTATCGGATGGAATTAATGTGGAAGTGCTTGATGGTGTCGAACTGAATGAAGAAATCATCGACAACAGCATGATGATGGGAGCCGCTCATGGCTAAGTTAACTTTGTCCAAATTAGGCTGCGCGATATTAGCTGCCACGTTAAGTTTGCCTAGCTATGCGATTTCTATCGAGCAAGCGTGGCAACAGGCAAAACAAAACGACCCAAATTATGAAAAAGCTAAGATTGGCGTGCAACTTGGCGAGGTCGGTGTTGATGCGAGTCGCAGTTCACTTTTGCCCGGTTTGACTGCCACGGCGTCTTCAAACTGGAGTGAGTCAGCAGACAATATCAACCGCTACGGGGCATCCCTCTCTCAAACCATTTGGGACAGCAGTTTGTGGTCAGACTTAGACCGAGCAAATGCAAACTACCTTAAAGCGCAGTTGGAGTTGACTCAATCACATAACGAATTGGCGCAAAGGCTCCTATCGTCTTACCTGGATGTTGCGAGTGCGCAAGGCGATTTGCAACTGGCGCAATCTAAGCTAGAAGAAGGCAATAAGTTACTGAAAATAATAGAGAAGCGGTATCGTGCAGGTAAAGTGAAATCGGTTGATGTTGAAGAGATTCGTGCGACACAGGTTTCTGAACAAGCGGGTATTTTAAGTGCTCAAGCTGACTTAGAAGTGAAAAGAGCGACACTGGCAGCTTTAATCAACCAAACGCCACAAAATGTCGATCAAATTCGTACTGATTCGCTCATCCAGCCACCAATGTTGGTGAACTCCCAAGAGCAATGGTTGAAACTGGCAAAAGACAGCAGTCCTGAGCTATTAGTCGCTGCGCAAAATGTCAAAGCCAGTGAGTTTGCCAAAGATTCAGCGAAAGGTGGTTACTACCCCACGTTGAAAGGTGACATTGGTTACAACGATGATGATCGACGCAAAGACGGTGAGTTCAACGCTGGCATCACCTTGAGCGTGCCAATTGACCTCAACGGTGCAACGCGCGCTAAAGTTGATGAAGCGTCACTTAATATCCTCAGTGCGAAACAAGATTTGCGTAAAGTTGAAATCGATATTCATAAGCGCGTTATCCAGCAGTTTACTCAGGTCGAGATCAACTGGAACCAAGTGCTGATGGCAAACGAGCTTGTGCTTTCTCGCGAGAAAGTCTTACGCAGTAAAGAGAAGCTTTACGACGCAGGATTGTTGGAAGTCTCAGAGGTTATCAGTGCGCACAACAGTTTGTTTGAAGCCAAAAATAGCCTAAAAACCAACTTGTACAGCTATTGGCGTCAGCGCATTGGTTTGCTTCAAACCGCAGGAAAGCTGGATGATGACACGATGGCGTTGATTTCTCGAGCTTTTAACTCATGACCAATCTATTGCAGCAAACCTGGCAAACTTTGATGGCGCATCGTATGAAAAGTGCGTTGGCGATCATTGCTATTGCTTGGGGTGTCATTTCAGTGGTGGTGTTGATTGCGTTGGGAGAGGGTTTCTATCGTCATCAAACTCAACAGCTTTCTTTTTTGATGAACAACGTCCAAGTGGCATTTCCCTCAAGCACAAGTAAGGCTTGGCAAGGCTTACCGGCTAGGCGTCAAATCAGTATTTCACAAGAGCAAGTTGAGATGATCAAGAGCGCGGGTTTTGTCGAGGATGTTTCCAGTGTGTATGCCAAGTGGGATGGCAGCGTTACCAATGAAAAAGGACAACGTTTATCGAGTAATGTGAGCGGCATAGATTCGACGTATTTTTCACTAATGCAAAGCAAGTTTGAAACTGGCTCGCGCCATATCTCACCGAGTGATATCCACAATCACACACGCGTCGCAGTATTAGGTGAGCAAATCGCGAAGATGGGGGCACTTACCATCGGTAATACAGTGAAAGTTAATGGCATTCCTTTTCTGGTAATTGGCGTACTCAAAAATGAGGACTCTGGTATTTCTTTTGGTGATAACCGTACCGTCTTCATCCCTCAAACGACCTATCGAGATCTGTGGAACACCAAGCCATGGATGTTGTTGATGAAGCCTGCCGCGGGCATGGATGCCTATTCATTTAGGAAAAACGTTGCTGACTTTTATGCGAAATTGCTTCATTTTGATCCTAACGATAGAGATGCGATTGATATGCCAGATTTTAGTGAAGGAGCCTCATTGATTAAGGGGATCTTCCGTGGCATTCAGGTGTTCTTGGGTGCAAGTGGTGCTATGACCATGGCTGTTGGTGCACTTGGTGTTGCCAATATTATGTTTCTGTCGGTGACTGAGAGAACAAGAGAGATTGGGGTTCGCTTGGCGATAGGCGCTACTCAAAAATCGATACTGAATCAGTTTATTTTAGAAGGGCTCATTCTTGTTGCTGTTGGAACCGGAGTTGGGCTGATGTTTGCTTATAGTATTGTGACCTTACTTAGCTCAATCACCCTTCCTGAATGGGTTGGTATACCGGTGATAACACTCGGCTCTATTGTATGGTCACTCTTAGTCACGCTGATTTTGGCACTGATGGCGTCATACTTTCCTGCAAGACGAGCCTCTCGTCTCACACCTGTAATTGCTTTGAGTGCGAGGGCATAATCATGCTGTTACCAATGAGACAAATCTTCCAAGAGATGTCAGCAGAAAAGTTGCGTTTAGGCTTAACGATTTTGGCGGTGGCATGGGCAACGCTTTGTATCGCTGCCATGCTGGCTGTTGGTGAGGGAATTCGACAGGGCGTGCTGAAAACGGCGCAAAATGGCAATGGTAATCTGATCTATCTGACTGGGGGGATTGCGACGGTTGATCATGGCGCTTTTCATCAAGGTAAATTTCTTACGCTTAAGATAGATGACGCTAAAGTCATCAAGGCATTACCTGAAGTAGCCAGTGTAGCACCCAGCGCGAAATGGAATGAAAACATCACAGCAGGAAACCGAGGATCATGGCAAAAGCCGCTCGCGGTTCCAACGGATTACGCATCAATGACTAATCTGAAGCCATTACCCGGCGGGCGATGGTTGAATCCTCTTGATCAAAAACAGATGCGCAAAGTGGTTGTGCTCGGTTATTCATTAGCAGCGGATTTGTTCAACCCAGTTGATGATTTTAACTGGTTTGCCGCTGTTACCTTGCAAGCCGATCCGGTTGGTAAAAAGGTTAAAATTGGTAGCGAAGAGTTTACCGTGGTCGGGGTACTTGCCAAAAACAGTGGACGCGTTGAGCAAGGCGATGACATCAATTATTCGAGCTTTGTTCCGCTTGCGACTTGGCAACGCTTTCATGCAAATGGTGATATTGGTGGTATTAATGTTGAGCCAAAATCGGAGACCGACCGCAAGAGGTTGGCTGAAACCATTCGCCAAGTGATTGCGCGTAAACATGGAGCCAGTGTCAGTGATGAACAAGTCGTACAAGTGGAAGATATGTTCATCCAACAAAAGAGCATGCAGCAGTTCCTGATAGGTTTGCAAAGCTTTCTCGGCATTATTGGTTTTGTCACGCTAGCTGTGGCTGGTGTTGGGATCGCGAATGTGATGTACGCGACTGTTAAACGCTCTACCCGAGATATTGGAGTTCGTATGGCGGTAGGGGCAACGCCAACGGCGATCCGTCTGCATTACTTAGTTCAATCGTTAATGACCATGATGATGGGAGGCGCGTTGGGGCTCGGTGTTACCTACAGTCTCATTTCCGCAATCAGTGCCATCAATCTAGAAGGGAATGTCTTCTATGAAGATCTCGGTAAACCGGTTCCAGAACTTTCGTGGACTGTGGTTGCGATAGTGATCTCTACCTTGGTGTTTATCGGCGTCGCGTCAGCTTGGTTACCTGCCAATCGGGCAGCCAAAGTGAGTCCGCTGGAGGCACTACAAAGTGAATAATAATAATTCTGGAGAAAGCATGGTGAACAAGCCGCTTGTCGAGCTGACTAATATTTGTAAGTACTACGCGAGTGGTGAGGTCGAAGTACGTGCACTAGACGGCGTTGACTTAACCATTAACCAAGGAGAGTTTCTTTCTATTCTTGGACCATCTGGCTCTGGCAAATCGACGCTGATGAATATGCTTGGTTGCCTGGATAAACCGACGGATGGTGAATACGTTTTGGGTGGTCAAAATGTTGCAAGCTTAACTGCTAATGCTCTAGCAGGGATTCGCAATCAAAAGATTGGTTTTGTGTTTCAGAGCTTTAATTTGCTTGAATACGCAACGGCTCTAGATAATGTCGCATTACCGCTTGTGTATTCGGGTATCAAAGCTAAAGAGCGTCGCCAACGTGCCGCAAAATTGTTAGAACAAGTGGGGCTAGGGGATCGACTCGATCACAAGCCGAACCAGCTTTCAGGTGGTCAAAAACAAAGGGTTGCGATTGCACGAGCTTTGGTTAATGACCCGCAAATTATCCTTGCCGATGAACCAACTGGTGCTTTGGACTCCAAATCAGGTGCAGAGATTGAAGCCTTGTTCAACCAACTTCATGCAGAAGGTCGAACCCTCATCATCGTCACACACGACAACGCTTTGGCAGAGCGTACTAAACGCATCATTACGATTAAAGATGGTAAGGTGATTTCAGACCGCAAACCGGATTAGAGATTGTCCTTCGGTGTCTATCGTTCACTTAAGCGTTGATACTTGACTGTTGTCGATGAAAGCGCACTTGGATGTTTGTCTGAGATGCGCTTTTTTATTGAATATTGAGCGAAAAAAAGCGTGAGCTAGGTTTTTAAATAAGCTTATCAATCTGTTAGTTAAACTCTTCTAGTTGCTGAGATTGCGCTAATGTGCCATTGTCGAATCTACGTTTCATGCTAGCGTGATATGACATTCATAGCGGATAAACTTATGCCAAACCCAACGCCAAGAAAAAGTGGAGATCTCCACGTTCAAGCGGTTACTTCTGAAATCCAGCACTATTTACAGGCGAAAACGCTTCCGAAAGCTGATGGGATTGCTTCGGGGACTGCGCGATTTATCATTGAGCAGCAAAGTAACATCTCTCAAGTCCAGAACAAATTTGAGGCTGACAACTCAAATGTCGCGCCTGATCTAACCTTGCATCTAGCTAATGGAGACGTTGTTTGTGTCAACCTGTTCAAAATAAGGCCAAAAAGAGTGATACAGCCAAAGAATTTAGGAGCAAAAAGCTTTATTGCAAAATACTTTGGATCAGCTTCCCTTCAGAGTGAATTCAATGATTACTTTGCTAAGGTTTACCGTCAGTTTTTACTCGATAGTGCCAATCGCATAGTGGGTGATGTGCCTAGCGAGGTCACGGAAAGTGAGTTGCGGCGTTTACTAAAAGAGTCTTGTCCTAAGTTCACGCAAGAACTTGAAGAGTTTCGCAGTAAGCTTCTTTATGAGCTGAGAGAGAAATGCTTTGGCTTGTTTCTGGATGAATATAACCAAGCCTCTGAAACCATCGAAAAGGCATTTAACTCCTTGTTTATGACTGACTCCTTCAATGTTATTACTCAGTATGATGGCGAAAGGCTAAAGGGTGTTGAAGAATTTAAAATTGATGTTCACGAGATAAAAAACGTCAGTATATCCAAGGTTGGCTCGAATTCCGTTGGCATTACTGCCGACAATATTACGCTGTTGATCCGATTTAAGTTTGAAAGTGGTCCTGACTCTGCGATCAAGCTAGCGACCAGCTACGCAACACCTAAAGCTGAGAATAAGATCGCTCAGGATAATGCGCGATCTTTGCAGCAGTTTAACGATGCTTTGTCTGTTACACATAAACCTGAAGGTGGGAAAGCGAATTCCAACGCAATCGGCAAGTGCTCCGAAGCTATTTTTTATGCTCAGCTTCTCAAGGTAAACCCAAATGTCATCCAACTTGATAACCATGCGTTTATTGAGATGTTCGCGAAATATGCACCGGATATTACTGCTACAGAGTTCGAAGGGATACGAGCGACTTCTGTTGGTGCAGTGGATGGTTTAAGCGCGTTTTTGAAAGAAAAGCATGGTGACTTTAAGATCGATTCTATCGAGCTAGTGCCTGATGCGTATTTGGACAACCGCCTAAACACTGCCGATATTGAGTTAGTGCTACGAGTAGGAGATAAGTACGTAACGGAACCTATCTCTCTGAAGGCCATTGCTAAGGCGACCAATACCATTAACTGTAAAAACCCGGGTATTGGGCAAATTTTGGGGAACACTTATTTCGACCTCAGACAAGAAGAGCTCAATGGCACGCTTGAGGTGCTTAAAGAAACGTTCATTAATGATGATGCAGGACGAAGTAGGACGTTGGAATGCCTCTCGGGCAATATTGGTAAACAACTCGCTAACGCGGTAGAAAGTGAGCCACAAAAGCTCATTAAAGGCACTAAAGCGTTGTTGGGTAGTGCGCTGGTGGTTGTAGTCTATTATGCGGACAACAAGTATGCAGTGCTAGAACATGACTTTTCGATTACCAAAGTTCAGGTGCATCGAGACACTCCTTCTTTAATTCAAAACACCTTGTCTTGGTCTCATGGTGGGGATCAAGTGAGATTACGGGTCAAATTCAGTGGGGGTCAATCCCACGGCTGGACATCAATCAAGTTGGCATGCGCTTATACCTTTGCCAAAGAAAGAATCCGCAGTAATGTGTGATTGATATATACCCAAGTGACCTCAAGATGCAGGATTCAGTGAGATTGGTTTAGGTATATGGATCGAATGTTTTCTGTTTAGCCCTTTGTTTGAAGGGCTTTTCTACGGTTGAGAAGTTAAGTAGGTCGTATTTCTGCAACCTTTGTTTGGTCATATAAAACTTGCTTGTAAATGAGAATTACTTTCAATAACATGAAAGGTCTCAGTTAAATGGACATCAGTATCTGGAATGCAGTCAGAATCAGTGACCAAAGTAAAGAATGCGTTTCTTTCTGGAATATGGGCGACCTTAGTCAGTATAGGCATCGGATTTACATTCAAAATCTGGCTTGCTGCTTGGGTGCCGAAAACCGACCTAGCCCTATTTCACAGTGTGGTTGATATCATCTCGCTTTCTATGATTCTAATGACTGGGTTTCGATCTTCTATGGTCGTTACTTATTCTCAAACTCAGAATGACACGGATATTATCAATATCTTTCGATTCACTCTGATTTTGGTTGTTTTGATTACTTGGGGAGGTGTGATTCCCTATATTAAACACAGCCTTAGTATCGGAGTGGAGTATCTTCAGTTAGTCGGGATAATCTTTGGTCTTGGACTTAAACTGTACTTTACGAACCTCGTCGCGATGTACCGCCTGTACGATATTACTAACCGTACGACTTGGCTTGACCCTTCACTCAATGTTCTTCTGTTTTTGTTCGCCTATTATGTTGCTGGATACAGCGCACTAACGGCATTGTTTTATGGGTTGACCATTTCTTCACTCATTACCGCTTTGTACATGTACATCAGCCGCCGCAAAGTGATTTCTACTCTCCCAATTAAACCGGTACGTTTAGATCCGGACATGTTTGGTTATGTGAAGAAGAGTTTTACAGCTACGCTTGAGGCGGGTGCCAGCATTCTGATGATCTACATCGCGGTGTTACTGACGATTCGTTACTTTAGTGTCGATGAGCTGGGGGACTTTCAGGTGGTAGTTCGCCCAGTATTTACGTATATGACCATGTTGTTTGTTTTCCCTATCTACCGGTTCGTATTGCCAGAGCTGTCGGTCAAAATCCGTAACGGGGAATACCAAGAGATTCAGTTGATACGACGTTGGGTGTTTAAACTGTCGTTTATTGTCAGCGCTGTTTTCTTCACGACGATGCTGCTGTTTGGTTCAAACATTGTCGCTGGGCTTTTCCCGCCGGAATATATGGGTGCAGTACCAGTGCTGTTTCATTTTTCTATCTTCTTTATTTTCATGATGCTCAACGCTTATCAACTTGCGTATATCAAAGCGAATGGTTATTTCAAAACCAGCTTGTTTATTCGCTTGTCAGGTATCGTGACCTTAGTTGTTATGTTCTACGTGATATCCGCATTTACCCACAATGTCGTCGCGATCATTGTCGCTTTGTGTCTTGGTTATCTGATGATGTTTATCTTATCGAGTTTCAAAGAAAAGCAGATTCGTGAATCACTATTGCTCGATCCGGTTCAACCGTAGAAAGCCGCAGTTAATCGGTCTTGCGAGGAAGTGGGAGGCGGGATTGGCTCTGTCCTAAAACGCAAAAAGGTGACCTTACGATCACCTTTTGTATTCATCATTCCTATTCATCTAGATAGATTCACAAATAGGTATTCTGGTTGCGTCTGTCTTAAAGGTTAGCAACGAACTGCTGGTTAAACTGAGCGTTTACTTTGTCACTTAGCTGTTCGTATTTCTCGCTCAATGCAATTTGTTGAGTCTGTAGTTGACCTGTGGTCAGGTTAGCTGTGTGAAGCTGACCCATCTCTTCCATAAAGCCACTTGTTAGCTGGCTAAAGATGGCATCTTTGCCGATGATAAAGCTAGCGAAGTTCTCTTTTACAAACGCTTGTTCATCACTACTCAAGTTTTCTAAACCAAGACGAGCTTGGTTCGCTGAGGTCACATCTTCAAACGTCGCTTTTGCCGGATCAGTACCAGGCTTTAAGTACGCTGCTTCATTTTTGAAGTCTGCTGCTGTATGTGTTTGTGCGTTTTCAATCAGCTTTTGAGAAAAGCCTCTTACTTCAAAAGTAGACTGTACTGGCTTATGGTCGCTGATATTCTCAAAACCTTCAGTGATAACACTGGTTTCATGGTTTTGTAAGTTGCCTGTTTTGTTGGTTAAGCCGGTATTATCGAGCTCACCGAAGTCAGGACGGTCGCGACCTTCTTTCTGTTTAATGTTGCCAGTGTGCTTATCAAGTTGCATGTAGGTGTGGCTATTAAGTGGTTTGAACTTAAAACCGTGCTTGGCAAGGTGCGTATCATCGTGTGCGACAGGATCGTACATTACGTCAGAACCTTCAGCGATACGCTTTTCACGCTCATTTAGGTCACCAGTGATCAGAACCTCTTCGTTCGGTTTGATCCCCTCCATCAACTTGTTACCTTCGAATTCACGTTTGACTTCTTTGTTAGAGTCCAAGTGTGCAGAAATGACGTTTAAGGCTTGACCATTGATCTCCAAAGCCGTTTTTACGCCACCCTTGTTACCAGTGATACCCATGAAGAATTCCATGTTTCGACCACCGATACCGTGACGGTATTCAGACTCTTTTTTGACATTAATATCGACGCCGTCTTTTGCAAAAACAGACATTGACGTGTAGCTAACACCTTCACCAAGACCTTTCGTCATAACTTTCATTTTGTTTTGACTCAGAAGGTTCATACCATCAAGCTCAAGATCGTTAGCAAGCAATTTAGACTCTTGTTCCGCAAACAAGACCACATCATAGTCGCCTTTTTGAATCAGGTTCTGGAAGTAGTTCTTTGTGTCTTCCGGCATCTTTTGGTTTGCTTGGTTATAGGTCAAAGTTAAGACCTTAACGTTGCCGCTGCCTTCTTTTTTATGCAGTTGCTGATTCATCTGATTTAGCTTTAAATCACCGTTTTTTGAAGAATCGGCTTTACTAAAGAAACGATTAAAAAAACTGCGATTCTCTTTTTGTTTTAGAGTAACGTCACCATCGCTATTTTTAGTTACGCTGTACTCTTTACCAAATACAGAACCAAATTTAACGGTATCGCCTTCTTTGGCGTTAGTTTTGATATTTTGAATATCTGCGAGGTCTAAATTACCTCGATGCTGGCTATTAATTTGAATTGTAGACATACATTAAACTCGTATTTTAAATAGGGGAATTCGCAGTAGAGATTAAATAAAGATCCCAGCAGGAAGTGTTTCTGGAATTGTCTCTGCGTTATCCGCTTGCTCAATAAAATGGTGCCATTGCTCCATTCTTTCTAACAGTTGCTGAAAAGTGTTCTGCACATAATCTTGAGGTTTGTTTGAGAGAGAAATAACCTTGTAGATAGTTAATCTTCGGCTATCAGGCATTAAACCGATACCAAAACCACCACGGAAAGGTTCAAGTGCATGTTCGCCAATCGCGATGGCAATCTTTTCTGGAAGAGGGGTTGGTAACTCCACAGGGCTGGTGAGAGACATGTGTAAGTTAATGGTGGCTTCGTTCTTAAATACGGTTAAGAAAAGTGCGTCATCATGGTTATTCGTATCCGATGATAACTCGCACTGAAATAATCCATTTTCATCAAAATCCGCGCCGTTACCTAAAAAGCTGATACTTTCTTGATAAATATCCATTGTGTTCCTTCTCTATATTTTTCTGATGGTTCTTATTTGAATAAGAAGAATTATAAAGATGAGGGAATCGCAAGATATTAAGTATGGACGTAAGTTTTTATAATTACTTTCATTCGCTTTGTTGGCTGGTTTTGTCTAAGCCATGAATTTCTTTCATGTTCAACGTGAAGTAATACCAATATTCTTCACGCAATGAAGCAAGTATAAAAAACAGACTGCTCTAGTGTCAGGCACTGTACAGCTGTTTTTGGTCCGAATCCTTCAAGGTAGAACGCTGCACAAACTGACGATTGGGATAATCAAAAAACAAAACCATCCCCAAGAACAGAGCGAGTAATCAGTCAGCGTTTATCTAAGGAAATAGGATACCAAGTCACCATGAATAACGATTTCACCTTTGCTATCAAAAGCATTCGTTTTGATGAGAACTACCAACCGTCAGACAGCACCCGTATCACCACTAACTTTGCAAACTTGGCTCGTGGGAGCAGTCGTCAAGACAACCTACGTAATGCACTACGAATGATCGACAACCGCTTTAATGCATTGGCACATTGGGATAACCCGACTGGCGATCGCTATTGTGTGGAATTAGAAATCATCTCGGTTGATATGGATATCCAAGGCAGTGGTGAAGCATTCCCTTCCATCGAAGTGCTTAAAACCAACATTGTTGACCGTAAAACCAACGAACGTATCGAGGGGATTGTGGGCAACAACTTCTCTTCTTATGTGCGTGACTATGACTTTAGTGTTTTACTGTTGGACCACAATAAAGACCAGCCGAAATTCAGTATCCCAGCAGGTTTTGGTGAACTGCATGGCAAGCTGTTTAAAGCCTTTGTGAAATCAGAATCGTACCAACAACATTTCCAGAAGCCGCCAGTGATTTGCTTGAGTGTATCGGACAATAAAGTGTACCGCCGCACGGAAAACCAGCATCCGGTTCTAGGTTTTGAATACCAGCCAAATGAATCATCACTAACCGAGCAGTACTTCAAAAAGATGGGCTTGCAAGTGCGCTACTTTATGCCGCCAAACAGTGTCGCGCCGTTGGCGTTCTACTTCTTCGGTGACCTTTTGAATGACTATTCGAACCTAGAGCTGATCAGTACCATCAGTACCATGGAGACGTTCCAAAAGATTTATCGACCAGAGATTTACAATGCGAACGCGGTAGCAGGGCAGTGTTACCAGCCAAACCTGAAGAACCTCGATCACTCGTTGACCCAAATCGTTTATGACCGCGAAGAGCGCAGCCAGCTTGCAATTGAACAAGGGAAATTTGCTGAGGAGCATTTCATTAAACCTTATCAATCAATCCTTGAGCAATGGTCTGCCGCTTACGCGTAATCAATTTAGAATTTGAAAGGGAATGACGATGAAAACACTATTACCGACTTCAACAGCAGGCAGCTTACCTAAGCCATCTTGGCTTGCAGAGCCTGAAACACTTTGGTCACCATGGAAACTGCAAGGCGAGGAACTCATTGATGGTAAACGCGATGCGCTGCGTGTCTCTTTACAAGAGCAAGAATTAGCAGGCGTCGATATTGTTAGTGACGGAGAGCAAACTCGCCAACACTTTGTGACGACATTTATTGAACACCTTAGTGGCGTAGACTTTGAGAACCGAAAAACTGTGACTATCCGTAACCGCTATGATGCGAGCGTGCCGACGGTTGTAGGTCCAGTAAGTCGAACCAAACCCGTGTTTGTGGAAGATGCGAAGTTCTTGCGCCAGCAAACCAAACAACCGATCAAATGGGCGCTGCCGGGACCAATGACGATGATCGATACGCTTTACGACGCTCACTATGGAAGCCGTGAAAAATTAGCATGGGAGTTTGCCAAGATCCTTAACCAAGAAGCAAAAGAGCTTGAGGCGGCAGGTGTCGACATTATCCAATTTGATGAGCCAGCATTTAACGTCTTTTTTGATGACGTGAATGACTGGGGTATTGCTTGCTTAGAGCGCGCTATCGAAGGACTAAAATGCGAAACGGCAGTGCATATTTGTTATGGCTACGGCATCAAAGCTAACACGGATTGGAAGAAAACTTTAGGCACTGAATGGCGACAGTACGAAGAAGTGTTCCCAAAACTGCAAAAATCAAACATCGATATTATCTCGCTTGAGTGTCACAACTCGCGCGTGCCTATCGAACTACTTGAACTGATCCGTGGCAAGAAAGTGATGGTTGGTGCAATTGATGTGGCAACCAACGAGATTGAAACGCCAGAAGAAGTAGCAAATACATTACGAGAAGCACTTAAGTATGTCGATGCCGATAAACTCTATCCTTGTACTAACTGTGGCATGGCACCTTTACCTCGTGAAGTTTCAACTGCAAAGCTGAATGCACTGAGTTTAGGGGCGCAAATCATCCGTAACGAGATTGCTGATTAATTTTTGTATCGATAGTTAAGGATACAGAGAAAACCAAGACTGAGTGCTTGGTTTTTTCTTTACGCACAATGTTAACGACACCAGAGGTTAATAATTGATTACTTCCTGCTCAGTAGGGAGCTTCTTCCTGTATTCAAAGAACTGGGCGATCAAGTTGCAGACGACCATTAATGTCATCACACCAATCTGTACGTGAGTCAGGGAATCTCCCATGAGCGTGACGCCTAAGATCATCGCCAGAATCGGGTTAAAGGTGCCAAAGAAGCTGAGCTCATTAGTGGTAATTAAAGGGATGGTATAGACATAAGCTCCGTAGGCCACTGAGGTTAACCCGATGACAATCCAACCCATCGCCAGCCATTGTTCTAAGTTCTCTGGCAATAAAGGAACCGTGATGATTCCCCCCGAAAAAACGTCCCAATAGGCGAGAGGCAATAAAATGATGCCGCCAAAGATGAGCTTCCATGTCAGTAACTTCCACCAATGGATTTTCTTCATCACGTGTTTAGCAACAACACTTCCTGCAATCAATGCACTCATGGCACCAACCAAGAGTAATACCGCTGATAGGCTGATGGGTGCGCGGCTGGTTAAGAATAGATAAGCGGAACACGCCAATAGCACCATTGCCGACATCAATTGGATCATGGAGGGTTTGATTTGATGCGCGATCCCCATGATTGCCAAGCTCACAACAGGCAAAGCGATCATGCCTACTCCAACCAAAGTACTAGGCAGTCGCAGTGCTGCAGCGAATAACAAACCAAAAAACAACGCAATATTAAGGAAGCCAATTAAAAGTAGAGCAGGGAGCTCTGATAACTTGGGCATAGTTGGCTTTAAAATCAATAGGATGAAGCCAGCAGGTAGGGCTCGCCATACTGCTAGTGCAAAAGGTGACCAACCCACAAACTCTGATGAAACGACGGCGTAAGTCGTTCCCCAAAGTAAGGGCGCTAAGATTGCCAAGATGATTTTCATGCGTTGCTTCGATCCAGTTTTAAGTAAATTATGTTTAAGTAAACATAATTTACTTAAACATAAAATGAGGTTAAAGTCACCTTAATTGATCTTTTCTCTGATCTGCTGAATCTAAAATCAGATCATGCGGACGTCAGGCAAGAGAAAGGAGTAAAAGCATGAGTGAAATAAGAGGTGATGAAGGTGTTGGATTTGGTAAAAGCAGTGATTAAAACCCTAATAGGCTTTTTCGTAGATGTTTTCGCAATTTCAGTAATGGTACTATTTACGTTCGGTCTTATTCTTGAAGTTCTCTACTTCGATGCAAAGCTTGTTTTTAAAAAGCAGCATCGCCGTGTATGGCACAGTGGTGATAAGCAGCAAGAGTAGAATGGTATAGAGCGTTATTACACGGATTCATTATTTTGAGCATGACGAGCAAGCAAGTTGCAGAACAGTGGCTATCGATAAACCAAGAGTTGGACGGAAATGTTATTGAACTTGTGACATTGTTTGTTCGGTTTGGTACTTCACTTTCTGACACCAGAAGCCACTTTTGCAAGAAGCATGGACTAAACCCGTCGGAGTTTGATGTTTTAGCGACATTATACCGTTCTGGCGAGCCTTATGAGCTGACGGCAAAAGCACTCAAAGAGCAGACATTATTGCCATCTTCAGGCGCACTATCAAACCGATTGGAGCGCTTAGAAGCAAAAGAGCTTGTCGTCCGAAAACATGATTTAGTTGATAAGCGCTCAGTTAAAATATCGTTGTCAAAACAAGGGCTAGCGCTGGTTGCCGCAATGGGCCCCGAGTTTTTTGGTGAAATGGCAACGTTATTTGCAGCACTTCCCAATGAACAGCGACAATCGCTGTTGAGTTTGATGAGCTCACTTCAGGCATAAGCGCGTAACCTTAGTTAAGCATTACGGGATATAAAGCTCGAATGCCGCTCACAGTAAAATGAGCGGCATACTTCGTTTTCCGCCTCAGACAAGGCTTAATTCAATTCCACGTTCTTCACCTCAGGATGCTTCAATAACATCACGCGAATCCAGTGGTGTACTACCCACATCACCATTGCGGTCAGCAGCACTGCTACGAATATCGAACTAAAACGGTACAAGATGGAGAAGAATGCATCTTTCTGTTCAGGCACTAAGGAAGTGGTGAGTGGTACAGATAACGCTGACATTGCCGAGAAGGCGATAGCTGCTTTGACCTGACCTTTCGTTAGCCATAAGCAGAAAGGTCCCATTGCAATAGTAAACGCCAGCCAAAACAACAGACCGTAGCCAAACCAACTGCCCAAGATTAACTGCACCGCCATACCCGCGATACAACCTAGCGCTGTACCGATGATACGGATTTTCGCCATGGCCATTGAGCCTGCCAGTGTCATTGGCGTTAGGATGATGAGGATCGAAGCCTGCGCCGAAAGCGAGTCGTACAAATCACCTATTTGGAACACCAAAAATGCCGCCATTGCTACCACCCAACCCATAGCAACTTGGCTGATGTAGTCGATATCGCTTTTTACTGGCGTGGTCATTTCTATTTGCAAGATCTTCGACTCTGGCTCTGGGAATAACCAATAAGCGAGAGCACAAACGAAGATGTTACTGAAAGAGATCACCCAAAGATTGACGTTGAACTCTTCAATATCCATGAAATCGTAGCTAGCAAAGTTCAGAACAATCGAGCCAACCAATAACCCCATGTAGCCAAATAAATACGTCTTTGGGTTCATCATTGCAACGCACTTAAACAACATCATAATGCCCACCGCAGCAAACATTAGTAAGGGATGAAACTGAAGGTATTCAAGAATAAAGGTCGCTTGTACTGTGGTCCAAATTGCGGAGAAGAAGACCATCAAAACTAAGGGTAAGCTGAAGTGGTCCATGCGTCCAAGAACGAACAATGGCAGCATGATGGCAAAAAAGCCGTAAGACCAACCAAAGATCATGCTCAATGCCAATCCCATTGAGCAGCCAAACCAAATACGTAGTGTCTTCATCACTGCCACCTAATAGATAAAGTGGAACCAGCTTGCGAGGTGGATCTGTGCTTGTGCCATCAGTTCCCAGAATGGACTGTTGTCTGGGTAAAGCACAATGGTGGCACGTGAACCGACGAATAACGATGAAGGAAGCGCCTCTTGGCTGGTCAAATTAACGCGAGTGCGCTGCGCATCACGTACCCAACGATTGTTTACTTCTACTTTGGTCAGTGCACCGTTCGGCGTTTGTTGTGCCGCAGCAACACCATAATCACGGCTGGATAAATCGAAATCGTATACTGAGCCTGGATTGGCATCGAACGCCACCATTGCGTGATAGTTTTTATCAACTCCTGCGACGGATTTTTCTCGAAAATCTGCTGCAACCCACATAGAACCAGTTGGGACAAATGTCAGCATTGGCATATTGGTGTTTGCCATGGTACCCACTTCTAACTGTAGGTTCGTTACAACGCCGTCGCTTGGTGCCATGACTGCCGTATTGGCAAGATCGAGCTGGGCTTTTTCAATGCCATTCTGGGCAATACGTACCGCAGTGCTTTGCCCTTTTTTATCCCCCAGTTGCGCTTCAATCACTTTCAGGTTTTGTTGTTCGGCTTTAAGTGCCGCGCGAGAGACTTGGTTTTGCGCATAAGCGTTGTCTAGCGTGGATTGTGAAATCACCTTTTGTTTAGACAGCTTTTGTAATCGTGTGTACTCACGATGAGCGTTGTTATAAGTCGCTTCGGCGCGCGCAATGTTTGCTTGCGCAGCTTCACGTTGAGAGTAAAGGGTCGCTTCTTTTTCATATGCCGATTGTAGAGACAGTTTGGCTTGCTCTAGAGCAATCTTGTATTTTCTATCGTCAATCTTGAATAGGACATCACCTTGGTGAACTGACTGGTTATTTTCAATCAGTACGTCGGTCACTTTTCCTGAGACTTCAGGTGCAACTTGCACCACATAACCCTGCACTCGACCTTCGGTGGTGATAGGTGCGTGGCGGTCGGCAATAATAATGTAGAAAAATAGTACAATGAACAGGACAATAAGTGTTCGCATCCAGTGTTTGAATTTATGATCCGCTGTCATAACTGATACCTGAATTTATGGGGCTAACAAGCAAATAAGACAAAGGATTATAGAGAAGTTGGTCACAGTTCAGTAGAATGGCAATAAGTGCATGAGCGACCTAAAAGTAGGACAATGAACGTAAGCTTTGATGATCTTCACTTGTTTAGCCAAACCGTGGTGCACGGTGGCATTAGCGCGGCAGCGCAGGCAAATCAATTGCAGCGCTCAAAAGTAAGCCGTCGCTTGCAGGAGTTAGAGAAAGCCTTAGGCTGCCCATTATTGATCCGTACAACACGAACGATAGAGTTAACCGAACATGGTAAGCGTTTGTTTGAATTGGTTGGGCAACCGATAGAACATATTCAGCAAGGCTTGAATGTCATGCATGAATATCAACAAGAGTTGACGGGGAAAGTGCGTGTCGCGATTCCATCCGCCTTGATGAGCTCGGCAGCATTCAACTGGATTATAAACGAGTACACCACGCGTTATCCTGAAATGTCGGTTGAGATTGAAAACCATCAAGAGAGTGTGGATCTCAAGCGCCAAGCGTTCGATCTACAACTCCTACCGAGTGTGGCCAAAGTGTCTGATGACAGTTACGTTCAATTCAGCTTGTTGCCATATCGTAGCCATTTCGTTGCATCTCAATCTTACCTTGACGCGCATCCACAACTGCAAAGTATGGAAGATTTAAAGCATCACCGTTTGCTAACAAATCGCTACAACGCCGATTTGTTAGACCCTGAACTTCATGTCGCTGTGAGATCGGACGATTTAAATTTGCTACGTCTAATGGCAATTGCTGGTAATGGCATCGCCTTTATTCCACAGGTGCATTCAAAGCCAGCGCTGGAGGACGGCAAGCTGGTGGAGGTTTTGCCGGAATTTACCCATCCTAAGCAGCATTTGACACTGATTTATCCTTCTAATTTGTTCTTACCCAATAAGGTAAAGGCATTGATTGATTTGTTTAGAGAAAAGTTCAAATAGCGTGAGCAGACAGTAACTTTGTCACTTTGCTTGACGGCGGAGATACTGATTCTTGATTTAGAATTACTAGGGTCTGTTGACCTTTTGCGGTTAAATTTTGTTCGAGATAAAAGCGTTTTAATCGCGGCGAGAGGTTTGTAGCCTAGTTATTCTAAGCAAAATCCTCTCAACAAAGAGTAAAACGCTTTTAGCCGAACCCTTCGGGCTGCGTTTGTGGCTCCTTTCTACTGCGTTATCGGCTTATCAGGTAGGGCAACTACATTTCAAAGCCTCTGCCTTGTATAAAGAACCCACAAACTGCTGCAAAAATCAGCTCAAAAGGTCAACAGACCCTAGATCTTTAAATCGCCGCCGCGTCTACAAACCAAGTCATTCTCGCTGAACCTAGCATTTCGAGGTTACTTGGGTATACATTGATTATGTTCGAAAGCTTGGAGTAACAAAGAAAGGCGCTTCAAGCCCGCAAAGGAGATAAGAATGCTATCGAAAAATACAACTGGTCTTATTGTTGTCGATGTACAAGGTAAACTCGCAACCTTGATGCACGAAAGTGAAGCCTTGATTGAAAGCACCACCAAATTAGTCAAAGGCGCGAAAGGTCTGAATTTACCGATTGTTTGGCTTGAGCAAAATCCGGAACGTTTGGGACCAACAGTAGAACCGATCCGAGAGGTGTTGGATAAGGCGCACTTGCCGATCGCAAAGTACACTTTTGATGGTGTGAAAGAACCAACATTCAAACTTGCAGTAGAAAACGCCAATGTTGATACGTGGTTAGTTTGTGGTATCGAAGCGCATATTTGTGTATATCAAACGGCGGTATCGCTGCGTCAAATGGGCTTCAAAGTGGAGCTAGTGACCGATTGTGTCTCTTCGCGAACAGCGGCAAACAAAGCACTGGCACTAGCAAAGTTAACCGCAAACGGAGTCGGCCTGACGAGCGTAGAGATGTGCTTGTATGAAATGGTAGAAGATTGCAGAGCGCCAGAGTTCAAATCTATCCTAGCGCTTATTAAGTAACGCTACTTCGTTTATTCAAATTCTCGTTGATACCTTGGCAACATCGATTCGTTGCCAAGTAACCCACCTTGGTGGATATAAATCAACGTCTTATCTTCATTCTCTGCCAACCACGGCTGTAGGCATTGCCACATGTAAGGGTCATACAGTAGATCGAATTCTAGGTTGGTTTGATCGTAGAGCGCATTCCACGTCTCGTAATCGCTTTGATATAAACGACCGAAATGATGTTTATCGCGTACTGAGAGAATAGTGGGGTGATTTTCGGTTTCTAGCGTGTTGAATTGCTCAGTGAGGTAGTGCGCATCACCCACACAAGCACAGGTCACGACCTCGATTCCATGAGGTTTTAAGTGTTTACTTAAGTACAGTGCGGTGGTTCCGGTTCCCGATGGTAACGCCACTACAAACTGTTTTCTGCCTTCAAGGCGTGTCCAATCAAGCAGCTCTCTCGCTAGTTGTTTTACCCCAGCTTCGGCAATCTTCGCTTTACCACCTTCCGGGACGACCAAGGTCGTATCGTCCAAGCCTCGTACTTGCTCGATGTATTCGGTTGGATGCAGTGTTGAACCAAGGTCTTGCATCGCGGTGATGCTCATACCTAAATCAAGCGCACCTCGATAGTTGCCGATAGGGGAGTCTTTAAGCCAAGACGGAATATGTTGAACATAGAACTCGAAGTTCCAGCCTTTGATTTGCGCCAGAGCGGCAAGAGAATACATCGCATTGGATTGAGCTGAGCCGTAGCTGATGAGCGTTTTGGTATCGCTGTTCTGTATTTCCATCAACGCCATAAATTTACGTGCTTTGTTCCCAGAAAAGTGAGAATGCAGCATGTCATCACGCTTAAGAAAAAACGTGTGACCATTAAAGTTATGTTGAGTTATCGGGCTTTCAGTGAGTTTCATGCTACTGCTGACGTGTCCAACCACGCGACCTTGCCGTTAAAAAGGGCGCGTAGTGTAACGCCATTAAACCCAGATAAAAAGTCTGGGTTCAGAGCATCAGATTCGGTTATTCCTGATGCTCTATCATAAGCACAATGGGTTTCTTTAATAAGACGATATTCCATGGCTCGCCTTTCTGCCTCAAGCCACGTAAACTACGCCGCTTATTTCGATTCAATCAGAAGGCTTGGTTTTGCAGACTCTAGAACAATTAAAAACAGGACAATTAGTAGGAATTAAACAACTAAAGTTGGCGGAAGGGCTGACAGAGTTTCCTATGGAAATTTTAGAGCTTGCAGACACGCTTGAAGTATTAGATTTATCTGGCAATGCACTGTCTGAATTACCACAAGAATTAGAAAAGCTTACCAAGCTAAAAATCATTTTTGCTTCGAACAACCTGTTCACGCACTTACCAGAGGTGTTGGGAAAGCTTCCAAGCCTAGAGATGGTTGGGTTTAAAACCAACAAAATTAAAGAGGTAAGTGAAGCGTCACTACCAACTCAGTTACGCTGGCTGATCCTGACAGACAATGAGATTGAAGTTCTTCCAAACAGTCTGGGTGAAAGGTCGCGCCTAAGAAAGCTTGCTCTGGCGGGCAATCGCATCAAACAACTGCCAAACAGCATGGAAAACTTGGTCAACTTGGAATTGATTCGTTTATCTGCGAACCAGTTAGAGTACTTCCCGGATGTATTGATGAAGCTGCCTAAATTGGCGTGGTTGGCTTTCGCAGGTAACCCATTCTGCAAGCATCCATCTTCGCTAGACAGTGTGCCTAAAGTGACCACAAGCAGTTACTCGCTTAACCATGTTCTTGGTCAAGGTGCGAGTGGTGTGATTTCTCACGCGAACTGGACTGACGCTCAATATGACTTCCCGAGTGAAGTGGCGGTGAAAGTGTTCAAGGGCGAGGTCACCAGTGATGGTTTCCCTCATGATGAACTTGAAGCATGCTTACAAGCTGGTCATCATGACAACTTGGTCAAATCTATCGCGCAAGTGGATGACGGTACTGAGCTCGCTCTAGTGATGGAGCTGATACCAAACAGCTACTACAACTTGGGTTTGCCACCAACTCTTGAAACTTGTACTAGAGACACCTTCCCAGAAGGGTTCAAGTTGACGATGACTCAAATTGAACTGATTGTAGAGCAGATGGTAGATGTGTTTAATCATCTGCATGACAACAAGGTGTGTCATGGTGATCTATACGCTCACAACACATTGGTTAACGCGCAAGGGCAGATGATTTTTGGTGACTTTGGCGCGGCGAGCATTTACGGATATTTATCGGGCGAGCAGCAAGCAGCCATCAGAGCAATCGAGGCGAGGGCATTGGCGTGCTTTATCGAAGATTTACTTTCTGTCGGTGACGCGTCTGAGGTGGGCTCTGAGAAGCATCAGCGATTGAGTACGCTAGCGGCATCGCTATACAACGCCTAACTCTACAAAGCTTGGAGTCGAAAGGCATCGACGCACAGGAGTCGTCATCAGACGATAGTGCAAAGTCGGTGCCTTGGCCTGAGGGTGGAATGCACTTGGCTAGGTTTGATGTTCCAATGCAAGATTTATAACGGCTTCGCACCCACCGTCTGGGTGAGTTCCGATGTCAAATTGCCAGCCGTAGCGGTGACACAGGTCATCCACAATCATTAAACCCAACCCATGCCCTTCTGAATGAGGGATACTGGAAAAACCTTCCCCTTCATCAAGAACCCAAATAGTATCTTCGTTCATGCCAATATGGATAGCCCCATATGGCGTTGCCGCAATGCCATTTCGAATCAAGTTACCAAGAATGATGGTCAAGACCGCATTGGTAGCGCGCGTTTTGGGGTTACCGTCTATCTGCACATCAAAACTGAGTGCTTTCTCATCCGCTTGCGCCTGACTTTGCGCAATAATTTGTGTGAGCTCTTCTTCGCTAATGCTTCGTACGGGTGAGTCGTCTGTATTACGTTCATATCGCACTAAGCCGAGTAGGGCGTCAACCATCGTCGACATTTGTTGCGTTGCATCTTGAATACGATGAACCTGTCGCGTTTGAAAATCCGTACTGGCGCTTCTCGCCAATAAACTGCTTGAGCCTTTCATTACCGTCAATGGTGTGCGTAGTTCATGGCTTGCGTAACGCGCAAAAGCTTGCTCCCGCTTGATGACTTGATTGATCTTACGGCGATACTCATTAAGCTCATCCGCTAAGGTTTGAAACTCTTTTGCCGAACTTTCCGGCACACTAAAGGTTTGGGTTGGATCACCTTGGTGTTGGTCAAGTTGCGTTTTTAGGGCGTTAACAGGCTCGATCAAGCGTTGTGATAACCGCAGTAACAAGCTACCAAACAAGAACACCAAGATTGCGACGATAGACAGCACCATAGCAACCACCATGATGAACTCTTCGGTGGTAATTTCGATTTCATCAATCAGGGATACGAGGATTACTGGATGCTCTACACCTTTACTGGTGTAGGTGCTCATATAAATCATTCTTGAACTTGGCTCATCCCCAACTTCATCCAAAAAATGTTTTTTACCTATTAAATACTTCTGAAATGGGGCAGGTACTAAGGCAATGTCGTTGTAGGCGGTGGTCAAGAGGTCTAATTGGATAACGCCTGCATTTGGATGAGATTGAAAGTGTTCGATCGCCTCTTTTTTATCGATCATGATCCGGCGCTCGCCGACGCGATCTTCTGACCATAAAAGAGCACCAGTGATGAGTGCAAAGCAGAAAATACCGATAACGACAGAAACGAAAGAAAAAAACAGAGCGAGTCGCCCTGTCATACTTTGTGTGCTTTGCGTACTGGCAAGTAAGCGGTTGATCATGCACCTGTCTCCAAGCGGAAGCCAACTTTTGGAACCGTAATGAGCACATGTTGTTCGAACGGCTTATCAACTTGGTTTCGCAGTTGGTAGATATGGCTGCGCAGTACGTCGTTGTTCGGCTCGTTCTCTTGCCATAGACGAAATGCAATGTCTTCGCGAGTGACGACATCAGGTGCGTTCTTCACCAACATTTCCAAAATTGTATAAGTGGTCGGATTGAGGGCGAGAAGCTTATCTTGGCGATACGCTTTACGGGTTTTCTGATCGATTGAGACTTCACCATAGGTTAACTTGCAAGACGCGACCGTACCGCGATAACGGCGAATCAAAGCGGTCATGCGTGCTTCCAATATGTCTAGATCGAAAGGTTTTGTCAGATAGTCATCCGCACCGTGGTTGAAACCTTTTAACATGTCGTCTCGACTGTCGAGTGCGGTGAGCATCAATACAGGCGTATTGTTGCCTGCTTCGCGTAATTTATTGCACACAGTCAAGCCATCCATGCGAGGTAGCATTAGATCAAGCAGAATAATATCGAAGGTATTTTCCATCGCTAATTTCAGACCAAGCTCGCCATTGTCAGCGTAATCGAGTTCCATACCCGCACACTCAAAATAGTCGAACAGCATGCCTGCAATTTCTCGATTGTCTTCGACCAAAAGTACGCGTTTCATGTATTTCTCTCCAATTTGGCAGGTTTTGGAAATTAGGGACTTTTCTTAACAGAACATTATGCACTAAGGGCGTGAAAAAGATGTCAACAACATCTCTTTCACATGGCGACTTGTAGACTGCATCCATTCATTGGATTTAGTGGAAGAGTAGCATGTCAACCTTCAACATTCACGCCGCAACCTTTTCAAAGGTGAGCCAACACGCTGAGCCTAAAACAGTCTTGTCTGTTGTGGTGCCATTCTTTAACGAGCAAGAAGTCTTGCCAGAATTCCATCGTCGTCTCACAGCAGTATTGGATGACATACCTGAGCGATGTGAAATCGTGTATGTCGATGACGGTAGCAAAGACGACAGTTTAATGATTGCTCAAAACTTTTCTCAATCTTCTAGCGACGTTCGCTGTCTAGCACTTAGCCGTAACTTTGGTAAGGAATCGGCGATGAGTGCCGGTCTTGAGCATTGTCATGGCGAAGCTGTGATCGTGATTGATGCCGACCTACAAGATCCACCAGAGCTTATTCCAAAGATGCTATCTAAGTGGCGTGAAGGTTACGACGTGGTCAACATGCAGCGCAGCGAACGCCATGGCGAGACATGGTTTAAGCGCTTTTCAGCGGCGTGCTTTTACAAAGTCCTAAACAGTATGGCGAAGCTTGATGTTCCGGAAAATGTTGGAGACTTTCGCTTATTAAGCGCCAACGTTGTCAAACACATCAATGCTCTGCCAGAACGTAATCGCTATATGAAGGGAATTTTTTCTTGGCCTGGATTTAAGCAAGTTACGGTGCCGTTTGAACGTGATGCTCGCTTTTGCGGTGAAACCAAATGGAATTACCTCAAGCTGATCGGACTCGCGATGGACGGTATTACTTCCTTTTCTATCCGTCCTTTACGCCTAGCAACGCTTGCAGGTGCGTTAGTTGCGTTCAGTGCATTTATCTACGGCGCATTCATTGTGATGAAAACGGTCGTATTTGGAGAGCCAGTTTCCGGCTATCCATCCATGATGGTGGTTCAACTCGCACTTGGTGGTGTCCAATTGCTCTCTATCGGATTGCTTGGTGAATACATCGGGCGCATTTTCATCGAAACCAAGCAACGACCTCTTTACCTTATCCAGTCTGTTTTCGAGCGACCAGCAAAACATCAAACCATCCAAGCTATGAAGTTTAAATTTGGAGAATCTGCGTAGTCATGAGTATTAATAAAACCCATCTATGGCTGTTGTTGGCGTTCGCGTTGTTACTTCGCCTTATTTCTTTGGCTACGTATCCACTTATGGACACGACAGAAGCTCGCTATGGCGAAATGGCGCGTTTGATGGTGGAGACCGGTAATTGGCTCACCCCACAATTTGATTACGGCGTGCCATTTTGGGGTAAGCCACCTCTGTTTACTTGGATGAGTGCGTATGGCATTGAGTTATTTGGGCTAAATGAGTTTGCGGTGCGCGCACCTCATTGGTTAGCGGGTGTCGCGACTATTATTTTTGTTGCAGCCATGGCGTATCGTGCTGGTTTTAGTGCGCTTGTCGCATCGTTAGTGTTGGCAACATGTGGCATTTTCTCGATTGCAGCGGGCGCGGTGATGACGGATATGGCACTCACGTTAGCTATGACAATGGCTATGTTTGGCTTTTATTATTGTTGGCTCGGAAAAGACAAACACAGCCAACTTTGGGGCTATCTGGGGTTCTTCGGTCTGGCGTGTGGGTTACTCGCAAAAGGTCCGGTTGCGATTGTTATCATGGGGATTGCTGTCTTTCCTTGGCTGGTTATTCAGCATGGCTTTTTTGGTGCTTTTAAAGCCTTGTGGCAGCGTTTTCCATTGATTTCAGGCTTAGCGTTGATGTTGGCGATCGCACTGCCTTGGTACATCATGGCGGAGATGGCGACGCCGGGGTTCATTGATTATTTCATTGTTGGTGAGCACTTTAAACGCTTTGTCGTAAGTGGATGGGAGGGGGATCTATATGGTTCTGCTCATGACCAACCACGTGGCATGATTTGGCTATTCTGGCTGCAATCGGCTGCGCCATGGTCGCTCGTGTTGCCTGTTCTGGTGTGGAAGCGCCGACACACAATCAAATCAATAGAAACGGATCATCAAGGCTTGTTCAGTTTCTTAATGTGTTGGCTGATCTCGCCAATGGTTTTGTTCACTATGGCAGGGAACATTTTGCCAGCCTACGTGCTACCAGGTGTTCCTGCATTGGGTATCCTGATTGCAATGTTAGTGGATAAATATGACTTTAAGTGGCTTACTGGCACGGCAGCAGTGTTACCTGTGCTGCTCATGATCGCAATGTTGGTCTTAAACATGGGCAAAGCAGACAGCCGAAGTGATCGTATTCTATTTGCAGAGATCACCGACGATGCACCTGTTTTTTACATTGGGAAACGTCCGTTCTCTGGTCAATTTTATAGCCAAGGACAAGCGAAAAAACTGGAAGATGTAACAGAGCTCAATCAACTAAATAAGTTCTACCTCATTGGTAAAGAACGACAAGTTGACAAGTTGATCCATGATAACGCCTTGAGCTGTACTAATGAGTTTACTGCTAAGTCAAAGCGCACGCTCTATACCTGCGTTATATACCCAAATAACCTCGAGATGCTAGGTTCAGCGAGAACGACTTGGTTTGTAGACGCGGCGGCGATTTAAAGGTCTAGTGGGTCGAAATCAAGAATCGACAACAAAGTATACAAGCCAAGGCCCTTATATTTGCAAAGAGCGCCCTTTGGGAGCGTGTCTTTGACTCGCTTTTTTAGTCAAACAAATGGTCGCGTCAAACAACTTGGGAAGAGCTGGCTATTACACAGCGTTGTTTTCCTTGCTCTCGAATCAATGACAACGCTCTGAATTCTGCATCTTGAAGTCACTTGGGTATAGGGTAACGTGATGAGTAGATTATTGACATTTGCTATGGTGGGTGGTGTCGGCTTCATCGTCGATACCCTCATTTTTATGGTTTTATTTCAATGGGCTGGGGTCGAATTAATGATGGCTCGAGGGCTGGCATTTTGCGTTGCTGCGACCACAACATGGTTGGGCAATCGATGTTTGACGTTTTCGGAATCAACAAAGGATAGAGCATTTAACCAATGGCAAAAGTTTATGCTTAGCGCAAGCATCAGCGCATTACCAAACTTTGCCGTTTTCAAAGTCACCACACTCTTATTGGGTACACAAGGGACAACAGTTTACATTGCTTTAGTGATGGGAATTTTGGCGGGTATGGTGAGCAATTACTTGCTGAGTATGCACTGGGTGTTCCAACAATCGAGCGAATAATGGCTTGGTTATCCAGATAATAATTGCAGTGAAAACAAAAAGATGAGGAAAATTAAATGTGATCTAAATCACGAAATGATTAATCGACTCGTAAGCATACCTCTACTTTAATATTTGATTACTTTCATATAAAAGCCATCTTTTTTGTAAGGTTTAAGTTCCGTAAATACAAAGAGTTATACTATCAACTTAATCACTTTATTTATTGTGCAGCTCATTACCTTTAAATATAAAATCCCCTTGCTAGTTAATTCTGTTAATAAAATTGATCTTTCTGTTCTTTTTCTGTTCATATCTTGGCGCCTCCTGTTCACTTCTGTTGTTTAAAATCCACGATATTTCAAAAACTAACGCCAACTTATTTTTAGTTACAGAGGTTTCTATGTTTAACAGTATACGAACGCGAATTGCGGTCAGCGCTGGTGGAGCGATGGCTTTCACTTTGCTTATTGCCATGGGAATGACCACAAACGCATTTACCGATGTAAACAAACAAGTGAACGAGAAGGTCAAAACGCAGTTAACAGATGCGACCAACACCGACTTGCAAAATACCGCAATTCAGCAAGGTTTGAATGTAGCCAACCAACTCGATCCTGTGTTGGCAAACCTTAAACAAGTACGTTCGATTATTGAGTTAAGTGCAGAGACAGATGCGAGCGCAGATCTTATTGTTAAACAGTTTACTGCCGCATTAGAAGCACAAAACAAAGCCGTATTTGCTGGTTATATGGTTTGGCAAGACAAAACATGGTCACAGCAAACGACTTTTAGTCCTGAAATCGGCTTTAACAGCCAAGGCTATCTCGCACCTTTCTTCTCTCCAAACGATAAGAATAGCTTTGACGCTGTCGCAATGGAGAGCTTTAGTAATACGGAGTTAAACAACAACGGTGAGCGTAAAGACGATTGGCACTTAATGCCTTACGAAACAGGCAAAACTTTCGTAATGGAGCCGTACTTTTATCCAGTTCGTGGTAAACAAGAGTTGATCACTACCATCAGTCAGCCAATTAAGCAGGATGGTAAAATCATTGGCTCACTCGGTTTTGATCTCTCGCTACACGAGCTGCAAAGTCAGAGTGAGTTGTTTGCACGAGACCTGTTTGAAGGACAAGGAAAAATCCTTATCACATCATGGAAAGGCATTACATTGGCAAACAGTCGTGATGCAGAAATGGTAGGCAAGAAGGTGTCTTCTGAGCTTGCAGCACAGTGGGCAAACATTCAGTCGATCGCGAAAGAAAAAGGCGCTGGTCTCGTTACTTTTGGTGGCGACGAATATGCGATTACGTCAATTGAAACGAGTGATGCTCCGTGGGTAGTCATGGTGTCAGTTCCCAGCAACTATCTTACAAAAAGCGTCGACACCTACCAACAATGGAGTGATGAGCAGAATACAAAAGCGCTTGAAAAAGGTGTGTGGGCGGGGATCATCGCTGCTCTTTTAGGTATTGCTGCTATGGCGTTTATTGCCAGCTCTTTAGGTAAAGTGCTCAATAACTTAGTCGAGCGCTTTAAAGATGCGGCACAAGGCGAAGGCGATCTGACCTACCGCATTGAAGTGAAAGGCAAAGATGAAACAGCGCAGCTTGCCCACTGGTTCAATACTTTCTTATCCCGTATGCAAGAAATGTTGTTGACGGTAATGAGCACGGCAGATCAGGTAGATAAGAACGCAACAGAAGGTCAAACGCGAGCAGCGGCATCTCGTGATCAACTCAACGCGCAGGTGAATGAAGTGAATTCACTGGCAACTGCAATCAATGAGATGAGTGCAACCGCGCAAGAAGTTGCAAACTCTGCGGTTCAAGCGGCGGCCGCAGCAAGCCAAGTGCAAAGCAACAGCCTAAATGGCATGACACGCATGGACAATGCGGCGAGTGCGGTCGATAACTTAGCGATGCAAGTCAACGATGCACAGCAGCAAACGCAAAACTTGGTCGATTCTAGTACCGCGATTCAGGGTATTTTGAGTGAGATTGGTGGTATTGCTGAACAAACCAACCTGTTGGCACTGAATGCAGCGATTGAGGCGGCACGTGCAGGTGAAGCGGGTCGAGGTTTTGCAGTAGTAGCGGATGAAGTTCGAAATCTAGCAAATCGTACTCAAGGTTCAACAGAAGAAATCCGCGCTATGTTGGCTCGCTTAGAACAAGAGACACAATCTATTGTCGTGTTGATGGAGCAAAGTCAGAAACAAGCCATTGATACCAAGGGCGAGACTCAAGCAGCGCATTTGGCTCTGTCTGAAATCAACCAAGCGATTGAAGTCATCAATGACATGAACAATCAGATTGCTTCTGCAGCAGAAGAGCAAAGTTCCGTGTCAGAAGAGATCAACCGCAATGTTGTGATCATCAACGATACGGCGGTAGAGGTGATGGACACCATGACATCATCGGTTGAAATCAGTAACGAGTTGACGGTCAAAGCTGGCGATCTTCACGGAGAACTCAGTAAATTCAAGCTTTCCTAGTTTGTTTTTACTACCCTATAGTTTTATCGAACCGAGCGCATCGAGCGCTCGGTTTTTTTATGTCCTAAATAACCTGTCCAATTTTTTCTTCTGTATCTGCGTCTTTTTAAATTCAGATTCGTCTTATAGGTATGGAATGGAAAGAAGTCGATTGTACGCCCACATATCTCAAGGTGACTTAGATATACAAATTGGGTATGCGAGATGAAATTTTATTCATCTTGTGTCGTGGTTTGAGCGTTTTGATTGAAGTTGATTTTATAAATCAACTTGCATGTAGAATGAGAATTTACCGTATGTGGTTTTTACTGAATTTTAGAACTTGTTCTAGATCATTAAAGTATTCAAAAATGCAATCTTTGATTTTAAATATTTAAACTTTGACAAGGTTTAAGAAATTAAACCAAATTCATATGTTTTTGGTGATCTTGTTCAACTATTGTGCGTGATTTTGATCATTTATTCGATTTTTGCTGGTGTTTTGAGCGTGAGTTTGCGGTTTACAGAAGTTTACTCTGTATTGCTGAACCTACCCGAAAGGAGTAGTTTTTAGTCATTGAGTTCAAAAATGTAAACCGAAATGATGAGCGTAAAGCAAGTTAGATTCACCGACGAAGACAGAGCATGTTTAAGCAACTATTTTCGCTTGGCAGATACAATCGCCGACTTGATCGGACCGTATTGCGAAGTCGTTATTCATTCATTTGAAAGCTTAGAAAATTCAGTCGTGAAGATTGTGAATGGTCATCATACTGGGCGTGAAATTGGCTCGCCAATCACTGATTTGGGCTTACGTATGTGGAGCACCTTCGAGAAAACGGGCGAGGTCTCTCCGAAGAGTTATTTCACCAATGCCGCCGATGGTTCGCTACTGAAATCGACCACGTGCATTTTGGCTGGTCCAGAGCAAAAGCCGATTGGCATGCTATGTATCAACATGAATTTATCTTTCCCATTCCCTGAGATCGTCAAGACGCTGATGCCACAGTGTCACGTATCACAAACCTTGGTCAGTGAGACCTTCAGTAACAACGCCAATGATGTCATCAAGCAAGCGTTAAGTGCTGCCACGCAAGAGGTTGACCAAGATGAGACGGTTTCAGCTAAAGGTCGTAACAAAGCCATTATTCGTTGTTTGTTTGATAACGGTGTATTTGAGCTAAAAGAAACGACGACACAAGTATCAGAGCAACTTGGGATTAGCCGTCAGGCGGTTTACAAGTTTATCCGAGAATTTAAATCAGAATAAAATTAATCACTTAGGAGTTGTATCGTGAAAAAAATTATTGCCACTGAACAAGCACCAGCAGCTATCGGTCCTTACTCTCAAGGCACAGCTTACGGCGACATGGTTTACACATCAGGTCAGTTGCCACTGGTTCCAGAAACCATGCAATTTGTTGAAGGCGGCATCAAAGAACAAGCTCGTCAGTCACTAGAAAACTTAAAAGCAGTTCTAGAAGCAAGCGGTGCGGGTCTAGACACAGTATTGAAGACGACATGCTTCCTATCAGACATGGAAAACTTCGCCGCCTTTAACGAAGTGTACACAGAGGTATTTGGTACAGAAAACGCACCCGCTCGCTCTTGCGTTGAAGCAGCAAGACTACCAAAAGACGCATTGGTTGAAGTTGAAGCCATTGCATACAAAAAGTAACCGATTTTCGGACATAAATGGGTATCAATAGGAGATTCTCATGAGCGTTTCATTTATTGGATTGAGCATCTTGTTCTTTGGGTTCTACGCATTACTTGCGAACTTCAAAAAACAAAAGAAAAGCTTTAACTTCCGCGTACTGAGTGCGCTTGCTGCTGGCCTGTTATTCGGCGGTGCAATTCAGCTCGTATTCGGCGTAGGCAACGTTGCAACGGCAGGTTTTGCTGAACTGATTTCTGTGTTCGGTAAAGGCTACATCAAGCTTCTACAAATGATCGTAATCCCACTAGTATTTGTGGCGATGATCTCTTCGATCATGAACGTAGAAGGCGGCGGTGCACTATCGCGTATCGCACCAAAAATCATCGGTATTCTACTTTTCACTTGTGCTATTTCTGCTGCAGTGGGCATCGCAAGTATTTACCTGTTCGGTATCGATGCAAACGCACTAGTGAGCACTATCGGCACTAACAGCGCTATTGAAGCGCGTGGCGACTCTCTGATTGCAACGCAAGATGCGATGGCGAGCAGCGGCCTGTCAGGTATGGCTCTGTCTATCATCCCAACGAACATCTTTGACATGCTAACGGGCTCTCAACGTACTTCGACGCTATCGACCGTCCTGTTCGGTATGTTCCTTGGCTACTGTATCCTGCAAGTGAAAAACCGTAAGCCAGAGAAAGTGCAAAACTTTGTTGATTTCATCAACTCAGCAAAAGAAGTAGTGCTTTCAATGGTACGTGAAATTCTGAAGCTGACGCCTTACGGTGTATTTGCTCTGATGACTACGTTCATGATGACAAACGATTTGTTCGCACTAGCAGAAATGGGTCGATTCCTACTAGCAAGCTACGTGGCAATCGGTGTAATGTTCGCTATCCACTTCGTGATGGTGTCTTTGTTCGGTCTGTCTCCTGCGAAGTTCATGAAGAAAATCTGGCCAGTGCTCGTATTTGGCTTCGGTTCTCGCTCAAGCATGGCGGCAATCCCACTAAACGTTGAAACTCAAACTCAACGTCTAGGTGTGGACGAAGAAACAGCAAACATGTCAGCAACATTCGGTACCAGTATCGGTCAGAACGGTTGTGCGGGTATCTACCCAGCAATGCTAGCTATCATGGCGGCTCAAGTAATGGGCATGCCAGTTGACCTAGGCTTCATCCTACAACTGATTGCTGTAATCGCGATTGCTTCATTCGGTATCGCAGGTGTTGGTGGCGGTGCAACGTTCGCAGCAGTAGCAGTACTGACTATCATGGGTCTAGACATTACGGTTGTGGCGATTCTGGTTTCTATCGAAGCGCTTATCGATATGGCTCGTACCGCGCTTAATATCTCTGGCTCAATGTTGTCAGGCGTGCTAACCGCGAAGAAGAATGGCTCACTAAACACTGAGCAATACAACGCAGATGTGGCTGCAACAGTGTCAAAAGAAGCAGCAGTGTAATTTCTAAACTTAATAAAGAGCACCCAACGCGGGTGCTCTCCGTTTTTCCTGAGTTCAGGTTATTTAGGTAATAAATATGAAAGTTGTTGTCGTAGGCGGTAGCGCTGCAGGTATGAGTTTCGCAGCGAAATACAAACGTAATCAGCCATCAGATGAAGTGATTGTGCTGGATAAGCGCGATTACATCTCGTTTGGTGCGTGTGGTTTACCTTATTTTGCTGGTGGCATGTTTGATGACACTGAGCGCATGATTTCTCGTACGCCAGAACAAGCGATTAAATCTGGTTTAGACGTGCGCATTGAAACTGAAATGGTGGCACTAGACCGCACAGAAAAGCAGATTAAAGTTCGTCACCAAGGTGAAGAAAGCACCATCGATTACGATATGTTAGTGATTGCCACTGGCGCGCGTCCAATCGTGCCATCGTTTGGCGAGTTCAACCCAGAGCACGTATACACGCTAACCAGCATGGAAGATGGTTTGGCAGTAAAAGAAGCGCTTAAGGACAGCAACAAACAACGCATTTGTGTGATTGGCGGTGGTTTTATCGGTCTTGAAGTGTTCGATGCTGCACACCTACTAGGTAAGCACGTCACCATCATTGAGCGTGAACAACACGTGATGAGTCGTCAGTTCAGCCCTGAAATGATTGAAGTGGTAGAAGGCGCGATTCGCGAATCTGGTGCTGAGCTAAAAACCGGTTGTAGCGTATCAGCCATTCGCGACGCAGAGCAGGGCGGTTACATCGTAGAAACCAACAATGGCAATGTAGAAGCAGACGTTGTGATCATGTCACTTGGTTTTAAACCAAACACAGAAGCGTTCGAGTTACCAAAAGCAGCGAACGGTGCATTGTTAGTGGATGAGTTTGGCGCAACAGAAGATGCACACATTTACGCTGCTGGCGACTGTGCAGTGGTTCACCACATGGCGCTGGGCAAATCAGTGTATGTTCCACTGGCAACCACAGCGAATAAGCAAGCGCGCATGATGGCTGACAAACTAGCTGGCAAAGACACTTACATGAGTGGTTTCTTGGGCTCGTCTTGCTTGAAAGTGCTGGATTACGAACTGGCATGCACAGGTGCATCGGAACTTCTAGCTAAAGAACATGGTTTGGAAGTGAAGGTTTCAACCATTTCGGATAAGAACCAAACCGACTACTACCCAGGTCAAGAAGACATTAAAGTGAAGCTGGTTTACCACCCAGAAACCAATGTATTGCTTGGCGGTGAAATCGTGGGCAAGAAGGGCGCTGTAGGGCGAATCAATGCACTCGCTGTTGCCATCACTGCGAAGATGACCACACAGCAACTAGGTTACATGGACTTCTGCTACGCACCACCATTCGCACGTACTTGGGATGCACTAAACGTTGCAGGCAACGTAGCGAAATAAGTTAGCTATCCAAGTAAATTTAGCCAAAACAAAAGGGCTCCAGAGTAATCTCTGGAGCCCTTTTTAATGCTGAACTATGAAGTGGGAGTGGCTCGCTGTTCACCTTCCGCTTTTAAGCGTTCGATTTCAGATTCCGTTTGCCACTTACCGTTGTATAGGTATTCACGCTCAGGAAGTGGGGCATTTGACGCCCTTAAATCAAATACCTCATCGGTTTGATATTCTCTACTACAAACTGGAATACTAAACAGTCTTGATTCTGGCTTCGATTCAAACAGTTTTTTGTGGTCATCTACCTCTGTACAATCCAGTTTGTAGACCTTTGACAGTTGCGCGACCATGGATTCTAAATCCGCTTCAGTTTTAAAGAAAACATAACAATCTGATCTATCCTGTGAGCGAAAGATAGTCTTATGAGCAGTATCTCGATATCTGCATATGTCCTGCTTAAAATAGAACTGAATCACTTTCCTTTTCTTGTTGTAGTCCGCAAAAAGCCAATCTTCTCGTTCGCCTACTCTCACTTCTGTTGCTTCATCAGGCTGTCGTTTAAGCATACCAAATGAAACCAATATAAACCCACCAGCTCCGACAAGAACCACAGGTCCAGCAACTCCAACCATCAAGACACAAACTATTGCTCCAATCCAGCCCATGACTTGAGCCGCGGAGTTTACCCAATTCGGTAAATTACGTCGTTTTTTTATAACTAACCCGCGATCGGAGAAGGTGTAATCATACCGATTGTCCAAACCAAATGTCAGATAAGACACTCCAGACATGATTATCGTCAGCCCCGATAAAATGTAAGTTAAGATCATTTCACTACTATCATGTAGGAAATAGGTAAGGAAAAATAATGGACTGACAGCAGCTATAGCAATTGATAGGTATAAGTATCGAAAAGGCTCTTCAATATCGTGCTTATGCCAGACTGTCAGATTCATCCCATTAAGAATTTTTTGCTCCTGCTCTTCTTGGTATGCTGAAAATTCTTCTGGGGTAATATAGAAAGGTAAATAAGCCAAAGGTTACTCCTTGGCTGTTGTTAGTTCAGGTTTTGATTGTTCGATTTCAGATTCAGTTTGCCACTTACCGTTGTATAGGTATTCACGCTCAGGAAGTGGGGCATTTGACGCCCTTAAATCAAATACCTCATCGGTTTGATATTCTTTATAACAAACTGGCGTACCAAACAGTCTAGCCTCTGGCTTAGCTTCAAATAGCTTTTTGTGGTCTGCGACTTCTGTACAGTCAAGCTTATATTCCGTCGCTAGCTGATTGACCATAGACTCTAAGTCAGACACGGTTTTGAAAAATACGTAATAGTGGAATCGGTTGTGTAAGCGTGAAATCTTAGTATGTTCCATATTAATATATTCGCATGTGTCATGCTTAAAAAAGAACTTAATCACTTTTCTTTTCTTATTGTAATCAGCAAAGAGCCAGTCTTCTCGCTCTCCAACTCTCACTTCTGTTGGCTCATCAGGCTTGCGTTTAAGCATACCAAATGAAACCAATATAAAGCCACCGGCTCCGACAAGAACCATCGGTCCAGCAACTCCAACCATCAAGACACAAACTATTGCTCCAATCCAGCCCATGACTTGAGCCGCGGAGTTTACCCAATTCGGTAAATTACGTCGTTTTTTTATAACTAACCCGCGATCGGAGAAGGTGTAATCATAACGATTGTCCAAACCAAATGTCAGATAAGATACACCAGACATGATTATCGTCAGACCCGATAAAATGTAAGTTAAGATCATTTCACTACTATCATGTAGGAAATAGGTAAGGAAAAATAATGGACTGACAGCAGCTATAGCAATTGATAGGTATAAGTATCGAAAAGGCTCTTCAATATCGTGCTTATGCCAGACTGTCAGATTCATCCCATTAAGAATTTTTTGCTCCTGCTCTTCTTGGTATGCTGAAAATTCTTCTGGGGTAATATAGAAAGGTAAATAAGCCAAAGGTTACTCCTGTAAGCTAAGTTCACTATTAATTGGAGATAATGAACTTCTGATCGTTGCTTGTTTGGTATTGTCTGAAATTGCCGTATAAGTTGCACGCTGTTTTGCATTATTTTGGAACCAGTACTTACGGTTAAATTCGCTCTTCTCATCAAGAATGTATTCTATCTCAAATGCTAAATATTTAGCCGAGTCTTTCATTGGTAAAGTCAATTTATAGACGCTTTGAGAATCTGAGGAATCTGTTGAACTATCCAACGTTTCTAGATCTACTCCAGTGTGCCAAGCTCCCGACTCCAGTCCTCCCTCTGTTACAGAAGTATTTGTCCGAAGTTTTATTCCATCTCTTGCTGTATTGGTGGGAACTTGGATATGTAGCTCAATACCAAACAATTCTTGTTTTGCTGCTGGATACTGTGTTGTTGAATTCGGAACGGTACGCATCAATGGTATTTGGCAGATCAAAGGTTTATCCATTATGGTTTTTAACTCAAAAAGAGCCTCTTGCACTAAAGAAGAATTATGCTTTTCTCTCTCTACCAAGCTTGAGGATTGACTCCACAGGGCTTTATCTGGGTGATAGCCCCAAGGAAGTTTATCTAACCATTTTTGATAATCATCTTGTTTAAGTTTACTCATTATATGATTACTAAGAAGGTAAACTGCAGTAAGGCCCATAATGACAAACATGATCGGACCTCCAAACAGGATATTTGCTGACCAAATCCCAGTTAATCCACCGATAGCTTGAAACCCACCTACAAGTGTCAATCCAACTAAAGATGCAAAGTTGAAGTATTCGACAATTCTTGCGCTCCCATGTAAGCCGTCTATGTTCTTCCATGAGCGATAGGCCTCTATACCCGAAGCAAGAGCTCCAATAACTCCGGTCACAGCTAGCCATTTATTGAATACCTTTAAGTCATCAAGGATCAAGTTATCAAAACCACGAGCATTATTATTTACTAACTCTTTTAATGCTTTATATGAATGTGACCTTAACCGAGGATCACCCTTCACACTATCCCATAATTTACCCGTACGAATCCCCGTCCAAGCGTTGGCTGTATATAAAAGCTTTTGCTGGATATCTAAAAATTCATCTGAGGACATTAACCCAGTGTCTTGGATACTACTCATGGCATCACCAAGCGCGATGCAGTTAAATACTAATGCCATAAAGCCTAGGCCACCTGCATTCTCGAACAGTTTATTCAAATCATTGAGCTTATTAGTCACGAGTCGCATTCGCAGTTCGACGGTTTTTTGAGGCAGATCATCGGGTAATACAATACGCTGTGGGTACTCCAATGTAGCCACAGCGAGTGCCTTCTTAATAGTCTTTTTATTTTTTAAAGCTGTTGTGTATTTAGAGTCGGCTTTGCGGTTGTTTTTCTGGAAGTCAGCAATGACCGCATCGTTTTTCTTGAGCTCACTTGGGTAATCATTTACGCGTGTTTTCCATTTTTTAAAATCGCGAGCGTAGCTTTCATTTAAAGTAACTGGCATATTGTGTGCCATATGCTCTGCTATAACAGCAAACAGATAATAGCTATGGCGGTTCAGAGGTTTAGCAAAAACAGGCATCAGCATAATCGATGCTTGTGAGGTCAAGCTAACGCCAAACTCTATAACGCCTTTTGCAAGCGCACCTATTGCAGATTTAAAGATAATATCGAGCTCTTGGAAACCTTTGGCGATATCCTTGAGAAAGTCCGTTTCCGCAGTGTTTGGGTTGGAAACAAAATCCATGATCTTAGAGTACATGCTCACACGGTTGCTTGTAGCAGAGATCTGGTCCGTCAACTGATTATCAACATCAGAATTTTCCGAGGCGATCGACTGTTCATTCTGCGCCTCAGTAATATTCTTCTCTATTACTTTAAATAAGCTTCGGCTGAACCCAGAGGCATAGAGAGCAAGTAAACTGGTTGGTTTCTCCCATTGGCTTTCAGCCCATTGGCGGTCTTCTTCTTGCATCACCAGAGTAAATGACTCAACGGCTTGCTTGTGCAGTTGATACAAGCTGTACTGCGTGTCTTCGCTGTATAGGTCGAAGGTTCTTTCGAGATGATGCGGTGTCAAAGACTCCATTACAGCGATAAAGTCGCTTTTTACTGAAACAACTTCGGCAAGCATGGTTTCTTTTTGCTCTGACAGCTCTTGCATTTCGCTCAGCATTTGCTTCCAGTTGAGCTGCTTGCGCCAACGCTCAGTCGCTATCCATTGCTCGTATTTACCAAATCGGTTTGCGGAAATTCGATATTTGTCCTGTATCGTTTTGGCAATGTCACTTTGAGTATGTTGGTGTGATTCAATCGCTCCAGCGGAAAATTTAGCAGGATAGCCTGATTGAACTGAGCTTTTATTCTGCTCTGCCAAATCGAGTTGACTGGATGAGTCATAATATTCTGCCATGTCGGTATAAAACGACAGCTCTTCACTGTTACGTTTAACGCTAGCTGGCATGTCTATCTCGTCACTTGCCCCGAACATGCACAGTTGCATGGCAGTCTGCATCAAGTTCCACTGGTTTGAAAACTGGTCAGTGAAAAGGCGGTATGGGCTTGCGGCACCAACAAAATGCAGTGATATATCTTGAATGTCTGCGGCGTAATCTTTTATCGCGACGAAGTAACCCGATTCTTCTTCTGGAATCGCAGAGGTTAAATCACTCTCGGCTGCGACAGGTTTAAAGATAGAACCATCTTCATCTGCTTTGGTAGCGATGGCAGAATCCGCAAAGCGACCATCATCGACGGCAGAAGATTCAATATCAGCCACTTGAGTTAACTTATCGATTGGTGAAATGTTGTGCTGATTCTCGTTTGCAGACAGAACAACAGTTTGCATGCGATCGATATGATTACTCGGATTGTTAAGGACGCGCATGAACATGTTCCATGTCCAGCGGTGTTCAGAGTAGCAAATCGACAGCACGCTCCCATCTTCGTAAGTAAGAAAAGGTTTTGCGCCTTCTGGGGTACCACGCTGTTCGGATTCTGGGCTTTCCGACTCTCCCAGCTTGTAGAGCGTGAATTGCGTTCCTTTGATTTCGTATTCGTCTAGGCTTTTGTTGATTGCATCATAGACATACAACCAACCATCGCGAAGCTGACGCAAGGTATAGCCAACGGTATTGAGTTTGGCTGGACCTTGGCCTTTCCATTCGTCAGGCAAACCAAAAGGTTGTGTTTCTTCTGTCTCTAGCTGATCGATGGCGTAGCGAACAGGGATGAAGTGTGCCGGTAAAGCCTCCGTTGGTTCTTTCTCGGTTTTTAAATTGAGAGGTTCTGGTTCAGACGGCGGTGGCGGGTCGATTTTTTTTGTTTCTCCCTCCCAAAACATACTGCGCTCTGGAGGCGAGCCAGCCATATCATCGGATGCGGTGGTTGGAACGGTATTCAGAGATTTCAACGTGCCATCGCTTTCAAATGCCTGAACAGCTTCTTCGTGGGTATAGCTGTTGTCGTGCCAAAACATCGAAGTTTTTGGAGGAAGTGGATTACTCATCGTCAGCCTATGTTTAAGAGTTTTACTCCATTAGGCAAATATCGCACCAAAATAAAACAACTATAAATCAGCATGTTAGGTGTTCTATAACTCTGCTTTAACCAAAAAGTTGTTTGTTTTTCCAAGAAGTTGGTTGGCGTATACCATTTTTTGTATCGAAAGAGACTAAGTGTGGTTTGAAAGAGCTTGTTCTAAAGAGCAATGATTATCCAGACAAAAAAAAGGCTCCAGAGTTGCCTCTGGAGCCTTTTTTAGCATTCAAGTTCTATTGAATTAACGACGTTTTGGTTTGCGTTGACCCGCTGGTTTGCCTTGACCTTGAGGGCGACCTTGACCTTGCGAACCCGTACCGTTTGAGCGATTTTGGTTGTTGCTACCAGGGCGTGAGCCAGAATTTGGACGTTGACCATTAGCGCCGCCATTGCCACGGTTTTGGTTTCCACGACCTTGTCCATTTGAGCCGCCTTGTGCTTTGCCTGAACCGTTGCGGTGACCAGATGGCTTGCCATCACGTGAGCCACCTTCAGAGCGCTTGTTCAAGTGACCACCGAAGCCTGGTTGGTTCTTAGTGTGTTTGGTTGCAAAACGATTTGCGCCGTGGCGACCAGACTTACGACGTTGTGCTGGTGTCTGTGCATCAATGTCTTCTGCAGGGACTAGACAGGTTGGCTTGTCACCAATCAAGTGCTTTTTACCCATGCTGATCAGTGCTTCACGGATCATCGGCCAGTTAGCTGGATCGTGGTAGCGAAGTAGGGCTTTATGTAGGCGACGTTGACGTTCACCTTTCGCCACTGGCACATCTTCACGTTGCTTGTATTTCACGCGTTTCAGAGGGTTTGTCTCTGAGTAGTACATCGACGTTGCGTTACACATTGGTGATGGGTAGAAGTTCTGTACTTGGTCACATTCGAAGTTGTTCTTCTTCAGCCATAGTGCCAAGTTCAGCATGTCTTCATCTTCAGTACCTGGGTGCGCCGAGATGAAGTAAGGGATCAGGTATTGTTTTTTACCCGCTTCCGCGCTGTACTTCTCAAACATCTCTTTAAAGCGGTCGTAAGTACCCATGCCCGGTTTCATCATCAGGTCCAGTGGACCTTTCTCTGTGTGCTCTGGTGCGATTTTCAGGTAACCACCGACGTGATGAGTCACAAGCTCTTTGACGTATTCTGGTGATTCAATCGCAAGGTCGTAACGTACGCCAGATGCGATCATGACTTTCTTCACACCTTCTACTTTACGCGCGGCGCGGTAAAGATCGATGGTGTGTTTATGGTCTGTGTTTAGCTTGTTACAGATGCCCGGGAACACGCAAGAAGGACGACGACAGTTTGCTTCTGCTTTCGGATCGCTACAACCAAGACGGTACATGTTTGCTGTTGGGCCACCCAAGTCAGAGATTGTGCCCGTAAAGCCTGGAACTTTGTCGCGGATCTCTTCCAACTCATTAATGATGGACTCTTGCGAACGGTTTTGGATGATACGACCTTCGTGTTCGGTAATTGAACAGAAAGAACAGCCACCAAAACAGCCACGCATGATGTTAACCGAAGTTTTGATCATGTCGTAAGCCGGGATCTTTGCTTTGCCATACATAGGGTGAGGAACACGCGCGTACGATAGGCCGAATACGTAATCCATTTCTTCTGTCGTCAAAGGAATTGGCGCTTGGTTTACCCAAAGCTCACGGTCGCCATGACGTTGCAATAGAGCACGACCCGAATATGGGTTGGTCTCTAAGTGCAGAACACGGCTGGCATGGGCATAAAGAATACGGTCGTTGTGCAATTTTTCGAAGGCTGGTAGGCGCACCGCTGTGTTCGCTGCATCATGACGTGATGGACGAATCGTGATTGGCTGTGCAACAGGCTCTTCTTTTTTAGTATCGCACTGAGTTTCCACTTCGTATGGGTTCTTTGGTACGAACGCTTCTTTACGAGGTTTCTCAATACGAGAAGAATCGATAACGGTGTAACCTTCTGGTTCAGCTGGTAGGTTCACTGCCGTACCGCGAATGTTGGTCATGGTAGAAATATCTTCGCCATCAGCAAGACGGTGAGCCACTTCCACTAGGGCACGTTCTGCGTTACCAAAAAGAAGGATGTCAGCTTTTGCATCGAACAGAACAGAGCGGCGCACTTTATCTGACCAATAATCGTAGTGAGCTACGCGACGTAAGCTAGCTTCGATACCACCAAGAACGATAGGTGTGCCTTTATAAGCTTCACGACAACGTTGCGAGTACACCAACGTTGCACGATCTGGGCGTTTTCCGCCTTCGTTGTTTGGCGTGTAAGCATCATCATGACGAAGTTTTTTGTCCGCCGTGTAACGGTTGATCATGGAGTCCATGTTACCCGCGGTGATTCCGAAGAACAGATTTGGCTTCCCAAGCTGCATGAAAGCGTCTTTGTTGTTCCATTCTGGTTGAGCAATGATACCGACGCGGAAGCCTTGTGCCTCCAACAGACGACCGATGATTGCCATACCAAAGCTCGGGTGGTCCACATACGCGTCACCCGTGACAATGATAATGTCACAACTATCCCATCCTAGGGCATCCATTTCTTTGCGACTGGTCGGCAAGAAAGGTGCCGTACCAAAACACTCAGCCCAGTATTTTTTGTACTCATGAATAGGAGTAATGTCGTTGGTCATATTTTGCTCTCTGTTCCAAGGAGCGCGAATTATAGCGATTTGATGATCAGGTATCTATACCCAACTCTCTTAATCAAGCTTAGTTCAGCCACTTTTATTTCTAGATGAAAATGACTCGCAATTAGAGGTGGCTTTTCTTGTGTTATCTCCTTCTAGCCCTTGTGGTTATTGCCTTTGTCTAAGATTAAAAATTATCGTTACGCAATAGTGTGCTTATGTAAAACTCTTCCTATAATTTAACTAGTGCATACAAATGCATACGTCATTTTGACTCCAAATAATGACTGAATGCGTAGACATTCCAGATTGTGTTTTGACCACTTTGCAATCATAAAAAAACAGCAAAACGCGGCGACACGATGGGAAATCATTAGACAGAGTGAAAGGCTAAAAATAGGGGGCTAGGTAATGAGTGAAGTATTGTCTATTGCACAAGGAGAAGTGCACCCAGCGTCCGGTCAGCATCAAATCATCGAGTGGTCCTATGATATCTACACTCGAGAGTTTGAATGTGACCAACGAGGGATGATGTCCATATTCGGCTTAAAAGAGCCATTAAAAGGGTTGGATGATTTGTTTGACCACATGCTGCTGGGTCAACAGGGGGCTGCGAGGGAGAAAGTCTCTCAAGTAGAGCTTAATGGCGGGCATGGCAGTTTGTCTTGCTGTTTAATGCCCAACGAATCCATGCTGGTTCACGTTGATTTGAGTTTTGAACGTCTTAATGATCATGTGGTTCAAGGTATGGTTATCCCCCAACTCAGTATTACAGGTTGTGAAGAGCTGGCAAAAATTCTCGAAACGATTTTTGATTTGCCAAACGTTGGCATCTTAGTCGCCGATCAGGAAACAAGAATTCTTGGCTGTAATCGAGCCTTTGAGCAGCAAATGGGGTATGAAAATCGTGATATTGTTGGTTTGAAAACCTACATTTTTAGCTCGGACCATCACAGCAAAGCTTTTTATGACGATATCTGGGAACAGATTGATCAAGAAGGTTTCTGGAATGGGAACCTATTGAGCCGCACTGCCAACGGTAGCAATCAAGCGCATCATTTATGTATTTATCGTTTGAACTTCACTTCGGGTCGAACGCTCTTTCTTGGTTTTTCGACGGACATTTCTGCATCGTTATTGTGGATGAAGAAAGCCGGAGAACAACCCCAACAATGGTCTGCTTTCCTGCCTCCACGTGAAGAGTTCGAATCTCGACTTGCCAAGCTAGTACAAGAAACTGGTAACAAAGAGCTTAATATCGTTATGACTCTGCGTCCTAATTTCTCACCAAAAACCATACTCGAACAACAACTCGGTCTTGCTGATTTTGTGATGCGCAGCCGACACGCGAGTATTGCCGGTCAATTGTCAAAAGATGTGTTTGTGGTGTGTTTGCAAACTCCGCACTGTCAGTGGTTAAGCCCTCTACGTCTGATCCAAATTGCACTAAGAGGCTTCTTTGTTGAACTAAGAAATGAATTAGGAACCAGTATGCATGATGTGATTGTAGAGGGACAAATGGGGGTGTCAGTCCTAGGCTACGATACTAATAACCCAAGACAGGCACTAGTACACGCTGCTCAAGCGATGGTTTCCTCATCTTCTGGGGATAAGAGCTACTTCAATTTTTACAACAGTGAACTGCACGATGAGTTGGTTAAGCGTCATCATTTAGAAGCGTTTTTAAGAACGCAAATTGAGAGTCAGTTGGTTGATGTGTATTACCAACCGATCATTGAAACTCGTAGCGGAAAGGTGGTGAAGTTCGAAGCTTTGGCGCGCTTTTACCACCATAACAAAACCTATGACACGCAAGAAATGATTTCTGTAGTCGAAGACTTGGAGTTGGTCGCCGCTTTGGATGATGTGGTATGCCGAACGGCGCTGAAGCAATTGCCTCATATTCAAAAAGTGTATGGAGAGGATATTGGTTTAACTATTAATCGTTCATTAAATACCAAATTGGATTCGTTGCAAGTATTGCAAAGCTCGTTTGATTTGATCGCTGAAAGTGGAGTAGATCCAAGTCGAATCACTATTGAGCTCACTGAAACGGCTTACTTTGAACAAGACCAAGAACACACCACTGCCCTTGAAGAGCTACGAGGGCAGGGTATTAAGATCGCCATTGATGACTTTGGTACGGGGTACTCTTCGTTTTCTTATCTGGAAAAGGGGCAGTTTGATCTGCTTAAAATCGATCGTAAGTTTGTCAAAGATATCGAAGAGGGGAGCACTAAATACAACATCGTGAAGATGATTACGGAACTGGCACACAAACTTGGCGTTAAAGTCGTTGCCGAAGGCGTTGAATCGGAACAGGAATTACAAGTGCTTGCGAATGTGGGTGTGGATTATATGCAAGGCTTTTTGTTTTCTCAGGCGGTGCCGTTGGTGTTACTAGATAAGCCGCAATGCCATCAGAAACGCTTTAAGGACGTCAAGGTTAAGCCAACTCACGACGCTCCTTTGTTGTCATTGAGTCATCGTGACGTTCGTCGCTTAGACCCGGGTGAGCCATTGTCGTTAGCGGTTGAATTTATGAACTTGAGCCCGGATGCGCCGCTCGTAGTCGTGAATGAAAAACGCTGTGTCGGACTGATCACCAAAGAGCAGGTGAACTTGCATTTGACGCCTGCAATGGGGACTGATTTGGAGTCAGAAAGAGAAAACCGCATTTGGAAACGTCCGGTAAACCAAATTATGAACACGGAATTTGAGCAAATAGATGCGAGTATTTCAGTTTCACAAGTTCGCGAGTTGGTCAAAACAGGCAAAAAATTTCCTTGGATTTTATGTGACTCGCAAAATGAATACCGCGGTTTATTGACCCAAGAAGATGTATTGACGTATCTAGCCACGCTCTAGTCGTGGCTTGGCCGTAATAAAGCACAGTAGCATGTTGGGTTTAGGTGGTTTGGCGATAGGCGATTTGCTATTATCGCCACCCCAAAATGACTTTTGAGTTTGTATTCAACATGATTCAACAACTGCTGTTAACTTTTCCTCCAATGCTGTTTGGCGCTCAAGCGCTGTTGACGTTGCTTTTGATCAAAGGTGATATTTGTCCTGGTCAACGTGGTCGTCTGCACAAGATGCTGCCATCTATAGGTATTCTTTGGTTGGCAGTAGCGTCGCTTCGTATTGAAGCATTCATGATCGTATTCGCGATTTTCTACTTCTACTCTCAAGTTCAAACTAAGAAGACACGTGAGAAAGGTCCGCTATGGGCGTTGCATCTAGCGAATGGCTTAGCGTTTGCGTATGTGAGTATCCAAGTATTCGAGCAAGCGCATTGGGCGGCTTCTGCGTCAATGGCTGTCATGATTTTCTTTTTGGGGGCAGTATTTGCTCAGTTGCTTCTCGTTATCGCGCGCAGTCGTTTGCAAGCTTTCCACCGCATTCTACCTGTGGCTGGTGTGGTATCGGGTATGTTGCTAGTCGTGCTGACCTTGTTTTCCGCATATCAACTTGATGAAGCAACACTGAACTCAGTCACACAGCACATCTTGGCGTCGCTAGCCATGTTGATCATAGCGATTGTGGTTTGGTGTTGGCACATCTTTACGCACAAAGCACCGAATAAGGCTCAGCTTGCTGCAGCGCTGCTGCTTGCTTTGGCATCCATGACAAGTCTTCAAGGCTTGTTTCTACTTGGCGCGTAAGCTGCTGGGTTATCCTTTCCCCATACAATTTCACAAATGAGCTCGGGATTTAGACCGAGCTCACTTTCAAATCATTCGATTAAGTCTACGCTTTAGTTATAGCCTCTATTTGTTTAGAGCGCGCCTAGACGCATGTGCTCAACAAAACCCTGAGGCTAAATACCTTGTCTTAGAGGAGTGTCGCTATGGACTTAAGCAATGTGAGTAACTGGGACAGCATTATTTTGCTGGGTATCGTCAATGAAAAGCTGCGCTTAGAATGCGACAGTTTCGAAGAGCTGGTTTCTATGTACGAGATGGATGTTGAATCGGTAGTGGGCAAGCTTGATATGCTCGGCTATCAATATGACCCACTTACCAATCAGTTCAAATCTTACGAACGCTAATCTTGTCTCTATATCTGAATCATTAAGCCATCTTGATGCCATCAAGGTGGCTTTTGCATTGTTGGCGTGCCGTGGCAAAGAATGCTTGTAGGTAGCGCTTCTCCTTTTCTGAATTTCGTGTTGCGGCAAACAAACGACGCCATAACCCATTACCAAAAGGCTTACTGGTGATGAGCCCTTGGCGCGAAAACTCTGAAATCGCCCAATTAGGCAGTGCGGCAACACCTAATCCTGCTGACACCATTTGCACTAACATCAAAGTATTATCTGCTTGCTTCCATTTCGCAGGTTCAATCCCCGCTGGCTGCAAAAAGTGTTTCACGACATCTAATCTCTGTTTCTGAACCGGGTAGGAGAGCATGGTTTGATCGGCAAGATCTTCTGGTTCAATGATGTCTTTATTGGCAAGCGGATGGCTGGTGGACGTGATCAAACGCATTTCGAAATCAAACAGCGGCTCATAGTGTACTTCTGAGCGTGGTTGAATGTCGGATGTGATCACCAAGTCAAGCTCTCCGGCAAGTAACGCAGGGAGAGGTTCAAAACCAAAACCGGAAGAGAAGTCGAGCGTGACACTTGGCCAGGTAACTTGGTATTCCTTCAACGCAGGCATCAGCCATTGAAAGCAAGAATGGCACTCGATAGCCATATGTAAACGTCCATTGACATCTTCTTTCAAGCTCGCGAGTTCATTCTCTGCTCGGGCGAGTTTGGGTAAAACGTCATCGGCAAGACGAAGTAATATTTCACCTTCGGATGTGAACTTCACTGGTCGTGTTTTACGCAAAAACAACTGACCACCGATGCGAGATTCAAGATCTTTGATTTGGTGAGAAAGAGCGGATTGCGTCAGGTGCAGTGCTGTCGCGGTGGCCGTGAGTGACCCTGTGTCTCGTAACGAGGTCAGAGTGCGTAAGTGTTTCAACTCTATCATGAATCCCATTCATCCTTGTGTTTCTACCATGAGCTTTATTAACTTACCGATAAAAATTGGATATGTAAACGTCTAGACGTCTATTTGTTTTGGGAGATTACGAGTGAGCGCTCTCATTATGAATTTTCCTAATAAACAAGTTGAATAATTGGATGTTGTTCAATTAGCCCCTCAGAGAGATAGTTTTAGCCATCCAGACATCTTGGTGAAATTTAATCTCGATGTACTGACTCAAACATCAGACACTGAAAAAGGAATACGGACATGACAACGACAACGCATATTCTTGGATACCCACGCATTGGCGAAAAGCGCGAGCTGAAGTTTGCACAGGAGAAATACTGGCGAGGAGAAATTGAACAAACTGAGCTTAAACAAGTAGGGGCGACACTTCGTGAAAAGAACTGGGCTACTCAAGCTGAAGCGGGATTGAGCTTCGCGACGGCTGGCGATTTTGCTTGGTATGATCATGTATTGACCACCACTCTGCTGCTAGGGCACACACCAAAGCGCCACGCTAATGGCTTTCCGGATTTAGACACACTATTCAAAGTCGGGCGTGGGCAATCTCAAGCGGGTTGCGGTTGTTCTGGGGCGGCTGCGTCTGATATGACCAAGTGGTTTAATACCAACTATCACTACATTGTGCCGGAGTTCAGCAAAGACGATAGTTTTGAAGTCAGTTGGCCTCAATTGTTCGAAGAGGTGAACGATGCCATAAAACTGGGTCATAACGTGAAACCCGTTTTGTTGGGACCATTGAGCTACCTGTATTTAGGAAAAGAAATCGAAGAAGATTTTGATCGCCTCACCTTATTGCCAAGATTACTAACCGCTTATCAAGCGATTCTGTCCAAATTAGCAAATCAAGGCGTCGAATGGGTCCAAATCGATGAGCCGATTCTTTCTCTGGAGCTTGAAGAGAAGTGGGGCGACGCATTCAAATTGGCATATCAAGTCATTCGTAGCGATGTCAAAGTTCTACTTACTACCTATTTTGATTCGGTGAGTGATACGTTAGATAAGATTGTCGAATTGCCAGTTGATGGCCTTCATATCGATTTATCCGCGTCGCCTGAGCAGCTTGATGAGGTGGTGGAAAAACTGCCACAAGGCTGGGTACTTTCTGCGGGCGTGGTGAATGGTCGTAATGTATGGCGCTCTGACTTGAGTGCGCAGCGTGAACGTTTGCAACCCGTTAAGGATAAACTTGGTGACAATCTATGGGTAGCCAGCTCTTGCTCACTGTTACACAGCCCTGTGGATTTGGATCTTGAGCCAGCGCTCAGTGACGAAGTTAAAAGTTGGTTTGCGTTTGCCAAACAAAAAGTCACGGAAGTTGCGTTACTTGGTCGTGCGCTCGATGGTGACCACAACGCGATATTGGCGTGTGATACATATAGCCAACCAATTAAAGATCGCAAAACGGCTGCTCATGTCAACAAGCCACATGTACAAGCCCGCTTGAATAGCATCTCTGCATCCTTAACTGAGCGCAGCGCACCCTATGCAGAGCGAGCTGCGCATCAAGCGGAAGTGTTAGGGTTACCTCTACTACCAACGACGACGATTGGTTCCTTCCCTCAAACCAGTGAGATTCGTGTTCAGCGCAGTGCGTTTCGTAGTGGTCAACTTTCGACGGATGACTATCACCAAGCGCTAAAAGGGCACATTGCAGATGCGGTTAGACGTCAAGAAGCCCTCGATCTTGATGTATTAGTGCACGGTGAAGCAGAGCGTAACGATATGGTGGAGTACTTTGCAGAAAACTTAGCAGGGTTCCAGACGACGAAGTTTGGCTGGGTTCAAAGCTACGGTTCTCGTTGCGTTAAGCCTGCTATTGTTGTCGCAGATATTGAACGTGAAAAACCAATCACGGTTGAATGGTCAACTTATGCTCAGTCTTTAACGAATAAGCAAATGAAAGGGATGCTGACAGGACCAGTGACAATTCTATGTTGGACTTTCCCTCGTGAAGATATCACCCGTAAAGCAATTGCTGATCAACTTGCATTGGCACTGCGCGATGAAGTGTCTGATTTACAACAGGCTGGCATCAATATCATTCAAATTGATGAACCTGCTATCCGTGAAGGTTTGCCACTGAAAAAACGTGACCATAAAGCGTATCTGCAATGGGCTGTCGATGCATTCAAGATCGCGGCGGCAAGCGCTAAACCAGAAACGCAAATTCATACGCACATGTGTTACAGCGAGTTTAATGAAATCATTGATTCTGTTGCCGCATTAGATGCAGATGTGATTACCATTGAAACTTCGCGCTCGAACATGGAATTGCTCAAAGCGTTCGAAGACTTCAATTACCCTAACGAAATCGGTCCGGGCGTTTACGATATTCACTCGCCGAACATTCCATCGGAAGAATGGATCGAAGAGCTAATCAAGAAAGCGGCAGAGAAGATTCCGGCACAGCGTCTGTGGGTAAATCCTGATTGTGGATTAAAGACGCGTAACTGGTCAGAAACAGAAGCTGCGTTAGCGAATCTAGTCTCCGCGGCGAAAAAGCTACGAACGGAGCTGGTTTAGTCGTGAAGATTGAGTAGAAATGAAAAAGCGAGGGGATAGCCCCTCGCTTTTGCTTGTTTGTGATTGGATTAAGCTAACCATTCCAACCTTTACTGTGGCTTTTGACTCGCCGTACAGGTTTGTTCTGAAACCAACTCGTCTGCCATCAACTGACCACGAGAATTTCTAATTTTAATGCGGTACATCAAGCCCATATCGATCTGTTCACGCACTGTTGGTGTGTTGCAGTAAGTATAGATACTGGTGTTCAGTACTTGATTTAGTGGTTTTGCACCGAGTGCATCGTCGTTATAGATCATCATCATCTCAACCACATTTTTGTTGGATGATACGCGTAGGATCTTGAGTGGACCGTATTCGAGCGGTAAACCTGCAGAGAGAACGCCTGCACGATTAGATGCCATCAATTCAAGTTGACGCTGCTTATCATCATTCGATGAACAGCCCGCCAAGGCACCTAATGCGAGGAAGAGACACAGTAATTTTTTCATAACTTAAAACACTTTTTTGAACGGTTTTACGATCACGTTTTCGTAAACACCCGCCGCAATATAAGGATCCGCATCAGCCCAAGCTTGCGCATCTTCCAAAGATGCGAACTCGGCGATTACGGTCGAGCCAGTAAAGCCCGCTTCACCTGGATTGTCAGAATCGATAGCTGGCATTGGACCGGCGGTCAACAAGCGACCTTCGTCATGAAGCTGTTGCAAGCGCTCAAGATGTTGAGGGCGAACACTCAGACGCTTTTCCAATGAATTCTCGACGTCCTGAGAAAAGATGACGTACCACATAGCATAGTTCCTTAATCGGTGGGGTAAAGCCTTAATTTAACGCCTTTTTTGTGCCTCTCACAAGTCAACATAAGAAATTGTGAGCTTCTTCCTAGCATTTGGTCCCTTTCGGGTGCTTTGTTACTTCAGAATTGGTCGAGGCTTACCATCACTGTCGATAGCGACATAGTTAAAGGTGGCATCACAAACCATGAAGCGGTCTTCAACACCATCGACTTTGACTGGTTTTACCCAAACCTCTAGATCAACGCTCATCGAAGTGCGACCAATTTTACTGCATACGCCGTAGCAACATACAACGTCCCCAACGCTAACAGGCTTTTTAAAGGTAATGCTGGAAACTGACACAGTAACAACGCGACCTGAAGATATTTCTTTGGCCAAGATTGCGCCAGCTAAGTCCAACTGAGACATGATCCAACCGCCGAAGATATCGCCGTTGGCATTGGTGTCGGCCGGCATTGCCAAAGTACGAAGCAGTAATTGCCCTTTAGGTGAATGACCTTCTTCACTCATGATGACATCCTAATATTTCTAATATGCAAAAAATGGAGCAAACAACAAAACAGCGACCCTTGGGTCGCTGCGAATAATCAATGTGCGCGGATTATAGCAAAACTGAGTTTTTAATCATCAACCGATACATCGGATGAGTTTTCTTTCTGCTCTTTGTCGTCTTTTGGTAGATGTTTGTAGATATAAAAGCCTGTTGCAATCATATAAACCACTGTCGCAATCAATAAGCCAAACACCTTAAAGTTAACCCATACATCAAGCGGTAAGGTATACGCGATGTAGAGATTGAATACGGCGAAGAAGGAGAAAAAGCCAACCCAAGCCCAGTTTATTTTGTTCCAGACGGCGTCAGGTAGCGTTAATTCTTTGCCTAACATGCCTTTTATAGCTGATTTCCCCATGGCGTGACTTACCGTTAAGCCAACGGCAAACATGACGTAAACGATGGTTACTTTCCATTTAATAAAGTTGTCGTCATGCAGGAAGATGGTCATACCACCAAAGGCCGCCACCATAATGAAAGTGACCAGTTGCATCTTTTCCACTTTTTTGTACAAGGCAAATGTTACAACCAACTGGATTGCCGTTGCGACAATCAATGCGCCTGTCGCCACATAAATGTCGTACATCTTGTATAGGGCAAAAAAGATAATCAGAGGGATAAAATCAAGGATTTGCTTCATATGGCAAATACTACCTAGTTGTTGAGTTGAGGACAGTCTAGCGAAATCTGAGGCAAAGTGAACATCTATATACCCAAGTGACTTCAAGATGCAGGATTCAGAGCGTAGTCATTGATTCGAGGTCAAGGAAAACAACGCAGCGTAATAGCCAGCTCTTTCCAAGTTGTTTGACGCAGAAGTCGAGTCAATGACACGCTCCCAAAGGGCGAGTTGTCTTGGCTTGTATACTTTGTTGCCGATTCTTGATTTAGGCCCACTAAACCTTTAAATCGCCGCCGCGTCTACAAACCAAGTCATTCTCGCTGAACCTAGCATCTCGAGGTTACTTGGGTATAGGTCGAAAGGAAAATAAAATTGCCGCTCAAGAAGCGGCAATTTGAGGTAACAAGTAGGTTAGGCGACCTCTTGATATCGAGTAATGAGCGTTTTCACGTCCTCTAGATAACCTTCGCGTAGTAGGTTGTCGACGGTCGCTTCAAGCTCGTCATGACTCATGGTGAAACATGTTGATTTGCCGGTCATTAAATTCAGGTACTGGTGATACTCTTCTTCGGTGTAATGTCCAACACGGTCAAGCAATAAGGTTTTGATGCCGTGGTGTATCAAGCCGTAATATGTGTGTCTATGAAGCATCATGTTCACTCCTTATCAAGCGACTCTTCCTTGTTGTTGAGGGCTTGAATCAATGGATAATTCGATTTGTACTTCAGTAATGCATATCAGGTGCCAACTATTCGCTCTGTGTTTCAAAAGTGTGCGAAGCCGCGTCCTTATCTAGCCACTCTTTGAGAACATGACGTAGAGCAGCCAAGGTGGTGGGCTTCTCTAACCGTCCATCCATGAGCTTACTAATCATCTCCAGTTCACGTTCTCCGGACTCTCCAGATAAAGCGATGATAGGGGTATAAGCGGACATTGCTTTGATGTGCTTACTCGCTTCAAAGCCATTCATCACAGGCATCTGCACATCCATTAAAACCAAATCCACGGAGTGGTTTTTAAACATTTCAACGGCATTCTCACCGTTGTTGGCTTGCAGGCTATTCACGCCGAGTTGGTTTAAATACATCTTCACCAACGCACGTTGCACCTCTTTGTCATCAACAATGAGTACTGTTGGTGCATCTTTATTTAATGATACGTTGTCAACGACGTTTTGTTCAGTGCGTGGCTGGTTTTGTTTCCAGTCATTGAAATACGGAGTCCGCAGTGTTTCTGCTTTCGGTGCGTTGGGCACTACAGGGAAATACAGATGGAACTCGGTAAACTCACCGCGTTTCGATACACATTCAATTCGTCCACCAAACGATCGCATGACGCGTTGACAGTAGCCCAACCCTAAGCCACTGCCGCCACTCTTTTGATGTGAGAAAAAGTCATCAAAAATTTTATGAGAAATGGTTTCGTCTATGCCTGGACCTGTATCTCGAAAGATCAGTACGTTCTCGTAAGAACCGGTTTTGGTGCTGATCTCAATTTGACTGTCTGGATAAGAGTCAAAATAGTAAATTGCGTTGCGAATGAGATTGAAAATGACAAAGTTGAATAAGGTTTCATTAAGTTTTGCCACAAAGTCAGCGTGTTGCGGTAAGCGGATTCGTTCAATAATCTTCTCATTTTCAAAACCGTAGCGACTTACGGCTTGGTCTACAGCCTTATGGATAGAGGTCATGGCAATCGGCTCGTGCTCAGGTGAGCTATCACTGACCTCGCGCAAAATGATATCGATTAATTGGCGGCCGCGTTGGATCGCTGTTTGTCCATTCTCAATATCAACCAAGATCTGTTCGGTCGGTGCTTGAGATTCGATGTGCTGCTTTAAGGCTTCAAATTGCAACTGCACTTGGGCGAGTGGGTTGCGCATCTCGTGAGCAATCGAATTGGCAAGTGCTCGGCTTTGGCGAATACGGCGATCTGCTTCGATCGTGCTTTGTACTCGAGTAAGCAGCGTCTGCAAGGCGGAGATTTCCTCGTTAGAGAACATCTGATTGTTGATTTTATGCGGCGAGACCAATAGGTGCGTGACAGATTTACCCTGACCAAACAGCGGCATCACCAATGCTGTATTGTTCGAACTCATCTTATCGTAAAGCGCTTTCATTGAACGCTTAGCTGGAACTTTGTATTCAAGTTCTTCAGAAAGCTCATCAAAGACAAGCACTGAATTGTTTGATGAAAGGTAATCTTCGTAGAATGTTTCATTGTAGTTACTGGTGACCAGGCGCAGCTTGTCATTAGGAATCTGCAGCAGTGTTCCTAAGCGGCGCATTGCATCATCAATTGAGAGTTTAAAGTCCTCTTCTAGCGCCAATATTTGTTGGACAGGTGTCTTTTTATCACCGTAAATCAGGAAAGAGGCGTAACGGCTTACGCGTTTGTATAGCAAGCCCCAAGTGATCCCGATTAAAGCGCAGATCGGCGTGGCAATTAACCATTGGTTATTGTCAGTCATCGGGATAAAGATAGCCCCCAATGGAAGCACGAAAATAGCACATACCAATAAGGCACTTAACGTCATGTACGCTAGGTACTTCACGCTGTAGAAGCGCGAGGTCAGCAGTGCATACCCGACAAAGAGCATCTCACTGATCGACAGCGCGGGTGGCAACCATGTCAGAGAGAAATCACCCAAGAAGTAGGTCATACCAAGATGAATGGTCGCGGTAGAGAGCATGAATACTAAAATGCCCGCGATCATGTAGTTGGTTTTTGCTAGCGTAAGTTTGCTGCTGTTTGCTCGCATGGCGACGAGGTTGACCAAAGTGAGCACAACGAAACTGACCAAACCAATAAAGAAATAGGACGTGTGTGAGCCAAATTCGATAACAAACTGGCTAGGACCTTCAATATCGACGTGTTCGACTGTCAAATCTGGACGCAAATTGATAAACAGTGAATACACCGTCAAGGTGACAAAGATACCTTGCTGCCACAAATGCACTTTGCCTTTGCGTTGCTCTGCCGCAAGCTGGCAAGAAAAATAGTAAGCAAAGGCGAAAGCAAAAAAGGATGCTAAGTTAGCAAACTTCGCCATAAAGATACCCGCCGAAGCACCAAGCTCAGGCAAGAGATTAGTATGGAAGTAAGCGTTACTGCTGATCCACGCAATGATACACCCTGAATACGCAATGTAGGGCGCATGGTGTGTACCAAAGATCACTTCGTTCTTTTGTTTGAGTCGATAGCAGTAATAGCTTAACCAGATCATCACCACCGCCACTGTCGCAAGTAACGTGATGGCTTTGGTGTAAACGATTGCCTCTAAGCTGAGATCAAACATGTTCGTCCCTTTCGACCGATTTGCCTTTTCTTATCGCACTTACGGTGCGTTTGTAGTGGCGAAAATCGATGTTATTGAAGGCTTTGACCATCATTTCAAAAGTCCAAAATCCACGGTAAGTCTGTTTACCGTCACTGTTTAGGTCGCAATATCCCGAATGGAAATACGCTTCTTTATCAATTGCTTTATAAAAGTTGAGCATGAAAGGTTGCTCAATGATTGTGAAGCCGACTTTGTAACCTGCTTGGTGCAAAACACTCATTAATTCTTTTTGAGCAAGATAGAGATAGTAGAGCTTTTGTTGAGCATTTCCACTTACCGTCAGCCGCAATACTTCGCATACCGATTTTTTATCAGACAATTGTAACTTGAATTCGTTATCAAATTCTTGGAGAGAGTAACACTTTGACAGTGTTGGCGATGTAAACAGCTGTAAGCGAGCTAGGGTCTCTTCTGCGTGTTCTGGTAAGCAATAATGCCACTTTGCATTGCTAAACTGCGGCGCATAACTTAGCCATGTATTGTGTATCTGCCAATCCTGAATCAAAGCTGAAGCAACGAGCGTTGGACACGATTCTTCATCAGGGTGCTTGAGTAAGATGAAGTGCTTACCGACTTGAGATAGAAAGAGTAAAGGCAACATTTCGTACCACTTTTCACCTTGTATAAAAAGCTCAAGATTACTCAATGTAATTGCATCACTGATTGACATTGCATGCGGATGGCTGGGGATTTGTACCGCAAGTTGCGCATCTTCTATTCGCTCAATCAATACGCCGTAGTACGCGCTGTCCTTAAATGGCAAGGAGGGCGAAGTAGGGGCAGACGTTGTGAATGGAGCTTTGGCTTTGATCGCGGCAATTTCGCACGCGCACCAAAACTCGAGCCAATGCATGTAACATTGACCGACGACTTTTTCTAGCAAAGCAATATCGGCTGAAAGTGTGCTTGGGTAACGTTGCACAAGATCTCGATAGTCCATCAATTCGAACAGCACAGAAAAGCTGTTGTCCTGATGTTCAGGGAAGATAGAGACTAATTGGTTTCTGCGATAATCAGTAATAGTCTGAAATAGAGCAGCGCGCTCATGCGGTTGATATGCGTTGATGACGAGTTCAAGCAATGCTTGCTGTTTTGTTTCGATAGGCAGACAGCTCGTCGACAGTGAGCCTAAAGACGACGTAAATTTCATGGTTCAACCTAGCCTAGGTTTATTGATTTTTTATGTTTATGGCTCCCTTATATCACTTGAGAAAAAATATGCCATTGGTTTCTATTTAAATGGTTACTTACTGCAATGTTAAGTACAAAAAAAGCCGCTCTTTTGAGCGGCTTGTTTAAAAAGCGTTCAGGCTTATGCTTCTTGCTTTTGAAGCTCAACTTGTGCCGCTTCTTCTTCAACTAAAGCATCTACGATAACTGCACATGCAGCGTCACCGGTGATGTTTAGTGCGGTACGAATCATATCGAAGATACGGTCTAGAGCGAACAATAGTGGCAGACCTTCGATTGGAATACCTGCAGCAAGCAGTACTGCAACGACTAGGAATGACGGGCCTGGAACACCAGCTTGACCTACTGCACCTAACGTTGAAGTCACGATGATAGCGATGTACGCGCCCATGCCTAAGTCGATGTTGAACAGTTGCGCGAAGAAAATTGCAACCAGACCATAGTAAATTGCGTTACCGGACATGTTGATGGTTGCGCCAAGAGGAAGAACAAAGGATGCTGTTGAGTTTTTAACGCCCAGCTCTTTCTCACACGTATCCATTGTAACTGGTAGTGTCGCCATCGATGAAGCTGTAGACAGGGCAACCGCTTGTGGCTTCTTCATTGCAGATACGAACTTTTTCGCCGATGTCTTAGTGAAGATGTGCACCATTGCTGGGTACACAACGAAACCGAAGACAAGGATTGCTGCAACGTAAACAACGAAAAGCTTGAACACTACCATTAGAGCGCCAAACCCGAACGTACCCACAGCTTCAGCCATAAGACCGAATACACCAATAGGGGCAATAATCATGACCTTGTTGATCATCCAAACCATTGCGTCAACGATGCAGTTTACGCCATTGATGATTGGTTCACGGCGTGCTTTTTCTTGTTTTGAAATCGCAATACCGAAGAACATACAGAACACAAGGATCTGAAGGATGTTCGCTTCGTTTAGTGATTGGAAAACGTTCGTTGGAATCATACCAGTGATGGTAGCCCAGAAAGTAGGTAGTTCACCTTTTGAAGCGTACTCAGCAGAAAACATGCCTTCAACGCCAGAAACGTCGATACCCATGCCCGGTTGGAATACTTCACCCATAAACAGCGCTAGTGCAACAGCGAGCGCTGACGTTAGACCGAAGTAACCTAGGGTTACTAACCCCACTTTACCTGCAGATTGGCTGTTACCTAGACCAGCCGCACCTGAGATCAGCGCCACTGCAACCAAAGGGATCACAAGCATTTTGATCAGGTTGATAAAGATAGAACCAAGCGGCGCGAATACAGTCGCACTTTGACCCATGAAGGCACCAACGGCAGTACCCACGATCATTGCAATGACGACTTGCACGCCAATGTTGTTTAGCAAACTCTTTTGTTTTAACACTTCCATAACCTCTGTGCTAATAATATGTAAAATCCTAAAATTACCCACCAATCTAAAGTTGTTATTTGGATAATTATATCGCCTTGCTTTTTACACTTATCATTCACAATTAGCAATACAATTTCCGTACAAACTGACCAACTAACTGGGAATTTATTGATGAATGATAGTTTTTTAATCAGAAGCAAACGATTGCTATCGATCGTAGTGATATTTTTACTGGGTGATGTTTATAAAATAGATGGTAAGGAAGAGGAGAATTTAGAGAATGGATGTTAAAAAAAAGATCGATTCCGAATGGTTAATAAGGAATCGATCTCATATTCCACAAATCAGTAATACGTTATTTTTGTGTTGCAGCTTTCATTGCTGATACAAACTCGCCAAGCTTGTTGAGCATGGTTTGCGGTTGCTCTACGTTTGCTTCAATGATCTTCACAACAGCCGAACCAGAGATAGCACCTGCAGCACCTGATTCTAGTGCTTCTTTTACTTGAGCTGGCTCTGAGATACCAAAACCGAGTAACGCTGGTGGCGCATTGAATTGGTTCAGCTTATCTAGCATATGACCAACTGGCATGTTTGCTTTGGTTTCTGCACCAGTAACGCCGGCACGAGAGAGTAGATAAGTATACCCACCGCCAAGCTCTGATACTTGCTTAAGCGTTTCGTCGCTGGCTGTAGGTGGCGCGATAAAGATTGGGTGAATACCAAACTTCTCAGCGGCTGCGACAAACTCTGCACTTTCGTTGGTTGGTACGTCTGCAATCAGAACAGAATCGATGCCCGCTTTTGCACAACGCTCATAGAAGTTCTCGATACCACGTGAGTAAACAAGGTTTGCGTACATCAGAAGACCAATTGGTAGCTCGGGGTATTTCGCTCGGATCTTACCAATTTGCTCGAAGCAGATATCAGGCGTAGCACCAGATTCTAGAGCACGAATGTTCGCCCCTTGAATTGTCGGACCATCTGCCAGTGGATCAGAGAATGGGATACCCAGCTCTAAAGCATCTGCACCGGACTCCACGAGCGTTTCCATGATTTGGTAGGACTGTTCAGCGTTTGGATCGCAAACCGTTACGAACGGTACAAACGCGCCTTGGTTTTTCTCGTTTAGGCGCTCAAACATCTTTGCATAACGGCTCATTAGATCGCTCCTTTTTCTTCTAGGATGGCGTGCACAGTGAAGATATCTTTATCACCACGACCTGATAGGTTTACAACTAACAATTGCTCTTTTTCTGGGTTCTCTCGAGCCATACGCAGGGCGTGTGCCAGTGCATGAGAAGATTCGAGAGCAGGAATAATACCTTCATGACGCGCAATTTCTTGAAATGCTTCTAGTGCTTCATCATCGGTGACGTTGTCATATTCGGCACGACCAATAGCGTTAAGATGCGCATGCTGTGGACCTACAGATGGGAAGTCTAGACCCGCAGAAACAGAGTAAGACTCTTCTACCTGACCGTTTGGATCTTGCATCAAAGGTGCTTTCATACCAAAGAAGATACCCGTTTTACCGTGCTTAAGTGGTGCACCATGTTGGTCTGTATCGATGCCTTTACCCGCAGGTTCTACACCAATTAGGCGAACGCTTTCTTCTTCGATAAAGTCAGCAAACATACCAATCGCGTTTGAGCCGCCACCGACACACGCGATAACGGCGTCAGGAAGACGACCTTCACGTGCCAAAATCTGATTCTTCGTTTCTTCACCAATCATTCTCTGGAAATCACGAACGATCGTTGGGAATGGGTGAGGACCTGCAGCTGTACCTAGTAGGTAGTGCGCGTCTTCATAAGTTGCAGACCAGTCGCGTAGCGCTTCGTTACATGCGTCTTTAAGTGTTGCTGAACCTGAGTGAACCGGAATTACTTCAGCACCCATGAGTTTCATACGGAATACGTTCGGGCTTTGACGTTCAACGTCTTTTGCACCCATATAAACACGACATTTCAGACCAAGTAGCGCACACGCTAGTGCAGTTGCTACGCCGTGTTGACCTGCGCCGGTTTCTGCGATGATTTCGTTTTTACCCATGCGTTTCGCAAGCAGCGCTTGACCTAACACTTGGTTAGTTTTGTGTGCGCCACCATGAAGTAGATCTTCACGCTTGAGGTACAGTTTGGTTTTCGTACCTTTAGTTAGGTTACGAGTTAGAGTCAGAGCTGTTGGACGCCCCGCATACTCTTGAAGAAGCGTCATGAATTCACTGCGGAATTCTGGATCTTCTTGTGCGTCGATAAACGCTTGCTCTAGTTGCTCTAAGGCTGGAACTAGAATTTGCGGAACGTACTGACCGCCGTATTCGCCAAAGTAGGCATTCAGTTTTGCCATCGTGATATTCCTTCTCGTATTTTTTTCGCTACGAATAGCTTTAAATTTTTAGCTACAAACAGCTTTAGTAGTTGCGAATTGCATTGAATGCCGCGAGCAACTTCTGTGAATCTTTCTTACCTGGTGCGCTTTCTACACCAGAATTTAAATCTAGTCCCAAGCAGCCCAAATTTGCTGCTTGTCTTGCATTCTCTGGCGACAACCCGCCAGCCAGCATAATTTGACTTGGGTCGCCGATCAGTGACCAATCAAACACGTGACCTGTTCCGCCTGTTTGAGTGCCAACTTGAGCATCCAAAAGGTGGCGGTCTATGTTATCTACAAGCAGTTCTGGCTTGGCATCAGTAACGCCGTAAGCTTTCCAGATTTCAACACCTGATGGCAGCTCTGCTTTGAGTTGGTTGACGTAAGCTTGATCTTCTTGACCGTGCAGTTGGACTGCTTTTAACCCCAGAGAGGTCACCATTGAAGCTACAAAGTCGATGTCGTGGTTTTGGAATACACCTACATAATGAAGAGGTGCGCCACTCATCGTTAGACGAGCACTTTCCAGATCCACAGCACGCTCTGACTTTTCAACAAAAATTAGACCGCCAAACACTGAGCCAGCTTGGTATGCCATTGCTGCATCATCAGGATGAGTTAAGCCACACACCTTGTTTTCACCCAACGTCACTTTACGAACCGCAAGCTCTAGGTTGTCTTCTGCCATCAGCGAGCTACCAATCAAAAACCCGTCTGCGTATTCCACTAAATCACGAACTTGTTGATGCGTATAAATGCCAGACTCTGAAATCACGGTTGCGTTTGGTGCCAATTCGCGAATTGTTGGTGCCAGTTCTTTAGTACGATTCAAATCAGTACTTAGGTCGCGCAAGTTACGATTATTGATTCCGATAACACGCGCTCCTAACTTAACCGCGCGATGAAGCTCTTCTTCGTTGCTAACTTCAGTCAGAATACCCATGTTTAAACTGTGTGCCGCTTCTTCTAGCGCTTTGTACTCTTCGTCATTCAGGACTGAAAGCATCAGCAATACGGCATCGGCGCTGTAATGACGTGCTAGGTAAACTTGGTAGGCATCTACCATAAAGTCTTTGCACAGAACGGGTTGTTTGACTTGACCACGCACTTGAGGAAGAAAGTCAAAGTTACCTTGGAAGTACTTTTCGTCTGTTAATACTGAAATGGCATCAGCATGGTTGTTATAAACCGATGCAATGTAATCCAAGTCGAAGTGATCACGAATCAAACCTTTAGAAGGAGATGCCTTCTTACATTCGGTGATGAATGCCGTCTTTTCGCCACTCAGAGCATCGTAGAAGCAGCGGTCCGATGGCAGCAAATCAGACTGAAATGTGCTTAGCGGTTGAGACACCTTACGGTCTGCTACCCATTGATATTTGTCGCGGACAATTTTCGCCAGTACTTCTGCCATTTCTGCTTCTTTCTTAGAAACGTGTTCAGACAGGTTGTCAGCTTGCTGAGTGTTGAAGTCAGTCATCTTCTTCAATTCCTTAAGCGTGTGTGGCAAGTTGTTGTACCAATTGGTACGCCTTGCCTGAATTCATTGCCTCAATCGCTTGTTGCGTGTTGGCTTTTAAATCTTCGTAACCGAATAGACGCATTAGCAGAGCAACGTTCACTGCCACTGCACCCAATTGTGCGTCTGTACCTTTACCCGTCAGGATATTGGTAATGATCGCCTTGTTTTCTTCAGGATCGCCACCTTTGATTGCTTCTAACGGGTGCGCTTCTAGACCGAAGTCTGCTGGTGTTAGCGTGTACTCAGTGATCTTGCCGTCTTTGATTTCTGCAACCGTTGTTTCGCCATGAATCGCGACTTCGTCCAAACCACTTCCGTGTACCACTGCGGCGCGCTTCATACCCATTTGTAGCATGGTTTCCGCGATAGGACGAACCAGTTCTTCACTGTAAACACCCATCAATTCGATGTTTGGACGAGCTGGGTTAATCAGCGGACCAAGAATGTTAAAGATGGTGCGTGTTTTCATAGTTTGACGCACAGGCATCGCATGGCGCACACCACCGTGGTATTGAGGTGCAAATAGGAAAGCAACACCGATATCGTCGACCGCTTTGCGCGTATCTTCTGCGCTCATGGCTAGGTTGATACCAAATGAATCAAGAAGATCAGAAGAACCCGATTTGCTTGAAACGCTGCGGTTGCCGTGTTTTGCCACTTTTAGACCACATGCTGCAGCAACAAATGCCGCGGTGGTTGAAATATTGATGGTGTTGTGACCGTCTCCACCAGTACCTACGATATCTGCGAAATCGTAATCTGGGCGAGGAAATGGGTTTGCGTTTGCCAGCAGTGCTTTTGCCGCACCCGCAATTTCATCCGGTGTTTCGCCTTTGATTTTTAGTGCAGTCAGTGCTGATGCCATCAAAATCGGATCGAGTTCACCACGGATGATGATGTCGAACAGTTGTTGGCTCTCTTCCTGAGTCAGTGACTCTTGCTCGTACAACTTGGTAATAATAGGGTTGATGATTGCTTCCATATTTCCTCTCCTAAATTTCTTATGTGCCAAGCGCTTTTTTAAGCAGTGAGGGAATTCACTGAAGTTTGTACTTCGAGTGCCCATTCAATGGCATTGGCCAACAGTGTCGCTCCGTAGGTCGTCATAATAGATTCCGGGTGGAACTGGAACCCGCAAACTTTATCTTCTTCATGTACAACAGACATGACCAAATCATCCACTTCTGCTGTGATGGTTAGGCTCTCAGGAACCTTGGTTGCAACTAACGAGTGGTAACGTGCAATTGCAAGTGGTGATGGTAGGTTTTGGTAAATCGCATGGTTTTGGTGCTCCATCATAGAGACCTTCCCGTGAATGATTTCGCCTGCACCAGCAACGGTACCGCCGTAAGCTTCAACAATTGCTTGGTGACCAAGACAAATACCAATCATAGGAACTTTGCCTTTCAGCAATTGAATTAGCTCTGGCATTGAGCCTGCTTCAGACGGCGCACCAGGACCTGGCGATAGCAGTACTACAGGGTTCTCAAGCTCATTCACTGCTTGTTCAATGGTTTTTGCTGGAATGTTGTTTCGGTAAATCTTGACTGAGTGACCTAGCGAGCGGAACTGATCCACAAGGTTGTAGGTGAACGAGTCAAAGTTATCGATAAAAATGATATTAGCCATCTCTGAACCCTATTCCTTATTGTGACTTATGTGCTGCTTGAATAGCAGAAATTACCGCTTGGGCTTTCCCGCGTGTTTCGTCTGCTTCTGCTTGTGGATCAGAATCAAACACCACACCTGCGCCTGCTTGAACTTGAGCAATGCCGTTCTCAACATAAGCTGAGCGGATAACGATACAAGTATCTAATGTACCTTCGCCGGTAAGGTAACCTACTGCGCCTCCGTAGCTACCGCGGCGTGCGCCCTCTACATCACGAATCAACTGCATTGCACGAATCTTTGGTGCGCCAGTTAGTGTGCCCATGTTCATACAAGCTTGGTAAGCGTGCAGGGCGTCTAGATCGTTACGTAGTTGCCCAACGACACGAGATACCAAGTGCATTACGTGGCTGTAGCGGTCGACTTTGAGTAAGTCTGCGACGTGGCGAGTTCCAGCTTGAGCAATACGTGCGACGTCATTTCGTGCTAAGTCGACTAGCATCATGTGCTCAGCGTTTTCTTTCATGTCAGTGCGCAATTCGAGTTCGATACGGCTATCCAAGTCAAAATCGATATCACCGTTTGGACGTTTGCCACGGCGGCGAGTCCCTGCGATTGGGTAGATTTCAATTTGGTTAGTGTCTGTTTCGTACTTGAGCGCACTCTCTGGTGATGCTCCGAATAGAGTGAACAGCTCGTCTTGCATGTAGAACATGTAAGGGCTTGGGTTGCTCTGTTTTAGCTCTTTATAAGCTGTCAATGGAGAAGGGCAAGGTAGCGTAAATCGGCGAGACGGTACGACTTGGAATACATCCCCTTTTACGACGAACTCTTTTAGGTCACGAACGATTTGGCAGAAGTCATCGTCAGACACGCTTGGTCTAACTGTCACATCCGCGATTTGCTCTGCACTTGGCAGTAGTTTTGGTGCTGCGCATTGTGCACTGATTTCTGAGATGCGAGTTTCTAGCGCTGTTTTTTCTGAATCATCAACAAATAAAGTTGCTTGCAGCTGACAAGATTCTGTTTGGTGGTCCACAACCAGCAGTGTTTCGGCGACGTAGAAAACGTAATCTGGGCATTGGTTCGTGGCTTCTGCATGGCCCAGTGGTTCGAAGTTAGCGACCAAATCGTAGGCAAACAAACCACCAAGGAAAATCGCGTGTTTGTCTTGGTCCGAGATATCGAAGCTGTGCTGAACCAAACGCAGCGCATCAAATGAAGAGGCTTCACGCAGTCGAGAGTCTTCATCTAGCGTGTCGCACGGGTGGGTGAAATCTAAAGTCAGTGTTTCGCCATCGAGCTCACTCTCGACATCACCACGGATGTTTTGGTTTAAGTGAGTTAGTAGGTTCTTACCGTTATTGGTCAACGCTTGCATCTTGACAGTGTGACCGTAACAAACGATGCGTACGGCTGAATCAACAATCAACAGCGACTTCAAATCTTGCTTTGAATCGATCTCAGCAGATTCCAGCAACAGACTGTCAGTTTTGTTCTCACATAATGTGTGGAACAAGCGAGTCGGGTCTTGAGTATAAGGGACGGAAGCCGTCAGTACTTCAAGCTGTCCAAGTTTCTTAATTTCAATGGCCTTGTTCACAAGACCTCCTTATAGCTGTTTTATATCTTCCTGCCGTACATAGTCGCATAAAGCAAACGTTCACCCAATCTAGTTTTGGTCATATCCGATGAATGTTTGAGCAGTTAACTGTGAGGTAGACGGCAAAACAAAAAGCCCGCTGAAGTAGCGGGCTTTGTGACATTTCATTCGTTAAACTAGAAGTACACGTTCGCCCACCAAGAACTTGTCCAAGTGCGCCACCAAGCTAGATCAACAGAATTCATCTTATTAAGACGATCTGCAACTTTCGCTTCCTGGTTTTGGTTAAATTCTTGTAACATGGTGAGCCTTAAATTAGGTACTTCGTATTTGTGTACTAGTTAACTAGTGCAGAGATAAAAAGTCAACCCCAAAACAGCATTAAAACGACAAAAAAATGAGAATTGATTTACACAGCCACACCACTGCATCAGATGGTCGCTTTGCACCACATGATCTAGTAGACAGGGCATTGAGTTTTGATATCGAGGTTTTGGCGATCACGGATCATGATACGGTTGACGGCTTAGCTCCGGCCAAGCAATACGTTGAAGAAAATAATCTTCCGATAAAAATCATCAACGGTATCGAGATTTCCACGGTTTGGCAGAATAAAGATATTCATATTGTTGGGTTAAACATTGACCCGGACAGCCCAGCGTTGGTTGAGTTAATCGAGCAACAAAAAAAGCACCGCGTTACACGTGCAGAGCTTATCGCGGAACGTTTACAGAAGGCGACCCGTGAAGGTGTGCTGGAAGAGGTGCAGCAAATCGCTGGTGATGCGCCTATTACCCGTGCGCACTTTGCGAAGTGGTTGGTCGACAACGGTTATGCTAAGACCATGCAGATGGTGTTTAAGAAGTTTCTGACGCGCACCAATCCGGGTTATGTCCCACCAAACTGGTGCTCAATGAAAGATGCGGTAGATGCTATTCATGCCGCGGGTGGCCAAGCGGTACTCGCGCATCCGGGGCGTTACCAACTGACGGCAAAGTGGGTAAAACGCTTATTAGCCGCGTTTGTTGATGCTGGTGGAGACGCTATGGAAGTGGCGCAACCCCAACAAGCGCAACAAGAAAGACGCAACTTGGCGGATTATGCTATACAATACAAACTATTAGCGTCTCAAGGCAGTGATTTTCACTATCCATCACCGTGGATGGAGTTGGGAAGAAACCTTTGGTTACCTTCGGGCGTAGAGCCAGTTTGGAAAGATTGGGGAATTGACCCTTCACTAGAAAGCGCTGAATAAGACGGAGTCTAGACTCCATAAAAAAATATAGAGCCGAGAGGTTCGATAATGAGGAATTACAATGAGCCAGTTTTTTTACGTTCATCCAGAAAACCCACAGGCTCGCTTGATCAATCAAGCAGTAGCAATCATTCGTAACGGCGGTGTTGTGGTGTATCCGACCGATTCCGGTTATGCACTAGGCTGTCAATTGGAGAACAAGCAGGCGTTAGAACGCATCTGTCAGATTCGTCGTCTGGATGACAAGCATAACTTTACTTTGTTATGTCGTGATTTGTCGGAGTTATCTCTGTATGCGCGTGTTGATAACGCCGCATTCCGACTTCTGAAAAATAACACTCCTGGTCCTTACACTTTTATCTTCAAAGGTACAAAAGAAGTGCCGCGTCGTTTGATGAACGCGAAACGTAAGACCATTGGTATCCGTGTTCCAGATAACCGTATCGCACTTGATCTGCTTGAAGCGTTAGGCGAGCCAATGATGTCGACGTCGCTGATCTTACCGGGTAGTGATGTTACTGAGTCAGATCCTGAAGACATCCGCGATAAGCTTGAGCATGCGGTAGATGTGATCCTTAATGGCGGTTATCTTGGTGAGCAACCAACGACAGTGATTGATTTCAGTGAAGGCGATGCTGTTGTAGCACGTGTTGGTTCGGGCGATCCTGCACCATTTGAATAGTTCGCTCTATTGGTAATGAAATAAGAAAGGGAGGCACAGAAGCCTCCCTTTTTATTTTTAATAAAGCCTATCGCTGAGCATTTAGCTTATGCGAAATCGAAGATATCAATGCCGTGGTGTTCGACGTAGTTCATGTATCCCGCATCAATGCCTTTTAGTGTGACTTCAACATTGAACTGATCGCTTGAGAATACAGCCCAACCGAAATCATTGTAAGACAGAGTCAGATCGTCGGCGGAATCCAAGAATGTATCGCGAATGCCGTCGTCATTGGTGTCTAGACCCATATCAAAGACCAACTTGTCGTGGCAAATATTAAAGTCGAGAATTTCTGCTTTTACTTCAATGTCGTTTGATGAGACGGGTTGGTCTGGCACACCGATGGCAAGGCGATTGGTCATTACGAAAGTGTCATCACCGCAACCTCCAGCGATCACCGAATGACCGTCACCGACCACGACGGTATCATCGCCCCAACCAGCGTTGATGAAGTTGTTACCTGAGTAGTCAAAAATCGTATCGTCGCCACAACCACCAAACAACAGGTCGTTGCCTAGACCGCCAGACAGAAAATCATCACCAGAGCCACCTGAGATGAGATCATTACCTCGGCCACCTAACAGGTGATCGTCACCACGACCCCCATAGACATAGTCATTACCGCCGTAACCAACAAACTTATCATCGCCGCCGAAGCCAACAAAAATATCGGTCGTGTTCGAACCTAATGTGCCCGTTAGATCATCATCTGCTGCCGTACCAAATATCCAATTCAGGTCAAGATTTGTATGAGACATTTATTATTCCTTTGTTTTGTTTGAGGGAGCTAGCAAGCTATTGGGTTTTCTTTGTTACCACTCTGATAATTTTATCAGGTAGGTCAGGTTTTTAGAGGTGAATGGCGACCTATAATAGTGCGGTTCTCGATGGTCTTTGTCTGGTACTAAGTTGGACAAATTGATGAGGGAAGTGTGAGTTTATGACCGATATTTTGCTACGCCAATGTCGACGATTTCGCTTACATTAAGTCGTAGAATCTCGTATAATGTCCGACCGAAAAAATCCCAATAGGTTGGGTAACTTGCACAATGAAGACCAATTCTGGTCTCGACGTCTGTGAAGACGACACATAGGTAGATAAATGAGCGAAAAGTTACAAAAAGTATTAGCACGTGCTGGACACGGTTCTCGTCGTGAGATCGAATCGTTAATTAAATCTGGTCGCGTTAGCGTGAACGGAATCGTAGCTAAACTTGGTGAAAGACTAGAAGATGAGAACAGCGTAGTTCGTATCGATGGTCACATTGTGTCTGCAAAGGCACAAGAAGAAGTGATCTGTCGTGTATTGGCTTACTACAAGCCAGAAGGTGAACTATGTACTCGTCACGACCCTGAAGGTCGTCGCACTGTTTTCGATCGTCTGCCAAAAATTCGTGGCTCTCGTTGGATTTCAGTTGGTCGTCTTGATGCGAACACATCTGGCCTACTGCTTTTCACAACTGATGGTGAATTGGCAAACCGCCTAATGCACCCAAGCCGTCAGGTTGAGCGTGAATACCTAGTGCGTGTGTTTGGTGAAGTGAACGAGAAAAAAGTTCGTAACCTAGTAAGTGGTGTAGAACTTGAAGATGGTATGGCTCGTTTTGAAGACGTAGTACACGCGGGTGGTGAAGGTATGAACCACACGTTCTACGTAGTAATTAACGAAGGTCGTAACCGTGAGGTTCGTCGTTTGTGGGAATCTCAAGAATGTACGGTTAGCCGTCTAAAACGTGTTCGTTACGGTGATATCTTCCTAGACAAGAAACTACCTCGTGGTGGTTGGATGGAACTTGACCTGAAAGAAGTGAACTACCTGCGTGAGCTTGTAGAACTTCGTCCAGAAAAAGAAACCATGCTTGATCTGAACAAAGACAACACATCACGTAAGCGTGAACGTGCTCGTAGCCAAAAAATCCGTCGCGCAGTTAAGCGTCACGAAGAGCGTGTTAACACACCAAAAGGTCGCAGCAACAATCCTTCTCGTCGTAAGCCGAAGAAGACTGCAGGTGACCAAGGTGCACGTAACAAGCATCGTTAATCGATAGCAGAAAATCAGAAAGGCTTGCCAAATCGGCAAGCCTTTTTCTTATCGAGCCTTTCGAGTTTGTGAGCTTTCATGTCTTTCAATCATGCTTGTGCAATTAATAAACATAAAAAAACACCAGCATGAGGCTGGTGTTTTTGATCATGATAGGGAAAGCGTTAGTCACGTTTCCAAAGCATATGACAGAACTTATGTTCTGGGTCTCGACTGATTAGCATACGAGCAAAAACGTCATCAAGCACGTCATTTTCCTCGTTTACTAAGCCGATTCGAACTTCTGCATACACTTCTTTGTCGATATCGAAGCCAACGTGTTCAACCCAGTCATCACCAGTTTCAACAAGTTCTGCGGCACCACGATCTTCAAATTGCGCAGTAAACAGAATGACATCAGCGGGCTCTAGGTTATCTGGAGCCATCTCAAGGAAGATGTCGTACGCAGCGTCGATAACGTCGTCGTAAGAAATCAAATCAGACATGCTTATGCTCGGCTCATGTATTTACGTTCAGTCGTGTTAATGATAACACGGTCACCAGTTGCGATGTATTCAGGAACTTGGATTACAAGACCTGAAGCAAAGCGTGCTGGTTTAGTACGTGCAGATGCAGAAGCACCTTTGATTGAAGGGTCAGTTTCTTCAATCACTAGCTCAACAGAAGATGGTAGTTCGATACCCACAGCAGCACCGTTCACAAGGATAATGTGGATACCTTGTGTGTCTTCGTTGATGAACAGCATGTCGTCTTCAACTTCATTGTGCTTGAATGTGTATTGTGAGTAGTCTTCGTTGTCCATGAAGATGTGCTCATCGCCGTCAGCGTATGAGTACACAACTGCACGTTTGTTCATTTCTACTGTTTCAACAACATCATCAGACTTGTAACGCTCGTCTACACGAGCACCAGTGTTCAGATCTGTACAACGCATTTTGTAGATTTTAGCGCCGCCACGACCGCCAGGAGTCGTTACTTCGATGTCTTTAACTAGAAGAGTTTTACCATTAGACTCGATTGCGAAGCCTTTTTTGATTTCACTTGCCTTTGGCATTGTATTTTCCTATTACACTTATTAAGCAAAACTTGGTGATTATAGCGCTAAGTTCTTTGTCTGGCATTAAAATTCCACTCAGTAATTTGAACATTAATAAGGAGATGAATAGGCTTGATCCAAACGTAATGCTGGTGGATCATATAGCCCTTCGTCCGTTAAAAGCTTGAGATCGCGTTTTCTTCAATGTCTCTCCCTATTATCGATCCAAAACATCCTTTCCAACGTGAATTCGAACCTCTGCTCAGAGAAGTTCTCGCATGCCTAAAAGGTGGGCTTGGCGCAAACTTGCACAGTGTTTACGTCTACGGTAGCGTGGCCCGTAAGTCTGCGGTCGCAGGTAGATCGAATCTTGATATGGTGGTTGTGACAAAGGCGGACTTTGAAAACAACCGCGCCACGTTACTAAACACCATCAAATGGCGAGCACAGCAAGGGTATCCTCACGTGAAAGGGGTGTCGATTCGCACGGCGTTGGTCAATGAAGTAGCCAATCTCGATAGCATTTTTACTTGGGGTTTTATGCTCAAGCATTGCTGTGTGTGTGTTTATGGTGATGATCTGGCAGATTGCTTTGGTGATTATGTACCAAGTTGGGAGATTGCCAAGCACTGGAACATGGATGTGGAAGATTGGCTGTCGGTGTATCGTACCAAGATTGTACAAGCACAAAGTGTTGAAGAGCTGGTCAGTGCTCAAGTTATTATCGCCAAGAAACTGCTTCGCGCTTCGTATTCTTTAATCATGTATCGTGATAAACGTTGGTTTGACGACCCGCTTAAATGTGGCGAAGTGTTTTTGCAGTATCACCCAGAAAAGCAACTTGAGATAGAACGCCTTGGTATTCTGCTCTCTGGACGTCCTATCCCTAAACGCTCTGTGGTTGGGTTATTGGACGGTTTTGGCGATTGGTTAGTAAAGCAATATCAGAAAACCGAATTCCGCATTGGTTAACGCCAACAGCGTTAGCGCCTTTCCAATTTCGAATCTGATTTAGAACAGCCCCATCTGTGGTGCAGATAACTGCTCGAAGTCTGTGCCAATGAACGGCAAAATAGCGTCCGCGATCGGTTTTAGCTGTTTATCAATATAATGCTGATAGTCGATAGGGCTATTACGGTACTCATGTGGTTCTGGTCCGTTAACAGTGATCAAATATTCAATTCGACCACGGTTTTGATACTGCAATGGTCTGCCTAATTTAGCATTGATGTCATCGGCTAAGCGCGCAGCGCGTACTTGTGGCGGAATGTTCTTTTGGTATTCGTGCAGCTTGCGACGTAAGCGCTTTTGATAAACCAATTGATCATCAAACTCGCCACTATTGGTTTTTTCAACCATCTCTCGTACGTAATCACTCGGATCTTCACCATGGAAAATCATTTGGTACAAGGTGTTTTGGAAACGCTGCGCCAGCGGTGTCCAGTCGGTGCGTGCGCTCTCTAACCCTTTAAAGATGATACGTTCTTTTTCACCTTCACCAATCAGACCAGCGTAGCGTTTCTTTGAGCCAGTTTCTGCGCCTCGAATAGTCGGCATCAAGAACTTGCGATAATGGGTTTCGTATTCTAGCTCAAGAATCGAATTGAGATTGTATTCATCACGAAGGTGATCACCCCACCATTGATTAATGTATTCGACCAGTTCAATACCAATCTTATCGGCATCTGCTTGGCTATACGGACCATTTAACGACACAAAAGTTGAATCGGTATCGCCATAAATCACTTGATAGCCTTTGGCTTCGATCAGCACCTTGGTTTGCTTCATAATTTCGTGCCCACGCATGGTGATGCTTGAAGCAAGGCGGGTATCAAAGAAACGACAACCGGAAGAACCAAGCACGCCATAGAAAGAGTTCATGATGATTTTGATAGCTTGCGAGAAGGCTTTCTCATTGTTCTTCTTTGCGACGTCGCGGGCTGCCCAGAGCTTTTCGATCATCTCGGGTAGAAAGTGTTTCGAGCGATGGAACTGACCACCACGAAATCCCGGTACCGCTTCATCTTCTGCTTTGCCGATTTCAAGCTGTAAGCCCTCGACCAAACCCATAGGGTCAATCAAGAATGAGCGAATAATAGAGGGGTAAAGACTCTTAAAATCGAGCACCAATACGGAATCGTAAAGGTTCGGGATAGAGTCCATCACATAGCCCCCTGGGCTGGCGATCCAGTTTTCTGGATGCAGGTTTGGGGCAACATAGCCTGCTCGGTGGATTTGAGGCAGATACAAATTGGTAAATGCGGCCACTGACCCCCCAACGCGGTCTAATTCCACACCTGTTAGACGGGAGCGTTCTATCGCGAAGTCGAGTAGATGAGTGTGGTCAAAAATCTTGTTAACCAACACACAATCTTGCAAGTTGTATTTAGCGAGAGACGGCTTGTCTGAACGGTACATGCGATTGATTTCATCCATTCTGTCATGCACGTTATGAATTTCTTTACCTTCGCCAAGGAGTTCTTGTGAAACAGACTCAAGTGACCAAGAACGGAAATGGTAGGTCGCGGTTTTGAGCGTATCGATACCATCCAGCACAACACGACCAGGAATAGAGATAAAGCCCTGTTGGCTTTGTGCTGAGCTGCGGAAGAAACTTGGCTGGTCTGCACGACCTAATATCAGCTTCATGTTATGCCACTCTGCGCGCTTATGCAGCAGACGGAAATCGAAGTCGATAACGTTCCAACCAACAATCACATCTGGGTCAAATTGCTTAAACCACGCAATTAAAGCATCGAGCAAAGCCTTCTCATCTTTTACCCATTGAATTGGCGTCTCTGCTTGTTCCGGTTCGCCAATCATAATCACGCGTGAATCAACAGGGCTATCTAAACCAATCGAGTAGAGAATGCCTTTCTCTGAGCATTCCAAATCTAGAGAGACCACATGCAGCTTAGGTTGGTATTCACCTGTGCGACACTTTGCATTTTGAATGCGTTGGAAGCCGTTTAGTGATTGTTGGTTACCGGTAAACTCCATACTGCCTTTGATAAAGCGTTCCATCAGATAACGATCGGCAAGTCGTACATCGCCCTCGAAATGGACGATGTCGTTTTGCTTCAGTTCATCTTGTAGAGCGAATGCGTCTTTCGTGGTCTGGGTATAACACGCGGCTAAAGGAGTTAGTTGGAAGTTCTTTAACTCAAGCGAGCGTATGTCGACAGCAATTTGCTTAGAAGTGGCAAATCGCTTGGTTTGCTCGATTTGTGCTTGCTCGATAAAGAAGACCGGTCTTTCTCCTTGAATCAACAATTGGGTCGGACCATTCTCGGTCGAAAGCCAAAGCTCAATTTGAGTTTGACCTTTGATGTCTCGGGCTTGTCGAGTGAGAAGGAAGCCTTGTTGGATATTCAATAGAGAAACCTTGTAAATCAATGAAGCACGTATTCTATCATTAAGAACTGTAAAAATAACCAGTGAAATAGAGTGGTTGTATTTCGCAGGTTAAACGGACGTGTTGCGGGAGTACAAAAGCAGAGATAACCCGCTTATGGAATAACCATTTATAGGTGATATTGCGTTTCGCTGAGCAAAGTGAAATCTAGTTGCTTGATTTATTGGAGTTTATGTTGTTAATTAGCTTGTCTTAAAATTCGGCTTTGCACAGAGCACACTCAAATAATAGAGTGGTTTATGAATAAGTTCTTGCCAAACTTTGCGTTTAAGCACATATTCATAGAAAGCAATTTTTTGTCTTATGCGTTAGTATATAGGCACTCATACTGATATCCACATTGACCAAAGTTATGTGGGTGCAGAGCCAATAAAAGTGTGGAGATACAAGTTTGATAAATGTTTTCCTTGTAGATGATCACGAGCTGGTTCGCACAGGGATACGACGTATTATTGAAGACGTCCGTGGAATGAACGTAGCAGGAGAAGCTGACAGCGGTGAAGAAGCAGTAAAATGGTGTCGCAGTAATCATGCAGACGTCGTTTTAATGGATATGAACATGCCAGGAATTGGCGGCTTGGAAGCCACTAAAAAGATTCTTCGCGTGAATCCTGATGTAAAAATCATCGTATTAACCGTTCATACGGAAAATCCGTTCCCAACTAAAGTGATGCAGGCGGGTGCTTCTGGTTACCTAACCAAAGGTGCAGGTCCTGATGAAATGGTTAACGCAATTCGTGTGGTTAACAGTGGGCAGCGTTACATCTCGCCTGAGATCGCGCAACAGATGGCATTGAGTCAATTCTCACCAGCCTCAGAAAACCCATTTAAAGACCTATCTGAACGCGAATTGCAGATCATGATGATGATCACCAAAGGGCAGAAAGTTACGGATATTTCTGAACAACTGAATTTAAGTCCAAAAACAGTCAACAGCTACCGCTACCGTCTGTTTAGCAAATTGGACATCAATGGTGACGTTGAGTTAACACACTTAGCGATCCGCCACGGAATGCTGGACACCGAGACCCTTTAGTGTGAATCAACCCTTCGATTCGGCTTCCTTTCTCAAGACAGTAACTCATCAGCCCGGCGTTTACAGAATGTACAACGCCGAGGCTGTTGTTATTTATGTCGGCAAAGCCAAAGACCTCAAAAAGCGTCTCTCCAGTTATTTTCGCAAGAAAGTCGACAGTGAGAAGACACGTGCACTCGTCAGTAATATTGCCAAGATTGACGTCACGGTGACCCATACCGAGACGGAAGCGCTCATCCTTGAGCACAACTATATCAAGCAATATCTACCGAAATACAACGTACTTCTGCGTGACGATAAATCGTACCCGTACATTTTTATCAGCGGTCACAAACATCCGCGACTGTCTATGCATCGTGGTGCGAAAAAACGCAAAGGTGAATACTTTGGACCGTATCCGGATTCGGGCGCAGTACGAGAAACCTTGCACTTATTGCAGAAAACGCTTCCTGTTCGACAGTGTGAAGACACCGTGTATTCCAACCGAACGCGTCCATGTTTGATGTATCAAATTGGTCGCTGCGCAGGTCCGTGCGTGAGCACGATTATTTCTGATGAAGAATACGACGAGCTGGTGGGGTTTGTTCGTTTGTTTTTGCAGGGTAAAGATAAACAGGTACTTGAGCAGCTTATTGAAAAGATGGAAGTGGCAAGCCAACAGCTTCGTTTTGAAGACGCAGCCAAATTCCGTGACCAGATCCAAGCGATTCGACGTGTACAAGAACAACAGTACGTTTCAGAAGACAGCATGGATGATATGGATGTACTTGGCTTTGCCCAAGAAAACGGTATTGCTTGTATCCATATTTTGATGATTCGTCAGGGTAAGGTGCTAGGCAGTCGCAGCCATTTCCCAAAGATTCCACAAAATACAAGTCAACAAGAAGTGTTTGATAGCTTCCTTACTCAGTATTATCTGAGCCATAACGAGGCACGTACCATTCCTTCTCGTATTATTTTGAATCAAGAATTGGGTGGCGATATAGAGCCTATCCAACAAGCTCTAAGTGAAGTGGCAGGTCGTAAGGTTCAGTTCCATACCTCTCCAACGGGTTCACGGGGTCGTTATCTAAAACTTTCCAATACCAATGCGCTTACTGCCATTACGACCAAAATTAATCACAAGATGACCATTAACCAACGCTTCAAAGCGCTGCGGGAAGTTTTGGGGATGGAAACTATTGCTCGAATGGAGTGTTTCGATATTTCGCACACTATGGGTGAAAGCACCATTGCCTCTTGTGTGGTTTTCAACAGTGAAGGTCCAGTTAAGCAAGAGTATCGTCGTTACAACATCACCGGAATTACTGGTGGCGATGACTACGCAGCGATGGGACAAGCATTGGAGCGTCGTTATTCGAAGCAACTCGATGTAGAGAAGATTCCTGACATTATCTTTATCGATGGTGGTAAAGGGCAGTTGAATCGAGCGCACGAAATCATTGTTCAATATTGGGGGGATTGGCCTAAGCGTCCGACCATGATCGGTATTGCGAAAGGGGTAACCCGTAAGCCAGGTCTTGAAACCTTAATTACCGTAGATGGTGATGAATTTAACTTGCCAAGCGATGCACCAGCATTGCACCTCATTCAACACATCCGAGATGAGAGCCATAACCATGCCATTGCAGGGCACAGAGCCAAACGTGGAAAAACGCGTCGTACCAGTGCTTTAGAGGGAATTGAAGGGGTTGGGCCAAAACGCCGTCAAGCTTTGCTCAAATACATGGGCGGTTTACAAGAATTAAAGCGTGCAAGTGTTGAAGAAATCGCCAAAGTACCGGGAATTAGTCACTCTTTGGCAGAAATTATTTTCCAAGCATTGAAACAATAAGGAAAATCCCGCAACATTAAGCCGCAATGTGTAAGAGAATAATAAAATGCGTTTGAATATCCCGAACATTCTATCTCTACTAAGACTGTTCCTAATCCCAGTTTTCGTGGTTGTTTTCTATCTACCTTACTCTTGGGCACCGTTTGCAGCAGCAATGGTTTTCTGGGTCGCAGGTTTTACTGATTGGCTCGACGGTATGTTGGCTCGTAAGCTAGGTCAAACATCGCGTTTTGGCGCTTTCATTGACCCAGTAGCAGATAAGGTTCTGGTAGCAACAGCGTTGATTTTGATCACGGAGCATTACCACACCATTTGGGTGACTATCCCAGCTGTAACAATGATAGCGCGTGAAATCATTATCTCTGCATTGCGTGAATGGATGGCAGAAATCGGGAAACGAGCCAGTGTCGCAGTTTCTTGGGTTGGTAAAGTAAAAACGGTATCGCAAATGTTCGCTTTATGGGTACTGATTTGGCGTTACGATGATTGGATGGTGTGGCTTGGCTTTGGTGCTTTATATGTAGCAACCTTCCTGACGTACTGGTCAATGGTTCAGTACTTAGCTGCGGCGAAAGATGATCTCCTTAATGAAGAACATCATTAAAACAATCCATCACAAATAGCATTTTAAAAAGCAGGCTCTATCGCCTGCTTTTTTTCTATCTCGATTTTATGAGTGAATTTTATGTGATCTAAGTCTTGTTTTTGTTCTGTCAGCACTTGGCGATGGTTTATGGCTTTGATTATCAACACTTGAAATAGAAAATCCCCCAAAGAGATAGGGTGGTGGAGTAGCCCAATATTCATGATAAACAAGTGTATTTGGTGTGGTTTCAGTATCAAAACTAATCAATTTACCGTCTTTCGCACAAATTCTGGTCAAACGATTTAAAAAAATAAAAATAGTGTTGACTCGATCGCTCGAATCCGTAGAATGCATCCCGTACCCAAGAGAGCAAAGCTTGAAAGGGTGGTGAGAAAAGTTAAGCTTTCTTCACAAATGAGGCGCCTTGGCAGAGTGGCTATGCAGCGGATTGCAAATCCGTGGACCTCGGTTCGACTCCGGGAGGCGCCTCCATTATTCTTTTGAGAGTGAATGACTTTCGAGAATAAATGCGACACTAGCTCAGTTGGTAGAGCGCAACCTTGCCAAGGTTGAGGTCACGAGTTCGAACCTCGTGTGTCGCTCCAAATAAAAATGATATGGCAATTAGCGGTATCAGATGGTGTTTTACTTTTCTGTAAAGGCATCACAAAGAATATTTGTGTGCCCTGGTGGTGGAATTGGTAGACACAAGGGATTTAAAATCCCTCGACGTTCGCGTTGTGCCGGTTCAAGTCCGGCCCGGGGCACCATCTCAAATCTGCGACACTAGCTCAGTTGGTAGAGCGCAACCTTGCCAAGGTTGAGGTCACGAGTTCGAACCTCGTGTGTCGCTCCAGATTTTAAAGCCCAGCATAAATGCTGGGCTTTTTCATTTCTGTTGTTTTCTTTTCTCTGAGCTTCTTCTTTCCTTCCATGCTGGCATAGATACCTCTGCCGCGTACTTTATTTATCCTGAATTTCCTTGCTCTTTCTACGCACGAAATACAGCCTCAACTAATCACCTTCACGCGTTTACTTTTCTGTCGAGGTTAAGAAGACCTTCTGCGATGCACATCAATGTTGAGGTAAATTAGTCCAGTAAACGTTTGCTGTGATTGTGATCTCAGTCAATATGCAACCTGTGAAAAGATATTGCCAGAAGATTTTATTTTGTGATAAATTCGCGCGCAATCTCGGAGCGTATTATTACGACTTTGATTCTCTGGGGGATACGCGTAGTGACCATTCAAGCTGATTGTGACACTACGTAGGGTAGGTATCGGCAAAGCCATTTGTCGATAGACGGGATACTAGTGCTGTAAGAAACAGCATGTTAATGGGAAACCCAACATTGAAACCTTTAAACAAACACACACTAATCAGCTTCATACTGCCGAAATGTCCTGTTTTACAAAACGGGTGCATTACGGAACCTTGATTACTCTCCAATCAAAATAAAAAGTCGCGCTTGTCGTGACGGGTTATCTGTATTTGTCGTTTAGAAAATGACGAATGCGGAGGTGTATCTGTATATCCTGTTATTTAATACTAACGAGAATAAATACAGGAAAGAGAATCATTATAATTCAAGGGATTATGTAGTATGAGCACTGCCTTTGAAGTCGATAACACTATCGCAAATTACTTTTCGTCTCAGGTTCCAGTTGTTGAAGGAACGTATGATTTAACGCCTGATCAAGTTCTTATCGAACAAGCAGAGCATGAATCGGAAGTACGTTCTTACCCACGTCGCTTGCCAATCGCAATTAAACAAGCTTACGGCTGTTTGGTTGAAGATACGCGTGGTCAAATCTTTCTAGACTGTCTTGCTGGGGCGGGTACGTTGGCTCTGGGTTACAATCACCCGGAAATCAACCAAGCGTTAAAAGAGCAGTTAGATTCTGGTTTGCCGTACCAGACTCTGGATATCGCAACGTCTGCGAAAACACATTTCATTAAGTCTGTTAAAGGCTTCCTTCCTCAAGAGCTAAGCGACAACTGCGTGATTCAGTTCTGTGGTCCTTCGGGTGCGGATGCCGTTGAAGCGGCTATTAAATTAGCGAAGCAAACCACGGGTCGTAACACCATGTTTGCTTTCCGTGGAGCCTACCACGGTATGACAAATGGCACCATGGGTATGATGGGGAACTTGGGTACCAAAGCTCGCCGTACTGGATTGATGTCAGATGTGCACTTTATGCCATTCCCATACAGCCTACGCTGCCCATTTGGGCTTGGCGGTGATGAGGGTGCGAAAGCGAGCATCCGCTATATCGAGCGTCTCTTGAACGACGATGAAGCGGGTATCATGAAGCCGGCAGCGATCATTGTGGAGCCAGTCCAAGGTGAGGGTGGTGTTATTCCTGCGCCTGCATTCTGGCTACGTGAACTACGCCGTATTTGTGATGATCACGGTATCTTGTTGATCTTCGATGAAATTCAATGTGGTGTTGGTAAGTCAGGTTACAACTTCGCATTCGAAGAAGCGGGCATTGTTCCTGATATTTTATGTTTGTCTAAAGCAATCGGTGGTGGCTTACCTATGTCACTACTGGTGATCAACAAACAACACGATACATGGAAGCCAGGTGAGCACACCGGTACTTTCCGTGGTAACCAATTGGCAATGGTCTCAGGTGCAAAAGCGCTAGAAATCATCCAGCGCGACAACCTTGTTGAACATGCGAACGTCGCTGGTCAGTATTTACGCTTTGGTCTTGAGAGCATTCAAAAACGTGTTAACTGTATCGCGGATGTTCGTGGCAAAGGTTTGATGCTTGGTGTTGAGATTAAGCATCCAAATGGCGAGCTGAACAAATTTGGTGAGCCTCTAGCTGATGGTCAATTGACACTTGCTATTCAACGTGCGGCGCTTGAGCGCGGCTTGATGGTTGAAAAGGGCGGTCGTGAAGGCTCTGTAATTCGCTTCCTTCCACCTCTTATTATCTCTTTTGAGCAAATCGACTTTGCGCTTCGCGTACTCGAAGAAGCGATTATCGCAGCGGGTGGCAGTCATATTGAAACTGCACCACAAGAAGAATGGAAAAAGCACTTTATTCAAACTGGTGAACTTGGTGGTGCCGAATTCGCGTCGGTTATGAATCACACTACCGCTGTAATGAAATCGGTGTTCGAAGAAGTGAACGCACCATACTCTGGTATGAACCCTAAGTTGCTGGAAGCAGCGATTAATGCAGTCGATCTAGACAACAAAAATGCGTCGTTAAAGTCTGTCATCGATGAAGCTGCTGAGCTTGTTGCAAAGAATGCGATTTTCACCCAGCACCCAGATTGTATTGCGCATCTACATACCCCTCCTCTCATGCCAGCGGTTGCGGCAGAAGCCATGATTGCGGCGCTAAACCAATCTATGGATTCATGGGATCAAGCTTCCTCTGCGACTTACGTAGAGCAAAAAGTGATTAATTGGTTGTGTGACAAGTATGAGTTGGGCGAGAAGGGCGACGGCATCTTCACCAGTGGTGGTACGCAAAGCAACCAAATGGGGCTAATGTTGGCGCGAGACTGGATTGCACACAAGCTAAGCGGTCACTCAATCCAAAAGCTGGGTCTTCCTGATTACGCAGATAAACTGCGCATTGTGTGTTCTAAGAAATCACACTTCACGGTTCAAAAGTCAGCATCTTGGATGGGACTGGGTGAGAAAGCAGTGATGACCGTCGATGCGAACGCTGACGGTACAATGGACGTTACTCAGTTAGATCAGGTTCTAACACAGGCGAAATCAGAAGGTCTGATCCCATTCGCCATTGTTGGCACGGCGGGTACGACTGACCACGGCGCAATTGATGACCTTGATTTCATTGCTGATATGGCAGCGAAGCATGAGATGTGGATGCACGTTGATGGCGCTTACGGTGGCGCACTGATTCTAAGCAGTCACAAATCTCGCCTGAAAGGTGTAGAGCGTGCGCACTCTATTAGTGTCGATTTCCACAAATTGTTCTACCAAACAATCAGTTGTGGTGCGTTGCTGGTGAACGACAAGTCGAACTTTAAGTTCCTACTTCATCATGCTGACTATCTGAACCGAGAACACGATGAGCTACCAAACTTGGTGGACAAATCTATTGCAACCACGAAGCGCTTTGATGCATTGAAAGTGTTCATGACGATGCAAAACGTGGGTCCTAAAGCGCTGGGCGATATGTACGATCACCTGTTGGTACAAACTCAAGATGTTGCCGAGATGATTCGTGCACACGATCAGTTTGAGCTTTTGGCTGAGCCGGCACTTTCTACGGTACTATTCCGCGCAACCAATGTACGCACAAACAACGCATCTGCAGATTTAGATGAACTAAACAAAGCGTTGCGTCTTGAAGCGTTGACTCGCGGTATCGCAGTTCTCGGTGAAACCATCGTTGATGGTAAGACCGCTCTTAAATTTACGATTTTGAATCCTTGTCTGACGACAGCGGACTTTGAATCTTTGCTCTTTAAAATCAACACGCTAGCAGTTGAGCTAGTTTAATAAAGGTAACGGAAAACTATGGCAGTTCTACAGATTGGTGCAGGCGGCGTTGGCTGGGTTGTTGCACATAAAGCAGCACAAAATAACGACGTTCTGGGTGATATCACAATCGCATCACGTACTATTGGTAAGTGTGAGAAGATCATCGAATCGATTCAGAAGAAAAACAACCTGAAAGATTCAGCTAAGAAGCTAGAAGCGCGTGCAGTGAACGCTGACGACGTAGATTCTCTGGTTGCTCTTATTGAAGAAGTAAAACCGGATCTTGTCATCAACGCGGGTCCTCCGTGGGTTAACATGCCAATCATGGAAGCGTGTTACCGAGCAAAAGTTTCATACCTAGACACATCAGTAGCGGTTGACCTATGTTCTGAAGGTCAGCAAGTACCACAAGCTTACGATTGGCAATGGGGCTACCGTGAGAAGTTCGAGGAAGCGGGCATCACAGGTATCCTGGGCGCTGGTTTCGATCCAGGTGTAGTCTCGGTATTTGCAGCGTACGCTGTAAAGCATCTGTTTGACGAAATCGATACGATTGATGTAATGGATGTTAACGCGGGTGACCACGGTAAGAAGTTCGCGACCAACTTTGACCCAGAAACGAACATGCTAGAGATCCAAGGTGATTCATTCTACTGGGAAAACGAAGAGTGGAAACAAGTACCTTGTCACTCTCGTATGCTAGAGTTCGATTTCCCGAACTGTGGTTCTCACAAAGTGTACTCAATGGCGCACGATGAAGTTCGTTCGATGAAAGAATTCATCCCAGCAAAACGCATTGAATTCTGGATGGGTTTCGGTGATCGTTACCTAAACTACTTCAATGTAATGCGAGATATTGGTCTACTAAGCCCAGATCCACTAACGCTGCACGATGGTACAGTCGTTCAACCTCTGCATGTACTAAAAGCGCTATTGCCAGACCCAACATCTCTAGCACCGGGCTACACAGGTCTAACGTGTATCGGTACTTGGGTTCAAGGTAAGAAAGATGGCAAAGAGCGTAGCGTGTTTATCTACAACAACGCAGATCATGAAGTCGCGTACGAAGACGTTGAACATCAAGCGATCTCTTACACGACGGGTGTTCCTGCGATTACAGCAGCGCTGCAGTTCTTCCGTGGTAAATGGGCTGACAAAGGCGTGTTCAACATGGAACAGCTAGACCCAGATCCGTTCCTAGAAACAATGCCAACAATTGGTCTAGATTGGCATGTTCAGGAATTAGAAGCAGGTCAGGGGCTTCCAGTTATCCACGAACTGAACAAGTAAGGCACTTACACTAACGATTTCTTTTTATCGTGTTTTGAGGTGTGCGCGTTAATTGTTACAAACAACGCGTGCATCCTAAACTCGATTAGAAGTTTCAGTGCAAGCTGCGCTTATTTTAATCATCAATCTAAGCCGGTGCGATCGCATCGGCTTTGTTCGGTTTTATAGTTCCTTCATTTTTATGAGGGGATCTAAGGTATTAACATGCAACAAAACGAACTTAAAACCCCATACTTCATGATCAATGAAGACAAATTGATTGAGAATCTAGAGAAGGCAAAACAGCTAAAAGATATCTCTGGTGTGAAGTTAGTGTTGGCACTGAAGTGTTTCTCGACATGGGGCGTATTCGACATTATCAAGCCTTACTTAGACGGTACAACCAGCTCTGGTCCTTTTGAAGTGAAGCTTGGTTATGAAACCTTTGGTGGAGAGACTCATGCTTACAGTGTTGGCTACAGCGAGGATGACGTACGTGAAGTAGCAGATATCTGCGACAAGATGATTTTTAACTCTCAGTCGCAGTTAGCAGCTTACCGCCATATTGTTGAAGGTAAAGCGTCGATTGGTTTGCGTCTAAACCCGGGTGTAAGCTATGCAGGTCAAGACTTGGCGAACCCTGCACGTCAGTTTTCTCGTCTAGGCGTACAAGCTGACCACATCAAGCCGGAAATTTTCGATGGCATTGATGGTGTGATGTTCCACATGAACTGTGAGAACAAAGATGTGGACGCATTCATCAGTCTGTTGGATTCGATCTCAGAGCAGTTTGGCGAGTATCTCGATAAGCTGGATTGGGTTAGCATGGGCGGCGGCGTGTTCTTTACGTGGCCGGGCTACGATATCGAAAAGCTGGGGCTTGCACTGAAAGCTTTCTCTGAAAAGCACGGCGTACAAATGTACCTAGAGCCGGGTGAGGCAATCATCACTAAAACGACGGATCTTGTCGTGACTGTGGTAGACATTGTTGAGAACGTGAAGAAGACTGCGATTGTGGATTCAGCAACTGAAGCACACCGCTTAGATACTTTGATTTATAACGAGCCAGCATCGATTCTTGAAGCAGCAGAAAATGGTGCACATGAATACGTCATTGGCTCGTGCTCTTGTTTAGCTGGTGATCAGTTCTGTGTGGCGAACTTTGAGCAACCACTGGAGATCGGACAGCGTCTGCACATTCTAGATAGTGCGGGTTACACCATGGTGAAACTGAACTGGTTTAACGGTCTACGTATGCCGTCGGTATACTGCGAACGTTCAAATGGTGAAATTCAAAAGCTGAACGAATTTGATTATTCAGACTTCAAACGTTCTCTGTCTCAATGGACAGTGAAGTAATCACCTTTTCATTTGATTGAACGCAAAAAGAGCAGCGATGAGCTGCTCTTTTTTATTATGCATTGCTTAGGATTACCGAGTGCTTTGGGCTTAAGATCAGCTTTCGACAATCACACGAGTATCTTCGCTGAGCGATTCTAACTCATTCGCTACATCATCAATTTCCAGTTCACTCGGCAACTTGATTGCCATCTTAGCGCTAAACAAGCTTGAACTTACACCTCCGCCACCGGCGATAAACACTCGTTGACAGTCCATGTCTAAAATCGAAATGCCTTGTCCATCGAGCACGTGGGTGATTTCGTTGACGATGCCTGCACGATCATTGGCGTCCAGACGAAGCTGAAAGACCGTATCTTCACGGTGAGAGTGAGGTTCGGAATCAACGAATTTTACGATGAGGGTTTGGCAAGCAGAGAACGCCTCTTTCACTGTGTTGGCATTTTCCTCTGGTAGCTCGATTTTGATCACGCCGGCAACCTGATCCTCAATAAAGTTCACTTTACTGATCAGCCATTTGCCTTCGTTTTCATGGGTAACCGCTGCAAGCTGTTTGATGGTCGCTGGTGATGCCTGACCGACGAAATTAACGATAAACACAGTGTTCATAATGGTCCCCTCCCGGAATAAGGTTTGGACGCGGCACGGTTAGACGTATCGCTATAGTTATTTGAGCTTAAGGTTTAAAACTTAAGTTATTGGAATTAGTCCTTAAATTCAGTGTAGGTGCTGGAGGAGGGTTAGGTTTGATAAAGGTCAATTTTTGACGCTAATTCGTGATGCAAATAATAAAAACTATGCTTGGGGCACAAAAAAGCAGCCCTCAGGCTGCTATTTAACAGTTTGGTTTTAGAAGGTGACCTTCATTTCAAAACCGTAGAAGACGTTATCGTAGCTTGCGCCGGAATCCATCGCAAACTTCGCTGCGTCTTGGTTGCCAAACCAAGGTGATGAACTGAATTGGAATTCTGCGCTACCGCCCCATGCATCTGATACCCAGTAGTGAATGTGTCCGACTGGATTGAGGAAGAATAGAGAAACGTCCCCAACGGTTTCTGAGCCCATTACTTCACCACCATTGGCAACGATGTCTTGTTCCGCTGTTAGCATCATTTCACCCACTACAGCACCAAAGAATGGAGTAATAAACAAGTCCTGCCATGATGGGATTTCAGCAAAAGCTTCTACACCGTATTCCCAGAAGAACGTCGACATGGTCGCAGAATACAAGAAGGATTCAAATTCGTTATAGCCAGCGTGGCGAGCAGCCGTATAGTAAACACCACCGAAGTAAGGGTGCATGACGTAGTTTAGAAAGTGCTCATCTCGGTCCCATACTGGACCGCTTGAAACGTTGTCTTTCCACTTGCTGCCTAGCTTACTCATGTCACGATCTTCTTCGTCCCATTTTGTAATGCTCTCAGGCAATAAAGTCATCAAACCTACCGTAGCCACACTCAAACCAAGAATGGTGTAAGTTTGACCCATGAGATAGTCCCAATCTTTGTCTTTTGGCACGATCATATGCTTCGGTTGAAGGCCTGCGTCGAGATTTAAAGAATCATCGTTATCAAGTCCCATCGCAAAGCGACGATTTTGTGGCTCGAAGCTATACAGAGTGGTCGTTTCGCAGTAACCTGACAGGCAATCAGGCGTGTAAGAGAACTCAATATGGTTACTCATATCGTACTGGCTTGCATTTGCGGTAGCAGATGCCGTCAGAACAAGACCACTTAGAGTTTTCTTGAACATGGATGATTTTGACACGAAGGTCTCCGAGTTGTTGGTTTGATGATCGGGCTCACAATTATCCCTTAAAAGAACAGCCATTTAAATACTTGACCTACATTTAATCTCAACAAATTAACTATGAGATTAGTCCAATAAAATGAAAACGATATAGGCACAATGTCGAAAAAATGTGGATTTTGCCTATTTTCAGGAGTCAGTTGTGAAAATTGCTATGCTAAGTACCGGTGAAGAGGTCCTTCACGGTGATATTGTTGATACAAATGCAGCTTGGCTGTCGAGCTTATTTTATCAACATGGATTTGGCTTAACGAAGCGCTCGACCGTTGGTGATAAACAATCGAGTTTGATTGAAGAGTTTTTGATGCTCAGCTTCAATAATGACGTGGTGATCGTGAATGGTGGTTTAGGACCAACCACAGATGACATGAGCGCAGCGGCAGCAGCGAAAGCAGCAGATTGCAAATTAGTGTTATTTAAAGACTGGTTAGCACACCTAGAGGCGATGTATGCCCGTCGTGGTATCCCAATGCCGGATAGCAATCTCAAGCAAGCTATGCTACCGGAAACGGCACAAATTGTTGATAATCCGATTGGCACGGCTTGTGGCTTTAAAATGCTGATCAATGATGCGGTGTTCTATTTCACCCCAGGTGTACCAAGTGAATTTAAGTTAATGGCAGAGACGCAAATTCTGCCAGATTTGAAAAAACTCTTCCCTGAAGTAGAAAGTGCATCTTGTAGCCGAATTTATACGTTTGGTCTGTCTGAATCTGGTATATCGGACAAGCTTGACCAAATGAAGCTTCCGCCTGGTTATGAGCTGGGTTATCGCTCTTACTTACCCTTTATCGAAGTGAAACTGTTTGGTCCATCTCAGCATATTGAGCAACGCATGAAGTTGATGCAGATGATCCATAAGCACCTTGAAACCAATTCTGTAAGTGTCGATGTACCTATGGTTGAACATGTCGGTCAGCTACTAACAGATAAAGCGCTGACACTATCGGTGTCGGAGAAAAGCAGTGCAGGGTATTTAACGTATTGGCTAAATAGTGATGAAAAAGTCGCTGAGCAATTCGGTCACGGTTGGGTTCTATCAGGAAACAATCAAACCATTGCAGATGAAGGGGACCCACTAGCAGCGACGTTTGCTCTAGCTGGTGCGACACGTGAAAAGTGCGCCACCGACTTGGCTTTAGTTACGGGAAAAATTGAAGAAGGCATTTTCTCTGTTGCTCTTTCCACGTCAACAGGAGAGTGGGGCGCCCTATACAAACTTTCAAGAAAATATCAGCAAGATGATCAGGTTAAAGTCATCAGTGCTGCGGCACTGGATATGCTACGCCGTTATCTAGAACGCAAGCCGATGTCTCAATACGCATTCTTGGAAAAGATTAAAGAAATGCACATTCCGAGCAGTGCTCTTTAAAAGGATGTCGAGCTGTTTAGATAGTAAAAGTAGACAGTAAAAATAAATAGTAAAAAGCCAAGGCGATTGCCTTGGCTTTTTTGTACTGGCTGGTGGCGTTTATGCGCGTTTTTCTTTCATCGCGTAATTCACACCACTGAGCGAAATTTCGGATTTCGCTTTGCAAATACAAGGCAGAATTTCGTCTGGCTGAGTATACGCCATTGCAAAACCAACATACTCCACGTCACCTGATTCCAATTTACAGCGACATGCACCACAGTGTCCGTCACGGCAATTGTATTCAGGTAGTAAGCCCGCTTGCTCCATCGTCTCCAAAATTGTGTTAGATGGATTAGACTCAATGCTAACGAGTTTGTTGATTTTGATGCTTGGCATTACAGCTCAAATCCTTCGAAGTCGTCTGCACTTACTTCATTGTCAATCTGACCAACAAGGTAAGAAGAGATTTCTGCTTCCTGCGGTGCAACTTGAACGTTATCCGATGACAACCAAGCGTTAATCCATGGGATAGGGTTTGAAGTTGCTTCAGGGTATGCTGCTGGTAGACCTACCGCTTGCATACGAATGTTTGTAATGTATTCAACGTATTGGCTAAGGATATCTTTATTTAGACCAATCATTGAACCATCTTTAAATAGGTATTCAGCCCATTCTTTCTCTTGCTCTGCCGCTTCTTTGAATAGGTCAAAACAGTCTTGTTTTGCTTCTTCAGCGATTTGCATGAAAGAGAAGTCATCTTGACCGTTACGTAGCAGGTTGATCATATGCTGAGTACCGTTCAAGTGAAGCGCTTCATCACGAGCGATGAGCTTGATGATTTTCGCGTTACCTTCCATAAGCTCACGTTCAGCGAAAGCAAATGAACATGCGAAACTTACGTAGAAGCGGATTGCTTCTAGTGCGTTCACTGACATCAAACAGACGTACAATTTCTTCTTCAGATCGTACAGGCTAACTTTAACCGTTTCACCGTTAAGAACGTGTTCGCCTTCACCGTAGCGGTGATAGTCGTTTGTCGCTTGGATCAGGTCATCGTAGTAATGCGCGATGTCTTTCGCACGCTTAAGGATGTGCTCGTTTTCTACGATGTCATCGAATACCACACTTGGATCATTCACGATATTACGGATGATGTGCGTGTAAGAACGAGAGTGGATCGTCTCAGAGAACGACCAAGTCTCGATCCAAGTTTCTAGCTCAGGTAGAGAAACCAGAGGAAGTAGCGCAACGTTCGGGCTACGACCTTGAATTGAGTCAAGCAGCGTTTGGTACTTCAGGTTTGAGATGAAGATGTGCTTCTCATGGTCAGGTAGCTTGTTGTAATCAATACGGTCGCTAGATACATCAACTTCTTCTGGACGCCAGAAGAAAGACAATTGCTTTTCGATAAGCTTTTCGAAGATCTCGAATTTTTGCTGGTCGTAACGAGCTACGTTCACTGATTGACCAAGGAACATTGGTTCCTTCAGTTGGTCATTTTTGTTCTGGTTAAAAGTACTGTAAGCCATAATGCCTCAATTCCTTTTAGACCTCCCCAAGCGGGGAGGCGTTCGATTGTTTGTTACTACGAATTGTTTAAGTGGGGGAGATTAAATCTTACAACCGCCGCCTGCACAATCGTCATCTTGTGGTTGAACTGCGTCTTTCTGGTCGTCTTTCGCACCGTCACGAGTGTTATGGTAGTAAAGCGTCTTCACACCAAACTTGTAAGCAGTCAGAAGGTCTTGAAGAAGTTTCTTCATTGGCACCTTACCGCTCTCATAACCAGAAGGATCGTAGTTTGTGTTCGCAGAGATCGCTTGGTCAACGAACTTCTGCATAATGCCCACAAGGTGTAGGTAACCGTCGTTAGAACCGATGTTCCAAAGCAGTTCATAGTTGTCTTTAAGCTCAGCGAAATCTGGCACAACTTGTTTCAAGATACCGTCTTTCGACGCTTTAACAGACACGAAACCACGTGGCGGCTCAATACCGTTTGTTGCGTTAGAGATCTGAGAAGATGTCTCAGAAGGCATTAGCGCAGTCAGTGTTGAGTTACGCAGACCGTGTTCCATGATTTCTTGACGTAGGCTGTCCCAATCGTAGTGCAGCTCTTCGTCACAAATTAGGTCAACGTCTTTCTTGTAAGTGTCGATAGGCAGTAGACCTTTCGCGTAGTTCGTTTCGTTAAACGAAGGACACTTACCTTGCTCTTTCGCAAGCGCAACAGAGGCTTTCAATAGGTAGTATTGAATCGCTTCAAATGTACGGTGAGTTAGACTGTTTGCGCTGCCGTCAGAGTACTTAACGCCATTCTTCGCTAGGTAGTATGCGAAGTTGATAACACCAACACCCAGCGTACGACGGTTCATTGTCGATTTGTATGCAGCTGGCAGTGGGTAATCTTGGTAATCAAGCAGTGCATCTAGCGCACGAACAACAAGCTCAGACAGTTCTTCGAAGTCATCCAGAGACTTGATTGCACCAAGGTTAAACGCAGACAGTGTACATAGCGCGATTTCGCCCGAGTCATCTTCAACGTTAGTTAGTGGCTTGGTTGGCAGCGCGATTTCCAAACATAGGTTTGATTGACGAACTGGTGCTACTTCTGAATCGAACGGGCTGTGCGTATTACAGTGGTCTACGTTCTGAATGTAAATACGACCAGTTGATGCGCGCTCTTGCATTAGAAGAGTGAACATTTCAATCGCTTTAACGGTCTCTTTCTTGATTGAAGGATCGTTTTCGTATTTCACGTATAGACGCTCGAATTCTTCTTGGTTTTCGAAGAATGCGTCGTACAGACCTGGTACGTCAGATGGTGAGAATAGCGTGATGTTGCCACCTTCCACTAGGCGTTGATACATCAGTTTGTTCAACTGAACACCGTAGTCCATATGACGAACACGGTTCTCTTCAACACCACGGTTGTTCTTAAGAACCATTAGCGAGCGCGCTTCACCGTGCCATAGTGGGTAGAATACAGTTGCTGCACCACCACGAACACCACCTTGAGAACAGCACTTAACTGCTGTTTGGAAGTATTTGTAGAACGGGATACAACCTGTATGGAATGCTTCACCACCACGGATCTCAGAACCAAGTGCACGGATACGACCAGCGTTGATACCGATACCAGCACGTTGAGAAACGTAACGTACGATTGAACTTGCTGTTGCGTTGATAGAATCTAGGCTATCACCACACTCGATCAGCACACATGAGCTGAACTGACGAGTAGGGGTACGTACACCAGACATGATTGGTGTAGGTAGAGAAATCTTAAATGTCGATGTCGCATCGTAGAAACGTTTGATGTAGTCAAGACGCGTTTCTTTCGGGTAGTTAGCGAACAAGCAAGCAGACACTAGAATGTAAAGGAACTGAGCACTTTCGTAGATTTCACCCGATACACGGTTTTGAACGAAGTACTTACCTTCTAGTTGTTTTACAGCAGCGTAAGAGAAATCAAGGTCGCGCTTGTGATCGATGTAAGCATCAAGCTCGTCCAATTCAGCTTTTGTGTAGTCTTCTAGGATGTGTTGGTCGTACTTACCCATATCAACAAGACGAGCTACGTGGTTGTAAAGCGTTGGCGGCTCATATTGACCGTATGCTTTCTTACGTAGGTGGAATACCGCTAGGCGAGCAGCTAGGTATTGGTAATCCGGTGTTTCTTCTGAAATCAAATCTGCAGCAGACTTGATGATAGTCTCGTGGATATCTGTCGTCGTAATGCCGTCGTAAAACTGGATGTGAGCACGTAGTTCTACTTGTGATACCGATACGTTGTTCAGGCCTTCTGCAGCCCAAGTAATAACGCGATGGATTTTCTCCAGATCGATAGTTTCTTTGCGGCCATCACGTTTAGTGACGGTAAGTTGTTGGTTCATTCTGCTTTATTTCCCTAAGAAAACTGATAAAAGCCGTATTTTTGTTTGTTTATGTGCAAAACTTGTAAAATTTGCGGCGGCTTTGTGATCAAAGTCTATCTATATATTGTAGTCGAAACACAAGATATAGGGGTTCATTTGTTTGCGAGTTACAAGATAGTGCTGTTACCCCAATTTTTCAAGGCACAGGTTTGGGATGACTTGTGGATAACTAACAAAATAAAAAAAAACAGTAAGTGAACACTAACCGATGAGAAAAGGGCTGACTTGAATGGGGAAAAATACGTTTTTTAAATCGGTTCATAAATAACCGCATGTAAAAATATTTTCCTTGATCTTTGACAGTTTTTGTTTGTTAAAAATAGTTTGGTCAAAATGGAATCTAGAGCACTTTTTTTCGACAGAAATTGACAAAAAAAGCGGCGCATCTATGCTACCGCTTTTTCTCAATCTTGATGCTCGTTTGTCGCTCAAGCGTCAATCGAACCATCAATATTTTGTAGTATGAACGATGTAGTTTACATCCACATTACGACCAAGTTTGTAGCTATCGTTGAGTGGGTTGTAATGTAAGCCTGTGATCCCCATCTCGGTAAGGTCTGTCTGGTCAATCATCTTCATCATTTCACCAGGTTTGATGAACTTCTCATGATCGTGTGTACCTTCTGGCACAATCTTAAGCAACTTCTCTGCACCCACAATGGCAAATAGGTAAGATTTGATATTACGGTTCAAGGTAGAGAAGAAAACGTGACCGCCAGGTTTGACCAATGCAGCACAAGAACGAATCACTGAAAGTGGATCTGGAACGTGTTCAAGCATTTCCATGCAAGTGACAACGTCATAGATTCCTGCATTTTCTGCTGCGTGGTCTTCAATCGTGCTTTGGATGTAAGTCAACTTAGTGCCAGTCTCAAGTGCATGCAGGCGAGCGACCTCAAGAGGCTCTTTACCCATATCCAAACCAGTAACTACTGCACCTTCTTTAGCCATGCTCTCAGCTAGGATGCCACCACCACAGCCAACATCGAGCACTTTTTTACCAAATAAGCCGTCTGCTTTCTCTAGGACATAGTTCAAGCGAAGCGGGTTAATTTGATGAAGTGGCTTGAACTCGCCTTCTAAATCCCACCAACGAGAAGCCATCTCTTCGAATTTCTTAATTTCACTTGGGTCGACGTTTTGTGCTTTAGTCATGATTGTTATATCGCTTCGCTAATAGTCCTTTGGAAGGCGAGATTATACTCCAATGGTACGATACGTTAAAACTGGTTCTTTTCTCACAATCGCTACAGGAGAGATTTTTGACTGATGTTGGTGGAAATATAGTCAGTTTTCATAAAGATATGGGATGAATGTGCAAATTCTCTTCATTTAACCCATAACCAAGCTCACAACCTGATAAAACGAGTGGGAAAGTGATGCCCCGTTGATGAATTGTGTGTTATATTTTTGCACCTTACACGTATCGTAATTACGATCAGATAATAGAGGGATAATGGCTCTATGAGCGATTTAGCTAAAGAGATCACGCCCGTAAACATTGAAGATGAGCTTAGAGGTTCATATCTAGACTACGCGATGTCTGTCATCGTGGGTCGTGCTCTTCCAGATGTGCGTGATGGCCTAAAACCAGTACACCGCCGCGTTTTATTCGCGATGAACGTACTAGGCAACGATTGGAACAAACCATATAAAAAATCAGCCCGTGTTGTCGGCGACGTAATCGGTAAATATCACCCACACGGTGATAGTGCTGTGTACGACACAATCGTACGTATGGCTCAGCCGTTCTCACTTCGTTACATGCTGGTCGATGGTCAAGGTAACTTTGGCTCGATCGATGGCGACTCTGCTGCGGCAATGCGTTATACCGAAGTACGTATGGCGAAAATGGCCCACGAACTTCTGGCTGACCTAGACAAAGAAACTGTGGACTACGTACCTAACTACGATGGTACGGAGCAAATTCCTGCAGTTCTTCCTACTAAAATTCCTAACCTACTGGTAAACGGTTCTTCCGGTATCGCGGTAGGTATGGCAACCAACATCCCGCCACATAACCTTGGCGAAGTGATCGATGGCTGTCTTGCATACATCAATAATGAAGAAATCACTATTGATGAGCTAATGGATTACATTCCTGGTCCTGATTTCCCAACTGCGGCGCTTATCAGCGGTCGTAAAGGTATTGTAGACGCGTACAAAACAGGTCGCGGCAAAATCTACATGCGTTCAAAAGCGGAAATCGAAGTGGAGAAGAATGGTAAAGAAACCATCATCGTCACTGAAATCCCTTACCAGGTGAACAAAGCTCGTTTGATCGAGAAAATCGCTGAGCTAGTAAAAGATAAGAAAGTAGAAGGCATTAGTGCGCTACGTGACGAGTCTGATAAAGATGGTATGCGTATCGTAATTGAATGTAAGCGCGATGCAGTGGGTGAAGTTGTTCTAAACAACCTTTACGCACAAACTCAGCTTCAAACCACTTTCGGTATCAACATGGTTGCGCTAAACAACGGCCAACCTCAGCTATTCAACCTAAAAGACATGTTGAAGTGCTTCGTTGATCACCGTCGTGAAGTTGTGACTCGTCGTACTATTTTCGAATTGCGTAAAGCGCGTGAACGTGCGCATATCCTTGAAGCGCTTTCTCTTGCTCTTGCGAACATTGACGAAGTTATCGAACTCATCAAAAACGCACCAACTCCAGCTGAAGCAAAAGTTGGCTTGGTATCGCGTGGTTGGGATCTTGGTAACGTAGCATCAATGCTAGAGCGTGCTGGTACTGACGCTGCACGTCCTGAATGGCTAGAAGATCAATACGGTATCCGTGATGGTCTGTACTACCTAACAGAAACTCAAGCTCAAGCGATTCTAGAACTTCGCCTACACCGTCTAACTGGTCTAGAGCATGAGAAGATTCTTGATGAATACAAAGCGCTATTGGACGAAATTGCAGAGCTAATGCACATCCTTGCAAGCACTGAGCGTTTGATGGAAGTGATCCGTGAAGAACTTGAAGCGGTTCGCGATGGTTACGGCGATGAGCGTCGTACAGAAATTACAGCAGCTAGCCATGACATTGACATGGAAGAGCTGATCGCTCGTGAAGACGTAGTAGTAACTCTGTCTCACGAAGGTTATGTTAAGTACCAAATCCTAAGCGACTACGAAGCTCAGCGTCGTGGTGGTAAAGGTAAGAGTGCAACGAAGATGAAAGATGAAGACTTCATCGAGCGTCTACTTGTTGCAAATACTCACGATAACATTCTGTGTTTCTCAACTCGTGGTAAGACTTACCGTCTGAAAGTTTACCAATTACCTCATGCAACTCGTACTGCACGTGGTAAGCCAATCGTAAACATCCTTCCACTTGAGGAAGGTGAACGTATCACGGCAATCCTTCCGGTAGATGAGTTCTCTCCAGAGAAGTTTATCTTCATGGCTACGGGTGACGGTACGGTTAAGAAGACACCTCTGAACCAGTTTGCTAACGTACGTTCAAACGGTCTGATCGCAGTTAACCTACGTGATGATGACTCTTTGATCGGCGTTGATATCACTACAGGTTCCAGCGATATCATGCTGTTCTCTAAAGCAGGTAAAGTGGTTCGCTTTAGCGAAGACAAAGTACGTGCAATGGGTCGTACAGCGGCAGGTGTTCGCGGTATGAAGCTAGCAGATGATGATCAAGTGGTTTCTTTGATCGTTCCATCAAACGAAGGCGATATCCTAACGGTTACTCAAAACGGTTACGGTAAACGTACTGAACTAGCGGAATACCCAACGAAAGGTCGTGCAACTCAGGGCGTTGTGTCTATCAAGGTTTCTGAGCGTAACGGTCCAGTAGTTGGCGCGGTACAAGTAGAAGAAGGCGACGAGATGATGATGATCACCGACGCTGGTACTCTAGTACGTACACGTGTTGCGGAAGTTAGCCAAGTTGGTCGTAACACTCAAGGTGTAACGCTTATCCGTACAGCTGAAGATGAGTCAGTGGTTGGTTTGCAGCGCATTGATGAAGTTGAAGAAGTAGAACTGCCAGAAGGCGAAGAAGCGGAAGCAACAGAAGCAAATGCAGAAGGTCAAACGCCTGAAGCACCAGCAGCGGATGATGCAGCAGAAGGTTCTGAAGAAGAGTAATCTTTTTCTTTACATCTAAGTTTGAAAGCCGAGCATTACGCTCGGCTTTTTTGTATCTGTATCAACGCAATATTGAGAGGAAGTCAGTAAACTAAACCAATATTTGCTTGTGGGGTACATTATGTCTGCTTGGTTCTTCGTTGCCATCACTCTGATGGGGTTATTCGTCGTGGTGTTATCGCTCAGCGCTTCAAAGGTCAAACCGGCTCAATGGTTTGGGCTTTGTACTTTAGTTTTGGTTGTTACTAGTGCAAGCTTTTTACTCTTGCGACAAACGCCACCGCCAACAATGCAAGCCGAGATGTCACGTATGACCAATGCACGGGATATCATGCAAGAGATCCAAGACCAGTTGCGCGAAGACCCAAATAATGCAGCATTGTGGTTTCAATTAGGGCAGGGCTATCTTGTTGAAGGGGAGCTTGATGGAGCATTGATTTGTTTTGATTATGCTATTCAGCTTAGTGACGTTGTTAGTGCCACCCAACTTGCCGCGAAAGCCACCACACTATATTACCTCCACCAACAATCCATGACGGAAGAAGTCACTCTGCTACTTGAGCAAGCCTTACAGCTCGAGCCGCACAATGAAGCCGCTTTGTCTTTGATTGCAAATGACCACTTTTTGTCATTTCGTTTTCAAGAAGCCATTGATACCTGGGTACTATTATTAGATTCCAATGATCCTAATTTGGATCGTGTACAAATCATAAACTCAATCAACAAAGCGAAAGAGTTGTTGTAAGCATATAATTAGGGGGCTGTTGACCCTTCGTGCTGATTTCTGCAGCGAATTGTTGGGCCTTTACACAAAGCAGAGGTTTTGATGTGCAGTTCGTCTTTATGAGAAGGCAAAAACGCAGTAGAAGTGACCCATAAACGCTACCCCAAAGGGGCGTCTAAAATTAACCGCGAAAGATAAACAGCCTCTGGAGCAGTAAAAGGAAAGTGGGTGATGAATGAACAATAAAGCGTTAGGGATATTAGCGGTGCTATGCGGTTCCGTGTTGGCGGGTTGTACCTCTTCCGATCATTCCGGTTCCTCATCTTCGGCTTATTACACTTCTGGTTACTACGACCCATGGTGGTACGATCATGATGATTATTGGATTTACTACTACCCAGGTTGTTGTGATAACGATGACGAGTATAAAGAGAAGTTGGAAGCGTGGTGGAACGGTTTGGATGAAGAACAACAACAATCCATCAAAGACAAAGTTGAAGATTGGAAAGACGATGATATGTCCGCCAACATCGACACCATGAAACGTCAGCTTGACGATCACTGGCAATCGCTACCAGAAGAACAAAAGCAGGAGATTCAAACTAAATGGGAGAATCGTCCGGAACGCATCGAACCAGCGTTGATGCAAGACAAAGCATTGAAAGAAAAAGTGCAACAAAGAGAAACGCGACCAGAGACAAAAGTTCAACGCCCGGTGGCAAAACCTAGCATTCAAATGCCTAAAACACGTCCAAATATACAGCCCAGACCGAGACTTCCTCGCCGTTAATTATAAGGCGAGCTGGGTTTAGTTCGTCTTTTCCTACGATCAAACAAAAAGGGCGCATTGTGCGCCCTGTACTTTGCATGGTGTTATCTTAGTTGATTAGTACGTTGCTTCGCGCTCCGCTGCTGCTTTATCCCAATCTGGAACCACGGTCTCTAAGAAGTGGTTCTTGTCCGCGTTCATTTTTTCCATATCCATCCCAAGAGCTTGTTGTGCTTTGGCCTTAGTTGAAATATCAGGGATCTGTACTGGGTCAGTAATGCCTTTCGTCGCTAGTAAACGAACCAGCTTAGTACGGGCGTCTGCTGCGCGGTCGACTGCAGTACCCAGTACTTCAAGTGCCACTTCAGGCGCGTGCATATGAACGCCATGAGAGGCAATTGCGTAATCCCAACGCCATTGTGCATGGCGGATATCTTGAAGGATAGGTTGCATCTCTTCTTCTGTTGCCCCGGCTTTCCATGCAGCTCCTGCCTCAAAGTGCGCTGCCACGATTTGCTTCTCGGCAGTGAGCTTCATGTTCAGTACTTGCGCTTTGCGAGTCGAAACGATGCCTTGCAGCTGTTCTTTGGTTTGGGTATGACATTGCGCACACGTGTCTTCGAAACGATCAAATGGGTTACCCACTTTGTGATCGGTGTAAACTGTGCCGTCTTCTTTGGTTACTTTAGGCATGTGACAGTCCACGCAGACCACTTTGTTTTTGCCATGGATACCATCACGCCACGTTTCGTAACCCGGGTGCTGTGCTTTCAACATTGGTGCCTTGGAGACTGCATGCGTCCAATCTTTGAAATTTAGCGCGTCGTAGTATTTCTCCATGTCATTAACGGTAGTGCCCATGTCCCATGGGAATTTGACGGCTTTCGTCGGACCCGTAAAGTAGTACTCTACGTGACATTGCGCACATACTGATGCTTGTTTATCTAGGCGAGATTGCTGATCAAAGTTTTTGCCTATTGTATCGAATGCACGTTCTACGTATGGACGGGTCAATGCTAAAGCAGGCTCACCTTTCTTAAACTCTTCAGAGCGTGTGTCATGACAGTCAGAACAACCGATCGGGTTGACGATTTCTGAGCCTAAACGTGCCCATTTCCCTTCGAAATAACCGTCTTCACCTCGCTCTTCAATCACACGCGCCACATCTGGGCTTTTACAGCTCCAACACGCCATTGGCATGGGACCGGACTTCTCATCGCTAGGTGCACCAGTACGTAGAGTTTGGCGAACATCATCGAGTGCGTAAAAGTGACCGCGTGCCTTGTTGTAGTCTTTCGCGAATCCATAGCCTGCCCATAAGATTACCATGTTCGGATCTTCGCCTAGGGCATCTTCAATATGTTCGCTCTCAGAGGTGGCTTTCCATGAGTGGTATTGGTCAGGGTGTTGTTGCTCAAAGGCATCATTGCGAGGGTCCATGAGACCTTTCTCTTCTGCTGCCAACGGAGCGCCGGCCAAAAATAATTGGCTGGCGAATAAGGTCGCAACCGCGATTGGTGCGCTCATCCAGTGTTTTATGCTCACGGTGTTATCTCCATATTCGTTTTTATTAGCAGCGTTGTGAGGAGCTATTCCAAATAAGAATCGGAGATCTAAAGTTAATATTATTAGTTAATTAAGGAGATGAAATAGTGAGCGAAACTTGTCTTGTTTTAGATCAATTTACACCAGTGATCTCAATCATATTTAGATTTATATACCCCTAAAGGGGTAGTGGTTAATGTCTTGTTTGATAAGGGGTTGGCTTTTTAACCATTTTAAAAATAGGGTGATTTAGTTCGCTTTTTGAACAGGTGTTTCTACCCCTTATGAATAATAGAGGTATTATAAATATAGGTTTAGCGTTGTGGCTTTCCGAAATAAGAATTGATGTCATTTGAAGATTTGGAAAATATCTTCAGAGGAAATTAATTGTCGCTCAAATAAATAGTTGAGAATAGTTATCAATTATTATCGAGCTAAGGAAAGAAAAATATGGGCAATATAAAATTGACCATAGAGACAATGCTGAAATTTCTCTTCATCCTTGCCATCTATGGTTTTACCATCGCCGCCCATGCGACTTCTTCAGAGCCAATTGATGGAGCTCAATCTGAGCGTCATCAAGTCGAGTTAATCCGTGACAGAGACTATAAATGTCTGCAATGTCACAAGGATGCCAAAGAGACTCTGAACCTTTCGCATGATCCTCAAGCGTTACTCAGTCAGGGTAAACAGCTTAATTGCACCAACTGCCATAGTAATATCGGTCCTGACCATCGAGAAGGCGCGCCTGATGTAATCAAGTTTTCAGCGGCTCAATCGAAAGCGGTGCACGACAAAGTGTTCTTAGACCCAAGCTTGATCCTCAAAGCGAACAGCCAGTGTGTGGATTGTCATACACCAACAAAGCTAAGAGAAAGCCACTGGACACATGATGTGCATGCTAAAAATCTCACTTGTTCAAATTGTCATGATGTACACGCCGCCAAAACTAAAGCGCTGTCGTACGACAGAAAGCAACTGATCAAACAGTGTGTGGATTGTCACTCTGAATTTGCCGTCAAACCTGAGCTCGCAAAAGAAGAGGAGAGATAGCATGAAATGTTCGAGAAGAAACTTTTTAGCCGGCAGCGGCGCATTGATATTGACCACGGGCGTTGCAGGCACCTCTGTTGTGAGCTCCTCTCTTTATGCCAGCGACAGTGAACAAGGTAAACGTTTAGGTATGGTGCATGATGAGAACGCTTGTATTGGGTGTACCGCCTGTACAGATGCTTGCAGAGAAGTAAATAAGGTGCCTGATGGCGTGACACGCCTTAAAATTCACCGTGGTGAACCGATTGGTGAATTTCCTGGCGTGGAGTATCAGTTCACTCGAGAGTCCTGCCAGCATTGTGATAACCCTCCTTGTGTATATGTATGCCCAACAGGGGCTGCCTATAAAGATGAAGCGACTGGTATTGTCGATGTACACAAGGAAAAGTGTGTCGGTTGTGGTTACTGTCTTGCTGCTTGTCCTTATCAAGTGCGTTTCTTTAATCCCGTCGACCATTCTGCGGACAAATGTAACTTCTGTAGAGATACCAATTTAGCGCAAGGTAAACAACCGGCTTGTGTTGAATCTTGCCCAACTAAGGCGCTGATATTTGGCGATCTGAACGATCCAACGAGTGACGTGAGTAAAGCGATAGAAAGCCATGTGGTGTACCGCGATAAATCACATTTGGGTACGCAACCTAAGCTGTACAAAATTCCGCATAGTAAAGGGGAGGTGTCATCATGAACGGCTTTGAAAGTGCTTTCCATTTTGACTCGTTAGTCTGGGATTGGATCATCGCGATTTACTTATTCTTAGCGGGCATGTCGGCTGGAGCTGTGATGATCGCGCTCTATCTTAAGCGCAAAGTCATTGAAGGTGATCCGGCGAATAATGGCATCATGAAAGCAATGGCTTGGCTAGCACCATTTGGCATTATCTCGGGCTTAGTGATTTTGATTTTCCACTTAACCAAACCTCTCGAGTTTTGGAAGATCATGATTTACTACAACCCGACGTCAGTTATGTCGATGGGCGTCATCCTGTTCCAAGTCTATATGATTGTTTTGTTCGTGTGGATTGGCACTATTTTCCGTCATCAAATCATCCGTTTTTGTGAAGGAAAATTGCCGAGCAAATTGCTCGATTTGGCGGATACTGTCTTGATCAAAGCAGGTAAAGCGAATAATGCCGTAGAATTGTTCTTAGGTTTCTTGGCGATTGTACTCGCGGCATACACAGGCTTCTTATTGTCTGCACTCAAGACTTACCCAATGCTCAACAACCCAGTGCTACCAATCTTGTTCCTATTTTCAAGTTTGTCTTCCGGTGCTGCGGCCAGTTTGATGTTTGGTATCTTGGTATTTAAAGAACCAACCAGCAGTCCTAGTGTGTCATGGGTACACGGATTTGAACGCCCAGTCGTATTGTTTGAGTTGTTTGTCCTAGTTACCTTCTTTACCGGACTGATCTTCAGCGGTGGTCAGAACGAAGTCGCGGCTTGGAATGCGATATCGACGGGTTTTTGGGCACAATGGTTCTGGGGAGGCGTGATCCTCATCGGTATGTTAATGCCTTTGACGCTCAATTGGTTGACGCCTGCCGAAGTTCGTCACAAAGGTGGCTATGTGTTCGTGGTGACTTCTTTGAGTTTGGTTGGGGTATTGATGCTTCGTACCTTCATTCTCTATGCCGGTCAAATGACCATCGTATAAAGGAGGAAAAATGGAGGCTGAGCTGGGATTTTTCTTATTGATACTGGTCGGTGTCGCATCGACTTGTACGGCATTATTGCATTGGATGAGGCGCGCCATGAATAAGAAGGTGGTATTGCCCCATCAAATAGCGATGTCACACATCATCAGCTTAGCCTCTTTAGTTTGTTTAACCCTATTGATCATCAGTTTTATTCAGGACAACTTCGCCTTAGAGTACGTGGTCACTCATTCTAATAGCCAATTGCCCATGACGTTTAAAATTGCTGCCGCATGGGGAGGACACCAAGGCTCGATGTTGTTTTGGGTGGTCACGTTAAGTCTTTGGGCTTCTTACATAGCACGCAAGTTACCTATTAGTGGGCAATACACCGCTGATTGTTTAGGTATTATGAATATTCTGATTGCGGTGTTTGCGTGGTTTACACTCCTTACTTCTAATCCATTTGAATACGCGCAAGAGTTGGCTACACAAGGGCGGGATTTGAATCCGATGTTGCAAGACGTAGGGCTGATTATTCATCCACCTTTGCTGTATTTGGGCTACGTTGGTTATGCGGCAATTTTGGCATTTGCTCTAGCGGCGCTGTTAGGTCCGCGACCAATTCATGAATGGTATAACGCAGCACGTGGTCCAGTACTTTTTGCTTGGGGCACTCTCACGTTGGGTATCATCGTTGGGTCTTGGTGGGCTTATAACGAACTTGGATGGGGTGGCTGGTGGTTCTGGGACCCAGTAGAAAATGCGTCGTTGCTTCCTTGGCTAACTGGTGGTGCGTTACTTCATAGTGGGGTCATTGCGACGAGAAACAAGGGGGCAATTTGGAGCACTTATGCGTTAGCTTTTGCAACATTCAGCTTAAGTATTCTCGGCACATTTGTGGTGCGTTCTGGTGTGCTCACTTCGGTGCATGCATTTGCTGTAGATCCAACCAAAGGTCTTGTATTGCTTAGCGTGCTGTGTCTGCTAGTGATTGTGACTTTTGCCTTGCTTATCACCAAAGGCGAACATATCGCCCGTTTTCAACTTCGCACATTAACCAGCCGAGCCTACACCGTTTATTTTGCAATTGGATTGCTCGTTATGACGACAGCAATCGTCTTTCTCGGCACCTTTTACCCTATGCTTTATCAACTCTTGGGGTTGGGGAATATTTCAGTAGGAGCACCGTATTTTAACAGCCTTATCTTCCCTTTAAGCCTGCTAGCGCTCGTTGCTCTTGCGCTAATGCCCATACTGAAATGGAGTAAAGGCATCAATCAGACGATGGCTTCCCAAACCGGAACTGCAGGCGCGATCTCGTTTGTTGTCGGGTGTGCTTTTATCTTTACTGTCGACGTTATTCATCTGACAAGCCTTATCACGCTAGTATTGTCAACGTGGGTCGGAGTGTCACATGCCTTAATGCTATTTAAAACAGAAAATAGACGTTTGCGGTTACCAAAGGTGTTTGCGCATATTGGCTTTGCGGTAGCATGTTGCGGAGCTGTGTTTAATAGTGACTATTCATATGAATATAATCTGCGTGTAGAACCGGGTATTACGTCTCAAAGAGCTGATATTAGCATCGACTATCATGGGATAGAGTGGCGAGTAGGTCCAAACTACACCGCCGAGCAAGGAATGATCGATCTGCGCCTTGAGGACGGTAGCCGTCTCAACTTTACGCCAGAGAAACGCCATTACCCTGTGCGAGTGATGAATATGACCGAACCAGCGATTCGCTCGCGGTGGTATGGGGATTACTATGTGACGTTAGGTGATAAAGTCGATATTCATGCTTATGCGATTAAAGTGCAGTATCGGGCTGGGATCTGGTGGATCTGGATCGGCGGCATTCTAGCGGTGCTAGGTATGTGCACGACATTAATGACGAAAAGAAAAGAGGCATTCAATGCGACCGAGAAATACGCTTAAATTAGCAGGGTTAGTCGCGAGTGTGATTGCATTTGCTGTTGTAGCGACTATCGCGTTATCAGATAGACCGAATGTCGAATTGTCTCAGCAGCGCAATTTATCCATCCCTGAATTTACCGCCACGTCTTTACTTTCGGGTAATGACGTCACTCAGCAAGTTTTTAAAAAGGAACAGTATAAATTACTGAATGTTTGGGCATCTTGGTGCGGCATATGCAAGCGTGAACATGAAGAATTATTGCAACTTGCTGAGCTTGGTGTCGTTATTATTGGACTGAATTATCGAGACAACAATCAAGCTGCTCGTGAATATTTGAGCTCTAAACGAAATCCATACACAGAGGTGATCAGTGATCCAAATGGTAGGCTTGCAGTTGAGCTAGGGGTTATTGGAACACCAGAAACGTATTTGATTGATCAAAATGGCAGGGTGTTGATCAAATATCGAGGTGAGTTAACTTCGGATAAATGGAACGATATATTTTCAGGTTATTTGAATGTTTCGATTTAATTATCTATTTCTCATGCTAGTCACGTTTGCGTTATTTTCTTCTTCGCTAAAGAGTGAAGAAATTGTGCAGAATGTTGATCTGTTTGAGTTTCATTCTATTGAACTGCAACAACGTGCAACGAGATTAGCCAAGACATTACGCTGTCCGCAGTGTCAGAACCAAAACTTAGTTGAGTCAAACGCGCAGGCTGCAAAAGACCTGCGTTTGAAAGTGTATACCATGGTGAATGAAGGACATTCAGATCAAGAAGTGAAAGATTATTTGGTGACTCGTTATGGGAATATTGTTCTATATAAACCACCATTTAATTATTCTACTGCCATGCTGTGGATCCTTCCGGCGTTATTTTTGATCTTTTTTGTCCTATATTCGATCCGAATGATAAGGCGTGATTAATGTGACCGTTATTCCACTATTAAAAATAAATTGTGCACATAACAAACAGAATGTTATCATTTTCTCGAATTTATGAATGCTTCAGCGAATAGCAAACGATATAAATTGAGCTGGAGGAGTAATAAAGAATGAATAGGTGTACGCAGTGGATTCAGTTATAACGCAATTAAAAAAGGACTTTTATTCGCAGATTCGTGCATTGCAGTCACCGAAACTGCCTCAAGTCACTTCATCTCTCGCGGTGTTGACCGACGAGGAAATTCAAGAACTCGAAGCGGTCTGGATTGAGCTCGCCGTATGGAAGCGAAGCCAAACGCATTGAATGCCAGATTTTAATAACTCTTTCTAAACCCCAGGCAAATATGTCTGGGGTTTTTTTATTGTAGTTCGTCATAAATGTTATATTATAACAATTGTAAAGTCGGCTAGCGGGTGTTATTCCGATAGGATTTCCAAGCTTGTCACACATAAGAATAGGGCTCGTTGTGATCTCAACATTGAAAAATGCGGTATCAATCCCCATAGTTGAAGAGCAAATGAGAACAATCCCATGAATGCAATAACGAACATGCATCAAGCAATAAATCGAGTGAGTGTAGATATGGCGGAAGTACGTGCCAGAGTAGATTTTAAAGTCGGGGCTAACAGTAACATTGATGCCGAAATCCTGTCTTTTCGCGGTCTGAAGACGGATAAAGAGCATGTAGCAATTATCTTTAAGCAAGCAGACCAAACACAAGACATGCCTTTAGTGCGCATGCACTCTGAGTGTCTGACTGGTGATGTGTTCCACTCTTCACGCTGTGACTGTGGCGAGCAATTGGAAGAAACCATCAACCGAATGGGTGAGTCAGGTGGCATTATCTTATATCTTCGCCAAGAAGGTCGTGGGATCGGTTTGTACAACAAAATTGATGCGTACCGTTTACAAAGCCAGGGTATGAACACATATGAAGCCAACAACCACCTAGGCTTCGATGATGACTTGCGCGATTTCACCGAAGCTGCACAAATGCTTGAGGCGTTAGGGGTTGGAAAAATCCGTCTCGTAACTAATAACCCTAAAAAAATCCGTGAGTTATCGGAATACGGAATTGAAATTACAGAGGTTGTCAACACTTCAGCGCACATTAAAGATGGCAATGAAAATTATCTTAAAGCAAAGGTTTCACACGGGAAACACCACCTAAAGGTTTAATCTTAAAGATAAATTTGACAATAATGACTGTTAAAGGCCTCATTTTTATGAGGCTTTTTTTGTATCTGGAGTTGCAAATAAATTGTAAATTTGTATTATCTCGGGACAAAAGTGCAAATAAGAATAATTAGCACTACCAATACGATAATTAAAATGCTCAACAAGGATGCTTCAGATGAATGCAAAAACAGTATTAGTCCAATCTATTGCTGCATCACTCCTCATTGCCAGTGGTTCTACGGTTGCTGCGACAGTAACTAAACAACAAGTGGTCGAACATTATGCTGACGTGGCACACGCCGTGTTCGCTGATTCTGTGACTACAGCGAAAACACTCGACGTAAAAATCGATGAGTTTCTTGAATCCCCATCAGCGAAAAAGCTTGAAGAAGTTAAACAAGCTTGGCTTGACGCTCGCGTACCATACCAACAGTCTGAAGTTTTCCGTTTTGGTAACGCAATCGTCGATGATTGGGAAGGTCAGCTTAACGCATGGCCGCTCGATGAAGGTCTGATTGACTATGTCGCTTCTGATTACCAATATGAGCTTGGTAACGAAGGTGCTGCAGCAAATATCATCGCAAACACAAGCCTACAAATTGGTGCGTCTAAGCTAGACGTTTCAAAAATTACACCAGAGTTGCTAGCGGATCTAAACGAAGTGGGTGGCTCTGAAGCAAACGTTGCTTCTGGTTACCACGCGATTGAATTCCTACTTTGGGGCCAAGATCTAAATGGCACAAATGCGGGTGCGGGTCAGCGTGCTTATACTGACTTTGTGGTTGGTTCTGAATGTACGAATGATCATTGTGACCGTCGTGGTGAGTACCTAAAAGCGGCTGCAGATCTGTTGGTTCAGGATCTTGAGTGGATGGAGAAGCAGTGGTCTTCGGAAGTAAAAGGTAATTACCGTGAAGAGCTTCTAAGCGAATCTGCGGATAATGGTCTTCGTAAGATGTTGTTCGGCATGGGCTCTCTGTCTCTAGGTGAACTAGCGGGCGAACGTATGAAAGTAGCGCTAGAGGCAAACTCTACTGAAGATGAGCACGATTGTTTCTCAGACAACACGCATAACTCTCATTACTACAATGAGCAAGGCATCTACAACGTTTACACAGGTACGTACAAAGGTGTTGACGGAAAAGAACTGTCTGGTCCAAGTATTGCGGATTTAGTCGCTCAAAAAGACAAACAAGCGGCAAAAGAGATCCAAAAGCAGTTTGATACAACACGTAGCCAAGTGGGCGAGCTGGTTACTTCTGCAGAGAAGAATAACCAACACTTTGACCAGTTGATCGCAGCTGGTAATACGCAAGGCAATGCGTTAGTCAATGACACGATTATGTCATTGGTAGCTCAAACAGGTGCGATTGAGCGAGCGGCGAACATCGTCGGTATCGACAGCTTAAGCCCTGATACTGCTGATCACGAGTTTTAATAAGAAAACCATAATAAATAAGGGCTCTTTGTGAGCCCTTTTGCCGTTTGAGCTCGTTGTTATCACACCTGTCGTATTAGTAGAGCAATGATATGAAGCCATACCTATATTCTGCGCTAGTCGCGCTCCTTTCTTCTTCTGCCATGGCTTATGATGTTAAGTCTGGTGGCAAAACCAGCGTCAAAAAAGACGGCGCTAACGCGTATTCTCTTCCTGCTGCCAACCTGCCGATGAGCAAACGGCTGGACTTTAGTGTCGGCAACAGTTTCTTCCGTAACCCTTGGGTACAAGCGCCAGCATCAACAGACGCTCGTGATGGACTGGGACCTTTGTTTAACACGAATGGTTGCCAAAACTGCCATATCAAAGATGGGCGTGGTCATCCTCCGGAAAAAGACGATTTGCATGCGGTCTCTATGCTAGTGCGCCTCAGTATTCCAGCAATGACTCCGGAGCAGAAAAAAGCGTACATCAAAGATGGCGGTATCCCTGAGCCAACTTACGGTGGGCAGCTACAAGATTTTGCACTGCAAGATCAAACGCCGGAAGGCAAGATCAATATCAGTTACACCGACGTGCTAGTTACTTTTAAAGATGGCACCAAGGTCGTACTCAGAAAGCCAGTGCTGCAAATTACGGATTTAGGTTATGGGGCGATGCACCCTGATACAGAGTTCTCTGCGCGTGTTGCTCCGCCAATGATCGGTCTTGGTTTGCTGGAGAGCATTCCTGATAAAACGTTGCTGGCTTGGGCTGACGAGCAAGATACAAACAAAGATGGTATTTCTGGCAAAGTGAATAAAGTGTGGGACATCGAAAAAGACGATTTCTCAATTGGTCGATTTGGCTGGAAAGCAGGGCAACCGACGCTCATGCAACAAAACGCCGCTGCATTTAACGGCGATGTGGGTCTAACTAGTCATTTGTTCCCAAACGAAAACTGCACTTCTAAGCAGACGATTTGTGATGACATGCCTAATGGCGGCAAACCAGAGGTGAGTAAAAATATCCTCGATTTTGTTGAGTTCTACAGTCAACACCTCGCAGTACCGGCACGTCGAAATATCAATGATCCCGAGGTTCAGCTTGGTCAGCAGATTTTTGCGTCTTCTGGCTGCGAAAGTTGCCACAAGACGAGCGTAAAAACCGCTAAGCGACCGGAATTACCGGCTCTTTCTGAGCAACTTATTCACCCTTATACCGATATGCTTCTGCATGACATGGGTGATGGCTTGGCAGATAACCGTCCTGAGTACCTAGCGAATGGCCGTGAATGGCGAACCGCGCCGTTATGGGGGATTGGTTATACCGAAGAGGTAAATGGTCATACTTACTTCTTACATGATGGTCGTGCACGTAACTTAATGGAAGCCGTATTGTGGCACGGCGGCGAGGCAGAAACGGCTAAGCAAAACGTTTTAGCGCTCAACAAGAAAGAACGCGACGCATTGATCGCATTCCTGAATTCTCTATAAGGAGCCAACCATGAAAAAAACTTTGTTAGTGAGTGCGATTGCCGCAACGTTAAGTTTGGCTGGCTGCCAATCGACAAACGGGTCAAGCTCTGTTGAGCCCGAGAGTACAAGCCATATTTCACAAAACGTATACGAGGTGGAGTTTAACGCGGCACAGGCGTTTGTAACTCAGACAACCAAGTTAGAGCAGAGCCTCACAGAATACTGTGCTTCACAAATGAAAGGTGACGCACAAATTAAGCAGCAATGGCATCAAACCATGTTGGTGTGGATGGCATTACAAGGGCAAGAGCGTGGACCTGCGACCGCATTAGAGCAGAGCTGGAATGTGCAATTTTGGCCAGATAAGAAGAACACGACTGGACGAAAAATGTCGGTCTTAACGAAGTCTGACCAAATTTGGAGCGCAGAGGATATTTCGACTCAAAGCGTAACAGTACAAGGGTTGGGTGCGCTGGAATGGTTGCTTTACGACAAGGCGTCGAGTTTATCTACTAATAGCAATACGTGTGCTACCAGTATTGCGATTGCAGAAAACCTTAATAACAAAGCAAACATCATTGCAGATTCATGGGCACAAAACCCATGGAAGTCATTAGACATGACGGAGTGGGAGTCTGAGTACATTTCGTTGCTGTCTAATCAATTAGAATACAGCATGAAGAAGCTGAGCCGCCCATTGGCCAAAATAGGCAAACCGCGTCCTTATTTCTCAGAATCATGGCGTTCACAAACTTCATTGTCTAACTTGAAGGCTAACCTTGAAGCGTTACAGGCTCTCTATCTTGCTAATGGCTCTGGTTTAGATGCATTGCTTCGTGATCAGGGGCATAGTGAATTAGCTGATCGTGTTGTTCATCAATTTGATATGGCATTGGATACGTGGCCTGAAGATAAAAGCTTGTTTGCCGCGCTGCAAACCAAAGACGGTTATCGAATGGTTCTCGCACAATACAACAAGCTTGAGCAACTGAAGTATCTGATCCACGAAGAGGTGGCTATCGAACTTGGTGTCGTTATAGGATTCAATGCAACCGATGGTGACTGATCAAACTCGCCGAACCTTACTGAAAGCCGCTTTGTTTGGAGCGGCTGCCCCTGTTCTGCCGTTCGGTTGCACTTCAACAAACACACGCGAGCCTGCTTTGATTGGCTGCTCTATCATTGGACGCGACAAATACGCTGCCGTAGTTGCCAATGAACATGGCATGCCGCTGTCTTCACTGCCAATCCCTGAACGGGGTCATGGCGTGGCGACCAACCCGCAAGGTCATGCGGTTGTCTTTGGTCGTCGTCCCGGCACCTTTTTTATGGTGTTTGACTATCGTTCGGAGCAAATGGTCAAACTGGAGTTAGCAAAAGTGGACCGCCATTTCTATGGGCATGGTGTTTACTCCCATGATGGTCATTACTTATTTGCTACTGAGGGGGAAAGGGGAACAAGCCGAGGGATCATCGGAGTTTATGATGCGCAAAGGCAGTATCAAAAAATTGAAGAATTGAGCGGATTTGGTCTCGGACCTCATGAAGTCATCATGATGCCTGACGGCGCTTTAGCCATTGGTGTTGGTGGCGTCCACACGAATGGACGCGAGCCGCTTAATCTAAATACCATGACGCCAAGTCTGAGCTATCTTTCGCAAGAAGGAGAATTGTTAGACCAAGTGTCTTTACCCGATCATAAACTGAGTATTCGTCACCTTGCACATGATGGTGTTGAGACAGTGCTTTGCGGTCAGCAATATCGTGGTGAGCCGGATGAATCCCCAGCTTTGATCGCCATGCATACACGTGGTGGTGAGATGCAAGATTTGCAAGCTGAACCGGAGCAGTGGGCGCGTTTTAATCAGTATGTGGCAAGCATTGCTGCGACAGAAGATTGGATATTAGCAACATCACCTCCGGGAAGTTGTTACGGTATTTGGTCGAAATCCACCGGGCAGTTGGTTGAATTGAATGCACTACCAGATGCTTCTGGTGTCGTCACTTACGGTGATGAGTTTCGCGTCAGCTCTGGTGCAGGGAGAGTGGTCGAACAAAGACCTACAGAGTCAAAGAATACTTTTGCTAGCGGCGTTCAATGGGATAACCATTGGGCGAGAATTGTCTAGAAAGATCATTAAGTAACATCTTATTGAGGATCTTGTTGGCATTTTCGTTTGCAGATTCTTAATTTTAAAGCGGCAACCCGTGAGATATTTGCCATACTTTTTTTATGGCACGTAACGAAGGGATCGTTTCAGTGATTGCTAGACTCATAATGATAACGGCACTTTTGGTGCCGTTTTGCAGCTTTTCAACCGTGGTTTCTCCCGATGCATCTGCACAAACAGAGCAAGAGGGCGCGGTTGAGCAGTTGTCTGTGGAGAAGATGATCCACTATCCAGATGTCATCGATCAGCTCTACCAAAGCACCAACTACCGTCTCAACTGGGAAAATGAAACTGATGTTGATCAACTCATCTTTCAAATTGAGCTGGTGGCATTGGCGGATGTGACCTCTGAATTTGATGACCAACTGCGACGTATTGAACAAGTACGCGAACAAGGTGATGAGCTTGACTTTGATCTGGTGATGAGTGATTCACTCCTCATGTATTTGTCCTACCTTGAACAAGTTCCACAAGAAGGCATCAATTGGCTATTTGCAAATAAAGTTCACGTTAAACTGCCTGCGCCAAGTATCGAAACGCTGTCGTTGTTGAGTAATGAAATCACGGTAGGCAAACTTGACCAGTTTCTTGCTGAACTTCGCTCCCCCCTACAAATGGATGCATCATTTAATACCGCTTTTGCTTCATTATCGACTTACGCGCAGTTTGAGTTCCCTTTGTATCAGCAAGAGCAGAGATTGGCGAGAGTCGGAGACGAGCTATTTGATAAATCGAGCCTGATAGCGCGGATGCAAATCGTGGGCGTTGAAGTCGGTCATTTAGACACAGAGACCACACGTTATGATGAAAACCTAGAACTCGCGGTGATGGAGTTTCAACGTATTCATGGCTTAAAGCAAGACGGTATCATCGGTCCCAATACGATTCGCTGGATCAACTTCTCTCCTGAGCAACGATTGCACTCTCTAGCACTTAACGCAGAGCGCTCGCGGATTTGGGCAAAAGAGCGTGACAACGTGGTGTTTGTCAATGTCCCCGGCTACGAAGTGACCTACTGGCATCAAGGACAAGCACTGTTTGAATCCAAAGTAGTGGTAGGGAGAGCATCACGCAAGACCCCAATCATGACGGGCACGCTCGATTCCGTTATCTTAAACCCAACTTGGAATGTTCCTTGGAAGATCATGGTCAAGGACATCATCCCTAAGGTGAAGCGCAATCCCATGTATCTGATCGAGCATAATATCCAGATCATCCGATCATGGACCTCGCAAGAGATCATTGACCCAACCACAATTAACTGGGCAACGGTCAACCCAAGAAGCTTTCCTTACCGGATGAGACAGTCATCGGGTTCGCACAATGCTTTAGGGTTGTACAAGTTTAATATGCCGAACCCACAAGCAATCTATCTACACGATACTCCAAGCAAAAACTTGTTCAATCAAGATCGGAGAGCGTTCAGCTCAGGGTGTGTTCGCGTTGAGCATGCTGATCAACTTGCTGAGTTGCTCTTTAAAACGCAAGGTCTTGAAGAACGGTTAGCGAAAAAACGTCAAAGTGGACGTCGCTCCAACACCTCAGTGCCTTTGAGTGAGCGAATTCAAGTGCACATCATTTATCAAACCGCGTGGTTAGAAGAAGGCACGCTCTACTACCGTGATGATATTTATCAATACGACGACCAAGGGTAAAGGGCACACTTAATTTAAGAAAATTTACAATTAAGAAAATCTGTTTTTTGTTCAATAAGTAAGCAAAAAATCCAGCTTAAAAGCGACAAGCCGGACCGGTTTATGCATTTGACGCGTTAAATAGGTTTCGGTAATGTCCGCTGCTCGTACAGTAATTGAGCAGTATATTTGTCATGGTAAGTCGTAATTTTTCCCGTCGTGATTTTCTTAAAATGACCGCTGGTGGTGTTGTGGTCGCCTCGGCGATGCCAAGTTTGTCTTGGGCTTCATTGCCTGATGAACCTCGTGTGCTTGCGATGAATAATCTCAATACTGGTGAGCTTTTGGAGTCATGCTACTTCAACGGTAGTACTTATGTGGACGAGGAACTTAAACGGCTTGATAAGTTTTGTCGTGACCATCGTCGCAACGAAATCCATCCAATGGACCGCCGCTTATTTGATCAAATCAGTCAGATCCAAGCACTGATAGGTACCGATGCAGAGGTAATTGTGATTTCAGGGTACCGTTCGCCTCTAACGAATGCATCGCTACGCAACAACTCTTCTGGCGTGGCAAAGAAAAGCATGCACATGGAAGGCAAAGCGATCGATTTTCGCTTAGATGGCGTCAAGCTTTCGACCGTGCGTGATGCCGCATTAAGTTTAAAAGCGGGTGGTGTTGGCTATTACCCACGCAGTAACTTTGTACATATCGATACCGGCGCAGTACGTTCTTGGTAATGCCTGCCTAAGACTTAATTTATTGACGTAGAAAGTCGTTAATTACCCATGGCTCAGCGCTTGAAGTCACTTTGGCTTAGTGTCATAGTTGCCGCAGTTTTCACGAAAATTTATTCGGTATAGGTTATCTATGGCTCTGAAGTACCAAGTTGTTCCCGTAACATCTTTCTCTCAAAACTGTTCTATTGTCTGGTGTGATGAAACCATGAAGGGCATTGTGGTTGACCCGGGTGGCGATGAAAAGCAACTGGCAATGCTGATCAAAGAGTTGGGTGTTGAGGTTGTAAACCTAGTTCTGACACACGGTCACTTAGACCATGTGGGCGGCACTGAACCATTATCTGCTCTTCTTGGTGGTACTGAAATTGTTGGGCCACACAAAGCGGATAACTTCTGGTTGCAAGGCTTGGAAGGTCAGAGTCAAATGTTTGGGTTCCCATTGACTGAAGCGTTTGAACCACATCAATGGCTAAATGAGGGCGATAAGGTCTCTTTTGGCAACCAAACTTTAGATGTTATTCATACGCCTGGACATACGCCTGGTCACGTTGTGCTTTACAGTGAAGAAGCTCGTCTTGCTTTCGTTGGTGATGTTTTGTTTAACGGCAGTGTAGGTCGTACAGATTTCCCTCAAGGGGACTTCAATACATTGATAAGTTCGATCAAAGAAAAGCTGTGGCCACTCGGCAACGATGTAACTTTCGTTCCTGGGCATGGCCCACAATCGACGTTTGGTCATGAACGCAAGACAAACCCATTCGTTGCAGACGAAATGCCTCTATATTAAGGCGCATTGAATTAAGCATCTGGCTCGGCGGCAGCTAAGTAACGTCGAGCCAATCCTACAAACTCTTCAGCTTCTCGGTCTAAGTCACTGGCTGAAATAAACACGTCATAGCCGTAAAACTGCCTCTGATACTTCATTCTATTCGCCAGCATGGCTTGTAGACCTTCGTAATGCATGCCTTCTTGATTAATGTATGGAGCGGGGTCTAACACCATATCTTCAAATTTTGTTTCGCAATTATTTTGTCTTGCGCCTAAGTAAAGCAAAGCTCGTTGCCCTAATAAAATTTCCGTTGCGATTCGAGGACAGATCGAGTTGAGATAAGGGGAATAGTGCTTCAAGCGAATACCAATCCAAGGTAAAGGCTGATGCCAACCTTCTTGCTCGTAGGTGCAAATACCGATTGAATCAATGTCTTTCCAACGTAGTACCCAGCCGCCTTTGAAAAGATGTTGCTGGAAATGAGAAGCGGTGAGCGTGAAAGAGACCTGACTCTTTTTGATCATTACAATGGCAAATCCAACGATGAGTGCCATCAAGACCACCGACAGCATGGCTTGTTTCCATCCTGGAGCAATTAAAACCAGAAATAAGGTAATCGTGACAACCATAAACATGATCAATTTGTTGATGGGGGAGTCAGATTTGAAATGTGAGTTGCTGAGATGCCGCGTTTCCATGCTTTTAGCCTCATTGAACAATGGTGTTGAGACTCTTGTCTTTGATATTCATTTACTTGCTTATTAGAAACAAAGAACCTCTGTTTTTATACCCAGTATTCAATAAATCTGTTCACAATTTATCTGATTAAATAGTAGACGTTCTATGCAATGAGCGCATTTTTCATCGCGTTTCGCCGCTAAAACCTACAAATCGTTTGTGATTTTTGGTATAAAACGCGCTTCAAATTTTCATCCCTGCTGAGATGCAGTGAACTGGAGAAATATTCAATGAGACTTGCTCATAAGCGTAAAGTGCAGATGAAACTGCAAAAACGCATTAAAGCGACAGTAGCAAACGTAGTTGCAGCACCGAAGGCGGCTAAACCTGTTGTTGAGAAAGCAGCAGCACCTTCCGTTGCTAAAAAAGCTGTTGCTGAAAAAGCAGTAGCTGAGAAGAAAGTAGCTGCAGCAAAAACGGTTGAGGTTGCACTTACTCCTAAGCAGCAACAAGTACTAGATATCGTTGTAGCAAACGCAGAAGGTATCAACCCTAAAGGTATCGGTCTGGCTGCTGGTCAAGAAGACACTAAAGCGGCATCATGGGCTACTGGCGCACTGAAGAAGCTTCTTGAAGAAAACCTAGTTCAAAAAGAGCAGTTAGCAGGTAACAAAGTTATCTATAAAGCAGTTTAATTACCGCTGTAATTCTGTTTTTTGCATTAAATACCCCGGCATTGGTCGGGGTATTTTTTACCTTAAGAGCGGCTTTTTCCCTTCCATAATTGAGCATTCTAACGATACAAACCCGTCATTTGTCACAATTTATTAAATACTGTGTAAATTCTTTCGCAGTTAACCACGTACGTGCTTTCTATACTGCTCTCTCCAAATGAAATAGATAACATTCTGATTTTACGACTTTGTTTCATGATGAACGCTTATCACCTACGCAGAAATACGTAATACTAACGACTAAGCCTAGCTTATAGACACCGATTTGTTGCGTGTTCATGCCCATTTCTTACTTCCAAGTAATGTCCCATCTTCTATATCGAATCCTTATGTAATGGATGACAACAATAACCTTGGTGACAAAGGACGTGAACGATGAGTCTTATCCAAAAATCTTTGAAACGAGTACTCAAAGCGACAGCGATGGTAGCAACCATGGCATTTGTAGCGACTTCTGCTAACGCTGCTGACGATAAAGTGTATCGCTTGAAACTAGCGGAGACTTGGGGACCGAATTTCCCTATCTTCGGTGATGCAACAAAGAACATGGCGAAAATGGCAGAAGAAATGTCAAACGGACGCCTACAAATTCGTATTGATTCCGCAAACAAGCATAAAGCGCCGCTTGGCGTGTTTGATATGGTGAAATCCGGTCAGTACGACATGGGACATTCCGCTTCTTATTACTGGAAAGGCAAAGTACCAAACACCCTTTACTTCACCTCTATGCCTTTCGGTATGTTGCCAACAGAACAGTACGCATGGTTTTACTACGGTGGTGGCATGGAGTTGATGGAGAAGGTTTATTCTCCGCATAACTTGCTGTCTTTCCCTGGTGGTAACACCGATACCCAGATGGGTGGTTGGTTCCAGAAAGAAATCAAATCAGTAGATGATCTAAAAGGTCTGAAAATGCGTATTCCGGGTTTCGCTGGGGAAATTCTCGCAGAGCTGGGTGCAAAACCAACAAACATCGCACCGGGTGAGCTATACACTTCTCTTGAACGACGCACGATTGATGCATTGGAGTGGGTAGGACCATCTCTAGATTTGCGTATGGGCTTCCACAAAATTGCTCCTTACTACTATACAGGTTGGCATGAGCCTGGTACCGAACTGCAGTTCCTAGTGAACAAACGTACTTGGGAACGCCTACCAGATGATCTAAAAGCGATCTTACAAGTAGCGATGAAAGCGGCGGCTTACGATATGTACACGCAGTCTAAACATGAAAGTGGTAAGAACTGGGCATCTATCCAATCAGAATACCCAGACGTACAAGTTAAAGACTTCCCACCAGAGGTGATTTCAGCGCTGCGAGAAGCGAACGAGCGTTTGCTAAAACAGCATGCTGAGAAAGACGCGCTAGCGAAAGAAATCCAAGAGTCACAAGCAAGCTACATCGAGCAAGTACGCCCTTGGTCTGACATTTCACACCGAGCTTACTTAAACAGCCAAGCTCAGCAATAACTTCGTATCGCAGGCTATTTCGAGTGATTTAGCCTGCCAATGAAGCCCAAGAAAACTTCTCTTAGAGAAGGTCATAACAAGTGCTCCGCGAACCAGCGGAGCCAATCTCCCCCACGTTCCATGGAGTTCGGAATGAGAAGCCTTATTTATATTGAGCGAATCTTTAACCGCTTCGGTGATTTTCTAGGCTGGTTATCCAGCATCTTATTTATTTTGTTGCTAGCGAACGTGGTGTACGACGTTGTCATGCGCTACGTGTTCAATGACGTCTCGATCGCCTTTCAAGAAATGGAATGGCACCTTTTCTCTGCCGTGTTTTTACTTGGTGTGCCTTACGCAATTAAATCCGGCGGGCACGTACGCGTAGATATTTTCTATGAGCGCTTGTCATACAAAGCGCAGTCCATAATCGACATTTTAGGCACCTTACTTTTTTTGTTTCCCTTTTGCCTATTGGTTGCTTGGTTTGGTGTCGACTTTGCCAAGGAGAGTTACGCGCTGGGCGAGACATCTGGAGATCCGGGTGGTTTGCCATACCGATGGATCATTAAAGGTATGATTCCACTTTCGTTTTTGTTTATGGCGGTAAGCGGAGTTGGTTTGCTGCTTCATTCCATCAACAAAATTGTTAACCCTCATCTTATCTATGCCGGTAACAACGGTAAGTCGTAAAAGGAATTCAGTATGATCGGTATAGTGATGTTTTTTGTGGCGTTATTTGCGCTACTGCTTGGTTTTCCTGTCGCCTTCACCTTTGGCGGCATCGCATTAATTTTTGGCGTATGGGCAGAAGGCATTGAGATGTTTGCTTTCATGCCTTATCGCATTCAATCCATCATGGAGAATACGGTACTGATGGCAGTACCTCTGTTTGTCTTCATGGGATTAGTGTTGCAAAAGACCCGATTGGCTGAGCAATTGCTTGAGTCGATGGGGCGTTTGTTTGGTGGTATTCGCGGTGGTATTGCCATTTCAACCGTGTTGGTGGGTGCCTTGCTTGCCGCATCAACGGGGGTAGTCGGTGCATCGGTAGTGGCAATGGGGTTGATCTCCTTGCCAGTGATGCTTAAGTACAATTACGACAAAGGATTGGCTTGTGGCACCATCTGTGCGTCGGGCACGTTAGGTCAAATCATTCCGCCTTCTATAGTTTTGATTCTTCTGGGGGATGTTCTCGGTGTACCAGTCGGGGATTTGTTCCAAGCCGCAGTGTGGCCGGGATTGGTGCTGGTGGGCGCGTATGTGATCTACATTTTGATTTACGCCAAACTGAACCCTGAAGCAGCCCAGCCTATCGAGCGTGATGAGTCTATCAGTCGTAAAGAAGAAGTGATTACTGCGTTGAAAGCCGTACTGCCACCGTTGGCGTTGATTATTGTTGTTCTCGGCTCTATCTTTGCGGGTATTGCTACCCCAACAGAGTCCGCAGCACTGGGTGGGGCTGGTGCAATTGTATTGTCGTTGCTTTACAAACAGTTTAGCTGGTCGATGGTGTATGAAGCTTCGAAAGAGACCGTAAAAGTGACCGCGATGGTCTTTGCGATTTTGCTCGGGGCAACGGCATTCTCAATGGCGTTTACGTACACTGGGGGGGATTACCTTGTTGAAGAGTGGATGTTAGAACTTCCGGGTGAAAAATGGGGCTTCTTGATCATTACCATGTTAGTCATCCTTATCCTTGGGTTCTTCATCGACTTCGTAGAAATCTGTTTCATTATCGTGCCAATCATTGCGCCTGTTGCCGAGTTGATGGGTATCAACATGACTTGGTTTGCGATTTTGATTGCGATGAACCTGCAGACCTCATTCCTAACACCGCCTTTTGGTTTTAGTTTGTTCTACCTAAAAGGTGTGGCTCCAGCAGGCGTGACCACTCGGGATATCTACCGTGGTGTGATGCCATTCATTGCGATTCAGATTGTGGTACTTGCTTCATTGCTATTTTTCCCAGGATTCTATGGCATGTCCTAATGCAAGTAAGAAGCAAGGAATTGTGATGTGAAAATTTTCACCTTTTGAGACAAGTTGTTAAGCTGATTAGCGAGCAGGGTCTGTGATGTTTCGAACCGATTTTAATCGCGAAAGGTCAACAGCCCCAAGCCTAATCAGCGTTTCATTGGAGGGAAAGGATGCCTCTCAAAGCCAAGTTAATCTTGTTGGCACTGATCCCTGTGGTTTTGGTGTCAGCCAGTATCAGTTGGATTTCCATTTACCAAGCGAAAACCTTGGGGCAGCGTGAGGTGGAAATCTTTCATCAGAACTTAATTCAATCCAAAGAAGCGGCACTAAAAGATACCGTAGATCTCGCCTTTGATGCCATTTCTCATATCTATAACGATCCTACGCTTGAAGAGGCTGACGCGAAAGCGCGCGTAAAAGCGATCCTAAACCGCTTACGTTACGGTTCAGATGGGTATTTCTTTGCCTACGATAAGCACGGTACGAACCTTGTTCATCCCATTCTCCCGGACTTAGTCGGACAAAATTTACTGCATATTCAAGATGAAAATGGCGATCACCTGATTGAGGCTCTGCTTTATCAAGCGCAGCTTGGGGGCGGGTTCCATCAATATCTATGGCAAAAGCCCTCTACGGGGGAGGTGGTACCAAAGCTGAGCTATGCGGCATGGCTTGATAAATGGGATTGGATGATTGGCACTGGGTTGTATATTGAAGATGTGAGCCGTGAAGTCGCCAATATGCGTGCGGCAATCAATCAAAATATCGAGACTACCTTTTTCACCGTGGTGATTATTCTGGTGGTTACGGTGGCGGTGATCATCGTATTGACACTTGCCATCAATTTACACGAGCATCGTTTAGCGGATAAGAACCTAAAAGAGCTTGCCCACAAAACGGTGATGTTCCAAGAAGATGAGAAAAAACATCTGGCGAGAGAGCTCCATGATGGCATCAATCAATTGCTGGTTTCGAGCAAATGTCACCTAGATTTGATGGCGCATCGTATTGAAGATGAAAAGCTCAAAGCTCACCTAGATAAATCTCAACGCTCGTTGATCACTGCGATTAATGAAGTACGCCATATTTCTCACCAACTGAGACCAAGTGCCTTGGATGATATTGGCTTAGAAGCCGCGCTTTCTACACTATTGCAAGATTTTCATTCGCACTCTGGTATGGACATCGATAGCCATTTTGATACCGAGCAAGTGAAGTTGAAATCTGAAGTGGCTACAACCTTGTATCGTGTGGCTCAGGAATCTTTAAACAACATTGAGAAGCACGCCAAAGCAAAAAAGGTCACAGTAATTTTGCAAAAAATGGGCAATATGCTGCAATTACTGATACGAGACGACGGTACGGGTTTTATGGTCAACCCTTCAGTGCACCGACAAGGAATCGGATTGCGGAACATGCGTGAGCGTGTTGAGTTTATCGGAGGCGAGTTTGAACTCATGAGCGAGCCCGGTTTGGGGACGGAAATCACCGTATTGTTAGATTTGGATGGATTAGTTTATGGATAAACCAATTAGCGTGGTGATAGTTGATGACCATCAGGTGGTGCTTGATGGTTTTATGGCGCGTTTGGAACTGGAACCTGATATTGATGTGATTGGTACGGCGAGTAATGGGCTTGAGGCAATTGAAGTATCAAAGCTTCTCAATCCAGATGTCATCTTGATGGATATCAGTATGCCAATCATGAATGGCATTGAAGCTACTGGCGTAATTAAGGAAGAGCGTCCAGAGAGCAAAATTTTAATGCTCACCATGCACGACAACCGTGAATACATCATGAAGGTGATGCAAGCTGGTGCGGTAGGTTACATGCTGAAAGAAATTTCAGCAGAGAAAATGGTGCAAGCAATAAAAACGGTGAACCAAGGATCGACTTACTTTTGCGAATCCGTTACTCAGACCTTATTTACGCAGGATGTCGTCCCGGCAGCGCAAAAGCCGAACCCACTTAGCCGCAGGGAAGAAGCGGTACTTAAGTTAGTGGCGCAAGGAAACAGCAGCAAAAAGATTGCGACGCTGTTGGACATTAGCTATCGAACGGTAGAAACGCACCGCCATAACATCAAACACAAACTGGATTTGCACTCGACGGCTGAGTTGGCGAAATACGCTTTTGAAACAGGATTGATAGAGTAGGCAGGGGCGCCCTCATGCTTTCATACATCAGAGCGCTCGAAGGGATACTTATTCAGGCTTGGTAATACTGCCAAGTTCAAGCATAGGGGCAACATCAATATCTTCTGCATTCATCATGGTCGAGATGCGCTGCACAGAAGACAAAAGCAAGCTCTGTTCCCACTCTTCCAGCTTTTGGAAGCGGCTAATAAAATGCTCTTGCAATGGCGTCGGGGCCTGTTTTAAGGCTTCTTGTCCCTTCTCGGTCAATACCGCGTGAACTTTACGCTTGTCTTCGACACTGCGGCGGCGCTCAACAAGTTGGTTGCGCTCTAAGCGGTCAAGGATAGTGGTTGCCGTTGCCTGACTCATGTTGGTATGGCTAGACAATTGTTTGATAGTGACGTTATTTAATTCACTAATGGCACGCATCAGGATCAGCTGAGGAGCCGTCAAACCAGACTCTTTGCTTAACTTCTTAGAATGTAAATCAATAGCGCGGATGATCTGACGAATCGAGACCAAAACTTCTTCGTACTTTTCCAATTTCGTAATCCAGTCATTAAGGGATCATGTAACGAGGCGACACTAACTCAAATGCGCTGTTATTTAAAGGGCTTCGTTAGGGATCGCGACACCAATTTTCAATAATTTGCCTTGGCTCTCCTTATTGTTTTTAAGGTCATTGAGCGAGGAAAAAAGCAACGACTAGAATTATTATAGTAAGAAATGTTTGTGGTCTAAGTATTACTGTGGTTGTTTCCGCTTTTTTAGCTACACTTTTCTGATTGAAATGTAAGTTATTGGATTTTTTATCAGCAAAAGATAGACAAAAACGCCTCAAATGGTAGGATCTTCCACTTTCATGGAAAATAAAATGTATCGTGTTCAAATGATTTTTAATGCCTTGTTAAGAAGATTGAACATAAAAAGAGAGGAATAATGACAAAAGGTATAGATAAGTACAGTATCGACAGTACCGACTATACGGTTGGTCAAGACAACGTCCAGAAATGGGGTTTTGACGTACATAATCCTGTTTTTGGTATCAGTGCTGGTTTCATTGCACTGTTTCTTATTGCTGCACTTGTGCTGGACGCACACACCGCTAAGACCGCACTCGACGGCATTAAGTGGAAAATCATCGGTTCTTTTGACTGGCTGTTTATTATCTCTGGTAACATCTTCGTTATCTTCTGTTTAGCTCTCATCGTTTCACCAATGGGTAAGATTCGCCTTGGTGGTAAAGATGCTGTCGCTGATTACTCATTCATGTCCTGGCTGGCCATGTTGTTTGCTGCTGGTATGGGTATCGGTTTGATGTTCTGGAGTGTGGCAGAGCCAGTAGCGTACTTCACTGGTTGGTATGAAACCCCGTTGGGTGTAGAAGCAAACACACCAGAAGCCGCGAAGCTAGCACTAGGTGCGACTATGTTCCACTGGGGTCTACACCCATGGGCGATTTACGGTGTCGTGGCACTATCTCTTGCTTTCTTTACTTACAACAAAGGTCTGCCGCTTTCAATGCGCTCGATTTTCTACCCGTTATTGGGCGATCGCGCATGGGGTTGGGCTGGTCACATCGTGGATATTCTTGCGGTATTGGCAACCTTGTTTGGTCTGGCGACTTCTCTAGGTCTAGGTGCACAACAAGCGGCAAGTGGTATTCACCATGTCTTTGGCGTTGAACCAGGACTAGGGCTGCAAATTGTCGTTATCACCGTTGTTACGCTATTGGCGGTTGTTTCTGTTGTTCGTGGTATTGATGGCGGGGTAAAAGTCATCAGTAACATCAACATGGTGATTGCTTTCTTATTGCTTATCCTTGTTGGTTTGATCGGCTGGGCGGTAACACTAGGCTCTGTGCCAACCACATTGATGGCTTATGTTGAGAATATTATTCCACTGAGTAACCCGTTTGATCGTACTGATGAAGCTTGGTTCCAAGGTTGGACAGTATTCTACTGGGCTTGGTGGATCTCATGGTCACCATTTGTAGGTATGTTTATCGCTCGAGTTTCACGTGGTCGTACCGTTCGTGAATTCATCACTGCGGTTCTAATTGTACCGACAGCAGTTACCTTGATTTGGATGTCGACATTCGGTGGTCTTGCTATCGACCAAGTGATCAATAATGTGGGCGAGCTAGGTGCAAATGGTTTGACTGATGTTTCCCTTGCGATGTTCCAAATGTTCGATGTATTGCCATTCGGTAACATGCTATCCATCATTGCAGTCGTACTAGTATTGGTATTCTTTATTACTTCTTCAGACTCAGGCTCATTGGTTATCGACAGCATCACCGCTGGTGGTAAAGTCGACGCGCCAGTGTTACAGCGTGTATTCTGGGCATTCATGGAAGGTGCGATTGCGGTTGCATTACTGTGGATCGGTGGCTCTGAAGCTGTTCAAGCGCTGCAAGCGGGTGCAATTTCTACTGCACTGCCATTTACCGTCGTTTTATTGGCGATGTGTGTCAGCCTGCTTATGGGTATGAGAACCGAACGTCAATAATTGATAAGATTTATAAATATCACTTAAATATTAGTAAGTTAAAAAAGCCAGCGTTTTGCTGGCTTTTTTTGTGTGATTTTTCTGACGGTAGACAAAATAATGACGAAATAAGTCATTAATTTACAATGAGTTAATGTTTTATTTTTATTAGTAAAATCTCGTGATTAGTGATTAAAAAATGTGTAATATTCACCCACCTTAACTGTTCTCCCAACCTCTATAATAATTATGAAATTATCATTAAAACAAAAGCTAATTGGCGCAAGCCTCTCTGCTGTTGTTGTGATGGCAACAGCACTGACTTGGTTGTCGGCTGGTCAACTTCTTGATCAGACGCGTTCAGGTGTCTATTCACGAGCACAAAGCCTAAGTAACGCCGCTTCAGAAGGTATTTCTGACTGGGTGGCAATTCGTAAAGATATTGCGACGGCTTTCAACGACTACTCAACTGAGCAAGACGTTGTGCCTTTCCTACAACAAGCACGTAAAGCTGGTGGCTTTGACGATATCTTCTTAGGTACACCAGAAGGTGGTATGTATCGTTCTCATCCCGAGCGTAACCGTGCTGATTACGATCCTCGCACGCGTCCTTGGTACAAAGACGCAAACGCAGCAGGCAAACAAATCATCACAGAAGCTTACCAAGACGCTATCACTAACGCGCTATTGGTGACAATTGCTGAGCCAGTAATGAAAAACGGTAAGTTCATTGGTGTTGTCGGTGCAGATGTATTGATTGACCAGTTGATCAATGACGTCATCAGCCTAGACGCAGGTGACAATGCTCATGCAATGCTGATCGATATGAACGATGGCACTTTCCTTGCTCATCCAAATAAGAGCCTAACGCTTAAGCCAATCACCGACCTTTCTAAAGAATTTTCTAAAGATTCTATTGAGCGCGCAGCCAACTCTGGTGCGATTGAAAGTGCAACAATCAAAGGCAAAGAGAAGCTTTACTACTTCAGCAAAGTGCCTGGCACACATTGGATGTTTGCGATTGAAATGGATCGTGCGACAGAAGAGGCAAGCCACGCTCAATTGCTACGAGAAATGCTGATCACCGCTGTGTTGATCACTATCGTCGTGATTGTTGCTGTTTCATGGCTAGTAGGTTTCTTGTTCCGCGATTTGGGTCGTGTTTCACAAGCATTGGAAGAAATTGCTTCTGGTGAAGGTGACTTGACGCAACGTCTAGAACCGCGCAGTGATGACGAAGTCGGCAAGCTGGCTGATAACTTCAACCGTTTTGTCGGCAATATGCACACGATGGTGACGAAACTAAGTCACGTATCGTCCGCACTGTCTGAGCAAGCTCGTACAACGGCACAGCAAGCCGAAGAACGTAGCCAGCGTATTTCTTACCAGCAAGACGAAATCAACATGGTGGCGACTGCGGTTAACGAAATGGCGGCAGCAACACAAGAGATTGCTGGTAACGCGGACAACACAGCATCAAGCTCGGAAGAAGCGGTACAAGCATGTGTGCATGGCTCTGGTCAAGTAACGCAAACGCAAGGTTCGATCCAAAACCTAGCGCAAGAAGTTCAAGTCGCGACCAACGTGATTCAAGAGCTAGAAGCGCACGGTAACGCGATTAATACGATTCTTTCGACTATTCAAGGTATTGCCGAACAAACCAACTTACTGGCACTGAATGCGGCGATTGAAGCAGCGCGTGCTGGTGAACAAGGTCGCGGCTTTGCGGTGGTTGCGGATGAAGTTCGTGTGTTGAGCCAACGTACTCACGCTTCAACGCAAGAGATTCAAGAAACCATCGAAATGCTGCAAGGTACTACGGCGAAAGCGGTGGGTATTATGGATGACAGTCGTCGTCTAGCAGATACTAGCGTGGATGATGCGAACTCTGCGGCAGTTAGCCTGACGCAAATTCACTCTGCGGTAGAGCGAATCAGTGATATGGCAACTCAAATTGCTTCAGCAGCAGAAGAGCAGGCGTCAGTAACTACTGAGATTACTCGTAATACAGAGGGCATTCGTGACGTATCGAATGAGCTTTCTGTGGAAGCGCACCAGGCGGCTGAGCAAGCAGCGCACCTGTCTGAGCTTTCTCACGAGCTAGAACAAGAGATCAGACGCTTTAAGCTGTAAGCTTTTGTTGTTTTGAATAAAAAGGAGCCATATGGCTCCTTTTTTGTTGCTCAAAGATAACGTAAGCCGAATTACAACCACAGGCTACTGATAGGTTGCTCTGGGTTATAATGATGGGCAATTTGGGCTTGCAGCAGCTCTGCTGTAGCAATGGCATCGGTTAGAGCATGGTGCGGTGTATAGTCTGGTAAGCCATAACGACGGCGAGACTGGGCTAAGCGTAATGATTTTGGCTTATTGCCCTTGAGCTTGTTCCAAAGACCGCCCGCTGCTTTTTGTTGAATGTTTTCTTCAATTTGCAACGTATCAAGAACTGGAAACTCAATACCTTCGCCAATACGAGAGCGCAGTGCTTGGTCGAGAAACTCACGCTCGATACGGCGGTAATGTACCACTACAATCTTACCCGCTAAGCTTTCTAGCAAGGGAGCGAGGATTTCACCCAGATCGGGAGCGTCAATCAGTTCACTGTGAGTGATACCATGAATGATGACTGATTCTTCATCGAGTTTTTCCTGTGGTCGCACCTTCCAGTGCTTTGCTTGGCGTAGGAAAATTCGATTGAGATCGAACGGCACCAAACCAATGGTGATGATGCCGTTTTTTTGTGGGTTCAAACCGGTAGTCTCAAAATCAAGCGCAACGAACTCCACTTGGGATAGTGGCGTTTCAGGTGCTGGCAGCGCTTTACCGTAAAAGGCGACTAAGCGTTCATCAGTGGCACGCTCAAGTTTCTGCTGAAACTTCACTGGCCACTGAATACTCGGCTTTTGAAATAACTTCTTTATCACTTCACGCCTCACTTAAACTTGTTACTAGCCTGATAGCGGAACTTAAGGAAGTTCTGACCATTACTTAGGATCTGGAACGCATCTTTCAAATTACGACGTTCAAAATCCGACAAGTTTTCAGGCTCAATGTTGTTGTCTGGTTCAATACCTAACTCAACATCAATTGCTTGGTGGCGGATACGCACCATTGAGATGAACTCCATCGCGTCTTTAAGATCTTGTGCGCGCCCTTTTGGTAAGATGCCAGCATCAATGATGTCATCGAGACGCTCAAATGAATTCTGTGCACGTGAGCCTACCGCCAGAGAATGAACGCGGATCAGATCGACCAATGGCGCAGTACCACGGCGTTTCAAGTTGATTGAGTTTTTATGTTGACCGTCTTTTTCCATCACAAAGTCTTTGAAGAAGCCAAGTGGTGGAGTTCGATTTAATGCGTTACGTGCCAAGCAGGCTAGGAAGCGATTGTTCTTGCGGGCGCGACGTACGATGAAGCTGGTGAGCTGCTCTGCCCATTTTAAGCGACCGTAAACCCCATCTAAATCAAAGAAGATGGATGCGTTGAGTAGCGCTTTTGGATTAGGGTCATCAATCCAATCGGCAAAGCATTCTTCCCATTGTGAGCGGGTCATTCGCCACATCGGGTTGGTCGCCATAATGTCGCCAGTACAGTACTTGTAACCGCATACGTTCAAACCATCACTGACATATTGTGCGAGAGCCTCAAAGTATTTACCGTGTTTCTCTTCTTTGTAGGTGTCGTCTAGGATGATTGCATTGTCTTGGTCAGTGACCAGCAACTGTTCGTCGCGCCCCATTGAACCAAGAGCAAGGAAGCAATAAGGGATAGGAGGTGGACCGAGTTCTTCTTCTGCCATTTCTAAAAGGCGTTGCTTAAAGCTGCGACCGATCACTGACATCGCGCTGCCCACCATGTGTGAGTTGGCGTCTTCGTTGACCAAGCGAACAAAACTGCTCTTTACTTCTTCTGCCACAATCGCTAAATCTTCGATGCTTTGCTGCTGGAAGATACTACTGACCAGCAACAGTGAGTTTTGCGATTCATAACGTACAATATCGGTAGCTTCGATGATACCAATCGGCATTTGATCTTTAACCACTGGCAAATGATGCACGTTGTAGCGCAACATGGTCAGCATGGCTTCATATACGTATGCGTTATGATCGAGTGAGATAACCTCAGTGGTCATCACCGTGGAGACATCGTCTTGCGGTGATAAGCCTTCGGCTAAAACTCGGGTACACAAATCACGGTCGGTAATGATACCTAGCACCGGAGATTGTGGGTCTTCTTCGTCCAGCACAAAGTCTGGGTCCACAATCAACAATGAAGAAACATTGTCTTGCGCCATCAATTGCGCGGCTTCTTGGATCGTCTGTCCACGTTCAATCGTCGGTGCGTCACGGGTTAATAAGGTTTTGACCTTAGAAGTGGTTAGGTCATTGGCATCGTTGTTTTCTGACACTGCTTGGCGCAAACGAGCACTGTTCTCTACTTCAACAAAATCAGCGAATGAGTCGAAGTTATCATACAGTTCTTGGAAAATGTCTTGAGGAATGCAGTAGAGTAGGGAATCTTCTATCGCTTTTACTGGGAAGCGAACTTTGTTGTTGGTCAGAAGCCCCATTTGACCAAAAAGGTCACCCTCGTCGAGTCGGTTGTAAAGTTCACCTTTGCGTCGATAGACCTCAACCACGCCACTACGAACCATGTATAGATCGTGGATCTGGTCGCCGAAATGAATGACGGGAGTATCTTGACGATAGTATGAGATTTCGATGTTCTCGGTCACTTTGGTGAGCGTTTCTTCCGGAAGCTCGTTGAATGGGGGATACTTGGCGAGAAAGTTATATATCTCGAGAAGTTCTGCTTCCATTAAGGTGCCTTTTGGTTTGCAAGTGATAGGGTAATCTTAACTTAGTTTTAAAACAGAATCTTATCGGATCACTGTTTTTCGTGCGCAATGATAAGATTCGGACAAGTCGCACGGCAAATCGTCATCAATTCGGCTACGCTGTCATCAATATGCCGAATTAAATCAATACAATGGGCGTATTAAAGAAGAGTTTTGGATGACACTCATGGAAGGAAGTAGAATGGTAAGACTATTATTCGCTGCACCTCTTGTAGCATTACCACTAATGAGCGTTGCCTCAGAGTCAGAACAGGTAGAGAAGTTTGGTTACGAGCACATTAATTTAGACATTGGTGCCGGGACAACGAATGAAGAGTGGCTCGATAATTCTAACGCTACCACTCTAGGGCTTGGCGGTAATTACCTATTTACCGATAACTGGCTGTTTAACGTTGACTACTCGGCGCAATTTTTCCACCCAGACAATTTCACTTTGCGTATTGACCGTTTGTTGTTCGGTGGTGGTTATCGTTATGGCGTCAACGAGAAGTTTGATATCTACGGGATTTATGGGCTTGGCGCAATTAAAGCCAAAGCGACTGATGATAAAACCGACCGTACACTGTCCTCGGATAGCGAGTTTATTCAAGGCGTCACGTTTGGCGCAAATTACCTATTTAGTGAAAAGTTAATGGGGACGGCAGAAGTGCACTTGAATCGAAGTGATATCGTCGACGAGAACAACTATAAGATTGCCTTTAACTACCAATGGCATCGCGTGATTGGTACCGGTCTTTATTACCAGTTCCGTGACACCGATTATCAAGGTCAACCGTCAGATCACATCAATGAAGTTGGAATTAGCTTTAAGTTTGTGTATTAGTTCATAGGAGTGTAGCGCCACCTTGTATAGTGGCGTTTCAACAAGCGGTAGAATCAAAAAAGGTCAGCGAGTGCTGACCTTTTTAATTTGTGACTTTCGACGCGATTACAGAACCGCAGCGATGCCTTTACATAGAGGACCCATGTTTGCTTTTGTCATACCTGCAACGCTGATACGACCTGAGCCTACGATATAGATACCGAACTCTTCTTTTAGACGATTTACTTGCTCTTTGGATAGACCAGAGAACGAGAACATACCGTTTTGGCGCTCGATGAAGCTGAAGTCAGCATCCACACCTTCTGCCTTAAGAGTAGCAACGAATAGTTCACGCATCTCTTGGATTCGGTCACGCATTTCCGCTACTTCCGCTTCCCATTCTGCGCGCAGGTCTGCGTCACCAAGAATGTGAGTCACAACAGCGCTACCGTGCGCTGGTGGGTTAGAGTAGATAGAACGGATAATGGCTTTTACTTGTGAGAACGCCGTTGTTGCAACGTCTTCTGATTCAGCAACCAGAGTGAATGCACCAACACGCTCATTGTATAGACCGAAGTTCTTAGAGAAAGAACTCGCGACTAGGATTTCTTTGTTGTACTTAGCGAAAGTACGAAGACCTGCTGCATCTTCTTCTACACCTTTAGCAAAGCCTTGGTATGCGAAGTCGAATAGAGGAAGCAGTTTTTTCTCTGCAACCAGCTTAGCCAGCGTTTCCCACTCTTCAGCTGTTGGATCTATACCTGTAGGGTTGTGACAGCAGCCATGCAAAAGAACAACGTCACCTTCAGATGCACCTTGCAGGTCGTTAACCATAGCAGCGAAGTCTTTGTCTTTGGTTTCTGCGTTGTAGTAGCTGTATTGTGCTGTTTCGATACCAGCTGCAGTGAATACGCCGTTGTGGTTTGCCCAAGTAGGGTTGCTGATCCAGATCTTCACATCACCAAGCTGACGCTTAATGAACTCACCTGCTACACGTAGAGCACCTGTGCCACCTGGTGCTTGTGCTGTTTTAGCACGCTTGCCAGCAACGATTTCCGCGTCTGCACCGAAAAGCAGTTTTTGTACTGCTAGACCGTATTCTGCTGTACCTTCGATTGTTAGGTAAGATTTGGTTTTTTCAGTTTCAATCAGTGCGGCTTCGGCTTTTTTAACAGTCGCAAGAACAGGGGTTTCACCTTGTTCGTTCTTGTAAATACCAACGCCTAGGTTAATTTTTTCGGCGCGAGCATCTTTTTTAAACTCTTCAGTAAGTCCAAGAATAGGGTCAGCCGGAGCGGCAACTACTTTTTCAAACATAATCTTCATCCATGTTAATCGAAGGGGTCTGCTGACATTTATACCTTTCAGCAATATTCGTTACAACAGTTAGTGATAAGAAAACTTAAAAAAGTTTTGATTTGAAACAGAAATCTAACATAACGGAGGCTTTTGATATAAAAACCCCTCTTAACAAGCGTTTTAAGAGGGGGATAATTGGCTAAGCGGCGATGTTTTGCTCATCTTGATATTGATGTGCGATATGTTGAAATTCGGTTTCAACTGCAAGAAATGCATCGACGATTTGAGGATCGAAATGTTTGCCTTTACCCTCTAGGATGATGGCTTTCGCCTTGTCATGGCTGAAAGCAGGCTTATATACACGCTTAGAAATAAGAGCGTCATACACATCTGCTAATGCCATTAAACGACCGGATAAAGGGATGTTCTCGCCGCTTAATTGATTTGGATAGCCACTACCATCCCACTTTTCATGGTGTGTTAGGGCAATCTCTTTAGCAACGCGCAAAAACGAACTACTTCCTAGCTGTTTTTCAGCAATTGACAGCGCTTCGGCACCAATTTGTGCATGTCCTTTCATGATCTCAAACTCTTCATCGGTCAGTTTTCCCGGTTTTAGTAACACGCTATCTGGTACACCGACTTTTCCGACGTCATGCAGCGGCGCCGATTTGTAAAGTAGTTCGATATAATTTGGAGTCAGTAATGAACAATGTTGTTCAAATTGGCTTAAATGTTCAGCCAATACTTTTACATATTGTTGCGTGCGCATAATGTGCGCACCGGTTTCATTATCACGTGATTCAGCCAATGCCGACAAACTGACAATGGCCACATCTCGCGTGGCTTTGACCTCATCTTGCGAAACTTGCAAACTGTCGAGCATTTGGTTAGTTAAACAGGCCATCGAGCCAAGCTCATCATGTTGGAAAACTGGTAAACGTTGCGCAATTTTCCCTTGTGTCACTTCCAGCAAAGCTTGCTCTTGGCTAAACAAGATTTTTTGCATCAAGCGAGTCCAAAGCACCATAATCGCGATTACATAGCCTCCGACGACAAGTGCGATGTAAACCAACTCTTTAATGAAGCTGATTTTGCCTAGCCCATTGGTGATTTGCTCTGGGTTTTGCTCCAACCAATAAATGTCTTTGACTGCGACCATGGTCAAAATGGTGGTCAAGGTGATGAGCAAGGCGATCATCATGCCTATCATTTGTTTCACCATGGATTGGCGCTGACCTGATAACGCAAAGCCAAATTGGTTTTGTTGACGTAGGCTGTCAAATTGAACCAGCTTGCTTTGCAGTTGCAAGATAGAACCAGTTAAAAAGCCAAAGAGCGCCATACCAAACAACACTTTCACATTGCTGTCGAAGGTAAAGTCGTATTGAAGGTTATAGTACGCAGCAAAAGGAATACTTACAGCGGTAAACAACACAGTATCAAGCTTGGCTTGTCGGTTTTGTGCAATCAAAGGATGTGAGACAAGAATAAAGTGGCGAACAAGATAGAGGAACGTAAAAACCACCGCGCAATGTAAGATCACTTCGTATACGCTCAGCGTGCTGAGCATCGGGCAGACGCGTCCACCGTATGTGCCAAAAAAGAACGCCGCAGCTAGGTAAAGTTGGAATGTAAGTGGTGCATTGTAGTTAGTATTCACCATGGTTATCCTTTTTTGGACAAATCTCAGCATCGTTTTCTCTCTTAGTTGAGCAAGAAGAGAGAGGTACTGTGGAATTGATGTCTGTTGATTGATCTGTCACTAGTAAAATCGAGACCTGAAATTTTATCGATAGATTCTTATAAATGATAGAAATTTGTTATGTATATGCTCAAGTAACCTTGAGATGCTTGCTTCAGCGAGGATGGCTTGGTTTGAAGGTGAGGCAACAATTTGAAGATCTAGGGGGGCTAATTCGAAAATTGTTAAAGAAGCATGTGAACTAAAGCCACTCGCCCTTCGGGAGCCTGTCACTGAAGTACGTTCTTTGCTAACTAAATAGCATCGTCAAACAACTTGGATATAGCTTGCAATTCCGCTTCGCTGTTTTCCTTGCTGTCTTTTGGTAAAGAGGGAATAGTGACAATACTCTGAATCTAGCATCTTGAAGTGACATTGATATAGCGAAGGATTTACAAAAAAGCCCCGCTATGGCGAGGCTTGGTCTCAATCATCGACATGAAAAAGGGTAGGAGTTACTTTTTCAAATCCATTTGTGATTCATGTGCATTCGTTTCGATGTCTGGGTTAGAAGACAGTTTGCCTGTTGCCCAATCGTTCATGTGCTTAAGGATAGCTTTCAATGCATGTTGTTCTGTTGGTGCTTCAGCGGATTCTACTTCGATTTTTTGTTTAGGATGAGAACCCGTTGCGTCTTCAGCAACGTGCAACCAATCTGGGTGCCAGTAGTAAGGCTGACCTGATGTTGTACTCCAAGAGTGAACACCATTAGATTCGCCTTTGTATTGAATGTCGTTTTCGTTGTATTTCGTCATTATTATCGTCTCTCATAGTCATGAGTTGAGGTGTGCGTCACCATTACTCTATAAATGTAACAGATGTCATCGGAATTAATGTGACTGCTATCTATTTATCTTGTTGATAAATGATCCATTCCGTTGCACAGCTCTCATTCAGATATATTTGTTGATCCCACCTAGCAATAACCGCCTGAAAAATAGGTATTTATGCCCAAGTAACCTCGCCCTTTGGGAGCGTGTCGTTGATTCGATCTCTGAGTCAAACAACTTGGAAAGAGCTAACTATTCCGCTGCGGTTGTTCTCCTTGACCTCGAATCAATGACAGCGCACTGAATCCTGCATCTTGAAGTCACTTGGGTATAATCAATATTATTGCCCATTGAGATGTTTGATAATTGCTGCCTTTGCATGCTCAGGTGTGGCTGCTTCACCCTCTGGGACATCGAGCTCTGCTTTTGGGTGCACCCCTAGTGCATCCTCAGCGATGTGCAACCAATCTGGGTGCCAATAATATGGGTTATTGCCTTCTGGGTGGTCCCAGCTATGAACTCCTTCGTGTATGCCTCGATAAGAGAGGTCATCCATCGTAAACATTTTCATCATTTCCTCCCGTAGAATATTCATACATTTGAAAGTATGGAACATAAATTCTCATTTCGTAACGTCAATTGATATCACTAAGATTGATTAATTACGTTTCGAGTTTGATAAGTCGAAGATCGGAATCAGGGCGTGAAGTATGCTAAGGTGCGCTCGGTAGTAAGAAATGAGGGAAGCATGAACCGATACCGCCAACTGGCTGAGCTGTTTAAAACGCAAATTCAACAAAATACATGGAGAGCAGGAGAGAAGTTGCCCTCCGTGCGTGTCACTAGCCGCAACCATTCGGTCAGTACAGGAACTGTGTTACAAGCCTATCAATTGCTCGAAGCGCAAGGTTGGGTGATTGCTAAACCTCAGTCGGGTTACTTTGTTACTGCTGAGCTCGAACGTCTCGACGCTACTGGTGCTGATAACAATACGTATCGCACTTCACTAAACGATGAGTTGTACGATTTCCTCAAACAACAAACCGTGCCAAACGCGACAAAGCTAGGCTCCGCGTTTCCTGACCCAGCACTTTTTCCTCTCGAAGCACTAAACCGTAACCTTGCCAGTTCCGGGCGAAAAATGGGACCAGATACCTTGTTAGATAACCTACCACCGGGTAGTGCTTCTCTACGCCGCTCGATTGCCCAGCGCTATATACAGCAAGGCATGACTTTAACGCATGATGATATCGTTATTACCTCTGGCGCGTTAGAAGCGCTCAACCTCAGTTTGCAAGTGGTTACTGAGCCAGGGGATACGGTTGTCATTGAGTCGCCAACATTTTATGGTGCGTTACAAGCAATTGAACGACTAGGGTTGAATGCCATTGAGATCTCGGTAGATGCCGAGAAAGGGCATTCCTTGGCTCAGATGGAACAAGCTTTTGCACAGCACAACGTTAAGGCTTGCTGGCTTATGAGTAACTTTCATAATCCAACAGGCACTTCGTTGAGCGACGAACAAAAGCAACGTGTTGTTGAGCTTGCCAATCTACATGATGTGTATCTGATTGAAGATGATGTATACGCAGAGTTGTATTTCTCCGACAAGAAGCCGACATCGCTGAAAACCTATGATGACCAAGAGCGCGTTTTGCATTGTGGCTCTCTTTCAAAAAGTCTTTGTCCTGGCTATCGGTTGGGGTGGGTGATCACCAAGCGCTTTAACGAGCGTGTTCAAAAGCTTCAACTGATGTCGACGCTATCTGGCAGTGCACCTATTCAACAGGGAGTTGCGCATTACCTGCAAAATGACAGCTATGACAATCATCTAAGAAAGTTGCGAAAAGGGCTTGAACAGCGCCAAGCTATGTTTGTGCAAACAATGAAAGAGTGTTTGCCTAAATCTATCGAGTACTATCTTCCTCATGGCGGTTATTTCTTATGGCTTAAGTTGCCTCAAGGGATAAGCAGTAAAGTGGTTCATCACACCTTGCTGTCACAGCAGGTAACTGTTGCGCATGGTGCGTTGTTCTCGGTCGATGAGCAATATCAGGACTATCTGCGTTTGAATACTTCTCTGCCCATTGATGACAATCTGTGTCAGGCTTTGCGGAAATTGGGTGAGTTACTTCACTAAAGAAACTGTTTAATCCTTTTTTGACCTAACTGTATCAGAGTGGTTTACTTGGGTTGTGCTTCAATCGAATACGGAAATATTGTGATGATTGGAGTGACAATGAAAAAGCAGTTGGTAAAACATGAATTAAGATTGATCGCCGTTGCCATTTTTAGCGCATTTCTGTTGGTATTTGCGCACCTTATTTTGGCGAAATCGTTCTCTCACATGGCGTGGACGGAATACACCGCGGCTGTGATCCCCTTTATTATGTTTGGTTTGTGCGTACTGGGTGTTAAGTATGCCGCCAAGGCAGATAAAGATGATGAGAATAAGCCTTAGATTCATGAGATAGAAGTTAGGAATAAACACTATGAAACATGCATGGCTACTGGCACTGTCTGCTATCACTTTTGGTTGCACGGCTAATCAAGGTGATGAGCCCGAATCGGTGATCTTACACTACGGCAAGTCGGAGCTTGTTGCTCAAATACAAGCCAACGAACAGTTCGAAGCCCAAATCAACAATGATCAAGAACAGGTTGATTTTTCTGGCTTTGTGAGAAAACAGTCGTCGGGCTACCTCGTTGATGTTGTTGCTATGCAAGAAAGTAAAACCCAGCATTCTAGCTCTAGTGTGAACACACAAGTGTTAATCAAAGAGGGTGACGTAGGTAAGCCACTCATGATTGGTGCGGTTAACGACAATGCAATGAGTGTGACGCTGAAATAGTTGAAATAACAGAAACGATGAAACTGCCACAAACTAAAAGACCTCCACTTGGGAGGTCTTTTTAATTCTGTATCACTCTAGGTGATTAGAAGTTCGCAGAGCGAGGAGTACGTGGGAATGGGATCACGTCACGAACGTTGCCCATACCTGTTACGTAAGATACTAGACGCTCAAAGCCTAGACCGAAGCCTGCGTGTGGCACTGTGCCGTAACGACGTAGGTCGCGGTACCAGCTCATGTGCTCAGGATCGATACCCACTTCACGCATACGTGCATCTAGGATGTCGAGACGCTCTTCACGTTGAGAACCACCGATGATTTCGCCGATGCCTGGTGCTAGTACATCCATCGCTGCGACTGTTTTACCGTCATCGTTAGCACGCATGTAGAATGCTTTGATGTCTTTCGGGTAGTTCTTAACGATTACAGGTGCTTTGAAGTGTTCTTCAGCAAGGAAGCGCTCATGCTCAGAAGACATATCGATACCCCATTCAACTGGGAATTCGAATTCACGACCAGAATCAAGCAGGATTTGGATCGCGTCTGTGTAGTCAACTTGTGCGAAGTCAGAAGAGACAAACTGCTCTAGGCGAGTAATTGCTTCTTTGTCGATACGTTGAGCAAAGAACTCAAGGTCATCACGACATTCTTCAAGAACGGCTTTGAATACAAACTTCAGCATGTCTTCAGCCAATTTTGCAACGTCGTCTAGTTCTGCGAACGCAACTTCAGGCTCAACCATCCAGAATTCCGCTAGGTGGCGGCTTGTGTTTGAGTTTTCAGCACGGAAAGTAGGACCAAACGTGTAAACTTTGCTTAGTGCACAAGCGTAAGCTTCTGCGTTTAGCTGACCAGATACCGTTAGGAAAGTCTCTTTACCGAAGAAGTCTTCGTTGTAGTCAACTTTACCATCGTCAGTGCGAGGCAGGTTTTCCATGTCTAGCGTAGATACGCGGAACATTTCACCAGCACCTTCTGCGTCAGAAGCTGTGATCAATGGCGCTGATACCCAGAAGTAACCTTGCTCGTGGTAGAAGCGGTGGATTGCTTGAGATAGGCAGTTACGTACGCGTGCTACTGCACCAATCACGTTTGTGCGTGGACGTAGGTGAGCGACTTCGCGTAGGTACTCGATAGAGTGACGAGTTTTTGCCATTGGGTAAGTGTCAGCATCTTCAACCCAGCCAACAACTTTAACGTCAGTTGCTGCTAGTTCGAAGTCTTGACCTTTCGCAGGAGAGGCAACAATCTTACCAGTTACTTCAACAGAGCAGCCAGTCGTTAGCTTAAGTACTTCGTTGTCGTAATTATTAAGATTATTAGGGACCACGGCCTGAATCGGGTCGAAACAAGAGCCGTCATAAATGGCAAGGAAAGAGATTCCAGCTTTGGAATCACGACGTGAACGGATCCAGCCACGAACAGTTACTTCACTGTCTACTGCTAGCTGACCTTTCAAAACGTCTGATACAGGCGCGTAAGTCATGTTTTCAATATTCTCCATTGAGGTAAAAATTCAACTCAACACTTAAAAGTGCCAGTCTCACAACAAAATTGTTTAAAAAACAAGCGAAGTGTTGAGTTGGATAGAATTTTTTAGATTCAACGAAACATATTACCTGTCAAATCGTCAGCTTCAACCTTTATATTCAATTTGAAGGAGAGAATTTCCTTATTTATTCTCTTGTGCTCTCTCTGACAGGGTAAATTGGTTAAGTAATGACTCCAAACGCTCTGAAAGATGTTCCAGATCGACACTGATCTCGCGAGTATGTGATGCCGATTGCGAGGTCTCGTTTGCGTGTAAGGTAATGGTGTCAACTTTGCTTTGGATGTGCTTGCTTACCCCAGATGTTGTTAGTGTCTGATGTTGGATATTTTCAGCGTGTTTAAGTACTTGATGCATCTCATCGACCACATTGTGCATGGTCTGTGACAATGCTTCGACATCTACTGAGCGCTGATGAGCAAACTCGCACACTGTATCGACCGAGGTTAACGACTCTTCGCTGCCTTGTTGGAACTGAGAAATAATCGTCTCAATATTACTGGTGGCTTCGGCGGTGCGAGAGGCAAGATTGCGCACTTCATCGGCAACTACCGCAAAACCACGACCTTGATCTCCGGCTCGGGCGGCTTCAATAGCGGCGTTAAGCGCCAATAAATTGGTTTGCTCAGCGATGCCTTTTATCACGCCAAGAATTGATGATACTTCATCAGTTTGTTGGTTTAACGTCGCAATGTTCTCACGCACTTTATCAATATCGGTCACAAGGTGCTTGATGTCTTCGCTGACATGATGGGCTTGACCTGCGCTGGTGGTTGCAACGTCAACGGTATGGTTAACTAAGGTTGTCGCATCGACTGTCGCTTGCTCCACCACGCTTTGTTGCTCAAGCATATCGGTAATATTGGTTTGCACTTCATTGGTTTCGACTTGTTGATTATCAGCAGCTTCATCGGTCGATTGAGCTACATCAGTCAGCCTTCCTGCAGAGTCTGCAAGAGAGTGGGAGGTATCTCGAACGCGTTCTAAACTCTCTGACACCGTATCCATAAACGAATTGATGGAATCCGACAATTGACCGACTTCATCATTTTGCGTGCCCGACAGACGCTTGGAGAGATCTTTACTGGCACTAACGTTAGACATAAAGCGTGATGTATTTTGAATAGGGCGGACGATGATTTTTCGGATGAGTCCCATAGTGATGAGGAAGCCAACAAATGCGATCACTGACATGATCCCCATCGCAAATACGGCTTGCTTGTTAATCAGCGTGTTGACGTGACTCATGTTGTATTCAAGACGAATAGCACCAAGCACTTCGCCCTCAGGTGCAATATGGCAGGACACGCAATTTGTGCCTCGATAGTCCTCACTTGATTTCATTGGTAGAGCGACGACCAAGCCCTTACCCCATTCAGCACTGATGGGTTCAATGACCAATTCCCCGCTCAGTGCCCGTTGATCGATGTCGTCGAGAGGTTGTTGGTTGGTTTGCCCTTGACCATAAAACTTTGACACGGCATCGGCACGCAACACGCGTACTTGTTCAATGCCTTCCTGTGCCAGCGCTTTTTGTCGTAGTGTCTCTTTCTGCGACATCGTGCCTGTCAGCATCATCATGTTTAAGCTGTCGAAGTAGTTACTGGCTTTGTCGTGTAACTGTTCGCTTAGTACATCATTAATAAGTGTTTTTTGTTGGTAGTACTGATACCCAGTGGACACGGCAAGAACACAAGTGAACACGGCGATCAGGGCGAGTAGGAGTTTAAAGGTAATAGTTGAGCGCATATTTTTATAAGTGTTATTGGAACGAACCCCACAATATTAAGAGGTTAGTTGCACTTGAGCGATGAATTGGCTAACTGAATGTGACCCCAAACATTTTGTGGTTATGTAAATGTGATGTAAGTGGTGTGTAATCAAAACTTTGACGTGGTGACAAAAAAACGGCACGGTGTTTTTTAAGATCTTTTAATGCCAAAAATTTTCTACTTGGTTAGATAATGGCGCCCGCGTTTTCAATTTCAATACGTCATGATTTACTGCTTTATCGTTTGCCTTGCTATTCATAGCGGGCGCTATTGATAAAGGTTGTCATTAAAGGGTGAATTCCTTAGTATTGCGTGTCTTTTTAAAGCCTGAGAATCAAGATGAAAACAGAATTGTACAAAGAGTTTATGTTCGAAGCGGCACACCACTTGCCACACGTACCTGAAGGTCATAAGTGTGGACGCTTACATGGACACTCTTTCCTTGTTCGTCTTTATGTAGAAGGTGAAGTAGACCCTCATACAGGTTGGGTTGTAGATTTTGCTGAAATCAAAGCCGCATTCAAACCTATCTACAACCGTCTCGACCATTACTATTTGAACGACATTGAAGGTCTGGAAAACCCAACCAGCGAAGTTCTAGCAAAATGGATTTGGCAACAACTTAAGCCAAGCTTACCTCTGCTTAGTAAAGTAGAGATCAAAGAGACGTGTACCGCAGGTTGTATTTACAAAGGTGAGTAATCGTCTTCTGCATGCATACAAGAAAGGCAAGCCAAACGGCTTGCCTTTTTCTTTATCAAGAATTTATTATTGGGCGTTTAATAGCCTATGCCATTTCTCAGTGCAAACTGAACTAAATCTGCATGACTATCCAGCTCTAGCATGTCTAGCAACCGATATTTATGAGATTCGATCGTTCTTGGGCTTAGATTGAGTTCTGTGGCAATTTCTTTTGCTGATAATCCTTTAGCCAGCAAACCCAGCACGTCACATTGACGGTGACTCAAACGTAGCATGCGGTGATTTTCTTGGTCGGTTTTCATGTCTGGACGGTGCAAACTACGATGTAGCTTTGAATGTTGCCAAAAGGACAGCCACATATGAGAGATGAAGCTAACCTGTTCAAGCTGGCTTTCGGATAAGCCGCAACTGTTGCTACCAAAGAGAGTAAAAGAGAGACCGCCCCAGCGCTGACCAAATTGGACGAGTGGAATAGTGTAATGGCAACACGCGCCTTGTGCTGACAGCATGCGCAATACCACTACATCACTGTTGGCTAAAGCGTTTTTATCGAAAAACTGGGTTTTCTCAGAATTACCAATTAAGCGCAGGTAGCGTTCGCCATCTTCGACCCCGACTTGCTTAGTCGTCAGAACTTGGTGTGGCTCGCGAGCAACAGAAAGCGTTTTCCCTTGATTGAAAAACAGCATGGAGTTGGGAAACATTGTCATACGATCGATTTCAAACCACTCCATGGCTTCTAGCATAAACTGCTTGAGGTAGCTTTCACATTCGTCAGCATGTGCGGACGTTAAAAGCTTTGCTTGGCGTATCATCAACGCATCAAAACTGGTGGATTTGGTGGTGTTACCTATATCACTGCCCATAAAAGTTGGCCCATCTTATCGTTTTTTATAAATGCAGTATTTTTACTCTACACCCTTGCCCTATCATTTTGCAAAATTGCTCCCGCAATAATTCGAAGTTTTTCGAATCACATATACGGTATCCATTTTATCTCAAGGAGAGAGTTCACGCACGTATGGGCAAAGGGCTCCAACTGCATGGATACGGTCATTTTTTATTATCATTTGGGTGAATGGCGAGCAAGTTAAGCCTCTTTCACCTTGCGGAGAGGTGTACAATGAAGATGATGAAACTGCGTTATCGCGCGGGATCACATAGCATGTGGGTGGAAGTCGTAGTATCGACGTTTGTTGCCGAAGAATTGGCGAAAGAATACATTGGCTATGGCTGGCAAGCTGAAGTCATGGCAGTTTAAAGTGAAATGGGCAGTCCAATATAGACTGCCCATTTTTTATTTCGGTGGTTTGTTTTCGACTTAACTCAATGCATGGCGCATGATCAGCGCTTTACCTTGAGCGTCGTAAATGGTCTTTTGCGTATTTTCAAACCCAGTTGTCTCAAACAGTTTGATCGCCGCTTGGTTGGTGCTGGTGATCGTCGCACATATCGAGTTGCTTTCGGCATCAATAGCGTAACCATACACCATCAACTTTTGCAGCGTCGCTTTGCCTATCCCTTGACGCTGAAAGCGTTTATCAATCATGAGGTAGGTCAACCCAAGTTCATGACGTTTAGCAAAAGGCGCATGTTGAGCAAATGCTTTATCAATCACCAAATACCCCACAGTCAAATAGTCGTGGAATATGGTGTAAAACACTTCCGATTTGGCGCGTTGTTGGTAAGCCTGTTCAAAGGGCTTGAAAAATCCTTTTTGATCGTCGTGCACATCCATTTGCATCAAGCTGGCAAAATCTTTCAGCTTGGCTGGTTTAATAGCGATCATGTGCTGAATCTATTTAGAGGCGGTAAAGTCGATACCGCCATTATAGTTGTGGATATAAAAAGTACGCAATCTGGTTATGTGCAGATTTTGTCAATAAATAGAAGCCGCTAGCGACACAATGGGTAATAAAACCCTTGATGGATGTGCGCGCCAAGGGTGGTGAGTAGATGTGCGCATTCTGCAGTTTCAACACCTTCTACGATCACAGTGCAGTGGTACGTGTGTCCCATCGCGATTAGTTGGCGCAGAGTTTCAACCTTTTTGTCGTCTTGCTTTAAGTTCATGACAAACAGACGGTCAATTTTCAGGTAATTCGGAGTAATGTGGCTAATCAGCTCAACATTGTTATTCCCAGTACCAAAGTCGTCAATGCTGATTTTACAACCAAGCTGTTTGAGCTTACTGATGTTGTCAAATATCTCGCGCGTGTAATACATCGAGGCATTTTCCGTGATCTCAATGGTTAGCAGTGTACAGTCTAACTGGGACAACTGACGATAAAGACGCGTAAAATTGCGCCCAATGAGAAGAGAAGGACATACGTTGATGCTGAGAGGGGCGAGTAATGACTTTGCGTCGCCATAGACGGTTTTTATCACCAGTAAGGTGTGATTGATCAGTAAGCCATTGGCAATCAAACGTTCAATAAATCGCTGAGTGTTTTTAACTTTAAAACGTGACAGTACCTCATAGTGAATATTTTGCCGATTTGATGTGTTATGAATAGGTTCAAGCTTTAGGGTGAACTGACGAATTGCCCATAGGTAGGAGACCAGCGAACGCAGCTTTTTATGCCTGGCAACAAACATTAGTATAAAGCTCAAAACAAGGATGCTTGTGATCGGTCCGGATACGTAATAGATCTCTTTGTAGCCGTTATCATTGACGTTATATAAAAACGAGTTGCCCTGGGTATCGCCAATTTCGAGCGCTGTACCGGTGTTAGTACACACTTTCATTCCCGACAAAAACATCCGCGACATGTGGCTCTCTATGCTATTCGCTAGATTGATGTTTTTCACTCGCACCAACACTTCTGCGCCGTCAAAGAAAAATGAATGCGTGGTGTAACTTTCGTTATTGAGCCAAAGGTTGCGGTCTCTCTCGTTGACCGGCACGACGGCTTCTGGTGTCACCAAACAACGAATATTGTGTTTGTCCGTCATTAAGGCGGACTCGACCAGTTGGATATTATCGAACAAGCCACGTAAGCGGTCTTCATGCTCAAAGCAGCTACGCTGTGCCAGATCATGGGCAAAGTCCATCGCATCATCAAAATAGTTTTGCCTGACAATCGTACTGATTGTGTAAAAGCAAATCGCAACATACAAGATGATAGTAAAAACGAGAAAAAACAGTAGATTCAAGTACAGCGCACGACTGCGTAAGCAGATGCCTATTGCTCTTCTTATGCTGTGTGTCGCTTGTTGATGGATCCGCGCTTGCTGCAGAAGTCCGTCTTTTTGTGCATGTTGGCTATCGTATGGCACAAAATATCCCTTTCGGTGGATGTTTTCGATCAGAGACTTAGGTGCCTCTACGTGATTCTTTGTCAGTTGCCTGAACTTCTTTCGTACCGACGCAACAGCGTTCTTAAATCCATTTTCCGGCAACATCAAATGATGTTGCGCTGATAACTTCTTTTCGATTTTCCTCTGGCTAATAGGCGCGTTTAGGCTGCCAAAAGCGGCGATGGTGCTAAGGATCAAATATTCGATTCGGTTTACAGGAATAGAAGAGTGGATGGAATGATTGAGCTGTAGTGAAAGTTCTTTTTCGGTCAGGCAAACGCAGATTTGGTTTCCGAGTTCAAACCTAATCATGTGTTATTGCGCTCCAGGATTAATTTTTTGAATACGTTATCAATATTGATGTATCAGGTATGTGACCTTCTACGGGCATATCCTAAACTTCTGGATATAGTGACCATTTTAGATTTTTTTATAAAGCTCAATCTAGTTGTATTTCGGCGGATTAAGAATGCAGAAACGAAAAAAAAGCCCGAGCAATGTGCTCGGGCTTTTCAATTGAGAGGGGAGGATTAGCAAATCACTTTGATTGCTAGACCGCCTTGAGATGTCTCACGGTATTTTGCGTTCATGTCCTTACCGGTCTCTAGCATGGTTTCGATAACCTTATCCAGAGAAACCGTAGGTGCAGATGAGCGACGCAGTGCCATACGAGTTGAGTTGATCGCTTTTACTGCCGCGATGCCGTTACGCTCGATACATGGAACCTGAACCTGACCCGCTACAGGGTCACAAGTTAGACCTAGGTTGTGTTCCATCGCAATTTCTGCTGCCATACATACTTGCTCAGGGCTACCACCCATCAGCTCAGCAAGACCAGCTGCAGCCATCGAACACGCTACGCCAACTTCGCCCTGACAACCAACTTCTGCACCAGAGATAGATGCATTACGCTTGTAAAGACCACCGATTGCACCAGAAGCCGCAAAGTAACGGATGTAATCTTTTTCAGTTACTGTCTGGATGAACTTATCGTAGTAAGCCAGTACCGCTGGGATGATGCCACACGCACCGTTCGTTGGTGCTGTAACAACGCGACCACCGGCAGCGTTTTCTTCGTTTACTGCGAAAGCGAACATGTTTACCCAGTCAACAACCGACATTGGATCGTTAGTTGTCTTTTCAGAAGTAAGCAGTTGCTGACGAAGTGCTGCCGCACGACGAGGTACGCGTAGTGGACCAGGCAGAATGCCTTCTTCGTTCATACCGCGATCCATACATTCGCGCATTGTGCGCCAGATGTTTGCGAAGTATGTACGAGTCTCTTCATCAGAGTGCAGAGAGTGTTCGTTTTTCATCACAAGTGCGCTGATAGAAAGACCGCTTTCTTTACACTGGTGAACTAACTCTTCTGCCGTTGTGTATTCGTAAGGAACCTTGATAGGGTTCTCTACTTCTTTACCGAAATTCTCTTCATCAACGATGAAACCACCGCCGATAGAGTAGTAAGTCTTTGAGTATACTTTTTCGTCATCGATCCAAGCGTGGATCTGCATGCCGTTTTCGTGTAGCTCAAGGTTAGTAGTATGGAAGTTCATACCACCATCTTTCGGGAACGATACTGTATGACAGTGCATGCCAACAGGTAGGCGCTCAGTTTCTTCTACGCGAGCGATAAAGCCCGGAATAGAGTCGATATCTACTTTCTCAGGGGAGTTGCCTGCAAGACCCATGATGATAGCGATATCCGTGTGGTGACCTTTCCCTGTCAGTGATAGTGAACCATAAACGTCAACGGTGATTTTAGTGATGTCGCGCAGTTTTCCCATTGCACGAAGATCATCAATAAATTCTTTACCCGCTTTCATTGGACCTACAGTGTGTGAGCTTGAAGGACCAACACCGATTTTATAGATGTCAAAAACACTAATCATATCGATTACCTCAGAACAAAGCCTCCCAAGGGGAGTTGGGAGGCTTTTTATTATCGTTATATTCTTGGATTAATCACGCTAAATAAAGCAGCAGTGATTAAAGAGCGCCGTAGATTACAGAACTAATTGCCGCAAGACCACAGATTGCTGTGAAAATCTGTACAGGTGCTGAAGTTTTGTACTTCGCCATTGCTGGTACTTTCTGCATTGCGAATACAGGCATCAAGAATAGGATTGCCGCGATCATCGGTGCACCCATTGTTTCAATCATGCCTAGGATGCTTGGGTTAACGATAGCAACGATCCAAGTTGTGATTACGATGAACAGTAGCGATACTTTTTCAATCTTGCTGACAGGAGTTTGAGAGCGAGATTTGATTAGACCTACTAGACCTTCGTGCGCACCAAGGAAGTGACCAAAGTAGCTAGAAGTGATCGCTGCAAACGCTACTAGAGGACCCATGTAAGAAATAAGTGGAGACTCATGAACGTTAGCTAGGTAAGACAGTACTGAGATGTTTTGTTCTTGCGCAGATGCTAGTTGCTCTGGAGATAGAGAAAGTACTACAGAGAATACGAAGAACATTACAAAACCCATAAGCATCATTGCTGCGCCACCAGTGATAGCGTCAGTTTTCTTCACTGCGTCATCACCGTATACACGACGTTGTTCTTTAGAGAACTGAGAAATGATTGGGCTGTGGTTGAAAGAGAATACGATGATTGGAATTGCTAGCCAAACGATGGTCGGCATTTCGCCCCAGTTTGGTGATACTTCCATCATTGATGTATTCCAATCAGGAATTAGGTAGAAAGAAAGTGCTAGTAGGATAAATACTAGTGGGTAAACCATTGCTGATGTTGCTTTCAGCATTAGTTCTTTACCAAATACTACACCTGCTGTCATTGCTGCGATAAGTGCACCAGACAGTAGCCAGCGAGGAATAGATTCCATACCCATTTGGTTGACTAGGAAAGAGTCAACTGTGTTTGTGATACCAACACCGTAGATAAGTACGATTGGGTAGATAGCGAAGAAGTAGGCAAAAGTAATAAGGTTTGCGCCAGTTTTACCGAAGTGCTCTTCTACTGTGTCAGTGATGTCCGCTTCAGGGTTTTTCGCAGAAAGTACGAAACGAGCGAGAGATTTGTGTGCGAACCAAGTCATTGGTGCCGCGATTAGCGCTAGGATAACTAATGGCCAGAAGCCGCCAGCACCTGCTTTAATAGGAAGGAAAAGTACACCTGCACCTACTGCTGTACCAAACAGGGACAGACACCAAGTGAAGTCTTTGTAAGAAAACTTACTAGACGATTGTGCGGTCGAAGCCGCAGAAGTAGTTGTATTCATTTTTGAGTTACTCATTTTGGGAACAGGAAATAAGTCGGGAGCAATTTTGCAAGATTTTGCACTAGGAAAATTAGATCTAAATCATGTATTGCTCGAGCTTATTGAATGATATGTCAAAAACCTGCTTTTTATCACGAAAACGGCGTGCTACACGTGATTATTGCTAATGAGTAAAATTAGAAAAACTTATCTGAAGGGGCGATTGTATAAATTTATCTCACCGCAAGCGTTTGCGATATAAAATCCAAATTAAACTAATGTGAACGAATGTTTGAAAAATAACCTTTTATTAATATTGATGCACATGATGTTTGCTGTAGAAGCAAGATTATCATTGATAAGACAGTTAGTTAGAAATGATGTGTTTTTGCATCGATTCGATAATTTGTGCTGTCATTCCCCAAATGAAATGCTGTTGATAGGGGATTGCAAACACACGGTGACTGGTGTTTTTTAGTTTGAATTTTGTACTGTAAAGCTTTTTTGGATTCAAAATATGATCTGCTGGCACCTCAAAAACCTCGGCGACTTCGTTTGGGTCGATCTGAGTCGAATAGTCTGGTGAGACAAAGGCTAAAAATGGTGTCACATTAAACTGGCTAATAGTAGGTAGCTTGGGCAACTGACCAAACACCCTTATATCTGTTTGATGAATACCAATTTCCTCTTCTGCTTCTCTAAGGGCGGTATTAACAAGTACTTGATCGTCATCTTCAAATTTGCCCCCAGGAAAACTGATTTGCCCTGGATGATGCTTTAAGTGCTCGGCACGCTTGGTCAAAATTACTTGCAGACCTTGTTCACGTTCGACAAAGCCAATCAATACGGCCGCTTCTCTCAACTTCAATGATTCTAAGTGCGCTAAGCGTCCCAAAGACTCACGATGATAGCCTGTGGGCATTTGCAGTTGGAAGTTCTGCAGTAATGTCGATTTATCAATAACCAATGCTCAATCCTTTTACCGAAAACACCTGTGTGCTGAAGCATATTAATTTGAAAGTTATACCTTTATACACCATTCTTTATTTTAAGGCGTCACTATAAGGTTAGTTGAAGACGATGAAAGGGATTATTTTCACAGAGTTCATGGAGTTAGTGGAAGAGAAGTTTGGTCTGGAAGTTTTGGACCAAGTGCTCGACTTATCTAATGATGAAGGCATCTACACCTCGGTCGGCAGTTATGATCATCGTGATTTGGTCAAGTTAATTGTCAACCTCAGCAAAATATCCAACATTCCACCGGAGCAGTTACAAGAAGTGTTTGGTGAGTGTGTGTTTCAAAACCTGCTCAAATCAATCCCAAACCATGCCAGCTTGCAGCAATGCTCCACTACGTTTCAATTTGTGCGTCATGTGGAAGACTTTATTCACGTGGAAGTGAAAAAGCTTTACCCAGATGCCAATCCACCGCAATTTGACTTTATCAGTGAAACTCAATCGGAGATGGTGTTCGATTATCGGAGTGCGCGCTGCATGGCGCATGTGTGTGTGGGGTTAATTAAAGGCTGTGCCACTCACTTTGATGAAACGGTGATCATTAAGCACCAAAATCAGTCGCAAGATGGAAGCCAAGTTCGTTTTTGGCTGGAGGCTCAATAAGGCAATATGACAGGAAGTTCCTCATTAGAAAGGAAACTCAAACGAGAAGTGGCATCGCGAAAAGCAGCAGAAACACTGTTGGAGCAAAAAAGCTTAGAGTTGTATGAGGCGAATCAGCAACTGAGCGTAGCCTTAAAGAAGCTGGAAATGCAGTCAGAGCACGACTTGCGCAAGTTTGAGTTTGAAGAGCAAATCGATGCCACGTTGATTAAGTTTGGTCGTACCTTCCTTTCTAGCACCTTTGATGAAACCATGATTGCCAGCTTTTTGGAGCAACTGACATCTAATTCGGTTGTGTCGGGTGCGTACCTGTATTTGAGCGATACGCATTTATCTTCGTTGCGTCGTCATCAATTTGGTCATCTTAATCTTGCTCATGATGCGCCCATCGATGCCAAGCCTCGCTGGCAAGCGCAGAAGCTTTACCTGCCGATTATTATCGATTCAATGATTTTAGGCGAGCTTGTGTTTTCCGTGGATCTTGATCAAGTTGACCAAGAATTCATTTCCAAGCAAATGGTATTAGTGTCTGATTTAGTTCATGGCGTTATTAGCCGTCACTTGAGCCTAGAGCGTGAAGTTGAATTACGTAAGCGTGCCGAAGCATCGGAAAAGGCGACCAAAGAATTCGTTGCCATGATCAACCATGAGTTGCGAACACCATTAAATGGTGTGCTCGGCAGCGCGGAGCTGTTAAGTAAAACCCCCTTGGAGGAAGAGCAGCTTCAATACCTTGGTAATCTAAGTCAATCAGGCGATCTGCTACGCGTTATTATTAACGACTTGCTCGATTTCAGTAAGATGAATGCGGGTATGATGGAAATCATAAACAAAGTATTTGCTTGGAAAGACCTAGAAAATGCTTTGACCGGCGTATTTGCAGCCAAAGCTGCGGAAAAGCGCATTCACTTTTCTATTGATAAGAAGTTGGGTATTCCTGAGTACTTGATTGGAGACTTTGAGCGTATTACGCAAATTCTGGTCAATTTGATTGGTAATGCGATTAAGTTTACCAATCTTGGAGGGGTGGTGCTTCGTGTCGAATGGAGCGATGGCTGCGCTCTGTTTGAAGTGGAAGATACTGGAATTGGTATCCCGCTGGAAGCGCAGCAAGCTTTATTTGACCCCTTTGTGCAAGCCGACCGCTCTACCAAGCGAAGTTTTGAAGGCTCTGGGCTTGGACTTGCGATTTGTAAGAATTTGGTTGATTTGATGGACGGCGAAATCAGCTTTGTCAGTGAGCCGCGCAAGGGCACTATCTTTAAAGTCAAATTGCCACTGAAACAAGGGCAAGCACAGGGCAGAGCGGATGGCGATGTTTTAATTGGTCATCAGATTGACCTGTCCGGGCGTTCCGTATTGGTGGTGGATGATATTCGCATGAACCAAGTGATTGTGACTCAAATGCTGAAAAAGCTCGATATTACTCCAGATTTGAAAAACAATGGGTTAGAAGCGCTTGATGCGGTGAAAGAGAAAGATTACGAATTGATCTTTATGGATTGTCGGATGCCGGAAATGGATGGCTATGAAGCAACGGTACACCTTCGAGAAAATGGCTTTCACAGACCGATTATTGCACTAACAGCAGGCACCACCCTTGAGGAAAGACAAAAGTGCGTGGAGTCTGGGATGGATGACATCCTAACCAAACCATATACTGCCGCGGATATTGAGCAGATGATGTGTAAGTGGTTAGACGAATAGAGAGCACGAGAACATATAAAAAGAAGCGGCACGGTTATGTTGCAGTGCCGCTTTGTTTATTTCGATTGAGGTTTTTGCTCATGATTTGAGCGCTGGTAGTATCTTTGAGAGCTTATCCAGGGTCTCTTGATATTCTGCAGCGCAGTCACTGTCTGCGACCACACCGCCACCAGCCCATGCGTAGAGCCGTTTGTCTTCTGCGACCAAAGTGCGGATTGTAATACTGGTGTCCATACGCCCATGACGGGAAATATAGCCAATACTGCCACAATAAGCGCTGCGTCGATGAGGTTCTAACTCTTCAATGATTTGCATCGCCCGTACTTTCGGCGCACCAGTGATCGAACCGCCGGGAAAACATGCACGAAGCAGATCTGCAGCGCAGTAGCGAATGTCTAAGTTGGCCCGAATGGTGCTCACTAAGTGATGCACTGCGGGAAAGCTCTCAATATCAAATAGCTTCGGTACATGTACGCTACCTGGTGCCGCGACCCGACCAATATCGTTGCGAAGTAAGTCGACTATCATCAAGTTCTCTGCTTGGTCTTTCTCTGCGGTCTGTAAATCAAACGCGTTGGCGGAATCTTGATGTGGATTTTGACTGCGAGGACGAGTGCCTTTGATCGGTTTGGTTTCAATAACGTTATCTTTAAGCTCTAGAAAACGCTCTGGTGACACGCTAATAATCGCTGATTTAGGCATACGAATGAACGCGGAAAAAGGCGCTTGATTTGCTTCTTCCAGTTTTTTGTAAGCTTGCCATTCACTGCCTTGATAGGCGGCGTTAAAACGTTGTGCTAAGTTAATTTGGTAGCAGTCGCCGCTCAGTAGGTACTGTTGCACACGCTCAAAACGAGAAGCGTAGGACGCTTGCGTCATATTGGATTGCCAGTCGCTAATCAGCTTGAAGTCTTCAACATCCGCGCTCGATTGCGCGTTGAGCCATTGCCATGCTTGCTCGATGTTTCGACCGACCATACACGCCTTGTTTAGCTTGTGGTCAACGATCAGCGCCCATTCATACAAACCTACAGCCATGTCTGGAGTACGCAAATCTTTGTCTGCCAGATCAGGCATGGATTCGACTCGACGACCTAAATCGTAGCTGAAGTAACCCAGTGCGCCACCGACAAACGGCACATCCCATTTTGCGTCAGCTTCAACCTGTGGTAGTAGCCGCTGCTGAAGGTCTTCTAGCAAAGAAAATGGGTCATCTTGGGAAACGTAGTTTTCGTTTGATGTGGTGATTTGTGTGTCACTGCTCACTGTCTCAAGGGTAGCGATTGGGTTTGCGACTAATACGTCGAACCGGCTATCGATGTGCGTCTGCGAGGCAGAGCGTAAAAGCATCGCCCAAGGTTGGCTTTCAATACGGGAAAATAGTGAAAGAGCGAGGTCGTTGGCGTAATCCAATGCCTTAAAATCAAGCAATTGCGTATCCATGTTGTTCATTTGTTTAAATTGTGACAAAGAGTTCATTCACTGCATGGCATGTCATGGGCAGCAAGAGTATCATAAACCCTTGTATAGCCAAACTACCTCTATACAAAGGCTTGGAGGTGGTTTTACTATAAAAGAAGGCGACTTCATTTACTCGTGTGTCGATATCAGCCGTTCGACAATTGTTTATAAAACATGGTTTAAAAATAAACGTTTATAAAAACAAAGCTCATCAAGAGCAATAAGCTCAACAAACACGATTGAAGCCAAGCCAATAATGGAAGCAAAGCATAACAATAATGAGGCATGCAATGACGGTAATACGCACGCAGGATGTCATCAGCAGTGTTGCTGATGCGCTACAGTATATTTCTTACTACCACCCGCTAGACTTTGTTCAAGCCCTTGAAAAAGCCTACCACCGTGAAGAGAGCCAGGCGGCAAAAGACGCCATCGCTCAGATCCTAATTAACTCTCGTATGTCGGCAGAAGGTCATCGACCGATCTGTCAGGATACGGGGATCGTGACTTGTTTCGTGAACATCGGCATGGGCGTCCAGTGGGACTCGACCGATATGACGGTACAACAAATGGTGGATGAGGGTGTCCGACAGGCTTACACAAACCCAGATAACCCATTGCGTGCCTCGGTTCTTATGGACCCTGCAGGTAAGCGAATCAATACCAAAGACAACACGCCAGCAGTCGTGCACATTAATATGGTGCCTGGAGACAAAGTTGAAATTCAAATTGCTGCGAAAGGTGGCGGTTCTGAGAACAAAACTAAGATGGTCATGCTGAACCCGTCAGATGACATAGCAGAATGGGTAGAGAAAACGCTACCAGCAATGGGCGCTGGCTGGTGTCCTCCAGGTATGCTTGGCATTGGTATCGGCGGCACTGCAGAAAAAGCAGCGGTACTGGCAAAAGAATCTCTAATGGAACACATCGACATTCAAGAGTTGATTGACCGTGGTCCTCAAAATGCGGAAGAAGAGCTTCGTCTTGATATCTTCAATCGTGTAAACAAACTTGGCATCGGTGCTCAAGGCTTAGGCGGTTTAACGACAGTTGTTGATGTGAAAATCAAAACTGCACCGACTCACGCCGCTTCGAAACCTGTGTGCTTGATCCCGAACTGTGCAGCGACACGCCACGTGCATTTCACTCTTGATGGCAAGGGACCGGCAGAGTTGACGCCGCCAAAACTGGAAGATTGGCCAGACATTACTTGGGAAGCAGGCGAGAACACACGTCGCGTTAACCTTGATACGGTCACTAAAGAAGAAGTCCAAGAGTGGAAAACGGGTGAAACCGTTCTGCTGTCTGGCAAAATCCTTACTGGTCGTGATGCGGCACATAAACGTATCCAAGGCATGCTAGAGGCGGGAGAAGGTCTACCAGAAGGTGTCGATCTTAAGGGTAAGTTCATCTACTACGTTGGTCCGGTTGATGCAGTGGGTGATGAAGTTGTTGGTCCTGCAGGTCCAACAACCTCCACGCGAATGGATAAGTTTACTGACATGATGCTAGAGCAAACGGGCATTATGGGTATGATAGGTAAAGCCGAGCGTGGTCCAGCTACGGTTGAGTCAATCAAAAACCACAAAGCCGTTTATCTCATGGCGGTAGGTGGAGCGGCTTACTTGGTTGCGAAGGCGATCAAAAAAGCACGCGTTGTGGCGTTTGAAGATTTGGGTATGGAAGCAATTTACGAGTTCGAAGTTGAAGACATGCCAGTTACCGTAGCAGTTGACTCAAATGGTGTAAATGCGCACCAAATTGGCCCAGATACGTGGAAAGTGAAAATCCAAGAGATGGAAGCGTAAGCCACGAGTTGCTAATTTGTCAGGTCACAAGGTTTGTGTCATGCGGAGTCTGACTCGGCGAGGCGCAGGCGTCTCAATCGAGAGAATGTGACAAAGTGCTGATTTACCTAGCAAACATTTGACAAAAGTGCAGCGAAAGCTGCACTTTTTGTCTATATAATCAGATATAAACTTATAGGCATAACAAATTTTGTTGTTATGCTGACCATGATTAGGAGACGGCATGCCTCGTTTTATTCAAATTCTACAAATAGTCCTTGCGGTTGTGATCGGTAGCTTTGTGGGCTACGACTTGATCCTTCACGGCATCAGTATCTTCGATGAAAAATACGTCACCATCACTTGTGTCTTGTGGTTGATTTTGGAGATTGCACTGTTTGTTATCTACAAGCTTATCGAAGACGATTAGAGTGTAAACTGGTTATCAAGATCCCCGAAGCCTCTGAAATTCTCAGAGGCTTTTGCGTTTTTAAACGTCAGATTTTGCCGTGAATACTTTGTTCATCTTTGATTAAGGTTGGTAAAATTACACTGCGTAGCAGAAATTGATGAGATAAATAAAAAGTATGAAAAGAATAACGCAAGAAGTGAATGACTTTATCAGCCGTGGTATGGACACCAATGTCCGAATCGCCGTGACTGGGTTATCTCGAGCGGGGAAAACCGCCTTTATTACTTCTTTAGTCAATCAACTGCTGCACACTGCGACACACGATAATTTGCCACTGCTTAATGCGGCCCGTGATAAGCGCCTGATTGGCGCTAAACGTGAACCACAAACGAACATGATGGTGCCACGTTTTGCCTATGATGAGGCAATGAGTCAAATTCATGCTACACCTCCCCAATGGCCGGTGCCGACTCGTGACGTGAGCGAAATTCGTCTTGCACTCAAATATAAACCGAACAAAACCACTAAAAAGCTGCTGAGCAAAACCGCGGTATTGAACGTCGATATCATTGACTACCCGGGTGAGTGGCTTCTTGATTTACCTTTGCTTGATATGGATTTTGCAAGCTGGTCTCGTACCCAGTTTGATGCGCTAAAAGGTCAGCGTCTTGAGCTTGCCAACCCTTGGTTAGAGGCGCTTGATTCGGTGGATTTGAATGCAGAAGCCAGTGAAAAACAGCTTGAGCAGGTTGCTAACGCATACACAGATTATTTGCATGCTTGTAAAGACTCAGGGCTACACTGGGTGCAACCTGGTCGATTTGTTTTACCGGGTGAGCTTGCTGGTGCGCCAGTGCTGCAGTTTTTCCCGTGTCGAGTTGACGAAGGGGTAAAGCCTTCTAAAGGCAGTAACCTCGCGATGCTAGAAGCGCGTTACCATGAATACCAGCAAAAGGTCGTCAAAGCGTTTTACAAACATCATTTTGCTACTTTCGATCGACAGATCGTACTGGTCGACTGCTTGCAGCCACTTAATGCGGGTGATGAAGCTTTTTATGATATGCGCCAAGCGCTTGAACAGATCATGCATAGCTTCCGGTATGGGCGCAGTAGCTTCTTGCGTCGTTTGTTCTCACCAAAGATCGACAGAGTTCTGTTTGCTGCGACGAAAGCGGATCACGTGACCCCAGATCAGCACCCTCACTTAGTGTCATTGTTACAGCAAATGGTCCACCCAGCATGGCAAACCGCAGCGTACGAGAACATTGAAATGAGCTGCATGAGCATTGCGTCGATTCAAGCGACCATGTCAGGCTTTATTGCCTCCGGAGATAAAACCGTCCCCGCGCTGCAAGGCACGACGTTAAAAGGGGAGCCAATGACGATGTTCCCGGGAGAAGTCCCTAAGAAGCTGCCGAATACCGCTTATTGGCAAAACAGTGGCTTTGATTTTACTTCTTTCCGTCCAATGCCTTCAGAAACGGATGAGCCGATGAAACACATTCGCCTAGACAAAGCATTGGAATACCTATTGGGAGACAAATTGAAATGAGTGAACTAAAACAAAAACAAGTCTTCTCAGAAAAAGTGATGCAAAGTGATCAAGAGAGTGTTTCTCCTGAGTTGACGGCTCAAAAGACGTTTTCAGAAAAAGAAACCTTCGTACCTGTGGCGATTGAAGAGCAACAGGATGAAACAGAACAAGAGTTACAGCTTGAACATGTCATTCGCCCGAGAGTGGGTCGCAAATGGCTGACAACGGGGCTCTTTGCAACCTTTGCCGGTTTAGTTGGTTGGCAGACGGTCGATTCTGTCGTTACCGCAGTACAAACTGCTGATTGGCTTGCTCTTGGCTGGGCTGGCTTTATCACCACTATCGCTTCTTTTGGTTTGGGTGCACTAGGCAAAGAGCTATGGAAGCTGCGTAAACTTCGCAATCATTTTAGTGTGCAGGAAGAAAGCGAAGGGCTTATTGATAGCCAAAGCGTCGGTAAGGGCAAAGCCTTTTGTGAAAAAGTGGCGGAGCAAAGCGGCGTGTTGGCAGAAAACCCGGGGTTTGATCGTTGGAAAAACAGCGTAAACCCAGCTCATAGTGATGCCGAAATTCTAGATATGTATGATTCCATGGTTGTGAGTCAGCAAGACAAGCTCGCAACCAAAATTGTTTCGCAACATGCAACTGAATCTGCCGCGTTGGTGGCTGTGAGCCCATTAGCAGCCGCTGATATGTTGCTGGTGGCATGGCGTAACTTCAAAATGATCGACAATCTTTCGAAGGTGTATGGCGTTGAGCTGGGGTATGCTTCACGCATCAAACTGCTACGTGCAGTGTTCGTTAACATGGCAGCAGCAGGTGCCAGTGAGCTCGCGATTGATGCCAGTATGGATCTGATGTCGATGGATTTAGCTGGAAAAGTCTCTGCGCGAGCAGGGCAGGGTTTGGGTGTGGGTATTTTGACTGCGCGCCTAGGGCTCAAATCGATGGCACTGCTTCGTCCATTACCTTGGTATCCGGAGCGTCAGGTGAAACTAGGTGCGATTCGCAAAGAAGTGGTGGCGAAAGTTGCATCAATCACGATGAAACCGTAATCAATGTCACCTTTGACGGTGAGGATTACTTGACGCCATTCCAAGCTTGGTAGAAACTACTGTCAACTTTTCCTGACAGTTGTGATTTGGGATATTTTCAGTGCGTCTTGAAGTCTTTTGTGAAGATAGACTCGGTCTTACCCGAGAACTGCTCGATATTTTAGCGTCTAAAAGCATCGATTTACGTGGTATCGAAATTGATATTAGTGGCATCATTTACCTAAACTGCCCTGATATTGATTTTGATACCTTTAGCGAACTAATGGCAGAAATCCGCCGTATACCGGGGGTCAAAGACGTACGTAAAATCCAATTTATGCCAATGGAGCGCCACAATACTGAGTTGCTCTCTTTGGTAGATAATCTTCCAGATCCTGTCTTTGCCATCGACCTCAAAGGTGCGGTAGATATGGCGAACATGTCAGCATTGTCTCTACTTGGTCAGCACAAACAAGATGTGATTGGCACTCAAATCGGAGTTTTGTTACCGAGTGTTCGTTTTTCTCGTTGGTCGGAAGGCGTTAATGCCCGCACTCGTGAAAGCTTAGTGATTGATGGTTTGGACTACATTCTTGAGTTGATGCCTGTCTACATTAAAGACGAAGCGCAAAACTCAACTCTTGCTAGTACGTTGATGACTATTCGCTCTAGCCAGCAAGGTGTGCAGATAGAAGAAACTCTGCCATTGCATAACCAGTTAGGATTCGAGCATTTTGTTGGTTTATCGAATCGCCATAAGGCGTTGATGAACCAAGCAAAAAAACTGTCAGTGCTTGACCAACCCCTATTGATTGAGGGTGAAACTGGTACTGGCAAAGAAATGCTGGCAAAAGCATGTCATAGCCGATCTGGACGCGCGAGCAAGCCATTTATGGTGCTGAGTTGTGCGTCGATGCCGGACGATGTTGCGGAGACCGAGTTATTTGGTCATGCACCTGGCTCGTTTAATCATGAGCAAGGGCATAAAGGTATTTTTGAGCAAGCCAACGGCGGCACCGTTTTTCTCGATGAGATAGGCGAGATGAGTGCGCACTTGCAAATCAAACTACTTCGCTTTTTACAAGATGGAAACTTCCGTCGTGTTGGTGCAGAAGATGAGATGCATGTTGATGTGCGTATTATTGCCTCAACCAAGCACAACCTAGCCGAACTTGCCGAAGCAGGTAAGTTCCGTGAAGATTTGTATTATCGTCTCAACGTTCTAACGTTGAACATCCCGCCGCTGCGTAAACGCTCGAACGATGTTGCACCATTGCTGGATTTGTTTGTCACAAAACATGCTCAGCAGCTTGGTATCGATAAACCAGAACTCGATAATGAACTTGTTGATGCGTTAGCAAATTACCAGTGGCCCGGTAACATGCGTCAGTTAGATAACATGGTGCTTCGCGCGCTGACTGAGATGGAAGGTCATTTGCTAAAAGCGGATAACTTTAATCTGCCTCAACCGCAAGCAATGGGCGGAGGTAGCGCAACCTTGAACCTTGATGGATCATTGGATGAGATCATGCGTGATTACGAATCGCAGATTTTAGAGCGTTTGTATCAATCTTTCCCATCAAGCCGTAAGCTCGCCAAGCGATTGAATGTCTCTCATACCTCTATCGCGAACAAATTGCGTGATTATGGTATTCGTAAAAGCTAGGGTATTCGTACAAACTGGGCTATCCGAAAATTAATCCGAAATTAAATGGAAGTTGTCATTCGTAATGGAAGATAAAAGCTCCTCAATCGCCGTTCACAAGTTGGACGGCGACTTGCTTCTACGTACCGCAGAAATTGGTGATGCCGATATGATTGCGGTATATTTTCAGACAAACCGAGAGTATTTAGCGCCTTTTGAGCCAAAACGTGAAGAGGCATTTTACTCTGTCAACGGCTGGCTACAAAAGTTGATAAAACTGAACGAGCTGCATAGATTGGGGTTGGGCTACTACTGCCTACTCGTTCATGCTGAATCAGGTAAAATGCTCGGGACGCTCTCTTTCAGTAACCTGACCCGTTTCCCATTTTATGCCTGTAATGTGGGTTACTCTCTTGCTGAAGATGCGCAAGGAAATGGCTATATGCGCCGCGCGTTGAAAATGGCATGCGACTATATGTTTGATGTACAAAAGTTACATCGCATTCAAGCTGGCTACATGCCGCATAACACGCGAAGTGAAGCTGTTTTGCAACATGTCGGATTTGAAAGAGAAGGTTACGCAAAGGATTATTTGTTGATCAACGGTGAGTGGCAAGATCATGTGCTGACATCGCTGACTAACCCGAATTGGAATGCAGAGGCTCGATAGATGGAAAGGCTGGAAAAGCAGTTAGCGCTTTTGATAGAACTAGACCAACTGAAAAGCGTACTTCGACGCACTCGAGTAAAAAGCGCTGATGGACGTCTGGAAAATAGCGGTGAGCACAGCTGGCACGTTGCGCTAATGGCTGTTTTAATGCAAGAGCACGCTAATGCTCCAGTTGATATTGCGCGTGTGATGAAAATGCTGCTTATTCATGATGTGGTAGAGATCGACGCGGGCGATACCTTTGTTTATGATGTTGCAGCGTCTAAAGAGCAAGAAGAGAAAGAGTTCAGAGCGGTTCAGCGTTTGTTTGGTATGTTACCAAGCGATCAAGGTGAAGAACTGCTCGCTCTGTGGCATGAATTTGAAGCCGCGCAAAGTAATGATGCTAAATACGCTAAGGCGTTAGACCGCCTTATTCCAATGTTGCTCAACTACCACAATGATGGTCAAAGTTGGAAAGAAAATGGGGTGACGCAAGAGCAAGCGTTAACCATCAATAAAAGAATTGAATTTGGCTCTGTCACATTATGGGACAAGGCTAAAGAACTGATTGAAGATGCCACCGAGAACGGTTGGTTGAAGTCGTAAGAAAGGAGACTGAATGTCTTATTTGCCTTTGGATGAATACCAAAGAAAATGGATTTTTACTCACCAGTCAATGCCAGTGCCGGAAGAAGACCTAGAGTTTATCAAGCCAATGAGTCAAGCTCGCGCCGCGCAGTTCTGGAAAGAGAACATCAGTGCGCAAAGCCCTGATGCAGATCGTTTGAGCTCATCAGACTGGCCAATGAAAGAGTCTAACTGGTCACAAGAAGTCGATTGGATGGCTGCTTGGGAAGCTGATGAACCTGAACTTCCAGAAGAAGTGGCGACGTTTATTGACTGGCAAGATGATGTAACCGTGTACTTTTGCTATGAGAAATACAACGTGATTGAGACGAAGTGGTCAACGTTTAAAAAACACTGGAAGAATTTCTTGTTCTACGACGATGGTCCGATTTTGATTGGTCGTCGCCGCGCTCAAGCTCTGTGGTTTGACTCCAAAGGAAACGTCAAGCTAGGAGAGCGCCACTAGCACGACTTTCGCACATAAATGGCTAAAGCCACCGATGTTTTACTCGGTGGCTTTTGTTTTTTATAGGCTCGATAAAGGGCTCAATACGCCGCCAGCACCTCGCTCGATTACATGCGTGTATATTTGTGTGGTTTTTACATCGGAATGCCCAAGCTGTTCCTGAACCGTGCGTATATCTGCACCGGACTCGAGTAAGTGCGTCGCAAAGCTGTGTCTGAGCGTGTGGCAAGTGACTGACTTTTCTATGCTTGCATCTTTTGCGGCTCGCTTCACTGCTCTTTGTATCGCGCTTTCATTGATATGGTGACGCCTAAGCTCTCCTGTTTCGTTGTCGACATTTAACTTGGTGGAAGGGAAGAGGAAGTGCCAATTAAAATCTAGCTCGGCTCCAGGATATTTTCGACTTAAGCCATCGGCTATATTTACACCCGCATAACCTGCCACATGACGATCTTTTTGGTAATAATCTCTTGCCAAGTTTACTTGTGCTTTTAATGGTTCATGTAACTCTTTTGCCAGTGTCACTGTCCGGTTCTTGCCCCCCTTTCCTTGCCAAACTCTGATTGCTCCATAATCGTAATCGATATCTTGAATCCGCAATCGGAGACATTCCATGACTCGAAGCCCTGAACCATATAACAATTGAATATGGAGTTTATATCGTGGATCAATATGTCGAACAAAGCGGCGTACTTCATTCCTTGTTAACACCACTGGCAATTTCATTTCAGCCACTGACTTTTGAAATCGCATGTTTAATGAAAGTGGCATTTGAAAGTATTCACGGTATAAAAAAGAGATAGCATTTAATGCGAGAGCCTGCGTTTTTACTGCCACTTTTTCTTCAATCGCGAGGTGGCTAAGAAAGCCTTCAACATCATCTTCAGAAAGTTTCGAAGGGTGGGCTAGCTGGTGGAAATGTATGTATCGCTTTATCCAAAATAGGTAGGCTTCTATGGTCTTCTTGGCATAGTGACGTGAGATCATATGCTCTTTCACGCTGAGTAAAAACTGATTTTTCATTGTTTAATTTTAACTGGTTATTTATACAGGTTTCTTAAATTAGCGTGCTTAAACGAATTAGGCACGCCTGCGCAGTCTAATTGCGTGGTTGAGCACACAGATTCATACTGATTTTCTATTTTTTTCATGCAGATAAGTGCTAGCATGCATACTTTCTTTTGCATGAAAGAAGGCGGTAGCGTGCCTGAAAGATGGCTTAGAGCCGTATAGAAAGCGTTATGCGTAAAGCGGTATGTAACACCTACAAAAAATGGATGGTTAGTATGGAGTTTGATGTTATTTCTCAGGGTGTAGACTCAGAACAAGCGTTGATTTATATGTGGGAAATTTACGATAACAATGATGTTCTTGTTGGAAGGTATGTCGGTAAAGCGAAAAATGGCGCTAGACGTCCTTTGAAACACTACAAAAGGAATGTCGAACGATTGTTAAAAGGACGACCGTATCGTAAATCAAACCCTGATGGATATCGCGTTGTGCATAAGGTGTTAGCTGAAGCAGTGGATAAAGAGCAAATTATAAAGCTGTACTTTCTAACAAATATCGACGATGGAGACGATATCAATCAGGTAGAGCAGGCAATGATTAGTAAATACGATTGCAAAGGTTCAAAATCTTGGCAGTTAAATGGCTAGAATTTACGCATAACAAACTGTTTAAGAGTGATTCGCAACGCGTGGCATTTTTATTATGCGTTCGTTTTAGTGTTTAAGGTGGTATGCGGCGGCTTCGGTATGGCGTTGCTCACACCTTAACAGGGCGTTATACAAATACAGGGATGAAAATGGAAATTACAGTTAAGAAAATATCGAAAAGGTCTCTTTTCAAAATGCTTTTTATCGGCTTTAGCTTAAGCTTCTTTGTTTTCTTTTTAATGTGTGGCATCGCATCCATATTTGGTGCGGAGACTGTAAAGTGGGAAGAAACACCAGTAACGGGTGTATCAGGTCTGTTACTAGCATTAGCAATGTGGCCAATATTTAGTTTTTTCCTAGCGTTGTTTATGTGGTGCTTTGTAGCATTTGGTTTGTGGATTTACTCTTTAGCTAAACCTCTTAACCTAGTCTTTAAAGAGACCGCAGAATCCAATTAACCATTTGTATAACAAACTGTTCAAGAGGGATTCGCAACGCGTGGCACTTTCACTATGCGTTGGTTTAAGTGATTAAGGTGGTGTGCGGTGGCTTCGGTATTGCGTTGCTCACCCCTTAACAGGGCGTTAGTACGGGTTTGACATCAAAGGTCATAAGTTTTGGTGTTTATCTGTTTTGGCGCTCGTCTTTACACCTTAAAGTTAGTGCCTTTCACGTTCTTTCCGGTGGCACTATATGCTGAGTATTCGCTTTGATTTCACCGTTTACGGTTTTTAACTCTTAGTCTATTTCTTTGACGCTTCTTCTTTTTCATGGTTTTTACTAAGTCAGAATTGTCTTTCTTTGGCGTTGCCGTCGAAGTGCGAGGATCGAATCCTTTTTTAATTTGAAGCCAATAAAAGTAGGGGAGTTCAGTACGTTTTTCTTCTAGCCAACGTTCGTCTTCCCGACGGGGTAAAGTTTTGTAGCTACCCGTCTCACTTCAGTGTTCAAAGCCTTTCATATCATCTCAGTTTTCAATATCTTGGAGCGCATAAATAGAAGTAGCGCATGTACTAACAAATTGCTTAAGAGTGATTCGTAACGCGTGGCATTTTTACTTTGCGGTGGCTTATGTTATTAAGGCGCTGTGCGGTAGCTTTTGTATTGCGTTACTCACACCTTAGCAAGGCGTTAGCTTTTTAACGAGTGAGAATTTACATTGGAAGTAATAATGAAACTGACAGCACTTTTTAACTTACTTATTAAATACAGATTTATAGTTGTAGCTGCAATAGTAATAATAATATTTACATTTTTTAGCTATTGGTTTACTGGCTTTTTGATTGACGGTGATTACCTTACAAAGTATCAAGAGCTTGAACCATTTGTTAAAGAACTAGTATCAGTAGAGGATTGGTGGCTTGAAACTTTGGTAGGTGGCTGTGTACCCATGTTTCTGGTTTATGGCATTCAATTTTATCTACTCAAGTTTGATTTCGAGCCAGAAAAAAGGGATTTTATTTTTTCTGCTCTGCCATTCATACCAAAATTGAAATGGCTTACGAATAAACCAATTGTTTTTATGCTAGGTACTAGTTCCACATTTCTTGGAGTAGTGTTGTATATTGGTTTGGAGGGAAATACTAAATATCTAGCAGCATTATTAATACCAGCATTACTCTTTGCATTTACCTTTATGTTGAGAAGTGCATCATCACAGATATCATCAGGTAAAGGGTTTTCTAAATTCACTCACAACAATTGTGTATCTATAGGCTGGTTCTGTATTATTTTATCTTTTTCTTGTTGGGTTTATGCAGACGTTGTTTTGCCATTTGCAGATGCTCTTAAGCTTTGGGGCGAGCTAAACAAAAGCTAACAAACTGTTTAAGAGTGATTCGCAACGCGTGGCATTTTTACTATGCGGTGGTTTTAGTGTTTAAGGTGGTATGCGGCAGCTTCGGTATTGCGTTGCTCACACCTTAACAGGGCGTTAGGCAATAGAGGTTAAAATGAGTATTAGCGACGTAAAAGACTTGTTTCAGATGTTTGGAGTTTTTGGTATCGGAGCAATCATAGGCGCTGGTTTTCTCTTTTTTATATTGAAGTCATACTTGCCTTCCTATTTTTCAGAAAAAGCAAAAAATCTAGCGACCAAAGAAGATATTGGTGAAATTACTAGCGAGGTTGAAGAAGTAAAATCTGGTTATGCAGAGATGCTTGAAGAAGTTAGAAGTAATCACCAACTGAGGTTAGCTTCAATTGAGAGAGAAAAGCTTCTTAAGAAAGAAGTATACCTCAATAGCGTAGAGGCTTTGACTAAATATCAGGGATCTTTGGCTGTTATGGCTAACCTGGATATACCAAATCAAATAATAGCGGATTCCTTTTCTGAGAATGCTGCTCAGATTACCAAGATCACTTTGGTTGGCACGGAGGAAACGGTAAAGAACTTAACTAACTTTACTGGAGAAGTCGGGGCTGCATATATGAGTCTTTTTCTTGAGCGAGGTGTGTTAATGAACCGAAAGGTTCACATAGAGTTCTTAGAAACTTGCAGGAAAAAACACAACGATGAAATCGAACGCTGTCTAACGATAATGAAAAACATGAATCTAGATGGCATTGTAGAAGAAGGTGCATGGGAACGCATAAATAGAGCCTTCGAGAATGAAAGTAAGTATCGAGATCAAGTCACATCCAAAATTGACGCTAACTGGGCTGTCCAAAATGAAGAGCATTTTAAGTTTACTAAGCGTTGTATGTCAGAGTTCTTTCGGGTTAATGATTTGACTCCACATATACTGCTTTCTGTGCGTAAAGAACTCGACCTTGAGTTAGACGAAAGTGAGTATCTTAAAATCCATGCAGATAATTTGGAAAAAGGTCGTATAGTTTTTGAAACGTTTATGAGCAATTTGCAATCTATTGCCTAACAAACTGTTTAAGAGTGATTCGCAACGCGTGGCATTTTTACTATGCGTTGCGTTTAGTGTTTAAGGTGGTATGCGGCGGCTCAGGTATTGCGTTGCTCACACCTTAACAGGGCGTTAGTTCCCCAGAGGAAGTAATCAATTCGTAGGGAATTTTTGTTTCTGGTGGAGTACACGCATAACTCTGATGATATCGCCCTCGACCCAATAAGAGATAATCATCGAAATCTCAGGAATAATGAGCAATCGTCCGCGGATGCCATCTCGTTGTACACCCATTAAAGGTTGTTCAAGCAAGTTTTCTACTTTTGCTTCAATGAGGTTGTCAGTTTTTTCTGCCGCATCAGGGTTGAAGTCATAGAGAAACTCGAAGATCTTTTCACGATCATTAAGTGACTCTTCTTCCCATAAAATCATTGCTTACCTAGATTACGGATTCTGGCTTTGCGCTCTTCCATTCGAGACTTAGCAGTTTGGTGCTCAACGAAAACAGATTTTCCTGAGTCAAACTTCTCAAATGCTAGGTTTACTTGTTCAGTTAGCCATGCATCGTGAGATAATGTTTTTCTTTGTTGTTCAGCGAGTTGCTCAGTAAGTTCGCGGCAAGCATCACTTAGAGTTCGACCTTGGCTCTCAGCCATTTGTTGAGCTAGGCGTTTTGTTTCTTCATCAACACGAAATTGAATTCTAGTGTCCATGATATATTCCTTTGTTGGTGTGTGTACAAATGTTAGCACTAGGCTTTAAGATGGGCAACTAACAAACAATTTAAGAGTGATTCGGCACGCGTGGCATTTTTACTATGCGTTGGTTTTAGTGATTAAGGTGGTATGCGGGAGCATCGTATTGTGTGCCTCACACCTTAATTGGGCGTTAGTACGGGTTTGATATCAAAGGTTATAAGTTTTGGTGTTAATCTGTTTTGGCGCTCGTCTTTACACCTTAAAGTTAATGCCTTTCACGTTCTTTCCGGTGGCACTATATGCGGAGTGTTCGCTTTGATTTCACCGTTTACGGTTTCTAACTCTTAGCCTATTTCTTTGGCGCCTTTTCGCTTCCGCTGTACTTCCGAAGTGAATCCTATCTTTCTTTGAGTGTTGCCATCAAAGTGCGAGGATCGAATCCTTTTCTAATTTGAAGTGAGTGAAAGTAGGGGCGTTCAGTGCGTTTTTCTTCTAGCCAACTTTCGTCTCTCAATGACGGTAAAGTTTTGTAGCTGCCCGTCTCACTTCAGTGTTCAAAGCCTTTCATATCATGCCACTTTTCAATATCTTGGAGTCCATAAATAGAAGTAGCGCATGTACTAACAAATTGCTTAAGAGTGATTCGTAACGCGTGGCATTTTTACTTTGCGGTGGCTTATGTGATTAAGGCGTCGTGCGGTAGCTTTTGTATTGCGTTACTCACACCTTAGCAAGGCGTTATGTGAACAAAACTGAGATTGATGTCGAGTTTATGAAAATATGATGCTCGACAGTTTCTGAGCTGGAACAAATACTATTTCAAATCATAAACTTGGAGCGTGAGCATTGTGAGGTTTGTTTTAGTTGCACTAACACTGAACCATTTCATTTACTTATATTTCGAGCACTTTATCGACGGTGTAATGAGTAATCCTAGTGAAACTGGTCAAGCTCCTGGGTATGGGATGGTTTACTCATTGTAGCTCTTTCCTTTCCAGCTTTTTCTAGAATTAGTATTTATTGTCGCTTTGTTGTATCAAACTTTGGTAGTTCGTAAATGGAAAGGGAGCATATGGTACTGGTCTCCTTTTATATTAACGTTGCTTTTGATTCTAGATATTGGGTACTGACTTTGCATGTTCACATAACAAATTGTTCAAGAGGGATTCGCAACGCGTGGCATTTTTAATATGCGTTAGTTTTAGTGATTAGGGCGGTATGCGGTAGCATCGGTATTGCGTTGCTCACCCCTTAACAAGGCGTTAGGCATCTTTTCGAACCTAAGGGAGTAGGTATGTCGAAATTATTAGTTTAGTTAACTGCGCTATTCTTTTTACTCTACGGAGCTATCTTTGCTGTGTTCCCTGTAGACATGGCAAACTTAATTACAGGCTCAAGCCCCAATTCTACCTCAGCAAGTATTGATTTTAGGGCTACGTATGGTGGTGCCCAGTTTGCAATCGGTCTTGCTTTGATACTCGTCCTCAAGATTAAGCAAGATGTCACTTTAGCTTTAATCATTGTAGCTATTACATTGTTATCTATGGCATTTGGTCGTCTAATTGGTATCTTGTTTGACGGTCAACCTAATACACTAATGTATGTTTATTTAGTTGCGGAGTTAGTTTTTGGGTTATTAGCTCTATACCTGACAAAGTCAGAGGCACCGGTAGCCAATGCCTAACAAACTGTTCAAGAGGGATTCGCAACGCGTGGCATTTTCACTATGCGTTGGTTTTATTGTTTAAGGTGGTATGCGGCAGCTTTTGTATTGCGTTGCTCACCCCTTAACAGGGCGTTAGTCGCCAGAAAAAGCTAGTAATCAAAATCATGTTTCTAAGCTCAAAATCTGGCAGTTGCTTGTTTAGCGCACAAGTTCATCGTCGATGGTCAAAACTCAGTTTCTGTTGTTTTAAGCCTAAAGTTTGGCAAGTGTCCTAGCGGTTGTTTTGTTCTTTGGCGCTGACAGAACAGGGCAATCGAGAGTCTATTTTTGCCTGCAACTCCGCTCGGTGAGTTTGTTGGTACAAAAGCCGATTTACTCGCTGAAGTGACTTTTTCTCTGGTGTGGTAAGTTCCACGTGGTTTCAGTGACTTTGTTGAAAGTCCGCACTGTGAGATTGGCTTTCCAAAAGCGCTTTTTGGTGTTGTCAGTCCGTTTTCTACGGCGTTGTTTGTTCTAAGTGGTTTCATTGAGTAGCCGCTTTGAGACTACGCCTGACTTAAATGCATCAAAGCACATAAAGTTTGTTGTTCGCAAAGTTTAGTTCGGCTTAAAATTGTCGCTCGGTGCCTCGCGACTAACAAACTGCTCAAGAGGGATTCACAACGCGTGGCATTTTTACCATGCGTTGAATTTAGTGATTAAGGTGGTATGCAGCGGCATCGGTATTGTGTTGCTCACCCCTTAGCAGGGCGTTATATGAATAAGGGAGTTTTATGTCTCAAGCAAGAAAAGAGTTTGAATTAGCTATCTCTGATTCGGAGGAGCTAATCACGTGTTATGACTTAATGAATAATTGTGAAAACAAATATCAGCCTCCTGAAGCTCTAAAAAGGGCGACCTTAATAATGACATTGACGGCTTGGGAAACATATGTCGAAGATATAGCATCTGAGTTAATCGCTGCTAAGTATGGAATGATAATGGGTTCTCAGGTTGGAAATATTATTGAGAATCGCCTTAATGATCACTTAAAGACCTTTCATAATCCAGACTCCAGCAAAACTAGAAATTTATTTCAAGAGTTCTTTGGTATTGATGTTACTGAAAGCTGGGTGTTTGGAAATTATCATACGGCAAAAGACACTAGGTCTGCATTGAATACATGGCTGCGTAAGCGTGGTGAAGCTGTTCATAGAGCGCAAATTGATAAACAGTTGCCACATATTGTAAGGCGCGATGAACTTGATAAGTGTATTCGTTTTTTTAGGGACTTAGTTGAAGCCACTGATAACAAGCTATCGGAAATCTAATTCATATAACAAACTGTTTAAGAGTGATTCGCAACGCGTGGCATTTTTACTATGCGTTGTGTTTAGTGTTTAAGGTGGTATGCGGTGACTTCGGTATTGCGTTGCTCACACCTTAACAGGGCGTTATGTGCAGCGGGAGGTTGTATGACAAAAAAGGAAGAGCTAAGTAAACTTGAATACAAGATGTTCAGCCAGGCAATGCGTGGATTTCACGAACCAGAAGGTTCTATCGCTAGGATATTGACTATTCACCTGATAACAGAGGCGGTCTTAGAGAAAATCATAGGTTTAATATTAGATAGGCACGCTTCAGCGGTTCTGAGTGTCAGCCTCTCATATAGACAGAAATTAGAGCTATGCTCTAAGTTACAATTTGAAGATGGCGAGAGGGTTCTCAATAGTTCCGTGGTTGGTTCTCTAAAAAAGCTAAATGTACTACGAAATAACCTAGCGCATAATTTGGATCATGAAGTCACCAAGGAAGAGCTACTTTCTGTGTTCTACGTCATAGAGCCCAACATCCCCGACGAAGTGTTATCATCTGATTTAGAGGTAATTGTAAAGTCATATCATGCCCATATATTTCCTTTGATGTTTGGTCGGAAAGTAAACACATAACAAACTGTTTAAGAGTGATTCGCAACGCGTGGCATTTTTACCATGCCTTTGGTTTAGTGGTTAAGGTGGTATGCGTGAGCTTCGGTATAGCGTTGCTCACACCTTAACAGGGCGTTATACAAATACAGGGATGAAAATGGAAATTACAGTTAAGAAAATATCGAAAAGGTCTCTTTTCAAAATGCTTTTTATCGGCTTTAGCTTAAGCTTCTTTGTTTTCTTTTTAATGTGTGGCATCGCATCCATATTTGGTGCGGAGACTGTAAAGTGGGAAGAAACACCAGTAACGGGTGTATCAGGTCTGTTACTAGCATTAGCAATGTGGCCAATATTTAGTTTTTTCCTAGCGTTGTTTATGTGGTGCTTTGTAGCATTTGGTTTGTGGATTTACTCTTTAGCTAAACCTCTTAACCTAGTCTTTAAAGAGACCGCAGAATCCAATTAACCATTTGTATAACAAACTGTTCAAGAGGGATTCGCAACGCGTGGCACTTTCACTATGCGTTGGTTTAAGTGATTAAGGTGGTGTGCGGTGGCTTCGGTATTGCGTTGCTCACCCCTTAACAGGGCGTTATGTGAATGGCGAAAAATCACAGAATCTAATCTCTAACTTCTTGCTACAACTCATATTTACAGCAGCTCCAATTCGGTAAAATGCTCGAATATATTAGTCGTAGTCTGGTGAGTTATGATCGCAGTAATTTTTGAAGTACAGGTAGCAGAGGGTAAAACCTCTGAATATCTAGATATTGCAAGTGAACTAAAACCGCTGCTATCAGATATTGATGGTTTTATCTCAATCGAACGTTTCCAAAGTCTAACAAATGACAGCAAGGTTCTATCTTTGTCATTTTGGCGTGACGAAGAAGCAATTCAAGATTGGCGCAATCTAGAATCTCATCGATTTGCTCAATTAAAAGGTCGTAGTGGTGTTTTTGAAAGCTACAGACTCAGAGTTGCGGGTGTCATCAGAGACTATGGCATGGACATACGTTCAGAAGCCCCAAAAGATAGTATCGACGCACACGGCTAAAATTCACATAACAAACTGTTCAAGAGGGATTCGCAACGCGTGGCATTTTTACTATGCGTTGTTTTTAGTGTTTAAGGTGGTATGCGGCGGCTTCGGTATTGCGTTGCTCACCCCTTAACAGGGCGTTAGTACGGGTTTGACATCAAAGGTCATAAGTTTTGGTGTTTATCTGTTTTGGCGTTTGTCTTTACACCTTTCAGTTTGTACCTTTCACGTTCTTTCCAGTGGCACTATATGCGGAGTGTTTGCTTTGATTTCACCATTTACGGTGTCTAACTCTTACCCTATTTCTTTAGCGCTTCTTCTCTTTCGTGGCTTTTACTAAGTCAGAATTGTCTTTCTTTGGTATTGCCGTCGAAGTGCGAGGATCGAATCCTTTTCTAATTTGAAGCCAGTGAAAGTAGGGCAGTTCAATGCATTTTTCTTCTAGCCAACTTTCGTCTTTCAATCGAGGTAAAGTTTTGTAGCTGCCCGTCTCACTTCAGTGTTCAAAGCCTTTCATATTATGCCACTTTTCAATATCTTGGAGCGCATAAATAGAAGTAGCGCATGTACTAACAAATTGCTTAAGAGTGATTCGTAACGCGTGGCATTTTTACTTTGCGGTGGCTTATGTGATTAAGGCGCCGTGCGGTAGCTTTTGTATTGCGTTACTCACACCTTAGCAAGGCGTTATAACAACAAGGAGAGTTCCGTGAAAATAACAGTTTTAGATGACTACCAGGATGTGGTTAGAACGTTAGATTGTTTCGAATTACTATCACATCATGATGTGTCCATCTTGAACGAAACACTTCCTGAAACGGAGTTGGTAGCTAAGCTAAAAGACACCGAGGTTCTTGTTTTAATCCGAGAACGGACAGTGATTACAGAGTCACTGCTTGCACAGTTACCTAACCTTAAAGTTATCAGTCAAACAGGTAAAGTCAGCAATCATATTGATGTTCACTTATGCGAAAAGTATGGAGTAAAGGTGTTGGAGGGGCGTGGCTCTCCTGTCGCTCCTTCGGAATTAGCTTGGGCGCTGATTATGGCGGCAAGTCGCCACGTACCAACTTATTCAGCTAATCTCCAAAATGATAAATGGCAAAACTCTGGAGTGCTTGGTTTAGGTCGCACTCTGAAGGGCTTGAAGCTTGGTATTTGGGGCTACGGAAAAATTGGACAACGAATTGCCCAATATGCAAAAGCATTTGAAATGTCAGTGGTTGTTTGGGGTAGTGAGGAATCTAGAAATCTTGCGCTTGAACATGGCTTTGAAGCTGCTGCTTCAAAGGAAGCATTTTTCTCTGGTTCGGATATTGTGTCACTTCACTTACGTTTGAATGAAATAACTAGGGCGTGCGTAACAGCTCAGGACTTGAGCTTAATGAAGCCCGACTCTTTATTTGTAAACATTAGTCGCTCAGAGCTTGTAGAAAACTCTGCGCTATACAACGAACTGGCGGCGGTCCCAACTAAGCAAGCTGCCGTTGATGTATTTGACAATGAACCAGCATCGCTTGATAACGAGCCTTTATTGTCATTACCAAACGTTACGGCTACCCCACATTTAGGGTATGTAGAGCAAAACAGCTATGAGCTTTACTTCAAAATAACATTCGAGAATATTTTAGCTTTCGAGCAGGGTAAGGCATAGAATCAGCATCGAAGAAATCGTTGTTATAACAAAGCATTTAAGAGTGATTCGCAACGCTTGGCAGTTTCGCTTCGCTCAAGTATAGCCAAGCGCTGCTCACACCTTAATGCGGCGTTATGTGCTTTGGGAGAAAATGGAAATGGATATTCCCGACAGATTCAAAAATGTAAGATACGTTTCATCCCGCATCCCGGGTTGCAAAGATGATTCAGACTTAACGCTTGGAGCTAACTGTCAGGTCTTTGCTTATAACCTGCTCAGAGACTTCGGTCTAAATCCACCTAACTACCGTTCTAGTGAATTGTGGGATGACTCGGAGTTTAGTGAGGTGGTCACTGAGTTTAAGCCGCTAGATATCATGATGTACAACGACTCTACTGACTCATACGGAGCACATGTTGGGGTGTATGTCGGTAATGGACTCGTCTATCACCTTTCTTTATCCAATGGCGTACCCATGTTTGAGCGCCATTTAGACTTACTTCAACAAAGTAAGTATCAGTTTTTTATTGGCGCTAAGCGTATAAAACAGTTTGGTGCATAACGTAAGCACGCACATAACAAACTGTTCAAGAGGGATTCGCAACGCGTGGCATTTTTACTATGCGTTGATTTTAGTGATTAAGGTGCAGTGCGGTGGCTTCGGTATTGCGTTGCTCACCCCTTAACAGAGCGTTATACAAATACAGGGATGAAAATGGAAATTACAGTTAAGAAAATATCGAAAAGGTCTCTTTTCAAAATGCTTTTTATCGGCTTTAGCTTAAGCTTCTTTGTTTTCTTTTTAATGTGTGGCATCGCATCCATATTTGGTGCGGAGACTGTAAAGTGGGAAGAAACACCAGTAACGGGTGTATCAGGTCTGTTACTAGCATTAGCAATGTGGCCAATATTTAGTTTTTTCCTAGCGTTGTTTATGTGGTGCTTTGTAGCATTTGGTTTGTGGATTTACTCTTTAGCTAAACCTCTTAACCTAGTCTTTAAAGAGACCGCAGAATCCAATTAACCATTTGTATAACAAACTGTTCAAGAGGGATTCGCAACGCGTGGCACTTTCACTATGCGTTGGTTTAAGTGATTAAGGTGGTGTGCGGTGGCTTCGGTATTGCGTTGCTCACCCCTTAACAGGGCGTTATACAACATTCAAATTAGGAGCAGTGGATGTGATTGATACTTATCAAACCTTGATTGCGGGAGTAGTTGGTTTCGTAGGCGTGATCATTTCAATTCTTGCTAATGGTTTTTTTGCTAGAAAACAGCATGGGCAAGGTATCGCGCAGAGAAGAAAATCTATCATTTCAGCGATTAAAGCAGAGTTGAATGTCAATCTTACAAGTTTTGAGGGGCGTGCGGAGATACTTAAAACTCCTTCAAATGGAAAGCGAACGGCATTTCCGGTCAAAGTATTTAATGATGTATATAAAGAGATGTTGGGTCAAATCGGCTATTTAACTGAAGAAGAATGTCGCTGTATTATAAATATCTATTTGTTACTTGAAGAGTTTCCCAATAGGGTAAAACTACTGCTGTCTGATTCAGAGTATTCGATTGATGATTTCATTGTTATAACGGACCCTAGCCATAGGTGTAGTTTACAAGAAGCTCATGTGGAGTACGTGAAAATGATAAATTCAGCAATAAAATCTTTGGGTTAGTTGCTACTGTTGTATAACAAAGCGTTTAAGACGGATTCACAACGTTTGGCAGTCTTGGTTTGAATCAGCTTTAGTGTTTACGGCACAATAGTTTAGGTTTGGTGGTCGCGTTGTTCACCACTTAACGCGGCGTTATGTTGTTTGAGGCTAACAATGAAATATTGGTTACTACTATTGGTATCAATTCTACATTCAGGTTTAAGTTTTTCGGGTGACGAAGTGAAGAGTAATCCAATTTTATCCACTGACCTTTTATGGCAGAGGGCAATTACCAAAGCTAAAGCGAGCATAGGATACTTTCGTGAGCTATTGTCTAAACCCGAGCTTGCATCTAGTTTTGCTCTTGTAAAAGTATACTTCCCAGCACAAGGTGCTTACTTATGGTTCATGGTGGTAGATGTAGATTCAAAGTCTTTCGTGGTTCAAGCTTTTGAAACACTCCCTCAGTTAGATCATATTGTCGTCGGTGAAGCATACTCAGTTTCAGATGAAGATATCGTAGATTGGTCTCTGAATAACAGTGGTTCAATGTATGGCGGATTTTCAATGCGTTACATTAAAGACCAAAAAACAAAAGACGAACAAGACAAATATGACCAGTATATAGGCGTAAAAGAATGGATGCCTCTGCCTTGAGTCCACAACATAACAAATTGTTCAAGAGTGATTCGGCACGCGTGGCATTTTTACCATGCGTTAGGTTTAGTGGTTAAGGTAGTATGCGGAGGTTTCTGTATTGCGTGCCTCACACCTTAACAAGGCGTTATGCGTCATTCAGAAATTTAGGAATAATATGCGAGTAAATTACGAAGAAAAGACTTTTGAAAGTTACTTCAATAATGAACTAGATTCATGTACTTCAGTTTACTTTCCTTTTGGACAAGTTCAGGAAGGTAGTATTGGCGCTGACTCTGCTGCCTTTTCAAAAAATCGACGATTATGGTGGAGGTTAGGGTGCCCATTTATTTTTAGCTTACCATTTGAAGGTGTAGAGTTTTCAGAAATGGCTGGCATCATGGAAAAGTACATGGGACATGAAATTAAAAATCTGCCAAATATTAAAACTAACATTTTATTTCAATACAAAAAGCCAGAATATATAGCAAGCCATTTGGGTGGTGAATGGAAACATTGGTCTCAACCTTATTATAGGTATGATATTTATCAGAAACAACAACTTATGCTTGAAGAGTTAAGCCAAACACTCAAAGGTAAGGCTCTCATTTTATATGCTTCTCCAGCGATAAATGATGTGGATGAGTTAGTGAAAACAAAGCAACTAAGAAAAATTATAAAATCGACAAACTTTCGACCTGCAGAGGAACTTAAAGGTCACCATAAAAATACTTATATAAAATCAGGCTTATATTCAATAGCATGTAGTGAGCCAGAAAAGCTGGAGAGCTTCGACTTGCTAGAGCACCTAGCACGGTTAGATACAAATACAGAAAATACAGAAGAGCAGCTACATGAGTTTGTTAAAAATGTAGTGAGTGTGATTATGAAGACCGAGCTAAACCGGGCATTCGTAGCATTGTATGAACCGTTTGTTGAGAGAAATATTAAACAATACCCTATTCTAAATAGTATCTTGCAATTGAAACTAGTACGAGATATTACGGGCTTACAATGGTGCATAGCATTTGACGCATAACAATCTGTTTAAGAGTGATTCGCAACGCGTGGCATTTTTACTATGCGTTGCGTTTAGTGTTTAAGGTGGTATGCAGGAGCTCCGGTATTGCGTTGCTCACACCTTAACAGGGCGTTAGGTAAATTGAATGAGTTGTGTACATAAAAAAATAGAAGCTGCCTTAGATCGGTGGGATGAAAGTCATTGGTATCTTCATCAGATTGAAGAGCACTACCATAATGCTGATGCTTTAAGGTATTCAATGAATGCGTTTATTCGATCTTTGAGAGAAATACCTGACATGATTGCAATGGCGCTTCAGAACCATGAAGGTTTTCCTGCTTGGCATAAGCCAATAAGGAAATCATTAGAAAAGGAAGATTTTCTTTTCTCTCAGATAATTCGTCATCGCAATCATATAGTTCATAAATCAATGTTAAAGCCTAAAAGTAAGGCGTTTGTAGCCTCAATTCGTGGGTATACGATCAAGATGCAATTTGGCTTTTATGTAGATCCTTTTGAAGATAGTGATCTAGCAATTGAGCGATTTATTAAAATGTCTAAAAGTAATCCTACTCTAATGCAGGCATTGGCACCTGATGAAGTTCAGGCTCTAGCTTTGGTTCGTGAGTGGCATATCGAAGGTTACGACGAAGAAATTATCGAATCATTTAGAAATTCCTGGTTAAGGGTAAACGAATACTTATCAGAAATTATGGTCTTTCTAGGGGGAGATGCCTTTCCTACAGGTTTACCACCTTGTTTTAAAGACTCTAGAAATTTTAGATACAAAAAGTATCACGATTTTCAAGCACGGCTGTAAACATTTACCTAACAAGCAATTTAAGAGGGATTCACAACGCTCGGCATTTTTGCTTCTACTTCAAATTTAGTGTTTATGGCACAATACGTTAGGTTTGGGTGAAGGCGTTGTTCACCCCTTAATTGGGCGTTAAGTGCTTGTCGATATAAGGAGATTCAGTGGATAATATAAATTATGAAAATAGAGTTATTGATTACTTTCAAAACCTATCTTTCGCTATTGAAAAAATACCAGAGTCAAATGAAGAAACACCAGATTTTTTGATTAGTGGTACAGAAAGAATATTAATTGAACAGAAGACAAAGTTTGATGATATAGAATTGTACGAAGAGCAGAAAAATGCTCTTGATTCTGGTGAAGTATTCCAACACGGGGAACTAACTGGTTACACAAGTAAGATTGCCAAGATTATTGGAAAAGGTAACCGCCAGTTAAAAAAGCAGAAAACATCCACGAATAGCGACTTTTGCTTTTTGTTTATCATCACAAGCGGAGTGAATACTTCAACACAAGTTAAGCAGTTTTCTTCAACATTTTATGGAATTATGCCAATAGTTGATTTTGACGATGGTTCTCGTGTCGCAAAAAATTGTTATTACTTTACTGAAAGTCAATTTTTCCGTTTCCGGGAGACCTTAGACGGAGCTTTTTTAGTAAACAGTTATAATGGACAGCTAAAGCTTCTGATTAATGATCAATCTTCAAATTACGCAAGACTAAAAAAGTCCAAGTTTTTGGCACAATTTGAAGCGAATGTACCCTGTATTGACCCCATCGAGCTAGAGGCTAAAGGAAAGGCATATGTCGCTGATTGTCAGATTAATCGAAGAGAAGTGGACAAAATAGAGCAGTATGTGTTCAAAAAGTACAATATTAAGCGAGGGATTTGCCACAACTTCGAAAATACCGTATTTCAAACTAAAGTACGCACTTAACAAACTGTTTAAGAGTGATTCGCAACGCGTGGCATTTTTACTATGCGTTGGTTTTAGTGTTTCAGGTGGTATGCGGCGGCTTTTGTATTGCGTTGCTCACACCTTAACAGGGCGTTATGTGAACGGAACTGAGATTGACGTCGAGTTTATAAAGATTTGATACTCGACAGTCCCTTATATGGATTAAATACTGTTTCAAACCAAAAAGTTGGAGCATGAGTATAGTGAGGTTTGTTTTAGTTGTACTAACTCTGAACCATTTCATTTACTTGTATTTTGGGTATTTCATCGATGGTGTAATGAGCAATTCTAGCGAAGCAGGTCAAGCTCCTGGGTACGGGATAGTTTATGCATTGCTAATCTTTCCTGTTCAGTTGTTACTAGAGTTAGTCTTCATTATTGCTTTGCTGTATCAATTTCTAGTAGTTCATCAATGGCGTGCGAGTATATGGTATTGGTCTCCCTTTTTAGTTACGTTGTTTTTAATTTTAGATATCGGATACTGACTTTTACATGTTCACATAACAAAATGTTTAAGAGGGATTCGCAACGCGTGGCATTTTTACAATGCGTTGATTTAAGTGATTAAGGTGGTTTCAGCAACATCGGTATTGCGTTGCTCACCCCTTAACATGGCGTTAGTATTTTGGGAGAGTTATGAAAGAGCTAATTAAAAAAAATGTACTTGAAATAGTATCGATAGTTGTTGCTGTTTCCGCTCTTTTATTTACGGGATTACAGTACTGGTTAACACAAGAACATAATAAGATGTCAGTACTGCCCATAATGATATTTGATTATGAAAAATCAAAAATGGCTATCAGAAATGATGGACTTGGTCCTGCTGTTATTACCGGAGTAGATATTTACTATGACGGAAAGATGGGACGAATGACTGACTTTGATAGTATAGCTACGCCGATTGCAATGGCAATAAGAGACAATAATCTAAAACTGGATCCGAAAGACTATCAAATTAAGTACTTCAATAGTTTTGTTGTAGTGAAAGAAGATAAAAAACTTGAGCTGATTAAGTTAAAAAGCTTTAAAAAATCAAAGCAGTTTGAAAAACTTCTAGAATTAGTTAACTTTGGAGTTTGTTACAAATCAGTATATGACGATAGGTTTTATATTAAGTCTATTGATGCTGAACCTTCTGAAAGGTCTTGTAATTATGACGGTGCTATGAAAATGGGAGAACAATACTACCGTTGGGTAGATCCTATGGAGAAAGTTATAAGTTTCAGTGACATTACTGGAAGATAAAATACTAACAAACTGTTTAAGAGTGATTCGCAACGCGTGGCATTTTTACTATGCGTTGCGTTTAGTGTTTAAGTTGGTATGCGGTGGCATCAGTATTGCGTTGCTCACACCTTAACAGGGCGTTATGTACTTTGGAGGTCAAATGGATTTATCCTCAAATTTCAGAACGTTGGCGCTGTATAATCAGCGAATGAATAAGCAGTTACTTGGTGTTTGTAGTAAGCTGACTCATGAGCAGTTGCATCAGAATACCAACTCATTTTTCCCTACCATCATGGCTCACTGGAATCATATCTTGTTCGGTGACTTGATTATGCTACAGCGCCTTGTAGCAAATGGGTTAGTATCAGTTGAAGCTACAGTTTTAGAGAAATTACCCGTTTCTAAGTCAGTTTCTGACACGTTTGCCTCGAATCTAGGCGAACTCTCTGAATTACGAGAACTTGTAGACTCGATCTACATTGAAATCACTAATCAGTTTACCGCTGATAGCTGTAACCAAATAGTCAGATACACGACAACAGAGGGGCAGGTAATTGAACGAACAGTTGGTGAGTTCTGCCAACATATTTTCAATCATCAAACGCATCATAGAGGTCAGCTAACCTGTTTGTTAAGTCAGTTTGGTTTAGACTTTGGCTGTACAGACCTGCCTATGATCGTGCCAGAGGGAGCACGTACATAACAAAGCGTTTAAGACAGATTCGCAACGCTCGGCATTTTCGGTTTGATTCAGCTTTAGTGTTTACGGCCCAATGGTTTGGGTAGGGTGGTGGCGTTGCTCACTACTTAACGCGGCGTTATATTTTCAGGAGGACAGATGTCAGTAGTTGTTTTACCTGCAACATTTACAGCATTAATTGCAGGTTTGAAATTTTGGGAAGATAAGAAATCCCTTTCAGAGAAAGAAATCAAAGATAGGGATGATGCAGTTAATGTAGTTCTTGACGCATTAATTTTAACAAAGAGTTATTTGTATGATCGTAGGGAATTAAAAGTCGAGCAAGATCGTTGCAGAGAAGAAAAACTCTCTAAGGCTTGGCAAGACGCTGCGAATGCAATTTATCGATTTGATGAAAAATTGTTTCAATCTGCACAAGTCAAAGCAATGGGTTGGGCTGACCCTCGCGATTGGGTTAAAGCGGAAGATCAAGGTATTGAAGTTAAGTTGGAGACGTTAATAAAACAATGTGAATGGCTCAAAGAACAAAAAATATAACAAACTGTTTAAGAGTGATTCGCAACGCGTGGCATTTTTGCCATGCGTTAGTTTAAGTAATTAAGGTGGTATGCGGCAGCATCGGTATTGCGTCGCTCACACCTTAACAGGGCGTTATAACAACAAGGAGAGTTCCGTGAAAATAACAGTTTTAGATGACTACCAGGATGTGGTTAGAACGTTAGATTGTTTCGAATTACTATCACATCACGATGTGTCCATCTTAAACGAAACACTTCCTGAAACGGAGTTGGTAGTTAAGCTAAAAGACACCGAGGTTCTTGTTTTAATCCGAGAACGGACAGTGATTACAGAGTCACTGCTTGCACAGTTACCTAACCTTAAAGTTATCAGTCAAACAGGTAAAGTCAGCAATCATATTGATGTCAACCTATGCGAAAAGTATGGAGTAAAGGTGTTGGAGGGGCGTGGCTCTCCTGTTGCTCCTTCGGAATTAGCTTGGGCGCTGATTATGGCGGCAAGTCGCCACGTACCAACTTATTCAGCTAATCTCCAAAATGATAAATGGCAAAACTCTGGAGTGCTTGGTTTAGGTCGCACTTTAAAGGGCTTGAAGCTTGGTATTTGGGGGTACGGAAAAATTGGACAACGAATTGCCCAATATGCAAAAGCATTTGAAATGTCAGTTGTTGTTTGGGGTAGTGAGGGATCTAGAAATCTAGCGCTTGAACATGGCTTTGAAGCAGTCGCTTCAAAGGAAGCATTTTTCTCTTGTTCGGATATTGTGTCACTTCACTTACGTCTGAATGAAATAACTCGGGCGTGCGTAACAGCTCAGGACTTGAGCTTAATGAAGCCCGACTCTTTATTTGTAAACACTAGTCGCTCAGAGCTTGTAGAAAACTCTGCGCTATACGACGAGCTGGCGGCGGTCTCAACTAAACGAGCTGCCGTTGATGTATTTGACAATGAACCAGCATCGCTTGATAACGAGCCTTTATTGTCATTAGCAAACGTTACGGCTACCCCACATTTAGGGTATGTAGAGCAAAACAGCTATGAGCTTTACTTCAAAATAGCATTCGAGAATATTTTAGCTTTCGAGCAGGGTAAGGCATAAACATCGGCATCGAAGAAATCGTTGTTATAACAAACTGTTAAAGAGTGATTCGCAACGCGTGGCATTTTTACTATGCGTTGCTTTTAGTGTTTAAGGTGGCATGCGGCGGCATAGGTATTGCGTTGCTCACACCTTAACAGGGCGTTAGAGCGCAGGAGAAAAAAGTATGAACATGACCGATATAGTTGAATACATTTCATATCTTATCGCCGGCATTATTATAGCTCCTTTCGGCTTTATGCTGTTTAAAGAATTCATTGGTGAAGATCGCAAGACAGTTACAGATGAAGTCAAATCGACAGTAGGTGACGAATCGAGAAAGTTTCTGGGTGGTAGGTATGGTGATGCCGTTGTAGGTCAATTTGTCGAGTTTAAACTGATAATCGCGATAGGCTTGCCAGTAGTGCTATTTCTAGGAATTTCTTCCTTGGTTAATTCTCTTTTGAAAGTTCTGTTCAACCTGTGAGTTGCGCTCTAACAAACTGTTCAAGAGGGATTCGCAACGCGTGGCATTTTTACTATGCGTTGGTTTTAGTGTTTAAGGTGGTATGCGGCGGCTTTGGTATTGCGTTGCTCACCCCTTAACAGGGCGTTAGGTATTCAGAGGGAACTATGGAAAATTACAAATCCTTGATTGGTCATTTGCCTGTAGCAGACCATGCTATTGGTACAAAACTAGCTACTTGGGAAAAGTATCAAGAGAGCCACCCAGAAATTTGGAATACAATACAATCTATATTTTCTGGTGAACAGAATGTAAAACTACGCAGGCAAGACCTCAAAGACATCGCAGACACTCAGGATTACAACAAGTTAATAATATCAACGATTCTATGGGGTTACTCATCAGGCATGAGGGGCAACAACTTCTCAAAGATTATCAAGAAATTGCCTGAGATAGCCTCTTTATTAAAGTGTGCATCGCAAGGTATTGATGACTGGGAAATACACTACAACAAAGTAAAAGAAATTAGTGGGTTAGGGTTGTCTACATACTCAAAATTTCTCTATTTTGTTGGAGGTAAAATTGAGGGGCATGAGCCACTAATTTTGGACATTCGTGTAATTGAAGCCATCAATACAGGTATTTATAAAGAGTTTGCTGGCATGAAGCGTATAACTTATACAAATGCTCCAAACCTTTATCCTGAGTATCTGAAAATTATGAACGATTTTGCACTATCTTCAGAGTGCACAGCAGCACAGGCAGAGATGTTTTTGTTTATGTTTGGGCAAAACCTAAAACAACATACCTAACAAAGCATTTAAGAGTGATTCGCAACGCTTGGCAGTTTCGCTTCGCTCAAGTATAGCCAAGCGTCGCTCACACCTTAATGCGGCGTTATACGCTTTATGAAAAATGATACAAAAAGGACGTTATGAAGTTATCTGAGTTACAAAGTCATATAAAAGAATTCGATTATGCGCCAGAGCAATCTGAACACTATTTTTTAAAGCTAATCGAAGAAGTTGGCGAGTTATCGGAATCTATTCGCAAAGGCAAAAGTGGGCAACCAACGCTAGATGAGCTCAAAGGTTCAGTCGCAGAAGAGTTATATGACGTTTTGTATTATGTTTGTGCTCTAGCCAATATTCACGGTGTAAACCTTGAGAAAACGCATGAACTAAAAGAAGTTTTGAATAAAGCTAAGTACAACCGATAGGACGCGTATAACAAATTGTTTAAGAGTGATTCGGCACGCGTGGCATTTTTACTATGCGTTGATTTTAGTGGTTAAGGTGGCATGCGGAAGCTTCGGTATTGCGTGCCTCACACCTTAACAAGGCGTTAGGCGCTTGGTTTACAACGTCAGATCAAGCTCTTGGAAGTTATGTCTTAAATCATTGATAATGTGTCCAAACTATCTAGTAACTGAGTTTGTATATGGAAACCTCAAAAAAAGAACTTCTAGCCTTATTAACTAAAGAGTGCGAATTGTACTCGTCTATTCCTGCAAGTGAGCAACAGCAAAAGCAGTATAAAAAGCACTTTATAAATGGTTTGATGACTGCTTGCCGAGTTGTCGGTATCAGTTTTGAAGAACTGAACGCGATAATAGAATTGATGCCTCAACAGCCAAAGTTCAAAGATATAGATGAGCAGTTGTCTATCCCTACATATGTACGGAACAAAGTTGAGATTCAGTTATAAAACGTGGCTACGCGCCTAACAAACTGTTCAAGAGGGATTCGCAACGCGTGGCATTTTTACTATGCGTTGGTTTAAGTGATTAAGGTGGTGTGCGGTGACTTCGGTATTGCGTTGCTCACCCCTTAACAGGGCGTTATGTGACTTTTAGTGTAGAGGATTAATCGTTGATAGATAGAAAGAAAGAAAAAACCGAGCTTGGTTACAAAAAAACGGCTAGAGATTTGAGAGCCGTAGCCTTTGATACGTTAGAAGTATTAATAGTTAACTTTGTTATTTTTTATTATCTAATATATCAAGCTAGTAAGGTTGATGACCAACCATGGCTAGACTTGAAAGCCGGACTTAAATACTCATACGAAGCCTTATTTAACAATCATGTATGGATGTTTTCTTTATTTTTAGGGTTTGTGGCTTTTATAATTTCATATGTTGTACGAAGTAAAAAATCGAGAATATCCAATATATTTTTTCCATATGTATTTGGTTTTTTTCGGCGGTTGTCTAGAAGCTTATTGTCTGTAGCAATAACATTATCAATGTTTAAGTTTGTAGCTCTAACACATGGACATTTTGAGAATAAGGCTGGTTTTTGGGATTTTATATTTTTCCTTGTTAGTATATTTGTGTATATAGGTTTGAGTTTTGTTCTTTTATACAACAATGCTAAATTAGCAAAGACAAATATATCGAATTTCTTTAAAGCCTTAAGGATTATAGCTTTAACGATATTGGCAGTGCTTTTAGTTGCAGTGATTATTTTTTTAGAACTTTACTATCAATGTTTTAGTCAATCTATTCAATGTTTTATTGATTTATTCTAATTCACATAACAAAGCATTTAAGAGTGATTCCCAACGCTTGGCATTTTTCATTCCATCGTTGGGTTTTGTGTTTACGGTGGCATGGTTTAGCTTCGTGGTAGCGTTGCTCACACCTTAATGCGGCGTTAGTTTGCAAGAGGAAAAACGTAACTATATCGCAAGATCTAGTGGTAAAAGCTTAAAGTCGAAACAGTCATATCGGCACTCATTTCAGTGTTAACTTGCGTGGTGTAAACCCAAAATTAGCATCGTTTCAAAGGTTGATTTGTTCTTTGGTGCGGCGACTTTTGGGTTAACTGAGTTGAACTTTTTTGCTGAAACTCTGCTCGTTGAGTTTGTTGGTACAAAAGCCGATCTACTCGCTGAAGTGACGCTTTCTTTGGTGTGGCAAGTTCCACGTGGTTTCAGTGACTTTGTTGAAAGTCCGCATTGTGAGATTAGCTTTCCAAAAGCGCTTTTTGGTGTTGTGAGTTCGTTTTCTACGGCGTTGTTTGTTCTAAGTGGTTTCATTGACTAGTTGCTTTGAGACTAAGCCTGACTTAAGTGCATCAAAGCACATAATGCTTGTTGTTTGCAAAGTTTAAAATAAAGTAAAATCAACGCTTTGGGTTTGCAAACTAACAAACTGCTCAAGAGGGATTCGCAACGCGTGGCATTTTTACTATGCGTTGAATTTAGTGATTAAGGTGGTTTGCGGCGGCTTTTGTATTGCGTTGCTCACCCCTTAGCAGGGCGTTAGGCATTTCAAGATAATTGAGAACAATAATGAAAGAACAAATGAATGATATACCAGGTTGGTTATCTGTTATCACCAATTTTCTATCAGACAATATTGGGTGGGTAGCTTTAATCGTTTTTATGGTGGTCTTTAGGGATGCGTTATCAGACTTTCTTAAAAGGCTAACAGGTTTTCATTACTCTAACGGTGAATCAAAGCTGGGCTTGAATGCAGAGTCTCCGAGTAAGAGTGAACAAGTTCAAGAAAAAGACGAATCTCAAGCGAATGATGAAAAGCCTCAGGAAGTTGAAGTCTCTGTTAGTAAAGATGGCGTGACAAATTGGTTTTCAGAAGTAGACAGCGCTTTGGAAAACGATGATGTTGAAAGAGCAAATAAAGTTTTCAAAGAATATGAGCTAAACGCAAAAGATGAAACTAAGCTCCACAAAGACAAGAGTATTTACTTCTATTTACTGTTCAGTAAAGTTAATGATCGAGACGCGATTCCAAATTTAGAAAAGCATTCTCAGCAAGCCCCAACAGAAGAGCTTCGATACAACAGTTTGACATGGCTATCTTTTTGCTTACATGACAGTAAACAATACCAGCGAGATATTGATCTTTGGAGTACAGAATTACCTAAGTTTGAGTCTTTACACTTAACAGTCAATGCGTCACAACAATTAGCTCAAGCTTATCGAGCAAATGGCGATTTAGATATGGCTAAGAGTGTAGTGCTGCCATTATTGGAGCAAGTAGAAAAAGGTGTACTGAAAGCATCTATATATTCTACTTTGGCTCTAATTGAAGAAGACTTAGGTAACAAAGTTCTTGGGTCATACTGTAGGGACAAATCAGTTGAAAATGATCCCGAAAATTTAGATGAAGTATTCACTTCGGCGTATAACGCAAGTAATTCCGGAATTGACGAGCTATCAATCAGCAACTATGTGCTTCTAACTAGTGTTAGTCCAAAAAAGTCTATTGCTTGGAATAATCTTGGTGTTCAGGCTAAAGAAAGTGGTTGTAAATATAAATCGATAGAGCTCTATGGCAAAGCTGCAGTACTTGGTGAAACTCTCGCTATGGCAAATCAAGGTTATGCATTATTGGACGCTGGTTTTATTAACGAGGCTGAACGTATTGCGAACGAGGCTTTAGAAATGGAAGATGTTCACAAGAATGTCTACAGTCTTATGTCTAGAATCGAAACAGTTAAAAAAGAAGAGTCAAGCAAATGGAAAGAAATCCAGCGAAAAGCGTCGGTAAAACAAGCGCACTATAGAAAGTACACAGAAAAGTATTATGTGGGCAAATGTGCGGAATTCGATGGTACGTGGAGCATAGAAAATCAAGAAAAACACATTTCAAATTGTAGTGACCAAATAAACTTGACGTGGGACTCCGTTGGAGGTTTATCAGATACTAAAATGAAGTTTTCGATAAGAGGCAAGGTGACAGGGGCAACTTTTCAAGGTCACTATAAGTCAGAAGCAATGGACCAATCTAAATCAACATTACTAGTGGGTTTAGGTAGCTTTGAAACTAAATGTTTAGGCTATGTTGATGATGGTCATATAAATGTCTTCTCAACAGAGAATGGAAGCGAACGGATAGTAAGGCTTTCTCGAAAAAATGCCTAACAAACTGTTTAAGAGTGATTCGCAACGCGTGGCATTTTTACTATGCGTTGCTTTTAGTGTTTAAGGTGGCATGCGGTAGCTTCGGTATTGCGTTGCTCACACCTTAACAGGGCGTTAGAAGTTTTCAATCAGGTTAGCATTGAAGTTTATGTTAGAAATTAAAGAGTTTATGCCGTTTTTCCAGACTTTACTTGGTGGTGCTTTGACATTCCTTGGGGTGTACTTTGTCCAACGTAAATCTGATAGACGAGAACACGATAAATTGTACAGAGAAACCGTACAGCAAGCATTTGAAGCACTAAACAGGGTTGAGACCCTTTATACAAATGAAGCTATCGTTTTTTATAAAGCTATACGTGACTCAAATCTTGAGAAGATTAAAGAGTCAGTATTAGGAGAGCAAGCTTCAGAGTGCAGTGATAAAGTAGTCGCATTGTTAGAGTTGTATTTTCCATTTATGGAAGAATTTATCGAAGAGTTTTGTGAAATTGAAGCTGAGTTAGTTAACTATCACAATGAAGTGATCGACTCATTTAATGAGGTGGATTTGGAAACTTACAACAAAGAGTCTGAGCGTCTAAGTAATGTTATGGCTGAAAAAGTCTTTCAAATGAAATGCTTACTGTCTGATATGATGCATAAAAAAACAAACTTCTAACAAACTGTTTAAGAGTGATTCGCAACGCGTGGCATTTTTACTATGCGTTGTGTTTGGTGTTTAAGGTGGTATGCGGCGGCTTCGGTATTGCGTTGCTCACACCTTAACAGGGCGTTAGCAAATTTATTCGACATCTAACTCACATGGAGGAAAAGTAAGTGGAAACAGATAGAGATTCGATTATCGAATCGCATAGGCTTGCAAGCCCAGGTCTTCGGTATTTAGGGCAAATCATTGATGGTGCAATAAGTGCCGCAATATTCATTTTCTTTCTTTGGTTCGGTACATTAATTGGTTTATCCCAAGACTCATCTGGCTTAATCGCCTTTTCTGCCGCTGCTTTTTATTTCCTGCTTTCTGATGGTTTCGCAAAAGGTCAAAGCCTTGGTAAGAAGCTACTAGGTATCTCAGTTATAGATTCAGTTACAGGAAAAAGTTGTAGTTTTCCTCAGTCATTTTTCCGCAATGTTTTGACACCAATAATCGGCATGATTGATGCGATCTTTATTCTAGGTAAAAGAAGACAGAGACTAGGTGACAAACTGGCGAAAACAATCGTTGTAGTAAATTAGCTAACAAACTGTTCAAGAGGGATTCGCAACGCGTGGCATTTTCACTATGCGTTGGTTTTAGTGTTTAAGGTGGTATGCGGCGGCTTTTGTATTGCGTTGCTCACCCCTTAACAGGGCGTTATGTGATGCAGAAGCTCCGATCTTTAATCGGAGCTAAAATCATTATCTGAAGTACTTTTTAACTTTGTAGGTAATTGAAGAGTTATCGTAATTAATCACTTCAATTTCAGCGCCTTTGTAGTTGATTGTGTTTGATTTACTCATGTCATACTCAACATCATTCGTAAACGCTTGTCTTGCATTACCACCTGAAAATTCGCGGTAGGAAATATTAATCTTTTTCCCAACCGAACCATTATAGATTAGTGTTCTTTGGAAAGCAGACGGTGAATCAATTGATTTTTTCACCACTTCGGATTGTGCTTCTTCGTAGCAAGTGGCGTCTTTGACAAAAATTGTTGATACACATAATCCTTTCTTGTCATCTGGGGATAGCGCAAAAGGAGGATCAATCAAGGGACCTTGAATTACATAACCACCGTTAGTTGAAAAGTGTGAGAAATACATTTTCCCACTTTTCTCTGTACCTAGGTGTTTGTAATCACCTTTACCAATGTCATAAGCCACACCATCAACAGTTTGTTTAACTACAAGGTAATCGTCCGTTACTTTTACACCTTCATCGATCATGTAGTCGCCTACGTAGACCTGTGTAACAGTATCTAACTGAGGCAAAGTAAACTCTTCAGTTGTTGGGTAAGAGTTCAGAGGGATGCTTGATGAGCAACCAGCCATTAATGCACTAAACATTAGAGTAAGATATATCTTTTTATTCATTATCAAAATGTTGTTTATTGAACATGTTGCGCATATTAAACTGTATGTAGTTTAGTAAAAATGATTTAGCGCAACATCACATAACAAACTGTTTAAGAGTGATTCGCAACGCGTGGCATTTTTACTATGCGTTGATTTTAGTGTTTAAGGTGGTGTGTGGCGGCTTCGGTATTGCGTTGCTCACACCTTAACAGGGCGTTATGTTTCATCTTAACAAGGAGTAAAAATGAAAATCTTAGCATTATTAGTTCCAATGATTGTTTCATTCACATGCAAATCTGAAGTGTTGTGGGATATAGATATTCAAGATTATTCAAAAAAGACAGGGAAGGTTTATGTATATGATCTTGTTGTAGGTGACAAAGCCAAGATTAATACGAACTACGCATTTTGTATAACCAAAGAAGGAAAGCTCGCAATAGACGAAACGGTTGAGGTTGGTTCAGGAAACACTCTTTTAACGATATTGCCAGGAAAGAAGGTTGCAGTTGACACCGAGGACGAAAAGTCGTTTTTAAAATCATTAATTAGCACAGACACTCAAGGTGGGTGCGCTTTCTGGACTGCACATCAAGGTAAATACATTAGACTTGTCGATTCAGTTAATGGCAAAACAAAGATATCCGAACTTGCGGTGGGTAATTAAACATAACAAAGCATTTAAGAGTGATTCGCAACGCTTGGCAGTTTCGCTTCGCTCAAGTATAGCCAAGCGTCGCTCACACCTTAATGCGGCGTTATGTGCTTTGGTGTTGATTACTTATAGATGTGCATGAAAGTCATTTTAAATTAGTAAAAGGAATTACTATGTCCAAAAAGGAATCGAATAAAAGTACTGCAATAAAGTTGGGTTTGTTCATGGCTGGCTCGGTATTTGGTGCAGCCTTGTATATCTTTTTTGCGTTTCCAACATCTTGATTGTTCGGGTTGCGAAATTTCGTCGCTTGAATAGTTCATGGTCAGGCTACATGTAGGGATAGAATGTTAGTTGCCATCGTATACATCATTGTCACACTTCTTATGGTTAAAGTGCTTTTAAAGAAGAAAGTCTCCAAAAGTGTACTTTTTTATTTCGCTCTTGAACTCTATTTTGGTGCAGTTGCGGTAGCCTCTTATATCGATTAGTTGTTCAGAGAGCAAAGGTGTTTAATTTAAGTACGCACATAACAAATTGTTCAAGAGGGATTCGCAACGCGTGGCATTTTTACTTTGCGTTGGTTTTAGTGATTAAGGTGGTATGCGGCGGCTTCGGTATTGCGTTGCTCACCCCTTAACAAGGCGTTAGTTTCATTGGAAAGCTCATGAGTGAATATAATTATAAAAATTGTCAGTCATTGTTTGGATACTCTGCTGAAGTACATGTTCGTTGTAAAGGTGTGTGTCAACTTTGCGGCTGTGGTGGCTCATTGGACTTCGACTTGTGGCGACAAATGACAGTTGAGCACTTGATTGGTAAGTCGCAGGGCGGATACTTGAAGCAGATAAAAACTGAAATAGAAAGTAAATTTCCCAGTTTAACATTTACTGAAAGTAATTCGTTGGCTAAGAAAATTGATGCGCTAAATACTGTCACAGCTTGTCAGTTTTGCAACTCAACTACTAGTAGAGAATTTAGCCAGATAAGCATGAGTGACTTAATCATAAATGGTAAAAGTCCCGCTGATGTTTTGAAGTCTGTAGGAGCGACATGCCTGCACATCCTAGAACAAAAAAGAGCTAAGGTTGAATGGAAGTTAGCCTCGGTAAGAAAAGCCTTTGAAAAACATGTTGTGCCAAAAATCGGCAAATGAAACTAACAAAGCATTTAAGAGTGATTCCCAACGCTTGGCATTTTCGGTTCAAGGTTGGGTTCCGTGTTTACGGTGGCATGGTTTAGTTTTGGTGGTAGCGTTGCTCACACCTTAATGCGGCGTTATACGAATGCGAGCGGACGCAAGTGTCAGGCAGAGCTCCAAGTATGCTCACTCAAATAAGTATCTGATCCTCAATCCAAGATAAATATTTTTAGGTTCTGGAGCATTTGGTGCTAAAAGATAGGTGACAATAATTATGTGGTATCTGTTTAAAGATTATGTGGACACGCCAAATCATATTGAGTGTTTGATCTTTGGAGTGTCAATGATAGCTTCCTACATTGTGGCTTGTGTGTCCTGTAAATCTCGCAATATGTTAGGGTATGAAGTGCGGGTTATTGCTACAGCAGCAGGTCTTATGGTGGCAGCGCTAGTTGGGGGAGTTAAATTTACTTTTGTGTCAACTTTGCTGGTATCGATGCTTTTCACATGGTTGATGGTGAGAAAAGGGCATGCATTGGGTTGGGGGTAAATCATTGTCTTCAAATGAAGTAGCCAGATTCTTAAACTTTAATTTAATCCATTGATCCAATCGGGAAAATTCGTATAACAAAGCGTTTAAGACGGATTCCCAACGCTTGGCATTTTCGGTTTGATTCAGCTTTAGTGTTTACGGGACAATGATTTAGGTTTAGTGGTCTGCGTTGCTCACCACTTAACGCGGCGTTAGGCTTCTCACATCAAACTAGCAAGGTGAATTATGAATGAGTGGTTTCCAGCTATTACGACAACATCAATCTTAGGTGGTGTGATATGGCTCTCTAAAAGTTGGCTTTTAACACGCTTAAAAGGTTCTATTGCTCATGAATATAGTCAAGAACTGGAAAGTGTTAAGTCACAGTTGAGAAAGACCGAAGATAATTATAAATCAGATCTTAACAAGAGCGAGCAACGAATAGATGTTCTCCAAAGTGAAGTTCTTTCTCAAGTAAGTGCCAGATATACAACACTGTATTCTCGCCAAATGACAGCTATTGAACAGCTTTGGGAGGCTGTTTTAGTTTTAGGAAGTGCAAAGTCCACATCTTCGACAATGTCGCAAGTTGATTATGACGCAGCCATCAAAGCTGCTGCTACTGATCAAAAGGCAGTAACGTTTTTCGAAACCGTGTGTAAATATGATATGGAAAAATTAGGAAATGCTATGTCATTGGCTGCAAAGCAAAGACCATTTGTATCAGTAGTTTCTTGGGCTTACTATGCTGCGTATCAGGCTATTCTGACATATTCAATTGCACAGGTGGAACTCCTGAAATTAGGTTTAGATCAAGATTTTACAGACAGTAAGAGTGTAGTAAAACTAGTAAAGCTAGCACTTCCCCACCAAAGTGAAAACATAGACAAATTTGGAGTTAATAGTTGTCACTACTTACTGGAAGAGCTTGAGACTAAAATGTTGGAGTCTTTTGCTGTTACATTAAATGGTGATGTTGCTGATAACGAATCACTTGAGCGAGCAGCAAAAATAATTTCTCAGTCAGAAGCTTTGCTTAAAGAAGCTCAAGGGGTAAATTCCAAAGCCTAACAAATTGTTCAAGAGTGATTCGGCACGCGTGGCATTTTTACTATGCGTTGGTTTTAGTGGTTAAGGTGGTATGCGGAGGCTTCGGTATTGCGTGCCTCACACCTTAACAAGGCGTTATGTGATTAATCATCAATCGAGGAAAAAATGAATAAGATAGTAGTAGGCTTGATTTTGAGCTTTGTCTTAGTTGGTTGTTCAAATCTGGGCACGACGCGTGCCGTTAATGGAAATATAGTCCAAAACATCGAAGATCCTAACGACTTTGGTTCAATTGCGTATGTTGATTACTACGATGTTGATACGCTAAGAGCAATCGAGAAAAAGAAAGCGGAACTAGCGTTTGAAGAGCCTGATTATTCGAAGATTCCGGTAAATGGATATTTGCTGGCACATGTTAAAACACCAACAATTGAATCGGCAGATACGAAGTGGTGGAAAACTGTAGTTGTTGACGAAGCTGGAAATGTGTTGGCGAAGAAGCAAGGTAGTGCGAGCGTAGCGTCATACGAGACAACGAATGGAATTACAGTATGGAAAAACTCTATGTTAGTTGTGCTACCAGAAGTTCAACCTCCTTTTAATGTTTACATTGTCAGTGACTTATTAAATAAGCGTTGGGGATACAAAGTTCTGGGTAAAAATTAATCACATAACAAACTGTTTAAGAGTGATTCGCAACGCGTGGCATTTTTGCTATGCGTTGTGTTTAGTGTTTAAGGTGGTATGCGGTAGCTTCGGTATTGCGTTGCTCACACCTTAACAGGGCGTTATGTTTACATGTTGACTTTTAAGCTAATGCACATATAATTGAAAACAACCACGCTCACTACCTTCCTTCACGGGAACGTCAGTGGGCTTTTTTTTTAGATGAAGTATATGCCGTATAAAAAATATGACAAACCGTATCTGCTTCCTCCTCAGCTGATCTCTGCACTTGAAGCTAAGGGGCTTAGTTTCCATGACAAGGGTAAAGCAGAACGATTTTTAGAAACTATTAACTACTACCGTTTTAAAATCTACCTCCACCCTTATCTACAGAGTTGTGGTAAAAAGTTCAAACCTGATACTTATTTTGAGCATGGAGTTCAACTTTATCGTTTTGATGAAGAGCTAAGGATTTATTTGCTTAAATTGATCTGTAGAGTCGAAGTCAAACTTCGCACAAGGTTGGATCAAGTAGTTACTTCTACTCAGAACGAGCCTTATTGGTATCTTGTAGATAGCAATTTTCAACAGTCTAAGCTCTATGGCAAGGTTTCAGGTTTTAGGCAGTCTATCGCAAGTGCATTTGTCACTTGCAGAGAAGACTACGCAACTCATTTTAAAGACAACTATTATAATGCGACCAATGCTGCTTATAAGTTCTTACCACCTTTTTGGGTTGCAGGAGAGTTGACCACTTTTGGCAACATCATGAATATATACGATTCTCTTGATAAAACGCCGTTTCAAGTTACATCTAGACAAAACTCTCTCGATGATTTAGCCAGAGAGTTTGGAGCAAATAATCTAAAAACTCTAAATCAGTGGTTAAAATCAATAAGAGACATTCGCAACAGGTGTGCCCACCATAACAGGGTATGGAGTTGTAATTATCGAGCCCCAAATCGTATTGTGCCACAATTATCCATTTCTCCGTCTAATGATAATCGTCTATATACGACTTTAGCGATGTTTCATGTCATATCTAAAACTTTGCAATTAGATGAATCTATTCGATACGATATTTATCAAATAATTCATAAGTATCCTGCGGTAAAAAAACACTTATGGATTGCTGGCTTCCCTGAGCGATGGTTTTTTGATCAATTTTGGCGATAAACATAACAAAGCATTTAAGAGTGATTCGCAACGCTTGGCAGTTTCGCTTCGCTCAAGTATAGCCAAGCGTCGCTCACACCTTAATGCGGCGTTAGCTTAATAGGAGTAAGGTTTAGTTGAGTGAGTCTATTGAATTCGTGTATAGCATGGTAGGTTTAATCATTGCTCTAACTCCCGTTGCGTTTTGGTACTACAAAAAGAATCCGTCAATCAAAGTATCTACACACAATACTGACAGTAATATTTCCATACTTGTTAGGAACCATAAAGATGCACATATAAAAGTTAAGCATGTTCTCTTAGTCACAAAATCTAGATGTAAGAATGGACTTCATTTTGACCATCAGTCATTTTTTTCGCTTGTCGATAGCGATCAATACGGTTTTCAGTCCACTCAAAATGATAATTTAGATATATCCTTAGAACCAAATGGTTCAGTTGTGAACTTTGATATACCGTATTCAAAGGTGGTTCACCTATATGGGTATTTTTTGCCATACAAACCATGCAATGTGCATAACACATTATATTTAGAGAAAGTTGTTAAAATGCCAAAGTGTTATGTGGCGATTTTTCTCGATTCGGGAAAGTACAAGCTTGTTCCGCTACCATCTGAGTTTTATCCATTTTACCGAAAATATGTTGGTCACGAACTAGATAGAGACTTTGCTATTTATTTGGGAGAGCACCCTGATTTATCGCTCAGTTTTTCAACTCGGGAGCAAAAATTGAAGTACGAAAAGTGGTTATTAGATAGGTATTCAATAACAAGAAAAAATTACCACTACCTATTGGAAAATTAAGCTAACAAACTGTTTAAGAGTGATTCGCAACGCGTGGCATTTTTACGATGCGTTGGTTTTAGTGTTTAAGGTGGTATGCGGCAGCTTCGGTATTGCGTTGCTCACACCTTAACAGGGCGTTATGTGATAAGGAGGTCACATTGAATATCGAATACAAAGTTAACCAGCAGATCTCAGCTGACGAGTTTATTAGTTTGCTTCAGCGCTCGACGTTGGGGACGCGCAGACCAATAGAAAATATCGAATGTATCAAGGGTATGTTGGACAATAGTAACCTTATAATCACTGCTTGGGATGGTTCTAAACTGGTTGGTATTGCTCGCTCTATTACGGATTTCCATTATTGTTGTTACCTGTCCGACCTAGCGGTTGATGAATCGTACCAAAGGTCGGGAATAGGCAAGCAATTACAAGTTCAAACTCAAGCTCAAATTAAGCCTACATGTAAACTGTTTTTAATCGCCGCACCCGCAGCCAATGACTATTATGGACAAATTGGCTACACCAAAAACGAGCGTTGTTGGGTGCTGGAACGTGGTAGTGAAATTATCACATAACAAAGCATTTAAGAGTGATTCGCAACGCTTGGCGTTTTCGCTTCGCTCAAGTATAGCCAAGCGCTGCTCACACCTTAATGCGGCGTTATGCATTCACAAGTGGTAATAAAAATGTTGGATGAAAACTATAAAGAAAAAGTTATTAGGCATGAGCTCGGTCATTGGTTTATTGCGCATCAATTGGGTTTTAAACCCGGTGATATCTCTATCCAAATATCTATAGCGAATAATGGGCAGTATTATCATCAAGCTTCATCTCATATAGATCTAAATCCCAGCCTTTGCTCCCTCGAGGATACTAGCGATTATATATTCAAGCGAGCTTCGGTTTTGTATGCTGGGACGGCATTTCAATGCGCTATCGACGAGAGAGATAGTATTGAAGTTTTAGAGTCTGATGGCTCAGATGATAATAGCAAGCTCACAGAGTTAGCATTTGTATGGCGTGGGATAAAGTACCCAAATGATACCTGTCAAAGTAAAGAGCTCGAGCAACGGTGGGAGCTAGCGGATAAATGTTGGGAAAAAGTATGTGAATTGCATAATGCTAACGAAGCGCTCATAGATAAAGTGGTTAAAGAATTCATGAACTTAATATTAACCCCTAACAAACATTATGTTATTAAGCGTGATGATATAGTGAAGCTGTTTTGCTTCTAGTCTAAATGCATAACAATCTGTTTAAGAGTGATTCGCAACGCGTGGCATTTTTATTATGCGTTGGTTTTAGTGTTTAAGGTGGTATGCGGCTGCTTCGGTATTGCGTTGCTCACACCTTAACAGGGCGTTAGGTATTCATGTTTTAAAAGGTTAATTATGGATAGAAAAAAGAAAGTACAAAGTGTTATTGATTCATTGCTCGAAAGGCAATTTTACTTCTTAGGTCATCCAGACCGTACAGATGATGGCATCTGGAAGGACGAAAATGGTAATGTGATGTCCATGGAGCAAATGGATGAAGTACATATTAAGAGCTCAATAAAGGTTGTAAAAAATGCTATTTTACGAATCAGTTCTCGACCAAAAGAAGTTCAGGATTTCCTCATCCCATTAGCAGAATCAAAAATTTCTGAACTCGAAAGTGCGCTCAACAAATAAATACCTAACAAAGCATTTAAGAGTGATTCCCAACGCATGGCATTTTTCATTCCATCGTTGGGTTTTGTGTTTACGGTGGTATGGTTAGGTTTCGTGGTAGCGTTGCTCACACCTTAATGCGGCGTTATACAAATACAGGGATGAAAATGGAAATTACAGTTAAGAAAATATCGAAAAGGTCTCTTTTCAAAATGCTTTTTATCGGCTTTAGCTTAAGCTTCTTTGTTTTCTTTTTAATGTGTGGCATCGCATCCATATTTGGTGCGGAGACTGTAAAGTGGGAAGAAACACCAGTAACGGGTGTATCAGGTCTGTTACTAGCATTAGCAATGTGGCCAATATTTAGTTTTTTCCTAGCGTTGTTTATGTGGTGCTTTGTAGCATTTGGTTTGTGGATTTACTCTTTAGCTAAACCTCTTAACCTAGTCTTTAAAGAGACCGCAGAATCCAATTAACCATTTGTATAACAAACTGTTCAAGAGGGATTCGCAACGCGTGGCACTTTCACTATGCGTTGGTTTAAGTGATTAAGGTGGTGTGCGGTGGCTTCGGTATTGCGTTGCTCACCCCTTAACAGGGCGTTAGCCCTTTTCGAGGAAACGATATGGAAATCGTACAAGAAATAGATGTTTCAGAATTGCATCATAAGGCAATCGAAGCATTAAGAAATCAAGCTTTTCCAGACAACCAAGTAAGTCGTTCTTACTTTAAGCAGTTACCTCATATGCGTGCCCTTCATTTTCAAGGTGAACAGCTGGTTGGCTATCTTGGACTGGATTATCGCGTTGTTAGTGTCGGTGGGGAAATACATAAGGTTCTAGGCGTAATTGACTTTTGTGTTGACGAACGTTATCGAGGGCAAGGTATTGGCTCTTTTATGTTGTCAGAATTATCGGCATTTGCTGAAACTAAAGATGTGGATTTCATAATCCTTATATCTGAGTTACATGATTTCTACTCATCAAATGGTTTTAACAAAGTTCAGTGTATGCAGTCTTGGTTAAGGCTTCACGAGCACACCAATTTTGGGGTTGCTGTAGAGCATATTGATGAACTGTATGTGAAACCACTCAGAGATAAGCAGTGGAGTGTTGGTCATTTTGATTGGCTAGGTTATATGTACTAGTCAACCACAGGGCTAACAAAGCATTTAAGAGTGATTCGCAACGCTTGGCGTTTTCGCTTCGCTCAAGTATAGCCAAGCGCCGCTCACACCTTAATGCGGCGTTATAAATTTAGGTAGGTTATGAGTTTAGATATCATTGTATACATTTTCTCAGGCGGCGTTGGTGGTGGGATTGTCTCCTTTCTCTTAAAGTCTTGGTTTGAAACTCGGCTAAAAAACAGTATCAAGCATGAGTATGATAAGCGACTACTTGAGTTAAAGGCATCCATTGATAAAGAGTCGAGTTTATTATCAATGCTTCAAGCTAATTACAGCCACAAAAACAACCTAAGTCATGAGCGTACGCTTAACGCTATAGAGTCATTATGGGCTGGAATTTTAGTTATAAGAGAACTCAAACCAAGTATTTTGACTGTCGTCGATGTGTTGGTTGAGAAAGAGTTCGGTACTGATTTTGGCACCCATAACAATAACAATGTAGTAGATATAAAGGAGTCCGACATTGCTGCACTTTTTTCCGAAGAGCTAAACCGTCAGTCGTCCAATAGGTTGTACGCTGGAGACTATTTATGGTCTCTATTTGCAGGTTACAGACAACTAGTCGGGCGTATCTCATATGTAATAAAAAGTGGTCGTGAAAATAAAAATGTTCCTATTTGGTGGGAAGATAAACTGTGTAAAAACCTAATTTCCTCACTCTGTTCAAAAGATGAGCTTGATGAGTTTAACGGTTTAAAATTTCAGCGAATTGCTTGGGTTTTAAATCTTATTGAGCACAAGTACTTACAAGCGGCGAATAAAATTATAACAGGGGAAGCCTCCATCGACTTGGAAGCCGATTTATCATCGAAGCTGAATAAAGTAATAATAGAGAGAAGCTTAATGGGTAAAAATTTATAACAATCTGTTTAAGAGTGATTCGCAACGCGTGGCATTTTTACTATGCGTTGCGTTTAGTGTTTAAGGTGGTATGCAGCGGCTTTTGTATTGCGTTGCTCACACCTTAACAGGGCGTTAGGCACCAAAGAGAACAAAATTAAGAGGAATATATGGCTATAGAATCACCACTTTTTCAAAGTGCGATGGAATTGATTGGGCACTCAATTACCCATTACAACGGAAAAAAGGAGCTAGATCGAAAACTACTGATATTGCATCTTGCGAATGCCGTTGAGTTAATACTGAAAGACTTGGTTCTAGATGCTGGCGATTCGATCTATAAAAACCCTAAAGAGACAATAACAATTCAAGGCTGTTTGTCATCTTTAGAGAAACATAATGTTGAATTACCGTTGTTGAACAAAATTGAACTCTTAGTTGATGAACGTAATGCTCTGCAGCATCGGTTCGGCTCTCCTAATGAATTGACGAGCATATTTTATATGAACATTGCTCAGACCTTTTTCAAAGAAGTTCTCAAATTGCACTATGACCAAGAGTACGACGAAATCATTAAGCAGTTTACCGATGAATCTGACTTGATTGCTTTTCGAATGAACGAGCCTACAAATGACCAAGAATTAGATAAGCTAAAAGACTTAGCAAAATTACACCCACTTGGTGCTCTGCTAGCTGCGTGGACATATTTCGAAAAGGAGTTAGACCTATTCATTGAAGAAGTTGGTCTAAACTATCGCCGTAGACGTGTTTCAACGGTAGAGCTGACTCGTGGCACGTATGAATCTATGGGGTTAGTTATTCCTGCTGAGCTTATCGATGACTTGATTGAAATAAGGCGTGTAAGAAATATGGCTGCACATGGAAGAATGGAGCCAACATTGAAACAGGTGAAAGATACAGTTACAACAATTGAAAAGTTAGAAGCTCATTTAGCTACTCTTGATAAAGATGTAATTAAAACAAACGCTCTCGTTGCTAAAGAAAAGTATGAATGTGAAAAAAGTGGTCAAACTACATTTTTAGAACTTTTCTCTAGTGCTGAAACAGGTGCCTAACAATCTGTTCAAGAGGGATTCGCAACGCGTGGCATTTTCACTATGCGTTGCGTTTGGTGTTTAAGGCGGTATGCGAAAGCATCGGTATTGCATTGCTCACCCCTTAACAGGGCGTTAAGCCTCTTCCTATAAAGTTGGAGTTACAATGATAAAAATAATTGGTGATTGGGGTGTTGAATCGTTGGCTCCAGTACAGGAAATAGCAACATTTACATACAAGATATTTGCCAATTTTGTTGGTCATGAATTGGACTGCGATATCCGTACCTATAATAATCCTCTACAGGGCTATCCTTTAGCTCATTACGACAAAGTTGATGGAGACTTTGTTATTACCCTATCGTGTGATTCTGGTGAGTATTGGGCTCAAGTTGCTTACCAATTAGCCCACGAAATCTGTCATTTGTACTCTAATCACAGTCAACAAAGAAATCATAAATTTAAATGGCTAGAAGAAAGCTTCTGTGAGGCAGCCTCTCTTGCTGTGTTGTCTTATATGGCTGAACATTGGACCGAGTTCACGTTAGGGAAAGTAACCCCTAGTTTTGCAGGCGCAATAGATGATTATGTGCAAAACCTGAGAGCTAAGGCGACTCAGACTTTTAAAACCAGTAAAGAGTTTACTGATTGGTTATCGTCTAATATGGAGTTACTTGAAGCTAGCTCTACAAATCGTGAATTAAATCGTATAGTTGCATTTTATTTATATGATGAAGTGCTGAGCATAGAACCTTCAGTATGGGCAATTGTAGAGACACTAAATACCTGGGACTGCGGCTCGGACAGTAATTTTGACGAGTTCAATTCTTCTTGGAGAGCAAAGTGTGAAGAGTTTTCTCAAAAACTCGACTGTGTTGACTTGTTAGCTACCAAGGCTTAACAAACTGTTTAAGAGTGATTCGCAACGCGTGGCATTTTTACTATGCGTTGTGTTTGGTGTTTAAGGTGGTATGCGGGAGCTTCAGTATTGCGTTGCTCACACCTTAACAGGGCGTTAGTACGGGTTTGACATCAAAGGTCATAAGTTTTGGTGTTTATCTGTTTTGGCGTTTGTCTTTACACCTTTCAGTTTGTACCTTTCACGTTCTTTCCAGTGGCACTATATGCGGAGTGTTTGCTTTGATTTCACCATTTACGGTGTCTAACTCTTACCCTATTTCTTTAGCGCTTCTTCTCTTTCGTGGCTTTTACTAAGTCAGAATTGTCTTTCTTTGGTATTGCCGTCGAAGTGCGAGGATCGAATCCTTTTCTAATTTGAAGCCAGTGAAAGTAGGGCAGTTCAATGCATTTTTCTTCTAGCCAACTTTCGTCTTTCAATCGAGGTAAAGTTTTGTAGCTGCCCGTCTCACTTCAGTGTTCAAAGCCTTTCATATTATGCCACTTTTCAATATCTTGGAGCGCATAAATAGAAGTAGCGCATGTACTAACAAATTGCTTAAGAGTGATTCGTAACGCGTGGCATTTTTACTTTGCGGTGGCTTATGTGATTAAGGCGCCGTGCGGTAGCTTTTGTATTGCGTTACTCACACCTTAGCAAGGCGTTAGTTCCCCAGAGGAAGCAATCAATCCGTAGGGAATTTTTGTTTCTGGTGGAGTACACGCATAACTCGGATGATATCGCCCTCGAGCCAGTAAGACACAATCATCGAAATCTCAGGAATAATGAGCAATCGTCCGCGGATGCCATCTCGTTGTACACCCATTAAAGGTTGTTCAAGCAAGTTTTCTACTTTTGCTTCAATGAGGTTGTCAGTTTTTTCTGCCGCATCAGGGTTAAAGTCATAGAGAAACTCGAAGATCTTTTCACGATCATTAAGTGACTCTTCTTCCCATAAAATCATTGCTTACCTCGATTACGGATTCTGGCTTTGCGCTCTTCCATTCGAGACTTAGCAGTTTGGTGCTCAACGAAAACGGATTTTCCTGAGTCAAACTTCTCAAATGCTAGGTTTACTTGTTTAGTTAGCCATGCATCGTGAGATAATGTTTTTCTTTGTTGTTCAGCGAGTTGCTCTGTAAGTTCACGGCAAGCATCACTTAGAGTTCGACCTTGGCTTTCAGCCATTTGTTGAGCTAGGCGTTTTGTTTCTTCATCAACACGAAATTGAATTCTAGTGTCCATGATATATTCCTTTGTTGGTGTGTGTACAAATGTTAGCACTAGGCTTTGAGATGGGCAACTAACAAACTGTTTAAGAGTGATTCGCAACGCGTGGCATTTTTGCTATGCGTTGCGTTTAGTGTTTAAGGTGCTATGCGTTGCGTTTAGTGTTTAAGGTGGTATGCGGTGACTTCGGTATTGCGTTGCTCACACCTTAACAGGGCGTTATGCGTAATTGATGGAGTACCGAGAATTAGATGGAAGTAGTAGAAGCGGAAAAATCGGATTTAGATTCATTCTTTGTGTATCTAGAAAATCAGCTGTCTGAAAATGGTAATGGAGAAGTTCCTCTTTTCCAGCCAATGTCCAGAGAGCAAAGTGAAATTCCAGAAACAACAAAAGATAAGTTTATCCAAGGCTTTTCTCATCAGTTTGGCGACTTAGGTTGGAGAAAACTTTGGGTTGTAAAAGACACCTCTGGAAATATCAAAGGTCATATCGATCTTCGCCACCACAGTGATGAAAGCTGTTCTCACAGAGTTCTATTAGGTATGGGCGTAGATGTTTCTTGCCGGAAGCAAGGTCTTGGTCAAAGACTCATTGATGCTGTTATAAATTTCTGCCAAGAAAAAGCTGAAATTGACTGGCTTGATCTTTGTGTATTATCAGAGAATTTCCCAGCAAAGAACCTCTACCTAAAGGCAGGGTTCAATGTTGTTGGAGAGTTCAAAGATCAATATAGAATCGACGGTTTGTCAGTCTCGGAAACAGCAATGACAAAGTACGTCAAAAATTACGCATAACAAACTGTTTAAGAGGGATTCGCAACGCATGGCATTTTCACTATGCGTTGGTTTTAGTGTTTAAGGTGGTATGCGGCGGCTTCGGTAATGCGTTGCTCACCCCTTAACAGGGCGTTAGGTGATTTCTCATAACTTAACCTCCGAACCACAAAATTGAGGTTCGGAGGTTAGTGGGGTTATAGTTGTCCTAAGTCGATTTTTTTAGCAATCAACTTCATGGTGTCTATCATTCCATGCTCAAACAGTAGCGAATCAGTAAAGGTATACGACTTAGACCAAACGCTTTCGGGTTCTTTTCGGTCGAGTGTTATAAATGCATATCCACCACCGCCATTGCCATCGGCATTAAAAGCACGCCTCAGCTTTAACCGTTCACCGTCTACAAGCCCTTCGTCATTAAATGTGCCTTTGGGTAAGCCGCCTTCGGCTTCGGTTTTGAAAAACTTACCTTCTAAGGTGTCTAAGAACCACCGCAAGCCATATTTTGGGAACTCGATTTGGTAGTGTAGCCATTCGCTTTCGCCGTCTAGCTTATCGGTAAAGTATTTCGCGGTAGCAAGGATTATGTAGTCATCAACCAATAAAAAGTAAAAGTTTTTCGTTGTTTCTTCATCATCCGGTACCGTAGCAATCAAGTTTGGGTCTTGAGCAACTGTGAGTGGGTTGATTTCTTTAAACTGCTTCATCTGTCTGCTCCGTTTCCGATATTAATCCTCATAATGGCTCCTGCCTTCTCTAGTTCTCCTAGCGTTTGTGGGTTTTTATCCCACGTAAAGGTTTCGGGCGGGCCGTATTCCAGTTCATCATCAATGTCGCCAAAAGGCGTCGTATCATACTTAACATTTAAATCCTTAGTCACGCCGTTACCGAGAAAATCTTGGTTTGCGCCTAAACCTTGTTCTATTTGGTATCGGGTTCGCAACGTGTCAGTCTGGTTCGTAGTAAAGTCGAGCTTTTTGCAATATTTAGTAAAATCTTCTTGTTTCTTAATGTCGATGCCGCGTTCTTTAGCTGTTACTTTTACCTGCTCATAATAGCGACTGAACTCTGGAGTCAAACATGGTTCAATTAAATCAAGGCTGTCTGAAAACTCGCTACCGAGTTGTGTCTTTGCGTGTTTTCCCATCTCTCCGTATGTAGGGATAAAACTGACCATATCACCGAGTTCGGCGGCTTTTTCATGGTCAATCAACAGTATGGTGTAATCGCATGTTGGGTCATAGTCTCGCCCGACTGCTTTGCATATTGCTTCTGGGTCAGTATCGCCATGCTCTGCTTGTGTAAAAGTGGTAGTCCAATATCGTCTGGTCTTTCCCTCTGAGGGTGGTCCAATATAGCCCTTGTCCCCAGTCCATTCTGATTCGACCACTCGAAATAAGAAACGCTCATCCAAGCCCTTTGCAACCACTTCTCTTTTATCCGCAGTGGTGTAAGGTGAACCCGGTAATGCTGCACCACCTTCACGAGCGGCATCGACATAAGACTTGGCTTCCGCCAAGCGCTGCTTCGCTTCTTCATAAGTTTTGGGTGGTGGTTGTTTATCGGCTCGATATTTGTCACCGATTAAGACAGTGGGGTTGCCAATGACAATCTTGCCTCCGTGACTGGTTGAGTCTCCCATTCTTCCTGCGGGTTTACCGTTAATAAATACGGAGCCAGATCCTTGGCTTATGGAATCAGGGGGACCGACACAGATGAGGCGGTCGCCTTTACGAGCAGCTGGCAGACCGCCAATTTTTACATTGGGTGAGCCAGCGACTACAGGGCCTCCCACATGCGGAACTTTAGCAGTAACCTTGGGACAGACGTGCATTGATGTTAATGTTGCAGCGGGTTTTCCCATGAAAACATCCTTTTTGTGGGTTAGGTTGCATATCTTAGCCCTTGTAAGGAAACTATCTTCTTTGGCTGGTGTAATATTTGGAAGCAAATCACCTAACAAACTGTTTAAGAGTGATTCGCAACGCGTGGCATTTTTACCATGCGTTGTATTTAGTGTTTAAGGTGGTAAGCGGGAGCTACTGTATTGCGTTGCTCACACCTTAACAGGGCGTTAGCTTTACTCGGAGGCACAATGGAATTACCAACATTTAAGTATCATCCAGATCCCATTAAAACGGGTGCTTTAGAAGTTACAGATGCAAATTGTGAATGTTGTGGTGTCAGTCGTGGCTACAGGGCAACTTCTACTATTTACTCTGAGCATGACATAGAAACTATTTGTCCCTGGTGTATTTCTGATGGCTCGGCGGCGAAGAAATTCGACGGAGAGTTTGCTGATCCACATCCATTGATGAAAGCTAGACTTGATAAGTCTGTGGTGAAGGAAGTTTGCGAGAGAACTCCAAGCTATATTTCATGGCAGCAAGAAGTGTGGCTATCGCACTGTGGCGATGCTTGTGAATTTCATGGAGATGCAGAGAAGTCTGATCTATTACAGGTAAAAGACGCTGAATTAGAGGTTTTACTAAACGATCAGCTAATAGGTATTAATGAGTGGCATCAAATAGTCACTTACTATGAAAAAGGTGGAAACCCAGCAATCTACAAGTTCAAGTGTAGATCATGTGGCATATTTACTTATTCGCTGGACTTTGCGTAAAGCTAACAAACTGTTTAAGAGTGATTCGCAACGCGTGGCATTTTTACTATGCGTTGCGTTTAGTGTTTAAGGTAGTATGCGGAAGCATTGGTATTGCGTTGCTCACACCTTAACAGGGCGTTAGGTTTACGAGTTAACATGGGAAGTTAAAGTGGATAAATCTGAGTTGATAAAGCGACTTGAGGAGTTAGGTGTAGGGCTAGAGCGTTTTACAGTCCAGTTAATCGACTACGTCCATACATGGTCTGAAGCCTATGATCTCATTGTTAGCGCGATTGCGCCTAATTTGAGCGGTGTGGCAATTTATCATATAGGTAGTACAGCGATCCCAGGCTCAATTGCAAAACCGAGAGTTGCTAATCGAGTACAATGCCCTCAAACAGGGCTTAGTTGCAAATGGCGTCAGTAGGCAAGATTATCCTGAGGCTAAAGCAGCTTATATTCAAAGAATACTGTCACTTACATCGTAAAATCATAAACCTAACAAACTGTTTAAGAGTGATTCGCAACGCGTGGCACTTTTACTATGCGTTGCGTTTAGTGTTGAAGGTGGTATGCGGCGGCATCGGTATTGCGTTGATCACACCTTAACAGGGCGTTAGTACGGGTTTGACATCAAAGGTCATAAGTTTTGGTGTTTATCTGTTTTGGCGCTCGTGTTTACACCTTTCAGTTAGTGCCTTTCACGTTCTTTCCGGTGGCACTATATGTTGAGTACTCGCTTTGATTTCATCGTTTACGGTTTCTAACTCTTAGCCTATTTCTTTGGTGCTTCTTCATTTTCGTGGTGGTTTTTAAGAGAACCTTGATTACTTTTAGCGTGGCTGTTGAAGTACGAGGAAAGAATCTTTTTCTAATTTGAAACCAGTGAAAGTAGGGAAGCTCAGTGCATTTGTCTTCTAGCCAACTCTCGTCTCTTAATCGAGTTGAAGTTTTATAGCTGCCCGTCTCACTTCAGTGTTCAAAGCCTTTCATATCATCTCACTTTTCAATATCTTGGAGCGCACAAATAGAAGTAGCGCATGTACTAACAAATTGCTTAAGAGTGATTCGTAACGCGTGGCATTTTTACTTTGCAGTGGCTTATGTGATTAAGGCGCTGTGCGGTAGCTTTTGTATTGCGTTACTCACACCTTAGCAAGGCGTTAGTGTTTACATGAAAATTTACACAAAAATAGGGTAGTTGTATGAGCAAGTCTGTCTATATTGCTGGTAGTTTCAAAAATCTAGAAAAGATGCTGGCTATACGAGAAACTTTGGTCAATGCAGGTATTGAAACTACTATCTCTGAGCCTCTTCAAGCTAATGGTATTGATGGTTGCTTGCAGCGCATTCGAGAAGCCGAAATTACCTACATTCTAAACTTTGGTGGATATGTCGGAAAAAGTGTAGCAATGGATATTGGTTATGCTTTAGGTCTCGGCAAACCAGTTTATGCTCTCGAACCTATTGAAGATCCAGGCATCACTCACTTGTTAACACGTGTTGTCACACCAGATGACGTCATTGCTGAGCTCAGTGGAAATAGTAAAAACTAACAAACTGTTTAAGAGTGATTCACAACGCGTGGCATTTTTACTATGCGTTAGTTTTAGTGTTTAAGGTGGTATGCGGGAGCTTCGGTATTGCGTTGCTCACACCTTAACAGGGCGTTAAACGTTTTTATCAACTTCAGAGCAGTAGTATTTAAAGGGGCGCAAATGAGTCAAAGTGTAATTTCGGATAATTGGTCACTGCAAAATGTTGGTGAATTATTAACCGATGGTATTGACGAAAGCAAATCACATTACATAGCAATCGATAAAGAAAATGACAGTTATTCTTACGAAGATAGCTTGAGTGCCATCATTAATACTGAAGCACTGTTTGATTTGCTTACTGATATAATTTTACGTGATCAGATTTTAGTTGAAGAAAAGTTCATCCATGCTTGGAATCATGAAGGTAATCCATTTCAAGAAGCTGTATCTCAAGGTGTCATCCGACCTTATCCTTTTCTAGTGGACTATAAAAGACTGCAAGGACCACGAGACGAATTTATTGACCGTTTAAGTCTAACATCAGATTTAAAGAAAGATCACGAAGAAAACCGTGTAGGTTTTCTTCAAAATAGATATGCTCCTCATGGTTATTTATCCCAAACTTTATGGGGTGGTGCAGGGATGTTGGCTAGAGGTTTTGTTTATGAAAAAGGATATACACCGCACCCTGTGAGAAAGCGTTTTTTTACTGATGCTGGAATAATGGTTTCAAACGAAGACTCAGTACTAAGACTAAACCGACTAGTCTCAGAGAAAAGAGCTTCTATAGCTTCATTACACAATGCTGGTAGTGAGTTATATGCATTAAATGTAAACATGCTTCCATTGCCAATCAGAGTAATACAAGAGTCAAATACAGCGAGTGATATGATTAAAGTGGCTCTTCAATTAAGAAGTGAGTACCAAGAGCTAAGAGATTGGTTAAATTGCTATCAGCAAGCATTAAGTGATGGCAGCTATAAAGACATGAATAAATTTTCCAAAATTCTTCAATCTATCTCTTTGTACGTTGATTCAACAATTGGCTCCGTAGACTCTAACGCTCCTACATTCACAGCCGGTATTGGTGTACTTAAGGTGGCTGTAAAAGGACAGCCACTAAACACACTAGTAAACCAATTTGGCATTCGTTCCATGGTTAATAAATTGATTCTTAGCCGCAGCGGTACATCAGATCTGAAAAAATATTTGGGCTTCTTTGATCATAAAAATACTGTTGTCGGAATGAAGGTGGTTGAACATTTTTCGCAAAAAAACGTTTAACAAACGCTTTAAGACGGATTCGCAACGCGTGGCATTTTTACTATGCGTTGATTTTTGTGATTTAGGTGGTGTGCGGAAACACAGTATTGCGTTGCTCACCACTTAAGCGGGCGTTAGTCGCCAGAAAAAGCTAGCAATCAAAATCATGTTTCTAAGCTTAAAATTTTGGCTGATGATTGTTTGCTATAAAGGCTCCTCATTGATGATCAGAACTCAGTCTCAGTTGTTTTAAGTCCAAAGTTTTGCAAGTGTCCAAGCGGTTTTTTGTTCTTTGGTGCTGACAGGACAGGGCAATCGAGCGTCTGTTCTTGGTTGCAACTCTGCTCGGTAAGTTTCTTGGTTCAAAAGTTGATTTATTTGCTGAAAGAACGTTTTATCTGGTGTTGTAAGTTCCACGTGGTTTCAGTGACTTTGTTGAAAGTCAGCACTGTGAGATTGGTTTTCCAAAAGCGCTTTTTGGTGTTGTCAGTCCGTTTTCTACGACGTTTTATGTTCCAAGTGGTTTCATTGAGTAGCTGCTTTGAGATTACGCCTGACTTAAGTGCATCAAAGCACATAAAGTTTGTTGTTCGCAAAGTTTAGTTCGGCTTAAAATTGTCGCTCGGTGCCTCGCGACTAACAAACTGTTCAAGAGGGATTCGCAACGCGTGGCATTTTCACTATGCGTTGGTTTTAATGTTTAAGGTGGTATGCGGCGGCTTTTGTATTGCGTTGCTCACCCCTTAACAGGGCGTTAGTCGCCAGAAAAAGCTGGTAATCACAATCATGTTTCTAAGCTCAAAATTTGGCTGCTGATTGTTCGGCTCACAGGTTCATCGTCGTTGGTCCAAACTCATTTTCAGCTGTTTTAAGTCCAAAGTTTTGCAAGTGTCCTCGCGGTTGTTTTGTTCTTTGGTGCTGACATAGCAGGGCAATCGAGAGTTTGTTTTTGGTTGCAACTCCGCTCGTTGAATTTGTTGTTACAAAAGCAGATTTACTCGCTGAAATGACGTTTTCTCTGGTGTGGTAAGTTCCACGTGGTTTCAGTGATTTTGTTGAAAGTCCGCATTGTGAGATTGGCTTTCCAAAAGCGCTTTTTGGTGTTGTCAGTTCGTTTTCTGCGGCGTTGTTTGTTCCAAGTGGTTTCATTGAATAGCCGCTTTGAGACTACGCCTGACTAAAGTGCATCAAAGCACATAAAGTTTGTTGTTCGCAAAGTTTGGTTCGGCTTAAAATTGTCGCTCGGTGCCTCGCGACTAACAAACTGCTCAAGAGGGATTCGCAACGCGTGGCATTTTTACTATGCGTTGATTTTAGTGATTAAGGTGGTATGCAGCGGCATCGGTATTGCGTTGCTCACCCCTTAGCAGGGCGTTATGTGCTTTGGGAGAAAATGGAAATGGATATTCCCGACAGATTCAAAAATGTAAGATACGTTTCATCCCGCATTCCGGGTTGCAAAGATGATTCAGACTTAACGCTTGGAGCTAACTGTCAGGTCTTTGCTTATAACCTGCTCAGAGACTTCGGTCTAAATCCACCTAACTACCGTTCTAGTGAATTGTGGGATGACTCGGAGTTTAGTGAGGTGGTCACTGAGTTTAAGCCGCTAGATATCATGATGTACAACGACTCTACTGACTCATACGGAGCACACGTTGGGGTGTATGTCGGTAATGGACTCGTCTACCACCTTTCTTTATCCAATGGCGTACCCATGTTTGAGCGCCATTTAGACTTACTTCAACAAAGTAAGTATCAGTTTTTTATTGGCGCTAAGCGTATAAAACAGTTTGGTGCATAACGTAAGTACGCACATAACAAACTGTTCAAGAGGGATTCGCAACGCGTGGCATTTTCACTATGCGTTGGTTTTAGTGATTAAGGTGGTGTGCGGAGGCATCTGTATTGCGTTGCTCACCCCTTAACAGGGCGTTAGGCTTTTGGAGAAATAATCAACATGGTTAAAAAGGGTATGCTTCTTCAGCTATTGGATGAACTCCGAAAGCTTGAGGAAAAAGGTAGTGAATTTACAGCTAAAGAAGTGGCGGAATCAGTCGGTTATAGTGTTAGCTCTGTAAACAAATACTTCAACGAAAAGCTCAAGGGCGAGTACATCGTTAAAGTGAGTCGTTCTCTATGGAAATGCAGCGGTATCAATAAACTCTCTAATGACGAGTTTTTCAGGCTCATGTCCCAGAGTTTGAATACACAGTCCAAATCACCTGATGAAATTCTCTCGGATCAACTGATAAAAAGAAGTCATGATGCTTTTACGTTAGCGCTTGAAGTTTATAACCGTCCAACACTGGGGAACCGAGTTGAAGCATTTACCATTATGATGGTAAATGCATGGGAACTCATGCTTAAGTCGGAACTAGCTAAACGAGACGGTGCATCAAGTATTTTTAAAGAGGGTGATTTCAGCATTAGCATTCGTGAAGCTATGTGTAAGCTGCTCGAGTCATCCGACAATGTGGCTAAAAACTTGGAAACGCTGATTGATCTTAGAGACCATGCGATTCATCTGCTAATACCAGAGTTACAACCTCAATTATCTCGTTTGTTCCAAGCAACAGTACTGAATTATCAAAAACGCTATAAAGCGCTAATGGGCAATAGCCCATTAGCGGGTCAAAGCGTTGGTTTACTGAGTCTTATTGTCGATGGCTGTGAACCTGAAGTCGCAGTAATCAAAGAAACTTATGGTGAGTTAACCGCAACTCAAGTGAGAAGCTTTCTGGGCAAATTTACAGAAATGGCACGAGAATGTGACTCTGATGAATTTTCGATTTCTGTAGACTACAAGTTAGCGTTAACCAAAAAGTCTTCAGAGAGTGACTTATCTTTGTCACTGAGTGATGGTGGTGAGAAAGCAATTATCATCCGCGAAACTAAAGATCCAGATGTTACCCACCCATACCATCAGAACACAGCAATCGCAGAAATTAACGTTCGACAAACACTCTTTAAAATTACAAGTTATTCTTTTCAAGCTGTTGTAAAGAAGAACAAAACTCAGAAAGCCAAGCGCTCTAACTATCACTATGAGTTAGATGGGCGTCACAGGTACTCTGAGGCTTTCATTGAATGGTTTGTGAATAATCTTAACCAGAAAAATTGGCTGGACGGTGCATTAAAAAGTCACCGGAACCGTCGAAAAAAAGCCTAACAAACTGTTTAAGAGTGATTCGCAACGCGTGGCATTTTTATTATGCGTTGGTTTTAGTGTTTAAGGTGGTATGCGGCGGCTTCGGTATTGCGTTGCTCACACCTTAACAGGGCGTTAGGGTTCATGAGGGCACAATAGATGAAATATCAAGATGAGCTGTGGGCATATTACGATTCTTGTGATGCTTTTTTAGAAGCCTTTAATCGCTGTGATCCAGAGCAAGAAATGAAGATGCAGAATACTATTGCTCTTCCTGCTATTACGTGTGCTGCTTTTTCATCTGAAGTCGGCTTGAAATTAATTTTGAAAAAGTGCGGTATTGAAAAGAAAGGACATGATTTATTCAATCTTTACAGATCCTTACCGAAACACTATCAAATACAAATTGCTGAGGGTAGCGGGTATCAATCAGAAGACTTTAATTATGAACTTAAAAAAGCTAGATCAGCGTTTGTTGAATGGCGGTATATCTATGAAAAAGACAGTGTAGAAGTAATGAATGTCTGGTTCCTAGGTAAACTTGCAAAGTCCATAAATTATCTGGCTAATCGTCTTAAAAATGAACCCTAACAAAGCGTTTAAGACAGATTCGCAACGCTCGGCATTTTCGGTTTGCTTTGATTTTAGTGTTTACGGCACAATAGTTTAGGTTCGGTGCCCGCGTTGCTCACTACTTAACGCGGCGTTATGTGCTAGCGATAAAATGAGAATATTGAGTATGAATTCATCTTTAAGTGTCCCAACTGACAATCCGTACAAGTTAATGGCGATTGTCGGAGCTGTAATTTTCGTTTTCAGCCTCTATTTCTTACTCAGTCAAACTTACAAATACAACGATATCGTTTTTCAAGCAGCTGAGAAAATTTCAATTATTGAAGCCCAAGATGAGTTAGCTGATAGTGTTAAGAAAGACCGTATTTCGATTGAGAATAAGAAAATTGAAGTCGTGAGTGAAGATAGGAAATATTTTCCTTATATTTGCGGGGTGATTGCTGCTTTGGGTGGATTAGTTTGTGGTATTGGATTTCGACACTGGATATTTGAAGTATATCCAGATGAACAAGCAATCCGTAAAGAGCAATTGAAAAGCTTGCGTTTAGCCAATAGGGCTGCTTCGAGAGTTAAGTTGGGAAAACGCACATAACAAACTGTTTAAGAGTGATTCGCAACGCGTGGCATTTTCACTATGCGTTGGTTTAAGTGTTTAAGGTGGTATGCGGCGGCATCGGTATTGCGTTGTTCACACCTTAACAGGGCGTTATGTGAACAAAACTGAGATTGATGTCGAGTTTATGAAAATATGATGCTCGACAGTTTCTGAACTGGAACAAATACTATTTCAAATTATAAGCTTGGAGCGTCAGCATTGTGAGGTTTGTTTTAGTTGCACTAACACTGAACCATTTCATTTACTTATATTTCGAGCACTTTATCGACGGTGTAATGAGTAACTCTAGCGAAGCAGGTCAAGCTCCTGGATATGGGATGGTTTACTCATTGTTGCTCTTTCCTTTCCAGCTTTTCCTAGAGCTAGTATTAATTGTAGCTTTGCTGTACTAAACTTTAGTAGTTCGTCAATGGAAAGGGAGCATATGGTACTGGTCTCCTTTTTTATTAACGTTGCTTCTGATCCTAGATATTGGATACTGAGTTTGCATGTTCACATAACAAATTGTTCAAGAGGGATTCGCAACGCGTGGCATTTTTACTATGCGTTGGTGTTAGTGATTAGGGTGGTATGCGGCAACTTCGGTATTGCGTTGCTCACCCCTTAACAAGGCGTTATATGCTTTCAAAATCTGTGAGTAAAAGGGAGTTTAAAATGATTCTAAATCATGTCTCAGTTGGTGTTTCAAATGTGCCATCTGCGGTGGTTTTTTACGATTCAGTTCTATCTGCTTTGTCCATAAAACGGGCTCACTACATCGAGAATGTCGCGGCTGCCTACGGCGAAAACTTTGAGTTTTGGGTAGGTCGCCCATGTGAAAATGCAGCCTCTTCAGGTAATGGAACTCACATTGCTTTCAATGCTCCAAACAAAGAAGCTGTTGACCAGTTTTATGCTACTGCATTAGAGCTTGGTGGTGAGTGTGCCGGTAAGCCTGGTTTGCGTCCAGAATACGGTGAGACTTACTATGCAGCGTTTGTCCGCGATGTTGACGGTAACAAAATTGAAGCAGTCTTTATGTAGCCGAAGCTACGCATATAACAAGCAATTTAAGAGGGATTCACAACGCTTGGCACTTTTGTTTCTACTTCAAATTTAGTGTCTACGGTACAATGCGTTAGGTTGGGTGGTGGCGTTGTTCACCCCTTAATTGGGCGTTAGTTTTATGGAGGAAATATTGTGGAAATCTGGAAGTTATTGTTCTTTATACCTGCGTGTTTTGCGCTCAATATGACTCCTGGTCCAAACAATCTATTGTCCATGAACAATGCTCGCTGTTACGGTTTCAAGTCCGCTTTTATTGCTGGGCTTGGTCGTATTGCTGCATTCGCTGTAATGATTGCCTTGGCTGCTTCTGGCTTAGCAGTCGTGCTCTATGCTTCTGAGACTCTATTTCTAACGATTAAAATTGTGGGCGCGGCTTACTTGTTGTGGATTGCCTTTAATCTTTGGCGTTCGGAAGCAAGTCCTGTTTCTGAACTAGAAAATACTCGCAACCGATTAGGTTTGGCTAAACAAGAATTTTTGCTAGCCGCCGGTAATCCAAAGGCGATCTTAATCTTTACCGCCTTTCTACCACAGTTCGTCGATGTTTCAGCGAGTGTAAATGAACAGTTCTTTGCTTTAGGGGCTACGTTCCTCATTTTAGAAATGGGTGCAATATCGATTTATGCGATATTTGGAATTTACTTAAGGCAATGGTTTACGAAGCCGAAAATGGCAAAGCGCTTCAATAGAGGTTGTGCAACTTTTTTGGCTATGTCTGGAGCAAGCTTGTTACTGAGTCGCCAGCAATAAAACTAACAAACTGTTTAAGAGTGATTCGCAACGCGTGGCATTTTTACAATGCGTTGCGTTTAGTGTTTAAGGTGGTATGCGGGAGCCTCGGCATTGCGTTGCTCACCCCTTAACAGGGCGTTATAGCTCAGGAGATAATCGTGGAACCAGAGGTACAGTCGACGGTGTTAAATTACACTCCTTTAATTACAGCTAGTTTGGGGGTTCTTGGTACTCTACTAGGCGTGATGGTCACAAGTTTTGTTAATCACCAAAGATCAAAGCTTGAGCACAAAAATACATTAGAGCTGAAAAATATCGAATTTAAGCGAACAAAATTGGAAGAGCTGCATCTACTTTTTCAAAAGTGGGAAATTGACTTACAGGGTGTGTGCTTGGTTTTTATTCCCGTTTATAAAGGCGCAAATACGGCAGAAAATGCAATGAAATTATCTACTGAAAATCGACTTCAGGAAAAAGGAGACTTTCAGAAGTTGCAAACCATTTTACAGCTACACTTCCCTGAATTGTTCGAAGAATTCGGAAACTTAATCAAATTGCGCGATGAAGTACTAGATTATTGTCGTGAAAACCGGAGTTTCAAGCGTCCAAAACTGGATGAACTAATCAAGGCTCAAGAAGCTTTCGACAATAAAGCAAAGGAACTTAAAGTTCTAATGGCACAACAGGCTAGTGAGCTATAACAAACTGTTTAAGAGTGATTCGCAACGCTTGGCATTTTTGCTATGCGTTGCTTTTAGTGTTTAAGGTGGTATGCGTAAGCTTAGGTATTGCGTTGCTCACACCTTAACAGGGCGTTATATCATCTATTTGAGAAAGAGATTATGAAAAGGTTTAAGAGAGTAAATAATGAGAACAAGCTGTTGGAATATGAGATGGCACAAAACTCTGCTGAACATCATGATAACTTAGTTTGGTCGGTATCAACGTTAACTTGGGGTGTTAGTTCGGTACTCCTTGGCTTCGTACTAAATAACATTACTGACAACGAGTTGGGAGTAGTCATACTGCTGTTTTGTTTGATTGGGGTGTTTTTGATTTTATGTTCTTGGTTGTTTGCTCGTCAGTTCAGAAATATACGTAATCAAAAATACGTTCGCTGTAAAGAGTTAGAAGCGGAACTCGGATTGGTTCAACACACAAACATCAAACATAAAAACGGAAGCCAAAGTGCGCTTTATTCCATCATTATGTTGTTGTTTATCACTACGTGGACAGTTGTGTTTATTAAGGTAGTGGCAATCTTTTTTGGGGTTGAGCTACCGATCATATAACAAACTGTTCAAGAGGGATTCGCAACGCGTGGCATTTTTACTATGCGTTGGTTTTAGTGTTTAAGGTGGTATGCGGCAGCTTTTGTATTGCGTTGCTCACCCCTTAACAGGGCGTTATGTTTAACGAGGAAAATTTCACATTGTCTGAATCGATTAACTTACTGTTCTCGGATGAGAATATAGCAACAACCTTATCTATCGCCGTCTCAACTTTAGTAGCGTTATTCGTATTAGGCGTAAACCAGTGGTACTCCAATCGTCGTGAGCGAAAGAAGATAATCTGCGAGAAAATCGAAGAGTTTTATGAGGCTTCGATTGCTTATACTAATGCTTGCGATCAATTGGTCACTGACATTCAGCTTATGAAGTTCAAACGTGAAAGTGGATATTACTCGAATGACCCCATTGTATACTCACGTTTTGAGCAATCCTTATCAAAAATGGAGATGCTTCATGGGTTGTACTTCCCAAAAGTGGAGTTCGATAGTAATGATTTCTGTATTAAAAAAATGCCAATAATTTGGGCAGCAAATTCAGGCGAGATTGCTAGAAGGACTGTTAATATCGACGAAGTATATAATCAATCGAGAGCACATATCGAGAATAGCTCCCAGTTGTTGGGGCGAGTTTGTAAAGAGTTAATGCGCAAGAATATGCTTTAAACATAACAAAGCATTTAAGAGTGATTCGCAACGCTTGGCAGTTTCGCTTCGCTCAAGTATAGCCAAGCGTCGCTCACACCTTAATGCGGCGTTAGCCAGCACGATAAATCGATAAACGAGAGTTAATATTACATGTTAGATGATAGTCAAAGAAAAACTCTAACTGACAAGATGTTCAAGGAAGAAGAGGTTGGTAGTGGTTACTCTAACACTCTTTTTGTGCGCCTTGTCGGGCTACGCATCGTTTTTACAAATGTAGATTTCAAGTATTGCATTTTTGACGCTGCATACTTAAGAAACTGTACTTTTGAGTCTTGTGATTTTACGGGCTGTAGGTTCATAAATAGCAATCTAGTCGGTTCTGCTTTCAATGGGTGTAAGTTCGATTATGCAACTTTTGAAAAAACTCAAATTGATACAGATATTTTAGAAAGTGGTTGTCCCAGTTCTGAAAATCTAAAGTTGAAATTTGCGCGCTCTCTTCGGACGAACTATCAGCAGCTTGGTGACGCTAAAGCTGCTAATAAAGCTATTAGTATCGAGTTAAAGGCTACAGAAGTTCATCTACACAAGGCTTGGAGCTCAAAAGAGTCGTATTATAGGAATAAATATAAGGGATTTGTTAGGGCGTCTCTCTTTGTGGAATGGCTGGAGTTCAAACTGTTAGATTTCATTTGGGGGAATGGTGAGAGCGCATACAAGCTATTTAGGGCTGTATTTTTAGTTCTGCTATCAATAACAATGTACGACGTGATTCATTACGGTGACCCCAATATGGTTAGTAATTATTGGGCATCATTTATAAAGTCTCCTCAAATTTTATTTGGTATAAATGGGACATCTGAATATTCTGGTGCTTTCTTAGCTCTAGTATTTGCTACAAGACTGATCATGTTTGGCTTCTTTATGTCAATTATCATTAAACGTTTTAATAGGAGATAATTGTGCATATTTATGCTTTTGGTTCTATATGTAGAGGTGACATTGACATAGGTTCTGATGTTGACATGTTGATCATTGCAAAAGGTCAATTAGATAACATAAATCCATCGGATTATTCAATTTATTCGTATGACCGAGTCAAAGAACTCTGGGAACAAGGTAATCCTTTTGCTTGGCACCTTCATCTGGAGTCGAAATTAGTATTCTCACAAGATAGCTCGAACTTCTTGAGTGAGTTGGGTTGCCCTAGCGCTTATTCTGATGGTGAGTCTGATTGTGTTAAGTTCTATGAAATATTCAAATCAGCATGTTACTCAATAAATGAGTCGGCGTTGTCCCGGGAGTTTGATTTATCGACAGTGTTTTTGGCAATGAGAAACTTTGCTTCATGTTACTCGTTGGCATATTTAGAACGTCCTGATTTTTCAAGACGCTCTAGCATAAACCTAGGTGCTTTAAGTGTCCCAATCGATAGAGAAGTATTCGATGTGCTGGAGTCCGCTAGAATTCTCTGCACACGAGGTGTTGGAAGTTCTCTTACAGAGCCTCAAGTGTTTGCAGCAATTGAAAGTCTTCCCCAAATAGAATGCTGGATGCAGTCATTGATAAGAAGAGTCGATAAAGTATGAGTGAATTTAGAAATAGAATTGAATCGCAGCGAGAAGCTGTGAAGATTGTAAATAGTTTCCACTTATATGAGGAACCTCTATTCAGTTTGACAGAAAAATCGATCAACAGATGGGTTTCTATAAACCAAATAGACCCTAAGGCAGTGCATGTAAATCTAGTTATTCAGGCTTCTAAGAAACTGTTCTTCTTGGCTAATAAAAGTCAGGAGCAAGTCACGGAAGACTACAAGAAACTATCGAAAGATGTAGAAGATCTTTTAATTCAAATAAGTCGAGAAATGAGTGCTCTCCGACAAAATGCTGGCTAACAATCTGTTTAAGAGTGATTCGCAACGCTTGGCATTTTTGCTATGCGTTGCGTTTTGTGTTTAAGGTGACATGCGGTGGCATCGGTATTGCGTTGCTCACACCTTAACAGGGCGTTAGCCCACAAGAGAGAAATAAAAAGTAGAGTTCGATGATCAAAGGTAAAGTTGTAGAGTGGAATGACTCAAAAGGTTATGGATTCATTTCGGCATTAAATGGTGAATTAAGAGTTTTTCTCCATATATCAACGGTTCAGAGTAAAGGTCGACGTCCTAAGGTCGATGATGAAGTTAAATTTGAAGTTAACGAAGACAAAAAAGGGCGTTACAATGCCACTAATGTAACAATTCTAGGTTCCGGCTCGGTACCTTCAACAATCATGTTTAGCATCGTTTACTTGGTTTTAGCGAGTACAGCTGTGCTCATGTTAGGTGGTGAGAAGCTGTTCATTGCAGCTTATATCCTGATGTCCATTGTAACCTACGTAATGTACGCAAGAGATAAAAATGCCGCTCAAAACGGCAAATGGCGGACACCAGAAAATACGCTTCATCTTTTATCGTTACTCGGTGGTTGGATGGGGGCATTATGTGCTCAAAATCAACTTCGTCATAAGTCGAAAAAACAGCCATTTAAATCGATTTTGTGGCTGACGATATTCGTAAATATTGGAGCATTTGTTTGGACATTCACGCCATCAGGTTCGGTGTTCGTTCAGAACTTGATTAGCAATTGGTTCTAGCGCTAGCGGTGAGATGTGGGCTAACAAACTGTTTAAGAGTGATTCGCAACGCGTGGCATTTTCACTATGCGTTGTGTTTAGTGTTTAAGGTGGTATGCGGCGGCTTTGGTATTGCGTTGCTCACACCTTAACAGGGCGTTAGTTGGTTCAAGGAGTTGAAGCTATGTATAAACAATCGGAAGTTAACAAAGCATTGATAACCATCCTTTTGATTCTCAGTGCGATTATAGTTTTTACCTCTAGTTATATCGGAGGTGTGCTCATAGCTTTGGCAATCAACCTTGTTATAGGAACATTGTTTTACTCGATGACGATCGAAGTAAATGGGAATAAAGTTTGCTGGTATTTTGGTCTTGGGTTTCTTCGTAAGGAAGTCGAAGTTTCAAGCATTACAGAAGTTTCAATTTATGAAACTAAGTGGTATCAGGGCATCGGAGTTCGTATGTTAAAGGACGGCTGGCTGTACAATGCTTCAGTAGGTAAAGCCCTTAAATTAAAGTTGTCTAGTGGCAAAAATATTTACCTTGGGTGCAAAGACGTTGAAGGTCTTCAGTTAGCATTGGCATCCACCAACTAACAAACTGTTTAAGAGTGATTCGCAACACGTGGCACTTTTAATATGCGTTGGTTTTAGTGTTTAAGGTGGTATGCAGGGGGCTTCGGTATTGCGTTGCTCACACCTTAACAGGGCGTTATGCAATTCGAACAACAATCAACGATGAGAGTGTAAATAATATGAAAAATGATGTTCATTATGTTGAATTAGAAGAAAAAATTAGAGCTATGGATATCCCATCTATGTCTGCATTGGATGATAGCTCTTATCGTGAAGTGATTAAAAGTGAGTTATTCTTCATTGACTCTCATGACATCCTTCGCGATTCCATTACTGGTCATCCTGTGGCAACTTCCATCGAGCAGCTTGAAATCTTAATCGAAGAACTAAGCAGCATGCGTTTGAGAATGGTGTCTAGAAACGAGTAGGTGGTTTTATGTTTATTTTGTCAGTATTCAAAAGTGATGAAGTTGATCAAGAGTATTTTGAAATGGCACTAAATTGCTCTGCTCAAGCGCTGGTTTCCATTCTTGATGACGAGAATTTAGATGTTAGTGTTGATGAAGAAAAGGCGCAGATATATGTAAAGTTGGTTGATGGAGCAAGCCCCAAAAACGCTCTCACTCTAGAACAATTTAAACAGTTAAGTAAGTCTGCTCTCATGGAGAGTGGGAAGCTTTATGATGAGTTCCATCATTTAGAGGCGGTTGAGGAATAATTGCATAACAAACTGTTTAAGAGTGATTCGCAACGCGTGGCATTTTTACTATGCGTTGCGTTTGGTGTTTAAGGTGGTATGCGGCGGCATCGGTATTGCGTTGCTCACACCTTAACAGGGCGTTAGTATTTTGGGAGAGTTATGAAAGAGCTAATTAAAAAAAATGTACTTGAAATAGTATCGATAGTTGTTGCTGTTTCCGCTCTTTTATTTACGGGATTACAGTACTGGTTAACACAAGAACATAATAAGATGTCAGTACTGCCCATAATGATATTTGATTATGAAAAATCAAAAATGGCTATCAGAAATGATGGACTTGGTCCTGCTGTTATTACCGGAGTAGATATTTACTATGACGGAAAGATGGGACGAATGACTGACTTTGATAGTATAGCTACGCCGATTGCAATGGCAATAAGAGACAATAATCTAAAACTGGATCCGAAAGACTATCAAATTAAGTACTTCAATAGTTTTGTTGTAGTGAAAGAAGATAAAAAACTTGAGCTGATTAAGTTAAAAAGCTTTAAAAAATCAAAGCAGTTTGAAAAACTTCTAGAATTAGTTAACTTTGGAGTTTGTTACAAATCAGTATATGACGATAGGTTTTATATTAAGTCTATTGATGCTGAACCTTCTGAAAGGTCTTGTAATTATGACGGTGCTATGAAAATGGGAGAACAATACTACCGTTGGGTAGATCCTATGGAGAAAGTTATAAGTTTCAGTGACATTACTGGAAGATAAAATACTAACAAACTGTTTAAGAGTGATTCGCAACGCGTGGCATTTTTACTATGCGTTGCGTTTAGTGTTTAAGTTGGTATGCGGTGGCATCAGTATTGCGTTGCTCACACCTTAACAGGGCGTTATGTTTTCGGCAGATTTCTATCACAAGGAAGTTTATGTGATCAAAAATGATATAAAATCAATAAATTACCGACTTTGGCTTGTGTTGGCTTTAACTAGCTTTATGCCATTAATTTACTCTACAACAAGAATCTACTTTTTAGGGAGCATCCCAAATACTTGGACATTTAGTATCGCAGCACAAGTTGCATGGTTAAATGTTGGATATGAAGTGCTTAGTGAAGCTTTATTAGTTCCATTGTCATATCTATTAGGCAAGTCTTTATCGGATAGTGCTAATTTTAACTATAAGGGTAAAAAAGCCCTAAAAATCATACTGTCTTGCTATTTTTTTGTAACGCTCTTTGTTATCACTTATACAGAAAATTTAGTTGTTGCTATGCAACAACAGAAAGAGTTGTTTGATGCTACAGTGGCTTATATTAGGCTTGAATCATTAGCAATACTTATTTCAAGTATATATGCTTTTTTTTTATTGGTTCTTGTTTTGAAAAATGAGAAAAAAACGATGTATAAGTTGTTGTCTATACAAGTACTGTTAATGATTTTGTGCGATAGTTTATTAGTCAGTCAGTTACCATTTTCCCGGAACTTTGGTGTCAATGGTGTAGCATTTAGCAATATTATTGTTAATTCAATCTTAGCTGCTGTTACAACGATATACTTTGTTAAGTCTGGTTTATTTTCTAGCTCTTCTAAAAAACATGCACGACAGAGTGTATGGATTAAAGAGTGGGTAAAAATAGGGTGGAAGTCAGGTTTAGAGTCGCTTGTTCGTAATACTGCATTCATTGTTATGATCTTACAACTAGTGAATGAGGTTCAGCAGGCAGGTACATACTGGATAGCAAATCAATTTATTTGGGGGTGGTTGTTACTTCCAGTATTAGCTTTAGGTAAGTTGGTTACGCAAGATGCCGCTACAAATAGTGGTCTATCAAAAGTGAGAGTTCAGAGTTACCTTTGGCTAACTGTTGGAATTGTTCTTGTCTGGGTAATAACATCACCAATGTGGAGTGGATTTATATCTAATGTAATGGGTATTGCAGACCCTAGCAGTATCATTGAACTAGTGTGGTTATTAGTAGCTTTTTATATCGTATTTAGTCTGAATAACGTTATTGATAGTTACTTCTATGGTATTGGTCGTACAGATCTAATGCTCTATCAATCGTTAATAGTCAACAGCTTATTCTATGGTAGTGCTTTTGTGTGTTACCAAGTCGGCATGTTTACCCCTAACCTTGAAACTATTAGTTTAATGTTTGGTGTAGGGATGACAGTTGATGCCATCATTACATGGCTGCTATATCACATACATCGTAATCGAAAGAATGACGGTTTTGTTCTTGTCACGGTGCAGTGCAAGAAAAACATAACAATCTGTTTAAGAGTGATTCGCAACGCTTGGCATTTTTGCTATGCGTTGCGTGTAGTGTTTAAGGTAGCATGCGGTAGCTTCTGTATTGCGTTGCTCACACCTTAACAGGGCGTTAGTACGGGTTTGACATCAAAGGTCATAAGTTTTGGTGTTTATCTGTTTTGGCGCTCGTCTTTACACCTTAAAGTTAGTGCCTTTCACGTTCTTTCCGGTGGCACTATATGCTGAGTATTCGCTTTGATTTCACCGTTTACGGTTTTTAACTCTTAGTCTATTTCTTTGACGCTTCTTCTTTTTCATGGTTTTTACTAAGTCAGAATTGTCTTTCTTTGGCGTTGCCGTCGAAGTGCGAGGATCGAATCCTTTTTTAATTTGAAGCCAATAAAAGTAGGGGAGTTCAGTACGTTTTTCTTCTAGCCAACGTTCGTCTTCCCGACGGGGTAAAGTTTTGTAGCTACCCGTCTCACTTCAGTGTTCAAAGCCTTTCATATCATCTCAGTTTTCAATATCTTGGAGCGCATAAATAGAAGTAGCGCATGTACTAACAAATTGCTTAAGAGTGATTCGTAACGCGTGGCATTTTTACTTTGCGGTGGCTTATGTTATTAAGGCGCTGTGCGGTAGCTTTTGTATTGCGTTACTCACACCTTAGCAAGGCGTTATGTGCTTTGGTGTTGATGACGTATAGATGTACATAAAAGTCATTTTAAATTAGGAAAAAGGAATTACTATGTCCAAAAAGGAATCGAATAAAAGTACTGCAATAAAGTTGGGTTTGTTCATGGCTGGCTCGGTATTTGGTGCAGCCTTGTATATCTTTTTTGCGTTTCCAACATCTTGATTGTTCGGGTTGCTAAATTTCGTCACTTGAATAGTTCATGGTTAGGCTCAGGCTACATGTAGGGATAGAATGTTAGTTGCCATCGTATACATCATTGTCACACTTCTGATGGTTAAAGTGCTTTTAAAGAAGAAAGTATCCAAAAGTGTACTTTTTATTTCGCTCTTGAACTCTATTTTGGTGCAGTTGCGGTAGCCTCTTATATCGATTAGCTGTTCAGAGAGTAAAGGTGCTTAATTTAAGCACGCACATAACAAATTGTTTAAGAGTGATTCGGCACGCGTGGCATTTTTACTATGCGTTAACTTTAGTGGTTAAGGTGGTATGCGGAGGCTTCGGTATTGCGTGCCTCACACCTTAACAAGGCGTTAGCTTTTTAACGAGTGAGAATTTACATTGGAAGTAATAATGAAACTGACAGCACTTTTTAACTTACTTATTAAATACAGATTTATAGTTGTAGCTGCAATAGTAATAATAATATTTACATTTTTTAGCTATTGGTTTACTGGCTTTTTGATTGACGGTGATTACCTTACAAAGTATCAAGAGCTTGAACCATTTGTTAAAGAACTAGTATCAGTAGAGGATTGGTGGCTTGAAACTTTGGTAGGTGGCTGTGTACCCATGTTTCTGGTTTATGGCATTCAATTTTATCTACTCAAGTTTGATTTCGAGCCAGAAAAAAGGGATTTTATTTTTTCTGCTCTGCCATTCATACCAAAATTGAAATGGCTTACGAATAAACCAATTGTTTTTATGCTAGGTACTAGTTCCACATTTCTTGGAGTAGTGTTGTATATTGGTTTGGAGGGAAATACTAAATATCTAGCAGCATTATTAATACCAGCATTACTCTTTGCATTTACCTTTATGTTGAGAAGTGCATCATCACAGATATCATCAGGTAAAGGGTTTTCTAAATTCACTCACAACAATTGTGTATCTATAGGCTGGTTCTGTATTATTTTATCTTTTTCTTGTTGGGTTTATGCAGACGTTGTTTTGCCATTTGCAGATGCTCTTAAGCTTTGGGGCGAGCTAAACAAAAGCTAACAAACTGTTTAAGAGTGATTCGCAACGCGTGGCATTTTTACTATGCGGTGGTTTTAGTGTTTAAGGTGGTATGCGGCAGCTTCGGTATTGCGTTGCTCACACCTTAACAGGGCGTTAGCTCTCTCGGAAATTTAAGCAAAAGGAGGAAACATGGAAACTGTTACATTGCTAAAAGATGTGTTGTTAGATAAGGGGCAAATTCATAACTATTATGAAGGTAAAGTACCTCTTAATTTGTGGAGAGGACTAAATGTTAAAAAAGGTATGGGGCTTTTTGAACTAATTGAAGATACTCTCCTTCTTTCAAATGGTAGACCTAGACCTGCTGATATTACTATTCAAGGAATGGGAGCTGATGCGAGAGTTTTAGTGAAGGACCGGCCAAGAGGCATCAGTACGTTTGATAGACCAGGGATACCACAGGGGCCAAATTGGCAGCACTATCGGATACCAGAGGGCACACCTTTACCTTCTGGGTTGGCGATAGTTAAAGATCAGTATAACCCTCGTTTTGGTGCGTATAATTACACTATCGCTCCTGCTTATGATATGCCCTTGTCAAAGTTTAAGTTACTATTAAGTAAATTAGCGAAGTTAGCAGTAAGAGAGGCTGCGTAAGATGAATATACCTAAGCCATATGTACCGATGCTATTATCGGCAGTTAGAGACGCTGTTCTATATAATCAAAACTTGTTACATAGTGAAACTTTGAGAGAACGTGAAGATTATGAGGAACACTTAGTTCATTTGACTCAGTTTTTTGAATATTTGAAAGATGAATATAAAAGCAATGAAGCAGAATATGGTTTGAAGCTTGAGCAGTTGCTACCTGAACAAGCAGAGAGCTAACAAAGCATTTAAGAGTGATTCCCAACGCTTAGCATTTTTCGTGCTAATCGTTGGGTTTTGTGTTTACGGCGGTATGGTTAGTTTCGTGGTAGCGTTGCTCACACCTTAATGCGGCGTTATGTGTTTAAATAACGTCACAGAATGAGTATAATTAACCGTATTTCATTCTGTGGTGGTTTTATGAGTTCTAAAGTCGTTCGTTATATCAAAGTGAATATCGCCGGACTAACGTTTGATATTCCACTAGTTCCCTGTCCTGAGCACAAAACTGATGCGGATCATTTAAGGCATCTCTTAGCTACCGGTGAACTAGCAAAGGTGTCAGAAGTTATCACAAAGTTTGGTGTCGAGTTTGATAGTATTGAAGAGGCGCCGATAACTAGAGATACCCTTATTGAGAATCTGCAAGACTTAGGTTTTGAAGCTTTTATTCCTAGAACTTCCTCTTGGAAGTGTGCTTTTATAAAATCAAATGCGAAAGCCACACTTTATTTCCTTATCGGTAAGCGTGACATCTCATTCAAATACTACGATAACCTCCGCCTTACAAAGTTAGATGATACCGGTAAGCTGTTTACAGATGGGGGAATCTTTGTAAGATGTTTTTATGAGAAAAGTGGAATTGTTATTCATAAGCATATCTTAGATATTGCTCTTAAGTTTTCATCAGGCGTAACTTTGAGTGGAAACGACCTGAGTAATTATGGGCAATCTCAGAAAGCTCTGAATGAGAAAGCAAGGCTTGTGACACAGTCATTGACTTCTCTTGAGTCTCTTGGAAGTGAAACAGAAAGCCAGTACATTCCGGAACCAGGTTGTTTGGCAAGTTGGGAGAGAGATTAAACACATAACAAAGCATTTAAGAGTGATTCGCAACGCGTGGCATTTTTACTATGCGGTGCGTTTAATGTTTAAGGTGGCTTGCGGCGGCTTTTGTAGTACGTTGCTCACACCTTAATGCGGCGTTATGTAGCTAGGTAAGAAATGGAGTATAAATGCTTGGTTTAGTTCGATTTGTATTGGTTGCGAATGTAATAGCAGCCGTAATAGTTGTTGGTCTAGAGATGTCTACAGGCTTCTTTGGACTTAAGTTTGTATCGGACTATGCATTTTTCATCGTAATGCTTATATGGGGAACGACAGCCTTATTTTTCATGTATCCACCTCTGGGTGGTATGGGGCAGTCTGACGACAAGGTTGATAGGATTACAGACTCAATGGTTGACCGTAGTGTTGCGGACGAAATCGATGATGAGCGGTTCTCAGAAAATACAGCCTTTTGTATCAAACTGCTCATAGCTGGCGTGCCTGCATTCTTGGTTTGTGTCCTTGCGAGCATCGCTACATAACAAACTGTTCAAGAGGGATTCACAACGCGTGGCATTTTCACTATGCGTTGGTTTAAGTGATTAAGGTGGTATGCGGCGGCTTAGGTATTGCGTTGCTCACCCCTTAACAGGGCGTTATATTCTCCGAGGTAATAATGGATAAGTTTGATATATCTAAATTTGAGTGCAGACCTACAAAAGAGCTTGCCAAAGAGTATCTAGATTTGAAAGAAGCAGGGACAGTTCAAGCTAGTGTCTGTGAAAGTGCAGATCAAGAGGGAATTGCATTGTGGTTTCTGATAAAGAATGTAAAGCCTGTAGATATTTATTGTTACCTCAACGCACGTTTTGGCGCTCCAAACGGGATGCAAAACTTATTTAAAAACCAGCATAGTGATAATTTGTTTCATTGGCATTATACGCTTCACTATGAAAACAAAACTGTAGATATAATGTGCGCGAACTACAGAATTGAGGTAATGCATGGTTTTAAATTCTTAGATCATCAATATGCATTAGATTCGTTCCTAAGTGACATAAAGCAAGACTTTATGAACTACAAAAAAGAGATTAGTCAATTTAGAACGACATTAGAAAAGTGGAGTTTATTTGCTAATCCTTTTTATCACAATAAATCTATGATCGAATATCAAGTTAGTGCTCTTGAAGCACTAGAACTTGATAGTTGCCCCGCAGAGGGGAAGGTTCGTCCGGAAAACAAGGGTGTATTTGAAGAACTATCCGCACGTTATGTTCAAGCGACATCTTTAGCATTTGGGATCAGAATTCTCGCCCCAGTGTATGCTGAGTCTTTCGTAAATACTTTGATATTTTTGCTTGCGGATAGTGATGTAAAAAAAGATCAGCGCCTATATGAGAGTATTGTAAGGCAGAATATAGATATACGAGTTAAGCAGCTACATCGAAACTGTAGTGGCTTCGCTCATCCCGTAGATTACAACAATGCAGATTCATGTAAGAAATTACATTCGCTATTTAACAAGCGGAATGATCTCTTACATGGCAATATTGACCCTAAAAAGTCGGTATATGACACATGCTATTTTCAAGGAAATACGCCTATCTTTGCTGAGTTCAAAGATATGTTTACTCAGGTGCATACTGCGTCACTGAGTATTTCTTCCCCTGAACAAGCACTTGAAGATTATCAAACGGTTCAAGATTTTATTGCTTACGTTCTAATGTGTTTAGATGAACCAACCGATCAAATAGTACGACAGTTTCTAGCCACTCAAAATCCTGGTTGGAACGAAAAAACGGGTAGGGCGGGTGTTCTTTTTCCTAAACACTTTGTCGATGGCTTTGCTGTTACGGATGTACCAATATTTGAAAGTCGATAACTTAAAAACGAATATAACAAAGCATTTAAGAGTGATTCGCAACGCTTGGCATTTTCGCTTCGCTCAAGTATAGCCAAGCGTCGCTCACACCTTAATGCGGCGTTATGTAAAATGAGGAAACTTTTTTGAGTCGTATTGGTTTGTTAAGACCACAGTCTTTTGTTTGGTTATTAAATTACATAGGTGTCCCGGCAACATTTTTATATTTTATCTCGATGTGTGTTGTACCTTGGTTCTACGGAGATTGGGAATATGTGCACCAAGTGTGGTTAGATTGGCAAACCTTAAACACAGGTGTTCTAGCGTTTATATCAAGCATTACAGCTTTTAATATTGCCAGTTTTACTGCTGAAATACAGAGAGCTCGAGAATTTGTAGCCGCTAGGGCATTATTACCACAAAAATTAGACTCTCTACTTAGGTACGTTGATAGTAGTGCAGAAGTTTTACAACAGGCTAATTTCTATCAGAAAGCGAGACAAGCCAGAGAGCAGATAAGCCCGCCAGAGCTCAATACTAGTGATTTGACGACCATTCAAGAGTGTATTCGATACGCTACTCCCGAGGTTGCAAAATACTTGGCAAATATTCTAAATCAATTGCAAGTACATAGCTCTAGGCTTGACTGGGTTTGTAGACGAAACGATAACAATCAGAGGTTTTACAATACGCTCTATTACGAGCTTGCTGTGCTAAGGAATAATATAACAAACCTATTCCCTTTAGCTCGAGGTGAAGACGACAAAATTAACACCGCTTGCAATAAAGGTGCGATTGACTTTGCGCTGCATATACTCAACATTCGTTATGAGTTTGTTGATGGGCTAGAGGACTATGTATCTGAAAGATTGGGGAAAATTTCACATAACAAAGCGTTTAAGAGTGATTCGTAACGCGTGGCATTTTTGCTATGCGTTGGTTTTAGTGTTTAAGGCGTAATGCGGAGGCTTTTGTATTGCGTTACTCACACCTTAACGCGGCGTTATGTAGCTATAAATAATACGGTAAAAAATGACAGAATTTATATTGGAGCACATAGTTGTTGTTCTTGGTACAGGGTCTGTAGCAATAACAGGATTATCAAGCTGGTTAGGGAAGGTTTGGTCTACTCGTATAGCCATCAGAGAAAAAGCGGAATACCAAGAAAAATTAGATAATTTGAAACGCGCTCATGAAAAAGAGCTGTCTGAGCTTCAAAAAAAGCATGAAACTGCGTTAGAGATCTTGCGTAGTCAGTTACTGACAGATTCCGAGTTGCTTAAAGTTCGTTTAAAAAAGTCAGAGTTTTTGTTTGAATTGGAACTAGAGGCAGCTTCTGCTTTTGTATCAATGAATCGAAAGTTACAGCCTGAAAAAGGTGGCTACATCGATCCCACACAAGAGTTCGTCGATGATTATTGTAAACTCGATGAACGAACCACAGAATTAAAAAAAGCAATCAATGCCTTTCTTAACCAGTATGGTGCGGTTCTAGATTCTATGGTGAAACAGGATCTTGAATATTGTTTAACACAATGTAATGACCTAACTGATGCAGCGTTGATGGGGGCTCAGTTTGCAGGAAGTGACATCCGGATGGTGTATAGCCGCTTATCTGAAATTGAGCAAAGGCTTATTGTTAGTTTTAAGGAGCAAACCGCTACATAACAAACTGTTCAAGAGGGATTCGCAATGCGTGGCATTTTCACTATGCGTTGGTTCTAGTGTTTAAGGTGGTATGCTGCGGCTTGGGTATTGCGTTGCTCACCCCTTAACAGGGCGTTATGCGCTAGTCTACAAATTGGCAATGAGGACATTATGAAACTATCAGAATTGCAAGCTCATATTAAGAAGTTTGACCATAAGCCAGAGTTGGCAGACAAGTATTTCCTCAAGTTAATTGAAGAAGTTGGTGAGCTTTCAGAAGCAATTCGTAAGGAAAAAGTCGGGCAACCTGACCTTAGCGAATTGAAAGGCAGCATTGCTGAGGAACTGTATGACGTTCTCTATTACATTAGTGCGTTAGCAAATATTCATGGTGTTGATCTTGAAAGAACTCATGCTCTAAAGGAACACTTAAACAAAGTTAAGTATGATCGCTGAAAACCATGTTTGAGCTAGTTGTTTAATAAACTTGATTTATTTGTTTAACTTTAGCTTCGCGCATAACAAACAATTTAAGAGGGATTCCCCACGCTTGGCATTTTTGGTTTGGGTCAAGCTTAGTGTTTACGGCGTCTAAATTGAGTATCGTGGTCGCGTGGCTCACCCCTTAATTGGGCGTTATGCCTATAAGAGGTAATATGGATAGTAAATGGGAGTGCTTTGGGTGCGGGCATAGCAATGAACACTCATCATTGAAGTGTGAAAAGTGCGGGTCTTTAGGCAAAGAGCTTGCAAACAAGCAGATGGCAAACCACCTGTTAGGAAATGACAAAGTGAAATCGAAGTTTGAATACTGCTGTGATAAATGTGGTTCAGAGTCATATGAGGTTGGTGAGCTAAGAGCCAGTGGTGGATTCTGGAGTACATTTTTCAATTACAACAAACACCGTTTTTATTTCTTATCATGCAGTAGCTGCGGTCACACTGAGTTTTACAAACGAGGTCTAGGTACTGGACAAAAAATATTAGATTTTCTAGGTGGCTAGCATAGGCATAACAAACTGTTTAAGAGTGATTCGCAACGCGTGGCATTTTTACTATGCGTTGCGTTTAGTGTTTAAGGTGGCTTGCGGGAGCTTTGGTATTGCGTTGCTCACACCTTAACAGGGCGTTAGCTTATGAACATCAAAATCAAGCAAATCTAGCTCATGGTAGATCAGTGCGTTGGTTGTAATTCTGTGCTTTTAATCGTTTCTAACTCAAAATTGGGCAACCTAAAATCTTCCGAATCAGATTGACTGTTGTATTGAAGTGGCGCTGTTTTAATCTTTCATGAACGTGATTCTGTGGCTGCTTAGCGGTAATGTTTAGTCCGCCTAATCAGCACTAATATTTGAGTCCTGCATTTGAAAGTAGCAAGTATAATCTCAGCTTCAGTGGATGAAGTTCTGTGAGACGCCACGCTTGGCGTTTCTAGTTTGGTTCAAGTCAATTCAAAGTTCATCACTTGAAGTTATCGTCTAAGTGCTTGGAATCAAGTCCAGTGCCTTGTGCAAAGTAAGGTGGTGCTTAGGTTTGGTGGGCTTGTCGGGTAATAAGCTAACAAAGCATTTAAGACGGATTCCCAACGTTTGGCATTTTCGGTTTGCTTTAGCTTCGGTGTTTACGGCACTATGCTTTTAGTTCAGTGGTCTGCGTTGCTCACCACTTAATGCGGCGTTATGTTTAAGGAGCTAATATGAAGCTTGGTGGTCATGAGAAGTTTTTATTGATGTTTGCTCCAGAGCAGATGAATGCGGTACAAAAAGTTGGGTTGTTTCCCTGTTCAAATTTGGATGATGAGCGAAAGTACAGAGCAGGTATTAAAGCTACGGCAGATCATTTAGAGAAATTTCTTACTTTAGCCGAGGTCGCAAATGATTTAGCGAAGGGATTCGAAATTGACAGGCAGGAACTTGAAGACAAAGGTCATACTCCTGCTATATACAGCCGAAGGTTTGCTGCTGTTTCAGAGTGTTGCATAAACGAGCTTTATGCCGCGTTAGATGGTGTTCGTGATGTTATCTACGGCGTTTATAAATCTGTGCAAGGTGTTCAGAAAAAGTCCACAAGTAAATTGTTTTCGAAAGCCAATCAAAAACAGTATGGTGAGGGGTTTCCAGTTGAGCTGAATAACCTGCTGTCGACCGCTTATAATGAATGGTTCTGCCAATTAAGAACGTATAGAACAGAGTTTACTCATGGTAGTTTGGGGCGTTGTAGCATGGAGCATGAAACCCAGAAAATTCGCTATATGCACTCCGCCTTAGGGGCTGGTAGTAACTCACTCATTATCGAAGACTTTGTGGAATATATAAATGGTGTGTACGCATACGTTTTAACGTTGCAAGAGCGTGTTTTTGACTTTCTATATAGTGCTCTGGAGTTATCTGAGAGCAAGGTCTTATGTGGTATTTATCAAGGGCGGGGATATATGCGCTCAATAAAGCCAGTCGAAAATCTAAGCGTTCATAGTGGTTTATGCATGTCAGTGAGTTATCCAGACCCATGCCCCTTAAAAGAGCAATGTGGAGCCTACAATAAAGCGTTGGCAGATTAAACATAACAAATTGTTCAAGAGTGATTCGGCACGCGTGGCATTTTTACTATGCGTCGGTTTTAGTGATTAAGGTGGTATGCGGAGGCTTATGTATTGCGTGCCTCTCACCTTAACAAGGCGTTAGGCATCAACATGAGTTATGCAACATCTATCTCAAATGGTATTTAGTGATATGGTCAACAAAGAAAAAGCTAAATTGGATGAGTACTTCGAATTATTACGAGAGTTAAGAGAACTTGAAGTTATCAGATCGTACAACGTTTTAGGTGATATTGGTGAGTATCTCTGTACAGTAGTGTTTAAAAACCTCAAACTCGTAGACGAAAGAACGAAGCAGGATTTTGACGCAACGGATGGACAAAGCAAAATACAAGTTAAGTTTAGCAATTCAAGTGATGCTAAAAATATAGATCTAGGAAAGCCAGAAAAATACGATGAGCTAATTGTTGTGCTCGGGACAAATAGTGTGCATAGGCATGCGGAAGATGAAAATGGTGAATATGTATTCTACCGATATACGTCGGCTCAAGTTCAGTCGCACTTTGGTGTGAATAGTGGTTACAAATTATCTAAAACTAAACACTTCAAACGAGCTGATGCCATCTATCCGCCGCAAATAAATGCCTAACAAACAATTTAAGAGTGATTCACCACGTTTGGCATTTTTGGTTTGGTTCTAGTTCAGTGTTTAAGGCGTCCAAATTGAGTGTCGTGGTAGCGTGGCTCACACCTTAATTGGGCGTTATGCTTCCCAACAAGTAAGGAATAACTATGGCAGTAAGTGCACCTAGTATTCAGGATGTTTTGAAAGGAATCGGGACTAAAGAGTTTTGGATTGGTGGCTTTGTTATCGGAGCGCTTGTCTTTGGGCTCGGTCTTGCTTATTACAATGTTCAGACTGAGTTGGATAAGAAAAACCTAGAGTTAGCAACTAAAAACTTAGAGATGTATAAAATTCAATTTGAAAATGATAACAAACATCTTACTAGGGAGTTGAAAGAAGCACAAAATGAGTTGTCTGAATTGAAAACTCAGTATTCAAAAGTAGTTGAAAACCGAAACACACTGTACAAACTGATGTCTGAACGATGTCAGGAACAAAGAAAGTATGTGAAAGCGCTTCAAGCTGATTATGGTTTTCAGACCAAGTACACAGCTAACTATGAGTATTTATCCATTTTAGAAAAAGTTATTGTTCAAATCGGTGAGTATGCCGAAAACTGTTAGCTTGGAACTTGAATCCAGAAGCATAACAAAGCATTTAAGAGTGATTCGCAACGCTTGGCAGTTTCGCTTCGCTCAAGTATAGCCAAGCGCCGCTCACACCTTAATGCGGCGTTATGTGTTTTTTGAGTTTCGAGGAATAAATGGATTCTATAAAAGTTGTACATACACCTCTTGATTGGTCTGGCGTTTCAGCGATTACTTCCATTCTAATGTTGTTTATAAACGTTTTTCTTCTAGTATCTGTGATTTTTGCTTATCGCACGATTCGGGTGGAAGTTAAAAATCGAGATAGTAGTCTGCTTCTCTGGGCTATGGAGGAGATGAAAAATATTAAACCTGACTCGCAAAAAATACATGAAGCGGGAGTTTACGCTCATGGTGAATTAGGTAGTACTGATTATGAAGTTCAATGGTCGAGAGAGACAATTGATCCGGCATATAGGGTAAGCATCTTAATGCAACGGTTATCATACATGGCTATGTCTGAATTAATCAGCAAAGAACATTTCGCTAAAATGTGGGGACCAGATTTCTCTAAGTCGTGGACTTTACTAGAACCGTATGTGCACCATAAGCGCTTTTTGAACGGCGAGAAGTTAACACTTAAAGAAGGGGCACATAACAAGCAATTTAAACAGACCCTCAACGCATGGCATTTTTAGTTTGCAGGTATTTCAATGGTTACAGCGCTATGCAGAAACTATCATTGTGCGTTTCGGGCTACTTAATCGGGCGTTATATTTTTAATTATGTCTAAAGAATATGAAGAGTTAGTAAATCATCTTTCAAATGCACTGAAGTGTGCGAAAGAATTGGGGCTAGGAAATGGGTTAGCTAAAGGAAAAATTGGCGAGATAATGCTGGCTAATTACCTTGGGCATAAATTGGAGCTTGGCGATAAGGGTGCAGATGGCGTCGATAATAATGGGCTCCGGTTTGAATACAAAGTAAGTCACGACAATCAGTTTAATTTCAATTTTGGTCATGCACGTCCAGAGGGGGAAATTGAACAGCTCGTAGATAAGCATTTTGAGGGTCTTTCCGGAGCTTATTGCGGTCTTATGCATGAGGGGAAACTTATGAAAATAGTGTTTTGCCCTATCGAGGGAATAACTTCTTTCCTCAAAGATCACCTTCGAAAAGTAAAGGGAAAGACTTTTCAAAAGAGGTTCGACCCTATAGAAGAGTTTATGAATAAAGTGGATGGTGCTGAGTGGATATTAAAGACTGACTTTCATATTGATAGTGCACCTAGAAGAGCGGCAAAGGCACAGAAAATATAACAAGTGGGTCCAGGTGATGCTTAAAGTGCACCTGACCCAAGCGTTATGTGTGGGAGGAAGTATGGAACTAGCAACATATGAGAAAGATAGTTACTTTCTTGAGGATGCATAGCTACTTAGCAAAGAATACCCTGACACGTTTTGGGTTCCTAGTTCTGATGCCCGATCTTCAATTAAGTTAGGATCTATTGTTAAGCTTATCTTTAATATGCTTGAGCCTGAGTCCGAAGAAGAGGTTTCCATTGAACGAATGTGGGTGGAAGTCAAAGCGCTAGAGAAAGGTTTATATGTAGGTACATTGGACAACGATCCATATTGGAACGTATTACTTAAATGCGGCGATAATGTCGTATTTGGTCCTGAGCATATTATTGATATCTACGAAGAATAAACACATAACAAGGCGTTTAAGGCGGATTCACAACGCTTGGCAGTTTTGGTTTGAATCAGCTTAAGTGTTTACGGCACAATGATTTAGGTTTGGTGGTAGCGTTGTTCACCACTTAACGCAGCGTTATGTTTCTCTTTTAATGTGTGATATCGATCCCATATTCTGGTGTTTCAATTTGTTACTTTCGCCTTTCAGTTAAACAACACATTGCGTAAACGGTTAAATGAAAAAAGTAATAGTATTTCTTCCGATAATACTTTCAGGTTGTGTTCAACCATTAAAGACAGAAGCAGATGTTTCGGAAATCAGTCCTTTCATTGAATTCAATGTTAACGAGACTATTTCGGTGACTAACGCTCAATCTAGTCACGATGAGGTAGTTGTTGCTGATTTGGATTTAATGGCAGTAACAGGCTCTAAGTTTGATTTCACCGAGACTCTCATTGAAATAACAGAGCAAGAATTGGTTAAGAGAAAAGGCATAATAACTTCGAATAACCCTAAAAAAGAACTATCGTTGTCGGTCGATGATTTAAGTTGCAAAAAAGGAATGTTCGGACCGTCGTGCACAACAAAAATTTCTTTGACTATTGGTACCGACTACAGTGCAGTCTACACCGCATACAGTGAGAACGGATATACAGTAAACGATACCGCAAGTCACACTTTAGCAGAGGCAATGTCAGCGATGTTTCGTGATCCAAAGGTTATTGCGTATCTGACGGATTCATAAACATAACAAACTGTTTAAGAGTGATTCGCAACGCTTGGCATTTTTACTATGCGTTGCGTTTAGTGTTTAAGGTGGTATGCGGGAGCTTCGGTATTGCGTTGCTCACCCCTTAACAGGGCGTTAGGTATTCGGTATGAAATCAAGTATTACTTCAAAATTTGCGTGCCTTAATTGTAGGAAGGTGTTTAAAAAGCATAAGTATGACCAGTCCAAATCTGGTACTTGGACAGAGGTCACATATGAGGTAGTTTGTCCTCAATGTCATGGAAAAACGTACGAAACAGGTTCAGCGTTTAAAGCTCCAAAGCAGCATGATATTAAGGCATGGGAAAAGTTACGACCTCTATTCGAGAGTGGTTATATATTTACACCTGGACGGGGCAATCCGTTTGATGAAAAAGAAGTCACAACTAAACAAAAGTCTACCGCTGTACCAAAATCAGTGTTTCAAAAGCCAGCGCGAAAACGGGCAAAAAATACCTAACAAATTGCTTAAGAGTGATTCGCAACGCGTGGCATTTTTACTATGCGTTGGTTTATGTGATTAAGGTGATATGCGGGAGCTAAGGTATTGCGTTGCTCACACCTTAGCAAGGCGTTATACGAAAAAAGCAGCCGACGAGGGCTGCTACGCTAAAATTAAAGTAATGTTGGAATTAAGCTTTTGCATCTAAAAGCTTATCTGCTGCATCTAAGCCAGATTTGGTTACAAAATCGCGAGGAGTTAAATTAAGTGAATTTGCTTTGTTGGAAACTTCTTCAACCTGCTTAACACCAAACGTGACTTTAATTGGCTTTCCGAGTTTTGCTCGTGAAGATGATTTTTTGCTCATGTTTAGTCTTCCTTTTGAGCTGCAATTACAGCATTTCTTTTGAACCATTTGTTTACAGACCACTTAGAGCCAGTAAGGTCTTCCATCAAGTCACAAGCTTCGTTTACCTTGTCTACTTTTTCTTGAGTATCGAGCACAATTGTCTGCTCTCGTTTCATTTCGTACTGCTTAGTCATACCAACCTCTGATTTCACGTTCTTCCCTTACTATAAGTACGGTTTTTAAATTGTCAATCAAAATCAATACGTCAGGGTGCGACATTTGACGATTTTATGCGTCATTTGTTATCTTTGTTGTACGAGGACTCCTGTCTGGTGATATTAATTACTTGGCTCATTCGTTTGACGGCATTGCAACCATGCGTCAAAATGCGACGGTAACTCTAGAGGTGGTAAATGAAGTATTTGACGATAGATGATGTGTGTGAAATGTTGAGTATAAGTCGCAGGACGTTGGAACGAATGCGTTCAGAAACTTTAGTTGTGGATGAGCGAAACGTTGAATTTACTTTAAGAACCCATCCCTTGAGAGCATTTGGACGTGTTGCGTTCCCCGAACCGGATTTGTTTATTGGTAGGAGTCCTCGTTGGGAACAGGAGCGCCTAATTACATGGTTAGAAAACTATGGTCATTTGCTCTGAGTAAAACTTTCGTATAACAAACAATTTAAGAGTGATTCAGCACGCTTGGCATTTTTGGTTTGGGTTGAGTTCAGTGATTACGGTGCCCAAATTGAGTGTAGTGGTTGCGTGCTTCACACCTTAATTGGGCGTTATATTTCTCTTCTGTACCTTTGTATGTAATCATAGCTTTATGATATTTCCATTATTATGATTAAAGTCATGATAAAAATATGCATCATATGGAATAATTGCTCCTAAGTGAACTAAATATAAAGGCTTACTAATGGATATTGTTTCAATTATTAATTATAAGGGTGGTGTTGGTAAAACCACTGTAACATCTAACTTAGCTGCTCAATTAGCTTGGGAAGGTAAGAACGTTTTAATTCTTGATATGGATGCTCAAGCTAGTTTGACATTCTCTTTTATGACACCTGATTACTGGGATGAAGAACTAAAAGAAGATCATACTATTAAGAATTGGTTTGACTGCGTTAGTCAGGGAAACCCAACTATGCCATTGTCCGAGTTGACCATTAGACCATATGAGGTGAATAAGCGTTTAAGTTCCCATAGAGGAAATATTGATATCATCTCTTCGCACCTTGGGTTGATTAATGTTGATTTGGAGTTGGCGACATTATTAAGTGGTGCTAGTCCAACTCAGACAAGAAAAAAATACTTAAAAGTTCATGGTAAATTACGTGAGGAGCTATTAAACCTAGCGGAAGAAAATAGTTATGATATCGTTTTGATTGACTGTCCTCCAAATTTTAACATTGTTACTAAAAATGCACTTATTGCATCTGATAAAATATTGATTCCAGCAAAGCCTGATTACCTATCAACACTAGGTATTGATTACTTAAAGAAAAGTGTAGATGCACTTATTGAAGATTTTAATTGGTATGCTTCTAAAGATGAGGACTACGAAGAAGTTTCTCCCGAATTTATGGGTGTAGTGTTTACAATGATTCAAATTAACTCAGGAGTTCCAATTGCAGCGCAGCGACAATATATTGCTCAAACTAAGCGCTTAGGCGTTCCGGTTTTTGATTCTATATTCCGTGAAAATAAAACGATTTTTGCTGATGCTCCTCGAAATGGTGTGCCTGTGGTGCTAAATCATTATTCCAATAACACTCACTCAGAAGTCGTTTCTGAGATTGAAGACTTTGTGGCTGAGTTTACAGAAGCGTTAGGTGGTGACTATGAGTAATCAGAAACTATTTGCAAAGTGCTTTTCTAAGCTGGAAAAAGCTATCAGCTCATTGAGTGAAAGTGAATTTGAAGCACTGATGAAAAATGATTTTTCAATATCAATTGATATTTCAGATAAACTCTCCAAGCAGAGTGATAATAGTAAGAAGCAGACGGTTGTAGTCATTGATGAAGAGTTGCTAAAACAAGTAAGTGGGCTGTTAGATAATGCTACAAGTCGAGAACTAGGTCTTGAAATTGTTAACCAGCACTTTAAAAACAAGAAACAGTTAGAAATGTTCGCTAAGTATATTGATGTTGCTTTTCAAAAAAGTGACAGGATTGATTCTATCAAAGAACGTTTAGTTGATGCGACCGTAGGGGCGCGATTACGTTCGAGTGCTATTCAAGGCAAAGAAATATAACAATCTGTTTAAGAGTGATTCGGCACGCGTGGCATTTTTACTATGCGTTGGTTTTAGTGATTAAGGTGGTATGCGGGAGCATCGTATTGCGTGCCTCACACCTTAATTGGGCGTTAGTACGGGTTTGACATCAAAGGTTATAAGTTTTGGTGTTAATCTGTTTTGGCGCTCGTCTTTACACCTTAAAGTTAGTGCCTTTCACGTTCTTTCCGGTGGCACTATATGCGGAGTATTCGCTTTGATTTCACTGTTTACGGCTTCTAACTCTTAGCCTATTTCTGTGGCGCTTCTTCTCTTTCGTGGTTTTTACTAAGTCAGAATTGTCTTTCTTTGGTGTTGCCGTCGAAGTGCGAGGAACGAATCCTTTTCTAATTTGAGGTCAGTACAGGTAGGGGAGTTCAGTGCGTTTTTCTTCTAGCCAACTCTCGTCTCTTAACCGAGTTTAAGTTTTGTAGCTGCCCGTCTCACTTCAGTGTTCAAAGCCTTTCATATCATCTCAGTTTTCAATATCTTGGAGCGCATAAATAGAAGTAGCGCATGTACTAACAAATTGCTTAAGAGTGATTCGTAACGCGTGGCATTTTTACTTTGCGGTGGCTTAGGGTGATTAAGGCGCTGTGCGGTAGCTTTTGTATTGCGTTACTCACACCTTAGCAAGGCGTTAGCTTTCATGGCACGAACAAGCGGCAACTATTCAAAATTATCAATAGTGCATGGTATACACTAGATTTTATTTCGATCTAATTCAGTTAGATAACAAAGAGGTATTGGTTTCTATATGACTGAAGTTCAAAAATTCGATTTTGTTGAGCATGGAAGAAATGCAAGGGAAGATTTTTCTAAAATCCGTAATCAGTATGAGGGTCTAGCTACCGCAATCAAACTGATTATCGAAAATGCTCTTGAACATGAAAAATTGCTAATTCACTCAATCGAAAGCAGAGCCAAAGATCTTGATAGTTTTGAAAAGAAGTGTCTGAAACCGAGCAAAACTGATCCAGAAAAACCAAAATATGATAATCCACTAGAACAAATAACAGATTTATCAGGTGTACGGATTATTACCTTCTTCTTGAAAACCGTTGAAGATATTCAAGTAGTGCTTGAACGAGAATTTGACATAATTGAACGCATTGATAAATCGAGTATCTTGCAGGAAGAGGAAAAGTTTGGTTATCAAAGTGTGCATTTTTTGGTTAAGTTGAAGTCAAATAGAGCCAGCTTGCCAGAATATCGGCTTTGTAATGACTTGGTATGTGAAATTCAAATTCGAACAATTTTGCAACACTCATGGGCTGAAATAGAACACGATATCCAATATAAGTCAGTAGCAACAATTCCTTCATCCATTAAGCGAAGATTCATGGCGTTAGCTGGTATGTTAGAAGTCGCCGACAGGGAGTTCCAAGCTATACAAAAAGAAGACTTGAAGCTTAGAGAATCCGCAAGAAAGTCATTGAAGAAGGGTGAGGTGAAGGGTATCGAAATTACACCCGATGCTTTAAAAGCATACTTGGACAAGAATTTTGGTCGTGATAGTCGAATAAGTCCTTATGGTTATGAGTTTACAGCTAACATGCTCAAGAGGCTTGGATTTAGTTCTTTCGAACAGCTTCAAGAGTGCTTTGTTGGTTACGATGCAGATGAAATAAATCGTGTTATCTATGGAACAAGACAAGGGCAGCTAACGCGATTCGAAATGATCCTCTTAGCTAGTATGGGGCAGTATTACATAGATCACCATCCTTGGGTTTCAAGTGATTGGCATACAGATATGTGTAACCGACAAATTGAAGCTTTGACTAAAGAGGGCATTGATATTGGTAGCTACATTCCCAAACAGAAGTCATAAAGAAAGCTAACAAAGCATTTAAGAGTGATTCCCAACGCTTGGCATTTTCAGTTCAAGGTTGGGTTTTGTGTTTACGGTGGTATGGTTAAGGTTTGGTGGTAGCGTTGCTCACACCTTAATGCGGCGTTATACGCTTTGAGGAAACAATCAAATATGAACAAATTAATATTCAGAGTTTGTGACGAGAATAGTCCGTATTTGTTTGATCTTGAGAGGTTATTTCAAAGTGAATGGTCTGACTTTTCGTTTGCAGCCACCTACAAACCTGAATTTGAGCTTCCTCCTGTTATTGTTGCCCTGAGAAACAATGAGGTAATCGGTGGTTTGGCATATTCTCGCTATCAAGAGCCACATGGTATTTCAGAAGTAGTGTGGTTTAATGCAGTTTATGTATCACCAAATTGGCGTGGTCAGGGTATTGCGAGTGAACTGATTAATCGAGGTGTTAGCCAAGTAGCAGCAACAACTCAAAGTAATCTGTATGCTTACACAAATGTACCACCGTTGTATGAGTCTTTAGGCTGGTCAGTGGTTGACATTGAAAGTGAGCCAAATCATAGGGTTATGAAAGTTCAGTTGTAGTGTCACCACACGTATAACAAAGCATTTAAGAGTGATTCCCAACGCTTGGCACTTTTCATTCCAATTTTGAGTGCGGTGTTTACGGTGGTATGGTTGGGTTTCGCGGTAGCGTTGCTCACACCTTAATGCGGCGTTATACCGCAATCAGTCATCTAACCTTTTCATGGCTTTACGGTAAACATCGCTACGTTCGCGCTTTCCAACTGCTAGGACGGTTACAATGATCACATCGTCTTCAACTTTGTAGACGAGACGGTAGCCCGATTGACGCAACTTAATTTTATACATGTTGTCAGCTCCAGACAATTTTGAAGCCGGAACATGTGGGTTATCTAAGCGCTCGATTAGCTTTTTCTTAAATTGTTGTTGCAGAGTAGAACCAAGCTTTTTCCACTCTTTGAGGGCGCTCTTTTTAAAGTCGAGTTTATAGGTCATCAATATTTACCGAAATGCTCTCTTCAGATTCACGCTCTTTAGCGATAGCGAGTAGTTCAAGATCTTCGAGTCTGTCCATCATCATTTCGTACGCTTCGGCAGGTACGCAATAAAATGCTGGTTCATTTCGGTTTAATACAGCTACAGGTTCGCCGTAAGCACTAGTTGCAACTTTCATAGGGTTAGCTTTCAACTCAGTAATGCTTGCAGCAACATCGGCTAAAATTCTAGTGGTCATATAATCGGTCTCTTAAGTGGTCTTTATGTTGGTCATTTTAGCCTCAACCAAGCGGTATAACAAGTTGTTTAAGAGTGATTCGCAACGCGTGGCATTTTTACTATGCGTCGGTTTATGTGTTTAAGGTATAATGCGGAGGCTAAGGTATTGCGTTGCTCACACCTTAGCAAGGCGTTAGGCATCTTTTCGAACCTAAGGGAGTAGGTATGTCGAAATTATTAGTTTACTTAACTGCGCTATTCTTTTTGCTCTACGGAGCTATTTTTGCAGTGTTCCCGGTAGAAATGGCAAACTTAATTACAGGCTCAAGCCCTAATTCTACCTCAGCGACTATTGATTTTAGGGCTACGTATGGTGGTGCCCAGTTTGCAGTCGGTCTTGCTTTGATACTCGTCCTCAAGATTAAGCAAGATGTAACTTTGGCTTTAGTCATTGTAGCTATTACATTGTTATCTATGGCGTTTGGTCGTCTAATTGGTATCTTGCTTGATGGTCAACCTAATACACTAATGTATGTTTATTTAGTTGCAGAGTTACTTTTTGGGTCATTGGCTCTATACCTCAGAAAGTCAGAGGCACCGGAAGCCAATGCCTAACAAACTGTTCAAGAGGGATTCGCAACGCGTGGCATTTTCACTATGCGTTGGTTTTAGTGTTTAAGGTGGTATGCGGCTGCTTCAGTATTGCGTTGCTCACCCCTTAACAGGGCGTTATAAAGATTAGGAGACTTTCACGATAAATGGACTTAGTTGTTGAGTTACTAAAAAGTGGTGATTACTGGATTGCGATTGTTGTAGTGATCGTAACTATTGCTATAAATGCTCCTAGAGTAACCGAGTACTACTTCTTACTTAGAAAAAATAGAATGGCTCAGATTTTATCTGCTTTACAAGAACCGAGTGTTTCGGAAGAACTAAAGACTCATTTGAAAAATGAGCTCGATATTGAGTGTTTTAAAGGTATTCATGGTATCCGCGTTAGTCTCCCAATGTTAAAAGCAGTTTATGTACTTAATGAAAGGGTTGGGGCGACGGTCTCTTTCAGACATGTCTTGAAAACAGTCCAACTTTTACCTGATATTTCAGATGTAGAGCTTTTGTCGTACCGGATCAGATTAAATATCCTAGATAAGGTTATTGCTTCTTATAACCTGGTGTTTGGATTGCTCATAGCTGGCTTTGGGTTCATAACATTTTTACTATCGATTTACTCCATTGTCACTGGATTTGAGCCAAGCCTTCTTATTTCTGGTGTTATCTTCCTACCATTAGGTTTTTACATGCTCAATGATGGCAGTGCTTTGTTTTCTGTATATCACATCAATAGAGCACTCAATGACTATGAAAAGGCAACTGAGAAAAAATCTTTATAACAAATTGTTCAAGAGTGATTCGGCACGCGTGGCATTTTTACTATGCGTTGGCTTTAGTGGTTAAGGTGTTATGCGGGAGCTTAGGTATTGCGTGCCTCACACCTTAACAAGGCGTTATACAAATCAGAAAATTAGGAGTTAGTAAATAAATGGCTAGGTTAAAAGTATTTGTTTCTTCAACTTGTTACGACTTGAGTATAGTTAGGTCACAAGTACGCAGTTACGTGAAGCAATTGGGTCATGACCCAGTGATGAGTGACTATATGGAAGTACTATATGATCCACGAGAGCATACCCATAAGAGCTGTATCCAAGAAGTATCTGGTTGTGATGTGGTCGTTTTAATAATAGGTTCTCGATTTGGCGGTAAAGGAGTTCCTGCTGCATTTGATGGCATCGATTTTGACGCGCTGAATGAAAAGAGTAAGAGTACCAGTGTGCTTCAAATGAAAGAAAAACTCTCAGTAACACAATTGGAGATTTGTAAGGCAATTGAAGATAATATTCCAGTTTTTACTTTTGTAGATGATCGAGTTCTTCACGATCACTTAGTGTACGAAACTAATAAAAATAGTGAAGCTATAGACCATATAAAGTTCCCTTCAATTGAAAAGCCTGAAAGTGCAAAATATATTTTTGAGTTTATTAATTTCCTAAGGCATAGAACAGAGGGTAATAGTGTTAATGGTTTTTCAAAAGTAGAGGACATCAATCAATATTTAAGTAGTCAATGGTCATCCCTATTTCAACGGTTGTTACATGAACAAAGAAATAAAGAGGCTGAACGAAAGAGAATTGATTATTTTGCTAATCAAATTGCAGACTTGAAAGCAGCAGTAATGAGTTCTATACAAACTCCAGATCTAAGGCTCACTGCGAGTGGTGCAATTAGGTTTCGCAGGTTGATTGACTTTGTTCGCTCTATTGAAATACAAGACTACCACCATATTATCTTGTCTAATTGCACTTGGGATGATTTGCTTCGCTCCGCAGATATTGTAGATGTCAAGGAAATACCGGGTAAAGGCGGAAGTATTGTAAATCGTTCTGGTGCAGCGTTAATTCGTTCCGATGGCACTTTCTATGAAACTAGATTTCCATATCGCTTGTATCAGGACTTAGCGCTAGAGTGGGGGAGCTTTGTTGAATTAAACCAAGAGTCTCGTTCTGCAATTATAGAGGCTGTTAGTGAAAGTTCATTCCGAGGTCCGATGGCTGCAAGAAAAGTAAATAAGTCTTTTGATGATCTGTATAACAAAGATGAATTTGAAGCCAAAGAGTCGTCGTTAGAAGACGATGACGTAGAATTTGTATAACAAACTGTTTAAGAGTGATTCGCAACGCCTGGCATTTTTGCTATGCGTTGCGTTTAGTGTCTAAGGTGGTATGCGGAAGCTTCGGTATTGTGTTGCTCACACCTTAACAGGGCGTTAGCAAATTTATTCGACATCTAACTCACATGGAGGAAAAGTAAGTGGAAACAGATAGAGATTCGATTATCCAATCGCATAGGCTTGCAAGCCCGGGTCTTCGGTATTTAGGACAAATCATTGATGGTGCAATAAGTGCCGCAATATTCATTTTCTTTCTTTGGCTCGGCACATTAATTGGTTTATCCCAAGACTCATCTGGCTTAATCGCCTTTTCTGCCGCTGCTTTTTATTTCCTACTTTCTGATGGTTTCGCAAAAGGTCAAAGCCTTGGTAAGAAGCTACTAGGTATCTCAGTTATAGACTCAGTTACTGGAAAAAGTTGTAGTTTTCCTCAGTCATTTTTCCGCAATGTTTTGACACCAATAATCGGCATGATTGACGCGATCTTTATTCTAGGTAAAAGAAGACAGAGATTAGGTGACAAACTTGCGAAAACAATCGTTGTAGTAAATTAGCTAACAAACTGTTCAAGAGGGATTCGCAACGCGTGGCATTTTCACTATGCGTTGGTTTTGGTGTTTAAGGTGGTATGCGGCAGCTTAAGTATTGCGTTGCTCACCCCTTAACAGGGCGTTAACTGGCGCAGAAAATATGAAAGCACAATGATACAGTTTCTAGGTTCAGAGATTTAGCGTGTTCGGTCGGTTTCCTTAGCTGAGCTAATGCGACTAATTTCAGTTTGATACTTAAGTTTACTGATGTGAAAGGCGGCACAAAGCCTTCTAATAATATAAGGCATTCGCGATTAGTTCGGCGAACTTACATCGCCGAAGTATGGTGTTGTGAGACGTATTTCAAACTAAAGATAAACGGTAATTTTTTGGTTAAATACATATTTGAGTTAGCTTTGCTAATTAATTAGCAAAACGAGCTTTGGCGAAAGTGGCTGAAAGATCGGCGAAAACTGAAAGGCGCTCAGTTAACAAACTGTTCAAGAGGGATTCGCAACGCGTGGCATTTTTACTATGCGTTGGTTTAAGTGTTTAGGGTGGTATGCGGCGGCTTCAGTATTGCGTTGCTCACCCCTTAACAGAGCGTTATGTGCTTATAGGAATAATGTATTCATGTCAGCAGAAGAGATAATGAACTTAGCGAAGAAAAAACAGTACGAGAAAGCCTACTTCGTTGGGAAAAAATACCTAGAAAAGAGTCCGAGTAACGCCGAAGTAGTTGAGGCGCTGAAAGTTGTCTCTTCAGATCTTAGGTCGAGATGCATGGATTTAGCATATAAAAAGGCAGATAACACTTCAGCCTATTTTAAGGTGGCAAGCTTGTTAGAAAAAGTGAATCAACTTACAAATCAAGATCTTTACGGTAATGTGATAATCCCAGATTAATGTACAAAACTGGGCACTCACTATACGGTGATGCATCGTTCAGAAAAGATATGAGAATCACTTAGCCGCGCACATAACAAACTGTTTAAGAGTGATTCGCAACGCGTGGCATTTTTACTATGCGTTGAATTTAGTGATTAAGGTGGTTTGCAGCGGCTTCGGTATTGCGTTGCTCACCCCTTAGCAGGGCGTTATACGATATATGGTGGGGTTATATCTATTGCAAACTTATATTTAATTGTTACTATGTTGTTAATCGTTTGCGTGGTCGTTTTTATCTAACTTTTTAACCCAAACCAGGAAATAGCATGTTCAAGAAGAACGATTTTTCAATTGAAAATGGTCAGCTAAAGGTCAAAAAAGATAGTTACCCGATAAGCAAGATTCGAAGAGTTCGGGTTGTCGAGAATGAGCTTGTTTCTCATGCAACGAAGTCTGTAATCATCTCTCTCATTGTCTCAAGTATCCTTTGGTTATTTGAGCCGTTTGCTACACCTTGGGGCTTTGACCTCAATGTAGGGATAATAGCGTTTATAATCACGTTTCCAGTGGTTTTACTTGTATCCTATTTCAAATCAAAGTATCAGCTTAAAGTTGAATTTGACCATTGCAATGAAGTTGGAGTTCAATGGATTTCAATTGCTAACGGTAGAACCGCCCAGGAAGCTAAGTTATTCAAAGATATTGAAGAAAACTTAGTCCGCAATATCGTATAACAAAGCATTTAAGAGTGATTCGCAACGCGTGGCATTTTTGTTATGCGTTGCATTTAGTGTTTAAGGTGGCTTGCGGAAGCTTCGGTATTGCGTTGCTCACACCTTAATGCGGCGTTATGCGACCCAGAAATAGGAGTTTCGAGTGGAAGAAATAATTGATCAGTTAGTTGCCAGGGCTATGAAGTATCTGGTAGCAATTCAAGTATTCGAGTGAAGATGGGGGCATTAACGGGTAAGGCGATTATTCGTAAAAGTGCCTATTCAAATACTTTTGTGGTGTCTACTCATACTTGGACTCAGCTTATCGCTTTGACGCTGGTGCTTTTTTCAATTCTATCGTCGCTTTTTAGTCAGTGGGGACAGCCAGAGTTAAGTGGCGCAATGTGGTTTAGCTTTTCGGTTGGCATTCCCGTAGTGATAATGGGTTTTGTATCCGCAATTATTGCTGAAATTCATTTGCAGCCCGTCCGCCAGATCGTAAGAATGGCAAATTCAAAGCTATCATCACCAGTCGCATAGCAAACTGTTCAAGAGGGATTCACAACGCGTGGCATTTTTACTATGCGTTGGTTTTAGTGTTTAAGGTGGTATGCGGCGGCTTTGGTATTGTGTTGCTCACCCCTTAACAGGGCGTTATGCATCAAGGAGAACCTCATGCGATTAGCAAGTATCGAAGAAGATTATTGGCGACTACGAAATGGGGAGGAATCCCATCGCAATAATCCAGAAACGTTTTGGATTCCAACTCTAGATGCTCGTAAGTCGCTAAAAATTGGTGATGCAGGCAAAATCATCTTAGAAATTGAATTTGAGGATGAAAATGGTGATGTTTATGTTGAATCTGAGAGAGGTTATGTCATCGTCTCAGAATTAGTGTCAGATAAATTTATTGGTATCTTAGACTTTCAACCAAGTTGTATTGAGCCTGATGAGTCAGGTGTGTATCTCGGTTTTGGCGTTGAAATACCATTTTCAGTTGAGCACGTCATCGACATAAGCCGACCGCCTCAAAGCTATATTGATTGGCAATTGGGTCAAAAACCCGAGAGACGCTGGTCGCGAAATTGATGCATAACAAAGCATTTAAGAGTGATTCCCAACGTTTGGCATTTTTGGTGTAATCGTTGGGCTTTGTGTTTACGGTGGTAAGGTTGAGTTCCGTGGTAGCGTTGCTCACACCTTAATGCGGCGTTAAGTATATTTAAGTAGGTATGTTCGGTGATATTTTTTCTCAAATTAACAGTGTATCCACGCAAGAACAATACTCATAGTGTTCAATCAGAAGGTGCGTATGCAGCATGTTGGATTAATGCGAGTGACAGTACGAGTGCATTTATAAAAGCAAAGTACTTAATTGAGAGGGATGAATGGACTATTGAGACATTGGAAATCGATCCGTTTCCTATCTCCAGAGGTATGATTCAAAAAAGTGATTTTCACGTAAAACACTATGATTTAGCAGTTAATGATGGACACTCTATCTATTATTTTGCATGGAGCAAAAATGTAGAAAAAGAGACGGAGCTTGTACTTGAAACTAGGAACAAGCTAAACAAAAAGAAGTTCTATAGTGGTCGTAGTTCTGTATTAAGGAAAGGCTACTGCTTGCATCCAGACTCAGAGTCTTGTTGTAACCAAATTATCAAAGCGCATTCTATTCAAAAAAATCAGGCTCTATCAGCAATTGCTGTGGATAGCCATATATATCAACTTTCTAGAAGTTCGCTTTCTTCGAAATCATCAGCAGTTCAATATCAAAAAGAAGGTATAAATAAGGCATCAGTATTTCGTGGTTTTTGTAAGAAGCATGATAATGAGTTGTTTGAGGAAATAGATAACAATATTTTATTTCCCACAGAACATCAGGTATTTCTCTATGCATACCGTTCTATATGTAAAGAGGTGTTTGAAAAAAATAAAGCATTGAATATTCTTAATGAGGCAATCTCCGCTTTAGAGCCTGATTGTGCTGAATGGAAATTTATAAATGATTTACTCCAAGGTACAAAATATGGCTTGGATAATTTGATTAGAATTAAGAGCATTTACGATAATACACTGATAAACAAAACTTATAATGATATGAAATTTGTTATTTTTAAGTGTAGCAGTAAACCCAATATGGCATTTTCTGGGCTAATATATCCAGACTTTGATTTCATGGGCAATCAACTTCAAGACCTAGCCGACACGCAAGCTCAGCTGTCTCTTGTTACTGCATGTTCTGCTGCGATGTCTGATGGTTGGGGATACTTAATAGCATGGCACACTGAAGGTGGTGCTGTGGGCGATACTTTCATACAGAGTCTTGCTGAGGTTATTAACTCTAGCCAGTGTGTTGAGGATGCTCTTTTTCGATTCATTATTTCATCATGTGAGAATCATGCTTTTTCACCGCTCTGGTGGGAAAGCATAACTAGCTATCATCAAGAGGCTATTACACAAAGAGTTGGTGAAATGATTGAGCCAATGGCTCCTGTTCCGAACGACTATCTACGGTATGGTTTAGAGGGTATTGTAGATTGGTCTTTTGAAGAAGTTTTGACTAATTTGGAACCATATACTTAACAAACAATTTAAGAGTGATTCAGCACGCTTGGCATTTTTGGTTTGGGTTAAGTTTAGTGATTAAGGTGTTCAAATTGAGTGTTGTGGATGCGTGCTTCACACCTTAATTGGGCGTTAGTCGCCAGAAAAAGCTAGCAATCAAAATCATGTTCCTAAGCTTAAAATTTGGCTGATGATTGTTTGGTATACAGGTTCGTCGTCGGTGATCAAAACTAAGTTTCAGCTGTTTTAAGTCCAAAGTTTTGGAAGTGTCCTAGCGGTAGTTTTGTTCTTTGGTGCTGACAGAGCAGGGCAATTGAGAGTTTGTTTTTGGTTGCAACTCCGCACGGTGAGTTTGTTGGTTCAAAAGCAGATCTACTCGCTGAAAAGTCGTCTTCTCTGGTGTGGTAAGTTCTACGTGGTTTCAGTGACTTTGTTGAAAGTTCGCACTGTGAGATTGGTTTTCCAAAAGCGCTTTTTGGTGTTGTCAGTTCGTTTTCTGCGGCGCTGTTTTTTCTAAGTGGTTTCATTGAGTAGCTGCTTTGAGACTACGCCTGACTGAAATGCATCAAAGCACATAAAATTTGTTGTTTGCAAAATTTAGTTCGGCTTAAAATTGTCGCTCGGTGCCTCGCGACTAACAAACTGCTCAAGAGGGATTCGCAACGCGTGGCATTTTTACTATGCGTTGATTTTAGTGATTAAGGTGGTTTGCGGCGGCTTCGGTATTGCGTTGCTCACCCCTTAACAGGGCGTTAGAGTGCCGAGTTCAGCATAGGAGTATAGTTTATGGATAAACACATCGTTGTTTTAGGCGGTGGTGGTTGGATGATGGGAGAAAAACACAGCAAATTAGACCGTTATGCACTTGATCTTACGGGCAAGCGTGATCCAAAAGTTTGCTATCTTCCTACAGCAACTGGTGACGCAGAAGAAGCTATTCAACGTTTTTACGATTCAGGTCTTAGTTGTAATTTGACCCATTTTCCATTGTTCAAACCAGACTCCAATTGGCGCACAAAGCTGCAAGAGCAAGACGTTATATATGTTGGGGGCGGTAATACCCGTTCAATGTTAGCTATCTGGCGAGAGTGGGGCATAGATACAATACTCAAAGAATGCTACGAAAATGGTGTGGTATTGTGCGGTATGAGTGCAGGGGCTATATGTTGGTTTGACTTAGGCATCACCGACAGCAATCCTGAAGAATATACAGTTATTGACGGCTTGGGTTTCGTGCGTGGTCTAGCCTCAGCTCATTTTAATGGCAGTGATGAAAAGGCTGACTTATTTTCTGATTTTTCTCAAAATAACAGTAGTGTACCGTGCTATGGTATTAGCGATTATGCCGCCCTGCACTTTATTAATGGTCAATTATATCAGACGGTTACTAGTAAATTTGATGCAAAAGTAACGTTCGAAAATGCACTCTAACAAACTGTTTAAGAGTGATTCGCAACGCGTGGCATTTTCACTATGCGTTGCGTTTGGTGTTTAAGGTGGTTGCAGCAACATCGGTATTGCATTGCTCACACCTTAACAGGGCGTTAGCCTTTTTACCGAACTCAGCTACGTATTTCATTGTGTTACACAGTAGTCATTGGTTTTGTCGCATATCGACGATTGACAAATAGGTAAATAAGTTTGGACTGAATATCTTCGATCTCTTGAGAAAAGGAGATCAACAAATGAAAATAAAAAATCGACCTATTGTATTATTAAAATCAAAATCTCAATGTGTAACTTATTCAGGAGATCCGTTGCATGACAAGGTGCGGATTATTTCTGCTGCGGTCAACTCAAAGAGAAAAATATTGTCACGAGCTGAGATAGCAAAAACTATACTCATTGTGGAAGAGGAATAGTGAATGAGTGATAAAGTTAGAATATTTGCTTATAAGCCGTTTAAAGATTCGCTCTCCCCTGATGTTTATGAGGCTTTAAAAAACAAGTTTCGTGAGTACAAGGAAAAAGGTGTGCAACCACATGATTTTGGGAGAGATACGACGTTTGATTTTCCCGAAAAGCTTCGATTATCCGGGTTGCGACATATACATATAAAAGATAAAACGTCCAAGCGTTGGAACTTGAAGAAGTTTGCATTTGATAAAACTAGCAATACGGCTCTTATCTATTCTAGTAACTATTTTGATGACAATTGCTATTTACTTATTGGTTTGCTAGATAATGCTCATCACGCCTACAAAAATAACCTATTATATTTATTGGAAATGTCTGATATTGCTGATAGCTTTAGCAATAAAAATTTATAGGAACAAATATGAAAACCACTTTAAACTGGAAAAAAGGCACACCACCAACTCCCGGCATTTACTTTGTAGCACTGAAGTTGGGGCAATCTATAGGTAGATATGACTTCATGCTGTGGAGTGGAGAGGTGTGGGAGACAGATCAGCAGGTTGAAATTATAGCCTATGTAGATGCCGATGATATCAAAATGGCGTTATCCCCAGAGTGGCCAGAGAATTCTGATAGAGAATTGCCTCAAACCAATAAAAAAGATCTCCCTAATGATATTTGGGTAGAAGATTAAAACTAAAGGCTAACAAAGCATTTAAGAGTGATTCCCAACGCGTGGCATTTTTACTATGCGTTGTGTTTGGTGTTTAAGGTGGTATGCGGCGGCATCGGTATTGCGTTGCTCACACCTTAACAGGGCGTTAGCCGTCATGGAACTTGCTATACTTAAAGTGATAGAATAGTATCACTTTAGTATTCCTTTGGAGCAGCTCTCATGAAAGTAGAACTAGTTACATCACTTAAACGTCAAGCAACTAAGATCCTCGCCGATCTCCACGATACCAAAGAACCAGTGCTAATTACTGAGCATGGTAAGCCATCTGCGTATCTAGTTGATGTTGATGACTACGAATTTATGCAAAACCGTTTAGCTATTCTTGAGGGTATTGCACGAGGTGAGCGTGCACTAGCTGACGGTAAAGTGGTAAGTCATGATGAAGCCAAGGACAAAATGTCAAAATGGTTGAAGTAATCTGGACAGAACCAGCGTTATCTGACCTCAATGATATCGCTGAATACATAGCACTTGAAAATATCGTAGCTGCAAAGCAGTTAGTGCAAACGAGCTTCTCCAAAGTCGAACGCCTACAAACTTTCCCAGAATCAGGTCGTATTCCACCCGAACTAGAACATTTAAGTTATCGTGAAGTAGTCGTTAATCCATGTCGTGTCTTCTACAAACAAGACGGTGACAAAGTGTTTATTCTTTTTGTTATGCGTGCAGAAAGAGATTTACGTAAGTTCTTGTTGAGTAAGCAATAAACTTTGGGAATGAGCGGCTAACAAAGCATTTAAGAGTGATTCGCAACGCTTGGCGTTTTCGCTTCGCTCAAGTATAGCCAAGCGTCGCTCACACCTTAATGCGGCGTTAGGCATCTTTCATAATATCCGTAAGTGCTTTCTTGATTTCGTTCAGCGAGCTGTTTTTTCTAATTTGAAGTGCGAGGTTTATATTATGGATTACTTTTGCTGAATCTAGTACTTCTTGTGGGACTTTCCCATTGTTAACTAGCCACTTTGATATGTCATACCAGTACCATAGAGGGTTTTTATTTGACACTTTCATTGAAGGAGAAGGGAAATTTCCATCTCCTCTCAAACCTTGATGAAAGTTGCTAATAGCAGACTTCGTTAAGCCAGCTTCCATCGCAGACTCACTTAGGTTTACGTAATAAGGCGAGTCAATCGACACTACCTCTAAATCACAGTATTGAAGTGACTCGATTAACTTTATTCTTTCAATGGCAGAATTGTATAAGTCATTACTATTAACCAGAAAAGACACTCTTAGCGCATTTCTGTGTTGTTCTACAATGACATCATGCTCTTTATCAAAAGCCATTAGCTCATCACTTATGTCATCGATGACTTCATCGCTCAACCGATCAGTACTTTGTGTTTTCGATTTTACGATTAACTTTAATTCATATGTGGAAGAGTGCATATGTCCTCTGAGTACCCACTAATTTCTCAATAATCCTAACGCCCTGTTAAGGGGTGAGCAACGCAATACCGAAGCTACCGCATATCACCTTAATCATAAAACACAACGCATAGTAAAGATGCCACGCGTTACGAATCACTCTTAAGCAGTTTGTTAAACTTTCATCATCTAGAGCCTCAAACCTTGAGGCTCTCTCGTAACTACAACTATTAGTATCGCCTAGTTTTAGCTCAGCTGGACACATTTAAGCATTCTTTTTGCACATTCTTCTGGGTTACGAGGTGTTGACGCTATTCTTATGGAATGTATAACCATTCCATCTTGGCGTAGTATCAACCGTCCCCAGATATGAGCGCGTCCAGAAGCCCTTTTAACTTCATATCCATTTTGCATTGCGATTCTAATAACTGCATCAATTTCTTTGTTATGATGAAGTTTAGAAATTAGTGGGTACCTCTTAATTTATCTAACAATTTCAGTGAATGTATCATCGCTGTGTTCACTTGTACACAGTTTTTATGACAAAGATTAAGATGCCTAACAAAGCATTTAAGACTGATTCCCAACGCCTGGCATTTTTACTATGCGTTGGTTTTTGTGTTTACGGTGTTATGTGGGAGCTTCGGTATTGCGTGCCTCACACCTTAACAAGGCGTTATAGCGCACGATAAAATTGAATATGGATGGTCATGGATAATATCGAAAAAGAGCTCTATCAAGCAGCAATAGAACTAGTAAATATGCGATATCCTTCTGGTTGGGGGGGAGCTGCGGCTGTTAGAACAGAGTCAGGAAAAATATTAACAAGCATTGCTCCTGATACTAAAAACGATGCTCTTTCACTATGCATGGAGGTGGGAGCGTATTTAGAGGCTCACAAACTCAATGAGCGAGTGACCCACTCATTATGCCTGTGTCGTGAGAGCGAGAACGATGAATTTCTAATTTTGTCACCATGCGGAGTTTGCCAAGAGCGCCTCGTCCATTGGGGGGGGGATGTCAAAGCAGCAATTACGACTTCAGGGAATGCATTGGTTTTCAAGACTATACGAGAATTAATGCCTCATCATTGGTCACTTGTAAACGGCAAAGCGCTATAACAAACTGTTTAAGAGTGATTCGCAACGCGTGGCATCTTTACTATGCGTTGGTTTTAGTGATTAAGGTGGTATGTGGCGGCATCGGCATTGCGTTGCTCACACCTTAACAGGGCGTTATGTGTTTTGAAGGAATTGTAACAAAAGTGAAAATCTCAATATCTTCTGAGGAATTTGTAAATGAGTTCTCTGAGCTCAAACGTCAGCTAGTTGAAGGCTATTTTTCGAAGGATTCAGAAATATCTCGCCTAAATACGTTGGAAGACGCTGGTATCGATGCGAAGCAGTTAGATGTAATAAAAGGCGTTGTGGATGAGTCTTTGACGGATGCTCTGTATACAATTCTACTTGGTTTAGAGGGTAGCGCAGCTATCGGTAAGCATCAGATTTGCTACAAATTACAAGATGAATTAGGCACTGAGTTAACAGGTGAGTTTGAAGAGTTAGCTTTCGAGGCACTGCAAGAAAAACACACATAACAAACTGTTCAAGAGGGATTCGCAACACGTGGCATTTTTACTATGCGTTGGTTTTAGTGTTTAAGGTGGTCTGCGGCGGCTTTTGTATTGCGTTGCTCACCCCTTAGCAGGGCGTTATGTTTGTTATCGTTGGTAATAGCAAAAATGCAATATGATATACAATAGGGAATTTAATAGTATGAAAGTTGTGGCTAAACATAATAACTGGCTTTTATATAGTGATGGGGAAAATTACATTCTAAATTCAAGGTGTGATTATGGCATTGGAGAGGAAACTGCTACTTTTTTATTAAAGGTTGATGAAGTTTCTCGTTATTTAAAATTTGGAGAGAAAGTAATTCACGAACTTTCGGATTCGGCGCGTAGTTCATCAGGAAAGCATTATTATGAGAAGCAGCGTCCTATTAGCGATGAGCTAATGAAAGAATACTATAAAGCAACGAGTGAATATATTCATAAGTATATCCGATAAAATGGGTAATGATATTTTCAATTTTTAAACGTTGGTGATGCAAACATAACAAACTGTTCAAGAGGGATTCGCAACGCGTGGCATTTTCACTATGCGTTGGTTTTAGTGTTTAAGGTGGTTTGCGGCGGCTTTGGTATTGCGTTACTCACCCCTTAACAAGGCGTTAGGTTTCAAGTAGAAAACAATGGAAGTTTCACTTCGCAACATTACAAAAAAAAACTATGAAAAGGTATGTGAACTAGACGTATTGAAGGAGCAAGAACAATACGTTGCTTGCAATATGTGGTCTCTCGTTGAGTCAATGTTCAACGAGGGGTATGAAACTAGGGCTATTTATGTCAAAAATGAACCTGTCGGCTTCTTTATGTGGGTCAAGGAGTCATTGTCTAAAGTTTCAATATGGCGGTTCATGGTCGATTATAAACATCAGCAAAGCGGTATTGGTCGTAGATTTTAGATCTCGCACTGAGTGAAATAAAGCAATTGCCAGAGCTAAAAGAGGTCGAGATTTGCTATGACCCAGAGAATCCTGTAGCCAGAGAGTTCTATTCGAGTTTTGGTTTTGTTGAAATTGGTATGGATGAAGACGATGAAGATATGATTGCAGTCCTCACCATTTCAACCTAACAAACGCTTCAAGACGGATTCGCAACGCGTGGCACTTTTATCATGCGTTGATTTTAGTGATTTATGTGTAATGCGGAAACATCGTATTGCGTTGCTCACCACTTAAGCGGGCGTTAGGCATTTGGAGGATATATTGGAAGAGTCAAAACTAAATGAGCTAATGGAAATTGAGGCTGCTGAGCTGAGCAAAATTTTCGTTGGTGAAGTAGAGCCTTTGGTACAAGTACTAAAGGCACATTTATACACCGAAAACTTCCTTGAAAAGTACATACTAGTCTCTTTACCTCGAGGAGATAAGCTCATAGAAAATGGAAACCTATCCTATCACCACAAGCTTTTAATCTGTGAAGCTTCAGAGGCAATACCTGATGACCTAGTTTCTAGTCTAAGAAATTTGAATAAAATACGTAATAAATTCGCTCACCAATTAGATATGGAAATTTCAGAGACAGACGTACTTAGAGTGGGTAGTCCCCTAGGCTCTTCATTTACAAAATTGAAAAAAGATAATGTTGGTAACCACCAACGGCTATTTTCCAGCTTATTAGTTTCTATTTGTACGCGTCTCTCGGTACTTTATTACGTCTTGGAGCATAACAAGTAATAAATGCCTAACAAATTGTTCAAGAGGGATTCGCAACGCGTGGCATTTTTACTATGCGTTGGTTTTAGTGTTTAAGGCGGTATGCGGTGGCATCGGTATTGCGTCGCTCCCCCCTTAACAAGGCGTTAGGCGACATGAGACAAACGATAGACTAGTGGATAGTATCTTGGCGTGAATCTAGCTTCAGTTAACAGAAAAGGAGTGGATTAATGAATGGTAAAGCATTTGATAATTGGCAAAAATCGCGAAAGAAAGGATGTTTAAATTGGCTTTTCAGAACAACTTTCGTCACAGCCATTTTGTACATGATTTTTAATGTTATTTTCCTTTATCCATCTTCTGATGCTGCAAGCATTACGATTTTCTTATCGGATAATGCTCTTAATTACTCAATTTACACGATCGGGATCTTTTTCGCATTTTGGGCTATTTGGCTATACAACGAATCTTCGTATGAGAAAGAAGTTAAACGTAGAAATGTCGCCTAACAAACTGTTCAAGAGGGATTTGCAACGCGTGGCATTTTCACTATGCGTTGGTTTTAGTGTTTAAGGTGGTATGCGGCGGCTTCTGTATTGCATTGCTCACCCCTTAACAGGGCGTTATATTCTCTCTCGATCCGTAAAACTTCCGTACAAATTGAATGTGCTTTCAGTTTGCACTATAATCATCCATGATTACGGAATGAATCCGTACACCGGAGGGGTTATGGCAACTGCACGTTTAGATATCCGCCTTGATGAAGAGATCAAGGCAAAAGCCGAAAAAGCATCGGCTTTACTTGGTTTAAAAAGTCTTACTGAATATGTTGTGAGACTTATGGACGAAGATGCGACTCATGTTATTGAAGAGCATGAAAGTATTATGGTCAAAGACAGTGTCTTTGACGAGTTTATGGCTGCGTGTAATAAAGCGAAAGCTCCGAATCAAGCTTTGTTGGATGCTGCCAAATTTACAGATGAGAGTGGTATTAAGTGAGTTGGGGTAAAGAGTTCGTAGAACTTAGTAAATCAAAGCATGACCGCAACTCATTTGATTGTGGTGAGCAAGAGTTAAACACATTTATCAAAACTCAAGCTGCAAAGCATATGCAAGCAGGCATTAGTCGAACAATGGTCTTACCTAGTGCTCAACCAATGCTCAATCAAAAATTCGCTATTTGTGCATTTTATAGTGTTGCCCCGAGCTCTATCAGCCGAGAAACATTACCAGAACAACTAGCAAAGAAACTTCCTAGATACCCAATCCCAGTTTTTCTTTTGGCTCAATTAGCTGTGCACAAAGAGTTTCATGGCTCTGGACTCGGAAAGGTTAGTCTAATTCGTGCCCTGAAATACTTGTGGGAAGTAAATCACCACATGCGGGCATACGCAATTGTTGTGGATTGTCTTACAGATTCCGCTCAAGCGTTCTATACGAAATTTGGCTTTGAAGTATTGTGTGAACACAATGGACGTATTCGTATGTTCTTACCAATGAAAACTGTAGAACAGCTTTTTAATCAATAGGCTACGAATATAACAAAGCATTTAAGAGTGATTCGCAACGCTCGGCATTTTCGCTTCGCTCAAGTATAGCCGAGCGCAGCTCACACCTTAATGCGGCGTTAGAAAATTTGAGGAAAGTTATGTACGCGGTGATAGTAGAAAATGATGTTTCTCAATGGGACGATGGTACAGGCGTTTTGTATCATTTTCCGAAGAGGTACTTAAAGTATCTAGAGCCAGGAACTCAAGTCATTTACTACAAGGGACGTATTAAAGACAAAGCGTATCAAGTAAGTAGATTGTCAAACGAACCACACTATTTTGGTATTGGAACAATCGGCAAAGTATTTCCCGATAGAAATAGTACTAAAAGTGACTACTTTGGGACTATCGATAGTTTTGAAACATTCTCTAAGCCAATCCTTGCCAAAATAGATGGTAAATATTTAGAAAGTATTCCCTCTAACCTAATATCAAATTATTGGCGAAACGGTGTTAGACCTATACCTAAAGAAAACTATGACCTGATATTAGGGCACCTTTCTAAAGATGCCTTGCAAACTGCCAAGCCTAAGTATGGAGTGGAAGAAAGTAGTGACCAATCGAACATGTTTGAGTCATTTCATGAGGGTAACTTCAATAAGAAGTACGTCACTACGTATGAGAGAAATCCAAAATTAAGGCGCCAAGCAATAGCAATTCATGGGGCTACCTGCGCTGCGTGCGGTTTCGACTATGGCAAAGTTTATGGCAGCATCGGCGAGGGTTACATTCATATCCACCATAAAGTTCCAGTGTCGCGATTAGGTATTTCGACGTTAGTAGACCCAGAAAAAGATCTAGTTCCTTTATGCGCAAATTGTCACGCAATGGTTCATAGGAAAAAAGATCAGACTCTGTCGCTCGAAGAACTAAAAGTATTGCTGGGTTCAAATTCCTAACAAACTGTTCAAGAGTGATTCGCAACGCGTGGCATTCTTACTCCATCGCTGGGCTTTATGTTTACGGTGGTATGATTAGGTTTCGTGGTTGCGTTGCTCACCCCTTAACAGGGTGTTAGAACTACAAAGGCGCATGCAACGACTTGAAATTAATAGACTTATAAATATCGATATGAGTCGACAAAAAGACGTACTCATATTTAACAACATATTTGCATATGTGAGTATTCCCTTAAGCTCACACCAATAAAGGCTAAATATGAAAAAGCCAAGTTTCAGCAAGCTCAAAGTAAACTATAAAACTCTTCCTACGCAAATCCATTCATGCTCAATGGCATTTCCCAATACTTGCGCAATTAGGATGAGCGAAGCTTTAGTTAAAACAGATAGTGACTTCCTTACAGCCTTTAAGAATTCGTCAAAGAATAAATGCCCGCATGGTTATTTAAGGGGGGCACAAGATCTAGCTGCAGTGCTAGGTTCTCCAAAAGTCTTAGGAACACGTACACTCGGTTGGACAAGCCAAGCAAATGGGCAACCGCCAAGCAATGCTATCGGTAAGAAAGGTATTGTATGTTATATGAATATTCCTGACTTTTCAGGGCAAGGGCATATAGATTTATGGGATGGGACTAAAGCTGTAGGCGATGCCTATTGGGAAGCGAAAACTATATGGATGTGGACATTAACATGAGTAAGTTCTCTATCTTTATAAGTATTTTGATCTCGTTTTCCGTTAGCGCAGAGCAATTCTCGATTTTTGAAAGAGAAATTAAGTTAAATGAAGATTGTACCGTAGACGTTATTAACGCTGGGAATCTCTCATATTCTCAAGAACTGAGTGATATCGGGGAAAAAAAATGTTCGTTTATTAAGTTTGGAGAAACTAGTTTAATTCATCTAGAGCGATTCAATGATAAATATGTAGTTTTGGTTGAATCTCAATCTTTCGACAACAAAGAATGCACTTCTCGTTATGGAGCGTTAATTTTCCGCCGTGATAAACCAGTAGAGTTGATCAACTGGTTTAAGGAAAGTGGTAGTTGCGGGGCTGATAGAGAAAGAAGGGTTTTTGAATACTTTGTATCAAAGTCCGTGCAAAAGTAATTCTAACAATCTGTTCAAGAGTGATTCAGCACGCGTGGCATTTTTACTATGCTTTGGTTTCGGTGTTGACGTGCCATGCTTCGGCTTGGTCATTGCGTGCTTCACACCTTAACAAGGCGTTAGCCGTCATAGAGCTTGCTATACTTAAAGTGATAGAATAGTATCACTTTAGTATTCCTTTGGAGCAACTCTCACGAAAGTAGAACTAGTTACATCACTCAAACGTCAAGCAACTAAGATTCTCGCCGATCTCCACGACACCAAAGAACCAGTGTTAATTACTGAGCATGGTAAGCCATCCGCGTATCTCGTTGATGTTGATGACTACGAGTTTATGCAAAATCGTTTAGCTATTCTTGAGGGTATTGCACGAGGTGAGCGTGCACTAGCTGACGGTAAAGTGGTAAGTCATGATGAAGCCAAGGGCAAAATGTCAAAATGGCTGAAATAATCTGGACTGAGCCAGCGTTATCTGACCTCAACGATATCGCTGAATACATCGCACTTGAAAATATCGTAGCTGCAAAGCAGTTAGTGCAAACGATCTTCTCCAAAGTCGAACGTTTACAAACTTTCCCAGAGTCAGGTCGTATTCCACCCGATCTAAAACATTTAAGTTATCGTGAAGTTGTTGTTAATCCATGTCGTGTTTTCTATAAACAAGACGGTGACAAAGTGTTTATTTTGTTTGTTATGCGCGCAGAGAGAGATTTGCGTAAGTTCTTGTTAAATAATCAATAACCTTTAGGAATGAGCGCTTAGTATCAAGCTTGAAGTGCGACACTTAGAGTAGCTGCTCATAAATATACTCCGTTGGTGTCTTGTAACCAAGCCTTTGGCGTGGTCTGTTATTCAGTTTATATGCTATCTGGTTGTGGTTGCACACTCTTTGTGTCACATAAGCCATTGAGGTTTTCTTAGGTAAATATTGGCGTACAGTTCAAAGGTTACAAGAAAACGGGTGTTCTTCACGAATCATTTGGTTAAGACACTACTTATAATTTTCCAAGTCAGGTCAAGCAGGCTGGGATGTTTCACATCCATATTAGACATTCTTCATCCAAACGTTGGCATTTGAAGAAGCTTTCATATCATAAGACCAGTAACACCGCGTTGATCTACTGCGAGGGCTTTTTGAATAAAAATTACTTTTTACTCTCAGGTTTTATTGAAAATGCTCTTCAATTATTTAAATTAAAACCACTTTACTTAATGGAATTGGCCGACGTAGCTGAACGCTTTCGTGAAAAGTTTTAGGAGGTAGTATGAGTATTGAGTTGAATTGGGAAAAAGGATTGCCATCATTTGTTGGTATGTATTTTGTTGCGGTAAAACTAGGACCCGCTGCTGGCGTCTACGATTTTGCTCAGTGGAATGGCTCAGCGTGGGAGTTACAAATAGAGGGTGATATAATTGCTTATGTAGATATTCAAGAATTCAAGAATTCCTTGGATATCAAATGGCCTGAAGATGTATTTATACAAAGAGAGCTTCAACAACTATCAGAAGATGACTCTGATCTTTGGTCAGAATCCTAGGGCTAACAAAGAATTTAAGAGTAACTCTCAACGCTTGGCATTTTTACTATGCGTTGCGTTTGGTGTTTGAGGTGGTATGCAGGAGCTTCGGTATTGCGTGCTTTATACCTTAACAAGGCGTTATGTGTATGTAGCTTAAAAACGTATAGCTAATTTGTCGAGAAATATATGAAAAGGATTTTGTGTTTATTTTTAATTGTTGGATTAGTTGGATGCGCTACAGCTCCAACAGTACCATCTGATGTCAAGCTAGCGTCTCATAAACGATTATATAATCAAAAATTATATAAACCTTCTGAACTTAGAACTGTTCCAGTGACGATAACACGGGACACTGGTGTTTTAGGGTCTTTGGGCTACTACATTCTTGAAAATAGATGGAGAATACGTGGTGTGGCTTAACGTGATGGAGGAAATTACCATTTACTTAGCTCCAGGAGGATACGTATTCGAAGTAGAAAATGGAGTATGTCCTGATATCAAACAGTGCAAAAAATCATTAGACGTAACCATAAAAAATGGATTTAGCAATAACTTTAGGATTGCCGCTGACGACGGTTTTGAGATCATTCGCTCCAACACATAAACATAACAAACTGTTTAGGGGGGCATCACGCGTAGCATTTTTATCATCCCTTGATTTTAGTGACTAAGGTGATGTGCGACAGCTTTTGTTCTGTGTTGCTCACTCTTAGCAGGGAATTATGCGATTAGTGGACAACTCATACCTATTGAGGTTAACATTCCTCCTCGCGGCTGCACATGAATTTCAGTCAACTTTAGAGAAAATACGATGATTGTAGAAAATGTGCTTCCTGAAAATTATGCAGAAATGCTTAATGTTTGGGAAAATTCAGTCCGAGCAACTCATGACTTCATAACAGAAGAAGATATTGAGTTTTTTAAACCAATTATCATTGAGCAGGCTTTTCCTGCTGTCGCGTTGAGATGTGTGAAAAATGATAGCGGCTCAATTTTAGGTTTCGTGGGTATCTACGACTCAAAGGTTGAAATGCTATTTATCTTGAACGAGGCAAGAGGGCAAGGTGTTGGTAAGGTGCTACTGCAATATGCAATAGAGCAGTTAGGTGCAACCAAAGTCGATGTAAATGAACAAAACCCGCAAGCCGTAGGTTTTTACGAGTATATGGGTTTTAGAGTTGTTTCTCGCTCACCACTTGATGATATGGGAAAACCTTTTCCAATTCTGCATATGACACTTTAGAGCTCGGTTTGTCGTAACCAGTTTGCTAGAAGAAACGCCCAAAGCTAATAACTTTGGGCGTTTCCGTATGTGGTGAAAAATCACATAACAATAAATTTAAGAGTGATTCGAAACGCTTGGCGTTTTTACTTCAAACCAGTTTAGTGTTTATGGCGCAATGCTTTAGGTAAGGCGCTAGCGTTGTTCACACCTTTGTTGGGTGTTAAGCTACCTTGAAATCCGTCGCATTATGATTCAATAACATTTCTGTCAGTCGTATTATCTGAGTTTAAATTGACTAATCATATTGATGATTTTGAGTAAGTTACGGACTTTCAAAGTGTATGGAACAAACACCCTATAATTTTGGGGAATGATTCACCTTGTTCAACTGACGGTAAGTTCAGTATGCTATTTGCTTGGGCGTAGCATGACAATACCGCAGAATATTGGATAAAAGATCAACTACTATAAGAACACCATAAATTTATAAAGCCTTATGCGTTTGGGGCGTTGTGTGGCGAAGCGGGAACTGTAATGACTTATGCTGAGAAAGCACTATCATTGTATTGTATTCTTCGCCAGACATTAAATATTATGGGAAAGCCTGTGGTGGTAAAAAGCCGCAGATAATACACGGTATATGCAGAGTTCGCACAGTTGATAGCCTCACACTTTCCGATATCAGAAATTATTGCAGAATAGTAATTAGTGCCCGTGGCGTTAACTTATTAAGTCAAGAATCTAATTTCGGGATTAGTGTTTAGTTATGTTTCTAAATTAATACAAAATGTAACTTACAACATTATAACTGAGTCATTGATCTCAAGGTGTCAATTATATAATGGTGAGGCTTCTTTATTAGGGTGATATGATTTATATTTTTACTTGAAGCATATAGGCAAGATGAAACCTGTCTAATGTATCAGGAGGTAAAATGGATTGTTTGCCGAAACTTATGGCTAGGAAGTTTGAGTGGGTTGAAAATGTGTCAATGCTCAGAATATGGATGATACTTATCTCTATATTACTAGTTTGTCCTTTCCTTGCTGTAGTGCTCATTAAAATCGACATAAGTTTGTTATTGTTTGTATGTGGAATATATTTTTCGTTTTTATTGGGTTTACTTTACGATAAATACTATTCGTCAGAATTTATGTTATTAAAAGCATCCAAAAGAAGAAGTGGACTTATTAAAAATATGTTTTTACTTCTAATTTTCCTAGTTTAGTCGTTAATTAAAAATGGCTGGGTAAGTATCTTGATATATATTTTTTTGGTGTGCGTATTCAATATGTTTTTATTATATTGAATCTAATGGTATGCTCTCATACAGTTTTATTGGAGATAATACACTGAAGTGTAAAGCTACTCATTAATTCGAAATTTACGCCTTATCACCAACTCTAATGGAACGTATTTTAAAGATTGGTATTAACGTTTTTTATATAAACAGTAATCTTCGCTAAAAGGACAATGATCCTGAGCAGATTTTAGAAGGAAAAAGTGGAACATATTTCAATAGTCAAGGTAAAACACCTTTTGGGATACATATTAAAGATACAATTCAGTGACGGACACATCTCTATTGTTGACTTCTCATCATTTATTTTTAGTGGAAAACATCCGGATTATGAGCAGTACAGGGATACTTGTTTCTTTGTTGACTTTGACATTGTTGATGGGAATCTGAACTGGCATGATTATAATATGATTTTTCCTATTGAAGATCTTTATGAAAATAATATCATTAATTAATGATTCTTCCTTGTTTTAAAAATTTTTAGTTTGCGAAAACTTAATTATAGACGGAAATGTTCATGGAAAAGAAAAGTCTTAATATCATCAAGTAAAATAGAGAAAAGTCACATAACATATGTTAGGGAATTAAAATGTAGCTTTGTTGATTGGGAAACTAGAATAATATTAGAATCTACGCTTAATGAGCTTGAAAGGCTAAGGAGTATAAGTGAGTTTTCCGATGATGAAAATGTTCGCGCTAATGCTGCTAATGATTATATAAAGGTTCAACTACTCAGAAAGTCACTTGAGAGTGAGGCGAAGGTTGTATTTGGGGAACAAATACTTAATTTTAACCAAGAAGACTTATGATACTCGCTTTGCTGATAGGATTCCTTAGATGTATTGAAAGTGAAAACCTTATTCAATGTTGCTCCATTGGAGGGAGAAGTGAAACGCAAGTCACGAAATTTACTCGCATATGTTGAGTTACAAAATGGAGATATCTTGATAGATCTGATAACACTAACTCGTAATGGTCAGTCTTACTACTTTCAAGGAAAGCGATGGCAGCGAAACCAATGTTGTCTCGGTGGGGACGAGTGCACTGCAGATGATGGAAGTACGATACATATTTCGCTTCTAAATAGGCGACAGCGCCCTATATGGGTTGAAAGTAAAGAGTGTTACGTTTCGCCAACGGCACAAAAACGTTATCAGCTATGGATTTCAAAGCAGCGCTAAAACAGGCTTGGATCTCTATGTTTGATGATAAAGAACTGAGGTACATAAAGATTTACTTAATTGAGAAGTATGAGCGTGATTTAGCTTTGTTAGCTAAATTAGATGAAGACAGTGATGATTATATCGAACTTGCAAACGATCTCATGCTACTGGAATGTTTAATCTTTAAATTTACTAAAATATAAATAAGTTTATTTCCACCCAATACGGGCATTAGGATCTACAAACTAAAAACGGGAAGAGTGACCAAATTATCTTTGGGCTTTGGAAAATTTTAGAAAAATTATTACTTCTTAGTGAAAATGATAAATGGAAACATGAAAACATTATTAAGACAAAACAAGTTGTCCAATATTAAGCTACTTCATAGTTTTATAAACAGAGTGTTTTTCTTTAGTATTTTAGCTTACTACTTAGTGATCATTTCAGAAGAACCATTGCTTACTCAACTCAGCTTTATAGCCTTTGGTTGTGGTTTCTCACTACTTATCGATTATTCAGTATCAAAACCACGACAGTCTGTCGAGGTCTCGTTTGATGGCACTAAGTTGAGGTTTCTCAATATGTGTATCATGACATCTGATGTAAAAGAAATTCTGTATGGACAAACCAAGAGGTTTGAACACACGGTTCGTTTTCGCTACAAAAATCAGACTTACCAAGATTTTGAACTTGCTTCGAAAGATTTGATCGAGGATTTGCGATTTTATTACTTTCTCGTGGATAACCAGTTACCAGTCAAAATGTTAGATTGTAACGAGCGCTTGATTTAATGCTTCTGTAAGAACGAGGAAAAAATGAATCAATTTTGTTGTTTATATTGCGTGGGGATAATGAAAACACTCGTTATCAACGTGACGCTACTCATTTTAGTTGGATGCGTGTCAAAAGTGGATAAACTGAGCTACTTGGAAACATGGAATGACAAGTGGCAAGAGTGTGACAAGGTAGGCAAGGAAACGACTATTGTATTTCCTCAGTCTGATTGGTTCAAAAGTTTGACGCTAGATAACAAAAGAAAAGTATTCTTATACATACATTTTCTTAAGGATTACGAGTGCACTCAAGAAGAAGCCGAAAAACTTAAAAGTGTTTTGAGCGAATATGACATTACAACGCTCAATGAGGTTCTGAAAGGATTTATCTACTTCGACATGCCAAGCAATGTTGATGTTAAACATTTAGATGAACAGCAGCTTATCTTTCTCTCTAATCAAATTTTAGGACCTTTCAATGCTATAACAACAGCAGAAGCGATGGGGTTAATAAAACACGAATGAACCTAAGCTGTGAGAATTATATTGTGTCAACATCTGATGATGACCGGTATGGCGATGGACTACGAAAAGATGAGTTATTTCGTTTTAACCATGCCTTCTAATTCAAGAAGCTTGAAGGTGCATCGCAGTAAAAGCCATGATTACTGGCGTAATTAGAGATAGTTATACTGGAGCACTTGAACTCATGTTAATTATTGATTTTATTCCTCACAACTTTTCCTGTTTAGGGGAGTAACGTGTGTCAAAGGAGGGCTTTGTGGAGTAGATGTTAGGCATATTAGCTTTTGCTGTATTTTGGGGACAAAACGAGTTCTCTTCAATTAAGTATCGACAAAAGATAATTGAGCGCAAGATAAATCTCTTATTGGAACAATCAGGTTTAGAGGTCGATCAACGGTTTGGTGTCTCAATCGAGGTGTGTGATGCGGTTAAATCCGGGGCTAAATTAAAAGCTATTCGTCTTTATAGAAAAGAGATGGGGGCTTCGCTGAGAGATGCTAAAAGGGTTATAGAAACATTGGAAAAAGAGATTGCTTGGGCCTGTCGATATAGAACTCAAGAGTATTTAACTCAATCATATTTACTTTGAATTTGGGTATAAACACACTATTTAACTTGGTATAGTAGTCTTTGTTGTGGTTACGTTGTCACTCAACTCTCAAGGTTGTATTCTGAAGGCCTGTCCTGTCTTCACATTGGTTCGAAGCTGAACAATGCGTTACTTACGAAACATTTATTAAGTTAGCTAAATGCAAACGAATAAAAACAAAAACCCGCAATGTGCGGGTTTTTTAATCGAGACTATACTGCCAGTAAACGGCAATGGGTAGCTTAGTCAATTAAGCCATAGTCTTTACTTAAAATCTCTATGATTTCAGCTTTAGGGTTTTGGCTTAACGTAATTGGCTTTCCGGTAATTTTTTCTGCAATACCAATGTAAGTGCGAGAGATATCCATTAAAGATTCGACTGGCAATTCGTTGTTGCGAGCCAATGCTTCACGTTCTGACATACGCTCTTTATTAAGTAAAATATCTGGGTCAGGGAAGTGGTTTAGCAGGAATTGACGGAAACCTTCTTTCGAGTTTTCGACGATTTGACCTTTTTGATACGCTTTGGTATCCCAAATACGCGATGAATCAGGTGTGCCAACTTCATCCATATAAATTAGTTTTTCATTACCTGCGGCATCGTGTACGTAACCGAACTCGAACTTAGTATCAACAAAGGTTTGGTCGATGGCTTCCAGTGCATGACTGATCACGTTAAAGCCTTCTTTGAGTAGCTTCTCGTACTGCGCTATGTCCTCTGCATGAGAGAAGTTGAAAGCTGCAAAGTTGTCCACGATATTTTCGCGAGTGATGTTCACGTCATCAGCTTCAGGGACGTCAGGAATGCCTTTCAAGATACCTTTGGTTGAAGGTGTCATTAGTAGCTCTGGCAACATTTTATCTTTTTCAAGACCTTCTGGAAGCTGAATACCACAGAAGTTGCGTTCACCATTTGCATAAGCACGCCACATAGAGCCCGTAATGTACTTACGACAGATAGCTTCAATCTTAACTGGTTTGGCTTTTTGTACAATCCAGACAAACGGGTGGGGGATATCTAAAATATGGCTATCTGCAAGACCGTTTTCTTTAAACAGTTTAAACCAGTGATTTGAAATTGCGTTCAGCGCTGCTCCTTTACCCGGAACGCCTTTTAGTCCTCCTTCTCCGTGCCAGATACAATCGAATGCTGAGATGCGATCGCTGATTACCATAATGGCCAAGGGCGCATCTGGGGCGACGTCGTATCCTTTTTCTTTGATCAGTCGTGCGCTGTCTTTTTCTGTTAACCAGTAAACAGAGCGAACTTTTCCGCTGTGGACGGGCTTGTGAGTGCGAATTGGCAGGTCGTCATTGACGGCAAGTACTTGATTAGCAAGGCTCATTGCGACATTCCTATCATCTTAATCAAACGTCAGAAAGAGAACTTACTCAGCGCACAGTGCGCACTGAATAAACCGAATGAGGGCATCATACCAGAACTATTTTAACTCGCCAGAGAAAAAGCAAACGTTTGCCTTATTTTGTTTTGGTATAAAAAAGCCCCCTTAAAAGGAGGCGAGATGCAGGATGGATAACGTCGATATTATTAGTGGTATTGGCTTGGACGGCCTTCGACGAAAAAGACTTCGCACTGATAACGCTGAGCGATGTCACGAAGCATAGATTGATTGATAAGAGCAATCTCATTCGAAGCAACAACTGCGCTAGCATTGCCAGATTGGATGGCTTTAATAACGATTTCCACTTCAGAAAGTTGCTGAGATGGCTTCATCTGAATGATGTTTTGACAGCGAATATTAGAAGCAGCAAGTTGCTCAAAATCAGGACGCGGGCACTGAGCAGTAAACAAAATCCACTGCTGTTGCTGAGATAATACTGCCAACTGAGAAAGAAGTTGGTCAGAGACATCCATCGGTTGTGTTGCTTGCGCCAATACGTTGTAGCGAGAGTATGTATGAGTTTGACTTTGTAACTGCATCTTACTGTTCCTTTATACATGCTGTATGCGTATACAGTAGTTTGTTTTCGAAGTCTGATCAACCCATTTTTATCGATGACTTAGAATAAATGTCGCATTTTTATGGCTTGAAAATTTGTTAAATTGTTGAATTATAGGGATAAAGTTATTATCGAGTGTAGATTGGCAGTGTGAAAAAATGTGAACTCATCGACATTGCGCTTCCTGTCTATACAGTGTTTTTCTACTGTATAGACAGGGGGGGCACAGTAGGATTTGACTCGGAGACGAGAAGGCAGGATGGAAAGTGGTAAGCTGATACGATCAAAAAAGCGCCTTAAACAAGGCGCCTTTGAAAATCAGTTCCATTGATTTGTTGTGGTTAGCTTGCTCGCTGAACCATACGTTCACGCATTTGCAATTCACCTTGGTTAAAGAGGCGCACATCAATTTTGGCGATGTCGTAGCAAGATTTGCAAGAACGATGGTATTTACCATCTAGGTAATCATGACGAGTAACAAAGCTAGGTTTTTTGCACCAGTCACAGGTGCCTTCTTCAGTGAACATTGATTTTCTCCCCACCTACATGAATTTTGAGTCGCTAGGTGTTATTTTTCGCCAAGTATTATGGCATACAAAAGATAGCTAGGTTAAATGTCTGTTAATTTGTTTGAGAGGGAGATCGATTGCGAGCCTTTATTTTAGAGGCAGAAAAGCTCGCGTGCTAAAGGGGTTTGACTTGGTTTTACTATTTTGTAACATTCTGTGAAATGGTTTTAAACGCCTGATTTAAACGCTTCATTTCTTCTTCACTTCCTCTGGAATCAGGATGATAGAGCTTTGATAGTTGTCTGTAGCGCAATTTCACTGCTTTACTGTCTGGGATACTCTGTGGGGTATAACCGAACATGGCGCATGCTACAGCCAATCTGTGTCCTTCCGATTGACCTTTGATCTTCCTAAACTCTTTGAATACCTTTTCAAGTTGACGTTTAAGCTGCTTATTTGCAAATTCAAGTTCTTTAGTTTGAGTTTCTAACTGCAGCGTTCTGGATACTTGGTGGGCGGTATTTGCATTGATATTCTGACGATGTCGGCGAGTTGCGAATGCGCCTCCAGCAATTACTAAAGCAGCACCTAGGGCGCCAAAGAAGTACCAAAGTGTGGACTCTTGTGCTTGTTGCGTGGACTTCGCTTGTTTTTGGTCTTGTTCTTCTTCGTCGGTGGCTTTTTTGTCTAACTCGACGATTTCCGATACTTGTTTAGCTCGTAATTGGTTAAACCGCGCTTCCAAAAATTGATTGTACGCTTGCTCTGCTTGCGGGTTTTTTAAAGCCGAAAGTTGATACCAGGCTTCAACCAAATCGGCGTTTGATACTTCTTGCTGATGATGTTCTACAAAATCAGCCAACAAGAACCCGCGATCGTTTGGATCATCCAGTGCCACTGATGTAAACCAATACACTGCTAAGGTGTAATCTACGCCTCCGGTTAAACCTCTAGCGTAGTCTTCGGCTAACTGCTTTTGCGCTGGAATATACCCTTGATGTGCCGATTGTTCTAACCAATAGCGTGCGTCATTAGGTGAAGTTGGATTAGGGGATAGAGCCAGTTGCTGCGCTAGTTCGAATTGCGCCTCAGGCTGAGTTGGGTTTTGGGAGGCGAATGCTGCGCCCGTCAGACTGGTCATCAATACCAGAGAAAGGGCAAAAGTTTTGAAACACATGAGGTATGTCAGGTCTAGCGCTTATCGCTAGACCTGCTCCGGTAATTTTAGTTATTACCGATATGGTGCAACCAAATTACTTCAGTGGCAAGATCTGGATTTCAACACGACGGTTGCAAGCACGGCCTTCAGAAGTTTGGTTTGAGCAAATTGGATTACGCTCACCGTAGCCACGTGCGATTGCGCGACCTGCTGCGACGTTTTGTGATACTAGGTATTGACGTACCGATTCAGCACGACGCTCAGATAGCGTTTGGTTGTATGAATCGCTACCAGTACTGTCGGTGTAACCATCGATCACAAGGCTAGTATCTGGGTATTCAACCAGAATGCGCGCCACGCCACGTAGTGTGTTATGGATGCTTGCGTCTAATTGGTAAGAGCTTGAAGAGAAGCCAATGCCGTTTTCCATGCGAAGAAGCAGTTTGTTTTCACCTACGCGTTCAACTTGCACACCTGAATTCAGTAGTGCACGACGCAATTCTGCTTCTTGTTGGTCAAAGTAGTAACCAATGCCAGCACCAGTTGCGCCACCAGCTGCAGCGCCAATTAATGCATGTTGACGACGTTCTTTTGCATTGTCGCCCGTCGCAAGACCGATTGCTGCGCCAGCAATCGCACCGATAAGCGCACCTTGTGTGGTGGAATTTGTTTCGTATTCACCTGTGGTTGCGTTTTGGCGTTGGGTTGCTTGACAGCCTGTAAGAGCCAGCACTAGCGCAAGTGCAATAGACATCTTTTTCAAAGGAAAATCTCCGTATAAGCCGAGGCGCAATGGCGCCTCATAATGGGATGTGAATTATGGAATAGAAGGTATTGATATTTGTTATGTGAACGTCAGATTGATAGGACGTTCGTCAGCTTTTTCTGATAGTTGGCGATTGAATAACCAGTGATAGGCTCACTTCGATGGGTTATCCAACATTTTTCTCGCTTGCTCTCCGCCCACTCCGCGGTTAACGGAGACCTTACGACCCTTCTTTAGGCCAACTTCATAATCTGCTGTGAGGTTTTTCATCGCTTCTTTGAGTTGTTTCTTGAACGTCTCTCGGTCGATGTTTTTAAATTCTTTATCAATGTAGTTATTGATCTTATTTGCGGACTCTTCATCAGGGGAGATCACTGGTAGCTTCTCAAGTGCTCCTTCAACCCAACCTGAAACAAAAGAGTTCACGCGACGAGTGACTTCCATTGATGAGGTGCCTGAACCGGCAAAGCTGTTACGAAACTGACCAGTACTTTCGTTCATTTCACGATAGATAATATCGAATGCAAATGCAGCAAAAATCGCACGGTCTGCTTCACCGATAAACTCAACTCGTTTTAATCCTTTATGGTTTAGAAGTACTGCCTCGACACCAAATTTAGTGTTAATACCGCGGATCACACGCAGCAATGTTGAACTGATGTTGGCTGGCAGCAGGTGTGACGATTGCGTCTTACCCATCTTGATAAACTCAATGTCATCTTTATCCAACCCGTATTTAAGCATCAAACGATGCGCCATTTTGATGGCGTTTGCAGCCTCATTGACGTTGGCGGAATTACCCAGTTCTAAACATTTGGCGATTTTCTTCAGAGCTTTTTGTTTATCCATCGATGAACAGTACCAAGAGCAGAAAATTTAAGAAGTCGGACATATTACCTTTTTCGCACTAAAAACGCCAGAAAGGTGAGCTGTGAGCAAAAAGAAAGCCCCTTATTAAAAGGGGCTTAATACGGTGTTAATAGCGATTGAAACGTTATAAACCTAACTGGTCTAACAGATCATCTGCGTCATTTTTAGAACCACTTGATTGTGACGCTTGCTTGTATTCCATACTTTTGCGAGTCGCTTCTAAAATGTCGTCTGGACTCTCGTCTTCCGCCACCTCAAACTCTTCAAGTTGAATAAACTCGGTTTTGTCCATCGCAAGTTCTAAGTAGAAAATGTTGTTATTTGCCGTAGAGAAGGTCACGCGACGCGCTTGAGGTCGGTCGAGGTTGGTGTCTACTTGCAAAATTACCTGTTTATTCAGAGCCAACATTTTGGGTTGATTTTGAGTAATGTTGGTTTGTAGCTCTTTGCGGATCTTGTTGGTGAAGTCGCCAACCAGCTGATTCATCAGCTCACCAAGAACATCACCTACTTCGTCAGAGGTGTGCGAGATCGCTAACTCCTCTTCTGGCATGCCCATATTGCGCATGTAGTTGGTGTAGACCTCCAGTGCCGCTTTAGCAGTAAAGTTAATGACCACCAATCCAGTAAACCCACCGTCAAACAGTACAAAACAACCAAAATCCGGCTTGAGGCTGGTTTTGTTGATCTTTTGCACCATTGCTGAGTAGTTAACTTGAGAGGAAGTCGCCGAAGTAAGAACGCCAGAAACCGACTGGCAAAGTTTTAGAAGGATATCTTCAGTGGTTACAACTTTATTTTTTTTCATCCTGAAAGCTCATATTAAAGGGCTATTTCCCTTTCAATGTAAGGCATCAAGCCTCAAAAAATAAAGCATAAGTTTAATTCTTGTTTGGAGATTCTGATTTGAACGCCTTTTTAAATGTTGTAAAGTGACGTAATTCAAAGAATATTACCTCATTCATGTCTCTGTCTTCTGCTGTTGACGGTGTAGTTCCGAGGCGTGGGTGCTTAAAAATTACATAACCCGCAGCTGATTGGATCAGCGCAGTAGGGGCAGGAAGCAAATGTTACCAAGATTACACTCGCAAACGGATGTCGATCCTCTTGTTCTGAGTTTTCTCAAAGAACTTGAGCAATCCGGGTTCACTGGCGATATTGAAAGCCAGTATTCTAGCCGCCTTGCGGTAGCCACCGATAACAGTGTCTACCAGCAACTTCCTCAGGCTGTTGTTCACCCCAAAAACACTCAAGATGTCTCCCTTATTGGTCGGTTGAGCAATAAGGAAGCTTATGAACGTATAACGTTTTCACCACGTGGAGGCGGAACAGGTACCAATGGACAGTCGTTAACCAAAGGCATTGTGGTCGACTTATCGCGTCACATGAATAAGGTGTTAGAGGTTAACGAAGAGCAAGGTTGGGTACGTGTTCAAACGGGAGTTGTCAAAGACCAACTCAACGATGCCGTGCGCCCCTATGGTTACTTCTTTTCACCAGACCTATCGACCAGTAACCGAGCAACGATTGGTGGGATGATCAATACCGATGCATCTGGTCAAGGTTCTCTCAAATACGGTAAAACGTCAGATCATGTTTTGTCACTGCAAGCGGTGTTTGCTGACGGTTCCATCTTAGAATCGGATCTGTCTCATGGTATGCCCATTGAAGGTGAATTTGCCCACAACGCGATGCGCATTACCGAAGCGGTGTGTCGTGATAAGCGTCAGCAAATTAATGATAAGTTTCCACCATTAAATCGATTTCTAACCGGTTATGACCTAAAGAACGCGTTTGATGAGCAGGAAGATCGTTTTGATATTACTCGCGTACTGTGTGGGGCTGAGGGTTCGTTGGCATTCATTACCGAGGCAAAACTTAACTTAACTCGCATCCCTAAAGCTCGAACGTTAGTTAACGTAAAATACAACAGTTTTGACTCTGCATTGCGTAACGCTCCATTTATGGTTGAGGCAAATGCTCTATCAGTCGAAACCGTCGACTCTAAGGTGCTTAACCTTGCCAAACAAGACATTGTCTGGCACACCGTCAGCGACCTGATCACCGACGTTCCCAACAAAGAGATGCTTGGCATCAATATGGTGGAATACGCAGGTCAAGATGAAGAGGAAGTTGCCGCGCAAGTGGCCTCCCTGACGAGCAGACTTGATAGCATGCTAGAGACCGAAGAAGCGGGCATTATTGGATATCAAGTATGTAATGATGTTGCGAGCATCGGGCGTATATACAACATGCGTAAAAAGGCTGTGGGGCTGTTGGGGGCCGCGAAAGGGCGTGCTAAGCCGGTAGCGTTCGCGGAAGACACTTGTGTGCCGCCAGAGAACCTAGCGGACTTTATTGTTGAGTTCCGTGAACTGCTGGATGCGAAGTCACTCAACTACGGTATGTTTGGTCATGTAGACGCTGGCGTACTTCACGTCCGTCCTGCATTGGATTTATGCGATCCTCATCAAGAAGCCTTAATGCATGAAATCTCAGACGAGGTTGTTAAGCTGGTTGCCAAATACGGTGGCTTGATGTGGGGTGAGCACGGAAAAGGTTTTCGTTCTGAATATGGACCTGAGTTCTTCGGTGAGGAACTGTTTACCGAGCTACGACGTGTGAAAGCGGCGTTCGACCCGCACAATAAAATGAACCCTGGCAAAATCTGTACACCGTTAAACAGTGATGCAGAACTTGTGAAAGTCACGGATACGAAACGTGGCTACTTCGACCGTCAGATTGACGTTCAGGTGCGTGATAGCTTCAAGCAGGCAATGGAGTGTAACGGGAACGGCTTATGTTTTAACTACGACACGAGCTCGCCGATGTGCCCTTCGATGAAAGTGACAGCAGATCGTCGCCATTCACCAAAAGGGCGAGCGGGTTTGGTGCGTGAATGGTTACGTCAGTTGACAGAGCAAGGCATTGATATTCTCGACTTAGAGAAGCAGACGCTAGAAAATAAAACGCCTATCAAAACCATGATCGACCGTGTACGTCATTCAATCAATCGTCGTCATGAGTATGATTTCTCTCACGAAGTATACGAAGCAATGAATGGTTGTCTTGCATGTAAAGCGTGTGCGAGTCAGTGTCCTATCAAGGTTGATGTGCCTAGCTTCCGCTCTCGTTTCCTAAACATCTATCACTCGCGCTACCAACGTCCGGCAAAAGATTACTTGGTGTCGAACATTGAGTCGATGCTGCCCTTAATGGCAAAAGCACCAACGCTTGTGAATGGAGTGCTTAAGCAGTCTTGGGTGCAAAGTTTAACGGCATCTACTGTGGGTTATGTCGATGCACCGTTGCTGTCTGTGCCTACTTTGAAGGATCGTGTAGACACGTTAACGACGGCTTATGATCTTCAAGTGCTGAGTGGTTTATCAAGTGAGGACAAACAACAGCATGTACTGATTGTACAAGACCCATTTACCAGCTACTACGATGCTGAGGTGGTGGAAGACTTTATCAAGCTGGTTAAGAAGTTGGGTATGAACCCTGTTCTTTTGCCATTTAAGCCAAATGGCAAAGCACAGCACATTAAAGGTTTCTTACGCCAGTTCAAGCACACCGCTCAAGATACCGCTAAGTTCTTGGAGATGGTTGCGGATTTAGACATTCCAATGGTGGGTGTTGATCCCGCGCTAGTGCTTTGTTATCGCGATGAGTATGCTGAGGTATTGGGCAGTAAGCGTGGTCAGTTTGATGTTTTAACTGCTCATGAATGGCTTTATCCAAGACTGAGCGAGTTCGAGGCTTTAGATACCAAAGAACAAGCACCTTGGTATTTGTTTGCGCATTGTACTGAGAAAACAAAAATGCCAAATGCTGAGAAAGAGTGGGGGGCAATCTTTGCTCACTTTGGTGCGATCTTGAATACTGTGCCTGTAGGCTGTTGTGGTATGGCGGGCACTTTTGGCCATGAAGTGGATAAGCTAACTATGTCTCGTGATATCTATGATCTAAGCTGGAAACCAAATTTAGATAAGCTTGATAATGACCGATGCTTGATTACAGGGTATTCCTGTCGAAGCCAAGTAAAGCGTTTTGAAGGCATCAAACCTAAACACCCAGTGCAAGCTTTGCTAACCTTGTTATAACGTTTACTCAAGCCCAGTTTTACTGGACTTGTTGTCATTAGTGCTATGTAACTGAACATGAATTTGTTTTTACTTTCATAAGGATATGAAGATTGAAAAAGCTTGAGCTTAAAGTGCCGCCTGTCGCTCTATTTTTCTTGATGATACTGCTGATGTATGGGTTAAAAGAAGCGATGCCTGAAATGAAAATTACAGTGCCGTTTGTCGAGTTCGTTACGGCGGGGCTCATTATTCTTGCTGGTTTTATCGGTATTGCCGGTGTTTATGAATTTCGCAAAGCAAAGACGACCGTAAATCCGGTAAAACCAGAGACAGCTTCACTAGTGGTGGATTCCGGCGTTTTTGCCTACACGCGTAACCCAATGTATGTGGCGTTATTATTAGTTATTGTCGCTATAGGTTTGTGGTGGCAACACTTAAGCGTCATTTTATGTGGTGTATTGTTTGTGGCCTACATGAACCGTTATCAAATAAAACCAGAAGAACGTGCGTTAGAGAGGTTGTTTGGCGAAGACTATTTGGATTATAAAAACCAAGTGCGTCGCTGGATTTGACGCAAAGATACCGAGTTACAGATGAAAGAAAGCCCAGCAACACGCTGGGCTTTCTTTTTGAAATCTGTCGGCAGTGGGATGATTATGCTGCCTTAGCAAACTTTGCTAGGAAGGCATCCTTGCGCTCGTTAAAGCGTTGAACCAAATCGTCCACTGCATCTTGGTCGTATGGCTTAAGACCACTCGCAACCATGCGCTTGATGCCTTTGCCAACAACTTCGCCATCTTCTTTGAAGGCAAAGTTTAGTGTTACTACGCCGCGCTTACCTTCAACATCGAACGTCGCACCAGTGAAATCTACTTCTGGATGAGTTAGGTCTAAACGACAGAATTCTACTTCCATGCTTTCGTAGATCACTAATGGTCGTTGGCAGTTGATCATCATTTGTTTCTCTTCCATCAGAGGAACCATGATGTGAGGGAAGTTCATGCCAGAGAATTGAACGTAGTTAGTCACCACGTGTTCAATGAACTCAGGGTTGAGGTTAGTTTCGCCTTCACGAGACATGTGCAGGTATTCTTTACCTGCTTCATCGACTACGGCACTTTCTTTTTCACACTTATTCTCGATATGAAGCGCTACGCCATCGTTCACCATTCCGGAGAAATCGAAACGCATCTTTTGGCTTACCCCTTCTTTGCTTAGCAATACGGCAAAAAGTAAATCGCCCGGCACACAAAAGCGTTTGTTGTCTTCATCATGGATAGGGTTGTAATCACCAGCGACGCGTTTAGCGAAGTGACTTGCTTGCTCACGAGTGAACTGAAATTGGTGATTAGTGTTTGAAAAATAAGGTGTTAGAAACATAATTTTTACGTAGTAACCAAAACTGTCAGGGATTATATGCGAATATCTGCGTAGCAATGGTCCATCCAGTGAAAACTTCACTGTATCTTAACAATGAAACGATAACGCAGGGCAATTAAGCATCAAAAAGAGTGCTTTTGTGTCACATTATTCAGTATGGCTATAAATCAGGAATTTACCATTCGCTTCGGGCGATGAGTATATACCCAAGTGATTTCAAGATGCAGGGTTCAGAGCGTTGTCATTGATTCCCTACTTACCGAAAGCAAGCAAGGAAAACAACGCAGCGTAACAGCCAGCTATTTCCAAGTTGTTTGACTTAGCCATTGGTTTAATAGAAAAGCGAGTCAATGACACGCTTCCAAAGGGTACTCTTTACAAATAGTAAGGACCTTGGCTTGTATATTTTATTGGCGATTCTTGATTTAGATCCACTAGACCTTTAAATCGCCGCCGCGTCTACAAACCAAGTCATTCTCGCTGAACCTAGCATCTCGAGGTTACTTGGGTATATATAAATACAATAAAGGCTCCACGCAGGAGCCTTTAAAGTCATCACTCACTATGAATTAATGCACGCTTGGTAGTAAGTTTTCTGGCATTAATGCGTTGTGCAGAGCGAGCTTGAGTAGTGCATTGGCTTGCTCGATATCTGGCGCGAAGTAGCGGTCTTTATCGTAGAACGACACTTTCTCACGCAGCATTTGCTTGGCAATTTCGATACGCTCTGAAGATTTGTTTGGCGCACGGAAATCTAGCCCTTGAGCAGCTGACAAGTATTCAACCGCCAAAATGCCACGTGTATTCTCTCCCATTTCCTTTAAACGACGAGCAGCAAAAGTAGCCATCGAAACGTGATCTTCTTGGTTTGCGGATGTTGGCAAACTATCGACAGAAGCTGGGTGAGCCAATGTTTTGTTTTCACTTGCCAATGCTGCCGATGTCACCTGAGCAATCATAAAGCCGGAGTTCACGCCGCCATTGTCGACCAAGAAGGGAGGAAGCTTAGATAGAGCGCTATCTATAAGCAGTGCCATGCGTCGCTCTGACAAGCTACCAATTTCAGCAATCGCAAGTGCAAGGTTATCCGCTGCCATAGCGACTGGCTCTGCATGGAAGTTACCGCCGGAGATGATGTCATCATCTTCCGCAAAGACCAACGGGTTATCCGACACAGAGTTGGCCTCCACTTGTAGAATGTCTGCTGCATTGCGAATTTGCTGCAAACAAGCTCCCATTACTTGAGGTTGGCAACGCAGTGAATAAGGATCTTGTACCTTCTCACAGTTGGTATGAGATTCACCAATCTCGCTGGTCGCCTCTAACAGGTGGCGGTACGCCAAGGCGGCATCCATTTGGCTACGATGACCACGAACACGATGGATACGTGGGTCGAACGGACGACGACTGCCTAAAGCCGCTTCTACTGACATCGCACCACAAACCGTCGCTGATGAGAACAGGTCCTCGGCAATGAACAAACCTTCTAGTGCAAATGCTGTTGACGCTTGAGTACCATTAAGCAGTGCTAACCCTTCTTTTGGAGCAAGAGTGATTGGCTCAAGACCGGCGATTTGCAGTGCTTCTAGACCTGATATCACTTTGCCATTATGGCGAGCTTGACCTTCACCAAGAAGAACCGTACTCATATGAGCTAATGGCGCTAAGTCACCAGATGCGCCTACAGAGCCCTTCTGAGGGACGCATGGGTAGACCTGAGCATTCACCAAATCAATCAACATGTTGATGACTTTTAAACGTAAGCCAGAGAAGCCACGGGCGAGGCTGTTGATCTTTAATACCATCATCAAACGAACGGTTTCGTCTGACATGAACTTGCCGATACCAGCCGCATGAGAAAGCACGATACTGCGCTGCAGTGTTTCCAAATCTTCTGGTGCAATGCGTGTATTTGCTAGCAAACCGAAGCCGGTGTTAATGCCGTAAACCGTCCGGTCTTCTGCAATCACTCGATCGACCACTTGAGTGCTTTCTTCTATTGCTGGAATCGCGTTTGGATCCAGAGTAAGGTTTACGGGTGAGCGGCTCACTTGGCGTAGTTCGTTTAAGCTAATATGACCTGGCTTTAGCGTTAAATTGAGCATGTCTTTCATCCTTACTTCAGCTTTTTCAGTTCTTCATTGAGCATTGGCAAATCCAGTTTTTGCTCAGCTGCACATTGTTTTGCGATGTCGTATCCTGCATCAGCGTGACGCATAACCCCCGTTGCTGGGTCATTATGTAGAACACGTGCAATGCGCTCCGACGCGTCATCACTGCCGTCACAACAAATCACCATGCCAGAGTGTTGTGAGAAGCCCATACCTACGCCACCACCATGGTGAAGAGATACCCATGTCGCCCCCCCTGCGGTATTCAGCAATGCGTTTAGTAGTGGCCAGTCTGAAACGGCGTCTGAGCCATCCATCATGCCTTCGGTTTCACGGTTCGGGCTTGCTACAGACCCTGAGTCTAGATGGTCACGACCAATGACGACAGGGGCTTTGAGCTCACCGTTTTTCACCATTTCATTAAAGGCTTGACCTAAACGTTCTCGATCTTTTAAACCAACCCAGCAGATACGTGCTGGTAGACCTTGGAACTGAATGCGTTCGCGTGCCATGTCTAGCCAGTTATGTAGATGTGGGTTATCTGGGATCAGCTCTTTCACTTTTTGGTCGGTTTTGTAGATGTCCTCTGGGTCTCCAGACAATGCTGCCCAGCGGAACGGTCCGATGCCTTCACAGAATAACGGGCGAATGTAAGCCGGTACAAAGCCAGGGAAGTCAAACGCGTTCTCAATACCTTCTTCTAAAGCCATCTGACGGATGTTATTTCCGTAATCGAGCGTTGCCGCGCCTCGGTTTTGAAGCTCCAACATAGCTTTCACTTGAATCGCCATCGACTGTTTGGCTGCTTTAACTACGCTCGCTTCATCTTGTAAACGCATGTCTGCTGCATGTGACATGCTCCAACCTTGAGGTAAGTAACCATTCAATGGATCGTGCGCAGAGGTTTGGTCTGTTACTACGTCTGGTGTGATGTTACGTTCTACAAGCTCCGGGAAGATATCTGCTGCATTGCCCAATAGACCAACTGAAATTGGTGCGTCAGATTCTTTGATCATCGCTAGTGCCTCATCCAAAGACGTTGCTTTTTTGTCAACATAACCGGTGCGTAGGCGGTAATCGATGCGTGATTCGTCACACTCGACCGCAATCATGGAAAAGCCAGCCATGGTGCCAGCAAGAGGTTGAGCACCACCCATGCCACCAAGGCCCCCAGTTAAGATCCAGCGACCTTTGGCATCACCCTTAAAGTGCTTTTTCGCCACAGACACAAAGGTTTCATAAGTACCTTGAACAATGCCTTGTGAGCCAATGTAAATCCAGCTGCCTGCGGTCATTTGACCGTACATCATCAAGCCTTCTTTATCGAGCTCATTGAAGTGTTCCCAATTCGCCCAATGTGGCACTAAGTTTGAGTTCGCAATCAGCACGCGCGGCGCGTTTTTATGCGTCGGAAAAACGCCGACAGGTTTGCCTGATTGGACGAGTAAAGTTTGGTCATCGTCGAGTCTTTCTAACACTTCAACAATCTTATCGAAGCATTCCCAATTTCGTGCTGCTCGACCAATGCCACCATAAACGACAAGCGAGTGAGGGTGCTCGGCTACATCTGGATCAAGGTTGTTCATCAGCATACGAAGTGGCGCTTCCGTCAGCCAAGATTTGGCGCGCAGTTGTGTACCGTGTGGAGCACGAATTGTTCTGCTCGTATCAAGTCGTGGATCTTGTCCCTGGCGCTGTGTCATTTTAAGACTCCTTTAGTTTCACGTTTATATCCAAGTCTCTGCTTGGCTACTTCTCCTCAAATAACTTGGCATGAGAACTAACCATTATTCGAGTTAAGTGTTATTGAATTCGGTTATTTGGGTTTATGGTCTTTCTCTGCCATGGCATTGGCAATATCCCAGCACAGACGTGCTGCCAATCGAGCCGTTTGGCTATCGACGTCATAAGTGGGGTTGTACTCTGCAATGTCTGCCAACATGAGTTTGTTCTTGTAATGCAGTATTCGATCGAGAAACGGTGCAAGGATGTCGTAGCTTACGCCTCTCGCTGCTGGCGCGCTTACCCCAGGTGCAGTTGCCGCTGGAAATACGTCCAAATCAATCGTCAGATAGAGATAATCACAGTCATCGATAAAGTGCTGGAGCTGGGTTAAATGATAGCTGTGGTTCATGTAACAAAGCTGATTATCTTCCACGTACCAGACGTTGAGTTGATCTGCTTTTTGAAAAAGAGCCTGAGTATTGCTGCTGCGACTGACACCTATGCAGGCGTAATGAAATGCCCAATCGTTACGCTGACAAAAATGATGGATCTGATTGAATGGTGTACCAGAACTTGGCTTTACCTCTGCAATGGGGCTTTCAAAAGCGCGTAAGTCAAAGTGTGCATCGAAATTGATGATACCGATTTTTGGCTGCTTATCTGGGTGATGGGTTTTGAAGTATTTGGCCAATCCAGAAAATGAAGCCCACGCAATTTCGTGCCCTCCACCCAAGACGACGACAGGGCTATAGGGTAGGACTTGAGCAATAGTATGCGCGCACAGATTCTGACTTGACTCTAGTAAATCGTCTTCACAAACGACGGTTCCTATATCGTAAAGTGGCGCGTCCTGATGCCATGCAAGATTGGCTAAGGCACGACGGATTAAATCTGGTGACTTCTTCGCACCAATGCGACCTTTGTTACGCGCCACACCTGCGTCGGTAGCAAAGCCAAGTATTGAAACGCCTTCGCTTAAATGTGGTAGTTCTTCGGTGGAGATATTTTTGATCACGTGGTGGACACGCTTTCCTTGTTCTCCATCTTCGGCATCGTGACGACCTTGCCAGTGAAAGGGTGGGTGATTTACATCGGATTGAGACATTTTAATGCCCTCCGTGGGAAACGTATTCACCATTCACTATACGACCTACTAAGCGTTTTGCACCGACTTGATAGCTGAGGTCTGCTGGATGCTCGATATCCCAGATGGAGAAATCGGCATCACAGCCAATATCAATGACGCCACGAGATTCTCCGTAACCCAATGCTTTTGCAGCGTTTTGCGTAACACCACGCAATGCCTCTTGTGGTGTTAAACGGAAAAGTGTGCATGCCATGTTCATCATCAAGGTTAAATCGGCAAACGGGGATGTTCCTGGGTTGATGTCTGTTGCAATCGCCATTGGAACCTTGTGTTCTCTGAGTAAATCAATCGGTGGTAATTGGGTTTCACGTAGGAAGTAATACGCGCCGGGGAGCAGCGTCGCAACCGTTGGAGAGTTGGCTAAAGCTATTACGCCTTGTTCATCTAGGTATTCGATGTGATCGGTAGACAGACCATTGTATTGAGCGGTTAAAGCGGTACCGCCAAGCATAGAAAGCTGCTCAGTATGGCCTTTCACTCTTAATCCGTGTTGGGTAGCCGATTGAAAGACGCGTTCGGTTTGCTTTAAGTTAAAGCCTATCGATTCGCAAAACACATCGACGCTGGCGGCGAGATTTTCTTGAGCGACAAGAGGAATAATGTCGTCACAAATATGCTGAATATAGTCGTCAGCGCAATCTTTATATTCTGGAGGAAGCGCATGAGCAGCGAGTAAGGTGGTTGTGATCTTAACCTTACGTTCATGTTCCAAGGCTTTGGCTGCACGTAGCATTTTTATTTCATCATCCAGAGTTAAGCCATAACCGGATTTGACTTCAATCGACGTGACGCCGCTTGCAATCAAACCGTCAAGGCGTGGCAAAGCGAGCTCAATTAGTTGTTCTTTAGTTGCGGTTCGTGTGGCATAAACGGTAGAGAGAATACCGCCGCCTTGCTTGGCGATTGTTTCGTAAGGCACATCATTGAGGCGCATTTCAAATTCGTTGGCTCGATTACCCGCGTATACGAGGTGGGTGTGGCAATCTATTAACCCTGGCAGTAACAACCTGTTTTGAAGGTCAAGCGTTTGTTCGTAATGATCTGGATTCAGAATGGATTCGGTTTGTGCACTGTCTTTGCCTTTTTCTGTGGTACTGATGGCAACGATTTTTCCCGAACGAATGCCAACGCGGGCAGGAGGAGAAGGCAGGTAACCATGTTCTCCTTCTTGCATCGTGACTAAACGGGCGTTCTCAATCAACAGATCCATTCTTGTCGTTCCTTTCAATTCGTATTCTTTAAATGTATATACAAATAAATAGGAGAAAAAAGCATCACTGACAAGGCTAATGTTGCGGAAATGTGATCGAAACGAAGAAGTAACGTCCAGTTTATAACAGGATCTTAGAGCTTAATTTGTACTTGTTACCAGGGTGATACAGAAGGGCTGTACTGACCAGTTTATCTTGGCTCCAAGTCCGGCGATTGAGGAGTAAGCACGGTTCATTGGCTTGCATTTTCAGGTCTTGCTTAACGCGTCCATCCGGTATAATCGCTTCGACCGTATGCTCTATGGCGCTCAGTGGACAATTGTCTGATAGGTATTGGTTTGGCGTCTTACAAGTGAAGTCTTGTTGTAGATAATTTGGCGCATATTGGCTGTTGACCCAACGCAATTCAAGTTGAATCGGGTTGTTATCTTCAAAGTGTATGATTTCACTATAAAATACTGTTGTGCCTAACATCACGCCAAGCTTGGTTGCAATAGCGTCATCGGCTTTTATAGCGATTTGTTGTAACACTGCGCTGCGGTGTTCTCGTCCGCGATTACTGATTTCATCGGCAATATTGCGAATGTCTAAAAGGGGCGATTCTGATTTCTCCGCCGGATCACAAACAAAAGTCCCAAGGCGAGGGCGACGTTGCAGTTTCCCCTCATTGACTAAGTCCCGAATGGCTTTGTTGACGGTCATTCGACTCACACCAAACTGCTCAGTCAACTCGATCTCTGTCGCAATACGATGCCCAACTATCCACTCTCCCGAGTCAATTTTATCGAGGATGAATTGCTTGATTTGCATGTAGAGTGGCGCAGACATAAAGATTTCCTTTTAATTGACTATACAAATAGTGCGTAATCTATGGACAAATTGCAAACAAACATACCTATTTTGTGCAGTGATAAAAGGAATTAGTCCGCATTCTTGTCGTCTATTACTTGCAGGAGTTTCTGCAGTTGTGTAAACAGAGACTTATCAAAACAATGAAAATAGACAGTCACAAAGGAATCGCATGTTTAAAAAACTCAAAGCGTCGCTTGGGATCGGCTCAGCTAAAGTCGATACGATCTTAGATGAAATGAGCGTGTACCAAGGGGCAACACTGCGCGGTCATGTTCAAATCAAAGGTGGTGACGTAGAGCAACAAATTGATGCCATTACCATCAAGCTCAACACCGAAATGAAAGTGGAAGTGGATGACAGTATCAGTTACCAAACTTTCACGATAGACCAACTTAAAGCGGTCGAACCGTTTGTCATTCAACCGAATGAAGAAAAACAAGTGCCATTCGAGCTCAAACTTCATGACGAAACACCAATCACAGCTGTGAGTGCACAGAAAAATCAATGCCATGTTTGGGTAGAAACTACGCTAGATATTGGCTTTGCGATTGACCCGCGTGATAGAGATTACATCGAGGTTAAGCCGTTACCAGTTGCTTCGCGTGTAATCCAAGCCATCGAACAAGCGGGTTTTACTATGGTGAAAGCGGATGTCGAGAAAGGCTTCTTGCGTGGCAATACGTTCTCTTCACGCTCGGGCATCTATCAAGAACTGGAATTTCGTAATAACGGTTTTGTGTCAACTAAAGAGATCGAACTCTCATTTATCCTAGATGGTGGGATTATCCACTGTTTAGCAGAGATCGACCGTTCATTTAGTATGTCAGGCGATCAATACCGTTCTTTCTCGTTACCGATTGGAGCTTCTGATTCAGAAGTTGCGGCAGCAGTTGCGCCGACATTGAATCTGTAAACATCTAACTTTCCGTTTCTGGAACGAATAGGTACCGATATCCAAAAGTGAAGGCGATATCGGTACTGTTATCCATGTTTCTCGCATTCTCAATCGCCATGATTTCAATGGCAGAGTTCTCCATCAAATAGCGATAACCAATAACAAACTCATTCGATGCGTCAGCAAACTCGCTTGGACCTTCAGTGGAGCCCTGATACCAATGATATTCAAGGATAAAGTGGTGATTGTTGTTTAACGCATAACGATATCCGCCTGCAAGCGCTGCCGTGTTGTGCCGGTATGGGAAGTCAACAAGCGCTCGATCACTATTTCGAAACGTCATCCCCGCCATGGAATAGAATACATTGGCTGCATTGAGTCGGTAGCTGTAGTTAATTTGTACTCCTTGCTCAAAACTGCTTCCTTTAAAGGAGCCGTGAGCGACATCGTTATAGTAGAGACTACCACCGACAGATAAACCATGATGTTCATTTTGTATTATTTGGTATTGGATATACGTTGAGAGGTTGTTTGCCAGTGTTTCACCTTCAAAATCCTCTATTAAAATGTCGTACTCGGGCATCGACATATAAAAGCGGTTCTTGTCGACTTCATCTCGCCCATTTTGTCCGATACCAAATAGGTCGTGAAAGCTTTCGGTCAGTCCATCTAAATGGTTGTCTGCAGCAAAGACCCAACGATAGTTCAGTTCCCATTGCCACTGGTCGTTGATTTGCCATTTTCCACCGAGCTCAAGTTGGTTGTGATAGTAATCGAGAGAATAATCGCTTGTGTGAGCCCAGACACTTGCGATGGTGCCCGAGCCATATGCTTCAACGTAGCCAGAGGGAAGACTATACCCAGAGCGAAGTACGTTAGTATGACTGACCACTTGTATTGGAGATTGCGCATAAGAGCGCAGTGGACCATACAAATCGGATGCGCTGAACGCTGGGGTACTTAGAAACAAGGCGCAACTCAAAAGAGTAGGTTGCCATCTTAAATCCATCATGATGAAAGCCTAAAATGAGATTACTCAATAAATTAACTATAGTGTCTTCATGTTTTGAATGCCGTTCAATTGTAATAATTATACAATTTGGGCTTAGTGTTGAATTGGTAGTAATGAAGTTTAGATGACATTTTGAAATCGCTCTTTGCATTCTAAATGTGAGCTAGGTACAATCCTCGTTCTGATGAAGGTCCGGTATTCGTGTTACCGAGCGACCGTCATCAACTTTCGAAATATCTTCTAATTTGAATAACATGTGTTGCTTGGTGTGCAACACCACTGTAAAGGACATAGCATGCCTATTATTACTCTTCCTGACGGCAGTCAGCGTCAATTTGACAACCCAGTTTCTACTATGGAAGTTGCGCAATCGATCGGTCCTGGTCTTGCAAAAGCAACTATCGCTGGTCGTGTAAATGGTAACCGCGTAGATGCGTGTGACCTAATTGAAGAAGACGCAAGCCTAGAGATCATCACAGTTAAAGATGAAGTGGACGGTCTAGAAATCGTTCGTCACTCTTGTGCTCACCTTCTTGGTCACGCTCTTAAGCAGCTTTACCCTCAAGCTAAAATGGCGATTGGTCCAACAATCGACAACGGCTTCTACTACGACATCGACCTAGACGAGTCTCTAACGCAAGACGATCTTGAAAAGATTGAAAAGCGTATGAAAGAGCTAGCGAAAACCAAGTACGAAGTGGTTAAGAAAAAAGTAAGCTGGCAGGAAGCACGTGATACGTTTGAATCACGTGAAGAACCATACAAAGTGGAAATCCTAGACGAAAACGTATCTCGTGATGATCGTCCAGGTCTTTACCACCATGAAGAATACATCGACATGTGTCGTGGTCCACACGTACCTAACATGAGCTTCTGTCAACATTTCACACTATTAAATGTGGCAGGCGCATACTGGCGTGGTAACAGCGACAACAAAATGCTTCAACGTATCTACGGTACAGCTTTCCACGATAAGAAAGCTCTGAAAGCGCACCTAACTCGCCTAGAAGAAGCGGCGAAGCGCGACCACCGTAAGATTGGTAAGCAACTAGACCTATTCCACATGCAGCAAGAAGCGCCGGGTATGGTGTTCTGGCATCACAATGGTTGGTCTATCTTCCGTGATCTAGAAGTATTCATTCGCGCTAAGCTAGATGAGTACGGTTACCAAGAAGTAAAAGGTCCGCTAATGATGGACCGAGTTCTTTGGGAACGCTCTGGTCACTGGGACAAATACGCTGATGCGATGTTCACAACTTCTTCTGAAAACCGTGAATACGCGATTAAGCCAATGAACTGTCCAGGTCACGTACAGATCTTTAACCAAGGTCTAAAATCGTACCGTGACCTACCGCTACGTATGGCTGAGTTCGGCTCATGTCACCGTAACGAACCATCTGGTGCACTACACGGTATTATGCGTGTACGTGGCTTTACTCAGGATGACGCTCACATTTTCTGTACTGAGAGCCAAATTCAAGAAGAAGTAACAAACTGTATCAAGATGGTGTACGATACGTACCAAACATTTGGTTTCGACAACATCGTAGTGAAACTGTCCACTCGTCCAGAAAAACGTGTAGGTTCAGACGAAATCTGGGATCAATCTGAAGAAGCATTGAAACAATCTCTTGAATCGATGGAAATCCCATACGAAATTCAAGAAGGTGAGGGTGCGTTCTACGGTCCTAAGATTGAATTCACGCTATACGACTGTCTAGACCGTGCGTGGCAGTGTGGTACTGTTCAGTTAGACTTCAACCTACCAGGTCGCCTAGGTGCAACTTACGTAGGTGAAAACAATGAACGTCTTGTACCGGTAATGATTCACCGTGCAATTCTAGGTTCACTAGAGCGTTTCATTGGTATCCTTATCGAAGAATATGCTGGTTTCTTCCCAACTTGGTTGGCGCCAGAACAGGCAATTCTTATGAACATTACTGATAAACAGTCAGATTATGTTCAGGAAGTAGTACAAAAACTACAAAAAAGTGGAATTAGAGCTAAAGCGGACTTGAGAAATGAGAAGATTGGCTTTAAAATCCGCGAACACACTTTGAAGCGTGTACCGTATATGCTTGTTGTCGGTGACCAAGAGATGGAAGCAGGCGAAATCGCAGTACGTACTCGTAAAGGTAAAGATCTCGGTAAATTTAAAGTGGATGACTTTATCGCATACATCCAAGACGAGATCTCTAGCCGTAAGCTCAATCTGGAGGAATAAGCTATTAAAGGCGGAAGACGCGGCCAACAGCCGGTAAAACAAAACCCACACCGTATGAACGGTGAAATTCGTGGCGTTCGTGAAGTTCGACTAACTGGCGCTGACGGTGAATCAGTTGGTGTTGTATCGATTCAAGAAGCGATCGCAGCTGCTGAAGAAGCAGGCATGGATCTTGTGGAGATCAGTCCTAACGCTGAGCCGCCAGTCTGTCGTGTTATGGACTACGGCAAATTCCTCTTTGAAAAGAGCAAATCTGCTAAAGAGCAGAAGAAAAAGCAAAAACAGGTTCAGATTAAGGAAGTAAAATTCCGTCCTGGAACTGATATTGGAGACTATCAGGTAAAACTACGCAACCTGACGCGTTTCCTTGAAGAAGGCAACAAAGTGAAGGTAACAATTCGCTTCCGTGGCCGAGAAATGGCACACCAAGACATCGGTGTTGACGTTCTTCATCGCTTGAAAGAAGACACTGTAGACTTTGCTGTAGTGGAATCTTTCCCAAGTAAGATCGAAGGTCGTCAGATGATCATGGTTCTTGCCCCTAAAAAGAAGTAATTAACGGCTCATCAAGTAATTAAAACCTAGCCGCCTTTCCTTCTAATAAAAGGTATAGCGGCTGGGTTTTGTTCGCCCTAATTACGTTGTTTATTAAACCTACTCAATGCGGAGTTATTCATCATGCCTAAGATGAAAACCAACAAAGGTGCTGCTAAGCGTTTTAAGAAAACTGCTGGTGGTATTAAGTACAAGCACGCTACAAAACGTCACATCCTGACTAAGCGTACTACTAAGAACAAGCGTCAACTACGTCCAAACTCAATCCTTCCTCGTTGTGAAGTGGCTGCAGTTGTTCGTATGATGCCATACGCTTAATTCTTTTTAGTTATCAATCGTTTAGTTTAGGAGAAGCATAATGCCTCGCGTAAAACGTGGTGTACAAGCTCGTGCACGTCATAAGAAAGTTCTAAAACAAGCTAAAGGTTACTACGGTGCACGTTCACGTGTTTACCGCGTAGCTTTCCAAGCAGTTACTAAAGCTGGTCAATACGCTTACCGTGACCGTCGCGCTAAGAAACGTCAATTCCGTCAACTATGGATTGCACGTATCAACGCGGCATCTCGTCAAAATGGTCTATCTTACAGCCGTTTCATCAACGGTCTTAAGAAAGCATCTATCGAGATCGACCGTAAGATCCTAGCGGACATCGCAGTATTCGACAAAGCAGCATTTGCTGTTCTAGTTGAAAAAGCGAAAGCTGCTCTTTAATTAGCAGTTTAGGATTAAGAGAAGGAGAGCATTAGCTCTCCTTTTTTATTGCTTTTTGTTTTGTTATCCGTAAGTTTTCTCACTTCTCACTTCTCACTTCTCACTTCTCACTTCTCACTTCTCACTTCTCACTTCTCACTTCTCACTTCCATCTCAGTGCTTGCTAAATCATTTTGTTATTAATCTGTGGTAGGGTTTATTGGCATAACGAGCAAAAGAGCTAGGAAAGACACCAAGGCGCAGCCGTTAGAGGACATCATTAAGGGAACTATGGCGTTGCTCCACGACTAGAAAGAGCAACTGAACAAACGAAAATTTAACCGCTAGGGAAGGAATGTATGGTTCAACGAATCAGTTATGAATTTTTGCCACAGGTTTCAGGTCCTTATGTTCATGCTACTAGACACTGTGAGACCTTATATGTTTCAGGGTTGACTGCGTTAGGCTCTTCCAGCCAAGCTGAGGGGCTAGTAGATCAAACAAAGACAGTTTTATCTTATCTATCGCAAATACTGGCTGAAGAGCAACGAGAGAAGTGTGATCTGGTGAAGTTGACGGTGTTTATTACTGATATGAGTCAACTCGCGGCGATTCGTTCAGTACTATTTGATTTCTATGAGGGCTACTTGCCGGCGTGTTCGCTGGTGGAAGTAAGTGCCTTGATCCATGCTGATTTGGCAATAGAAATAGAGGCAGTAATCTCAAGCGAGGCGTTGTAATAAGAGGTAGGGATGAAAATAAATCGATTAGACCATTTGGTTTTAACAGTAAAAGACATTGCAACCACGGTGGATTTTTATGAGCGAGTGCTTGGTATGGAAAGCATCACCTTTGGTGAGGGGCGTGTTGCACTTGTGTATGGAAGGCAGAAGATCAATTTGCATCAGCTTGGCAATGAATTTGAACCTAAGGCAAGTCAAGTAGCTTCTGGGAGTGCTGATTTATGTTTTGTATGTGATACGCCAATTGCAAATGTGCTCTCCCATTTAGACTCCCATTCTGTCGAGGTTATTGATGGTCCTGTTCAACGGATAGGTGCAATTGGTAACATCCTATCGGTTTACATTAGAGACCCAGATGGTAACTTAATTGAGTTATCTAATTATCTTGCTGAGGTATAACATGATTTATTCAACAACCGAGACGATTCCAGGGCGTGAAATTGCGGAGATAAAAGGGGTCGTGACGGGCAATGTGGTTCAGTCAAAGCACATTGGGCGTGATTTCATGGCTGGCTTAAAAAGCATTGTTGGTGGTGAGATTCGTGGCTACACCGAAATGATGACTGAAGCCCGAAATATCGCTATTCAACGAATGGTAGAGGATGCCGCGAACCTAGGAGCAGATGCTGTTGTCGGTATTCGTTTTACCACCAGTTCGATTGTGGACGGTTCATCAGAGATTCTTGCCTTTGGTACGGCAGTAAAGCTCGTTTAATAAAGTATGATTTTGCACAGCGTGTTGCAAACTTATGTGCAATAAAGATGAAATCGTTAGAGGTAGCTCGTTTCTCCATTTTTAACTAAGCGTCAATGGCTGTTTTTATCTCATAATTCGCCTCCTAAAAAAGGAGGCGAATTTATGCGTGATACAGTTTTAAATAATGCAATTGTGACGTTCTGCGTGTGCTTACTGGTAGCGACGCTAGCAGCTAAAGGTAATTTACTCGTGACCATGTTGTCTTTTCCTATCGACTTCTTAGGTCTACTTGTTCTTTTATTCTTGTCATTATTTGTATCTTGGAGTGCTGTCGGGCATTTGAATGAAGGGCAATGGAAAGAATCTATTCTGTTGTATCTGATGTTGTATTACCTTGCTTTTGGTATTTTTTCAGACGGGAATACAGAGGGCTGGTCTCATTCAGTTGGCGTTGTCGGTAAACTTAAAATGACTCTGATCTACATCGCAAACTCAATAACGAGTATCTATGTTCCACTCATCATCGTTGGGATTTCTATTATCCATTTACGTTTTTTGCGCTCCCATATAGTTGACACTGAACAGAATGTGGCAGAGAAAGTTCAGTCTTAAGAAATAGAACTATTTTGTTGCATATATATGCAGTTTTTTGGCGTGTGCGTTTTAATGTGATTATTCTAAAAATGAACGTCTTTCAAAGTCGAAAGTATTCGAGTAGTTTCCATAAATCAGCATGAAATGCGACGGGCTATGGATGTTATACCGTATTTATGATGTGTTTAATTGATTAGATATAATGAAACTGAATGCATTTCTGGTGGCGGCATTGCTCATCTAAATGTGATGTTGGGTATATTAATTCACTGTTTTCTTATAAAAATATGAACTTATGGCTTGCCAATTGGTTCTAAATTGTTACAAATACCATTCAGTTGTAACATTGCCATAAGGAATTGTAGATGAGAGAACTCACTCCCGAGTACTTGTTAGCCGCATTACGACAAGCGATCAAAACCAAAGGGCTAACATATCGAGAGTTATCTGAGAAAATGGGCATGCCGTTGTCCACTTTTAAACGTCATTTAACTAGCACTAACCTAGGTCTTGATAAGCTACTTGAGTATTGTCGAGCTGTGGATTGTACCCTCGATGAGCTTCAAAAGCTGGCAAATCAACTACAAGCTGAGGATCAGGACTATTTCAGTCGTACGCAGGATGAAGTCTTTTTCCAGTTTCCGCATCTTTACGATTTTTATCGAGAACTTCGAATGCTGAGGGGGAAGGATGGCTACACCATTCTTATGAAAAAGTATGATCTCTCAAAGCAAAGCATGTCTGACTACCTTGGTGCTCTAGAGCTGCTTGATTTGGTTTATGTGGACGAAGATAACAACATCACGCTTCACGGTCCGCTTTATTACAGCTATGCAGAAAACTCTAAACTTAACGAGAAGTACACCGAGATCCTTAAAGAACAAACGACTACACATGAGAAGTGTGTACGTGTAGCGCTATCGCGAATGAAAATCACGGAAGAACAGCTACTTATCTTAGAAGAGCAGATGGCGAAAACCGTGTTAGATTTTCATTCTAAAAACGTCGTTGCAGAGAACTTTAATGTGTCAGACTTTACCAATGTTTTGCTTATAGCAGGTCCGCATCAGCCTGTAACGTTTTCTGATGGTATTGTACAAACAGAAGTCAACTTCATTGATGACATTCGCTACGCTATCGCTTCGGCTGGGGATAAACCAAGCCTTTCGATATAGCTTCTAGTTATTTTTAGTGATTTATAGATTCACCCTTGAAATGTTTATTTAATGAACTAATATGACGAAGTGTCAATTATGACGATTCGTCAGAAATGTGGTGGCGTTTCTGCAAACCATATTCGTGTTACAATTCATTTGAGTTACACAGGGATACGGGACGAGGAAGTATGTTTAACTTTGGTTGCAACAAAGATGACAAGCAAGAGGGAGGCCGAATTGCTTCTGGTTTGACTAAGAAACAGCAGGCGATCGCTGATCGCGAGGTCGAATTAGTTCAACTGGCTAAATCTTTAGTGCAAGAACAAGGCTTTGCTAATCTCACCATGGATAAGCTAACGGCTGCCAGTCCGTATTCAAAAGGGACCATCTATAACCATTTTTGCAGCAAAGAAGATGTGATCCTTGCACTTTGTATACACTCACTGAAAAGTGAGGCGGTGTTTTTTGAGCGTACGGCAAATTTTGATGGCAACACGCGTGAAAAGATCATTGCAATGCATGTTGGGTATCGTATTTACGCCCGTATGGAACCCGTATTGTCGACTTGCGCTATTGTCGCCAAAACTCCTTGGGTGATAGAGAAAGCTTCACCCGCTCGACTGAATGAATTGAACAAGCTGGAAGAAGAAGTAATATCTGGAGCGGACGCATTAGTAAACCACGCCGTGGAAATTGGAGATTTAAAATTCTCTCCTGCTGTTGGTGCTGATGCGATTGTTTTTGCCAATTGGTCGATTGCGTTTGGTTCTAATGCTTTGGCGCAAAATGCATCTAACAGTCGATGTATTCAGCGTTTGCAAGACCCGTTTTCGGTATTACACAATGCGAATATGTTACTTGATGGATTAGGGTGGTTACCTCTCTCAACAGATTGGGATTACCGCAAAACCTGGCGTCGAGTTGAGCAGGAACTATTTAGCGAAGAAATTGCTTACCTTGATTCAGTCAATCGCTGAGTAGGGTATAAACCAATCGGTTATTCGATTGGTTTTTAAGTCACACTATTTGACGGATCGTCAATAACGATTGTTTTGGTATCAGGATTTTTAATCCCTAGAGTGCCAAAACTGCGTTATTAACGCATCTGGAATTAGAGAACAGCGTAAGCTGCTTTTTTAACTCCGTTTTTTGACGAAACGTCACAAAGGGAGAGTGTGATGAAACACCACCAAGCTCAACAAGCAAGCCCCGGTCAATGGGGGAAAATACCAACCAAGTACAGTCTTTGGGTTCTGCTGGCAACAGTATTACTCGTTATTATCGCAACGATCGGAGCAAAGAATCTCTATTTTCGGGGCGACTATAATATCTTTTTCGATGGCAGCAATAAGCAGTTATTAGCTTTCGACGAAATTCAAACCACCTTCGCCAAAACAGACAATCTTGCTATCGTGATCGCTCCTGATAGCAGAGAGGTGTTTACTCCTGAGATCCTGAAACTCATACAAAACTTAACAGTGGATTCGTGGCAAGTGCCGTATTCGAGCCGAGTAGACTCTCTGGCTAATTACCAGCACACGGAAGCGGTTGAAGATGATCTCTTGGTCGAAGACCTGCTTTACGAAGAGCATGAGTTGACTCCAGAGCGAATTGCGAAAGTAAAAAATATCGCACTAACAGAGCCAGTGTTAAAAAATGCGCTGATCTCTGCAAAAGGCGATGTCACTGTCGTGAATATCACCGTTCAATTGCCGGAGGTTGATAAAACAGCGGAAGTCCAAGAGGTGATGGCTCACATTAATCAGATGCTGGCGCAGTATCAGCAAAACTATCCAAATGTTGAGTTTCATAAAGCTGGTATTATCGCCATGAACTATGCCTTCATGACCGCAGCACAAGAGGATAGCGCTACCTTAGTACCAACGATGCTGTTGGTTATTTTGTTGTTCTTAACCATCATGCTGCGTTCATTCTTAAGTGTTGTCGCGACTCTTATTGTGATTATTGGCTCGGTGATAGCAACGATGGGGTTGTCTGGTTGGGCTGGTATGTTTTTAAGCACTGCGACGGTTAATGTGCCAACCTTGGTCATGACATTGGCTGTAGCGGACTGCGTGCATGTTATTGCAACTATGCGCCAGTCGATGCAAAACGGCTTTAGTAAGGCACATTCGATAGAGCGCAGTATCTCTCTTAACTTTATGCCCATCCTAATCACGTCAGTTACAACCGCAATTGGATTTCTGATGATGAATATGTCGGATTCTCCTGTGCTGCGAGATTTTGGTAACTTATCGGCATTAGGGGTGATGATTGCCTGTTTTCTATCAGTGACGCTGCTTCCAGCGTTACTCACACTATTACCAGTCTCAGTTAAGCAACCTGCCTCACAGAGCGGGACCGACTTCATGGACAAGCTAGGAGATTTTGTCGTTTTACGTCGTAACGTGTTACTGCCAATATCAGTGATCGTTATTGCAGTGAGTGCAAGCTTGATACCGTTAAATCGAGTCAATGATGAATCCGTAAAGTATTTCGATAATCGCAGTGATTTTCGTCAAGCTGCCGATTTTATGGAAGCACGTATCAGCGGCATGACCAATCTCAGCATTGCCATCAAAACCAATGAGTCGCAAGGGATTGCTGATCCTGTTTTTCTTACCGCTATAGGCAACTTTACCGATTGGCTTCGCGAACAACCTGAGACAGATCATGTTGCAACGCTCGCGGATGTATATAAACGCCTCAATAAAAACATGCACGCTGATGATGAGCGTTACTACTTACTACCACAAGATAGAGAATTGGCGGCGCAATACCTTCTACTCTATGAGATGTCTTTGCCGTACGGCTTAGATCTTAATAATCAGATTAATGTTGATAAATCTTCGATCAAAATGGTGTTAACCGTCGATAATTTAGGGAGTGTTGAATTAGTTGACCTTGAGAACCGAATCTACGCGTGGTTTGCCGACAATGCACCGCAATATGATGTGGTCGCATCGAGTCCATCATTGATGTTTGCTCACATTGGTGAGACCAATATGGCAAGTATGCTCTCTACGTTACCAATTACATTAGTTTTGATCTCTGCATTACTCATCTTTGCGCTGCGTTCGCTAAGGCTTGGTCTCATCAGCTTGGTTCCAAATATTGCCCCGGCCGTGCTTGGTTTCGGTCTTTGGGCGCTGATCTCTGGTGAAATCAATCTAGGACTGTCAGTCGTGGTGACCTTGACGCTTGGCATTGTGGTCGACGACGCGGTTCATTTCCTTTCGAAATATCAAAGAGCACGAAAAGAAGGACAAAATGCTGAACAGGCCGTTCGTTATGCCTTCCACACTGTTGGTCGTGCACTGTGGATCACTACCGTCGTATTGGTAGCAGGTTTCTCAGTATTGGCTATGTCGAGCTTTCGCTTAAATGCAGATATGGGGCAGCTTAGTGCGATCGTGATCTTTATCGCCTTGGTCGTGGACTTTTTATTCTTGCCAACGCTACTCATGCGTTTTGATAAAGCAGCATATGTCGAGCAAACAAAGACTAAAACGCCAGAAACACAAGCGAAGAAAAACATTACGGCATCGTTGTGATTGAACAGTGCCCTCAAGGAAAACAAGACAAGGACTATATGATGAAGTTATTTAGCAAACCTCTGAATGTCGTTACATTATCGATTTCTCTGTTAATGGCTCCTCTCACTTGGGCTGACGAAGCTAAAGGGTTGGAAATTGCACAAGAGCGCAAAGCGCGTGACCAAGGCTGGGGAGATTCTGTTGCCACCATGCAAATGATACTTCGCAATGCTCAAGGAGAAAGTAGTACTCGCTTGATGCGCCTAAAATCACTGGAGGTCGTTGATGATGGCGATAAAGGGCTAACTATCTTTGATGAACCACGAGATGTTAAAGGAACCGCATTTCTTAATCATTCACACACGGTGGGCGCTGACGACCAATGGCTCTATCTGCCCGCGCTCAAACGCGTAAAACGTATCGCTTCACGCAATAAATCTGGTCCATTTATGGGCAGTGAGTTTGCTTATGAAGACCTGAGCTCATTCGAGATTGAAAAGTACCGTTTCAATTACCTTAAAGATGAAACGATGAATGACCAAGAGACGTTTGTATTAGAGCAAATCCCGACAGATAAAAACTCCGGTTACACCAAGCAAGTGGTTTGGCTAGATCAAGCACATTATCGTCCTCTGAAAGTAGAATTTTATGACCGCAAAGGTGCGTTGTTAAAGACGTTAGAGTTTTCTGATTACAAACAGTATCTGAATCAATACTGGCGTGCCCACACTATGGCAATGATGAATCACCAAACGGGCAAGAGTACAGAACTGACAACCAGTGAATTGACGTTCCAGACCGGTCTTAAAGATAACGACTTCAACAAAAACATCCTCAAGCGTGTTAAGTAGGGAGGTTGAATGACTAGGGCAATCGCTGCTGGCCGAGTCTTGGCTAGCATTATGGCTGTGCTTTGTTCTTCGTCTTTGCTTGGCGCTGAATTGGCAGGTCAGGTTAACTTCGAGCATCGACAATTTTTCTCTGCCGGTGCTCAAGGGCAGAGCAAAGGGCAAACATCGCTAGTGTTGCAACCAGAGCTCTACTGGGATCTTCAAGATGGTGATGCGAGTTTCACCTTTACGCCTTTTTATCGTTGGGACAGCATGGATGATGAACGTACGCATGCTGATATTCGAGAAGCCTTGTATTTAACCTATTGGGATGACTATGAACTTCGTGTTGGTATCAGCAAGGTGTTTTGGGGGGTAACAGAATCTGCGCACTTAGTGGATGTTGTAAACCAAATTGATGCGGTAGAAGCGGTCGATGGCGAAGATAAATTGGGACAACCCATGGTGCATTTTACGTCCATCAAAGAGTGGGGAACGCTGGATGTGATGATCTTGCCTTATTTTCGTGAACGAACATTCGCGGGTAAAGATGGGCGTTTGAGGTTCGATCCTGTTGTCTCCGATGATGCGTTGTACGAATCGAGTCGAGAAGAAAAGCATGTAGATGTCGCGTTGCGGTATGCACAAATGTTTGGCGATTGGGATCTCGGCTTGAGCTATGTCTATGGAACGAACCGTGACCCGTATTTTCGATTCGAGCAAGGCGAGCTAAAACCTTACTACGCATTGATGAGCCATGTTGGACTGGATGTGCAGGGAATCGTGGGAGATTGGTTATGGAAACTTGAAAGTGTTTATCGTGATAGTTTTGATAATCATGTTAGTGTTGTTACCGGATTTGAATACACGATAGTGGGGGCTTTTGAAACGGTATGGGATGTGGGTCTTATCGGTGAGTATTTATATGATAGCCGTGGTAACAACGCGCAGAACATTAGTCAAAATGATGTCTTTGCAGGTGTTCGCTTAGCGTTTAATGATGAAGATGGCACCGAAATCCTAACTGGTATCACGCAAGATCTCGATAATACCGATGTGTACAACGCAAAACTTGAGGCTTCCAGCCGCATTTCAAATCATTTTAAGTGGCAAATTGATGCTTGGTTGTTTAAAAACGACACGCCAACGGACCTCTTGTATTTCGCAAGAGACGATGATTTTATCGAGCTATCTATCCAGTACTATTTTTAGTGCGGGAGATAAGTAAATCGAAAATTCTAAGGCAAAGAGATCCATGTCATTATTTTGACTGGCTACTAGAGCCGTAAGGAAGATTTATCGTTACTATTCCTTATGTTTGTTGTGGTTTTGATAGCGATGCGATAAGCAACTAACAAAACCCTCCGGTTTTACTTAGGGGTAGTAACGTTGAATTCATTTCGCTGGGACACTTATTTTGAAACAGGCATCGAAGAAGTCGATGAACAGCACCAATATCTTGTTGGATTTATCAACAAGTACGGCGAACTTTTGGCGCAAAACAGCATCACTCTCACGGACATTCAAGTAGCATTATTTGAACTGTCTCGCTATGCCGAGTTCCACTTCAAAGAAGAAGAGAACTTGATGCGAGAGGTCGAGATCCACCCAGAGCACCTAGAAAAACATATCCAAGTACACCGCGCATTTATGAGCGACATCATCAGTATGCAGAGCTTTATCAGTGATGCCAATAAACGCGCTGCTGAGCAGTTATTGGATTTCCTCATTCATTGGTTGGCTTACCACATTCTTGGTATTGATCAAAATATGTCTAAGCAAGTGGCTGCCATTCAATCTGGGATGTCACCGAGGGCGGCGTATGATGAACAAGAAAAGCAAGCCAACGCATCCACTGCGCCATTGCTGGATGCGCTAAATGCGCTATTTTCGCAAGTCTCCGAGCGAAATCGTGAGCTACTCAAGCTGAACCTAGTTCTAGAGGAAAAGGTGGATGAAAGGACGAAGCAGTTATCGAATGCAAATAAACAGCTAGAAGCCTTGTCCTTAACCGACTCATTAACCCAGTTACCGAATCGTAGAAGCGCGATAAAAACGCTTAAGAAATTGTGGAAGGATGAGGACGCCAAAGACCTGCCTTTGGTTTGTATCATGATCGATGCCGATTACTTCAAACAAGTGAATGATACCTGCGGCCATGAAGCAGGGGACTTAGTCCTAACCGAACTCGCGCAAGCATTGAAGCACTACTTCCGCAGTGATGACATTGTGTGTCGTTTAGGCGGCGATGAGTTTTTCGTAATTTGCCCAGATACCGGATTAGAGGGTGGTTTGCATGTGGCAGAGGCGGTGAGAAAACAGGTTTCCCATATGCTTGTTCCTACTTCGTTCGAACCTTGGCGAGGGAGCATCAGTGTTGGTGTCGCAGAGCGTCGAGACAATATGGAAACCTACACGGATTTAATTCGAGTTGCCGATGAGAGCGTTTACTTGGCAAAACAAAACGGTAAAAACCGAGTTCAAACCGTACAAAAACTGACGCCTTTAAACTAGACTGCTTCTCATATTTAATCGCCAAAGAAAACGGTCTTCTCTTCTCGCTTGATAAGAACAAAACCAGTGACTTTCTTTGGCTTCTTATGCAAAAACAACCTCGATAAAATGGGCGTTATTCCTAGACAACGCTGCTTTTTTTACGTTTTTGTGTTCTTTTTATTCAATAACCTCTTCTTTTCATAATTCAATTTGGCCTTGGTGGCGGGTTTGGCTACTATGTACAGCTATCAAAAAACCAATCACTCCCTTATGGATACTACCAATAGGTAGATGAGGAAACGATGCAACATCTAGAAGAGATCATTGCTAACGCGAGTGCAGCAATTGAAGCTGCAGAATCGCTAGTCGTACTTGATGAAGTGCGTGTTCAGTATCTAGGTAAAAAAGGTGAGCTAACTGCTCAACTTCAAAGCCTAGGTAAACTACCACCAGAAGAACGCCGTGAAGCGGGTCAAGAGATCAACAAAGCGAAAGGCGTGGTTCAGCAAGCTATCGCAGCTCGTAAAGACGCACTACAACGTGCAGAGCTTGAAGCGAAGCTAGCGGCAGAAACGATCGACGTAACATTACCAGGTCGTCGTATCGAGAACGGTGGTCTACACCCAGTTACTCGTACTGTAGAGCGTATTGAGAAGTTCTTTGGTGAACTTGGCTTTAACACTGAGTCTGGTCCAGAAATCGAAGATGCATTCCACAACTTTGATGCACTAAACATCGCAGCTGATCACCCAGCGCGTACTGACCATGATACTTTCTTCTTCAACCCAGATTTGATGCTTCGTACTCACACGTCAGGCGTACAGATCCGTACGATGGAAAATGGCAAACCACCATTCCGTTTCATCGCACCTGGTCGTGTATACCGTAATGACTACGACCAAACGCACACGCCAATGTTCCACCAAGTGGAAGGCATGCTGGTTGATGAGAACGTAAACTTCGCACAGCTGAAAGGCATCCTGCACGATTTCCTATGCAACTTCTTCGAAGAGGAAGTGGAGGTACGTTTCCGTCCATCTTACTTCCCGTTCACTGAGCCTTCAGCTGAAGTTGATGTGAAAGGTAAAAACGGTAAATGGCTAGAAGTACTAGGCTGCGGTATGGTTCACCCGAACGTACTACGTAGCGTAGGCATTGATCCTGAAAAATACTCTGGTTTCGCATTCGGTATGGGTGTTGAGCGTCTAACAATGCTTCGTTACGGCGTGAACGACCTACGTGCGTTCTTCGAGAACGATCTTCGTTTCCTAAAACAGTTCAAGTAATCCAGGGGATAAATCACTATGAAATTCAGCGAATCATGGCTTCGTGAGTGGGTTAGTCCTTCGATTACCACTGACGAACTAACTCACCAAATTACAATGGCGGGTCTAGAAGTTGATGACGTGCTACCTGTAGCAGGTTCGTTCAACGGCGTTAAAGTTGGTCACGTTGTTGAATGTGGTCAACACCCAGATGCAGACAAACTGCGCGTTACTAAAGTAGACGTGGGTGAAGAAGAGCTTCTAGACATCGTTTGTGGCGCACACAACTGTCGCCAAGGTCTGAAAGTAGCAGTAGCAACGGTTGGTGCTGTTCTTCCAGGCGATTTTAAAATCAAAAAAGCAAAACTACGTGGTCAACCATCTCACGGCATGCTTTGTTCGTTCACTGAACTAGGTATCGATGTTGAGTCAGATGGCATCATGGAGCTAGCAGAAGATGCAGTAATCGGTACCGATTTCCGTGAATTCCTAGGTCTAGACGACGTAACAGTAGACGTAGACCTAACGGCAAACCGCGCTGACTGTTTCAGCATTCGTGGTCTAGCTCGCGAAGTTGGCGTACTAAACCGAGCTGACGTAACTGAGCCATCAGTAGAAGCAGTAGCAGCTTCAATCGAAGACAAAGTGTCTATCGAAGTGAAAGCGCCAGCTGCATGTCCACGTTACCTAGGTCGCGTTGTTAAGAACGTAAACGTTCAAGCTGAAACGCCACTATGGATGCAAGAGAAGCTGCGTCGTTGTGGTATTCGTTCTATCGACCCTGTAGTAGACATCACTAACTACGTTCTTTTAGAGCAAGGTCAACCAATGCACGCATTCGATCTAGCGAAGATCGAAGGTGGCATCGTAGTTCGTATGGCTGAGCAAGGTGAGAAGCTAACACTTCTTGACGGTAGCGAAGCAGAACTAAACGCAGATACACTAGTTGTTGCTGACCACAACAAAGCACTTGCAATCGCAGGCATCTTTGGTGGTGAAGAGTCTGGTGTAACAACGGAAACTAAAGACGTTCTACTAGAGTGTGCATTCTTTGCACCTGACCACATCCGTGGTCGCGCACGTAGTTACGGTCTTCACACTGATTCTTCAATGCGTTTTGAACGTGGTGTGGATTACGCACTGCAGGTTAGCGCAATGGAGCGTGCAACTCAGCTTCTTGTTGAGATCTGTGGCGGTGAAGTAGCACCTGTTGTTGCTGTAGAGTCTGAAGCAGACCTACCTAAGCCAAACAAAGTTGCTCTACGTCGTACTAAGCTAGACAACCTATTAGGTCACCACATCGCTGATGCTGACGTGGTAGAAATCCTAGAGCGCCTAGGTTTGACAGTTGAAGCTTCTGAAGAAGGTTGGGTGGCAGTAGCACCAACATGGCGTTTCGATATCGCTATCGAGCAAGACTTGATTGAAGAAGTTGGTCGTATCTACGGTTACGACAACATTCCTAACCAACACCCAGCAGCAGCACTTAAGATGCACAACCACGTTGAAGCGGATCTTCCACTGAAACGCGTTCGTGATCTTCTTGTTGACCGTGGTTACCACGAAGCAATCACATACAGCTTCGTTGAGCCTGAGCAACAAAAGCTAGTTGTACCTGGTGTTGAGCCTCTAGTGCTTCCAAACCCAATTTCTGCAGACATGTCAGCAATGCGTCTTGGTCTTATCCAAGGTCTGCTGAACACGGTTGTTCACAACCAGAAGCGTCAACAGCCACGCGTTCGTCTATTTGAATATGGTCTACGTTTCATCCCATGTGAATCTGCAGAAAACGGTATGCGCCAAGAGCCAATGCTTGCCGGTGTTATCGCAGGTACTCGCGGTGAAGAGCATTGGGATATCGAAACTAACACTGTTGATTTCTTCGACCTTAAAGGCGATCTAGAAGCAATTCTAGAGCTATCTGCTAACGAAAAAGCGTACTCTTTCGCTGCAGCTAAGCACCCAGCACTTCACCCAGGTCAATCTGCGGCAATCATCGTAGATGGCAAAGAAGTGGGTGTGATCGGTACTGTTCACCCAGAACTTGAGCGTAAGTTCGGTCTAAATGGTCGTACTATCGTCTTCGAAATCGAATGGTCTGCAATCAACAGCAAAGTGATCCCAGAAGCGGTAGCACTTTCTAAATTCCCTTCAAACCGTCGTGATATCGCGGTAGTCGTGGATGAAGCTGTTGCATCTGGTGATATCGTTAACGCTTGTCTAGAACAAGGTGGCGAGTTCCTTAAAGATGCGAAGCTGTTCGACGTTTACGTAGGTAAAGGCGTTGAAGAAGGTAAGAAGAGCCTAGCAATCGCTCTGACTCTACAGTCACTTGAGCGTACTCTAGAAGATGCAGATATCGCTGGTGCGGTTGATGCTATCGTTGCTCACGTTTCTGAGAAGTTTGGTGCGTCTCTACGTGACTAATCTCATGTAACGTATCTTCTTAAGAAATGGAAACCCTGCTAGTTTGGCAGGGTTTTTTTATATCTTGAGAGATAGGAAATAGGGAATAACTAGAGCCAAACTGTCTCTACCTTCATCCTCTCACCTTCGAGGTGAATCTTATTCACGCCAATCCTTGCATTGCGGTTGTATTCGTCAATACTGTGGTCAAAACCGTAAGCAGTAGCGGGTGCCATATGTTGAGTGACTTCTTGGCGCGTTACAGTCAGTGCATCATGACCATGCCCGCAAATAACATCTTGAACTCGGTACTTAGCCAAAAGCGCATGTAAGCTTGCATTGTTTTCCAAGCAAATGGCTTGTATCCAATCCGAGCCTACGGGAATAATAGGGTGATGGATAACAACAATCGGATTGATCGCATGGCGAAGTTGTTTATTGAAGCGTGCTAGCCCACGGTTATCGACACGACCAGAGCCCAAAGGGTGGCGCGTATCCAAAGGTTTAGCACTCGAATCTAAGAACAGCATGTCACGGTTATGAATTTTGGCTTTATTCACTACGTTAATAGAGCTACCGACCAGTTCCCGCTTCATCAATTTGGTGTCATCATGGTTGCCTGCAATTGCGAATATTTCCTTATCGCGAATGTGCTTTTCTAGGAAACTTAGTAGTACACGGTAATCACCCGGTTTGGGGTTGCAACAAAGATCGCCTGTGAGCAAAAGGGTATCGCATGATGAATCTTTTTGAGCATAAAGAAGCGCGCTACGTAGATTCTCAAAGCTTGAATCGTCACTTAAATGGCAGTCGCTGATTTGAATAATTGATGTCATAGAGTTGCAAAGCAAAAACGGTAGTTGTTTGACGTTAGTCTATCATTCAATCTTTTGTTTTTGATATGCCTCTACCATTAAAAGGTTTCTCTAGGTCATCAGTTTAAAAGCGCAGTGCCACAGCTTAATCGATAACTGAAGAACACCAGCGCCTTTCTTAAACGTTAACTTGATAGGTAGTTCGTGCTTGCAGGTTCTACTCTCTAGGACTGATTAATATAGCTTTGAAAATACAGTAAAAATGCAGAGATCTTCTGTGCATTCACTTGTTCACCCGCGCAACCAAGTTCTAACCAAAGTTTTTTAATATTCTTCTCTATGAGTGAGCCCCTTTTAGCTGCTGGTGGCACAGAGTTAGACGGCGGTTCTCCACAGCAAAGTTCAATATCGATGTTCTGCGATACATCTTTTAGGCATATACGTAGCCACACTTTTTGTCCTTGTTCTTGAGCTTTCGTCACAATAGCGTTTATGGTTTTCGAGTTGCTCTCTAATGAATCAATGACTACTCCACAGCAATCAATGGAAATAATTAATGCCACTGCTTATCCTTTTTTAGCTTTTCATCACTCTCACGTCTCTGACACCCTTCGAGGTAGCGGATAAAATCACATACGCCCTGAACGTTAACGTTCCCACCTTCGCACCGGAACATAGACCAGAGATCCGTCAGCTTACTTTCGAGCTGGGTTAGCGGCTTTCGTCTTGGGCTGTTTGTGGTTGTTGCTATTCTTGGTGCACTACCGCATGCAAGCCGAATGTTAATATCTTGCTTCAAATCTCGGACAATCACAGACACCCATACCTTAGATTTGCGGTCTTTTGCTCTGTTAACGAGTCCGGTTACCCATTCCCTGTCTATCTCTCGTGTTGTTGCTGAGACTCCACAAATATCAATAAATACTTCTAACGCCATTATTCACCACCAATTTCAAACCATTTTTTATCAATAGAAAGTTTCACCATATTTTTCATTTCTCTAATGATGTCTTCACTCAGTTCAGTGTGTACATAAAAGAAGATTCGAGGTGTATTTCCATATCCATTTGGCATGAGGGTATATTCATCATTGCCAAATTTTATTGTTGAAGAGAATTTGATGGCATCAAGCGTAGTTACAACTTTTGCTAAGTGTTCATAGCCACCTAGAAAAATTACAAGGCACTCTTTATCCATATAATTACAACTCCGTTGCAAGTGTTGAGAGATTTTAGGCTAATCGATAAATTGCTCAAAAAGCGAGACTCAAAAAAGAGACATGGTTAATTTAGCCGTAAAATTTAGATTGCGAATTTGTTAAATAAACAATGTCAGCGATAAAGTTTGCTTCAATCTCCTTTGAGCAATGCTTGCATTCTTTCATTTAAAAATACTTCTGGAACATCTTCAGAGGCGTATGCGTGGACGGTCTTCCCGTCGGAAAACTGAGTGACTAATTCATAGGAATTGGTTATTAGATTATCGAGGACCTCACGAGTTCGGTTCACCCTTGTAGGTATCCACCCCAGAATTCTGTGTTCAAATTCTCGATCCCAATGACCACCAATAAATTCGACTTTAACAATTTGAGGGATATACCGTTCTGCGATTGAATACTTCGTACAGTATATTTTGTAAGGTTTGTCATAGTTAGGGTCTGTTAAGCCAAATAAAGAATATTTTTCTCCATTTTTATCTACCGTTAAGGGTAGAGAGTTGAGGGAAATATTTTCACCATGGCTCTCACCGCCAATAAAAATAACTTCGTACATTATCTGTCCTCCATTAAGCCTCTATTTATTTTTCATCGGAATTTCGATTAATTGAATCAGTTCATTTTGTTCTTCATCTGTCAAAGTGGAGTGCACATAAACGAAGTATCTAGGTGAATTACCAACTCCTTTTAGGAGTAGAACGTATTCGTCATCGCCAAAGCACACTGTTGGTGTAAATTTGATTGTGTTGAGTGTTGTTGTGATTTCCTCTAAGTGATGAGCACCACCGAGAAAAATCACACGGCATGTCTTATCCATAAAATTACAACTCCTTTGTAAATTTGCGGAGGGTTCAGGCTAATAGATAAAACACTCAAAAAGCGAGGTATAAAGGCTAGATAAGGTGAATTTATTGTTAAAAATTAGATTTCAAATTTGAAGCGTTACGTTGTGATTTGTTAAACGTTGCTTGATGTTGATGGATTATGTGGAGGCATGGTTCAAGCAAGTGATAAAGCGAACGTTAGTAGCAGCGGTAGAGTAATAATGCTTAAAAAGTTGCCAAACAAGACCATAGAAGCAACGTTCAGAGGTTCGATATTGAGTCGTTCAGCAAACAAGTAGTTCATTACAGCTGGTGGCAACATGGTAAACAACACCATCATCTGTAATTGCATGATTGGCAATGGTATCAAGGTATAGATTAAGGCAAAGGCGAGTGCTCCGGTACCGAGTGATTGAAGTGTGCACCAAAGACCCACTCGAAGACCCTCCCATCTTAAATGGCACATTTGTGCTCCTAATGATAACAACATAACTGGGACGGCGGCTTGCCCAAGTAATGTGGTCGCTTCAAAAAGAGGAGACCAAATACCAATACCAGAAATGTTGATAAGCAACGCGAGCAAAGCGGATAAGAAGATCGGCATTTTGACGATTTGTTTAAGCGGATTGCCATTACTCAGTAGTATGACGCCAAGGCTTATATGTAGGCATGCTGAAACGACAAAAAGCAATACTGCGGAGGGAAGAGCGATTTCCCCGAAGGTGTACGTAAACAGCGGTATCGCTAAGTTACCGCTGTTTCGAAACATGTGTGGTGGAGCCCATGCTTTGAATGATAATCCGCAAAACTTCGCGATGGGAACCATCACAATGCCAGGTACTACGACAGCAATAAGCGCGGCTAGTAGCAAGGGGACTTGCCCCATGCTTAGTGGCATACCGACAAGAGAAGAAAATACCAGTGCCGGAGTAAACACATCCATATTGATGCGATTGATTGGGCGAAAATCGGGCTTGAGGCATCGACCAACTAAGTAACCTACGCAAACCAAGACAAAGACGGGAAATAAGATACTGATGACTTGGTGCAACATGGCGGCTCTTTCGCGTGGTGAAAACAGGGATAAACAGTAACAACCTTTCAGTTAACCGTCATGGAGCAATCAATAGAATTTTGTCGCTGTTCAAGCTTTCATGCTCCTAGTGTCACGCTATATCTGAATAACAAGTCTGCTAAATAGGACCGACCAGATCTATTTTCAAACGTACTCAACTTACTGAAAAGGTAAGAAGTTTTGTGTCAATTGTTTGTAAAGTAGCCAGTATCTGACATTTTTATTAAATAGTGATTAATGTTGTTTTGAGTTTCAAATCTAGTAATTTGAACTGGATATTTTTGCCATTGGAGAGGGAATTAAAGGAAAATCTGGAAATGGTGGTGGGTAAACTATCTGCGTGGTGCAACATTCCGTATATTAGCAAAGAAAAAAGTTGGCGAAAATCATAAGCTTGGCATACACTTCCTGATGTAACCCCGATATGTTGTTGAATTGGTAGGGTAAAACTGCTCTGGCGCTACACTAAGGTAGCATTGTTTAACATAGCTTTGAGGAAAGTTTTATGGCGCTCACAAAAGCCGAACTTGCAGAAAACCTGTTTGATAAATTGGGATTTAGTAAACGGGACGCCAAGGAAACGGTGGAAGTGTTCTTTGAAGAGATTCGTAAGGCACTAGAAAGTGGCGAACAGGTAAAACTGTCAGGTTTTGGTAACTTTGACCTTCGTGACAAGAATGAACGACCTGGTCGTAACCCGAAAACTGGCGAAGATATTCCTATTACTGCTCGACGTGTCGTTACGTTCCGCCCGGGTCAGAAGTTGAAAGCTCGCGTAGAGAACCTAAAGACCGACCAGTAAGCCATGTAACATGGAATGAGACCACGCTTTGTCGTGGTCTTTTTGTTTGTGGCTTTCATTACTGACTAAAGAACAAATAAAAACCACCGCAATTGCGGTGGTTTTTCAGTATTCAGGGAATCAGTTTCTAAAATACTGTTTGTTTAGGCTGCTTCTAGGTGCGTCGTTAGGTAAGGATGCCAAGCCTCTTGATACAAGTTTTTAGATTGAGTACGCATGTTACGAATTGATGCCATCTCGATATCATTTAGGTTACGACCTTCAACCAGAGCTTGACGTTCCAGTTTCTGAATTTGCTCGTACAAATCATGCTCCGGACCACTTTTTACATCAGCAATCGCTTTTAGATGCAATTGGACTTCAGCAATTAGGTTGGTTTTTGGTAAACGGACCAACAAGTTGAGATCACGATAACCAGAAGCCGTTGGTTTTTTAAAGCGGTTTTTTACTTTAACAATGGTTGTTTCGCGCTCTAACGTTTCATATACCGACACCAAGCTTGCTACGTCATTTGCAACGATAGTTGCACGGGCTAAGTCGGTGATACGTTCTACTTGACCGTCAAGTTCGTGGGCGATTTTCTCTTCGGCGCGGTGCTGAGATTTAACGCCAGCAAAATAAGGCTGTGCGTCAGTGAGAAGGGCAGTACTCTTACAGATGGTTTCTAGCTCAAACTGCGCTTGGTGCGCTTTGCTGTAAAGTACGTCGAAATCTGAATAAGGCTGTGTTGGTTTGGAGTCGATTGACTGAATGCCATACAAACCACTAAGGCTATGTTTAAACAATTTTGAGCAAACTTCGTTTTGGCTAGCAGAACGGTCTTGCTCGTTACTCGGGATATTTGGAAGTGCGGCGAAAGCCGGCGCACGGCTTAGTACTAATAGCATCAATGCCGTAGTACGTAGAAATAAGCTCATTCACTCTCCTTAACTTGCTTGCACTTAGAAAATGGGTAACGAAAAGGTCACTAAGATTCGCAAATCAGGTACTACCTAGTTAATGGGGTCTCTACGATAGATTCCAAGGTTGATTTTCAACCTTATGGTGGAATCGTGTTCTAGATCACCATTTTGCTTTCCTTTATTCTGACCATCAGAACAAGGAAGGGTTCCTTCTTGAACGTTAGCCATACTAACATTGCAGTATTAACCAAAGATGAACGGCATAGACAAATTTGAAAAAATCATTAGTCTTAGCCCACAAAAGTGAAGCGCAAAGCTCGAATCCACTATCAGCCGACAAGTAGAAGAATCATGAGAGATCAAGAATTTTGGCACAATAAATGGGTCAGTAACCAAATCGGTTTTCATCTAGAAGACGTGAACCCACTATTGCCTGCATTTTGGCAACATACGGCTGCAAAGCGTGATGATAAAGTTTTGGTGCCTCTGTGTGGTAAGTCAGAGGATTTGATTTGGTTAGCGACCAAACACGACGAAGTTCAGGGCGTTGAGCTAAGCCAAATTGCGGTAAGAGCGTTTTTTGCTGAGCATTTTTACACACCAACGGTAACGCCTGTTAATGGTATGCACGAGTTATATCAGTTTGATGAGCTGTCGATTTATACGGGTGATTTCTTTACCGCCCCAGTATCTAAAGCCGATATCATTTACGATCGCGCTGCGTTAGTGGCTCTTCCTAAAGAGATGCGAGCAGAATATGCTGCTCGTGTTAAGCAATTGCTGAATCCTGGCGGTCGTATCTTGTTGGTCACGTTGAACTACCCGCAAGAAGAGATGGCAGGACCTCCTTTTAGTGTTCCTGTAGAAGAGATTGAACAGTTATTTTCCGGTTATAAGATCACATGCTTAAACGTAGATCAAGCCGATGATAATCACCCTAAAATTGCCAAAAAGGGTCTGAGTCACTTCTCTGAAGAAGTGTATTTAATTGAAAGTGAATAGGGTAACCGAGTTTATACAAATAAAAAGCGCAGCCAATTGGGCTGCGCTTTTTGTTTCTTGGAGCGAACTAGTGAAATCAGTAAACGATCTGTACTTTAGAAGCGCTGTTCACTGCATCTTCAATCGAATCTTCGATAGTCTTACGACGCGTTAGAACAACGCCTAAACGACGGCGACCATCGATTTCAGGCTTACCAAACAAACGAACTTGAGTTTGTGGTTGAGCCAGGGCATTGGCAAGATTATCAAAGCGAATATCTGTTGATGTACCTTGCCCTAGGATGACAGCTGACGCGGACGGGCCGTATTGAATGATACTGTTGATTGGCATGCCAGTGAACGCACGAACATGCAGAGCAAACTCAGACATTTCCTGAGAAATCATAGTTACCATGCCAGTGTCGTGTGGACGAGGTGAAACTTCGTTGAAAATTACTTTATCACCTTTCACGAACAGCTCTACACCGAAGATGCCGTAACCACCGAGCGCATTTACGACTTTCTCCGCTGTGTATTCTGCTGCTTTAATCGCAGTATCTGACATTGCTTGTGGTTGCCACGACTCTCGGTAGTCACCATCTTCTTGACGATGTCCAATTGGTGCGCAGAAATGGACGCCATCTTTCGCTCGTACTGTCAGCAGCGTAATTTCATAGTCGAAGTCAATAAAGCCTTCGACGATCACACGACCAGCACCAGTACGACCGCCTTCTTGCGCGTACTCCCACGCTGCTTGCACATCTTGTTCTGTTTTGATGACGCTTTGTCCTTTACCAGACGAACTCATCACAGGTTTTACTACACAAGGGATACCAACGTGCTCAACTGCCGCTTTAAAGTTATCAAAGTTATCTGCAAACTGATAAGGAGAAGTCGTTAAGCTTAGCTCTTCAGCTGCAAGACGACGGATGCCCTCGCGGTTCATAGTCAACTTAGTTGCTTTCGCTGTCGGAACGACGTTCACGCCTTTTTCTTCTAGCTCAACTAATTTGTCTGTTGCGATAGCTTCAATTTCCGGAACCACATAAGCAGGTTGCTCTTTCTTGATGATTTCTTCTAATGCTTTGCCATCAAGCATATCGATGACGTAGCTGCGATGAGCGACTTGCATTGCTGGTGCGTCAGCATAACGGTCACACGCGATCACTTCTAAACCAAGACGTTGACATTCAATTGCTACTTCTTTACCAAGCTCGCCAGAGCCCAGAAGTAATACGCGGGTAGCATGAGTGCTAGTAGCAGTACCAAACATAGTGTTCCCTTACAAAATAAAGTGGTGGAAGCGAATTTGCAGGGGATCATACTGATTTTTGCGAATGAAGCAAACGTTTGCGTGTGATTTTAAACAATAAAAAAAGGCCCTGCGTCATGCAGAGCCTCTCTCATAAGAGCATTGTGAGTTAAATGTTAACAAAACTCACTGGAATATCTGGGTTCAGTGCCTCTAGTGTTGATTGAGTATCGGCTAGGTGGCTGATCTTACCCTGTGAGTTCTCCACTAGTGCTGCGGCTTTGATGTCTTCAAACTGCTCGCCTGCCATCAGGATTTGAATTAAGGCAACCTGAAGTGGTGGAAGGCTAGGGTTGAACGCTGCGTTTTCTGCGTAAGCACCTTGGAATACACGACCACTATTCATCTCAAGAGCGATGCCACTTAAGTTGTTAGTGTATGGAGCGTGACTGATGTTCATCGCAGTAACTGCTTTTTGGATCAGAGTGTCGTTGTCATCGCAAGCAAACTCGTGTTTCACTTCTGCCATTAGACCTGACTGGATACCAAGATCAGCAGGACCGAATGCTTCAGGAAGATAGTCGTGTAGCGATTTTTCTTCACGCTCTGGCAATTGGATCTTTAATTCTTTCGCCGTAGTTAGTTCATTCATGAACTGACGACAGTGACCACAAGGGCTGTAGTTAATGGTGATATCTTTAACACCACGTTCGCCTTTCATCCAAGCATGGCTAATCGCGCATTGTTCAGCATGAACAGTTTGACCTAACTGAACACCAAAAAACTCCATGTTCGCACCGAAGTAAAGGCGACCAGATAGACCACGAACAATCGCGCCTACATAGAATTCAGAAATCGGTGCGTAAGAAAACGCAGCGGCAAAAGGAAGTAGAGCAACACGAAGCTCTTTATCAGAAAGATTGGTAGCGTTCAGTAGCGCTTCAAACTGTTGCTCAGAAATAGTGGCATCAAAATCGCCAGAAAGGACGATAGGAGCAAGAGGTGTTGAAAGTGCTTCAGGAGCGCTTGCTAGCGCCTGTTCAATGCGACTTTTCATGTTGAATCCTTGTTATTGCATGGACAGTTATTCTATGTGAAAGGTGGAAATGTTCTGTGCTTTAGATCACGTTAATGTGTGTAATGATAATTTACGTTACATAATTAGAGTGAGCTCACACATGTATTCGATTTCACTAAGATTTAACGTTATCTCTGTCCCACTAATAACTATATCAACGTATATTCATACTGCGAATTTTCTAGAGGAGATTATGACCTGCTCACTTGATAGCAAAGCAGGTCATTGAGGTTATTATTGGTATAACCAAACCGCCAAAGCAAAGAAGCTTGGCGCGAGAATCGAGGTGATGATGCCACAAAGCACCAATGCAAGAGATGAGAATGCTGCATCTCCCGGTTGTTTCTCAGCACATGTTGCGGTGCCGAGAGCGTGAGAAACAGTACCCATTGTTAGACCGCGCGCAATTGGATGCTTAATACCAATGATATTGAAGATCGGGTACGCGAGGATGGCACCAAACAAACCCACAATAAGCACTAAAATTGCCGCAACAGCTGCTTCTCCGCCTAAGTGGCTAGAGATTTCCATCGCGATAGGGGTCGTCACAGACTTACCAACCAAGCTGGCTATTAAGCTAATGTCAGCTTTAAATGCCACCGCAATGAGCGTAGCGGTAAGCATGGACATAACACTACCTAACGTGCAAGCCAGAGTGATAATGCGCCAATTGGCTTTGATTTGAGGCAGTTGTTCGTAAAGTGGATATGCCAGCGCAACAACGGCGGGTTGAAGTAAAAAGCTGATGTATTCGTTGTCAGCGTAGTATGTTTCAAATGGCACTTTCAAAAAGGTTAGCAACGGGATTAATACCGCGATACTGATCAAAAGCGGGTTAGCAATCGGATTGTTCACCTTGATTGCGATTTGGCGTGCGGCAAGGAAAACCACAATAGTGACAAGTAACCACATACTAGTGCTTCTCCTTCAGTAAGTAATCTAAGAACCATGCCAAGCTGACCAAAACGATCAGTGAGCCGCCTACTGCACTCGCAATAATTGGCAGTGCGTTAGCCAGTAGCATATCGAAGTGTTGCATCAGACCCACGCTGATAGGCACGAATAGCAGGATCATATAGCGGATGAATAGGGTTGCACCTGGCTTAACCCATTCCACTTTGACTAAGCCAAGGGTCATTGAGAAAAACAGCACAAGCATCCCGATGACACTTCCTGGAACAGAAATGCCAATGAATTTTTGAATGGTGTTGCCGATACCAAGTGCTCCCATGATGAGTGCGAGGGAGATGAGCAAATGGATCAGCTGTAGTAATCGATCTTTTATCATTTTGACAGCATATAAAACAACAAGCACACCCGAAGGTGCGCTTGAACAAGGTAAGAAATTAGGAGGCTAGGCTCTCTACATAACGATAGACGGATTTTAATATTGCTATCTTCTTTTCGTCACTTTCATGTTCGTGAACTAAGTTTTCTAAATTCATCATGTACTCTTCAATCTGACTTTCGAAAACTTCACGACAATGTTGTGCCCAGCGTCTTTGTTCTTGTTCATCTAATGTGCCTGCATAATGGCGAGCACGGTAACGGAAAAGCAATGGCTTGATTCGTTTATCATCGAATTCAATGTCCAGTGCGGCTAAGTTATTCGGATCGGTTTCACGAATGATGTCCATAGCAGCGCGATCAGCAGGCGAGAAAAAGCCATCGTAAAGCTGCGTATCAACGTCATTACTCTTTTCGAATTCACGTTCTATAGAGAATAGACTAATCAGCTTCTCTCGGATCTCTGGGTGTTGGCGCAACAACGCTAAATTGTTTAAACATTGTTGGCGGTCAATACCAATGACTTCCGCATTTTCCGCGGTTAATGTTTTTGCTGGAGCGAGAATAGGGCACTTGTTCAGATGCACTAGCTTCACTGGTACAGGCAGTAAGTCGCCCAATTCGTCACGCTTGGTGTACAATCGTTCTTTCAGTTCTTCCGCTGAAAGTTCAAGGATCGGCTGAGGATCTTTGGCTAAATCAATCGTGATAACAGCGTTGTTGTTGGTTGGGTGCCAAGCCACAGGCACAATCCAGCTTGTGTATTGGCATTCACGCCCAAGCATGCCTGATACATGCATCAACGGAGTCATATTGACAATATCAACCAGCTCATTGAGTTTGCGCTTGTTACGCATCGAGAAAAAGTAGTCAAATAGCTTAGGTTGGGCGGCTTTAACTTTCTTCGCCATTTCAATCGTGGCAATCACGTCGGCCATCGCATCGTGAGCATTGCTGTGTTCAATGCCGTTAGCCACGGATAAATGCTCAAGCTTGAAGCTTGTAAAGCCTTCATCGTTCTCTGGCCACTCTACGCCTTCAGGACGCAGGGCATGACATGCGCGCATCACGTCAAGCAAATCCCATCGCGAGTTGCCGTTTTGCCAGCTCCATGCGTATGGGTCGATGAAGTTTCGGTAGCAAGTGTAACGAGTGACTTCATCATCAAAACGTATGCTGTTGTAGCCAAGGCTAGTCGTCTTTGGTTTAGACAATTCGGCATGAATTTTGGCGATAAACTCAGGTTCAGGTAAGCCTTCTTGCATTGCTTTTTGTGGTGTAATACCAGTGATCAAAGCTGCTTCTGGCGAAGGAAGGTAATCAGCAGGTGGACGACAGTACATCACCAAAGGTTCACCAATGATATTGAAGTTTTCATCAGTGCGAACGCCAGCAAACTGGCTTGGGCGGTCTTTGGCTGGACTTGTTCCCCAAGTCTCGTAATCGAAAAAGAAAAAAGTGGGCTGATTGTCTTGGTGCATTCTGCTTACCGTTTACGGAACCGATAGGAGTATTAGACCATTCAACGCCTTGACTCGCAACGAAAGATGCAAGGTGATGTTGTGAAAATGGAAAAGCCGAAGTGTCACTTTCGGCTTGAAGTTTTTTATTTGGTTAATGCTTGGACAATCGCTGATTTTTATTAGCCAAAATCAAGGGTGAGCAACAAACGAGCTTGATTCGATTGGATACTAGGCGAGCGATGAACCAGCCCTTTGTTTTCATTTCCGATCCAACGCTCACCTTTTAGCAGTGCAACGTCACCAACAGAAAGGTGCCTGATGTCTGATTCTGCTCTGTATAAGCCGGATTCTGCATCCGAAAGCCCATGACTACCGCGACCGAGCTTTGAGCGATCAAGTACGTCATTAGCAATCCATTGAGTCGCAATGCCTTGGTAGGTAGTGACTAGGCGGCAGGGGACTTGATCAACGTGAAAACGGGGACACATCGCGCTATTGAGTGTCGCTAGGCGCAGTCCTGCGTCTTCTAACTCAAATAAATAGCAAAACATGTCGACTAACTCCACGATATTTCTCAACAATACATCCGGCGCCTGCCCATCGGTTGCGTATTGCAGTACTTCATAAGTATTTTCAGGAGATACATTCAGCGATTTATTGAAGTTAGGGTGGGAGGTGATGAACCGATTCGTGGCATCGGCAACCGGTTGATCGAATTGTCGCCGCCAGATTGCGATATTGATGTCTTCTTGATAGATGTTTGCTAACACAGTTGGCTCTTCGCCTGAACTGAAACACGGCGCTCGAAGTGTGCACTCAAGAGCCTCAGTTGAAGTGGACTCGATTAAAGTTGAACTCATGACATTACCTCCGATGTTATCTGTGTTCATTTTGATATTTGTGAAATGTTATATCATAACAATACTGCTCGATAAATCAGTTTAGACAGTTAGCGAGTAGGGAGTAAGGCATTAATTGGAGAAGATAGGAAGGGGATGACTCTTCACTTTGGTGCGCTTAAATACAAAAAAGCCGATGGAGAAACCATCGGCTCAAACTGAGAGTTATTTTTTGAGAACAGCTACGCTTTTTGTTCTTCTAACTGTCCATTGTCGTTGGTGGATTTCAACAATCGGCTGGTAATGGTACCTGCAGTCATTGCACCAGAGACATTAAGTGCAGTTCGCGCCATATCAATTAGTGGCTCGATAGAGATCAGTAGCGCTGCGATTGTCACAGGCAAGCCCATCGCAGGCAGTACAATCAGGGCAGCAAAGGTTGCGCCGCCGCCGACACCGGCAATACCAAATGAGCTAATCGTGATGATGGCAATCAGTGACAGAATAAAGTTGATGTCTAGAGGATCGATACCCATTGTTGGCGCTACCATTACCGCAAGCATTGCTGGGTAGATACCTGCACAGCCGTTCTGACCGATAGTGGCACCGAAAGACGCTGACAAGTTCGCAATTGCTGGTGGTACGTTTAGCTTGGTGATTTGTGCTTCAACGTTAAGTGGAATCGTTGCCGCTGAACTGCGTGACGTGAATGCAAATGTCAGTACTGGCCAAATCTTTTTAAAGTACTCAGCAGGGCTAACGCCGACAAAAGAAACAAGTAGACCATGAACAAGGAACATCAGTGCAATTGCAACGTAAGACGCAACAATAAAGCCAAGCAAATTAAAAATGTCGGCAGCACTTGATGTTGCGACCACTTTCGCCATAAGGGCAGCAATACCATAAGGCGTTAATGCCATGATCATCTTAACCAGGCGCATAACCACGGATTGTGCCGCTTCCACAAAAGTACGAATTGGAGATTCCAACTCTTCTTTTTCTGCCATCACTTTACGTGCAGCGATACCGACTAAAACACCAAAGATAACCACAGCAATGATCGATGTAGAACGAGCCCCTGTAAGATCGGCAAACGGGTTAGTTGGAATAAAGCTTACTAACATCTGAGGAATCGTTAGGTCGCTTACTGATTCTACTCGACTCTCTAATACGGCAATACGAGCCGTTTCACGTGCACCTTCAGTTAATCCAGCGGCAGACAAACCAAATGTAGTCGTAACAAGAATACCGATCATGGCAGCAATGGCTGTTGTTACCAGCAAAACAGAAATCGTTAGACCAGAGATCTTACCCAGCGAACCGCCTTTCTCTAGCTTTACAACGGCGGAAATCATGGAAATCAATACCAAAGGCATAATCACCATTTTAAGCAGACCAACATAACCGCTGCCGACTATGCCGACCCATTCAAGTGTTTGTCCAATGACATCGCTGCCTTCGCCATGAATAAGTTGCAGTCCAAGACCGAAAAGAGAGCCCGTAACCAAGCCAATTAAAACCAAACGCGAGAGTGTGTTTTGTTTTTGTTGTTGGTTAAAAAGGAACATTAATATGGCGATAAACACCGCCAGAGAAGCAACCACTGCGAAATTCATAATCTTACCTTAGTAATCGGCATAAGAAGTGCTGATTAAATTTTATACGGAGCTATATACTGGTTGGGTAAGATACCGAGTGGGATATAACTTTAAAAATGATTAACAGGTATTAGATAGATCTAAAATGAATATAAAAAATGCGACTCGACTCTCGTTGATGACTGATTTAGCGTAATATTTAGGCGAAATTTTTCAATCATAGTGCCTAATGAGATCAAGCATATCCTTTCTATGCAAATAAATGACTTTTTCTTCTTGATAGCTGAAAACTTGATAAATCATCGCTTTGGCTACGTCTTGAGCATGAACGGGTACAAAGTTCGCCAATTTACCAAGCATAAGCGGACGAATTACCTTAGAAAGTGTCTGAACAACCTTTTCATCCGTACGAGGATTTTCTCGCTGTCCGACCAGAGGTCCGGGCCTTGCGAACACCACTTCTTCAAAGCCCATCCTCTCGATATTTTTTTCCATATGTCCTTTGCAAGCTAGATAATGGGATGAAGAAGACGCTTTTGCGCCTAGACTCGAAACCACAGCGATGCGTTTTACACCGATCATCTTCATTTGTTGAGCAACTTTACATACCAATTCGACGTCGATTTTTCGCAGAGCATCTTTGCTGCCAGCTTGTTTTAATGTGGTGCCGAGACAAATAAAACCGACGCGTGGAATCGGTTGCTGATCGTCCCAATCGTGGATTGTGAGCGCCGCGTCTAACAATGGGACAATTTTGTTATTTGGATCCTCGATACCAGTGATCGTTCGGCGGGAGAGAGAATATAGCGTTTCGATGCTAGGCTGTGAGACAAGTTTAGCCATGACTTCTTTCCCTACAAGACCTGTACCACCTGCAATAATTACACATGCATTTGAATCGTTGCCCATTGTATCCTTCCTGTTTAAGAACAAGTGCTTAGGCTATTGTAGCGCATTTCTTCCACGAAGCTGCAGTCAGGTAGCTAATGTATGACATTTAATCAATCGAACTCAGTGAACCTAGCATCTCGAGGTTACTTAGGTATAGAAAGCTAAGCAAATAAAATACCCGCAAATAAAAAGACCCGCGGGACGAACGGGTCTTTTTTCCTAGGAGAATGATAAGGGTATGGATTGCCGCGATGGGCGTTGTTTGTTGGGCTTGCCTTTCTTAGCAGGGCGACGACTTTGATTGGCAAACATGATTTCTCACTCTTTATTGTCGGGGACAAGATCTAAATAGCATCACTCGTGCCAACATTGGAATGTTGTGGGTAAATCGGAACTAATCTAACAACCCTATAAGGAACAAAAAATCATTTTAAATCGACGAATGGAAATTAAAATTATTTATTATTCAGTTATATAGACCTGTTTCGATAGGTGGGCTGACTCTCGGTCTTACCTCTTAAAAGAAAGGTTATCTTGTTTACATATGTGGCTTCATTGCTCGACTTTGTTTTTCTTCTATCGCTAAATGAGCAGGTTGAAATAACATTTTTATCAATATGACTGTCGAATTGACAAAAAGCGCTGTCAAAAAGAGAAAATCAGATGAAATTGCACGGGAGAGGGGTACACTTGTTCTCTCAATTTGTCGGGAGTCTCATTTCTCTCGCGGTTTTCTAAGACCAAGGACGTCGTATGAACATAGATCTCAGTACGCTTGCGCCAACGCAGGTGTACCATTTGATGACTCAAACTGTCATTCCTCGCCCAATCGCTTGGGTGCTCACAGACTCAGGTGAGCAAAACTTCAACTTAGCACCATTTTCCTACTTTACTGCGGTTTCTAGCTGTCCACCTTTATTGATGATTTCTGTGGGAAAAAAGCCCAATGGGGACATCAAGGACACCACGCGAAACGCATTAGAAACCGGTAAGTTGGTTATCCATATTGCACCCAGCGAGCTCGTGGATAAAGTCACTTTATCTTCTGCCACATTAGAACATGGGGAATCTGAACTAGAAGCTACTCAACTTGAGACGGTTGATTTCCAAGGTTTCGAATTACCACGCTTAGAGGGCGCGCCAATTGCATTCGGCTGTAAGTTGCACGAAGTGATAGAGATGGGGGAGACACCGCAAAGTTTAATCTTTGCAGAGATTGAACACATTTATGTCGATGAGCGGGTCATATCCATGGAGGGTGACCGTTTAAAAGTTGATGCCTTAGCTGTCGACCCATTAGCTCGGTTAGGCGGTAATGAATACGCCACGTTAGAAAAAACTTTTTCTGTCGCTCGTCCAAAATAAAGAATAAGGAATCATCATCATGGATCGCTCTTTTGCCTCAGAAATTCAAGCTCGCATTGATAACAAAACCAAACCATTAGGCGCTCTTGGTTTGCTCGAAAAAGTGGCGCTAGAACTGGCGTTAATTCAAAGCCAAGATAAGCCTCAAGCGGTTGAAAAAATAGAAATTCGCAAACCAACCATGTTGGTATTTGCTGGTGATCACGGTATCGCCGAAGAAGGGGTGAGCATTGCGCCAAGTGCTGTGACTCAACAAATGGTGGCGAATTTTCTCGTTGGTGGCGCTGCTATTAACTGTTTCTGCGATCTCAACCAAATTGACTTTAAGGTCATTGATTGTGGCATGTTGTCACCCATCGATACCTTAGTTCCTGACTTTAAAAATCATCCCAACCTGATTGAGAAACGTCTGGGAAATGGCACGGCAAACTTTGCTAAACAAACGGCGATGTCACTAGAACAAGTCGCGCTAGGTTTAGAATATGGAGCCCAGGTCGCGCAGCAGGCGATCCTTAATGGCTCGAACTTGTTGATGTTTGGTGAGATGGGGATTGGCAATACCAGTTCGGCATCGGCATTGTTAACTGCGCTGAGTCCATTGGAAGTCGACCATTGCGTTGGCTATGGCACGGGCATTACTCAAGAGCAACTCAACCGCAAGATCAAGCTAGTCGCGCAAGGTGTGAATCGCTGTCGTGACCTTGATAGCAAAGGTGCACTGGCTCAAGTCGGTGGGTTTGAAATTGTGCAAATGATTGGCGCATTCTTAGAAGCGAAACGCCACAAAACGCCTGTTTTAGTCGACGGATTTATCGTCTCTGTAGCCGCTTATGTCGCGACTCTATTGGATGAAGAGACGCGAGATTACATGTTGTTTGCTCATAACTCAGAAGAGAATGGGCACAAGTTTGTGCTGGAATGCTTACAAGCGGAGCCTCTCTTAGATCTTGGACTGCGCTTAGGTGAAGGAACCGGAGCTGCACTTGCTTTGCCACTCGTAAAAGCGGCGACTCAGTTTTACAACAACATGGCGAGCTTTGAGAGTGCGGGAGTGACGGTTTAGTGTCTGCTTCTGATAATACACTCCATTCAGAGACTCGTTCTTTGCGCTATCAGAGTGAGCTTTTCTTGCTCGCAGTAAGCTTTTTTAGCCGTATACCTGTGCCTTCTGATTTACCTTACAGTGAAACGCGCATGAACCAAGCAGGGCGATACTTTGCTTTGGTCGGTGTGTTGCTTGGGCTACTGTGCGCAGCTGTGTTTTCACTGGCAAGTTTATTGTTCCCAAACTCAGTTGCCATCGTGTTAACCATGGCTTTTAGCTTGCTGCTTACCGGCGCGTTCCATGAGGACGGTTTAACGGATATGGCGGATGGCATTGGCGGTGGTATGACGTTAGAGCGCCGCTTAACCATCATGAAAGACAGCCGCATCGGGACTTACGGAGCGGCAACGTTAATGATGGCGCTGCTGGCGAAGTTTGTATTTTGGAGCGAGTTAGCCAATGAACCTCAGTTTTGGCTGATGATCGTCGTGGCGTTTACCGTGAGCCGAGCGTTGGCTGCCACTCTCATATATGACATGCCTTACGTTAGTGACGCGGATACCTCGAAAAGTAAACCGTTAGCGAATAAGCAATCGAGCTTGGAAGTCGCGATACTGCTCTTAACTGGTGGGGTTGTAACGTTGTTACTGGGTGTGACTCAGGCTGTTATTATTGTATTGGTATTGGCACTGTTTCGTGTCGGCTTTAAACGCTGGCTGACCAAACGTATCGGCGGATTTACTGGCGACTGCCTTGGTGCTGCGCAGCAGCTTGCAGAGTTGCTTGTTTATCTCACTCTTATCGCATTTAGTCATTCATTATGAAGCAACTTATTCTAGGTGGTGCTCGCTCAGGAAAATCGAGCTTAGCAGAGAGCAGGGCGCAACAATGGGCACAAAATAAAAACGGAACGCTTCACTATGTGGCGACGGCATTGCCTTTTGATGAAGAAATGAAGCAACGCATTGCTCACCATAGACTGCAGCGAGGGGCAGGGTGGATTGAACGTGAGTGTCCGCTTAACTTGCCTGGGCTCATTTGTGACTTTTCGTCTCAAGATGTCGTGTTAGTTGATTGCCTTACGCTTTGGCTCAACAACTGGATCTTTGAACTCGGTGATGACTGCTGTAATGAGCGGTTAGAGGAGCAAATTGAGTTGTTGGTGAATGCGGCGGCGCAATCTGACGCGACGCTGATTTTTGTCTCTAACGAAGTCGGTATGGGCATTGTGCCGCTCGGCGCTGTCAGTCGCTACTTTGTAGATAATGCGGGACGGATGAATCAAAAACTGGCGACCGTGTGTGAGCGAGTCACGTTTGTCGCTGCGGGTTTGCCGCTTGAGCTCAAACCATAGGACGGGAAGAGATGAAAACGCTGAATATCTACTTACTGCGACACGGGAAAGTGAACGCAGCCCCAGGTTTACACGGACAAGCCGATTTAAAAGTCGATGAAGCTGAGCAACGCAAAATTGCTCAAGCCTGGCAACAAACGGGTCGAGAAGTAGAAGGGATCATCAGCTCTCCTTTGTCACGTTGTCACGACCTTGCTGAGATACTTGCGGAGCAGCAACTTTTGCCTTTAAGTGTGGAATCACAACTTCAAGAATTGGATTTTGGTGATTTCGACGGCATCCCATTTGACATGCTTTCTGAGCACTGGAATAAGCTCGACGCGTTTTGGAAAGCACCGGCACAACACACCTTACCGAATGCTGAGAGCTTGGATGATTTCTCTCATCGTGTAACTTGTGCTTGGTCTCAAATCATCAACGATATCAATGACAACTTGCTAATTGTCACGCATGGTGGCGTAATTAGAATGATTCTTGCCCATGTATTGGGTGTAGATTGGCGCAATCCGCGATGGTATTCGACATTAGCGATAGGAAATGCGTCAGTAACACATATAACAATTACCATCGATGATCAGATTTACGCCTCAGTTCGTTCGATAGGCGTACCACTATTTGAAAATTAGTCACGGAAGTAGCCAACGCTTGGATCTCTACCGAGTTTAAGAGAGAAAAGAGCTGGCTCGATTACATCAAAAGGAACCATAAATGACCGCTCCTAGCTGGGATTTATCCATCGTTTATAACGATCTCGCTGACCCACGAATTCAAGATGACATTGTCCTTGTAGAGCAATGCATTGACCTACTCAATAAACAGTCTACCGATTGTAACTCTGTTGAAGTGATGCAAAACGCAATCTTAACCAGCGAGGCGGCAAGCCGTTTGGCTGGCACTATTGCGAACTTCGCTAACTGTTACGCGTCGGTGGATGCGACAAATGCAGAGGCGAAAGCACTGCTGGGTCGTATGACGCGTATTTTCTCTGAGCTTTCTCAAGCTTACAGTGCGTTTGAGCTTAAATTGACTCACGCTGATGAAGAGTTCATTACTCGCGTTTTGGATCATGAAAATCCAGACATCAGTGGTCAGGCGTTTTCAATCCTGAACTCCCGCAAACTGGCGGACACACGCTTAAGCACCGAAGAAGAAAAGCTATTAGCGGCAATGAGCGTGGATGGAAAATCTGCGTGGGGTAAGTTATACAACAACCTTACGGGTTCTTTGAAAGTGAAGCTTGACTACGCTGATGGTGAAAGTGAAGAGCTTGGCTTCTCGCAAGCAGCAAGCATTCTTTATGGCTCTGAATTTGATCGCCAAGAAGCTGCGTGGCGTGGCGTTCAAAAGGCGATGGCAACACATCAAGAATCTTTCGCTTCTATCCTTAACGCGCTTTCAGGTTGGCGTTTAACAGAGAATAAAAAGCGTTCTACCAAACGTGATGTCCATTTCCTTGATCCAAGCTTACATGGCAGCCGAATCAAAGCGGAAACGTTGGATGCCATGATGAAAGTCGCTAAAGACAGCCGTGAGATTGGTCAAAAAGCCGGTTTGTTAATGGCGAAGGTCCACGGTCTGGATGAGATGAAACCATGGAACCATCTTGCTGCGATGCCTGCTTTGAGTGGTGAAGCGAAAGTTTATCCCTTCGATGAAGCAATCGACGTCATTTGTGAAGCGTTTGAAACCGTGAATCCAGACATGTCCGAGTTTGTCCGCATGATGGTACAAAACGGCTGGATTGATGCTGCGCCTAATGCCAATAAACGCCTTGGTGCATACTGTACTAAGCTGCCGGCGACGCGTACGCCGCTCGTGTTTATGACGTGGAGTGGTAGCCGCTCAGATCTGATGACGCTGGCTCATGAGCTTGGTCATGCCTTCCACAATTGGGTGATTCGTGACTTACCGCTTTGCCAAACGTATTACCCAATGACGTTGGCAGAAACTGCTTCAATTTTCGCTGAAAACATCGTTCGTGATCATCTGATTTCAAAAGCAGAAAGTGTGGATGATAAGCTCGAAATGCTGTGGGAAGAGCTCTCTTCGGCGTTGGCGCTGATGATCAATATTCCCGTTCGTTACGAATTCGAAAAAGCTTTCTACGAGCGTCGCCAAGAGGGCGAACTGACAGCAGATGATTTCTGTGAGCTGATGTCAGAAACGTGGAAAGATTGGTATGGCGATGTGATGAGCGAAGCTGACCCTTATTTCTGGGCGAGCAAACTGCACTTCTCAATCTCTGGGGTGAGCTTCTACAACTACCCATATTTGTTCGGCTTCTTGTTCAGTAAAGGTATCTACGCTCAACGTGAAGCTAAAGGGGAGCGTTTCTACGACGATTACGTAGATCTATTACGTGACACTGGCAACATGATGGCTGAAGAGGTTGTCGAGAAGCATCTTTCAATGGATCTAACGCAACCCGAATTCTGGCAGCAGAGTGTGGAGCTAGTTCGTGACAAAGTAGACGAATTTGAACGTTTACTCGCACAACGTGGTGAATAAACGCTAAAAGTTGATCAAATCATAATGATCTTCTTTAGGGCTGTGGTAAAGTTCACAGCCCTAACACTTTGTAATTGTTTAAAAAATAAACGCCTCAATGCTTGATTTGAGTGCATGGCGCGAAAAGGTATGGGATTTTAAATAAATTTGGCGGCTTCTACTCATAAGTGGGATCGCAACAACAAAAATCCTTTGTACAATTTATTAACATACCGCCGTGCTATTAAGGAGTAACGCATGACGAAGTCTCTCTTTCGCCAATCGTTTTTAACTGACACGTTAGATGTTCATATTGATGTCGCGCCAGCGGAGCAGGTGCTGTCTAATGGTGTAAAACTTAAACTCTATCAGCGTGGTGTGCTAGAAGTGATTCCTGACGAATACACTCGGGAAACCAAGAACGTCATCATCTCTTGTGGTGTCCACGGGGATGAAACCGCACCGATGGAGCTGGTGGATTCAATTATCAAAGACATCGAATCTGGCTTCCAGAAAGTCGAGGCTCGATGCTTATTCATTATCGCTCACCCAGAATCGACTCTGGCGCACACGCGATTTTTAGAAGAAAACCTTAACCGACTGTTTGATGAGAAAGAGCACGAGCCGACCAAAGAGCTTGCGATTGCTGACACTCTCAAATTGTTAGTGAGAGATTTCTATCAAGATACTGCAGCGGAAACACGCTGGCACTTAGATTTGCACTGCGCGATCCGTGATTCAAAGCACTACACCTTTGCGGTGAGTCCGAAAACGCGCCATCCTGTTCGTAGCAAAGCCTTGATTGATTTTCTCGACAGTGCACATATTGAAGCCGTGCTACTGTCTAACTCACCAACCAGCACATTCAGCTGGTTCAGTGCAGAGAACTACGGCGCTCAAGCTTTGACGATGGAGCTTGGTCGAGTGGCTCGCATTGGTGAAAACGACTTAGACAAACTGACTGCGTTCGATTTGTCACTGCGTAACCTAATTGCAGAGGCGAAAGCGGAGCACTTGTCTAAACCATGTATCAAGTACCGTGTGAGTCGTACGATTGTACGCTTGCACGAAGATTTCGATTTCATGTTTGATGACAACGTCGAGAACTTTACCTCATTCGTTCACGGCGAAGTGTTTGGTCACGATGGTGACAAACCATTGATGGCGAAGAACGATAACGAAGCCGTTGTTTTCCCAAATCGCCACGTCGCGATTGGTCAACGCGCAGCGTTAATGGTGTGTGAAGTGAAAACGCGCTACGAAGATGGTGAGTTAGTCTACGATTAATGCCATATCGCTTTAATTTCAGCGAATAAAGCGTAAGAACACATTTGCAATTTACCGAGGCTTAACTGTAAGGTTAAGCCTCGTTTGTATTTATCGGCTACTATGGATTTTCAACAACTTATCCTGAACAAGGAACGACGCTGGCAACGCAATCTTTTGATCATGTCAGTGATTCTCGTGCTGCTCTCTGCTATCCACTTGATGGTCGGAGAGGTATTCCTTTCTCCTTTTCAGTCTCTCTCTGCATTTGAACAAAAACTCTTGTTGGATCTACGTCTGCCACGTTTGGTTTCTGCCGCCATTATCGGGGCTGCATTGGCGGTCTCTGGTGCTACCTTACAAGTTCTACTCGGGAACGTATTAGCCGAACCCGGCGTTCTCGGGATCTCGGGGGGCGCGAGTTTGGCAATGGTGCTGGTCATGTTTGCCTTGCCGGTTTTGCCTTCTCCAATGATCTTTATGTTGGCTGCCATTGCCGGTTCGATGTTGTTTACCGTCATATTGGTTGGTATCGCAAGGGCAATGCATCTTACTACCGCACGGTTGCTGCTCGTCGGCGTTGCACTGGGTATTTTGTCGAGCGCGATTGTGACGTGGGCATTCTACTTTAGCGATGACTTGAGCCTACGTCAGTTAATGTATTGGCTAATGGGCAGCATTGGTGGGGCAAGTTGGTATCAGCACACCGTGACTTTGGTCATGCTACCTGTGCTGATTTGGCTCTGCTGCAAGGGCAAACCGCTTGATAAGTTGATGCTAGGGGAAATCCATGCCACTCAACTGGGTATTGATGTTCATCAGATGCGCTGGAAACTCATTTTGGCAATTTCCATTCTCGTTGGTGGCTCCGTTGCATTGGGGGGGATCATTAGCTTTGTGGGCTTAGTCGTACCGCATCTGCTTCGATTGGCGTTTGGTACAGAAAACCGCTACCTGCTGCCTCTGTCGGCAATATCTGGCGCAGCCTTATTGGTGTTTGCGGATATCGGCGCGCGTTTGTTACTTGATTCCGCTGAGTTGCCGCTTGGAGTGATGACCACTTCTATCGGTGCTCCTATCTTCATTTGGATGCTGGTGAAAAGTCATGATGCACGTTAAGCACATCGCAGTGGGAAGCCGACTGCTACCGCTCTCCTTTGAATGTAAGCCGGGTGAGGTTGTCCATGTCGTGGGTCCAAACGGCTCCGGGAAAAGCACATTACTTGGTGCGATATCTGGTACCTTAACTCAGCGTGAAGGCGTGAGTGGGGAAGTACTTGTCGACAATAAAAACTTACTAGCAATGCCACTTTCAGAACAAGCGCATATCCGTGGGTATTTGTGTCAGCAATCAAGACCTGCATTCAATGTTGATGTCTTTCAATACTTAGCACTTTCATTGCCAACTGGTGCCAATATCAGCTACGCGAAAGTACGAGATGCCGTTAATATTGTTATTGAGCTAGTACAACTGCAAGACAAGCTTCATCGAAGTATTCAGACATTATCCGGCGGTGAATGGCAGCGTGTCCGTTTAGCCGGAGTGTGTTTGCAAGTGTGGCGCACAATTAACCCTTACTCTCAGCTATTGATTTTGGATGAACCCGCAGCGCCGCTGGATATTGCCCAAGAAGGACTGCTATATCAGCTCATTAATGCCGTCGCTGCGCAGGGGATTGGGGTGTTGGTCGCAAACCACGACCTAAACCGAACGCTTAAACACGCTGATAAAGTCTTGCTGCTCAATAACGGCGTATTGCATTCTTTAGGTCATGCAGATGAAGTACTCACGGAAGAGGGCTTGGCAGAAGTTTTCCAAACTCAAGTTCGTAAAGTCGTATTGGAAGATAGACCCTATTTGATTTTTGATTAACTTGAATTCGCAGCTAAAAACCGCCGTGTTGATATCAAACAGAGCACGCTAAAAAGTGTCAATCTGGTTGTAAGACTGTGATGTTCAATGCCAATACTAAGCTGCAATTAGCCGTTTTCTCTAACACTCTTTTCGTGCAAGTGATTATTTTAGCAGTTGCAGTGATATTTCGAGCGATTCCATTTTTATACGCTTCTAAGCCATTTCTTATTTGAAGGCTGATCTCAATTGCCTATAAAGTTGATAGTGAAACATAAAGATGAAAGACATCAAAACAAAGGTACTTTCAAACCATATTCATTTAATGGTCATGTGAACTATAACTCAATGGACGAACCCAATTTAGAATCAGCCCGTTTAACGGAAAAGACTGAAGACCTACGAAAACGAAACCAAATACCTTTTAAATTTGATGGTGAACCAGTTGGGGAGCTGGCAGGTCGCTTCGAACACTGGCTCCCAGGTAAGGAATTTGAGGTCATGGCTGCGGTCAACAACTTCGCTATGTCATTGAATGCTCGGGGGAAGGTAATCGCAGACATGACAGAGCTGGTTTGTGTGACTGATAATTTACCACTAGCAAACTTTGATTATTGGGAGAGGCTTATTCGCTCACAGTTTTCAAAAGTGGTATCAGACACGAAACACGCTTCACAAATGTGCACTTGGTTGGATTTAATTAGTGCTGATGGACGCAAACGAGAGAATACGCTCAGAACGTTGTGTGGTGGTGCGCCTAATGCATTTTTTCTTTGTATGGCGCTACGCAGACTCAATGATTGGGCACCTCAAGTTCGCCAAGCCGCCAAAGAGCAATTAGCGAAGATAGCAAAGCACAGTGATCCTCAAGACGTTGCAAATGCGACAAGCGTAGTCCTTGTTCATTGGAACTCTTGGGGACGAATCGATGAGACGGAAAAGCAAGTATTGCTGAATATAATAAGCAGACCCCAGGTAGCAAACGCTATTGTCGCCAAATTGATGAACTCTTCTTGCGGTCCCATGCCCTCGTTATTTTCTCAGTTAAGTCGGACCAACATTTTAGATACGCATCTAACTAACATCGCGAAGAGTGCTATTCAACCTTGTATAAGAGCCAAGGCTTTTCGTGCTCTTTTCGAAAAACGGCTTACATGGACTCATGGTCGAGAGTGGGTTTGGACAGATATTCGTTACTGTGAAGGGCAGTTCAAGCCCATCGTCTACGAACGGCAGATTAGTGTCTCCCTTTCATCTGCCGAGTTATTAAACCGCTCAGCACACGACGCTTCTCCTATTGTTCGCAGAGTTGCAGCTGAGTTCCTTATTCGAGAGTTAGAGTCTCTTGGTAGTAAGGCAAAGAGATACGCACAGGGATTTTCAGCAGATAAATCAAACTCTGTCTCCGAGCGAGGTAGGTTTGCACTGAAGATGTTAAGCAAGACATAAAAGTGCAGCTCTTAGAAAACAAGTTATACGAAAAACTAGATGGTAATAATGTAAGGGGGTGCATATTAATGTCAGCTTAGCCACAGTGATTAAAAGTAGGTTATTACTCTTTGCTTTTCTTCTTTATCCGACGGTATCACCAGCTAAAAGCTCAGAGATACATCTTTTACTTAACTGGATGATAGATAACCATCAAACGATCGAAACCACGCTTAAAGATAGTAACCCATCTACATTAGTACCAACCATCTTCACTTTAACTGAAATCTGGAAACGTCGTGATGGAGCGCTTTCTGGGGAGGTGTCCCCATTAATTCTGAAGGCATTAATTGCGGACCCTTACACCACCTTATTGTTACTTTCGAAACAGCCTCTATCATTCGACAATTGGCTTGATGAGTTGGAAGGAATGGCATTTACCGCCTATGACACTAACGACAAAGCGGGACTTGAAACGTTAAGAGTCGATGTAATGCAGTCGCTCAGGTCGATTTCTGAAGCTAACGAAGGAAAGTTAACTTTGATGGCATCCCAACTTATCAATAGATTAAGTCACATTGAAATACGGGATATTCACTAAATCATGTAGGACACAGCTCTTGTTGCGCCTTTACGAATATACAAGGAGGAAGAGTGATAAGACTCATTGCTTTACTAAGTTTAGGGTTGGCATTTTCAGTGCAAGCGGAGAGAGGGCTCTCACCCAAAGTCGAACAACCGTTGCTTCAATTTGCACAAGCAAATTGTTTATATCAGTATTTTTCATACAAAAATTATGATTTAAAAGATATAAGAAGCATCTCGGCAGGTATTGTACAGATGAGCCATATTCCCGCAGATAAATTCGTTGAAGTTAATGAATTAGTTCGTAACTATGAGCCCCAGATTCAGTATAAGAAAGAGACGTCGCCTCTACTTGTGAAGTGTTTTACTTTAGAAAGCGACCCTGCTTTTTTGAAAAAACTGAGCCGCGTTTCGGAGCGTGATTAAGATAAGAGACCTTTTCTTATTTTAGAGTTTTGGTTAAAACGGAAGAAAAGCTGGATCAAGATAAACAGGCAAGCACAATAACGAAACCTAAAAGAGGTTTATGCGAGCTTTGAAATGGCATAGAACAAGAAGAAAATTTACTTGCGTTGACTTGGAGAAAGGAATGAAAAAATACGTGATTGTGGCTCTAACGAGTTTGTCATCTATGGCATTTGCTCAAGAAGAAGCGATAGATTGTAATAACGCGGTCAGTACCCTAGAGATTAATCAGTGTGCAGCCATTGAGTTAGAGGCTGCTCAAAAGCAACTAAATAAGTATTTGGAAACGAGTTTCGAACATAATTCTTATGATCCTGAGCTGATTAAAGCGATTCAAGTTGCACAAAAAGATTGGCAAGCGTATGTGACGTCGCATTGTGATTCGGTATATACGCAGTGGCGTGAAGGGACAATTCGTGGCGTGATGGCTATTTCCTGCGAAACTCAATTAACTCAACAAAGAACTCACGAAATTTGGCAAAACTTCTTAACCTACATGGATAGTACGCCACCGGTTTTACCCGAACCAAATGTTGAGTAGTGTTACTTAAACGCAGATAGATTCATTTTTTAAAACGCGTCAACGTACTTAACCTCAACACGGCTTCTATCACGCTAAACGGTATAGCGGATGAGAGATGCTGTTTAGCCCACTCAGGCAGTAAATGGGAAGTGTTTTATGCCAAAGAGGGCAAATGTGATTCAGAACCTGAACGCAGGGCATTTTGCGGGTAAATTTAGCTGTAAGTTTCTTCTCTTGTTGGAGAGCTAGCACTTCTTTTGAGGACCGATAGCATGTTCCAAAGTCTCCTTCTAACTGAGATCCTTAAATCTGAGCTGAAAAACAACAATTTAATTGTTGAAACAACGAGTTGGCCGCCAAAATGCAATAAGCTCATTGTATTGCAATATCGGTTTTCCAAATCATATACTTTGGTCAATTATCGAGAATTGGAAGATGGGCATTATTGGTTCGCAGAGTACATTGATGGTGACGAATGTTTGGCATGTCGCTTTGATATTCTTTAGCATCATTCTTTTGAATCATGTATTTCAAGCTTATGGCATTTAATAGAGAAGGAGTTCATTTGACGATTCCTACCTTGTACATTTTTTCTGGTCTTCCTGCGTCTGGTAAGTCGACGTTAGCAAAGCTATTAGCCGCAAGAGTTGGCGCGATGTATGTACGCGTCGATACTATAGAGCAAGGTCTACGTGATTTGTGTCATTTCAAGGTTGAAGGTGAGGGTTATCGGCTAAGTTACCGGATCATCCGAGATAACCTTGAACTTGGGTTGAGTTGTATCGCTGACTCTTGTAACCCCATAGAGCTTACACGGCATGAATGGCAGCAAGTGGCAACAAGCATGTCTGCTCACTTTGTTAACATAGAGATAAGTTGCTCGGATGAGAATGAGCATAAACAACGTGTTGATTCTCGTAAGAATGAAGTTGAGAACCTGCAGCTACCGAATTGGCAACAAGTAAAAGCTCGTCACTACGAGGCTTGGAAGACGGAAGTCGTCAAGATTGATACGGCAGCAGACAGTATCGAAACGTCGTTTGCCAAATTGGTCGAAAAGCTTGGTATTTGAATTTAGCATTCCTTTTATGATGGAGATTCGCCATGCACAAGCGAGATAATGGTCTCGATGCCCAGGGCTTTATCCGCAATGACTGTTCACCAGAAAATATTCAAATAGAGTTCCAACCAGTTGTTGAGGTCGTTGTTGGTGAGTTGATAACGCAACTTCCAAAACAAATAGATGGTATCTACTTGTACGGCAGCGTTCCCAGAGGCACAGCAATGCTGGGGCACTCAGATCTCGATGTTTCCGTAATACTGACCGCACCGGTGAGTCAAAATGAACTGGGCATATTCAACAAACTGTCTTCAAGCATCCCCAAAGCTTATCCGCAAATAAGCAAACTTGATATTGACCCAGGTGAGCGTCATCGTGTTCTAGACCCAAAAGAAAAATACCATTGGCAATTTTGGCTCAAACACTGTTGCTGCTGCATTTGGGGAAATGATTTATCAAAAGAGCTTGTGTCACATAAACCCAGCTTTGAAATCGCTGAAGCTCTCAATAGTGACCTCGCGGTTTTTTTGGAGCAAATGAGTGGTCGTTTTGCGCAAATGAGTGACAAAGCGGTAGCAAAAGTGATTGGTAAGAAGTTGATAAGAGCTGCCTACTATTTTGTCGCTGAGAAGGACGGCAGTTGGTATATCAACTTGCCTGAATGTGTCGAAGTAGCGAGAAAATACTACCCAAATCAACATCAAGATATTGATCTTGCTTACCAATGTGCAATAGGCAACATAGCGTCCAAAATAGATGCCATCGCACTTTATCAGCGGTTAAGTCAATACATCAATGCTAGGGCTTTGCAAAGTTGATTGTTTATCAAGAACGCTCAGAATAAAAAAACGCCCACAATATCGAGTATTGTGGGCGCTGAATTTCATCTGTTGTACCTAATCGACGACTTATTGTGTAAGCGGCTTAAGGTCTGCAGGACGGTAGTAAACCGATTTTAGAACCTTACCTTTACGTACCGTTTTGCCTTCAGATACAAAATCTTCTGCGCATTTCGCAATGATGTATTCGCCTTTTTGAACCGCCATCAGCTTAATGCCTTGTTCAGCGTAGAACGCTTCTGTTTCTGCATATTCTTGCTCGTTACGGCACACTTTGCTCATGTTGCTTGAGTGCACTTCGTCCCAGCAAGGGATAAAGTCGATACCACGGTTCACCGCTACGTTAAGCAGTAGATCGATCAGGTAGCTGATCGCTAGGTTATCTTCAACTTTGCTGTCACCAAGGTGTACTAGACGACCCATTAGAACGTAAACGCTGTCAATGATTGCGTCTGCTTGCTCGGTTTTGCAATCCGCTTCCGCTAGTTCAGTAAGCTCTTCGATCGCAAGAGAAGTGTGTAGTGTATCTGCTTGTGCGTCTAGGCTTGCAATATCCGCCACTGGTAGGTCGAAAGTGCTACGGAACTCGGTGATGTCACGGTATAGGTGATCAAAAATCTCTTGGGTTAGCTTTGACAGTTGCATTCTAATGTCCATTGAATCGATTGAAGTTGCAATCATATCAAACCGAACTTTAATCCCCAAGCGATCCCATTCTAACTGGTTAGAATTCTGTCTCTTGGGGAGTGAGTCTTAGCGAAATAGGTAAGGGAAGAGCTTCTTACGTTCTTCCTCTGAAAGCGCTGAAACACGTGCAATATTGGTATCTGGAATGGACTCTGGATCAGGGTAGTGCTTAAGTACCTTTTCCATGCTCTCCTCACGGATCAAATGAAACACTGGGTATGGAGAGCGATTCGTCAGGTTCTCATCATCTTCTGGTTCTGTACCGCCAAAGCAGTAATCTGGATGGAAGGTGGCAACTTGGAAAATGCCTTCCCAATCTTGCTGTTTGATCAAACCTTCAACCCAATCAATGAAGAAGTTGTAATCCCAGAAATCTTGCAGCATGTTTGGAACCACAACCAAGGTTGTCTCCAATTTTTCTGGCTCGGTATTACTGAGTTCGATCAGTTGCAGCAAAATGTCTTCAAGTAGACCTTCTTCTTGCGAGGCTTCACTAACGAAGATTTTGATTTGTTTATTGCGCTGTGGCTTAGCGGCGAACGGGCAGAGATTTAACCCGATCACGACATCATTGAGCCATTGATCGACTTGCTCTGTGATCGCATTGATATCGGTGTTTGGTGATTCTTGTGTTGAGCGCGTTGGCATACGACTTTCTTGCTTTTATGAATGTAGCGCAAGCATAGCAGACCAACGCCACAACATAAAATCAATAGGGCGTAACGCCTTGCTAAGCAGTTATATCTGCGTTATCGCCAGCGTCAATTCGCTCTGTAATGTGTTTTAAGAATGCGATAGCAGCGAACATGGCAATGTACAGTGTGCTACCGCCAATTAGTACACTCGACCAACCGCCGTTTTGCCAGCAATAGAGCAATAGGAATCCACCTAAACTGCCGCCAATATAGTAATGCACGAGATACAATGCGGTCGCCGTCGCTTTTGCTTGTGTTGCGTTTTGTCCAACCCAGCCGTAAGCAAGTGTGTGAGTGAAGAAGGCGCCGAAGCTGATCAACAGCAAGCCTGTCAGCATCGCAGGTATGCTTTCAATCACCGCAATCCACATGCCAGCCATACTGACGATAGAGCCTAAAAACATGCCAAGTATCGGTGAAAAGCGTTTACTCCAATGTCCGGCACAACGGGAAGAAAACGTACCACCCAAATAGCAAACAAATATGAGAGAAGCTAACCCGACTGGCACATTATGTGGCGCACTGACCAAGCGGAATCCCATTACCGAATAAAGATTAACGAACAACGCAAAGTTCAAACCGCCAATCAGCATGGCAAACCACACACGTTGATTTTTGAAGTGTCCGATAATAGCTCGATTGTGATGCCTTAAACTGCTCGAAGAAGGGGTGAAGTTTTTCTGTTTTGGCAGCAAGTAATGCACGCTGACCACACCGATAAGGGTGAATAGCATCATGACTTCGATGGCGACATCGATGCTGAAGTTGTCTGCCAACAAACCTCCGCTGATACGCCCTGCGATCCCTCCCAATGAATTGGCTGCGATATAAGTACCGATCGCCATTGAAAATGCGTGTTTATCTAGCTCTTCCGCCATATAAGCAACGGCAACAGCAGCAAACGCGGCAAGCGCAACACCGATCAAAGCGCGACAAACCACTAAGAACAAAAACGAATCGCCAAGCAGCATTAATGCGGAGATAGCAGGGATCGAAAACAGACCAAACATCATTACAGGTTTGCGCCCAATCGATTCAGAGAGCACAGCCATCGGGACCAAGCTAAAGGAGAGAGCCAGTGTGGTGGCGGCGAATAGCCAGTTGACCTGCGTTTCCGAGATCTGAAAGTGCGCCGCAAAGCTTGGCAGCATCGGCTGAAGGAGATATAGGTTCGAGAAAACCAAAAACGAGCCGAGTGCCAGAGATAGCGTAATGCGTTTGTATTCCGGAGTGCCGAAACTGACCATGAGTCCTGCCTAATGCGAGCGAGCAAATATAAAGAAACTGTGATCAATCTATCAGTTAGTTGTGGATTGAAAAAATATATTAAAAATATGGTTGGTATATATTTTTGATCTAATGGAATCGAAACAACTCAAACACTTTTTGGCGGTCGCGAAACACGGCAACATTACTCATGCAGCTAAGGCTTTGCACATTGCTCAGCCAGCGTTAAGCATTTCAATTAAGAAGTTCGAACAGTCTCTTGGCGTGACGCTGTTTCGCCGAGAAGAAAAGAAAATCAGCTTAACCAAAGAAGGGGAAACCCTGTTGGTTCACGCTAAACGAGTGATTCAGCAACTACACGATGCGCAGCTAGCGATTGATGAACTCAAAGGTTTAGCCAAAGGGGAAGTGCGCCTTGGTACGCCTTCAATGATGGGCAGCTATTTTTTCCCTCGAATTGTCATGGCGTTTAAGAGCCAGTATCCAGATTTAAAGCTGACGCTGGTGGAGGCGGGCACTCAGTCTATCCGTCGAATGTTACTTAATGGTCAGCTCGATATTGGCGTGATCAGCTGTGACGATGTACCAGAGGACTTAGAAACTGACCATCTGTTTACTAGCCAAATGGTTGCCGTTGTGGCTCCGGAACATGATTTAGCTCAGCGTAATGCCATCACATTTGATCAGTTTTTCGAGCATGATTTGGTGATGTTCCAACATGGCTACTTCCACCGAGAATTCTTAGACCACGTCAGTGAAGAGCATGGCTTTACGATGAAGTCCTCATTCGAAACCAACTTGCTGCCACTCATTCTGAGTATCGTTAAACAAGAATTTGCTATTACTGCGCTCCTAGAATTGGTGACACAACATGAACAGGGTGTGGTGGGTATTCCATTTGAACCGAGCGTTAAGCTCGACCTTGCACTCGCGTGGCGAAAACAAGGCTATCTATCCATTGCCGACCGTACTTTTATTGATTTTGTGAAGCGGTATGTTTGATTTGCATCCAATTAAAACCAAACTGTTCAATGGAAAGCCTCCCTTTAATTGGGAGGCTTTTCTTTTTTATGCAGTTATCTCTTTCTCATTAAGTGGTATCAATACCCCAAGAGCCACCATGGCAGCGCCGCCAATTACGGTGAACAATACCCGCTGGGAAAATATCAACTCAGCCATTTCCGGATTAAAAGGACCTACCGATACAGTAAGAATAAGCAGCATGATACAAGCCGTGGCAATGGTGTAGTTGTGTTCGAGATACACAAGGATGCCGTATAACGAAGCGATGACCAAAACCCACATGGTTATTGTCATTGCCATGTCGGAGTTGAACGAGCCCAATAGCAATCCCACAGGCAAATAAACTAATGCGCCAAGCAAGGTTCCGTTCAAACGTTGCCAAGCTTTCGGTGCTAAATCTTTGCTGAACGGGCTGTGGATCATCATAAATAGGTAAGCACCTAAAACGGCTCCTGTGCCACCCCATATACCTAGCGACAGCACCAAGCCAATCCCTAGCGCCTTGCGGCTGGAGTACTTGAGATCAACACGACTAATTTTATGTGTGGTGCTCATCGAGCCATTCTGGGTGTTGGCGTTTTTCCAAACCAGCGTACTAGCAATGATCGCCACAGTGATGCCAAGCACAACCGATACTGAACGTTGAAGCATAAGTTCTGTGGCTGGGATATCTACCGGCATCATCATCGATAACAACATAAACGTCAGCGGCAGAATGTACTTTGGTACTCCTTGGTGGTGTTTATCGCGCTCTGTTATGACGAGTAAGAAGGCAAACAGCGCACTAGTAAAAGGCGCATAAGTGATAGGCACCATGGAAAGTGGTACCGCAGTTAATGTCATGACCAAAGGATGAAGGCTACCTAGCAGGGTGTCTTTTGTCGTACTGAATTTGAGATTGTATAGGTAGTGGATGATTCCCACTTCCACCGCCACAAAAGCTTCTCCGACATCATAAAAATACGCACTGATGATAAGCAGCACGATAGAAAGCAAAAACATGCGGTTGCCTAGCACAAGGTAAGGCTTTGGCGGGATGAATTTTTGAGCGAGTGAATCGAGCATGGCGTATTTCCCATCCTTCAGTGAATAACAATATGGAAGGTATGAGATTACCAATTTGATGAAATATTCATTGCCAGTTTGCGACAATAGTGATGAAAGCTTGAGCAGCATAAAGTGCCCAAGCTTAATGCGACTACGCGGTCTTCTTGTCGCGAGATTCGAAGAAATAGGTCACAAATACCATGTAGGCAACGACCAACACTAACTGCCATATCCGAACGTAAAACTTATCGTCTAGCGCACCGCTGCTCATGGAGGTACCCATTAACACCATAAAGCCCGTAAATGCAGTGGCGTAGACTGGGGCTTTGGCGGGCTCGGTGTAAATCTTGGTCCCAAGTAACGTAATAACCACCAACATCACTAGCATGTAGATGTACATATTTGGCACCAGAGAAATGGTAACGAAAGCGGCGAAAGCGAGTAGTCCTCCTAACACATTACTGATAACAAAAAACAATGATGTTTTGCCCGCTTTGTCGCTGGTTGCCATCAGAGAAAGCAGCATGACAAACGCAACGGTGAGTAATATTTGCGACAGTTGGAAATAGAAATAAAAACAAACCAAGGGAAACGACATCATCCAAGCTCGAATCGCAGCATTCCAACGAACTCCTTGAGTTAGAGGGGAGGGAGGGAAGCCAGCAAATTCAGTCGCATCCTCTTCTGGGAAGTAAACATGCGACACCCCGTAAAGCGCTACGGCGACGATACCAGAAAACGCAAAACCGATGCCCACGTCTAACGCGGCTTGCTTGTCTATAATGGTAACCGATGGAATCAAAATTAGGGCAATCATCAAGAAAGTGGCAAACATTACCCATTTTGGATCGGTAAATAGGTAATAGCTCCACAACATGCCCAACGACAGTACAGCCAGAAAACCTATTTTGTACTCTGGCAAGCCGCTCGATACCAAAAAGCCAATGACCGCGGTGGAGATCAACGCATAGCCAAGTTGTTTGACATGCAGGATATGAAACTGGGGTTTATCGACGATGAATTTTGCCGTCAAAAGAGGCGTACAAAATGCCAAAGACCAGTTAAACCATAACGCGATAAAAGTAGCCAAACCTACGGTGACAACATAGCGCAGTATTCGACGTTCTTGTGCTTGACTCAGACTATCTAACATAAGAGAACACGCTCACTAGATTGATCCAAACCTTACCCAGAAAGTTAAATAGAGCGTTGCTCTCTGTGTAGATCACCACATCTGCTTGTCCACCGATGCGCATGAAGTCAGCCGCATGTTTATCATCGAGCTTAATGGTCACGGGCATACGTTGTGTATCGCGCAGCCAACCATTTTGATTTTTCACGGTGGCTAAGGTGCCTGGCTGATTATTCGCGCCCCATGCAACCCCTAAATCTACTGAAGATACTGTGCCAGAGAAGGTTTGTCCGGGAGCATAATCGAGTGCAATTTCAACTTTATCTCCGGCGTTAATGTTGCCCATGCTGTTTTCGCGGAAGAAGGCTTCAAGCCATAAGCCGTCGCTTTCAACAAACGTCATCAAAGGAGAACCTGCTGTGGCATAAGCGCCTTGAGACAAATTAAAATTGGTCACAGCGCCATCAGAAGGTGCTCGCATTGTCGTGCGTGATAAGTTCAGTTGCGCTTGTTGCAGTTCTAGTAAAGCCGATTGGATCTGAGCGTTCTCTTCACCTGCCGCTCCCACCTGAGCTTTTGCTTTTTCTAGGTTCGCTTTGGCGTTAACGACATCGGCATTCGCTTTATCAATGGCTGCGCGAGTCGTATCTGCATCTGATTTTGAAACCACGCCTTTTTCTGCCATGGCTAAAACTCGTTGCCCTTGGCGTTTAGCATTTTCTTGGGCCACGAGCGCGGTGGTCAATTGAGCTTGTGCTGACATCACACCTGCCATTTGCGAGCCAACATTCTGTCCTGCGATCTTGAGCTTTACTTCTGCTTGCTTGACCGCAATCTGGTGATCGGTGGTATTGATTTGCAGTAGCACATCGCCTTTTTTGACTTCGGTATTTGGTTTAATGCTGATGCTGTCTACTTGGCCAGAAACTTGTGGGATCAATGAGACGACATTGCCTTCCACACGGACATTATCGGTTGTCGGAATGATGCGATCTGCCACTATCGCTGTACCAATGGACACCATAGTGAGTGCCAATAATGCATTGGTTGTGCGCTTGACCTTATTAACCGGTTGCGGCGTCTGGCTTACTTGGTTTTCTGCTGCTGTCTCTGACATATAAACACTCACTAATGATGAAGAAAGATGGTCAGAGTTCTCCATCGACGCAAGCTAGGCGCGAATTAAACTGAGACCAGTTCGTTTGAGCGTTAAAATACAATGTGTAAGGAAGTAAAAATTGCCATTATGCGACATTCGGAAATTTTGCAGAGTAGTGGTTTGAATAAGAGCGACAGACAAAGAAATAGGGCGGGCAGATAGAAAAAGAGCCTCTCTTTGGAGAAGCTCTTTAGGGTAGAGATAACGTGACTAAGTGATCAAACAAATTGATTAATATGTCACTTAGTTGCTGTACATTTTTTCAAAGTTCTTTGGATTCCAGCCAATCATGACTCGATCGCCAATCTTCAGTACAGGTACAGAACGAGCCCCCAGTGCATCGAGCTCTTTGCGTCCGCGTTGCATTTTTGCATTGCACAAGCGGTAGTTAATATTTTTCGAATCAAGATAACGTTGAGCATCTTTGCAGTGCGGGCATTTGTCTTTGACGTAAAGAACGACACGTTTCATTCAATTTCTCTCCATTATCGTCGGGAGGCGAAGTTTAGCGAGGTTTTGCAACAAAGGAAAGCTCGAAACCCAAGATGAAACTCTTGCTTATCTCAGGTATATTTAGCGCCTTTCTTTTGTCATAGTAGACTTAATACGCATGCATCCGTCACTTCGATACATTCAAGGTTATCCGCAGAACATTGTCGAGCAAGTCAGTTCACTCATCGACAGTGGTAAACTGGTGCCTTGGTTCGAAAAACGCTACCCAGATAGACACCAAATCAAAAGCGAAAAGGCGCTCTACGAGTACGCAATAGCAATCAAAAACCGCTACATGAAGAAAGCCGCGCCAATTAGCAAAGTGGTCTACGATAAGAAAATTCACGCCGTCAATAATGCACTTGGTTTGCATAGCGTGATCAGCCGTAACCATGGTGGCAAGCTAAAGTCTAAGAATGAGATTCGCATTGCGAACGTGTTTAAAGATGCACCTGAAGCGTTATTACGCATGCTGGTGGTGCATGAGTTGGCACATACTCGTGAGAAAAACCACGACAAAGCCTTTTACCAACTGTGCTGTTATATGGAACCTGAGTATCACCAACTCGAATTTGATGCTCGTCTGTTTATGATTTACCTCGATTTAAAAGCGAATTCGAATGAAGACCAATAATCACAACGCGAAACAAGCTCAGCCAAAATCGGCGAAGTCTAAGCCGAGCAAAGAAATCGCCAAGATCAAACCAAAGCGTGTGAAAAATAAGCCGACAGCAAAAGCTACAAAAAGCACAGATCTGAAAACTAACGCCGCGAACAAAAGCAGCGATGTGGAAGTGATCAAAACTGCCAAAAATGGATTGCATGAACGTAATGCACATCGAGGTCGCTACGATTTCAAAAAGCTAATCACAGCAGAGCCTCAGCTCAAATCATTTGTGATAAAGAATCCGAAAGGGGAAGACTCAATCAACTTCTCTGATCCAAAAGCCGTCAAGATGCTCAATAAAGCATTGCTGGCGGCGCATTATGATATTGAATACTGGGATATTCCTGATACTTACTTATGTCCGCCCATTCCTGGGCGTGCGGATTACGTTCATCGCGTAGCAGAGTTGCTTGATAGTGAAGTAAAAGGCAAATATGCACACCATAAGGTGCGAGCACTTGATGTGGGTGTAGGGGCAAACTGTATTTACCCAATCGTAGGTGTGACTCAATATGGATGGCATTACACTGGTAGCGATGTTGACGCAACATCGATTGAATCAGCACGAGCAATCACAGAGCGTAATGCCTCGTTAAACGGTAAGATCGAACTGGTACAACAAACCAGCGAGTCCAATATTTACCGTGGTATTATCCAACCAAACGATTGCTACGATATTACGACTTGTAACCCGCCATTTCACCGTTCAGCTGAAGAAGCGGCGATGGGCAGTCAGCGTAAGCTGGATAATTTAAAAGTGAATCAGCGTAAGAAGGGGGTGAAGGTTCAAGCTAATCAAGCGAAAACGCCTCAAGTAAAAGCCAATAAACCCGCGCTTAACTTTGGTGGGCAAAATGCTGAGCTATGGTGTGAAGGTGGTGAAGCTGCTTTCATCCGTAAGATGGCGAACGAAAGCCAAGCATTCAGTGCACAAGTGCTCTGGTTTACCACGTTAATCTCAAAGAAAGAAAATGTTCGTCCGATGCGCAAACAACTTGAAAAGTTGGGTGTAAAAGCGATCCGAATCGTGGAAATGAGCCAAGGACAAAAAGTCAGCCGTTTTATCGCTTGGTCCTACATGGACAAATCGCAGCGTAAAGCGTGGATTGAATTAAAGTAGTTATCCAGCAAAGCTGTTCAAATAATTAAAAAATAGCACCACTTTGTTGGTGCTATTTTTTAACAAGAAATTCATTAATTTAATAATTATAACAAGTTTATTTTCTCTTTATGTCAAATTATATGGTAGGGCTATCAAGTTAAAATAACATGGGGTACTATCCAGTAAAGAAATAATATTTATATATGCCCAGCGATGTCCGATAACGAACTGATCATCTTCCCTTGGAATCACAATTTTGAGACAGGGATGAAAAAGATTGATGAACAACATTACCATCTATTTTTATTGGTGAATAAATTAGCTAATACGTTGATTTATGATGACCAGATTGAAGTAGACGGCGTATTTAGTGAGTTAAAAGACTATGCTCAATATCACTTTTCATATGAAGAAAGTGTATGGAATGAATACTTTTCTGATGATATTTGGAATGATGAGCATAAGAAGAGCCATGCCTCTTTTGTTGATGAAGTCATAAAAATCCAAGCGGAGTCGAAAGATCTCAATTGGCAAGAATCTATTGAGCATATCCTACAGTTCTTAGTGCGTTGGCTCGTGTTCCATATTATTGGCGACGATAAAAAAATGAGCGTGGCAGTAAGAGAGTTGGAGTCGAGTGACTCTTTAGAGACGGCGAAAGTGAATGCTGTCGACACTTTGCAAGGTATCAATGGCTTGGTCGCCGATACTGTACTTAAAATGTATTTTGAGGTATCAAGTCAATCTATTGAATTAGTGAGAGAAAAGCATCGTCGCTTTGTTGCTGAGAAAGAATTGAGATGTCTCAATAAAAAGCTGCAAGAACTCGCTATTACTGATGAATTATCGGGTCTGTACAATCGCCGATACTTCAATATCATGACGCCAGATATTCTTAATAAAGCACAAGACACTAACCAACTCGTCAGCTTTGTATCCATTGATTTAGATTACTTTAAACAACTAAATGATCAGTTTGGTCATCTAAAAGGGGATGAAGCGATCACCAAAGTAGGCGCATTGTTGTCTGCTCACTTTAATGACCTCGATGACATCGTGTTTAGAATTGGTGGGGAAGAGTTTCTAGTTGTAATTGTAGGGTCTGAACATAAAACCTCAATCAACCGCGCAGAGGCGTTTAGAAAAGCCACAGCCGAGCTTTCTATTATTTGTGAAACCAGTGCTCAAAGTCACATATTAACCAGTTCAATTGGTGTGTTCACTCAGTGTCCAGAACCGAATTTGGATATTCGTTATTACTTAGATAAAGCAGACCAGTGCTTATATAAAGCAAAACTCAATGGTCGAAATATTGTCATCGCAGACGAGATATAAACGATATTAACTGCGGTGAATTAAAAGTAGCTAGTTGTCGATTTTAAATTCGATAATTAATATTAAATTGAAAATCAATATAAAATCGATTGAAGTTCAATAATAATCATATTAATTTTTTTTATTGGTGAGTTGTGCGACATATTTTAATAGGTCGCCGTCAATGTCAGGCAGTCCGTCAGAGAAGAAAATTTGTGCTCCTGGAGTACAACGCATTAATACGTTGGTGAGTTCACCATCATCATTAGAAGTATTGATCGCATTGAGCTTAACCAGCTTGTTGTAAACTTCTTCTTCTAGTTGTTGGCGCTGTGCGCTGGTCAAACGAATACGACCGACACAAATCCCCGGATTTACCTCGTGAGATAAGGATTCTTTTTGGAAGCGTTCACGAAATAATGAGTCGAGTTCAGAGCCTTCTTCCATCAAAAAGCGTCGCCCAGAACGGTAGAACAACCCATCACCAAAATCTTCAACATAACCTAGCATTTCCGCGATGCGCAGATAAAAACGCAGACTGGTTTCTGATAGCTGATAGGTTTTTGCAATATCCTTCGGAGCAAGGTTACGAGACGTCACCATATAGATAAAGTCGAGAAGGTAGGGGTGTTCAAGAAATAACGCGCTTTGCTCTTCTGTCAGCATTTGTTCGTTCTCATGCTGAAGCTGATTGGCGAGGTTGGCTAGCTCAATAAGATCGGTGTTTAAATAGTTGAGATAGACAAGGATTTTATCCAAGCCCAAAGAAGGATTATGAAGGTGGCGTTTGATGCTCGACAAGGGAATACCGCTTTTCTCCGACAAAGAGCTGTAGCACAGCCCCTCATCTTTGATCTTTTGTCGCAGCGCCGCTAATAGAAATTTAGGTCCGACATTCATTTCTTAACACCACCTTAACTGCTGAGCTTATTTTGATGTGTTCTGTTGTTCCAACAACAAGTTACGAATGGCGGTGCCAGCTTCCAAAATGTGTTTTTTCAGCAGATACTTAGCGCCGTCCACATCGCGGTTTTGACACATTTCGAACAAGGTCAAATGCTCTTGCTCTGCCTTTTGAATGCCCGTCGTGAACAGCAGTTGCATGCGAATGTAGCGGTCGCACTTAGTGTTGAGGCTGTAAATCACATCCATGGTTTCTGGCATGTTTGCTGGGGCATACAGCGCTTTATGGAATTCGTAGTTGTAGTTGCTCCATTCTTCTACTTCATCGCCGCTGTTGACTACCGCTTCAAAACGTTCACGGACTTCACGTGCGCGTTCGAGATCCTCGTCAGTCATGTTCTGAATCGCACGCTCTAAAATGTGGCATTCCACTACGGCGCGCAGTTCGAACAACTCGTCGATTTTATCTGGAGAGAGCTCGGTTACTGTTGCCCCTTTATGAGGCTCAAAGCTCACTAATCCTTGTGCTTCCAATTGCACTAACGCTTCACGAACGGGAATACGGCTAACATTAAACTCTTTTGCCAACGCGTCCTGACGTAAAGGTTGACCAGTTTTTAACTCACCCTTGAGGATCTGAGTTCGAATCGCTTCCTCAACCAGTTGAGTGCGGGTCTTAAAAACAGGTTTTTGTGACATTGAAGTCTCCCGTCAAAAATAAATATTGTATCCAATTTCTTTAGTTTATTGTTTTTCTGGATTAAGCCAACTGCAAGCGAAGGTTTTGAGATGTGGCGTGAAATAAAAGGCACCAACTGGTGCCTTTTTGAGCCAATGACTTAACTGTGAGCTGCTTTGCCATCTACTGCGCGCGCGATCTCCAATGGATTTTCTGCTTTTAACGAATCGGGCAGTAAGCTTTCTGGTAACGCTTGATAAGCCACCGGACGTAGCCAGCGGTGAATGGCTTCTGCACCAACAGAAGTCGAAGCCGAATGGGTCGATGCGGGATAAGGGCCGCCATGCACCATGGCATAACTGACTTCTACGCCTGTCGGCCAGCCATTAAATACCAATCGTCCGGCAATCTCTTCCAAACGAGGGATGAGCTGCGATACTTGTGGGTAATCTTCTTCAATTGCATGAATTGTCGCGGTTAGCGATCCTGCCAGCGTTTCACTGAGCGAAAGCATATCTGCCACATCTTCACAAACGACGATCAACGATTGTGGACCAAAAATCTCTTCTTCCCACGCAGGATGTTTGCGCCAGTTTTCACTGCTCGTAACAAAGAGAGCCGATGCAACGCTAGGAGATTCCGCTTGAGAAAAAGTGACGTCAATTCCGTCGTCAGAGCCTCGGCTGATGACCTGTGATTGGTAACTATCACGGATTCCGGGAGTAAGTAGAGTGGAAGGAGACTGTTGTCGAATAAGGGCTTGCGCGGTTTCAATAAACGCTTGTGTTTCCGGTGTATTCAGCGCAAACACTACGCCAGGTTTGGTACAAAATTGCCCACAGCCCATGGTCATTGAGGCAACAAATTGATCCGCTAAATCTGCTTTGGCTCTCATTGCAGAAGGGAAAATAAACGTCGGGTTAATCGCACCAAGTTCACCATAAAACGGGATTGGCTCTGGTCGCTGCTGCGCTAGGTTGAACAGGGCGCGTCCACCGCCAACCGATCCAGTAAAGCCCACCGCTTTTATTTCAGGATGGCTGACTAGAGCTTGTCCTAAAGCACGCTGATTTCCTTGCAGCAAGGTGAAAATCGCTTGTGGTAACTGCTCTTGTTTCAGCGCTTGCTCGATACACTCTGCAACGATTTGGCTTGTACCTGGGTGCGCAGTATGACCTTTTACAATCACCGGGCAACCTGCTGCGAGGGCAGAAGCCGTATCTCCACCAGCAGCAGAGAAAGCCAACGGGAAGTTGGATGCACCAAATACCGCGACAGGACCAAGTGCAATTTGTTGGCGACGAATATCTGGCTTAGGTAACGGAGCACGAGTTGGATCTGGCGTATCAAGAATGACTTGGTGATAACTGCCAGAATTGACTACGTCAGCGAATAAGCGAAGTTGATTCGCCGTACGAGCGATTTCTCCTGTCAGGCGTACTTCGGGAAGCGCCGTTTCTAAATGGGCACGGACGATAATGTCATCACTTCTTGCCTCTAATTCACTAGCAATCGTGCGAAGCAGGCTAGCACGCTTGCTGTTACTTAAGCGACGAAAATCACGCGCGACTTTTGCAGCTGCAGCTGCGGCTTGATTGACCTCAACTTCCGTGTGAACAGGAAATGCAGGGGGAAGCGTTTCACCGGTAAAGGCGTTTGTAGCGTAAAAAACGTTGTCGGTTTGCGGGTTCATTGTGATTCCTTACTGTCCTTATTTCACTTCAAATCCATACGCGTATGGGTCTTCGTCATCCACCCAAATGGTGTTGTGTCCATACACTTGCGCCCAACCTTCGATGCTAGGCAGAATAGCTGCTCGCCCGTTCACTTCAGTGACGCCTTCAATACGTCCGTTAAACAGGCTGCCGATAATACTTTCGTGGACAAAGTCCTCACCTTGTTTGAGTTTGCCTTTGGCATGCCACTGCGCCATACGGGCACTGGTGCCTGTGCCGCAAGGGGAGCGGTCGAGGGCTTTGTCGCCATAAAACACCGCGTTGCGAGCGGTTGCGTTTTCATGAGTAGGGCTACCTGTCCAAAGTACGTGAGAGACGCCACACACGGTTGGATCGTCTGGATGCACACATTCCACCGCTTTTGAAACGGCTTCACGAACTCGGGGGGAGAGCATCAAAATTTCATCAGGCGAGTAGTGCTCAAGACCGGCATAGTTGGTTTGTGGGTCGACAATCACGTAGTAGTTGCCTCCATAAGAAACATCGACAGTGATTTCTCCGAGTCCTTCTACTTCAACGGTGACATCTTGGTGAGCAAGGTAAGCAGGAACGTTAAAGATCTTAACTGACGTGACATTGTCACATTTTATTTGATAATGCACTTCGATTTGTCCAGCAGGGACGTCAAGGATCAAACGACCTTCTTCCTTTGGTGTGATCAGCCGATTCTCAATTGCTGTGGTGACGGTACCTATTGTGCCGTGCCCACACATTGGTAAGCAGCCGCTGGTTTCGATAAACAAAATCGAGGCATCAGCATTGTCACTACAAGGCGGTAAAACAACGGAACCTGACATCATGGAGTGACCACGAGGTTCAAACATCAATGCCTGACGAATCCAATCATAGTGTTCCAAGAAATATTGGCGCTTCTCACTCATGGTATTGCCCTTAAGCGGAGGAACACCGCCAGCCACTAAACGGACTGGATTGCCACAGGTGTGGGCATCGATACAGAAAAAGGTTCCTTGTCTCATTTTTCGCTCCTTGCTGAAAAAATGGGTTGAATCGAACGGGCTTAATGTTATCGTGATGTAAAATATATTGTATACAATCTGCTTTTTCAAATGTGACTTGGAGCATATTCATGTTGGTCAAGGAAGAAACTGGAAATCAAAATATAGCGATAGTAGGCGCGGGGATCATCGGCTTGGCAATTGGCTTAAAATTGCAACAACAAGGGCATCAGGTGACGCTATTCGACCCAAATGGCGTGGGAAATGGTTGCTCGAAAGGGAACGCAGGACACATCGCAACTGAGCAAGTTTTTCCACTCGCAACACCGGGTCTTATTCCTCAGTTACCTAAGATGCTATTGAACCCCAAAAGTCCGGTTTCTATCCGATGGCAAGATCTCCCTTCCACCATGGGTTGGATGCTTCGGTTCTTATCAAAAGCCAAACCATCGTCGACAGAGCCTTCGACCAACGCCATCAAAAGTCTCAATTCAAGAGCAGTGAAAAGCTGGCAACAGCTGCTCGATTCCATTGAGAAAAAAGACCTGATCAAAATGGATGGCTCGTTATTGACCTTTGAAAGTGAACGGCTGTTCAAACGTTATCAAAGTACGCTGAAAGAGTTAGAAAAACACGGCGTGAAGTATCAAGTTTGGACGCAGAAAACCATTCGTGAAAAGCTTCCAGAAATCAGTCGCCAGATTCGCCATGGTGTGTTTTTTCCTGAAACGGGACATACGTTAGACCCTTATTTCATCTGCGTTGAGCTCTATGATGCATTTGAGAAGCAGGGTGGGACCATTGTTAATAAAACGATTGATGCTCTAAGTCAGTCGGGACAAGTATCGGTGGAATCAAGTCAATATTCATTCGACCGTATTATTGTTGCTGCCGGGGTTCATTCCAAGCCATTAGTAAAGCAATTAACTGGTATTTCTGTGCCTATTCAAGCTGAGCGAGGGTATCACTTGATGATGGATGATAAACGGCAAGCGTTGCCGTTTCCGATCAGCTCTGCCGACCGAAAATTCATCATGACGCCGATGGCGAGTGGGCTGCGTTTAGCGGGGACAGTGGAGTATGCGCATGTAGAATCTCCCCCGAATATGAAGCGTGCAGAGATGCTGTATCAGCAAGGCGATGCGATGTTCGAAGGTGGATTAAATCCACTAAAGCAACAAGAAAAGTGGATGGGAAATAGACCTTCAACAGTGGATTCGTTACCTGTGATTGACCAGATTTGTGAAGGAAAAGTGCTGCTGGCATTTGGGCATCAGCATCTTGGATTAACCCAAGCTGCAATCACCGCCGATCTCATTTTGGAGCTTGTTGAAGGCAAAAAAACATCGATTGAACTTTCACCATTTACGCTCAAGCGATTCGCTTAAAAAATTTTAAGATTAAATATTGTATAAAATATATTTAATGCTAATGTTAACGAAAATTTAACAACAAGGTGTCCAGCAGTCGTATCCGGATACCTCCAGAAAACGACCAAAGGAGTAAAACATGTCACGAATGACGAAAGCACCACTGGCGATGTTGATTTCAGGAATGCTGTTGGGGACCTCTGCATACGCAGAAGAGAAATTAACGATTGTGTCTTGGGGCGGTGCGTTTACCAAGAGCCAAGTTGAGGCATACCACAAACCTTTTATCAAAAAGACGGGCGTTGAGATTGTCTCAGAAGACTTCAGTGGTGGTTTAGCCGAAATCAAAGCGCAAGTAGAAGCCAATAACGTGCGCTGGGATCTGGTATCACTAGACAAGCCAGACATTGTACGCGGCTGTGCAGAAGGGCTGTTGGAGCCTGTTAATCCAAGTATTTTGCCGCCGGGTGCGGATGGCACGCCAGCAGAACAAGATTTCATTGAAGGGGCGATTCACGAATGCGCAATCAACTCGATTGTGGTTTCGACCGTACTTGCCGTAAATGAAGAGGCATTTAAAGGTAAAGCCGCACCAAGCAAGTTGACCGACCTTTTTGATTTGAACACCTTTCCTGGTCGACGTGCGCTGCAAAAGCAACCTCAAGGCAATTTAGAGTGGGCACTGCTGGCGGATGGTGTGAAGCCTGAAGAGGTTTATGCCTTGCTAGAGACAGAACAAGGGCGTGAGCGAGCATTTGCCAAGCTCGATACCATCAAATCACAAGTGTTGTGGTGGACCACAGGTGCTCAACCACCACAAATGCTCGCCGACAAAGAAGTGGTAATAGCCTCGGCATTTAACGGTCGTATCCATAATGCCAGACAAGATGAAGGTCAGCCATTTCGCATTATTTGGGACCACCAAATGGGATATATGAACGGCTGGGCGATTCCAAAAGGCAGTGCGCACACCAAGTTAGCGCTCGATTTCATCGCTTTTTCGTCGGGTACCAAGCCTTTAGCTGACCAAGCAAAATACGTTGCCTATGGTCCAACACGCAAGTCGTCATCGGCGCAAGTAAGTCCTGATATTTTGGCAAACCTGCCTACCGCACCGCAGAACTTTAAAACAGCCTTTTTGATTGATGACGAGTGGTGGTCGGATTATGCCGATGAACTCAATGAAGAGTTTAACACTTGGCTGCTTAATTAGGCGTTAACTAAGCGCAAACTCAGTTGAGTGTTACCTCTGAAGGGGCGGGCTTGATAACCAAAAGTTCCGCCTCTGACGTTCCCCCTTATTTACTTTGGAGAAACCATGAACGTTATCGATGCGCAGCAAGTTGCCAAGTGTTTGAGCATGAAGTCATTGATTGAAACCATGCGAGAAACTTATGCCCAGCCTGCCGCTATTCCCCAAAGAAGAGTGATGCCTTTGGAAGAAGGTAACTATGAAGCATTTGCTTTGCTACCCGCATGGAACCAAGACTTAATCGCGGTCAAAGCTTTTACCTATTTTCCGCAAAACCCAGCAGATGGCAAAGATACGCTGGCTTCCAAAATCTTGGTGTTCAAAAGAGAAGACGGTCAACCTGTCGCATTGGTCGATGGAAAAGTGCTGACCTTCTGGCGTACAGCGGCGGTGTCTGCGTTAGCTGCGGATTACCTAGCGCGTAAAAACGCTTCTCGGTTGCTGATATGCGGAACTGGTAATTTGGCACCATATTTTGCGTGGGCGTATGCCGCAGTCCGACCGCTTAAACAGGTTTATATTTGGGGACGAAGCTTGGACAAAGCGAAGGCTACCGTCGATCGCATTGTCTCTTCGCCAGAGTATCAATCCTTGCCAATCGAACGTCAGTTTGCGGTGTCGGTGGTTGAGAGCGTTGATGAGACTCTTGAACACGTTGATATTATTAGTTGTGTGACCGCTTCCGCTACACCACTGTTTGATGGTGCAAAGGTTCTACCCGGTACGCATATCGACTTAGTGGGCAATCACGATTCGGATAAACGAGAGTGTGACTCGACAGTTGTGCAGCGCGCACAGGTGTATGTCGATAGCCGCATTAATGTGTTAGCGGAAGCAGGGGATTTACTGATCCCAATCCAAGAGGGCGTGTTTAACGCCGAGCAGATTAAAGGAGAGTTGCCACAGCTTTGCGCCAAAGAAGTGAGAGGGCGTCAGAGTGATGAGGCGATCACCTTATACAAATCGGTGGGCAGTGCCTTAGCCGATTTAGCCGCAGTACAAGCGGTATTGAAAGAAAGCGGCATCAGCCTAGTTTGAGCATTTTCGCTCGCCTTCTAAAATTGCATACAATATACATATAGGGAAGAAAGTTAATGAAAGTAGAATGGAAAGGTGTCTATCCAGCGGTCAGTACTCAGTTTCGTCACGATCAGTCAATTGATTTAGATGCAACACAAACCGTTATCGATAACCAAATTAAGGATGGCGTCAACGGCATCATCTGTTTGGGTACAGTAGGAGAAAACTGCGCCTTGTATCCAGAAGAAAAACGTCAGGTATTGCAGGCAGCACAAGAAGTGGTCAATGGTCGTGTACCTTTGATTGCTGGTACGGCAGAGTCCATTACCACTGCAGCGATTGACTATATGCAAGACGCTCAAAAAATCGGTATTGATGGCTGTATGGTGATGCCTGCAATGGTGTACCGCACGTCAGAAAGCGAGACCTTTGATTACTACCGCACTTTGGCGCAAGCAACGCCAGAAATGCCAATCATGATTTACAACAACCCAGTTTCTTACGGTGTGGATGTCAGTCTCGACATCATGGCGAAACTGGCTGAATTTGAAAGCATTGTGGCGGTGAAAGAGTCCACCACGGATACGCGCCGCATTACAGAGCTCTACAACCAATTTGACGATCGCTTTACCGTGTTCAGCGGCGTTGATGACATTGCGCTTGAATCACTGATGCTAGGTGCAACAGGCTGGATCTCCGGCTTAACCAACGCATTCCCTGAAGAGTCAGTAGCGATTTACAAGTTGGCAAGTCAAGGTCGTTACGCAGAAGCGTTAGAGATTTACCGTTGGTTCCTACCATTGCTGCGTTTAGACACCATCCCAACTTTGGTTCAGTGCATCAAGCTGGCGGAGCAAGTGTGTGGACGCGGCTCTGAGCAAGTTCGTGCCCCTCGTCAAATCTTGCAAGGCGCAGAGCGTGAACAGGTGATTCAATTGGTCGAGCATGCGCTTGCTACTCGTTTAGACCTAACTAAATACAATTTATAACCAAGCTGCTTAGCAGGGCGTTAACTGACGCTCTGCTTATTCTTGATGTTCAAAAAAGTGAGAGGAGGGAAGCCATGAATTCGGCGAACAAGGACTATGTCAGCTTTCAACACGTTAAGAAAACCTACGATGGCACCAACTTGGTTGTAAAAGATTTTAACTTAGATATTGCTCCTGGTGAGTTTGTCACCATGCTTGGACCTTCCGGTTCGGGCAAAACCACGTGCTTAATGATGCTGGCAGGGTTTGAAACTGCCACTGGCGGCGAAATTTATATTGATGGCGTGCAGGTGAATAACCTTGCTCCGCACAAGCGAGACATCGGCATGGTATTTCAAAACTACGCGCTCTTTCCCCATATGACCATTGCTGAAAACCTTGCCTTTCCGTTAAAGGTACGCAAGCTCGACAGTGAAACCATCGAGAGTAAAGTGCAAAGCGCATTAGACATGGTGGAACTAGGGCACGTTGCCAGTCGTTACCCTAAACAGTTATCCGGAGGTCAGCAACAGCGCGTTGCACTCGCAAGAGCCTTAGTGTTCGAGCCAAAACTTGTGTTGATGGATGAGCCGTTGGGGGCGTTGGATAAGCAACTTCGCGAGCAAATGCAGATGGAAATAAAGCATCTTCACGAAAAGCTCGGCATCACCATTTTGTACGTGACGCACGATCAAGATGAAGCGCTGACGATGTCTGATCGGATTGCGGTATTTAACCATGGCGAAGTGCAACAATTGGCGCCGCCAACTGAGTTGTACGAATCGCCAAGTAATGCGTTTGTGGCGCAGTTTATTGGTGAGAACAATCAACTTACCGGTATTGTAAACACGTTAGATGATGCTCGCTGCCAAGTGCAGGTCGGGAAAGCGGCATTCAATGCGAAACCCGTAAGAGTCAAAGAGCGAGGGCAGAGCACCACGCTTTCGATTCGACCGGAAAAAATTATCCTGCAGTCTGATGGCGATCAGTGTGATAACCAAGTTTCCGGTATCTTGCGTGAGCTGATTTACCATGGTGACCATTATCGTTTAGTGGTTGACGTTGATACGGTGGGTAAACTCGTCGTCAAAGTACCAAATGACAATCGCACCCATCTCTCACTTACTCCGGGCGCACAATGTCGCATCGGCTGGCAAAGTGAAGATTGTCACGCCCTTGATTGCTCACAACCTCAATCTCAACCGCAAACGGAATGCAATGAGGAGGCAGCATGAGTCGAGAGCTAACCTCGTTGGACTCGGTATTGGAAATCGAGCGCCAAGTTCATGAGCAAGAACACGATCTCAAAGCTCAGCTGCAAAAAGCAGAACGGAGAAAAACCATCCGTTCGATCATGCTTACTGTGCCCTTGGTGTGTTTCATTTTACTCACCTTTGCATTTCCTATCTTAGAAATGCTGTATCGTAGTGTCGACAATCGAGCCATACCTCAAGCATTGCCAGAAACAATTCAAGCGCTGGAAAGCTGGGACTATCGAGGTCAGCCGCACCCAGAAGTGATCACTGCGTTTTCTCATGAGCTATTGGGTTTGTATCAAAGCAAAACGCTGCCAAAAATCGCCAATCGCATGAATATTGAAGTTTCCGGAATGCGCAGCTTAATGATGAAAACCGGAAGAAAGCTATCTCGCCTTGAGTCATTGCCAGCATCGATGACAGAGTTATCCAAGCTCGATAAACGCTGGACAGAAACCAAGTATTGGGCGGCGTTTAAGAACCTCAGTGGTGCCATTACATTGAGCCACTATTTAGCGGCATTAGACATGCAAGTGAATGAGTTTGGTGAAATTGAAGCACAACCAGAAAAACGCCAGATCTACGTCGACCTTTTCTTTAAAACCTTTTGGATGTCGGTCTTAATCACGTTCATTTGCTTGGTAATGGCATACCCAGTAGCGTACTTGTTAGCAAACTTACCAGATAAGCGCGCAAACCTATTGTTGATCGTTGTTCTTCTACCATTTTGGACTTCGCTACTTGTCCGGACCACGTCTTGGATTGTGTTGTTGCAAAACCAAGGTGTCATTAATGACTTACTGATTTGGTCTGGCTTAACGTCGGAACGGATTCAAATGATCCACAATACGTTTGGCACCGTGGTATCGATGGTTCACATCCTTTTGCCGTTTATGATTTTACCGCTCTACAGCGTGATGAAGGGCATTAGTCCGACTTACTTCCGCGCGGCTCGTTCACTCGGTGCCACGCCTTTAGTCGCGTTTACCAAAGTTTATGTGCCGCTGACGCTACCCGGTATTGGTGCTGGCGCGCTGTTGACCTTCATCCTTTCCATCGGTTTTTACATCACACCAGCATTGGTGGGTGGACGAAGCGGGCAGATGATTTCCAACATGATTGCTTATCACATGCAAACCTCGTTGAACTGGGGCATGGCAGGGGCTTTAGGCGGTCTATTGCTGTTTGTGGTGTTAACGCTATTTTATGTGTTCAACCGCGTCGTGGGCATTAATAATATCAAGGTAGGAGGGTAATCATGGGTTTGCCGAATTATGCATCCAAAGGCGAGAGAGTTGCCTACGCTGGGTATTTAGTTTTTTGCGGCTTAGTGCTGTTTTTCCTTATTGCACCGATTTTAACCATCATTCCTCTGTCGTTTAATGCCACACCTTATTTTACCTTTACTGAGGGCATGCTGAATCTTGATCCCGAGGCGTATTCAGTGCGTTGGTACCACGAGATGTTCACTAACGAGCAGTGGTTGTTAGCGCTCAAAAACAGCACCTTCATTGCTTTGATGGCGACTTTGATTGCCACAGCGCTTGGCACATTAGCTGCACTAGGGTTAGCCAGCAGTAATTTGCCGTTTCGCAATGCCATCATGGCGCTACTGATCTCGCCAATGATTGTTCCGGTGATCATTTCGGCGGCAGCAATGTATTTCTTCTATACGCGCTTAGGACTTTCCCAGACTTACATCGGCATCATTTTGGCTCACGCTGCACTTGGTACACCGTTTGTGGTGATCACGGTAACGGCAACACTGAGTGGTTTTGACCACAGCTTAGTTAAAGCCGCTGCTAGCCTTGGAGCTAATCCGGTGTATACCTTCAGACATGTGACGTTTCCTCTAATACGTCCGGGTATGATCTCCGGTGGCTTGTTTGCTTTCGGTACTTCGTTTGATGAAGTGGTGGTCGCGCTGTTCTTAACAGGGGCGGAGCAAAAAACCGTACCAAGGCAAATGTGGTCTGGCATTCGCGAGCAAATCAGTCCGACCATACTCGCCGTCGCGACACTGTTGATTTTTATGTCGGTGTGTCTGCTCGTCACGTTAGAAATACTGCGCAGACGAAACGTGCGCATCCGTGGCATTCAAGAATAAATCTGGTTGAAGCAACAAGCCATTTTGCGGTTACCCTGAGCTTTCTCTGCAAAGAATTACTCACTTTTTTGACCGAATGCGCCTCGTTGTGGGCGCTTTTTTCGTTGAATACTGACGCTTTGCTCAGTTATGAGAGCTCGTACTTTCAAACCGGACTTTTGTCCTGAAACTTTGTCCTGCTTCCTCATTATGATTGCGCCATCAGAACGAACGAGGAAAACATTATGACTGCTCATATCGCAGGTTCTGCAGAAGATTTTGCTTCAACTGTTATCATGCCGGGCGATCCGCTACGCGCGAAATACATCGCGGAAACCTACCTAGATGACGCCAAACTGGTTACGGACATTCGTAATATGCTGGGCTACACCGGTTATTACAAAGGTCAGCGCATTTCAGTGATGGGGCACGGCATGGGCATTCCATCAATGGTGCTTTACGGTCACGAGCTGATTAATGACTTTGGTGTGAAACGCATCATCCGAATTGGCAGCATCGGCGCGACGCAAAAAGACGTTCACATGCGTGACGTTATCCTAGCCCAAGCGGCAGGCACAGATTCACCGACGAATGCTAAGCGCAGCAGTGGCTACCATATGGCAACGTCTGCAACGTTTGAACTGCTGCACAACGCTTACATGTCTGCGAAAGAGAAGGGCATTGATGTCAAAGTAGGTAACATCTTCACAGGCGATCTTTACTACGATCCGGATGAAGATATGATCCCAGCCCTAGAGCGCTTTGGCGTGCTTGGTGTGGATATGGAAGTGGCGGGCTTGTACGGCTTAGCACACCAATTCGGCATTGAATCGCTGGCGATTTTGACCGTGTCTGATCACTGCATTACTGGCGAAGAAACCACTGCAGAAGAGCGTCAGCTTTCTTTCAACAATATGATTGAAATTGCGCTAGAAACTGCGATTAAAGCTTAACCCTACAATTAAGTTTTCTTTGAGAGCTGGCTCGCTGGCTCTCTAATACTAAGAACATCTATCTCATGAGCCTTTGGAGTGAATTATGAAAAATAAAATAACACTCACCGCAATTAGCTTTCTCGCCAATTTCATCATGGCGGGTTTTGCGACCCAATTTGGTATGTTGGTTGAACCGCTTGCCAACACCTTTGATGCGAACGTTAACGAAGTCGCATCGATTTTCTCGCTGTTAAACGGCGGCGCACTTGCCGGTACGATCGCGGCTTTCTTTTTGATTGAAAAAGTCGGCATTAAACGCATGACCGTATTGTGTTACGGCGCGATTGCCGCAGCGGCACTGAGTCTGTACGTCGCGCCTTCTCTGTTTATCGTGATGCTCGGCATGACTGTGATTGGCTTCTGTGGCGGTGTTGGTCTTTGTATCGCGGGTACTATCGTGGTATCGGTGTGGAAAGACAAAATTCAAAGCACCATGCTGGTGGTACAAGACGCGACCTTTAACATTGCAGGCGTCGTCTTCCCATTGATCACCACTTATGCACTGACGAACGCAATGAATTGGAGCATCAGTTACCTAAGCGTGGGCGTTGTGGCGTTAGCAACCATGTTCGTTGCTTTGCTGACTAACTTTAACCAATGTGGTGGTGAAAGCGGCGCTGAGCAAGAAGCAAAATCTGAATGGAACTTCGGCATCATCAGCGGTGGCGTAGGTTTGTTCCTAGGTATGCTTGCGTTGTACACCTTCCTAACTTGGGCGCCAATGTTCGTGAAAGAGAAGTTTGATATCCCATTTGAGCAAGCGGGCAACATCATCACTCAATACTGGTCTGCGGCTCTGGTTGGCGCATTAGTTTCTACCGTGATTGTTTCACGTATGAAGATTCAAACTTTCTTACTGACCATCATCTCTGTTGCTATGGTGATCACCAGCGTTATCGTTACTACGGATAAACTAGAATGGCTCTCATACCTGACTTATGGTTACGGCTTTGCTTGTGCAGCGCTTTACAATGCTTTCATCGCTTATGGAGTATCGTTTGTGCGCAATGCAACTAGTAAAAACGTGTCTTACATCTTAATCAGCGGCAGTGCGGGCGCGATGTTCAGCCCAGCTATCAGTTCGGTAATGGAAAGCGTGGTTGGTCTGCAAACCGTGATGTACGCTATCCCAGTTATTTACGCAGTGGTCGTCGCAATGCTGGTGGTTTCAATGAAGTTTAAGACAGTAGAGCAAACGCAAATCGCTTAATTAAAGCGAGCGAATTAAAAAGGTCTGCATTGTGCAGACCTTTTCTCATTGACAAGTGAAGAACTCAGCTATTCTTCGACAAAATTACGCAGTCCGTCCAAGTCGAGAATACGTAATCCTTTCTTTTCTTTGGCGATAAAGCCTTTGTTCTCAAGCTCTTTTACTGCGCGACGATACACACGGTCTGAGGTGGCAAATCGTTCCGCTTCCAAATAGTTCTTTTGGAAACCATCCACTGGAAGATCATTTAAATACTGATGATAGATGTCGTATGCCACGTTATAGGTGATTGGGTAGAGTAATCGGCGAGAAAGAATCTCCACCGTATCTTGGTAATCAATCGCGATGGCGCTGGCAAAGTAAAGCGAAAGTCGAGGTTGTTCTAACAGACATTTTTGCAGCTTTTGCGCGTCAATAATCGCAACTTCAACCGGTTCTACCGGAACGATGTCCATTTGGCAGCGATAGCCAGTAAAGAACTCCATTTCACCAAAGACTTGTTGTTCACACTCAAGCGTGCCAAGCAGAAACGTTTTGCCGTTTCTTGCGGTAACGCCCATAGAGATGCGCCCTGAATCGACCAGATATAAGTTTTCGACATGCTCACCTTGGGTAAGGAGCTTTTCGTTTTCATCAAAAATTCGGCGCGTACAGATGCAATCTCGGATCGTTTTTTCGATGAGATGTTTATCTTCACTCCATTGCGCTTCAAAGCGTCCTTTACCTAGGGTTTGTAACTGCATCGACGTACCTTAAGTCACAATACCTGCGAGCTCAAAACGTGCCATTAATGGCTTAGTCTCTTGCTGATACCAGTTTGCCGGCATGTTGGGTTTTAGCTGGGCTTTTTCTTGTTTGCTGATCACAACATAGCGCAAAAACGTGTCGAGTGTGCTCGCCATTATTTCAAAGCTCATGTCGCCATCTTTACTGATGGTTTTTAATAGTCCAACGACCGTATCTTCCGGTATCAATGGTTCGACAACCGCATGTTTGCGTTCGGTAATCGTCTTAGAGCAAGGTAGTGATGCACGGGCAGTTTCCCAACACACTTTATTGGTTTTACTCACGAGGTTGTGTTTGTAGCAGTAATAGCTAAACAAAAAGCGTGACAGGTTTTGCCAGCGCTCAGCTTGGACTTCTAACCAAAGGTGTTGCAGCTCGATATCAGCATCAGTCATGGGAATGCGTCAGAAAAGGAAAAGAGAGCGTAGTGTAACTGCGTTTAAGGTATTCGAAAAGTCACATGCATGTCGCCCTCTTTACGTTATTGCGTGATATTGCTTGGTCTCTTAACCCTGTCTTAACCAAGCCGCTGCTAGTTTCCGTTCTCACACTGCTCCATCCTTGGGAGCGAATTCAAGTTAAGTGACGAAAACGTGTCATCTGATTGTGAGAAAGAAACATGTACAGAAAGTCTTTGGTTGCGGTGATGATTGCCGCCGCTCTTATAACCACAGGGTGCAATCCATCTTCCGCTTCTGAAGAAGCCAGTCAAGCAGGTCCGGCAGGATTTGCTCAGGTTGTAAAACTCTCTACTGTTGTTGCCAAATCCACGACTACGGCGTTGTATGAGCAAGTGCAAGGGCGCGTAAATCCCATCAAAATTGCTCAAATCCGCCCTCAAGTCGAGGGGATCATCGAAGCAAGGTTATTCACCCAAGGGGACTTTGTGAAGAAAGGCACACCCTTATATCAAATCGATGCTGACTCCTACCAAATTGAAGTCGAAACCCAGCGTGCTAACGTGGTTGAAGCTGAAAACGCTTATAAAAAAGCACAAGCGCAATATGAGCGATTGAAAAAGCTCAGTGAGACTGATTTTGCCAGTCAGCAGAACTTAGATGATGCGCGTTTTAGTGTTGGTACAGCGAAAGGGCAATGGATGAGCCGCAAAGCGCAGCTTAATAAAGCCAAACTCGATTTAGAGCGTACCGTCGTGACCGCTCCAATTGACGGTGTGATAGGTGAAGAGCTGATCACTGAAGGTGCGTTGGTCAAGCCGAGTGACTCGTCGCCGCTAGCGGTGATTCGTAAGGTTGATCAAGTGTATCTCGACGTGCAAGTGCCGGCGTCTATGGCTTCTCGCTTAACCGATGACATCCATCAATCCGATCGCAGCTTAAAAGTGATATCGCCCAGCGGTCAGATCCTCTCCGGTAAGGTGGTCTATTCCGCTGTGTATGTGGATGAAGAAACCAGCAACGTGACCTTGCGTGCTGTCGTTGATAACACATCGCGAGGATTGTTGGTTGGGCAATTTGTACGAGCACAGATCCCCGTTGGCGAAGTTGAGGGTTTTGCTATTCCCAATTTAGCCGTGAAACACAAATCGACGGGCGAGGCTTACTTGTTGGTGGTGAAAAATGGGCAATTGGAAGAACGGCTTGTAACGACCGATGGTAATACTGGCGGCATGACCTTAGTGACCAGTGGTGTCAATGAAGGAGAGCAAGTGGTGGTCGTTGGTGGTGAGAACGCTTTTCCCGGTACCAGTATCGAAACAATGGAATGGCACGACAATACTAAGCAGTTGAATGGGTAATCACTATGTCGCACTTTTTTATTCGCCGCCCCATCTTTGCGTGGGTGATCGGCATCCTTATTACGCTTTTGGGTTTAGTGTCGATTACGCAGCTCGCAGTGGAGCGATTTCCGTCGGTGAGTCAGCCTCAGGTTGACGTCTTTTTTAGCTACCAAGGAGCCTCGCCGGAAACCATCAATGACACCGTTATTTCGATCATCGAACGTGAGTTGTTTGGTACTGATGGCATTGAGTCGTTTACATCCAGCTCAGATTCTACTGGTAATGGGCAGATCAGCGTGAAGTTTGCCTACGGGACTGACCCTGAACTGGCGCAAATTGCGGTGCAGAACAAAATAAAAACCGTTGAGCCTCGTTTACCTCAAGACGTAAGACAAAGTGGTTTGAATGTTGAGTCGAGTTCAAGCTCCGATCTGATGTATTTAAGCGTGTACTCCAAATCAGGCAAGATGACAGAAGGGGCATTGAGTGACTTTTTAGCGCGCAATGTGACCGATGAAATCAAGCGTATACCTGGGGTTGGTAAAGTGACGGTTTACTCTGCCGAGCACGCGATGCGTATATGGGTCGATCCACAAAAGCTAGTTTCTTATGACCTTACCATGTCTGACGTGACGGGCGCCATCAGCGCGCAAAACGTACAAATCGCTTCGGGGCAAGTAGGGCAAGAGCCTGCAAAAGTAGGGCAGAAAACCGTAACGCCGTTGACCGCGTCGGGACAGCTCAAAAACGTCAAAGAGTTTGAGAACATCATTTTGCGCTCTTCGACCGATGGTAAACAACTGCGACTTAAAGATGTGGCGCGCGTTGAATTGGGGCAAGAAAGCTATAACTTTGGCAGTCGCATCAATAGCATATCGTCGGCAAGTATCGGGATTAAGATGATGTCAGGCGCGAATGCGGTGGCGACGTCGAACCGCATTCATGCGCGGATGAAGGAGCTCAAGAAAACCTTTCCTGAAGACATCGACTACATGGCGTCGGGTGATGCAGCACCATTTGCGAAAATCTCCATTCAGAAAGTGGTTAAGACGTTGGTTGAAGCGATGATCTTGGTGTTTATCGTGATGTACCTATTTTTGCAGCGATTTACTTACACCTTTATCCCCGCCATTGTCGCACCGATAGCCTTGTGCGGTGCGTTCGTGATCATGAAGTTGATGGGCTTTTCGATTAATGTTTTCACTATGTTCGGGATTGTTCTATCGATCGGTATCATTGTGGATGATGCGATCATTGTGGTGGAAAACGTCGAACGCTTGATGGCAAAAGAAGGACTATCACCTTTAGAAGCGACTAAAAAAGCGATGAAAGAAATCTCCGGTGCCGTAATTGGGGTAACGGCGGTCATGGTGGCGGTGTTTGTGCCAATCTCTTTCGCTTCGGGGACGTCTGGGCAAATCTATCAGCAGTTTGCGCTGTCGATCGCTGTTGCGATTTTGTTCTCTGCATTTTTGGCGCTAACCCTGACGCCAGCGCTGTGTGCGACCATGTTAAAACCCATTAAGGAAGATGCGCACAAGCGTACGGGTTTATTGGGTTGGTTTAACCGCGCGATTGAATCCTCCACCCAGCGTTATGGCTCGTTGGTGGCGAAGACAACCAATAAAACGATGCGCATGATGGGGATTTACCTCGTGTTATCGGTGGGTGCGGTGTACATGTTCCAGCAACTCAACAGCACTTTCTTCCCAGAAGAAGATCAAGGTTACTTCTTTTCGTCGATCCAACTGCCAGCCGATGCGAGCCGAGAAAGAACCTTAGAAGTGGTTTCGATTGCTGAAAAGTTCTTATTAGCTCAGCCAGAGGTGCGCGCTTCCAACGTAGTCTTGGGCTTTAGTTTTGCGGGCTCCGGCTCCGGCTCTGCACTCATGATTACAGACTTAGTTGAGTGGGATAAGCGTGAGCGTTCGAGTGCGGACATTGCCAATGCATTTAACGCGTACATGAGTGAGCACTCTAATGATGGTGCGGTGTTTGCCGCTTTACCTCCTGCAATCCAAGGGTTGGGCGCAACTAATGGTGTTAGCTTTCAACTGCAAGACCGAGCAAATAGAAGCGCAGCCGATTTTGAACAACTGAAACAGAAGTTCAACCAAGCATTGACGGCTCGACCAGAAGTGACAGGGCTGTTTTATAACGCAACTCCTTATACGGTAGGGCTGGCGTTAGATATTGACCGTGAAAAGGCAATGACGTTGGGTGTTTCGTTCTCTGACATTAGCGAAACTCTGAGCACCGCTATGGGGTCAAACTACGTCAATGATTTTCCAAATCATGGGCGGATGCAGAAGGTGATTGTGCAGGCGGATCAGAAATACCGCATGAACATCGAAGATGTGTTGGGCATTGCGGTGAAAAACAGCAGTGGAAAATTGGTCTACTTATCTGAGCTGATCAAAGCTGATTGGAAGTCCATGCCGCAACAGCTAACTCGATATAATGGTATGCAAGCGGCGGACACTTCTGCGATGGCGGCTCAGGGCTACAGCTCCGGACAGGTAATGAACGCAGTGTTAGAAGTCGCTAGCCAAGTCGATGACAGCGTGAGTATTGAATGGACCAACTTGTCTAAACAAGAACGCCAGGCAGAATCTGAAGTGGAGATCTTGTTGCTGTTCTCTTTGCTGGTGGTGTTTTTAGTGCTTGCTGCGTTATATGAGAGCTGGACCATACCAATTGCAGTTGTCTTGGTCGCACCGCTTGGGCTATTGGGTTCTGCGTGGGCGGTATCATTAAGTGGGCTGCAAAACGATATGTTCTTTAAAGTGGGCTTAATTGCCCTGATCGGTTTATCGGCTAAAAACGCGATTTTGATTGTTGAGTTTGCCAACCAACAACGCAAGTTGGGATTGTCGGTTGCTGAAGCGGCAATTCAAGCGGCGAAATTGAGATTACGACCAATCTTGATGACCTCTCTGGCATTTACCTTTGGTATTGTGCCACTGATGTTCGCAAGTGGGGCAAGCTCAGAGATCCAGAATTCACTTGGTACAGGCGTGTTTGGTGGCATGGTATCAGGGACGTTATTAGCCTTGTTGTTTGTGCCGACCTTCTTTGTGTTTGTGAACAAGCTAACCAAAACTAAGCGTTAAGTCGCGTCAATGGTTAGCCAAGTAGGAGCGATGCCAAAGCAAGCTCGTGTCTAACAAGGTATTACTACGCTAGGCGATTCAAAAATAATAGGGGCGAGTGAATTCGCCCCTTTTTGCGTTCAGTTAGGGTCGTCTTAACCCAACCTTAACCTGACCCTTTTTAGTATCCACTCTCGAAAAAGCGAAAATAATAACGAGCATGGAGAGTGGTAGCGTGACGGTTCTTATCGGTAGTCGATTTGTTTACTCTTTTCTTGATGGCACCATTGTGGATACCGAGCAAGAAGAAGAGACAAAAGTGCTTGGCAAAAACAGCAATCAGTTACTTGGTATGATGATTGAACACCCAAACCAAACTCTATCGAGGCAAACTCTGTTTGATAGCATTTGGACGGATAATGACGTTAAAGTCACTGAAGCGAGTTTGACCCAAGCCATTGCAACGCTAAGAAGGACCTTGTGCGACAATCGTCAAAAGTCTGAGTATATTCTTACTGTGCCTAAGTGCGGTTACCGTTTCATCGCTTCTATAGAGCGTTTGCCTCCAGATAAGCTCATTGTTGAAGAGAGCCTTAAACAGCAAACACAAATCGAGATGCCTTCTACGCATTGTGAAGAGGCCACTTATGCGGTCGAGTTTTATCAAAAGACCAAAAGTTGGTTAAGTAAAATTAGGGACGCTTTTGCGATATGGTAAAACACAGTCCAAAGCGTTCATTCCACCAACTAAACAACATTTAAGGGGATTTCATGTCATCCAATCACTTACAGCTTCTCATCGTAGAGGATGATCACGACCTTGCGAGCGCTGTGATTGACTATCTCGCCTTGGAAGACATCCATTGCGACCATGTGGCGAACGGCGTGGCATGCTTGCAGATGATTGAAAAAACCGACTATGACGTGATCATTTTGGATATCAATTTGCCAAGAATGAACGGCTTAGATGTATGTGAAAAACTGCGAGAACAAGGGTTGGAAACGCCAATCATCATGCTCACAGCATTAGACTCGCTGAGCGACAAACTTGCGGGATTTTCGCGCGGGGCAGATGACTACCTTATCAAACCTTTTGCGATGGAAGAGTTGATTGCCCGAACTATTGCCTTATCTAAACGACGTAGTGCGCAAAACACCAAGTTAACCATTGCCGATCTGACCATCGATGTACAAAAGAAGACTGTGAATCGAGCAGGGCAGTCCGTTTTACTGTCTCCGATTTCTTTTAAGATATTAGAAGTGCTGATGCGTGAGAGCCCAAATCCTGTCACTCGTGAGCAGTTGATGTACAAAATTTGGGGTGAAGAACAGCCCGACAGCAACAGCCTTAAAGTTCACATGTTTAACCTGCGTCAGCGCGTCGACCAAGGGCACCAGAAAAAGCTCATCAAGACCGTGGTGAAGCAAGGCTTTGTTATCTCAGAAGGAGATGCGTCGTGAAGATCAGACCCAGTATCCGTTTATACAGTTTCTTTGCAGTATTACTCACAGGCATTACGACCATTGTGGTGTTGTCCATTTTAACGATGCACTACTTTTTCTCCGGCATGGACATCGCACTAAGAGACTCGATGTTCTCTCACGCGATCTCTATAGAGACCCAACCTGGAGAACCAGTAAAAATCAGCGACTTTACCATTGCTTCACGTTGGCGCGATTTGCCCCAAGATGTGCGTGAGAATATTCCTCGTGATAGCTTGGAAACGAATACACTTACCAACTATTTTGTTGATGGTTCAATCTTCTCGCCACCCAAAATGGCATTGTTTGCGATGAAAGTGCAGCATAATGGCATGCTGAAATATGTCTCAGTGTCTTTCTACGACAGCACTGAGCAGTTCCCCGTTGATGATGAATTTCCTCACTTCTTCATTATTTTTTCTACCGCGTTGGTGGCGATATTGCTGTTCTATTTGGTTTTGATCATCATCTTTCGCAAGGTCACAACACCTGTTGAACAGTTAAAGAATTGGGCAAAGAACATGACGACGGATCAGCTTAGTCAGCCTATTCCAGATTTTCACTACAGCGAGCTAAACGTGTTGGCGAATATCGTTAAATCAAGCATGGAGTCAGTGCAGCAAAGTGTTGAGCGTGAGAAGAAATTTCTTGCCTACGCAAGTCATGAGCTGAGAACACCTATTGCGGTCACCAAAACTAATACCGAACTGCTAAAGAAGATGTGTGAAAAGCAAGTTGAGGTGGAAAAACAACAGGAGGTGCTCAGACGGATATCGCGTGCAAATGCGACGATGACCGACTTAACAGAAGCAATACTGTGGCTCAACCGAGGTAACGCGCCTCAAATCCCAGCCAAAGAAGTGGCGTTGGGAGATTTATTAGCCCAAATCATTGATGAATTGTCCTATTTGCTGCAAGGCAAGCAAGTAACCGTCGATATTATTACTGATCGACAACAAGTGTTATTGGTTGAACCGTTAGCGCGAATGGTTTGCACCAATCTGGTTCGCAACGCTTTCCAACACACGGCAGATGGTTTTGTGCAAGTAAAGCAAGAGGGCAGCTCGGTGGTGATATTCAATCAAAGTGCAACTCAAGATGCAGAAGAGAACAATCTCGGTTTTGGCTTAGGGCTTGAATTGACTGAACGAATCATCAAGCAGAACAATTGGCTGTATAAAAACCGAGCCATTGATAATGGTCATGATGTCTTTATTGATTTTCTTCCAAATTAAGTTCGACGCTTTTTGATAATACAACCCCTCGATTTACCGAGGGGCTGTTTTAAGCAAAGCGCAAACGTGGAAGCTTAACGAGAAATGATCTTGATTGAACTGATCTTATCTTCAAAGCCATCGGCATTGTATGAGCCATGATCGCGGGTGTAGTAATCACCTCGGAAGTTTTTATCGACATAAAAACGGACACGCCATCCGCGAGGGATAGAAAACGAGCTCATTTTGTCATCGAATTTGTACATACTGAGGTCGGAAATGTCATGGCTAAGCATCAGTGATGGACCTGTTTGGTGTCGATACTGATAAATCACGGCTGACGCATTATCATTCACATCACTATCACTACTGCCACGAAGAGAGGAGCCTTCGCATTTCGCATCAGACGTTTTACAAAAGATACTGCCTTCCCCATATTGCTTTTCACAACTGCTTCGTACGTTCTGTCTTGCCTCTGCTTCAGTTCGACCTGCTTGAGAAAATGTATCCATAAAAGGTTTTAGAGAGCAAACGTAAACAAAATCACCGCCATAGCTAAGCGACGGTAAAAACAGCAATGTTCCTAACATAAATCTCTTAACCAAAGTCATATTGATAATCCTAATTTAAGTCGATCAAATAATCGCAGAATGAATACCACAACTTTGTGTTTAGGTAATGAGAACGGAGCGTTATGGCTTGAAAATTAACCTTAAAATCACACAAGTGTATGTTGTTGCTGATTATTTCAACGATTGATTTACGGGAGTTTTAAAAAGGGACGAAGCCAACGAGCAAGTTCAATTGAGTGCGGGGCGTTAAAGTAAGCAACGTGGCTGATTTTGAGCTTGCTAAAGGGAGGTGGTAGGTGATCAATCGCTATCAAGCAAATAGATTTTATAAAGTTCGTGCTATGGCAGATCTGGTGCTAGAAACTGAGACCAAAGTTTTTGAGTACAACGGATTTGTTTATTTTAAAGCTCAATCGCCCTTATATGAGAGGGTGCTCTTTGTCGTGAGAAGAGTAAATGGTGATGCCTAAGTGGTAACGGCATTTAAGGAACTCATCATATAGAAGAATCAAGATGGAATTGAAAAATCTCACCGTCGCGATAGCGACCTTCTTTGCTAGTACGAATGCGCTTGCTTTAAGTGAGCCATCGCAGCAAGTCACAGAAATATACCAACATCACGCTCATCAAAACGGTAATGATAGAGCATTGCCAGATTATGCACCAACTAAGCTGCTTCCCCAACAACCGAAACCGACTCTTCGCACTCTTTCTACTCGGTCTGCGGAGCAGGCATCAAACGTGTGTGATGTAGAAGCTTTCACTTCGAGTAATAGCAATGATCTAATCAATGCCCTTAAGGTCCAGGGGGCTAGCTGTGTTAATGGACTTTTCTCAGCAGAGAGTCGAATACAAGAAGCGGCGTTCGAGTCTGGGCACATGTACAACATTGCAAAGCACACGACCAATTTGGCGAAAGCCTACGCTGGGGGCGGCAGTGATGAGCTTGAAGCTTTGTTCCTGTATTTACGAGCGGGTTATTACGCTGAGTTTTACAACAGCAAGGTCTCGTTTCTTTCTTGGGTGACACCTGCAGTACAAGAAGCCGTCGATGCCTTTGTTAATAATGCGAACTTCTATGAGAACAGTGACCCACATGGCAAGGTGCTCAGTGAGGTGATTATCACTATGGACAGTGCAGGGCTCCAGCATGCCTACCTACCACAGGTTACGCAGTGGCTCACTCGCTGGGACAGTCAATACGCTCAGAACTGGTACATGCGGAATGCAGTGAATGGCGTATTTACCATTTTGTTTGGTGGTCAGTGGAATGAGCAATTTGTGCAAACCATTGGTAATCAGACTGAGCTTGTTAAAGCACTAGGAGACTTTGCGCTACGCTCGTCAGCTATTGGTGCTAGTGATGAGTTTATGGCAGCGAATGCTGGTCGTGAGCTAGGACGATTAACCAAATATTCCGGTACTGCTTCCAGTACAGTGAAAAGCAAACTGACCGAGATCTTTGCTCAATACGAGATGTACGGTAGAGGCGATGCCATTTGGCTTGGCGCTGCCGATACAGTCTCTTATTACGCGGATTGTAGTGACTATGGAATTTGTAACTTTGAGTCCCAGTTGAAGGGTTTAGTGCTTTCTCAATCGTACACGTGTAGTCCTACCATTCGTATTTTGTCGCAGAACATGACGCAAGAGCAGCACGTCGCGGCTTGTTCGAAGATGGGGTACGAAGAGGGGTATTTCCACACTTCACTTGAGACAGGAAGACAGCCTGTTGCGGATGACTACAACACGCAGTTGCAGGTCAATATCTTTGATTCAAGCGATGATTACGGCAAATACGCTGGACCGATTTTTAACATCAGTACCAACAATGGAGGAATGTACCTTGAGGGCGATCCCGCAACGCCGGGGAACATCCCTAATTTTGTTGCTTATGAAGCGCCTTACGCCAACCCAGATCACTTTGTGTGGAACCTAGAGCACGAGTATGTTCATTACCTTGATGGACGATTTGACCTTTATGGTGGCTTCGGTCATCCAACTGAAAGAATCGTGTGGTGGAGTGAGGGCATTGCCGAATATGTGTCGAAGGAGAACGATAACCAAGCTGCGATAGACACCATCAAAGATGGGTCAACGTTTACGCTCAGCGAGATCTTTGAGACCAGTTATGATGGCTTTGATGTCGATAGAATTTATCGCTGGGGTTACTTGGCGGTTCGATTCATGTTTGAGCGACATAAAGACGACGTAAATCAAATGCTGATAGAAACTCGTCAGGGTAACTGGGCAAATTACAAAGCAACCATTAATCAGTGGGCAACCTTATACCAGAGCGAGTTTGAACAGTGGCAACAAGCTCTTGTTTCTGGTGATGCTCCTAATGCAGTCATAACCGCAAACAGTGAGGGTAAAGTCGGTGAAAGCATTACATTTAGCAGTGAAAACAGCACGGATGCAAACGGGAAGATCGTCAGCGTCTTGTGGGATTTCGGTGATGGCACGACCAGCACACAAACCCAGCCGTCGCACCAATATGGCAGTGAAGGGCAGTACACGATCAGCTTAACCGTGACTGATAATGATGGGCTAACCGCAAGCACGACACACAGTCTTACTATTACGGCGCAGGGCGGTTCTGATGCGCTACCACAAGATTGTGCAGTGCAAAGTAAAATCAGTGGTGGACGCTTAACTGTGGGACAAGCGGCGTGTTTGGCGACGCAACAAACCATTTGGTTGAGTATCCCAGCGATCAATGAGCACACCAGCATGGCAATCACCACGGCAAATGGGGTAGGCGACCTGAAAATTGAGTACAGCAATGATGGTTGGCCAAACGGTTCAAATCACCATGCGTGGTCAGACAATGCGGGTAATGCCGAGTGTATTACCTTGTCCAATCAGCGCAATTACTGGGGGTACGTTAAAGTCTCTGGTGAGTTTGAAAATGCCGCGATTGTAGTGGACTTTGATACCTCAGGTTGTCGTCAGTAAACATTGTTTCTGTTGATTAAGATCAACTGGTCCTAGTAACAACAGAAAATGAAACGCCCAGCACGAGTTTACATTGTGCAGGGCGTTTTTATTCATATTGAATATCGGTTGAGGCTTAGAAGTGCCCCAAGTACTGCCAATCAGCGTTGTTTGGGTTCGCCTCCGTTGGCCAAGGGAAGTACCAGTACTTGCCGTCAATGAGGCGGTAGTAATGGTAACCACCACGGAAGTGGTACACGTAAATATCGTTTATCGTTCCCGTGTTGTTGTTCTCGCCCCAAACTCCCATGCGATCTTGCTTGTGCCAGTTTAAGATTTCGGCTTCAAACTTAGCTAGGTCACTGTTGAGCTCAGCAATGTACTGTTCAATATCCGTGTCGCTACCAATAAAGCGCCAATCAGCGTCAGAGGTGTTTTGAACTGGCAACGCGCTGTTCACTCCCGGACGTTTTTGCATAAAGTAACGGCGCTCACCGCTTTCATCGGTATCAATGAAAATTGCGTTCTCAGATTGACCCCATGCCGTTGAACTCGCTTGTTCCCACGTTAGCAACTGCGGTTGATTGAAGTAGTTGGCAATGCGCTGTGCATTGTCGATGTTACTACGATCGACTTTCAGTGGGTTAAAACCAAACTGGACATGGTTTTCCGCTGAGCCTAGGTACTTCCAGCCTTCATTGTCTGCTTGGTTGGTTGGGAAATCCGCCGCAGAGATATCACGCATTAGGAAGTAATCGCGAGTGCCGGTGACTGGGTTAGGGTACACGTAAAGTGCACCAGCGCGGCGTTCTGCGCTTGTCTCACCATTGTTCAGCACACCCGCTCCGTAGTTGTCTGCTACGAACTTGTCGAAGTCAGCCACAAAGCCAAATTCGATGCGGTTTAACGCTGCGTTGTCGGCAAACATGACTTGTTCATCAACGTATTGTTTGTAACCGTGCTCCTGACCAACAAAGATAGGACCAACAAGCTTATCGATCGCTGGGTTTTGATCAGGGATCAAGCTATCTAGCACTTGTTCACCATTCACGTCAGTACAACTTAAGGTGACACGAGTCGGTAGTGGCAGTTGCTCTAGGTTAAAGTGGAACTTATTGCTTTGTGAGTCGTTTAATCGGCTACTTGCAACCGCAATGTTCTGTACTGAGCCATCTTGGCGCTCCACAGTAACTGCGCAGCTACGTTGAGAGATCATACTCGGTTGATGCATTCCACCTTGATGTCGTGCGTAACGCCAATCTGCTCCGTTGTTGTGTTTCACGCCGCTAAACTGTTGGCAATGGGAAGAGGTAAAGTAGCCCGCACCATCATGGCTCGTGCCAGATTTATCAAGCACGCAAAGTGGCACTTCACCAATTTCGGTGTTCGGCGTGTAAGTCACAGCACCTTCACCGTATTTAGACAGCAGTGAATAGTCATGATCTTGAGATATCATGCGCTCACGCTGACCATTGATGTTCCAGTACATGTCTTCGCTGCTTTCACAACGCGCCATATCCGCACTGACTGTACCGACGAAGTTTGCAGTTTCGCCGTTGCTTGCCGTGTAGGTGAACTGACAAATACGAGCCTGCTGGTTGTTGACCTTCATCGTCTGCCACAATTCTTGTTGAATTTGCTCGTCAGACAAAGAAGACACCGCTTGCCAACCCTCGGGATGATAAGTTACGTCTGGTGCAGAAGGCAGCTCAAACACGTTGCCGTAGTTGGAGTAAATCAGTGGGTAAACTTGGCTTGCAAGTTCGTTACGCGGATCGTAAATGCCCAACATAGTGACAACAGGCACGCCTGCCGCGCTAGGTACTGGCGTGTCGGTTTGTGCTTCTTCGTAACTTTGGCTTTCTTGATTCCAACGAACATAACCAGTCGAGCTGTTTAAATCGACGTTAAAGCCGTTATTGAGCCAAGTTTGTACACGGCGAGACTGAGAAGGGTGCTCTAACGTGTAATGACTAATGGTGCCCAATAGCGCAGCTTCGCCACCGGCTTGAGCGTCACGCATAAAGCGGAATTCACCCGCAAATGGTGGTACCACTTCACCACCCACATCGTTTGTCGTGGCTTCACCTGTCCAATGTAAGTTACCGATAAAGCGGCGATGCAGGGCATCCCAACCCCAACCAGATTCCAAATCATGCGTTGAAGCATACCAAGGGTAGTGACCCAGACCGTAGTTATGACCCAGTTCGTGAGACCATTCGTTACCGGTTGTCGCTGTTAACGTCACGATGCCACCGCCGCCACTGCCGCCATGATCAATAATGCCATTGGTGTACACGCCGCGGTTGGTGTGCGCAGTAATATGGTTGAAGCGTTTATTGTAAGCTTGCGAATAGCCAGCACTATCGGTAATGCCGACGTTCGCATTATTCACACCTGTAGAGACCAGTGCTTTACCAATGGCTTCACGCATGTCACCGCCGTGCCAGCCACCTTCACCATCGGAGCTTGTGGTGTAAACCTTACCGTTTGGCAGCGTCACTTTCGGGAAATAAGCGGCAGTGTAATCCGCCATCACCAGTTTAGATGCTGGGATTTTCTGGAAGTAGTCGGCGCTGAGTTTTGCCATGTTTTTGATCATGGTGTTGCCATCACGCGGCGCCGTGAGCATACCCATGTCGATGTTTTGAATGATAAGCTCCGGCGCGCCGCCAAAAACAAGTTCATTAGCAGCTAAATCGCCTTGGCGATCAGTGTTATCGGTTAAGCGCAGCGACAAGCCTGGCTTCATCCAATCCCATTGCAGCGGCAGTGACCACGCGTGATGGGAGAATACTACTTTAGAACGTCCATTATCTGGCTGATCAGAAGCCGCAAGCGCGCTTGGTGGCAGCATTAGGAGGCGAGTGATTACAGTGCCTTCAAAGCTCACTTCTACCCAAACTTGTTGAACGGTTTTGTCTTCTGGTGTGAATAACAGCAGAGCTTCACGGTCGATCACCAAGTCAGGGAACAGGTTAACATCGTTTTGATTTGGGGCGGTGGTCGTATGGGTTTGAGCAAAATGGATAGAACCAGTCAAATCGCCATTCAAATGATTTACTAGCGGCAATTCATCTGCGTAAGCAAGGCGTGCGGCACTTGTCGTGAACTCAATCTTTTGTGGCTCGATACAATCAATCGCATTGCACGAAGAAAGCTCCGCCGTGTACCGAGTGTCTGGTTTCAGGCTGCCAATGAACAAGCCAGATTGAACGTTGTCATAACGAACGGGCTCTGAACCTGATTCGGTCAACGTCAAAACCACGTTGTCATTCGCGTTTTGCGTAGCCCATTTTAGCTGAACACCTTGATCTGAAACGCTGGCTACGTTCAATGCATTGATGCTTGGCGCAGATAGGTCACCACAGTTAGAAGTCTCGATGTTTTGAATCATATCTGACTGCCAAATGTATTCGCCATTTGGACGCTTCGAGCCTCGGGCTGCAGGGATATATTCTACGTAGCAACCTGTGTCGTCTGGGTTCATCACGCTAAACTCTTTGTGCATCAGGTAGAAGCCACCGTTGTACATGATGAATTCCCATTCAGGACCGACGAAGTCCACCACATTGCGGTAGGCTTGGTCTTGATCGCCGAATAAGAATGGGAACTTAGGGTAGCCATCGAAGTTAACCCAGTATTCATAGCCTTGAAAATCAAGGTAGGTTTCGCCATCACGTAGAGACGTGCCTTGACCTTTGTCTGCTAACTGTTTGAGCATTTCTATGCGTTCAAAGGTTTGGTTACCGACTTCGACCAAGGTTAGGTCGTGGTTCGCGTTTGCGAAAGCGGCTGTACTTCCTAGCAAGGATGAGATCAGCCAAGCGAGCGTGTTTTTCTTCATATTAGACTCTACTTTTGCCAATGGAATAGACATTTATGTGTCGCCAGAAGCTCGACACAGTATGGAGGGGATTACATAAGCAATCTCAATGTGAGTGGCTTACAGATTTGATTATCTGATGGGAATTGACGGCGAAATAGATAGCATGAATTGCGCTTGTGATTTTGCTTCCAGCTCTGATTTGGTCGCGAAATTAGATTGGTATCTTATGTCCAAATTCGTATTTATCTATCTATACAAAATGATGTTTCTTATGTATGCGAATGGCATGTTGTTCTAAGAAAAAAGGGATTTTTAGCGAGGAATGAATCAGTGAGAAGAAAAAAGCCAGCCCGAGGACTGGCAATCAAACTAAGTTATTTGAAGTTAACAAGAGTTTGAAATGAAATTGGAGATGAAGAAAACGCTATTTTTCAACCATCTGGGTTGCGCCTTGTAGCCAAGTTTTGTCATGCGCATCTAATGATGGGCTGAGCGCTTTGTAAACCTGCGTGTGATAGTGATTTAACCAATCCACCTCGTCTTGGCTAAGTAAGGTTATATCGAGCATGCTGGTGGCAATCGGGGCGAGGGTAATGGTCTCAAAACCGTAAAATGTGCCAAATTCGTTTTGCTCGACTTCCACGACTTTCATGATGTTCTCGATACGAACGCCGTATTCACCTTCGCGATACACGCCCGGCTCGTTGGTGATCACCATGCCTGGTTTCAGTTCCACTTCGCGATGGCTTTGCGAAAAGTTTTGTGGACCTTCATGAACATTTAAGCAAATGCCAACGCCATGTCCCGTGCCGCATTTATAATCGATGCCATGTTGCCACAATACACCACGAGCCATGATGTCGAGATTGGCACCCGTAGAGCCTTTCATAAATCGAGTCTGAGTCAGTCGGATGACCGCTTTGAGCACTAAGGTGTAGTCTCTGCGCTGTTTAATGGTCGGTGACCCGAAATGGAAAGTACGGGTGATATCCGTAGTACCGCCAAGGTATTGACCGCCAGAGTCGACAAGAAAGAAGTTGCTTTCGTTGACGACGGCATTACTTTCTTCATCGGCGGCGTAGTGCATTTTGGCACCATGGGCAGCAAAGCCTGCGATGGTGCGAAAACTGTCGCTCACATAATGGCGAGTTTGACGGCGATAACTTTTTAACTGCGCCTCAGCAGACAATTCAGTAACAAGCCCACTTGGGACTTGGTCTTCTAGCCAACTCATGAACCTGACAACTGCCACACCATCGTCCTTCAATGATTGTTCGAGATTGGCTAGCTCGGTCGGGTTTTTGCTGGCTTTCATGTCGGTGGCCGGGCAAGCCATAGGCTTTAGTGAAACGTTTTGCTCAATTGCACTGACCAATAAACTGTCGGTGTAGCTTGGGTTAAACGCAAGAGAAAGCCCTTCACATTGCTGATTCAAATATTGGCTCACGTAGTCGTAATGACGAACGCTGACACCTTGCTCGTTGAGTTGCTTTTCTATCTCAACAGGCAACTTCGCCTTGTCGATAAATGCGGTAGCGCGCGTTTGTTCCACTACAAGATACGCTTCAGATACTGGGCAGTAAGGAGTATCTGCGCCGCGAATATTTAGCGTCCACATTACATCGTCTAACGTTGACACCAACAAACTGTCAACGCGGTTGTCGCCAAGCCAAGAGCGAAGGTCAGTCAGCTTTTGCTTGGTCTCTATGCCTGCAAAGGCGACAGGGTGCTCAAAGATCATCTCAGTTGGTCTGCTAGGGCGGTCATGCCAGATCGGTGTCAGTAAGTCGAGGTCGAGGATAATCTGGATGTTTTTAGGCTCAAGCGCTTGTTTGAGTTCTTGGTAAAATGCATAACAGATAGAGCGTCCATCTACTGCGATGGTACTACCGGCTTCTAACGTGCTGGCTAACCATTTGGGAATACTTGGCGTCTCTGGTTGACGCGCTTTAAATAGGTTGAGTCCAGTACCATGAAGCTGTTCTTCAGCTTGAATGTAGTAACGACCATCGGTCCATAATCCACCACCTTGAGCAGTGATAACAACGTTACCTGCCGAGCCGGTAAAACCAGAAATCCATGTTCGACCAGCCCAATGATCCGCAGAGTATTCGCTATTGTGAGGATCGTTGTTTGTTACGATGTAGGCTGCAACGTTATAAGTTGCCATCGCATCTCGCAGCGATGAAAGGCGTTGATTTACCGAGTTTGTTGTATTCATGAAAGACTTCCTGAAATCATGTTTGAACAATAGATATGATGTTGCTCAGAGCCGATTTTTGCAGGGCTTTGCTGCCCGCAGAGTTGGGTCGCTTCTGGGCATCGGGTTCGAAAGACGCAACCGCTCGGAGGGCTGAGCGGGGAAGGGAGATCGCCGGGCAGCAATTGGATCTCGCGGTTGCGTGCTAATTGAGGGTTGGCGATTGGCACAGCAGAAAGCAACGCTTTGGTATAAGGGTGCTTAGCATCATCAAATACTTGGTCGTAACGTCCGACTTCCATCGGCTTACCCAGATACATCACCATTACGCGATCACTAATATGACGTACCACGCTGAGGTCGTGAGCAATCATTACCAGTGTCAGCCCCATTTCATGTTTGAGGTCATCGAGTAGATTGATCACTTGTGCCTGAATGGATACATCAAGTGCGCTAACAGGTTCATCACACACCACCAAGTCGGGATTAAGAATCAACGCACGAGCGATGCCGACACGTTGACACTGCCCCCCAGAAAACTCATGCGGATAGCGGTTTCGCTGGCTTGCGAGCAGTCCTACTTTGTCCATCATGGCGATGACTCGCTTTTCAACTTCGGCGCGTTTAAGCCTTGGTTCATGCGTTAGTAGTGGTTCGGCAATGCATTCTGAAATGGTTAAACGCGGGTTTAAGCTGGCTGATGGATCTTGAAATATCATCTGGAACTCGCGACGACGAAGGGCGAGTGCGTTTTTGCCAAAGCCACGCATATCTTCACCTTTCCACGTCAGGGTGCCATGTGTCGGCTCAATCAAACGAAGTAGGGCTCGCGCCAATGTGGACTTTCCGCAACCGGATTCGCCGACAATGCCGAGGGTTTCGCCTCGGTACACATCTAAGTCAATGCCATTCACCGCTTTGACGATCTTTCTTCGACTAGGAATGATATGGCGCGATACTGGAAAGTGGACTTTCAGGTCGCGGGCAGACAGTAACACTTCTTGCTGGGTCATAACGTTTCCTTAAGCCGATTGATGAATAAGAGAAATACTGCCCTGCGCTTTGACATGACAGGCAATGGATTGGCGTCCGTTAAGGGGAGCGAACCGAGGTGTTTGTGTTTGGCAACGTGGTTCACGATAGTCACAGCGATCTCTAAACGGGCAGCCTTTGTGATTAATCAGAGCGCTCGGTGGGTTACCTGCAATGGTTGGCAAGCGAGGCATATCTTCTGTAATCGATGGGATCGCCTTTAGAAGCCCTTGGGTATACGGGTGAGCTGGCTGGGCGAATAACGTGTCCGTATCTGCTTGTTCCATTTTCTGTCCGCCGTACATGACTAAAACTCGGTCACACATTTCAGCGACTACGCCCATATCGTGAGTGATGAGCAAGATGGCAGTGTTGAACTCCTGTTGTAACTCACGCAACAGCATCAGGATTTGCGCTTGTACTGTCACGTCGAGTGCTGTTGTGGGCTCATCGGCAATAAGCAGTTCCGGTTTACACAACAACGCCATGGCAATCATCACACGTTGGCGCATACCGCCAGAAAGCTCGTGTGGATATTGGTTCATGCGCGTTTCCGGAGAAGGAATCCGCACTGCATCTAGCATCTGAATGGATTCTGCAATGGCTTGTTTTCGGCTCATTCCTTTGTGCACCATCAGCACTTCACTGAGTTGTTTGCCAATCTTCATAAACGGGTTAAGAGAGGTCATCGGATCTTGAAAGATCATGCCGATTTTCTCTGCGCGAATGCGGTTGAGCTGCTTCTTCGACATCGCGAGTAAGTTCTCGCCATGAAAACGTGCTTCGCCCGAGACGTTCCCGTTATCAGCTGTTAGCCCCATTAGCGCAAACACCGATTGGCTTTTGCCTGAGCCGGACTCGCCAACGATGCCCAGCGTTTCTCCCGCTTGAATCGCGTAGGAGAGGTTGCTGACCGCTTGCACTTGTCCGTCTGGCGTATCGAAGCGCACGTTCATGTTTTCAATTGATAGCATGGGAGGTCCTTATCGATCTTTCGGGTCAAGGGCGTCGCGTAAGCCATCGCCGATGAAGTTAAAACAAAACAGGGTTGCGACCAAAAACAGCGATGGGAAAAGTAGCATCCACAATGCCACGTCGATGGTTTTTGCGCCTTCTGAAATCAAGATTCCCCAACTGGTATCTGGCGGTTGAACACCTAAGCCTAAGAAACTCAAGAAGGATTCAAACATGATGAAGCCGGGCACCATTAAGGAGGAGTAGACCATCACGATCCCAAGCACATTTGGCAACACATGACGGCGCACAATGGTGAATTTAGATACGCCGATAGAATGCGCTGCTTCAATAAATTCGCGCTTTTTGATACCGAAGGTTACGCCCCTTACCACTCGGGCAATACCCAGCCATGACACCATGCCAATCACGATAAAGATCAGATAGATGTTGTTGCCAAATAAGGTTACGAACAGGATGACCATGAACATAAATGGCACTGAGTCGATCACTTCGATGATGCGCATCATTACGCTGTCTACCACACCACCAAGATAGCCGGAAATACTGCCCCAAATAGTGCCAATCACAACGGCAACCAAGGCACCAACAAAGCCAACTAAAATCGACAGGCGACCACCTTGCATCGTGCGGGCAAACAGGTCTTGTCCTAGGTCGTCGGTACCAAAATAATGCCCGCTGCTCAAAGAGGGTTTCCCCAACTCGTACGGGTCAGCAAGGATATTCCAATCAATCTCATCATGTCCAAAGGCAGCAAGTGAAGGGCCAAAGGTGATACACAAGATGATGAATGCAAGCACGTAAACGGAGGTCATTGCCGCACGATTTCTGCGAAAGCGAGTCCACGCGTCTTGCCATAGACTTCGACCTTCTACGGCTTCGATATTATCAACAACTCGGTCTTGTAAGGATTGAGTATCCAGCTTTTTAATCGATAACATGCTCGGCTCCTAAACTCGGATACGCGGGTCGATAACGGTGTAGAGCAAGTCGACCACAAGGTTGAAAAAAATCGTCAGTGAAGCAACGATGAGAGTAATACCCATGACTAAGCCGTAATCGCGATTGAGTGCGCCGGAGACAAAGTGTTGTCCCATACCGCCAGTACCAAAAAAGATATCGATGATGACCGAGCCTGTGACAACCGAAACAAAAGCTGGACCCAGCATGGCGACTACGGGAATCAATGACGGTCGCAGTGCATGGTGGAACAAGATGTATGCGGTCGATAACCCTTTGGCTTTTGCAGTACGAATATAAGGTTGATTCAGTGTTTCAATCATGGCACCGCGCATAACACGAGCAATACTGGCGATAGAGCCAATCGCAAGACTTAACACTGGTAGAACGAGAAAAGCGAGTTGTCCTCCTTCCCAACCACCGGCAGGTAGCCAACCTAAATGAATCGCAAATATCGTCACCAATACTGGCGCGAGGACGAATGCAGGCACAACAACACCCGTCATGGAAAGGGTCATCAACCCGTAATCTAAGCGGCTATTGCGTTTTAACGCAGCAATGGTGCCGAGCAACATACCAAGTGGTACTGAGATACAAAAAGACAGAACGCCAAGTAGGGCAGAGACCGGCCAAGATTGAGCGACCAACTGAGTCACCGTAAAGTCTTGATAGACAAAGCTTGGTCCTAAATCACCTTGAGCGAAGTTGGTAATATAAATCCAGAACTGAACCAAAAATGGTTCGTCGAGGTGAAATTTGGCTTCGATGTTAGCGCGAACCACTTCCGGCATAGGACGCTCCATGTCAAACGGTCCACCGGGTGCGATATGCATCAACCAAAAAGAGACCAAAGCGATAAACAACAACGTCGGAATCGCGATGGCTAATCGTCTGAGAATGTACCAAATCATGATCCATCATCCTTTGGTCATGCGACGTCACATGTCGTCACGTCGAGAAAGAGAAAAAATTGGCCTGAGCTCATCACCGAGAGAAGAGAAGTTCGACACGATATGCCATGTACTCGCAATGTCAGTGCGTGTTACCGAGCCGACTCAGGCCTAAAGCATGCCATTAGTGGACTTTCACATAGACATTCTTGCGGTAGTACGAGGACTCGGGGTTAGTACGCTCGTAGCCACCAACATAAGGCTTGATCAAATATTGATCGTTGCCTGGACGGTAAACCGGGATAATCGCCATATCTTCAATCAGCATGCTTTCTGCTTGTAGATACAGCTTTGAGGGATCATTCATGGTTTTAGAACGCGACATCAACTCATCATATGTGGGGTTGTTGTAGCGTGAATCGTTGTACTCGCCATTGGAGACGAAGATATCGAGCCATGTTGAAGCTTCGTTGTAGTCTGCGGTCCATCCGCCACGAGTGATTTCAGTTGGCTCTTTTAATGCGTAGAACACTTTAGGCTCGAGTTGTTTAATGGTGATTTGCGCGCCTAAGCGGCTTTTCCACATGCCTGCCATTGCTGTTGCCATTTTCACGTCTTTAGAGAAGGTAGGAACAGTGAAAGTGAGTTTGAGTGGATTCGCTTTGTTATAACCAGCTTGTGCCAATAAGCGTTTGGCTTTGTCGATGCGCTGATTTGTTGTCCATGTCGCGTATTCTGGGGTGTGTGATTGAAAGCCATCGGTTTGTGGCGGCACCAAGGTAAACATTGGGATACCACCGTTTCTTAAAATTGCGTCGGTTAAGATCTTGCGATCAATGGCATAGGATAGGGCTTGTCGAACACGCAGGTCTTTGGTTGGACCCTGCTGGGTGTTGAGGTAATAAAACGTCGAGCCAAGTGACGCACTGGTGTCTGCGACTTCTTGTGGCAGCTTGGTGATTAGCTTTTTCTTTTGCGCAGAAGGAATCGACATCACTTGGTCTATTTCCCCCGCTAAATAGCGATTAAGCACAACATTGGCATCACCAATCGGCAGCCACGTGATTTTATCCAACACGACGTTGCTTGCGTCCCAATAATATGGATTTTTCACCATCACCATTTTTTCGTTTACCTTCCACTCAGAAACGGTAAACGCGCCATTAGTAACAATGTGTTTTGGTTGCGTCCAGTTGCTGCCGTACTTTTCAACCGTGGCTTTATGCACTGGAGCAAGAACCGGATGGCTAAGCAGCTTGATAAAAAATGGAATTGGCTTTTCAAGCGTCACTTGGAAGGTTTTGTCATCCAGTGCTTTTACGCCAAGTGTGTGCGGTGTTGCTTCGCCTTTCATAATCGCTTGTGAGTTTTGGATGTTTGGAATCGCGGCAAACCAAGCGTAAGGGGAAGCCGTATTGGGGTCGAGTAGGCGCTGCCAACTGTAGACAAAGTCTTGTGCAGTGACATTGTCACCATTCGACCATTTTGCATCACGAAGCTGAAAGGTGTAGACCGTATTGTTGTCGTTCACCGACCAAGATTTCGCAACGCCGGGAATGGTTTTTCCTTGTTTGTCTTGAATGGTTAACCCTTCGAACAAGTCTCGACCAAGGTTAAATGCGGGCTCAGCTGCTTGCTTCGCCGGATCGATAGACGTCACTTCTGCACCGTTATTAAGCGTGATCTCTTGTGCTTCGGCGAGTGTCACGCCCGATGGGTACGGCACGGCGTAAGCCGGAGCGGCAAACATTGGGCTCATGATAGATGCCAACAAAAGTAGCTTGGGTAGTTTCATCCTTTCCTCACTCGATTCATCCTTGAAGGTGAGTTGAATGTATATTGTATAAATTGTTCAGACAATCGAGTTTTAACATACCTGTAACAGGGTGTTGAAAGCTGAGCTTTTTGGTCTCAAAAAGTGAGCCAATAGAATTTCAATCCATGAATTTATACCGACTTGGCACAGTCAGGTTATCAGCCAAGAGGGCAGGTCAAAGAGAATGAAGAGAGTGAGGAGAATAAAGCGGATAGAAACGAAAAATCCCCTTCATGCTCGAAGCAAGAAGGGGATCAGTGTTAGCGTTTCACATTCAGCGTAAGTTGCGCTCTATTCTCTAGATTATTTCACTAGGAAGTGCTTAACGAACTCAGTGATTTTCACCATGTCGTCAACGGCAATGAATTCTTCAGTGGTGTGTACTTTCGCCATACCAGTAGAAAGGTTTACCGTTGTTAGACCTTTCTTGTTGAAGTTGTTTGCGTCGCTACCGCCACCAGTGCCTTTTGTAAATGCATCGATGCCCATGTCAGCGAATGCCGCTTTGATTGCTGATACGTGAGCATTGTCTTCTTCGATAACAAAAGCGTCGTACGCGCGGCTTGATTCGATTTCAACTTCTGCGCCGTGTTTTTCACATACTGACTCAAAGGTAGAGATCATGTGGTTCACTTGCGCTTCTAGCTTCTCACCGTTTAGAGAGCGTGCTTCAGCAACGATCTTCAGTTCTGGCATCACGATGTTTGTCGCTTGACCGCCGTTTACCATACCGATGTTTGCTGTGGTTTCTTCGTCGATACGAAGCAGTTTCATCTGGTTGATTGCATCTGCCGCTACCATGATTGCGCTGATGCCTTCTTCAGGTGCTAGACCCGCGTGTGCAGGGCGACCTTTGATTGTCGCAACGATTTTTTGCTGACCAGGTGCCGCAGTCACGATAGTGCCGATAGGACCGCCTGTATCCAGTACGATCGCTTCGTTAGACGTTACGTGCGTCATGTCGAAGTACTCAGAGCCGAACAAACCGCCTTCTTCATGCACAGTGAAAGCAAGCTCTAGCGTTTTGTGCTCTAGGTTTTCAGCTTGGATGCAGCGAACCGCTTCCATGATCGCTGCGATGCCTGATTTGTCGTCACCACCTAGGATCGTATTGCCTTTAGAGCGAATGATGCCATCTTCGATGATCGGCTCAATGCCGATGCCAGGCGTTACTGTATCCATGTGGCAGCTCATTAGGATAGAGCCTTCTTTCTTACCTTCTAGACGTGCGTACACGTTAAAGCCGTTAGAAATGTGTTCTGGTACAGGAAGCTTGTGAACCGTAAAGCCTAGTTCGCCCAGTTGCTCAGCCAGAGTTTCTGCAATTTGTTTTTCATTCATAGATTCGCTGTCGATGCGAACCAGTTGGCAGAAATGTTCAACTAGACGTTCTTGATTAATTTGTGTCATTTGGATGTCTCTTTCTTTCTTGGTCGAGACCGCAGCGGTATAGAGTGCGAGCCCGAAAGGGAACAGAACACCTCTTATTACACAGCTAATCCGAGTGAAAGCTGTCTTGAATCAAAAAACGCCTCTGCCTGACATTATTCTGACCTGCTAATTACCGGATCTGATGCGGCGGTCACGAAAGTACACAATGAATGTAGAAATATGCGAAAGCGAGTTAAAAGCGAGTTTACTTAGTCAATCAATGTTTAGACCCACTAAGCCTTCAAATCGCCGCCGCGTCTACAAACCAAGTCATTCTCGCTGAACCAAGCATCTCGAGGTTACTTGAGTATAGTATGAGCTTTTGACGAATTTAATGAGAGATGGAAAATATATGATTTAACAGAATTGATGCTGCATTTATGTACAGAGTCGAGCTATTTTTGTAACTGATGAAAAGTTACCAATATATCTGTAGAGTGGATTGTAATTTACCGTCTATTTATTGAAGCAATATCACAAATGTGGATTAATACAATCTCTGTTTATTCATGTCCTCTCGTACTGCCTTTCTGGATAGACCGAACTCTGCAAAGGGTTCGGTCGCTTTAATTAGAATTCTATTAACGGATTATTCTTGATAACTAAAAAAACAAAAACAAGAAAGCCGGGCAGGGTGCTCGGCTTTTTTGATGGTTCTTTTCTATTTGTCACTGTGAAGAGTCAATAGGGTTAATCCGATCAGCCATTCAATAGTGCGTTGACTGTCTTTGCTTAGCTTAAAAGAGGTAACCGCTTCTACCTGACTTTGGAAGTCACAGAGATAAGGTGTGTGATGTTCACAAACTGTCATCAAGAATGCCAAACGCCAAATCGCCATGAACTCGGCGTCTTCTAAGCGAGTTTTCCAACTTTGGATAAAAGTGACTTCGTTGTTAGAGAGGTCGAGTTTATCCATCATCATCTTAAGTAGTCTACCTTGCAGGGCGCGCGGGATGTCGGCTTTCTTTGCAAAGTGGTGGCTTATCCCCGTCCTCGATATACCTGTTTGTTCACTCAACGTTGTGTAAGACATTTTCTCGTAACCAAGCGTGATCAACTGCTCTGTTGCCACATCGAGAATGGTGTTGATGGTGATCTGGGTATCTTCGTGTGTTCGGCGTGCCATAACTATTGCCAGTATTGTGATTAAAAAATCATACTAACATTTATCGTCCATCATTCCATATAAACAAACTAATATTGACGTTGTTTGCATGATAAATGCGCGTTACTGCCCATAAATTTAGCCATGGTAACAAACCGTTTACATTTGGGTGGGGTGTGTAAATTGATGAGGGATATGATAATACATTGATATAACTTGCTTTCCTTATGGTTGTCGTAAACGTTTGCGATGTTTAAATTTGCTGTAACATAAATTTTACAATCAATAGCTAAAACTGCGTAAAGTCAGATTTCCATTCGTGTATTCCAATTTTCCTCCTCCTGCGCCAAGTTAGAAATATCGAACGAGAACGTATGTTCAAACACAACAATGACATAAGGAGAAAGTCATGGTGGACACCTACAACCCATTAGGCACGGATGGATTCGAATTTGTGGAATACACAGCGGCGGATAGCGAAGGTATTGAACAACTGAAAGCGCTGTTTGTTTCGTTGGGTTTTGCAGAGATCGCAAAACACCGTTCTAAAGAGGCTTGGCTGTACCGACAAGGTGACATCAGCTTTATCGTTAATGCTCAGCCGCACAGTCAGGCAGAAGGCTTTGCTAAAGTTCACGGTCCTTCCGTTTGTGGCATGGCATTTCGTGTGAAAGACGCGAACGTAGCACTTAAGCAAGCGCTGGATAACGGCGGTGAAGAGTACAAAACAGAAATCGGTCCGATGGAGCTGAGTATTCCGGCGATTTACGGCATTGGTGAGAGTCTTCTGTACTTCGTGGATCGTTACGGCAAACAGAGCATTTACGATGTTGACTTCCGTTTCTATGACGATGCAGACGAGCGCCTAGCGAAAGCGGACGTTGGTATGTACGAAATCGACCATCTGACCCATAACGTGAAGCAAGGCAACATGGACGTGTGGTCTGGATTCTACGAGCGCATTGGTAATTTCCGCGAGATTCGTTACTTCGACATCGAAGGTAAGCTGACAGGGCTTGTTAGCCGCGCAATGACCGCACCGTGTGGCAAGATCCGCATTCCAATCAATGAGTCTTCTGACGACAAATCCCAGATTGAAGAGTTCATCCGTGAATACAACGGTGAAGGTATTCAGCACATCGCGATGACCACCGATGACATCTACCAAACCGTTCAAACATTACGTGATCGTGGCATGGACTTTATGCCAACGCCAGACACGTACTACGAAAAAGTCGACGAGCGCGTAAAAGGACACGGGGAAGACGTCAGCAAATTGCGTGATCTGCAAGTCCTTATTGATGGCGCGCCGACTAAAGACGGCATCTTGCTGCAAATCTTTACCCAGACCGTAATTGGTCCTGTGTTTTTTGAAATCATTCAACGTAAAGGCAACGAAGGCTTTGGTGAGGGTAACTTCAAAGCCCTGTTTGAATCGATTGAAGAAGACCAAATCCGCCGAGGAGTACTAAGCGATGCATAAATGGATCACATTCCCTCATCGGGAGGGAGTGTGCTCCAAGCAAGCACATGCTGATTTCCCGGAAGAGGCAATTTACGAACGTGAAGCAGGTCGAAGTGGATTCTTCGGTCCTGCGGCACACTTTCATCATCAACACGCACCGACAGGTTGGTCTGAGTGGGAAGGCGATTTACGTCCGCGAGCTTTCGATTTCAACCTAGTCGAAACGGCAAGTCAAATTTCGCCTTGGGCAGTGCCGCATCTGCTACACAACGCCAACTGTAAGATCCGTGTATGGCGTATGGATGAGAAGATGGACTTCTTGGTGCGTAACGCCGATGGCGATGAGCTGCTGTTCATCCATCACGGTACAGCAGACCTTTATTGCGACTATGGTCATCTCAAAGTGAGCGAAGGCGATTACGTAATGATTCCACGCTCAACCAGTTGGCGATTAGAACCAAGCGAGCCAATGTTTGTTCTGATGATTGAAAACACCGATGCCGCTTATTCTTTGCCAGAAAAAGGCATGGTGGGCAATCATGCTGTATTCGACCCTGCGGTTTTGGAAACGCCGTCAATTAACGACGAATTCCGCGCGCAATACTCAGAAGATCAAACTCAAGTTCATGTGAAGCGCCATGACAAAGTCAGCGTGATTACTTACCCATTCAACCCGCTTGATGCGATTGGCTGGCACGGTGACTTGGCGGTGGTGAAAGTTAACTGGCGTGATATTCGACCTTTGATGTCGCATCGTTATCACTTACCGCCTTCTGCTCACACTACGTTTGTTGGTGCTGGATTTGTGGTGTGTACGTTTGTACCTCGTCCAATCGAGAGTGATCCTGGTGCTCTGAAGGTGCCGTTCTATCATAACAATGACGATTATGACGAGGTACTGTTCTACCACGCAGGGGATTTCTTTAGCCGTGACAACATAGAAGCAGGTATGGTGACTTTCCATCCGGCAGGCTTTACCCACGGTCCTCACCCGAAAGCGTTCAAAGCGGGTCAGGAATATAAGAAGAAGTTTACCGATGAAGTGGCAGTGATGATTGATACACGCCATGCACTCGAGTTTTCTGACGAGCTCGATAAGGTTGAAAACAAAGAATACGTCTATAGCTGGCAAGAGAAGTAAGGGGCAAGGATGAAATTAGCAACCAAGAAAAATGGCTCTCGCGATGGTCTGTTGATGGTCGTGAGCAAAGACCTGACACAATGTGTTCCGGCAACCGAAATTTTCCACGCGATGCATCTCGCACCAACCATGCAAGTGGCATTAGATAACTGGGATAAAGTCGCTCCACAACTGGAAGAGCTTTATAACGCGCTAAACAATGGTTCGGTTTCAGGAAGTGAAGAGTTTGAATCCCACTATCTAGAGTCACCATTGCCTCGCGCCTATCAATGGGCGGATGGCAGTGCTTACGTCAATCACGTCGAATTAGTGCGTAAAGCGCGCGGTGCGGAAATGCCAGAAAGCTTCTGGACCGACCCTTTGATGTATCAAGGTGGTTCTGATGCATTTATTGGTCCTTGCGACAACATCGAATTTGCCAGCGACGAGTGGGGCATCGACTTCGAAGGTGAAGTTGCCGTGATCACCGGTGACGTGCCGATGGGAGCAAGCATTGCAGAAGCACAAGATTCAATTCGTCTTATCATGCTAGTTAACGATGTATCGTTGCGTGGTTTGATTCCGGCGGAGCTGGCGAAAGGCTTTGGTTTCTTCCAATCAAAACCGTCTTCAGCGTTTTCTCCTGTTGCAGTAACGCCAGATGAGCTGGGTGAAGCATGGTATGAGAACAAAGTGCATCTGCCGCTTGTTTCAACCTACAACAATGCCCCATTTGGTTGCCCGAATGCAGGCATAGATATGACGTTTGATTTCGCTGACTTGATTGTCCATGCCAGCAAAACACGTCCACTTTCTGCAGGTGCAATCATTGGCTCGGGCACAGTATCGAACAAGCAGGGCACGGAGCATGGTACCTCTATCGAAGAGGGGGGCGTAGGCTACTCGTGCATTGCAGAAGTGCGCATGATTGAAACCATTCGTGATGGCAAACCGTCGACGAGCTTTATGTCGTTTGGTGACTCAATCAAGCTAGAGATGTTTGACGCAGATGGCAACTCGATCTTTGGTGCGATTGATCAGCAAGTCAGCCAATACCTAAAACACTGAGAGTGAGAGGTAAGGGAAGTATGAGCGATAACATCACCCTCTATGGCTATTGGCGGTCTTCTGCGGCTTATCGAGTTCGCATTTGTTTAAACTTAAAAGCCTTGAGTTACGAGTCTAAATCGGTCCACTTGGTTCGTAATGGCGGCGAGCAGCATAGCGCGGAGTACCATGAGTTAAACGCCTTTGAGCTTGTGCCAGTGCTGGTGGATGGTGGTATTCAACTCAACCAATCTCTTGCCATCATTCAGTATCTCGATGAGCAATATCCGCAAGTTCGAGTGGTTCCAGAACCATCGCCGCTTCGTTACCAAGCTTTGGCTATGGCTCAGGATATCGCGATGGAGGTCCACCCACTCAATAACTTGCGCGTGTTGCAGTACCTAGAAGGGCAGCTGTCGTGTGATCAAGAGACGAAAGTTGAGTGGATTCATCATTGGGTTAACCAAGGCTTTACAGCATTTGAAGAGAAGCTAAATCAGCATCGACAACAACATGGAAACTGTATCTACAGTGTGACTGACTCTCCCTCTGTTGTTGATATTTGCTTAGTGCCTCAAGTGTACAATGCATTACGTTTTGGGGTGGATATGACTCCTTATCCGGTAATTAGCTCGATTGTAGAAGCATGTAATCAGCTGCCTGCGTTTATTGATGCCATGCCAGAAAACCAACCCGACGCAAACAGTTAGTACTTTCTCTATATTTTAACGAATAACAAACGGGCTCTTGACGGAGCCCGTTTTTGTTCTTGTTTGATTAACGTAAATCGTGCTCAAAAGCTTTGCGGCTGTTATTATCACTCCGCAAAATTTACCGGTTTTGTTGCTCTGGTTAGAATTTCCATTTAGGCTTTGAGTAACTAGTTGTTTTGGGCGCACTTTATCTATGACCAACATCTTTATCATTGTTGTTCTTCTTGTTGTTTTCTTCTTTATCATTCAAAAGTACGTGATCAAAAACGATGACACGCGAGACTTCCCATATCGTTCGAAAGGTCCACTATTAAAAGGGCAGGAAGGGGCGTTTTTTAATGCCTTGAGAGCAGCGGTTGGTGATCACGCAGTGGTGTTTGCCAAAGTAAACATGGCAACGCTGATCGCACCAAAAGAAGTCAAAAATAAGAAGCAGTTCTTCATTGCCAGTAACCGAATTTCACGCAGCTACTTTGATTACGTTATCTGCGATCCTAGAACGCTTGAACCTCGTGTAATTATTGAGCTTGATAATGGTCAGCAATTGCATAAAGGCAAAGTCGAGCGCCAAAAACTGTTGATGCACGTGTGTAAATCGGCGAACCTTCCTTTGATTGGTGCATCGGTAAAACACAGTTACCAAGTGGGGCGTTTACGTCGTTTATTGGCAGCACACATTGATCTGATTGAGCCGGACAAAGAAATCCGCTTTTGCAAAAAGTGTGGCAGTCCGATGATCATCAGAACCGCAAGCCAAGGTGAGTTTAAAGGCCGACGCTTCTTCACTTGTAGCCGTCAACCAAACTGCACCTACACAGAAAACTACAATGTAGTGTTTGATACCGAAGACGAATAAGCATTTTGTTCCCTAGATAGTGAAATAGAGAGAGGCTTCAACTGGATTAGTTGAAGCCTTTTTTGTTTTACCGTTGAACAAAGAAGAGCACTTCGCAGCATCCATTCTGGTAGCTCCTATACTTTGATAAAGAAAGAAGAATAGGGAAGCGTTATGCGATATGGATGGATTCTTTCAGCACTACTGCTCACGTTCAGTAGCCATGCACAGCAGTCACTCAAACCACTTGAATGCCAATTAACAGATACACCTCAGGATCACTTCTTGTTTTATCGTGAACAGATGGTTTACCACAGTGAGCAGTTTGCGATTTTTCAAAATTTCAAAGGGCGAGTCAGTACTCAAGTGGATCTCAAAACGGGCAAGTTGATACGTACGACGTTTATTGGTGAACCATTTGAGCCTAAATACCAAATTTTGTTTGGCGATTGCCCAAACGTATCGCAAGTTTTGCAAATTTGGATGCTCAGTGAAGTGCCTTACGACAATTAGGTCAAACAACAAAAGTTAAGTAGATCACACTTTTAACACCGTTCAGGTCGAGCCTTGACGATAAAATCATCTGAAAACGGGTGTTGAGTTTAGATTTTCGCCAAACGATTCAAAGTTAGTGAATTTATGCTTGCACCCCCAATGGGATATAGCTAATATCCTTCTCGTTCTTAAGGAATGGGTCCGTAGCTCAGTTGGTTAGAGTACTACCTTGACATGGTAGGGGTCGGCGATTCGAGTTCGCCCGGACCCACCACTCCTTAAAGCCATACTAAAACCAAAGTATGCCGAACATAAAATTTGGGTCCGTAGCTCAGTTGGTTAGAGTACTACCTTGACATGGTAGGGGTCGGCGATTCGAGTTCGCCCGGACCCACCAAATTTAAAGAAGCGCCCACCTTTTTAGGTGGGCTTTTCTTTACCTGAAATTTGTTAAATCGCGCAAATTTCCCTCTAAGGCGCAGTTCTCCGCTATTCGATGTTCAGATGCGTGATTCATCGAGTGAGATATCCTGACGTACGCAACTTTCACATGCCATTCCGCCTTTTATCCAAACAACAAAACGAGCAATAGAACGATTGAACTTAGGATGAGTAGTATTCGCCAAATTGGCTTGGTTTCAGAAACATCTGAACCGTTGTGATGACACATGCCCATAAGAAATCCCCTTTCTCATTACCTGATAAAGAAAGGCTAGGGCTTCACCCAAGGTAAAGGTCAAGCGGAGGTGAACGGTTTACCTCCACAATCGCTCAAGCTTATTTTGCGGCAATTGGAATATTCAATAATAAATCTGGAAATTATCAATTATTTCAATGTTATAAGGGTGGTAAACCATTATTTCTCAAGTTTGAATGGATACAGTTTTTTAATGTTGATTCGCAACGTGTGGCATTTTTGAGTAGTTTTGAATGATATACCCAAGTAACCTCGAGGTGCTTGGGTCAGCGAGAATGACTTGGTTTGTAGACGCAGCGGCGATTTGAAGGCTTAGTGGGTCTAAATCAAGAATCGGCAACAAAGTATACAAACAAAGGCCCTTACTATTTGCAAAGAGGGCCCTCTGGGAGCGTGTCATCGACCCGATTGCTACGTCAAACAACTTGGAAAGAGCGTGCTATTCCGCTTCGTTGTTTTCCTTGCACTCGAATCAATGACAACGCTCTGAATCCAGCATCTTGAAGTCACTTGGGTATATGTTCAATATAGAGATCATTATGAAGTTAATTCCCTATAATAGGTTTCAAATCGATACGTTCTTGTCTGCACCTGAAGTTTTAAAGCGAATACAAGAAAACACATCAGAACGAGCTTTTTTCAAGCCTAGTTCCTCTTCAGCATTTTGTGGAAAGGTAGACGAAACGGGCTTCGATCTTGTGGGAAACATTCGTTACAGAAATTCATTTTTACCTGTTATGAAGGGAAAGGTAGAGGCGAATAAAGATAGTACTCGGGTGTGCGTCTCCATGCGGTTAAATTTGTTTGTGATGTGTTTTATGTTGTTCTGGCTTGCCGTTACCGGAGGTGCCGGTATTTACATTCTTCTGAGTGTTGATACTTTTAGCTTACCTTTGCTCATACCACTCGGGATGTTTTTGTTTGGAATCGCGTTGACTTGTGGTGGTTTTTGGTTTGAAGCACTAAGACAAGAACGTAAGCTGAGACAGATTATTTCTACCTGGCAATAGAGGTTTGAAGCGTATCTCGTAGCTAGGCTTGATTGAATGCACTATCAAGCCTAGATATCTCTTATTCTCGGGTTTTCCCGGTGCTATTTTTCAGGGCTTTAGCGAGAAGTTTATTCGACTTCGACTATAAAAACTTTTCCAAATTTTTTGAGTTGTTCGAGTTCCCAAGGTGGCTGTTTAACAAAAACGTTTTTCACTCCAAGTTTCGAATAATCGTTTGGGTTATAGGTCCAACCGGAGTAATCCGAATCTGAAAAACTATCGTAGCGGGGAGATTGACCAAGGGTTGTTATTTCTTGTTTTACTTTGATTTTTTTGAAGAACGAATCTTCTTTTTCCTTAGTTTTGCCAATATACGTTTGCATTTCATGTAAGACTTTTTGAATTTCTTCTTCCCTTTGTCTTTTGGGTAAGTCCTTAAATGAAGCCTCAATATCTGAGGTATCAAACTCCTGACTGCTTAAGCCTCCGTGAAAACCGATAATTGCTTTGTTTGATATATATTTGTTTTTGCCTGCGGTAAATACATAGTTTGCACAAGAGGAAAGGCAATAGTCGTTGACTTCAATATCTATTTTATTTGCAAAAACCCATTCACCTAAGGCCATTCCCAGCTCCACATCACCGCCGTCACTTGAGATCACAAGAGTGGTTGGTTTCACTACCGCATCGGCATAGATTTCCACAACAGCGTCGTTTGCTTCGGAGGTTAATGTACCGGTGTAGTGAATCGAGTCACCCACAAGTGTAACGTTGGTTGTTTCTGCGCTGTAAACGGGCGCTCCCGGCAGCAATAGAAAAGGGAGAACCATTTTTGTTAACTTAACACACATAAATTTACCTGATTAATGAACCGCATTAATAGACATGTTTATCTGCGTCTGGTTCCTTATGTGTAGGGCTTTTATAAAAATGCTAGCTGTCGAGTTAACAACAAACTTTAGATCATGCTATGTGTGCCACAGCCTTGTGTTAATGCAAATCGATAGTCCGTCGTTGGCGTAAACACCATTGCTAAATCAACCGGAAGAAAGACGACATCTGCTGCTAAAGAGAGCGGGATGTCGATGAAAGTCAAAGGGTAAAAGACATAGTCGACCACCGAGTCGTTTCTAAAAGCGCAAGGTTGGGACGCGACTGCCAGTGTTGTTCCTGAAAACGGCGCTCCATACCCTCCCACAAGGTGAGTATCCAAAGAAGAACAACCCATCATTGAAGTGGTAAGCGTAAGAAGTAATGCAGTTCGTAGTTTCTTAAAGTTATTGTTTTTCATTTTCATTTAAATATTTTATAAACATAAACGTTGAAATTGAATCTATAGCCCAAAAGAATGAATTGCGAGTAGATATTCTTTTTTGTGTTCAATAATATGCGCTACGCAACAAGGTTTAGAGTGTTTAGGTACATAGTGGCGTTTAAGAGAGAGGGAAATGAAAGGTTTCGCTCTTAGATTGTCATCGTTCTCCACAGACCTCCCTAGAAATGTGTAATGTGGCAATTTAATCAACGATTGATGTCGCGATACCACTTACGTTCCAACTTAATTTAGGAATAACTATGTTTACTGATTTTTTCATACAGAAAAATAGAAAAGCGGGAGAAAAACATGTTCCTAACTCGTTCCCTAAACATAAGTTAGTCCTCAACTTAGTAGTCGGCGTCTTTCTGGTGGTGTATGGCGCTTATGGCATCTATTCCGGCGAGTTATATGTGTTTTTAGGAAGGCGTACAGAGGTAACGCTACACGGTGATGCCATATACATCGCTTTTGCTGCCTTTATACTTGGCTGTATTTACTGTTTGGTAGAAATCATCGACCATTTCGATAAGCGAGATAACGAAGAAATCTACATACGCATTAGGGCAGGTTGCCAAGCATTTGGACTGTTGATTTTTGGTTTTGCATTGATACAAAACAGCGTTATGGCAGGCGCTTAGGCAACATTACTCGTTGTAGCAGGATGCTTTTCTATCGGTATTAAATACATAGCAAAGTATTGCGGCGTTATGCAGTAATTAAAAAGGGGATTAGATTGGATAAAGCAGTAAGAGTAGGTGTCGCGGCAGTGATTGTGCGCGAAGGACGAGTGCTACTTGGTGAACGTATTGGCTCACACGGGGCTCATACTTGGGCTACACCCGGAGGACACCTTGAATGGGGTGAATCTATTGAAGATTGTGCTAAGCGCGAAACACTCGAAGAAACCGGCTTAGTTGTTGGGTCTTTTAAGAAGTTGAGCTTCACGAATGATGTTTTCGAGAAAGAGGGTAAGCACTATGTCACTTTGTTTGTTGCTGCTTCATGTGAGGTTGGAGAGCCTCAGGTCGCTGAACCGGAGAAGTGTAAGCAATGGAAATGGTTTGACTTAGACAAGCTTCCGGAGCCTCTGTTTTTGCCTTTAGAGAATTTGCTAAAAGCACAAACCGAACTAGATGTGCTTTTCCAAGCTAGCGCTGAATAGAGAGCCGTAGCGTTGCCCCTTTGGTAAAAGCTGGTTTAGTTTTGAGCTCTAGACCAGCTTTGATACTAATTCCTAAGTCACCTCAAGGTGCAGGGATATAATGACTAGTGGTTAATTTTATCGCGCTATATCCACTCTTGTTCTTCAACCGATACGGTAATATCGCTTTTCAGCTCACCAGTATGCGCCGTTGTGGATGGCTCAATCATCATGAAGTGAGTGTCTGGCTCAGCGACAGGGCAGTGCTCGACACCTTTCGGTACAACAAACATTTCACCCGGCTTTAGTACCACTTCTTGCTCTGGTAATTTCAGCGTCAGTTCACCCTTAAAGACGATAAATAGTTCATCTTCGTTGTCATGTTTATGCCAAACTAATTCGCCAGAGCCTTTTGCGATTTTAACTAGCTGACCGTTCGACTCAGCTAATATTTTGGGTGTCCACTGCTCTGAAAAAAGCCCAAATTTCTCATTAATGTTGATCTTCTTCATTGATGATAACTCCTTGAATTTTTGGGATTGAAACGCTTTTTATCTCCTTCGACGTTATGTCGCTACTGACCGTATGTAAAGAGAAACATTGTTCACACGTAATAGATGACCGTTAAGGTTGATATTTGAAGCGATACAGGGTGTAAGGCGCCTTTGCATTACCGAGACCTTGACTGAATGCTGGGTGCTGATGAAGCTGGTCTTGGGTGACATAAATGTAATCGCCGCTGACTGCCATACTGTCCGGCCAAGATAGCTTTTTGTCTTGAATAAGTGTCTGATATTTGCCTTTGGTTACCAAACCAACACCACTATGTTCGAGATCGGTCGCTAAAATGCCACCCCCTGGCGCATACGCAATGCCATCGCTGGGTCTTTTTGGTCCATATACTTCGATTTTATTCTGCAGCTTACTATCTGTGTTTTTTGCATTTTCTAGGGCTGAAGTCGGAACTCGATAGATTTTTGTGCCAGTAAATGCGCCAAAGTAGAGCCATTCGTTATTGTCATCAATAGCGATTGGGTTTAACCCAAAACGTAAGTGGTTCGTGGCACCTTGTTCTGTTTTCGATGCCAATAGAGAAGCTTCGATGACTATATCTCTGTCTTCTGGCATAAGTTGGGGCGCATTTTCTAATACACGTGTCGACTGACCCGTTTTTAAATCTACCACGACAATAGCGGGTTTCGTTGCACCAATGAAGTTGCCAAAGGTCATGTCAGCGATGTAGATCTTCGCGTGCTTTTCATCGATGGCAAAATCTTGCAGGAACGAGTTGTCTCTTAGCGCAGATGAGTTAATTGTAATTTGCTTGCTCAACTTGTTTTTAGACGTGTCCCACGCGACCAATTGTGCTGGTGAGGTTTCGTTGCCCATATCGAGCATCCAGACCGTGCCTTTGCTGTCGGAGTGAACGCCAATAACCGCGCTTAAGCCTACATCGCCGACCTCTGGTCCGTCTGACCAATCCATGGTTGGGAAGGGTCTTTTAGTACCATTCGCCATCACTTCGACAACTCGATATTTGGGATTGTCCAAAGGATGCATGCTTACGATCAAGCGACCTTCGGGTGTTACGGTGACACCTGCGCCGCGGTAGTCGTTAAATTGTGTCACGGCTTCAAGAGAACCGATTTCCGCAGCGTAAGTTGAATAGGATGCCACCGCTGAAATTGCGGCAGCAGCAGTGAAGAGGCTGGTAGTTAAAAGATGCTTTTTCATTTTATTTCCATTTTGAAATGAACAGTTTGATGTATGGATTTTGGCGACTCGAATGAGATGTTGAGCGTCTCATTCAGTGCGTATTGAAATCCTAGCCTCGGAATAGTCCATTAAAAACAGTTCTTTATTTGATTTATTTTCTAATAATTTTTGATAATCCGTGAGTGCAAAGCTCAAAGCTCAAAGCTCAAAGCTCAAAGCTCAAAGCTCAAAGCTCAAAGCTCCAACGTGACTATTTTATTGAATCTAATTAGCAAGAGATAAGTTGTGGTGATGAAGTGATGTAAAGCGTCTGATTTTGTGAATAATTATTATCTTTTGAAGAGAGATATTGTAGTGAATAGTGGTTGTTAATAAAAAGTTTCACAGCAAACAAGCAGGCACAACCATGTTCATTAATAACAATACTAAAATTACACTCCTTATCAGTACCAGTATCATCGGCTATGCCGTTACTCAACCTGCGTTCGCCGCGAACGTGCCAGACGGAGTAAAGTTGGCTAAAAAGCAGGAGTTTGTTCGAGGTAATGGCACCGAAGTCGCAACTATTGATCCACAAAAGTCCGAGGGCGTTCCAGAATCTAATGTGATTCGCGATTTACTGGAAGGCTTAGTAACGCAAGATGCCGATGGTAAAACCATCCCTGGCGTCGCGGAGTCTTGGGAAACAACAGACAATCGCACCTTCGTTTTTCATTTACGCCACAACGCAGAATGGTCTAATGGTGACCCGGTTACAGCCCAAGATTTTGTTTATAGCTTCCGTCGAGTCGTGGATCCAAAAACTGCGTCACCTTACGCTTGGTATCTTTCTTCGACCAAAATGAAAAACGCGCAAGACATCATAGAAGGCAAGAAAGATATCAGTCAGTTAGGTGTCCAAGCGCTTGATGACTATACTCTTAAGGTCGAGCTCGATGCTGAAGTACCATACTTTGTTAAGATGCTCGCTCATACCACCATGATGCCAGTCCATAAAGCAACGGTAGAGAAGTGGGGAGATAAGTGGACCAAGCCAGAACACTTTGTGGGGAATGGTGCATATGTGCCAGACCGATGGGTGGTCAACGAGCGTCTCGTGCTTAAGCGAAATCCAAAGTATTGGGATGATGTACACACCGTCATTAACAAAGTGACTTATCTGCCTATTGAAGATCAGGTGTCAGAAATGAACCGCTTCTTGTCAGGTGAGATTCAAATGACCAACGAAGTGCCAAACGAACACTTCCGTCGACTTCAAAAAGAGTACCCTGAGGACTTGTCGATAAAAGGCAATCTATGTAGCTACTACTATCAGTTCAATACTCAACGTGCACCGTTTGATGATGTTCGAGTACGTAAAGCGCTGTCTTATGCGATTGACCGAGACATTATTACCAAAGCCATCCTCGGGCAGGGACAAAAGCCTGCGTACTTCCTGACGCCAGAAATCACGGCCGGATTTTCCCCTCAGTTGCCTGAATACGGCAAACTCACTCAAAAGCAGCGTAATGAAAAAGCAAAAGCACTGCTTAAAGAGGCGGGCTATGACAAACAACATCCTCTAGATATTAATCTGCTGTACAACACATCAGAAAACCACAAGAAACTCGCCGTTGCCATTTCATCAATGTGGAAGAAAACATTGGGCGTGACAGTTCACTTAGAAAACCAAGAGTGGAAATCTTATTTAGCCAGTCGTGATGAAGGGAACTTTGATGTCACGCGCGCCGCGTGGTGTGGGGATTACAACGAAGCATCCACCTTCCTGACTTTGATGATCGGCTCTAACGTCAATGGCGGAGTTCACTATAAGAGCAAAGCGTACGATGACATCATAGAAAAAGCGTTGAACTCGACCTCAGAAGAAGAGCGAACCAAGCTTTACTACGCGGCAGAAACTCAGATGGCGAAAGACATGCCATTAGCGCCTATCTATCAGTACGTGACGACTCGTTTAGTTTCTCCACTTCTCGGTGGTTATCCGAAAGGCAACGCTGAGGATAAGATCTACACCAAAGATCTGTACATCAAAGCGAAATAAGCGCTAGATAAGAGTTTGAGTTTCGTGAGATTTGCGAAACTCAAACTCTCTTTTTTGGAAGGGGAAATTGGCAAGGGTGGCTAAGCTGAGAAAACCAGCTTAAGCGCGAACTCGACGAAGCATGCTATCTAGAGATAACGCCCCTTGATTATGCAGGAACAAGAATGGGTATAATGCCATTGCCCAGAAGAAAGGAAACTCCCATCCACCACCCGGCAGTGCCCACGTATATCCTGTGAAGAAGTGACCCGAGAAGAGCTCCGCCGCAATTAAATACGCAATTGCCCACAAAACGCCGATGCGTGTAAACAATCCCCAGCCAATCAATAGCGCCACTGAAATTTCCGTTATACCACCTACGTAGATCATTAAGTCAGTGAACCAAGGACCGACCGCATCAAAGCCAGCAACCTGCCCAAAGTAACCTCGCATGCCATTGTGTATCTGGGTTCCTGCAAACAACTTTTCCGTCCCGTGAGTTAAGAAGTTCAATCCGAGAAATAGGCGTATACAGGTAAGGGCAAATTCGTTTGGGCTCTCTTTGTATATCTCTTTCGCAATGCCGATGAACTGAACAAGCAACGGGATCAACGATAAGGCGGTTAACCACCCAACCAATGAAATGTCATTTTGATCACCGATACGAATGATGACTATGGTTGGAGCAATGGTCATCAAAAATGACAGTCTGTTGCGATTTCTCAGAGCGAAAACAAGGATAGGTGTCAATACGCCAAAGCATAGAAGGGATGTGGTTAGCCACACATCATTGTAGGTATTGAGTTTAAACACGATCGCTGCCAGTGACGCTAAAGACGTTATTTGTAACCCGACCCACGTGTTGTTTTTATTGTTCATTGATAGTTTCTCCATCTCGTGACCAGTAAGAGCAGTCATCCTGTCCTCATCAGGTTTATGAATTTGTAGTGAGTGTCTGAACAATAAAATACGCCTTATTAACTCTCTGATAATTAGGGAATAAGTGAAATCATTCTTTGGCTGAGATGAACAATACACAGACAAAGCGAGTGACAGCTGCAAGACTGCGAGTAATTAAGGTGGAAGAGAGGAGAGGCAGAACGTGAAGCCAATGTTAATAAGTATCCTTCAATTCAACACGTTGTCGACTATTGATAAAAAATGACTTTTATTACTTAATTTCGGTAAACAGGGAATCAATGACAATGCTCTGAACCCTGCATCTTGAAGTCACTTGAGCATATGTCATTCATATATTCAATTAGATTCTGTGCTTAACTATATTTATGTCTTATGTGTCAATGGGGTAAATATATTTTCCTGCAATTAATGTTTGAACCTGATCGCATAACTATCTGATATCTATTATCTTGTGAGATCAAACTGTGCTTTTATGAATCAATTGGAGGAGATATAACGAATTGTCTTCTCGTGTCTTTATTTCCTCATGAAAAGACTAAGCAAAAAAGATGTAAAGTGTCTCTTTTTGCTGTTTTTCTGCGGCTTAATCGTAATATAAAACGAGAACAGTTTATGAAGCGTCAGTATATTCTTGTTGGTTTGTCAGTAATATTGTCAGGCTGTGCATCACAACAATTGATGGTTCCAACCGCGAGTAAAGTCATCATTGTTGGTGATACTTTGGTTTATGATGGTGTCATTTCTGGCGGTGATGTTTTAAAAGCAATTCGGTTAGTAAAATCTAGCGATAAGAAGATTAAAAAGCTCAGAATTACCAGTCCTGGAGGCGAGATTGATACCGGTATCGAGTTTGGGTACTTTGTAAAAGAAAATAACCTTGATGTGGAAGTCAGCCGTCTATGTTTTTCAGCATGCGCAAACTATGTCTTAACGGCTGCCAATAGTATTACCATTAAAAAGGATGCCTTGATAGGGTGGCACGGTGGTGCGTTACAATCTGATGAACTGTGGAAACAAACCATTCCAAACGGTTATTGGAATCAATATGAAGGTTACCTCAACCACTTGAGGGTCAAAGAAAAGGCGTACTTTAATTACATCAATGTCGACCCATATATCACGGTTTATGGTCAGATAAGAGACAGAAGTTGCCAAAAAAACAAGCTCACAGAAGGTTGGTACTACTCACTCAACGACCTTAAACAAATGGGAGTGAAGAACGTTGATCTACAAGGCGGAAAGCTAATGAACAGTGTTGAGTACGAAAACTCAGACATCACGTCTTGTTTGATGCCGGACGTTTACATTAACAAAAATGGCTCCTATCTCTAGCTCCTAGCCGTTAGTCCTTTCGATACCACGTCTCTTAAATCAATATTCGTCTAAACATCATCAAGATGAAGGCTTGCCACGGTAAGCCTTCATTTCTGTTGCGGCTAGGATAACGACTAGCTTTCGTATCAGTTAGAAATATAGTGCTTTTTGTATAATCGCTTTGAAGTACCAGAGAACTTTATGTGCTCTGTTTTTCTTGTTGCATAATCAAGAATAATATTGGGATGTACACTTACGTGAAAATATTCGGGAATATTGATCGCTCGATAATAAATGTCATCCCGATATTTATTTTCTTCTATCAAACCACAATCGATTAGCTTGTTGAGCATGCTAAATGCAGAGAATATATCGATCCTCGTAAGTAATGATATTTCTTTTGCTGTTTTTCCTTGCTCGGGGAAATCAAGCATCCGACACATAATAAGGTCTTGCAGCATTCTTGTTGCAATCGCATTAAGCTCTTCTTTACTTAGTTTTTCCATGGCTATCAGGCACCTTTGATGAAAAGTTGAACTTGATGTTTTTATGGAAACATATTGTTACATTTGTGTCAATAAGCCATTCTCTATGTTTTATTTACCATAGATATAACACTGGTTGGATTTTGCTTTATTTATTTTTATTGAACTAAATTTCACTTGCTATTATTTGAATCTTAGTTTTTGCATATCGACAAATTCATTGTTGATATTATTGTTTTTAGCGATCTTTTTTGAAATCAACATTTGAATACGCTTTGTTTTTAATGGGTGTTCTATACCCAAGTAACCTCTAGATGCTAGGCTCAGCGAGAATGACTTGGTTTGTAGACGCGCGGCGATTTAAAGATCTAGTCATTCTAAATCAAGAATCGGCAACAAAGTATACAAGCCAAGGCCCTTATATTTGCAAAGAGTGCCCTTTGGGAGCGTAAAGAGAATAAAAACCATAGAAATTAAATCATGCATTAAATCTGCGCTTTTCTTTGAACGCGCTTAGAAACTCAAACTCGATGATCCGGTGTAATGCTTCTGTCTACTAAACAAATGGTATGAGTATGATAGTAAGTAAGATATCTGATGAGCTAATTACGGAAAAAGCAAAACTAGAGTGGCTAGCGTACTGGCGCCACTTTAGCACCGTTAAGCATCGCCTTTGCTGCGAAGCCAACTGTACCGCAGAGCATGATTATGGTGTTCTGGTTAGAAAAGACGGGGAAGAGCGTAAGGTTTTCGTGGTGCCCTTATGCAAGGCGCACAGTGATAATCTTGAACGATTGGAAGTCTCCGACGGCACAGAAATTATCTCCGCGGATCTGACCTTGTGATTTACGTTGTTGCTTCAACGACGTTTAGGGAACGCTTTGAATCGTAGGGTTTCAAAGCGTTCTTCCTAAGCAAGGGGGAGGTTACATTTTCTTTTGATAAACCCTTTCAGGGCGACCAACTTTACCATGTTGAATCACAGCAAGTAGAAACCCTTTTGCGGCTAAAAACTCAAGATAACGTCTTGCTGTTGTTTTGCTGATGCCGACTTCATTGCCTAGAGACTCCGCCGTGTAAATAATTTCGCCATCATCAAAGGCATTCGTGACTTTATCGAGCGTGAGCTCATCGATCCCCTTGGGTAAGGCTTGCATGTGTGATGATTTGGATTGAAAGTTAAACAGCTCGTCGACGTGGCGTTGATTGATGTTGTCATTTGCTTTTAACGAACTGGTGTACTTCAGATAGCGCTCCAAAGAATCGGTTAAGCGATCATAAGAGATCGGTTTTAGCAGATAGTCGAACACGCCACACCTTACGCCTTCTCTTACTGTTTCCATGTCATTGGCGGCGGTGATAAAAATAACATCTGGTGACTGCTTGGCAGCGGTTATGTCTTTCAATAAATCGATACCTTTGCCGTCAGGCAAGTAGTTATCCAATAAGACCAGTTTTGGCTTCAGTAACTGAATCATCTTTCTGGCTTCAGCGATACTTTTTGCAATTCCGATAGGTCTGAAACGTTGTGTTTGCTGAAGATAGTAAGAATGAAAGTCCGCGATATTGGATTCATCTTCTACTATCAAAACGTCATAAATTTCCATCTTTCAAACTCTCGTTAGGAATAAATAAAGAAAAGATTGTTCCGGTTGGTTCGGCATCGTCGACGAGGATTGCACCGCCAGCGTTATTGACAAGCTGGTGGACTAAATACAAGCCAATACCGTGTCCCGGTTGCGATTTGCTTGTGATCCCTTTATCAAATAGGGATTCTGCGATTTCATCGGGTATTCCAGTGCCATTGTCAGCAACCTCGACCACCAATTCCGTTTCGTTGGCGTCAGAAATTAGTATCGAGATGCATTTGTTGCTGTCAGGGTTTTTCAACGTTGCTTCATAAGCATTGTCGAGTAGGTTACCTATGATGGCGGCTAACTCATCATCAGTAAGCTTGGTTGGTGTACCGCTCAGGTGGCAGTACGGATCAAAATGGAGAGCGAGACCAAGTTCTTTTGCTCGGCTGTATTTGCCTAATAACAGACCCGCAATCACTTTGGAGTTGAACGTACGAGAAATGAAATCAATCAGCTTTTGATGTGTTTCTGTTTCTTGCCTTATGGCACTGAGCGCCTCTTCGTACGCGCCGATTTGAATCAGCCCACTCACTGTAGAAAGCTTATTTGCGTATTCGTGGCTCAATACTCGTAAATTGTCGGTTTGCTGCTGAACTTGGTTAAGTTGTGATGTAAGCGTGCTTAAGTCATTGCGTGGTCTGAAGCTGATGACCCAGCCAGAGTGTTGATTGTCTTCCCAAATCTTTACACGAGTCGCGACCAAGGTTTCGCCGTTACAGGTAATCACTTGATGCTGTCTCTGTGACTCCTCCGAGTCTTCTCCCATCTTTGCTCCCAAGAAAAAGTCAGCTGGGGTGACGTATTCGTTCACCATTCGGCCTTGGAGGTGGGAAAGATTACGCGCAATTCCCAGAATCTTAAGTCCCCTCTGGTTTGCCGACAAAATACGACCTTGTTTGTCGACCGCAATAATGCCCTCGTAAACCGCTTCAAACACCGAGTTTTGTACGCGGAGGGAGAGGGCGATCTCTTCTGGTTCCATGCCATACATCTGACTTTTGATATGACGAGAGAAGAACCAAGCTCCCAAAGATGAGCAAACTAGAATGATCAATAAGGCAAAGAAAAACGGTGTGGAGTAGAGGAGCAGTAAGTTACTAACGGTATCCAGTAAGTAGCCCACTGAAACAACACCAATGATCTCGCCAGTTGAGGAAATAATGGGGGATTTCCCACGTATCGCAAAACCTAAGCTGCCTTCTCGTATTGAGTAGTAGTGCAATCCTTGTTGAAGGGCGCGTATGTTGTCTCCACCTTGCATCGGGTAGCCAACTTTTTTGATGTCTGGATGCGCTAAGCGAATGCCCTTACTATCGCCGACGACGATGAAGTTGGCATCGGAAATCCTTTGTAGGCGCTTAATTTGTTTTTGCACCCGCGCTGTATCTCGTAAAGAGACCGCTTCGATCAGTTGAGGGTCGCTGGCAATTTCACGAGCTTGTATGACTGCGCGCGCACTGACCTGGTGGTTTAATGTATCCGAAAGGATGTGGTGGAAATAACCACCGATAAGGAGCAATTGAAACGAAACAACCACAAAAAGCAGCGCCCATACACGCTGTCTAAAAGAGAGGTTACGGCAGAGGTAGTCGTGAAATGTTCGGTCTGGCATGAATGGTAAGCTTCTTATTGATTGAAGGGTAAATTATCAAATGAAACAAGGAAGAGACCTGATCGAGATCTATTGAAGATAGCCAATCGAGCCTCGTTCCTTATGTAACTGTCTAACCGATCACATATTTGATCATCACGCCTGCTGCAACCGCCGAGCCAATAACGCCGGCTACGTTTGGTCCCATCGCGTGCATCAGTAGGAAATTCTGTGCATTCGCTTCTAGACCCACTTTGTTTGACACCCTTGCTGCCATCGGAACCGCAGAGACACCCGCTGAGCCAATCAGTGGATTCACTTTTTCACTCGCGAAACGGTTCATCAGTTTTGCCATCAATACACCTGCCATTGTGCCAATACAAAACGCGACGATGCCAAGTGCGAGAATACCGATGGTTTGCGGCTGTAAGAACTTATCGGCAACCAATTTGGAACCCACAGAAAGACCCAAAAAGATGGTGACGACGTTGATCAACGCGTTTTGAGCAGTATCCGATAAACGTTCAACTACGCCACATTCACGCATTAAGTTACCAAAGCAGAACATACCTAGTAGCGGTGTCGCCGAAGGAAGCAACATGGCAATCAGAATCAACAGGAGCAAAGGGAAGCATATCTTTTCTAACTTGCTTACTTTACGCAATTGCTGCATCGTGATTTGGCGTTCTGATTCTGTGGTCAGCGCACGCATTATTGGCGGCTGAATCAAAGGTACAAGTGCCATATAAGAGTAAGCTGCTACAGCGATAGCACCCAGTAATTCTGGTGCGAGCAGACTAGATACGTAAATCGCCGTCGGACCATCTGCGCCACCAATGATGCCCACTGCAGCGGCTTGTGCGACACTGAAATCCATCAAGCCCATAGAGCTCAAACCCAAAGCGCCGAGCACAGTTGCGAAGATACCAAACTGAGCTGCCGCACCAAGAAGCAAGGTTTTAGGGTTGGCTAACAATGGACCAAAGTCCGTCATTGCGCCTACGCCCATGAATATCACCAAAGGACCAGCGCCAGATGCAATTGCAATGCTGTAAAATAGGTACAGCATGCCATCTGAGTATTGATACTCTTCTGCGAGTAAGTGGATATTGGCAAGTTGAGTTGGTGTCGCCGTTGCAAGTGCCGTTTTTACTTCGGCAGCGGAGTCCGTCGCAATATTCAACACAGAGCCAAATGCGGACATTACCTCAGGTTTCGCAGCATGGAGCGCGTTTTCTACCGCAGACAAGGCTAAGCCTGCATCAGGTAGGTTAGCAAGAATCCCACCAAAACCGATTGGCACCAACAACAAAGGCTCGAACTGTTTAACAATAGCGAGATAAAGCAAAATCAAGCCAACAATAAGCATGATGGCTTGTCCCCATTCGAGGTGGAACAAACCAAAGTCATTCACTAACGCTAAGACATTTTCCATGTGACTAATGCCTCGTTAAGCCAGTTGAAGTAAAGGTTCGCCTACATCGACCGCGTCGCCCTCAGACACATCAATGCTGGCGATTTTTCCGGAACGTGGTGCGCGAACTTCTGTTTCCATCTTCATCGCTTCAAGAATTAGTAGCACATCGCCTTCTTCAACTTCATCACCAGGCTTGGTGTGGATCTTCCAAATGTTGCCCGCAAGTGGGGCGTTCATTGGCTCTGCATCTTGAGCGGTTGTCACTGGCTTTGATGGTGCAGGTTTTGGGGCTGACACGGCTTGAATATCGCCACCTGCGTCAACCTGAACGACATAGCTTTGGTTGTTGACGGTAATGGTGTAAACACCGCTCTCTGACGTAGCATTCATGGTTTGTTTCTCTGGATTGGTCTTAGTTTTTGCTTGTGCTGTTGCTCTTGCTGGTTCATTGCAAGGTGCGGGTTCAAAGGCGTCTGGGTTGTTGCGGTTTTCTAGGAACTTCCAACCCACTTGTGGGAAAAGCGCGATAGTAAGTACATCATCAATGGCGCTGCCGGAGAGCGGAATGTTTTGCGCTTCTGCTTGAGTGGTCACTTCTGTGGTCAGGTGCTCCAGTTCTGGCTCCAACTTATCGGCAGGGCGGCAAGTAATTGGTTCTGAACCTTCCAACACACGCTGTTGCAGTTCCGTGTCGACAGGGGCAGGCGTTTTGCCGTACTCGCCTCTCAAGACACCAGCGGTTTCTTTGGTAATGGTTTTGTAGCGCTCACCCATAAGGACATTGATGACAGACTGTGTGCCGACGATTTGCGACGTTGGCGTGACAAGCGGCAGATACCCCAGCTCTTTTCTGACTTTCGGGATCTCTTCTAACACAGCATCAAGCTTGTCTGCGGCGTTTTGCTGTTTCAACTGACTTTCCATGTTGGTCAACATTCCACCAGGGACTTGCGCCACGATTATGCGAGAGTCTGAGCCTTTTAACTGACCTTCAAAAGCGGCGTATTTTTTACGTACTTCTCTAAAGTATGCAGCGACAGCTTCCAGCGCTGAAATGTCCAAACCTGTGTCGTATTTAGTGTTTTGAAGTGATGCAACCAGAGATTCTGTTGCTGGGTGACCGTAAGTGCCGCTCATGGAAGAAATCGCTGTGTCCACACGGTCTACACCCGCTTCAATGGCTTTCATTAACGTCATATCAGCCATTCCAGCGGTCGAGTGGCAATGCAGGTGAAGGTCAACATCCACTTGCTGTTTTAATGTTGAAACCAGCTCACTGGCTAAGGTTGGCGTCAGGATACCCGCCATGTCTTTGATTGCGATCGAATCAACGCCCAGTTCATTCAATTGTTGCGCGATTTCTACCCAGGTTTGTAGGTTATGAACAGGGCTAGTGGTGTAACAGAGTGTACCTTGAGCGTGTGCGCCTTGTTTTTTCACCGCAGCAATCGCTTGTTGCATGTTTCGTGGGTCGTTCATCGCATCAAATACACGGAATACATCCATGCCGTTTACCACGGAGCGCTCAATGAACTTATCAACGACGTCGTCAGCGTAATGGCGATAACCCAATAGATTTTGACCTCGAAGCAACATTTGCAACGGCGTTTTTGGCATCGTTTTTTTGAGCTCTCGCAGTCTTTCCCAAGGATCTTCCCCTAGAAAACGAATACAGCTATCAAACGTAGCGCCACCCCAACACTCAAGTGACCAATAGCCGATGTTATCTAACTGTTGGGCGATTGGCAGCATATCGTCGATGCGTAAACGGGTGGCAAATAACGACTGGTGGGCATCACGTAATACAACGTCAGTGATGCCAATGCGTTTAGTAGACTCAGACATTCGAATTCCTCTTATAGCGAGCTTTGTTTGATTTTTTGATGATGAATAGCGGCAGCAATCACAGCGACGAGTTGGTTATCATCGTTTGATGGTTTGGCAGCACACACTTTCTTTTGCGGAGGGGGAGTTGGTTCGACATGAAAGCGCCCCAAAAAGCGAGACATGGCTTTGACAGCAAAGACCAAGAAAACAAGAAAAGTGAAGACAAAACCCATACCTAGTGTCATGAGGTTTAAGCCTTCGGCGAATAAATTAACTTCCATTAATATCTCCCATTGGACAAAACAAAGAGCAAAGGAAAGCTTTGCTCTTTGACAACATAAGAAGGGGGTTAACCGCCCAACATGCCAAACACGACACTTGCGATGACCAGTACGATACCGCCACCAAGACGAGATGAGATTTGCGCGTAAGACAGCAAGCTCATGCGGTTTGAAGCAGCAAGAACTTCAAGGTCACCAGAGCCACCACGGTTTGCCATACATAGACCTGCAGTGATTGAAGACTCGATTGGGTAAAAGCCCATTAACCAACCACCGACAGAGGCACCAATGATTGCGCCAGCAACGATCAATGTTGCGATGATTAAGTTCGTGAAGGTTAGTGCATTCATGATTTCGCCAAGGTCGGTATAAGCGATACCAACGCCCACCATGAGCACCCAAAGCAACTGTTTTGAGAAGAATGAAGACAAACGTTTTGCGCCTTCTTTCACTTCTTCAGAGCAGATACCACAGGCGTTAACAATCGCAACGATGATGACCATGTAAGCGAAAGTGTGGATTTTTACGTCACCAAAACCTGGCAGTATTTCTTTAGAAAGGGCGGATGAGAAGGTGTAAATACATGCCGCCATCATCAAGCCAATCGCGATTTCACGTGGAGTGATTTTTGGTGCTTCGCTCTCTTCAACATCGAAATTAGACTTACGCAATAGCTCGCCATTACCAGTCAAAGACGGTACTTTTTCACCAATGCTGTTTAGAACGGCTGCTGCGACAATCGCTACGATGTTAGCGATGGTTAAAATTGCAATTGCAACCGAGTAGTACTGTTCTTTAGAACCACCCGTGACTGACTCATAGATTTCAGAAAGTGGAATCGCACCTGCACCGTTACCACCACCCATGATAGGCAGTACGTAAAGCATCATGATTTTGTCGATAGAAATGCCAAACATCATTCCGCCAAGAATGCCGAGAATTGAAGCACCTGCAACGGCTGCAAGAATGGTCGGAATGTAACCAACTAATGATTTAAGCAGTAGCTTACGGTTAACCGCCAAAATCGAGCCAGTGATCAGAACGGCAATGAACAAGTCGAGGAAATCGGTCTTCTTCATGACTGCAGTGACAGTGTCAATTTCGTTTTGGGTTAATAAACCTGCATGAACAAACCAAGCTGCGACAAGGAAGATCATCACAGGCGCACCGCCAATGTATTTGTTAAAAATAGGCAGGCGTTTACCCAGTTCGCCAAATAGCGCACCAACAACAAACATAAAACCAAAACCGCCGACAATATTATCAGGGATGGTGTCTGTCATATGTGCAATTAACATGACCGCGAACATAAATGCATATAGCGGTAATGGTAAGCCAAAGATTCGGACTTGAGATAATAAGTCTAATCCCGGGCTTCTTGTTTCAGTTATTGAAAGGGTCTTTTCGTTCATCATTATTATTCCGTGTTGATTTAACATGGCGTAATTTAAATTTGAATGAAAAACCTAACTGTGAGTGTGATCATTTTACTTTGTGGAATATATACACACTTATGAATTTAAAGTTTTTAATTATCCAATTACTTAATTTACAGATAGTTAAGTAATTAAATTCATTAAATTCATAAATGACGTTTAGTAGAAGAAAATAGTCGATACGGATCATCATTTTTCAAATTCAAGTGACGCATGATGGCGGCAACACGAAAGAGGATGATGATCATGTTTGACACCTACGCATTTAGTCGAGTGAACCGAAATCAATACGAGAAGTTTGGTGCTATTACCGAGTTTCTAACTTGTTATGATTTGGATGTTGACGCTGATGTAGAGCGATTTGTGGTGGCGAAGTCTCAAGGTCAAATCATTGCTTGCGGCGGTCTTGCTGGCTCAACACTAAAATCTATTGCGATTGATCCTGCCTTACAAGGTACTGGATTTTCTCTGCGGTTAATGACTGAGTTGACCACGATGGCGTATGAAATGGGGCGCTTTGATCTATTCTTGTTTACCAAGCCTCAGAATATGCAAAGGTTTCGTGAATCTGGTTTTTTCCCCATTTCTTTTGCGGACGATAAATTAGTTTTGATGGAAAATAGTCAGACCAATTTAAGAAACTTTGTACGTTCATTAAGAAAGAAAAAGAAAGACGGTGATAAAATAGGCAGCATTGTGATGAATGCAAACCCGTTTACTTTAGGGCATCAATACTTAATTGAAACGGCGGCGTCACAATGTGATTGGCTACATTTATTTGTCGTCAGCGATGAAGGTAAAGGTTTTGCTTATCACGATCGTTTGAACATGATTGAAAGTGGCACTAAACATATTCCTAATCTTACGATTCATCATGGTTCAAAATATATAATTTCTAAAGCAACGTTTCCTACTTACTTTATTAAAGAGAAGCGATTGATTGATTATTGTCATACCGCTATTGATCTAAATTTATATCGTCAGCATATTGCGCCAGCATTAGGCATTACACACCGATTTGTTGGGACGGAGCCAGACTGTGTTGTGACTCATTATTACAACCAACAAATGAAACACAGATTAACCACCAAGGAGCTCAACGGCGCACCAATCAGCGTTATTGAAATAGAGCGTAAGTGTGCGTCAGGCACCACGATTTCAGCGTCAACGGTGCGAAAACTCTTGCAGAAAGGGCAATTGGATCAACTGGTTCACTTTTTACCCTCAACCTCTATCGACTACCTACAAAGGCACACGGACGCTTTACCGTGTCTTACCCAAGAAACAGTGGCTGCTTAACAGCCCAATTAATTTTTAACCAAGGTGTTAAAGGTCTTTCAATGAAAATAATAAAACCCGCTTTTGCAGGGACGCTGGAATCCAGTGACTTGCAAGTTCGTATCTCACCCAATCCAGAAGGTGACATCGACATTTCTCTTGATAGCACAGTGAAAAAGCAGTTTGGCAAAGCCATTGAAGCGTTGATTCATGATGTGCTCAATTCGATGGGCGTGACTTCCGCAACGTTAGAAGTGGAAGACAAAGGCGCACTAGATTGTGTGATTAAAGCTCGCGTTCAGGCTGCAGTCATGCGTGCGGCAGACAGCAATGACATTCAATGGAGCAAATTATCATGAGTAAGTTACGCCGTAGCATGTTGTTTGTTCCAGGGGCAAACGCCGCCATGTTAAGTAATACCTTCATTTATCAGCCTGATGCAATCATGTTTGATTTGGAAGACTCTGTGGCGCTGAGAGAAAAAGACACCGCCCGTATGTTGGTGTTTAACGCGCTGCAACATCCTTTGTATCAAGAGATTGAAACAGTAGTCCGTGTGAACCCACTAGAGTCTGAGTTTGGTTTGAAAGATCTGCATGCCGTTGTGCGTGCGGGCGTCAATGTGGTTCGTCTACCAAAAACAGACAGTGCAGAAGACGTGCAAGAAATGGAGCGCTGCATTGAAGACATCGAACGTGTATGTGGCAGAGAAGTTGGCAGCACAAAAATGATGGCGGCAATCGAAAGTGCTCAAGGTGTGAATAACGCCATCGAAATTGCTCAATCGTCTTCGCGTTTAATTGGGATTGCACTGGGTGCTGAAGATTATGTCAGGGACTTAAAAACGCAACGTAGCCCAGAAGGGACAGAGTTGCTGTTCGCCCGTTGTTCTATTCTGCAAGCTGCGCGTGCTGCGGGCATTATGGCGTTCGATACCGTTTATTCCGACGCTAATAACGAGCAAGGATTCCTCAATGAAGCGGAACACATTAAGTCGTTAGGTTTCGACGGAAAATCGCTGATTAACCCAAGGCAAATCGAGCTACTTCACAACGTATTTGCACCGACTCAAAAAGAGGTGGATTACGCGATTCAAGTTATCGAGGCAGCAGAAGAAGCGCAAGAGCAAGGGCTTGGTGTGGTTTCACTTAACGGAAAAATGGTCGATGGACCAATTATCGAGCGAGCTCGTTGGACGTTACAAAAAGCGCAATCTGGAATTAAAGAGTAGGGAACGAACATGAAACAAATGGAATCTATCAAACCAGCATTGTTGCCAGAGACGTTGTCACTGTTTTCAGAGGCAAATGCGTTAACGCCTCATCTCAACGACTCAAACTCTAAAAAGTCGAGAAAGCTAAAGTCAGATCTGTGTTCTGCCATTTTAGACTCTGGGCTTAGAGACGGTATGACGATCTCTTTCCACCACGCGTTCCGAGGTGGCGATAAGGTGGTTAACTTGGTGTTAGATACTATCGCCCAGATGGGATATAAAGATCTGACACTGGCTTCAAGCTCTTTAACGGGTATTCATTCGCCGGTTGTTGAGCACATAAAAAACGGCGTAGTGAGTAAGATTTACACATCAGGTATTCGCGGTGAGCTTGGTGAAGCCATTTCTCATGGTTTGCTTAAAGAGCCTGTGCATATTCACTCCCATGGAGGACGCGTGCACTTGATTAAATCAGGCGAGCTAAACATCGATGTGGCGTTCATCGGTGTGCCTTGTTGCGATGAGTTTGGCAATGCAAATGGCATGAACGGCAAATCTCGCTGCGGCTCTTTGGGTTACGCCAAAATCGATGCTCAACACGCGCGTAAAGTCGTCATGCTTACTGAATCTATCGTCGGTTATCCAAATCACCCTGCATCAATCACACAAGATTTGGTGGATGCCGTAGTCGAAGTCGAAGAAGTTGGTGATGCGAGCAAAATTGGTGGCGGTGAAACGCGTCTTACCAGTAACCCACGTGAACTGCTTATTGCAAAACGTGCTGCCGATGTGATTATTAATTCTGGTTACTTTAAGCAAGACTTTAGCTTACAAACTGGGTCTGGTGGTGCGTCGCTTGCCGTCACGCGTTTTCTAGAAAATAGCATGGAAAAACGAGGTATTACTGCTGAGTTTGGGCTGGGCGGCATTACCTCAACCATGGTCTCTATGCACGAGAAAGGGCTGATCCGAAATCTAATCGACGTGCAGTGTTTTGACTCTGGTGCTGCGGACTCACTTGCTCGAAACCCAAACCATATTGAAATCTCAGCGAATGAATACGCTAACCCATCTTCCAAAGGCGCAGTGGTTGATCGTCTAGACGTGGTCATTCTCAGCGCGCTTGAAATTGATGTGAACTTCAACGTCAATGTTATCACCGGTTCTGATGGTGTGATTCGTGGCGCGTCTGGTGGTCACTGCGACGCAGCGGCAGGCGCAAACCTTGCCGTAATTGTTGCTCCGCTCGTGCGTGGTCGTATTCCAACTGTCGTAGAGCAAGTGTTAAACGTGGTAACGCCGGGTCAATCGATAGATGTGTTGGTGACTGACCATGGTATTGCTGTGAATCCTCGACGACCAGAAGTAAAAGAACGTTTGTTGAACGCAGGACTGCCTGTGCTTGATATGGAAGCCTTGGTTGCGAGAGCGCAATCATTAACGGGCAAAGCGGAACCAATTGAATATGACGATCAAGTGGTGGGTTATGTACGTTATCGCGATGGTTCTGTGATTGATGTCATCAGAAAGGTTAAATCTGAATGAGCATTCGCTATGGGCTGAAAGTTGGTCTCGATGATGTCTTGAGCAACAAAGAAGCTCGTGTGAAACGACAAGGTGAGTGGTTAAAACGCCACTCCCTTCCTTTGCTGTCGTTTACCGTCAATATGCCAGGTCCGCAGAAAATGACGGAGTGCACGGAGCGAATCTTCGAACAGGGTGTACAAGCGATTCAAGCCACTTGTCTCGAAAAAGGCTGGTCAATGGCAGGACGACAATTGCTGCGACAAGTCACAGGTCCAGAGGCAATTTTTGCGGTCCAAGCACCGAATGCCATGGCGCTCAAACGAGCCATGATTGAGATAGAGAATAACCATCGTCTCGGTCGGTTAATGGATTTAGATGTGATTGATGTCGATGGAAAGATCATCTCAAGAAAAGGGCAAGGGATGACGCGAAGAAAATGCCTTATTTGCGAACAAGATGCCGTGATTTGCGCGCGCTCGCGTAAACATGATCTTCAAACCTTGGTTTCTCACATAGAGTCGATGGTGTGTTATGACGAATGTTGCTCTTAAACTGTTGCTCGACCAAAATATCGAGCGTGTTCCAAGCGTTACGCATCGCTCTGCTGTAAAGGTGAATCTGTTCTCTTTGGTTTCTGAGTTAGCGTATCACGCGATGCTGGTGGAAGTGCACTTGTCCCCAAAACCGGGGCTTGTTGACCTTATTAGCAACGGTGCTCACTCAGATATGAATGTGCCGCTGTTTGAAGCCAGCGCGAGTGCAATTCGTCCTTTTCTCAATGGCTTTCTTAACGCTGGTCTTGCGCATTCAACGCACTCGGCAGAGACATTACTGGATGTGTTGCGTCCGGTTGGAATTCAAGCTGAACGCGCAATGTTTGCCGCGACTGGTGGTGTGAATACGCACAAAGGGATGATCTTTGGACTTGGACTGGTATGTGGCGCGATCGGCTGGTTAAAAGGCAAAGGCATTGCGGTCGATTCTTTGCACATTAGCCAAGTTATCAAGCGCAGCTGTGCGTTAATGGTATTTCAAGAGCTGAAAAATACCGACTCTAAAAAGGAAACTCATGGTGAGCGGCTGTATCGAGAATTTGGTTTAACTGGAGCAAGAGGTGAGGCGGCGTCTGGCTATCAAACGATCATGACTTACAGTTTGCCTGCATACCAACAAGCGCTGTATGAAGGCGCGTCCGCAGAACAAGCATTATGGCAAGTGTTGCTCACGCTAATGGTGCACAATCAAGATACCAACGTGGTATCTCGTGGTGGGATGCATGGTTTGCGTTATGTGCAGAACATAGCATCGAAGCTTATTGAGAGTGGTGGTTGGCATAATCCAAACCTCGAAGAGCAGCTACTGGATTTTGACCGCCAGCTTATTGAAAAAAACCTTAGTCCGGGCGGCAGTGCAGACTTGCTCGCGCTGACTTGGTTGCTGGCAGAAATTGATGATTTGACGAGACATATCATCGCGAATCACGACGAATAATTAGGAACAAGTAAACGTATGCACAATTTTGAAGACGCGATGATCTTAGGTATCGCGGGAAACTTCGCAGGTCACCTGCAACAAGCTGGTGAGGCTGATGACTTTGCTCTCTACGGAGATGTGAACGCTAACAAGCCCCAAGCATTGTTCCCCATTTATGTGCCTTTTATCGAACATCCGTATTTGTCGACATATCCAATAAGTGCCGATACGACCAAGTTGCCAAATGATATTTTGAACTTACAAATTGAACCAGAGCTCGCTCTGATCTGTGATGTTTCTTATGAAGGTGGTCAGGTCTTACAGCTCACGCCGACGCATTTTGGCGCATTTAATGATTGTTCGATTCGACGCCCTGATGCGAATAAAATCAGTGAGAAGAAAAATTGGGGTGCAGCGTCAAAAGGCTTGGCATCGCAACTTATTGAACTAGAACGACTCACTCCTGATAGCGATATCGGCAGATTTAGAATCGCGAGCTTTCATAAGCGAGGAGAGCAGGTATTCGCCTACGGGGAAGATTGCGCGGTAAACGAATACTCCTATTTCTATGCGGATCTGCTGGATTGGATACGTGATCAGATGAATCATCAAGTGGAGCGCGGTCCGATGGAAAACATTCACGCATTACTCAAACAAGCAAATCTCCCAAGCCAGCTAGTGGTCGCAGTGGGTGCAACGCGCTACACCGAATATGGTGAGCAGAATTTCTTGGAAAGAGGTGATGAAAGTGTGGTTGTTGTGTATGACAGTCACCTATACCAACCAAAAGATGTGCTCGGCATGGTACAGAAGGCGCAGTATGAAGCGACAGGCTTTTCTTATGTGAGTCAAAAAGTGCTTTAAGTTTAAGCCAATAGAGAACAAAAAAAGCCCGCAAATTAGCGGGCTTTTTAATGTCTTATTCGCTGGGTGAAATAAAAGGAGTGATATATATCTAGTGTTTATATTAGTGTTTGTCTTATTGATATTTAATGTATTTTGTTCAAGTTTTAAAAGTGGACAGTGAATCACAGATTCGTTAAGTGCATTTAATGTTTATTATAAGTTTGTTTAATAACGTAATTACTCTAATTATAAATATGTTTTGAAATTTTATAGTCTTATAAGTTGATGAAAAATAGGGTTATATTTCTTTGGTGATAATTCGGTTAGTTAATGTCAGGGTATTTAAAATTGTGATGTTAATTCCTATCAATAACCTCAAAACTTTCATTGATAAAATTTGCGTATATTCTTTTTAACTGTTTCCAGATTAAAACTATAAACACGCAATAGGTGACAGTGGTTATAAAGTATCCGTTGTGGCTGACTTGCATAATAAAATGGTAGAGAGTGAAAAAGTGAAAGCAAATAAAAACATTCTTAAAGCAGCAGTAGGTATGGCAATGCTATCTGGCTTGCCAACAGCAGCCAATGCTCATGGCTGGTCAGAGTTTCCTAGTGCACGTCAAAACACGTGTTACGAGCAAGGCGGAATTTGGTCAGGTAACCCACCAAATGCAGCTTGTGCTCAAGCAAAAGAAATTTCTGGTACCTATCCGTTTGTTCAGCGCAACGAGTACGCGAAGAACATTACCGATTACAACAATATGGCAGCAGTGAAAGCGGCGATTCCAGATGGTACGTTGTGTTACGCAAATGACCCTCAGAAAAAGGGCATGGGCGCACCACACACCGCGTGGACTCGCACAGAGCTAAATACGGGTACATTCGAATTTGTATTTAATGCGACGGCACCACATAACCCGTCTTTTTGGGAGTTTTACCTAACCAAACCAAATGCAGACCTAAGCAAAGCGTTGGCGTGGAGCGATCTTGATTTGATTCAAACCGAAGGTAATGTCCCAGTTGAAGGTGGTAAATACCGCATGAATGTGACCATCCCTTCTGATCGTTCAGGCGACGCGATTCTTTTTGTGCGCTGGCAGCGTAACGATGCGGCGGGTGAAGGCTTCTACAACTGTTCTGACATCACTATTGTGGGCGGCGAAACGCCTCCACCAGAGCCAACACCTCAACCAGATCTCGTGAAAGGTGAGCTATACATCCCAGTTAATTTTGTTGGTCCAGACCTTGGTGATACGGTTAAGTATGACATCATCAATAAATACGGAGATGTCGCACGTAGCTTCGATATTGAAGTGAATTCATCGAACATCAACGACTGGCAACGTCTATTGGCGTCAGAGATCAATGGTTGGCACGAAGAGTTCAAAGATGGAGCGGTGTTCATTGGTGATTGGCATGAAGAAATGTCTCATTACATGTACTTCCAAAACGATCCATCACGCAACTTCTTTAACTCGAAAGATGGTCGAGCGTCGGGTGTGATTTCAGTGATTGATGGTGATGACGGTAATGTTGAACCATTGGCAGGTGACATCTACGAGTTAGTGAAGAGCGACAAAGTAGTTAGCGCTGGGGACAAAGTGGTGATTTCTACCAGCGAAGCTGCGAACTTAACTCAAACTCAAGGCTCTTCTGTGAGTATTCAAAATAACGGCACTGCGTCGATTGTCGTTGATACTCGTGCGATTACGCAGAATGAGACCTTGTCGTTTGTTGCGAACGCAGTAAACAGCGAACGTGCAGAGACATTTACGTTTGAAGTGATTGTCGACGATGGTGGTGTAGACCCTGAGCCAACGCCAGATCCTGATCCAACACCAGACCCAAGCGATGACGCATGGGATTCAGCAAAAACTTACCTAGGTGGTGAAGTTGTCGCGTATGCTGACCAAAATTGGAAAGCACAATGGTGGATTAAAGGTGGTGATAACCCACAAGCGGCTTACCAAAAAGATAAGTGGGGCGTTTGGCGTCCAGCCAACTAATCATTGGTTGTAGCCAAATGGAATTGGCTAAGGCAAGCATGAAAGCCACTGTTTTGAGTTAAAGACAGTGGCTTTTTTACGTCGTTCATAAACTGACGGGGTAAGTGAGGTGATATCACCAAATACAAATATGGGCAGAAAATCGTCCCTATCCCAAGTAACCTCGCCCTGAATTCTGGATCTTGAAGTCACTTGGGAATAAATAAAGACAATAGGCTGAAACGAACGGACAGAGTGATATTAGTGCTATGTAAGAGCTTGAAACTCAAAGAGCGCCTAAGCGCTCTTTTCTTTTGTACTGCCTTTTGGGTGATGACCGAACTTGTCATTCAAGTAGAGCAGTCCGCTGACGAAGAGTGCCACGACGGAAACCGTGAAGAGGGCATACATACTTAATACCCAAGCGAATGTGGCAGTCAGAAAGGCAATGAAGGAAAACATTCTGCTGAATGACATTACATGACCAAGTTTGTTACTTTTCATAACGCCTCCCAAAGCTTAGTGGGTAGAACCAGAGTGCTTTCACTCCGCATTCGTATTGTCTCTCTTCTGGGGGGAATTTACCCAAAAAACAGGCTAAATATTTCTCAAAAAAGATTAAATATTGACCTGGTAGACAGTTTTTTACTTGTGATTTTATATGAGTTTCATTGCTCATTGTCTATGCCAACATTTTTGATTCTGCTGAACGTCAAAATTGATTCCCATCTTTGGCTACAGTTAATGCATCCCCACTGACAAAGCAGGAAACTCTTATGTTCAAGACTCAACTTAAACGTGTCGTTGTTATCACTAGCCTACTGGTTTCATCATCTGTTCTGGCAAGCACGAATGCGTACAATACAGATATTCCTACCAGTATCATGACACCTGATAAGGTTGAAACCAGCATTGGTACTTTGAATTTCAAGGATGGCGTACCAAGCCAGCAGACGATGGATACGCTATACAACAACCTCGATACCATGCGAGCAACAGAAGTGTTTATGAACGCGATTCCTATGGCATCCCTGGAAGCGTTAAGAGTCGGGCATGAGAAAATGGGGTTAACCACATCCAATCAGGTGATGCTGTTTGATGATCTGATGGATTCGAATCCGCTGTTCTTAACCGGAAATACAGATACGGTATACGCGTCCGCATTTCTCGATCTCGAGCGTGATGGTCCAACAGTGGTTGAAATCCCACCGGGTATGGGACCAACGACCGTCAATGATGCATTCTTTCGTTTTGTGACGGACATGGGTGTTGTAGGACCAGATAAAGGTGAGGGTGGCAAATACCTTATTTTGCCTCCGAACTATGAAGGTCCAGTGCCAGAGGGGTATCACGTTTCTCAATCAACAAGTTACGTGAACTGGTTTATTGCTCGTGGTTTTTTGAAAGACGGTAAAACAGACGCGGCGGTGAATTCATACCATAGTGGTTTAAAGATTTATCCATTATCTAAGAAAGGCGAGCCGCCGAAGATGGAATTCATCTCTGGTAGTGGTAAATCGTTTAATACCATTCATGCAAATGATGAGCACTTTTACGATGAAATCAAAACGGTGATCGACAAAGAACCGATTGAGTTTATCGACCCAGAAATGCGTGGACTGATAGCGACCATCGGCATACAAAAAGGTAAGCCGTTTGCCCCAGATGCACGAATGCAGAGCATATTGGAAGATGGTGCAGCAATAGGTAATGCAACCGCACGAGCGTTGATGTTTAATCCTCGTACCCAGAACGCTTACATTTGGGATGATCGTAATTGGAAGACAGCGTTCATTGGTAATGATTACCAATGGCTGATTGAAGAAGGCAACGGTGGTCGCAACCTAGATGCGCGCACTTATTTCTTCTATATGGCGACGGTTAATACGCCGGCAATGGCGCTCAAAATGGTTGGTAAAGGTTCTAAGTACGCAATCGTTGATAAATCTGCTCAGGGAGAGTTCTTTGATGGCAGCAAAAACTACAAGCTGACCATTCCTGCGAATGTTCCTGCGAAGAACTTCTGGTCAGTTGTGGCTTACGATACACAAACGCGTTCGGAATTACAGACCAGTCAACCTTTCCCGAGTAAGAATGACAAACGCGACGACATGATGACAAATGCAGATGGCTCGATTGATTTGTATTTTGGTCCGAAAGCACCAAAAGGCAAAGAAGCAAACTGGATTGAGACTGTGCCGAACAAAGGCTGGTTTACTATCTTGCGTGTCTACGGTCCATTAGAACCTTGGTATGACGGCTCGTGGAAGCCTAGCGATATCACGGAAATGAAGTAAGATAATTGAAGAGGCAACCGGTCAATTGATAGGCCGGTTACTTGTTTTTGGCTTGTTCTTATGGCTCTGTTGCGGCTTTGTCTGGTCTTGTTTGAGGGATTGTTTATTTGCGACGACAAGTGATAGTCGTTCTAATTTGTTTCTTGCAGTGCTTGTTTAATAAAGGCTTCTACCTGAGCAATGATCGGGTGCTGGTAGAATGCTCGGTGATATTGAACGCCCACATCAAACATCATTGGTTTAGCATTCAGCCTTAACGGCAATCGGAGAACGTCCTCTGGTAGGGCATCATCGTTAATGTGCATCCCGACAAATACATACGGGCTGACTTTTACGCAATCAAGCGCTGCCGCCATAGAAGAGACCGTTAGTTTCTGTTCCAAATTTACCCCAGTGAGTTTTCGCATTCGTTCATAGTACGCACTGACATCAAGAGAGCCCATAGACACGCGCACCGTCTCGAGGTTTTCAATGTCACTTAGCTCTAGCTCGTTATATTGGCTAAGTGGGTGTTGATCATTCACGTACGCAAAGATGGGAACAGAAGCAACTTTGCGCTCAACCATTCTCTCATTGAGCTCATTTGGAAAACCGCCAATTCCAATGACGACGGCCCCTCGTTTTGGGTTTTCGATACTTTCTATCGACCAATCAATAAATGAAATCTTCGGCTTTTGATCTTCCGTTGTAAGGGCGGAGACTAAGGGGGTCGTCAACATGCCAGATAACGGATTAATGATGCTGAATATGTACTCATTGGCTTGCTGATTTGCATTGAAGCTTTGCGCCAGCTGGGGGATTTGCTCTAGGCGTTCTAATGGTTCGCTGATGACTTCACACAGCTGCTGGCAAAGCAGGGTTGGGGTATAAATGCCTTTTTCTGCATTGAAGAGTTCGTTATCAAATCTTTGACGACATTCAGCCAATTGTCGTGTGAATGTCGCTTTGCTAATGTCGAGGGTATGACACACTTTCGCCTGCGATTTTTGCTGGCTGAGTAGATAAAGAAAGCGATACAAATTCAAATCAATAGTATTTTTCACGAGCTCAGTACCTGAGGTTATTGAGCTTTAAGTATCGGTGTCTCTCATCCTCTGTTCCAATAAAATTTAAAACAATTTTTCCTTTTGTGACATGGGGTTAGTTTGTAAGAGTATGATGTGCTCAATCGGAAGGCGAAACTAAGATTGCGTAAAAGGTGAAAAACAGTGCTAGGTAAGCCCTTGAACTCATCCTATAATTAGGTTGCATATGGAGGATGTTTGATGGTCAAACATCCTCTATTTTTTGAAACCTACAACAAGGATCCGGCATAAGTTGTTTTTGCTGGTGTTGTTTACATTTACCAAGAAGGTGATTTAACACTAATAATTGAGGTTCTTACGATGACTCTTAACAAGTACTTTGTTTTCATTCCGACTGATATGGATCAGGAAACGCACAAGGAACAGAAAGTGATATCTGAAACGGAAACTCAACGTCAGGCTTTAGTAAAACAGGCGCAGCAAGAAGGCGGACTGTAAGGCTAGGTTTCAAAATAAGAAGAGCACCCGAAGCGGTGCTCTTTTTTTATCTCTGAACATCTATCACTTTAGCATCCCAAGGCTTTTAAGCTTGCGATAAATGGTATTGCGGCTTAATCCCAACATGCGTGAGGTTTTGCTGATATTACCTTGGTTCGCTTGATAAGTTTTTACCAGCTTATCTTCGACAGTCGAACGCATATCTTTGGTTTTCGGCACGCTAACGTCTTCAATCATACTGGTATGACTAAGCTTCTTAGCAAGATGATTTGGCACATGGCTAAGTTCTAGTTGCGGCTCTCCTTGCGCCATCAATGAAGAGACTTTGATTAAGCTATCGAGTTCTCGCAGATTGCCAGGCCACACGTAAGTCATCATCAATGAAAGAAGGTGGGGACAAATGGTCTGTTCCGAGTCAGAGTGGCGTCGATGAATGTTCTCAATCAGTGCTTGCTTATCATTGCGCTCTTCAAAGCGAGGTAGTTCGACGATAAGTCCGTTGAGGCGGTAGTAAAGATCCTGACGAAATGCGCCTTGTTCAATCAACAACTCTAAGTCTTTGTGTGTTGCGGCGATGATTTGTGTATCAACTTGGATGGTTTGGTTTGAACCAACAGGAAGTACGGTTTTGTCTTGTAGTACGTGGAGTAGGCGGCTTTGCGCTTCTAGAGGCAAATCTGCAATCTCATCTAAGAACAAGATGCCGTTGTGCGCTTGGCGGATTTTACCTTGGTATCCTTTGCTGTTTGCACCAGTAAATGCGCCTGCAACATAACCAAACAGTTCAGATTCAACTAAGTCTTTAGGTAATGCCCCACAGTTAACTGATACCAAAGGACCACTCTTACGTTGGCTGTTTTTGTGTAACGCTTTGACGAATTCGTTTTTCCCTACACCGGTTTCTCCAAGAATAAGTAAGCTAATGTCTTTGTCGATAACGCGATTTGCTTGTTGCCAACAATGCTCGACCGTGGTGTCGCCATAATGAAGATCGTTGGATGCAGAAAGAGAGCGGGAAGACGTTTTACTCTCTGACAGAGGTTGAGTTTTAAACACCAGTGATTGACGGCTTAGCGAATTATCGAGTATCGAATCCAGAGATTGTCCAATCACATTCGGTTGATCAAGCAATTGCGAGGCAACTTGGTTATGCGCAAGGATTTGCCCTTCCTCATTGGCGATGATAATGCCTTGCCACCCACTGCTGAGTAACCCTTTTTCGCATGCTAAATCGACTCGAATATGTCCTTGAGGGATTTGATTGAGGAGTTGGTTTTCGACTTGCTGAACCATATTCTGGACCAGTACTTGCGTTGAGAAATCGTGCTTTTTCTCTTCGCTGGTAATGTCCAACACGCCCATTAAGTTACCCAAATGATCAAAGATTGGACTTGCTGAGCAACTGATAAAGCGATGATGTTGAATAAAGTGCTGATCACCAATAACAGACACCGGTTTGGCTTCTACTAAAGCAGTGCCAATGGCGTTGGTGCCTTTCAGTTTTTCTTGCCAGCACGCGCCAGAACTGAGCGCAATTTCGGTCAGTTTTTCTCGGAATTTAGGTTGCCCCCAGCTACCGATGATCACGCCATCCGCATCGGTCAGTATTAACCGACTGTCGCTGTGCGCAAACAACTGATTAAACAAAGGCAGGGCAAACCGCTTCACGGCATCGATTAAGAAGTTAAGCTGGTGGCGTCTGTCCTGCAGAAACGCAGAAGTGACGCGAATATCGTCAGGTCGACGTCGCTGTTTTAAACCCGCTTGTTCACTTCTGTCCCATGAAGTAGAAAGCCAGTTGTTGTTGGTAATGTGTTGAAGTTCCATGACTGTACCATTTTGTCACAGTGAGGGTGTGCCATTTTGGAACACTTGAACACTGGTGTTCACACCATACATCCGCTCAAACGTCACTCACTTAGTTTGTTATCGCTTGGTAATCATAGTTTTACATTTAATTAACAACAAGACGTGTGTTGTTGGCATGTGACTTGAGTAATGAAGTGACAACATCGCTGAGTTGAACACTCGGTTGTTTAAAACAAAAAACTGAACGAGAACAAAAGGAAGAGTTATGATCTATGCACAGCCAGGTAGTGAAAATGCCGTCGTGAATTTTAAATCACATTACGACAACTACATCGGTGGCGAATGGGTGAAACCGAGGGGGGGGGAGTACTTCGATAATACGTCACCAATCAATGGTCAAGCGTATTGTAAGGTTGCTCGTTCTAGCGAGGCAGACATCAACCTTGCATTGGATGCAGCGCACAATGTAAGAGCAAAATGGGCCAAAACCAGCGTTACTGAGCGTGCCAACATTCTACTGAAAATAGCAGACCGCATTGAACAAAACCTTGAAGAACTTGCGGTAGCAGAGACATGGGAAAATGGTAAACCTGTGCGCGAAACACTGGCGGCGGATCTTCCTTTAGTGGTCGACCATTTCCGTTACTTCGCAGGCTGTATCCGTGCTCAAGAAGGCAGTGCGGCTGAGCTTGATGAACACACTGCAAGCTACCATTTCCCTGAACCAATTGGCGTTGTAGGACAGATCATTCCTTGGAATTTTCCAATGTTGATGGCGGCGTGGAAGCTTGCTCCCGCGTTGGCTGCTGGCTGTTGTGTGGTGCTCAAACCTGCCGAACAAACGCCAACTTCGATTCTCGTTCTGATGGAAAAGATTGGTGATCTCTTGCCAGCAGGCGTGGTGAACGTGGTCAACGGTTTTGGCTCAGAAGCAGGGCAAGCACTAGCAACCAGTAACCGAATTGCAAAGCTGGCATTCACGGGCTCAACCGAAGTAGGTAACCATATCTTAAAATGCGCAGCAGAGAATCTCATTCCATCAACCGTTGAGCTTGGTGGTAAGTCTCCGAATATCTACTTCCCAGATGTGTTTGATCATGAAGATGAATACCTAGATAAGTGTATTGAAGGCACGCTGCTTGCGTTCTTTAACCAAGGAGAGGTGTGTACCTGTCCATCACGTGTCTTGGTACATGAATCTGTGTACGACAAGTTTATTGCCAAGGTTGCGGAGCGCGCGAAGACCATTAAACAAGGTAACCCATTAGATACTGACACTCAGGTGGGGGCACAGGCATCGCAAGAACAATTCGATAAGATCCTGAGCTACCTAGAAATCGGACGCCAAGAAGGGGCCAAAGTCGTGTTTGGTGGTGATGTGGCGAAACAGGAAAACGACTTGGAGCAAGGCTACTATATTCAACCGACTTTGTTACAAGGTCACAATAAGATGCGCGTATTCCAAGAAGAGATCTTTGGTCCGGTCATTGCTGTGACTACTTTTAAAGACGAAGCAGAGGCGCTAGCGATTGCCAATGACACGGAATATGGTTTGGGTGCTGGTGTGTGGACGCGCGACCAAAACCTTGCTTACCGCATGGGGCGTAATATCGAAGCAGGGCGCATTTGGATTAACTGCTATCACGCATATCCTGCACATGCTGCGTTCGGAGGCTACAAAAAATCAGGCATTGGTCGAGAAACCCATAAGATGATGCTCGATCACTACCAGAACACGAAGAACCTATTAATCAGCTACGACGTCAATCCGCTAGGCTTTTTCTAAAGCGAATGTATCGCAGTAAAATGTAATATACCCAAGTAACCTCGAGATGCTAGGTTCAGCTAGAATGACTTGGTTTGTAGACGCGGCGGCGATTTAAAGATCTAGTTATTACACTGCGTCGTTTTCCTTACTCTCGAATCAATGACAACGCTCTGAATCCTGCATCTTGAAGTTACTTGGGTATACCTATATAAGAAGAGCCCCCTAAGTCATTCAACTTAGGGGGCTCTTAATTAAAGTGAACTTCACGTTTCTAACTTGGATTAGGCTTTTACTGCATCAAAATCATCTGATTGAGAAGACGGTTTGAAGAACAGTTTTGTCTCTTCCAACACCACGTGGCGCAGAGCAATTAAACCAATTAGGTTAGGGATTGCCATTAGACCGTTTACGATATCAGCCAGTAGCCAAATCATATCTAGGTGAAGGAAAGCACCTGAAGCCACCAAACCAACAAAAATCAGTTTGTACGGAAGTACTGCTTTTGTACCGAATAGGAATACAACACAGCGCTCACCGTAGTAGTTCCAGCCAAGAATGGTGGTAAATGCGAAGAACATAAGACCGATAGACACCAGCATTGGACCTAATGTCTCTGCGTTAAGACCAACCGCAAATGCGTGTGTTGTCATCGCTGCACCTGCAAGGTCACTTTGCCATGCACCCGTAAGGATCAAAGCAAGACCAGTCATCGTACAGATGATGATGGTATCGAAGAAGGTACCCGTCATAGAAATCAGACCTTGTTTAACACAAGAATCCGTTTTCGCAGCAGCCGCAGCCATAGGCGCACTACCCAAACCAGATTCGTTTGAGAATACGCCACGAGCGATACCAGATTGGATTGCCAGCATAATACTTGCACCCAAGAAACCACCAGTTGCCGCTGTCGAAGTAAATGCAGACACCAATACAAGCTCAACTGCATTTAGCAATTGGTCTGCATTCATGATGATCACACTCAAACACGCTAGCACATAAAACAGCGCCATTGCTGGCACGACTTTACCTGCAACGCTAGCGATCGACTTAATACCGCCCAAGGTTACGAATGCCACTAATAGCGTCAGGATGAAGGCAGACAGCTCGCGGTTTACACCAAGAGAAATCTCACTTGCATCAAGAATTGCATTCACTTGAGGGAAGGTACCGATACCAAAACAGGCTACGCCCAGTGCAAATACCGCGAACATGATAGCTAGCGCTTTCGAGCCAACACCATATTGCAGGTAGTACATAGGACCACCAATCATTTGGCCTTTGTCGTCAACACGGCGGTATTTCACAGCAAGAAGACACTCAGCGTATTTGGTTGCCATTCCAAATAGGGCAGCTAGCCACATCCAGAATAAGGCACCAGGACCACCAAGTTTGATTGCTGTTGCAACACCAACAATGTTACCTGTACCAATAGTTGCAGACAGCGCAGTACATAGCGCTGCAAAGCTAGAAACGTCACCCTGTTTATCAGATGACTTATCTTTACTGAATACCATCGCTAACGCAGTTGGTAGGTGTTTAAATTGGATCAAGCCTAGGCTAAAAGTGAAGTAAACACCGGTTCCCACAAGCAAAAGCAGCAGTGGTGGACCCCAGACAAAGTTATCAATGGTTTGAAGTAAAGATTGTAGGTCGTTCATGATTTCCCCTTAATAAAACAACTAATAAGGAGAAGAGGGAAAGGACGAGATCAAGGATCTCTAATAGCTATGCTATTCAAAACAAAATAAGGCGGGAACGCCAAATAGTTAGGTTGTTACTTTCCACTCCTCTGTCCTTTTGCCTGAGAGTTTCACCCCGCACACATGTGCGGGACTTGCTCCTTCGGCGACCGATTTAACGGTTCTCTCCAGAGGTTCCTCCAACTACAGTCCCCGCTACCAAGGTAGCACCTGAAATAGTTAATTCTTCGGCGAGTTACCCTAACTAAATGTTAAAATTTAGTTAATAACCACTCTCCTGCAGTCTTCATCGGAACATTTACTCAATTAAATGAGTAAAGGTTAGTTAATGATGCTGGTCACCATTAACGTGTGAACTCTATCATGTTTTGTTACCATTTCAACACCAAATGACGATTTATTTTCAACACATTATGCGGACTTTGTGGTCTTAATTTCATAGATTTGTCGATTAATTAAACAAATGAGTCAATCTTTTGTTCATTGTTTACTTGTATGGATAGTCGAAATCTAATTCGATTGAACGATGGGCGAGTAGAGCTGTGTCGATAAGTTATTCAGTTTAGAATAGAAAATTGATCAAAACGGGAGCAATCGCTTCAAAATCTACGCTAAGTTGACCGTAAGCGACGTAGAAATAGGTTACAATGTTTCTTTGCGAAACTGTCTATGGAATCAGATAAGTTCACATTATTGGACAAGGAGGCGGTATGACTAGATTGTTAGCCATTGCGGTATTGATTGGATTAGCGTTTGTGCTATTTCGTTATCGTACCAATGAAAAAGTCCAAAAAGCGACGGTCATTACGCTGATCAGCGCATTTTTAATTTATACCGCGTCAATCATGATTGCGGAACTCACTCGCTAGCAAACCGGTAGAGTCCTTGGAGTAAGATACGGTGACTTCTCAGAATAATATTGAAGATCAAGACGAAGTAGTTGTCATTGAGGAGCGCGATAAGCGTACCCACATTTATATTGCCATTGCGGCAGTACTGGGTTTGGCATTTGGTGGTTTGGCTGGGTCGGCAATGACAGCAAGTAAGTGGGAGTCCACTTACCAAGTGTTGGAAGAAAAGTACCAAGCACTAGCACAAGACAAGACGGATTTGGTTTCTCAAGTGAAAACACGCGAAGCGAGCTTGGATAAAGAAATCGATGCAAAAGTCGCGACGTTATTGGCAGAAAAAGAAGAAGCTCATAAAGCGGAACTAAAAGCGCTTCAAGCGCAGTTAACTGAAGTAGAAAAAGTGAATATTTCACTTGAGTCACAAGTGAAAGAACAGAAAGCGACGCTAAGTACCACTAAGAGTGAAAACGATAAGCTTAATCGCCAAGCAGATATGCAAGCGACCATCTTTGAGCGTTCACGTGAAGTGTTCCGTAAGGAGCTGCAAATCTCGCAAGAGTTGGAGTCTCTAGAGAAGGAGCGTGAATCGCTATTGCCTAAGATCGAAACGTTGAAAAAAGAGTGTGACGTTTTCCTAGAGGGCAAGTCTTGGGACGTGAAATCAGACGCGTGTGACCGACACGATGAAGCAAATTCTCGTTTAAGCCAAGTTGACCAACTTATTGAAGTTCACAAGATGGACCTAAAACAGATCAAAGACATCACGGCAGAGATGGGACTGTAGAGCAAGCGCTTTTCAGTCGCCAGCTTGGTGATTAAGAAATACAAAAGGAGCTCTCAATGAGCTCCTTTTTTGTGTCTATCCGTCAGAACGGATTAACTCTAATTCGATGTCGATTAGATGCGAGAAGCGTCATAACCTGAAGCTAATAGCAATTCACGTTCATGTTTAATCAATTGTGCTCGGTCTTCAATCAGTTCATTCAACGCTTGAGACGGTTTACCAGCAAGTGATTTAAAGGCATCGAAAGACTCTGCGCTGTCGATTTGGTCAATCATACCACTGATAACATTACGTGCTTCGCAAGGGTTATCGTCAGTGGTGAAGTATTCAACTTGCTTTGCTGCAGACTTCATTTCGGTGAGCAGTTCTAGTGGACTACTTTCTTTTGCTACTGCCATGTAATTATCAAGTACACGTTTCGCATACAACAATTCTTTTAGTGGGATATCTCGGCCACTTACAATCAGCGATTCATTAAGGATCATACTTGAGCTCATGGGCATTCCTTTTTATCAATAATTCAAACTTCTTGGGCATTGGTTTGAGTCTAATTTATTGCTGAGTGAATGGGAATGCCTAAAATGCACATTTTTAACCGATATTTCTGGTTATTTACGTCTTTCTAGTGAGTAAATACGCAAATGGCGTATCTGGTAGAATCTTCAGATGATAAGGATGTCAAGTACTCGGAGTATCGACCGTTCGAACTCTGCATCAAATACGGGCTTTATTCGTCCTCAATATCAATTGATGAAGAAGCGACCCGGTGTCACCCCAAAGCTTTGTTTGAACAGATGATTAAAAGCACTTACGCTCGTAAAGCCGCACTCAAATGCAACGGTAGTGACAGGGTGAGATTGCGCCAACAAAGTCAGAGAGTGGAATAATCTTGCTTGTTGACGATACTCGATGAAAGACATGCCAACTTCATTACGAAACAAGCGGCTCAAAGTACGGCTGCTGACGTTAATTTCTTCTGCCCATTGCTTTAGTGAACGATTGTCCGCAGGGGTCTCCAACAGTGAGTTACAAACTTGTCCGAGTTTGGCGTTGTTGGGAAGAGGGATTTGAATGGATGCTTGTGGCGCAACTTTCAACTGATCCAACAAAACCTGAACAATACGCCAATACGGTTCCGTGGTTGCTTGATCGGCAGGTTGCTCAGAAAGATGAATGATCATCTCACGCAGCATTGGTGACACATTGAGAACATCACTCTGATTTGGCAGCTCAATATCGATGCTTGGCAACAAGTAAACGTTTTTCATCGCCGCATCCCCATACATGTACACCTTGTGTTTCTCATACGCTGGGATCCACACAGCCCTTTGAGGCGGAACGACCCATACCTTTGATTCTGTCTCGACCGCCATCACTCCACTGCTGGCGTACACCAATTGGTTATGTTGGTGGCAATGCCAGTCAATGATGTGCCCGTTGGGGTAGTGCTTGGGAATGACCACCGCCTCTAAGCGATTGATACTGGCGTCCAAACTGATGGCTTTGACGTTTTGGCTCATTTGAGCAATAACCTGTCTCGATGGAATCTATACGCCAAATGCTAGCCAGATAAACTGAGCTTGTCATTAATTAGCTTTCCGTTATTTTGTTTGGAGTCGAGATGAACCGCTCAATTCACGCGGGTGTCCTTAATGTGGGGCACTCACTTAATCATTATTTCTTGCTCATTTTTCCTTCTGTCGTACTAACGCTGCATAAAGAATGGAACATGAGTTACGCCACACTACTTCAAGTGGGAAGTGCAGCCATGTTGGTTTATGGCGTGATGTCGCTACCGGCTGGTTGGCTAGCGGATCGTTGGAGCCGAAAAGGCATGATGATCGTTTTCTACTTTGGGATGGGCATCTCTGCGTTACTTACCGCTCTCGCGCAAACGCCATGGCAAATGGGATTGGGGCTTTGTGTCATTGCCTTGTTTGCCGCGATTTATCATCCTGTTGGTATTGCACTTATCTTCAGCTCTGCAAACAAAACAGGCAGGGCTATCGCGGTAAATGGGCTGGCAGGCAACTTAGGTTTGGCATTCGCGGCAATGGGGACCGCTTTGTTATGCCAATGGTTCTCTTGGCAAGCCGCATTTTATATTCCAGGTATCGTATGTTTGTTAACTGGCGTCATGTACTGGTTTGCATCGAAAGACGTTACCGGTATCGAACATGTGAAAAATATACGTGACGACGTAACGATACCTTTGCGACAACTCAAAGTGCTGTTCGCTTGTGTGGCGGTGATTGTCTTCTTCGGTGGTTTGGTCTTTCAATCTACTACGACCTCGTTACCAAAAATTATGGACGCACAGTTTAGCCAATCATTGAGCCTTTCAAGCACGTTGACCACCTCTATTTTTGTCTGTGCTGCGTTTATTCAGCTTGTTGTGGGTGAGTTGATAGATCGTGTTGATATCAAGAAGCTGCTCGCCTGCATTACTGGTGGGCAGCTGTTATTCCTGCTATTGGCGACGGTTACTCATGAATGGTCTTTGGTTCTGGTGTTTGTTGGTTTGATGTTGTGTACGTACGCGCAAATACCGGTGAACGATTGGCTTATTGGCCGTTATTCCGATGCGAAATGGCGCTCTAGGATCTACGCCGTTAAGTACACATTAAGCTTTAGTACCGGACCTATCGCGTATTGGCTTATTGCTTCTACCTATGCTCATACACAAGAGTTTGTATTGATGTATTTCATCCTTGCCGGTGGGATGGGGATCGCACTGTTGAGTGCTACGTTAATGCCTTCGTCAAGCAAAAGAAAACCGGCTAGCACCACACTAGTGAAACAGTGAAACAGTGAAACAAAAAGGAGCGCGTCGGGCGCTCCTTATCACGCTCCGTGCTTACACAAAGAGTAAGACCGAAAACACAGTTTGAAAGAATGAACTCACTCTAGATTGGTTGGTTCTTACTGGTTCTGGTTTTGGTGTATTTCGATGGCGCTCGGCACTTAATGTATAGTAAGAGTAGTAAATGGTATTCATATTGACCTCCTGTATGACTTTAGAGATAGTATGAAAGTCTAATTGGGAACAAATAACGAACACATGAATATGGATAGTTCATCTTTTAAATCTACCTCGCATTTGAGCCGCTTACGTCAATTGAGTCGGCACTATCAAACTCAGGAGAGAAAGCCAGTCACCATCGCATCACTAGCAGAACAACTGCAATGTAGCGATCGAAATGTCAGTAAATTAATGGTGGCAATGGAATCATATGGTTGGGTGACTTGGGCTCCGGGTAAGGGGCGGGGAAACGTGTCCACGCTCACACTACTTGTGACGTTTGAAGAGGCGTTAAAGCAGGCATTAGAAGAGTGGGTTAAAGCGGGAAAAATCAACCAAGCACATCAACTTGCAGAGCAGTTTGATGGCGAATTGGTGTTTCAAGAAAACTTGCCTCTGTGGTTGGGTGATGCGCAAACCGAACTGAACAAGCAAAATACCCTGGTTTATATCGCACCTTATCAATTACCAGAGTGGCGACCACATCAAGCTCACTCTGTGCGTTCGGTGATGCTAATAGATAGCATTTACAATACATTGCTGCGTTTTGACCCTCACTCTCAAAGCATCTTGCCCGAACTTGCGCACGCATTTGAAAATAAGGGTGATCACGTTCGAATTCGCTTGCGTAGTGATGTGACTTTCCACAATGGCAAGCGATTGAGCGGCACTGATATTAAAGCGAACTTTGAGCGAAGATTAAACGAGGCTCATCCGTTTTCGGTCCTGTTTCGCCACCTTGATTCTATCAATGTCGAAGGGCAATGGGTGACGTTTTATCTACGTCAAAATGACCCTGTATTCCTCAATTTATTGTGTGACAAACACACGGCAATTATGGATTGTGAACAGCCACATAAGCCTATTGGAACAGGTCCCTATTATGCGGAACGATTGGAGAGTCACCATTGGACACTCAAAAGAAATCCTCGGTATTTTGGCATTGGAGGGTTGATTGATATGGCTGAATTTTGGTCATTGTCACCCTGTAGTAAAGTGGGTCATGCGCACATTCAGCAAATGCAGCGCGCGATTCATCTTGATAATGTCGGAGATGATCACAGTAAGCAAAATGGTTGTTCTGTCCTTCATTTTTTCTACCACAAAAACCAATTGAGCAAGCAAGAGCGTGCTTGGATTGTTCATCACTTTAGAAAGCATGCTGATCAGCGCGTAGAGTTAGCAAATAGTCTGATGAACGAGCACCAAGACAAAGGTTTTCACCTGTTTGAAAGCCAAATGACAAAGCCAAAGCGTCCAGTGGTGATCGAAATTCGTGAGAACTTAAAAGCAGAGCTTGCTCCACTCATTGAGATACTTTCCGAGCTTGGTGTTGAGTGGACGATTCAAAGTCCAGACGACGAGAAACGTGCGATCGCTGATGTCGGTTATGGTTGTTACGTATTTGGCGATGACCGAGCTTATCAGTATTACGAGTGGATGCTTGCCAGTGACGCGTTTACTCGATGTTTGAGCGAGAAAGAGAAAAACAGTCTAGTGCAGTTCGTTGATGGATTGATGCGTGAAAGTGAAGACAGTCATGGATTGCTAGAGAAGCTATTCCGAGCGGAGGATTGGTTGATACAGAACTACCATTATGCGCCGCTTTGGAGAGAGCACATTGTCTACTCTCAATCTGAAGAACTGCATGGAGCAGAAACTGACCGAATGGGTGTGATGTCTTTGAAAAACATGTGGCTTGAATAGGGACTGCAGACACTAAGAATACAACAATGTGAGAAAACAAAAAGGAGCGCATTGGGCGCTCCTTTTATTCATTTATAGCTCAATGAATGTTTGGTATGACTACTGAACCGCTTTGGATGCATACCAGTTGTTTTGGTACGCCTTAGAAGCAAATAGTGCATTGGCTTTCGCGCGTTCAATAACGGCTGGATCAACGTCCATCGGCTCCATGGTTTGTTTATCAAAATCGTATTGCATTGTTGATACTTTCTCACCCGGAGAGAATACAACAAGGTTATCTCGGGTTAGGTAACCAAAGTTCTTGTCATATTGCATCATTGCACGTTCATCTTCACGAGCCAAAGGCTTAGTCAGGTCGCGACCGATCATCGGTGTTTTTGCATCGATACCAATCAAAGACAGCAGTGTTGGTGGCATGTCGATGTTGTTTGCAATGCGGTCATCTTTGCGCGGTTTGATGTCTTTACCAATGATTAAAGCAGGAATGTGGAAGTGCTTCACTGGCACCAAGTTCGCACCGAATACTCGAGCATCATGGTCAGCAATGACGATGAAGATAGTATCGTCCCAGTAAGAAGATTTTTTCGCTTTATCAAAGAACGTACCAATCGCATAGTCTGAGTATTTAACGGCATTGTTGCGCGTCATATGCTCAGCATCGTAAGGTTCAATCTTACCTTCTGGGTATTCGTATGGGCTGTGGTTACTCGAACTGAATACTAAGCTAAAGAAAGGCTTGTCAGTTTTCGATAAGCGCTCAAACTCTTGGTCCGCTTTAGTGTAAAGATCTTCATCACTTACACCCCAAGAGCCAACAAACTCTGGGTTCTCATAGTCTTTTTCTTCCACAATCTGGTCGAAGCCGTTACCGAAGAAGAAGGTTTTCATGTTATCGAAGTTTGCTTCACCACCATAAATAAACTCAGTGTGGTAACCGCGGTTTTTCAGTAAGTCAGCAATAGTAAAGAAACCTGTTTGGCTTTTGCTTAGTTTTACAACTGCGCGCGATGGTGACGGTGGGAAACCTGTTGTCACCGCTTCGATACCACGAACAGAACGCGTACCCGTTGCGTACATCTGAGTGAACTGCCAGCCTTCATTCATCAACTTGTCGAAGTTAGGCGTAAGAGGAAGACCACCCAGAGAACCAACGAATTGAGCGCCCAAACTTTCTTGAAGCAAGATAACCAAGTTCTTTGGCTTTCCTTGATATGTTGCTTGGTTGCTGTTCATGGTTGGAAGTAAAGATGGATCAAAATCAGACTTAGCAGAAGAGGCGCGAACGATGTCGAGCATCTTCTGATCATCCATTTTTCCGTAAAACTGCTCTGCGCTCTTTTCTGACTTCATGTTGTTGACAGCAAACAACAGTGAATAGGAAGAGTTGAGTGCTAGATCGTTCATTAGAGGATCATTCGAAAATGCCACCATTGCAGGGTTAAGAGGGCGGTGACCCAAAGATGAACGAGCGCCAGCGACACCAATCAGTACCACTAAAATTGCAAGAACAGGACGCCATTTCCAGTTTACTTGCTGAGCGTTATCCGTCAGTTTCTTACTCCATTTCCAACCTAAGAAAAGCGTAATAACCGTACCAAGCGTGCCGATGAACAGTTCTAACTTGTAGCCAGTCCAAAGCATGCTGAATACTTCTTTCGGATAAATGAGGTATTCCACGAACAAACGGTTCGGACGAAGATCGTATTCTTGTATAAATGGAGCGGTAGCAAGCTCCATGTATACCAAGATCCATAGACCAGCGACCATCCAACAACGGAGTAACCATTTCCAGCACTCACCAATCTTACCGGTCACCGGTAACAGCGCAGATAGTAAGCCTGGCAGGATAAACAACCAACAAATCGTTGCAAAATCGACGCGTAAACCCTGACCAAGAATGTAAATAAGGTCGTTAAAAGATTCGATCCGGTCAGAGAGCCAAAAGGCTAATAAAATCCGCGAAGTGGACAAAAAGACAAGCGAAAATAGCGCAAATACAGCAACAGGCTGTAAAGGCCCAAAGGTGGGCTTTTTCATAAATATTCCCTAATTTACTGATGTGTTTGGTTTTTATGATGCGTCTTGTATCAAAGAAAACGTGAAACAAACGTGAAATATAAGGCTTATCTATAAATTTAATTGTAATGATTGGTACGGCTTTGTAAGGAGGCGTAATGCGATACTCAACTATACGAGTAGTGATTTTTTGAAACTCAACATTTGGAAGTAAAAACCAGCAGAGAAGAGAATAATTTGCGTTAGTTATTATTTAACGTTAATCACAAAAGGAGATGCGTTAAGCCTCTTTCATTCGTGTTTTACTGCATCTTTGTTAATATCGCCGATTTATAAAATATAAATATAACGAGTGAGTTAGAAATATCTTTCGAGCTTATGACTGAAATGCAATGTGACGCAGTCGGATCAACGTACGTTTTGGCTTTGAATTAAAATATGGATTTAAAAATGCAAGAAACCAGCAGTATGCCTTGCGAAGAAGTGTTAGATAAATCGTCTTCTGATGACGCGCCTATTCAAAAAATGAAAGTGGCGTATCCAAGAAAACCAATTTTTGATTGGTTTTTAGCTTTCAGTACTCTTGGCTTTTACACAAACTTTTGGCTCTATCGCCGTATTAAAGAAATAGACCAACTATCCGCTAGAAACTTCAAACCGTTTTTATGGTTTTTTGTTCCTTGGCTGGCGATTTTCCAATACTTCGCATTTCGCAGCTTGGATCGCACGCTTTGTGAGCTCGAAGAGGATAATAAGAACCTCAATGTTCGTACCGTTTATTATTTAGGTGCATTAGGGTTCTTGTTATCAACGATTTACTTCTCCCTAACTTCGCAGTGGGCAACACCCTTATGGCTAGATTTCGTTGCATATTTACTTACTGCTACTTCATTTACTGCTTTTTCTTATCGAGTAAACAATTTCAAACGTCAGCGAAGCGATATTGAGTTTACAGGCAAAAAAGGTGGTTATCATCCTCTGGAATGGTTAGTCGTAATCATTATGACACCGGGTGTGCTGTTGATGTATGGCGTGATGTACAACAATTCCGTAATGAAAGACAGTTTAGAAGCGTACCCAGATCAATCTACTTACATTGAACAGGGACAGGATTTTCAGCTCACTTTCCATGGTGCTAATTGGCATCGTTTAGAGATTGGTACGTACAGTGATGGCTCAGCGTTAGCAGAGTTTGCGAGTGAAGAGTTTGGTTCTTACCTAATCGTGTTTAATAACCGAGAGCTCCAGGATATTAACGAGCACATGCATGAGCGTCGTCAATGGATTGATGAGGAGATTGGTGCGTCTCGTTGTGTAGAGTCACGCAGCTTTGTCGGTAACGATTTTGCGCTCAAGGTAGAGTTAGTCTGCACCAAGGAAAGTGGCTCAATGTTAGCTTCGGGTTACGTGACTTTGCTTCACTCTGGTGATAATAGCTATGAGCTAATGGGAATCCTAGATCAACCCGCTAAAACTTACTCTCAGAGAAAACCAGAGTTTGCAGCGATGGCAAAGGAGTTCACATTACAATGAATTTAACTCAGTTATTTAGCCTAGTCGCTATTGCTGGATCGTTAGGTGTGCATGCTAACGAGTATCCCCAAATCGACTGGAAGTTATCACAAGACGGTCTACGGGACGCGTTAGCTCTCATCCCCAAAGATAAATCACATTCTGCAATGGCTCAGCTTTTACGTGAAACTAAGTTTAATGTTCGAGCCGACGTTGTTAGAAAAGAGCAAACATTAGTCAACTACTTTCCAAGGTTTGTCGACGTTGAATCGCATGGGACGATGGGGCTGTACTTTGACCCTAATTATGAAAAAGTGATAATCAAAGCGGCTGCATCAGTTTCACCAAACGGAGTGATAAAGCAGATTGACCCATCTCAAATTCAGGTGCTAGGTACAGGCGTTTATAACACCTTTTCCAGTCAAAAAGAGATCGCTTTAGCAATCCCAGGCTTGGAAGAAGGTGGTATTGCTGTCTTGAAGTACGAAATCATTACTCAACGTTCAATGATGGAACATGATTGGGCTGAAGAGCTACATACACAACGTAGCTACCCAATGGATAGTTTCCGACTCGACGTCGTGTGGGATGAGTCTTCGCCAGTTTATTGGGCAAATGACAGCGAAGATGTGAATTGTAAACAGACCAATTCAACTCTCTCATGTTTGGGGCACAATATCGCTGCTTTTGATGGTGATTATCAGGTTAAGTGGCGTGATGCTATTAGTCGCATTGCTTTGGGGTCTATGAGAACATGGCAAGATGTCGCGGATCGCGCGTCGACCACCATGAACACAGCGTTTAGAGATCAATCGGGCTTAGAGCCGCTGTTTCAAACATTGACTCATGGCGCAATCGACACTGATGAGAAAATCAAACGCATTTTGAGCTTTGTATCTCGTGATATTCGTTACGTTTCGCGTTCAAAGTTCGGTCATGCGATGACGCCGCATGACCTTGCCGAGACGATTGAAAACCGCTTGGGCGACTGTAAAGATAAATCTGTTTTGCTACTCGGATTATTGAATAAACTGGGCTTGGACGCTGAGTTAGTTTTGGTCGCAACAAAGCAAATCAAAACAGAAGGGGTATTGCTGCCAACAATGACGGCATTTAACCATGTAGTTGTTTGTTTTGAGTATGGTGAAGAGCGTTATTGTGTAGACCCAACTGATACACAAACCAATTGGCAGTACACACCTGAGTGGATTCAAAGCAAAGTGTCTCTTCCATTGACGCAAGACGCTCAACTTGGACAAATGCAACAAAGCCGTTACCGATGGAAAATGAATACTGACACCGTGATTTTATTTGATGATTTGGGTGGACAAAAAGAAGTTCAAGAAAGGGTTTACGTCGGTGAATATGCTGGGTTGGTGCGCGCCAATTTGTATGAACTGGGTGAAGCTGAACGTATCGAAAAATTAACGGATGAATATTCCGAAGTGGTAACAAGCATCGGTAACCCCGAATTTCAGGTCAAAAATCTCGACACTATGTCGACTCGAACCGTTGTCCGGTCTGAGTCGGTCATCGAGCCGTTTCTAGGCGTGGAAGAAGAGCTTCAATATGAAGAGCATGATGCATGGATCAAGAAGGAATTGGTTGACCTGAAAATGTACAATGAGAAGTATCCTGCACTTTTCCATGGAGTGAGAGTTGTGTCTGATGTGTATTACGATACCAACAATTTATGGGAAATTACGGATATTCCTCCGACTCTTGAATTGACCCATTCTTTGGGCTCGCTAACACGCAGCGCAGAACTGATTTCGCCGACTGAATTGTCCGTAAGAACAATACTTGAAGTGAGGTCTACAATGGTCGAAGTGTCTGAGAGAGAGCGCTTCAATAAGATGCTTAATACATTTGCAGAGCAGTCTCTAATTAAGTTCTATGGCAAAGTGTTAAAGCAGCCCTAACTAAAAATGAACAAAGGAGCTCAAGTGAGCTCCTTTGGTCATCAGTTCAATACAAGTTCTTTAGCATCAAGTTCATTCGTAGTTTGATTGTACTTCTTAATCACTAGCGCCAAGCGAATCAGCATTGCAATTGCCGCGGTAGTTAATCCTGTCACGATACCAATCCAGAAGCCTTCTTCGCCCATGGCAGGAACGATTTCATCGGTGATACCCAGCAACATACCCAATGGAAGAGCCAAGCCCCAGTAAGCAAGAATTGCCAGAATCATTGGGATCTTAGTATCTTTGTAGCCACGCAGAGCGCCGTTTGCAGAGGTCTGCAGTGCATCGCTGAATTGGTACATCGCAGTAAACATCAGCAGCGTAGCCGCTGTTGCTGAAACCACAGGATCTGTGGTGTACAAACGAATGATCCACTCTGGGAACAGCAAGAAGAAGCCGACTGAAATCAACGACAGTAGCGCGGCAGTAATAATGCCTACCAAACTGCGGTGAGAGGCCGTTTCAAGCTTTTGTTCACCCAATGCATGACCAACGCGAATCGTGATACCAAATGAAAGACTCATTGGGATCATGTACGTCATGCTAGAAATATTCAGTGCTATTTGCGCCGCTGCAACGTTCTCCGCACCGATACGACCAATCAACAGGGCAATCACCGCGAAGATACTGCCACAAACCGCAATGTTTAAGCCAATCGGCATCCCGAGTTTGAACAGTTGTTTGATCTCTTGCCATACTGGTTTTAATTCTGCGAAGTGAAGAATGTTTTTATAGTGGTGATGGCTCTTGATGTAGCTAAACAGCAGGGTCGACATCAGCCAGTAAACCAAGCTAGTAGCCCAGCCACAACCAACCGCACCCAGAGCCGGCATGCCGAATTTGCCGTAAATCAGAATGTAGTTAACAGGGATGTTTACCAATAAACCAATCACAGAAATCAACATCGGTGCACGAGTGTTGTTCATCCCTTCGCAGAAGCCATTCAAAGTGTAGAAAAGCGCAATGCCTGGAACACCAAACGCCAACGCGACAACGTAATCACTCGCGATAGGGATGATCTCAGGCGCAACACCTAAGCCAACGAGAATGGTTTCCCCAAGTAGTAAGTAAACAATCAGAATCGCACTGACAAACGCAGACAACCAAAGCATCTGAATAAACGCGATACGCACGTTATTTAAACTTTGTGCGCCGCGGTGGTAAGCCACAACAGGTGTTAATGCCATGATGATGCCGCGAAGCAATAGCGAAACGGGTAGCCATAAACTGGTGCCAAGTGCGATCGCAGCAAGGTCGGCAGCACTCACTTGCCCTGCCATTGTGGTATCGATAAAGCCCATCGACTGAGTGGCAAGTTGCATCAGAATGATAGGGATCGATAGGTGTAACAAAGCGCCCGATTCTTTAAAAAAGCGAGAAAAAGAGGAAGGTTTGTTTTGCATGGAAGTAATTAAACACCAATATCAATGCACCAGTGGAAGCAGGATAGCGTTGTGCATTGTAGGGTGTGCCGCGTAGGCACGCGCAATATACGGATTTTTGTTCTTGCGTTCAATATGTAATTTAGATCACAAGAAAACGATTGCGAGAGCTTTTAAAGTAAATATTTATCGCGTGAATGCATTGTATTTTTTACTGCTGATTTTTAGATGAAAACAAGCAATTTTAAACACACTCGTTTCAATAATCATCAGTCATTATTCCGCTTTTCGACGGTTGCACAGCTTTTTATCTGACGTCTCAATTTATTTATTGTCTGATTATTTTCTTGGTGATATTTATCGCCTTAGTTTAGGCAATGCATGGAATAAAGAATGGAAGCCGAGCAATTAGAAGTACTCAATTTCATTAGCCAATACCCACCTTTTGATGATTTACCGGAAGAGCACCTAAGAAACATCGCAATGAATGCCGAAGTCGCCTATTACCGCGCAGGGACGGACATTCTCAAGAAAGGCGATGACATTCGTGATTTATACATGATCCGCAGTGGTGTGGTGGAAATCTTCCGCCGTAAAGGGGAGTTGTACAACCGTATTGATGCTGGTGGTTTGTTTGGACAAATGGGGTTGTTGATGAACAACCGTGTCCGTATGCCAGCCAAAGCGATTGAAGACACCTTGGTTTACTGCATTCCAGAGAACATCTTTACGGAGCTATGTGACGAGTTTGAGAACTTCGCCGATTTCATGGAGTTGGAAGACAGCGCGAGGCTGCGTACCGCTGTATCAAACCACTCAGATGGGAATGACTTTACGACTGCGAAAGCGCGCAAGATCTTAAGTCGTGAGCCAGTGACGCTAGAAGCCAGTGCAACGGTTCGTGAAGCGGCGATCTTAATGGCAGAAGAGGGCGTCACTGCGCTTTTGATTGTCCGCGCGCAAGAAGACATTACTGAAGACGACGATGACCAACTGCTTGGTATCTTGACCGAGAAAGATCTGTGCGTTCGCGTTTTAGCTGAAGGTCGAGACAGCGATATTCCTGTAAGTGAAGTGATGAGCTACGACGTTGTGTCGCTCGATTACAGTGCTTACGTGTTTGAAGCTATGCTGACAATGCTGCGTTACAACGTCCATCATCTGCCAATCCTAAAAGATAAAAAGCCGATTGGCGTAATCAGCATGACGGATATCGTCCGTTATGAGTCGCAAAACAGCTTGTTGCTTGTGAGTTCTATCTTCCAGCAAAACTCGGTAGAAGATCTCAAAGCGGTATCTAAACAAGTGAAAGACTGCTTTGTCCGAATGGTGAGCGAAGACGCAAATGCGCACATGGTTGGACGAGCGATGTCGGTTATTGGCAGCAGTTTTAAGCAAAGATTGGCAGAGCTAGCAGAGCAAGAAATAGGTCCTGCGCCCATCCCGTATTGTTTGTTGGCGATGGGCTCCATGGCGCGTGATGAACAGCTTATCGTCACAGACCAAGACAACGCGCTGATTCTAGACAACAGCTACGACCCAACATTGCATGGTGAGTATTTTGCTCAGTTCGCGAAATTCGTTTGTGATGGATTAGCCGAGTGCGGTTACACCTACTGTACTGGCGACATTATGGCAACTAACCCACAATGGCGTAAAACGCGCTCAGAATGGGAAGAGTGCTTTGCGAACTGGATTGATAATCCAACGCCAGAACGCCTTCTGCATAGCAGTATTTTCTTCGATTTACTTGGTGTACATGGACGCGTGAAATGGGCTGAGCAATTGAGCGGGTTCATTGTCCGTCGTGCTAAGAAGAACAATCGTTTCTTGGCTTGTATGGCTTATAACGCAATCCGTCGTACGCCACCATTAGGCTTCTTCAAAGACTTTGTGATGGAGAAAGACGGACGCCATCGAAATTCCATCAACTTGAAGCGTCGTGGTACCGCACCAATGGCGGATCTGATTCGGGTGCACGCTTTGGCGATTGGCTCTCATTCGCAAAACTCGTTTGAGCGTTTGGATGACATCAACAATGCGGGCATCTTACCGAAAGGTCGCGGCATGGATTTAAAAGACGCTATGGAGTTGATCTACATGGTGCGAATCCGACATCAAGCGCTGGATATTGAAAATGGGGAAGAGCCCGATAACAACATCGAGCCAGAAGAAATGTCGGAGTTTGAGCGTCGCAACTTAAAAGCTGCATTCCAAATCCTAAGCAACGCACAGAACTACATTAAGTTCCGTTACCAGAGAAGTGGCAAATGATGTGGTTTTCTAAACAGAAGCAAGATAGTCGAGATTTGCTTGATACCAGCCAGACCCCCGATTGGGCGGTTTTCTTCGAGCAACTTTCCGAACAAGCGAAAGATACTCGATTAAAACGTTATTACTCTACGCCTATTGTGAATGGTGATACGCCACTAAAAGAGGTACCGTTTGTCTCCGTCGATTTTGAGACTACTGGCTTAAACGCAGAGGAAGACGCCATTCTCACCATAGGCTTGGTACCATTTACCCTAGGCCGCGTACAGTGCAGTGGCTCTCGTCATTGGGTTGTGAATCCAAATCGAGAACTGAATGAAGAGTCGGTGGTGATTCACGGCATTACCGATTCTGAAGTGAAGAATGCACCTCAACTTGAACAAATTCTTGATGCCATTCTTGATGCGTTGGCAGGTAAGATTGTGGTCGTGCACTACAAAAACATTGAGCGACAATTCTTCAATAATGCCTTGTTAAACAGTATAGGTGAGGGGATTCAATTTCCAGTCGTTGACACCTTGGATATCGAATACGCAATTCAGCGTCGACAATGTGAAGGTTGGTTAAATAAACTCAAAGGTAAAAAGCCTGGGTCTGTGCGACTCGGACATGCGCGTGAGCGTTACCATTTACCTGTTTATCAGCCTCATCATGCCCTTACGGATGCACTTGCAACCGCCGAGTTGTTGCAGGCACAACTGCAGTATCACTTTGACGGTGACATGCCATTGTCCGTGGTTTGGCAATAGTGGTTCGGTGAATTGACAACAAAAATAATTAGTCGTCCTGATAACAAAATGCAATGCGATATCATAGCGGTTGAGGGTAAAATTATAAAGTAGAGCAACCCTTCTAAAAGCGACACAACGATCGCACATAAGCTTTGCAGCAAGTGACACAAGAAAGTCATCACTCAGCTTCCTACACAAGCTTAATTTGAATTTAATCTAGCCACGTTTTTAAGGAGATAAATCGTGAGCACCGACAATAATGGCGGTATACAGCGCCCCGACGGTAAGGTGAACCCGATCGATACTGATTACCAGATTGGTCAGGACAACGTCGCGTTAAAAGTAGGTCCTTTCGGACTTGATATTCATAACCGTGTTTTTGCTATTTCAGGCATGTCGATCATCCTGTTCGTAGTGTTAACACTGACTTTCCGACAACAAGTAGAACCGTTTTTTGCTGGTTTGCGTGGTTGGCTTGTATCTAACCTTGATTGGTTCTTCCTATCTGCGGGCAACGTGTTTGTCGTGGTGTGTTTGATTCTGATCGTAACGCCACTTGGTCGCGTTCGTATCGGTGGTACAGAAGCAACACCAGATTACACTTACGCAGGCTGGTTAGCGATGCTATTCGCGGCTGGTATGGGTATCGGTCTGGTATTCTTCGGCGTATCTGAGCCTATGTCTCACTTCAGTGCTGCACTTGGCGGCGTGAACGTTGAGAATGGTATTCGTACTGACTGGGCTCCATTAGGCGCAGCAGAGGGGGATACCGCGGCGGCATCTGCACTAGGCATGGCAGCGACGATTTACCACTGGGCACTTCACCCTTGGTCAATCTACGCACTGTTGGCTCTTGGTTTAGCGATCTTCTCGTTCAACAAGGGCTTGCCTCTAACGATGCGTTCTATTTTCTATCCACTTTTCGGCGAGCGAGTTTGGGGTTGGGTTGGTCACGTTATTGATATCCTAGCCGTTGTTGCAACTGTGTTTGGTCTTGCGACTTCTCTTGGCTACGGTGCATCACAAGCAGCAACAGGTCTAAACTTCTTGTTCGGCATCCCGATGACAGAGACAACGCAAGTCGTGCTTATCGTGATCATTACGGCGTTAGCGTTAATCTCGGTAGTTGCGGGTTTAGATAGTGGTGTAAAACGTCTGTCTGAAATCAACATGGGTTTAGCAGCACTATTGCTATTGTTCGTGATCATCGTGGGTCCAACGCTCGCAATCATGACGGGCTTCTTTGAGAACATCATGTCATATCTTGCGAATGTTCCAGCACTATCGATGCCATTCGGTCGTGAAGACGTGAATTACTCTCAAGGCTGGACGGCGTTCTACTGGGCATGGTGGATTTCATGGTCACCATTCGTAGGTATGTTTATCGCGCGTGTTTCTCGTGGTCGTTCCGTTCGTGAGTTTATCGTGTGTGTAATCCTGATCCCATCAACCGTGTGTGTATTATGGATGACGGCATTCGGTGGTACGGCGATCAGCCAATACGTGAACGATGGTTACCAAGCGGTATTTGATGCAGAGCTTCCACTTAAACTGTTCGCGATGCTAGATGTGATGCCTCTGTCTCAAATAACCTCTATCGTGGGTATTATTCTGGTTGTGGTGTTCTTCATCACATCAGCGGACTCTGGTTCTCTTGTAATCGATACGATTGCAGCGGGTGGTAAAGTGGACGCACCAACACCTCAACGTGTGTTCTGGTGTACATTCGAAGGTTTAGTTGCAATCGCGCTAATGCTTGGCGGTGGTCTAGCGGCTGCACAAGCAATGGCGGTAACAACTGGTTTACCATTCACAATCGTATTGTTGGTTGCAACGGTATCTCTAGTGAAAGGTTTAATGGATGAACCTCGCCCAACATCAAAATCAATGAAGAAAGCGAAAGCGTAGTTTGAGCTTCCTTCATAACAACTAAAAAAACGGCACGTCTCAACGTGCCGTTTTCTTTTCTGAATTCTTCATATCTAGCCAGAAATTGGCTACGACTTTCTTCCTGTTCAAAGCTTATTTTACGCCACAATATCGATAATGTGCAGCGCATCTGTCTAAAAATATTCTTAACTCTATAAATACATTAGAGCTCAAACTATTTTTAAAGTCATCTGCACTTTGCCTTCGTGCGATCTAGATCAAATAAACGGGTATTTAGAGCTGGTCAGTTTGATTTTTATGCACAATCAGTGTGCATAATAAAAAGGAAATTTAATTAGTGTACGAAGGATATGTATCTACATATGATTACCTCAGCACCTTGGGTGATGTATCCAGAAATTGGAGAAGACCCAAGCAAAAAATGGATTTTTCGTGAACCTGTCGTGTCTGATGGCGACGATATTTATGGTTTAATCGCAGATTGTCCGCCGCTCGATATGAACTCTTCATATTGTAACTTCCTCCAATCTAGCCATTTCAGCAAAACCTGTGTTCTCGTCGAGCACAAAGGTGAGATCGCTGGTTTCATCTCTGGTTATCAGAAACCGGATGAGCTCAATGTATTGTTCATTTGGCAAGTCGCCGTCGCACCGCGATTTAGAGGCAATGGATTGGCTTTCAAAATGCTCAAAAACATTCTTGACCGAGAAGGTCTCGAAAATGTTAATGCTATTGAAACCACGATCACCAAGGCAAATGATGCATCTTGGGCATTATTCAAAAAGCTTGATGCACAAAATGGCAATGGTGGTGAAGTGACCACCTTCTTGGATGAAGATAAACACTTTAAAGGCAAGCACGATACTGAATATTTGTATCGTATCCCCCTCAAATAAACCCACTAATAGGAATCAAATAACGGTCTTATCATGGATATTTTTAAAAAGCAGGAATCCAACGTACGTTCATACTCAAACAGTTTTCCGGTTGTTTTTCGTAGTGCGAAAGGTTGCTGGTTAGAAACGGAGCAAGGTGAACGTTACCTCGACTTTCTTGCTGGAGCGGGATCTCTCAATTACGGTCATAACAATCCAGTACTTAAGCAAGCGTTGCTTGAATACATTGAAATGGATGGCATTACACACGGCTTGGACATGCATTCAGAAGCAAAAGCCGCCTTTCTTGAAGCGTTAAACCAATACATTCTTCAACCAAGAGCGCTGGACTACAAAGTTCAATTTACAGGTCCAACGGGAACTAACGCTGTTGAAGCTGCCATTAAACTCGCCAAAAAAGTAACGAGTCGTAGCAGCATTGTGGCCTTTACTAATGGTTTTCATGGCTGTACGGCAGGTGCGCTTGCAGCGACGGGTAATCAACACCACCGTCAAGGAGCGGGATCAAGTTTAAACAACGTCACGCGAATTCCATTCGAAGGCTATGCGGGTATTGATGGTCTGAAATTATTTGAAACCATGCTGACTGACAATTCGGCAGGCATGGACAAGCCAGCGGGCGTTCTACTGGAAACCGTGCAAGGTGAGGGCGGTTTGAATGTTGCCTCCAACGAGTGGCTGCAACGACTTAGTAAGCTGTGCAAAGCTCACGATATTTTACTGATTGTTGATGACATCCAAGCTGGGTGCGGTCGCACAGGTACTTTCTTTAGCTTTGAGCCATCAGCTATCAAGCCGGACATGGTGACGCTTTCAAAATCTATTGGCGGTTATGGTCTGCCAATGGCGATTGTTTTGCTCAAACCTGAATTAGATAAATGGAAACCAGGCGAGCACAACGGAACGTTTCGCGGTAACAATCATGCTTTCATAACGGCAACCAAAGCGCTAGAAACCTATTGGTCGACGAGTAACTTTGAAGCTCATATCAAATCTTGTTCCAACAAAGTTGAGAGCGTGATCCAACGTTGCGTACAGCGTTATCCTGAGCTGTTCGTGCAGCGTAAAGGTCGCGGCATGATGATTGGTATTGAATGTAAGAGTGGTGGCATCGCGGGCAACATTGCAAAAACCTGTTTTGACAATGGTATGGTCATTGAAACCGCTGGTCCAAATGATGAAGTGGTGAAGTTTTTCTGCCCATTGACCATTTCTGAAGCCGAACTTACCCAAGGGCTTAATATCTTCGAGGGCTCGGTAGAAGCCATCGCAAACAAACACTTCAAACAAGCATCATAAATAAGGAACAGATCATGATCGTTAGAACACTCGACGAGTGTCGCAATAGCGAAAGGCGCGTGGTATCGGATAACTGGGAAAGTGTCCGCATGCTCTTGAAAGATGACAACATGGGCTTTTCATTTCACATCACGACTATCTATGAGGGTACGGAAACGCACATTCATTATCAAAACCATTTGGAATCTGTATTTTGTATGAGTGGAGAAGGTGAGATCGAAGTAGTCGGCGGTGAAATGTACCCAATTAAACCGGGTACGCTATATATTCTAGACAAGCATGACGAGCACTATCTACGAGCTTATAAAAACAAAGAAATGACCATGGCTTGTGTGTTCAACCCGCCTATCACAGGCGCAGAAGTTCACGATGAAAACGGCGTTTATCCTCTCGTTGATTAACCCATTAAGGTTTTAAAGGGGCGAGGTTTCGCCTCTTTTTCTTATCCATTCTTTCAAATTACCAACCATTAAGGTCCATCATGACACTTACCGTAGAAAAGATCGGCGGTACATCGATGACAGCATTTGATGCTGTGCTCGACAATATTCTCCTTCGTCCACAAAATCCATATAACCGTATTTTTGTTGTCTCTGCTTATGGCGGAATGACCGATGCACTATTGGAATGCAAAAAGACCAGTAAACCGGGTGTCTACCAATTGATAGCCAAACGAGATGAAGCGTGGCAAGACGCGTTAGCGTATGTTGAAAGCCGTATGCTCCTGACCAACGAGCACATTTTTGCTGACCCGATGAATCGCATGAGAGCTGATAAGTTCATTAGGTCTCGCATTTCAGAAGCAAAAACTTGCGTGACTAACATCCTAGAAACTTGTCAGTACGGGCAGTTCTCTCTGCGTCATTACTTACCTCAAATCCGTGAGTTTCTCTCTTCAATTGGCGAAGCACACAGTGCCTACAATACGGCATTAAAGCTCAAGAATATGGGGATTAATTCGACTTTTGTTGATCTGTCTGGTTGGGATAATCAGCAACCTCTAAGCATGGATGACACAATACATGAAGCCTTTGAAGGGATTGATGTTACTCAAGAACTTCCAATCGTGACAGGTTACGCGTACTGCAAAGAAGGGTTGATGCATACGTATGACCGTGGTTACAGCGAGATGACTTTCAGCCGAATTGCAACAACAGTCAAAGCCGATTTAGCCATTATTCATAAGGAATACCATTTAAGTTCTGCCGATCCAAAAGTGGTCGGTGTCGACAGTGTCAATCCGATTGGATTTACGAATTATGATGTGGCTGATCAATTGGCAAACCTTGGTATGGAAGCTATTCACCCTAATGCCGCCGCAGGTCTTCGCGAAAGTGGTATTGAATTGCAGATCAAAAATACCTTTGAACCTGAGCACAAGGGCACTCTAATCTCTGCGGATTACCGTCCGGAAAGTGACCGCATTGAAATTATTGCGGGTAAGCAGAAAGTATTTGCGCTTCACCTGTTCGACCAAACCATGGTTGGAAAAGTGGATAATGTCAGTTACGAACTGATGGAAATCATTGCTGATGCCCGCGTCAATCTTATCGGTAAAGAGATGAATGCGAATTCAATAACGTATTACCTAGGTGGCAGTGTCGATAGCTTAAATAAAGTGCTCTATAAGGCGGAAAAACGCCATCCACGAGCTTCTATTACCGGCAAAATGGTTGCGCTGATTTCTGCGATTGGCTCTCAAATTGATACTAACAAAACACTGGCGAAAGGCGTGTTAGCCCTGATGAATCGAGGAGTCACACCGATAGCACTCCATTCATCAATGAGAAACGTGAATGTGCAGTTTGTCGTCAGTGATGATGAATACCAACAAGCGATTTGCGCATTACATGGCGAGTTTTTTGAACAAGACCGCGGAGCGAAAAAATCGGTGAATGTTGCTTAATCGACTTGCCTGATTATGTTGCAGTTTTAAATACGGGGGAGCTCTATTTGAAACTGCTCAACTGAATACATACTTTAAACTTCGCATGATAGTAGAGAATACAAGTGTAAATAATGACTTTGAGCGTCGTTTATCAATCAGTTCTTCTATCACCACTGTGTCTTCTTTAGTTAACCTTGCTCGCCAAATTAAGCACCAAATGACCCTAACACGATAACACTGGTTGTTAATGGTCATTGGGGCATTTCTAAACGCAATAGCATAAAGCCGTTTTGAATAGAGGATCTCTTCGCCAATTCGCAAGGTAAATCTTGTCGACAGGCGGTGATATTCGGCAGTGACGAGTATGCCATCGACATAATGTGATTGTGTTTGAACGGTTTTGAATCCCATCTTGCTCTATCCTTAGACCTCGAACTTAATCCAACGAATCAACATATTATTGGAAGTTCGTACAAAAAGATTCAATTACATTGAATTTCTTAATAAAAGTAGGGTGAGCGCATGCGATGAAGTATGCAACGGTTAGGGGGCAGTATGAAGGTCAAGCTGAAAAAGCCTTATGTTTGCTAGATGAGACGGTTTGTTGGAATGGTTTGATAACCAAGCAAAGGAGCCGATCATGGCTCCTTTGTTATTCATTTACGACCGAGTTAGATATTCGGGCGTGCCGTCTCGTTAGTTGAAGGAGGTAGGTGAGGAAGAGTCACCTCTGGTTGATCACCGGTTAACGAACGTAAGAATTCAGTGATTTTAACCGATTCCTCTTTCGTCAGCTTCTGACCAAGCTGAAGGTCAGCCATCATTGCTACTGCTTCTTCTAGATCCCAAACAGAGCCGTCGTGGAAGTACGGGTAGGTGAGTTCGATGTTACGCAGTGTCGGTACTTTAAACACAAACTTATCGAAATCATTCCCCGTGATCGCTTTGCGCCCTATGTCTGGGTTGTCTGTTGCAAATGGCTTCACTAAGCCCATTTTTTGGTACATTTGCCCGCCAGCCAATGGACCACTATGACACGCTGTACAACCTTTTGCCTTGAATAAGTTATAACCCTCAACCTGCGCTGTTGTTAGTGCGTTGTCGTCGCCTTTCAACCAAAGATCGAACGGCGCATTTGGTGTACGTAACGTTTGCTCAAACGTCGCAATCGCATCGGTTACATTATCGATGGTGATTGTCTCACTGCCGTAAGCTTCTTTAAACCACTCACGATATTGAGGAATCGATTTTAGCGTATCGATAGCCAATTGGTGAGTGAATGCCATTTCGAGTGGGTTCTCAATTGGACCTGCTGCTTGTTCCTGCAAATCTTTGGCGCGTCCGTTCCAAAACTGAACGAAGTTTAAGTCTGAGTTAAACACCGTTGGTGAGTTGATAGGACCAATCGCCCATTTATGACCAATGGAACTTGGTAGGTTATCGACGCCACCTTTTGCGATGTTATGGCAAGAGTTACAAGAAATGGTGTTGGAGGCGGATAATCGAGGTTCAAACCACAACGTTTTACCCAGTTCTACCTTTTTCGCATCAAGACCAGCAACCGGTTCAATCACCTTAATGGGTTCTGCGGATTGGCGCTCAGCATAAGCACCGAAAGATAGGACTGACAAGACGCTCACTGCTATAAGAGTTTTCATAATAACTTCCTTTTTAAGTGATTTTTTCACTCTCACTAGGGCGGCGTACTTCTTATTGGTACGCTCTGGAAGTCACGGTATAGCAATCGTTTTTTTCTATAAAATGCAAAAAATCGATGGTTTTTATGGCAAAAAACGATGTTAAAAGCGAACAAAGTTTGCACGATTTGATTTTGCTTGCTTTCAGCGGTGGTGGTTACTTTTTATTTACAAATATGTAAAGAATATAAACGAATGGTTCGTTGATTTAGGTCAATTATGCAATTAAGTGAGAACCATAGGAGGGAGTCCCTAGCAAAGTCCACGATTGAAGGTTTTATCTCGCTAGCTTAGGTTGGATAGAGGATATTTAACAACTAACAACTCCGATGTTTAGAGTTATTCCATTTTAGGGATTTTGCTCTAAATCTAGATGGGCTTTTACATTTCAATTTCAATAAAGCTTGGTCATTGATCATGTTTTTGAGTATGCGAATTATTATCAATTGTGCATGTTGTTGCTTATTGTCTAATTTGATGGTGTAACGTCACTGCAGCACGTATTGAGCGTACTACGCTGATTGTCTGTCTTTTCGTGTTGACAGTTTGGTACTAGGTAAAAATCAACAAGACTATGATTTCAAGGAACATTCTATGTTAAAGAAACTACTAAGTTGTTGTATCACCTCGGCACTCTGTTTCCATTCTTCTCTCGCTTTTTCGCAATCGACAGAACTCCCAAATGATGCGGATTTAGCGCAGACACCTGCGTCACTGATGCTTGCGCCTGAAGACGTCGCCATCGCTGATCGTTATATCGTTGTATTTCATCAACCTCAAATGATGATGAATAATTCACTTGATTTACAGCAGTTCACACAACAATCTGTGGACCGAATGTCTGGTTTGTACTCAATACAAGTGGAATCAGTATTCGACAATTCGATCAGCGGTTTCGTTGCGACGTTAGCTCCTGAACAGCTGAAAGCGTTACGTGCTGATCCACGTGTTGAATACATCGAGCAAGACAGAATTCTTACACTAGACCCAATAGTCTCGGCAGAAGTAAACCAAAGTAATGCAATTTGGGGGCTAGACCGAATTGATCAACGTAGTCTGCCTCTCAATAACAATTACAGCGCCAACTTTGATGGAACGGGCGTAACGGCTTACGTTATCGATACGGGTGTGAACAACTCGCACGTTGAATTTGCCGGACGCTCCATTTCGGGATATGACTTTGTCGACAATGATGCGGATGCCAGTGACTGTAATGGACACGGCACACACGTAGCGGGCACGATCGGCGGATCTTTGTATGGCGTGGCAAAGAACGTGAGCATTGTTGGTGTCAGAGTGCTTAGCTGTTCTGGCTCAGGTTCAACGTCCGGCGTTATTGCGGGTGTTGATTGGGTAGCTGCCAATGCTTCTGGTCCTTCGGTTGCCAACATGAGTTTAGGTGGTGGGCAATCTGTTGCTCTTGATAGCGCAGTGCAAAGCGCAGTTCAGTCCGGCGTTAGCTTTATGCTCGCAGCTGGTAACTCCAATGCTGATGCCTGTAACTACTCACCTGCGCGTGTTTCTTCTGGTGTTACTGTCGGCTCGACGACGAGCTCTGACGCACGTTCTAGTTTTTCAAACTGGGGTAGCTGTGTCGATGTTTTTGCTCCAGGATCACAAATCAAGTCTGCTTGGTATGATGGCGGTTATAAGACGATAAGTGGCACTTCAATGGCAACCCCACATGTTGCTGGTGTTGCTGCGCTTTATCTCCAAGAAAACAGTGCACTTTCACCAAGCCAAGTGGAAGCGCTGATCGTTGAGCGCGCAACCAGTGGCAAAGTCACGGACACAAGAGGCAGTGTGAATAAATTGCTTTACAGTTTAACGGATGCCGATTGTGGTCAAGATTGTGGTGGTCCTGATCCAACGCCAGATCCAGAAGGTAAATTGACCTCAGGTGTGCCAGTGAGTGGCTTGAGCGGTTCAACAGGGCAGGTAGCTTATTACTACGTAGATGTAGAAGCAGGGCAACGTCTAACGGTACAAATGTATGGCGGCAGCGGTGATGCAGATTTGTATCTACGCTTTGGCTCTCAGCCAACGCTTAATGCTTGGGATTGTCGACCTTTCAGATACGGCAATAGCGAGACATGTACAGTTAATGCCACTCAAAGCGGACGTTACCACGTAATGATTCAAGGCTATTCAAGCTACAACGGTGTAAGCATCCAAGCAAGCTACTAGCTACTGTTACGCATAGTAGAAAGTATCGATAGCAGTAAAATACAAAGCCCACTTGTCGGTGGGCTTTGTTTTATGGCGCTGTTTTGATGAGTCGTGATTGACGTTATTCAAACGCATCGCTCTTTTGTTTTAAGAACTCGATCAGTGTGCGGATTCTTAGCGGCATTAGCGCTTTCTCTTGGTACACCGCATAAATCGGAATTTCTAAATCGTGCACATCAGGTAGGATACGTACGAGATCTCCTCGCGCTAACTCTTCCTTCATCATAAAGCTCGGCATGATGGCAAAACCAAGATGATTCAGAACGAACGCTTTGACTGTCGCAGCGGTTCTCACTTGTACCTTTGGGCTGTGAATCAAACGTGTCACCTGACCTTTGCTATTGGTCATCGTAAGCTGCTTATCACCGTGAACGATATGGTGACTAATCCAATCCAGTGTTAAGAGATCTTCAGGTGTGGATACCGCCTTAACTTTGCTTAGATAGGTTGGGGTAGCGCAAAGCATATCTCGGAAATAACCAAGCTTGATTGCATATAAGCTCGAATCTTCAAGGGCGGAAGAGGCACGCAGTGCAATATCACAACGAGATTCAATCAGGTTGCTGTAACTGTCACTCTCAATAATATCGAGTTTGATTTCCGGGTAGAGGTGCATGAACTCACTCAGTATATCCACCATCGCTGAGCTAGGTGTGGATATCCGAATCGTACCGCTTGGAATCTGGTTAGCATCTTGCGTTTCTGCATTCGCTTCAGATGCAATATCGCCAATCAGTTTGCATTTCTCATAGTAACGCAACCCTGCGTCGGTCAATGAAAGAGAGCGAGTAGTGCGATGCAGTAAACGTGTATTTAGCGCTTGCTCAAGTTTAGAGACGATCTGCGATACACGCGCTTTACCGATATCAAGCTCATCCGCTGCTTGAGTAAAGGATTGTTTCTCTGCCACTTTAGCAAAGACCATCATGTCATCGAGTGAAATCATATAGCTTATTGTCCGGAAGTTCTTATTATTCACTATTGTTTAGTAATAATTAACAATCAGTTTAATCAAAGGGTAATTATCTATCAATCATCAAACGATATAGTGTCTCCATCGACAGCGGGGAGCCACAGCAGCTTGGTCATCTCCGCGTTATTAAAAAGAAATTATTTAAGAATTGAATGGAGAAACCGTCATGTCAGATCGCAAAATTCTAGTAACAGGTGCATCAGGTAAACTAGGTTCACAAGTAGTAAAAGCACTGCTTGAAGAGCTAAATGTTCAACCAAGCCAATTGATTGTAACTACTCGCCATGCAGACAAACTGCAAGCGTTAGCAAGCCAAGGTGTGGATGTTCGCGAAGCAGACTTTTCTAGCCCAGAGTCACTAGAGAAAGCATTTCTCGGCGCAGACAGCATGCTGCTTATTAGCATCGACGCTTCTGGTCCTCGTACTCAAGCACACTTGAATGCTGTAGCGGCAGCGGAAAAAGTAGGGGTGAGCCATATCGCTTATACGTCGATGCCTTCTGCAGAGAGTTCGCCAGTGATGTTTGCTCATGAGCATGAAGCTACTGAAAATGCGATTAAACAAAGTCGCATCCCTCATGCCACCATCATGCGCAACAATTGGTATTTTTGAAAACTTGGCAGAGTACTTCGCAAGCATTCTACAATCGGGTCATTGGTTGACGTCGGCAGCAGAAGGTCGCTCGGCTCAGTTATCACGTAAAGATTTGGCTTTTGCAGCGGCATCTGCATTAGTAAAACCAGCGCAAGGTAAAGTTATACTTCCAATGAACGGTGCACAATCTATGACACATGCGGAAATGGCGAAGGTGATAGATAAAGTGTTGGGTACATCGACCACCATGGTGAACTTGTCTGATGAGGATTACCAAGCACAGTTAGAGTCGTTTGAATTGCCTGCACCAATCGTAGAGTTATGTGTAACAATGGACAAACACAACCGTGGAAACTATTCAGACGGCACAAGCGAGGCATTTGAAAAGCTAACTGGTAAGCAGCCACAAAGCTTTGAAGCCTGGTTAGAAGCAAACAAAGCAGAGCTACAAAAACTAGCGAATGCTTAAGATGATTTGAAACTAAAAAGGGACTCATTTTGAGTCCCTTTTTAAATGTCGTTGACGAGACCTTAACTATAAATTATTTATTGGTTTTAACGTATTAATAGCGAACAGGTCGAAGAGAAAATAAATGAATTTTCCCCTTCATAATGAGCTTTTGTTTAGTAATAATACCTTATTGAACGGTTACTTCATCACCACTCTTTATTCTAAGTGTCAAATTTATCATATTGTAACAAATTCTTACATTTGGTAATTAGGGCAAACTTAATGCGATATCAATCTCCTCCAAGTGACCACACCGAACAAGCACAACAATCCGTCCAAGAGCGCGCTGAACAACAACGTATAGCTCGCAGGGAAGAACTAAAAGTTACGCAAGCAGACAATAAACGCTGGGCTGCTAACCGAGAGAGAGTCCTTGCTGAGCGCAACAACGAAAACACCGACGTCGCACTAACGCCATTAAAAGAAAAAAAGAAAAAGAGTGGTCTCAGTTCATTGTTGTGTGCAAAACCGAGTTTTTCCAAACTACCGACCAAGACAGTTGCTTATTGCTGGGTCAATACAAAAGCAGAAAGTGGCGAAGACAATGTTATTCCAAGTGTTGAAAAAGAACATGGTCTGCTGAATGTAATTAGTAATGCTAAAGTCACTCCAAAGGTGAAACACGTTATTTATGTCGATAGACGTACGAAAGGTAGAACTTGTTACGACTCACGTGTAGAGCTTCCTGAGAATGTTAAATTCGTTTCAGTTGATGAATTACTGACGAAGAAAAACATGACAACACCTGCCATTGCGAAGAAGATGACAGAGCTGTATGAGGCAAGCATCAACTACGGTAGTCCTGCCTTTGCAAAGAACATGGTCTCCTTACTCGCCCTAAATGCCGGAGATTACTTCTTCGATATCGGTGTCAGCATAAAGCCAGACGGCAATTTAGCTAAGCACCTTAATGGCGAGAGCAAATTTTCTGGCGGTGCAGTAGGTAACGGAAGCTATCTGATGGGTGGACACGACAAAGAAGCGATCGAAATGGTTGTCGAGTTCCTCTATGGATTGTACACCTGTGAAAGAGCGCCAACTGTGCATCCTAAAAAAGCAGTGGAGATCTTAGACAATCTCGATAAATCACTAACGCCAAATGAGGTGATAAGCAAGGTTGTAGATAATGCGAAATTAGACGAGCAAATCACGCCGGCTGAATTCGTTACTTATTCTCGTAAGATGGAGAAGGAATTTGCTGAACGTGGCGTTAAGACAACGATGTGTGAATATGCCCGCCACACTGACGCCGTTTTTGGTAACACCATTACAATACTGACAAATAGCGTGAAAAAGAAATTTGCGGATGGAACAGATTTCGTTAATACCCATAAGATGAGCCATATTCATAAAACAAAAGTGGAAGCGCACCACGTCCCAGTTTTGTAGAGCGCGCAGAAGAGTATTGAGCTCATCCAGTTACTCGGTACGGCGCTAAAATCAAAAACGCCCACACTTGTTCAGCAGTGTGGGCGTTTTATCTTTTTTGATTCACCAGCCAGTATTACTTAACCGTTAGTACTCAGATTGAGTGCTCCAACACTGGTAACAATGATATGAATGTTATCGCTGCTAGGCTGATATTGAACATACGCTGCTTTAATGTGGTATTGAGATAAACACGGATTTTTTGACCAACCCAGACCCAAGTCATATTGGCAAACAGTCCGAATGTCGTAAACACGAAAGTAATCAATGCGACAGATAACCAATAGCTAGAGGGGAGGCTATAACTTGTGACCAAAGCAAGTGATGCCATCCAAGCCTTCATATTACCTAGTTGAAACAACGTAGCCTGAGTTACGTTGATTGGTTTGCTTTTGGTGGCTTTACCCGCGAAAGAGTTGGTACACAACAGCTTTATTATCAACCAGAACATGTAAGCCAGACCGATGTATTTTATGGTGAGATACCAACTTGGATGAGTCTGGAGAGCAACGCCAGCACCACACGCGCAAAGCAGAATTAACCCGATAACACCAATACGGATACCAATTAGGTGTCGCCATGATTTCCGGACACCAAATTGTGCCCCTGAGTTGGCGAGCAATAAGTTATTTGGACCGGGCGTGATGGCGGTAACAAACGCAAATAAACTCATCGCTGGCATTAGGTCCCATAATGTTGTCATTTCCTTTCCTCTCAAATAAGTGCAGCTGAGCCAAGAGTAAAGGGGCAAAGTGAGAGAGACCTACATTTAATGCGTCATGGTGACAATTCTTTGATTTCATTTTCGTCAGGCCTTATTTATCCTGAATACAAGAATTAATTGTACCCCTTCGGAGAGAGACAATGTTAGTCCCTGATATATCGGGTCGTTCCGGACCTAAGTTTATGGCACTGGCTGATGCGATTGCTGAGGTGATAGAGAGTGGTGAACTCGAACCAGATACGAAATTACCCCCTCAGCGTATTTTGTCTTATCGCTTGGGTGTGACGGTTGGAACGGTGACAAGGGCGTATCAGGAGCTTGAGCAGAGGGGCTTAACAGAGCCAAAAGTAGGAAGTGGAACTTATGTTCGGAACAGAGAAACTGAACTGAACCATTTTTATCATCCGGTATTGGAAGAACAAGGCATTGATTTAGCGCGCTGCCGACCTTTGTTATTATCGCAGCCGAAATTTCTGGCGAATGCGTTGAAAGAGTTATCTCATGAGGAGATCGCGCAGGCAGCCGTGCTGGATTACTACTCCGCTGATGGCATTCAGGGTCATAACGAGACTCTTCGACAATGGCTGATGAGCAAGTTTAATATCGATATTGACGCACGGCGTCTAATGTGGATTCATGGAGGGCAACACGGGATCTCGCTGATTATTCAAGCATTAAGCCGTCCCAAAGATACTATTCTTGCCGAAGGGCTGTGTTATCCAGAGTTCATCTATGCATGTCAGCAATCCGAACGAAAGCTAGTGCCAGTAAAAGTCGATGAACATGGATTAGATCCAGAAGATCTGGCATTGCACTGTAAGAGGCATCGCCCAAAACTGCTTTATCTCACGCCGGGAATACAAAACCCGACCGGAGCTCAATTAACAGATAGCCGAAGACTAAAAATCATAGAAATATGCCGTCGTTACAATGTGTTGATTATTGAGGACGACGTTCTATACTGCCCGCCATCCCATCGAAAGAGTCCTTTAGTCGCTATTGCTCCGGATATTACCTTATACGTGGGCAGTTTTTCTAAGTACTTCGCGGGTGGATTGCGACTGGGCTTTATCATTCTTCCATTGTCTTTCAAAGAGTTACTGCAACGAGCGCTACGAGCCAGCTGTATGTATGTTAGCCCTTTGATAATCGATCTGGTTTGTCGTTGGTTAACCAGCGAAGCGATGCAGGCGGTGGACGAAGAGATCGCGATGGAACTCAGTGCGCGTCATCGGATCTGGAAGGCTGTATTTCCCGAAATCCAGATTGGCGTCCCTGGCTACAATGTATGGTTACCTTTGCCTGAGCCATTAACAGGGTATCACTTTAACCAATCGTTGTTGAAACATGGAGTCAGAGTGAGAGAAGCAGAAATGTTTGCCGTGGGTCGGTATGAAGTGCCAGCAGCGGTGAGGATATCACTCGCAGGTCCACTAAGCCGCCCACAATTGCAGTCCGCTTTAGATACCGTCAGAGGGCAAATCGTACGGCTCACTTAAACGCCCTAGAGGTAATATTTAATCTTGCATTTTTGAACGGATAAAAATCAAACCTGTCTATTTTTGAGGTTTATTGTGTTTCGTAGAATAGCGCCATCAACTTGCTAACACATAATGAAGGTTTGCTATGAGCACATCACAATTAGTTCTTGAATTATCTCTTATCGGCGCGATGCTACTCGTTACGAGTGTTTTTTTGGTTCGTAATTATGACAAAGCCGACAGCGCAGGAACAAAAGTTCAAAAGATCCTAACTGGTCTTCTCGGTGCCTTTATGGTGATGGCGGGAACCGTAAAATTCTTTGACCCGTTTACGACTATGTTCGCAAAACAGATTGCGTTAAGTGAACTGCCTTTTCCTACTTTGTCTCGATGGATGGGTCAATTAGGTGAGATTTTTGCAGGTTTACTGCTACTTGTGGTGATGATTGGCAATAAGGTACTCGCAGCACCAATTAAAGATAAAGCCATGCAGTTATCAGCGCTGTTAACTACCGCAATTATGATTGTCGCGGTGTATGTTCACCTATTGCCAAATGTGCCAGCCGAAGTGCTACCACTTCAGTCTAAGCCACCTGTAATGACGCTGATTATTCTTGGGTTAGCTTGGTTAAATGCATTCCTATATTTTCGTAAAAAGTAATCGTAAAAGTTACAAAATAAACGCCAGATTAGTTCGTCTAGTCTGGCGCATTTCATTTATAAATAGGCATTTCATATATACAACAACTACTAATTTCGCTCTGAGTGAATCGAAGCCAGAAATTCTGCCGATTGCCCAAACCTTTCAAAAATCATGTCTCTAAAGGCAACCACTCTGGTCGCTATCAGCTTTCTGTCTGCCCACACCAAGAATGCTTTACCCGTTGGGTATTCTAGTTCTGGCAATACTTCTACTAACTCTTTTCTTTCTGCATGCTTTTCAAAGGCAGCTCTTGGCATCATGCAGATCCCAGCTCCTGCTATTGTCGCATCAATATTTAACCGCAGACTGCTGATTGAGTAACGAGGCTGATAAGGAATACGGATCGCTTTGCCATCTTCTTTTAGCTCCCAATACGGCAAGTTATTACCTGAGAGTAGCTGATGGTTAATCAACTCTTCTGCTCGTTCTGGCTGACCATGTTTTGCGATATAACTGGGTGATGCTGCGAGCATTAATGGTGATTCAAATAACCGACGCTGTATTAAATGACTGGCATGAGGTGGGGTCGTTACAATCGCAAGGTCAATCTGCTCATCAAAGAAACGCTCAGTGCCTGCACTAAATTGAATGGTTACGGATACCTCTGAGTGAAGCTGCATAAACTCAATCGCCATCTTTTGCAGGAAATTATCAGCAAATGGCTCAGGGCAAGAGACTCGGATTTCACCCGTCAATACTGGCTGGCTATTCGAAAGCTGCGTCCATTCATCATTTAACTGCATAAATAGGGCAGCGAAGCGTTGGTAGTATTCGTCGCCTGCAGTCGTGAGTTGGAACTGTTTTGCATTACGGTGTACCAGTTTTTCACCCAGTTTATCTTCGAGGCTTGCCACCGCCCTTGACAGCGTTGGGGCTGAAACGTGTGTTTTGAGGCTCGCCGCAGCAAAGCCGCCACACTCGACAGATTGGCAAAACAGATAGAGGTTGGAGATGTCTTTTGCTTTCATAATTGAACGCTCTTGGGAATGACACTTTGAGTTAATCATTCAAATATGAAAGATTCAAGTTCAATGTTGTCTATTTTTGATTGCGATGGTCGGGGCTAATATATCCCCATCAATTAGCCAATCGAAGTAAGGTACAAGAGAGTCAAATATGAAAAAGTTTCCGCGCAAGTTCCAGTACCCATTAATGGTTTCTATGGTTCTACCAACTATGCTTCTTAGCATGCCAGCTATCATGGTTGCTAAGGCGTTACCTACAAACGGTATGTTCTTCGATGCATGGTTAAACGCAGTTTCACAAATGGTGCCATCTGCACTGTTAGTTTTAGCCCTTGTAGCGCCAGCGGTTCGTTTGTTTGTAACCAAAGTCCTGCTAGAGCCAGAAGTGAAATAAGTCAGTAAAGTTAATAAGTTAGAGAATGGGAAAGAGAAAAATGAATGAATTTAAACTACACACTGTTGAGTCTGCACCAGAAAAAAGCAAAGCAATCCTTGAAGGTGCACAAAAGCAAATGGGTATGATTCCGGGTCTTTACGCGGTAATGGCTGAGTCTCCTCAAATCCTAACGGCGTACACGCAACTGCATCAGCAATTCACTAATACATCATTCGACGCTGAAGAGCTAACAGTGGTATGGCAAACCATCAACGTTGAGCACGAATGTCACTACTGTGTTCCTGCACATACCGGGATCGCGCACTCAATGAAAGTAGACCCAACACTGACTGAAGCATTGCGTAATGATGAAGCAATGCCAACTGAAAAGCTTCAAGCATTAAAAGACTTTACTCTTGCTGTCGTTCGTGAGCGTGGCAATGTATCAGAAACAGAACTAGCAGCGTTTTTTGCAGCAGGTTACGGTCAGCAACAGGTTCTGGAAGTGATCCTTGGTCTATCGCAAAAAGTGATTAGTAACTACGTAAACCATGTTGCTCACACCCCAGTAGATAAAGTATTTGAAAAGTTTGCTTGGTCTAAAGAGTAATCCAATGAGCTAGATGCCATAGAGCGAACGACTAAGTTCGCTCTTTTTTCATGTTGTTTGTCGTAAATATCGGCATATGTTTATACAGATTTGTTCTGAGTCAACAGACCTTGGCGTATCCCATAATAACGATAATAGCCGATAAGATTGCTGCTAATAAACAACAGCTCCATTAGTACAGCGGTAGGAGAGCCTGCAAGGTAGTTGTGTATTAGCCAGAGCAAAGTTCCGACAATCATTAATTGCCGTAAACGTTGATCACTTTTACAAAATGCAGCTGTGGTCTGAAATAGCGTTCCGCCAAAACTAAGCAAATTGATTAAGTCAACAAAGGTCATCACAGTGATCATTAACGCAGAGGTTAAATACAGAAACATCCACCTTTTCGATGTAGTAAAGATACTAGTGAAATAGCGGATACTAGCGAGTAGCATTAAGCTTGCGGCGGTCCATTGCTCTAGTAGAACAAAGTGGGTGCTAATCAAGATGCCAGATGCACATAAGCAACAGACAATTTTTTGCCTTTTTTTAAATTGAAATGATATCAGATCGAATACGATGGCGATTGCTATCAATATTTGGGACCAAAGAAATGCCGACATGCTTCCCTCCTACAAAATTTAGAATAAATATGGAGGTGAGATTATGCGTATGTATCCTAAGGTAGGAATTAACTTTAGTTAATTCCTACTTTTTATATTTAGCTTTTAATTCTGGCTTTCAATCTCGATAGGCTGACAGGGCTAATACCGATATAGCTGGCTATCTGAATGTTATTAAGTTTAGCTAACCAATGTGGCCAATACTGCAGCAAGTGCCGATACCTTTGCTCGGGTGTGTGGAGTAATAGAAGGGCTTCTTTCTGCTCCTTGAATATTAATTGTTGCTGTAACAGTGTGACTTTGGCTTGTGAGAACGAAGGCAATGCCAGTAAATTCAAAGGGATCCTTATTACTTCTGCTGTTGTAATAGCTTCAATTTGATATTGGGCAGGCATTCCCTGCAACCAACTTGAATAGAGGAAGCATAGCTCATCTTGAAAATAAAACTCTTTGCATCGTTCAAGACCGTTCTCACCGTAATGACAAGCTCTAAGTATTCCGGACAGGATAAAATAGCCATAGTCCTGCTGAGATCCCTGTGCGAGCAAAATATCTGATGGGTTTAGTGAGAGCAATTTAAACTGAGTTGACAAGGGTTTAACCGTTTGAGGTGGAACACCCATATCAGAGAAATGGTCAATCACCTTAGTGAATTTACCCAGCATAAAAACAGGTTCCATATTTGCTTTATTTCACCAAGACTAACACATTTAATCACTCGAAATATCCAAGATACTATTGATTATCGGTGTTCTGCTGTTTTCACTTTCATCATGGGGGCATGAGTAGCGGATAAGTTTTGCTTTACATAGCTCGTTAACTGTAACCATGAAAACAATCCAGCGAGTACATTCGCTATTGTTGCCGCAATGACGATAGTAAAAATGTCACCCTGTAACGAACCAATCGCAATCGCTGGGATGTACAGAACCAGCAATCTAACGAAGCAAACGAAAAGGGCGGTTTTGGGTTTACCCAATGCGTTAAAGATTGAAGTGACAACCATACATAAGCCTAAAGGACCGTAGCTAAACGGAATCACCCAAAGGGCTAGCTTCAACCAATCTTGCATTGTGTTGTCCGCCGATAGTAGAGGAACAACGATTGGTAAACTTACCACCAACAAAGTTGCGATGACCAAGTGGAACAAGATCACAAAGCGAGAAGCTGATTGAACAAGCGCTTGGATTGAATCGAAACGTTCGGCACCGAGCTCACGACCAATCATCGGTGGTAACGACATGGTGAGCGCCAATGTGAAGATTAGCAAGAAGCTCTCGACTCGGTTGAGCAAACTCCAAAACGCAATTTCATTGGTTCCAAGATGAGCGATGAACATCACAGTCACGAACGCGCTGACTGACGGTAAGATTTGGTTCATCATGGTTGGAATCGTGGTTTTGATCAGTAGATTGAAATCCTCTTTGCTGGCTAAAGCACAAGAGAAAGGAGCGAACCAATGGCGACCTTTGGCTCTTTGCATCATGTAACCCGCGCTGATAGCAAAACCAAGCATAGATGCTAGCGCTGCACCTGCGATCCCCATGTTAAGAACGAACATAAAGATTGGATCAAGTACGAGGTTGATAAGGCTTGCGATGACAAAAACGGAGCCAGTGACTTTAGTGTCACCATTCGCACGATAAACACAGGTCATCAAATACAGCACAGCACTCGATAGTGCGCTCAACAACCACAAGCCCCAGAACTGACCAAATAACACTTCGAGTTGCTGATACTGGGTGCCGCCGTCTTCCACAGAGATAAATGCGGAAAACACACTTTGTTCCATCAACCACAACGTAACTCCAATAAGTGCGATAAAAGCGCTTCCAACAAGCAATGCAAGTGAAGCCGTATTGGTAGCTCGTCGTGTGTCATTTGCACCAAAAGCATGAGAAATGATCGATGTTGCCGCGACACCGATGCCGACTTGAATGCCGATAAATGCAGCTTGGAAAGGCATGGTAATACCTTGCACCGTAAGCTCGTTTACACCAAGCTTGCCGATAAACACTGCGTCAATAAGTTGTACTGACATGATCGCAAAGAGACCGACCGTTAACGGCAGTGTTTTTTCGAGAACGGATTTTAAAGTCGAGGAAATCGCTAGCATCATAAGGCTCATGATTGGAAAGTATGGGAACAATGCCAGTATAGAGTTGTGATTGTTAATGATAAGAGGGGTAATCCCTAAATCAGTTTTTAGATTTGGTTAATAATGAAGTCGTTGCGTGTTCCACCGTGCGGCTGAATAGTAATTGCAAACTTAAATGCATATCGGTTTTTCGTTTTTTATGAAATAGAACTGCCATTGCTACGGTCTGTCTTAATCAACGTATTACCAGTTCGCTATTTACTAAAGTATGAACACATTCGGGGAAGATTATGTGGATTAAGAAGAATCATCGCTGGGCTTTATCTGAAAACGAAGCGACGCCAGAGTCCGTCTATAAAGAGCGTCGTGAAATATTGAAAAAGTTAGGCATTGCGGTTGCCGGTATGCCACTCGCTGCGAATGCACAAGCTGGTATTTTGGACATCTTCTCGTCAAAGGAAAAGCCAGTCTCAGATAATCGAATTGACCTTAGTGTGACTAAGCCACAGCAGTATCAAGCGGATCTTTCTCTTACTCCTGAGAGCAAGGTTTTGAAATACAATAACTTCTATGAGTTTGGTACCGATAAATCTGACCCAGCGAAAAACTCTTCTGAATTTGTGTCTGACCCGTGGACGGTTGAGATCGACGGCTTGGTGAATAACCCGATTAAGCTCGACTACGATGACATCTTTAACAAGTTCACACTAGAAGAGCGAATCTATCGCTTACGTTGTGTCGAAGCATGGTCAATGAACATTCCATGGATTGGTTTTCCTCTAGCAGACATCATCAAAATGGCGGATCCAAAAAGTAGCGCGAAATACGTTGCTTTTGAAACCCTCTACGACCCGAAACAGTTCCCAGCTCAAGGCTCGTTTAGCAGTATTGAATATCCTTACGTCGAAGGGCTTCGTCTTGATGAAGCAATGAACCCGCTCGCACTGATTTCTGTGGGTTTGTACGGGAAGACGCTTGCACCACAAAACGGTGCGCCACTTCGCTTAGTTGTACCGTGGAAGTATGGTTTCAAAAGCATTAAGTCTATTGTTCGAATTCGTTTAACTGACCGAGAGCCGCCAACAACGTGGAATCGTTTAGCACCAAATGAATACGGTTTTTACGCTAATGTGAACCCAAATGTTGACCACCCACGTTGGAGCCAAGCTAGCGAGCGTTTCATCGGTGAGGGCAGTGTGCTCAGTACTCGCAGACAGCCAACATTGATGTTCAACGGTTACGAGGAAGAGGTGGCGCATCTCTATAAGAATATGGACCTGAGGAAGTTCTATTGAGAAAGCTGACGCCAAAACACATCATTGCGCTTAAGGTCCTTATCCATCTTGTCTCTTTAGGCTTTTTAGGTCTGCTGGTTATTGCGATTAATACCGACAACTTAGGTGGCGACCCTGTTCAAGGCATTATCCATTATACGGGTATTAGCGCGCTGAATACGCTGTTTATTACCTTGTTGGTTTCTCCGCTTGCGCGTTGGACCAAGCAGGGATTGTTAGTTCGAGTTAGACGACTACTCGGGCTCTACAGCTTTTTCTGGGCAGTGCTTCATTTGGTTGCGTTTGCTGTTCTTGATTTAGGGTTAGATTGGAGTTTGCTTGCCTCTGAAATCGTCAAACGCCCTTATTTGACCGTTGGTGCGGCAGTGTGGGTGATCTTGTTACTTCTGGCGGTGACTTCGACTCAATCCATGCAACGCAAGATGGGTTCCAAATGGCAAAAGCTGCATAACTGGGTTTACTTAGCTGCGATATTGGCACCGATTCATTTTTATTGGTCGGTGAAGTCTGAGGTTGCAGAGCCGACGATCTATATTTTAATCGCTATTGGTTTGCTTTTTGCTCGATGGAAGACATTAAAACAGCGAGTGTTTCGAAAACTATTATCCAGTTGATGCGCTGTTAGACTAATTGCGACACATGAATCGATAAATTAAAAGGGGCTACATGAGCCCCTTTCTTCATTGGATAAAAAGCCGCTAACCCAAGCTTTCTGTTGCTGTTGGCTCACCAGGCTTCCACACCTTTCGTTCGCTTTCACTAAAGACCTTGAGCTAGGTCTATCAGATCCCATCACAACGCTCATACCGTTAGGCCGAACCCTACGACTAATGTCTAACCATCTGAGACTATTTGTACTTTTTCGTTTGGTATAAGGTACTAGCAACTTAATTTAAAGGGTTCATAAACGTCAGTTATCGAGATCTTGTCGCAGAGAATATAGAGACAACGACTTGCTTAATCTTCGTTTATTGAGCAAACAACGTTGGTTGGAAAAACACACCTTAGAGTGTGAACGAAAGGAATCACAATGAGCAGCACTTTAGAGTCCGTACATATTCGAACAGATAAGCCTAAAGCCAGTGAGGATGAACTCACTTATGAACAACAACATAAACCTAGCTCGGAGTTTGAGTCCCGAGAACAATATTTAGAGCACGAGTTGCAAATCATGGCGCCTAAACGTTGGCGTCCTAATTTGCTGTTTAAAGATTATCGATTCGAGGTAGAAGACACCATTCCAGCGATGGCCGCGACCATTGGTAAAGTTGTTATGGTGGGAGCTATTGCCGCAACCTTTGCCGGAGCGCTAGGGTTGAATGAAGGCTTTATTTTAGAAAATGTACGTTATGAACTACTCATCGCCTCTGTTTTCATTATTCTTTTCTCAGGCTTTCTGTTGCCGACCGCAAACCTCGCGGGTACACACGGCCCGCTCATCCCATTAATTCCTATCGTCGTTGCAGCAGGCGGGCACCCAATGGCCTTTGGTCTGCTGATTGGCGCTTTTGGCATACTGTTAGCCATCAGTAAAGGTGGCAGCATGTTGGCAAATCTCACCAGTAAAGGCGTGTGTGGTGGTTTATTGCTCTACCTTGGCTTTGTTGGAACCGTCTCTCAAGTCAAAAAGCTGTTCGCTTGGGCTGAGGGAATAGGGATGAGTCACATCGCTTTTGTTGTGATCTTTTGCACCATTATTTTATATGCATTACTGGAACACTTTCGTAAGCGTTGGCTAGCGGTTCCTCTTAGTTGCTTGCTAGGCGGTACGTTAGCTTTTGCTATGGGTGCTCCGTTTTCTTTTCAAACCGAGCCCGGCTTACCCAATATGAATCCTATGTATTGGTGGGGGGAAGATACGGGTTGGATGCTAGGTTTACCTACGATTGAGCATTTCATGGTGGTATTGCCTTTTGCTATTTTGGCCGTAGCTATGTGGTCGCCAGATTTCTTAGGGCATCAAGTGTTTCAAAAAATAAGCTATCCAGAACGTACAGAGAAAGTACATATGAACATCGACGATACCATGACCACTGCGTCAATTCGTCAGACGTTCGGTTCTCTGCTCGGTGGTACTAACTTTACGTCTTCTTGGGGAACTTACATCGTTCCGGCGGCTATCGCTAAACGTCCAATTCCTGCTGGCGCTTTACTGACGGCACTGTTCTGTATCATCGCCGCGGTTTGGGGCTACCCAATGGACTTAGCGATCTGGCAACCTGTACTGTGTGTTGCGCTTATTGTTGGGGTATTTGTTCCATTGCTAGAAGCAGGAATGGAAATGACGCGTGAAGGGAAAACCACTCAATCGGCGGCGATTGTTGTATTTTCTTCAGCGCTCGTTAACCCTGCATTTGGCTGGTCTCTCACCATGCTGCTAGATAATTTAGGCTTAGTCGGCTGTAAAGAACGTAGCGGGGAACTCAGTAAAATGAGTCGTTGGGTATTGCCTGGCATTATGTTTGTTGTGCTAACGAGCGTAATGGCATTGGTTGGCTTACTTCCGGGGATTCCAGCAATTATCCCAAGTTTTCGTTAGATAGGCTCATCGTACGATTTATGGTTTGAAGAACATTTTTCTAACCTGATAGAAACGGTTTAGTTCTGTTGAACTAAACCGTTTTTGGTCCCGAATTGCTCCGGAGATAAAATGGTTTTCATTGTGTAGTACCTAAATTCATTCAAATTAAGAATGAACTGGTCAATACAGAGCATTGACCAGCTTCTAGTGGACATTACAAGGCTTATTTCACAAGTACGCTTTTTTCTGACAAATGAATTGTTGTACGTCTATCAAGACTACCACTGACTTGAGTCAGAGCCAGCGCAACGAGAACTATCACGGCACCAATCCAAGGGGTATGCATCAGCCCCATTTCAGACACGATCATACCGCCTCCCCAAGAACCAAGAGCAATACCAACGTTAAACGCCGCAATGTTTAGACCAGATGCGACGTCTACCGCATCAGGAGTGTATTTTTCAGCTAGTTTCACTACATAAACTTGTAGACCAGGTACATTACCGAATGCAAAAGCCCCCCAAACTAAAATGGTCGCTACCGCTGTGATAGGGTTAACTGCAGTAAAGTTAAATATAACTAGGATAGCGGCGAGCCCAGAAAAAATAATTGTCAGCGCTTTAATTGGTCCCATCTTATCGGCCATTTTACCGCCCCAAATGTTACCAATCGCCACGGATACACCGTATACCAGCATAATAAGGCTGATAGCATTGGCGTTGAATCCTGTCTCCTGTTGCAAAATTGGAGCAAGGAAAGTGAAAGCAGTAAATGTACCACCGTAACCTAGCGCTGTAATCGCATAAACGAGTAGAAGTCTTGGCTGAGTTAACACTTTTAACTGTGATGACAGTTTAGCTGCAGGAGGCTGTTTTAGGTTGCTGGGAACTAAGAAAGCACTACCAACCAACGCAATTAGCCCCAATAACGCAACAATCAGAAAAGTCGATTGCCAACCAAAGGTTTGACCGATGTAAGTCCCAAGTGGTACGCCTGTCACTAGCGCAACAGTTAATCCTGTAAACATAATCGCAATCGCACTTGCTGCTTTTTCTTTAGTCACAAGACCTGTAGCGATCGTAGAACCGATAGAGAAAAATACACCATGGGCTAAACCAGTCAAAATGCGAGCAAAGATAAGAGTGTTATAACCAGGTGCTTGCCAGGCTAATAGATTGCCGATCACAAATAGTGACATAACCGCAAGTAACACGTGTTTACGGTTCATTTTACCTGTTAAGGCTGTCAATACAGGTGCGCCTACTGCAACACCCAGTGCATAAAGGCTCACCAACAGTCCTGCGGATGGTAGTGAGACATTTAAGTCAGAAGCCATCGTTGGGATCAACCCTACGATCACAAATTCTGTTGTTCCAATGGCAAAGGCGCTAAGCGTCAATGCGAGTAGTGCTAATGGCATTTCATTTACTCTCTTGTTTGTTAGGTTCAGGTACATAGCAACGAATGTGTTTATCAAGATGTTGCTGAGTCCTGATTTGGTGGAGAGATTCTGCGTTGAAATTCCATTGCAAAAAATAGGTTATTTAACAAATGATATTTGTTATAAATGCAATAATTAAAATTAAACGGTTCAGAAAATGGTAGGCAAAAATGCGTACAAAATCGGATGATTTAGAAATTCTACTTTCTGTGATCGATACTGGCGGATTTACAGCGGCAGCAGACAGTTTAAATATACAGGTGGCACGGGCATCGCGAGCGGTAAGTAAGGTGGAAAGCCAACTTGGTGTGACGATATTAAACAGAACGACAAGGCGGATTGAATTAACGGATGAGGGGCGACAATTTGTTGATTCGGTACGAATAGGATTAATGCAGTTGCAGTTGGCAGAAGATGAGATCATATCCCGTGGTGAATTACCCAAAGGGAAGTTACGCGTCGATGCCGCCAGTCCATTTGTCTTTCATCAGTTAGTGCCTTTGGTACAGTCGTTTAATCAAGCTTACCCTGATATTGATTTGGAGCTGACCTCCAACGAAGGGTTCGTAGATTTGCTAGAGAAGAAAACCGATGTCGCTATTCGAATCGGTGCATTAAGTGACTCAACGTTACATGCGAAGCCTTTGGGTAGAAGTTTACTTTACATTGTGGCTTCACCTGATTATTTAGCAAAGCGTGGCTTTCCGAGCCAAAGTAGTGATTTAGAGCATCATAGTACGATAGGGTTTTCAACGCCGAAAACGCTTAATGAATGGCCTTTGAAAGGTTTTTCTGGACTAATACCAACGCTAACTTCAAGTAATGGTGAAACAGTAAGACAACTTGCTTTGATGGGAAATGGTATCGCCTGTCTGTCTGGGTTTATGGTTAAGAAAGACATTGCTGAGGGAAGATTAATTTCTTTATTAGAGGGAGAGAAAATCAGTCATTCCGGTCGAGAGCAAATCAATGCGGTTTATTATAAATCTTCTTCTGTTGCCAAGAGGATTTCTGCGTTCATTGATTTTATTCAGCCGAAGTTGGATCTGTAGCTTGTTCAAAGCGAGACCATCACTGAACTCATTATTACTGTATCGGTGAGGTTGGAGTCATTGTATGAGCTTGATGCCTCTGATGAAATATATTGTTTCACCGTCTTCCTCTAGTGTGTAGATCTTATCAGACAGATTAGACTCTTATAAGAACTGCTCTTCCAATCACTATGTTCTTCATGAATTGCTAATGGTCAATTCTTAGTAACGTATCTTTGTCCAAAGGCGTGCTGACGAGGTATGTAACACGAAATTGCCCCATTATGAGTTGCAAGGAATTTGCTCGCCAAAGCGAGTTACTCTGGCTATCCACGCTCAGGTATAACCCGAATATGATACGTCTTTAGGTTGGCCGCTTTGACTGCAGCAATACTTTGAGTTTCCCTATTGGTCGCGCCGATGTGCTACAAAACGGTCTGCAAGCTTTGCTGTGCTTCCATTGATAGTGAATCAATCATGGTTGTCATGGCGTTAACTTCACTGATCGAGTCTTGAATTCGAGTAGCCCACTTTCTTAACTCATCAGAGACAACCGCAAACGCGATCCACTTCTCCGGCACGGGCAGCTTCAATGGCTACATTTAGGGTAAATAAGTTTGGTTGGAGATGTTGCGACTGGAAGTTAAAACGGGGGGAGTGGCCTTGGGTGCAGTCTATTTTTTACTTATAATTAATGAGTTATCAAGAAAATCATACCAAATTGGTCAAAAGCAGTCCTCGCTCGTGATAAGTGCCGTGAGTAACGGAAGAAATCATATTATGCTGTTAAAGCATAACGTGTAGAGAGAGGCATATATGAGCGAGATTATAGATATCATCGTTAAACGCTATATCAACCAATGTGAACAAAATGTCAGTATGGCGGACGTGAAAACCTTATGCGATGAGTATAGCTATAACGAGTTGGGTTACGCTAGCCTAGATTCGATGAAGTCCGCAGTTAGTAAAAAATTGGGTAAGATTGGGTTTAATAAAAAACGTTACACTAAGAGTTTGATCAAAGATGCTTATGCGAGGATTGATGATGTTGATGTCCTATCCAAAGATCATATTATTAGTGTCATTCAGAGTGATCTCGCACAGCATGAGCTCAAATATAAGACTGTTCGTGATCTACTACAAGAGATGAACCTCAGCGTTCGCCAGCATCATACGAATACAAGTTTTGAGCAATTCAAAAACGTAATTGCACAGGGACATTCATACATCTATGCTGTTAATGAAAGTGATTTGTCTGCCCACAGAGAAAAACGGGCAAAATCTTGGTTTATCGATACCCATAACGGAGATGAGAGGGAGACCCGTAAGACTCGGCGTAAAGACAGATTGCACCAATACCTCAATCTGAAGGACTATATCCTGCTCTCATCTGATGAGGCGAGCCTATCGCGCATTTGGACTACCATAGGGTTCACATTTGCTGACGGTTCGATAAGTGATGGTTCAACAGTTCTAGTGATAACCCAAACTGATGGATTCTACCTATCAGATTATTGTATACCATCGCTACTCAATCACAGCATAGAAGGTAACGTTGGACCGAAACTAATTATTGCTCACTCCGATCATAATGATACTGCCTATGAAAACTCAAAGCCGGTCGCACGAGCGCATCTCGAGGACTCCTACCTTGCGGCATTTTTATCAGAACTAGGAATACCAGAAAACAAAGAGCAGGACGTTATACAACTATCTGACAAAATATTATCACTGCCTGACAAGTATTTTTTCAGCTATCTGGCAGGATTGTTTGCCGGAGATGGTTGCATTACTCGAGGTGGGAAAGGTCGATTGCATTTGAGCTTCGATCTACATTGTGAGCAGTTTTGTAACGATGTGAAAACGCAGATTAAGTCGAGACTCGGCATACCAATGAAGGTGTATTCTCACAAAACGAAAAACAACAAAGAGCATTTCAAAGTATCGGCAACGACGACTTGGCGAGCCCTATCGCTACTGTTTGTCATGTATTACTACGCACCGTTCCATCTTGAACGAAAGACCCAAAAGGGCGATCAGTTAATTCGAGAGGTCATTGACAACGTGCCATCATATTCGATGCTGACGTTAACATTGAGTGGACTTGAGTCTGGGCAATACTCTCTGGATGAGCTAAACAACCAACTCGTATTTTTGCGTCGAATGGCTGCGTCGAAGACTGAAAAATAGAAAGTTAAAAGGGTGAAATATGGTCAAAAACGCAATGATTGGGTATGCAAATGTTCTGTGTCCCTAGAAATGTAACAGAATCCTTAATTGGTAATATCTAAAGTTATGATAGCAAACTAAAAGAGCTTAAGAAGTAGTGTTCTTTTTACTGATATAAATCCAATTATGGTAATGTTGGCAAACTCACTTCTGTCCAGAAGTAAGTCAATGACTCTTCAGCTCAGCTCAGTCACTAGAACACCCACACAAACAAAAAGGGGCTACATGAGCCCCTTTCTTAATTGGATAAACAGCCGTTAACCTAAGCTTTCTGTTACTACTGGTTTGGTGTTGCGTTTGGCGATCCAGTAAGCAACGCCGCCCCAAAGTACTGTAAGCACCCAAAGAGCAGTCCAGTGCTTTGCAACTTGCTGCCACGTTGCGCCCATTTGGTTGAGTGCTAAAAAGCCTTTGATTGCCCAAGTGCTCGGGCTCAAGTCTGCAAACCAAAGTAGTGGGGCAGGAATCGATTCAACCGGCCAAATAAAGCCTGCTAAGAAGATTAATGGCATTGAGCTAACCAGCACGACCAATGTCACCAACTCGCGTCTTGGTAACAAGTAACCGAGCCATAAACCTAAGCCACAACAGCCGAGCAAGAACGGCAACAGCAAGGTCAACAATTCACCGGCATTGGCAACATGATTGACGTTCAAGCGTTCAAAACTGAAGCCAAAATAATAGGCGCTGAGTAAGTAGTAGATAGCAACGAAGACCAAGGTTCTGGCCAGCAACAGAGCCCCTGTTGGCACTTGTGACCAATACCCACGACCATGGCGCTGAGTACCGGTTTGCAACCCGACTGCCATGATCAACGTTTGTTGAAGGATCAATACAAACACCGCTGGCACCACGTATTCGATGTAGCCCATGGTTGGGTTGAAGGTTGGCTTCATGTTCAGCTTAATCGCGGAGTAATCATGGCTCGCCATGCTTAGTGGCACTCCATCGATTACCATCTTGCTTACTTTAACTTGAGCGCCAAGCGTACCACCAGCTTGTGCTAAACCTTCGACGACTGTGCCGTACACTAAGAAGTAAGAAGCGTCGGCGGCATAAGCCAGAGTAGGGCTGCTGCCAAGCATCAAATCTTTGTAGAAGTGTTCTGGAATCACCAAGAAGCCAGTTATCTCTCGGTTTAAGAATGCTTGTTTCGCATCGGCAATAGTATGTAAACGCGTCACTACCTTAACCTGAGGCGTCGCATCGACCATGCGTTCTAAGGTTAAACTGGTTTGGCTTCCATCGAGATTCACAATCGCTATTGACTGTTCCCTCGGTGTTTGTTGTGCGTATGGAAGCGGGTATAAGAAGGAGTAAAATACCACGCCACCAAAGACCGTCAGTACCACGACAGGGTTGGTCATCACTGAGCGAAGTTCTGTTTTAATCAGTTGCCACAGTGTCATACAACCTCCTGCTTGCTATCTGTTGAAGATGCGCTGTTTAGCAAAGCTGTGTTGCGATGTTTTGCTAATAAAGCTGCCGTCATCAGTAGCGGGATAATGTACCCAACCATCGGCCAGAGTGAGCCGATAGATTGTGCCGCACTTGCGCCGTAGCTTGCTTGGTCCACTTGAACTTCGATGTAATGCGTAATTGGCAGCAATCCTCTCCATGCATGGGCAAGAGCATTCATGTCTGAAACGGGGAAAGTAATACCCATAAACGCGAAGCTAGGCGCGGTAAATGCGCCAGCAAAGCTCATCGCGCGAGCTGGGTCCATCGATAGGAAGAAGAACAATGCCCCCATGATGATGCATGCGATAGTCGTTACGAACTGCGCTAATAGCATCACCAGATAACTGCCTTCCATCGGCCAATCAAGCACCATGTAGAACCAGACTAAGAACAGCGCGCCTTGTGCCATAAAGACAGGAATGTACTGGCTTAGAATTTTGCTTAGTCGAGTGAAAGGGCGCTCGCCTAAGAAAGCAAAACTATTGTTGCCGTTACCATAAAGGCGAAAATGCGCCGCGAGGATCAAAATGGTGCTGACTACGACACAGATCTGCCAGATCGCCGGAACAATCGCTGTCACCAAAAACTGAGCGTAGTTGGTGTTGCGGTTAAACAGAGCCGTAATCTGAGTCGAAATCGGCACGGCTTGACCAACGGCAGCAAGCGTTGTGGTATTCCCCTTTGCTAAGTTACCCATGGTTTCTAGCTGCGCATCAAAATACCCTTGAGACTGAGCGACTGCCGAGTTGATCAACTTGGCAACCAAAATGTATTGGCTGTTAAAGAAGACCGATAACTGCGGTTGTCGATGCAAAAGAATGTCTTGGTCAAATTTAGGTGGAATCACAGCATAAGCGTAGATATCACCCTCGATCATCGCGTTCTTCGCTTCTGTTGAACTAGTGTAGTGATAATCAACAGAAAGAGTGGAAGAGGCATCAAGAGATTGAATCATCTTGCGTGACAACTGCGAGTGCTGCAAATCAACCACACCAATCGGGAGATCTCTTGCAATACCTGCAGAGAAAACACCCCAAATAGTGACGGCCAATAAGATCGGCACCCATGTCAGGCAAGATAATAACCACTTATCGCGCCGCAGGATTTGTCGTTGTGAGATTTGAATCGTCATAGTCTTAAGCCAACGCGATTACAGCTCAACCACAACACTCATGCCCATGCGTAGCTCAGGCTCTGGTTGGGTAGGGCGAGCTTCCACTTCGAATGTGCGAAGATCAAAACCTTTCGATGCGTCTGTCGCGCGCCATGTAGCGAAATCGCCCATTACGGCAACATGGGTGACTTTAAACTCAACGTCTTTATCCAATGCTGGTAGGTAAGCTTTAAAGGTCGTGCCTTTGGTGAAGTGTTTGAGCAAATCTTCGCGTACGTTCAGTGTTGCCCAAGAATCTTGGGTATCAATAACCGTCACAACCGGGAAGCCTTGAGGTGCAAGTTCGCCGCTTTGCAGTAAAACTTGAGAGACTTCACCATCAAACCAGCTGTAGATTTGCGTGTCTTTGGCATACGCTTCTACTTCCGCTACTGCGCCAGCCGCCATGCGTGCTTTTTCTGCTGCTGCGACTTTGGTTTCGCTACGCGCGCCTTCTTTCGCCATGTTGTACATTTGGAACGCTGCGCTTTCGGTGTATTTAGATGCTTGCCATTGCGTCATGGCTTCGTCGCGTTTTTGCTCCGCGACTACGCCATCTTTATAAAGGTTGTTTACACGTTGGTAGGTCTTTTCCATCAAATCTGCAGCCGCTTTCGCTTTCAACCATTGGTCTTTTGCGGCTTGAATTTGTTGCTCACGTGCACCTTTTTCTGCTTCTAATGCCAGTGCGCCAGCGGCTTTTTCACCTGCCTTGGCTTGCTCCAATTTTGCTTCGATTTCTGGACTGTGAAGGGTAAAGATCAACTGACCTTTTTCGACATCATCGCCTTTGCGCACCATGACTTCATCAATACGACCAGGAACTTTAGAAGAGATGCTGTATTGCTGCGCTTCAATCAACCCCTGTAAACGTGCCGGTTCTGGTTGATACGCTTGGTAGAACTGATAACCAACCCAAGAAGCGACACCCAAAGCACAAAGTGATAGTAGAGCGGGTTTTAGAGATTTTGCTGCCATGACTTATTTTGCCTCTTTGGATGCTGATGCTGGAACGTAAGCAGTATGTTGGTATTGAGCGAAGCTGTTCATTTCGCTGCTCAGTGCTAATAGTTTGGTTAATGAAATCAGATAACGGAAACGTGCCGCTGATTGCTGTGTTTCTACGCTGGCGACATACAGTTGCGCGTCCACGACATCCAAAGAGGACGATAAGCCCTGAGTGAATGCTTTTTCGCGCAAGCGTAGGTTCTCGTCCGCAAGGGCGATACTAGATTCTAGACCTTGCACTTCATCAATGGCTTGTTGTGCTTCTAGGTAGGTCTTTTGTACTAGAAGCGACAAGTCTTGCTTCGCTTGTGATTTCAGCGCATCCACTTGGGTGACCATGCTTTGTGCTGCTTTTACTTTCTCGCTACGACCAGTGGACTCAACTAGAGGGATGTTAACGCCAACACCCACTAGCCAATCCGGTTTCATTTGGCTGGCAAGGGAATCGTCTTCATATAGGCTGTAATCACCGTATAGGTAAACTTCCGGATAGTATTTGCCTCTCTCGGCTTTGATTAAGCTCGACGCTTGTTTGTGCTTGGCATCCAACAAATCTAAGCCGGGGTAGGTCAGTAGTGTTTGATCAACAAACGCACTCAACGGTGGAAGGTTGTTGTTGATAAACAGCGTTTCTGAAGGTTCTACTGAATCGCTCTGCGCTAAGATCTTGCCCAAAGCCGCTTGAGCAATACTCAGGTCACTGGCAGCTTTGCGCGTCTCGACCTTAGCCTTGTCTAATGACGCTTCGGCTTGAAGGCGCTCAACACGGGCGATTTGACCTTGCTCTTCCATTTTAATCGCAAAATCACGGTGCTTGGTTAAGCCTTTTTCTACGGCTTGACGTGTTGCTAATACTTCTTTGGCGAGCACGACCGAGAAGTAGTATTTGGAGAGATCTTCAAAGCGAGCTTGCTGCTCCATTGCGAGTTGGCTTTTTGCCTCGTCCGTTTTACCTTCTGCGGCGGTTTGAGCTGCATTGATGCGACCGCCAGTAAATATCGGCCAGATAGCACGAATCGAAGAAGAGAAGATGTCGCGTTCGGTGATCGTCGATGTGGTATTCGCAAGAGCGCTAAAAATAGGTTGGAAAACAGGTGGCACGCTAATGTGTTGCCCAGTGCTGTCGAGAATTTGCTGACCAGACAGTGTTACGTCGGTATCTAAGCGTGTGTAGTTCGCACCAATACTGACTTGCGGCAAATTGAGGTTATCAGTTGCGCTTTGTTGGTATTCGTAGCTTTCAACATTGGCACGTTGTGCTTTAAGGGAATAGTTGTTTTCTAACAACAAATTCCATGCATCATCGAATGTGATGGGAGCCGAGTGACAGGCAAGAGAAATTGAGCTGCTGAGAAGACCCAAAATCCAGAACTTTCCGGTTTGTTTCATAGTGGCTACTTTGCTTTAGAGTATAAGCTCTAATATAAAGTATTCACTACAAAGTGTTAAGTGATTGGGCAAAAGAAATGTTGGTTAAATGTTGCGCCCAGTTAAGTGGGGCTTAGCTGGACGCACCGTTGTTGTGTGACTTGTACTGATTCACTTCATCGAAGGGCAGTGAAATTCTGCTCTCCACTCAAGCTGACGAGAGCCTCGCATAGTATTCAGTAAGTCTTTACCACTCATCTGTGGGAATGAAAGCAGCACCTTGAGATCAGAAGAACTGGTGTCACTCTTTTCATAAGCCCTGACGTGCGTAAACGTTGAATACATATTCTCTGACAGCATAGCCTTATTCAGGCAAATTCCAAATGTATCGCGTTCCATGTTTTGGTGTTCCTTCTAACTATAAAAGCACCTCTGTTTATAGTTATTGCAATTGCAGATGGTGTCTAAGTGGTTGTCCTACGGTCAGTATTTGTATTTTTATCAATGTATCTTCAATTTACTGACGCAAGTGTTGAGCGTTAAATAGACTTCCAGTTGGCTGCTTTCTTTGTTCGAAGCTCTGCTAGGCTTCTTGACTAAAGATTATACGATCGAAAGTCTAAAAACGCCTCAAAAACCGCTAAATTTGGTGTGATCATGTTCAAGATTTAGATGGCAATTTATGTATGATGTTGAATAAATTACAACATTATTTCGTTAGCATTATGATTGAATTTTGATATTTCACGGCGGCTATAAATGCGCTAAATGAGCCATGAGTGACAAAGCTAAGTGTTGGAACGGGTTTGTTCGAACTGAAGAAAGCACGGCACGCCTATAAATTAACCGTAAACCGTTCAGAACGTTTCGTCTGTTCACAGATTTGTCATTTGATTAGAGCGAGCATGTTAACTCAGTGTTAACTTAGGCAAGTGTGCCACAGTGACGTGGAAAACTGGCGAAGATAAAGGAAATATCAATGAGTTGGAGTCGGATCAGCTTTCGTAAGCGCATGCTTATTATTATGACGCTGTCGGGTTTGATCGAACTTCTTATTCTGGTGGCTGCGGGCTTTACCTACCTAAAATTCGACCAAGAACAAGAGATGGGGGAGAAAGCGCTTGGCGTTGCTCGTTTCTTGTCTACTTCTCATATTGTTCGTGAAATGATTGAGTCTCAGAATACCGATCCTTATCAACAGCGGTTTCGTGAAATGACTGAGGCACTTGGTGCTGCGTTCATTGTGATTGGGGATAAAAATGGTGTGCGTTTGATTCACCCTATCGACGAGCGCATCGGTAAGCCAATGAAAGGCGGCGACAACCAACGAGCGCTGGTGGAAGGTAAGTCATACATCTCGACAGCTCAAGGATCATTGGGTTATTCCGTCCGTGGTAAAGCAGCAATTTTCGATCAACAAGGCAACATCATTGGTGTGGTTTCGGTCGGTTATTTGCTGGAACGCTTACAAGACCGCATCGAGCCTTTCTTTGCCTTCCTTATCTTAATGGCATTGATCGTTGTTGCTGCCAACGCGATTGTTTCCAACTATGCATCCCGAAAATTTCAGCGTGCCATTTTGGGTTTTGAACCAGAGGAAATTGGACGTTTGTACGGTGAACTCGACGTCACCATGAGCACTATTAAAGAAGGGGTATTAAGTATTGATGCCCAAGGTGTATTGCGTTCCATCAACCGAAGTGCGTGTCAGATTTTAGGTATTGAAAGGGAATCGGCTCTGAATAAACCGCTGACAGATACCCTGCGAGACAGCGATTTGTATACCGTGCTGGAAACAGGGCAAGAAGATCACGATATCGAGATCTTCCTTAATCACAAGCGTTTAATTGCCAACCGTTCGCCAATCTACGTCGAAGGAAAAATCGTCGGTGCGGTTTCCAGTTTCCGTCTGCGTGATGAAATAAACGAACTTACTGAACAGCTTTCGCAAACTAAAGAATACGCTGATTTGCTTCGTTCTCAGACTCACGAGCACAGAAATAAGCTCAATACGATCAGCGGATTGGTTCAGATGGGGGAACTCGAAGCGGTTCAACAATTGATTGGGCAAGAGACAGCGCACTATCAAGCGATGATAGAATTTTTACGCGATACCATCAAAGACCCGCTTATTGCTGGCATGTTACTGGGAAAAACCGAGCGTGCACGTGAGTTGGGATTACAGTTAGTGGTAGAAGAAGGCAGTCGATTGGAGCCATTACCTGAATGGTTAAATGCAGAAGATTTGGTCACGGTACTTGGCAACCTAATCGACAACGCTTTCGATGCGACGCTGTCTGCCGTTCGTGTTGAATCTGCGTTCGCATTAGAGCGCCGCAGCATTGATGTGTCGATTGGTGATTATGGCAACGAAGTGATTTTAGAGGTTGTCGACCAAGGGTGTGGACTACCGGAAAACATTGAGCCACAAGAGCTTTTGAAAAAGGGCATTTCAACCAAGTCGCGTCAGAATCGAGGTGTGGGATTGCATCTTGTTAATCAACTGGCGACGCGTTATCACGGTTATGTTGAGATGCTACCAAATACAGAACATGGAACGAGAATTACCGTGTATTTGCCTAAGGAAGAACAAGTATGAATACGGCAACGCGAGTCATGATCATCGAGGATGATATTGCCATTGCAGAGCTACATCATAAATATCTGAGCCAACTCTCTGGCTTGGAAGTGGTGGGCATTGCAACGACACGGATGGAAGCAGAATTACAGCTTGAGGTGCTCAAGCCTGATTTGCTGCTCATGGATGTGTATTTACCCGATGGAACAGGATTAGAGATCCTCAATACGCTTCGTGCGAACAATCAAACTTGTGATGTGATTTTAATTACCGCGGCAAGAGACGTAGATACACTGCAACAAGCGATGCGAGGTGGTGTAGTTGATTATCTGCTTAAGCCAGTGATGTTTCCAAGGTTGGAGGCTGCATTGCAAAAGTACATTTCGCAACGCCAACAACTCCATGTCGCAGAAAGCTTGGACCAGAATTTAGTTGATAAGATGCTGCAATCAAATGTGGTACCAGACACGTCGTCGCACAGATTGCCCAAAGGGATTGATGGGGTAACTTTGGATAAAATTCGAGGATTGTTCGTCGGTGAAGAGATGTATACGGCGGATGAAGCTGGAGAGCAAATTGGTGCCAGCCGAACAACGGCCAGACGTTATTTGGAATACTTGATCAGTTCTGGTGAATTAGAGGCAGACTTAAATTATGGCACGGTAGGGCGACCTGAGCGTTGCTACAGAAAAGTGACAAGGTAACTCAACTCGAACTTTAAATACTGTTCAGAAGCGCTCTGTAGTAAAAGCTAAGAGAAATGAAAAGCGGTGGCTTATTGGTAGCCACCGCTTTTGATTTGTGAAATATACAGTTTGTTTTTATGTTCTCGAAAAAGAACTCGTTTGAGCGGCTTGTTAGGCGTTAGAACTTGTACTCAAGCTTCGCTTCGATAGATCGTTCAGCACCAAACCAACAGTTGTTCTTGTCGTAACAGCTGTAGTATTCCTCATCAAAGATATTGCTCGCAGACAGCGTGACGCTTGCGCCGTCGAGTGATTGTGAAGCCGCCGATAAGTCATAGCTCGCCGCTAGGTCAACCAAGGTGTAATCTGGCACTTGGTCACTATTTTGTGCATCCATTTCTGTTTTACCTACGTAACGAACCCCAGCACTAGTGCGAAGCCCTGTTAAAGTACCTTCATAGTAGTAATTTGCCCATAAAGAAGCGGTTTGTTCTGGTACCCACACTGGCGTTTTGCCTTCTTGGTGGTAATAGCTGTCTTCTTTAATTTCCATATTGATATAGGTGTAGTTTAGCGTTAGGTCAGCTTGCGGCGTTGCTTGCCATTTCGCTTCTAGCTCTGCACCTTGAGAAACCACTTCACCAGCTTGGTATTGCGGTGCGTATGGGTTGTTAGGATCGGTCAAGATCGCGTTTTTCTTGGTGATATGGAACAGCGCTAGGTTGCCTGATACGTCACCACCCAGAGGGGCGTATTTGAAGCCCAGCTCCCATTGATGACCAGTAGAAGGGTCGAACGCTTTACCTGATGCATCAGCCCCCGCGATTGGTTCAAAACTCTCTGAGTAAGTCAGGTAAGGAGACAGACCAAAATCAAGCTCGTATAACGCACCAACTCGGAAAGATACGTTGTTTTCATCAAGCTTTTCCTTGCTCGGTGTGACTGTGCCTAGGTAATCACTCACAGTGTTGGTGTCGGATTCGTATTTATCCCAGCGAAGTCCGGCAATCATCACAAGGTTGTTGTAGCGAAGTTGGTCTTGGAAGTAAACGCCAAGCTGTTTCGTCTTGATATCCAGTGCCTGCTGGTAAGCGAACTTTAGAGCGTCGCGGTCAATCTGATTGTGATTAGGATTAAAGATGTCTTGCGTAAGTGAGTCACCTAAGGTGTCTTTGTATTTCACATCAGAATCTAGGTATTGGTAATCTAACCCAAGTAGCAAGTTATGCTCGAAATTGCCATGGGCAACGTAACCTGATAATTGGTTATCAATCACAAATGAAGTTGAATCTTCATCCGTGAGGTAAGCATTACGACCAATCGTACGATTATCAGCGGCTAATGGGCTGTTGTACGTGTTTTCTTGGTACGAGTTAGCTGTCATGTAGCGTGCATTTTGCAAGAACTGCCAGTTGTTGTTGAAGTCGTGCAGAATTTTGTAGCCAATCATCAACACTTCACGTTCATAGGTGTTCCAGTTTTTGTCGCCCAAGTAAGTATCAGGAGACAACGAACCGAGTGGGTTATCGAGAACGGAGCCCGCAGCTGGAACTGTGGTGTAAATACCTGCCGAAGGATCGTTTTGGTAGTACACGTTGATATTAACAAGCGTGTTGTCTGTCGCTTGCCAGTCGAATGACGGCGCAATCAGATAACGTTCGTCTTCTGATGTTTCTGCTTGACCATCTCGCTGTTTCGCCATCCCTACGATGCGGTAGTTCACGTTTGAATCACCAATTTGCCCCGTAGTGTCGAAGTTCACTTCTTTCAGGCTGTTGGTGCCAGTACTGACTGATACCGTGTTAGCTGGCTCAGATTGCGGAGTCTTTGCGATGATGTTGACCATGCCGCCTGGTGGAATGTTTCCATATAAAACAGACGTAGGTCCTTTGAACACTTCAACTTGCTCAACCGCAGCCGCATCAATTTGTGGCTGTAAGTTCCAACCGTTGAATAGGAGAGGGAGACCATCGTAGAAGTTGGTGTAGTTAATGAAACCACGGATATTGAATAGGTCTAGACGCGTAACGGCACCACCGCGTAGTTCGGTATTTACACCAGATGAGTAACGAAGTGCTTCGCTGACCGTGCTCACTCCGCGTAAATCCATCTCATCCTTCGTAATGATGGTGATTGCCTGTGGGGTTTCTTCTGGTTCTAATGACGTTTTTGTTGCCGTATTTCGGTAAGTTTCACCTAATACGGTCATTGTTTCGAGTTGAGTTACGTCTTCGTCAGCAACAGCGTGTCCTGCGATCAGCGCAGAAACAACAACTGCAAGTGTTGAGCGATGAAATTTAATCGGGGTTTCCATTTTTCCTAATTCCACTACTTTTTCTAGTTATTGATAATGATTGTCATTTGTATTTTATAGATAGGAAAAATAGAAAAGTTAACAATTTGGTGCAACTCGCTCTAAAGGATAGGACTTTTCTCTTACTTCGAGTGTCGGCTGTAACAACGCTCTACGGGTAACCAGTATTGCATTTGGGCGTTATCACTGTTTGGCTGGTAGTCTGCCGGATAATTTTCAAGCTCATACCCATCGACACCGCGATAATTTGAAGCAGGTAACCAACACATGATGAACCACTCAAGGGTTTGCGCAAGTTTCGCTGCCTTACCGATGTGAGTGATCACGGCATAAGTTTGCTGTGGTACGAATAATGTCTCTAGTTGATCGGACACTGCATTTGGAATGCTTGGTAAATGGACATTGTCGTCGAGTTCATAACCTGCCCAATATTGAAGATTCGAACCATCAAAGTGAGGGTGGGTAACATCAATAACACCGAGATGGCGAACTGGTGGCTCTTCGACTTGATCGGCAATAAGAGAAAGCTGAAGCCACAACTGCGGGACTTTGTAATGGAAGTTTGGAGAAGGGGAGAACAAACCGCTGATTGGTTGAGAAAGCCCCTGTAGATAAAAGCTTGGTTTCGTTTCTATCTTTACTTCGATAAAGTGCCCGTCATTGTGCGACGCTTCTGGAAGGTGGCGTAACGTAAATGGTTTACGTAACCCTGATAACTGTTGGTTCTTTCTATATTCGCGAGGGCTGACAGAAAACATCTGCTTGAATGCGCGGCTGAATGCGTGCTCGGAGGCAAACCCCATTTCCAGCGCAATATCCAAAGAGCGCTCACTTCCGCCGACTAATCGCTCTGCTGCGTAGCTTAACTTAAGCTCTCTAACGTAGTTTGCAACCGAAAGTCCTGTTTGCTGCTGAAACACGCGCTGCAACTGCCAGCGAGACCAGCAACTTTGTTGCGAAATGTCATCAACGCTCAAAGGGGAATCAAGATTACTATGAATGTAATCCAATACGCCTTGAATACGATGCGTCGATTGCTGTTTTGCTGAGCCCTGATTCATAGCAGTCCTAACGTGTGTTGATAGAATACGCCATTATCTTTAATTAAGTATCATTATCAACAACTATGAAGTAGAGTTGTAAATTCTGCATAGTGCACAGAGCTTATGTAATGGATTGCAAAATTGAACAATAAATAATCTTTTTAGAGTTTTTGCTTAAATTTTATCACTAGACCGGGCAGGGTATTTATTTCTTTTAATTCAATTAATTATGATGATTTGTGTAAATTATTTAAACGTTTGCACCGCCAAGTGTTGATGTAAATCAAATAGTCGTAGACAATACGCCCCCGTGTCGGAAATCTCCTCCGAAGAGTGCAAGGTTGTACTCGAGAGACATAAGCGTCTTATATGACCTCCAAATGTTGAGAACCAGACTATGTTTAAGGGGCTCAGTAGTTGTAGTGATTTGAGACTATAGGCTTTACCTATCAACGTAATAGGTAAGACCAATTTTCTATTTTTGAGTGCCATTGATAGGGTTGGCTCAATCCTTTAGCCGTATCCGGGCACACAATAAGTACCTCGTTTTTAAGGGAAAGATGATGGTAATACCAGAAAACAGCAGCATCGTTATTTTTGGTGCTTCAGGTGACCTTACGTACCGTAAGTTAATTCCTGCTCTCTACCACCTCTATGCGAACAAACAGCTTCCAGAGAATTTTGCCATTCTTGGCGTAAGTCGTACTGAGTACAGCGACGATTCTTACCGTGAAAAGCTGAAAAAATCGCTTCAGGAAATGGAGAAAACTGAGCCAGAAACGCTTAATGCATTTATCAATCACCTGCATTACCAAGCAATCAATACTTCTGACACACAAGATTACAGCAAGTTGGCGACACGCTTAGACCAACTGGCAAACGAATACCAATTCGAACAACGTAATACGCTTTTCTATCTTGCAACGCCACCAAGCCTATACAGCGTGATTCCTGCAAGCCTTGCAGCTCACGGTCTGAACAATGAGGAAGATGGTTGGAAGCGTCTGATCATTGAAAAACCATTCGGTTACGACCTTGAATCAGCGCGTTCACTGGATAAAGAGATCCACGAACACTTCCAAGAGCATCAGATCTACCGCATCGACCACTACCTAGGCAAAGAAACGGTTCAAAACCTGCTTGTTCTTCGCTTCTCTAACGCGATGTTTGAGCCGCTTTGGAACCGTAACTTTATTGATTACGTGGAAATCACAGGCGCAGAATTCTTAGGCGTAGAAGAGCGTGGCGGTTACTACGATGGCTCAGGTGCGGTTCGCGACATGTTCCAAAACCACTTGCTACAAGTACTGGCAATGGTTGGTATGGAGCCACCTGCACAAATCAATGCTGACGCGATGCGTGATGAAGTCGTGAAAGTGCTTCAGTGTCTTAAACCACTGGATGAAGACGCACTTCGCAACGATTTAGTATTGGGTCAGTACACGGCGTCTGAAGTTCGTGGTCAACAACTCCCAGGTTACCGTGAAGAGAACGGCGTAGCAGACGATTCTCGTACTGAGACTTACATCGGTCTGAAAGCTTACATCAACAACTGGCGTTGGAATGGCGTGCCTTTCTACGTACGTACAGGTAAGCGTCTACCGACTCGCGTGACAGAAGTGGTTATCCACTTTAAACAAACACCACACCCAGTGTTTGGACAAAACGCACCAGAGAACAAGCTGATTATTCGTATTCAGCCAGACGAAGGCATCCAAATGAGCTTTGGTCTGAAAGAGCCGGGCGCAGGCTTTAAAGCGAAGGAAGTGAAAATGAACTTCCATTACGCTGACCTGCAAGAAACCCAAATGCTAACTGCTTATGAGCGTCTACTTCTTGATGCCCTAAACGGTGATGCGACGCTATTTGCTCGTAGCGATGCGGTTGAAGCGTGTTGGAAATACGTGCAACCAATTCTAGATTTCAAGCAAGACCCACAAGCGCTATTCGGATACGCATGTGGTACATGGGGACCAAAAGAAGCGGACGACTTGCTACAGCGAGCTAACCGCGCATGGCGTTTCCCTTGTAAAAACCTAACAGATACGGACTACTGCGAACTATGATCAACCACAAGATCTACCAAACAGCAGAGCAGGTAGTAGAAAGCCTTGCTAACGATATGAAAGCGTTTAGCGAAATGGGCCGACCTGTTCACATCTCTCTTTCTGGCGGCAGCACACCTAAAATGCTGTTTAAGCTTCTGGCAACAGAGGCTTACGCGACGTCAATTCAGTGGCAAAACCTCCACTTTTGGTGGGGTGATGAGCGCTGCGTTGCGCCTGATGATGCAGAAAGCAACTATGGCGAAGCAAATGCTCTACTCTTTACGCAGGTCAATATTCCTGCTGAGAACATTCACCGTATCCGTGGTGAAGAAGAGCCAAAAGTAGAAGCAGAACGTTTTGCGAAAGAGATGGCAGAAGTGATTCCAACTGAAAATGGCACTCCTGTGTTTGATTGGATCTTGCTTGGTGTTGGCGCAGATGGTCATACTGCATCACTGTTCCCAGGTCAGACAAACTACGATGATGAGAACCTATCAGTGTTGGCGTCTCATCCTGAGTCTGGTCAGATTCGCGTATCAAAGACGGCACGCGTATTAGAAGCAGCGAAGCGCATCAGTTACTTAGTACTTGGTGCTGGTAAAGCAGATATCATTGAAGAGATTAACAGCTCACCAGCACGCGTACTTCCATATCCGGCGGCGAAGATCCAAGCGACATCGGGTCTGACGGAATGGTATTTAGATTTAGACGCAGCGGCGAAAATCGTTTAAGACGGTCGCTGGTCGAATAAAAGACAATTGGAGAGAAACAATGAAAGGTGATATCGGTGTAATCGGCCTTGCTGTAATGGGTCAAAACCTTATCCTAAACATGAACGACCACGGCTTCAAAGTTGTGGCTCACAACCGTACTGCTGCTAAAGTAGACGAGTTCCTGGAAGGTCCGGCGAAAGGCACAAACATCATCGGTGCATACTCTCTAGAAGAACTAGTAGAGAAGCTAGAAGCGCCACGTAAAGTGATGTTGATGGTTCGCGCAGGTGAAGTTGTAGACAAGTTCATCGAAGCTCTAGTACCTCTACTAGACAAAGGCGACATCATTATTGACGGTGGTAACACTAATTACCCAGATACAAACCGTCGCGTTGCTGCACTACGTGAAAAAGGCATCCACTTCATCGGCACTGGTGTATCTGGTGGTGAAGAAGGTGCTCGTTTTGGTCCATCTATTATGCCTGGTGGTTCTGCTGAAGCATGGGAAGCTGTTAAGCCTATCTTCCAAGGTATTGCAGCGAAAACTGACGCTGGTGAGCCTTGTTGTGACTGGGTTGGTAACGATGGTGCAGGTCACTTCGTTAAGATGGTACACAACGGTATCGAATACGGCGACATGCAGCTTATCACTGAAGCTTACCAGTTCATGAAAGACGGTCTTGGTATGTCTGCAGATGAGATGCAAGCTGTATTCGCAGATTGGAACAAAACCGAGCTAGATAGCTACCTTGTTGAAATCACTGCTGACATCCTTGGCTACAAAGATGAAGACGGTGAACCACTAGTAGAGAAGATCCTAGATACAGCAGGCCAAAAAGGTACTGGTAAATGGACTGGTATCAACGCACTAGACTTAGGTATTCCACTGACTCTTATCTCTGAGTCTGTATTCTCTCGTTGCCTATCTGCATTGAAAGACCAACGTGTTGAAGCTGAGTCTCTATTCGGTAAGACAATCACACCAGTTGAAGGCGACAAGCAAGAGTGGGTTGATGCACTACGTCAAGCACTACTAGCATCTAAAATCATCTCTTACGCTCAAGGCTTCATGCTAATGCGAGAAGCATCGAACGAAAATGGTTGGGACCTAAACTACGGTAACGTAGCACTAATGTGGCGTGGTGGTTGTATCATCCGTTCTGCGTTCCTAGGCAATATTCGTGATGCGTACGAAGCGAACCCAGATATCGCATTCCTAGGTTCTGATGAGTACTTCAAAAACATCCTACAAGGTAGCCTAGCGGCATGGCGTAAAGTAGCAGCGAAATCTCTAGAGTCTGGTATCCCAATGCCATGTACGATTTCTGCGCTATCTTTCCTAGATGGTTACACAACTGCTCGTCTACCAGCTAACCTGCTTCAAGCTCAACGTGACTACTTCGGTGCTCACACTTACGAGCGTACGGATCGTCCACGTGGTGAATTCTTCCACACAAACTGGACTGGTACAGGCGGTAACACAGCGTCGACAACTTACGACGTTTAATTGCGCTTTAGTGATTTAAAACAAAAGGATGCCAAGTGGCATCCTTTTTTAATGACTGTTGCAACCAGTGTTCCTTGGGTTCAAATCTAACGTAACGCTCAGAATCCATACCTTGAAGTCACTTGGGCATATAGGCATATTTCGTCCTTATATTCCCTCCAGGTGTTGGTGTTTTGACTCAAACCGAAAGGGGAGAAACGAAACTCTTTGGTTTTAACGCCACCAAAGAACAGTCGAGTGACTGCAATACATTCTCTGCAGTATTACCAATGACCATACCTTGAATGCCCGTTCGAGCAATGGTGCCCATTACAAGCACATCTACATCCTCTTTATTGACCCAGTTTGGTATCTGCTCATCAGCGGAACCGTGCAAGTGATGGATAAAGAACTCTCCATCAATTTCAGAAATTTGGATGATGGAATCCAATGCTTCACGGTGTGCGATTCGGTGAGCATCGATTTGTTGATCGAGCACTTCATCTTCAATCTGAATCCAAATATGATGCCTTAGATAGCTTTCCATCTGATACTCCCAACAAGACACGATGTGCAATTGTTGGTTGTAGGAGTCTGCGATGGAGTGGGCTAACTGGAGAAGATGAACTGTTAATTCTTGTTGCTCTTCACTGGAAATGATGGGATCGATAGCCACCGCCACTCGTTTCGATACCGTTACATGTTTTGCTGCTCGGTTTAGCCATACAGGGCAAGGGCACTTACGCAATAATTTCATATCGAGCGCTTTAAACCCTTTTGTTCCCTCGTCCAGTGGCTCAGCATCTTTGATTACCAGATCGTAGTGGTGTTTATTAACTTGTTGAATGATAGATACAACAGGTTTGTCACCGCTCTCAACGCTTATTGGGAACGGCTCTACATCGTCAGAGAAAGGATCGTTCAACTGTGCGGTTTTAATGTCAGTAAATAGTGAGTCTATCAGAGAATTTTCGTAGGTCTGTTGGTATTCGCGCATATTGGATGGCATCTCAGGGCACACGATAAGCCCAGATAAGCGAGCGTCATGGATTGTGGCAAGTTTCATTGCTTGTTCCAGTGAGTCACTTTTGCCAGCCAATCCTTGGCTAACGAACAAGATGTTTTTGAATCTTTTCATACGCACCTCCTTTTTATTAAGTGTTGTATCAGAAAGGTAATATTTCCATGTTTATAGTGTGGTTACTTGACCTGAAACAACATAAATTGGATGTGCAAACTGAGATCAATACCTTAGCTAGATTACGGATGATGGAGTTTGAACGTGGCTTGAAAATGAAAACGCCCAAAGAGGGAATCTTTGGGCGTTTCGTTATCTGGAGGAATGGCTAGGAAAAGAAAGACGTTTGTTAAGAACACAACGAAACAGCTTGTTCAGACTGCAATGGGTAAGGGCGCGAATAGTGGTAGCCTTGGACCAAAGAGTGGCACTCTTTAAGCATCTCATGATGTTGAGTGTCTTCGACACCTTCAAAAATCAAACCACGAGAACAAAATGGTGCTAAGAAGTACTCTAACGCTTGTATAGACTCTAGATCCGCGTACTTGAGGAAGCTTTTGTCGATTTTAATACGGTCCCAAAAGATGGTGTCGAGCGACATATTGGCGAGTTTGTTGTTGCTATGATAATCATCCAACCAAATTTCGATGTTGTTTGCCTGTAACTGCGACAAGTTATGGTGTATTTCTTTCGATTCGGTATAGCAATCAAGCTCACTGATTTCTAATGCGAACTTGGCTCCGTTGAAGCTTAAGAGCTTTTGTACAAAGTGCTCGTCAGCCAAACATGAAAGCTTAATATTAAATGAGTGTCGCTGGTGTGGGTATTGGGCGAGAGAAAATTGAATTTGCTGTAAAGCGAGCGTTTGAATAAACGAATTATCTACAATTGAAAAGAAGACGTCGTTATTAATGTTATTTTTGTCAAAAGTACAAATCTTCGATAACGTTTCGTAATATTGAATTTCTTGACTTTTAGGGCAAATGATAGGTTGTACTAATGTTTCTATATCAAAGTCAGTCAATTTGAAGTTAGGCAGGTAAGGCTTATTCCTTTGCATATTATTCACTTTTTCAATTTAATATTACGACGTTACACTTAAGCATTGTTTTGCATTTTATATCCAAAGTAATTACTTCAGGAAATTAAGAATTATAATAGCGCTATAAATTATATTTAATGTTCATTAAGCACCGTGAGGAAAGCAGGTGCTTAATGAAGGTTGAGAGTGGCTTATTTCGCGACCACTGATAGCTCTACGTCGAACTCGTCACGACCACTGATACTGAAATAGTATTGACCCGTTTTTATGGTGCCGTCTTCATTCTTTGGAATCGAAATGGATTCGTTACTGCCATGAGTAAAGTTGGTCCACTCGTACTCAAAGTAGTGACAGACTTTGTCATAACAAGCATATAAATCGGCGTCACCGCTACCGGTAATCGATACTTCCAATTGATTGAAGCTCTGCGTCACGTCGACAAAGAAAAGTTTCTCTGCGAACTTTTCACCACTAACTTGAACGCTGGTATTGAGCTCAATTTTCTTCGGTTTTTCTTTTGGCTTCGGCTTAGAAATGTCCGTGTCATCGATGTCTTTGGTTACTTCATCTAGCCATGAGTGAAACTCTGTATTGTAGGTAGGACCGAGTCGTTCAAGGAGTTTAACCCACTCTTTGTATTGTCCGGTGCGTGAATATCCCAAAAGCTCGGTTACGTCTTCAGGATGCTTTTCTAACATAAAGCGTACGGCTAGGTAGCCCCAACGGTAAACACGATTCAAACCGTCGCTGTAGTTGGTACGGAACACTTCATCTAAAGTATGAGTTTTGTCTTTACCAAGTACTAATGCCGCGGTATAGCCGTCTTTGTAGTGCATGTATTCAGCGAAGCCTTCTAACCACCAAACGATGCTACCTTCGCGCATTGTCTCGTGGAAGTCACCGTATTGGTTAAATCGTCCGTCCAAATAGTGAATGTATTCATGCTCTAAGTTTAGAATCGAAAAGTCGTCATCCCATCCGTTTTGATAAGCGACGAATCGAGGTACATTTCCTTGCTTGGAAGGGTCTCGCTCGAGGAATTGTCCGCCGTTGTTGGTCGTGTTGCCGAATAGGAAGCTAGAGTAGGTTGAATAGTCGTTTTTGGTTTTAAAAACAATAACGTCAACACTGTCGCTATGATCATCAGCGACAGGCTGATATCCCGTGTTAACAATTTGGTGGAAGTCATCTTCTTTCAGGTTCAATGTTTCGCAGCTTGTCACTGCTTGAGCTTCAGTCATTTCCTGAGCGAGTATTTGCGCAGGTCCACGACAGTCGTAACTGAATGTCATGATTTTCTGTTTTAGATCTTGCTTCGCATTACCAAGCCCGAGTTGTTCTAGGTAATCCGGCGCATAAGCATTGACCATTTCAGCAATACCAACCCATATTCGGTCCGATTTGCCACCGAGTGGGTAACGTGCCAACAAGCTACGTAAAGTATCGATGACGACTTGTTTTGTGCTCGCATCTTGGGTTTTGACAAGTCTAGCGAGCTCACGGGCGGCGTTGCCGAGTAATTGTTCAGAATCCGTTCCGATCGCCCATTCGTTGTTGGTTATAAAAGCACTCAAACGATGAATATAACGTGGGTCAGACTCGATAAGATCGTAAAACGCTTTGGTTTGGGAATGCCCTGCCATAGCGATAAAAACATTGTTGATCGCTTTGCGATAATAGTAGCTCTCGCTTTTGTCTTCAGAAAAGGTATCGAGAACAGCGAAAACATCGGGAGCGGCAATGGCAAGTTGTCTAATGCTATCAACAACAATCAACATGGATGCCAGTGCTTCTTGTTGTTCACGTCCATTTGTTAATGCGTGTGGTGAGCGTAAAAACTCTTGGATCGTAGCGGCGATCTCTGCGCCCAATTCCGAAGGGAAAGGCTGTAAGTCTCGTGCAAACGTGTCGTGTCGGTTCTTATACGCTGCTTTGATAAACTCGCCCAAGTAATAAATCTGCTGAGCTTGTTCCTTTTTCCCTTTATAAGCTTCAATTGCTTTTTTTAAGCCAGCGTTAATTCGTGTGACACTCAATGTGCTAAAAACGGTATCTGCTTGTTCAGCAGAAGGGGAGAACCAAGTTCTCATACACTCGTAGTCGCTGTTGGCGACACGTGATTCGATATTAACTCGGTCAAGGTTAAGTTCCGTAACAGTACATTTTCCTTTGTGTGGGAAAAGCTCGGTATCGTCATCTACGTCAGTATCGTCGTCAGTGGTTCCGTCGTCTTTGGTAGAGTCATCATCACCCGTAGTGTCATCATCTGAGTCTTTATCATCGTCTGATGTTGTATCATCATCGGTAACGGTGTCGTCATCGTTGACAGTATCCGTATCGTCATCATCTGCTGTAGAATCTGAATCTGAATCTGAATCTGAATCTGAATCTGAATCTGAATCTGAATCTGAATCTGAATCTGAATCTGCGTCAGTGGTGTCATCATTTTTATCGCCGGAATCCACATCAGCGATAGGAACTGTCGTGACACCACCGGAAGAATCATCGCCACCACATCCAGTTAAAACACCAAGCATGGATAAAAGAAGACATGCGGTTGTAATATTTTTCATAGAATTAGTATTGTAATTAAAATGGGATTTAAATATATATTTTTACTAATCCATAGTTAAATAATAGGATTTAATAAGAAAATAAATATGTCTTATGATCCTTGAGGATATTTAAATGTGATATTAATCAGATAACCATTTTTTATAACGTTAGTAGAATTGTTAATTGGGAAGGAAAAATTGATTTTGATATACATAACGTCACTTTTTAACCTTAGTCGACGAGTATATGAAAAAAATATATTTTCCGATCATCAGTACACTGATGGCTTCTTTTGCCCATGCTAATACGTTACCTGCACCTACTTGGCATGAATTCCAATTAAATGACGGCTCTAGGAAAGAGCTAAAACTTTATGGCGACCAAGAATCTTTTTGGTATCAAGACCGGGAAGGCATTATCTACGTCTATGACGAAGATACAGGATGGTTTTATGGTCAACACGAAGTGGTTGATGGTCGCTTTGTTGCGACTTCAATTGGTGTGGAAGCCAAATTAGAAACACCACAATCAGTGAAAGCACTGTTAAAAGAAAAAGTCAGTCCGACGTCCTCTTTAGTACCTTCTAGTCGTATTGATCCGCTAAGTGAGGCCTATTTTGAGCAAACGCCACTTCGAGCGGTTAACGCGACAGATGACCCAAAGCATCAACCTTTGTTGGTTGTCCAAGTAAGCTTCAATGATGAAGCGTTTGTGAACGACTTTACCGATGTGATTTTTGGTGACAACCAACAAAGCGTCAAAGACTACTTCCACAAGAACAGTTACGGACGTTATATCGTTGAACCGGCGAGAGAAACACAAGGCACAGCGAATGATGGTGTTATCGATATTACGCTGGACATTGCACATCCGAATTGCCATTCAAAAAATGATTCGACGTGTGATGGTAAGCTAAAAGCGGCGTTCAAGGCGGCTTACGATAAGTTAGATCGTTACGTAGATTTGTCGACTTACGACGATAACAACGATGACAAAATTAGCCCTGATGAGCTGTCGGTGATGTTTGTATTTGCAGGATACGATAAATCTGCGGGCTCAATTAACACACCATATATCTGGCCTCACCGCTTCAGTCACAATACAGTTGAGATCGATGGTAAGACGATCCGTGATTACTGTTTGTTTGCGGACTTCCAAGGCAATCATCAGTCTACGATGGGGGTCATTGCCCATGAGCTTGGACACTTGATGCTTGGACTTCCGGATTTATACTCCTACAAGCATTCTGGTTCTGTGGGCCAATGGGGTCTTATGGGCGGAGGAAGCTGGGCAAGAAAACAAGGCGATAGCTACGCAGGGGAAACTCCGGTCAACATGCTGGCGTGGAGTAAGGAAGCTGCTGGTTTCATTAAACCTAAGGTCATTGATACTTCTGGTTCCGCGACCATTGAAACGGCACAAGGCGAGGGAGTGATGTATCTCGACCCTTACTTGAAGCAACAAGGACCTAGAGCGTACTTCGAAAACCGCCGCAAAAACCAATATGACCGTGCGTTATCTGGTGAAGGGCTACTAATCACAGCAGTGAGCGTGGACAATCGCTTTAACGACAATGGTCCAATGCAAGTACAGGTTTTCCAAGCGGATGGGCTTGATGAATTACAAACGCGTGGTTGGTCTGATCAGGGGGACGTGTTCCCTGGTTCAAGCAATGTAGTGACAGTTACGGACGATACATCGCCTTCGCTAAAAACAATCACTGGCGGGCGCGAAACCAATATCTCAATTAATGATATTGCGAGCACAGCGCAAAATGGATCGCTACGAGCGTCAATTCCTTCTTCAAACAATAAATCGGCGTGGATCACCTCACTGTCAAGAACTTACGTTTATGAAGACTCACGCAATAACACAATAGGGTTTGGGTTAGATAACAACGAAGGTTACAAGACATTGGTAGGTTTCTACTTGTATGCGAAACCAATTCAGCCAAATGCCGATATGCGCTACCGCATGTTTAAGTATGACTTAACGACTAACCGCTGGGGGAATGCATCTATCAACGTTGATACACAAGTTGAAGTGTCATCGGGTGCGATTCCTGATTCGGGCGGTCGAGTGATGTTTGCTGCACCATTTGAGATTGATGACGGCGAACAGCTGTTGGTGATTGAGTTAGAAAACGCGAAGCCAGAGTACAGCTACTCATTCTTGGATGCTTACTTGTCTAACGGACAGAAAAAGAAACAGTTTTTCGGTACTACAAATACGTACAAGACGAATGGTTTAAGCGAAGGTCGTGGTCGTAACTATCCATTTGCTGCTTTGTTAGAGAAACCTCAAGCAAAACCGAGCATCACTGCCCAGAGAGACTCTGTGACGTTGATGAGTGGTGAAAGCGTTACGATTGATGTACTAGCGAACGATCGTTCTTCTGATGCAAATAACACCATTAAGTTGGACAAAATCACAACAAAACCAGCGATTGGCAGTGCAGAAATTGCTGGGCAGAAAATTCGTTACTCAGTACCTGTTTCAGATATTCCTGAGCAGAGAACAGTGATGAAGTATCAAGTGTCTGACGATTTTGGTACGACGGCTGAAGGTGAAGTTGTTATCACCGTCAATTCTCCAGTTGTCACAGCGAGCAACCTTCAATACAAAACCCAAGAAGACAAGCCTTTAGCACTTGAATTGCGTCAGCAGCAAGGATTGGAGAAGGGTGACACCATCGTGATTAAAACCGCGCCTAAGCATGGTAAGTTAGATGGCGATACCTACCAAAGTGATGAAAACTATTTTGGTAACGACCAGTTTGAATTTGTAATTGTGAAAGAAAACGGGCGTGAATCTAACACTGCAACGGCTGTAATAACGATTGAAGCGGTCAATGATGAACCAACGTTTGCGGTAAAAGCAAGCCGTAAAGAGGGCCTAGAAAACGACAAAGTTACATTATCAGCCCTTGATCTAAAAGATGTTGACTCAGCTGATCACTCGTTCAAATGGCGCCAAGTTTCAGGAACCACCGCTAAGTTTACCACCACAGAGACTCCAAATGTGGAAGTGACTTTACCGAAAGTCAGCAAGAAAAGTGAAAAGCTGACGTTTGAAGTGGCGGTAAACGACAAAGATGGCGCGATCATTACCAAAACCGTTGAAGTGGTCGTTAAGCAAGCTGTTGTGTCGGAAACCGATCCTGGTAAAAGTGAAGAAGGTGGCTCAATGGGCTTGTGGATTACTTTGTGTATGATGCTAATTAGCCTAAGAACAAAGAGTAATAATTTGTACAGATTCATAATAAGGAATGATATTCCGTAGAAAAGCATTATAATTCATTGCCTTATATGCACAGGATGAATGCAGATTGAAGGAAAACAATAAGAAAAACCTCCGTGTCGTAGCATTAGCTCCGACAGGGAGGTATTTTGCGTCAATAATAAGCTCATTAGAGATCCTAGAAACAGCGGCTGAGTTTGCTGAGTTCCCGGGTTTCATGACACATATCGTAACGCCAAACAACCGGCCATTGAGCGGTCGAGGAGGGATAAGCGTTCAACCAACTTCCCAATGGCAATCTTTTGATTTTACTAACATACTAATTATTGGCTCCATAGGAGACCCCTTAGAATCGCTTGATAAGATTGATCCTGCACTGGTTGATTGGATCAAAAAATTACATAAAAAAGGCAGCAAAATAGTCGCCATTGATACCGGTATTTTTGTCGTTGCGAAGGCGGGGCTTTTGCAGCAGAACAAAGCGGTAATGCACTCATACTTCGCCCACCTTTTTAGAGAGCTTTTCCCAGAGATCATGTTAGTGACTGAGCAGAAAGCGCTCATCGATGGGAATCTCTACTTATCTTCAGGACCGTACTCTCACTCAAACGTCATGTTGGAGATTGTCGAAGAGTACTTCGGAAAACAGACTAGAAACCTAGGTAACCAATTCTTAAGCACAATAGAAGGGAGTGGAAACTCGCATTCATATTGTGATGTCTTTCGCTACATGCAACACAAGGATGAGCTAATTCTTAAAATCCAAAAATGGATTCTTACTATGGACTTGGACATCGTTACCATCAGCGACCTAGCGAATGAAGCTTGTTTGTCAGAGAGGCAATTAAAGCGCCGTTTTAAAGATGCGACCTCTATTAGTCCACTTAAGTTTATTCAACTAGGTCGTTTGTCTTTCGCTAAAGAGTTGTTGAGATCAACAAAACTGTCCATTGATGAGGTCGCTAGTCGTTCTGGTTATGTGGATACACAATTTTTCAGGCAGATATTCAAGAGAGAAAATGATTGCTCACCACTTGAATATCGCAAGAAAAAGCAAGCAAAAGTCTAATTATAAATTTATCTTATGACCTATAGCCACTCTACATGTAATGTTATTAATAAGATTATCATTTCTTTAGTCGTTTAATGCTTGCTCGGTCATTCGAACGAAAATGGCAAACGTTTGCTATTTTCGTTCGAATATAAATGAGTTGGTTTTAGATTGATTTTTAATAACGTTAGCTTATACTCACATACATGGATACTTATAATGACTTAATTTCCATTAATAATATTGTCGTTCTTATAATGTATATCGTTTGTTATAAATTAAAACTGTATGCATATTATTAAGTAGTCACTCGAAATATAAAGGGGGGGTTTAGGCCTCATAAAGGGGGTGATTAAGACACAATATTATAAAATTATCTTTTTTTAACTAATTATTTCGCAACGCGAAATAATAAATAAAACAGTCATTTACACCAAAATAAATCTCCTCTGATCAGTTGCAAATTTGAGAAATAAGCAACGTGTTTCTTATACAACTGTTGAATAGTTAGACGTAGAATAAGACGCTGAGTTATAGCGGGAAGCCAATTATTAACTGGCTCAATGTGTAGCTTTATGGATGTATAACAATTATAACTATCGGATAATTATTGGGTCTTGGTGTTAATTAAATGAAAGCTAATAAACGAACCATTGATGTAAAGTACTTACGCACTTTTTCACATGTTGCAAGACATAGAAGTTTTACTGCAGCTGCAGAAAGTCTATATTTAACCCAACCAGCCGTTTCACAACATATTAAAAAACTTGAATGTACTATAGGCGCAGAAGTCTTTGACCGAAAGGATGGTTTTAACTTGACTAAACATGGTCAAATATTACTAGATTATACGGATCAGACGATGTCGTTATATGATCAATTATTTGATGAGTTGGCTCAAGTTGATATGTTTGATCGGTATTCTATTGCGATTTCTGATTCATTCGCCCCTGAGTTAGTCGCAAAAGTAATCAGTTCTTTCAGAGTATATAACGACGTCGAGTTGGCTGTGACAAGTTATAGCGACCTTAATTGTGTCGATAAAGAAAACCACGATTTGGTGTTTGCCATCGGTGATACCACATCTGTGGAAGGGCGTGTATTTCCCCTAAACAGAGAACAATACATTTTAGCTTGTGACTGCGCGGTTGATCCTGAAGAGTGCTATCCCGAGCGAATCGTCTTTTGTAACTCTCTTTCTAGGCGAGATGCCGAGGTGCTTCTTGATTCTTTTGGTGTAGATATTTCTAAGGTAAAACATTGGCTTACGACCTCATCATCACGACTGATGATTAACGAACTACAAGCAGCAAACACGTTTGTCGTTTGTCCAAGTTGGACCTTAGGTGATCACAAATGTAGCCAATATTTATTACCAAAATACATTGAGATGTATGTTTGGTGCAACGATTCGGCAGCCAAGAAAATTGATCAAGAACGTTTAAGAAGTTTGATTACCGAAACTTTCCGACTCACATCTAAAGGAGTGGTAAGTAGAAAACCTCCCACTTCCTTACTGACCAGTTGTGAAGTAATGTAGTAAAACGCCATGCCTATTATAAATAGGCATGGCGTTTGTATTTATAGTCAAGAAAAAAGGGATAGATAAAAGAAAAAAAGTCCACTAATACCGATCGGTATTGTGTAAGGAATGCCATTTTTAAAAGGAGGAGTTTGACGAAAAATGGCCGTCATCCACATCAAAAGAATTTGAATTCCGCCCAATAATCCAATAGCAATCATTGCTAATAACATATATTCACTATGTACACCTAAAAATAGTGCACCGATTAATTTTACATCCCCACCTCCAACTACGTTCATCATCCAAAGCAAAAAGAATGCAATAAAAATACATGTACTCACCAGAACTTGATTAAAAGGAGCTGGAGAATAATACAAGCTAGCTAGTGAGGTAACACTGATAAGAAAAATGAATCGATGCTTCACAATCCTATAGCGAATATCACCATAAAAAATACACATCACGCTGGTAAGGCAGGTTAGCCAAAAGATAAATTTTATATAATTCATTTTACTATTTTAATGGAGGGAGATTGGAATTCAATTGCTTCCTAATAATAAATTATTATGTAACGGATTACATGTGTTTATAACAACTATTTATAAATGAATAAAAAAGCTTAATTGGTGTGATTGTTTCTATTGAGGTAGATTTTCTACGTTCACGAAATGAGTGATTAATTCAAGGAAATAGAGGTAAACATGCTTTTAAACATCAATTCTAAACTTCGTAATATCCGTAACAAATTTAAGTCAGATAAACGTGGTGTAACTGCAGTGGAATACGCAATCATCGCTGTAGCAATGTCTTCAATTATTCTGTTTGTATTTAAAGATGGCACTTTGAAAACAACGCTAAATGACGCGATGGGCAAAATTTCTACTTCAATGGAAAGTGCTAACTCTGCTGGAGGTTCTGGCAATAAAGCTGACGGTAAACAAGGATAAGTTAACCAGTTATAAATTTAGAGAGGGGAAACCCTCTCTTTTAAGGTTTTTATTCTATGAGTAGAGCATTAGTTTTTGTATTTGTTGCCATCACTATGTTTTTGGCTTTTTTCTACGTCAGCGATTTTTTTGATCAGCCTGAGCCAGTGGCAGTGGTCGAAAATGAAGTGTTTGTAGAGGTCGCATTCGTTAATCGAGCTGTAAACAAAGCTGAGCCGGTTAACGCCAATGCAATAGATATTCGTGAGTTTCCCGAGTCGGAAGCAAAACAGCATTCATACGTTCCTTACGCGAGCATCAAGATTGATTCAGGTGCGCTATGGGCGAAAGACGTCAAAGAAGGTATGCAATTAACACCAGACTTGGTTTCTAATCCTGGTGAAAAAGATTACATGTATCTTTCACTTAAAAAAGACCAAGTGCCTTATTACTACTTGTCGCAAGGCAGTAGCATTGTAGAAGCGCTACCAATTCAACCTGGCGATCGCGTCAGTTTTGTTGCCACAACCTCATCTCAATCCAATTTATTAGAAAGTGGCTATTCCGATATCGATAGCTTAACAAGCAACGTCATCATTGACGGGGCTTTGGTTTTGCAATCGATGAACGTTTCTGAAGATGATGATTCGTCAAATGAAGAATATGGCTTGATTATCGCGTTGACCGTTAAACAGGTACTTAAGCTAGAAATGGCACAGAAAATTGGAGCCATAACTCTGGTTCCAGCAAAGATGGTTCATAAATACTTATCTGTAAAAAGTAGCGATTTGATTGAGCATCGATTTGGCGTTCGACAGCTGAGAGGGAATTAAGGGTGTTCAATAAAAATATATTATCAGTCACGCTGGGATTGGTTTTGCTTCTCCCAGCTTCCGCGTCAGCTGGGGATCTATTAAGCCTTGATAAAGGTGCAGCGAAGACGATTAATGTAAAACGCAACATTGATACCGTGTTTGTCGCGGATACTCAAATTGCGGATTACAAGGTCATCGCAAACGGGAAATTAGTGATTTACGGCATTGGCCGTGGTGCCACTTCCATTATCGCTTACGACCGAGCAGGAAACGAAATTTACAACGCAGAAGTGGTCGTAAATAAAAGCTTAAGGCTTTTAAAACAAACGCTTATTGCAAGATATCCCGATGAAGACATTAAGCTGACCAATATTGGTGAGCAGGTTGTTATTGATGGTGTCGTGAGCAGCGAAGAAATCAAAAACAAGGTGTATCGCCACGTAGGTGAAATGCTGAAAAAGAGCAAACAAAGGAATACTTTTGAGCTTACTAATGCAAACGGAGAATCTGGCGATGCTCTCGACTATACAGCGACTTATGTGTTTGAAGACATCATCAACAATCTGAAAGTTCTCACCACAGATCAAATCAACGTAAAGCTGACGGTTGCAGAAGTTTCAAGTTCATTCTTGACCGAGCTAGGGGTTTCATACGCTGAAACAAACGGTAAGTCCATTGGTGGTGCTGGCCAGTTCGTCAATAAGATTTTGGACTTTACTGCTGAGGATATCGTTGCGGTTATTTCAGCGAGTGGTAATGACAGCATTGGACAAGTGCTTGCCGAACCAAATCTATCTGTGATTTCCGGTGAGTCTGCAAGCTTTCTAGTTGGTGGTGAAATCCCTATTACAGTTCGCGATAACGATGGTATCTCTGTTACTTATAAAGAGTACGGGGTAAAGCTGTCTATGGTGGCTAAGGTAACGGATTCTGAAAACATTCGTTTGTCACTGCTACCTGAAGTGAGCTCTATTGATAAGACCAATGGTGTGAATTCTGGACTCATCAGTGTGCCTTCTTTGAGGACTCGCAAAGCCCAAACGACCGTACAATTGAAAGATGGTCAAAGCTTTGTTCTAGCAGGTCTGTTGACATCAGAAGAGCAAGAATCACTAGCCAAAATCCCTTACCTGGGTGATATCCCGATTTTGGGTGCGCTGTTTAGTAAAACCAATACTGAAAGAAGAAAGACTGAGCTGATCATCGTAGCGACAGTTAACCTCGTCGATCCTGTTAAAGAAACCGATATTAAACTGCCGAAGTTTAAACGAACAAGTGATCTTGAGCGTTTGTTGAAACTTGATCTTTCAAATGTTGATGACGAAGAGCTGGAAAATACGATAAAGGCGGGAGGCTTTAACTAATGAAGGCAAACCTATTGTTGGTGGTTTCTGTATTACTCTCGGGTTGCTCGGTATCGGTAACACCAAACAAAACAACCGTAGACACAATTGTAGAAACCTTTGAGTTTCGAGTCACAAACAAAGAAGTGGCGATGGATAAATCGGTTAACTTCGTCAATCAAATCAATCTTCAGTATCCGAAGTCGACATTTGCAATCAATTACGACGCCAAAGAAAGTCAGTTTGTTGATGGCTTTGTGAAAGAAATCAAAGCCAAAGGCGTAAACAAGTTGCGTTATACCCTAAACGCAAACAGCGAAAGCAAAGGCGTAAAAATCGTTGCGAAATACCACAAGATGCAAGAGCAAACTTGTGATGCTGTTTCATTCAACACCCTTAAACATCATCCATTTGGGTGCAGCTTGGAATACAACAGACGCTTGAGTATGACGAATCCTGTGGCGGAGTAAAAAATGGATTTAGATAACCTATTCAAAACGACTTCATCAAGCAAAGATAAGAAGAACAACACCATTGATCTGGTTGTTTCAGATGATTTGGCTTTTCTTCAAGCAATCGACGAGCTCTACGCAATCGAAGGTTTCTCTTCACCTTTAAAAGTCGACGATATTGATGACGAAAGTTGGCATAAAACTAACGCTGAAATAAAGCATGTCATTCTTGACTTAAGAGCATGTGGCGAGTTGATTTCAGAAGTTGCGGAGATCTCTTCAAGATTAGACGTCAGCATTTCTCTTATTGTAGTGAGTAACATGGACTCAATACTGATGCGAGATAAAGTCTTGTCATTGGGAGCCAACTACATTCTTTGGGACCCTGAACTCGATGGTCTATTAGGGGCGCTTAAAGAGTCAAGTGCAGCGACATTCTCACCAACAGTTAAGAAGAAGTCTCGTATTGCCAAGCGAGTCTTAATGCTTGGTAGCAAAGGCGGGGTGGGTGTGTCCACGATCAGTGCTTTTCTTTCACATAGTTTGAGTCAACAAGCGAACTTAAAAACCTTGCTTGTTGAGCATGACACCATCGCACTTAACTCAGACATATTTCTAGGCTTAAAAGGGCTAAAAGCGCAGCAAAACAGCATTGATTTGAACCAGTCTGAACTGGATGCCGCGATTGCCGGAAGCTACGTGAAACCTGTCAAAGATAGGCTCAACTTCCTCACACTAGAAAAGAACGTTGCTTGCTTGAGCGATCATGTAGATTCGCTGTTTCGCATCTCTAACGAACTGGTTGATCAATACAACTTTATCATTGATTCCATGCCGCTTAGTGCGATTGATGAGCTGACAGCAGAAGACATCAGTGACCGATACAACCGTATTTTTATTGTTTGTGAACCTTCCGTGGCGTCACTAAGAGCGTACCACTCGATCAAGAAGAAGTTGGGTAAGTCTGAGCATCGAGTGATTTTCTCGATGACGCGATCTCAGAAGGACTACATGATGCCGCTTCAAGGGGCGAAAGAGAAAATCAAAGCAAAAGACGCGATTGATTTTGCTTATGAAGCCAATCTCGAAAAGCTCATTATTCAACAAGGCATTCAAAACACGGCAAAGCTTAAGTTTGCACCTGCCATTGCCAATATTGTGAATTTGTTGACGGGTAAAAAAGTCAAAGTACAGAAAAAGTTCGCGTGGTTTAAGAAATGAATCACTTGAAAGAAGTTTATATCGAGATCCGGGACGAAATCTTTGACGCCTTAGATGCAGCCTCGTTAGTTGACGTTGAACCGTTGGAGCTTGAGAGCCAACTAAAAGACTCCGTTAATATTCTGATTGAGAAGAAGCAACTTCAAATCAGTAGCTTAAAGCGTTTAGAGCTGGTTAAAGCACTGCTTGACGAGTTGAAAGGTCTTGGACCCCTTCAAGCGTTGGTCGATAACGATGAAATCTCGGACATCATGATCAATGGTCCCTCAGACATTTTTATCGAATTGAACGGTAAGGTAGAAAAGTCACCAATTCAGTTCGTCAACGAGAAACAGCTCAACACCATTGCTAAGCGTATTGCCTCAAATGTGGGGCGTCGAATTGATGAATCAAAACCGCTTTGTGATGCTCGTTTGGAAGATGGAAGTCGTGTAAACATTGTTATTCCGCCTCTTGCAATCGATGGGACATCCATTTCGATTCGTAAGTTCAAAGAGCAAAAAATCAAGCTAGAAAACTTGGTTCAGTTTGGCGCGCTATCGGTTGAAATGGCAAAGCTGCTTTCGATTGCCAGCCATTGTAAGTGCAACATCCTTATCTCTGGGGGTACGGGGTCAGGTAAAACAACCTTGTTGAACGCATTGTCCGGTTTCATTGGTAGTGGTGAACGTATCGTTACCATTGAAGATGCGGCCGAACTTCAATTGCAACAACCACACATTGTTCGATTGGAAACTCGTCAAGCAAGTGTTGAAGGGACGGGTGAAATCACTGCGCGAGATTTGGTAATCAACGCCCTGCGTATGCGACCAGATAGAATCATTGTTGGTGAGTGTCGTGGTGGTGAAGCGTTTGAAATGCTTCAAGCAATGAACACTGGTCACGATGGCTCAATGTCTACGCTTCACGCGAACACCCCTCGTGATGCGATTGCTCGTGTGGAGAGTATGGTAATGATGGCGACAGCCAGTCTACCGCTTGAGGCGATTCGTCGAACCATCGTGAGTGCGGTTGACCTGATAGTCCAAGTACGACGACTCCATGATGGTAGTCGTAAGATCTTGTTTATCAGTGAAATTGTTGGTCTCGAAGGTGACAACGTTGTTATGGAAGATATCTTCCGGTTTGAAAACAACGGAATGGGTGATGAAGGCAAAATCTCGGGCGAATTTCGAACGCCAGGTCTTTCTAAGCGCTCTGTAATTTATGAGCGTGCGAAGTTCTTTGGCTTGGATGGGGCGCTGCAGGAGCTGTTCTCATGATGCTGATTGTCATTTTGCTATGGGTTGTAATTGCGTTGTTTCTGTTTATTGGGCATTCGAAAAAACAGAAAGAAATCACATCGATCATTGAGCAATCTAATACGTTCGAGGGCGTTTCTGGCTCTCGAGCGGTTATCGATTCAGAAAGCTTTGATATCAGCTACCGAAAAAAGATTAAGGATAAATTTAAGCAGTTGAAAAAGCTGTTGAGTCCTAATGCAGGAATCAAATTAATTGGCTTTTTTGCGGGCTCTTCATTAGCGGTTTACTTCGTTAACGATTGGTTCTTCATGTTTGAGTATTGGAAAGTGTTGCTTGCTTTGGAGCCAATACTATTTGTGATGTTTATTCTCAAACTTAGTGGCATTCAAGCGCAGCGATTCAAGGATAACTTCCCGGATGCGCTGAACATTCTTTCTGGTGCACTCTCCTCGGGTCAGAGTATTGTCCATGCGTTCGAATATGTGGGCACTCAGCTTGATAATGAAGTAGGCGAAGAGTTCAAGAAGATGTCAGAGCGCTTACTTATCGGTGAAGACCCAGATGATGTCTTGGCGCGAAGTGCTGCGTCGTTCCCTTATGTTGAGTACTTTTTCTTTGCGGCGACGATTCGAATCAACTTGAGTCGAGGTGGTCAACTAAAAGATGTCATTAACCGCATCAACCGAATCATGTTTGAAGCAAGGGCAATCGAGAAGAAGAAAAATGCACTGACGTCAGAGGCGCGTGCTTCAGCAAAAATCATCGCGGCTCTGCCGGTAATCTTTATCATGATTTTGAAAGTAACCAGCCCTGAAAATTATAACTTCGTGATGTTTGAAGAAGGGGGGAAGCCTATTTTCTATTACGTGTTGATCAGTGAAGCTATCGGATTCTTCTTTATCTATATGATATTAAGAGGGGTGAAGTAGTGGTCGATATAAAATTAATCTTTTTAGCATTAGGGTTGTTTATTTCACTATCTGTCGCGTATTACTCGTTAAAAGTGTTTGATAAAACTAAAGCGAATATTTCGACAAAGAAGATCATTGACTCAACCCAAGAAAAGACGCCTTTTGCGGATAAGTTGGCAGTACAACTTTCGCGCCTGTCTTTTAATAAAGAAGAAACGAAAAACAACTTAGTTAGAGCAGGGATTCATAGTGATTTTATTGCGCAAGCTTATTACCTGCTGAAGATTATACCACTGTTATTTTGCTTAGCATTTATTGGTTATTCTTACATGCAGGGAGACATGGAGTTTTCATCTGCGTTTATTTCATTCTCGCTTTCGATGCTTGTGTGTTTGATTGCGCCAGATATGTACATTTCATCGAAAGGGAATGCGAACGTTCGTCACGTCAGTAGTCGACTGCCTTTCTTGCTCGACTTAATGAACGTGTGTGTGCATACCGGGATGACGCTCGAAGCGAGCTTGGAATATCTGTCGAACGAGCTAAAAACAGTCGATGAAAACCTGGCTTATGTTGTTAAAAAAACGTCAGAACGAGCCAAAATTGTTGGTTTGGATCGAGCGCTTACTGAGTTCTATGATCTGGTTCCAACCACAGAAGCGCAAAGCTTTGTCATGACTCTTACTCAAAGCTTGAAGTACGGCTCATCAGTAGGTGCGGTATTAGCTTCCCTCGCTTCTGATATTCGAGAAATAAACATGCTCGATTTGGAAGAAAAAATAGGAAAGATGGGGGCAAAAATGTCCATACCAATGATCGCTTTTATCATGGTTCCTATTGTTGTTCTAATCGCAGCGCCAGGGATAATGAGGATGCTAGGATAATGAATGTAAAAAACTATATTTCCCTTTTTGTTTTACTGCTTTTAAGTGGTTGTTCAACCATCAATCAGGAATTAGTAACCAAAGAAAAACTACTAACTAATTCTGGACAAACTGAACAACTGATCGAGTTTTATAAAGCAAATTTGGTTGAAGTTCCAAGCTATAAGATAAAGCTGATCAATTTATATCTCGATAATAAAGACCAAAAGTCTGCCGAGTTATACATAAATACTCTTGAGAAGAAAGACCTCGAAGATCCAGAGATTATTTACATCTTAGCTAAGTTGGAATATCTAAAACGTAATTATGACGCAAGTGAGCGCTATCTAGATGACTATTTAGAAAACGGTGGTCCGAAGGGTAATTATTATCTTTTAAAAGGCAAGATTTTAGCGCGTAAGAAAGATTACAACGGTGCAATCGCCAACTTCAACGACAGCAAGAAAAATGGCGCATCGGACCGAGAAGCGAATAACAATATTGCCGTCGTGATGATGTTGCAAGGTCGTCCGGAACCTGCGATGGAACTGCTCTACAGCTTGTTTGCGGCTAATCCGAACGATGAAAAGGTCCGCTCAAATCTACTATTAGCTTCGACTCGCTCACACCGGCCTGACGTAGCACTGGAAGTGTTAAAGCACGACAGCAGTGAACAGGAAGCGCGAGTCAAACTGAAAAAACTCATGCAGAGCGTTAAACCGCTTCCTAAAAAAGTAACGAAAACAGTTCCACCAAAGCAGGTCGCTAAAGTAAAGGAAAAGAAAAATATGGAAATGGAAACGAAATCAGTCGATTTGAAACCAAAGTACGTAGCACGCTCAGTTCTAGATCCAAAAAACTTACGCCCTAAAGCACCTTCAATTTACCGAATTCAAGTTTTGGCAACCTATAAGGTGATTCCTTCAGATTACTTAAACTATCTGAAAGGCAATTATGGAAGTGTGTATTCCTACACGCACGGCTTATGGAAGCGTTACTGCATTGGTGAGTTCAGTGACATCAATGACGCAAAGAAATTTCTTGAAAATATGGATATCAAAGGTGCCTTTGTTGTTGATTACACGAAGAAAAGGTACGTCGAGCTATGATCAAGTTTCAAAAGGGAAGTTTGACGGTTGAGACCGCAATGGGCTTGCCAGTTTTACTAATGGTTCTGTTTACTTGGTTTGACTTGTCGGTTTTAACGTACTCAATGGGTGTGACGGATCATGCATTAACCACAGCAGTGATGAGCAGTAAAAAGCAAGGCAGCTCTCACAGTACTGAAAAGGTCGACTACCAAGACGTAATTAAAACCAAGCTTGAATCAAGTGGTGGTGCACTATGGTCAAAAGTTGTTGATCACTCAACGGTTTCGGCATCAGTTTATTACTTTAAAAACCTAACTGACTTTATCCATTGTAATCGCAGTGGAAAAGCGTTGAGTGAATGCCCAAACATCAAGAAAGGCGACACTGCTGAAAACTCAGTCAACATGCCAATTGCCATATACCAATTGAGCTTCACCTATCAGCCTCTGTTTAACTTTGTTATGCCAAGCATGAACATTAGTCGTGAGATGGTCGCGGTTCAGGAGTACGAGCGCTGTACGTTCAAGTTAGGAGAGGAGATCAGTTGTGGTAACTAAGTCAAAGCAAACCGGTGCTTTTATTGTTGAGCTTGCATTGGTCTTACTCTTTTTTGGCTCCATTATTGCCATGCATATCAACTACACCATCGCCGTTAATAAAAAAGGGCAGTTGGATAGGGTTGTGTATTCGATCGTCAGTGTTATTAGTGAACGCCGACAGTTGTTTGCCAATGAGCTCGATATTTGTGGCGCAGGAGGTAAGCAGTGCGAGACACACATGAACAATTCGTTCGATATGGCGAAAGGCATGTTGAAACGCACACTACCAGATTTTGACGAAAATGAGTTGGGGATGCGAGTCATAGAGCTATCTTTGATTGATAAAGATAAGAAGCTTGTTAGAACCACCGCCTTAAAAGGCATGACGGCAGGGTGTAATTTTCCGGATCTAGAGGAAATTACAGTGGAAAAAGCAACAAAACTATTGCCTTTGACTACGCAGAACCGACGCCTTCCTCTTTATCATGTGTCTCTTTGCTACAAAACGCCGTTTAACATTATCGGTCTTATGAGCGGTGAGCCGATCAAAGTCGTGACCAGTTCCTATTCATTTGCAAGGATTTAATATGAAGCGCTTCACTAAGCAAAAAGGGGTTGCTGGGATCATATTTCTTTCGTTTCTCCCTATATTAATCATCACTTTCTCGTTTTCTGTTGGCTATACGCAACGTTTGCTTGCGCACTCAAAAATAGAGGAGGCGGCTGAAGTTGCGAGTCTTGCCTTGATTGCAAGTCCAGGCAAAGACAATCAAGAAGACAAAGACTATGCGCAGAGAATTGTCGACTTATATATTACCGACAATATTAGCGACATTCAGATCAACGTATCGACCAAGAAGTGTGAGTACAAAGACGGTTGTGTTCAGAAAGCCAATGAGTTATCGCCATTTGCAGACTTCACCGTGGTTGCCACCTCTGAGCATGATTCATGGATTTCACATAATGAAATCGGCGTAGAGCCAAAATTCAAAGTGTCTGGCGATTCGATCACCCGGAAATACTTACCTCAACCAGTGGATATCTACTTCATACTGGATACCAGTCAATCGATGAGTAACCTGTGGTATGGGCAAAACAACAAAACCCAGATGCAGGTGGTGAAGGAAACGATCACCAAAGTTGTCGAAGATTTGAAGGACTTCAAAACCGGTGAGAATAAGAAGAGTCGCGTTGCCTTGTTGACTTACAACGCCTACAACGTGAAATACGATAAAAAAGATCGCAGACTAAAATTCTACGACTATGCAAGTGAGTTTTCTCACACAGAAGCATCTTTCCAAAGCATTGTCGATGATATGTTTGACCAGTCTGTGGATGAACAAAACGTGTACCACTCTAGTTATTACAATCAGGCACGAGATATTCCAATAACAGACAACTATCAGGAATTTATCAATATCTTGAATTCGAACAAGGTAATGCCTGCTAGGGGTGGCGGCACCAATTCTTGGTTAGGTCTGATTGCAGCAGCGAAAGAGGCAGACAAAGTTAAGAAAGAAGAGCGTAACCCAGAACAGGTGTTTATCTTCCTTTCTGATGGTGCAGATACAGACGTACGATTCCCTGACTATCTCCATCGAAACAGTACGTATAGAAACAAATACGACGTGGTCACAAAAAGTTATCGAGACAGTTATGGTTATATTCAGTATCAACAAGTTTACGACAAGTTCTTGAAGTCATTAGTGCGTGAACACAACCTTTGTGAACAGCTCAAGAAAAGAATTTCTAGCAAAGAAAATAAGTTTCAAAGTGAACACGCGAAGTTAGAAGGTGAAAAAACAAAAGTCACTATGGGTGTTATAGGTGTTAACTACAACGTACAAAAGGACGATGGATTCGGTGATTGTGTTGGCGAGAAAAATATTTATCACGCAAAAAATGGTAAAGATGTCTACAAATACATATTAAATCTGATTAACGAAGAGACAGGACGATTAAAAGATTAAAATGAAAAAATTATTATCAATCGCGATTATTTTTACTTCAAATGTCGCACTCGCTAATTGTATTAATCATGATGAAAACTACGTGAGCTCTAAAATTCTTAAAAGTTCCGAAACAAAAGTCACTCAGGTTGTTGGTAAGTTAGCGGTGACGGTAAATGAAGAACGCTCTATTGTACAGGATAAGAGAGTAGTTAAGGTTGAAGGGTTGAATGCGACCGACAGCTGCACCTTTGATAAGAACTCGATGTCGTTGATCCTCAACTATGATACTGATAAATATCGTTTAACAGACACTCACAAACAAGCGATTTCGCAATACTTGGAACTGGTTGATGAAGGTACTCGTGTTCTTGTTGAAGGGCATACTGATGAAGTCGGATCTCAGGCTTATAACAAAGGCTTGTCTGCTCGTCGCGCGAATGCCGCAACAACATACCTGAAACAAGGGTTAGGTCTAGGCAACAGGATTGTTGAAAAAGCATTCGGTGAGTCTGCGCCGATTTGTAAGGTAAATGAAAACAAAGTATCTGGCTGTAACCGTCGAGTTGTATTAACGATAGACTAATGTGTAATCCACTGTTTGCTGTTGTCATTATAATTTTTATGTGCTCACTATTAAGTGGGGTTGTTTAGTAAAAGAGCTTGGTACTTACCAAGCTCTTTTATTACTGATATTTATTATGGAATAATAAATGTCTATTTCATTTTTCAATCATTAATCGATAGCATTTAATTTTGTTTTTATACAACGATAATTAAAATGTCTATTTCTCGATGCGTTATCGCTTCTACCTTTTTTCTATTCATTAGCCACCCAGTATATTCAGCGGAGCTCATTATTGGACCAAGTATGAGTTCGCAGTTAGAGAGGGTGATATCAAATCCTTCTATTAAGAAGGACGTGTCCGATTCATTGTTAGGAATCGACAAGAATCACAATCACATCCGTGACGACGTGGAAGCAGTGTTGAAAGCACTCAAAATCAGTGAAATTAATCACGATTTTCTTTTGCGTTACGTACAATATTCTTCAAGCATTTTGCAACACGACTTCTCGAGTAACGATGCGAATAATCAGCTCTTGGCATACGAGATCTACAAAGATTACCGTTATGTCAGACATTGCTTTAAGGAAGCCGGGGTGGACGGTAAAGATCTTTATGATGCGATACACGCGGTAAATCGGCTGATGTTCAATACCGATGCTCGAATTGTCGCGTACCTGAACTACGAAAAGTACATCGACATAAGTACCATGTATGAGGGCATTAGTTACGATTGTAATAACTAGGGGTTGTTGTGATTTCAATTGGGAGGGACTGGGTTAGAGGACGATTTCTTATACCTTGGAAATCAATGACAGTGTCACTTTTTACTTATAGTCTTTTGTCTTAGCTAGGTATCCGCTCAAAGCTAATCACTTTGAGCGCTTTAGTTGTTCATCCTCTATATTCTACCGATTTTATATGTTTTCGATTGTAAGTTACTTAAAAAGGAATACAATCGCGAAATGTTACCCCTCCTTGGTGGATCTAAAAATGATAAAGAAAACCCTCCTAGCTATGGCACTTTCTGCCAGTATTATTGCGCCTGCAATCGCTTGTACTGGCATCTCTCTTTCAACTACTGCAAATGACCATATTCACGCTCGAACGATTGAGTGGGGCGAGAGCGATCTCAATAGTAAACTGATTGTCGCCCCGCGTGACTATACGTTCACATCAACCATGCCAGACCAAAAGCACGGTTTAAGCTGGAAGAGCAAATATGGATTTGTTGGTATTTCAGTGAGTGATGACCGCTTTATTGGCGAAGGTATTAACGAAGAAGGGCTAACAGCTGGTTTGTTCTACTTTAAAGGGTACGGTTCTTTAAAGGCTTACAACCCGAAAGATCGCGCAAATAGTATCGCTGATATGGACTTTGTCCGTTGGATGTTGTCACAATTTAAAACCGTTGAAGAAGTGAAAACCGCAATGAAAAACATCGATATTGTGCCAGTGTATATCGATGAAAAAGGGCAGCCATCACCAACCGGACATTGGCGTGTTACTGATAAAGCAGGCAACAACATCGTAATTGAAATTATGGATGGTGGTCAGGTACATATTTACGACAATGAGGTGGGTGTACTGACTAATTCGCCAACCTTCCCATGGCAAGTAACGAACTTGAACAACTACATCCATCTGCAACCTGGCACCAGTGCGCCGACCAAGTTTGGTGACGTTGAAGCGAAATCTTTTGGTATTGGCTCTGGTTTCTTAGGTTTGCCGGGAGACATTACGCCGCCATCACGTTTTGTTCGTGCTGCGTTCTTTATTAATACCGCGCCAGAATCAAAAAACTCGCAAGAAGCGGTCTCTCAAGCGTTCCATATTCTAAACAACTTCGATATTCCAATTGGTACTGAGTTTAACGCCGAATATCGTGAACATATCCCAAATTTGCCAAGTGCCACTCAATGGACATCAGTGATCGACCAAGGAAATGGTGCGCTTTACTACACAACCATGCATGACAGCCGAATTAAAAAGGTTGATTTGAAAAAGATAGACTTTAACCAAAAGCAGGAGCTTAAACGTCAGCTTGATAACGGCTCGTTTACAGTTGAAGAAATCCGTCTTTAATTCATAAACCCAAGAGAGCAGGTGAGAGCCTGTTCTCTTTCAGTCATTTTCCTTTTCTTTCCCTTCTCTTTTCGTAAATCTCTCTTTTTCAACGACACGCTCCCAAAGGGCACTCTTTGCAAATAGTAAGGGGCTTGGCTTGCATGCTTTATAGCCGATTCTTGATTTAGACCTAAACCTTTAAATCGCCGCCGCGTGTTTAAACCCAGTCGTTCTCGCTGAATCAGGTATCTCGAGGTATATAGCTAAGATTAGAAAATCAGGCAGAAAGTGCTGTTTTTAGCCTTTTAATTCGGTTTTATGCGATTCTCATAGGCATTCTTTCAGAAATGTTCTAGCGTATGCTATCCAGACTTCCTCGGATATTTGCCAGAATCTCCCTAAATATATAAATGTTAGTTGGGGAAGTGGCGTGAAGGATAAAATGGAGAGATATTGGATTCAGTTGGTTGATAAAGCTGGCACTGCTTCTGATTTGTCGGATTTAACCCGTTTAAGGTTGCGAGGCTGTATTGGTAAATATGGCTTGAGATATAAGGTAGAAGGGGGCGTGCTTGCCGAGCATCGTTATGATCGAAAACGTCTTAGCCTAAATTTAGAGAGTGAAGAGTAAGCTCCACTCTCTAAGATGTCTTATGAATTGCTTTTGCTGGTTACTTTTTCTAAAGCGATTTGTTTAGCATCATTACTTGTGAACATTTGGTATGGACGCAGACCAAACAAAGGCATGATTGAGTAGATATGATCGAACAAGTCCGCTTGCACACCTTCATAGTAAGCCCAGTCAGTATTGTTGGTAAAAGCGTAAACCTGCAACGGAATACCCTCTGGCGTCGGCTCTAGCTGCCTCACCATAATCAGCATGTACTGGTGAATGTCTTTGTTCGCTTTCAAGTAAGCATTAATGTAAGCGCGAAACATACCTAAGTTGGTCATTTGACGTAGGTTACCGAAGGCAGGTTCTTCACTCATTTCTTGATTGTAATCACTGATTTCACGCGATTTTTCATAAATGTACTGACGAAGGATTCGGATGCTTTTTAGCTTTTCAATTTCTTCATCAGATAAGAAGCGAATTGATGTGACATCAACATTCACGGACCGCTTGATACGGCGACCGCCAGAATCTGACATGCCTTGCCAGTTAATGAAGGCGTTTTGCACCAATGCGTAAGCAGGCAGCATGCTCACGGTGTTATCGAAGTTTCGAACTTTTACTGTGGTGAGTGAGATTTCCTCTACTGTGCCATTCGCACCGTAAGAGTCCATTTGAATCCAATCGTTTAGGCTGATCATGCGGTTTGCAGATAGTTGAATGCCTGCAACAAAGCCCAATATCGTATCCTTAAACACCAACATGACGAAGCCCGTCGCAACGCCTAAACCTGATAGGAAAATCACCGGTGATTCGTTGGCAAGAATCGACATGGAAACCACAACACCAACAAAGAAGGTGAACAGTTTTATCAGTTGGACGAAGCTTTTGATCGGCATTCTTCTCGTGATGCCTTTAAACGTCGCAATGTCATTTAACGCATCAAGCAGGGCAAAGATCATCCAGATAAAAATGACTAAAATAGAGATGCTTAGAATCCGGTCAAAGATGTTCGCTAACCAATCGTAGTGACCTACGGCGAGAGGGATAAAGACATCCAACACCATGATTGGGATCAGTAATGAGAGCTTTTCTAAGACATCATACTTCGCCAAGCTTTCAGCGAGTGGTTTATTGGCTTTTTGTAGAACATTATTGACTGACCGCACGATCAGGTGATGCACTATCAAGTAGCTGATCGCTGCTGCGGTTAAGCTCGCAAGAATGAAAACGGTTGTGAGTTCGATGCCATAAGGGTCACTATTGATACCCACGGAACTGAGTTTGTCTGCTATGAAAGTGCGAATGTGATGATCGAGCAAAATGTCATCCTCAAAATGTAACCTGAATGAAGAAGTGAGAACTTCTTTGAAGAGGTCAGGCAACAGGCGTTAGAAAGCCGCTCATCCTACTCTCCATCTCTTTGTTTTGCACTGGTTTAATCCAGCAATCTTGAAACTTATTATTCAAAAATAGCGTATAGCCGATGATGTGATACAGGTTTAACATCCAATTATGCAAACGGGACACGTATTTCTGTTAAGTCTGTGAACTCCCTATGTTTTATTAGACTAGACTGAAAAGGCGGCTCGCGTTTAATTCAAGAGGCATTCAATGGAAAATTCTAATCAATCACAACAGCCTACATTTTTGTCTAAAGGCTGGAAATACTTCGTTATCGTTGGCGTTATTATCTCTTTAATGGGCATTGGTGCTATGAGTTTGCCAGTGCTTGCGGGCGTAACGATATCGACTATAGTAGGTGCGGTACTACTGTTCAGTGGTTTGGTTCAGGCATACCACACGTTTTCTATTAATGTGTGGAAAGAGAAGCTTTGGTACGTATTAAGTGCTGTGCTGTATATTGTCGGCGGTCTGTTCATTCTGTTTAAACCATTGGCAGGTTTGGTGACCATTACTATGTTGATGGTGATCGTGATGATTCTAAATGGTTTAACCCGTGTATTTTTCGGCTTAAGTAATCGCAGTCTACCAAGCAGTAATGTGATCGTGTTCAGTGGCGTGATTTCTGTTCTGATTGGTGGCTACTTCTTTATGTTGCTCGACGATCCTGCGTTCTCGACTACATTGCTAGGCACTTTTGTTGGTATCTCATTATTGATTGAAGGCATTAGCTTTATCTTTATGGGGATGCAAATGAAGAAGCTCTCTTAAAGAGTGCCATCTACTATCTCGAGGTTACTTGGGTATAGAACAGTACAAAGTGCCTGCCGATTCGGTGGGCATTTTTTATAGAACGATAAAGGTGAAGGGATTAACGAAACAACAAAAAGCCCGATCATCAACTCGGGCTTTTATTGTGAATTAATGAGATCTGTTAACGCTCTGTGTTATTTGGATTCACAAGGTTTAGTGAGGCTGACATTGCGCTTTTCTTTGAATGAAAGAACCAACTGAGGCACAAGTGACATCGTAATCATGCCGATCATTAGGCTGTATTGAATAGGCGTGAAGCTTTCACCCATCAAAACCAAACCAGAAACAATGCCCGCAACAGGGTTAGCAATGCCACCGAAAGTAAAGTCCACAACCGACATACGCTGCAATAACCACACGTACATGCCGTAGCCGAGTGCGGTGTTGAGTATGATTACCCACAGTAGTCCACTTAGGTTTTTTAGAGTGATGTTTTCGACTGCTTGAACGTATGGCTCAGGGTTAATGCTTGCTAGTACACCTGCCGCGATAGATAAAACAACGCCGCCTAAAATAAGTTGCCAAGTGAGTACCGTCCACCAATGCATTCTTGAACCTAGAGACTTAGTTACGCTGCTGCCGATCACAATACACATAATGGCAGAGAGCATAGCCACTAGACCGATCGGGTTTAGCGTAATCGAGCTTGGGTCGAACAAAAACCAAGCCAGGGCGATAAGGGTGGCCCCGCTGACTCCTTGAATAAGGCTCGGTTGGCGCTTGTAAACCACCCACCCAAACAGCATGGCAAAGACAGGTACTGAAATCATACCCACACCAGAGATTGCAGAAGGTAAGGTTAACGCCATCACGAAAATGAGACCAAAAAAGAGGGCAATATTAATCGTGCCAAGCACAAGCAAGATCTTCCAATCTTGTTTCTTTGGTAAAGAAGGTTTGATAGCAAGTAGCAATAGACCAGCTGGCAATGCTCGCAGTGCACCAAGTAACACTGGCGGCCAGTCTGGCAAAGTAAACTGTGTCACAGCGTACGTTGTACCCCAGAAGAACGCCGGAATCATCGCGAGTAAAATGTTCATGTTAAATATCTTTACGTTGAGATAATTTGTTGTAAAGGTACGCTCGTTATTGCTTCTTGTAAAGTATCTTTATGTTAAAATAAATTGGTCAATCAAAATGTCTTTGGAGATAAAAGGATAAATGGACGCAATTGATAGAGTGGTAAGTCAGTGGGCTAAGGAAAAGCCTGATCTCGATACCGAGCCAATGGCGATCATGGGGCGTTTAATGCGGATTGCTAAATATATGGAAAACCACGTTGCCGAAGTGCATAAGCGCTACGATCTTAAAATGGGTGAGTTCGATGTATTAGCTACGTTGCGTCGTAGTGGTGAACCTTATCGTTTAACCCCTTCGGAGTTGATCTCATCGATGATGCTGACGTCTGGTGCCATGACCAATCGACTCGACAAGCTGGAAAAAAAAGGATTGATCGCTCGCGAGCACAGCAAAGAAGATCGCCGCAGTGTGAGTGTTCAGCTTACTTCAAAAGGTTTTGAGCTGATCGATGCGCTGATTGAGCAACATTTACAGGCTCAGCATGAATTAATGGGGTCGTTGACTCGTGATGAAAGAGCACAGGTTAATCAGGCATTAAAATTGTTATTGCCTCAATATGAATAAATGAATTCAAAGGTTTAGGATAGGGATGAATCGCGAGCATTAGATAGTTAGCGCAGTTTCTCGATACATTGATGTGTGCAGAAAGTGACTTTCCGTTCGGTCCTGATGCGTTGGTTTTTAAAATCAAAGAGAAGATGCTCGCCATTCTAGCCGAGTGAAATGGGAGAGAGTACGTAAGCGTTAAAGTAACGCCTGAAGACGGGTTAGTACAAAATTTGTGTGAACGCTCATATGATCTTGTGGTCGCCAAATTAACCAAAGCTCAGCGTATTTCATTTGGATATCAGTAAGATAGTTTGTTATTGCTCACAGATATTCGGCTTATTATCAATATCAATAAACAAAAACTCGCACCTTTAACTCGCACCGACTATATAAATGTTATGGTGATGTTAAAGGTGAAGTTATGCGTGCACTCTCTGAATGGTTAGAAGCTTACGGTGAAAGCCATCAAAATCCAATCAACCAGAAAATTCATAAAGTTGCTGTCCCTGGCATCTTTCTTTCTGTCGTCGGGTTGATATGGTCCATTCCGCAGATTCCTTTGTTTGGGTTCAATCTCAATTGGGTATGGCTGGCGGCGTTACCAGCTTGGATCTTTTATTTCCGACTCTCACTAAGCGTATTTATGATGATGATTGGCTACACGGTTGCGTGTATTGGCTTGATATGGTCAATGGAGATACTCGGTTGGCCGGTACTCCACATCTCAATGCTGCTATTTGGAATCCTTTGGATATTCCAGTTTATCGGGCACAAGATAGAGGGGAAGAAGCCCTCGTTTTTCGAAGATATTCAGTTTCTTTTGATAGGACCAATCTGGGTCTTTCGTAAACATTAAAAGAAAGGTCTGTTTATCAGATTCGCGACTTAGGCTGTGCTACCATCCTGCTGCTTTGAAACACCCAGAGGTATGAGGTGTAGAGCAGTAATGAGGTTGCCACATGAGTGCAGATCAGCATTTTCAAGGTCAGTTTGAAGTCGAATTGAAATACCGTGTACAAGATAAACAAGCTTTTTTAGCTGTGTTGAGTGGTTTAGAACATGAAGTCATGTTTGAAGACAATCAAGAGTCTGATTGGTTCTACGACACGCCAGAACGCAAACTCAGTCATGAAGGAAAAAGTCTGGTAATCCGAGAAATCGAGCCGTCTGGTATCAAACTTTGGATTGTCAAAGGACCGGAAGAGGATCGCTGTGAAGCCACCGATATTACTAAGTCACATGCTGCCAAAAGTATGCTAGGAAACATGGGCTACGAAGTGATTCTTCAAACCAAAAAAGTACGCAGCATTTACTTTATCGGCTCGTTCCATATTACTCTCGACCATCTAGAAGGCATTGGGCACTTTGCGGAATTCGCCATTATGACCGATGACGAAAGTTCACTTGTTCGTTATAAGCAAGAGTTAGAAGCGCTTGCGGCACGTTTTGGTTTGGATGAGTCGAACAAGGAGTTCCGTTCATACAAGCAGATGTGGCAGTCTAGGTAAAATTCACGTCATTTCTTATTGGTCTGACAAGCAACTCCCTCTAACAGCACTATGATTAGAAGTAGTGCGTAAGCAATGAGCCTACGCCCATTAACAAAATAGGTAACCATTCGCGATAGTGTCCGTGACAATGTCACGAACTTGGAGGGGCAATGTACAACCGCGAGCACAAATACGTGTATTGGCGAGAAGAGCGCAAGAAAGGCAAGTGGCACTATATTATTAAGTCTTTCTTGATGATCTGCTGTGCGTTGCTGCTTGGCAAAGTCATTGGCTTGTTTATATTCGGTGAGCTGCAAACCTTTAAAGACATCACGGAGCAGTTTCCTGCGGATTTATTTATCGTGATGCTGGTGGGCTTTCCGATTAGCGTGATAGGTTGGTATCACGAAGAGTCTAAATTTTTCCGTGCTCTAAAGCGTCGAAACAAGAAGTTTAAAGCTCGATTAGAAAACCGCAAAAAGAAGAAATAAGACCGTTTGATAACATACCCAAGTAACCTCGAATCAATGACAACACTCTGAACTCCGCATATCAAAGTCACTTGGGCATAAGCCGTAAGATTCGATTTTCGCGGCATTTTTGATGGCAACTTTCATTTCAACGTTTCATTCTTTCGTCTTGTCTCATCTCCATTCAATTAGTGTTTAACCATCTCCCATTTTTGTCTGTTGCTCGTATCGCGTGAAATTGTGCGCCTGATGGCATTATTTATTTCTGATTGCGATGCGGTGCTACTTTCATGATTTTTGCCAAGATTCTTTGAGCGTCTCTTTGCTAAATTTTTGCAAAGAACATCCTAAACAGGAACGACAATGGATAAGAAAATCATGCTACACAGCCAACAGGTGTACTTCTGCAATGATGAAGCGTTGGCAGCAATGCAAACTGAATGTCTAGAGACCTTATACGACTACAATCAAACACGTCCTTCGGAGGGAGAGAAGCGCTCTAACATATTGAATCACTTGCTCGCATCGGTTGGAAAGAATTGCTACATCGAACCGCCATTGAGAGCTAACTGGGGCTGCCATACCCACCTAGGTGACAATGTTTACGCTAACTTTAATCTGACTTTAGTTGACGACACTCATATTTATATCGGCGATCATGTCATGATTGGACCGAATGTCACCATCGCGACTGCTGGGCACCCAATTGATCCGGAACTAAGGCGCGACATCGCTCAGTTTAATATCCCAGTTCATATTGGTAATAACGTTTGGATAGGGGCGAACTCGGTGGTATTACCGGGCGTGACAATCGGCGAAAACTCCGTAATTGGCGCGGGGAGTGTCGTGACAAAGGATATCCCAGCTAATGTTGTTGCGGTTGGCAATCCTTGTCGAGTATTACGAGAAATCGGCGAGCACGATAAAGAGTTTTACTTTAGAGATCGTAAGATTGAGCAAAACATGTTTAATGGTTAGCCCGTTACATGAACATCGTTTGAGCATTTCGGAAAAGCGGGCAGGTCGGTATTACTCGACCCGCCATGGCGCTAAAAGACAAAGTTCACCATGATGGTGTACATGTTTGCATTATCATCCTCTGGTGTATCGACGAATGCGCCAGATGCATTGCGATAAGCTTTGAAGTGTTGCCATTCTGCATTGAGTGACACGTTGTAGTGAAGATCGTATCTCACACCAAGTAGGTAGCTGTCCCCAACCTTGTGCTCGTGGTCATCAAACTGCTGACCATAAGTCACGTAAGGGGTAAATTTGTTCAGGTTATACGCGCCTTGAGCGTACCAAGCGGAAGCGATATCGTTGGTTTGACCTTCGACGGTTAACGTGAAGGCATCAAACTCGTACTCAGCACCTAATGAATACAATTTAATGCTCTCATTTTTCAACTTATCAGTGTATGACGGAAGAATAATGATTGAGCCATCAGGGGATTGAACCGGGAAGTTAGTTAACTTGGTTTCTTGGTCATAGTTCGAATCCAAATACGTGAAATTCCAACGATAGTAATCGCCACTTAAGATGAAGTTAATACCGTACATTTTATTGGTCTTGAAGGTGAGCTCAGTACTGTCATTGAAGTCGACCGTACTTTCATCGTGGAAGCCGACAAATGGTGTAGTCGTCAGTGTCATGCTGTCATTGATGTCATAGTTCCACAAGAATGAAATGCCGTTAAACGCGGTGATGCCTAAGATACTGTCATAAACTTCATTAGGTGGGCGAGCAGGGGTAAATGCGTGTCCGACATAGTAGTATTCAGAGGCTAAGAACACGGGCATTCTCAGGCGACCGCCACGAAACTCAATATTGCCATAGGTATAGGCGAGGTAAGCCCACTCTAGTTGCGGGTCACTCCAATGGTCTTGCGGTCTTTTCACCACCTGCGCGGATGCTTTAAACGCGTCGTAGTAAAAATCCAGTTGAACACCTAATGTTGTGTCACAGTCATAACAGTTTTCGTCATCGATAAAACGATTCACTAATACTGGCGTTTTGTTGTCTGTTGTCGCCCATGAGGTTGAGCCAAAGCCACTTAACGATAAGTTATCGGTGAGTTCGATTGCTGCCAAGCTCGGGAAAGCGACGCTACTTAGTGTTGTTGCCGTGATGGATGCGATGAGTGTTTTCTTCATATTATTTCTCCGAACTTACAACGTAGAGGATTTGAGCATTTGAAGGAAGGCTACTCACTGGTGCATACCCAATGCGGTTAGGCTTTTCTTTCATCCATTCTAAAAGGGCTTCCATACTGGAATTATCAATGACTTTCGGTGGGCGAGCTTTTCCTGAAAACGACAAGCTCGCCCAGTGCGCATTCATTTGCGCCGCGTTTTTATTGAGTAAATAACGGTAGAACTCTGAACGTTCAGATGATGCATCCGGCCAATCAGACAGCTCGATTCGCTTACCTTGTAAACGCTTGGTTTTACCACGATACAGTTTTCTCGCTTTGGTTATGTTGAGCTCATCAAAATTAGAGTCGAGGGAAAAAATCGCATAGCTATCGGCTGCGAGAGCTTCACTATCGAACGACATCAGCAAAGCAAAAGCCATCAAAGCTGTAGAGAGCGATTTGAGAACGTTATTTTTAGCTATAGAGAAGTGGGTATCCATACTATTACCCCTTAAATGACGCTTTCAATCTGGTGCAGAAGTTTTTCTTTTCTGACAGGCTTCGGTACGTATGCATCCATGCCAGAGTCGTAGCAACGCTGGATATCATCGTCCACAACACTTGCTGTCAGTGCAATAATCGGCGTTTTGGGTAATCCCGAATTTTTTTCGTAAGCACGGATTTCTTTCGTCGCTTCGAAGCCGTCCATTACAGGCATCATGCAATCCATCAAAATGATGTCGAAACCGTTATCTTGTTGAAACATATCAACGGCGATCTGACCATTTTCGGCAATCTCAAACTGATACCCAGCTTTACTCAGCAATAACGAGGCAACTTTCTGGTTCACCGTATTATCTTCTACAAGCAAAATGCGCTCAGAACGACTTGGAAGCGTATTGATAGAGGTCGGTTCCGGTTTATCTTGCGGTTTAGATTTCGCGCTAATGCCAGTACCAGAGAAGGCAGACGATACGTTGTCTTCAACGATTGGAACAGCCGTCGCTTTTGCTAATTTCTCTTTCAATATGTTGGCTTTGAAAGGTTTCGGTACGTAATCATCCATGCCAACATCAAAACATTTCTGGATGTCGTCATCGACCACACTTGCCGTTAACGCGATAATTGGGATCTTCACACTGCGATTTTGTTCGTGTTCCAGCTGTCGGATTTTCTGCGTGGCCTCAAATCCATCCATAACTGGCATCATGCAATCCATAAGAATCAAGGAGTATTGATTCTTTTTGAACATCTCGACCGCTTCTAGTCCATTTGCTGCTAGGTCAAAAGTAAAACCCGCTTTGGTTACATGCAAACCTGCGATTTTCTGGTTTACGGTGTTATCGTCGACCACCAAAATCTTACTTTGCGACGGTTCTGATGTACCCACCACTGCTTGTAAATTTGCTTGGTTGAATTTGGTCTCGCAATTTTCAAGCGCTTTGACCAGACGTTGCCCAAGAAGAGGTTGCGTAATGATGGCACTGACACTTTCACCAAAATCAAATTGGTCACTATGAAGGTGTTTAACCAAGCATAAGCGGACGTTCTGCGATTCAAGCTTGTTGAAGTGATCTTCGCTTTCCATTGCAGCATTTGGTCGAGTTTCAGCGTAGATAACAATGATGTGCTCATTGTCATTAATCCATGTTGGTAAACTCTCTAAACTCGTAACCGATTGGTGAACAGCGATACGGTAGAAGTTCAATTCATCACGAAGCGTTGTTTCCATGTTGGTGTCGTCGCAGACCAACCAAATTTGTCCATAATTTACGGTGTGTTTTGCATCAAAGTCGAGTTGAACAACAGAAGGGTTCAATTGGAAGAAGAAGCGGCTACCTTTGCCTTTTTCTGATTCAAGTTGAATTTGCCCACCCATTAACTCAACCAGTTGAGTGCTGATGGCTAAGCCCAGCCCAGTACCGCCAAATTGGCGGGTAGTGGAGTCATCTTCTTGTGCGAATGGTTCGAAGATCTTTTTCTGTTGTTGCTCATCAATACCAATACCGGAATCTTGAACAGAAAACTCCATTACGGCATTTGAACCAGAAACAACATGAGTTGTAACAGAGAGGAGCACCGTTCCTTTATCAGTAAATTTAACGGCGTTAGACATAAAGTTCATTACGACTTGGCGTAAACGGTGATCGTCGATCATTAAGCGGAAAGGCGTGTTGCGGCTGATGTTTACTTTAAGGTCGATGCCTTTCTCTTTTGCTTTTGGTGAAACGATAGAAGCAATATCGTAAATGGATTCACGCACACAGGTCGAGTGCGGACTGATCAATAACATACCGGATTCAATCTTAGAGAAATCGAGTATGTCGTTTATCAAGCTAAGTAACAGTTGGGAGGACGTTTCAATCGTATCAACATAGTCGCGCTGTGTTGCGGTTAATGATGTATCAGATAGCACTTCAGAAATACCAATAACGCCATTAAGAGGGGTGCGGATTTCATGGGACATGTTGGCTAAGAAGCTGCTTTTCGCTTTGCTTGCTTTAATTGCATCGTCTTTTGCGCGCTCTGCGTCTTCTTTCGCTTGAGTTAATTTAACCTTGGCTTGTTCTCGTTCATAACTGAGCCTCTCGACTTCTTGGGCAAACTTACTCAGCTCGTCTTTACCTTTGACTAATTCGACAAGGGGGGATTCTTCGCTGTAACTGTCACGACGTAAGAACTCAAGAACCAGTTGAAGATTACTGGTTACTTTTCGAACCAAACGCACGGCTAAGCTCACGACGAGAATTGTCATGACTGACATGACGCTAATGAACATCAGTCGTTGTTGGTTTGCCGCGGAAATGGCATGTTCTACGTCTGCTTGCAATTGCTCCGTCATTTTGTTGTCGACCGCCTTAAGCAGAGCGAGTCGACCGTTTAGAGCTGTTAAACCAGCTGCGATTTCTTGTGGTGGAAGTGTACTAAGTGCTTCTTCATTTAAAAGGAAGCTTCTAAATTCTTGACTGCGCACAAAGACGTCATTGGTGAAAGTTTCAATAAGCAATTCAACTTGCTGTTGATTGGCGTTTAATGTGACGAAGCGTTCTAAGAACAGTTGCTGATTCTTAACTAAGGAGTCGATCTCGCTGCTGACATCTACGTCATAGCTTTGATTTTGTTCAATAGAGTAAATTAAATATTGACTGAGCAGGTTTTCTTCTTGAGACCAGAACATTAACCACTCAATTTGCATCAATGCTGAAAGGTGGGCTTGAATTTCAAAAGTTGCATCATTGAATGGCACCTTTTCTAATGCCAATAAAATCTGTTTGTAGGTATCTGCACGCCACTCTGCGATATCGAGACGCTCGTCCATGTCGGTGGCTGCCGACAGAGAGAGGTTCGCTTCTTCGAGGCTAGAAAGAAGGTCTTTCATCTCAGCGCCTTTATCCAAGAAAATGCCATTGGCACCATTGCTGAGTGATTGAGTTACCGATTTTATTTCTGCTTCAACATCGGTAACTTCAGTGTTATTCGGCAAATTATAGAGATAAGAGACTTTGTCCATATAGTCAGAGAACAGTTGCGCTTTCTCAAGATCTTGCGCTTGGCTAGATAGTCGATGAACTTGCTGTCCGGCTAGAAAGAGAAGCAAAATGATGGGTAAGAAAACCAAGCTAAATAGCTTGTGTTTTACCGATAGGTTATTCCATGAAAACGATCCGACCACTGTGCACGTCCATATCCAATAAGTTGATATGAAAAGTGTAGGCTAACTATCTCAATTGTTAGAAATTCAGCACAAAAATTCGTACTTTTGCCATATGAAAACTGTGACACCTGCGACAAAAGTTCGATTTGTTAAGGATATAAAACTTTAAATCTATCAATAAAAATTGCGTTTCTCATTCAGTGAGAATTATTCAATTTACTGATATTTATAAACAAATTTCATTTGTTGAATGATTAAAATGTTTTGTCGTCAAGACTACTAAAATGTCTGTTTCGATATACAGGGGTGAGTATAATTGGCGGATTTTCTTGCTGGTGAGACCGTAGTGTAAACGTACTTGTATTTTTTAAAATCTGTACGCCAACATTCAAGGCCCATGAGCTGGAAAAAGGCTTAAATAAACCGCTAATCGATGGCAAATAACAATAACTAAATCATGAACGTATCTCGAAGTCTTCAGTCAGTCACCCTGCGTTACACTGTCCCAATAGTGTTGATAGCACTCTTTACTAACTTTACTTATTGGGCGTATCAACAAGTTGATGAGGCGAAAAACCTAGCTCGATACCATGTAAAATCGGCGGAGATCAACCTAGGAACCATCGTCGATGGATACCGCGATTTACTACGAGCAATGAGCAAAGACGAACACTTCATCGAACCCGATATTACGTTGCAAGAACGGGCAAATCGTGCGGTCCCTTACAAGCAAGCCTTTGAGCTTGCGGGTATTGGCTTTAGTGATGGAGTCGGGAACATGGTGAGCACGCACAACAATAAGGTGCACTCCATCGCTCATCGAGATTACTTTCATCAAGTGATTCGCAGTAAAAAAGCAGTGATGACCGACGTTCTCACTGATATCTCAAACGGCAATATCGTATACGTGTTATGTCGCCCTATGTTCGATGAATTGGGAGACCTAATGGGTACCATCTCAGCTTCTATTCATTTTGGCGAAATTCAAACCGCGCTCCAAAGCGATAGCGAAAATGATATCTACAGCGTTTTGCTGGACGAAGATCTGAATATCATTAGCCACTCTAAAGATGAGTTCTATGTAGGGGTAAACTTATTCAACTACGGTTATGAGAAGCTGTTTGATCGCGAAGGGAATCTGAAAGCACTTACCGGGGCAAATAATGGGGGATTCTTTACTTACAGTTCGCCATTTGATCTATCTTACGTTGAATTCACTAAAGTAGATGGAACACCTTGGATTCTGTTATCCAAAGCTAAGTTCAGCAGTTTGTTGGGTGAAGGCACCATGATGTTTGGTGTGAATGTTCTCATGATCATTGCTATTTACGTTGTGATTGCTCGTATGATGGGGAAACAAGTGGTTGGTTTGACCCAGCCCCTTGACCGATTTTTAGAAGAGAGCCAAGTTGTGTTCAACGACACATCCATGGAGCTAAAGGAACATTTTGAACAAGTTCTTCAAGCAAGTCGGAATGGTGTTTTTTGCTCACGAAGTGGCTTGCTGACTCGTGAATACTTCTTGCGTGGCGCTGAAAAGTCACTGTCGCTCAGTAACAGTCCTAAAGCATGTATCTTCTTTGATATGGACAACCTGAAGTTTATCAACGACACCTATGGTCATATGGCTGGGGATAAAGTGATTGCGTTGTTTGTGGCAGTCTTGCGAGAACACTTTGCTCACAAACGAGACCTCATCGGTCGTTTTGGTGGGGATGAGTTTGTTGTTCTAACTCAAGAGTTTAATAGTAAGCGAGAGCTAGAATTAAAGTTGGATCAGTTTCTTCACCAACTCCAAGCAACCGCAGACCGTTTAGGTATTGATATTAATCTAACCGCGTCGATTGGTGTTGTGATGACAGAGGATGTAGAGCGAGATATTGAGACGCTTCTCCATTGCTCAGACATGGCGGTGTACCGCGCAAAACAACTAGGGAAGGGGCGCTACAAGTTTTACCACTCATCTATGATTGAAGTACCTTTGGTCAGTTCGGTGTAGAAAGCCCAAACGAAAGCCAGCAATGATATCTTGCTGGCTTTTTTGTTATTGCTTGAGATGGTTACCTAACAGAGTGGCTTTAACTATTAATTATTAACTATTAATTCTTAGGTAGCGTTGTGAAGATAGTCCATTCTTTCTCGACTTCACCTTTGTATCCGACCACGGTTGCGGTTACACGGCGATTGAGTGCATGACTTCTTTCATCTGTCCCTTGAGCGGCAAGCTTGGTTTCACCAAAGCCGACGATTCTTAGACGATCTGGTGATATCCCATTTTGAATCAGCTCGTTGCGAACGCTTTCTGCTCTGCGTTTCGAAAGGGCAAGATTGTATTCATCCGTACCAGTGATACTGGTGTAACCTTGCAGTTCAATTGACGTTGTTGGGTACTCTTTAAGGAAATCAGAAAGGTCGCTAATTTGCTGAGCAAATACAGGGTTGATTTCAGAAGAGTCGTTAGCAAATAGAACTCGAATCTGCATTTCTTGGGATGATTTCGCGTATTCCCCACAGCCGTCGTTATCGATCAAAGAGCCTTCTGGTGTTCCAGGACACAGGTCTCGTGCATTAATAACACCGTCTCTGTCATCGTCGATTAAGTCAGCAATCTGGTTAGCTGTCGGTGTTTCCATGTATTCGTATTCATCACCGGTTACTCTGTTTGAATTAGAGCCACTACAAGCGGAAATCAAACCAACCATGAAAAAAATAGGTATTACTTTCATATTAATACTCCACTTTCTCTAGCCACTCTCGTGGTATATCGATACGCAAAGAGTTAAGCAGTTGACCGGTTGCGTTCATTACGCGGTATTTTGCGTATTGCTCGGCATATTTGGCATCCAAGTAGTCCTTACGTGCTTCAAACAGCTCATTTTCTGTGTTGAGCAAATCGAGTAGGGTACGCTTACCAATACGATATTGTTTCTCGTAGGCAATGACTGTTTTTGCGGCTGAATCTACGTGATCGGATAGGAACTCTTTTTGTTGCAGCGTAAGATCCAATGCGCTCCAAGACAGCCTTAAACCTTCTTCAACATTTTGATATGCACCTTCACGAAGGTCTTTTGCTTTATTGAGTTGGTAAGCGAAGTTTTCAGAGTTCGCTGCGTCGCTACCACCGTTGTAAAGGTTATAACGCAATCTGAGCATAGCCAGTGTTTCGTCGCTTCTGCCTTTTAGACCGTCCGCATCATCACGCCAAGTCTGAGAAGCTTCAATTGAGATGGTTGGGTAGTTAACGCCCTTAGATTGTTTGTACTGGAACTTTGCGGAATCCACATCAGCCAACGCGACTTGGATGACTGGGTGGACTTCAAATGCTAATCCGATTGCTTCGTCCACGGTGTAAGGAAGGAAGTTTTCATCGGCACGTGGAAAGATCAAACCTTGTGGTGTTTGACCCACTAAACGAGTGAACATGGTATGAGAATCGAAAAGGTTGTTCTGTGCAGCCGCTAAGTTACCGTGCGCTTTCGCTAAACGAGCTTCAACTTGCGTTAAATCGGCAGTCGATCCAATCCCAGAATTTACGCGCTTTTTAATATCTGCGTAAATTTTCTTATGCACTGCAAGGTTGTTCTCTGACAGCGTTAATATTTCGTACGCTTTCACTGAGTCTAAATAAACTCTGGTTACTTCTAACGCGGTGTCTGAAGCGTCAGCGAGTAGTTGAAACCTTACCGATTCAGCATCTGCTGCAGTTCGGTCCATATCATTCAGTGTTGCGCTGCCATCCCATATGAGCTGGGTTAAAGTGATGGATGCTTCCTTTCGTGTTAAATCTGTATCTCCACGGCTAACTTCTTCAGCGGGGTCAATCCCTTCATAACCAATACCCGCATCCAAATCGATAGACGGCAGATAAGCACCGGACGACGCTTCGTTGATGTATTTACGACTGTTGAACTCGTTAAACGCACTCTTGATGTCTGGGTTGTTCTTTAACGTGAGCGCGACAGCCTGCTCTAAAGTTTGACCGAAAACGGGTGACGCAATCATAAAACTACAGCAGCAAGCTATTTTAAGTCGATTCCATTTCACGGTGGCTCTCCTAGAAAAATCGTATTGTTTTTTGTTATTTCATCTCATTAATGAGACGAAACATCACAAATAACAGCTTATTGTCGATAAATTTATCAACATCCTGTTAACCCTAGGCTTTTGTTTAGAAAATCCAGTGTTCCGCCTAATAAAACTTTAGCACATATGAGCGATGTTGCTCATTTGCCTGCTAGTTCATATCAGAAGAAAAGCGTGAATTCTTAATATCATAGCGCTCTACAACATGTTTTAGCTTTCAAGTTGAATGAGCCCCGCCCCTTGAGTTCATCCGTACTCAACCGCTTCCACTTACAACGAAAACGTAATGATTTTGACTAAACTATAGTCGTATTTGTTGGGGTGACAAACTTTTGACGACTGGAAAGTCGGGTGAGGTGATTTATGGATCGAGCAGCCTTCGGCTCGCTTGCGAGCAATATCGTGGTGATAGGGATTGATGGGGAAATTAAAACGTTAGAGCCCGACCAATTGCCGGCGCCAGGAGAATTGATTATTACCGAAGTATCCGATACTTCGCAGCTTAACTTCGAGCAAGTCGCGCCTGATGGCAGCTCGATAAATGTCTCCGATGATATCACGGCTCTTATAGAGGCGATCGCGGCAGGGGCTGACCCAGCGCAAGTTGAAGGTGATTTTGAGCCAGCTGCGGGTGAGAGCGATGGTTCGAGCCCACAGTCAACCGGAGCGATAGATAGAACAGGGGCAGAATCCCTCGCTAGCACAGATTTTGAAACGGTTGGCACGCTGATACCTCTTTCACAAAGCCAAGAACTGTCGTTACTAGAGTTTGTTAATCAAGAAGCCATCATTCCCGCACAAGTGATCATTCAGGATATATCGAGTCCGACCATCAGTGAGGGCGACCCAGCCATTTTTGACATCACTCTCGATCAACCCACACAGCAAGAGACTGAGGTGACTTTATCCCTTAGTGATAATTCTGCGACAGGGGGAGCTGATTACGACAACTCGGTTATTACTATTACTTTTGAAGATGGAAGTACGGATCAAATAAATGTCGGAGAAGATGGGACGTTTTCTGTTTCAATCCCCATTGGAGATGAGTCGTTCGTAATCACGGTGGATACGATTGATGACGACGTATTTGAAGGAAACGAAACTTTCACGTTAAGCGGTGGTACGGAGAACCAACCGGAACCCGTTACAGGTGTGGCAACAATAACAGATGATGGCACTGGTCCGGGTGAAGAGCCTGATGACGATCGACCGACCGTTGCTTCTGTAAGCGATACAACCGTAAACGAGGGTGAGGAAGCTGTGCTTGAGGTAACGCTTAGCAACCCGAGTACGTCAGAAACGACGGTGAACATGACGTTATCTGATGGAACTGCGGAGGGTGGATTAGATTACACAAACACTTCCGTCACTATTACGTTCGAGGATAACAGCACTCAGATTGTTAATGTAAACCCAGACGGTAGTTTTGCTGTCACTGTCCCTGCGAATGAGGTTAGTTACAATGTCACGATAAATACAATAGACGATGATTTGTTTGAAGGAACGGAGACGTTTACGTTATCGGGCTCAACAGAGAATCAAAATGGCACAACGTCAGGAACGGGAACCATCGTTGATGACGGTTCTGGTCCCGGTCCCAATCCGGATGACGATAGACCGACAGTTGCATCTATTAGTGATACTACGGTTAATGAGGGCGATTTAGCCATATTAGATGTGACGCTTAGTAACCTAAGTACGACCGATACTGTGGTCAGTATGAATCTGGCTGATGGTAGCGCTGAAGGTGGAATAGATTACACCAACACGTCTGCTACGATTACTTTCGAAGACAACAGCACTCAAGTCGTAAACATCAATCCAGATGGTAGCTTTGATGTATCCGTGCCAGCGAATAATATAAGCTACAGTGTCACTATTAGTACGACTGATGACGACCTCTTTGAAGGCTCAGAAACATTTACTTTGTCTGGAAACACTGGCAATCAAGCGATTCCTCAAATGGGAACAGGGACCATTATTGATGATGGTACTGGCCCGGGACCTGACCCTGATGACGACCGTCCAACCGTATCTATCAGTGACGCTGGCACAATTAACGAAGGTGACACTGCCAACTTCATTGTCTCGTTAACTAACGCTTCTGAAGCTCCAGTGGAAGTACAGCTCGACCTTAACCTTGGTGATACCGAAGCCGGCGACCTCGGTACTCTTGAGTACAACACTGGCTCTGGTTGGGTTGCCGTCCCTGTAGATGGCGTAGTGACCGTACCAGCAGGCTTAACTGAGTTCGATGTACGAATCGCATCGATTGATGACGAAGTCTACGAAGGTCCTGAAAACTTCACGGTAGACGTGACCGGTCTCGGCCCTGTCCAAGGTACCGATACTGGTACTGCAACCATTGTTGATGATGGTACGGGTCCTGACCCAGATCCGGACGACGACCGTCCAACCGTATCTATCAGTGATGCTGGAACGATTAACGAAGGTGACACCGCCAACTTCGTTGTATCACTGACCAATGCTTCTGAAGCCCCAGTTGAGGTGCAACTCGACCTTAACCTCGGTGACACCGAAGCCGGTGACCTTGGTACCCTTGAATACAACACTGGCTCAGGATGGGTAGCCGTTCCTGTTAATGGTGTGGTGAGTGTTCCTGCTGGTATCACTCAGTTCGATGTTCGAATCGCATCGATTGATGATGAAGTCTACGAAGGTCCGGAGAACTTCACCGTAGACGTAACAGGTCTTGGTCCTGTTCAAGGTTCCGATACGGGTACAGCAACCATCGTTGATGATGGTACAGGTCCTGATCCCGATCCAGATGATGACCGTCCAACCGTATTTATCAGTGATGCAGGCACGATCAACGAAGGTGACACTTCTAACTTTGTTGTCTCGCTGACCAATGCATCTGAAGCGCCAGTTGAAGTTCAACTTGATCTTAACCTCGGCGACACCGAAGCTGGCGATTTAGGCACACTAGAGTACAACACTGGCTCTGGTTGGGTTGCCGTCCCTGTCGATGGCGTAGTGACTGTATCAGCAGGGTTAACTGAGTTTGATGTTCGAATCGCATCGATTGATGATGAAGTTTACGAAGGTCCGGAAAACTTCACGGTAGACGTAACGGGTCTTGGTCCTGTCCAAGGTACTGACACGGGCACAGCCACTATCGTCGATGATGGTACGGGGCCAGAGCCTGAGCCAGATGATGACCGTCCGACGGTATCTATTAGTGATGCTGGTACGATTAACGAAGGCGATACCGCCAACTTTGTTGTATCACTGACCAATGCTTCTGAAGCCCCAGTCGAAGTACAACTCGACCTTAACCTTGGTGATACCGAAGCCGGCGACCTTGGCACTCTTGAATACAACACCGGCTCAGGTTGGGTTGCCGTTCCTGTTAATGGTGTAGTGACTGTACCAGCAGGCTTAACTCAGTTCGATGTTCGAATTGCTTCGATTGATGATGAAGTTTATGAAGGTCCAGAGAATTTCACGGTAGACGTGACTGGTTTAGGTCCTGTCCAAGGTACTGACACAGGTACTGCAACCATCGTCGATGATGGTACGGGGCCTGACCCCGATCCGGATGATGACCGTCCGACGGTATCTATCAGTGACGCTGGCACGATTAACGAAGGTGACACCGCCAATTTCGTTGTATCTCTGACCAATGCTTCTGAAGCCCCAGTAGAAGTGCAACTCGACCTTAACCTCGGTGATACCGAAGCAGGTGACCTTGGCACTCTCGAATACAACACTGGCTCAGGTTGGGTTGCCGTCCCTGTTGGTGGTGTAGTAAGTGTTCCTGCAGGCTTAACTGAGTTCGATGTGCGAATCACTTCGATAGATGATGAAGTCTATGAAGGTCCAGAGAACTTCACCGTAGACGTGACCGGGCTTGGTCCTGTCCAAGGTACTGACACGGGCACAGCCACTATCGTCGATGACGGTACGGGACCTGGTCCAGATCCGGATGACGATCGCCCGGGCGTTACTATTAGTGATGCTGGTGTCATCAATGAGGGTGATACGGCTAATTTTGTTGTTACTTTGGCGAATGTTTCTGAAGATGATGTTCAAGTCGAGCTAAGTCTCAACCTTGGCGATACCGAAGCAGGTGACCTCGGTACTCTTGAGTACAACACCGGTTCAGGTTGGGTAGCCGTCCCTGTAGATGGCGTAGTGACTGTACCAGCAGGCTTAACTGAGTTCGATGTTCGAATCGCTTCGATTGATGATGAAGTCTATGAAGGTCCAGAGAACTTCACCGTAGACGTAACAGGTCTTGGTCCTGTCCAAGGTACTGACACGGGCACAGCCACTATCGTCGATGATGGTACGGGGCCAGAGCCAGAGCCAGATGATGACCGTCCGACGGTATCTATCAGTGACGCTGGCACAATTAACGAAGGTGACACCGCTAACTTTGTTGTCTCGCTGACCAATGCATCTGAATCCCCAGTGGAAGTTCAACTGGATCTTAATCTCGGTGATACCGAAGCAGATGACCTCGGTACTCTTGAGTACAATACCGGCTCAGGTTGGGTCGCTGTACCTATTGATGGTGTGGTGACTGTACCAGCAGGTTTAACTCAGTTCGATGTTCGAATTGCTTCGATTGACGATGAAGTCTACGAAGGTCCTGAAAACTTCACGGTAGACGTAACTGGTTTAGGTCCTGTGCAAGGTTCCGACACGGGTACAGCAACCATCGTCGATGACGGTACGGGGCCTGACCCCGATCCGGATGATGACCGTCCAACGGTATCTATTAGTGATGCTGGTACGATTAACGAGGGCGATACCGCCAATTTCGTTGTCTCATTATCTAATGCATCAGAAGCTCCAGTGGAGGTTCAGCTCGACCTTAACCTTGGTGATACCGAAGTGGGCGACCTCGGTACTCTTGAGTACAACACGGGCTCAGGATGGGTTGCAGTGCCTGTCGATGGCATAGTAAGCGTTCCTGCTGGTATGACTCAGTTCGATGTACGAATCGCTTCGATTGATGACGAAATTTATGAAGGCCCAGAGAACTTCACGGTAGATATTACCGGTCTTGGCCCTGTTCAAGGCGCTGATACGGGTACCGCAACTATTGTTGACGATGGTACGGGTCCTGATCCCGATCCGGACGACGACCGTCCAACGGTATCTATTAGTGATGCAGGCACAATTAACGAAGGCGATACCGCCAACTTTGTTGTATCTCTGACCAATGCATCAGAAGCCCCAGTAGAAGTGCAACTCGACCTTAACCTCGGTGATACCGAAGCAGGTGACCTTGGTACTCTCGAATACAACACTGGCTCAGGTTGGGTTGCCGTCCCTGTTAATGGTGTGGTGAGTGTACCAGCAGGCTTAACTGAGTTCGATGTTCGAATCGCATCGATTGATGATGAAGTCTACGAAGGTCCGGAGAACTTCACCGTAGACGTAACAGGTCTTGGTCCTGTTCAAGGTTCCGATACGGGTACAGCAACCATCGTTGATGACGGTACGGGACCTGGTCCAGATCCAGATGATGACCGTCCGACGGTATCTATTAGTGATGCTGGCACGATTAACGAAGGCGATACCGCCAACTTTGTTGTCTCGCTCACTAATGCATCAGAAGCCCCAGTAGAAGTGCAACTCGACCTTAACCTTGGCGATACCGAAGCAGGTGACCTCGGTACTCTTGAGTACAACACCGGTTTAGGTTGGGTAGCCGTCCCTGTAGATGGCGTAGTGACTGTACCAGCAGGCTTAACTGAGTTCGATGTTCGAATCGCTTCGATTGATGATGAAGTCTATGAAGGTCCAGAGAACTTCACCGTAGACGTAACAGGTCTTGGTCCTGTTCAAGGTTCCGATACGGGTACAGCAACCATCGTTGATGACGGTACGGGACCTGGTCCAGATCCAGATGATGACCGTCCGACGGTATCTATTAGTGATGCTGGCACGATTAACGAAGGCGATACCGCCAACTTTGTTGTCTCGCTCACTAATGCATCAGAAGCCCCAGTAGAAGTGCAACTCGACCTTAACCTTGGCGATACCGAAGCAGGTGACCTCGGTACTCTTGAGTACAACACCGGTTTAGGTTGGGTAGCCGTCCCTGTAGATGGCGTAGTGACTGTACCAGCAGGCTTAACTGAGTTCGATGTTCGAATCGCTTCGATTGATGATGAAGTCTATGAAGGTCCAGAGAACTTCACCGTAGACGTAACAGGTCTTGGTCCTGTTCAAGGTTCCGATACGGGTACAGCAACCATCGTTGATGACGGTACGGGACCTGGTCCAGATCCAGATGATGACCGTCCGACGGTATCTATTAGTGATGCTGGCACGATTAATGAAGGCGATACCGCCAACTTCGTTGTATCACTGACCAATGCTTCTGAATCCCCGGTTGAGGTTCAACTCGACCTTAACCTTGGTGACACCGAAGTGGGTGACCTCGGCACTCTTGAATACAACACTGGCTCAGGATGGGTTGCAGTGCCTGTCGATGGCATAGTAAGCGTTCCTGCTGGTATGACTCAGTTCGATGTACGAATCGCTTCGATTGATGACGAAATTTATGAAGGCCCAGAGAACTTCACGGTAGATGTGACCGGTCTCGGCCCTGTCCAAGGTACCGATACGGGTACTGCAACCATCGTCGATGATGGTACGGGACCGGGACCTGATCCAGATGATGATAGACCTACGGTAACCTCAATCACCAATACAATGGTGAATGAAGGTGAACTAGCAACTTTAGATGTAACATTAAGTAACTTAAGTACGACAGATACCATCGTGAATATGTCCTTAGATGATGGTAGTGCAACCGGAGGTGTCGATTACAACGACACTACAGTGACCATAACTTACGAGGACAATTCCACAGAAGTCGTCGCAGTAAACCTTGATGGCTCATTTTCGGTTAATGTGCCTGCATTTGATTCATCATTTAGCATAACGATGAACACGATAAATGATGATATCTACGAAGGGAATGAAGTATTCACGCTATCTGGTGCGACATCGACCCAATCCCAGCCAGCGGTAGGTACAGTCACCATTCATGATGAAGCAGATAAACCTGTTGTTTCTGATATTACGAATGTTGAAGTGTTTGAAGGTAACGACGCGACATTCAACGTTACGTTAAGTAATGCGAGCACTGTTGCGGTTTTGGTTAGCATATCGCTACTCGATGGTACGGCGTTAGCTGGTGATGACTTTAATGCATCCTCGGTAACAATCACTTATGCAGATAACACAACAGAAGTCGTCAATGTAAACCTTGATGGCACGTTTGATGTATCGGTCCCAGCGAATGACACAACGTTTAGCGTAACGGTTAATACGGTTGAAGACCAAATCTACGAGCAAACTGAAAGCTTTACATTGACGGGAGAAATCCAAGGTCAAAATTCAGCCGCATCAGGCTTGGGGACAATTCTTGATGATGACAATACTCCACCGACGGTTGAAGACTTCAATATTATTATTGATTTAAATGACCCAGGTGAAGATGCATTGATTGATTTCGGTCCTTACGCACAGGATTTCGAAAGATGATTTGGACCCTTTAGATGATAAAGAAACCAGTATCTGTATTACAACTTTGCCAGAGTATGGTTATCTCTATTATTTTGATGATCAGAATAATGAAGTTGTACTTGAAATAGGTGATGTCATTCCTGAGTCAACCGAAGTGAGATACGCGCTTACGGAAGACTTCTTCGATGAGCAAAGTTTCGATTCGCAAGACTTGTTGGATGAGTTTGATAAGGACTTTATTGCCGACTCCGTTGATGTGAATGGTTTGAGCTTCTTTGGTGGGACCATTGATAACAATGGAGACTTTATCAATAACGCTCAAATCAAAGTGGACTTTGCCAATCAACAAGTTGGTTTAGTTGTTGTTTCTCCAGGAGAAACTGGACAAGGTGATGAGATTAGCACCAGTGAGTTTATTGCTATTGAATTAGATGAGGGTCTTGAAGCCGAAGAGGCTAGATTGGATCTCGCAAGCTTGAATGACCAGTTCAACAATGGTGCGGCTTGGATTAATGTCTACTTCTACTCAGAAGGGGTTCTAACCGAGACTCAAGTGATCGAGACCTCAGATATTGTCTTTACCGGAAACCAAGAAGGTTTTGCTAACATTGCCATTAGTAGCGGTAGTTTCGATGAAATACGTTTGTTCCCTGAAACTAACAGCTCTAGTGACAAAGCCAGCTTCACCTTAGTCGGAACTCAAATCACCAGTTTCAACAATGTGAATGATTCATTTGACTATAAAGCAATCGATTCAGATGGTTTAACAAGTGCTGACACGGCAACAGTTGATATCGATTTTTCCAATGTGTCTGTCGATGCTGTTGAAGCGTTGGGTATGCAAGTTGCTGCGCTACAGGTCAACACCATTGAAGGTACGGTTCAGGATGATACATTGATTGGTACTGATGGTAATGACGTTCTAATTGGCGGACTAGGAGACGACGAATTAACCGGTAATGGAGGAAACGACGTCTTCAAATGGACAGAAATGGACACCGCAACTGATACTGTGACTGATTTTAAGAGTGGTGACTCTTTAGATTTTACGGATTTGTTTGATGACGTGAGCGAGAATGATATTTCTGTTCTATTAGATGACTTGAGTTCTGGCGACTATGCAGGAGAAGTCGATGACATCTCTGTGACAGTAACAGAAGATGGTGGTAACTCCACTTTAACTATCAATAAAGACGGTCAGCAGTTAGATATCAACTTCGATGGCGCATCGGCTGCAGATATTGCCAACAGTATCATTACTAATCTTGAGCAATTGAGAGAATAAAAAAACGGAGCGAAAGCTCCGTTTTCTTTTGAATCTAAAATAGCCAGCGATTAAAGGACCTTACACGCAAAGCCTTTTAGGTAGAAACCTTCTGGGTAAGCGGTATCAGTAGGGTGATCCGCTGCTTGTTCGAAACGTTCCACAAATTTTACTTGGCGATTTGCATCTACTGCGGCATCGGCAATAATTTTTTGGAACAGAACTTGGTCCATCAGACCAGAACAAGAATAGGTAAGTAGCGTGCCACCAGGGTTTAGAATTTGCATGGCCAACATGTTGATGTCCTTGTAGCCACGACACGCGCCATTTAGTTGTGCTTTGCTTTCAGCAAATTTCGGTGGATCCATGATAACAACGTCGAACTTCGTACCTTGGTCACGGTATTCACGTAGCAGTTTGAACACATCGGCGTTTAGGAATACAGCACGTTTCTTAGAGATATCAAACTCATTCAGCTCTGCATTGAATTTTGCTGTGTCGAGAGCAGGTTGTGATACATCGGCGTTAATAACACGTTTTGCGCCACCTTTTAGCGCGTACAGACCAAAACCACCTGTGTACGAGAAACAGTTGAGAACTTCTTTATCTTTCACGTACTTCATCGCTTTTTGACGGCTATCACGTTGGTCTAAGTAGAAACCAGTTTTATGACCACCAACGATATCTACGCTGATCTTCACGCCGTTTTCTTCAATTACCACTGATTTTGGTGGCTCTTCACCGTGCAATACGCCGGTTGTTTCTTTAAGACCTTCTTTCTTACGTACCGCGACGTCAGAACGCTCGTAAACGTTACAACCAGGGAAACACTCAACTAACGCATCAACAATAGCTTGTTTGTTGTATTCTGCACCTGCACTTAGAAGCTGACACACAAAGAAGTTTTGGTAACGGTCGATCGTAACACCTGGCATACCATCAGACTCTGCTGCGATAAGGCGGTAGCCAGTAAGACCGTCGCGGTCGATAACGTCTTCACGAAGAAGCTGAGCGTTGTTGAAGCGCTTAACGAAGAATGCTTTGTTGATCTCTTCTTTTTCAAAGCTCCAAATACGAGCACGAATTTGAGAAGCTGGAGAATATGCCGCTTTAGCTAGCCATTTCCCGTCGTGAGTAAATACATCAACGGTTTCGCCAAGAGCAGGTTCGCCCTCAACTTTACTGATGCCTCGAGAGAAGATCCATGGGTGCTTACGCTTAACCGATTTCTCACGACCTTTAACCAAATAGATAGCAGCTGTCATTTCTTTAGCTCTTGTTGAATTTTGAAAGGGGCGTATTGTCCGGGATGTTGCCCGCAAAAGCAATATCCATCGACAATCCAATCATTTGTAGAGGCTTTAATTATAAACTTGTGAGTGGAATAACGGACGGGTTTTCCAGGCGCAAAAAAGGGCCACCGAAGTGACCCTAGCTATTAGTGTATGTGATTAAGCTTTCAAGCCAGTCAGCAGTGATTCCATAGTGTCACTTTGGGCACGAAGCTGCTCGACATTCTGAGATGTGGTGCTGATCATCGTACACACATTGTTAGCTTGAATGCGGATCTCTTCAACACTCGATGCAATGTTGTCAGCCACTACGCCTTGTTCTTCAGCTGCCGTAGCGATTTGAACACTGCTGTCAGAAATAGTTTGGTTCTTGTCTGCAAGTGAGCCAATCTCTTGATTCACTTCGGCCATTAGAGTTTGACCTTCATTCGCATTGTGAACTGTTACTTCCATCAACTTAGTCAGTGATTGACTGTTACGTTGTAGCGCTTCAATCATTGCTTGAATTTCGACGGTTGCTTGTTGAGTCCTGCCAGCAAGAGCACGAACTTCGTCGGCTACGACCGCGAAACCACGGCCTTGTTCACCAGCACGCGCCGCTTCAATGGCTGCGTTAAGCGCAAGAAGGTTCGTTTGTTCAGAGATACCGTTGATGGTTGTTACCACTTCATCAATCTGCGCTGCGTTTGCATCTAACTCTTCTACCGCTTGAGATGCTGATTGGATCTCGGTGGAAAGGTTAGAGATAGAGTGAAGCGTGTTTTCCACTTTCACCTGACCTGATTGAGCGACGCTGCGAGCATCATCAGTTTGAGTGCTTGAGTCATGAGCCAGTGTTGCTACTTCGCGAATGGTTGATGCCATTTCCTCTGTTGCGCTTGCCAGCGAATTCAAGTGCTCTTGTTGCGTGTTAGAGATTTCAGAACTGTTTTGAATAGATAGGTTTAGATCTGAGCTGATTTGCTGCATAAGCGCCACAGACTCCTGAATCGACTGAACCATCTTTTGTTCACGATCGGCAACTTTATCGATCGTAATAGCAATCTCACTAAACTCGTCACGAACAGGGAAAAAGTTCATACGAGCAGTTAAATCACCGTTTGCCAATGTGTTTAGTGCTTTGTTCATTGTGAACATCGCACCACCGATGAACGTCATGATGTAGTAAACGCCCATTGCAATGATAAACAGAGTGATAAGAATAATGCTTACTTGCGTTGTAGATAGTGCTGTCCATAGCGACTGTTCGTGGTTAGCAACGAGACTAAAAGCCCCATTCATAACAGAAACAGCTTCTGGACCTGTACCGAAAGCAATCGTATCTGAACTTGAGATCAGGCTAGCAACTTGAGATTGCGAGAGATTACCTGCCTCGATAAGACCTTTCATTAACATCAACTCTTCCTGATATAAGTCAGTAATAAGTGAGTCTGCGGCACTGTTCAAAACGAGAGTTAGGATGACTAATGCGATGAGAGGGAGCAAGAAGAGTAGGTAGAACTTTTCTTGAATCTTTAAATGGATGAGATATTTGTCAATCCAACGGAAAGGAATTTCTTTCATAATTATTATAACCATATAAAAACCCACTATCCTTAGTGGGGTAAATAGACGGAAATAATATATCACTCAAATTTAGGGAGCGGTATACGGATGGTACTAAAGTGTGAGAAGTTTCTGATAGTAGGTCACGTACAAGGTGTAGGATTTCGATACCACACATCACATCAAGGCTTGAAACTGGGTTTAACCGGGTACGCGAAGAACTTAAATAATGGGGATGTTGAGGTAATTGCCTGTGGCACCGATGAACAAATCGCGGCGTTTTCTAAGTGGTTGGAAGATGGTCCGCGGACGGCAACGGTTGACAGTGTCACTCAAGAGAGTGTGTCTTATAAGCCTTTCCGCGGATTTAAGATCTTATAGCTCCAAGCGCAGTAACTCGATAAGCAACAGCTTTACACGCTGGGCTTGTCGACGTGGCGTTGAGGCGGGCGGTTTATAAGCATTTAGCAGGTTTTGGCAGACCAGCTAGCTTAGTCGCTTGCTTTGCGGGACCTTTCTTGAAAAGTTTGAACAGATACTTGCTGTTTCCTTTCTCTGGACCATGCGCTTTTTCCATCGCTTTAACCAGCATTCTTACAGCTGGTGATGTGTTGAACTCTTCATAGAAATCACGCACGAAGTGAACCACTTCCAAATGCGCCTCTGTCAGTTCAATTTCTTCTTCTTTTGCTAGAAGCTCAATCATGCCTTCTTCCCACTGTGTGTGGTCAAGTAGGTAGCCTTGAGCATCAGTTTCAATTTCTTTGCCGTTATAAACGAACATAGCTCTATTTCCGCTAAGTAACCATTGATAAGTATAGGGTAGCGTAGAGGCTGGCTTGTGCTCAACAAAAGAATCTGTTGAGTCGACTGAGCGAATTAAATTCATACGATTCAACATATTAAACTGTGGGCGATAATCGTTAAGCTTACACCTTTTGATTTATGCAATAAAATGTAAACCTATGCAGGTTGTTAGAAAATTCTCGGGGTGAGTATTTCTATTTTTGCATGAGTATTCAATTTGTTGTTTGAAGGGGCGGTGTAAAAAGGAAGGTAACATCCACAAGGTAAGGTGCAAAGAAAAAGCCCGAAGTACAACTTCGGGCTTTTTGGAGCTTCAATTCAATCTGACGGTTTAGTCGTCGTTCATGATACCTAGAATGCTTAGTAGGCTGATGAAGATGTTGTAGATTGAAACATACAGCGTAATTGTCGCAGAGATGTAGTTTGTTTCGCCGCCACGGATGATGCCTTGAGTAGTCATCAGGATTGCCATGGTAGAGAAAACAATAAACAAGCTGCTCATTGCTAGGTGAAGGATAGTAGATTGGATGAAGATACTCGCAATCATACCCACAACTAGAACAACGAACAGTGACAGCATTAGACCACCCATCATAGATAGGTCACGCTTAGTTGTCAGTGCGTAAGCAGAAGCTGCCATGAATGACAGAGCAGTACCGCCAAGTGCTGTTAGCACAACGTCGCCCATGCCAGCACCGATGTACATGTTTAGAATTGGACCGATGGTGTAACCTAAGAAACCCGTAAATAGGAATGTAAATACAAGACCCATGCTGTTGTTACGGTTCTTTTCAGTCAGGAATAGTAGACCGTAGAAACCGACCAACATTAGGATGATACCTGGACGTGGTAGGTTAAACGCCATCGATACGCCAGCAACCAGTGCTGACCATAGTAGAGTCATAGAAAGTAGTGCATATGTATTACGCAATACTTTGTTGGTTTGTAGAGCACTCTCTTGAGTAGTAGTGCGAGAAAACATAGGACTGTTCATAATCTTCCTCTATAAGGGACTGTCTTATCTTTAATATATAGACATATATGGGCCCGATAGTTCAAAAAATCAAGCCCGCCACATGTACATCTAGAACAAAATAATAATAGAAATAATGTGTTATGTATGTGGCAACTTGTAACACAATATTACCGCCTTGCCTAGCGGAGAAAGGCTTATTATTCAAAGCTCTGAAGACCAGTTCACGCAGAATGTTGTAACGTTGCGCAAATTTACAACGCGTTGAATCAAATGGACTTTCGTAACATGGTCTGTTTGCCAGTATGAGAGTAAAGAAAAAGCGCTGATATTTAGTTCAGCGCTTTGTCGGTTATCTCGGTGTTCAGAATGCGTTTAATGGTGAAGAATCTGAGCCAAGAAGTTCTGTGTACGATCCGATTGCGGGTTCTCAAAGAAATCGACAGGATTGTTTTCTTCGATGATTTCCCCCGCGTCCATAAAGATGACTCGGTCGGCGACTTCTTTTGCAAAGCCCATCTCGTGCGTTACACATAGCATGGTCATGCCTTCTTCCGCCAGTTCTACCATTACGTCAAGTACTTCACGCACCATTTCTGGGTCCAGTGCAGAAGTTGGTTCATCAAACAGCATCACTTTAGGGCTCATACACAAAGAACGAGCAATGGCTACACGTTGCTGCTGACCACCGGAGAGCTGCCCCGGATACTTGTCCGCTTGATCGGGGATCTTAACGCGCTCTAAGTACTGCATTGCGATGGCTTCGGCTTCTTCTTTTGGCATTTTCTTCACCCAGATAGGGGCAAGCGTACAATTCTCCAAAACCGTTAGATGAGGGAAAAGGTTAAAGTGCTGGAAGCACATGCCCACTTCACGACGAACCGCCTCAATGTTTTTCAGGTCTTCTGTAAGTTCAGTACCCGACACATAGATGCTGCCAGCTTGATGCTCTTCCAGACGGTTGATACAGCGAATCATGGTCGATTTACCAGATCCGGATGGTCCACAGATGACGATTTTTTCGCCTTTCTTAACGTCTAGATTGATATTCTTTAGTACGTGAAACTCACCATACCACTTATTCATGTCCTTCAATTGGATCATATAATCTTGTTGTTGCGTCATAATACGTCCTTGATCTTGATGAGTTATCGTTTGTGACCGGTATGCAATTTGTTTTCAAGCCATATCGAGTAACGTGACATGCCAAAACAAAATACCCAAAACACTAACGCGACAAATACATAACTTTCTGTTGCGAAACCTAGCCATTCAGGGTCGGTATTCGCAGCTTGTCCAATGCCCAGTACGTCAAACATACCAATAATAAGCACAAGACTGGTGTCTTTAAAGAGACCGATAAAAGTGTTCACAATAGAAGGGATAGTGATCTTAAGCGCCTGTGGCAAAATGATCAGCCCCATCTTCTTCCAATAGGTAAGACCGAGAGCGTCTGCCGCTTCATATTGTCCTTTCGGGATCGCTTGCAAGCCACCACGTACCACCTCTGCCATGTAAGCCGCACTGAACATAACCACACCGATAAGTGCACGGATTAGCTTGTCAGTTTCTGAGCCTTGAGCCAAGAACAGAGGTAACATCACTGATGCCATGAACAGGACAGTAATGAGTGGGACACCACGCCACACTTCGATGTATACAGTACAGATACTGCGGATGATTGGCATATCTGAACGTCGACCCAGGGCAAGCGCAACACCGATTGGAAGGGAGACGACGATACCAACGAGTGCAATGATCAAGGTTACTAGTAGACCACCCCACTTGTGCGTTTCAACCACTTCAAGACCGAATACTCCACCATAAAGCAAGGCTGCAATAATGAATGGGTAAATGTTTACGAAGAACAACCAAATCCAAATGCGTTTTGGCGTTTTCTCATAAGCAAGTAGCACAGTAAAGATCGCCAATGTGATGTAGAACAGGCGAGGGCGCCAGAGTTCCGCTTCCGGATAGAAGCCATACATGAACTGTTCCCAACGGACGCTAATAAAGACCCAACATGCGCCTTCACGCGTACAGTCGTCTCTCGTTGTGCCAACCCAGTCTGCATTGATAAACGCCCAATCAACAATGTTCCAAAGAGCAGAAAATACGATATAAGCCAGAATCAACGTCACGATGGAGTTGATTGGTCCATTGAATAGATTTTTGCGTAGCCAACCTACGACACCAACAGTGTTTGCTGGCGGCGGGAGATCAGGCTGAAATTGATGTGTACTCATATTATCTCTCCACCAGCGCAACTTTACGGTTATACAAGTTCATTAACGCAGAAGTGATTAAACTCAACGTCAAGTAAACGCCCATGGTCATCGCGATAATTTCGATCGCTTGTCCAGTTTGGTTTAGCGTAGTTCCTGCGAACACAGAAACCAAATCTGGGTAACCAATCGCCATTGCCAGGGAAGAGTTCTTGGTTAGGTTCAGGTATTGGCTAGTAAGAGGAGGGATGATGATACGTAATGCCTGAGGGATCACGACCAGCTTCAGAGTTTTTGTGCGTGGTAAACCAAGCGACATTGCTGCTTCAGTTTGACCATGACTCACAGCGTTAATACCAGAGCGTACAATCTCTGCGATAAACGATGCAGTATAGACGCTTAACGCAAGTAGAAGTGCAGCCAGTTCAGGAATGATACTGATACCACCTCGGAAGTTAAAACCTTTTAATTCTGGGTACTGCAAAGAAATTGGCATGCCAGCAAGGAAGTAAACCACTAAAGGAAGCGCGATTACTAGGCCAAATACGATGCGACCCATCGGAGTTTGTTGACCTGTTAAACGTTGCTTGTTGTTCGCCCATACATTGATCAAAATGCTTGCGATGATACCTATGACTAGTGCCGCGACGACGAAGCTACTACCAGCCTCCATGACAGGTGCAGGGAAATACAGCCCGCGTACATTCAAAAAGATAGCTTCGCCAAGGCTCATACTTTGCCTTGGTGATGGTAGAGCTTGAAGAACCGCGAAATACCAGAAAAAGATTTGCAGAAGTAGTGGGATATTTCGGAAAGTTTCAATATATACCGCTGCTAATCGGCTCACCAACCAGTTTGATGAGAGACGAGCGATACCCATAACAAAACCAATAACAGTTGCTAGGACAATACCTAACACTGAAACCAGCGCCGTATTGAGTAGACCAACGACGAAAGTACGCCCATAAGAAAACGTTTCGTCGTATTCGATAAGAGTCAGACCAATACCAAAGCCTGCTTCTTGATTAAGAAAACCAAAACCTGTTGCGATACCACGGGCATCAAGGTTCGTCAGTGCATTATTAATGATTGTGTAAAAGAAAAATACCAGTGCAGCTACGGCAATGATCTGGAAAATAGCGGAACGAAAAGCTGGATTATAAATCAGGCTCTTACTTCCGCTTGGTTTGGACATCGTACTTGGCGATGTATCATTCGTCGGTTTCATACAGCGATAACCTCAAACCCTTATTTATAGATTCACTCACGAAAAAGGGCGGCATAAACCGCCCTGTGATAATCGTTGTATTAGCGGATTGGTGGTGCGTACATGAAACCGCCCGCATTCCAAAGTGCGTTCACACCACGAGAGATCTTCAGAGGCGAACCTGTACCAACCGTACGCTCAAAGCTTTCGCCGTAGTTACCAACTTGCTTGATCACTTGGTAGCCCCAATCGTCGCGAATGCCTAAACCTTTACCCTTCGGACCATCTACGCCAAGAATACGTTTGATGTTTGGATCTTTTGATTTCAACATCTCATCGGCATTTTTAGAGGTAATGCCGTATTCTTCTGCGTTCACCATCGCAAACAGAGTCCATTTCGCAATATTGAACCATTGATCGTCACCTTGACGTACAACAGGACCTAGAGGCTCTTTAGAGATGATTTCAGGAAGAACGTTAGCTGAAGAAGGGTCTTTCAAGTTCAGACGTAGCGCATACAAACCAGATTGGTCTGTCGTTAGTACGTCACAACGACCAGCATCAAAACCTTTAGAGGTTTGCGCTGCCGTATCAAATACTACAGGTTTATACGCCATACCTTGGTTACGGAAGTAGTCCGCAAGGTTAAGCTCGGTAGTGGTACCTGACTGCACACAGACTGATGCGCCATCAAGTTCTTTCGCACTTGAAACACCAAGATCTTTCTTAACCATGAAACCTTGACCGTCGTAATAGTTTACGCCAACAAAGTTCAGACCAAGAGCCGTATCACGGTGTAGAGTCCAGGTGGTGTTACGTGAAAGCACATCGATTTCACCCGATTGAAGCGCAGTGAATCGTTCTTTCGCGGTTAGGGGTACATATTTAACTTTTGTTTTATCCCCAAGAACGGCTGCAGCCAGTGCTTGGCAATATTCTACGTCGATACCTTCCCATTCACCTTTTGAGTTAGGGTTTGAGAAACCAGGTAGACCGGTACTTACGCCACAAGTAAGGAAGCCTTGTTTCGTGACTTTGTCCAGAGTAGTGTCTGCTGCTTGAGCTGAGGTAGCCATCATTGCAGTAGAAGCCGCTACGACGGAAGCAAGAACTGTTAGTTTGTTTGCCATTTGTATCCTTCCTGTATGATCCATGTTTAATCAGGAGCGACCTGATACAACGTGTCCAATTCGTTAGTGTTTTCGTCCTACATGATTGATTTTCGAAGAAACGGCAATCGCTAAATCAATCAGTTATAAGCGTAGGAAAGGATTTGCTAATTCTCAAATATATAATTTAAAAAGAGTTTTGGAGAGAAGTCACAAAGCGCCTTGCGATTTAGGATGACGAAATGTTAATTGTTTGTAAATAGTGCAACTAATTGTCAGATTGGTGCATCAGAACAATCGATAAAAGAGTGATTAAAACAGAAGGATAAAAGTTTGTTATTAAAAGTGTCATTAGTGTAGGGTGGCTATGTCAGCCGAAAATTTGAACAAAAATTATTTGTGAAGCCGAAACAAGGTGAAGTGGTTGCCCCATTTTTGGTAGCATGAATTTAGACAGTTATTTGAAGTGATCATGGATTGAAATGCGATATTTTCCTCTGTTCTTAGATTTAGTAAATAAACCAGTATTGGTTGTTGGTGGCGGTGAAGTAGCAAGCCGCAAAGTGGAAGCATTGCTCAAAGCCGGAGCAGACGTCACGATTGTCTCCCCAAGCCTTGTCGACTTTCTTGATAAGCTTGCTCAAGAGCAGCAAGTGCGATGGATTCAACGTTTTTATTCAAGTGACATTGTCACTAACTCATTCATTCAAGTATGGGCGACAACGGATAACCCGGAGCTTAACCATCAAGTGTATAAAGACGCAAAAGAGTTAGGTATTTTAGTAAACGTCGTCGATGACAAACCTTATTGTGATTTCATTACGCCTTCGATGATTAACCGCGGCCGTATTCAAATTGCCATCTCGAGTGGCGGTGCATCTCCAGTATTGATCCGAAACATCCGTGAAAAGCTAGAAGCCATCCTGCCGCAAAATATGGGACTGATGGCAGAGTTCGCCAACTCAAAACGTAACTCTATTAAAGAGGCATTACCAAGTGTCGATTTGCGTCGTAAATTTTGGGAGAACTACTTTTCGCACCCCGAGGTGGAAAATGCACGTGATAACCGTGAGCTGGAAACCATCTATCAAGAAACCATGACTAAGCCATTAGACGAGACAGGAAGCTGCACTTGGATTCAGGTAGGTAAAGACGTTGAAATGCTGCCTATTAAAGCTGTGCGCTACATGCAGCAGGCGGAGTTAGCGCTTCACTCAACCAAATGCGAAGCAAATGTGATGGAGTTAGTAAGAAGAGATGCGGAGCGTGAGGCATTTTCGAGTGCAACAGAGCTCTCAGATATGCTCAGAAAAGCCAAAGAAGAGAAGCTTCGTGTTTGTATCTTCGTTCCTTATGGAACAAGTGAGTTTTCACTTCTGCAAGGGCAAGACTTGGTAATCTAAGCTTTGTTATCTAGATACAAGTTCGTTATCTAAATTAGTTATCAAAAATAGACGCTTAGATTACTCACAACACATACAAAAACGCCGACGAATATCTCGCCGGCGTTTTTTATTCCACTGTTCTCATTCTCTACATTAAGAAAGTAGGAGAGCGCAATTAATCACGGAAGTTGTTGTACTGGAATGGGATACCCATCTCAGCTTCACGGATCGTTGCAATCGTTGCTTGCAGATCGTCACGCTTCTTACCCGTTACACGCAGTTTGTCGCCTTGGATAGATGCTTGAACTTTAAGCTTCGCGTCTTTGATTAGTTTAACTAGCTTTTTCGCGGTAGGCGTATCGATACCTTGGCGGAACGCAATGTTTTGGTGCCAGTTCTTACCCGTCGCTTCTGGATTTTTTGCATCCATAGCGTTCGCATCAATGTTACGCTTCGCCAAGTGGCTACGTAGGATGTCACGCATTTGCTTTAGCTGGAACTCGCCTTCTGCTGACACTTTTACATTTTCTTCTACTAGCTCAAAGCTCGCATTCACATTGCGGAAATCGAAACGAGTAGACAGTTCACGGTTAGCGTTATCAACCGCGTTACGTAGTTCAACGGTATCGATTTCTGAAACAATATCAAACGATGGCATGAAGATTCCTTGATTATCTTGTTATAGGGAAATTACTTACTGGATTTTACTGCGGCTGCCAGCATGTCTAGCATCGTTTCAGTATCATCCCAACCTAGACATGGGTCAGTAATCGACTGACCGTAAGTTAGGTTGTTAATATCAGTCATTGGCTGGTTGCCTTCAATAATGAAGCTCTCTGCCATGATACCCGCAATGCGAGTGCTGCCTGATTTAATTTGTTCACAAATGTCTTGTGCAACATCAATTTGTTTACGGTGTTGCTTCTGACAGTTCGCATGACTGAAGTCTACAATCAAACGTTGTGGTAAGTCGAATTCAGCAAGTGCATCACACGCTTGTTTTACAGACGCTTCATCAAAGTTAGGACCTTTCTCACCACCACGAAGAATGATGTGACCATAAGGGTTCCCACTAGTGCGGTATACCGTCATACGTCCATTCTTATCTGGAGAGTAGAAGTAGTGTGATGCTTTAGACGCACGAATCGCATCAATTGCGATTTTTACGTTACCGTTAGTACCGTTCTTGAAGCCTACTGGACAAGATAAAGCAGAAGCCATCTCACGGTGGATTTGAGACTCAGTCGTACGAGCGCCAATTGCACCCCACGTAATCAGATCTGCGATGTACTGACCAGTGATCATATCAAGAAACTCAGTAGCTGTAGCAAGACCAAGCTTGTTGATATCCAGTAGCAGTTTACGTGCTTTATGAAGACCCGCTTCAAGTGCGTATGAGCCATCTAGGTTAGGGTCAGTGATAAGACCTTTCCAACCAACAACAGTACGAGGTTTTTCAAAGTAAGTACGCATTACGATAAATAGCTCGTCTTTGTACTTATCTTGGATATTCGCAAGGCGAGTTGCGTAGTCGATTGCCGCTTCAGTGTCGTGCACAGAACACGGACCAACGATAGCAAGGATACGGTCATCCTCACCAGTTAAAATCTTTTCAATTTGACGACGAGATTGAGCGATGCGATCAGCTACATCATCAGTGATTGGATGTACGCTGCCTAGCTCTGCGGGTGTCGGCATTGGACCCAAAGGTTGGGTTCTCAATTCATCTGTTTTTATAGGCATGTTATAGCTTTATTCTCTATTGCGAAGCGGTAAAGATAACGGAATTATAGTTAGGAATAAACCGTTTCACGGGATTCTTATCTGTTAAATACCGAAATGTATGTAATGCTGTGGCTATTCATTAATGATAGTTATGTATAAATGACAAAAACCGATAAGGAGATCAATACATAGTCGTTTGAATTTATAACTACTTTTTCTATTCGATAACACGTATTTTTGCAAAAAGAAGCTTGGAGGCTAGGTATTCTGGGTGTTTCATATCCAACTTTAGAACTCAATAGAAAGAAACCGTTTGCGAAATTCCGTAGCTAGATCGATTTGTTATTAACAATTCTTTGACATTTTGGTGCTTCATTGATTAACTGGTCAGACTAGTTTGGTAAGGAGACCAAAATGTTATCTGCTGTTCGCCGTGCAAACCTTTATCTCAACTTATTCGGTTTTTCAAAAGTTCCGCTCATTTGGTTATGCCGCCCGAAAATTCTTGCGATCGATGATCAACATGTGGAGGTTAGAATCCCACTGAGAAGAAGAACCAAGAATCATCTTAACAGCATGTATTTTGGCGCGCTTGCCGTTGGTGCTGATGTGGCAGGTGGTTTTCTTGCGATGAGTAAGGCCCAAGAGCAAGGGGAGCGCATTTCTCTGGCATTTAAAGGAGTAACGGCTGAGTTTTTAAAACGCCCTGAAGGCGATGTGCACTTTGTATGTCACGATGGTCCTTTGATTGATGAAATGCTTCGTATGACTCTAGAAACAGGTGAACGTATCAATCGAGACGTTAAGATCACCGCATTGTGTCCAAGTATTAATGGTGACGAACCAATGGCGGAGTTTTCCTTGACGCTTTCCATAAAAAAAGCAGCTCAAAGACAAGCTGCTTAATTTCTCAATAACGACTTATGACGTTCTAGTTCAATTCTATTTTCTCAATAGACACAATCTTCGAACGGTTCAAAACCACTTTCCAACGATAGTAAACAGGTTCATCGGTGTGGTTGTCTTCTTTGACAATCACATTGAGCAAGTGGCGTTTCTCAACAGATTCCTTACTCACTTGCCCTTCGTTTAATCGATATACGCGGTTCGAGCTTTTGTCCATTAAACGAATAATCGGGCGTAAACTCATGTTTAATGTCTCACGAGTTTGCTCGTAACCACTTAAGAACAATGATGTCGCCATCTCTGTTTTCGCATGATAGTGAAGGATTTGTTCTTCCCGTTGAACAACTCGTTTTTTACGAATGTTCTGAATACGATCAGGTAGGCTTGAAAGAGAACGGTAATCTAACCATTCCAATTTACGACCCACAACTTTCTTTGTCGTTGGGTCCATGTACTTCTTACGCCACTTTGGCTTACCTTTGCGGATCCAACGCCACATAGCGTCGCGCAGGTCATCTTTAAAGATTTCACGTAGGGCGTAGATAAACGACATCGCGATGATGAAAGATGCAGAAATCTCTCCTAAGTAATCTCGGGCAAGAATAACGGTACTCGTCACGACCACCATCACCAGACCTGTTGCGATGCCTTTAATCGCTCGTTTGATGTTATTACCCATCGACATCGTTTTTTCACTCAAAACGATAGGGTGTTCAATCAAACGTCTTAACAAACGCATTTTGTTCGATAAACGGGTCACATCTTCAACAACGCTTGCAGAGTTGTAATTGTTTAGTTTTCGGTGCGCTTGCTCTTTCTCACACAGTGTAATCAAGCGTTCCTTGATCGTGCTGTAATCTCCTTCACGAGGCAGGTGAGCCACAAGGGATAGGAATTTTTGCTCTGTGTACCAAGACAAGTAATTATCGATGTTAACGTAGTAGCGCTTAAGGTTTTCCTCATAAGGAATCGAACGGCGAAGACGTTTAAGGATGTCGAGCGTCAGTTCAATGACTTCATCTACCTCTTCTTCCGTGACGCTGTCACTCTCATGTTTATTTAGCGCGGCAACGGCTTTGTCGAGCGCGATAACGTATTGATACGCAAACAAACTCAAACTTACACGGTACTGACGGTTAGATAAGCGTCCACGTTTGGCTAGGCGACTGTGGACCAAAGGAAGCAGTACTTCAGTACTGTAATAAGATCGTTTTTGCGTGATCGAAGTGTAGTAGAACTCAGACTCACTGATGATGTCGGAATTTAAACCTAACTCACCAGGGATGAAAATATAGATATCAAGGTCGAGCGTTTTACTCTTTGCCAACGCATGGCTAATTTTTAAAGTTACCGAGTCTTGTTTGTCGACAGTGACCAAGGAAAGCTCCTGATTTTGCTAAAGCATCCTATACCCATAAGCGCCCGTTAATTGAATTAACTTAAGATCGGACTAGGATAAATTGTTGAACTAACACAGCATAACAGAGAGGTTTGCTTTTCTCTCTGATTTTCTTGTTAGTTTGGGTATAATTCCCTGTAAATTTAAAAAGAGACAAATTCGATGATTAAAATTGGTCAAATTAACAGCTTAGAAGTCATTAAAACGGCTGATTTTGGCGTATTTCTGGATGGCGAAGACTACGGTTCTGTATTGCTGCCTAATAAGTATGTACCTGAAGGTACAGAACTTGGCGCGCACCTAGATGTATTTCTTTACTTTGATTCAGAAAGTCAGCTAGCTGCGACCATTGATAAACCAATCGCTCAAGTCGGCGAATGGGGACTAATGAAGATCGAAGGCATCAATAAGACTGGTGCGTTCGTAAACTGGGGTATTAAAGAAAAAGACCTTCTTATCCCATTCAGTGAGCAACGCGCTCGCTTTACTGCAGGTCAAAACATCCTAGTTTACGTTTATACAGATAAGGCATCTGGTCGTATTGTAGGTACAACTAAGTTCAATAAATGGCTAGATAAAACGCCGGCTAACTACGAAGTGAATGAGCAAGTTGATCTGATTATCGCAGAGCGTAGCCAACTTGGTTATAAAGCCATCGTGAACGGCGAACACTGGGGCATGATCTTCCCATCGGATGTGTTCGGTAAGCTGTTTATTGGTAAGAAGCTGAAAGGTTACATTAAGCAAGTTCGTGAAGATGGCAAGATTGATCTAGCGCTACAAAAAGTTGGCGTAGCGAAGATGGATGATCTTTCTAGTAAGGTGATTGAGTTACTAGAAAAGAAAGGCGGCTTCTTGCCTCTAAACGATAAATCTTCTCCTGAAGCGATTTTTGAAGCGTTCCGTACCAGTAAAGGTACTTACAAGAAAACCATTGGTGGCTTGTACAAAGCAGGTAAGATCGTTATTGAAAAAGACGGTATCCGTTTAGCCGAGTAAACAGATTCACAGCTGATGAAAATAGTGTTGGCTGGTGGACTAGTGAGTTTTTCCTTTTGGGTAATTATACCCAAGTAACCTCGAGATGCTAGGTTCAGCGAGAATGACTTGGTTTGTAGACGCGGCGGCGATTTAAAGATCTAGTCATTCTAAATCAAGAATCGGCAACAAAGTATACAAGCCAAGGCAGCTCGCCCTTTGGGAGCGTGTCATTGACCCGATTGCTACGTCAAACAACTTGGAAAGAGCTAGCTATTACACTGCGTTGTTTTCCATACTCTCGAATCAATGACAACGCTCTGAATCCTGCATCTTGAAGTCACTTGGGTATAGTTCATATAGGGAATGCATCAGTCAAAAAAATGGCCCAAACTCGTCCTTATTTTGGGCCTAGGGGAAACGGCTCCTTTATAGAGCCTGCGCTAAACTTTTTGACCAACACATATTGTCGGTTAAACATAGAGAGAAATGCCGTTTCAAAGCGATGCTTTGATACATTCAGTTTAGTACAGGGCACTCGGATCGCTAGTGAACCCAGTTCCAATCATGCTTTAGAACCAAAAAGCCATCGTAAATACGATGGCTTTTCATTTATTTATAGTATTTCACTTTGCTACTAAAATAAGTTCTTATCTCGCACTAATTCACGTGGAAGACCATTTTTAACGCGGTTACTTACCCATTTCCCAAGACCAATAATCGCGCCTTCGTACTTCACGAGCACTTCGCCTTTACCCGTTTTCATATCTGTTGGAATGTTTTGCGGGCGAACATCGCGACCCATGTACCATTCTCGAGCTTCTTCAATCGTTAACTCAATTGCGTTTTTCTCGTTACCAGTTGCTAGGGCAGTTGCCACTTGATGTTGCCAGCGGTAACCGTTTTTGTGCGCTTCGGCGATTTTAATGCCCATACGCGAAAAGCGTAATTCGCCAATCATAGGTTCTAGCGCGTCAGGGAAAAGCCAAACGTCTTTATCGCGGATCCAAACCGTGCTGTCATCTGGTAGTTCGATGCCCATCGTGTTTTGTAACTGCTTAGCGATTTCTGCTGATTCTTTGTTAGACGCTTTTACAAATGGGAATTTACCCATACGTTTTTTTACTTGTGGCGCTTCTACTGCTGTAAGCTTACGAATTCGAGCAACGAAGAAGCCTTCACAGTCATAAACCTGAGGGAAGATATGTAAGAAGCCTTCTTCTGTTAACGCCGCTTCTGCATTTTCAAACAGATCTTTTAAGCTCTCGAACTGAACTGCGTCACCAAAAGTTTCTTTAAGGTGATGGCAAACCTGTTGGTTCTCTTCGGTACTCAACGTACAGGTTGAATAAACCATCACGCCACCTAGCTTAAGAGCGTGGAAAGCACTTTCAATCAGATCTTTTTGTGTGTCTGCAATTTCAATCACCGACGCTTGCGTCCAGTTCTTCATTGCGTCTTCATCTTTTCGAACCGTACCTTCACCAGAACATGGCGCATCCAATAGAACCGCGTCAAATTGTTCTGGGAGCCAGCCACCAAACACACGACCATCGAAGTTACTTAGCGCCGCATTTCGCACACCACAACGCTCAATGTTGGCATGAAGTACTTTTACACGACTCGCGGCGTATTCATTAGCGACCAAAACTCCTTCGTTGTTCATCAACGCAGCAATTTGCGTTGTTTTAGAACCAGGGGCAGCTGCGGTATCGAGAACCGCGTCGTAGGATTCATCATCCATGAACAGGGCAGAGACAGGCATCATTGAGCTTGCTTCTTGAATATAAAATAGCCCTGACATGTGCTCAGCAGTGTTACCTAGTGGGACAACCGATTCATCCGCTTCGATCCAAAAACCCGTATCACACCAAGGAACCGGAGAAAGCGTCCAGCCTTTTGATTCTGCACGCTCTAAAAACGCTTCTACGCTGATCTTCAACGTATTAACACGAATACTTTTGCGTAATGGCTTTTGGCACGACGTGATAAAGTCTTCCATGTTGAGGTGAGCAGGGAGGATAGTTTGGATTTTTTCCAGAAAAGCTTCTGGGATGTAAACGTTAGAATGCAAAGTGAAGTCTCGATTGCAGAATTTGCCGCAAATAATATACGAAAGCGGATCAGAAACGAATAGCCAGCAAGGTTTGAGCAATAAAAAAGAGCAGCAATTGCTGCTCTTTACGTCGATAATTTTCTCTAAAAGCACTATGGTTTTGGAATAGCAGTGCGCCACTGAGTCCAACTCTCTTCTGCTTGAGGGTATAAGTAGAAAGATTGCCCTTGTTTTGCCGCTGGTGGAATTTGTGATTGCTCAGGGGTTGAGAAAGCAATGCCGCCACGAACTAAGCTGTCAAATGTACCTGCTTTGATGTTTGCGCCTCCTAGACCAATAGAGACATCAACGCCTGAGACATTCCAGAACACACTGTTTTGACGAACAAGATATGCATATGCGGGCTTTATCTCGATTTTTGTTACCACTCGATCAGCAAACTCACCCAAGTTGACACTCGTTACACTGCCTACTTCCATTTGTCGATATAGGATAGGGGTTCCAACTTGAACTGAACCACGTTGCTCACTTTGCAGTGTGAATGACACTCCTTGTTGTGCTTGCTGGCTTTTCGCTAAATCAAACTTGAATTTCGCGGCGCCATTACCAGGTTCAACACTGATCGATTTTGATACTAACGCGCCTAAGTTCTTCACGCCACCCAGCCCAATTTCAGGTTCTGTTAGCCAGAAGTGTGACCCGGTAACGGCGATATTGTCGACATATTCAGGAAGAATGCGCGCGGTGACTTCCACCATTTCACGACGAAAGTTTGGAACGACTAGAGTAACTTCACCGACCTTAACACCTTGATATTTAATTGGCATACCTTTGGTTACTTCTTGACTGCCATCGGTTTCTAACGCGATAACTCGACCAAACTTACGTGCTTGGTTCTGATCGTTGTATAGCTTCCAACGTTGACCCACTTTATTCTCAATGCCCGGAATGGAGTCAAAAGCAATACCACCTTTGATCAACGTTTTAAGAGGGTGAGCTTTGACGGTGATACCAGCAAGAGAGGCATCAATCTCTACACCAGAACGGTTCCAAAATACCGTCTGTTCACTGAGTAAGTGCGCGTATCGATTTTCAATGGTTGCTTTGACGATCACGCCACCATCGACCAGATTGAAATCAGATACGCTGCCAACTGGCAAATTGCGGTAGAGCAGAGGGCTACCTTTAGAAATCGGTGGTAACTCAGATGCAAAGAGAGTCAGCGTCTTAGAGCCAGATTGATTGTACTGTGCAAGCTCCGCTAGAGAGGCGCTCTGGAACAATTGGTATTCTTTCTGGATTTGTTCTTGTCCTTGGCTAACGAAGCTGATTGAACCAGTGAGAAGCTGCTTAGCTGGAGGTACTGTGACACTCAATCCTGACTCTGTAAGTTCTGCAGAAGCACTGCCTGTCACGTAGAAACGGTTGTTCGATTTTATTAGATGCTTGTACTCATTGTCGATAAGGACATCCATGAACACTTCATGCTTTGCCGCTTGCGCTTGTTTTTCATCAAGCAAACCGACTTTAATGATCGAGCCAACGACAATGCCTTTATAAAGTACGTTTGCACCGCTGTCTAAGCCAAAGGAGTTATCAGAAACGAGGCGAATTGCAATCGACTTCTGCTGTTGCTGATTAAATACATTCTGGCGAATGGCAGTAAATCGTCGAGATCTTTCACCTTCACCCGGGACGATGGTTAAAAAGTTTCCGCGGACAAGGTTTGCGATATTCTCAACACCAGAAAGGGAAACTTTTGCTTCTTCAAGAACAAAACGTGTGCCAGAAGTCAGCATGTCACTGAAAGCAGGTTGGATTGCAGCAGACGCTAAAATCACTTCACGACCTTCAGATAGGCTTAAATCGGTGATTTGTCCTACTTCAATCCCGCGGTACATGATAGGCGCGCCTTCGCCGCTAATTTTGTTGTCATCAGGAAGCGCGATTTTGATTGGAATACCGCGCCCCGCAGTTTTAAGGTCTTTATAAAGACGGAACTCGGTATTCTCTTCAACGGGTTCGCCATCATCTGGCGAGTCAACAGCAATAGCGCCACCAAGTAGGGCGCTCATACTTTCTAGACGAACATCAACACCTTCAAAACCGATGCTTGCACCAATTCCACTTACGTTCCAAAAACGGCTGCGGCTATTAATCAGGTGCTGATACTGCTCTTGTATATTGGCTTGAATGGTTATGGACTTCGCATCATCATTCAGTTGATAGCTGAACACTTCACCAATCGGAATCTTTTTGTAGACGATTTGCGAGCCAATAGAAACGCCGCCCAAGTCTCGGCTTTTCAACTTAATGTTCAGACCTTGAGTGACTCGTAAGTCGGTAGGAGCCGATTCCAAAGCATGAAAAGTGGTTTCAAACTGTTCACCATCACCTGGCTGGATAGAAATGTAGTTACCAGAAACCAACGCATCAAGACCAGACACGCCAGTTAAACTTGCTGTTGGTTTTACTAACCAGAAACGCGTTTTATCGTTCAGCAGTTTCGTCGCTTCAGGGTAGATATCAGCGTCGACATAAATGCTGCCTAAATCTTCAGACAGGTTAATGTCGCGCACCATTCCCACTTCTAAACCTTGATAGCGGATAGTGGTTCGTCCAGCAACCAAACCCGCAGCATCGGAAAAGTAGATTTGTACACGCTGTCCCGCGTCATGAATTGATTTCACAACAAGCCAGCCAGCTAAGACCATAGTCAAAATCGGCAACAACCAAAGGGGAGAAATACCTTTACTCCTCTTTACATCTGGCACATATGACGTTTGAGAACTGTTCTGATCACTCATTAATTGACTCTTTTTCTGATTGTGTTGGGGCTTGGTCCCAAATAAGCCTTGGGTCAATGCTCTCCGCCGCAAGCATTGTTAAAACGACCACCAGACCAAACGCAACAGCGCCATAACCCGGTGTGAAGTCGAGAATTTGTCCACGATCGACCAACGTCATCATGATAGAAATAACAAACAAATCCATCACTGACCATTTGCCGATCCATTTTACTGCAAAGTAAACCATCATTCGTTGTCTTCTAAACACCGAACGTTTGAATTTGATACATAACAAGATGTAAGTCAGACCGAGAATCTTAGCCACAGGAACGACGATACTGGCAACAAAAATGATAACCGCGATTCCGTACATACCGTTTTTAACTAAGCCTGCCACGCCTGAAAAAATAGTGTCTTCCAAGCGCTTACCGTTTGTCAGCAAAATTGAAATCGGAATCAAGTTGGCAGGGAAGATCGCAATCGTCGCTGCAATTAAATATGCCCACGTTTTTTGGATAGAATTTGGTTTACGGTGGTAAAGCGCGTGATGGCAACGATGGCAGTTTTCGCCTTCAGGTTGCGATAAGTGGCACTCGTGACAATGCACATCTTTGTGTTCGAAGTCGTAACTGTTTTCAGGTTGCCATGCTTCCCAATAACGACGAACACTAATGCGAGAGATCAACAGAACCGTAAAAACTTGTAATAGAACAAGACCAATTAAGCCCGGTCCAACAAAAATATCGGAGTAATCTTGCAGCTTAAAACAAGAGATTGCGATGCTCACAAGGAACACATCCAACATTACCCAATGTTTTAGGTGTTGGATTAACCATAATGAAACGCGAAGCCCTTTAAACCAACGTTTATGCAACGACCAATGTGCCGTTACGACAGAACTGCACACAATAAGTGGGGCAAGAGAACTACAAAAAAGAATGAGGATAGAAAGGAGGACGAAGCCCTCTTGAAATAACGTTATCATTCCAGATGGCAGTGTCGCCGGAATCATCACACCGAATAACCGAATACTGATGAAGTTAAAAAAGTGCGAAGGTATAAAAAGTAGAATACAAGTAACAGCGATAGCGAGATTACCAGATAGGCTAGGACTACCACCACGATAGAGCTGAGTACCACAACGTGGACAATGTGCATTTTTGCCATTAGGTAGATCGACGATATCGACAGGCAATTCGCAACCTTGGCACAAGCGGACGCTATTCGGTTGCATGGCGTGTTTAGACAGAGAGGTCACAACGACCTCTCTAAACTGAATGGTTTAAGCGTGGGACTGAATGCCACCATATAAGGTTTGATATAAGCCTTCTTGCTCAACGAGCTCACCATGGGTACCTGTTTGCGTCACTCTTCCATCTTCAAGCACATAAATCAAATCTGCTTGCTTCACCGCCGATAAGCGATGGGCGACAATAAGAGTCGTTCGACCGCGTAAGAATTCCGTTAACGCCTTATGCAAAGCCGCTTCAGTTGCGGTGTCCAGTGCTGACGTTGCTTCGTCTAGGATAACAAATTGTGGGTTGCTCAGCACCATACGTGCAATCGCTAAGCGTTGACGCTGACCGCCAGATAGGCAAATACCGTTACGACCAATTTGAGTATCCAATCCGTGGTTAAGTTGCGAAATTACGTCTTGAAGCTGAGCGACTTCTAGTGCTCGCCATAATGACATTTCATCAAAGTCACCACCAAGGGTCAGATTATGCCTTAAGGTGTCATTAAATAGTATAGGTTGTTGTAAAACCACGGCAATTTTGTCGCGTATTACTTCAAAGCTGATGTCTTCCGTTAACTCATCATTAAAACGGATAGAACCAGAATTCTGACGGTAAACGCCGATCAATAATTGAATCAAGGTTGATTTACCACCACCACTCGCACCCACAAGCGCCACTTTCTTACCAGCAGGAATGTGCAACGAGAGATCATCCAACACCTTGTTTTCATTGTTGTATGAAAAATCAACATGTTCAATTTTTACATCAACCTCTCGATTTTCTTTGAAAGGATTTACTTTCGAAACAGGTCTATGTTCTTCTTCCAATTCGAGTAGATCATTAATTCGCTTAAGTGCCGCTTTTGCGCTGTACCAAGAGAATTGGATACCCAATAGTTCTTGAACAGGAGACAACATAAACCAAAGGTAACCAAACACCGCGAAAATTTGACCAATGGTAAGGTCACTGAACATTACCATTAGCATTGCAACCGCACGGAACAACTCGAAACCGATTAAAAACAGAAGGAAAGAGACACGTCCCGCAGCCTCTGATTGCCATGCGTACTTGTCAGCATCGATACGAACTTGGTCAGCGCTACCTTTTAATTGCTGGAGAAACTCTCGCTCTTTATTAGCCGCTCGTAGTTGATAAATGCCGTCAAGAGTTTCGACTAAGCGGTTCTGGAAAATCTCAAATGAATGGTTTTCTTTGCGCTTAAGGTGCTTAACCATACTTCCCAGCTTACGTGAGAAGTAAATGACAATAGGGTTGACGAGAAGAATAAACAGACCCAGACGCCAATCGAGCCAAAGTAGCACGATGGCTGTACCAATCACCGTCAGTAGGCTGATAACAAATTTAGCTAATGTAGAACCAATAAATTTATCAATGGTCTCAATGTCGGTGATAAGGTGAGCGTTGATGCCACCACTGCCTTTTGTTTCGTACTGTCGAATGCTAATACGACCAAGCTTGTCGATCATTTTACTTCGCATTTCAAAGGTGATTGTCTTTGAAACCAAGGTAAATTGTCGGCTTTGAAGAATATTAAACCCTTGGCTTGCTGCCCTCATCAGCACAACCAAGAACAGAGTAAAGAAGATATAACCCGTAGGTGTGTGCCACGCTTCAGGTAAAACCGCGTTCATTGCTGCTAAGCCCGATGCCGGTTTGTCCAATAAGACTTCATCCACCATGAGAGGCATAAGAAGAGGGATTGGAACACTAATCAAGGTCGCAAGTACAGCTATCAAGTTCGCTAGAATCAGCTTGGACTTGTGCTTTTTCACTTGTGTTATCAACCAAGAACGGCTAATAGTGTCGTTTTTCGGATCCATTGTAATTGAGAATAAGTCCTATTAAAAAGTAGGGCTGCATTTTAGCGCCATACCAACAGAATGGAAGCCTAAATAAAAAGTAGGAAGTTAATATGAACATAGAACAATACCAAAGACTTACCAAGCAAGCAGTTGCGCTTATCGAATCAGAGAAAGACTACATCGCAAACCTTGCCAACATCAGCTCTCTTCTATTTATGGAACTTGAAGACCTGAATTGGGCGGGTTTTTACCTAACGAAAGGTGATGAGTTGGTGCTCGGCCCTTTCCAAGGTCAGCCTGCTTGTGTTCGTATCCCAATGGGACGAGGCGTCTGTGGTACTGCTGCACAAACTAACAGCGTACAAAGAGTATACGATGTGCATGCATTTGAAGGTCACATTGCTTGTGATGCAGCAAGTAATTCAGAAATTGTTATTCCTTTTACTATCAATGGGGAAGTGGCTGGCGTGTTGGATATTGATAGTCCAAATATCGGTCGATTCAATGAAATTGATGAAGAAGGCCTCACTCATTTTATGGCTGAAGTAGAAAAGCTGCTTAATTCGCACGCTAACGACGCATAAATTCGCCCTCGAGTGTGGTTTTTCCTTGGCATGTCACTATAATACGAGAATATTTTTTCTTAATGCTTCGCGGAAATCCGCTCAAACCAGGAACCCTCATGACTGAAAAGTTAAAAAACAGCAAAGAAGTTATCGCATACATTGCTGAATGTTTCCCTAAGTGCTTTACTTTAGAAGGTGAAGCAAAGCCTCTGAAAATTGGTATTTTTCAAGATCTTGCGGAACGTCTAAATGAAGACGAAAAAGTAAGCAAAACTCAGCTTCGTGCAGCGTTAAGACAGTACACTTCATCATGGCGTTACCTACACGGAGTAAAACCAGGTGCAGTACGTGTTGATCTAGATGGCAACCCATGTGGTGAGCTAGAAGAAGAACACGTAGAACACGCTAAAGCGACACTTGCTGAAAGCAAAGCGAAAGTTCAGGCTCGTCGTAAAGAGCAAGCTCAAAAAGCTCGCGAAGAGGGTAAGGCGAAAGCGAAACCTGCGGCTAAAAAGCCACAACAGCCTCGTCGTGCTAACAAACCAAAAGTACAAAAAGAAAGTAAGCCTGTAGAAACACGCGCGCTAAACGCTGATGAAATCACAATCGGCAACGCAGTTAACGTGAACATGGGCAAAGGAAACATGGCAGCGACCATTGTTGAAGTCAATAAGGATGATGTACGTGTTCAACTTGCTAACGGCCTACAAATGGTTGTGAAAGCGGAGCACTTGCGCGCATAAGGGAGATACTCCTACGCATGAATTGCCGTTCAAAAGTGACACTGATTGCTGCTAGCTTCTGGCTAGCAGCATCAGCTCAGGCTCTAGAAGCCAAACTAAACAAAGATGATTTGCCGGTTCTTGCACCTGAAGTTCAGCATGAAACAGCCAGCAAACGAGTAACTTCTCGATTTACCCGCTCTCATTATAAGCATTTCAATCTAAACGATGATTTCTCCAAAGCGATCTTTGAGCGCTACGTAGAAATGCTTGATTACAATAGAAATATTTTTACTCAAGCCGATATCGACTCTTTCGAAGATTGGTCCGTCAGCCTTGATGATCAGCTTAAAGCTGGTAATAACAAGATTGCATTTGATGTTTATAATCTTTCGATGCAGAAACGTTTTGATCGTTTTGCCTACGCATTGACTCTACTCGATAAAGAAATCAAGTTTAATACTGATGAGTTTATTGAACTGGATCGTTCTGAAGCCGCATGGCCCAAGGATGAAGCTGAGTTAAATGAATTATGGCGAAAACGCGTTAAGTACGATGCTCTTAACCTTAAAATGACTGGTAAAGAATGGCCAGAAATCAAAGAGGTTCTAGCGAAACGTTACAACAACGCGATGAAACGCATCACGCAAACTCGCAATGAAGACGCTTTCCAACTTTACATGAATGCATTCGCTCGTGAAGTTGATCCACATACTAGCTACCTATCTCCACGAAACGCGGAACAGTTCCAATCAGAGATGAATCTGTCTCTTGAAGGTATTGGGGCTGTGCTTCAAATGACCGACGACTATACAGTTATTCGTTCATTAGTTGCTGGCGGCCCAGCATCTAAGAGTAAACAGCTAGGTGAGGGCGACCGCATTATCGGTGTTGGTCAAGATGGCGAAGAAGTTGTCGATGTGATCGGTTGGCGTCTTGATGATGTCGTTCAACTAATCAAAGGTCCTAAAGGAACCAAAGTTAACCTACAAGTCTTGCCAGAAGGTAAAGATGCGAAGAGTTACGTTGTCACTATTGTGCGTGATAAAGTTCGTTTAGAAGACCGTGCGGTTAAGTCTGAAATCATCGAGAAAGACGGTAAGAAGATTGGGGTTCTTGAGGTTCCTAGTTTTTACGTTGGTCTTTCAAAAGATACCGATAAACTGCTATCTGAATTGAAGGCGAAAAACGTCGACGGTGTTATCGTTGATCTACGCAACAACGGCGGTGGTGCGCTGACTGAAGCAACGGCATTAACAGGGCTCTTCATTAAAGAAGGTCCAGTTGTTCAGGTTCGCGATAGCTATGGTCGCATCAAAGTAAATGCAGATACCGATGGTCAAGTGAGTTACGATGGTCCACTAACAGTGTTGATCAATCGCTACAGTGCTTCAGCGTCTGAAATCTTTGCGGCAGCAATGCAGGATTACAACCGTGCGATTATTCTTGGTGAAAACTCTTTCGGTAAGGGTACCGTTCAACAACACCGCTCATTGAATCATATCTACGATCTTTTCGACAAAGAACTTGGCTACGTACAATACACGATTCAAAAGTTCTACCGCATCGATGGTGGCAGTACTCAGAACCGTGGTGTTGCACCAGACATCGCTTACCCAACTCCAGTTGAGCCAAGCGAAACAGGTGAGAGTGTTGAAGACAACGCATTACCTTGGGATAGCATTGATAAAGCAAAGTATCAGACATTCCCAAGCAACGACGCGCTTGTTACTAAACTAACTGAGCTTCACAATAAACGTATTGCTGATGAGATGGAGTTCCGTTTCATCAAAGAAGATATTGAGAAGTACCGTAAAGAGAAAGATGATAATTTGTTGTCTCTTAACGAGAAAGTGCGCGAAGACGAATCAGATAAAGCCGAGGCTCTACGCTTAGAGCGCATCAATGAACGTCAAGCAGCAATGGGTAAAAAACCATTCAAAACGCTTGATGATGTGCCAAAAGATTACGAAGCGCCAGACGTTTATCTAGATGAATCAGTTGCTGTTATGGTTGATATGCTGAAAGGCTAAAAATTCAGTCAAAACGACTAATAATTCTCTATATAAAGAGCGAGTCATAGCGACTCGCTCTTTTTTTATGTGTTTATAAAGCGGCGTTTCTATAAAAATAGGTTGTTCCTACGCTTAATTTGCACCAACAATTTACGTGATGTAGATCAAATATTTCGCGAAAATGAGATCTAGAGCCTAAGCTAAAAGAAAACGATAAGGATACCGTTATGAAATGGTTCATTATTTTACTTAGCTTTTGCTGCTTTAGTGTTTCTAGCGCGGAGACCAACAAGGAAGACGAACTAAGTCACTTTGACACTCCATTCTTGATCGGAGATTGGTATTTGATGAATCCAAACCCTGATGATTCTTCAGAAAACTTTAGAGCGATAAAACTCACCCTTGGCTCGGACTACACGTTCTCTATCGACATTCAGAAAAAAGATTACTCAATCGACCATTGGGAAGGACTCTATAACGCCAATGAGGACACCATCGTCCTTGGGTTGAATACTGATGAACCGCAAATTTATGCATATCGTAATAATCACAACACCCTAGACTTGAATGGTGTAACCTTCACTAAGGGGTTGTCGAATGCACTTGCAGGTATTTGGTCAAGCTCTCAAGTTGGAGGGGATGGCATGCTTGCAAATAACATCAACCAAATGGACTTAATTCTTCAACCAGACTTTGTATTTATGTTTAGAGTGTCAAATGAAGAAGGTGAAGAGGCAGTGAAACAAGGCGTGTTTTACACAGAAGGTGAGCATCTAGTTCTTTTGTACGAGAACGGAGAGCACGGAACCCGCTATACATTGAACCAAAACGAGCTGACGATTCAAGATTCTAACGGTGATATGTACGCGGTACTTAATCGAGTAACACCATAAATGATTCATCACCATTATTTCACGCAGGGTTATTAATAGTGAAATATTCTGATGTTGATTAAATGTTAAACAGAAAGCGGAGCTAAGACACTAAAAGCTCCGTTTTTTTATAGAAAGACTTGTATTCTGATACCACAACCCCTACAAATAGCTTATATCGTGATACCAGTAAGAGGTGTTTGAGCCTCTAGTCCTGGTATTTTTGTGGTTCTATATACAAGGATTTATGGACATGTCTCAAGCTCCCCAAGCGAAATATCGCAAAGATTATAAAGCGCCATCTCATACAATTACCGATATTGATTTGACGTTTGATCTTTATGACAACGACACGATCGTTACAGCAGTATCAAAAGTAGTTCAAAAGGGTGAATTAACCACATTAGAACTCGATGGTGAAGGGCTAGAGCTACGCTCTGTAAAAGTGAACGGTGAAGACTGGTCTCATCATGAAGTCAAAGAAGCCTCTCTAGTTGTTACCGATCTGCCAGCAGAATTTGATTTAGAAATCGTTACTAAGATCGACCCGGAAGCAAACACCGCACTTGAAGGTCTTTACAAATCAGGTGGTGCGTTCTGTACACAGTGTGAAGCAGAAGGCTTTCGTCGTATTACTTACTACCTAGATCGTCCAGACGTTCTTGCGAAATACACAACAAAAGTGATCGCAGACAAAACCGTGTACCCATTTCTATTAAGCAATGGTAACCGCGTAGCTGAAGGTGAGGCAGAAAATGGTCGTCATTGGGTTCAATGGCAGGACCCACATCCAAAACCTGCTTACTTGTTCGCTTTGGTTGCCGGTGACTTTGATGTACTACGTGATAAATACACAACCACATCAGGTCGTGAAGTAGACCTAGAAATCTTTGTCGACAAAGGCAACCTCGATCGCGCGGGTCATGCAATGACTTCGCTGATCAACTCAATGAAGTGGGACGAAGATCGCTTTGGTCTTGAGTACGATCTTGATATCTACATGATCGTTGCGGTTGATTTTTTCAACATGGGTGCAATGGAAAACAAAGGTTTAAACATCTTCAACTCGAAGTTTGTGCTTGCGAATGAAAAAACCGCGACTGACCGCGAATACCTTGGCATTGAAGCGGTAATCGGTCATGAATACTTCCACAACTGGACGGGTAACCGCGTGACTTGTCGCGATTGGTTCCAACTGAGCTTAAAAGAAGGTCTAACGGTATTCCGTGACCAAGAGTTTTCGTCCGATCTTGGTTCACGCGCAGTAAACCGCATCGACAACGTTCGCATTATCCGTGGTCCTCAGTTTGCGGAAGACTCAAGCCCAATGTCACACCCAATTCGCCCAGATAAAGTTATTGAAATGAATAACTTCTACACGCTAACCGTGTACGAAAAAGGCAGCGAAGTGATCCGCATGTACCACACGTTACTTGGCGAAGAAGGCTTCCAAAAAGGCATGAAGCTTTACTTCGAACGTCATGATGGTACAGCGGCAACGTGTGAAGATTTTGTTTCTGCGATGGAAGACGCAACGGGCGTTGATCTTAAACAATTCCGCTTATGGTATAGCCAATCGGGTACACCAACACTCCGCGTAAACAGCGAATATAACGCTGAAGCAAAAACTTACGCGTTAACGGTTGAGCAATTTACTGAAGCAACGCACGACCAAGCAGAAAAGCAAGCGCTACATATTCCATTCGATATTGAACTATACGCACAAAATGGTGATGTGATTCCACTGGTTATCAACGGTGAATCCGTACACAACGTTTTGGACGTGAAGCAAGACAAGCAGACTTTCGTATTCGAAAACGTTGCAGAACAACCAGTATCATCATTGCTTCGTGAGTTCTCTGCACCGGTTAAATTGGAATACGATTACAGCGATGATGAACTGATTTTCTTGATGAAGCACGCAACGAACGATTTTGCTCGTTGGGATGCAAGCCAAATGCTGCTCGCGAAATACATTCGTCAAAACGTAACTAATGTTCAAGCGGGTGGTGAGGTTAATCTATCAGAAGACTTAATCGATGCATTCCGTGGCGTGTTACTTGATGCAAACCTTGAACCTGCGTTTATTGCTCAAGTGCTTTCTCTGCCTTCCATCAACGAAATCACTGGTTGGTACAAGCAGATTGATATCGATGCGGTAGATACGGTACTGAATAGCATTACAGCGTCACTTTCTAAAGAACTAGAAGATGAACTGAGTGCTACTTATCACGCATTGAACCAAACAGAATACAGCATCGACCACGCAGCGATTGGCAAACGCGCTCTGCGCAACCAGTGCTTGCAGTTCTTGGCTTACACTGAAAAGGGTAACGAGCTAGCAAAAGCGCAGTATGAATCATCAAACAATATGACCGACACAATTGCGGCGATGAGTGCAGCAAACAGTGCACAACTTGAATGTCGTGAAGCGTTAATGGCGGATTACAGCGACAAGTGGAAGCACGATGGTCTGGTTATGGACAAATGGTTTGTTCTTCAGGGCAGCAACCCGATTGAGAACGCACTTGAGAAAGTAAAAGAAACCATGAGCCACGAAGCGTTTAGCTTGAAGAACCCGAACCGCACGCGCAGTTTGATTGGTTCGTTCTTGAACGCAAACCCAGTACGTTTCCATGATAAATCTGGTTCTGGCTACCAATTTGCTGGTGAGATCCTTCGTCAGTTGAACGATAGTAACCCACAAGTGGCGTCCCGCATGATCGATCCTCTATTGAAATTCCGTAAATACGATGAAGGTCGTCAAGCGCTTATTCGTGTAGAGCTTGAAAAGCTTAAAGCGATGGACAATCTAGCGAAAGACTTATTCGAAAAAGTGACTAAAGCACTAGACGAATAATCGACAAAAGAATAGGGTGGTCATTACGATCACCCTAGTTTTTTGTTCTGACAACAATCCATTTTCATGAACCAGTATTACTTCTCTCTCAACATCTCTTATCAAACATTTCTTTCACACTACTCTGGTGCCGCAAGTTCTGTACAAGTCATTACTGACAATGGTTTGAGAGTGCAACTAGATGCATCAAAATTTCGACCATTTCTTAGTCAATTAGGCATTAGAGGTCGTTTTAGACTCACAACTGACCAAAATAATAAGTTTCTAAAGTTAGAAACTCTGTGATGCCTGATATTCCTAGTGAGTTAAACAGGAATCTTAGTCACATAATCAAACATTTCACCTCCCACCACTGCGAATTTTTGTTAAACATTTGTAATTATGCTTTTACAATAAGTGCATGCATTACCTATGCTTAGTTTCGAGGCTAAAACCCGAAGTTAAGTCCCCCTACAAAACAACAATTCTAATGTGGAGTGTGAATATGACCGCGCGTGAAAATGTAGTGCCGGTTCTGCTTGAAAAGGTATACCAACTAATTCAAGACAAACTCGAGCTTTCTCACCAACCGCTTGTAACTAAACTTGCTCAACACTTATTTAGTAACATTGCTGATGATGACTTGATTCAGCGAAACGAATCCGACCTATATGGTGCCGTTGTTAGCCTGTGGCATCATGTCAATGAAAAGAAACCAGAAGACATTTCTGTCAGGGTATTCAACCCAACCGTCAGCCGCCAAGGTTGGCAATCAACACACACTATTGTTGAAATTGTTGTTCCGGACAGCCCGTTTTTGGTGGATTCCATCAAGATGGCGTTAACGCGACTTGACCTTGTTTCTCACTTGATGCTCAACAACCCAACGCAACTAGAACGCGATAAAAAAGGGCAAGTGACGGACGTTAATGGCGAGGGTGGTGTTCTTCAATCTCTGTTCCATATCGAAGTTGACCGCTTAACCAGTAAAGGTGAAATGCAAGAGCTGAAAAATGAGCTACTGACCATTTTGTCTGACACGCGTTTAGTGGTTGATGATTGGAAACAAATGGTTGATAAACTTAAGATCGTTACTGATGATCTTGAAAAGAACAAAGATCGAGTTTCGATGAAGACTGATCGTTTAGATGAGACGATCGAATACCTACGTTGGTTAGGGGATCATAACTTCACCTTCATGGGTTACAAAGAGTATGATCTTGTTAGCGTCAATGGTGACACTGAGCTGCAACCTGTTAAAGAGAAAGGTCTTGGTCTCTTTGCCGATGACAATCGCATTCGCAGCATCAAGCTTTCTGAACTGTCCGACTCTGCACGCCTAGAAGCGAAAAAGCCTTACGCATTGATCATCACTAAGGGCAATCAAGCATCTCGTATTCACCGCCCAGCTTACACTGACTACATTGGCGTTAAGAAATTCGATAAGAACGGCAAAGTGATTGGTGAGCACCGTTTCACAGGTCTTTACACTTCTGCTGTATACAACCAAGCCGTACAAAGTATTCCTCTGATCCGCGAGAAAGTGGATCGTATTCTAGAAGCGAGTGGTTACCGTAACGGATCGTACTCGTACAAAGCCCTGCACAACATTCTAGAAAACTACCCACGTGACGAATTACTTCAAGCTCGTGAAGAAGAGTTATTAGAAGTGGGGATGGGTGTCGTTCAAATGCAAGATCGTGACTTGTTACGTCTATTTGTTCGTAAAGACCCGTTTGGTCGATTCTTCAGCTGTATGGTTTACGTGACAAAAGATCGATACAACACAGAGCTTCGTCGTCAAACGCAACGCATTCTTAAGCAGTACTTTGGCTGTGAACAAGAGGTTGAATTCACAACCTTCTTCTCAGAAAGCCCGTTGGCGAGAACCCATTACATTGTTCGTGTAGACAATAACAACATTGATGTAGACGTGAAAAAGATTGAGCAGAACTTAATGGAAGTATCGACTTCATGGGACGACCGCCTAAAAGAGTCTATCATTGCTAACTTTGGTGAAAGCAAAGGTCTTCCGCTTTCGAAAGAGTACATGAGCGCATTCCCACGTTCATATAAAGAAGACATGATGCCAGGTTCTGCGGTTGCAGATATCGAACGTCTAGAAGCGTTAAGCGACGACAACAAACTCGGCATGCTGTTCTATCGTCCGCAAGAAGAAGCGGCAGAATCGAAAGCAGTTCGCTTGAAGCTATACCACCGCGACGAGCCAATTCACCTATCCGACGTGATGCCAATGTTGGAAAACCTAGGGTTACGTGTGATCGGCGAATCGCCTTATGAGATCGAAACCAACAATGGTCAAACATTCTGGATCCTAGATTTCTCAATGCTGCATAAGAGCGACAAGACCGTTGATCTTCGTGAAGCTCGCGATCGTTTCCAACAAGCATTCGCAGCGATTTGGGCTGGTAATCTAGAGAGTGATGGCTTCAACCGCTTGGTACTAGGCGCTTCACTGTCTGGTCGTGAAATCTCAATTCTTCGTGCATACGCGCGCTATATGCGCCAGGTTGGTTTCCCATTCAGCCAACAATACATAGAAGATACCCTTAGCCATTACCCAGATTTGGCAACGGGTCTAGTAAACTTGTTTGCCAAACGATTCGATCCAAAACACAAAGGCAGCGAGAAAGGTCAGAACGATCTTATCAAGAAAATAACCGAGCAACTGGATCGCGTTGAAAGCCTAGATGATGATCGTATCATCCGTCGCTACATGGAAATGATCACGGCAACGCTACGTACTAACTACTACCAATTGGACGAAAATAAGCAGCCGAAACCTTGGTTATCGTTGAAGATGAAACCAAGCGAAATCCCAGATATTCCTCAGCCAGTGCCTGCGTTTGAGATCTTCGTTTACGCACCTGATATTGAAGGTGTACACCTACGTGGCGGTAAAGTCGCGCGTGGTGGTTTGCGTTGGTCGGATCGTCAAGAGGACTTCCGTACTGAAATTCTTGGTCTGGTTAAAGCACAGCAAGTTAAGAACACGGTTATTGTTCCTGTGGGTGCAAAAGGTGGCTTCGTATGTAAACGTCAGCCAACTCTAACTAACCGTGATGAAATCTTCGCTGAAGGTCAACGTTGTTACAAACGCTTCATTCGCGCGCTTCTCGATGTGTCCGATAACATCATCGAAGGCGAAGTTATTCCGCCGAAGAGTGTAGTGCGTCACGATGAAGACGACCCATACTTAGTTGTTGCCGCCGATAAAGGTACAGCAACATTCTCTGATTTGGCGAACTCTGTATCGGATGAGTACAACTTCTGGCTAGGTGACGCGTTTGCATCAGGTGGTTCTAACGGTTATGACCACAAAGCAATGGGTATCACTGCGAAAGGTGGTTGGGAATCGGTGAAACGCCACTTCCGAGAAATGGGCATCAACTGTCAAACCACTGACTTCACAGCAATTGGTGTGGGTGATATGGCAGGGGACGTATTTGGTAACGGTATGCTGCTATCTAAGCATATTCGTCTACAAGCTGCGTTTAACCATATGCACATCTTCATTGATCCAAATCCGGATTCAGCCACCAGCTGGGAAGAGCGTAATCGCTTGTTCAATCTCCCACGATCAAGCTGGGAAGATTACAACGCCGAGTTGATCTCGCAGGGCGGTGGTATTTTCTCTCGTCGCTCTAAATCGATCCAACTAACGCCAGAAATCCAAAAAATGCTGGGCACGAAGAAAGCGTCTCTAGCGCCAAACGATCTGATTAAGATGATCCTGCAAATGGAAGTGGATCTGCTTTGGAATGGTGGTATCGGTACGTATGTTAAAGCTTCTAGCGAGACACACACTGATGTTGGCGACCGTGCAAATGACGTACTCCGTATCGATGGACGTGATTTAAAAGCGAAAGTGGTTGGTGAAGGCGGTAACTTAGGTATGACTCAGCTTGGTCGTATCGAATACGCAAGCACAGGCGGTCGTGTAAATACGGACTTTGTGGATAACGTTGGTGGCGTAGACTGTTCGGACAACGAAGTGAACATTAAGATCTTCTTGAATGGTTTAGTATCGAATGGCGATCTAACGGTTAAACAACGCAACCAGATTCTTGAATCGATGGAAGACGAAGTGGGCGAAATCGTATTGGACGATGCATACCGTCAATCTGAGTCTATTTCGGTGACTGAACAGCAAGGTGTTGGCATCGTTAAAGAGCAAATCCGCTTTATCCATACAATGGAGAAAGCAGGGTACTTGGATCGTGCTCTTGAGTACATTCCAGACGATGAAACCTTGATTGAGCGAGAGAAACAAGGTCTTGGTCTGACACGTCCTGAACTTTCAGTACTCGTAGCTTACGGTAAGATGGTTCTGAAAGAACAATTGGTTGCTGACGAAATTGCAAATGATGAATTCCATGGAAAACAGTTAGTTGCTTATTTCCCAAGTGAGTTACGCCGTAACTACAAAGATCAGATGGTAAACCACCCGCTGCGTGCTGAAATCATCGCAACAGCGCTGGCAAACCAAATGGTTAATGAAATGGGCTGTAACTTCGTGACTCGTCTTCAAGAAGAGACGGGCGCGAGTGTCGTTGATATTGCGAACGCTTACAGTGCAACACGTGAGATCTTCGAACTGGAAGATATTCTTAAGCAAACTCGTGCACTCGATAACGTTGCAACTGCAGAAGCACAGTATGAGATCATGTTTTATGTACGTCGCGCATTGCGCCGTATCTCTCGTTGGTTACTTCGCAATCGCAGCGGTAAGAGCACAGTAACTGAGTTAGTTGCGCTATATAAAGACGATGTTCACACTATTACTGAAACGCTAGACACCATGCTAGTTGCATCAGAAGTGGAAGAGCATAACGAACTTGCTCAGAAATGGATTGAGCGCGGAGTAGAGGAGAAACTGGCACACCATGTAGCTCGTCTCTCTAGCCTACAGTCTGCACTGGATATTTCAACAGTAGCAAGCGAAACGGGTAAAACGGTTGAACAAGCCTCGAAGCTTTACTTTAATCTAGGTGACCGTTTATCACTTCACTGGTTCTTGAAACAGATCAATAGCCAAGCGGTTGATAATAACTGGCAAGCTCTTGCTCGTGCAGCATTCCGTGAGGATCTCGATTGGCAACAACGTCAATTGACTGCTCAAGTTCTAACTTGCGGCTGCTCAACAGAAGATCTAGACGTGATGCAAGCACTCGAAGATTGGATGACCACGAATGAATTGTCATTACATCGTTGGGAGAGCATCTTGAATGAATTCAAAGTTGGTTCCGTTCATGAGTTCGCTAAGTTCTCTGTTGCACTTCGAGAGTTGGTTCTACTTAACCTGAACTGTTCTTCGAACGAATAGGGTAAGTGACTTTAGCAAAAGCCTCGCAATCGCGGGGCTTTTTTATGTTCAAATCATTATAACTCCACACAACAAGTGACGACGTAACGTTCGATTTGAGTTTTCCTGGCATGAAATCGTTTGCTTTTAAATAAAAAGCTAGCAATTTTGTATAGAGAATAGAGTGCTAATCAACTGTTTTTATGAACAAAATTAAAATGAGACATACTATTTTGCTGAATTCACTCATTTTCATTGAATTGCACTGAAAAACAGTAAATAATATTGACCCGTTTACACGGGGCTTTTTTCTTTCGGAGGCACAATGCTTTACCGTCTAGCCAGAACTGGCTTTTTCCAACTTGATGCCGAAAAGGCACATGATCTTGCAATCAAAAACTTCCAACGCTTTAACGGCACTCCTCTCGATCTTTTCTATCGTCAACAATTACCAAATCGTCCAGTAGAATGCATGGGGCTTACATTCCGTAACCCAGTGGGTCTTGCTGCTGGTTTGGACAAAAACGGCGAATGTATCGAAGCGTTTGACGCTATGGGCTTTGGTTTTGTCGAAGTTGGTACTGTTACGCCTCGTCCGCAACCAGGTAACGACAAGCCACGTTTGTTCCGCCTAGTTGAAGCGGAAGGTATCATCAATCGTATGGGCTTTAACAACCTAGGTGTGGATCATCTGGTTGAGAATGTGAAAAAGGCAAAATACAACTGCATTCTTGGTATCAACATTGGTAAAAATAAAGATACACCAATTGAGAAAGGGGCAGAGGACTACCTGATTTGTATGGAAAAAGTGTACGAGTATGCCGGTTACATCGCCGTGAACATCTCGTCACCAAATACACCAGGGCTTCGTTCACTTCAGTACGGTGAAGCGCTAGACGAATTGCTATCTGAACTCAAAGAGAAACAAGCAGAACTTGCAGAAAAGCACGGTAAGTACGTACCACTTGCGCTAAAAATTGCACCGGATTTGAGCGATGACGAAATCAGCCAGATCTGTGAGTCGCTAATTAAGAATAACATCGACGGTGTGATTGCAACAAACACAACGCTTGATCGCACAGTCGTTGAAGGCATGAAACATGCGAACGAAGCGGGTGGTCTAAGCGGACGTCCGGTTCAATCACGTTCAACAGAAGTTGTTCGTAAACTTCATGAAGAGCTTGGCGATAAACTTCCGATAATCGGTGTGGGCGGTGTTGACTCATACGTTGCAGCGAAAGAGAAAATGATGGCAGGTGCACAACTTGTTCAAGTTTACACTGGTTTCATCTACCACGGACCAGGTCTCGTACGCGATATTGTTAAAAATCTATAAGAGCAATCGCTAAATCGTTGAGAAATCGACGCTTGTTACTAAAAAAAGAGGAATTCGTTTCCTCTTTTTTTTTGCCCGTTCGTTTGTAAAATTTAAAAATCATGAGTAGGTAATTAAGCGTCTTACCTCTTATTACTGATTAACTAGTCACAAACAAGAGAACGGAATAATGCTTAAACCCAGCGACAAATGGAATTGGTATTTTGACGAGCAGAAAGCTTGCCTAATGCTGGATTTGGGGGAGGAGATGATTTTCCAAACCAATCTATGCCGTAAGCTGTTGGTCAATTGTGCCTTCTCAGACAATGAATTCACTGTTGATGACGCAAGCGCGTTTCAAACGTACAACGAACGAATCCGTTGTCTCGACATCAACGAATACCGTCAAGCCGAACTTACGCTCTATTGCGTAGCTGCAAAACGCTTTCATAAACCTGTTCAACCGAAGAGCTGGTTCTTCGACGCCCAATGCGATGGACATGAGCCAGAAGAAGGGGATATGGTCTTCCTAACAAATCGATATTCAGAAGGCGTATTCATCGTTCTAGAACCAGGTAAAACATCAAGCCTATGTGCTTACGTAGGGCAGGATGAATTTCTACTTGATGGCAACAAAGTACTGCCATTTGGGCAACCAATTAAAGTAATGCACGATCGCATGGTGTGTGCCAATCACTTATTCACGATGGCACCAATGGCGATGGTGGGTTAATTTCCTTTTGATTTTTCTTTATTTTCGTTCCTTTGTTTGCATTAATCGACCTCATTAGGTCGATTTTTTTTGCCTAGAATTTTCTGAATATCTCCTCTTGTGCACGCCAAATACATGCCTAGGTGAGGGCTATTTTGTATCTCAGATATGAAGTAGCTCACTTTTATTCCACTTTTTTCATTTTAGCGTTTCCTTAATTTAGGCAACCAGACGCCTAATATTTCACCTTTTGTTCCCCTATACGCTCATTTTGTAAGTTAATTACACGCAAAATCAACGATTGGTATAGACCAAAAATGATGTAAATAAGTATTCACTCTCGTTATGAAGCTTGTCTTTACTAGAAAGTGATAAAGAGACGTATTCTGTTTGCAGATGTGCTGTGTTTTGATTTTCAACAGATGAGATTGGCGACTGTTTGAGCTAATAAAGTAAAAATACCTTTAAAAACGAGGCATTGATCGTAAAGTCAGGTATAATCAAAGCCATTTTTTATCGACGAAAGAACACTATGAATCAATATCTCGCGGTAACTTCAAACGGCATGGAAAACTTGCTTGTTGAAGAACTGACTAAACTAGGCATTGAAAACGCCAAACCAGTACAGGCAGGCGTTAAATTTAAGGCGACGAATGAACAGATTTACCGTTGCTGTTTGTGGAGCCGCTTGGCGTCTCGATTTGTACGTGTTTTATCTGAATTTACCTGTAACGACGACATGGACCTTTACCTGTCGACGTCTTCAATTAACTGGGTAAACCAGTTCCATAGTTCAAAGCGCTTTGTGGTCGACTTCAATGGTACGAACCGTGAAATCCGCAACAGCCAATACGGTGCAATGAAAGTAAAAGACGGCATCGTAGATTGCTTTGAGAAGAAAGGACTTCCTCGTCCAAACATTAACAAAGAACGCCCTGATATCCGCGTTCATGTTCGTCTGCACAAAGACAAAGCCATTCTTGGTGTGGATATGGTGGGTAGTGGTCTTCATCAACGTGGCTACCGTCCAGAATCAGGTCGAGCTCCGCTACGTGAGACGCTTGCAGCAGCAATCGTAATGCGTTGTGGCTGGGATGGTTCACAACCGCTTCTAGACCCAATGTGTGGTTCTGGTACGTTGCTGATTGAAGCAGCGATGATGGCAGCCAATATGGCACCAGGCGTTAAGCGCAAACAGTGGGGCTTTGAAGCGCTAGAAGATTTTGAACCAGAGCTTTGGGCAGAGATTAAATCAGAGGCAAATGTACAAGCTCGACGCGGTGTCAAAAAAGTTGACGCTAAGTTTTTCGGCTTCGATAACGACCCGAAAGTATTGAAGGTTGCACGAGACAACGCTCGTAGAGCTGGTGTTGAAGAGTTGATTGAATTTGCACAAGGCGATGCAGCAACCATTACTCGTCCGGCTGGTTTCGAATCTGGCGTTATCGTTTCTAACCCGCCTTATGGTGAGCGTCTTGGCACTGAACCTGGTCTGATCGCGCTATACACAGCATTTGGTGGTCAGCTAAAAGCAGAGTTTGGCGGTTGTAAAGCGTCTATCTTCTCAAGTTCAGACGAGCTACTAAGCTGTCTTCGTATGCGTGCGGACAAACAGTTCAAATTGAACAATGGTGCGTTACCTTGTCACCAAAAGAACTACAGCATTGCAGAGCGCAGCGTTGATGAAGTGAAAGGCGCGGACACTAATGTTCAAATTGCACCAGACTTCTCAAACCGTTTGAAGAAAAACATTGGCAAGATTGGTAAGTGGGCTCGTAAAGAGAAACTTGACTGTTACCGTATCTACGATGCGGATCTTCCTGAATACAATGTAGCGATCGACGTGTACGGCGATCAAATTGTGATTCAAGAATACGCAGCACCTAAGAATATCCCTGAAGAAAAAGCCAAGCGCCGTCTAACGGACATCATCCGTGCAACGATTCAGGTAACAGGTGTAGAAGCGAATAACGTAGTACTTAAAGTTCGTGAGAAGCAAAAGGGTCGTAGCCAGTACCAAAAATTAGGTCAAGTTTCAGAGACGCTTGAAGTGAACGAGTACGGAGTGAAGCTGATCGTAAACCTTCATGACTACCTAGACACGGGCTTGTTCTTAGATCATAAGATCACTCGTCGTCGTCTTGGCGAAATGGCACAGGGTAAAGATTTCCTTAACTTGTTTGCTTACACTGGCAGTGCAACAGTGCACGCTGCAGTTGGTGGAGCGCGTTCTACAACTACGGTAGATATGTCTAACACGTACCTCAACTGGGCGAAAGACAACATGCAGCTAAACGGTTGTGTTGGTCGCCAGCATCGTTTTGAGCAAGCTGACTGTCTCCAGTGGCTTGAGAACGCCAAAGGTGAATATGATCTTATCTTTATTGACCCACCGACGTTCTCTAACTCTAAACGCATGGAAACGTCGTTCGATGTACAGCGCGATCATATTAAGCTAATGACAAACCTTAAGCGTCTGTTGCGTGCTGGCGGTACGATTGTTTTCTCGAACAACAAACGTCACTTCAAGATGGACGAAGCAGGGCTTGCAGAACTGGGCTTAAAAGCGCAGAACATTTCTTCTCAAACTCTGCCATTGGATTTTTCTCGTAACAAACAGATTCACAACTGCTGGTTGGTTACTCACGCAGAATAGGGACGGAACAGTAAAAGGATGTTGAACGTGCTAACGCTTTACAGCACTGAAGGATGCCATCTCTGCGAGATGGCGTTTGACCTCGTTAGTCAGATTGGTCTCGCCGAACAAACACACATCGTCGACATAGCGTTCGACGATGCTCTCTTTTCTCGTTACGGCGTAACAATTCCCGTATTAAAATATCAAGATTCTGAGTTGAACTGGCCGTTTGACTTAGAAAAACTCAAACATTGGTTGGATAATAATGGCATTACTTACCATTCATAACGCACAACTTGCATTTGGCGACCACCCATTACTAGACAAAGCAGAGTTCGCTCTTCAAGAAAATGAACGCGTTTGTTTAGTTGGTCGCAACGGTGCAGGTAAGTCTACGTTAATGAAAGTGCTTGCTGGCGACATTTTGTTGGACGATGGCAAGATTCAAATCACCCAAGACGTCGTTGTTTCTCGACTTGAACAAGATCCACCACGCAATCAAGAAGGCACAGTTTACGAATACGTATCTGGTGGTTTAGCTGAAATCGGTGAGCAGTTGAAGATCTATCATGATCTTCTCGATCTTGTCGCTCAGGACCCAAGTGAAAAGAACATTAATCGTCTTGCTAAGATTCAAGAACAGTTGGATCACCTTAACGCTTGGCGCTTTGATGATCGTGTTAAGAATGTACTTGGTGCGCTAAAGCTAAGCCCTGAAACCAAACTGACTGATCTATCGGGTGGTTGGCAACGTAAAGCCGCTCTCGCTCATGCACTTGTTTGTGACCCTGATGTATTGCTTCTTGATGAGCCAACTAACCACCTTGATGTAACGACCATCGAATGGTTAGAGAACTTTCTAAAGGACTTCAAAGGCTCGATCATCTTCATTTCCCACGACCGTGCATTCATCAAATCGATGGCGACACGCATTGTTGACCTCGATCGCGGACAACTCGCTTCTTTCCCTGGTGATTATGACCAATACTTAAATGACAAAGAAGAGATGCTTCGTGTCGAAGAAATGCAAAATGCAGAGTTCGACAAAAAGCTAGCTCAGGAAGAGGTGTGGATTCGCCAAGGCATTAAAGCACGTCGTACACGCAACGAAGGTCGTGTTCGTGCCCTTAAGAAGCTTCGTGAAGAACGTCGTGACAGACGTGAGGTTCAAGGTAAAGTTAACCTTAACATCGACGATGCTTCACGCTCAGGTAAGATCGTCTTTGAAGCTGAGAATGTCTCTTTTGCTTTTGAAGGCAAAAAAATCGTTGATAACTTTAGCTTCAACATTATGCGTGGTGATCGAATCGCACTGATTGGTCCTAACGGCTGTGGTAAAAGTACCGTTCTCAAGTTGCTATTAGGGCAATTATCAGCGCAAGGCGGTCGTCTTCATTGTGGAACAAAGCTCGAAGTGGCTTACTTCGATCAGTACCGTGAAATTCTTGATCCTGAAAAGACGGTTATTGATAACTTAGCAGATGGTAAGCAAGAAGTGATGGTTGGAGGGCGTCAGCGTCACGCATTGAGCTACCTACAAGATTTCTTGTTTGCACCAAAACGTGCTCGCACGCCAGTAAAAGCCTTGTCTGGAGGCGAAAAAAACCGTTTGTTGCTGGCTCGTATCTTGTTGAAACCTAACAACTTGCTTATTCTTGACGAACCTACCAACGATTTGGACATCGAAACGTTGGAACTTTTAGAAGAAATGCTTGCCAATTATCAGGGTACGTTACTGTTAGTGAGCCACGACCGTGAGTTCGTAGACAATACGGTGACGACCAGTTGGATTTTTGAAGGTAACGGCATAATCGAAGAGTTTGTTGGTGGTTACCACGACGCAAAACAGCAGCGTGATCAAGTTCTTGCTTCGCGCAGTCAGGTTGAAAAAGCAGCGAAGAAAGAGAAAGTGGTTGAGGAAACTCCCAAAACTACGCAACCTAAGAACAATTCGAAGAAGTTATCGTATAAGCTGCAAAGAGAATTAGAGGCTCTTCCAGCTAAACTAGAACAATTAGAGGCGGATATTGAGACTCTACAAGAACAAGTGAACGACCCAGAGTTCTTCACTAAATCTGTAGAACAGACTCAACCGGTATTGGAACAGCTCGCTGCGGTAGAGCAGGAGTTGGAAATCGCGTTCGAGAGATGGGAAGAACTCGAAGCAATGCAACAGGATAGTTAAGAATTCGATGAATTGTAGTAACAAATTCAAATTAACCGCCATCGCTATGATGGTCGGTACGGCAATGAATGCCAATGCAGCACTGTATCAAGTAGTTGAAGTTTCCCCTGAAAACGTCACTACGGAAACAGTGTACGGTGTCGCAATTCAACAAGGTGACGTGGATAACGATCCTGATACAGGAAAGCCTTTCGCGCTGGGTTGTTTTGATAAAGGTGCTGATTGTGATTCAAAGCACTTTAAACTTGCGCTTGAAACGCGTGTAACCCCAATCTCAACTGGGCAAGAAGTCGACGGCGTTAGCTACCGCGAAGAAGTGCCATTTGCGATGGATTTGGGTTTCTTTTACGTACAAGAGTTCGATGACTTTGAAAGATACTGTAAGAATGAACGTCGTTACTCAACATGTGAATCGTGGGCATCAGTCCATTGGAGTCCTTGGAGTAAAGAGGCTTTTAGTAAAGACTTTACTTCAAATGCACTAGCTTACGTTGAGGGTGAGACGCCTAATACTATTGATTCTGCAGCGTATACCAATAAGTACAACAATGTCATCAACAGTCTGACTGCTGAAGGGAAGCCTGTAGGCAATCAAAGTGTTATCAGTACAACCGATCCAACTGTTTTAGAAACAAGAAATACGGTTGTTGCACCAGGAACTAGTCCTAACTTTGACACAAGCGACGCAGTTCCAAAGCTTCTAGAAAGCAGGGCTTGGAAAACAAATGGAACATTTACTGTAGGTAGCGTTTCGAGATTTGCCAACAATGATAATGGCGACCACTCGACATCTAAAGCAGCCATTTGGGATGCTACAGGTTCAGCGGTCGAATTAGGTTGGCCAAGTGGACAAGCTCAAGAAGATGAACGCCTGGCGCAAGGTAGCATGCGAGATTTTGTTGTAAAAGATTCAACTGTTTATGGTGTTGGGTACAACACCTATGACAGTGACAACAACTACATGAACGCAACAGTCTTCGTAGGAACGTTGGCAAAAGAAGGCTCAGTCGTTGATTCTACATGGGTAAATAAAGAAGTTGATGGTGCCCAACAAAGAATCAGTGGTGATACGGTTCATACCAACTCACGTCTAACTGACGTAAATGCAAATTTTGTTGCGATTGGTGAAGCCAAACGTTCGGGGGCTTACTTAATGCCAACAGGGTCAGCACCAAATCGTCTCTTTGTTGTTGACGATGTGACTAAGAGCTCAGTAAGTGCCTTCTACCCAACTTCTGGTATATTCTTTAGCGGTGCTGGCGGTCAAATGGGTGGCATCAACTCATACAATGAGATTGTTGGTCAATTAGACGCTGAGAAGACTCGTGAAGAAGAGGGTAAACCTCGTCGTAAGCGTGGATTTATCTATCCATATGCTCAAGGTGGAACAGTTAGTGAGCGTGCTAAAGAAATCTTCGATGGCAAAGCGTGGTTCCTCGACGATCTTACCAACGGTGCAAACGATCAGAGCGCAAGCGCCAGAGATATTTCTGACAGCAACAACGAGTTCCGTATCATTAGCGCTTCAGATATCAACGATGCCGGTGTGATCTCCGCGACAGCAATGAAGTGTGCAGGCGGTTATGACACAACAGCTCACAACTCTTTCTGTAGTAACGGTGAAGAGAAAATCGTTGCTGTTAAGCTTAAGCCGATTCCAGGTGCAACTAAAGCTAATATTCAACCACGAAGTGTTGAAGAGGAAGCTGCGGAACGCCAAGGTGCTGGTCTAGGTTGGCTGGCTTTGACCATGCTGGGTCTATTCGGGTTCCGTAGAAAATAGTCAGTAATTTTTAAATCAAGCAGAGGCTCACAGAAATGAGCCTCTGCTTTTTTTATGCCTTGAGAAAATGCGCAATTTGATCGATTCTTGTAGATGGAGTCATAAAAACTCCATCAAAGTTTCACAATAACAGTAGTACGTTTGTAAATGGACCTGTATGAGGAATTAACTATGAAGAGACAAAAGCGTGATCGCCTAGAACGAGCTCAATCTCAAGGCTATAAAGCTGGGTTGAATGGAAGGTCTCAAGAGGCTTGCCCATATCAACAAATTGATGCTCGGTCGTATTGGTTAGGTGGTTGGCGTGATGCCAGAGATGAAAGACAATCTGGTCTCTACAAATAAACTCTCCACATACAAACAGAAGGATTTGAAAGGGCTCGTTAAGAGCCTTTTCTGCGTTTAAAGCGGATGTTTTTAAATGTAGCAATTTACGCGTGTGTCTAAACTAAATGCCATAAGATAAAGAAAAGGCTCCTTTGATAGGAGCCTTGATAAATACTTCAGAGTAGGAGATTAGAAGCTTGAAGTGTCTTGGAACAAACCCACTTTCAGATCTTTTGCTACGTAGATTTCTTTACCATCTACACATACACGACCATCAGCTAGACCCATTACTAATTTTCGGTTAACAACGCGCTTCATGTGGATCTCGTACGTTACTTTTTTCGCTGTTGGTAGGATTTGACCCGTAAACTTCACTTCGCCAACACCCAGAGCTCGACCTTTGCCTTTACCGCCAACCCAGCCTAGGAAGAAACCAACAAGCTGCCACATAGCATCAAGACCAAGACAACCAGGCATTACTGGGTCACCAGGGAAGTGACAGTCAAAGAACCAAAGATCTGGAGTAATGTCCAATTCTGCGAGGATCAAACCTTTACCAAAATCGCCTTCGGCCTCAGACATTTTAGTAACACGATCCATCATTAGCATGTTTGGCGCAGGAAGCTGAGGGTAACCTGGTCCAAATAGCTCACCTTGGCTAGAAGCGAGAAGATCGTCACGGTTGTAAGAATCACGTTTGTTTTGCATTATCAATTACTCCAATTTTTGATAGCTGCATCTTAGTGAACACGTGTACGCTAAACAACTCCGATCAGTACTAGACAAACCAGTTTTTGATGCGCTCCACAATTCCTTCTGGATGCTCATGTCTTTCAAAGTTTTCAATACGTTCGGCAATTTTACCAATGATGCTGTCGTCTTCACCGCGAAATGGTTTAGACATCAGAATGGGAATCGCTTCATCAACAGTAGAAACTGACCAAATATGGAACTCACCATTCTTAATGCTTTCTATGACATCTTTATGTAACGCGAGATGTTTTAGGTTAGATTTAGGCATAATCACACCTTGCTCTCCCGTAAAGCCTTGGTGTTTACATACTTGGTAGAAGCCCTCAATCTTTTCATTCAAGCCTCCAACGGCTTGCACGCGACCAAATTGATCCACTGCACCAGTAACCGCGATCTGTTGATTCACTGGAGATTCTGACAAGGCACTCACCAAACAACATAGCTCTGCTAAGGAGGCACTGTCTCCGTCGACTTCGCTGTATGATTGCTCGAATACAATCGAAGCGGAGTATGGTAGTGGTTCATCAAGATTCAGTGCTGAACTCACAAACGCTTGCATGATCATCATGCCCTTAGCATGTAGGTTGCCGCCAAGTTCTGCTTTGCGTTCGACGTCTGAAATATCACCATCACCAAAGTGAATAACACAAGAAATACGCGCAGGTTCCCCATAGGAGACAGGGTGTCCGGCCATATCAATCACTGTAAGACCATTAATTTGCCCAACCTGTTCGCCGGTCGTCTCAATGATCACTTGTCCATCAAGAATATCGTCCACAGCACGTTGTGGTAGGTAAGATTCACGGTAATATTTATCATCAATAGCACGATCAATATCGTCAAACTCGATACTCGATGAGTTTGAATACTGGGCAGCAAGACCTAACAGCTGGTTGTGCCACAGTACACCGAGAGGCAGATAGTGTTGATCTTCTGTATAGCGCATGCCGGCAAGAATTAATCTTCGGAAGGCTTCGTTACTCAATGCAGGGTGTTGGTATTCATGGCAAATCCAATTGACCAAACCAACGTATTTACTTAGGTTTTCTTGAGATAAGTGGATATCTTCTTCAACCTCAGTATACATCGTCAGACCTGCAGAAAAGTCTTCATCGACATATTCGATTTCCGCTAACTGGTTTCGATCGCCTGTAATGATCAGCTTTACATCGTAGTCTTGTGGTGCAAAAGGCGATGACGCAATTCGATTTGGTGTAAGGTTAATCGGAGCAAAGCTTCCACCTTGAACTGCTGCTTTAATGTTTGGCCAGCGCGCAGCGTTTGCAAGCACTAAGTTGGCAGGAACAACAAGATAACCGCCATCTGCTTTAGACAGTAAGCCAGACTCAAATGTCGTTTGACCATCTTGATTCACGCTGTAGCGATCAAATAACTCTTTGGCATCGAGTGACTCAACTGTCACAACAGGCGCTGACGACTTATTCTTCAATACTTCGCTGACGAAACCACGATAAAGCGCATTATCAGTGCAATTCACTAATAAAATACGGGTTAATCCTCGAACACGAGTAAATCGGTCAATGGTCGCCTCAAGCCTAGGCTGAAGGTCAATAAAGGGCTTAATCGGTAGAGAAGTGGCTTTACTTAAAATCTCTTCGTACTGCTCGAAAGAAGGGGTGACATCTTGCCAGTTAACTTGGTTCATTCAAATTCATCATAATTTAGTCTTGCAAGCATTATAGCGAAACGACGATCAACTCCCTAGCGACAATTTGACCAATCCAAAAATTCTGCAAATTCAGTTGATTAAACCTTCGACAAATGAGTGATCAACATCGATACTTTTATGAGTTTTAATTGCCGAATCTGCACACTTGGGTTACGCTGTCACCATAAGTGTATTGAGGGTCAGAAGGATGAAATATCAACAGCTTGAAAATTTAGAATGTGGTTGGAAATGGAAGTATCTCATCAAAAAGTGGAAGGATGGTGAAGCCGTTACCCGATACATCGATACGAGCGAAGCCGATGCCGCAATTGCCGAACTTCGTAAACTTGAGCATGAGCCAACCCAAGTTCTTGCTTGGATTGAAAACCACATGTCTGAAGAGCTTGATAATAAGCTGAAGCAAGCGATCCGTGCTAAGCGTAAACGTCACTTCAATGCAGAACAAGTCCACACGAAGAAAAAGTCCATCGATCTAGATTATCGAGTGTGGGAAAAACTCTCCAATCGAGCGAACGAGCTAGGCTGTACGTTATCCGATGCTATTGAGTATTTGTTATCAGAGGCATCTCGAAGTGAAAAAGCCAGTATGAAGGTATCGTCGCTGAAAGAAGACTTGAGTAAATTGCTTTCTAGCTAAGGAGTATCAAATGCTTTACGTAATATTGATTGCTGCTGTTGTCATTTTTTGGCTTATCGCCGTAGATAGACCTGTCCTAAAAGTTAAGTTTGAACAAGGGCAAATATCGAAGGTGAAAGGTCACATACCGCCTTCTTTTAAACACAACCTGCAAGACATCGCTGAGCATTCTCCGTTTGATGGCGAAATGAAAGTCTATAACCAACGTACAGGTATGCGCTTAACCTTTTCCAAAGACGTGCCGAAAAAAGTTCAACAACGCATTAGAAACGTTTTTCCTCACCAAGGCTTTAAGTCGACCAAAGGTAAAAAGCGAGCTTAAGAAAACTATCAATTACTTATTCGTGTTAAACGGGACGCATTTAATGTGTCCCATTTTTATATCAGCAAAGTCAGTGAGTTAGAGTTTCACTTTTACGAATCGAAAGGGAACATCATGCGATACACTGTCACGTTTTTGTGCTTTTTATTTGGAATTTCTATTGCTATAGCTGACGACTCAGAAATCAATCCTGTAGCGAAAAAAATCAAAGCGGAGCTGCAGAAGAAAACTGATAGAGCATTTGATGGTTACCACGGATATTGTGACTTGATGATTGAAATGGAACACAAAGGCAAGAGTGCAACGATTAAGAGAGTTAAAGGAAGTGGTGATAAACGCGTATGCCAGTTCACCAAATCAAATGTGAAAATTGGCAAACGTTATCGTTATAAATTTTCTGAAAAGTACATACGACTACACATAACAACGGGCAATTAGCATTCACTAATAATATTTCGATAATTTGTATGTATTTATAAGTGGAATTAATATCACATTTCATTTACTGCATGTGTCTTTATAGATAAACTTGCCGACAGGAAAATAAAAACAACGTTAGGAATATCAGTTTGTTGCTCACGCAAAAAAATTACACACCAGAAGCAATGGACATCGCAGTCAAAGTATCGAAAGAAGTCGAACTTAGACATGCCAAGTGGCTAGCTAGTATGAACCACCAAGTGGATCAGTCACAAGTGGATAAGCTCCTCAGTTTACAGGGGCGTTATTGTGACGATGTGATCTTTAGTGAAGAAGACAGAATCACGCGCAACCAAAGAATACTTCTCATGTGCGAACAAGAGCGAGTAAAAGAAAAACGCCAAATCGTGGAAGACAAGCAGAAAACACTGCAAAAAGTCATCAGCGATGTATCGAAAGTCGCCGATCGAATGTTAATGAAGAAGCTTGAAACGCTTCCAATTGATAAATTATCGAGCAATATACCCGCATTTGAGTTATTCGCATCGTTTGCCTATTCTCCATCTCTAAGCTTTTCAAAACTGACAGACTTGGCTAACAATAGCCATCAGCTAAGCTCAACGATTATAGATCTGATTGAGAACTCAAGACTGCGTGAGCGAGGGAGTGCGGCTAAAACTAGTTCAGATGCAAGAGTCGCGATTGGGCGCCTTGGAGTTGAAAATTGCCGCAAGCTATTCCCGGTTTTAATGGCGCGCCCAATGATGAGATGGTCAGATAGTAATACTAAAATCCTGACTCCCAAGTTTTGGCAACAATTGGTTTTGACTGCCAACGTCACCAAAATGCGATTGGAATCGGCAGATGTTCAAGATTCCGATTGTGGTGTTTTGATCGGAACGCTTCGTAGCTTAGGTAGCATCGTATTGATTAATCACTTCACTGATACGTTTGAAGACGCACTCATTGAAGTCATGCTGAACTATAGAAAAACGAACAGGAAAGATGAGTATTATGCCTGTGCCGATGTCCGACCAAATCCCGCTTTCTTGCCTAAAGTCATTGTCGATATGGAAGCTCTGGTGACTAAAAGACTTTTAGAAAACTTTCACTGGTCGAAGAATGTAGAACATATAAAAGTTGCTGTTCTTGAAGACATCGAAAGCAAACCCATCTTAGAGCGCAGTGTCTATGGAGCAGCTTTAGCGCAGGCTAGGGCGTATGCAATCTATGATAACTTATCGAGAAGTGAAGTGTTTGCAGAAAAGCATAAACCATTTTGGTTTGCTAACGTCCAGATATCAGGGGAAGCATTGTCATCAATTAGAATGAGTGCTCCAGGAAAGATGACTCTTATGATGTAAAAGAGTCACAGTGTCACAAAAAAAACTCAAAGCGACTGTAACAAGTCGCTTTTTTAATGTCATAAGAAAATGAATAAACAAGTGACACCTCAGTATTGTTGAAGAACACAAGGTTACGACGTCACTAATGCTTAACTGTAAGTTCATCAAACGTCCAGTCGCATCCTCGATAAACACTAATAGACAGCATTTGTCAGATCGTCCTTCAAACCAATCGTGGTGAGAGCCACCAATTTGAACGAGCTCGACGTCGGTAGCGAGGTTGGTAAACTTTAGGCTTGCGTTGCGAATGCGGTGTCCATAAACCATCTGCAATCATCCAACTTCGTAAGGTCTCGTTAGATACTGGAAGACTATGTAACTCCGTTAGTTTTTCTCTGGCAAGTGTTGGAGAAAAATCAGAATTCTGCCGCGTCGACTCGTCGGATCCTACGATCGCAAACATCTTGGATTACTTTAAAACGATTGATATCAGAATCATTCATAGTAACTAGCATCTTAAACGCATCCTTAGCTGGTTGTAAGCAAAGCTTAGTGACTACGAACTAAAGAGACATTTTAACTTTGGTAAATAGTGACATTACAACTTTGCGCCTACAAAGCCAGTGCGCATTATGGGCGCTTATGTTTAATGCAGTTGCATATTCAATATTTATAATATGTTCCTCTTTTGAGGGACAATTCAATGAAGTATCACGAAATGACAAAAAACTATATTTTTCGTGAGTTTGAATGTGGTTTAACCATCGAAGAAGCTGCCAAACTTTGTTTAAAAAGTGTGAGAACAATCAAAGAATGGGATAAGGGAAAATCCATTCCTCCAGAGTGTAAACGGTTAATGAGGATGAATAAGGGCAGGGAACTGAGCATCTGCGAAGAGTGGGAAAACTTCATCATGAGACATGATCGATTAGAGCTTCCAACTGGGCAACTGGTTACTGCTCAGCAAGTTTTGATTGGAGTAGCGTTGTTAGAACTCGGTGCGTCAAATGATATCAAGGTAGCACACCAAATCTTGAAGTATGCGCGAGTGTTAAAAAAAATAGTGTAATAAAAAGGCTCCGAAAGGAGCCTCTTAAATGCTAATTCTAAGCTGCTGTTCTTTGCTGCTTCACTGCTTCAAAGACAGGCTCTAAGATTTCTCTGGCTATGAATTCTATTACAGGAACACAAACTGCGTCTCCCATAGCAAAATAACCTTTGTTGGCATTATCTGGAAGTATAAAGGTGTCTCTTAACCCTTGAAGTCTTGCATACTCCCTTGGTGTTAATAACCTTACTCTCCATTCCCCGTTACCGGCTTCAATTACAATTTGCTTACTTGAACCACCTCTTGGAGTTCTAAGGCATCCTGCAAAACCATCTGTGCGTAATTCCGCCATAGACTTACCTTTTCGCATCCGGCGATAGACTGTGCCATAGCTTAAACGTTCGGAATTAACCATCCTTTCTAATTCAGCTAAATGCAAGCTACTCATCTGACTATAAAGATGATTTTTTCGAGCGTCGCTCCACCACAAATAAGAATTACTTGGTATTTTTTCAACAACATCAAGAAGACGCTCACTAGTTGGGACCGGTTCGCGTAATGGAAACAAAGCCCAATTCAGAGATGAGCTAGATTTGATGATATTTTTTAACTTGCTGGACTTGAGCATAGGAGTTTTGTCGAAGCAAGACCACCAAAAATCGTCTGTCACATTATCTTTCAAATGCATCACTTGTGATGCAATTTCCTTACAAACAGCTACAACGAATACTCTAGGGCGACTTTGAGGAGTAAAGTTAATAGCATCGAGCTCAACAATATCGACATAATAGCCCAGGTCAGAAAGAGAGCCCACTGTATCTATTACATCTTGACCTTGATGAGATGTAAGAAAACCTTTTACGTTCTCTAGTAACACGACTTTTGGAAGATTGCCCTCGTGTTGTTTGTATTTAAGAATCTCAAACAACGCACCTAACGTACCAGACTCTTCACCTGCTAAACCGGCTCGATTACCAGCGACAGACAAGTCTGTACAAGGAAATGAAGCGGTGTACAAAAACGAGCTCTTTGGTAATTGAGATTCGGTAGATAATACATCCCATATATCACCAAGCCAGAAATGATCACTACCGTAGTTATCTACATAGACCTGTTTCTTATCCGGGGATATGTCGTTTGCCCATTGACAATCCCAACCATAAGACTCTAGCCCTTCACGGAAAAGTCCAACACCGGCAAAAAACTCACAAAATGTCTTCATCTATTCAACCTAGGTATAACCTCATCATTTCGGTATGTAAGTGTACCGTTTGTTATCTCTAATACCAATATGCCATTATTTTCAACATAACCAAAAGGGATGTTTTTACGAAAGCGCTGACGCCTCTGCGCCGCTGGAACGCTTGAGTTATAATTCGCAGCGTATTGAGGTCTCCAAATATCAAAGAATTTAGAACGTAAATCTTCGCCCGTCATAACTCTTACGACAACATTTTCATATGTAGGAGAATAGCTGCAAAATAGATGATTTACCTCACAATCTTCATCCAGCTTTTGTGCACCCGTGTTCAAATGATATTGATATTCATATGAGCCACCTTGCTTTACAGATTTAACTTCCCACCCTTGTAAATCCGCACCAGTAACACCAATAGAGTTTCGACCAGTTAATACAGAACCAAATAATTCCCACATCACTGAAGGTACTGAACCTGCTATTTTTAAACCATGTGATCGCAATAACTCAATTTTATTTCTGTCATATATGTGCTCTAAATAAAGAGCAACTGCTCGGTCAATGTTGTTCATTTAATCTAGTCCTTCAAGTAGGACGCTAGCGGAGATTTCCAAAGCAGCAGCTATTTTTAAAATATTTAAGTAACTGACATTCCGTTGCCCACGCTCTAAAGAGCCGATGTAAGTTCTATGCAAACCACTAGACTCTGCAAGTCTTTCCTGACTTATGCCTAGACCAATCCTGAAGCTTTTTACGCGCATACCAAAATTTTTGAGCAGCTCTTCTTCGTCTTTCATATAGCCCCCCGTTGTTTGAAAGACGATCTTGATGTCGTGAACACTATGAGTCTACAGACTATAAGTAGCATGGATTTATAATTGGTTGATAAGTGGAATATTAAGCTTTGTTGAAGAATGGTGGAATTTACCCCCGTAATACAGATTCGGGGGTTTGACCTCCCGCGCACGTAGCGCAATCGTCCTAGCCCGTCCTCACTTGCTACGCGCTCTGGTCGGTAGGTCTCATCTGATACAGGAAAAGCCTTGCTCGACACTCGCAAAGCTTTGATGTTGATGGTTCGGTTTGTTCCAGTAGGTTCGAACGCCTTTGATGTGGTGAGTCTCTGCAAGGCAGATTCCGGCAGGGCGAGGGGTGGTATTACCTATTTAGGCTTGGGCAGATAGGGACACTCGCCAGTCTAAGCAAGTGCCCAAGATCGACAGTAGTGGGTGGCTCGGTGCTTCGTCGTCGCTTCGCAACTCCTTATATCTCGGTGACTCCCTTCGGTCGGGGCGATGCCCAATCCGCTCTAACCATATACGGCTTTGCTCATCGCTATCTCAAACCGTAAAACAAATAGCCTACGTTCTTGAAGCTGCTCAAATGTCGGTGGTCCAACTAAAACGAACGCGCCAAGCGGGGAGTTATAGACCGCACGATTAAACCGTTCCGGTGTCATCTTCATTGTCCGCTTTCCTTATTCAGATAGTCAGACAGCATTCGAACACCACTACGAAAGAGATCGTAAACGATGATGACTATGATCGCGTTAAGCATGGAGAGATGGTCAAACAGTTCGATGATTTCGAGCAGTTGCCCATGGGTTACGTATTCGTTCATTAGCTTTCATCGCCTCCAAACAGCCCACCAACAGGCTTGAGCTCAATGTCTGATTTCTGGTTTTGCGCAATCTGCTCATAGGGTGAACACGTCACAAAAAAGTTAGATTCGCCGTCCGATAGCTTCACCAAGCAATCGTCGAGGTATTCCATCTGAATGCCGACTTTCTTTAGGAACACATCATCAAGATAAGACACACCTCTAGGCGTGGTGATTTCGAAATGAACATTCACGTAAACGACCTTTTTCTTGTACCAGCGCTCAACCGCTGAGACATAGATACTTTCAGAATTCGATAGTGGGAACCAAGCTGGAACCGAGCCTACATCATAATAAGACCGACCATCGCAACCAGCGCCCGAACAATCAGAACCACCAGAACCCACGACAGAATGAACCGCATGGTTTTGATTAGGGCGCGTTTGACGGTTTGAAGATGAAACAGCACCTTGCTGCGAAGTTTGATGAGCTGGCGTTCCTTGCGAAGATGTCTCCTCAGAACCAGAAAAAATACCAATAAGCGCATACGTTAAATATCCCATAGAAAGAATGAAGATAGCCACAGCGGCTAAGAACTTAGGATTAAGAAAGATGTTCTTACCAAGCCCCGATTTAGTGATTTGCCCAGTCACCGTAGAGGCATAGAGCAAATGCACATCGAGAGGGACTTTCAGGTTGTAAACCACATCATCTTTACTTGGTACTGTGACGGTGCGAAGCGGGTCATGCTCCAATATTCTTGGCTTACGATTAGAAAAGAAGATCCCGTCTTTCCCTTTGTGTTGCTTTGCCAGCTCGGCGACGCCTTTTAACTCTTTAGGGATTTGAGCGAAGTCGGGCGTCAGTAACACAATGTCCCAGTTGTAGTGGCGATGCTCCATAAACGCGTTGTTGAAGTTCTCGGGATAGATGATGCGTCCTTGCTCATCAAAGCGGGTACGTTGACAGTCATCGACTTCACCACGGTCTAAACTGGATGTATCTACAGTAAGCCAGCGAGAATGGAAAATTTCTGAAAACCCTTGCGGTAAGTGAGGCTCAAAGTCCGTGAAAGGGCGCTTGTGTATGTTCGCCATCTTGAAGCCAGCATTAGTGGAATAGATTTGCTGACACTCATCGATGAGGATAAAAGAGCCAATAGGCGCCCAGCAGAAAAAGTACTTCCAAAGCTCGAAGCCGTCAGGGTTTCGAGAGCTAATGCGGATAAGGCGAGCACTGTCAGGAAACTTCTCACCGAGTCTTTTCTCGATCACTTCTAAGGGCTGCATACCATGGATGTTGGTAATACAGACTCGACCTTCACGAAGTGCCGGAAGTAGGTCAAACCATACTGCGCATGCTGATTTGTAAGAGCCGCCATGACCGTATCGAAATGAAGTTGCCATGTTATCACCAGTTAAAGAAGCGCATGACAAGCGAAGCGGCGAACGAGTCAAAGATAACCCGCAAGCCAGACGTCACCCCGTACTGAGTCAGGATGTAACGCACGTCAGAGGGAAGGGAATTAAAGTTACTCTCAATCAAGGTATAGACGCCATAGTCTGCCAATAACGTCTGCGCGATCCTCAATGAAATCTGAATCGATGCGATTTTGATATCAAGCCAAACGGAGATGCACCACAGCGCACCATACTCGACACAATTAATGATAAGGTCAGGGATGTTTTGAATGAAGTCGAGCAGCGTTTGACCAACATTGGCAATGAACTCTAAAGCTGCGTAGATGTAATCCATGTTATTTACTCCTAGGACCAAACAAGATCCAAAGTGCTATCAAAGCGCAGATAAACAGCACCACTGGGCGAACATAGCCAGAGACCGAATCGAAACGTTGTAAACCCGATTCAACCGTAGTGCCTTTAACGGTGAATGACTTATCACTGAGTGAGCCGTTATTAAAATTGGTGCTGATAGAGACCAGACCTTTCACTTGGTCGACGTAATCTTGAATCGATTGACGCTTGTCGTGAATGGTTTCGTTTATCGATACGAAGTCATCTGAAGAGAAGATAACCTCGGCAACGTCCTCACCATTGGGAGAGCCAAAGTTACCGCCCTTAAGCAGTCCTTTGATGTCATCTAAATTGCCGTTCAAGTCGCCAACGGAAGCATCAAGTTCTTTGAGTCCTTTGACGGTTGCGTTGGTGTTCTTATTGACGGCAGTGGTGATGTCACCATTCGCTTGTTGGATGAGCGCTTTGGTGTTGTTGTAAATTTTGTTGTCGTTGATTTGCTGCTTTTGAATGGCTTGCGTGTTGCCGACCACCGAGGCTTTTAGGTCAATGACCGCATTGTTAATCTTGGCGTGGGATTCATTCACATCGACGTTTAAGTCATGAATGCCACTGTTCACGTCAGCATTAAGCCCTTTAATCGCGGAAAGAACTGCCGTGTCTGTTGAACCATCGGTGTCCGGGTCTTCTACATCTGGCTTGTCATTCACATCAGGAGGCGTCACCGTATTGGTGGAGTCATCGGGTAAGACGCTTGGGTCTTCGATGTCACCCGTAGGGTCATCAGGTTTATGTTCAGGGTCGTCAGGGTTATCAGGATCAAATGGCTCATCTGGACCATTCTTTCCCCAAAATAGTGTGCCGCCATCGCATTGTTTTCCAGTAAAGACAAACTGTGACGTGCAAGTCGTGTTTTGCGTAAACTCACCAGAATCCGCATCAGTACATACCGTCACTGAAACCGGAGGACGACGCAACTCACATCGAGTAGCACCGAAATCACCATAACAAGCGCCAGTCACTTCAGGCCCATAAACATACGCTGACCAATGAAGCAGCTTTTGTTCATCAACAGACTGCTTGAACTGACAAGCATCCATACAAGAGCCGTCAGGGTTTTCACCAAACTCACATTGAGATTCACACAATCGGGTAGTCGGATTGTATTCCTGATTTTCAGGGCAGGTATCTTGAAACTCCCAGTTAAACCAAATCCGATGTTGAACCGAGTTACGAGTATAAATAACCGAAGCAGAAGGACCGATTTGGATAGAAATACAGTTGATGCCGTTAGGCAAAATCTTCCTAAGAGGAATGGTTTTATTACCCGAGGAATAACCGATATAAGAGCCCACACCGATGTTCGCACATTGGCGAGCAAGCGGCTCTTCAGCGCTGTTAACGAAGCTGGTTACCTTGGCATAAAAGACTTGGTTAGCATTTGCGTAAAAGGACAGCAAAAGTAACGGCAGGATGTGAAGTAGTTTTTTCATAGAACAACCAAGAAAAAAGGGAGCCGAAGCCCCCTGATTCACTGATTAGTGAGTATTGATGCCACTCACAAAGCCATGGAGAAATGCCCCCGCAAAAGCAACACCTAGAACGATAGCGAGAACATCCCCAAGTAAATTACCAGATATCGGAGGCATAGAGACGAACCGTTACTTACGAAGGAAGCCAACAATCATCGTTACACCAAAGCCCAGTGCCGCCATACCGATAAGACCTGCAACCGTCAACGATACGTTAGCTTGACCACTGGTTGTAGCCGCTGTGATGGCATCGGTGATGCCGTCAGCAAATGCAGGCGAAACCGACGCGACCATAAGCGCAGCACCCACCGCGACTTTCTTGTTTACCACGGCGCTTTTTACGTTATTTACAACAAGTTCTAGTTTTTTCATAAGAATTACCTTTTACTCATAAGGCGAACAACACGGCCTGACCAATGCCCAACAATCATGTTGACCAAAAGCACGCCACTTACATATAAGAACAGGTCGCTATTGAAGGCGACAGGCTCTTGATATTGATTGAAGTCAGTGACCGACATCATCACGTAAGAACTACAGTGCTGAGTAGATTCTCCAGTGGCTTGAAGCCAACCACGACGAGTAACATCGACACAAATAGGCATGGATTAACCCTGCGCTTTCATTGAAGTTTCAAAGTGCTTTTTGATTTCTTGGTCGACGGGGATCAACTCCGTCACAATCGCACCGGCCAATGGGTCGTCTGGATTGATTTCCAAACGCAGCTCGTATTCACGGCGAGGAACAAGCGCGCCAGTGCGTTCAAGGAGCAGGGCGTAAGTATGATCAATCATCAAAGGTTGATCCCATTGCGGGTTAACATCACCCGATTCGCCAATGGTGCGACGCTTGAATTTCTCCGAGTTAATTTCACGTAATGGACGTGACACGTTCAGTTGCGCACTGTCACCACGTGCTGAGTTCCAAGTGATGTCCATGCCTAGAACAAAAACAGATTTAGCCATTTGTTAAGTCTCCAATATGTGAGTCACCAACTTGCCGTAGGTATCGGGGAAGGTGAATTTCGTTCCATCACGGACAAGGGAACCGACCACGGTTTCAATGTCACCCTCATGGAATTCGATTAAAGAGTTGAGAATTTTCCCGTACTGACGACGCATCCAGTGAGCCGAAGCCAACAGGTCTAACGCCGCGCGTTTGGTCGGGACAGGTTTTGTATTGAATTTCTTTGCGGTAGAAATCGACGCCGAGAAGTCATTCAGTGCAGCGAATGCACCAGCTGGGTTGAGCAGAACGTCGATGTTCCATTTTTTAAGTTCGACCTCGGAGCGATACCAAACCAATCCCGTGTTCGCGAGTTTCTGCTCAAGTGCCTTGTTGTAGACACGCCAGTAAATGCGAGAGGTACGAGAGCCAATCGAATATTGCTCTTTGGTGTAATCAGGGCGACCATCGCGATAGCCAGCAATGGTATGGTCGACATGCAGCACTGGACTGCGACCGCGTTCAGCCGTTCGAAATGCATTGTCATTCCAGGCCGTGCGCGCGTATTCACAATCAAAAATCCCGTCGTAATCATCATAAGCGAGGTCAACACGCGCCAATGTTTGCACACCCAACACGTTAGTCAGCCAATCATGCAGTGACCAAGGCGCGCGACGGGCAAAGACATGCTTGCAGCCTTTACCGTTAATCTGAAAATGCACCGTGTCATTGTTGCCACCGATACCAACGAAACCGCAGAAGTCTTCGCCATTCGCTGAGGTGAGTTTCATAGATTCGGTGTAGAACTGAAAACCGAGCCCACGAGGCGCAGACAGCGACAAGCCCAATACTTGATTGGTGAAAATACGAAGACATTCTTCTAAGTAGTTTCGGTAACAGATTTCAAAGGCGTCGTTGTACGCATTAATCTCATCTGCCGTCTTAGCAATGGTCGAATTAAACTGAGGTGGAGCAGGGAACTTAGGTGCCTTACAGTTACGCTGTAACAGTGATTTAGGCGCTAATCCTCGGTATTCCTCATGCTTATGCAGACGTTGAAGCGCGTTATGACAATGGCGTAAGTCCTTGACGGCAAATGTAAAACATAGGTAGTCAATATGAACCGATTGCTCATCGAACTTCTTGAGGATGTTAGTTGCAGTAGTCATCAAACACCCCTAAATCAACGCGCTCTTGGTAAGTTGTATTGGTGATAGAAACCAACTCGTAAGATAAAAATTGAGACGAAGCCCAAGACTCAAGATGAGACATCGACTTAAGCAAATCCCATTCATCACAGCCTTTGACCAACACGGAAACCGTGTAATCAGGCAGCAAGTCGTAATAGATGATTTGAGCTTCGTTCATGGTTAACGCGCCTCAGTTGCCTGAGAAATAAGAAGACGTTTTGGCTCTTCTCTGATGAAAATACGGATTTCAGCGACCTCGTTAGGCGTTAACTTGCCATCGCTCAACAGCTCGTTTAACAGAGGTTTTGCTGATGGATGTTCATCAACCCACGTTTGGACTTTGGCGTAAGACTCAGCCGTAGCGTCCATGTAATTGTTCTGATAAAACAAGAACACCGCAGCGATGAAACCCGCGAGAAGAACTAAGCATGTAAATGAGTGATCACGTTCCATGGTTATCACTCCGAGAAAACATTAGTGACGCCGTCACAGGTTTGATTGGTTTGGTTTTCAAGCTGTGAGTTAACCGTGTGGATCAATCGACGAGTCATTTCACAGTCAGCCAGCGCTCGGTGCGCAGTTAAATCAGACACATCGACATGTTGTTGAGCACACGCGTTAGTCAGAGATTGCCACTTGTAATTTTCATGCTGGTCATTCCAAGCACCGAAGAACTCGGCGTACCAAAGCATTGCGCAATGAGGAACACAGAATTTGAAAAACAAATCTTCAACGGATTGGACGTAAGCAGAGTTACAGTGCTTGTCTAACGATTGGATGATTAAGCGCGTATCAAAATCTGAGTTGTAGATGATGATTGGACGACCGTTAAGAAGCGGAAGAAAACGGTTTGAAAAAACAAGATGAAAGTCGAGCGCGTCCTTAACATCTTCATCGGTGATACCATGAATTGCTGTCGCTTCAGCAGGAATGGAACAAGTCGGTTTAACCAGCTCGTTCACGATAACTTTACCAGAGTCAGCACAGATAGCAGTGAACTCGACAATTTCTGCATCAAAACCTAAGCCAGTAGTTTCCGTATCGATAATGATCGCATTTTCAGTAGACAGTTTTTTCATAGCAACACCTTGACCGTTGAGAGCGACCACCAAGGACAGACGAAAGCGTCAAGGGCAAACGCCCGTACCAAGGCGGTCAAATACAGTAATTTCTGTGCTGATTAAATACAGAGTTTTATGTACCGTCAATACAGCAAATCTTGTGCTAAAGAACTAAAATGAAGTGATTGATGCTTGGATAGGAAATTCAAAAATGTACACGAACCAACTCATTGATGCTTACAAAGAGCAGATGAAGTATGTGCAATACAAACAAATCGCCCATGACTTGGGTGTAAGTCCACAAATGATTACTGAGGTACGTAAAGGAAGAACTTATCTCAATGAAAACCAAATACTTATGCTTGCAGAAGCAATTGGTGAAGACAAAGAAAAGGCTTTAGTTGGATTAGCGCTGGATAAAGCAAAATCTTGCGAAGCTCAAACGCTGTGGACGAATATAGCAAAAAAATTTAATGGGCTTGGATTACCAAGTATTTCAATGGCTTGTGCAGGATTTGCCGTAGCATTTTCAAGCCCAGTGGAATCCTCAATTCAGTGCGCATTATGTATATTATGTTAAATAGAATATCAACGTACGCCAATTCTTTCTTCGTTTGGGCTCCTATCCCTCTCAGATTTTAAAATATGAGGCTTTTTATTAGTGTCATTAAACATAACCGCGATTTACCATAAAATACTTAATATAGATCTTAATAATCTTACGATTGTTAAGATCTATATTAATTCGCTACGCGATCTCCACTAATGAATGGATCGCTTCGTAGATATCCTGTCTGCGAACTGGCTTTGATACAAATCCGTCCATGCCAGCTTTCATACATGTCGCTTTATCACTCTCAAGCGCGTGTGCAGTCAATGCGATGATTGGTGTTTTGATTCCTTTCTTTCTGATAAGTCTTGTCGCTGTAATGCCATCCATAACGGGCATCGACACATCCATTAAAATGATATCGATGTCTTGTGTTTGTTGCTCCAAAAACGATAAGGCTTCCGCGCCGTGGCTGGCAATAAATACATTGTGCCCGAGTTTATTCAGAATAAGCTTTATCACTAACTGGTTAGATTCAGTATCTTCCACGACTAAAATGTTGGTCGACTTTGATGGCTGACTTGATTCTATCTTTACCGGTCTTTCTTGGTTAGTCCTGGTAAGAACCGGGATTTTGACTGTAAAATGAGAGCCGACTCTCTCTTCACTTTTTACAGAAATTGAACCTCGCATCATCTCAACAAGGTGTTTGGTGATGGCAAGTCCAAGCCCGGTACCACCGAATCGACGAGTAATTGAGCTGTCGCCTTGATGAAAAGCTGTAAACAAATGACCAATTTTAGCTTGAGGGATTCCTATCCCAGTATCTGCGACAGATATGATGATTTCACCATTGCTTTCTAGCACAGAAACATGCACATCTCCAAAGTCTGTAAACTTAATCGCGTTTCCAATCAAGTTAAAAAGCACCTGCGATATACGAGTAGAATCAATCCAGTACTGTTTATTTCTATCTAGATTGCAGTGTAGGTCAAAGCTCAAACTTTTGCTTGTAGCCACTTGTTTTTGTTGAGAAACAATTAGTGTTACCGCGTCACTTAAGTCTGTCCACTGTTCATTTAAATGAAAGCTTCCTGACTCTATCTTTGATAAATCCAAAATGTCGCTGATAATCGCCAATAGCAAATCTGCAGAGCATTCCATTTGGTTCAATACGTCTGACTGGGCATCGGTTAAAGTTGATTGTCTCAAGATGTCTAACATCCCCAGAACTGAGTTCAAAGGCGTTCGAATTTCGTGACTCATCATGGCCAAAAACTCAGACTTCGATTGGTTAGCTCTTTCTGCTTCTTCTCTAGCCCGTGCTAATTGAGACGTCCTCACTTCAACGATACGTTGTAACTTTTCTTTGGTTTCAATATCGATAACAGCCCTTTCAATTAAGGGTCTAAAACGCCTTAACGTTTCTTTGTTTTCAATACTGAAGTGACCTTTTTGAGCTCCAACAAGGATGATAATAGTCTGGGTTACTTCAGATCGAATGCCCGTAAGTAGCATTGAATTCACGTGGCTTTTAATAAAGGAGTTTAAGCTCTCAAACTCCTTTAATCGCATAGGCTCGAACAACAAAATACATTCGCCATTAAGAGCCCTTTCCGACGCGTTACCCGGTAACCAATCTGCTCTATCAAAAACACTATTTGTTGATAATAACGTCTTGAAGTTTTGTCTATTACAGTCGCGAGTAATGACGATGAAGTCATCAAAATCAATGTACTTCTTTAGAACACTGTTTAGACCGGAGAAAATCTCGTGACGGTTTCGAGCTTCACTCATTGCAGAGATTGCTGACAGAATGGCTTTGTTTTCATCAGCCAATAACTTCTCACGTTGCCTTGCCTCTTTGAGTTCGACAAGTGCCTCTTGTAACGCTTCCTGCTGGTATATCTCTAAATATTTATCTTTCATAAGGTTTATGGAATATCGCTGATGATATCATCAGGTTTCCATGTCCATTCTCACCACCTATAAATCTTCCTTGCTCACCAAAAGTAAACGGGCAAATAAAAGGCAGGTTCTCTAATTCCTGATTAATTTGTTCACAAACACTGTTGATGTCCTGTTTTAAGTGCAACATAGGACCAGCACAAAAGATATTGATCACCCCTATTTTTCGAGATTCCTCTAACTTTTGATTGAATGCAGCGTTCACAACTCTCGCCGCTCTTGCGACAAGATGCTGGCGACTACCTTGCATCAACGTTAGCATTTCGCCTTCTTCAATATCGGTGAAAAGCTCAATGCCACCTTGTTCAGTTTCTCTTATCGGGTGTGAGAGTTTGTAATAAGGTCTCTCATACAATTGACCCGCGATGCGCCCTAACGGATATGCACTTGAGTTAGTGAACAGGAAGCTTTCTCTATCAGTTTGTGTTTCTTGATGATTTGTCCACGCTCGATATACATCGAGAGCAGGTTGATTATCTATCTCGAGTAAGATGCGACCTTTCGTTTTCGTCGCAATACCAGTTATCCCTGTTGGCGAGTGTCCTGCGCTGAATGCGATATCGACCGGCTGTGAGGAGTAAAACAACGTTAAGCTCACGCCATTTTGTTCGTACCCTTGAGAGGTAATAATTGACCAATTGCCTTCAATGTTATTGTCAGCAGCAGAACCACCAATGATTGGGACTAATGTTCCGAACCGACTGTCAATGCATTCTATGACAGATTCTTCATTCCCGGGTGTCGCATGTAAGAGAATTAAGTTAGGAACCTCACCTACTCTATCTGCATGAAATAAAGCCATATTCAGCGCTTGGTCTACGCTGGATTCAATATCCGTACTATAAGTTGAAATTCCTGTCCCGTAAGAATGTAAACCTGAGTCATAGATCGCGAGTATCGCAATGGTAGGACCTTGATGGTAACCATGGTTAGTCATGATAGCTTGGCATGAGCTAGCACCATGGAATGGAATGTCAGGGAACAGGTCGGAGAATGCGTACTGAATTGCTCTGAAGTCGTACTCTTCAGTGTAGTAGCAAATGATATGTGAGAGATTCTCCTCACTGAGTTCAGAGCGAAATTCTTCTATCGCTAAATATTCGTCGGTGATATGAGTAAATAATGATTGGCACTGCATACGGTTTTATTATTGGTTATCACTTTACTGTTATACCACTGCAAATTTTTACTGCTAGGCAAGAAAGCATTAATTGCATAAACAAGATGCAATTATCTCGCGTCAGATCAGATTTATAAATGAACTTGGACAATATTTTCATTTAATTTGATATTAATCGCTTTTGTTTCCGAAATACTATTCCAATTGATGTCTCGATATTTATCGTTGAGATTAATAAATTCACCAGATTGATTTAGATCAATTTTTATACTGCGATTTTCTGGGCTTTCGATTGAAAAGCCTTTCGAAGTCTTATTTATAGTGATTTTTGATACACCAATTGTTACATCACATCGTTGTTTTTGTGAACAGTCCACCTCTTTGCTCGTCTCATAAGTAAAGGTGCGCCAGAAAAAGGCACCGATTAAAAGACTGAGCATGATTAAGATTTGTGCAAGTCTCGCCTTTGTTAACTTTTGTGCGGCCATAATTCCTAATATCCTTGTTACAAACTTCAAACTTTTTAAATAAAAAATGATTTCCAGAGGTCTTGTAAGGTTACTACTCTGTCATTGAAATGTTAATTCAAGTATAGTGTCACGCTGAAAATGCCACTTTTTATTAAAGTCAGCAATAGAAATAAAGTGATGATAACACTTGAATTCTAGAGTTTACTTGGGTGGTGTTACGACGCAAGTCGTGTTGGAAGTAAAGTGTAGTTAATTAGAAATTGGAAGCATGCAAATGAGCCAAGTAAAGCAGCTTGAACAAAACTACAACTATACAGTCGTTCGCCAATTTACCCTTGTGACCATTTTATGGGGCATAGTTGGTATGGCTGTTGGTGTTTTGATTGCCGCTCAGTTAGTTTGGCCACAGCTAAACTTTGATACGCCGTGGTTGACGTACAGTCGTTTACGTCCATTGCATACTAATGCGGTAATTTTTGCGTTTGGTACCAGTGCTCTGTTCGCAACATCTTATTATGTTGTTCAGCGCACCTGTCAAACACGTCTTTTTGGTGGCCCACTCGTTGCCTTCACCTTTTGGGGTTGGCAAGCAATTATCCTAGCCGCAGCAATCACCCTACCTTTAGGTTTAACCTCTGGTAAGGAATATGCTGAGTTAGAATGGCCTATTGATATCGCAATCGCGATAGTATGGGTATCTTACGCAGTCGTGTTCTTTGGAACATTGGTCAAGCGTAATACCTCTCACATCTACGTGGCTAACTGGTTCTTCGGTGCCTTTATCCTAACAGTAGCAGTACTTCACATCGTGAACAGCATGGCTATCCCTGTGTCACTTGGTAAATCGTACTCGATTTATTCTGGTGCAGTGGATGCAATGGTTCAATGGTGGTATGGACACAACGCGGTAGGTTTCCTACTGACCGCTGGTTTCCTAGGTATGATGTACTACTTTGTCCCTAAACAAGCTGAACGTCCTGTTTACTCTTACCGTTTATCTATCGTTCACTTCTGGGCACTGATTTCCCTATACATCTGGGCTGGTCCTCACCATCTGCATTACACAGCATTACCTGACTGGACTCAGTCTCTTGGTATGGTGATGTCTTTGGTTCTATTTGCTCCATCTTGGGGTGGTATGATCAACGGTATCATGACGCTGTCTGGCGCATGGCATAAGCTTCGCTACGACCCTATCCTACGTTTCCTAATCGTTTCATTGTCTTTCTACGGTATGTCTACTTTCGAAGGTCCAATGATGTCTATTAAGACAGTAAACGCGCTATCGCACTACACAGACTGGACCATTGGTCACGTTCACTCTGGTGCACTAGGTTGGGTTGCAATGGTTTCAATTGGTTCTGTATATCACCTTGTCCCTCGTCTATTTGGTCAAGAGCGTATGTACTCTGTAAGCCTAATCAATGTTCACTTCTGGTTGGCGACTATCGGTACTGTTCTTTACATCGTAGCGATGTGGATCTCAGGTGTAATGCAAGGTCTAATGTGGCGCGCAGTTAACTCTGACGGCACACTAACATACAGCTTTGTAGAATCTGTAGAAGCATCTTACCCGTTCTACTTCGTACGTTTCTTAGGTGGTTTCATCTTCCTATCAGGTATGTTCTTAATGGCATACAACACGTACAAGACGGTAACTGCGCCTAAAGAAAGCTTAAAAGCTATCCCTCAACCGGCATAAGGAGATTAAAGAATGAGTAATAATTCGAATAATCGCCACGAAATCCTAGAACGCAATGTCGGTTTGTTGGCTATTTTCATCGTCTTTGCAATCAGTTGGGGTGCGCTTGTTGAAATCACTCCTCTGATTTTCCAGAAGCAAACGACGGAGCCTGTAGAAAATCTACGAGCTTACACTCCTCTGGAAATGGAAGGTCGTGACATATACATCCGTGAAGGTTGTAACGTGTGTCACAGCCAGATGATTCGTCCTTTCCGTTCTGAAACAGAGCGCTACGGTCACTACTCTGTCGCTGGTGAGAGCGTTTGGGAACACCCATTCCTATGGGGTTCTAAGCGTACAGGTCCAGATTTGGCACGCGTAGGTGGACGTTACTCTGACGAATGGCATCGTGTTCACCTTATTGACCCGCGAGAGCTAGTACCAGAATCAAACATGCCAGGCTTCCCTTGGCTTGAAGAGAACGTACTAGACGGCAAGCTGACACAGAAGAAACTAGAAATCTTCCGTGACCAGTTCGGTGTCCCTTATAAGGATGAAGAAATCGCGAATGCGGCTAAAGAAGTAGAAGGTAAAACAGAGATGGATGCAATCATCGCTTACCTTCAGTCTCTTGGTCATGCAATGAAGTAAGGGGGTCATATGGATTTCGGTACAATTCATAGTATTTATACCGTTGTGCTCTTCGCTAGTTTTATTGGCATTGTATGGTGGGCATTTGGTAAGAAGCGTAAAGCACGCTTTGAGGAAGATGCTAACTTGGTGTTTGCTGACGAAGAACAAACGACCCCAAATAACCAAGGAGTGAAGAAGTAATGACTACATTCTGGAGTCTCTGGATTATCGTGATTACTGTCGGTACGCTAGTAGGCTGTGCGATCCTCCTGACTTGGTGCGCTAAAGACAAAATGGGCGTCGAGGAAGGGGAAGACATGGGCCACGAGTACGATGGTATTCGCGAGCTTAATAACCCTCTACCAAAATGGTGGACATACTTGTTTGTGAGCACGTTTGTGTTTGCTGCTGTATACCTGACCCTATTTCCAGGTCTAGGTAGCTTCAAAGGTGTCCTAAACTGGCAGAGTTCAGATCAAACTGTACGTACGTTGGAAGAGTCGAAAGAAGCCATCGCACGAGCACAAGAAAACAAGCAACTTAACCAATACGCTAAAGAGCTAGATGATGCTGATGCATACTTCGGTGAAGCATTCCGCGCACTTGCTCACAACGCAGATGGTCTACGCCCTATCCCTGAGATTGCGCAAGATCCTGAAGCAATTAAAGTTGGTCAACGTTTGTTCCTACAGAACTGTTCGCAATGTCATGGCTCTGATGCTCGTGGTCAAAAAGGTTTCCCTAACCTAACTGACGACGCATGGCTATACGGCGGTGAGCCAGCGGCTATCGTTACAACTATCATGCAAGGTCGTATCGGTCAGATGCCAGCGTGGAAAGATGCACTTGGTGAACAAGGTGTTCAAGAAGTCGTAAGCTACACGTTAAGCCTTTCTGGTCGTAAAGTGAACGCACGTGAAGCGGAAGCCGGCAAAGCTCGTTTCGTTGTGTGTGCAGCTTGTCACGGCACCGATGGTAAAGGCAACCCTGCTGTAGGTGCACCAGACCTAACTGACCAAGATTGGTTATTCGGCGATTCACGCGCTGCAGTAACAGAAACAGTTATGAACGGTCGCTCTGGTGTAATGCCTGCTTGGAAGGACATCCTAGGCGAAGACAAAGTTCAACTTGTCGCGGCATACGTCTGGAGTTTAAGCAACTCTGACAATAAGTAACATTTCAATAACAGCCCCTTTCATAGGGGCTGTCTTTCCTTTAAATTTAAAGCCTTACATTTTTTCATTTAGCTGTTGAGAACTTTTTTATGGTAAAGCCTTGGTATAAACAATTTTGGCCGTGGTTCCTGATCATCCTGCCTCTAACTGTTGTGGTATGGACAATCGTTACAGTGGTCGTATTCGCCAATAACTCTGTTTCTTTGGTCGCCGAGGATTACTATAAAAAAGGCAAAGGCATCAATATCGATATCAGTAAAATGAATGTCGCTCGTGACCTTGGTCTTAACGCTACTATTTCGTCTGATAACAACACAGTGGTTATCTCTTTCAATAAAGGTGAATTACCGCACTTCCCTGCACTAACAGCGACATTCACGCACCGTACATTGCCAGACCGCGATTTCACTAAGCTACTTACTGCTGATGCGAAAGGTAACTATCGTTTAACGCCAGAAAATTCTATTCAAGGTCCTTGGTTCGTTGAGCTTGAACCGCATAACAAAGAATGGATGATTCAAGGTCGCGTCGAATTCCCAGCACAACCAACAACATTAATGAAGTAAGCCTATGTGTAAATCCTGTTATCACTGTGGTGAAGATGTACCAGCCAACACGGATTTCAAAGTAGAAATATTAGGTGAAATTCGCGACATGTGTTGCCCGGGTTGTGAAACGGTGGCGCAAACCATTGTTGATAGTGGTCTTGTCTCCTATTACCAATATCGAACTGCGCCAGCAGAAAAGGCGGATCTAGTCCCCGAGCAACTCCAAGCTCTCATCCATTATGACAATGAGGACGTTCAGTCAGAGTTCGTTCGTAACCACGAGAACACTTCTGAAGTAACCCTTTCTTTAGAAGGCGTGTCCTGCGCTGCTTGTGCGTGGCTGATCGAAAAGCAAGTTTCCGGCGTTAAAGGATTGGTTTCTATTCGTGTAAATACCACCACTAACCGAGCTTTACTTGCATGGGATAAGACACAAGTACGTCTGAGCGAGTTACTATCACTGATTCACAAGCTTGGTTACAAAGCAGCACCTTTTGAGGCAGACAAGCAAGAAGCTGCCTACCACCATACGATGAAACAGTACCTTTATCGTTTAGGTATTGCAGGTCTTGCAACCATGCAAGTAATGATGCTTGCAGTAGCATTGTATTTGGAAGTTTTTGGCGATTTGGAGCCAGAGTTTAAAAACTACTTTCGATGGGTAAGCTTAATCTTCGCAACACCTGTACTGCTCTATTCAGCGCTTCCCTTTTACCTCAATGCATGGCGAAGTATCAAAGGTCGAACCCTTGGTATGGATGTTCCTGTTTCCATTGCACTGATTTTTGCTTATGTGGCGAGCTTAGTCGCAACAGTGACTGAGCAAGGCGAAGTGTTCTTTGAATCTATCTCGATGTTTACCTTCTTCTTGTTGGTCGGTCGATTCTTAGAAATGCGCGCTCGTCGCAAAGCAGCTGCGGCTAGCGGTAACCTTCTTAAGTTAATCCCTGCAATAGCGACAACACTAGACGGTGAACAAATTCCGGTGAAAACCCTAAAGGTTGGCGATCGCATTCGCGTTCTTCCTGGCGAACATATTCCTGCCGACGGTAAAGTGATTTCTGGTCGTATCCATATCGATGAATCGATGCTGACCGGCGAATCTGTTCACGTGGTTAAGAAAGCAGGAGATGCAGTTTACGCGGGAACATTAAATGGAGACGAATCGTTCGAACTTGAAGTGACGAATTCTAAAGCAGATTCAATGATTTCTAATATCGTTCGTCTTCAAGATGAAGCCCAACATTCCAAACCAAAAATCGCAGAAATTGCCGACGTAGTAGCGCGCTATTTTGTTGGCGCAATTTTAATCATTTCTGCAGGAACTTGGTTCTACTGGCACCAAACTAAACCCGATGATGCATTCTGGATTATGCTCTCTGTTCTGGTTGCTACTTGTCCATGCGCCCTATCTCTAGCGACACCAACCGCGTTAACGTGTGCAACTTCTCGTATGGGTAACTTTGGTATCTTGTTACGTAAAGGGCATGTTTTCGAAACGCTGTGTAAGATTAATCATCTTGTCGTGGATAAGACCGGCACCTTGACTAAAGGCGATATCGAGATTAGTGAAACCAAAACTTTAGCTGAGTTAGATAAGTCAGTGGCATTAGCTCTTGCTGCGGCACTTGAGGCGCATGCAAATCACCCTATCGCACGAGCATTTTCTGGTTTTGGTCATGAAGATATCTACGTCGATGAGGTTCAAAACGTCATTGGTTCTGGTATTCAAGGTGTTTGGAACAACAAGACAGTAAAAATTGGCAGTGCTAATTTTGTTGTTGGTGAAAACCGAGATGAAAGCAATGCTGTGTATCTTTCTGTAAACGAAGAACATGTGGCGACCTTTTACTACCGAGATCCCATTCGTAAAGAGAGTAAAGCATTCATCCAACGCTTTGCTGACGCTGGTATTACAACTACTTTATTGACAGGCGATTCATTACAAAATGCCCAGCCTGTTGCAGATGAAATGGGTATCGACCATGTGATCGCATCGGCAAAACCAGAAGACAAACTCGCGTATCTTAAAGGACTAGATCAAGACGATATCACCATGATGGTTGGCGATGGCATCAATGATGCGCCTACGCTGGCTGGTGCGCACCTTTCTGTAGCGATGGGTGGTGGTACGGACGTCGCTAAAGCTTCTGCAGATATGACGCTCCTAGGCGATAATTTAGAAAAGCTATTAGAAGCAAGGTTGCTTGCAATACGTACAAGAAAGATAATTCGAGAAAACTTGGCTTGGTCTTTGGGCTACAACCTGCTAATTTTGCCGCTTGCTGTTGCAGGCTTAGTCGCCCCCTACGTCGCCGTAGTCGGTATGTCAGCGAGTTCTATTATCGTTGTATCCAACTCGTTGCGACTGCTTAAAGAGAAGTAAGTGAGAGATCAAACATGGAAAGTCTTTACATATTAATCCCTATCGCCATTGTGTTGGTCTGTGTCGCCGTTGCTATTTTTCTTTGGGCTGTTCGTAGCGACCAGTTTGAAGATCTAGAGCGACAAGGTCACAACATTCTTCTTGATGAAGACGAAAAACCAAATAATAAAAAACAATAGCGTTATTTTATGAGCCCAGACTTTATTGGTGCATTTATGATCGGTCTCGTTGGGGCTGGTCATTGCATGGGAATGTGTGGCGGTATCGCCTCTCTACTCTCCATGGGCGCACCGAACAATAAACCTTCTTCCTCTATTCCCCTTTTCTATAACGTTGGCAGACTCGCAAGCTACGCGTTAATTGGCGCAATTGTTGGTGGTGCTATATCAGGTCTTTCAGAGTTGAGCGGTTTAACCCAGTCTCTCGCTTGGCTTCGATTTGTCGCCGCGCTTTTCATGATCTTAGTCGCCCTATATATCGCAAAATGGTGGCAAGGACTGCTTGTTATTGAGAAAGCTGGTCAACATATCTGGAAGTTCATCTCTCCAGCAGGAAAACGCTTGTTGCCACTGAAGCACCCAATGTATGCCTTTCCATTTGGCTTTATTTGGGGCTGGTTACCGTGTGGACTAGTATACTCGGCGTTAACCTGGTCTGCAGTTTCAGGAGACGCTTTAAACGGCGGATTAATCATGCTGTCGTTTGGTCTCGGAACTCTTCCATCAATGCTTGCCATCGGATATGGTGCGAGCCATTTTCAGAAGTTGCAAAAATCGTTAATATTTAGAAACATCTCTGCATTAATCCTAATAAGCTATGGCATGTATACTGCCGCCGGCGCGATGCGAATGCTTGGTTTCATATAGCATCAAAGTCGTTTTCCATCATTTTTTTGCTACCCTTTAGAAGTAAGCGGTGATAAAATATTGATGTATATCAAATAGTGAAAGGTTGTTATGATTTCTGAAAAACCTGCAACAAAGCGTATCCAATCAGGTGGTTGCGCGATTCATTGCCAAGATTGTAGCATTAGCCAACTGTGTATTCCGTTCACTCTAAACGAGTCTGAACTGGATCAGTTGGATCAAATCATCGAGCGTAAAAAGCCAATCCAAAAAGGCCAAGAGCTTTTTAAAGCAGGTGATGAGCTAAAATCTCTGTACGCTATCCGCTCTGGCACAATCAAGAGCTACACCATTACAGAACAAGGCGATGAGCAAATTACTGCGTTTCATTTAGCAGGTGACCTTGTAGGTTTTGACGCAATCACGGGCGATCTACACCCAAGTTTTGCTCAAGCACTTGAAACTTCAATGGTTTGTGAGATTCCTTACGAAATCCTTGATGACCTATCAGGCAAAATGCCTAAGCTTCGTCAGCAGATCATGCGTCTAATGAGTAGCGAAATTAAAGGTGACCAAGAAATGATCCTTCTGCTTTCTAAAAAGAATGCTGAAGAACGTCTTGCGGCTTTCCTTTACAACCTATCAACACGTTTCTCGCAACGTGGTTTTAGCCCTCGAGAGTTCCGTCTAACCATGACTCGTGGTGATATTGGTAACTACCTCGGTCTAACAGTTGAAACCATCAGCCGCCTACTTGGTCGCTTCCAGAAATCTGAAATTCTGAGCGTAAAAGGTAAGTACATCACCATCTTAGATCACGATGCATTGATGGAACTTGCTGGCGTCAGCAAAGACTAATTTGCCCTATCAATTGATGTAGCTCGAAAATGAGCTACATCATATTTCTTCCAAAATCCCTTCGAAAGTCCTCAAATTCTTCCCCAAACTGAGCTACAGTAAAAATGTACCTTGTGTACTCCAATATACTGATTTACCTTATATTCAGTATTTGGTTTTACAATAATAAGTGGGCTTAGATATGAGTATATACAGTAAGATCCTTGTTGTTGCTGACATCAATAATGATGAGCAGCCAGCACTTGCAAGAGCAGTTCAACTCGCTCGAAAAAGTGTATCCAGAAGCCGAATCACTTTCTTTCTGTCAATCTACGATTTTTCGTATGACATGACCTCAATGCTGTCGGTCGATGAAAGAGATGCTATGCGTCGCGGTGTTATCCACCAACGTGAACAATGGATGCGTAAGATAGCCCAACCGTATTTAGACGATAGCTTCGACTTTGATGTTTGTGTTGTTTGGCATAATCGCCCATATGAAGCGATCATTGCTGAAGTCTTTGCTGGCGGTCACGACATCGTTATTAAAGGAACGCGTAAACACGATGTTCTAGAATCCGTCATTTTCACTCCTACAGATTGGCATTTGTTGCGTAAGTGCCCTATCCCTGTACTTTTGATTAAAAATGCTGATTGGCCAGAGCATGCGAAGATTCTTGCTTCTGTCCATGTTGGTTCTGAAAACCCTACGCACATTGACTTGAACGATTCGATGGTCGAGCGTCTAAAAGAAATCACTAATCGTCTTGATGCAGACCCGTATCTTGTTAATGCTTATCCGGTTACACCGGCGAATATCACGATCGAATTGCCTGAGTTTGACCCAACGACGTATACCGACGCAGTGCGTGGTCATCACTTAACAGCAATGAAAGCGCTTCGCCAAAAACACGGACTGGATGAAGAGCAAACTATCGTTGAGCAAGGCTTACCAGAAGACATCATCCCTGCAACGGCTGAAAAGCTAAATGCGGCAATGGTTATTCTTGGTACAACCGGACGCACAGGGCTTTCTGCAGTGTTTATTGGTAACACGGCTGAGCATGTGATTGATAAGATCAATTGTGACGTACTGGCATTGAAACCAAACGGTTATATCAGTCCACTTGATCCAAATACGGCAACTTAATAAGTTGTAACGTTATCCAGAAATAAAAATCCCCCAATAACTGGGGGATTTTTTATGTCTATCATTGCGTTATACACGTAATAAAAAGGAGGCTAACTTAGCCTCCTAGAATCAAATGTTGGTGACATCGATAAACATTGACTCGTCAATGTTCGTCGAAGACACAATCGCTTCGCTGAATTCGTATTCTTCACGGTTACCTTCACGATCTAGTGGAAGGTTTTCAAAGTCAAACAGTTCGCGGTCAGCAAGCTGGCTTGGGCTTACGTTCTGGATTGACTTGAAGATCGCTTCTACGCGACCAGGCGTTTTCTTGTCCCAATCGATCAACATTGCTTTAATCGATTGGCGCTGAAGGTTCTCTTGAGAGCCACAGAGGTTACAAGGAATGATTGGGAACTCTTTGTGTTCTGCGTATTTGATCAGGTCTTTCTCACGACAGTAAGTAAGAGGACGAATCACAACGTTGCGACCATCGTCTGAACGAAGTTTTGGCGGCATCGCTTTAAGGCGAGAACCATGGAACATGTTCAGGAACATTGTTTCTACAATGTCATCCATGTGGTGACCAAGTGCCAATTTAGTCGCTCCGATCTTCTCTGCGAACGAGTAAAGCGTACCACGACGAAGGCGTGAGCATAGACCACACGTCGTTTTGCCTTCTGGCACTTTCTCTTTAACGACTGAGTAAGTGTCCTTGTCTACGATGTAGTAAGGAATGTTCAGCGTTTCAAAGTAATCTGGGAGAATGTGCTCAGGGAAACCTGGCTGTTTCTGGTCAAGGTTAACTGCGACCACTTCAAACTTGATTGGTGCTGCCTTTTGTAGATTCAGCAGGATATCAAGCATCGCAAATGAATCTTTACCACCACTAATACATGCCATTACAACATCGCCTTCTTCGATCATGTTGTAATCAGTAATGGCATTTCCAACATTTCTTCTTAGGCGTTTCTGAAGCTTGTTGAATTCTAGGGTTTCTTTTCTTGTATCTACTTGGTTCATTGCGGGCTCTCACATCGCCGATAAATCGACCAGGGCTTCCTAACATGGGTTTCTTTGGGGCGTGGATTATACGAGCTTTTTGCGCAGGATTAAATGTTTGTGTGATGGAGTCGTCAATAAATAGTGTGAAAAAATGGTGAGAGTACGTTGGAAATAAAAAAGAGCCGCAGTTGCGACCCTTCTTGCTTTTCTTAACGCTTATTTTTTCGCGTTAGGAAGATAAGGTAATACACGAGTTGTTGGTTGAGGGAGTGTCATGTGCCCACCTTCACCAATTTCGCTCAGTGCAACTTGAACTTTTCCATCCACGATTGCTTTCTCTGTCCCATTAGAGAAGGTAATCGTATCATTAAGAGCATCAGCAAACTCCATCGTCACACCTTGTACTTGAGGTGTAAACCAACCAGCAAACATACCGCCTAGATCTTCAAGTAATGCTTGCATTTGAGGCATCAAAGGCGTGAGTTGTTCGTAAGATACGTTACCCTGTAATGGTTCTTTGGTCATTACAACTAAAGAATAATCACATCGAGTATCTTTTGGTGTTTGGACGAAGACAAGCGGGTTCGCAGACTTTAAGTTCTTATCGATCGGAATTGGAAGCTCTTTAGAAGCTGGAATCACAAACTCTTCGTAATGCTCTTCTTTTTCCATCCATGCTTTTTCTATCTCACACAGTTGCTTGGTATCTGCATCCACAAAAAACACACCGACTTTAACATCATCGTGCCCTTCTTTCGCATTGTTCTTCAATTGTGTGTAGAGCTTGGAATACGTAAACATGTATTCTTGCGCGTGAGTTGCAGGCGATGCTAAGACCAGTACCGCACTGCCTAGTAAACTTAGGCTTAACTTCTTCATCCGATCCGTTATTTCTTTTATTGTGTCCAGTAAGCGTTATTGTGGCGAATCATCGCACGTAAGTCATTAACATAGGCAATGCCACGTTCAGAATACGCAAGCAAGCCATGAGTCAACTCCGATGCTGTCGCCACAGATAACAAATCCTTGTGTTTCCCTGCTAAATTCGCACGAATGTCTCGTAAATCTGCGTACGCGCGGTTACGGTTCACATTCATAAAGTATCCATGTACAGATTCTTGAACAGTATCGAACTTCTCTACTTCATGCGTTTTACCAGCGCCACGTTTTGCAGGGACAATTCCGCAGCCCTTCTTATAACACCATTGACCAAACAAGTTGTTTGCTTGTTTAGCAAAACGAGAGGTACCCCACGCAGATTCATTGGCAGCTTGAGTTAACACCAGCGCCTCCGGCAACACATTGACACGCTTAAGCATTTCATCCAGCCAAGCTTGTGTGACCGCACCATCTTTTAAAGGATAAGAATATAGTACAGCCAAACGCTCGGCATAGGATGTTTGCTCTGAACTAATCTCTCCAACCGTCAAAGACGTTAGGAATGCACGTTCTTTTTCAATGCGCTTATTTTCTAACGCGATTTTCGGACGAAGAAAGTCAAAGAATGCTGTCTTCTTATCTTTCGTGTCCTTAATCGAGTTAAAATCCGGAATGTCACCAATATAAGGAAGATGCGACAAATCTGGGTGTGAAACGGGTCCATGCACAACTTGCGGATCAATCGCCTTGCGATACTCACGGTCATAGTGCAAATAAGGACCAATAGAAACAAAAGTGGCGGCTATTATGATAGCCGCCACTCGTAAACTCATAGATTTTAAAGATTTAGGCATCAAACACCTGAGAGTTACCATCGTGATCGTTATCGTTTTGTTGCGTCGCTACGATCTTCAACTTGATACCAAACATTTCGCGGTACAGGATTCCCTTCAAATGGAAGAAGAACGGTAACACGAAGATCAAGCCAATTCCGTAGAACATTGCAGCAACAATAAACATCAACATCACGCCTAAGTAAAGCCCTGCAACAACAAAAAGCTTTTTGTTTATGGCACGAAGAGACAATAAAAGCGATTGCATTGGTGGTACTCTTTTCTCACAAATCAATAAGATAGAGTGACTAAATGCTAAAGAAAGGTATAGCGATAGCAAAGGAAAAATCATTCCAGCAACACCCTGCATCATCAGGCTAAATAGTGTTGCTAAAATCACAGGAACCGTAAATTGAAGGCCTTTACCAACATGACGTACCTTTGTCTTCAACCCCGCCACGTGGCTCATTGCCATTAAACTAATACCAGCATAAATCGGCGCACTGATCACTTCATAACTGAAGTTAGCGACATAAATAGCAGACACGATATCTGTGGTAAAAGATTCAGGGTTTTGAAGCGCATCCAAGATAACACTTGGATCTCCGAGTTGAAGTTGAAGTGCAATATAGAAAATACCCAGCTGAACGAATAGGAGGAGAATAATCGCTGGCGAGAAGGACAAAAACTGTTGGATGGTTGTGCGCCAAGCTTCGCTAAAAACGGCTGCTGCTTTTAGTTCATACTTGCCAGAAAGAGCTCGCTCTACACTCCCTCCAAGATTGAAATCTTTCTCAAAATCGTTGTTCATATTTTATCCAAGGCTAACTTGTAAAATTTTTTCTGGAAAACCAGTTAATTAATAAGGGCGTCATTATAAAGAAATCTTTGCACGTCTAAAATCATAAGTCGGCCTCAATACTTGCAATATCTGCTATTTGGTCGATAATTAACCACTCGCAAATCTATGAAATTGAAAACATTTGCACAAGAAATTAATGCCTTTCTTATGTATAGCTGAAATGTAAATACCCCTACAAAAACAGTATGGTAAGGAATGTTTACTTTTGCCTGCAAAATTTTTTCTGTTTCAAGATAAGAAAATGCTTTGATTTCACAATTTTGGTGATTATGATGCGCGCCTCAAAAGTGAATGACTAATGTCACATCAATTGGATACACCCCAATTTGAACGTGGGAGAAATACAGACGTTGAACGCTAAACAGCAAGCAGGAAAGCCAGTAGTTCGTCTATCTGGTATTAGCAAAAGTTTCGATGGTAAGGAAATCATCGGTAATTTAAATCTGGATGTTAATCATGGTGAGTTTCTGACAATTCTTGGTCCTTCTGGTTGTGGTAAAACAACGGTTTTACGCATGATCGCGGGCTTTGAAACGGCAGACAACGGTCAAATCGTACTAGATGACCAAGATGTAACACAGGTTCCTGCTGAGCAAAGGCACGTCAACACGGTATTTCAGAGTTATGCACTCTTCCCTCATATGACCGTATTTGAAAACGTTGCTTTCGGTCTTCGCATGCAGAAAACACCTGCTGCTGAGATTGAACCAAGAGTTATGGAAGCGCTACGCATGGTTCGCCTAGAAAAAATGGCACAGCGTAAGCCTCACCAACTTTCTGGTGGTCAACAACAACGTATCGCGATCGCTCGCGCGGTTGTTAATAAACCAAAAGTACTGCTGCTAGATGAATCTCTATCTGCACTTGATTACAAACTACGTAAGCAAATGCAAATCGAGCTTAAACAGCTTCAGCGTCAACTTGGTATTACCTTTATCTTTGTTACACACGATCAGGAAGAAGCCCTATCGATGTCTGACCGCATTATTGTTATGCGCGACGGTGTTATCGAGCAGGATGGTTCCCCACGTGAGATTTACGAAGAGCCTAAGAACCTATTTGTTGCTCGCTTTATCGGTGAGATCAACGTATTCAACGCAACCATGCTAGAGCGTATCGACGAGAAACGCATCCGAGCAGAAATTGAAGGCGTTGAATCTGTTGTTTACTACGATCAAGCAGCTCAAGCAGGTGAGAAACTACAAGTACTACTTCGCCCAGAAGACTTACGTATCGAAGAGATCAAAGAGTCTGAAGAAAAAGGCATCGTAGGTCACGTAACAGAACGTACCTATAAAGGTATGACGCTTGATTCAGTTATCCAGTTGGATTCAGGCATGCGCGTGATGGTAAGCGAATTCTTTAACGAAGATGATCCAGATGTGGACCACTCACTCGGCCAGAAAGTCGCTATTACTTGGGTTGAGAGCTGGGAGGTAGTACTAAATGATAAGCAAGAAGCTTAATCTTCAGAACGCGATCATTACCCTAATCGTTGGCTGGCTAACGCTGTTTGTGTTAGTTCCAAACCTAATGATTATCGGTACGAGTTTCTTGACGCGTGATGAAGCGAACCTAATTGAATTAACGTTTACTTTCGACAACTACCTTCGCCTGCTTGATCCTCTGTATGCAAAAGTGTTGATGCACTCTTTCTACATGGCGATCATTGCAACCTTATTGTGCTTGGTGATTGGTTACCCATTTGCTTACATCGTAGCGAAAATGCCTGAAAAATGGCGTCCGTTCATGTTGTTCTTGGTGATTGTGCCATTTTGGACTAACTCCCTTATCCGTACTTACGGCTTAAAGATTGTTCTCGGTACACAAGGTATTTTGAACAAGTCGTTGATGGCAATGGAAATCATCGATAAGCCGATGCGTTTAATGTATACAGAAACAGCAGTAATGATTGGTCTTGTGTACATCTTGCTTCCGTTTATGATTTTGCCGCTCTACTCGGCAATAGAGAAACTAGACAACACATACATCGAGGCAGCAAAAGATCTTGGTGCGAACAAGTTTCAAACCATTACACGAGTGATTTTGCCTCTGACAATGCCAGGCATTATCGGTGGCTGTTTGTTGGTTCTACTACCAGCACTAGGTATGTTCTACATCTCTGACCTTCTAGGCGGCGCGAAGAACCTACTGATCGGTAACGTAATTAAGAGCCAAGTATTGAACGCTCGTGACTGGCCATTTGGTGCCGCGACCAGTATCGCCCTCACCTTCGCAATGGCTGTGATGCTTTACGCTTACTACAGAGCAGGCAAACTATTGAATAAGAAAGTGGAGCTAGACTAATGGGACGCACAGTTAGATTTAGCTTTATGGCGCTGGTATATGCATTTTTGTATCTGCCAATCATCGTCTTAATTGTTAACTCATTTAATGCCAACAAATTTGGTATGAAATGGGGCGGTTTCACCACGAAATGGTACGAAACCTTAGTAAATAACGACAGCCTAATGCAGGCTGCATGGCATTCATTGAACGTAGCGGTATTCTCAGCGACAGCAGCAACCATTATTGGTAGCTTGACGGCTGTTGCCCTATTCCGTTACTCGTTCAAAGGTAAAGGTGCGGTAAACGGCATGCTGTTTGTCGTAATGATGTCTCCAGATATTGTCATGGCGATTTCATTACTTGCTCTGTTCCTTGTATTGGGCGCACAGCTTGGCTTCTTTACTCTGTTAATTGCTCACATCACCTTCTGTCTACCGTTCGTTGTGGTAACAGTGTACAGCCGCTTAAATGGCTTTGATGTGAAAATGTTGGAAGCTGCAAAAGACCTTGGTGCAAGCGAATGGGTTATCTTGAAACAGATCATCCTTCCTCTTGCTAAACCAGCGGTTGCTGCAGGTTGGCTATTGAGCTTTACGCTGTCTTTGGACGACGTAATTATCAGCTCGTTTGTAACCGGCCCAACATACGAAATCTTGCCATTGAAGATTTACTCAATGGTTAAGGTGGGCATTTCACCGGAAGTGAACGCCCTAGCAACGGTCATGCTGATTGTTTCTTTGGTTCTGGTAGTAATTTCTCAGTTACTAGCAAGAGAAAAAGTGAAGTAAAATCCGCACCCGTTAACATCACGAAACAGAATGGTTACATGCCATTCTGTTTTTCTATCTATCGTCCAAAATTAATTGGACAACGTTTGGTTTGGAGCTAACGTCAATGAAAAAATGGGCTACTCTATTAGCTGGTAGTGCATGTGCGCTTTCTCTGTTCTCTGGTACAGCGGCAGCGAACGATAAAGAATTGGTATTTATGAACTGGGGTCCTTACATCAACAGTAATATCCTAGAGCAATTTACCAAAGAAACTGGCATCAAAGTGATCTACTCGACTTACGAGTCGAACGAGACTTTGTATGCAAAGCTAAAAACTCATAACCAAGGTTATGACCTAGTGGTACCTTCTACGTACTTCGTAGCGAAGATGCGTGACGAAGGCATGCTACAAAAGATCGATAAGACTAAGCTGAAAAACTTCGGCAACCTAGATAAAAACTACCTAGACAAGCCTTACGACCCAAATAACGACTACTCTATTCCACACGTTGTTGCGATTACAGGTCTAGCGGTTAACGCAGACATGTATGATCCAAACGACTTCCAAAGCTGGGCTGACCTATGGAAGCCAGAGCTAGAAGGTCAAGTAATGCTGATGGACGACACTCGTGAAGTGTTCCACATTGCACTACGCAAACTGGGTTACTCAGGTAACTCTACGGATCCAAAACAAATCGACGAAGCATACGCAGAACTACAAAAGCTAATGCCAAACGTTCTAGTATTTAACTCTGACAACCCAGGCGCACCATACATGTCTGGCGAAGTTGGCGTTGGTATGCTTTGGAACGGTAGCGCAGCAGCTGCTCAAAACGAAGGCATGAACCTGAAACTAGTATTCCCTAAAGAAGGCGGCATCGGTTGGGTTGATAACTTCGCAATCTCTTCTGGCGCGAAGAACGTAGAAGCGGCTCACAAAATGATCGACTTCCTACTGCGTCCAGAAATCGCAGAGCAAATTTCAGCGGACACGGGTTACCTAACAGCGGTTGCAGAATCTAACGCTAAATTCAAAGATGTTGCACCACTGTTTCCTTCTCAAGAAGACCTTGACCGTGTTGAATGGCAAGACTCTGTTGGCGACATGACAGTGAAGTATGAAGACTACTTCCTGAAGCTAAAAGCGGGTCAATAATCTGATCTTGCTTAATAAGCCATCTACTAAATGAAAATAGGCAGCAATACGCTGCCTATTTTTGTAATTGACTGATATAATTGTATGTTGCTAGGTTTATTTGACTCGAGTTCAAGCATTACGTTCTATTTTGACCCTAATGCTGGTTTTCGTGGCTCAGATAAACAGGATTGTGCTTATCGCAATTTGGCTCAAATCGTTATTTGTTACTAGTATTGATTTGTCCTGTTGCTGAACAAAACGGAAAACAAATGAAAAGTAAATTCTACGCAAGCGCACTGTGTGCGGCGACGCTAATCGCTACCCCTGCAATGGCTGCTGATCAAGAACTGTATTTCTACAACTGGTCGGAATACATTCCAAACGAAGTTCTTGAAGACTTTACAAAAGAAACTGGTATCAAAGTTATCTACTCTACGTACGAGTCTAACGAAAGCATGTACGCGAAGTTGAAAACTCAAGGTTCTGGTTACGACTTGGTAGTACCGTCTACCTATTTCGTATCTAAAATGCGTAAAGAAGGCATGCTGCAAAAGATCGACAAAGAGAAACTTTCTCACTTTGCTGATCTAGACACTAACTTCCTGAACAAGCCGTTCGACCCGAACAACAACTACTCTATCCCATACATTTGGGGTGCGACCGGTATTGGTATCAATGCTGATATGCTAGATAAGTCTTCTGTGACTAAATGGGATGACTTCTGGGATAGCAAGTGGGAAGGTCAACTAATGCTAATGGATGATTCTCGCGAAGTATTCCACATCGCATTGACTAAGCTTGGTTACTCACCAAACACCACTAACCCAGACGAGATCAAAGCCGCTTACGAAGAGCTGAAAAAGCTAATGCCGAACGTATTGGTATTCAATTCAGACTTCCCAGCGAACCCATACTTAGCAGGTGAAGTATCACTTGGTATGCTTTGGAACGGTTCTGCTTACATGGCTCGTCAAGAAGGCGCGAACATCGATATCATCTGGCCAGAGAAAGGCACTATTTTCTGGATGGATAGCCTCGCAATTCCAGCGGGTGCTAAGAACGTTGATGCAGCTCATAAGATGATCGACTTCCTACTACGCCCTGAGAACGCAGCTAAGATTGCACTAGAGATTGGTTACCCTACTCCAGTGAAAACAGCTCACGATCTACTACCGAAAGAATTTGCTAACGATCCAAGCATCTTCCCACCACAAGAAGTGATGGACAGCGGTACATGGCAAGACGAAGTTGGTGAAGCTAGCGTGCTTTACGATGAGTACTTCCAAAAGCTAAAAGTAGACAACTAATCAGTCTGTCGAAATAGTTTAGAAAAGCGGCTTCGGTCGCTTTTCTTGTATCTGAAGATCGTGCTTTGCATCTCAATCTATACTGCTCGAATTACAAAGCGGCAGAATACAAAGTTTCAAGATATACCCAAGTAACCTCGAGATGCTAGGTTCAGCGAGACTGACTTGGTTTGTAGACGCGGCGGCGATTTAAAGGTTTAGTGGGTCTAAATCAAGAATCGGCAACAAAGTATACAAGCCAAGGCAGCTCGCCCTTTGGGAGCGTGTCATTGACCCGATTGCTGCGTCAAACAACTTGGAAAGAGCTGGCTATTACACTGCGTTGTTTTCCTTGTTCTCGAATCAATGACAACGCTCTGAATCCTGCATCTTGAAGTCACTTGGGTATACAAAAAGGCATCGAATCACTCGATGCCTTTGTTAGATTTTGGGGTTAACTCTTTTTTAAGCGCTAGGTTCGTTTTCCAGAGCAAGAATCTCGTCAACAAGCTTCGGTACTTCGATGCTTGCCTTACCGTAACGCTTCTCTTCAAACTCACTCTCGACGGCACTTGGCTCTAAATTAATTTCAATCGTATGTGCACCGTGCATCTTTGCATCATGTACAAAACCTGCGGCTGGATATACCACGCCAGATGTACCAATAGAAATAAACAAGTCTGCTTCTTCCAATGCCGCGTATATCTCACCCATACGCAGTGGCATTTCACCAAACCAAACAATGTGTGGACGCATTTGAGCAGGAATCTGGCAGCAGTGACATAATTCGCCAGTTTCAATGTCTTCTGAATGCTCGATGACTTGATTAGATTCACTACAACGCGCTTTAAGCAACTCACCGTGCATGTGAATAATATTGGCGCTACCGCCTCTCTCATGCAGATTATCAATGTTTTGAGTAATGATAGTCACTTTACCTTCCAACTGCTCTTCTAGGCGCCCTAGCGCGATATGAGCAGCATTAGGCTTGATATCTTCGTCCTGTAGTTTTTTTCGACGTTGATTATAGAACGATTGAACAAGATCGGGATCGCGCGCAAACCCTTCTGGTGTTGCGACGTCCTCTATGCGGTGATTCTCCCAGAGACCATCTTGAGCTCGAAATGTTTGAATACCAGACTCAGCCGAGATGCCTGCGCCAGTAAGTACTACAATATTTCTATAAGGGAAGTCCATAACCTATCCTTGTTGTTCTTTTTCATTAGCTTAACACTGAACGAATAACAACAGTAGTAATATGGATTAGACCATGGTCGTAGTGGTCTTAATTAGAATGATAAATTGAGAGGCAAAGCAATGAGACGTGTATCTCTTGTCCTTATATTATTGGGGACTTTAGCAGGGTGTCAGCTTACAAATGTTGAGGGTGAATTCGATGACGTAAAAGTCAAAGTGAGCACCAATGACAAAGATAATGACCACCCAGTTCATGGTGGTGATTTCTGTCCGCCGGGACAAGCGAAAAAAGGAAACTGTTAAATCAGTATTCCCTATAAAGACGAGATAAAAAACCCTCGAACTGTGTCGAGGGTTTTGCATGTTTACAAACTGTTTTTCTCTGGCTTTCTCTTCAATAAAGCCATTTAATTTACAGGTTTGGACCTGTAGACGGTCTGTGCGGCATGTTATTGCGCAGTTGGTTCATACCCTGGTACATGCGTAGGAACCACACAAGAATTGCCAACGCAGCAAACAACATACCAATCCAAGGAATAAAGTACGCAACAGAGTCTAGCAACGTACTATGCATCCAGTAATCACTTACACCAATCAACACACCATTTGATGTTGCTACCGTTACAATCAGAACAACAAAGAATGTCAGGTACAGGAAGAAAGTACGAATCAAACCGTAGTAATGCGAGTTCACTACGTCGCTGTCTTCGCCTTTGTCCAAACGGTACCCAGCGTAAATGATTGCGACAACGCCTGAGATCAAAAACGTAAACGGGGTCAAACAGCTCAGGATGTACGCAACCCAAATCCCGTTATGAGGTTTGTTCATTCGCTTTTGCTCCTTTTGCTTCCGTTTGTACCGTATCTGTTTCGCCCATCGCTTCTTTGGATTTTACTTCTTCATACCAAAGATCGTGATGCTCTTTCGCCCATGTCTCGTCAACTTCACCAGTGACCATCCCCTCTAGCGCACCTTCCATACCGAATAGACCGATGTAAATGTGGAAGATGAAACCACAGATTAGAATCAGTGCCGAAATCGCGTGAACAAGGTTAGACAACTCCATATGGCGACGAGTCTGACCGAAAATTGGGAAGTCCAGAATTAAGCCACTCACTGCTGCGATAGCACCAAAGAAGATCAGCAACCAGTAGATCGCCTTTTCACCACCGTTTGAGAAGCCAGCCGATGGGTGCGTGCCTTTATGTTTACCTACCATGCCGCCCATTTTCATGAACCAACGGATGTCTGTCATGTTAGGGATAGATTTGCGCCACCATTTCAGTAGAACAAACATCAGCAAGATGAAGAACAGCGGACCCATGTAGTTATGGTACTGCTTCGCCAACATGACGATGAAGCCCCAGAACTCAGTCGGTACGTACGGTTTTAAGAAGTGCTTACCGTAAACCAGCATCAAACCACTGAATGCTAGCGTTAAGAAGGTAAACGCCATGCTCCAGTGTAGTGCGCGGTCTAGTCGAGACCAGCGTTTCATCTTCTTGCCAGTACGTGGCTTGCTTAGCATCAGAGGACCAACGAATACGTAAGCCATGATAACCATTGCGATACTGCCGAAAATTGCGACAGCGCCCGCAGGAGACATCCATTTCTCTTTAAGAATGTACCAAGTCTCACCCGGAGTACTGATCAGCACACCGTGTTCCGCTGATTTCGACGTGGTATAGCCTTCTTGCCCCTCTTTGACCTGACGCCAAAAGTCTGCACCTGCAAGTTGCGTCATCTCCTGTTGTACCACTGGAGATGTGTCTTCTTGCGCAGACGCTGGCATCGCAAAGGTCAGCAGTAATGCTGTCATCATCGACAGCATTACAAGAGACGCACGTTTAAGAGTATTTAACATGTGTCTCTCCTACTTAGCTTTTAGTTGCGTCGTAAGAAAGATCGTTACCGTCTGTCCAACCTGCGTTTTTCGCACCGCGCTCAACCACACGTTGACGGAAGATGTCAGAAACTTTCTCTGCATCACCCGCTAGCAGTGCTTTTGTTGAACATAATGACGCACACATAGGTAGCTTACCTTCAGCAATACGGTTCGCACCGTACTTCTCACGCTCTTCTAGAGAACCTGGTTCTGTGTTTGGACCACCTGCACAGAAAGTACATTTGTCCATTTTGCCACGTTCACCGAATGACGCTTGTTTCGGGAACTGAGGCGCACCGAATGGACAAGCGAACAGACAGTAACCACAACCGATACAAAGATCTTTGTTGTGAAGGACGATGCCATCTTCTGTGTGCTCGAAACAGTCAGCTGGACAAACCGCCATACAAGGCGCGTCTGTACAGTGCATACAAGCAACAGAGATTGAGTTTTCGCCTGGTTCACCGTCGTTCAGTGTTACTACGCGGCGACGTTGAATACCCCACTCAAGCGCATCATCGTTTTCGTTCTTACATGCAGTAACACAGCCGTTACACTCGATACAGCGTTTGGTGTCACATAGGAATTTCATTCGTGCCATTGTCAGACTCCTTACGCTTTACGAATGTTACATAGGGTTACTTTAGTTTCCTGCATCAAAGTAACAGGGTCGTAACCGTAAGTGGTTGCCGTGTTGGCTGCTTCACCAACAACATAAGGGTCCGTACCTTCTGGGTACTTAGAACGTAGGTCTTCACCTTCGAACTTACCGCCGAAGTGGAACGGAATGAACGCCAGACCCGGTTTAACACGACGAGTGACCATCGCTTTCACCTTGATGCGACCTTTTTCTGCGCCTTCAACCCAAACGTCATCGCCATCTTTGAAGCCAAGATCGTTTGCGTCTTTCGGGTTCACTTCAACGAACATTTCTTGTTGAAGTTCAGCAAGCCATGGGTTTGAACGTGTCTCTTCGCCACCACCTTCGTACTCAACCAAGCGACCAGAAGTCAGGATGATTGGGTATTCGCCAGACTTGTCTTCTTTCTGGATAGACTTGTAAAGCGTTGGTACACGGAAGATTGCTTCTTTGTCGTCCCAAGTTGGGTAATCCGTTACAAGGTCACGACGAGGCGTGTATAGCGGCTCACGGTGTAGCGGTACACGGTCCGGGAATGTCCAAACAATCGCACGCGCTTTAGCGTTACCAAATGGGATACAACCGTGCTTGATTGCTACGCGTTGGATACCACCAGACAGGTCAGTTTTCCAGTTTTTACCTTCCGCTGCTGCTTTTTCTTCAGCCGTTAGGTCGTCCCACCAACCAAGCTGTTTGATTAGCTTGTCAGAGAATTCTGGGTAACCGTCTTTGATTTCACAGCCTTTTGAGTAGCTGTCTTCAGCAAGTAGGCTTTGACCTTCAAACTCAACACCGAAACGCGTACGGAAGTTACCGCCACCCTCTGCAACCGTCTTCGACGTATCGTACAGAATGTGTGTGCCTGGGTGTTTCATCTCTGGCGTACCCCAACATGGCCAAGGTAGACCGTAAGTCTCACCATTCACAGGACCACCTTCTGCCTCTAGAGACGTTTTGTGGAATGTATGCCAGTTTTGTTGGTGCGCTTTTAGACGCTCCGGGCTTTGACCTGTGTACCCGATGGTCCACATGCCTTTGTTGAATTCGCGCGTGATGTCTTCGATCATTGGCTGGTTGTTCTCAACACGGATGTTTTTGAACAGCAGATCTTCATAACCTAGCTTTTTAGTTAGCAGGTACATGATTTCGTGGTCAGGTTTAGATTCGAACAATGGCTCGATAACCTGATCACGCCACTGAAGTGAGCGGTTAGATGCTGTCACACTGCCGTGTGTTTCGAACTGAGTCGTTGCAGGAAGCAGGTAAACGCCGTCAGTACGATCGTTCATTACCGCCGCGACTGTTGGGTATGGGTCAACAATAACCATCATATCCAGCTTTTGCATCGCTTTCTTCATCTCAGGACCACGAGTCTGAGAGTTTACTGCGTGACCCCAGTAGAACATGGCGCGGATGTTTTCACGTTGACGAATGTTGTCTTTGTTTTCAAGAACACCATCCACCCAACGAGATACAGGGATACCTGCACTGTTCATTGGTTTTTGACCACCGTAAGCGTTGTCATCGAAACGACCTTTCACCCACTCGTAATCGATTTCCCACACTTTTGACCAGTGACGCCATGAACCTTCAGATAGACCGTAGTAGCCTGGTAGCGTGTCAGATAGTACGCCAAGGTCAGTTGCGCCCTGTACGTTATCGTGACCACGGAAGATGTTTGCACCGCCGCCCGATTTACCGATGTTACCTAGCGCAAGCTCAAGTACACAGTAAGCACGTGTGTTGTTGTTACCAGTCGTATGCTGAGTACCACCCATACACCAAACGATACAACCCGGACGGTTTTCAGAAAGCAGTTTCGCTGTTTGGTAAACTTCAGACTCAGGAACGCCAGTTACGCGCTCAACTTCTGCTGGTGTCCATTTCGCTACTTCTGCACGGATTTCATCCATACCGAATACACGTTGACGGATGAACTCTTTGTCTTCCCAGTTGTTCGCGAAGACATGCCATAGCACGCCCCAAATAAACGCAACGTCAGAACCCGGACGTAGAGATACGTAGTGATCCGATTTCGCAGCGGTACGAGTACGACGAGGATCCGCAACAACGATCTTACAGTTGTTCTTCTCTTTCGCGATTAGGATGTGCTGCATCGCAACAGGGTGTGCTTCTGCAGGGTTTGAACCAATGAACAGCATCGACTTACAGTTGTGCATGTCATTGAAAGAGTTGGTCATCGCACCGTAACCCCAAGTGTTTGCTACACCTGCTACGGTTGTTGAGTGACAGATACGCGCTTGGTGGTCAACGTTGTTGGTACCCCAAAGCGACGCCATCTTACGGAACATGTACGCTTGTTCGTTGTTGTGCTTTGCACTACCCAACCAGTAAACCGAATCTGGACCCGACTCTTTACGGATGTCCATCACCTTGTTACCAATTTCTTCGATCGCTTGATCCCAAGAAAGCTTCTTCCACTTACCGTTTTCAAGCTTCATTGGGTATTTCAGACGACGCTCACCGTGACCGTGTTCGCGCAGTGCTGCACCTTTTGCACAGTGTCCACCAGCGTTGAATGGGTGGTCGAATGCAGGCTCTTGACCTGTCCATACGCCGTTTTGAACTTCAGCGTAGATACCACAACCTACAGAACAGTGAGAACAGATGGTACGTTTTACTTCTGTTTTCGCTTCTGGATCCACCGATTTAGCTTGTGCTTTCTTCATCATGCCCGGTGCAAAAAGACTTGCACCTACAACCGCACCACCAGCAGCAAGCGAGGTGTTTTTCATGAATGCACGGCGAGAAACGCCAAGCTGATTGGTTTCTTTGCTCACACTGTCGGAGCGTTTGACAAGTTTCATCCGTTATCTCCTAAAGTGTGTCGTAGTAATCGCGAATGTGTTGAGTTTCACGATACCCTTTCTTCTTCACGTCTTTTTCAGAAGGCTCAACCGTTTCTGAAGCGCTTGCCACTTTTGTTGTTCCAGCGACAACCGCACCAGCTACGGCTGCAGTCGTTAAGCCTTTCAGGAGATCCCTACGGCTTGTGTTTATTTCTTTATTATCTTTCATCATTGCTTCCTTACCTTACGGTAGATCTTTGGAGGCTATTGCCCCTCTATCGATATGACCAAGTACTGCTCGATTACTCGTAATCAGTGACGTTTTTCACATCAATTTTTAATTTGTGCTTACTGCTTTTGGTGTTCACGCTAAAGCGCACTTGTTCCAGTGTTAAGAACGCCTCACACAGTTGAGCTGCTGGCTTATAAAAGTTCGCGCTCTCTGCGTTTTCTAGTTGCTGAGTGAAAGAGTTGAACCAAGGTGCGATGTGTTTGTTAAACACCGCTTGTTGAAGATCTTCTTCTTCACCCGTTAGCATCGACATCACTTCACAAAGTGCCGCGATGTGATCTTCCGGTTCTTTCACATTTTCATCGCGCTCGAAACCAAGCAGTTCCAAATCGTGACGAATTTCAGCCAGTGGTTTTTCCATCATTGCACCCGTCATGTGCCATGAGCCAAATGGCATCACTTCACCACGACCGATACCAATGAAAAGATCTTGGTATTCATCTTCGAGCGCTTCGCGATTAGAATCTTTTGCCGCTTGCTGAAGCGCAATCCACGCTTTTTGCATTGCGCTTTCTGATGGTTCAACTTCTAGAGAAGTCAGGAACTCGATCATCTCCTCACTTGGTGCGCTACGGAAAAGCGCTGACAAAACTAAGTAGATCTCTGTTCTCAGTGTTTGTTCTTGTTCTCGTTGTGTATCCACTGCGAGCTCCTAGTATTTCAGTTGTTTCATTGGGTCTTCTGCCATCGACTCAAACATGTCGATCACACGGCAGTCTTCACACATCGCGATACGATTGATCGCCGCTTCATCAGAGAAATGAGAGTGACCGCGTAACTTGTTTTGTAGCATGTCGATCATAGACTGAGGTGCGAATGGCTTATGACAGCGAATACATTCCGCGGCTTTCTCTTCGTGAATCACAACCGCTTTTTGACGCTCTTCTTTCACCCAGTTCATACGTGGCGTTAGAGTCAGAACTTTCTCTGGACATGCCTTTTCACACAAACCACATTGAATACAATCTTGTTCAACGAATTTAAGTGATGGAGATTCACCATCGGTATGAAGTGCACGCGTCGGACAAACCGCCACACAGCTCATACACAACGTACAATCTTTGCTCTCACAAGAAACATTGCCGTAAGGCGCGTTCGCAGGCAGTTCAACAATGTTCTCAACCGGAATACGAGAAGAAGACATTGCATCAAGCGCAGTAAACAAACGTTGACGCTTGTTACCTTGAAGGTCGCCAAGGGCAAGATCGAATGAATCTGTACATAGTGTTGGAGGACCTTCACGAAGCGATTCCAAGTAAAGGATATCGATGGTCTCTTTTGCGATGCCAAGTTGATCCAATAGCTCTTGCGCGATACCCACTTCGTTGTTCAGAACACGAATTATGGTTGCAGGCATAAAACGAGAAGCTGCAAATAGCACTTGCGTCGCGCCATTAACTAGAGCTGCAAACCATGTATCGATACCGATAGAAGGAAGCTCTTCAACCACGATTGGAATCACGTTATCTGGCAGCGCTTTCAGTGCCATCACGTTGTAAGTCTCGTGACGAGAGCTACAGATAAGAACGATAGGATCCAGACCGCCCGCTTGCTCGTAGTTCGCTAGCGTGCGTTCAATGAATTTTTGCGTATCTTCAGGGTTAGGTAGCGCGTAGTGAATCGCTTCTGTCGGACAAGCCGTTGCACAAGTACCCACGCCCTGACATAGGTATGGGTTAATCTCGATGCGATGACCTGTTTTATCGCTGCCTTCACTTGATAGTGCACCAGCAGGACAAGCATCCACACAACGCTCACAGCCTTTTATGCCACGAGAACTGTGTGCACATAGATCAGTGTCCAGACGGAAGAACTTTGGCTTATCAAACGTACCCATTAATGTCGGGATTTCTTCTAGCGCTTCCGCCAGTTTTGGATAACCGCGTCCTACTGGGTAGTAACCCGGAACCGGAACCTCTTCTGACATACAGCTGCTTAGACAAAGATCGAGAACAACATCGAAACAATCACTATTAATAGCGACTTTTGCTAGGTTGCTTGTTAGACCGTTATTTTCGATAAGCACTTCAAACGTACCTAGAAAACCAGAAACCTGAACTGAGTTTGCAAAGTACAGTTCTGGATTTGTGCCTTTTTCTCCGTCTGTAGAAAGAAGTGTCAGGCTGTTCATTTGAGATAGTTGCGCGGCTGCACTCTCAATGATGGCAGTCGGTCCAACAATCAGTGTATTACCGCCACTCTCGTAGCTCACCGTTGGTGGAATAAGGTTGGTCAACTCTACGGTATTCTCAAACGCATACAGACGCGCTTTACCGTTATTGGAAGTTGCTTGTTCTAATAATTGTTTCAACATTGCTCAGTTCCATTTATACGCATGGATAGTTTCTTCCATCTTTCATTGTAGTTAGCGCAGGCGATTCTGCTGATTAACTCGTCAGTAACTACCCCTTTTAGGTAGTCCCACGCGGGTTATCACTGCCTGTTAGGCAAATGGTCTAACTTCAACAAGAATGGTAATGAGCAACAGATAGCAAATGTCGTGCCAATTAAATATAAGCTAATTTTCAATAGGTTAGCTATTTATCTTAGAAATAGTAGGGATAAAAAAACCGACTGGGACATTTTGTCTCAGCCGGTTCATTGAGCGTTTAGTCAAAATGTACCTATTCTTTGTGTGGTATATTTTGTCCCACCTCTTCAGGGGCTAGTTTTGTCTCTGGAATATCACTTTCATCAGATACTGTGTTTATATCCAGTTCTTTTTGTTCTTCGGGAATTTCAGCACCTTCAGCAAGTTCTACATCAGCCGATTCAATATCACTTTCTTCATGAGGTTCAGTTGATTGTGCGGTTTCTTCTGCTGGTTCTTCTTCCGTTTTCTCTTTCACCCAATCACGAAGTGTTTCAGCCACCCCATCAGAAAGCGACTTGAGGTTACTGTAGTCATCGTCGTAATCATCCAAACCATCGCGAACGTTAAACTCTTCCTTCTGACAAGAACATCTTACGCAGTGCGGCTTTCTTAACGCTCTCTGAAGCCTCAGAAACCAATAGCTGCGCTACGGACATCTCTTCAGGATCAGTAGTTTCACTTGATGCCTGTTGAGATTCAGTCTCTGTAGTAGAAGCCTCAGTAGCCAATGCTTGCGCTTCAGTGCTTAATTCTTCATGAGCTTGTGCGGTTTCTGGTTCAGTAGATTCAACAGAGTCCACTGCCTTAGCGTCTGTAGGCTCGGTAGTGGCTTCTTCTAACTTACGTTTCGACCAACGGCTAAAACTAGTTGCCATTTGCTCTGCCCGCTCCTTTGCGTTTCTTACGTCTTACTTCTAACAATTCACCGTGGCGCCCAATAAAGGCTTCCATCCAAGCTTGAATAGCTAACGGCATATCATTAGATAATACTAGGTTATCGCCATCCATATATTGCGCAGCGACAGTTTGAGACGCCGTAAGCAATTGAATCGTCGGTGTATCACCAGAGTCGACATTATCCATAACCAAAAAAAGCTTTGGTTGTTGCGAGCTCAGGTTAAAGCGGTAATCGGTGCGCTCGTCTTTGTGCAATTGCAGCAAGCACACGTGTTGAGTGTCTTCGGTTGGGTTAATTTCAAATCCCGTCAGTTGCCATTGGGTCGTGACCCAAATACCGGTACTGATCTCATGCTCTACAAGATCCACGCCTATCGACCATGAATCTTCATTTTTCTCGAACTGTTTCTTATCCGACATAACTCACCCAGTTTGTTCTATGTTGGCTTTAAGACAGAAAAGGACATTTTGTACTTTGCTTTCAACCATTTTAGCGGTACAAAGCAATAAACGCGCCAGATTAAGCCTTACCTTCGCTAAGCTCATAAGTTCAAAACTAGTAGAAATTCAAATTAGCACCTGTGTCATTGCTGCGATATCGCAGAATTAATCCAGAATCGAAGCAATGCCTCGCAATTTTCCTTATAACAGCTATTTTGGAATGAGAATTGCTTTGTTGTAGCGTTAAGACGAATAGACCCATTAATGAGAGCGTGTATCGGCTCTCTCATTCATTAGGACATGACTGTGGTAAAACCAAACATTATTAAAACCAGTGAAAATCCCCTACAGACCATCGAAGTAGAAGTGTTTGACGAATACGGTGAGAAGCTAACTAAGCAAATCGCCTGTGAGCGCCCTCTTACGGTGATGTTGAACTGGAAGGAAGTCGTTACGCTAATGACGCTTGGCTCTCGCCCTGAAGCGCTTGTGTTGGGTTATTTGAAGAACCAGAGCTTCTTGTCTGATCCTGAAGCGATTGAATCGGTCATTATTGACTGGGAAACGCACTCAGCTGCAGTTATCACCAAAGAAAATACCGAGCATCTAGAAGGCGCGCTGAAGAAGAAGACGGTGACGTCTGGTTGTGGTCAAGGCACTATGTACGGCAACGTGATGAAGCAGCTTGAAGATTACCAAGTACCACAAGTGCCGCTGAAGCAATCTGAAATCTACGCGGCGCTTGAAGCATTAACGCATTACAACGATACCTACAAAAAAGCGGGCGCTGTGCATGGCTGTGCCGTGTGTAAAGGCAACGAAGTGCTGTCTTTTGTGGAAGATGTTGGTCGTCACAACGCAGTTGATACGCTAGCGGGTGAAATGTGGCTTAATCAAGAAACGGGTGAAGATAAAATTTTCTACACAACGGGGCGCCTTACATCAGAGATGGTGATTAAAGTGGCGCAGATGGGTATCCCTGTTTTACTTTCTCGCTCGGGCGTAACTCAAATGGGTTTGGATCTGGCGAAAAAGTTTGGCATCACTACTATCGCTCGTGCGAAAGGCTTACGTTTCCAAGTCTTCACTGGTGCAGAGAAGATTGATTTTGACGTGAAGGGAAATCAATAACTCATCATTAATTCACCAAATGAGTTAGACTTAAGTAATCATGTGGATTCACAAAGGATGTGAACTATGAACAACGATCAGCTGTGGAATTATCTACTCACCCCAAGCGGCATCATCGTTTCGATGATCATTACCTTCGGGCTCGTTGGGATTTATGCTTATCTAATGAGGCAATTTAAGGATTGAACGCCACAATATAGCGCTAGCAAAGCATTAGCACTAACACAGAATAGACATAAAAAAAGACCTCGCAATGAGGTCTTTTTCTTTATTCGGAAGAAGGATTAGCCTTCGATACCACGAGATTTTAGGAACTCAGAGTAAGTACCTTTAAAGTCTGTGATTTTACCATCGCGGATTTCGATGATGCGTGTTGCTAGCGAGTCTACGAATACACGGTCGTGCGATACGAAGAACAATGTGCCTTTGTACTGCTCTAGTGCCGTGTTCAATGATTCGATCGATTCCATATCCATGTGGTTGGTTGGTTCGTCCATTAGCAGCATGTTTGGTTTGTGCATCATTAGCTTACCAAGCAGCATACGACCTTGTTCACCACCAGACAGTACTTTTACTGACTTCTTAATGTCATCTTGACCAAACAGCATACGACCTAGGAAACTACGAACCACTTGCTCGTCATCGCCTTCTTGACGCCATTGACCCATCCAATCCGTTAGGTTTAGGTCTTCTTCGAAGTCGTGTGCGTGGTCTTGCGCGTAGTAACCGATGTTCGCGTTTTCAGACCATTTGAACTCACCAGTACGTGGTTCTAGTACACCAGCAAGTGTGTTTAGTAAGGTTGTTTTACCCACACCGTTCTCACCGATGATTGCAACGCGCTCACCAACTTCAAAAATCGCATTGAAGTTAGCAAACAGGTCGTCTTCAAAACCTTGGCTTAGGTTTTCAACAATCAGAGCATTACGGAATAGCTCTTTAGACTGCTCAAAACGAATGAATGGGTTTTGACGGCTAGACGCTTTTACTTCGTCCAGTTTGATCTTGTCGATTTGCTTAGCACGAGATGTTGCTTGTTTTGCTTTCGATGCGTTTGCAGAGAAACGTGCAACGAACGTTTGTAGCTCAGCGATTTGTGCTTTCTTCTTCGCGTTGTCGTTTAGTAGACGTTCACGAGCTTGAGAAGCCGCTGTCATGTACTCGTCGTAGTTACCTGGGTAAACACGTAGCTCACCGTAATCCAAGTCAGCCATGTGCGTACATACTGAGTTTAGGAAGTGACGGTCGTGCGAAATGATGATCATTGTGCAGTTACGCGCGTTTAGCGTGTCTTCCAACCAACGGATAGTGTCCATATCCAAGTTGTTGGTTGGTTCGTCAAGAAGCATAACGTCTGGGTCTGCGAATAGAACCTGCGCTAGAAGCACACGAAGTTTCCAACCCGGTGCAACTTCACTCATTAGACCGAAGTGTTGCTCCATTGGAATACCTACAGCAAGAAGAAGCTCACCCGCTTTTGCTTCTGCCATGTAACCGTCCATTTCCGCGAACTGAACTTCTAGGTCAGCCACTTTCATGCCGTCTTCTTCGCTCATTTCAGCAAGTGAGTAGATACGGTCACGCTCTTGCTTCACTTCCCATAGCTCTTTATGACCCATGATTACTGTATCGATTACAGTGAATTCTTCGTATGCGAACTGGTCCTGGTTCAGTTTTGCAACGCGCTCGTTTGGATCGTAGCTTACGTTACCACTTGTTTGTTCAAGCTCACCGCTCAGGATTTTCATAAAGGTTGATTTACCACAACCGTTAGCCCCAATTAAGCCGTAGCGGTTACCTTCGCCGAACTTAACTGAGATGTTTTCAAATAGCGGCTTAGCGCCAAATTGTTGAGTAATATTCGCTGTGGAAATCAAAACCTTTACCTTAGCAATTCAAGTTTATTGGGAAAAACCGCGCAACGTTACTGCTTAAGGCTACACACTTCAAGTTTTGTTTTTATTAATTAATGAGAAAAAGCTCTGTTTAGCGAACTGATTTTTGAGATTTGGCTAACATAAACCTTGCTAAATTTAAGTGTTCTCACTCTAACCGACTCAAAACTGAGACATAAATCCGTCATGACTAACCATTGACATACCCCATGAAATTGGGTTTATAGTGCGTCCCCTTTTATCAATTCCGTACGTTATTCCTTTATTAAGCGTCAGTCTCTATTAAAGAATCGAAACTAAACGTACGGTCATTGGGTAAAACTCGCATATCGCGATAAAGCAACTACACTAACTCTAACCTTCTAAGTTTTAAGAGAATTTTATGCATTTCATGGCGCGCATTTTAATGCTAGTCGGTCTCGTGCTTTCTTTACCCGCTCACGCTGAGTGGGAGTACGAATTCCAACCTGAGCCTCAAGTCTTGCCTGTAGCGCAAGAGATCACTCAGGAGATCAATAAGCTGCCAGAGCCTTTGTTTATGTCTGACCAAGACAAACGTAAGGTCAACCAACTGCTCAATGCAGTAATGAATGAGCAGCGCAAACAGACCCTTATCTTTGATCAACACCTAAAGACATACCGCAATTCTGGTGAAGACAAAGAGTGGTTTGAGACACAATCCAGTTACCTTACGGTTAACAGCCTAGGACAAAGTAAAGAGCGTTTATTAGAGCTTACTGACCCCATCACGCACGATAAACTGACTGGTTTCGGTCCTTATGGTGTCACGCAGTTTAAGCAAGAGTGGCGTCAAACTCAGCTTAACGTCGAGTACTTAGTATTCTTCCAGATTCGTTCTTTCAAATCTCTGATTAAAGAAATTCTGATTTCACCGATTCCGGTTGTTTGGGCTGGCATCAAAGTGTTGTTTATCTATTTCGGTCTGGTCTGGTGGTTAACTAACAGCAAGCGCATCATTACTCTATTCCGCGAAACGCAGCTAGATAACATCACAAAGCCGCCTATCTGGGTTCGTTTGATTTGGTATATCAGTCGTGCGCACAGAGCAATTGCTTGGTTGATTGCTATTACGCTTTCTCTTCGGGTGCTATCAGAAATCCCAAGCTTGCAGCATTTGATCATTCTAGAAATCTTCACTTGGTGGGTTCTAGGTGGTTCTATCGCGATTAGCTTTATTCTCGAGTTTGCTTATCGCAACAGTCGCAGCACTAGCCAAGAAGTAATTGCCCTACGCCTTTCGACCATTCGTCGTTACGTTTGGAGCGCTATTGTTGCTGGCGTAATTCTTCAAATCTCGATTCGTACGCTGGGTAAAGGCACCATCTACTCGTGGATCTACAGCGCGCTGTTCTTCTGGTTTGTATTGGTGACGCTGTCGGTATTGCGCCTATGGCGTAAAAAGGTATTTGAAGTCGCGGAGAAGCTCTCTGATCGTCCTGTGTGGGTAAACTGGTCTATTCGTCGTAAAGACACCTTGTTTCTAAGCATCATTGGTACGGCTATATGTGCCGTGTGGATTACGCTGCATAGCTTCAAACACCGTATTGTCGCAATGCTGTCTAACTACACCATGTTTAGCCAAGCGTTGGCATACTTGTTCCGCATCGAAGTTGCCAAACAAACAGGTAACAAAGGCGGTGATACCAACCTAGTAAGAATCAAAGGCGAGCAAACATTCGAGTATATTCTTCCTGGTAGCGAAGACAGCGAGTTGGTCGAGTATGCCTCAGACGAAGTCAAGCAACTGTCTAAATACCTGCTGACAGATAGTCCTGCGGTATGTGTAATTTCTGGTGAACGTGGCGTTGGTACAACGACCTTCCTTCGTACGATCCTGAACAAAGTGAAGAACGCCAAACCGCTTTATCTAAACTGCCCATATGCAGGCTACAGTGAACTACTAAAAGAACTGGCTCTACAACTTGGGTTGGAAGAAGACGCCTCTGAGATTCAGGTTCTTGCGCATTTACGTAAAAGTGACACGCCTTACCTTATCGCGGTTGATAACGCCCAGCGCTTGGTTAAGCCAATGGTAGGAGGTTTAAACGGTTTGATTAAACTGACTAACCTACTTCGCCGCTCTAAGAAAAACCACCGCGTTGTCATGGCGATTGAGAAAGCAAGTTGGCGTTTCGTAGATCGTGCTCGTGGCGAACGTTTGTTGTTTGACTGGGTGGCGTTTATGCCGCGCTGGAGTGAAAAACAACTGTCTGCGCTGTTTGATACGCGTATTAACCAACAAATTGAGAATCCAGTAACGTTTGATGGTCTTGTCGTCCCTAAGCAATGGGACCAAGAAGACATCACGGAAGAAGAACGTGCTAAACAAGGTTTCTACCGTATTCTGTGGCATTACTCTGATGGTAACCCGACAGTGGGCTTGCGCTTTTTCCGCTTGTCTCTGCGTCAAGACAAAGAGACGCAACAAGTGGTGGTTCGATTGTTCCATGCACCAGAGTCTCAAGAACTAGAAAAAATGCCGAAGCCAATGCTGGCAGTGCTGCGCTCAATTGTTCAGCTTGAAGTGGCATCGCCGGAAGAGTTGTCTGAATGTACTCAACTGAGTATTGCGGAAGTTATCGGTACTCTGCGCTACTTCCAAAGCCGCGGCTTTATTGAGTGGAGCGAAGACAAAGCTCGCGTGTCGGATCATTGGTTCCGTCACATTACCAACGTTCTCGACCGTCAACATTTATTGGTGAAATAACGATGAAAAAACTACTCACCGTATTAGCGTTATCGCTATTAAGCACCTCTGCATTGGCGACTGAAGAGATCGCGAGTGTGGATAATATCTCGCAAATCGCTAGCCTAATTCGTTGGAGCGGCGTGTTCTTCTCCATCATTGTGATTGCCTCAACGTGGCTATTGCTTAAGTTCATGAACTCGATGGTAGAAAGCATTGGTAGCCAGTTCGTGCAATACCGCATGGTGCTACAGAAGCTTCAATCTTTCTTGCAGTTCTTCATCTACTTAACCGCTGGCTCTGTCGTGTTTATGATGAGCTTCCGTATTAACGATCAAATCCTTGCTTTGATCGGTGGTACGTTAGCGGTTTCGGTAGGTTTCGCATTGAAAGACCTAGCCGCATCCTTCATCGCGGGTATGACGGTTATGGTGGATCGCCCGTTCCAAGTTGGTGACCGCGTCACGTTCGAAGGTAACTACGGCGATATCATTGCGATTGGTTTGCGCTCTGTGCGTATGCGCACCCTAACCGATGACATCATTACGATTCCAAACAACAAGTTCTTGAGTGAAGTTGTAGTCAGCGGTAACTATGGTGCACTGGATATGCAGGTGGTGATTCCGTTCTATATAGGCATGAATGAAGACATTACGTTAGCGCGTGACTTGATTCAGGAAGCGGCGTCTTCAAGTCGTTATATTCACCTACCTAAGCCGGTAACGGTTCTTGTCAAGCAGACCATTACGGATAACTACTTGGCGATTCAGCTAACGTGTAAGGCTTATGTGGTGGATACCGCCTACGAGAAGCTGTTTGAAACCGACATTACTCTACGTGTGATGAAAGAGTTCAAGAAGCACGGTATCAATCCACCGAAGATTGCAGTGCATACGGGTTAATTCTGCGTATTCCTCTCGCGTTTAGAGAAGGACAGATACAAAAAGGGTCAGTGATTACACTGACCCTTTTTCTTTGCGCGTTGGCGAATTGGAATCGCCGGTTAAGCGATATTCGTTACCTCAAGCAGTAGCTCGGCTTTCTTTGGCAGGTAGATACTGAACGTACTGCCTTTGCCCCATTCCGATTCAGCTTTTAGCTCGCCGCCTGTTTGACTAAGAATACTTTGCGAAACAGAAAGCCCTAGCCCAGTACCGTCGCGTTTAGTGGTATAGAATGGCGAGAAGATACGACTCAAGTTTTCTGGCTTGATACCGCAACCTTCGTCAGTGACATGAATCGCGGCACCTTTCAGTTCGCCGTCTTCAATCCAATCTTCACTCACGACGGTTAGCTTGCCTTTGCCGTCCATCGCGTGAATGCCATTCATCTGCAAGTTCACCAGAATCTGCAGCAAGTGGTGGCGGTTGATCTCAACCGAAGTATGAGCCTGTAAATCGGTGACAAACTCAATATCACGCTTCTTAGTACCGGTTTTAACCAGCGTGATGCTCTCATCGATGATTGGATTCACGTGTTGCCACGTAATTTCGTCTTGTACACCACCCTGACGGCTGTATTGCAGCAAGCTGCGCGTGATATTGCGAATACGGTCAATTTGAGCGTGAATCGCATCAATCTCTTCCTGAACGCGGCTTGCCTCTTCACCTAGCTCAAACTGAATCAATTCAACGTTACCCAGAATCACTGCGGTTGGGTTGTTAATCTCGTGGGCGATCCCAGCAGTCAACTCACCCAGTGCAGCAAGCTTTTCGTTGACGACGAGCTTGTCACGGGTTTGGTTAAGCAGTTGAATATGAAGTTCAAGCTCTTCAGTTTTGTCTTTCAAACTCGCCGTACGTTGTTGAACTTTACCTTCCAGCTCCATGGCAGAGTTCTTCAGCTCGACTTTACGATCTTCCAAAGCGTCAAGCATGTTATCGAACTGACGCGCTAACTGAGCCAGCTCATGGTGTTCATCCAACCCTAATGGACCAATGCGCTTTTCTTTGCCCAACTGGACAAGCTTCACGACCTTGTAGATGCGCTCGATCGGACGGAATAGATCACGTGAGCCACGATACACCATCACGCCAGAAACCAAGAGCAACATTAAGGTAATCAAGCTGATCTCAACGATATTTGTCATATACGCTTTGACGAATGGCCACATCAAGTAACCGGTGTAGAGCATACCAATGACATTGTCGTACTGGTCTTTGATTGGTTGATAAGCAGTGATGTACCAAGCATCGTAAACAAACGCGCGATCGACCCATTGCTCACCTTCCGCCAATACCTTGTTGTATACCTCTGAACTCACCCGCGTACCGATAGCGCGCCCCAGTCGTTGGTCACTGTCTAAGGGAACGTTAGTACTAACACGAAGATCATCCAAAAATACCGTCAGAGTCCCCACGGGACGGAGGGTGTCGTTATCACTCAAATAGATAAGATCACGAATTTGATCGACCAATACCGTGCTGTTGTTAAGCAGCAAACCGCCATCTAAGAAGCCAATTAAGTCGTTCTGTTGGCTGTAAACTGGGATCACAGTTCGGCTCACCAAGCCACGCGCTTCCACTCCACCATTCTTTAGAATCGGTACTTCAGCACGTTTGGCGAGTTCAGGGTCTAGCTTTTCCAACTCTTTTCTGTCGAGAACATCGAAGAAAGATTCGCGCTTAGTTAAATCCATAAAGCGGAATTTGTTTTCCATCGAATTAACACGTTGGAAGGACAAAAAGTCCAAACCGTAGCGTTTTTTCTGTGCAGTCACCCACTTTTGCAACTCTGCTTGTGGGACATTTTGATTCACTCGGGTACGGAAGTCATAAGAATCCGCGAACGATTTCACGTAGTTCGCCTGCTTTTGTTGCAGCAGCGTAATGCTGTTATTCGCGACACCCAAACGCTCCGAAACGTCTAACAATGCGTTTTGCCACGTATAGTGAATCGACCAATAGATCGTAATGCCAATAAGGGCTATCAGCGTTAGAAAGATTGGCGCAGATGTCAAAATCAACAGTCGATAACGCACCATGGTTTTGAATCGGTACGTCCATTTAGACAATCCTTTGTGTTGCTGCCAACTACTACTCGGCATAATCCTCGTCCTCAGAATCCCACTCTTTGTATTTACGCTCTAGCGTTTTTCGTGCCACTCCTAAATCTCGAGCTGCTGCCGACTTGTTGCCTTCGTGCAAATTAACCAATTGTTGGATATGCGCTTTTTCCACTTCTTTTAGTGTCCAAGTGTTTGGATAGCCTTCACCAGAGAACTCTTTGCCTTCTTTGAAGGTTGGCAATTCTTCACTGTGTGACACGGTAATGGAGACATTAGGTAAAGCATGACCGCCATTGAGTTCACGCCAGTGATGCGCAGGTGGTTTACCTAACAAAATACAACGCTCGATGAGGTTTTTAAGTTCACGAATGTTACCTGGCCATTCGTATTCGCTCATCGCTTCCATATCTTCATGCGCCCACTTCGGTGCTTGCATACCCAGCTCACTGGTCAGCATATTGCTGAAATATGGAACCAGTTCAAACAAGTCTGTTTTACGCTCACGTAGAGGGGCAACTTCAATCTTCAGCACGTTCAAACGGTAGTAAAGGTCGCTACGGAAGTTACCTTTGTTGACCTCTTCTTGCAGGTTGCGGTTGGTCGCCGCGACAATACGAACATCAATGCTGATTTCACGCTCAGAACCAACCGGGCGAATGGTGCGCTGCTCTAACACGCGTAGCAGTGACGCTTGCATGGACAAAGGCATCTCACCGATTTCATCAAGGAATAATGTGCCGCCATTGGCTACGCGGAAAAGACCCTCGCGAGATTTCTTAGCGCCAGTAAAAGCCCCTGAGGTATGACCGAATAACTCACTCTCTAAAAGCTCTGGTGCAATCGCGCCACAGTTAAGTGGGACGAATGGACCTGTTCGACCGCTTGCTTGGTGAATGCCTCTCGCTACCAACTCTTTACCGGTGCCCGACTCACCTTCCACTAGGACAGATGCGCGAGACGGCGCAAATTGAGTGATCAGTTGTTTGAGCTGGCGAGTTTTTTCCGAACCGCCAATAATCTCTGAGGTGTTGTGACGCTGATAGTCACGCTTCATCGCGTATTGCATGCGTTCGTTCAAACGGCGATCCATACAACGACTGACCGCTTTCAGCATCTGTTCTAGGTTAAACGGCTTGAGGATAAAGTCCGATGCACCAAGCTGTAGGGCTCGAATCGCAATTTCCAAATCCGCGTAGCCTGTCATAAAGATGACATCCGCGCGTTTGTCGTCATCTTCAAACGCCTCTTCCCATTCAATCCCTGAACGCCCCGGTAAGTTGATATCTAACAGAATCAAATCGTAGTGGCGTGAGTTACGTAGCTCTTCCGCTTCTTCAATGCTGCCCGCTGTATCGACTTGAGAAAACAGCTTGCCCAGAGCCTTTTTAAGGATGGCTTGCATACCGAGTTCGTCATCAACGACCAGTACTGAAAAAGCGTTGTATTGTTGGTTTGTACTAATATGGGATTGAGTAGACATATTTACCCCAGTTGGATTTGAATGGGACAGAGTGTACCAAGTTTAAACAGAGATACCCTACAAAAAGTGCGACATTTTGTACCAACGCAAATTTTTATGCAAATAAGTCCATGAATTAGCGCATAAATCAAACATTTTGAGCTTGTAAAATGTTGGCATCTTGTTTGCTATATGGAGTGTCCAAGTGGTCTCAGGATGCGGGAGAGATCAACGCGTAATCATCGCTTCTCGCTCCCTCACCCTAAGGTGACTTGTGATATGAGCGCGCTATGACGCTCTGGCGACTTCTTTAGTAACCCAAGACTTTAGAAGCCAAAGAATCATTGGAAAGGAAACAACTAAAATGAAAAAAATTGCGCTGACTCTAGCTGCAACGTCAATCACTCTTGTAAGCTACTCTGCTTTTTCAGCTCAAGATGGCGAACACATTCGCCTGGCAACAACAACAAGTACTTACCACTCTGGCTTACTGGACTACCTACTTCCTCAATTTGAAAAAGACACTGGCTACAAAGTGGATATCATCGCGGCGGGCACTGGTAAAGCGCTGAAGATGGGTGAAAACGGCGACGTTGATTTGGTAATGACACACGCTCCTAAAGCAGAAGGTGTGTTTGTTGAGAATGGCTACGGCGTCCTTCCACGTAAACTGATGTACAACGACTTCGTTATCGTTGGTCCTAAGTCTGACCCAGCACAAGTGAAAGATGATGCATCCGTACTCGACGTATTCAAAGAGATCGCAAACAAAGATGCAACTTTCATCTCTCGTGGCGATGATTCCGGTACACACAAAAAAGAATTGGGCATTTGGGCGCAAACTAAGATGGAACCAAACTTTGGTGGCTACCGCAGCGTAGGCCAAGGTATGGGTCCTACTCTGAATATGGCTTCAGAGATGCAAGGCTACACCATGACTGACCGTGGTACATGGTTGGCTTACCAAAACAAATTGGATCTTGCGATTCTATTCCAAGGCGACGAAAAACTGTTTAACCCATACCAAGTGATTTTGGTTAACCCAGAGCGTTACCCAACCATCAACTACCAAGGTGCGAAGGCGTTCAGTGACTGGTTAGTGAATCCGCACGGTCAAGAGCTGATCAACAGCTTCCGTCTGAATGGTAAACAATTGTTCGTTGCGAATGCTGAGACCAAATAACGCAATATGAATCTTGCTGATACAACACTAGAAGCCTTGCGCTTACTGGTGAATTTTGATGCAGACCTATGGGAGATCGTTGCGGTCTCCTTTAGTGTTTCTATTACGGCAATATCTTTGGTGGTATTGCCGTCTATTTTGATGTCCTTTGTCCTCGCCTACACCGACTTTCGTGGTAAATGGTTCTTGCTGTCCATTGTGAACACCTTACAGGCGGTGCCAACGGTCGTAATCGGTTTGCTGCTCTACATGCTGCTATCGAGAGCGGGACCTTTAGGTGATTGGCAAATGCTGTTTACGCAAAAAGCCATGATCTTAGGACAAATGATCGTCTGTTTTCCGGTTCTGGTTTCTATGATGCACGGTGCGCTTCAATCGAGTGACCGTCGCGCGGTTGAAACGGCGATTACGTTAGGAGCGTCAATACCTCGTATCGCTGCTACTATGATCTGGGAGACACGTTTTCCTTTATTGGCGGCTATCATTGCGGGATTCTCACGAATCGTCACAGAGGTAGGTTGTTCAATGATGGTTGGTGGCAACATTATGGGCGTAACCCGTAATATTCCGACTGCCATTGCTATGGAAAGTAGTAAAGGTGCTTTTGCGCAAGGAGTTGCATTAGGAATTGTATTACTATCGTTAGCGTTAGCACTCAACTTCCTCTTATCGAGCATGAGAGGCAAAGGCTATCTAAGAACATGAAGCAAGCAATCGACTCGCCATCGACCCAATGTAAGGGTGAATTATGACTATAAAAATTACCGCCGAGCAATTGTCCATGCGCTTTAAAGAGCGTGTGCTTTTCCACATCCCTGAATTAGCCATTGGTCCAAACGACGCGATTTACCTAAAAGGTGACAATGGCGTTGGTAAAACCACCTTACTTAAGATCCTTGCGGGTTTGCTCAAGCCTTCAACGGGTAAAGTGGTGGCACCGAAAGATACTTGGTTGAAGAAGTGGACGCGTCGCAATGGTCGTGTTGACGTGATTTATCTCCATCAGTCTCCTTACCTTTTTGACGGCACTGTGTACGAAAACGTCGTTTATGGAGTTAAATATCAACAAGACACGGCAAAAGATAAGCGAGCTCAAGTTATTAGTGCGCTGCGCATGGTAGGGTTAGAAACCTTAGCCGACGAACACATCTCTGTATTGTCCGGCGGTGAAAAGCAACGCGTAGCAATGGCACGGGCTTGGATTTTAAAACCATCGATTTTGTTGATGGACGAACCAAGTGCCTCTCTCGACCAAGAGTCGATTGAACGTCTGGTTATCATGGCAAAAGATCTGCTTGATCGTGGCTCTAGTATTGTTGTGACTAGCCACCAAGCGAACGCGTTGACGGATTTATGTAAAAAACAGTGGTGGATTAAAGACAAGACTTTGATAGAGTCTCCACTCTTGTATGTCATACCAAAAGAAACATCCCAAGAGAACGCATATGCTTCAGCCAACACAAACTAGTTGGGTCATTTTGGCTGGTGGTCAAGCCAGCCGTATGGGTGGAAAAGACAAAGGTCTGATCGAACTGAATCAGAAGCCACTCATCGAACACGTTATCGAACGTTTATCTCCGCAAACACCACGCATTCTAATCAATGCGAACCGAAACCAAGACGCCTACCGTGCGTTTGGTTTCGTCTTCAGCGATCAATTTAAAGATTTCCCAGGTCCGATGGGCGGTATCCACGCGGGCTTGGTTCATGCAGAAACCGATTGGGTTGGCTTCGTCCCTTGCGACAGCCCACAAATCAACACTGATCTTGTTGAACGTTTTTGCAATGCAGTAAAAGAAGACACCGATATTTTGGTTGCTCATGATGGCGACCACCAACAGCCCGTCTTCACGCTTTACCACAAGCGCGTACTGCCAAAGCTGACCGCGTTTTTAGAACGTGGCGATCGTAAAATCATCCTACTCTATAAAGAGTGCAACACCAGTTACGTTGACTTTAGCGACTCACCAAACTGTTTCGTCAACTTAAATACGCCTGAAGAATTGGCGCAATTTGGACAACTCGAATCATGAAACACACGCTAAACATCCCTATTCTTGGTTTTGCTGCCTACTCTGGTACGGGCAAAACTACGCTTCTTGAAGCATTGCTACCAAAGTTGACCGACGCAGGTTTACGCATCGGTATGCTAAAGCACGCCCACCATAACTTCGATGTCGACCAACCGGGCAAAGACAGCCACCGCCTACGTAAAGCAGGCGCATCGCAAATGCTGATCTCTTCTCGTAACCGCTTCGCGCTGATGACAGAGACACCAGAGTCAGAATCTGAGTTTGATTACCTACTGACGCGATTTGATGAAGACAAGCTAGACGTGGTTCTAGTGGAAGGCTGCAAAAACATTGCCTTTCCTAAGATCGAATTACACCGTGAAGAAGTCGGCAAGCCTTGGCTTTATCTAAACGATGAAAACATCATCGCGATTGCTTCAGACAGCGGCGAATTGGGATCTGAACTGCCACAAATGAACATCAACGATCTTGAAGCAATTGCCCAGTTCGTTATTCAGTATGTTCAAGAGGCGAAAGCACCAAAGAGTAAAGAGAAAGAAGGTGCTTGCTGTGATACCCTTTCTCCGGCTTTCCTTTCTGTCGTTCAAGGACAAGAAAAGATCCTATCTTTGGTGAACACAGTTGCTGAAACCGAAGCGTGCAAGATTGAAAATGCATACGGTCGCGTGCTAGCAGACCACGTGGTGTCACCAGTTAACGTGCCGCAATACACCAACTCAGCGATGGATGGTTACGCTATTCGCGGTGATGACATCGAGCGTGAAAGCTACCAAGTGGTTGCTGAAGTGATGGCGGGTCATGCTTACGATCAGCCTTTAGAAGTTGGTCAAGCGGTTAAGATCATGACGGGCGCCCCAACACCTATCAATGGTGATACCGTTGTTATGCGTGAACAAGCTTCCCAAGATGGCGATACAGTCACGTTCAATGGCGCGAACATCAAAACTGGTCAAAACGTTCGCCAAGCGGGTGAAGACTTAGCAATTGGTAGCGATGTGTTTACCGCAGGCACTCGCCTAGCCTCTCCTGAGATGGGCATGATTGCTTCTCTTGGTTTTGGCGAAGCGAACGTGTTCCGCAAGTTGAAAGTTGCTGTGTTCTCTACCGGTGACGAAGTTCAAGCGCCAGGCACAGAACAGAAAGCGAATTCAATCTACGATTCAAACCGTTTCACCATCATGGGTATGTTAGAGAAGCTAGGTTGCGAGATTTTGGATTTCGGTATCCTAGAAGACAACGAGCAGTTGATGATTGAAGCGCTCGAAAATGCTTCTGCGCAAGCCGACGTAGTCATGACTTCTGGCGGCGTATCTGTTGGCGATGCGGATTACATTAAGCTGGCATTGGATAAGCTCGGTCAAATTGATTTCTGGCGTATCAACATGCGCCCTGGTCGTCCGCTTGCGTTTGGTCAAATCAACGATAAGCCTTTCTTTGGTTTGCCGGGTAACCCTGTTGCCGTGATGGTTTCATTCATCAACTTTGTTGAGCCTGCGCTGCGTAAGATGCAAGGTGAACAAGGCTGGAAGCCACTCAAAGTCAGTGCCATTGCCACAGAAAACCTCCGTTCTCGCCAAGGTCGTACCGAGTTTAGTCGCGGTATCTACGAACTCGACGAAACAGGTCGTCTAACGGTCCGCACAACGGGTAAACAAGGCTCTGGTATCTTGCGCTCAATGAGCGAGGCAAACTGCCTGATCGAAATCTCCCCTGCTGTTGATACAGTAAAAACGGGAGAAAGCGTGACAATTATCCCACTTCAAGGCAGAATCTAGCCCAACTAAAAATGAGAAGGTCAGCACGTCTGACCTTTTTATTGATGACAGAAAAACTTTTCAGAGAGACAGCTATGGCTCGCACCATTCTTTACACTTACAAAGACCAAGACAAAGAACTGACGTTCTCATACCAGCAACACCGCAATATTCAAGAAGCGGTTGCAGAAGCAGAAGGTATCGATATCACTGAGTTCCTAAAGATGGAGCAACAAATCGAAGCAGTATCTGATACTAAAGCGGTGCGCAACTACCGTGATAACTACTTCAGAAAATTAGGCTTTAGCAAAATCACCCTAGCTCAAAAAGAAAACTTGGGTGTAGGCAAAAAGAACAAATAAGCCAAGCTACACAGATCAAAACAAAAACTCGCGATTCGTCGCGAGTTTTTTTATACCTATTCTTTTTGTTCGTACTCTATAAGTAAAAAGCCCCGTTTCACCTTAAAGGAAAACGAGGCTTTCAATATAGGTCTTATGTATTTTCGCTTACCGAAAACTCAGACGATTATTTGATGTTTAGGAACGCAGCACCACGTACGCCGCCTGAATCACCGTGTTTTGCTTTGATGATCTTTGGACATTTCGCGACAGAAAGCAGGTACTTAGGAATACGTTTTGGCATCTCTTCGTAAATCAGTTCGAAGTTAGATAGACCACCGCCTAGTACAACAACGTGTGGGTCAGTCGCAGTAAACAGGTTCGCAAAGCAGATTGCGAGAAGCTCCATAAAGCGCTCAACGTGCTCAACCGCTTTTGCTTCACCTTCTGCGTTTGCTTTGATAATGTCGATTGCTTTCTTCTCTTCGCCGTAGTAATGCGCATAAAGAAGCTCGAAACCACGACCAGACAGGTAGCTATCTAGACAACCTTTCTTTTCGCAACCACAACCTAGTAAAGGCGCGTTTTCGCCTAGGTGGAACCAAGCGTCAATAGGAAGACGTGTATGACCCACCTCACCCGCTACGTGGTTACGACCAGAGAACACTTTACCTTCGTAGATAAAGCCGCCGCCAAAACCCGTACCAAGGATCAAACCTAGTACAGATGGTTCGTCTTGAAGGTCTTCATCCCATGCTTCAGAAAGCGCGAAACAGTTTGCATCGTTTTCGATTTTTACGCTGCGACCGATTTTAGCTTCCAGATCCGCACGAAGTGGTTTGCCTTTTGCGGCAGGTACGTTAACCGTTAGTACGGTTGCGTCATCCGCATCTTCCATGCCAGGAAGACCAAGACCAATCGTACCTTCACAACCAAATTCCGCATCGTATTTGTTAACCAGACCTGCGATAGTTTCTACCAGCAAATCGTAGTTGTCTGTTGGTGTTGGTACACGTTCAGTTGCTACACGCTCAAGTTTTTCGTTAAACGCACCAAACTCGATTTTAGTGCCACCGACATCAAAGCCGTAATACATGCAATTCTCTCCTAAAATGCTCAAACGACTCCCAAAATATGCTGGAGTCAAAAAGATAAACTTTAGGCATTATCCATATCTGTACGCCTGCAAACCGTGACGGAATGCAGATTTATCCCCTCGTTGAAGCCAGTTGAACAACAAGCCATCAACAAAAGTTCATTCCTTAGAGTTAGCTCTCGATTTTAGCCCACTCTTTGAAACGTTTCAGATGCGGGCGAGACCAGTTGGTTTTTACTCGAGTTTTCGTCAGCATGTAGGTTTCACGGAAGGCTTCAAACCACAATTGCAGACACTCCGAAGCTTGCTCTTCACCTGCCTGTTTGAATACTAACGTCGCCACTTCTGCCGTTGATAAGTGTTGCTCGTTATCTGAGCGACGCATAATGTATTCAGACAGTGATTCCGGCTCAATAGAAAGCACAGGCAAAGATTTAAGAAACTCTGAACGGCGGAAGATCTTACGTGCCTCACGCCAACTACCATCAATGAAGATCATTAGCCACTTTTTATCCGAGCCATCGGATGTCTTCAAACGCTCTGGATTTAAACCGTCCAACAAACGTTCAGGCTCATCCACGTAATCTGCTGGGAAGACAACCACAGGTTGATAAGCATCGTTCTCTAGCAATGCCAACATCTCTTCAGAAGGCTCAGTACGATTCCATTGATACACGTAAGTCTCTTGAATCGTATCAGCAATAAGACGCCCAGTATTACTTGGCTTAAATACTTCGTTTTCCGATACGATCAGCATGCAGGCAATATTGGATTCAATGTTCGGCTGAATCTCGCACAAACAATATTGTTCAGAAACCTGACAATAAGGACAGCGAACCACTTTACAACCGCGAGCGTTAAACGGCTTCGTTGAGATAGATTGACGGTGCTGGTATAAACGATGGAAAGCGTGGATTCTCATGGATAGAAAGTGCCAGTTGTTAGGGTCTTCATAAAGTAGAGCGCGATTCTACTTGCATAGAGGGTTAGTCTCAAGAAATGCTGATAAACGGACGGACATTCACATTCCTTTCTTCTCGTTGAAAGATACGGTGGAGTGTTAAGGTCTTAACAAATAAGCGAATCAAACAAGGAAATTAGTGTGCCCGAAACTGCATTTAACGACCCTTCTTGGCTACGACTCAGCATCTTCATTGGTGTTTTGTTGCTGTGCACCCTGTGGGAAAACAAGCGACCGAGAAAGCACCTAACTGTCGACCGTTCATTTCGCTGGTTTAACAACCTCACATTGGTCGCACTAAATAGTGTCGTTATTGCCATAGTTATGCCGATTGCGGCCTTTCAAGCGGCCATCATCGCTTATGAAAACCATTGGGGCCTACTCAATGCTCTTGCCTTCCCGACTTGGTTAAATGTGCTGATAACCGTTGTGCTACTCGATCTCATCATCTACCTACAGCATTTAGTCTTCCATCGAGTTAAACCGCTATGGAAGCTTCACCGCATGCATCATGCTGACTTGGATATCGATGTCACAACCGGGACACGATTCCACCCGATAGAAATCATTCTCTCTATGGTGGTAAAAATCGCCGCTGTGTTTACTTTAGGCGTCTCTCCTATTGGCATCGTTGTGTTTGAAATCGTATTGAATGCCAGCGCCATGTTTAACCATAGCAATGCAAAGCTGTCACTGCCTTGGGACGCGACGTTACGTAAGTTGGTTGTGACGCCAGACATGCATCGCGTTCACCACTCCGTCATCGTGCGCGAGACACATTCAAACTTTGGCTTCTTCTTGTCTATCTGGGATCGCTTGTTTGGCACATATCGAGCTCAACCGGAGTTAGGACATGATGATGTTGTGATTGGTGTTCCAGAGATTCGCGACAAAGACGAGCAAAGATTAGATAAACTGATTACCCAGCCATTTCGTTACAAAGAAAAGTCTTCCTCATGAGCCGCTCAATGAAAGTGAATGTGTTTGGAAAAGTCATGCTTGCGGAATGCAAAGATGGGGTTTGGACGCTTTATATCGATTCAGAAACATCGATAAAGCGCCCAATCAGAGATTTGGTAGTGCCGCCATTTCTAGAAGAAGATGAGTTGCTGACCTACCTCGATGATATGTATCACGAACATGCAACCGCTACTCACCCCAGTGTATTTAGGATTGAATAGAAATCTTTAGGCTTTAATCAAATTACGTTTCTTGTTTGATTGAGTGACGCCGACAAACAAGCCGATAATCCCCAGAATAATCGATGAGATGGCGAGTACACTCACGTCTTGTTGTTTATTTATTGCTGCGTATACAAATGCAATACCAAAAAAGATGGCACCAAAGCTAAAGCCTGATAGCGCAGCAAAAATACCGAAGCTCGCCAGCTCCTTAAAGTTATCCATAACACTTCCCTGTTGAAAAATAAGTAATGTCAAAAAGTTAACGGAATATCTGACGAGAGTGACGATTCTTTTGCGAATTCCACAACCAAATTGATACCCCAATAGAAAATCCTAATAGCAACGTTTGCCATTGCAGTTGTCCACTGCTCTCGAAGATACCCAATCCATAGTGTGCATACGAGTTAAAGCCTACGCTACTTAACATAATCAATAAAACTAAAAGCAGCCCGGTCCGTCGATGCTTGATCAACAAATACACGGCAAGCAAATCTAAGAGACCCAAAGCACTCCAATACATGTTTAACCAGCCTGGGGCAAAATCGTAAGGCAAAAAGCCATCGACAATATTGTCGTAAAGGTGAATAACGCCACCTACTGTCAGGCAAAGGCATAGGAGAAACACTACGAATTTATCCATTATAGTTTCCTTTCCTTATCTGAATGAATGCGCAAAGCATATAGAAGTCAGCTAAACAATTGTAATTTCATGACCATTTTTGAGACCGACAGAGCCTTTAAACAGTACGTGAGGGGTACGAAAGAATAACAATGGCACTTCTTCCTTATGAATTCGCTCCTGATAAAAGCATAGCGTTTTGCTCGGAAGTTCGCTGAGTTGTAAAAGTTCGGTCTCTTTGTAAGGCATAAAATCCTCTTTTGATTCTTTCCAATCACCAAATTCTTGATTGGGCGACCAGAAAATCACGGTATTGGTTTTATCAAAGCCAAGCTCCCTCACATCAAACCGAAACCAACGACCTAGCGTTGTCGTCTCAAGGCCGCTCTTTCTCAATCCCTCTAGTACCTTGCCCGGATGAATCGGTGTAAAGTGAAGCACGTCATTCCAATAGCAATCCAACCCATGAACACGACGCTCTAGAGCTTGCGGGCGATACTCGTATTTCTTGACATGTTGTTGATACAAGTTCGGGTGTGACGCTTTCAAGCAGTTAAGAGGTTTCAATCGGTCTCCCGTCAAGTTGCTTGGTACGCGATGGTAAACGTAGGTCAAAGTTATCCCTCTTGTGGTGCTTTTAAGTCAATGAACAAAAACTTCATCGAAGGCGGAAAGATAAAGGCATCCTCACATCGATAACCTCTTAGCCACACACCATTATCCCGCTTACGCAGATATAAACCTCTGGGATAGGTCTCTTCCTGAGCAAGAGGCAAAGAAGCGAGCATTATGTATTCATCTTTTGTGAGCGAAATACCTTGAAGTAACAAGTATGATGCGACGGCGGGCGGACAAGGCTCTAGCCCTTTCAGAGCTGCATGAGCAACAAGCTCAGCCAGCGTTGCTCCAAAAGGAGCCCTTAATTCCGAAGGCGTTGTTACCAATACAGACAATGTCTGGGTACGTTGTTTGGTTTGTATCATTTGGTCTTCAAACAGCTGTAAGGTAAACTGATTGAATTGAATACGTTGTTCTTTGAGTTCTTGACACAACTCAGCATTCGTGTGATTACCGATTCCAACTTTCACTTCATTGCCTCAAGACGAATAAACTCACGAACTTGCTCTAAAGCATGTTGAAAAACAGGGTGCGCACGAAAAGAAATGTCTTTTGTCACCTTATGCCAAAAGAATTCAAAATCATGCCCACCATCATCTTGAGTGTGGAAGACCCACTGTTCCGGCAACGCTTCACATTCACACAAAACGAAATGCCAAATCTGCTCTTGAAACCCACTCTCCCAAGCCCCTAAGTAGGTTGTTTGATTGACCAGTTCAATCCCCGACTCTTCTGCCAATTCTCTTTTTGCCGCACTTAAGAAGTCGTAATCGAGGGGTTCAACAGTGCCTTTCACCAACTGAACGCCTGCAAGAGGATGTTTGAAAAGAAGAATCTCGTTATTTTGGTCTCTTAATACCACTGGACATACTTTATCGACCAAAGAGTACCTCCTCGCTCTGAAGGCATATTTGTTTCGCTTCTTCTAAGTACAAAGGCAAGTGACCTAGCGCAGAAAAGCTTACCAACTTCAACGTATATCGGTTGGCGTTAGATTACCTTTGCTTTTTGGGTGCAATGAGCCAATTTGCGATTTAGGTCACTCACTCTTGGAGTCGAAAATTAAAAAGGCAGAGCGATTACCCTGCCTTTGGTCGTATAGGAAGTTCGGTTGCTCTTACCTAATGTTGGATCAACTCACTTTAAGCAGTTCGTATTTATGCAGCATCGTTTGTTGATGCCCTGCGATGTCTGCGACTTGTTCCGAGCTCTCAACCATGGCTTCCAACTGAAGTTTGGTATGTTCACCTTGCTCAGAAAGGTGTGAGATAGCTTGAGAAACTTCAGCGGTAGCGCGTTCTTGCTCTTCTGTCGCAACAGAAATTTGGTCGACACGTTGCTGGATAAGCTGAACCGCTTCATTAATTTCAGTAAAGGTAGATTTCACTTGATGACTTGACTGCAACGCAGAAGACATTTCCTCACGTGAATCATTCACAGCCTTCCGAGAACGATCCGCTGCGATAACTAACTCATTCATCATTTCACGAATATTGGTGGTTTGCTGCGAGGTATCACTGGCGAGCTTACGAACCTCATCGGCAACGACCGCAAAGCCTCTTCCTTGCTCTCCTGCACGCGCTGCTTCAATCGCTGCGTTCAACGCAAGTAAATTAGTGTTGTCAGCAATGCCACTGATCATGTCAACCATTTCACGAATTTGTTTTACGCGCAGATCGAGCTCCATCATAGATTGTTCGTTTGTGTTGAGAGAGCTCTCTAGTGATTCCAAACGCAGGCGATTTTGTTCCACAACACTCACTCCTTTCACTGTATGCTCCGTCGCTAAATACGAATCTTCAGACGAAGCATTAGTGACCGATGCAATCTCCCGAATCGACGCTTCTAACTGAGTGATCGTCGTCACCATGCTCATTAACGCTTCATTTTGCGTGGTTAAGCTTTGATTTGTTTGCTCAGCAGCACCGTGGCTGATTTCTGCAGTTTGGTACAAGATATCGCAATTACGAGTCACGGTAGAAATAGAGTCGTGCGTTGAGGCGATGACAAGATTGAGCTTGCGTGCGACTTCTTTGAGTTCAAACGGACCTACCTCTTGAGCTTTGTCGCGAAAGTCATGCTCTGTTAATGCCGACAAGCGATTCAGAATATTTCTAAGACCTCGATTAATCCACGTTCTTAGCCCAAACCACGTTGCGAGGATGACCAGAGAGATAACACCAGCGGCAGTAACCACCATAAAAATAACGTTTTTAATTGTTTTCTGGACCACGGTTTCACGTTCTTTGATCAAAGCGGAGGCCGCATCAGACACTTGATCGAGTAAATACATGGTTTCATTTGAAAGCTGAGAGGCACGTTGAAACTCAGCTTTTTGCTGCTCACTCCTTTCCAACTTTGCCAATATTAAACGGAGTACACCATCGTCCTTGAAGCCCGCCTGTACCATTTCATAAGGCGCAATGAGGCTAGCAAACTCGTTAACTTCTGGATGCCATTCTTTGAAATCATCAAAAGCGAGATTGATGCCAGCGATGCGATTGCGCATCTCCTTGTATTCTCGCTCCGCTTTTCCTAGCTCAGTTTGCATCATCATGACCAAGAAAGTGCTTTCCATTGAACTTGCAGAGGCGATAAAACGATTTGCTGCATCACTCGATTCAGGATTTTCGTTACTAAGAAATGAACTGATGCGGTTCATCTCAGGTCCAATCGAACTAAGACCGTAACGAAACCCGCCAACAGCCGAGTTAATGTCACTTTGCATCTGAATCACCGCAGACTGTTTGGATAAAATGGAGTTGGTGATTTGATGGAATTCTGCGACATTTCCTTGGAGCATACTGGAGAGATGATCAGCAACGCCGGACGTTTGCTCGATTAGGTCGTCGCTTTGACTTGCCAGTTCTTCGATTTGAGATGTAATCAAAGGAAGTTCATTAGGATCGGTTATTTGCATTCCATAATTAAGCAGTTTCACCTGTTCCAACACGTTCCTTGTGAGTGTCGCGTTTGCCATTGCCATTGGTAACGCTTTTTGAGACAAGGCATTAAATTGGTCACCCACCTGCTCCACTCCTTTGAAACTTGAGACAGAAAGGGCTATAACAAGTGCGATGATAGTTAGAAATGTTGCACTGATAGTTTGAATCAGTGAAAAAGAAAGGCGTAAACGTTTGCGCTTTGTCATAATCAATGGATGTTCTTTCCTGAGTTTGAATCAACGTGTCCGCTTTTTCGTCACATAAGTGAGACAAAAACGTGATTTTCAGCCCATACTAGGTGTTGATTATGACGCTAATATTTCAGTTTTAAGTCATGGAGATGACCAGTGAGCAAGGTTCGTCATTTATTTTTTCCTTTAATAATCAGTGTGCTACTCAGTGCGTGCTCGTCAGGTCCAGATCCAGAAACACAAGTCAACGCCTCCCTGCCCGTCAATCAGCTGTTGTCCGACAATCAGGATTTGTACCAATTCTATAATGAGTGGGAAGGCACGCCTTATCGACTAGGTGGAACTAAAAAGTCAGGCATCGACTGTTCGGCTTTTGTTCAAAAAGCGTTTGTTGAGGCATACAAAATGTCGCTGCCGCGTACTACCCGCCAACAGTCTAAACAAGGTGTAGAAATGAGTTGGTCGGACGCCCAACAAGGTGATTTGGTATTTTTCAAAACCAAACGAAGCACATACCACGTGGGCATTTATCTTGGGAACAAACAGTTCATGCACGCTTCTACTTCAAAAGGCGTGATCATTTCGAGAATCGACAACCCATATTGGGCATCGAAATTTTGGCAAGTAAGAAGAGTTACAATGTAACTCTTCTTGAATTTGAATGACGCAAGAAGAGAATCAGTCGTAGGTCGCTACCGCGGTATCAAACAGGTTTTTAACTAATGCGATGTACTCATCCAAAAAGGCAATCTGCTCATTTGTCGCTTTCTTTGACCATACACCCGCAAGTACTTCACCCAAATCTTCAACGACCGCATCTGCCTCTTTTAGCAACTTAAAACGCACGCTTGAATGCAACTCTGGGTTTTGCTCGAATATCGCCATGATGTTCGATGCAACCATGTCAGTCACAACATCTTCAATGCTTTCTGATCCTGTGTCACCGATTTCAGACGTGAAAATATCTAAGTTAAGTGACAAGTGCTCAATTAGAGCGAGATATCCATCGGTTTCTACAACCACTGTTTTTCTCCGTTTAATGCAAGCCTTCGAAGCTGAAAGCGAAATAGTTTCAATAGTAAGACATGCCGAGAAAATTTCATTAACTTATTTCATATTAATGAGAGTTGACGCACTAACTGGATGGTTTTCAACCAATTGAGTTCGGTACTGTTCACCTTTCGAGCTGATGCTTTCAGCAGTTTGTGAGTTATTTATACAAGGCAGAGGCATTTACTTAAAATGACTAGGCGACAAGCCTCTCGTCGCGATTAAAACGCCTTTATCTCGAATAAAATTTAACTACAAAAGTTCAACAATCCCTAGTATCCCCTAGTCGTCTTCATGACTACAAGTTTGGTTTCGACCATTTTCTTTAGCGCGATATAACGCAGCATCGGCACTCTTAAGCCATTGTGTGTGGCTTTCGAAATACGATTTATACTCGCAAACGCCGATACTGATCGTGTAGTTAATCAAAAAGTCTTCAACTTTCACGATTTCTTGTTCAATTCGCTTTCTTAAACGTTCTGCAAAGTAACAAGCTTGCTCTTGATTGGTGTGTGGCAGCAAAACCGTAAACTCTTCACCACCAAAACGACCACATACATCGCTGCTACGCGCCGTTTTACGTAACAAGCTTGAGGTACGACGAATCACTTCGTCTCCCGTGTGGTGTCCATAGGTATCGTTGACCTTTTTAAAATGGTCGATATCAAAGATCACTAACGAGCTCGCCCCTTCAATCACTTTAAGTTGCGCAAATTCGTCCTTCAGAGATTGTTCCCAAAAAGCCCGATTAAATAGACCGGTGAGACCATCTTTACGGCTGATTTCCGATAAGTGTTGGTTAGTTTCTCTCAAATGGATACGGTTACGCGCCGTTTCTGAAACATCATTAATCTGAATTGCAATATGGCTAATTTCACCTGACAACGAGCGCAATGGCGTAATCACAATGTCTTGGAACATCAAGTTGCTGCTGTTAGAAACCGGAGAAAAGTTGTTGAACTTGAAAAGGTATGGTCGGTTTTCCCAGCTAGAAAATGAACGTGTTTCTAAATCTGCTGATGTCTTGAGTTTTGTCTCTAACCACCTTCTCGGAAGATCTTCAAAATGGTCAAATAAACACTCTCCAAGAATGTTTTGCGACAAAATACCACTGTACGACTGCATAAAGCTGTTCCAAACGCAGACTTTATAGTCTTGGTCGAGGACAATAAGCCCAGAGTCCATGGTATCCAGAATTTGGGTAACCCAGTGAAAGTCTGCTATGTCCAGCGTGATTTCGGACATTAGATTAGCTCCATGATGTCATAGATGATGTCTACGGATGATTTATCTATCAAAAACAGAACTTCGCACTCAAAATCGAGTGATTCTGCCATGTAGGTGTATTCAATGGTAAAGAGTTCACCAGATTCGTTTTTCTCTTCGCTGTAAGGGGTAATGTTCTCGATGATTCCTGGTTGGCGTAACGAAAACTGCTTGTCTAACTGGCTCCCAAGAGAAGTTAGGAATGAAGACACCAGTAAGTTCGACACATTAAGGATGATTTCGTTGTGTGGCGTGAATTCAAGTAAGTATCCGAGTCGTTCGCCGATTTGGTTGATATCTTTACCACGCAGGCAAACCAACGCCTCTCCGTGTATACCTCCCCCTACGAACCTTTGTGCCACCGCAACTGAGCTGTCTCGCCCAATCACATCCACCAGCGTCATATGTAATTCACCGTAAGACAATGGACCAACGTGAGGGACCGGCAATTGAATAAACTCACGTAGATGGTCCGCCATAATTGCAGCGCCCTTACCTAATGCAATATTGGCAACTTCACGGAACTTTGCTAACGGCGTAACTTCTAACGTATGTTGAGGTTCAATTTCAGTGTGAGCACTGACGGCATAATGAAGACCGAGCGTTTCATAGAGAGGAATAACCTGTTCTTCGGATAATGGTTTAGCAATGAAATCCATCGCCCCAAGATCTAAGCAGCGTTGTTTAGCCTCTTGTTGAACATCACCCGAAATGATGACAATTTTGGTTTGGTATTGACTAACAGGCAGGGACTCTAGTACTTCGAAGCCATCCATGACTGGCATGGTCAAATCGAGGAACAAAACGTCAATATTTTGTTCCGCTAGGATTTTCAATGCCTCGTGACCATCTTGGGCTTCGAGTAGGTGTAATGATGTATCTTGTACGATGGATCGGGTAATCAACTTTCGTGCGACCGCCGAGTCATCACAAATCAGTATTTTCATGCCACCAATGGAACTAAAGTCAAAAAAATAATAATACTAGCTGTGCTGTTTTAGCTCCATATGTTAAGCCGATAAATCATAGGGTTATAGGCGACGTGATTCACACTTATAAACATTTTCTACTATATGCGGAAGAATTATTGTCGAAGTTTGCTTAACTGCGCGTCAATGTTCCGCCGTTTATCCTAAACTATTGTTGGTCAAATAGATAAGCGAGGTTTTGTATGTGGCAAGCAATATCGCAACAGCTTTCTGATACCTTGATGTTCGAATATCAGATCACCGAGAAGGTGAAACTTTCCGGTGGAGACATCAGTGAAAGCTATATGATCAATGACGGAGAGCAGCGCTATTTCGTCAAAGTTAATGATCGGGATTTCTTAGCCAATTTTGAAGTAGAAGCAGAAAGCCTTCACCTATTGCGCGAAACCTCTACTCTATTTGTCCCAGAAGTCGTTTTGGTCGGTAAAACCAAAACGCACAGTTTTATCATCCTCAATTTCCTTCCCACTAAAACGCTTGAAGATAGCGATAACAGCTTTAAATTTGGTGAACAATTAGCGCGCCTGCATTTATGGGGTGAACAGAAAGAATTTGGCTTCGATACAGACAACTACATAGGTTCTACACTTCAGCCAAACCAATGGCATAAAAAGTGGTCAGTATTTTTCGCGGAGCAACGCATCGGGTGGCAGTTGCAACTGCTTAAAGAGAAAGGCGTTTCCCTGGTAGACATCGATGACTTTATTGACGTCGTGAAACAGCTTCTCGCTAATCACTCCCCACAACCTTCCCTACTGCATGGTGATCTATGGAATGGCAATGTGGCGCTCACACCCGCGGGCCCTATTTGTTATGACCCTTCTTGTTATTGGGGAGATCGAGAATGTGACCTTGCGATGACCGAGCTGTTTGGCGGTTTTCAACCTGAATTTTATCAAGGATATGAATCAGTTGCGCCACTTCCAATCGGCTATCAAGAACGCAAAGACATTTACAATCTTTATCACATCTTGAATCATTGCAACCTATTCGGCGGGCATTACCTTGAGCAAGCGCAATCGATAATTAAGAAGATAATTTCCTATTGATTTGGAAGGGAAAGATCATTACTGAGTGTAAATTTTCGACGCATATCACCCTAGATAATGACCTCAAGTCCAACGTTGGGTTTGGGGTCAACTTTTGTACTTATTTCGACTCAATTAGCAACCATAGCGCCTAATATTCTAAGTAACTCGGCTTACGTTGTATCTCTAACCCTAAGAGGCAAGCGAGTAACTAAGGGCTGTATTTTCTAAACAACAAAGTATTAAAAGCCCTGCAATACTAGGAGTTTATGTATGCAAAATTACACTGAAAGACATGTGAAATGTCCCCATTGTGGGCACTCAATCGGCATCACCCTCGATGCAAGTAACGGTAACCAAGAGTTCTATGATGACTGTCCGGCTTGTTGTCATGCTATTCATCTCAACATGAAAGTTGATGAATTGCAGCAGAAAGTTGAATTGTTCATTGACGACAATTACGAGTAATTACGCAAATCCCCCCCAATAGAAATATGAAAAGGAGCCGCAAGTGCTCCTTTGTTATTTATGTCCGTTTATTTTGACTACCTCGATAAACCAAGCTCGCTATTTCTTACAGACTTAAAGCTGCTTCGCTGCTAATACACGCTCGACCGTATCAACAATCGCTTGTGTTTGTGGGTCAAATTCTACGTTGATCTTTTCACCGACTTGGCGACGCCCGAATAGGGTTCTCTCTAACGTTTCTGGAATTAAATGAACGGAGAAACGATTATCTTCGACTTCACCAATCGTGAGCGAACATCCGTCTAAACCAATGTACCCTTTCGCAAGTACGTATTTCATTGATTCTTGTGGTAGCGTAAACCAAATCGTGCGGTTGTTTGGTGTATCAATCACTTCAGCGATTTCTGCCATTAAGCTAATGTGCCCTGACATGCTATGACCGCCGATCTCATCACCAAACTTAGCAGCGCGCTCAATATTCACACTATCGCCTGCTGTCAATTCGCCAAGGTTGGTCAGCGCTAGCGTCGCTTGCATTAGGTCAAAGCTGATTTGCGATCCTTCAATTTTCGTTACTGTAAGGCAACAACCGTTGTGCGCAACAGAGGCACCAATTTCAAGACCTTCACTTAGCGCGCCTTCAAGTTCAACAACGTGAGTTTGAAAACGATCTTTCTTGTCGATATGAACGACTTTAGCCGTACCCTGAACGATTCCTGTAAACATACTTTTTACCTATTTTTTAGAAGCGACTGATAGCCAAGACAAACGTCCGCAGATGATTTTTATAATCGTCTATCAATTAACCAAAAATCCACATCTTGTGGGTATGGTATCTGATCATACAATTGTTTATCATCTGCGCGGAGTTCCTTCGAGGCATTTTTTCACCTTATAGTGACTAAAATCAACCATCAGATCAGTTCATCACGTCTTTTGTCCTCAAGCGCTCTCTATCTTTTCAAATAATTTCTTTTACAACATATTGTTCCGCTCTGGAGTATTTCGTGCATCGCTATAAAGAAGAAGCATCGAGTCTTATCAAATTAGCAACCCCTGTGTTGATCGCTTCTGTCGCGCAAACAGGCATGGGCTTTGTGGATACCGTAATGGCTGGTGGCGTCAGCGCGACCGACATGGCGGCGGTATCTGTGGCAGCAAGTATTTGGCTTCCATCAATTCTGTTTGGTGTGGGCTTATTAATGGCGCTTGTACCAGTAGTCGCTCAGCTGAACGGCTCTGGTCGACGCGTTAAAATCCCATTTGAGATCCAACAAGGCATTGTCCTTGCGTTGCTTATCAGTATTCCTATTATCGGCGTACTATTCCAAACGCAGTTCATTCTTGGGTTTATGGACGTTGAAGCCGCTATGACAGAAAAGACGGTGGGTTACATTCATGCCGTGATCTTCGCTGTACCTGCATTCTTGTTGTTCCAAACCTTGCGTAGCTTTACTGACGGTATGTCTCTGACCAAGCCAGCGATGGTGATTGGTTTTATTGGCTTGATGCTGAATATCCCACTGAACTGGATTTTCGTTTACGGTAAATTCGGAGCGCCGGCACTTGGCGGCGTGGGCTGTGGTGTTGCTACGGCAATTGTGTACTGGGTTATGTTTGGCTTGCTGCTTCTATACGTGACGACGTCTGCTCGACTAAAAAGCATCAACCTGTTTGGTGAGTTCCACAAGCCTCAACTAAAAGCACAGATTCGCTTGTTCAAACTGGGTTTTCCGGTTGCTGCGGCGTTATTCTTTGAAGTTACCCTGTTTGCTGTGGTTGCACTTTTGGTCTCGCCACTAGGTTCGATCATTGTTGCCGCACACCAAGTCGCAATTAACTTCTCTTCGCTGGTATTTATGTTACCAATGAGCGTGGGTGCTGCAGTAAGTATTCGCGTTGGTCACCGTTTGGGTGAAGAAAACGTCGATGGTGCTCGTGTTGCGTCTCGCGTAGGTGTCATGGTGGGTCTTGCGCTTGCTATGATGACAGCGATTCTAACTGTCATCTTCCGTGAACAAATTGCCCTGCTTTACACCAATAACCCAGAGGTAATTGAATTGGCGATGGTGCTATTGCTGTTTGCAGCAATCTACCAATGTACAGATGCGGTGCAAGTGATAGCGGCCGGTGCTCTGCGCGGCTACAAAGACATGCGTGCTATCTTCAATCGTACCTTTATCGCATACTGGTTGCTTGGTTTGCCAATCGGCTATGTGCTCGGACGTACAGATTGGATTGTGGAACCAATGGGAGCTCAAGGCTTCTGGTTAGGCTTTATCATTGGTCTTTCTTCAGCGGCGTTCCTATTAGGTATTCGTCTACGTTGGATGCACCGCCAAGATCCAGAAGTACAACTGAACTTCTCTCAGCAATAATTCGGACTTCAACGCCCCAAACATTAAAGCCAGCACTCGCTGGCTTTTTTGATCTCTCCCGCGTGTCACAAAGTATACTTATCTGAGTGATTAAAAAGGAAATGCTGTGAGAAGTTCACTTGTTGCTACGGTGCTTTTGCTAACGACAACCTTACTCGGTGGGTGTAACGAATGGTTTAACCCAGAGAAAGCTGTATTCGAAAAATACAATCAACGCCTGGCGAATGTGTTAGATGTATCAGAATCTCAACTAGAAGCCTCTCCTGCCGTTACCATTCCTGATAAAAGAGAGCTATTCCAAGAGCTCCCCCGCCTATCACTTGGTTTGCTAGAAAGCTACCAATTACGCCAATGTGGTCTGTTTAACTTGCTCGCAGAAAAGAACTCGCAACTGGGTAAGGTCCAAGATGCTTTTTATGACTTCGATTACCAAACGAGTTTGCTTAGAACGTTGAATGGCTGTTTGAGTGATTACCCTCTAAGTGATGAAGAAAGTGCAAAGCTTAACGGCTTGTACGATCAGAAATGGCATCATCTAACAATACACCTCGACAATATGATGCTTACCAGCGATGCGATGCGCAAACAACTTACTGGCTCTGAATGGTTACCGTTGGGCAGTAAAGACCAAGTTGCCCATGTGCGAGACGCTTTCCTTGTGCTGGACGAGATGTATCAAACACCTTATCGCACCCTTTCGCGCTTACCCGACGTAACCATAGTGAATTATCAAGAAGAGATTGAAAAAACACGCCTTGTTGGTCGACTCTATTACACACTCATTGATGCGACCCAGTGGCTAGAACAAACCACGCAAATGCTTAAAGCAAACCAAAACAAAATTATTTGTGGTGCGAATCGTGATACCACGCAATTTCGTTATTTGAGGAACGTCTTTCAGTCCATTTATATCGCCGAAGTTCAACCATACATGGCGTTTGTCGATAGTACCTATCAGCAACTTGATGGTGGAATCAACTTAGTCGAACAGAGAATGGCGGCGCACGGTGCAAGTTACGGAATTGAAAATGCACATGAGCAGTTCAGACTTCAGACCATGGATCACGTGCAATTCTGGAAAAGTTTGTTCAAAAGATGTGGTGTTCAAGTTGGAAGCCAATAGAGCATCATCAATGAGGCACTCGCTCTCTTAAGAATCGCGCGAATCTTGGCTTACCGTTATGCGTATAACCGTTGTATCGGAAAGTAATCGTTGCCCCAATTCTTGGCGGGGATTTCCTCACGTCATCAGTAAAACCGCTGCCAATGTAAAACTCTGTGCCGTCAGCTAACCTTACCAGTACCGCCCCCATCATACCTAACAATCGCCCTGTTCCTGGCTTATAACCGATGACCGTCGCTTCTGCATCCTCAAAGCGTTTAAGCTTGAGTAAATCACTGCCTCTTCCCGCCTGATAACGGCTTGATACCTTTCTCAACATCACACCTTCACCATCAGATTGCGAAATTTGGTCAAGTTGTTCGAACAAATGTTTCTCATCTTGAATCGCACGATGCTCAACATACTTAATATGAGGTACGTCGATGGCAAATACCAAATCTTGAATGTTGTAGTAACGTTTCCTGTAGTCACCCGCCGAATAAGGCATATCAAACAACATAAAGTCGATACGTTGCCATGCACTTTCAATTGGGGTTTTATCTAACACGGTTTGTTGAACAAGGTGGAAGTTGCCCCGCCCGGCCCATAACTCGCCATCTAAGGGATATTCTGGTAAGACACCAGTAAACCAATCTGGCGCGTAAATGCGATTTCCATTTCGTGTCACTAAATGTTGTCCCGTCCAATAAGCACGAATGCCGTCAAGCTTTTCACTATACCAATATTGGGAAACATCAATTCCATCTTGGTACGAATCAGCGAGTGAAACAGGTGGTTGTAAATTTGGATCAGCATGAGGCTGGGCGGAAGCTATTACAGCGAGGGCAATCAATGTCATTCTTAATGGCATGCGGGAACCTTATATAAAAAAGCACCTCTATTGAACCGTACCTCCCATTAAATACCTACCTCACATTTAAAGTTCTACGATCCAATGCAATACCCATAAGCAAACAATTGCAACTAAACACATAAAGATCAGACCGAATTTGCATTTATAAACCCTGAAAACAGTTCACTTTTTTGATTCTCATATTGAGAAAAATCAGATTCTCAATATGAAACATCGTTTTTATTATATTTAATATACTGTAATTAAAGGTTTTTTTCTTTGGCACGTTCCCTGCTCTACCCAATTCAGGAAATCGAATAAATGGAGAAAGCATCATGGAACTACGTAAACTTGAAACTACCCCAAACACGCTAACCATCGAATTTTTTGGTGACCTAGATGCAAAAGGCTGCCGTCAAGCACAACATCAAATTGATGAGGTGATTCACAGTGATGATCACAAGGAAGTAGAAATCAATCTGCAACACGTCCAATTTCTTGATTCTTCAGGGATTGGTGCCATTGTTTATCTATATAAGCGCCTAGTTGAACGTGAGCGTAGCATGATTATTGAAAACGCATCAGGACAGCCATTGGAGATCATGAGCCTGTTACGCATCAATCACGCTATCCCGGTCAATTCAAAAGGTCATTAAAAAAATACCGGTTAATACGGAGGTTGGCATGGTGAATCTTTTACGACAAAGTGTGTTTTGTAGTCTCGTTGTCGGCATGTTTGGGTGCTCAACGTTTAACTACCCTGATCATGGAAAGGGTGGCATGGCTGAAAGCTACCAAGATATTTCAATTGAGAATTATCAGTTTTCACCAGTGATGCCCGACGAACCTCTTGGCCCTGAGCACGGTTTACGTTTCGATTGGCAACTAACCAAACTGCACTTGGATGCTTTGATTCAAGAAGGCGCACGCTGGTGTTTTCCTGCTGCAGTAGTGCAGGCACTCGAGAAACAAAACCGTATCGCTCGTGAGTTGGAAGGTGGACTACTTCTTGATGTAGCCAACGACATCGTGATTCAACGCCGACGCCTAAACCAACTTGAGCAACAGCTCGATTACGTATTGTCGCAAACTACGTGTAAACCACCGCAAGACATCGAGGCATTGCGCAGTGACCTAAACATCGTTGCAGACATCTATGACCTTCTGAATGTAGACAACCAATTCGCTGTCGACTCTGCGGAGATCAACCCAAAATACATGGGACATCTTGCTGAGGCGGCTTATATCCTTCGTGACCATCCATCTTTGTCGCTAGTCGTGACCGGGCATGCAGACGCAACAGGCACACCGGAATACAACCAAAAATTGGCTCAAGACCGAGCAGAGCAAGTTAAGCGTTACTTGAATGTATTCGGCATCACCTCTGACCGTGTGCAAACCAAATCTGTGGGCGAAACACTGCCTCTTTACGAAGGGCAAACACCAGCGGTTCGTTTGACTAATCGCCGTGTGAGCATCGAAGTACTGAATGCTAATTCAGACACAAGCGCAGAAATGGGAGGCACACTATGAGAATCCTCAAAGTCATTACCACCCTACTGATGCTGTGCTTAATCACCATAAATACAGCTTGGGCAGCGGAAGATGACGTGGTTAAAGTCGGCGACTTGGTACAAATCAACCTGCCCGGTGAAGCATCTCTGAATAAAGGTTTTCAAGTTGATAAACGTGGTCGCATCAATCTGCCAGAAATCGGTCCAGTTTTTGTTGCGGGTTACAACGAGACTCAGCTTCAGAACGTCATTACCGACAACCTTAAAACTGTATTCCGCGATGTAAGCAACGCACGTGTGTTCATCAAACAACAACAACTTTTGATTTCAGTACAGGGTTACGTGGTTAAGCCGGGTGAATATACGCTTCCATCTGGCTCCAATATTCAAATGTTCCTGTACGAAGCTGGCGGTCTACGTGCTGGTGCTCAGCTTGATAAAATCATCGTAAAGCGTGGTAACAAGAACATTGAGTTCGACTACAAACGCTTTCTTGATACCGGTGACGATTCAAAGCTTCCAACTCTAGAATCATTGGACGTTCTTTTCGTCCCTGCTTCACCGTTGGTGGGTAATATTGAACAAGAATTCGATGCAGCGAAACTAGCAAACTCAGGCGACAGTGCCGATTCTGCTCGCGCAATCAAAGTGTTTGGTGAAGTAAACGCACCGGGCTCATTTACCTACAAACCCAACACGACACTTGTCGATGTGGTTATGCGCGCTGGCGGTGTGACTCGTTACGCTAGTGTGGAACAAATCCGCGTTATCACCAACAACACACCGATTATGTTTAACCTTAAGCGCTACCTAGATACAGGCGACCAGAGCTTGCTGCCAGAGATCCTTCCGGGTGCAACCATCTTTGTGCCAAAGCAGGAAGAAGAGATTAAAGCTGGCGCAAACGTGGTTTATGTAATGGGTGAAGTGGCTCACCCTGGTGCCTACGAAGGTAAGAAAGGTGCGAGCTTCATGGACATTCTTGCCAACGCAGGTGGTCCAACACGTTTTGCAGAATCTCGCCAAATCCGCGTTATCAAAGCGGATGGTGGTGTCATCAATTTCGACTTAACCGCTCACACCGAAGGGCTATCTAAGCAAAAAGTACCGACGGTTGGACCGGGTGACGCTATCTTCGTCCCTGAAAAAACCGACATGAATGAAAAGTCATGGTTGAAGGTTGCACCAAGTCGTGCAGTCGCTGTAATGGGTGAAGTCGTTCGCCCGGGTCGTATCGAATGGTCAGACGAAATGGACTTGATCGATTTGATTGCTCATGTGGGCGGTCCTACTCGCCGTGCGGACACCAGTAAGATCGAAATCTCCAACAACGGTAAAGTGACCAAGTTTGATTTGGATAAATACATCCTACAAGGCTCGCCACATTCTAAGCTACCAAGTGTATCAGCAGGCACAGTGGTTCGTGTTCATGCGTTACCAGACGATCCATCAGACAACAAATCACAGTGGGTCAGCCAAAGCTCTGATGCATCAATTTATGTGTTCGGTCAGATCAATGCGCCGGGTCGTTACCGCTTTACCAAAGAGATGCATTTCCTAGATATCTTGTCTGCGGCTGACGGCCCTACCAAAGATGCCGACATTCATAACATCCGAGTGACGCATCGTGGCTTGGGGTATGCAAAAGTAAGCAAACTTAACCTGTCGCTTTACTTTGAAACTGGCGATGAATCGATTCTGCCAGATGTACGTCCTGGCGATACCATCTACATTCCAGAGAAAGACAAGAACTGGCTTGATCGCTCTAAAGAATCCACAGTTCGTGTACTGGGTGAAGTACATGCACCGGGTCGCTATGTTTTCAATGACAACATGACCATTCTTGACCTGCTTGCTGAAGCTGGTGGACCGAGTGACAGCGCTTACGTTGAGAAGATCAGTGTGGTTAACATGTCTTGCTGCCAAGGTCAGGCACGCGTGTTTAACTTGGTTGAATTCAGCAAAACCGCCAACATTTACGACCTACCTGTGATTCGTGCCGGTGATACGATTTACGTGCCGCACAAAGACGAAAGTTTTGCCGAAAAAGCCCGTGCTGGTTTACGTGACTTGCTACAAATCACCACCACCATAGTGTTAATAGGAGCGCTGTAATGACTATTCCTGCAACACATGCTGAGATTGAGCAAATCTATCTTCAAAGTGAACTCAAGGGCTACAAGTCAATTAGTGTCGTGGCTTGTCAGTCTGAAGATGGGGTTACGTCTGTTGCTTCCGCACTGGCAGAACGCTTGATTCTTGCAGGTCATAAAACACTTTATGTCGACTTGAACCTGTTCAAGCCCGCTTACAGCACGGTTCATGCTTTTGAAGAAGAACCGGAAGAAGTCGGACAATTGATCTCTCGTGAGGAAGACCACCAGACGCTGGTTGGGTTGACCGTCCCTTCCCTTGCGAGCACACAACTCGCCTATCGCGATCCAACCATGTTGCGAAAGGCGGTCGATAAGTGGCTTGAGCAATACGACCGAGTGGTAATTGACACTTCACCGCTGCTGAGCATGAACCGCAGCAACATTCCTGCCCAAGTCGTTGCAGGCGTTTGTGATACTTGTGTACTGGTTGCCAGTTACGGCTCAACGACTACGAGCCAAATCGACCAAGCTAAAAAGCTATTAGAAACCAGCAATGCCAATCTGCTAGGCGCTGTGCTGAACATGAAGCACAACGCAGGTCTAAAAGACGAACTGATTCGTCAGGTGAAAAAACTGCGCTTTTTGCCAGAGAAGCTGAAAGCGAAAATATCGAAGCAAATAAAGAACAGCGAATTATTTACCTTATAGGGAGCGCGCACTATGAATACTCAAACTGATGTAACGTTAGAGCAAGAATTGGTCGATGAGTTGATTCTTCAGCAAATGATCAAAGACACCTGTGCGGAAATCATGCCTACCTTAATCGAGCACTATATTGAGGAATCTCGTGAGCGCGTCGAAAAGATCCAACAGGCACTCAACAGCCAAGACAAAGAAGCGATGGAGTTTGAAGTCCACACGCTTGGTAGCTCTGCACTTGCCTTGGGGAATCGCACTCTATCGCGTCACGCTCGCACCATCGAGAAATACTGTGTTGAAGGTGATACAAAACAAGCTTTTGAACTTTGCCAATCCTTACCAGAACTGGCAGAACAGTCTTTTACCGCGCTAAACCAAAGAAAAGAGCAAGGGTTTGAAGACTAACAACAAATTTCAGGGATTTAATTAGCTAAAAAATAAAGAATTTTCTGCAATCCTCACAGCGTGTGCTAATACTTAAATAGAAAGATTCTCAAAATGAGAATCGAAAAGAAGCCATCAGCTTGAGGCAAGAAAAACAAACTCATCACGACAGCATGAACCTCAAGCCGACTTAACGCACTAAAACAACGAATTGAAGAAAGTTGGGAAAGGATTATGAGACCAAGGGTGTTACTGGTAGAAGACTCTACTTCACTAGCCATACTTTATAAGCAGTACGTCAAGGATGAGCCTTACGACATCTTCCACGTAGAAACGGGACGTGAGGCGATTCAATTCATTGAACGCAGCAAACCGCAACTTATCATTCTCGACCTAAAGCTTCCGGACATGTCGGGTGAAGACGTGTTGGACTGGATTAATGAAAACGAGATCCCGTCCTCTGTCATCATCGCAACGGCGCACGGCAGCGTAGATCTCGCGGTCAATCTGATTCAGAAAGGTGCGGAAGATTTCCTAGAGAAACCCATCAATGCAGACCGTTTAAAAACCTCAGTCGCTCTTCACTTAAAACGAGCGAAGTTAGAAAATCTCGTCGAGAACATTCAATCGACCTTCGATCGCCACAACTACCACGGTTTTATTGGCTCTAGCCTACCGATGCAAGCTGTGTATAAAACCATTGACGCGGTTGCTCCAACCTCTGCAAGCGTGTTTATCGTTGGTGAAAGTGGTACGGGTAAAGAAGTGTGTGCAGAAGCCATTCACAGACAAAGCGATCGCAGAGACAAACCTTTCATTGCGATTAACTGTGGTGCTATCCCTCGCGATTTGATGGAAAGTGAAATTTTCGGTCACGTTAAAGGCGCATTTACCGGTGCAACCACAGACCGTAAAGGTGCCGCAACGCTAGCCCACGGCGGAACCCTGTTCCTCGACGAATTGTGCGAGATGGAATTAGAAATGCAGAAAAAGTTACTGCGTTTTCTGCAAACAGGAACCTACACCCCGCTCGGTGGCACCAAAGAGATGAAGGTGGATGTTCGGATTATCTGTGCAACCAACCGAGATCCATTGACCGAAGTGGAAGAAGGTCGTTTCCGCGAAGACTTGTATTATCGTGTGCATGTTGTGCCAATCGATATGCCGCCACTTCGTGAACGTGGTAGTGACATTGTCACGCTAGCTAAGCATTTCTTAACCACATACGCGAAGCAGGATAAGAAGAAGTTCCGCAATATCGATAGCGAAGCCCAACATGTGATTAAGCACTACGACTGGCCAGGCAATGTGCGTCAGTTGCAAAACATCATTCGCAACATTGTCGTGTTGAATGACGATGACAAAGTGACGCTCGCACACCTACCCGCTCAACTGACTCGCAAACCGTCAAAAGCTCGCACTGTCACCCCACCTCATGTTGAAAGTGCTCAAGTAGCCAACGTAAATCCAGTCACCGCTGCAACGCCAATGCAAGCACAACCATTAGAAAGTGCGCCTGTAGAAACATCCGTGCAACCAGAGTTCTCCTCAACTATGGTTACGAACGAAGCGCCTCCAGCAAGCCCTGCGGCGCAAGTGTCATCACCTTACTTCAATTCCGATGGCACCATTCGTCCAATGTGGAAAGTTGAGCGAGAGGCGATTCAAAACGCCATTGCGTATTGTGATGGTAACGTGCTTAACGCGGCGGTGATGTTGGAGCTTAGCCCTTCCACTGTGTATCGCAAAAAACAAGCGTGGGAAGCGGATGAAGCTAATCTCGAACAATCTTGAGATCCCAGTTGTCGGCGAAGTTTGGATTCTGCTGGATAGCCGTATTTACGGTGGTATTGAAAGCCATGTAGTCGAACTCGCCACAGGGTTGCAGTCCTTTCATGTTAACGCACGAGTTGTGTTGGTGGTGGAATACGATCCTCCAGCACCACTTATCGGCAAATTAAACCAAGCTCAAATCCCAGTGAGTTATTTGTGGCACCTGTGCCCAAAGTCAGAACGGTCGAAAACCATTCCAGTCAAACAGATCACTGGCGCGGTGGCTGAGCATCAACCCAGCGTTATTCACACCCATGGATACAAAGCGGCACTGTTAGCCAGAAGCGCAAAGCTATTCACTCGTACTTTTCCCCGTTTAGTCTCCACCTACCACGCCGGTGAAACACCAACGGGCAAAGTTTGGGCGTATGACTGGCTCGATCGATATACCGCACGACTCTCTGATCACAGCTTCGCTGTGAGTCAGACCATTCAAGACAAGCTCCCTACTCAATCAGAATTGCTCAATAACTTTGTCACGATTCCCGAACAGCATTGTCGCTACAAAGAAATCGCATTTGTTGGTCGTCTAAGCCATGAGAAAGGCGCAGACCGCTTCATTGATATTGCCCGTCAAATTCCTGATATTGAGTTCTCTATTTATGGTGACGGCCCAGAAAAATCGAGGCTCGTAGAAAGCGCACCTGCTAACGTGATATTTCACGGTCATCAAAGTGACATGGATGCCGTTTGGCGTAATATCAGCGTCCTCGTCATTTCATCGCGCTATGAGGGCTTGCCAATGGCGGCGTTAGAGGCGATGGCTCGTGGAATCGTTGTGATAAGCCTTGACGTTGGTCGCCTTCCTGATTTGATCCAAGATGGTCAAAATGGATTCCTCACCCACGATATTCCGGCGCTAACCGACAAGATCAATAACTGGTTGGAAATGAGTCATAGCGAACAATACCCAATGCGCCACAAAGCGATTGAGACCATCAAAGCGCACTATTCCTCTCGCAGCATCATTCCTATTCTGATTGAACGCTACCAAATTGAGAATCACACTTGATGCATATCCATTCTCAAATTGAGAAGTTTCGTATCTAATCTTCGCCCCCACTGAATTTCCCATTCAAAAACATACACTTAAATCAATAGCATATTTTGGCATCTCGGTTGCAATAGCTAATCCAAACAGATTGGCTAACCGAGGTAACGACTATGACTACTCCAAAACGCATTCTTTACGTTCATTATGGTGATAACTGGATTCGCGGCAGCGAAGTCGTACTGCTTGACCTCATCACTAATATTGACCGCGACCAGTACCAACCAATTGTCTGGTCAAACTGCGAACCTTTGATTAAGAGATGCCACTCCTTAGGCATCGAAGCGGAACATTCGAACTTCAGCCTTGTTGGAGGTTGGAACACGCCTCGCTGGGACATTAGCAGTTGGAACGATTTGATCAAACAAGGCACAGCGTTGATCGAAAAACACAACATCGACCTTGTCCACGTAAACAGTGGAGGTCCATGTCAGTGGATGTGCCTAGCTGCTCGTATGAATCACATCCCTTTGGTAACGCAACTTCACTGCCACTACACCTTGCGTGACCGCTTCTCATTGGGTCTGCACCTTTCTCCAAAATTGATTTGCGTGAGTAAAGATGTGGGTCACGAGATTCTCAAAGATGGCTACCCAGAAGAACATCTTCATGTCGTTCATAACGGCGTGTCGTTGGAGAGTCACGATGCACCTATCGATGTCAAAGATCGTCTGGGTATTCCTCACCAAGCGTTCACCTTTATTTCGGTTGGCTCTCTCATTAAACGCAAAGGCTTTGACCGCTTAATCCAAGCCATGCGTATGCACAATTACCATCAACATAATCCACATTTGGTGATTGTTGGTGATGGTGAAGAACGTATCGCATTGAAGCAGCTAGCCGTTGATTTGGGTGTGGAGGATCGTGTGCATTTTGTTGGGGAACAACACAACGCCGGAGACTGGATGAAAGGTAATGTAGATGCCTTCATCAGTGGAGCTTACGAAGAGGCATTTGGTCTTGTTCTTGGTGAGGCGGCACTAGCAAAGCTACCAATCATCGCACCAAAAACAGGTGGTATCCCGGAATTGTTTGAGCACAACCACAGTGCCCTATTGTTCGCCAATCACGGTATGGCGAGTCTGTTAAATGCGATTCAGCAGATGATTCAAGATGCGCCGCTACGAAATAAGCTAGCCGAGAATGCGCATCAACACGCGAATCAGCACCTGACGGTTTCTGCCTCAGTCAAAGCGATTGAAGATATTTACCGCGATGAACTGACGCAGAAAGAACTGACACCCATGCCTGTCAGCCACTGCATGAAACCAATTTCGCGCTGGTTAAACATCAACTAAGGAGCTCACCATGAAACGTGTATTGATGTTTGACGCCATCCCAATGCAAGGCGGCTCGAAAATTGCCAACGCTGAGTTGATTAAACAGTGTGACCAACGTGATGTGATTAGCTATGTCGCGACGACAAATCCAGAACACTGGACTGCCACATTCAGCTCAAACCCTCGCGTACAGGTATTGAAAATCAAGCGTTCTCCAATCACGTCTCATCATGGTATCGCTTATTGGTTGATGAACTGTTTTTACCTGGTGCAACTGATTTTGGTCACGTTCAAACTACCCAAACTCGACTGGTTTATGGGTTTGTCTTCACCAAACAACGACATGCCTTTGTACCTGCTTCGTCTGTTCAATCGCAAACCTATCGTGCAAATGGTGCATGGTCCAGTCGGCGTGTCTCGCTCATCTGGCTACTGCTTAGTAAAAGCGTCTGCGATTCATTATTTATCGAACACTCGTGCTTCCATGATTGATGCGCTTGCTGCCTATTTAAAAATGCCAAAACCGGCGGTAGAACGCTTTTGGACAACCTTAAACACCTCTTCGTTTGTGAACGGCTTGTCTTCAGAACGCGCACCAAAGCAAGCGAACCCGATTTCTAATCGAGTGTTCTGGGCTGCCAGCCTCTTGAAATGGAAGAATGTTGACCTGTTGCTCGACGCGATGAAGTTGGATGAATCAGCGAACCTAAACGCGACCATCTGTTACATCAAACCTAACATTGAAGGCGTTGAATGTTCAAAGCCAGATTTCACTCAAGCAAACGTTGAATGGCACGAATCACCAGACAACCTTGACGAGCTACGAGCACAGTGTGGTGTGTTTGTGTCGACCAGTGAGAACGAACCGTTTGGGTTATCAATTTTAGAGGCGTTAGCCGCTGGTATGTGTGTCGTGATTCCACATGACGACAGCTATTGGGATCGAGTGTTAACCCATGGAAAGAACTGCATCAAGTACACACCGAAAGACGCCGCTTCTCTTCACAATGCCATTCGACTTTTAAACGAAGCACCTTGGCTAAAAGTCACCATGGGGATGGAAGCACTAAACGTTGCGAGTTTATACACCGCAGAACGTTGTTACTTCGATATTACCCAACAGCTTTGTACTGACCCGACCAATAAAGCTCAAGACAGTGCAAAGAAGCGCGACAACGTCAAAGGATATGACCATGTCTAAAGCCATGACCAATATGTCACTGTTCGCTATTGCGTTGGTGATCAACAAAAGCATCAGCTTAATTATGCTGCCAGTGCTTCCTCAGTTTCTCTCGCCAGAGCAAATGGGCAAACTTGAGTTACTGACCTCTTTTGGTGTTGTGACTGCCCTACTTGCCAGCATGGCAATGCACGAAGCACTGTACCGCTTTGTTGGTGTAGAGAAAGACGGCGAGAAGAAAGTGACCATGCTCAACCAAATTTACTCGCTTTCTGTTTGGATCGCAGTGGCGATTGGTTTGGTTTTATTGTTTGCGATTCTAGTTGCCCCGATTCCTAGTCCGTTTTCTCAATTTGAATTCATCGTGCTGATGTTAGCAATTATCTTGGAAGGCGCGATTGGTATCGGTACTGCTTGGCTACGCATGCAAGATGATAAAGCGAAAACACTGCTAAGCGTGATGGTGACCACCACCGTTCTTCAAGTTGTATTTATTGTCGCCGCTTTGATGATTCACCCACACGTCATTTCTGTCTTGCTTGGTGGTCTACTGGCTGCCGTTATCCAATTTACCTGGCTACACATTATCAATAAATACAGAGTTGTCATGCCTGACATGGCGATCGCAAAGCAACATCTGCATTACTGCATCCCTGTCATGATGTCTGCGCTGGTCGCTTTTTGCTTGAACGGTGCCGAGCGTTGGTTCATTGGTGCGAACGCTTCACTAGCAACACTTGGTGTTTACGCGATTGCGGTGAAGTTTGCCATTGGCATGTGTATTTTGGTTCAACCATTCGGTATGTGGTGGATGCCACGTCGCTTCGCCTATCTAGAGCGTAATCGTGGTAAAGAAGCTGTAAGAATTTCTCACTTCGGCATGATTTATATTGCTGCACTCACGGTCCTAGTCGCGACCCTTGCCTTCATTATGATCAGCCAGTTTTTACCAGAAACGTATCAAGAAGCCGCGCTTTACACATTGTTCCTTCTGCCAATCGCCATGATCAAAGAATGGAGCGAGCTACTGAACATCGCGATTCTATATAAACGTCGCACTCGTTGGTTGCTGGGAACCAACGTTGTTGCCGCAGGCGTCGCAATTACTCTTCTATTTGCGCTTTCTTCTCTTGGTATTTATGGCGTATTCATCGCGCTTTACTACGCGCAACTAGCCAAACTGGCGATGACGTTCGTGATTGGACAACAGTGCATGTACCTTCCTTTCCACCTAAGTTTGATGGTCGCATTACAAATCATCTCAGGAGTGGCACTGTTCCTGCTTTACTCTACTCAATCCATCGGAAGTGCGATTGTGATTTGCATTCTGACATGCACACTGTTTGCTGGTACCGCCTTCCGATACATGTCTAAGGAAACACGTAGCAATCTTGTGATGAGATTAAGAACGGAAGCGAAAAGAGTGACGTTATGAATGCCACGGATGTGAGACCAACCCAAATCATCGCTGCGACAACCGTTACTGTGGTCATCGCTTTAGCGTGGTTAGTGATGCCGCATCCAATTTTAATTGTCGCAATTTGTTTTGCTCCGCTTGCCATCTTGTTTGTCCTCAACCAAACCTTTTGGCTGGTGACTCTGTTCATCATCTTCTCTTTCTTTCGAATACACGAAGCGTTTCCCGTTATCTACAACTTCAAAATCCCATTGTTGTTGTCTTTAGGCGCACTTGGCGCGTTATCTTTTCATCTGTTAATCAGTCGTCAGCTATCGGTCTTCTGGCACCCTTCTTTAAAGTGGCTGTTCATCTTCTGGGCGTTAGTCATCATCGGTATTGTGTTCGCCTCAGCACGCGACATCGCGATTACGGTGTTCAAGAATACGTACTGGAAGATCATTGTGATGACACTGGCGATCACTTGGCTTATCACCACCCCCAAACAACTCGCACAAATGTCAAAAGCGATTATCGTTGCTGGGTTGTTGGTCGGACTTGTTGCACTTTATAACGCCACTAACGGCATTGATATTGTTGAAGGAACGCGTGTGTCGATTGGTCGTTCGTTCGGCTCGGTATTAGGCGACCCCAATGACTTGGCGCTGGTTTTGATGTTCCCCCTCGCCTTTACGGTGAGCCAATTGGTCGAGAAACGGTCGTCCATGTGGCTGCGAGGTTTTGCGCTGCTCACTTGTATCATCTTGTTTATGTCGATCCTTGAGACACAAAGCCGCGGTGGTTTATTGGGAGCGCTTTCAGTCTTCGCGTATTTCGCGTTCAAACACATCAAGAGCAAGGCATTGGTTGTCTTCCTAGGCTTAGTCGCGGCTTTGATTCTTTACGCTGTTGCTGGGATCTCTGGGCGAGCATCGGGCGGCGCTGCAGAAGCCGGTATTGATGCCTCGGCAATGGGACGTTTGTACGCCTGGGAAGCAGCTTTCAAAATGGCACTCGACAATCCGATAACCGGCGTTGGTTTAGAGAACTTCTACTACAACTACTTCTTCTACAGCCCGCATTGGGATGGCATTAACCACGCGGTGCACAGTACTTGGTTTGGTGTACTGGCTGAAACCGGCTTTGTTGGTTTAGCGGTTTTCATTACTCTGATTGTCTCTCTGGTCAAAACGTCATTAGGTTCAATCTCACTTCTGACTGAGAAGTCGCACTTCACCTTATCTGTAGGTGCAAACGCCGTATTAAGCGGACTTATCGGCACCATAGTCTCGGGGACATTCCTCACTCAAGGTTTCACTTGGCCGATTTACATACTTGCGGCACTAACCATAGTGATAAATCGCATCGTTCAAACTGATTGTCAAAATGAGAAACCGTCACCTTCTCAAATTAAGAAATAACCTAACCCCTTGTTTTAGATAATTTTAAGTCTTTGGCACGCATCGTGATACGTCTTTGAGTAACAACAACGAATCAATTGGCTCAAGGAGAGAACGATGACAGATATCGTAGTATTTGGAGAAGACTTCGGCGGCTTGCCATCTTCCACTCAACATCTGATAAAGCACCTAGCGAATAACCATCGTATTCTTTGGGTCAACTCGATTGGCTTAAGACAACCAAAGTTCACACCAAAAGACGCTAAACGCCTCGTCACCAAACTGACTGGATCATTCAAACAACAAGACAAGGTTCAAACGCCTTTCGGCCGAGAGGATGTCTCAAACATCCACACCATCACTTTGCTGACGATCCCTGCTCCCAAATCGAAATGGGCACGTAGCGTCGCGACGAAAATGATGAAACATCAACTGAGCAAAAAACTGAATGAGCTCGGCTTTCAACATGCCGTTTTTTGGACGTCACTGCCTACCGCTGTGGATATTTGTCGAGAAATGAGTACCAAAGGCATTGTTTATTACTGTGGTGATGACTTTGGCGCACTCGCGGGTGTCGATCATCGAACCATTTTGGAACATGAAGCTGACTTGATTGAGAACGCAGACCTTATTTTGGCTGCCAGCGATAAGCTTGCCGCGGAGCTTCCGCAAGAGAAAACCGTGACTCTACCGCATGGTGTGGACTTCAGTTTGTTTTCAGAGCCAACGGCGAAAGCGCAAGATATGCCAAACAATGGTCGTAAGGTACTAGGTTTTTACGGCAGCCTATCAGAATGGTTAGATTACCGTTTGATAGAGCAAGTGGCCGATCAAGCGCAGGATTGGGACTTGGTCTTTATTGGTCCAAATGAATTTCCTCACAACCCGTTGCCACAACGAAGCAACGTCCATTACCTAGGACCTCGAGCACATCAAGATTTACCTAGCTACTCACAACATTGGGATGCGAGCTGGCTGCCATTCGTTGATAACGCGCAAATTCAAGCCTGTAATCCACTTAAATTATTGGAATACCTCGCAACAGGTACACCGGTCATCAGTACGGCTTTCCCAGCACTTAAGCCCTACCAACACATGCTGCATGTTGTGGCAGATGTGGATGATGTTCGTGCGAGCCTGAATCACTTACTCCCACCACCAGAGGGTTCACTCTCGATCATCCAACAACAAAGTTGGCAATCAAGAGCACGTCAAGTTGAGCGATTAGTGAGGGCGTTATGAACGATTTAAGAGACAACATCACCTTATTACTGCATGGTGCATGGCGACGTCGCTATCTGATTGTTATTCCTATGTTGGTATTGCCTATCTTAGGCTTTGTCGTCAGTAAAATGATGCCAACGAAATATGTGGCACACACTAGTATGCTGATTCAAGAAACAGCCAAGATGAATCCATTCCTCGAAGATCTTGCCGTCTCAACCATGCTGAAAGATCGCTTGAGCGCGTTAAGTACCCTATTGAAAAGCCGTCATGTGCTGTATTCGGTTGCTCAAGAACAAGGCTTGATTGATGACACCATGGGACCGAAAGAACAAGAGTCCATCATTAAAGAGCTTGCCAATCGCCTCACGGTGCAACAGCTTGGTAAAGACTTCATTCAAATCCAGTTAACCAGCAGTAAGTCTGAAGGTATGGAAGATATACTTGGCTCCGTCAGCGATCATTTTGTAGAACAACTTCTTGCCCCTGAGCGATCTTCGATTAAAGACTCAAGCCACTTTCTTACCATGCATATTGATAAACGTCGTGAGGAACTAGATAAAGCCGAGCAAGCCTTTGCCGAATACAAAAACGCCTATTCGCACGCAACACCAGAGATGCAGGCACAAAGCCTGACTCGTTTAGCGAGCCTAAAGCAGACATTGGCAGAGAAAGAAGCGGAACTGGCTGGTGTAAAACGCAGCTTGGGCAGCTTGGACCAACAACTTTCTAAGACCAACCCAGTGATTGGTAAAATTGAAGAGCAAATCATCGAGATCCGCAGTGAACTAACCCTACTTCGTGCCAAGTACACAGAAGCGCACAGTATGGTCCAAGGAAAATTGCGAGAATTGAATCGCCTAGAACAAGAGCGCGCCGTTCTACTCAACTCAAAACAACCTGAGATGAACAGTAACCAGCTTTGGGATATCGCCAGCACCGCAACGGTAAGCAATATTGGTGATGCGCAACCTCTGCTTGTTTCTCAGCTCCATCAATTGCAAATCATGCGCGGTCGATATGAATCGCTTCAAGAAGAGACAGCGAGTCTGCAAAGCATGATTCAAGAGTTAGAAACCAATGCGAATCGATTTGGTAGCACCGCAACTGAAATCAATCGACTGGCAAGAGATGTGACAGTCAAACGCCAATTGTACGAAGAACTGGTTGAACGTTATGAAATGGCCCAACTCACCGGTTCTTTGGGTGTATTTGAAGAAAATAAACGCGTGAAAGTCATTGATGAGCCCTACACTCCCACAATTCCAGCCAATTTACCCGCTTTTATGTTCGTTATCTTAGGGTTCATTGGTGGTGCTGGATTAGGTATCGGATTAGCAACCATTGCGGAACTGGCAGATAACTCGATTCGCTCACGAAAATCCCTTGAACAACACTTGGGCGTCCCCGTGATTACCACTATCCCTAAAGTAATCTTCTAGCCAGAATTTTAAATTTCAGCATCATGTGAAGGCACTCGTTCGTTGAGTGCTTTCTCATCCCCATTCCCATTAAATCAAGCAATTAACTGGGAATTTCTTTCATCCGCGAATTCTGAATTTCAAAATGAGAATATTCTTTTCTCATTTTGATGTTCAGCACGTCCAAATCATTAACTTGTTGTTTTTAATTACTTTAATTTTTGGCACATAGCGTGCACAAGTCAACATGTAGAAAAACAAATATATCGAGGACTCAGGAATGGAAAACTCAGACACTCGAACATCAACCAAGAACGGCAATGTGATTGTACACGTCGTCCAACATCTCGCCCCCGGCGGATTAGAAACTCTGGTACTAGAGATGCTTCGTTTTGCTAAAGCAGAAGACTCCGTTTTTGTGGTCAGTCTTGAGGGGAACAAAACGGTTGCATTTCGTCATTGGAGTAAGTTGTTGGATTACCGAGATCAACTTTGCTTTCTCGATAAAGCGCCAGGTTTTAGCCTAACCACACTCCGAGCATTGAAACATATACTCAAAAGACTCAACGCAAATGTGGTTCATACTCACCATATCGGTCCCTTGCTGTATGGCGGGATTGCGACACGATTGCTAGGCATTAAAACCTTAATCCACACGGAGCATGATGCTTGGCACTTAAACAACCAAAAAGCAGCTAGATTACAAACAGTATTACTCAAGAGTCTTCGCCCCCAAGTTGTTGCAGACGCTGAGTTTGTCGCTGACCAAATAACCAACAAGCTAGGCTATCTTCGAGTCAGCACTATTCATAATGGGATTGATTGTGAAAAGTTCACCAATGGTAATCAAAACCAAGCCCGTGAGCGCTTTTCGCTTCCCACTGATAAGTTCATTGTCGGAACAGCAGGTCGTTTAGAAGCCGTTAAGGGGCAAGAGATCCTAATCAAAGCCTTCTCACATCTACCAACACATACACACCTTGCCATTGCAGGAAACGGTAGCCAAAGAGAGTTATTAGAAGCGCAGGTACGCACTTTGGGACTGGAAGACAGAGTAACGTTCTTGGGCTTGGTTAGTGACATGCCGCACTTTTACCAAAGCTTAAATGTCTTTTGTCTACCTTCACTTCAAGAGGGTTTTCCACTTTCAACCTTAGAAGCACAAGCCTGCGGCGTCCCTTGCATTGCTAGTGATGTTGGTGCGGTAAAAGAGACGCTATGCCCACAAACAAGCGCATTGGTTGAGCCAAATAAAGTTCCCGTTCTAGCGGATGCATTGTCACAGCATTTATCAGAAATACCGCGTTCGCCTAGAGCCCATATTCTTAAGCATTTCGATATCCGCAATATGGTTAACCGCTACGCGATGTTAGCTCAAGGAGAGGACTTATGATTGATTTACTTTGGACCACTGGCTTCGTTTTGTCTGCGCTATTAATTGTCTACCATCACGTTGGCTACCCTCTTGTTCTGAACTGGCTTTCAACACGTCGTGAACAGCGCAAGGTAGCGAAGAAAGCAACGGTAAAAGAGCGTTGTTACAAAGCATCCAAAAACGACTGCATCTTACCTACGATGACAATCGTTGTACCTGCCTACAACGAGGAACAATGGATCGCAGAAAAGATCCGAAACCTTGCAAGCCTTGACTATCCGCGAGATAAATTAACGATTGTCATTGCTTGTGATGGATGCACCGACAACACAGCAGAGATAGCACAGAACACCATTCAAGAAGCGATCTGTGCTGACACTTTATTCATCATTCGAGACCACGCAATCAATCGTGGCAAAGTGACGCTCATCAACTCTGAAATGAAAAACATAACCACTGAGATTACCGTCCTTAGTGATGTTTCTGCCCTAGTCTCTTGTGATTCCTTACTGCTAGCGAGCCAACACTATCAAAATGAGAATATCGGTGTAGTCAATGCGACTTATCAAATCATGGCGACACAAAACCAAGGTGAAGCAGCTTACTGGCAGTACCAATCTAATGTGAAATACAAAGAGTCGTTGATTGGCTCAACCATTGGTTCTCACGGCGCGTTCTATACATTTAGAACCAAACTGTTCACGCCGCTCGAACCTGAGATCATTAACGATGACTTCATTTTACCAATGCGTATCGTACTACAAGGTTATGCATCCATTTATGAACCTAGGATGCTGGCTCTTGAGCTAGAAGAAAGCTCTGATAACTCTGACTTCAAACGACGTCTACGCATCTCTGCAGGCAATATGCAGCAGTTCTTGAAACTTAAAAAGCTGCTGTTACCCCGCTATCGTGGCACTGCATTTGCATTTTTATCAGGAAAGGTACTGCGTCTTGCGACTCCTTACCTAATGATCATGTGTTTGGTGAGTTCATTACTGCTAATTCACTACCCAGCGTTTCAATTTCTAATGCTGGCACAACTGGCAGTCTACTCAGTTGCTCTCTTCACTTACTTAGTACCAGTATTAAATTTGTTTAAGCCATTTAAGTTAATCAATTACTTAGTGGTTGGACACATAGCTAACTTCGCAGGCGGACTACGCTACCTACTTGGAATGGAAAACGGACGCTGGAAGCGCGTTAATCAATAAGGAAAGCATCATGAAAACTTCACGCTACGACTCAAATATTCATCTAGCAAAACGCGCTTTCGATGTAGTTGTTTCACTGCTCATCTTGCTCGTCACCATGCCGATTATGCCTTTGATTGCGTTAGCAATTGTAATGAACTCAAAAGGCCCTGTGATTTATCGTCAGCTTCGTGTTGGGCGCTGTACACCAGACAAGATGGACTTGTTTGAAATCATGAAGTTTCGCACTATGTATGTCGATGCCGAGCAACGTTCCGGCGCGGTATGGGCTTCAGAGAATGATCCAAGAATCACACCTGTCGGTCGATTCTTACGTAAGACACGCTTAGATGAACTGCCACAGTTATTCAATGTGCTAAAAGGTGAAATGTCGTTGATTGGTCCTCGTCCTGAGCGCCCTGCTTTTTACCAAAAGCTAGAAGATGAGATTCCTTACTTTGTTGAACGCACTTACGGTGTTCTACCAGGCATCACAGGGTTAGCACAAGTCAATCAAGGCTACGACTCATGTATTGAGGATGTTCGCCGTAAAGTCGGCTTCGACCACAGCTACGCATTGAGCTTAAGCTCATTTTACTCGTGGATTTCGATGGACATCGCCATTATGAGCAAAACATTGGTTGTAATGATCGATGGCAGGGGTCAGTAGTATTCTTGAGACCAAAAGAGGTTAAAACGTTATTCTTGCCATTGGCGACGCATGTTTTCGATCGTCGCCAATGGCACATCATGAATGCTTTGATATTGCTCACGACATACCTGCACTTCCACTTCAATTTGCTTTTTCTCACAATACTTTAGGTAGCGCTTCATTTCCCAATGACGAACAAAGGTATTGCTGACAATCACCACCTTACCTTTATTAAGCCACTTACGGGTTTGTTGAAAACACCATTCATGGGCATCCGCTAGCTTGGTACCATCAAAAACGTATTCTCCAATTTCATTCTCAAAATACATGTCAGCTTCAAAGTGTTTAGCTTTGAGCTGTTTGGACAATTTCTTAGCAAGCGTCGTTTTTCCAGAGCCTGGTAAACCACGAATAAGAAGGAGTTTTGCGTTGGTCATGATCGGATGATTTCAGTGAAAAACCAACAAACTGTACGCTATTTTTGCAGAAAAGAAAGTCCAACTAACCACTAGGCTTATTCATTCTGTGAATCCCACCCTCAGTTGTGAAAATTTGTTCAATACAAAGCTAATCTTTTTGTTCCCTCCTGCCGCTTTTAAAACTAGAATGCGCGCGCATTTATCGAGCCCTAAAAACTTACTAAAAGTTAATTACTTAACAGCATAATCTCGATAGATTTGAGCTTTAAAATAAAGTAACTCTCAACCAACTCGCCATCCAAATGATGATGGCACTTCATAAGGGTTTAGTCTTTGAAACGAAGTCTTCTTTCAATCCTTGTCGCTTCGCTGCTGTTTGGCTGCGGTGGCGATGAAAGCAACAACTCAACAGAACTCCCAACTCCAGAAATACCTGATATCGAGGACAATATCTATCAAGGTAAGCTGTTTATTCATAGTAAACAGTTAACCGGTGATCTTGAGTGTGATGATCAAGATATCAGTGAGTCAGGCTACTTCACTTATACCGCTTCTGAAGGCACATTCACCTGTCAATTCGGTGGTATTCCTCTAGGTACGTTCAACTACCTAGTGCCAGAACAAACACGTGAAGGTTCACAACCATCTGAGTTAACTCAAGCGTATGATCTTAAAGATGTGCTAGGTAAACACGCAAGTAATGTCACTAAGCTGTTAAACAAGATCGACACATGCCCTACTCAAGATACACAAGTGTGTTTAGATGAAATCAACAGCTACGATATCCAAGACCTGTATCGAAGCGAAGATCAAGCGGCGATTGATGAGTTTCTCAATCCAAGTGTCGCGAATGAAGGTGGGCAACCAAGCGCACACGTTGATCCAGAGCTTCAGCCAGAAGTTACCCCAGGTGCAAGTAACAACTTAACCGGGTCGTTTGTTTCTGCCAACGCCGAAGCAACTTATGAATACAAACCAAGCGCTGCTAACAAGCCACTAACGACAAGTCGCTTGACGGACTCGCAAGGCCACCCCCTTGCAGGTGTTGAGTTCTTCAGCCACTCTGCACGTGGTATGACAGATGCAAACGGCGAGTTTGAATACCTATGGGGCGAGAACCTGATCTTTGGTATCGATACCTTCACACTCGGGCAAGTTAAAGGCAATAAAGTGAATTACCAACTTGCGGATTTAAGTGACAATCCGTTGGTAAAACAAAACCTAGAGGCGTTTGTTCATCGTTATGGTATTCAGACTGACAGCAACATTGAGATCAACGATAACGTTCGTCAGGTATTTGCGCAGTACCCTAACGTAATCAATGAACTGATCAACCTTAGCTTACCAAACGGCGCAAAGATTGAAGGTACTAACTTCACGACGCCAAACGAGTTTGCTGCACAGTTTAGCCAAGGTTTAACGCAGATCATCGATGGACAGTTGAAACAAGCACCACAGTGGTCAGGCTTTGCGGCACCTATGTTGCGTACCGTTCGCGCTACAGGGAGCAATTATGTAACGCAATCTCTGCATCAAATTTATGCAGGCGTGGATAGCGTGCACATCTTCCATGATAACCATGGTTGGGGCGGTTCTGGTTATACACGTGCAATGCGTAACTTCAACCTAACCAATGAAGCATTCCCAGTGCTAATGCCACGTAATGACAACAGTTACTGGCTTCCTTTTGGTGAAGAGGCCGCTTGGACACGTGGCTCAGGTAAAGACAAGAAAGCTTACATCGTAGATGCAACGACCATTGATGAAACATCGACAGTCAAGATGCAGCGTCCGGAAAAAATCTCGAAACAAACAGCGACCTTCAATTTACCAACCATGACCGCGGGTATGATTGGTTCAGGTAAAGTAGTGTTCTTGGGTAACGCGATGTACACCTCTATTTTCTCGTGTCCAGAAAACTACTGGGCAGGCGCAGATTTGGGCATTGAAAGCGAGAAACAAACATGTCGCTACAGCACGCCACACAACCAAGTTGCTCAAGACGCAGATACTCGTACCGACAACGGCAGCATGCAAAAGATGTTCGGCAACTTGATCAATTGGCTAGTACCAAACGCATCACAGGATTCGATTGCCATTGCGACAAACATCAGCAAGGGGCACGCTTTCCGTTGGGATCGCAAAGAGGGTCAAATCTACGACTTCTTCGTTAACCCAAGCTACCAACTTGGTGATATGGAATTGCTAAATAGTGGTTCATTCAGCACTCTTGATGCAACGACGACTCCGCTATTACTGCTTCAATCTTATGAGATTAAAACCGATGGCTACGATACTAAGTCCGTCGTTTCTGATATTCAACAGCCTAAGTTGGATGCAGATGACGTCACAGCGCTGATCGAATATGTAAACAACGGCGGCAACATCATCTTCTTTGATGCTCTAGAGGAAAGTAATCCTGAGCCTATCGCTCGTTTAGCTGATGCCGCTGGCGTCTCTGTAGGCGGTGCAAACGTTGCGAAGACTTTCCAGTCTCTTTGTTCAGATAGCTATTGGTGTCATAGTACATCGGGTCCAAACGTCCCTAACCTACACACAGTGGCGGAATTCGATCTTGTGGTTTATGAGCGTTATGCCGATACCACAAAAATTGAAATCAATGACAATGGCACCGTCACATGGCCTGGCAATATCGACATGCCAACGCTTGAGATTCCGTTGTACAAGGTAACTGTTGACGACCAAGAGCATCAGCGCTACGCCTTCCACATGGTGAAATCTGAGCAAGAGAAACAAACAGCCATCGCGGAACTGCAAAAGAACTTCCCAGGCGTGCCATTGTGTGAGGACGAATACCAATACGAAGTTAACTGTATTGAAGTACGTAAAGGTCATGGTATTCCGAGCCGAGGTAACCACCATCGTCCTGACTTCACTCGCTATGAAATGAGTCCTGAAGTCGTCGATAGTATGGTCAAGGCTGCAAACCTAGGTGCAAACATTGATCGCTTATTCTCTCACGAGCTTTACTACCGTAGTAAAGGTGAGATTGGTGAACGCTTGTCGCAAGCGGAGTTAACATCAACTTACGACAACCTATCAGTTTGGCTATGGAATGACGAACAATACGAGTATAAACAGGACGTACAAGACGAGCTTGGCTTCAAACGCGCAGTCGAAATACTGAACTGTTACACTAACAACACTCACCAAGGCGGAAGTGCATGTGGTCAAGAGACACAAGAGCAGTTAGCTAAATGGTCAATGATTACAGAATCAGGCGAACTTAACCCTTCTTACCCACTAAACTGGATGGAAAAACCGTTAACTCGCATGATGCTAGGTCGCTCATACTGGGATTTAGACATCAGTGTCGATACGACAGGCTACCCAGGTCGACCATTGCAATCTGGAAGTTCGGCTAGTGTCGATATTCACACTAACAACAAAACCGTAATTGGCACCGCTGGCAGTATGCAATCGACAGGTTTATGGGCTCCACAACTTGAAAATGTGACGATTTCCGGGGGCGTAAAAGCTTCGATTAACGTGGCGTTAGTTGATGATCTGACAGGGCGCGCGAATCATGAGTTGAGTTTGAAACGTCCACCTCGCGTTCAGAAGACCTTCCAATATGACGGGACGTCATTAACCTTTAAAGTCCCTTATGGTGGTTTGATTTACATCCAGCCTCTTGAAACTGCTCAAGGTGATGTGGTGACGTTCAACTTTAACGGCGTACTACAAGCATCTTGGTGGAAAGATGGCAAATGGGTAAACAACATCAATGCTGACGTACCACTTGCCGAAATCGATTCTGGTCATTTCATCTACACCACTCCTGTCAACAACGTACAGGAAACTGATGTACCTAAATTCGCTGATGAACTGAACGCCTTCGCAAATCATGCAAGCGACTTTTACGGACGCGATCAGGTGACGGAAGATGGCAAGCATCGTCGATTTACCTATGATGCTCTCTTGGCTAACCGACACCGCTTTGTGAATGATGTACAAATCTCTATTGGTGCAGCACATTCTGGTTACCCAGTACAAAGCAACAGCTACTGGCCGACATCGACAAAGGTCCCAACGAATCCAACGAATGATTGGTTACTATGGCACGAGGTAGGTCATAACTTAGCATCAGCACCATTTATGATGGCTGGCTCAACCGAGGTAACCAACAACATCCTTGCGTTATACATGCAGGAACAACGTAACACCACACCACTCATGGAGCGCATCGCAAGTGACTTATCTAAGTCACCTCTATGGCTAGACCGCTTTGAAGGTCACGCTTGGAGTGAGGCAGATGTCGGTATGCGCTTAGCCATGTTCGGTCAGTTGAAGCTTTGGGCAGAAGATCATTTTGACATTGACACTTGGTACTCTAATCAAGCATCTAAACCAAGCATTTTTGGTGAAGATCAGGGTTGGAACTTCTTCAAGTTGGCTCACCGCAAAGCTCGTGGTGACAGTGTTGGTGACCACGGTATTAACTACTGTTCAACGCAGAGCAGCCAGTTAAGCCAAGGCGATTTGCTGATGGCGTGTACGTCTTATTTAACCCAGTACGATTTGACAGATTACTTCCGCAAGTGGAATCCATCAGAAACTAAAGCCAACTTACCAAATGGCAGTGTTGATTACTCTGGTGGCTTAACACAAGTAGGCTTCAATGCCGTAGCGGCAATGAAACTACCAAAACCAGACAAATCCCCTTCTGAGTATTTGTCCGTTGAGTAAACCGCTGTAAATCAAAAGCCGACAGAATTCGACTCTGTCGGCTTTTTTGTTCATCGCGCTTTTAGTGCTCAAGCGGGATCACCCTGTACGGACTTGCTTCTCAAGATAACCAATTCACGAATATTTACATATCCCGTTGTAATCAGATAAGAAAAACCGCGGTCTGCCATTGAGAACTTATTCATTACTCTTTAAAGGACTCCAAATGAAAGAAACACTGCCACTTAAACTCAAAAAACAGTTAGGACTAGGATTATTAGCATTGCGATTAAGTATCGCCTTGGTGTTTATTATGTGGGCACTAGATAAAGTCTTTGTTCCAGAACACGCAATGAAAGTATTTGCCGGCTTTTATGGTTTAGACATTTCAAGTGGAATCTCTGTCGCGATGGGGCTTGCCCAATTAGTATTTATTGGGATTTTTGTCGCTGGCTTATGGAAAAATATAACCTACCTCGCCATTTTAGTTTTACATGCTGGCTCAACCTTTTCTTCGTTTGCTAAATACCTAGACCCATTTAACAACCTGCTGTTCTTTGCTGCGTGGCCAATGCTCGCAGCTTGCTTCGCGTTGTACCTGCTTCGAGAGCATGACATCTACACTTTGTAGTAAAACACAGAAAACGCCAATAAAGGCTTATACCTGACTGAAAACAAAAAAGGTCTAGCATTACGCTAGACCTTTTTTTCATACCTTCAGTTGGTTTGATTACATATCTTTAAGTTGAGAATCCAGACTTGCAATCAGGTGTGAAGTGACGTCATCAACACTTGCTCCATCAAAATGGATATCTAATGTCGTTCCACCTTTAGAGATACTCAAGTTAGAGTCTGTTGCTCCATCTTGCGTAACTTCCACATGGTAATTACCAACATCGCCAGCGTGATCACCCGACTTCAGATCATCCAGTAACGAACCAAGTTCATCCTTAGATAGATCCTCGAACAAGTCAGAGAAATCAAGAGAGTCTTCGTTTGCATTGAAGTCTTTTACTGTATCTGTCTCATTTGCAACATCCACCCACTTGAAGATGTCTGCACCATCACCACCGGTAAGGATATCGTTACCCAAACCACCGATCAGGATGTCATCACCTATACCGCCGTCCAGCGTATCTGAGCCACCTTGCCCGAATAGGATATCGTTGCCTTCACCTCCAGACAGGTTATCCGCTCGGTCGCTTGAACGAGATTGCTCAAATTCAGCTTGGTTGTCAGTAATGTAGTTATGAACATCTTTCTCGGTAACAAGACCAACATCTTTACCTAATTGACCAGCAACATACTCTTGTAATGCGGATACACCTTGTTCATCACTAGAACCAAATCGAATTGCATCACCGAAGATAATATCGTCACCAGCTTGACTATCGATGTCATCTCTACCTTGAAGCAGAGCAACTTCCTTACCAAGGATAACTTCAGCCAACTGTGAAACATCAATGTTGGTTCGCACTGTATTGTCTGAGTCGTAGTTTTCGAGTGTGCTTGCGTCCAAGTTGTTACCAAGACCAATCGCATGCACTTCACTGAACTCTTCCAATGCTTTGTACATATTATCAGCTTGAGCGGTAACACTATTGCTGTAGTCATAGTAACCCGTGTTGCTGTACATGTAGCCAAGGCGGTCGCCAGTCGACAAAGAATAAACCTCTGTGTTGCTCGCAATAACCGTTTGGTTGTTGTAAGTCACAACATCACCACGTTGATAATCGCTTGGTAACACGTCTCCCAAAGTAATAATTTTGCCATTTTCAGCACCAATCACCACATTAGTCATCGAAACCAAATCATAAGCGCTATTGTGGTCAGCTTGGTTCGGCGTACCATCAGAGATAAAGTATGTGACGTTATTTGCATCACTATCTTTACCTGCAAACCAATCTAGCACTGAATCAAATGCAGCTTCATAGTTTGTGTTACCACTGCCATTGTCTCTATTGTTTGCAAATGCAGTCGCGATTTTCGTTGAAGCGTCTGGGTCACTCAAATCAACTTCCAACAGCAACTTATCATTCGTTGCAAACGTTGTTAGCAAGACATTCACTTTACCCGAATGAGAACCGGTAGCACTGCTGATCAAGGTATCAAGAACCGTTTGAATCTCAGCCTCTGCTTTACCTACGTCATACCCCATACTGCCTGAAGTATCTAGAACAAAAGCAATGTTGTAATCCTCGCCCTCAACAATCTGCAGACCTTGGACATCACCAACAATAATGTCGTCATCAGCTGTACCGGTAATATCGTTATCACCGTGCGTACCGGTAACGTATTCGTAATCGCGAACTGAAACTTGAGCCGATTCGGTCTCAGTCGCTTGGTCATTGTTTGATGACTCAATCGATGTTGCAGTGACACTTAATGGGAAGTCCAGGCTACCTTCAAAATCGTACGGTACTTTTACATCAAAGTTAGCTTGGCCTTGAGAATCGAGGTTCACGATATAGCCACCGCTTGGCTCTTCCGCAACGGCTTGACCATTGACGTACAACTCAACACCATCAGGTAGACCATCAACAAGGACAGTTTGAGCTAATGACTCACTGCCATCAGTGTCAGCTAAGTCAACATCCACTTCAATCGGCACCCAACGATCTTGTAGAACCTCGTAAGTGCCATCTTTATTTATCTCAATCACCTTATCCGCAAAGACAACGCGCTCGATTTCGTACAGGTGATCACCACGGTCCTCAAAGCCCGTATTGTCATTTTCTGAATCGATTGAACGCTTGTCTAGGAAGATCCAATACGGAACTTGGCCACTATGGTTGTTCTTAAACGTAAACTGGTAGTCACTGAAGTTACCAGTTAGGTAAACCGTGTCTTTACCATCATATTGCGTTGTAGATCTTCCATCGTCACCGTAGAAAGAGTCATTTTGACGACCACCAACAAAGACATCATCACCAGCGCCACCATAGAAGGTGTCGTTGTAATTTGTACCGACAAATAACGAATCAGTATCTGAAGTGTCATTGTTACTACCCAAGGCTACATTCGCGACCGGATTCACTCCTTGTTGAACGCCATCTAAACCAATTGCATCTGCGATGACTTTGTTCTGAGCCGGCGTATTGTTTGTTGCCGATGTTACCAAGCTGTGATTAGACTCAACCGCGTCGGTTTTCGACATATCACCCACAGAGATACTGATTGTTGGCTTATCTGCTACCGCTACGACGTCAATATCTAGTGTTTCTGTCGCTCCAGTATTTGTCGTGTACGTAATTGTCGGTACGTCACCTGACCAGTCTTTTACTGGGTCGAACGTGTAACTACCATCTTGGTTCACAACCAGCGTGCCGTTGCTCAGCGATACCGTCTGACCAACCGCATAATTAGTGTTGTTAACCGTGATATGGTCAACCAGTAGAACGTTATCGCCATCTGAATCATTCAGCAGGACGTTACCTTGTAACTGCTGTTCTTCGTCTGTTGTAACAACATCACTTGCTGTATTCGTTGGCAAGTTTTCATGCACAACTACATTGATCGTCGCCGTAGAGTCAGCAGTATCACCATTAGACTCTTCTGTTGCTGTCGCAGTTACCGTGATAGTGAAATCATCATGAGAACCTGCAGGAGGAGTCACCGTCAGTCCGTCTAGCGCCCATCCGGTTACATCTACCGCATCCGCGCTAGCAATAGTAATTGAGTTAGTGCCATCCGAGATCACCGCGCCTACAGGAATACCTTTCAATGTCACTTCAAGCGATTCTGAGCCGTCAGTATCATTTAGATTTGCTCTAATTTCAGATAGAGGAATCGCAGTATCCTGAGGACCTTCGTTTACTTGGTAGGTCTCGTAGACTTCAACACCATTCACTTCTTGTAGTGCAGAGGTTCTGATATCAGTCGCGTCTAACGCGTTAACATCACTAACCACAACCAAGTTACTATTGCTTAGGTTAACTGGCGCTTGACCATTGATAGAAACATCGACGTTGAAGTTACCCGGACCACTTTGATTGTGATGGTAAATCTCTAGCGGGTAGAATCCAGAAACAGTAGGTACGAATGCACCCCCCGTAATTGTACCTTGAGCATTACCCCAACGAGCTTCATCGACCAATGACCCACCAACTGTGATTGCAAGGCTATCGTCCGCGCGACCAGTGAAGTCGTAGCTTGTACCCGCTTCTAGGTAAACCAATCCTGTCACAAGTACTGCTTCATTTGCGGCTGTCGCATAAGACGACGTATCTTGCACATTCGAAGTTGTGGATTGATTACCGTTAGCAGAATCAAGAGCATCAATTGCATTGATAAGAACCTGACCTGTGACACCTAGCCCATTACCAGAACCCACTACGACGTTGTTCCAAGACGTAACATTGAACTCTTGCAGAGGTACCGACAAGCCTGGCGTTACGGTGCTCAAGGTTGGCGCATCAGCGTCAGGGGTGACATCAATGGTTAGCGTCGATTGTTGACCTTCGTTCTGACCATCTGTTGGTTTAAAGCCAATTTGAGCATAATGACCAGATTGATCACCAACATTGGTACCGCCAAAGCTACTATCACCAGACTCGTTTGTCTCCGGAGTAAATCTCACACCGTCAGCGTCAAACTGCGACTTATCGAGAACTTGATCTGCTTGAACAGCCTGCCAATCACCCTGAGCGTCTTTGTACTCAAGTAATCCGTCATTCGGCAGCGAGGTAATCTGAATCGATAGTGAAGCGTCTGCAGAATCCACATCCGTCACACCGAAAGATGCCCAATCAAGCAATACATCTGCGCCCTGCGCATCTTCATTCAGAGTCACAGTTGTTGGCGTAGATTCTGGGGCGTCATTCACACGAACCACATCCAACGAATCCGTGTCTGCCGCTTTCGGGTTCACTCCGTCAGATACCGACGCTGTGACAGTCAGGCTATTCAAATCTAGCTGGTCGTTATTAACCGCTTCGACACCTTTATCGGTCAACTTAACTTGGTCACCATCGAGCACGAAGTAACCGTCATCGTTGTTTTCTAGCTGAATCGTCAATTGATCTGCTGGCGTATCTGTATCAGCAACAACGAGTGTTGCCACTACGGTATCGGTAGATACCGCATCTTCAGTTACGCTATCAACCGCGGTAACGTCAATGGTTGGTGCGTCGTTTACGCGAACCACGTCCAACGAATCCGTGTCTGTCGCTTTCGGGTTCACTCCGTCAGATACCGAAGCTGTGACACTCAGGCTATTCAAATCTAGCTGGTCGTTATTAACCGCTTCGACACCTTTATCGGTCAACTTAACTTGGTCACCATCGAGCACGAAGTAACCGTCATCGTTGTTTTCTAGCTGAATCGTCAATTGATCTGCTGGCGTATCTGTATCAGCAACAACGAGTGTTGCCACTACGGTATCGGTAGATACCGCATCTTCAGTTACGCTATCAACCGCGGTAACGTCAATGGTTGGTGCGTCGTTTACGCGAACCACGTCCAACGAATCGGTGTCTGTTACTTTCGGATTCACGCCGTCTGATACCGAAGCAGTTACCGTTAGGCTATTCAAATCTAGCTGGTCGTTATTAACCGCTTCGACACCTTTATCGGTCAACTTAACTTGATCACCGTCTAGGACGAAGTAGCCATCTGTGTTGTTTTCTAGCTGGACGGTAAGCTCATCTGCTGGCGTATCTGTATCAGCAACAACGAGTGTTGCCACTACTGTGTCGGTAGATACCGCATCTTCAGTCACGCTATCAACCGCTGTGACGTCGATAGTCGGTGCGTCATTTACGCGTACCACATCAAGAGAATCGGTGTCTGTCGCTTTCGGGTTCACTCCGTCAGATACCGAAGCACTAACAGACAAGGTAGTTAGGTCAAGCTGGTCATTATTAACCGCTTCGACACCTTTATCGGTCAACTTAACTTGGTCACCGTCTAGGACGAAGTAACCATCGGTGTTGTTTTCTAGCTGAACGGTAAGCTCATCTGCAGGCGTATCTGTATCAGCAACGGTCACTGCTGCCACTACTGTGTCAGTAGATACCGCATCTTCAGTCACGCTATCAACTGCTGTGACGTCGATAGTCGGTGCGTCGTTTACGCGAACCACGTCCAACGAATCGGTGTCTGTTACTTTCGGGTTCACGCCGTCAGATACCGAAGCTGTGACACTCAGGCTATTCAAATCTAGCTGGTCGTTATTAACCGCTTCGACACCTTTGTCGGTCAACTTAACTTGGTCACCATCTAGGACGAAGTAACCGTCATCGTTGTTTTCTAGCTGAATCGTCAATTGATCTGCTGGCGTATCTGTATCAGCAACAACGAGTGTTGCCACTACGGTATCGGTAGATACCGCATCTTCAGTTACGCTATCAACCGCGGTAACGTCGATGGTCGGCGCGTCGTTTACGCGTACCACATCCAACGAATCCGTGTCTGTCGCTTTCGGGTTCACGCCGTCAGATACCGACGCTGTGACACTCAGGCTATTCAAATCTAGCTGGTCATTGTTAACCGCTTCGACACCTTTGTCGGTCAACTTAACTTGGTCACCATCTAGGACGAAGTAACCGTCAGCGTTGTTTTCTAGCTGAACCGTCAATTGATCTGCTGGCGTATCTGTATCAGCAACAACGAGTGTTGCCACTACTGTATCGGTGCTCACCGCATCTTCAGTCACGCTATCAACCGCGGTAACGTCGATAGTCGGTGCGTCGTTTACGCGAACCACGTCCAACGAATCCGTGTCTGTCGCTTTCGGGTTCACGCCGTCTGATACCGACGCTGTGACAGTCAGGCTATTCAAATCTAGCTGGTCATTGTTAACCGCTTCGACACCTTTATCGGTCAACTTAACTTGGTCACCATTGAGCACGAAGTAACCGTCAGCGTTGTTTTCTAGCTGAACGGTAAGCTCATCTGCTGGCGTATCTGTATCAGCAACAACGAGTGTTGCCACTACTGTGTCGGTAGATACCGCGTCTTCAGTCACGCTATCAACCGCTGTGACATCAATGGTTGGTGCGTCGTTTACGCGAACCACGTCCAACGAATCGGTGTCTGTTACTTTCGGATTCACGCCGTCTGATACCGAAGCAGTTACCGTTAGGCTGTCTAGGTCAAGCTGGTCATTGTTAACCGCTTCGACACCTTTATCGGTCAACTTAACTTGATCACCGTCTAGGACGAAGTAGCCATCTGTGTTGTTTTCTAGCTGAACGGTAAGCTCATCTGCTGGCGTATCTGTATCAGCAACAACGAGTGTTGCCACTACTGTATCGGTGCTCACCGCATCTTCAGTTACGCTATCAACCGCGGTAACGTCAATGGTTGGTGCGTCGTTTACGCGAACCACGTCCAACGAATCCGTGTCTGTCGCTTTCGGGTTCACGCCGTCAGATACCGACGCTGTGACACTCAGGCTATTCAAATCTAGCTGGTCGTTATTAACCGCTTCGACACCTTTATCGGTCAACTTAACTTGATCACCATCTAGGACGAAGTAGCCATCGGTGTTGTTTTCTAGCTGAACGGTAAGCTCATCTGCTGGCGTATCTGTATCAGCAACAACGAGTGTTGCCACTACTGTATCGGTGCTCACCGCATCTTCAGTCACGCTATCAACCGCTTTGACATCAATGGTCGGTGCATCATTCACACGAACGACATCAAGAGAATCCGTGTCTGTCGCTTTCGGGTTCACGCCGTCTGATACCGACGCTGTGACAGTCAGGCTATTCAAATCTAGCTGGTCGTTATTAACCGCTTCGACACCTTTATCGGTCAACTTAACTTGATCACCATCTAGGACGAAGTAGCCATCGGTGTTGTTTTCTAGCTGAACGGTAAGCTCATCTGCTGGCGTATCTGTATCAGCAACAACGAGTGTTGCCACTACTGTATCGGTGCTCACCGCATCTTCAGTCACGCTATCAACCGCGGTAACGTCGATGGTCGGCGCGTCGTTTACGCGTACCACATCCAACGAATCCGTGTCTGTCGCTTTCGGGTTCACGCCGTCAGATACCGACGCTGTGACACTCAGGCTATTCAAATCTAGCTGGTCATTATTAACCGCTTCGACACCTTTGTCGGTCAACTTAACTTGATCACCATCTAGGACGAAATAGCCATCAGCGTTGTTTTCTAGCTGAACCGTCAATTGATCTGCTGGCGTATCTGTATCAGCAACAACGAGTGTTGCCACTACTGTGTTGGTAGATACCGCATCTTCAGTCACGCTATCGATGGCTGTGACGTCGATGGTTGGTGCGTCGTTTACGCGAACCACGTCCAACGAATCCGTGTCTGTCGCTTTCGGGTTCACGCCGTCTGATACCGACGCTGTGACAGTCAGGCTATTCAAATCTAGCTGGTCATTGTTAACCGCTTCGACACCTTTATCGGTCAACTTAACTTGGTCACCATCGAGCACGAAGTAACCGTCAGCGTTGTTTTCTAGCTGAACGGTAAGCTCATCTGCTGGCGTATCTGTATCAGCAACAACGAGTGTTGCCACTACTGTGTCGGTAGATACCGCGTCTTCAGTCACGCTATCAACCGCTGTGACATCAATGGTTGGTGCGTCGTTTACGCGAACCACGTCCAACGAATCCGTGTCTGTCGCTTTCGGGTTCACGCCGTCTGATACCGACGCTGTGACAGTCAGGCTATTCAAATCTAGCTGGTCATTGTTAACCGCTTCGACACCTTTATCGGTCAACTTAACTTGATCACCATCTAGGACGAAGTAGCCATCGGTGTTGTTTTCTAGCTGAACGGTAAGCTCATCTGCTGGCGTATCTGTATCAGCAACAACGAGTGTTGCCACTACTGTATCGGTGCTCACCGCATCTTCAGTCACGCTATCAACCGCGGTAACGTCGATGGTCGGCGCGTCGTTTACGCGTACCACATCCAACGAATCCGTGTCTGTCGCTTTCGGGTTCACGCCGTCAGATACCGACGCTGTGACACTCAGGCTATTCAAATCTAGCTGGTCATTATTAACCGCTTCGACACCTTTGTCGGTCAACTTAACTTGATCACCGTCTAGGACGAAATAGCCATCAGCGTTGTTTTCTAGCTGAACGGTAAGCTCATCTGCTGGCGTATCTGTATCAGCAACAACGAGTGTTGCCACTACTGTATCGGTGCTCACCGCATCTTCAGTCACGCTATCAACCGCGGTAACGTCGATGGTCGGCGCGTCGTTTACGCGTACCACATCCAACGAATCCGTGTCTGTCGCTTTCGGGTTCACGCCGTCAGATACCGACGCTGTGACACTCAGGCTATTCAAATCTAGCTGGTCATTGTTAACCGCTTCGACACCTTTGTCGGTCAACTTAACTTGGTCACCATCTAGGACGAAGTAACCGTCAGCGTTGTTTTCTAGCTGAACCGTCAATTGATCTGCTGGCGTATCTGTATCAGCAACAACGAGTGTTGCCACTACTGTATCGGTGCTCACCGCATCTTCAGTCACGCTATCAACCGCGGTAACGTCGATAGTCGGTGCGTCGTTTACGCGAACCACGTCCAACGAATCCGTGTCTGTCGCTTTCGGGTTCACGCCGTCTGATACCGACGCTGTGACAGTCAGGCTATTCAAATCTAGCTGGTCATTGTTAACCGCTTCGACACCTTTATCGGTCAACTTAACTTGGTCACCATCGAGCACGAAGTAACCGTCAGCGTTGTTTTCTAGCTGAACGGTAAGCTCATCTGCTGGCGTATCTGTATCAGCAACAACGAGTGTTGCCACTACTGTGTCGGTAGATACCGCGTCTTCAGTCACGCTATCAACCGCGGTAACGTCGATGGTCGGCGCGTCGTTTACGCGTACCACATCCAACGAATCCGTGTCTGTCGCTTTCGGGTTCACGCCGTCAGATACCGACGCTGTGACACTCAGGCTATTCAAATCTAGCTGGTCATTATTAACCGCTTCGACACCTTTGTCGGTCAACTTAACTTGATCACCGTCTAGGACGAAATAGCCATCAGCGTTGTTTTCTAGCTGAACGGTAAGCTCATCTGCTGGCGTATCTGTATCAGCAACAACGAGTGTTGCCACTACTGTATCGGTGCTCACCGCATCTTCAGTCACGCTATCAACCGCGGTAACGTCGATGGTCGGCGCGTCGTTTACGCGTACCACATCCAACGAATCCGTGTCTGTCGCTTTCGGGTTCACGCCGTCAGATACCGACGCTGTGACACTCAGGCTATTCAAATCTAGCTGGTCATTGTTAACCGCTTCGACACCTTTGTCGGTCAACTTAACTTGGTCACCATCTAGGACGAAGTAACCGTCAGCGTTGTTTTCTAGCTGAACCGTCAATTGATCTGCTGGCGTATCTGTATCAGCAACAACGAGTGTTGCCACTACTGTATCGGTGCTCACCGCATCTTCAGTCACGCTATCAACCGCGGTAACGTCGATAGTCGGTGCGTCGTTTACGCGAACCACGTCCAACGAATCCGTGTCTGTCGCTTTCGGGTTCACGCCGTCTGATACCGACGCTGTGACAGTCAGGCTATTCAAATCTAGCTGGTCGTTATTAACCGCTTCGACACCTTTATCGGTCAACTTAACTTGGTCACCATCGAGCACGAAGTAACCGTCAGCGTTGTTTTCTAGCTGAACGGTAAGCTCATCTGCTGGCGTATCTGTATCAGCAACAACGAGTGTTGCCACTACTGTGTCGGTAGATACCGCGTCTTCAGTCACGCTATCAACCGCTGTGACATCAATGGTTGGTGCGTCGTTTACGCGAACCACGTCCAACGAATCGGTGTCTGTTACTTTCGGATTCACGCCGTCTGATACCGAAGCAGTTACCGTTAGGCTGTCTAGGTCAAGCTGGTCATTGTTAACCGCTTCGACACCTTTATCGGTCAACTTAACTTGATCACCGTCTAGGACGAAGTAGCCATCTGTGTTGTTTTCTAGCTGAACGGTAAGCTCATCTGCTGGCGTATCTGTATCAGCAACAACGAGTGTTGCCACTACTGTATCGGTGCTCACCGCATCTTCAGTTACGCTATCAACCGCGGTAACGTCAATGGTTGGTGCGTCGTTTACGCGAACCACGTCCAACGAATCCGTGTCTGTCGCTTTCGGGTTCACTCCGTCAGATACCGACGCTGTGACAGTCAGGCTATTCAAATCTAGCTGGTCGTTATTAACCGCTTCGACACCTTTATCGGTCAACTTAACTTGATCACCATCTAGGACGAAGTAGCCATCGGTGTTGTTTTCTAGCTGAACGGTAAGCTCATCTGCTGGCGTATCTGTATCAGCAACAACGAGTGTTGCCACTACTGTATCGGTGCTCACCGCATCTTCAGTCACGCTATCAACCGCGGTAACGTCGATGGTCGGCGCGTCGTTTACGCGTACCACATCCAACGAATCCGTGTCTGTCGCTTTCGGGTTCACGCCGTCAGATACCGACGCTGTGACACTCAGGCTATTCAAATCTAGCTGGTCATTATTAACCGCTTCGACACCTTTGTCGGTCAACTTAACTTGATCACCATCTAGGACGAAATAGCCATCAGCGTTGTTTTCTAGCTGAACCGTCAATTGATCTGCTGGCGTATCTGTATCAGCAACAACGAGTGTTGCCACTACTGTGTTGGTAGATACCGCATCTTCAGTCACGCTATCGATGGCTGTGACGTCGATGGTTGGTGCGTCGTTTACGCGAACCACGTCCAACGAATCCGTGTCTGTCGCTTTCGGGTTCACGCCGTCTGATACCGACGCTGTGACAGTCAGGCTATTCAAATCTAGCTGGTCATTGTTAACCGCTTCGACACCTTTATCGGTCAACTTAACTTGGTCACCATCGAGCACGAAGTAACCGTCAGCGTTGTTTTCTAGCTGAACCGTCAATTGATCTGCTGGCGTATCTGTATCAGCAACAACGAGTGTTGCCACTACTGTATCGGTGCTCACCGCATCTTCAGTCACGCTATCAACCGCGGTAACGTCGATAGTCGGTGCGTCGTTTACGCGAACCACGTCCAACGAATCCGTGTCTGTCGCTTTCGGGTTCACGCCGTCTGATACCGACGCTGTGACAGTCAGGCTATTCAAATCTAGCTGGTCGTTATTAACCGCTTCGACACCTTTATCGGTCAACTTAACTTGGTCACCATCGAGCACGAAGTAACCGTCAGCGTTGTTTTCTAGCTGAACGGTAAGCTCATCTGCTGGCGTATCTGTATCAGCAACAACGAGTGTTGCCACTACTGTGTCGGTAGATACCGCGTCTTCAGTCACGCTATCAACCGCTGTGACATCAATGGTTGGTGCGTCGTTTACGCGAACCACGTCCAACGAATCGGTGTCTGTTACTTTCGGATTCACGCCGTCTGATACCGAAGCAGTTACCGTTAGGCTGTCTAGGTCAAGCTGGTCATTGTTAACCGCTTCGACACCTTTATCGGTCAACTTAACTTGATCACCGTCTAGGACGAAGTAGCCATCTGTGTTGTTTTCTAGCTGAACGGTAAGCTCATCTGCTGGCGTATCTGTATCAGCAACAACGAGTGTTGCCACTACTGTATCGGTGCTCACCGCATCTTCAGTTACGCTATCAACCGCGGTAACGTCAATGGTTGGTGCGTCGTTTACGCGAACCACGTCCAACGAATCCGTGTCTGTCGCTTTCGGGTTCACTCCGTCAGATACCGACGCTGTGACAGTCAGGCTATTCAAATCTAGCTGGTCGTTATTAACCGCTTCGACACCTTTATCGGTCAACTTAACTTGATCACCATCTAGGACGAAGTAGCCATCGGTGTTGTTTTCTAGCTGAACGGTAAGCTCATCTGCTGGCGTATCTGTATCAGCAACAACGAGTGTTGCCACTACTGTATCGGTGCTCACCGCATCTTCAGTCACGCTATCAACCGCGGTAACGTCGATGGTCGGCGCGTCGTTTACGCGTACCACATCCAACGAATCCGTGTCTGTCGCTTTCGGGTTCACGCCGTCAGATACCGACGCTGTGACACTCAGGCTATTCAAATCTAGCTGGTCATTGTTAACCGCTTCGACACCTTTGTCGGTCAACTTAACTTGGTCACCATCTAGGACGAAGTAACCGTCAGCGTTGTTTTCTAGCTGAACCGTCAATTGATCTGCTGGCGTATCTGTATCAGCAACAACGAGTGTTGCCACTACTGTGTTGGTAGATACCGCATCTTCAGTCACGCTATCGATGGCTGTGACGTCGATGGTTGGTGCGTCGTTTACGCGAACCACGTCCAACGAATCCGTGTCTGTCGCTTTCGGGTTCACGCCGTCTGATACCGACGCTGTGACAGTCAGGCTATTCAAATCTAGCTGGTCATTGTTAACCGCTTCGACACCTTTATCGGTCAACTTAACTTGGTCACCATCGAGCACGAAGTAACCGTCAGCGTTGTTTTCTAACTGAACCGTCAGTTGATCCGCTGGCGTATCTGTATCGGCAACGGTCACTGCTGCCACTACTGTGTCAGTAGATACCGTATCTTCAGTCACGCTATCAACCGCGGTAACGTCGATAGTCGGTGCATCATTCACACGAACGACATCAAGAGAATCCGTGTCTGTCGCTTTCGGATTCACACCGTCTGATACCGAAGCACTAACAGACAAGGTAGTTAGGTCAAGCTGGTCATTATTAACCGCTTCGACACCTTTATCGGTCAACTTAACTTGATCACCGTCTAGGACGAAGTAACCATCGGTGTTGTTTTCTAGCTGAACGGTAAGCTCATCTGCTGGCGTATCTGTATCAGCAACAACGAGTGTTGCCACTACTGTGTCGGTAGATACCGCATCTTCAGTCACGCTATCAACTGCTGTGACGTCGATAGTCGGTGCGTCGTTAACTGGGTTAACCGTCACCGCAACCGTTGCATCGTCACTTAGCTGACCGTCTGAGATGGTGTAGCTGATGGTTGCATCACCATTGAAGTTTTCGGCAGGTGTGAAGACCAACTTGCCGTCAACAATCGCCACCGTACCTTGCTCTGCAGGTACTGACGCATTGGTAATAGTTAATTGGTCATTCTCTGGATCGCTGTCGTTTGCAAGCACATCAATAGTAACCGCAGTGTCTTCATCTGTTGTAACAGTGTCATCCACTGCCACTGGTGCGTCATTCACTGGATTAACCGTCACCGCAACCGTTGCATCGTCGGTTAGCTGACCGTCTGAGATGGTGTAGCTAATCGTTGCGTCGCCATTGAAGTTTTCGGCAGGTGTGAAGACCAGTTTGCCGTCAACAATCGCCACCGTACCCTGCTCTGCAGGTACTGACGCATTGGTAATGGTTAATTGGTCATTCTCTGGATCGCTGTCATTCGCCAATACATCGATAGTAACCGCAGTGTCTTCATCTGTTGTAACAGTGTCATCCACTGCCACTGGCGCGTCATTCACAGGATTAACCGTCACCGCAACTGTTGCATCGTCTGTTAGCTGACCGTCTGAGATGGTGTAGCTAATCGTTGCATCACCATTGAAGTTTTCAGCAGGCGTAAAGACCAACTTACCATCTACGATGGTAACGGTGCCTTGCTCTGCTGGTACTGATGCATTGGTAATGGTTAATTGGTCATTCTCTGGATCGCTGTCATTCGCCAATACATCGATAGTAACCGCGGTGTCTTCGTCTGTTGCAACAGTGTCATCCACTGCCACTGGTGCGTCGTTAACTGGGTTAACCGTCACCGCAACCGTTGCATCGTCTGTTAGCTGACCATCTGAGATGGTGTAGCTAATCGTTGCGTCGCCATTGAAGTTTTCGGCAGGTGTGAAGACCAACTTACCATCCACAATGGTAACGGTACCTTGCTCTGCTGGTACCGATGCCGCTGTGATAGTCAGCGTATCGTTTTCTGGATCGCTGTCGTTCGCAAGCACATCAATAGTAACGGCGGTATCTTCATCTGTTGTAACAGTGTCGTTTACTGCCACTGGTGCGTCGTTGATCGGGTTTACCGTTACAGTAACCGTGGCTTCATCAGTTAGTGCGCCATCTGTTACTACATAAGTAACCGTCGCTTCACCGTTAAAGTCTTCTGCAGGTGTGAATATCAACTTACCATCAATAATCTCTACTGTGCCTTGTTCTGCCGGAACAGTTGCCGATTCAATACTTAGTGAATCACTATCTGCGTCTTGGTCGTTAGCCAATACATCGATAGAAACCGAAGCGTCTTCATCGGTCAAAACGCTGTCATCTTCAGCAACCGGAGGACGAGGGTTGATTGCTGGCGATGTATTATCTGAATTTGCTGCGTTCAAAATAAGATCCGCGAGCGATAGGTTTTGAGTTTCAGACAAACCTAGTGCTGCGATACCCGTCGTTTCAAACAAAGTGCTAGCAAGTATTTCTGCCCCTGTACGCTCAACAGTCCCACTTTCTTGCAAACTGGAGCCGGCATTCTCACCCGCAGCTGGGGCAAACTCTTCATTCAGTAATGTCGGGTCTTGCCCGTCTCTAAGAGCGTCAATAATTTGAGCAACATCTTGAGTGATGTCTTGCTCGTCTTCTTCTGTTGCAACTTTAACTTGAAGTTTTTGTGGTTCATCTTCGATGACTGCAACAATCAGTTCGCCCGGTAATGGTCGCTCATTCTCGGCAAGAACCTTCAATTGCCCATTCAAATCTATTACGACTAACTGCTCACCAACTGGAACTAAGGAAGTACGATCCATATAAACCTCTGACATAAAAATACTGTCAACATTTTGACCAATGATACTTATTAGCTATATATTGCCCGAATATATTCCGCAATAACAGCGCATTAACACTTAATTTCAACTTTTGAGTCACATATTACTTATAAAAGTGTATATAGGACCTGTTTGGGACTAGATCACAAATATACAGGCACCAATTCTGTTTAAGCTATTGAAAACATGATCTTTATCCAGAAAATAATTAGAACAACAGCTCATAAAGTGTAAAACTAATTATCCAACATTAATTATAGCAACTAGTCACATAGTTGATTGTTAATAGCATTGTGCGTTAGATTATTGACGCCTATAGAGTTGTCCCTATTTATAAGAACAATTTCTCGCCTTCAGACATGACTAAATCTAGGAGAAACAAAGTGAAGTGGACTCGTGCCAACGCCATATGCTTTGGTGTGCTTGCCGTTAGCCCTGCTTTCGGACAAACACTTGAGCAAGCGGTTGAAAATACACTTATTAGCAACCCAGACATCAAAAGTGCGTTTAATGAATTCGTAAGTAAGCGGTATGTGAATGAAGCCTCGAGCGGTGCTTATCTTCCTTCTGTCGACCTAGATGCAGGCGTCGGATATGAAGGGATAAACCCAGCAGAGAGTAATCGTAAGTCTACTGATTTAACGCGAAAAGAAGCGACAATTACGCTAACCCAGCTTATTTGGGATGGTTCAGCGACGCTTAACGACATTGACCGTACTGCAGCGGATGCTGAATCCGTTCGTTACCAATTATTAGCAGATGCTCAAGATAAAGCATTAGAGGTAGCTAAAGTCTACCTGGATGCCGTTAAAGCCTATGAAGTACTGACGCTTTCTGAAAATAACCTGAAAGTGCATAAGAAAATCTATCAAGATATCAAGAAACGTGTAGATTCAGGTATTGGTTCAACAGCGGACTTAACGCAAGTAGAAGCTCGTTTAGCTAAAGCACACGGTAACTTGGTAGCTGCTCAGAACAATTTGTTTGATACGCACACGATCTTCACACGTCTTGTAGGTCAAGCTCCGCAAGGACTTATCTTCCCTCGCGCAGATCAAAACTTCATTCCTTACACAGTAGATGATGCGATTGATTTGGCATTTAATTCTCACCCAGTGATTAAGATTTCAAAAGCGGATGTTGATTCGGCTAAGTTCCAGTACAAACAGTCTAAAGGTAACTATTACCCAACAGTTTCCGTAGAAGCTTCGCAAACATGGCGTGATGACGCAGCTGGTGTCGAAGGAAACAGTGATGAAACAACAGCGATGCTGCGTATGCGTTACAACCTATACAATGGTGGCAGTGACTCTGCAAATGCCGAAAGTTTCGCCTACCAGTTGAACAAAGCAAAAGACTTACGTGAACGCGCATATCGAAATGTAGAAGAAGGTTTACGCCTTTCTTGGAGCGCACTGGATCTGACACAACAACAGAAACAATTTTTGTCCGATCACGTAGATTCAGCTTCTGAGACAGTTATTGCGTACGAAAAACAATACCGTATTGGTAAACGTACCCTACTAGACTTATTGAACACAGAAAACGAATTGTTTGAAGCTCGCAAAGACTACTTGGATGCGAAGTACGCAGAACAATACGCCAAATACCGTGTGATGAATGCGACTGGTCAACTATTGAATGCGCTTCGCGTTGATGTTCCAACTGAGTGGAATCAGAAGGTGGAGTACTAATTATGCAAGCAGTAAAGATTCTTTTCTCGTTGGGTCTTATCGTCGCAGCAAACCAAGCATTTGCGGAAGACGAGTATGAATACATGCAAACACCAAATGCTCAGCAAATTGCAGACCTACAAGATGACGATGATGATGGTGTGATTAACGCAAGGGACCTTTGCCCTGATACGCCGGCAACGTCAGAGATCGACAATGATGGTTGCGGTGAGTACATAAAGTCGTCTGAACAAATGCAAGTCCGTGTATTGTTCGCCAACGACTCTGATGAAATTAACCCTGTATTCCATCGCCAGATTCGCCAATTGTCTGAGTTTCTTAAAGAATACCCGACAACCTCTATCGAGCTACATGGCTATGCGAGTAAGGTAGGCGGCGCTTCTCATAACTTAGACCTATCAAAACGTCGAGCAAATAAAGTGCGCTCTGCGTTATTAGGTTACGGTATCAAACCAGATCGCGTTCGAATTGTTGGCTATGGCGATACTCACCTTGCTCAACAAGGAACAGACGAAGTGAGCCACGCACTTAACCGTCGTGTAACGGCCTCTGTTGTAGGCTACAAAGGTGAAATTAAAAAAGAGTGGACAATATTTACCACCCTTCCAGAGAACACACTTTAAGGAGCTTCGGCTCCTTTTGTTTTTCAACCTTGTTAAACCGTATTATGCTTTTGGAATCGGCACTTTAGTGTTAACCTACTCGCGTCATAACAATGAGAGTTTTGAAATGAGCAAACTTACATCAGATATCCAAGCAAACCTTGACCTTTTCGTTGCTGAAACTAAAGAAAACCAACTAGTTTGGGGTTTACGCAATGAAGAAGGTTGGCTATCTTGCGATTCAACTGAATTCGAAAACAGCGAAGTCATGCCTTTCTGGTCATCTAAAGAAGATGCGCAGGCACACAACGTTGAAGAATGGGCAGATTTCGAAGTACTAGAAATCCCACTAGATATCTTTGTTGAAGATTGGCTACTAACTCTTGCAGAAGACGGCGTTCTTGTTGGCACAAACTGGAATGCACAGCTAGAAGGTAAAGAGGTTGAACCTCAAGATCTAGCGAAGCTATACGTAGGCTAATTCCCTAGGACCTCAGCACCGTGCTGGGGTCTTCTTTTCTATTACTTACCTTTTCGATGTAAAGCTCGACCGAGCGCATAGTTTTCATCACCCCACTATCTATACCCTTCGGCTTTTGTCACAATGACTCACTCCCAATTGGTATATCATACTGAACAAACAACATAGCAATAACATAAGGTTACATCACTATGCGTACGCTGCTTACTTTGCTTGCGTCTCTCCTATTAGGCAGTCAAGCAAACGCAAGTGACACTCAAAGCATCACTCAATGGCATTCTGTTTATCTAGCTACAATGAAAACAAATTCCAAATCTGCGCTCCACATGCTTCAAGACAGATACCACACTGCCGACTCTAATAGTGAGAAGCTTTACGTCAGTGGTTTGATTTACGAATACATGTCGAATATCAACCAGCCTTACTTTGGTAGCAGTCAGTTTCTGGAAAATCACTTTGCAAAGTTGGAATCAAAGTACATTCAAGCACTGTTAGAACGCAAACAGGGTGACTACGACGCTGCAGTAAACTTGTTCACCTCATTACTGCAAAGTGCTAAACAGCGCGCAGATATAGAAACAAAAGCGTTAATGAACTACCAGCTTTGCTACACCCTCAATCAACAGGGTCAGTACCACAAGGCTAACTTTTTCTGCTCATCGCTTAATAACCACTTAACTAACGACCACAAAGAGAGTATTCCTGCAGATCTTGCGCTGCGTGTAATCGCAAACAACTTCGACTTCCGTGGCGAATACGATATTGCACTTAGCTTGTACCGCCGACTCATTAATGAAATGCCAGCGCAAAGCGACCCCACAGGTGTTTATAACGATGTAGGTAATTTGCTGAGTGAACTAGGTCAATTCGAACAATCTGAACAGTACCTAATTCAAGCACTACTTGCTCGACAATTAGAAGCCACACCTCTTGAAGTAGCTCAAGTGGAACATAGCTTGGCATCCATGTATTACAAATCTAAAGATTACGAGAAGTCCATCAGTCACTATAAGAATGCGCTAACACTACTCGAAGAACTGAATTACCCATACGGCAAGGGACTAACTTATCTTGGGCTTGGTTCTGCCTACGTCGATTCTGGTGACTTAAAAAGCGCCGTTCCCCATATTAAAAACGCTTTAGAGTTGGGCAAAGAGTACGAAAACGAACGCTTACAAACTGAAAGTCACTTGGCGGCAGGCTTCGCTTACCTAAAACACCGCATGTTGAAAGAAGCACTAGAACACGCGAATGCCGCGTTAGAGTTGGCAAACAAGAACTCAACGACCGCGTTGCAATCAAAATCTCAATTGTTACTCTCGCAAATCTTCCAACAACAGAATGAGTATGAAATAGCTCTATCCCACTACCGCGAGTACGCAACGTTGGAGTTAGCAAACCGAGATGCCAACAATGTAAAAGCAATCGAAGCGCTAGACCTAACGAAAAGTGAATATGAATATGAGTTGCAACTCGTAAAAATTGACAACGAACGTAACTTAAAACTGCTTGAGCTTAAAAAGCTTGCCGAGCAACAGCGAGCGTACAACTTTGTAGTATTTGTGTTACTCGCTGTTTTGTTGGTCGCACTCTTTGCTCTACGAAAAATAAAGATGGAATCTCGTTTAGACAAGTTAACAGGCTCCCTGAATCGGAGTTCAATCATCGAGAAAATCCGTTCTCAATCGATCAGTGCGCCAGATGATATGCGCTACGTACTTGCACTATTCGACCTAGACAACTTTAAACTGATTAACGATAAATACGGGCATCCAGTAGGCGACTTAGTCCTAACTCAAGTCAGTAAGTCACTTCAATCTAAACTAAATAAAGGAGAATATCTGGGGCGTATTGGAGGAGAAGAGTTTATCTTGTTACTAAAGAATGTGGATGAAATTGATGTGCCATTTCGTGTTCAAAGCCTTCACAAAACCATCTCAGAAAAGCAGATAAAAACAGACGACGGTCATTCGGTCAATGTCACAGCAAGCTTGGCCTATCTCTCTACATCAAAACCACTTAGTAATTTTGATGAGCTGTATTCGATATTAGACCAAGCTTTGTATCAATCAAAAAGAAATGGGCATGATGCCGTGATTGATGCTTATAACGAGCCTATTGATCTTCCGCTTTCTGCTTTTGAATCAACGACTGCATAACAGTGTCTTTGTTATTCAGGTAATCATCTAAGCCCGCTTTGCGCAGCTCGCAAGACGGGCAATCACCACAGCCATCACCAATGATGCCGTTGTAGCAAGTTAGAGTACTTTCACGGACCAGTTGCAACGCATCGTACTGATCTGCCAACGCCCATGTTTCCGCTTTATTTAGCCACATCAGCGGTGTTTTGATGTCGAACTGACGGTCCATGCCTTTTACTAAAGCACTGTTCATCGCTTTCACAAAGTCATCACGGCAATCAGGGTAACCACTAAAGTCGGTTTCACACACGCCAGTAATAACGGTTTCAGCACCAATTTGGTATGCATAAATGCCAGCTAGCGTTAGGAACAAAATATTACGACCCGGAACGAATGAATTCGGCAAACCGTTCTCTTGAAGTTCATGAGAAACTGGAATGTCATCGCGAGTCAAAGAGCTGATTGCTAGTTCGTTCAGAAGACCTACATCCATGACTTTATGAGCAGCAACACCAAGATCTTTTGCTACTTTTTCCGCAACTTCGATCTCTAACTTATGACGTTGACCATAATCAAATGTGATTGCATGTACTTCATCAAACTCTTTTAACGCTTGAACCAGACATGTTGTAGAGTCCTGTCCACCACTGAAAACAACAACTGCTTTTTTCATCTTTTTCTCCGAGCTTAAGCAATACTTAAGTATTTATGAGTTTGAACTGACAAGCGCCAGTTACGTGCCACGCAAGTATCAATACAAAGCTGTGTTGCTCTTGGCTTTTGGCTAATTGGTTGCAGAGCGATGATGGTTTTTGAGTCTATATCGGCCATCGTAAGCAAGTCATCAAGATGATCGATATCTTTTTGTGTGCCAACAGGATGCTTAATTTCATTTGCGCGCTCCAACGCACTTTTAAGTACAGGCAATTTACCTTTCATCGCAACTTTAGGTGACACGGTCACCCAAGTATTTTCTGAAGTAACGACTTCTGAAGTGCCGCTGGTTTCAATTTGGCACTGGCAACCCATATCTTCAAATGCTGCGGTTAAATCACGCAAATCATAAATGCAGGGTTCACCGCCAGTGATCACAATGTGCTGAGCATTGAAGCCTTGCTTTTTGTATTCTGCTACGATGTCTTGTGCTGAAGCGAAACACCATGTTGGGGAGTCCTCTGTTTTCACCAAGATATCGCCAATCTGGCGTTGGTCTTTCTCTTCTGCGTACCAAGTTTGCTTTGTATCGCACCAAGAGCATCCTACCGGACATTCTTGCAAACGCACGAAAACTGCTGGCACACCAGTGAAAACCCCTTCCCCTTGGATGGTTTCAAACATCTCATTTAGCTTATACAACGTAGAACTCACTCAACTCATAATACTTCGAGGCGAAGACCTTAATGGAGAGGCGCACTCAGGTCAATTTAAACCAAAAATAAATTGTTAAAATAGGTCTTTTTGTAGTTTCATACACGAGTTCCCAATTTTTAAGGTAAGTAAAGATGTACAAACTGATCGCCCTAGATATGGACGGTACGTTGCTAAACAGCGACAAAGTAATTTCAGAAGAGAACAAGCAAGCCATCACTAAGGCTCGTGAAGCAGGTGTGACCGTTGTACTTGCATCAGGTCGCCCTCTTGAGGGTATGCAAGACAAATTGGATGAGTTGAACATCAACTCTGATAAAGACTTTGTACTGTATTACAACGGTTCTATGGTGAAGAACATTGGCACCAATGAAATCATCCACCAGCAAATCATCGATGGTAAAGCAGCAAAGAAAATCGCTCGCAAAGCAAAAGAACTTGGGGCGTACGTTCATGCATTCAGTCAAGAACACGGTTTAATTACTGAAGAAAACAACCCATACACTGATATCGAGGCAAAAATTAATGGTCTTGATGTCACTGAAATGAACTTCGAGTCACTTTCTGATGATCACGCCATCATCAAAGCGATGATGGTTGCAGAGCCAAGCAAACTTACCGAAGTGATAGCAGCGCTACCGTCAGATCTAAGAGAAGAATTCACCGTAGTACAAAGCGCACCGTTCTTCTTAGAGTTTTTGAATCCATCAAGTAATAAAGGCATCGGTGTTTCAGCAATCGCAGAATACTTAGGCATCAAAGCTGAAGAAGTGATTTGTATGGGCGATGCCGAGAACGACCATCACATGCTTCAATATGCGGGTCTTGGTATTGCAATGGCAAACGCGATGGAAGAGACAAAAGAAATCGCAGACTACATCGCTGAGAGCAACGATGAACACGGCGTAGCAAAGTCTATTGAGAAATTCGTTTTGAACGCTTAACAAATCTGAAGTAAACGCCAATTAAAAAACCTCGCTATTAAGCGAGGTTTTTTATTACTCTGCGTGCTTGTTTTTACACGTTAGTTTTCTCGCTAACACAATAAATGTCAGCATCAATAGAGGATAATGGAAGGTGCTAAACACCAAAGACCAAAATCCGCTAAATGAAACCGTTGTGCTCAAGTAAAGATACAATTGCTCAACCAGCAATAACGCCAGAATCACAAACAACATCTGTTGACGGTCAAAACGTATTTCTGACTCTTTGAAGGTCATCACCAGCGCTGACGCAGTAATCAGAATCGCTAACCAGCTAGTAAATACGGGCAACGGCCAAATGACAGAAATCACTGCGGTAATCGCAGTCATCGTAAACCAAACACTTTTTGAACTCAGTAACTTGTCTACGTCCACATCGGGGTTGCCTTCGAGTCGGAGCACATGCCATGCAACCAAAGACCCCAACAAAGCACCAATCAACATATCTAGGATAAATGCAGTACCAAGGAAGAACTTACAAGCCAGTACGGTCAAAGTCACAAGGGCAACAAGCAATGTGATTCGGTTTAGACCAAAGGTATTTGTTCTTTGGAACATAAACGTCATCACACAAAACCACACCGCTACCGGCAAACTTGGAAAACTAAAGCCAAAGCTTTGAGTTAACTCTGCCATTGGTACATATACATGCGGTCTTGGTAGTGAGAACCCCTGTTGAGCCACGAGAGTCATCAACGAAGTTGCGGTAACAGCAAAGAACAGCCGATATACAAAACGACTATCGAAACGCATCATCACGAATGGAAACAAGAACAACAAAAATGTTGGATTGCTCAAACTCGTAATTAGGTCTGCGATTTCACACGCCGTATTACGGCTACTCGATGAAAGCGAACCTACCCAACTCTGTAGATCCATCATCCAAGACAACTCCAGTTGACGGAAATTGGGCGCTGACTCAATTAACTGTTCAACATAAACGACAGGTTGTTCAGTCGCTCTAGTGTAGAACTCGCCTACATCTTTCCACTGCTCAGGATAACGGTACAAAGAGGCTGACATGTTACTCGGGCTCACTAGCATCGCAGAAGCGACTTCAACGCCATAATGAGGAGCAAACCAGATAGGTAACTCATTACCATCAATTTTATTGGTCATCGAAAACGCAATTACGTCTGAATCCGATACACAATCAAAGAAAACAGCAGTATCTGTTCTACCTAACTCTTCACCAACAGTAACAACTAAACCGGTTTCTTCCCACGTTTCTCTCTGCGCAGCAAGTTTAGGCGATTCACCTTGAATAATGGTGCCACCAGGAAGGGAAATTTTATTCGTTAATATCTCGTGGATTAATACTAATTTGTTATCTGCGCGAACAACACAAAGCGCCCCTTTCACATCTTCTGGAAGAGGATTCGCGGCAGACAAAGGAGAAACAAACAGTGAAATGGAATACAGGATGAGAAAAAACAACTGTCTCAGCACAAAATACAACCTTTAAAAGAGAGAAGAATCACACCGTCATGATGGCAGGGTTGCCAATATTTTTCGACATAAATTAAGTAACCAGTTGTACATTTGGCGAACATGTCAAAAAAGACTTAATGATACTTTTCAAAATAATTCTGACAGAAATCAGACATAACTCGAAACATTGGCTGCAATTTTGCCAGTTATATTAATTTAACGTCAGGGTAATTTATATGGATTTTACGCGTTCTCAGAAATGACACAACAAAAGAGCGCTTATGATCAATGATAAAATAACCTCTTACGCCCTGATCTTCATTACAAGGAATCTCGACTGTATTCCCATGGAGAGACACTGCGAAAAAAACATATGTGGTATGCTGCTGATAACTGATTATGAGAAAACACGCAAATATTCTTTCCGCCATGACAAGGACGCAAATATGAGTTTCATGATCGAACATTGGGATTTTTCGAATGAAAGACCAACTAAAAAAGAAAACTCAACTGACACCATAGAAACTAATCATTGGTATCACTGCGAAAGAGGACACTTCGCGATCCGAGATTGGCTATCGCTCAACGCAATACCACGAGCAACAATAGACAATCTACTTGCAGACGAGAGTCGCCCCTCTTTCCATCAATTAGATGGGGAGAACTTTTTGCTCATTTTGCGCGGAGTCAATATGAATGCCAACGCTTCACCAGAAGACATGCTCAGTATCCGAATCCTTTATTACAACGGCGCATTAATCTCAACACGTAAAACCCCATCTCGAGCAATCATGGATATCAGAGAAGCCCTCGCAGAACAAAAGGGACCACAGAGTTTAGCCAGTTTGTTAAACCACGTAATCGATGGACTTAATGGAAAAATTGATACCTATTTAGACTTTATTGAAAACACGTTAAATGGGTTCGATGTAAGTGATGAATCAACTTATAATCACATATCCGCACAAAAAGCACTGATATCAATAAAGCGATTTATACGCCCACAACAATACGCAATTCGAGATTTGATAGAGTCTGACGTACCGTTAGTCGCAACAAGAACACACCAATATCGATTTGCACATAACAACATCATCCGGATCAATGAGACAATCGACTTCTTTCTTGGCGAGGTTGAATTGTTTCAAGAAGAAATCAGACATAGACGAGAACAAAAGACTAACAAGAATAGCTACCTATTCACCTTAGTAGCCACCATATTCCTACCAACCAGTTTTTTGACTGGCTTACTGGGCATCAATATCGGTGGCATGCCTGGTGTAGACTCTGCTACGGCATTCACATGGTTTTGCGTGGCTCTTGGTGTAATTTTTGGGCTAGAAGTGATTCTACTAAAGTACTTAGGCTTCACTAGCAAGCATGAGTAACAATCCAACAATCACAAAACGCTGACTATGTACAATCGGTAAAAAGCCCCTAACCGTTTGAATACAGAGGCTTGGTATCACATCAATTAAAAGATGAATGAACAAAGCCTCGTTATTTGAATATGTGACTTAAGCGCGCACGCCAATGTATATGAACCCTACCCCATGGAGCTTTCGTAATCTCTCCACGACTCGCATCCGAATTAAGATCCAATCGCTTTCGAACATCGAAACTGCAGAAACCAAATACAGCACTAAGACAGGTATCTTCGTAAAGGCTAGGATTAACACTACCAACAGTAATAACTTCTGCACGAGCCGAACCTGTCATCAAGAAAAACAGCAACAGCGCTTTGAGCAAGTTCTTATTCATAATAATCCTGTTAGCTAATCACATGAGCCAAATGCATTCTATGAAAAAGCGTTCCAGCTTCGTTGAGTAAGATCAAAACTACTTCAGTCCAACCGTGAAAGGGGGGAGAAATAAGGTACGAGCCCCTCTCTTTTACATCCTTATCGTATTGAGCCTACGAACATGAAGAGCTGGTAAGCATCCAGCAGACTTTACAGATGCTTTATAACATCCCACCTTGCGGAACCTCGCAACCGATTAGAGTACGACGACTCTCAAAGAGTTCATATATATGTGTTCACGACTCTTTCCTTTTCTGGTGCATTCTGCATCTTTACGCCTAATATTAAATTGCAACAACTAAAACATTTGATCTCATTAATAGTTCATTGAACTTGAATCATATAATGACAGAAAAATGGATGACTAAATCTAACCCAATGAAAGTATCGGTTAATCGAAGCAGCACTCACACTAAAAAGCTAAATGGTAGGTTCGCAATCACTACCACGCTATCCATTGGTTTCATCTTCAATACCTCTTGCCAAGCCGACTCATTGGACAACGATATCAGTAAGCTCCTCCAACAACGCTTTTCTGTGGCTGTCTTGTTGTCCGATACCGATGCAATCGCTTTTGGTATTGGAGACTTTGACCCCAATTCGTTGTTTGATACCGCCAATTCAGAACTTGGGACCGAGGAATCAGTCAATGAACGGCGAAACAAGTCCGTTTATGTCTTACCTTACACAACCAACTTTAAGATAGAGGATAGCGAAGATTCGCGCGAATTATCCTTTAAAGCCTTCGCGATAAAAACGAAGTATGATCTGAAACTATTCGATACAAGCAAAGATACCTTAAAAGAAAGCACATACGGTACATCGATCGGATATGGCTACATACATAAAGCAAACCAGAAGATCACACTTAGCACCAGAGCTACCGCACACCTCATGCGTTATGAAAACACCTTCTCCACCGACAATGCTCTGTCATTCATCATTGGAAAATTCCTAGACGGACGCGCTGTAAATGTTTCTGCATGGTCTGCTATTATCCAGCCGTCAGTTAAAGCCAAGTACACGCAACCAACTAACTGGGGTAAATGGCATGTGAGCTCTACATTAAATTCATTTATTGGTCGTAGTTGGGGTAGCGCAAATAACGGTAACATAGGCAATCCGAAAGGATGGTACCTGTCTAATGAAGTCACAGGTTACTACAACATCTACCACGGCAAGCAAGCTTTGTTTAGTGGGATAAAAAGAGTCGACTTATCGCGTGATTTAAACAATGAACTCGGTAGCCCTCATTATTACGAAGCCTCTATAGGATGGTTGTTTTATTCGCCAAAACCTTTTGATTGGGTAGACAACTTTGGCGTAGGTGTAAATTTAAACTTTGGTTCGAGCCTGAGAGGTGGCAGTATCCAGCTTTACTTTAATAAATAAACGCTATTATTTTACCGTTGACGGTTTGTAAAAAACGATACTGATCATAGCCTTACTTCCACCTGTGCTGAATGTATGGGTTAGCATTTCCTTAAACACCATACTTCCAAGCTTTATGCTAACGACTTTCTTAACCAATGAATATGATGCCCAAAACCTTGGTTCTCATAGAGAGAAATCGCTGTCTGGTTAAAGTCCCAAACCTCAACAAACATCTGTTTCACTCCATAATCAACAAATGTCGCCTCTATCTTTTCAATCAAAGCTTTCGCGGTACCTTGCTTACGATATTCGGGTAAGACGTATAGCTCATCAACGCTTCCCATCATGACAGGTTTACTAACCGTAGAAATAAGCTCGCAGAAATGCCCAGATACAAAGCCGACGATCTCACCCTCTACTCTAGCGATATACACCAAACATTCAGGATTATCGAGATAGCGAGCAATACTCTTTTCTTGTTCGATTTCTTCTGCGGTTTTAAACAGCTCTGGAGATTGGATATGGTGCTCATCATGCAGTTCGAACATCAAATCATTGAGTTGTTCAAGATCGTCAAAAAGCGCTGGTTTGATTACAAAAGTAGACATAGGAAAAGAAGCCAAAAACAGGAATCCATATAGTGTGTGTTTAAACACGAGATTAGGCAAGCAGGAATGCAAAAGCCTCTTGCCGACAAAGCAAGAGGCTTCGATATTTACGATTGGTCGCAGCTAATCTAAGATCGTGCTTAATTAAAATCGTACTTAACTAGCCACGTTTAAGCACTCGTTCGATTTCGCCTAAACTGGATGGATCATCAATGGTTGATGGCACCACGTATTGCTCACCATCGGCTATTTGACGAATGGTTCTTCGCAAAATTTTGCCTGAGCGTGTCTTTGGCAAACGGTCCACAACCAGCGCATGTTTAAAGCAAGCCACAGCACCAATCTCGTTGCGCACTTTACCCACCAGCTCACCTTCTAGCGTTAGATCATCAATCTTCACACCATCTTTGAGAACCACGAAACCAAGCGGTAGCTGACCCTTTAACTCATCGTGGATACCGACTACCGCACACTCTGCAATCGCAGGGTGACCACCAACGATTTCTTCCATCTCGCCAGTAGACAGACGGTGGCCTGCAACGTTAATAACGTCATCAATACGACCCATGATAAACAGGTAACCTTCTTCATCTAAGTAACCACCATCTCCCGATACGTAGTAACCCGGAAATTGACTTAGATAACCGGTTTCAAAGCGGTCATGGTTGCGCCAGACAGTTGGTAGACAGCTTGGTGGTAATGGGCGTTTCAATGCCACAAAACCTTGCTGATTTGCTCCTACTGGCATGCCCATTTCGTTGAGAATCTCGACCTGATAGCCAGGAATTGGCTTGGTAGCAGAGCCTGCTTTTACCGACATCATCTCGATACCGGTCGGATTGCCCGCGATCGCCCATCCGGTCTCCGTTTGCCACCAGTGGTCAATGACCGGCTTATCTGCTTTGCTTTCGACCCATTCTAGCGTTGGTGGATCAAGGCGTTCGCCTGCCATAAAGATAGAGTCGAGATTGGACAAGTCGTATTGCTTAATGAACTCGCCTTCTGGGTCTTCTTTCTTAATTGCACGAAAAGCGGTTGGCGCGGAGAAAAGCACGTCTACTTTGTATTCGTCACAAACACGCCAGAATGCACCCGGGTCCGGTGTTCTCACTGGTTTGCCTTCAAATAGAATAGTTGTACAGCCATGAATCAACGGCGCGTACACAATATAGGAGTGACCAACAACCCAGCCCACATCCGATGCTGCCCAGAACACACCATCTTGAGGGATGTTATAAATTGACGTCATCGAATATTTCATCGCCACGGCATGACCACCATTGTCACGCACCACGCCTTTTGGTTTCCCTGTTGTGCCAGAGGTATACAGAATATAAAGAGGATCTGTCGCTAGCACAGGGACACACGCATGAGGCAAAGCTTGCGCGTATTCTTGCAGCCAATCTAAATCACGTTCAAGGTTAAGTTCGGCTTCGCACTGCGGGCGTTGAAGAACAAAGACTTTCTCAGGCTTCCAACGGCTGTCCATAATGGCTTTATCAACCATTGGTTTGTACGGGATCACCTTGTTAATTTCGATGCCACAAGACGCCGTCATGATGACTTTGGGTTCCGCATCTTCAATTCGAACGGCAAGCTCATTCGGGGCAAAACCGCCAAACACCACCGAGTGAATCGCCCCCAATCGAGCACACGCCAGCATCGCCATTGCCGCTTCTGGGATCATCGGCATGTAGATGACCACACGATCGCCTTTGGTTACGCCTTGGTTAGAAAGCATACCCGCGATCTTTGCCACTTGGTCGCGCAGAGCTTGATAGCTGTATGTTTGTTTTTGCCCCGTCACTGGCGAATCATAAATCAGTGCGGTTTTGTCGCCTCTTCCTTGCTCGCAATGATAATCCAATGCGAGCCACGACGTGTTCAATACACCATCAGGAAACCAACGTTCAATCCCACGTTCGTCAGCTTGTAAGATGGTGTTTGGCGCTTCAAACCAATCGATGTTTTCAGCTTGAGCACGCCAAAAGTTTTCCGGTTCATTTTGTGCCCAAAGGTATTCTTTTTGATATGCAGACATATTGCTTCCTCCAGTATGTCCTGACATTGCTTTTTAATACCAATCGCATTCATTAGATGTTCAGAAGATTGCGTAGGTAAAACCGCTTAGAACAAGGCAAAGATTGCAGCTAGCTAGTTGCTCTACCTACACCTTCTTTAACTAAGAAATAGGTTTAACGAAGTTATCAGCGGTTTTAACAAGCAAGAACCATCAAATAATTGATGTGGTTGGTATAAGTATCACTACCATGCAATTGTGTTATTCAAAGACATTGGAGGGAACACGCACAAAGCCCTCCATCAGTATTCTCGCGCTGCGGCTCATGATGGCTTTCTCAACCACCCAACCTTGTTCTGTTTGTTTGGCTTTCGCACCCACCTTAAGCGTTCCTGATGGATGCCCAAACGTGACAGATTCTTTCTCTCCGCCACCAGCCGCCAAATTGACTAGAGTACCCGGGACGCATGCCGCCGAGGCAATGGCGACTGCTGCGGTTCCCATCATCGCGTGGTGAAGTTTACCCATAGATAAAGCCCGGACGAGAATATCGACCTCACCTGCTTCTACGGTTTTACCACTCGACGATAAATAGGATTTAGGCTGGGAAACAAACGCAATCTTAGGCGTGTGTTGACGTGTTTGAGCCTCTTCGAGCGAATCAATAAGCCCCATTTTTAGCGCGCCATGAGCACGAATGGACTCAAACCTCGCAAGAGCAGATTCATCGTTATTGATGTCATCTTGAAGCTCAGTGCCTTGGTAGCCAAGTGCTTCTGCATCAATGAAGATCGTCGGTATGCCTGCGTTAATAAAGGTGGCGTTGAACGTCCCAACATCTGGCACGACCAAATCGTCTACTAGATTGCCAGTTGGAAACATGCTGCCTTCACCATCAGCAGGGTCGACAAAATCAACTTGAATTTCTGCCGCAGGGAACGTCACGCCATCAAGCTCAAACTCCCCTGTTTCTTGAACGAAACCATTTACGATTGGCACATAAATCAATATGGTTTTGCCAATATTTACCTGCCATACACGAACGGTAACGATGCCGTTTTGAGGAATACGATCTTCGTCGATCAACCCTGCATGAATGGCGAAAGGTCCGACTGCAGCAGAAAGGTTGCCACAGTTACCACTCCAATCGACAAATGGCTTATCTATCGATACTTGTCCGAACAGGTAATCAACGTCGTGATCGGCTCGCTCACTGCGCGACACAATCACAGTTTTACTGGTGCTGGAAGTCGCGCCGCCCATGCCATCAATTTGTTTTGCGTACGGGTCAGGGCTACCAATCACACGAAGTAGCAGTTTGTCTCTTGCCTCCCCTGCAACTTGCGCTGGTTGTGGCAAATCTTCAAGGTTGAAGAACACACCTTTGCTCGTACCGCCGCGCATGTAAGTCGCCGGGACTTTGATTTGGTTTTGCATCTTGCTATCCATATCTTGCTCCGTTATTGCGCTATCTATTGCGAGAGGAAATCTTGAGCAAAGCGCTGTAACACACCGCCCGCTTTGTACACGTGAACTTCATCTTCGGTATCGAGTCGACAAGTCACCGGCACATCAACCTTGTCGCCATTCGCACGAGTAATCACCAGCGCCAAATCAGCACCAGGAGTGATATCGCCGATAACGTCATAAAGTTCAGTGCCATCTAATTCGAGCGTCTTTCGGTTCACGCCATCTTTAAATTGCAGAGGAAGCACGCCCATGCCAACTAAATTGGTACGGTGAATGCGCTCAAAACCTTCCGCGACAATCGCTTCTACACCCGCCAAGCGAACGCCTTTCGCCGCCCAATCTCGCGACGACCCTTGACCATAATCCGCACCCGCGACCACGATAAGCGGCTGCTTGCGATTCATGTAAGTCTCAATCGCTTCCCACATGCGTGTCACTTTGCCTTCAGGCTCGACTCTCGCTAACGATCCTTGCACTAATTCGCCATTTTCCTTGACCATTTCGTTGAACAATTTCGGGTTAGCAAAAGTGGCACGCTGCGCGGTTAAGTGATCACCTCGGTGAGTCGCGTATGAGTTAAAATCTTCTTCTGGCACGCCCATCTTCGCGAGGTATTCGCCTGCTGCGCTGCTTGCCAAAATTGCGTTTGATGGCGACAAATGGTCGGTTGTAATGTTGTCGCCTAAAACGGCAAGAGGACGCATTGAAGACAGAGTTCGCTCACTAGCCAGTGCTCCCTCCCCCTCTTTTTGCCAGTAGGGAGGTCGACGGATATACGTACTCATCGGACGCCAATCGTAGAGCGGATTCGGATTGCGAGCCTCATCATTCAGTTTGAACATTTGAATGTAGACTTGATTAAATTGTTCTGGCTTAACGTACTCACCCACCACAGCATCAATTTCTTCATCCGTTGGCCACAAGTCGTTGAGATAAACCGGCTTGCCGTCTTTGTCTGTACCCAAAGAATCACGTTCGATATCAAAACGAATCGTCCCAGCTAACGCATAAGCAACGACCAAAGGTGGCGATGCTAAAAATGCTTGTTTTGCGTAAGGATGAATTCGACCATCAAAGTTGCGGTTCCCAGAAAGTACCGCCGTTGAATACAGATCTCGATCGATGATTTCTTGTTGGATTTTCGGGTCAAGTGCGCCGCTCATACCGTTACAGGTTGTACACGCATAAGCCACGATACCAAAACCAAGCTTCTCCAATTCAGGGAGTAAGCCAGATTCTTCAAGGTAGAGTCGAGCAACTTTAGACCCCGGAGCAAATGAAGACTTCACCCAAGGTTTGCGCACCAATCCAAGCTCATTCGCTTTCTTAGCGACCAGACCCGCTGCAACAACATTTCTTGGGTTACTGGTGTTGGTACAAGAAGTAATCGCCGCAATGATCACCGCGCCATCGGGAAGTTCGCCTTCTTTCTCTTGCCACTCGCCAGAAACGCCACGTTCAGCAAGCTCTGCGGTAGGTAAACGACGATGAGGATTAGATGGACCTGCCAAATTGCGCCCGACTCGGGACAAATCGAACTCAAGCACGCGTTCGTAAACCGCCGTGTCTAAATCATCTGCCCACAGACCGGTTTGCTTGGCGTACTTCTCAACCAAGTCGACCTGTTGATCATCGCGACCTGTCAGTTTGAGGTAATTAATAGTCTGCTCATCAATGTAGAACATCCCAGCGGTTGCGCCGTATTCTGGCGTCATGTTTGAGATGGTTGCGCGGTCGCCAATGGTTAGGTCTCGCGCCCCTTCACCAAAGAATTCGAGATAAGATGAAACCACGCGTTCATTTCGCAGAAACTCGGTAATCGCTAGTACGATATCCGTGGCGGTAATACCCGGTTGACGCTTACCAGTAAGCTTCACGCCAACAATGTCTGGTAGACGCATCATCGACGGGCGACCAAGCATAACCGTCTCCGCCTCTAAACCGCCGACACCAATCGCAATAACGCCAAGTGAATCAACGTGAGGAGTGTGACTATCCGTACCGACACAGGTATCAGGATAGGCAATGCCTTGCTTGGCTTGCACAACCGGAGACATCTTCTCCAAGTTGATTTGGTGCATGATGCCGTTACCCGCAGGAATAACACTGACGTTCTCAAACGCCGTTTTACACCATTCAATAAAGTGGAATCGGTCTTCGTTTCTACGCTCTTCTATCGCGCGGTTTTTCTCAAACGCCTCTGGGTCAAAGCCTGCGTGTTCAACTGCCAGTGAATGGTCAACGATCAATTGCGTTTCAACCACAGGGTTTACTTTCGCTGGGTCACCGCCTTGTTCGGCAATCGCATCACGCAAACCAGCGAGGTCGACTAATGCCGTTTGTCCAAGGATGTCATGACAAACCACGCGTGCCGGATACCAAGGAAAATCGAGGTCACGTTTGCGTTCAATCAACTGTTTTAGGCTATCAGTGAGCGTATTTGGGTCACAGCGACGAACCAACTGCTCGGCTAAAACGCGTGAGGTGTATGGGAGCTTTTCATAGGCTCCAGGAGAAATATCGTTAACTGCTTCTCGGATATCAAAATAATCGAGTTGGGTTCCCGGGAGCGGCTTACGATATTGAGTATTTATGTTTGTGGTGATGCTCATGGGCTTGCTTCCGCTTTAGTGTACATCTTGTGCCTGAACGCACCGCGATACTGTTTTTGAAATGGATTCGCGGTGAAAGAGACGCCCCTTGTGAATGCCATCAAGACAACACTCACAAAGAGGCGTCACGCGCTAGCGTTGTTCGATTGGCACCCAGTCTTGATGATCCGGTCCGGTATAATCCGCACTTGGGCGAATAATTCGGTTGTTCGCGCGTTGTTCATACACGTGCGCCGCCCAACCTGTCAGTCGGCTCATAACAAAGATTGGTGTAAACAATTTGGTTGGAATATCCATGAAGTGGTAAGCCGAAGCATGGAAGAAGTCGGCATTACAGAACAGACCTTTCTCGCGCTTCATTACGGATTCCACACGCTCAGAAACCGCGTAAAGATGTGTGTCACCCACCTCTTTCGATAACGCTTCTGACCAACGCTTGATCAGTGCATTACGAGGATCACTTTCACGATAAATCGCATGCCCAAAGCCCATGATTTTGTCTTTGTTCTCTAGCATTTGCAGAATATTGGCTTCTGCCTCATCTGGCGTTTGCCAATCTTGAATCATCTCCATCGCCGCTTCGTTTGCACCGCCATGAAGTGGACCACGTAACGTACCGATAGCAGCCGTAATACAAGAATGAAGATCAGAAAGCGTAGAAGCACACACACGCGCTGCAAATGTTGAGGCATTAAACTCATGCTCTGCATAAAGGATCAAAGAACAGTGCATCACCTTTTTGTGCGTTTCACTTGGTGCTTTATCAGTAAGCAGTTTCAGGAAGTAGCCGCCAATACAGTCTTCGCTGTTATCGTGAGTTTTGATTCGTACGCCATCGTGGCTGAAGCGATACCAGTAACAGATGATCGCAGGGAAAAGCGCCAGCATTCGCTCAGTAGCATGTAGCTGTTGCTCAAAGTCCATTTCTTGCTCTAAGTTACCCAGCATAGAGCAACCTGTGCGCATAACGTCCATCGGGTGAGCATCAGAAGGGATCAGCTCTAACGCTTGCTTAAGCTCCGCTGGTAAGCCACGCAAGCTCAATAGATGTGTCTTGTACGCGTCTAGCTCTTGTTGATTAGGTAAGTGACCGCGTAACAGCAAATGCGCCACTTCTTCAAATTGAGCATGATTTGCCAAGTCCGTAATATCGTAACCACGATACGTTAGACCCGTCCCCGTTTTACCGACAGTGCATAAAGCTGTGCTTCCAGCGCTTTGACCGCGTAGACCTGCGCCACCTATCTCAGCTTTCTTTTCTACAGAATGAGGCATTGTTGAACTCCTTTTCTGTCTGATTTGGCTCTCTTAATGGGCTCTTTTGAATCAGACAAGTTTCACGTTATTGGATTAGAGATTCTTTTCTTGGGCTTCCGTTTGTTTCCTTTGTTGACCTTATTTACCCTCCGAGAACAGCTTGTCTAACTTATTCTCGTAGTCGTGGTAATTAAGGTGCTCATACAGCTCTTTTCGTGTCTGCATTGAATCAAGCATCGCTTCTTGGTTGCCAACTTCAAGCAAGTGTTTGTAAACCATCTCAGCCGCTTTGTTCATCGCACGGAATGCGCTCAATGGGTACAAAACCATGTCCACTTTGGATTGGGCTAACTCTTCACAGCCGTATAGCGGCGTTTGTCCAAACTCAGTAATGTTGGCAAGAATTGGAACGTGTTTCCCTGTCGCGTCTTCAAGCGCTGCCGAGAACTGTTGATATTGGTCTAGCTGATTCATTGCCTCAGGGAAGATCATGTCTGCGCCCGCTTCCACACATGCAATCGCACGTTCAATCGCACTGTCCATGCCTTCAACCGCTAACGCATCAGTGCGAGCCATAATGACAAAGCTCTCGTCATTACGTGCATCCACCGCCGCTTTCACTCGATCAACCATTTCTTGTTGGCTAACAATCGCTTTGTTTGGGCGATGACCACAACGCTTCTGCGCCACTTGGTCTTCCATGTGCACTGCCGCCGCACCGGCTTTTTCCATCGCTTTGATGGTGCGTGCGATGTTAAAAGCTCCACCAAAACCGGTATCGATATCAACCAGTAACGGCAAATCACACGCGTTGGTGATACGGTCTACATCCACCAAAACATCGTTCAGTGTCGTAATGCCAAGATCTGGCAAACCGTAAGATGCGTTAGCGATACCGCCACCCGACAAATAGATAGCTTGGTGACCCAAGTTTTTCGCCATCATGGCGCAGTATGGGTTAATGGTGCCGACGATCTGCAGCGGGTTGTTTTGCTCAATGGCGAGTCTGAACTTCGCCCCCGGAGATAAGCTCATGACAATTTCCTTCTAGTCTTGTTCTCTATCTTTACTTTCAGAATGTAAAATCTGTAATTCGATAAGTTTTCGGCTGCCTGAGATGTGCCTTCTCATCAGCATTTCTGCGAGTTCTTCATCACGGTTGCGAATCGCTTGCAGAATGAATTTGTGTTCGTTGAGTGCTTCGTTAGGACGAGATTGCGCACGTGGTGATTGGTAACGATACATGCGCAACAAGTGGTACAACTCGTCGCAAAGCAAAGAGATAAGCTTGCTGTTTCGACTCGCTTGAATGATTCGATAATGGAAGTCGAAGTCACCATGCTGGTGGAAGTAAGACGATCCTTCGACTTCATCAATATGTTTGGAATGTGTCGACAATAGCATTTCCAAACTCAGTAGCTCTTCTTGAGTGATATAGCGAGCCGCTAGCCTTGCCGCCATGCCCTCTAATGCTTCGCGGACGGAATACAATTCGATGAGTTTTTCCGGAGAGAAAGTGATCACACGAGCGCCAACATGCGGAATGCGCTCAATCAACCCAAGCCCTTCAAGACGCATCATGGCTTCACGTAAAGGACCTCTACTCACTTGATATTTCTTGGCTAACTCAGGCTCTGAGATTTTACTGCCCGGTTCAATTTCACCACTCACAATCGCTTCCACTAACGATTCGGTCAGCGATTCAGATTTAGTATGCTCCTTCTCAGAGACAATTACTTTATGACGAGTTTTCAATTCTGTATTCATATTCAAGGCACTCGTATTTAGAAACCAAAGTGTCAACAATTTGTTAACTTGAACATAAAATAGACGATCAGATTGTCGACAATCAAGAAAATTGTCGACAATTTAGACTAAGGTATAGTGTTATTGAGTGATTTATGAGTGGATAAATATTCATTTCGATAAGAGCAAGCTGAAATTGTCGACAATAAAAACCCAATAAATTCAGCAAGTAAAAAGAATAAGGGAGCACGTCAGCTCCCTATTTGAGTTTAATTTGCTAACGGACGGTCATATTTGTCTAGTTGACCAGTTTGTAGGTTAAGTCTTTTTCATCCAACAAACCGGATTCAACGAGGTTTCTCTCCAACATCATATCTTGCAGCTGTTTCAGCGAATTGATGTTGCCGTAACTGCGGCGGATCTGGTCAAACGCTTCTTCTAGTTGCGGTAAGTTTTGTGCATTCATCTGATCAGTCGTTGCTTCAGAAGCCGCCAAGAACCACTCCACATCCTTGGTGATTTCTTGCACTTGAATCAGGCTTTCACGCAATTTCGCTTGGTAGTGCTCCACCTCTTTGATGGCAGAAAAGAACTCCGTCCAAGCTTGCATGTTATCGATAGCCGATGTGGAAGACATGGTGGTTTTGTTGAGTTTCACGCGGGATTCATTGATCGCCTCTTTAAGCTTGAATAAACGCAAACTGAGTTCATCGGAACGCTTTGGCAGTAACTTAACTTCGTACTTCACCAATTTACGAATCGCATGAATGTGTTCATCACGCTTACGCGCAGAAAGCGCCAAGAACTCGTGATCGACTTTTCCTACCGAGTTGGTTTTAAGTTGCTTGCGAGCAGATTCAATTTTTTTATTAAGAAGAGATTTAACGCCTTTCTTTGAGCCCTCCTCCCACGCTTTACGAGATGCTGCTTTTAACGCTGCACCACCTGCGACTTCCAACAGGGCTGCCCCCTCTTTCGAGCCGGGAAATGGAATCATCCCGATACCAGTCCTTACCCCTTTTTGCGCAATATCCATCGCGACCATTTTCTTGTCACGTTTCACCCAGTTCTTTGCAGATTGGTATTTATTACCGAATTTTCTCGCCCAACTTTTGTGATATGACTTACTGTCCTTTTCTACATTTTGCAAAAATTCTTTTGCCATCTTTTTTGCATTTTGACTCGCCATAAAGAACTCCTTTTCTTTTAATAAATCGAATAGCGAATAAGATCTAATACTGCTATTTTTTGAGTAATTTGATTAATAATAGTATTTATATTTCAAATTTTTATTATTGAAAAGTTCAAGCATAAGGATATGCAATGGCTGATAAATACAGCAGTTCGGCTAGTTTGATGTCTGCAAAAGACTCAAGTAATCAAGAACATATCATAAGTAATGCAACAATAAAGCAAGCCTTATCAGAGCCCTTTGAAATCAAAGCAATGCTGGTGTCCAGTGGCTTTGACATGCAAGATCAACTAGGTCAGTTCCTTACCATAAACCGTTATTTCAACGAATCTGGCAGCAATACACTCAATCGTTCCTACAATGGAGTTGTGACATTGATCCAACATTTAGGAATGGATTCAAATTTACAAAACCACCAATATGAAATAACGCTTAAACCGTGGTTTTGGTTATTAAAACACACACATTCTTTCCGGGTTTATCAAAATCAATCCACACAAGAAATTGTCAGTGATATTTTCGATAACGCAGGTTTCAAAGGTAACTATAAAATATCCAGCATGCCTTCGACCAAGCGTGAATATTGTTTGCAATATAACGAATCAGATTTTGATTTCGTTTCTCGCCTGCTCGCTGAGGAAGGCGTTCATTATTATTTTGAGCATGCGAGTGGTTCACACACCATGATTTTGCAAGACGCTCAAACTCCATTTGATAAAGCCAGCACTGCAAAATTTGATATGAAGGAAACGCCGACAGGCTCACTTCCTTTGCTTGAAGATTGGTGCCCTACCGTTGCTTTTCATGGCGCGAGTGTCGAGCTATCAAGCTACGATTATTCGCAGACGAAACTCATCACTAGCGGCAGTAAAACCTCCAGCAATACCATTGCCAACAACACTAAACTCGTCAACACGCATTACCCGACTTTGGGTATCAGCGGGGACATGACAGATCTCTCAAGCAATCTTGCCAAACGTCGAATCGAGTATGTTGAGCAGGATTACCAAAGTGTCATTGCCAGCGCAAAACATGATCTCTTCGAGCTCGGTACTTACTTCTCGCTCTCAAGCCATCTAGACAAAGAGCAACTTGGTGACTTTTCGGTCATCAGTATGGAAGTGGAATACACTGAAAGTGCACAGAGCAGCACTAGACTGAAAGTAATTCCAAAAGATACCCCTCACTACCCGCAACCTCGCTCCAAACAAGTGGTTCAGGGCTTGCAAAGCGCAGTCGTTGCTGGCTCAACCGCGGGCGATATTAATCAGGACGAACAAGGTCGCGTGCGTATTCAGTTCCAATGGGATACAGACGCAAGTGGCGACAAAACCAGTTGTTATGTTCGTGTCGCACAAATGCTTGCGGGAAGCGGTTACGGTGCTCAGTTTGTGCCGCGAGCCGGGCAAGAGGTTCTGGTCTCTTTCATTGATGGCGATCCAGATAGACCAATCATCACAGGCAGCGTTTACAACAGCAAAAATGCTCCGCCATACGCAGAAGCCAATACAACAAAGTCTGGCATCAAAACTCAACTTTCCGGACAGAGCAATGAGCTCTACTTCGATGACAAAAAAGACAATGAATTACTTTACCTTCATGCAGCCAAAGACCTGACACAAGAAGTTGAAAACAACCAAACCGAAACCATCAAGGGTGAATTAAGCCAAACAGTCACCAAAGCGGTATCAGTGTCGACAGAAGACAACTACTCGCTGAGCGTAACCAAAGCACTGAGCGAAAAAGCCAAGTCGATTTCGATTGAAGCTGACGATTCTATCGAGCTCAAAGTTGGCTCAAGCAAAATAACCCTGTCCTCATCATCCATTGCCATTGAAGCAACCAATATCGACATCAAAGCGAGCAGCGCACTGAATTTGGAAGGGACTAACGTCACCAGCAAAGCCACTTCAGCCAACAAAGTTTCTGGCACCACGACCGCTCTTGAAGCAACCAGTTCAAACAGTATTTCTGGCTTGAGTATTTCCATCAAAGCGGACACCACGCTCTCTGCTGAAGGCTCTTTGAGTGCGGAGTTTAAATCGGGTCTCAAAGCGACATTTGATGGCGGCGTAATGGGCGAAGTAAAAGGCGCAATTGTAAAGGTTAACTAATGAAATATAAGAAGATTCCATACCAAACGGCTGGGCAAATACTACCGAGATTCAAAGCCAGTGACGAAGCAAAGGCACTGCTCGACGAAGAGACCAGCATCAGCGATGCAATTCAATCACTCACAGACAAAGAGCTCTACAACGACCTCGTGCAGTTTTTGACGCACGCTCTGCCAGTACGGGAGGCAATCTGGTGGGGAGCGTTGTGTTTAAATCAACGCAATGAAGAATGGTCACCCCTTCAAAAACAAAGTGTCGAAACGTGTATGGCTTGGGTGCGTTCCCCCTCCGAAGAATTGCGCCGCAAAGCCGAACATCTCTCTCATCGATTGGAACTTAATTGCGGCCCATCTTGGCTTGCTCAATCGGTATTTTGGAATGGTTCTGGCAGCATCGTTGCACCAGATATTCCACCCGTTATGCCTGATCCATTTCTCTACGCGAAAGCGACTGCGGGAGCGATCAATCACGCAGCCGCCCTTCCTGAATGGGACAAAACTAAACCTTACTATCAAGCCGCAATCGCCATGGCTCTGAATATTGCTGCGGGCGGTCAAGGCACTTCAGATAACCAATCACAAACTGCAGTACAAGGAGAAGTACGATGACGTTACCTGCTGCTCGTATCACTGACATGCATGTATGCCCAATGCAGACACCAGCAACCCCACCAATTCCTCATGTGGGTGGTCCGGTCACCGGTCCTGGAGCTCCAACCGTACTGATCGGAAGCTTACCTGCTGCCACAGTGAGTGATGTTTGTGTATGCGTTGGAACCCCGGATTCTATCGCGATGGGAAGCACGACCGTGCTATTAAGCAATAAGCCTGCAGCCCGAATGGGAGACACGACGTCTCACGGCGGAAGTATCGTTGCAGGAATGCCCACTGTACTTATAGGGGGATAAAACCCCTTTATAAATCAGGACATTATATTGACAGATGTATTCCTCCGACCAATTTTTTGGATCGACATCTTAGTTTTTATTAAATAGTTAATTTTTATCGGCTATTTAGGAAAATCCTCACTAGACTGAAGTTTACAAACTATGAAACCAGAGGAACGGAATTATCTCTGGCTTAATAAAACAATAATTCATGGATTGAATATGGTTGATATTGATAGTCTTTTGGCACCGATCACAGATGGATCGCCGAGTGGCGTCTATCTAAAACTCGATAGAAGTGCCTATCGAGCACTGAGAAACAGTTACAATGCGGCGCAATCGTCATTTCGCCAGTTGGTGGAAACGCCCGAAGCATCCAGTGATGAATCCTTACTTGAGAGTAATGATGAAAACTGGACGCAACTGCGTACCGCGACATTTCACGCTCTCACCCAGTCAAGCAAAGACTTGGAGTTACTAGGTTGGTATATCACCAGTCAGTTGTTCACCGACGCACCCTATCGAAACCTTGCCGACGCAACGCAAGTTCTTCTAAGCACCGTGGAGCAGTTTTGGGACTCTCTCAATCCATTCCTTCCTGAAGACAAACTAAAAAGCGCAGAAGAGTCTGGCATAGCGAGAGAACGTGCTGAGTTCCGTATGAAGCCTTTGCTACAGCTTGTTGGCGAAACTCATGATACAACTGCCGTGTATATGCCTTTGCAGTTAATCGGCTTGATTGATGACATCACTTTTGCAGATTACCTACGTGCAGAGCGCAACGGTTCGCTTGGCGAAATCAAAACTAAAGCGCAAAACCTTTTCAGCGCAGACACGCAAGACATCTTAATGGATCTGGCGCAAACGTATAAGAATCTTGATACTACAGAACAAGCCATCGCGAAGCATTGCCAACCAATTAACGCCACGCCAGTAAGTTTCAAATTCATCAAAGAAAACATCGCTGAACTTATAAATGCGATTCGTTACCTCACCGAAGATAATTTTTCCAAGTGGCCGTTAGACGAAAAATTTAGGCTGTTAAAAGATGAACCACAAGCCGCTGAGATAGAACTACCAAGCGTAAGTGCTGTTGAGCCGACTGATAACATATTGGAATCAGTTGCTCAAACAACGGGTCAAGCGAGTAAAGAAACGAGCCAAACGTCTTCTACTCAGCAAATCGATTCTGTGCCCCCCACTTCAACCACACAGACTCAACCCCTTATCCAAGCGCCTTCCGTTAGCATCGATGTTCAAGTACACAATCGCGACCACGCCTTTCATGAACTTAGAAAGCTCGCCGACTACTTCAAACAAACCGAGCCACACAGCCCTGTTCCGTTCTTGCTAGAGCGCGCAATTCGTTGGGGTTATCTAAGCTTACCAGAACTACTCCAAGAAATGACTGGTGGCAACAACCAAGTGCTCGACCATATCAATCAACTCACAGGAATGGACAATTTAGAACAAACCATTCTGAAGAGAATTCCTGAACCACAATCAGTGCAAGAGCCGGTTTCGACCGTACCACCTGCGACTGAGGTTCAAACTGCCTCTAATGAGGAGTCTCAAAGTGCAACGTCAATTGAACCTACAACGTCAGAGCAAAGCGACACTCCTAATACAACCAACCAACCAGAAGTAAAAACTACTCAATCGTCGAGCGGTATTACCGATTTCGAGTGGTGAAGCATAAATGCTAATAAGCAAAGGAGAACCAAATGGCTTCTATTTACATGAGAATTGATGGCACTACACCAAAAGGTGCTGCAACGGTAGATAAGATCGGTGGCAAGGATGGATTTTTTGCTATTGATACAGTGAACTGGAGTGCCGTTCGTGGCGTTGGCATCGACGTCGGTAACGCGAACAACGCAGACCAAGGCATGGTCGCGCTAGGTGAAGTGAACATCACTCGAGGCTGTGATGGCGCAACGCCTTACCTAACAACGTTCCTATACGCACCAGGTGGTGAAGGTAAAACCATCGAGATCGTGATGACTAAGCCAAACCGTGAAGGTTCTGGTGCAGATCCATACCTAATCCTGACACTGAGCGCAGCACGTATGTCGAGCTACAACATGGGCGCGTCGGATGGTCATCTACCAAATGAATCGTTCAGCCTGACATACACCGAGATTTCGAAAGCGTACTACATCGAAGGCGAAGGCGGCAAAATCGAGAAAGGCCCTGAAGTGGGCTTTGACGCGACGACAGCGAAAGTTACTTCGACAGCTTCTTAATGGAATAAGGAGATACCATTATGGCACTGAACTCCCAACACAAGCGAGTTAGCAAAAACCGTGTAAGTATTACTTACGATGTCGAGACGAATGGCGCAGTAGAAACCAAAGAACTCCCTTTTGTGGTGGGAGTCGTCGGTGATTATTCGGGTCACAAGCAAGACAAAGAAGACGTGGAAGATCGCACCTTCTATAACGTCGACAAAGACAACTTCGATACTGTCATGAAGCGAGTTGGTCCTGAGTTATCACTCAAAGTGGACAACGTTTTGGTTGATGACGACAGCCAAATCGAAGCGAGTCTGAAATTCTCATCAATGAAAGATTTCGAGCCTGAAGCCATCGTTGAGCAAGTTGAACCGCTCAAGAAGCTTGTTGAGACTCGTAACCAACTCAAAGTACTGCTTTCAAAAGCGGACCGTTCTCGTGATCTAGAGAAGCTACTCAAGGAAGTGCTGCAAAGCGCAGACACTATTAACGCCCTTTCCGATGAGCTAGGCATCCAGAAAGAAGGAGCAGAATAATGACGACGGAAGTTGAAAACCAACCACAAGCAGAAGCGGCTGAAGCTTCGCTGAGCTTTCTGGATCGTGCAATCGAAGCGACCACACAAACGCCAGCGGACACGACAAAAGAACTGTTCTCTGTACTGGCAGAGCAAGCGCTAAGCGGTACAGTAACCTGGGACAAGAACGTCACCAAAACGATTGAAAACGCCATCGTAGAGATCGACAAAAAGCTTTCTAAACAGCTATCGAAAGTCATGCAAGAAAATGACTTCCAAAAGCTAGAAGGTTCATGGCGTGGGCTGCAAAAGCTGGTTAAAGAGAGCGACCTAGGACGTTCACTGAAAATCAAAATGGTCGACTACACCAAAGACGAGCTGCTTGATCAATTTGAAGATGCACCAGCCATCGACCGTAGCCCACTGTTTAACGCGGTATACCAAGGCGAATACGGCACAGCAGGTGGTGAACCATACGGTACCTTCATCGGTGATTACGAGTTCAGCGCAAAAGATGAAGACGTCGCCCTACTTCGTTACATGGGTGAAGTAGCCGCTGCGTGTCACGCTCCGTTCATTGCCGCAGCAAACGCTGAAATGTTTGAGTTCAATGACTTCACTACCTTCGAAGAAGGCAAACCTGTCGCGGCTGGTTTTGATTCTCCGGCTTATGCTGCATGGAACTCGTTCCGTGAAAGTGACGACGCGCGTTACGTAACTCTAACACTACCGCGCACACTAGCTCGCCTTCCTTACGGTGAGAAAGGTCTTGGCACCAAGCTGTTTAGCTACGAAGAGTTAAACACTGACCAAGATGGCAACCCGAACCCATCAAGCAATGATGAGTTGGTTTGGTCTAATGCCGCTTACGAGTTAGGTCTGAAAATGACGCAAGCGTTCACTGCGTACGGTTGGTGTACAGCGATTCGCGGTCTGGATAACGGCGGTAAAGTAGAAAACCTACCAAACCTTACGTACAAGACCGAAGCTGGCGACTTGGTTCAGCAATGTCCAACAGAAGTGAACCTAACCGACGAACGCGAGAAAGAGTTAAGTGACCTAGGCTTCTTGCCACTGGTTCACTACAAGAACTCAAACTATGGCGTGTTCATTGGCGGTCAAACAACGCAGCAACCGAAGACGTACACAGATCCAGATGCAACAGCAAACGCAGCGATTTCAGCGCGTCTTCCTTACATCATGGCAAGTGGTCGCATCGCTCACTACTTGAAAGTCATGGGTCGCGACAAGCTAGGCTCAAACCTAGAAGCGCCAGACATTCAACGTGAACTTCAGCTGTGGATCGATCAATACACCAACGCAGGTGCAATTGGTAACGATCAACGAGCGAAAACGCCGTTGGCGGAGTCTCGCATTGAAGTGGTTGAACAACCGGGTAAACCGGGCGCGTATTCAGCTGTTGCTCACCTAAGACCTTGGCTACAACTTGAAGAGCTGACTACGTCGGTTCGTATGGTAGCGAAGATCCCAGGTTAATACCGATCACAGTAAGTAAGTGGTCAGAGTTAGCGCAGGAATAACGCTTGAGAACAAGGCTAAAATTTTCGGTAAGTAGTTATTCTACAGCCAAAATTTTAAACGAAGTTATCGAGCGTTATAACCAGCTAGAACGACCAGTTATTTACTACGATTGGTATACGCACGATAAAGCTTGGTCGAAGTAGGATGCTTCGACCAAGCCAATTCGATTTAGGTCACAAGGATAGTATGAGTAAGATTTATCACTCAGGTTGGCAGACCCAATTTACACAGCTAGACGATAAAGACAGCGACTTTTTACAAGAGGCGCTCTCTTTACTGTCTCAAGTGTCTCGCTCCGCGCTAGACAGTTCAGACGCGCTTATCACACATGTTTCGCGCTTGATTGCAGAGATTGACAATAAGCTCTCGAATCAAATGGATAAGCTATTGCATCATCCAGAATTTGAGGCACTGCAAACCAATTGGCTAGGGCTTCAAGGCTTAGCTACCCTGCCCGTTAATTACCAACGCACTCAACTCAAGCTTCTCAATATGAGTTGGGAAGAAGTGTCTTCCGACGTCAATCAAGCCTACAGCACCAAAACGTCCGAGTTATACAACAAGATCGGCAACCAAGAGTTAAACACCTTAGGCGGACATCCATTCGGTTGCTTGCTGTTCACACAACCTATCGCGGCAGATATGGATTTCGAATCTGACTACGATGATTTGTTCACTGTGGAGCTATTAAGCCGCTTGGGTGAAGCGACGTTATGCCCAATGCTGTTTGCTCCTAATCGCGATTTCTTTGTCGAATCCGGCGCAGACTGGCTGTCTGACATCAACCGAATCGAGAAGATCCTTGCTAGTCCTGATTACCAATCGTGGCAGTCCTTACGCAGTAAGTCCTCTGCGCGTTTTGTCGGTTTAGTGATGCCAGAAATGTGTATGCGTACACGTTATCAAAACGCCAAAGTGGGATTCATCTACAACGAGAAGCAAAACGGGCTTTGGGGCAATGCGGGCTTTGCGTTTGTATCCACCATTATGCGAGAGCATCAACGGGTGAGTTGGTTTGGCTTCTTGAAATCTCGTTGGAACGACAACAACCAAGGTGCCGTGGTCAATCAAAGCCAAAGCGATAGCCATTTTCTGATTCAACCACAAACCAAAGTGACCTTGTTTGGGCAACTGTCGACCTTCTACAGTCGAAGTGGTTTTATCCCTCTTACTAAGAGCCCTTTGAGCGATAAGTTTTACTTCAATGGTAACAATTCGATTTGGCACAACAGCGAGTCTGATAACGAGAAAGTCCTCACTCAAATCCAAACCTCGTTGATGTCTTGCCGTATTGCACATTATCTCAAAGTACAAGTACGCGAAATGATCGGTAGCTTCAAAACAGCGGCTGAGTGTGAGTTGTTCCTCTCCCAATGGGTTGAAAAATTCTCTAGTAACGTCGCGTACGCCAATGAAGAAACCCTATCAAAATACCCATTGAGTTTTGCAAAGATCAGCGTGTGCGACTCTGACCATCATCCGGGCAATTTCGTCTGTACATTGCGTATCGTCCCGCAGTATCAATACGACCATTTCAGTGGCGAAGTGGTGCTGACAACAGAATTGGATGAGGTGGCGTAATGAGTTTTTGGCGTACCTTTGTGCAAACAGCCCCTACGACTCGTCGAGATGATATCGAGGACATCAAGTATCACCTGACTCGCCTGTTTGATTCGGAAGCGTCACTGATGAGCATTGATGATCGATTAACCGAAGTGCAGCGCTCTAACTACCGTTTTGGCATCGAGGATGTGCACCTGTTGAGTGCTAGTCTCGACCACCAGCAATTAGCCCTCAAACTAGAAAACTACATTCGACATTTCGAGCCACGCCTTAGCCAAGTCATGGTTGAACTGGTTGAGCGAAAAGCGGGAGAAAACACCATCGCTTTCAATATCGTCGCCAAATCCAAAACGGCACAGGGCGAAAAAGAGCTGATTTTTGATTCCAAGATTTCATTAAGCGACATGACCACCGATATGAAGGAGGATTTGTATGAGTGATCCTCTACTGCGTTATTACGAGCAAGAGCTGACTTTTGTCCGTCGAGCCCTCGGTCAATTTGGCTCTGAACATCCAGAACACGCACAACGTCTCAATATCCATCAGGGACAAATCGAAGACCCGAGTTTAGCCCGCTTATTGGATGGCGTGGCACTACTGAATGCCAACGTCGAAAAACGTCTATCTGAGCAAATCCCTGAAGTTGTCGAAGGATTACTTGGCGTACTCTACCCAAGTTACATTCAAACTGTGCCAAGTGTGGCGTATCTAGAAATGAGCACAGATGCCCCTTCCACTGACAGCACGACGCTTCCAAAAGGCACACGCTTTTCTTCCGAGTCACAAGGCAAAACATGTTTATTCACCACAACGGATGAACTCAAAACGACACCATTTGCACTGATTGACACCAAGGCAAGCAGCGCACCTTTTGACTTCAATCGCCCACAAGGTAGTGAACAAACTACCGCCGTTATTCAACTCACTCTGTCTACTGGCGATGATGATGTGCACTTCAGTCAATTAGCGTTAGAAGATCTCGACTTCTTCGTTCAAGGTTTCGAGAACAATGCGGATTCCTTGGTTGAACTGCTGCTCAGTGAAGCGCGTGCAATATCGATTTCCGACATCAATGGTGAGAATCACGCTGTCTTAGCTGCCGATCAGCTAAAGAGCCGAATCAGCGATAAGCAGTTTCAATTTCTGCCACAAAAAGGCAATCAATTTTCTGGCTACCATTTGATGAATGAATTTTTCTTCTTCAAAGAGAAACGTCAGTTCTTCCGTCTTAAAGGCTTTGGTGAAGCGTGTCAGCAACATGATTGTTCAACGGTGGTGTTAAACCTGTTTATGCACTCTTTGCCGATGGAGTTTATCCGTCTTTTCGATAATCAAGTGTTTAAGCTCAATGTCGTGCCTGCGGTGAACCTATTCGAGCAGACGGGCGAACCAACCAGTTATGACCAACGCAGCCTCACCATTCCCGTTAATGCCGATGCGCATACCGATAACGAGATTCGAGTGGTCGACATTTTGGATGTGTTTGAGATTACGTCGAGCGGGCAAAAACTGCTGACACCACTGTTTAAAGACAGTTACCAAAGCGACCCACATTGTGATTACTGGCAAAGCCGCAAAGATTCCACTGGTGAACTGCGATTGGCGATCAGCCTAAACGCCAACCAGGAGCTCGAATTCAACAAACTCTATGGCACTCGCCTTCTTTGTACCAATGGCAAACAAGCATGCACCATCAGTGGTGAGATGACATGTTTAGAGCCAATCGATTTACCCGGTGATTTTCATTCGCTCTACCCGCCGTCGGCTCCGATAGAACGTGAATCTGACGCCAATATGCACTGGCAATTTATCGGGCTACTGAACAGTAACTTCTCGTCACTTTTACACTCTGAAGATCCTACTCAGCAGCTCAAGCAAATGCTGCAATTGTGTAGCCGCAATCAGTTGGTGAGCGATGAAATTCAGATGATTCAGTCAGTTAAAGTGCGCTCGCAAGTTTCATCGATGCGTATTCTTGGCAAGAACGTCTTCTCTCCGGGCACAGAGATTGAAATCACTCTCGATACGTCTGGCAACTATCTGACTTTCACCGATGTATTGAATCGCTTCTTCCAACAGTTCTGTAGTTTTGATCGCTACATTCAGCTCACAATTCGTCTTTATGGCAAAGATGGCATTGCGAGGCGTTATCCAAAAATCCACGGGAGCCAACGCTCGATGTAGCGTGGAAGATAGATGATGTCGATTTCACTGATTAACGATTTAAAAGCGAATCCACATGAGTATGACTTTGCTCAAGCAATGCGATTGCTGATGCAAATTACAAAACAGTCTGGACATAAGCTGAAGTTAGAACTCAAAGCAGAGGCCATGCCTCATGGTGATGCCGACGATATTCAATACTTCTCGTTCAGTGACCACAGCGCCAAGGTTCGTATTGCGCAGCAAGCACTATCTGGCGCACAAGGGGTTATCCCAAACTACATCTATGAGGAATTGTTGTTTGCACTGCATAACGACGATCACGCACTTAAGGACTTTTTAGACGTCTTTAATCAACGCCATTTTGAACTTGCCGCACAGCTAGAACTCGCTCCTCACCTCTTGGTGCAGAAAGAGCTAGCAAAAGAAAAAACCGACCTACTCAAACAACTGGCGAACCTGAAACACGAACACGGCGCGCTGTTCCAGTATTCACTGTTGTTCGCTCAAGGGCATCGTAACTTAGAAACGTTAGAACAGATCCTTAACGACTACTTCCCTTACCAAATCGATGTGTCGACTAAGAGCCATGAACGTCGTCAGTTACCAGCAAGTTCTCTTACCCGTTTGGGACAGAAAGACGACTACAACAGCGGAATCGGACAAGGTTTCCTCATTGGCAAAACGTGCATGACTTACAACCAACATTTGGTGGTGAGTATCCAGCCTGCCAACCGCAAAGAACTGCATCAAATTCATCGAGATACTCAGTTGGCGAGCCACATGCGCCAGCTCATTCAACATTATTTACGAGACGCCACGCCGATTTCTATTTATCTCAACGTTAAGCGTGCGTATCTCGAAAAACCAAGGCTGTCTGCTCAACCAGATCAAGCCGCGAAATTGGGTGAAGTGGATTGCCTCGCCCCAGAACGTAAACCTACAGAGCGGATTCGGATTCTTCTGAAATAGCTAGGTAGACACCGCGACGACAAAGAAGGTTATCGCGCAAAAGACAAGGATAAGGTTATGACACAAGTAACGCTGACAAATTTAGTCGCCAAGTTATCGCCAGAATTAAAACGTGCATTGGAAGCTTCTGCGGGTGCAGCTATGAACCAAGGCGTTGCTGCCATTGAGCCGGAACATTGGCTGCTCACGCTATTGAATCAGCAAGACGCGCACTTAACTCTGATTGAAAGTCAGAAGATCAACCAAGATCAACTTGCTAGTGAACTGGCAAATCGCATCGAGCGCTTACCAAAAGTACAGGACAGCCAACCAACGCTCAGCCATGCACTGACCGAACTTCTAAAAGACGCTTGGATGATTGCCTCCGTTAACTATGGTCATGGTGAAATCATCAGCTTGCATCTCGTTCAAGCGCTGTTGCAGCAGAACGTCATAGGCGTATCGAGCAACAATCTCGAATCACTACAGAACGTGTCGACCGAGTCCCTGCAAGGCTTAATCAACAAAACGCCGGTTAAGCGAGCAACACAACAAAGCGCAGGTGAAGCAAGTTCAGCCGCAAACACTGCAAGCGCGAACGACGCACTAAGCAAGTACACCATCAACCTGACTCAACAAGCGATTGAAGGCAATATCGACCCGATTTCTGGGCGTAATTCTGAAGTAAGAAAAGCCATCGACATTCTTTGTCGTAAACGTCAGAACAACCCTATTTTTGTTGGCGAGCCGGGTGTGGGTAAAACTGCTGTCGTTGAAGGCTTAGCGCTGAGAATCGCAGCAGATGAAGTACCAAGTGCGCTGCAAGGCGTTCAACTCCATTCGCTTGATTTAGGGCTATTACAAGCAGGCGCGAGCGTAAAAGGTGAATTTGAAAATCGCCTGAAAGACGTCATCAACGAAGTGAAAAACAGCGATGTGCCAATCATTGTATTTATTGATGAAGCACATACGCTGATCGGCGCTGGCGGTGCAGCAGGACAAAATGATGCAGCCAACCTATTGAAGCCAGCTCTTGCGCGTGGTGAGTTCAAAACCATTGCCGCAACAACATGGGCAGAATACAAAAAGTACTTCGAGAAAGATCCTGCTTTGACCCGCCGTTTCCAAGTCGTCACGGTAGAAGAGCCAAACGCAGAAGATGCCAAACAGATGCTGCGAGGCATTGCGGCTTCGTTGCAAAAGCACCACGGCGCGTTTATCACTGAATCCGCTATTGATGCCGCGGTTAACCTATCCATTCGCTACTTGCCCTCTCGCCAATTGCCAGATAAAGCGATCAGCCTGCTCGATACCGCCAGTGCGCGTATTGCATTAACTCAAGGTGCAAAACCAGAAGTGATTGAAGCGTTAGAGCAAACCATTCGTTATCAACAGAACGAGCAGTCTGCCTTAGAGAAAGAGTTTGATTTGTTCGGCACAGGCGCAGAAGAAATTGCCGAATTGAAGCAAGAAATCACCACCAACCAATCTCAATTAGCGGGCTACCAAACGCGTTGGGAGCAAGAGATTACTTTGGTTGATGAGATTAAAGCGCTTCAACAAAGCATCACAGAAAGCGAAACACCAGACGAAGCTCAGCAAAGCCAGTTGAATTCCCTTCTCGACCAATTACGTGAGCTTCAAGGCGAAGAACCGTTAGTTAATGCGATGGTGGACGATGCGACCATTGCTCAAGTCATTTCCGGTTGGACAGGCATTCCCGTCGGCAACATGATGAGTGATGAAATCGCTCGCCTATTATCACTAGAATCAGAGCTAGATAAGCGTGTTATCGGTCAAAACGTGGCGAAGCAAGAACTGGCAAAAGCGATTCGAATCTCGCGTGCTGGCTTAACCGACAATCGCAAACCAATCGGTGTGTTCTTGATGTGTGGTCCAAGTGGTGTCGGTAAAACTGAAACCGCCATGGCGCTCGCTGAGCAGCTTTACGGAGGCAGCAACGATCTCACGGTTATCAACATGACCGAGTTTAAAGAAGAACACAAAATCTCCATGTTACTTGGCTCGCCTGCTGGCTATGTTGGCTTTGGTGAAGGTGGCGTGTTAACCGAGGCGATTCGCCGCAATCCTTATTCTGTCTTGCTTTTGGATGAGATGGAAAAAGCGCATCCGGGCGTTCATGACCTCTTCTATCAAATCTTCGATAAAGGACACATCAAAGACAGCGAAGGTCGCACGGTGGATTTCAAAAACACCTTAATCATCATGACTTCCAACGCCGCTGACCAAGCGATTTGCGATGTGTGTGATGAAAACGCCGAACGCATCAGCAACGATGAACTGCTTGAAGCGATTCGTCCCGATCTACAACGCTACTTCAAACCTGCGTTCCTTGGACGTACTACCATCGTGCCTTATTACCCACTCAACGATGATGAGCTGGCGAAGATCACCGAAATCGCGCTAAACCGCATTCGTAAAAAACTGGCAGAACAGTATCAAGCGAGCTTTACGTGGGATGCAGGTTTTGTGGATTTGGTTGTCAGCAAAAATACCGACCCTACGACAGGTGGTCGTGCGGTTGAGCAAATCATTAACCGCTCTTTGATGCCGAAGTTGGCTGAAGAATGCATCGCGCGTCTGAGCGCACAACAACCGATTAGCCAAGTGACGGTGACCGCAGCGTCGACGCCACAGGGCTTTGACCTGGATATTCAGTAGTAACGAATCATGATGTTTAGAAGCGTACATTCACCCCATCTCGTCACCACCTCGATACTTGTTCAAGAGGCGGCGGTCAGCTGTGGGGTGAGCTTTTTCCGCAAAATAACCAAGCTGGTTTCATCGCTGTTTATTTTGCTTGGTGCCCTATTCTCGTTTGAAGCATGGGCGCAAGTTTGGATTGGTCCCGACCGATTACTGCTTGCGACCCACAAATGGGCACCGTACCAAACTCACCAAAATCAAAACATGGATGGGTTTGCGCTCAACCGCGTCAAATGCGCGCTGGGCGAAATGGGACAACCTTACCAACTGACCATGACGGAATGGTCTGACGCACAGCTCCACGTACACAGTGGTCAACAGCACGGTTTTTTCGTCTCGCCGAAAACCAGAGAGCACGACAGCTATGCAACGTTGTCTGCTCCTATTACCGAGCAAAAGTTGCGTTGGTATTTTGGTCCCGGTGTAAAGCCTAAGCTTGATGATTTGTCAAAGTTGAACCTTAAGTTCTCGGCAGAATTTGGCTCAAGCACATGGTTTTGGCTGAAACGTAATGGATACAACGTCGTTAAGCAGCCACGAGATGCTAAGGTTTTACTAAGGCTTTTAAAACAAAGAGAAATTGACGTCGCACTGGAAGATGAACGAGTGTTCCATACGGAAATCAGCCAAGCCTCTCTTCCAAGCGATTACTTCTATTCTCAAGTATTCGAAACCAAGCCAATGGGTGTGTATTTCTCTAACCGCTTTTTGGACAAATATTCTGGTTTCTTAACCGCTTTCAACACAGCGTTGGCTAAATGCGAGGGATAACAAGTGGCGATCAGCATACATTTGATTTCTGTACCCTCTGAAGAGGTGGTGACTTCAAGAGTCATCTATCTGCCCGAGTCTGGCGGGCAGTTTGGGCGTTCTGCTTCTTGTGAAGTGGCATTGCCCGATCAATCAAAACGCATCTCGCGTATCCACGGACAAATTCGTCTCACTGACACGGGTTATTTGGTGAAGAGTACTGGCAAGAACCCGGCTCGCCTCAACGATAAAGCCATGGTGAGAGATAAAGATTACCCACTCAACGATGGCGACATTTTAAAGATCGAAAGCTATTCAATGTTGGTATCAACACTCACGTCGAGCAAAGCGCCTGTCGAAGAGCAATCCGATGACCTCTTTGCGACCAAGTTCGACCTGCAACTGGAAGACAATGTCGATTTTCTAGACGAGGGTGAAATCGTCGAACCCGTGAAATCGGAAGTTCATTACTCTCACCAAAATGTAATGAGCGATGACCCCTTCTCCTCCGACCCGTTTGAAGACATCGACGATGACGAACTGGCGGATCACTTTGAAGTGGATGAGGTGTCGAAACAGCAGCAAGCAATGGAGCGTTCTACGGAGATTGAGTATCTTCCGGGAGACCACCTTCCAACGTCAGAGCTAGAAGCCTCCATCGAAAAGCTGATTACGATTACCGAGAAGAATCAACAATACCTTCGCAACCCACCGCTTGCACATGATGCTTTGTTTGATGCGTTGGACAAAACGCTCGATCAGTTCCTCAACGAATTCGCGCCGAACCAACTAGAGAATCAATTTAGCGAATTTGTGTCTGGTGGACTGTTCAGCAGCAAAGACAAGAAGTATTGGAAAATCTACCGCAAACACTTCCAACATCGACAGGACAACGGTGATTTTCGCCGTCAATTTAAAGCGATGTTTATGGAAAACATGCAAAAGCAAAGCGAGGAAAGCTGATGAAGATTTGGCTTAGTTTACTAGCTTTCGCTTTGGTGGGATGTTCATCCGACCCAACACCGGTTGTGACGCAATATCAATTGGCGGTAAGCGCCGAGAAGACAATTAACCCAAGCGTTAACAACAGTACCAATCCTGTGGTAGTGCGCTTGTATCAACTGACCGATGCCCAGCAGTTTAAGCAATTGCCGTTTATCGATTTGTATAACGATGACGTGAGCCTATTAGGCGCAAACTTGGTGTCGAAACAAGTTCTGCCCGTGGTGATGCCAGACAGCAATAGCAAACAAACCTTAGACATCAACAAGACCACTCAATACATCGGCGTATTGGTGGAATTTGCCGAATACGATGCAAGCACGGCGACGGTAGTGACAACCACGCCTCAGGAAGAAGAACAATATATCCAGTTAAAGATCAGCGGTAACAAAGCAGCATTACAAACCGTGACACCAGATTCGCCTTGGTGGGATGTCTTTTAACTCGATTCAGTAGATAGGGAAATCACGTGGACGCATATAAAAAAGTCGTTTGGCAAGAAGGTATGTTCATTGCCCCACAACACTTTCAACAACAAGACAGATACACACAAAACTACGTCAGACAAAACGTCGAAACGCTTGCTGGTTATGCCCCTTACTATGGTGTGACCGACTTGGTGATCAATCACGATCTACTTAAAATTGGCAAGCTTTCCGTCTCTTCTAGCGCGGGTTTGTTCCCAGATGGCACGCATTTCGAACTGAAACGCGAAGTCGCCAGAGATGTGCCGCACGGTACGATTGAGAAAATGGCTTACTTAGCGCTGCCTGTTTCTCTGCAAGGCAATAATGATTACGCCAATGATGAATCGGAACAAAGCCGCTATCTCACACGCACCATCAATGTGTTTGATACTTCAACCTCTGAGAATGCCAGCGTTGAGGTAGACGTCGCACAGCTCAATATAGCGATAAAACTAGAAGGCGAAGACACTTCGGGCTTTACCCTGATTCCTTTCGCCAAAGTATTGGAATGCAGCGAAACGGGCGAAGTGATGCTAGACCGTTCCTTTATTCCTGCGTGTTTGCATTATGGTGCATCACAGTTATTGGTTGAGCGTTTGAAAGAGATTCATGCCCTCACCTCTAACCGTGCCACCAGCTTGCTCAAACGTATTCAAGCCGGACAAGGGCAAAAGAGCCCACAGTCGATGATGCAGGATTACCTGTGGCTGCAAACACTCAACACTTGGCTTCCGTGGTTTGATTTATCTTTGTCGAATCCAAAGTTTCAAACCCATCAGCTTTATTTGGAGCTACGCAAGTTTGAAGCGCAAGTCATGGCGTCCACACCTGCGATCCCAGAGCCTTGCCAACCGTTGGATTTCCATCGTCTGTACGATTGCTTTAACCCGCTTTTTTCGGATTTGCGCAATATGCTCACGTTGGTTCAACAAGACTCTGTGATTGAGTTTGCGTTCGACACTTCGTTGTTTGAACGACGCCGCTTGCTTCGCACTCTGGTAAAAGATGGTCACAACCTGTCCGATCGCCGATTCGTTCTCAGTGTCCGTTCCAATATAAGCAGCACCGAGCTTAACGAATTGTTCCCTGCGGCAGCCAAACTGAGCAGCAATAACAAGATTGTCGAGATTGTGCGTAATGCCCTTTCTGGCGTTCAGCTGACGCCGCTTCCTGTTGCGCCAAGTGAACTAAAACCAATGCAAGGTACAGCGTATTTTGAAGTGGATACGTCAGATCGCAATTGGTTAGAAATGATTGAAAACCGCGATGCACTGGCGCTGCACGTCGATACACGTGTTGGCGACCTAGAAGTGATGCTGTACGCACTGAGGTAGTAAGTTATGAACTATTTGGATGAAGACACCTTAGTTTGGGACAGCAGCGAAAACGACTTCGTGAGTAAAGACACCGACATGCCAGACGTAAAGTGGCATTCGGTCAATGCTGCGCAAGCCAATATTGGGTTCTTGCATCATTTCGACAAAGCCGAGAATCAGCTGATCAACATCAGTTCTGAGTTACTGGCTGTCACGCTCAAGATCAACACCTTGCCGGAGCCCGAAGACATCACTACGCTCAGGCATCAACTGGTGGCTTCTATTAATGAGATCAAAACCAAAGGCGCCGAGCTGACCTACCCAGTCGCCGTGATCGACAAGCTCTGTTTCCTGTATGCCGTGGTTTTGGATGAATTGATTGTCTACACCGATTGGGGTGAAAAACGCGGATGGGAGAACAAAACCTTACTCAGTGAACTGTTTGGTATGCGCAACGGTGGTGAGCTTTTCTTTACTGTGGCAGAGAAAGCAGCGCGCCAACCGCACAAGCTGATCGACTTATTAGAAGTGGTTTACCTGTTTCTCAATATCGGGTTTAAAGGTCAGTACCGTGAAACGGGCAGCGAACAGCTAAAGAGTTTTACCTACCGCTTAGAGCAGATTTTAAGTCAATACCGACAAGCCGGTGGAATCTATTGCCATACTAAGGTTTCGGTGCCTAAAACACGTAAACCAACGCGCAAAAAACGTTACCTTGTCACTACATTATTTTTCCTAACTATCATTGGTTTGAGTGTTGCTCTGACCTATTTCTGGTACAACAAAACCAAACCACAGCGGGCACGAGATTTTGTCCAGCTTAGTGAGTACAGCCAACGCTATATTGAATCTGGTCGTGCGGAAGACATCGTTTATGTCAGCACTGACGACGATTTAAAAGGCAATAAAGTCGCGGTAAACACCACTCAACCACCTCGTCCAGTCCCGAGCCAATCAAAAGCCGTGACGCCACAAGCGAAAACTTTGACGCCAGAAACAACGAGCAATCCAACGACAAACCCTGCAGCGGACACTGATTGGCTGGTGCAACTTGCGACCTTCTCTAACCTTAAAAACGCCGAGAATTTTATCGCCCAACTGCCGACATCCAACTATCAACCTGTCGCGGATAACATCAATTCATACGTTCGCGTCATTGTTCGATGTGACAACTCAGAACAAGCGAAAACCATCAATAACTGGTATCGAGAGAATGCCAACGTCAACGGCTTAGTGGTGCATAACAAAAACAAACAAAGCGAGGTTGAGTCACAATGACGCAAGACAACCCAAACACACCAACAAGAAAAAAGGCAATCATTTGGAGCCTTGTTACCCTTCTGCTTCTGGCAATCTTAGGCGGCTTACTGACTTGGTTTGTTGCGTATCCTGATTTCTTATGGACAGGCGTCATCACGACAACCATTATGGCACTGCTCTCTGCTGGGCTTTGCTTTTGGTTAATCAACCGCAAGGTGAAAAAGAGTCTTGAGCAAGACCAAGAACGTGCACTAATTATCAAACGCTCCAAGTTACTCGCCTTCCACTTCAAGAAAATGCTCGGCGTACAAAAACGTAAAAAGCGCTTAACCAGCCGTTACGATCAGCCGATTTATGTCTTACTCAGCGACAACCCGAGCAAAGACAAAAGCATCATCACGCAGATGGGTTACGAAGCTTATAAGGTGGATGACTTTGGTAACGACATTGAGTTTCCGATTCTATTTTGGCTCAGTGAATACTCAATTCTCATTTCCGTCAGCACGGGCGACGATCAGCAACCGCTTTACTTAAAAACACTGTGCCAATGCCTTAATAAATGGCGCCCGAGACAAGCGATTAACGGCTTGTTGCTAACCACAGAAATTGAACAGTTAGTAGGTAATAGTGAAACCCTTTCACAAAAAGCCGACCAATTGAAATCGCAAATCAAAGCATTCAATCGTTCATTTGGTTTGAACCTACCTGTCTACAATGTCCTAACCAACATGGGTCAAGTGAGCGATTTCTGTCAGTTCTTTTCTGCGTTTGATGAGGCGAGACGCAATGAAGTGTTCGGCGCCACCAGCCCAGTGCAAAAACATGGTGGCATTGATGCCGATTGGTTCAATGACGAATACGACCACCTCATCGGTCAGTTAATCTCGAACATGAGCAACGCGTTGGGAGCACAGCTCAACCAAGATTTCCGCAATGCCATTTGTGGGGCACCTTACCAATTTGGTCTGCTTAAACAGAATTTGTGGCATTTCTTACAACGCTTGCACCGAGGTGACCAATACACAGATGGGCTCAACTTCCGCGGCTTCTACTTTACCCACAGTGGCGGTGATTTCGCACAGCATGATTTACTGGCGAATGTGGTCAATCAATCCCTCGGCAATGAGCAATATCAGCAACACCAACAAATGCCTGTTCAACAAACCTTGTTTGCTCAGCATTTGATGTCTCATGTTGTGTTAAATGAAAACACTTTAGTTGGGGTTAACCGACATAAAGAGAATTGGTTGTGGTTCAGCCAAACCGCCTACACCCTAATTTGGCTCGGTTTATTGATTGGTACACTGACGATTCTCAAGCTCGACTTCGATTATCAAACCAATCGTGAAGCCAAAGCCGATGGCATGTTAGAGCGTTACAAAGAAGCGATCGCAGCACAGCCATACAGCAAAGAAGATTTGGTGGGCAACATTCCAAACTTGTACACCATGCATCGCATTTACGCGCTATATCAGGAGCCTGAACCTTGGTATACATTGCCATTCCTACCGAATGCGACCATCAAACCAGAAGTTGAAGCGGCTTACACCAAAGAGCTACAACAAGTTTTACTCCCTTCTATGGCGCATACCATTGAGAATGACCTTTATGTGTATGTGAACTTGGAAGACCAAGCCAGAACACTCGAATTGCTGAACGACTATCGACTGTTGTTTGATAAAAATCGCACCAACATTGAAGAGTTGAAGAGCTACTTTTTGGCAAACTTAGAGCATCAAGGTGAAGCGGACAAAACCAATGTAGCTCAGCTCAAAGTGCTGCTCGACGATGTGTTTAACCAGCATCTAGTGGCGACAACCGCCAATCAAGAGCTTGAAGGGTTGGCAAAGCGAGTCATCAATCAATCCAATATCGAGACGCTACTCTACCAACACATTTTGAATGATCATGCGTACGAGAAACGCATCGACGTGCGTAAAGAACTTGGCTCCAACTTCAACCAGATATACCAATTCAAACCTGGCTACGTGGGTTATTTCGTTCCTTACTTGTACACACCGACAGGCTTTAACGAGCTGGATCTTTCGGTGGAATCTCCTCTTCTTATCGAAGCGTTATCCGCTTATGAAGGCATCGCAGGGCAAACACCAAGTGCGCTAGAGATGCATCGAATCAGCCACGATTTGAAACGCATGTACCAAAACGATTACATCAATTACTGGCGCGATTTTATTAACAGCATCGAGGTGAAAACCATTTCTGGTTCTGAGCAGTTAAATGCCAGCTTGAACGTACTCAACAATGCCTCAAACAACCCAATGTCTAAGCTGTTTACCACCATCAGCAACTACACTTCGGTTCTTCTACCTGAGCCAAAAGATGCGAAGAAGAAAACCGATGAAGAGATTGCCGATGCTGCGCAAGACAACGAGAAGAAAGAATCCGCTCGACAAATCACCCTGACGTTTAATGATTTCCACAAACAAGTGACACCAGATGATCAAGGTAAGAAGCCAATAGATTCCGTTCTGGAAGGTTTCGCTAACACTGCCAAATGGCTTGATCAGTTCTACAAATCCAACACACCAGACAAAGTGGCGTACGAAACGTTATCTGCAGGTTTAAAAGCGCAAAATCCGGTCGCGCAGTTGGCGTCACTGACCGATTCCCAGCCACCGCTATCCGGTGAAGTGATTGACTACGTGACAGTGCAAACTAATGAGTTGGTGATGAACTTAGCTCACCAATACCTTAATAGTATGTGGAACAGCGAAGTCTACCAGCCTTATGAAAACACCATCGCGGCTTTCTACCCGTTTAAGAAAAGTGCCAACAGCGACGCAAGCACGGCGGATGTTGCTGCCTTCTTCAAGACCGATGGCACGTTGGACACCTTCTATCAAACCATGTTGAAAGGCTTTTCGACAGAGCAACGAGCGCCGTTTATGTCCGGCTTATTGCCAAATACTGGCTTTGCATTAGATCCTGCGATATGGCTGATGTTTGATAAAGCCAAAGACATTCGCTCTGCCCTGTTTTTAGCTGACCCGAAAAACGTCGCGATTCAATTCCAGATGAAACCAACAGAGATGAGCTCGGCACTGACTGAGTTTTCCATTCGGGCTGAAAAACCGATTTTCACCTATCAACACGGTCCGATGTTGTGGACACAACAAAGCTGGAAAGGTGATTCTGTCGCGCAAGATGCACTAACGGTGCGTCTACAAAAACAAGCAACGCCGATTGCCAATGAGCAGTTTAAAGGCAGTTGGGCATGGTTCCGCTTGATTGAGCCGCGCGTCACTTCAACCTCTTCGCAAAGTACCCAACTTGAGTTTGATTACAATGGCGATAAGGTTCGCTTAACGATTAAAACTCAAGGTCAGAACAATCCGTTCGTACCAAATTTCTTTGCCGGCTTTGTTTTACCTGCGAGCATTTAGTGATGAACACGTTCGCCAATCAAACCCTGTTTAGAGCCTGTGGCGTTACTTATGTAGCGCCTTTGAGCGAAAACGTGTTTCAGTGCGAGCACAAACTTTATGGCACGGTGGTCATCAAGGTAGCGCGCAGCTTAGCTGAAAAACGGGCTTTGATGGCGGAAGCGGATTTTCTATCCAAATACGCGTCGGATTACTGGGCGAACTTTCATGGTTATGGCTCGCAAAACCACGGCGACTGGTTAATGAGTCAATATCTGGAAGGCAAAACACTTAACGCAATAGAACCTGATTTATTACCTCAAGATATAATAACCAAGCTTGAATTCGCTTTGCTCAATCTACACAAAACGAAATATCTGCATGGCGATATCAAGCCACATAACGTCATCGTGACGTCAAACAACCAAGTTCGGCTTATCGACTTTGGCAGCGTGATTCGAGTTGATGCTAAATACCGAGAGCATACACATACAACCGTTAGCCGAGCCTATAGTGCGACCCGCCCCTCTCTGCGTATCGGTCAGGCAAGCAAGAACGATGATTTCTATGCCTTAGCAATAACCTTGCTCAGTTGTCACGATCAACATCCCTTTGCAGGTCTCTCATTACAAGAAGCGGCAGAACTGCTACCTCCTCCTAATAACGTTGAGCTACCAACGCGCTACCAAGTTCTGATACAAAAAGAGTGGCAACGAATGCGCCACTCTCTGAAGTTGTAGGGTTTAAACGCTCTAAGCTCTCTGGCTTACGCGTCTGATGATTTGGACTTCAGATACTTCTCAATATCTACCTCATCAACCTGTTCGGCTGGCATAAACTTGTTGGCATATTCACGGTAAACCCCGCTTTCTAAGAACAACAAGAACAAGTCCATATCCAAATGCTCGTCCAGTGCCATCTTGTACATGATGTCGACCGCAACACTCACTGGCTTGGCTTTTTTGTAAGGTCGATCTCCCGCCGTTAATGCTTCAAAGATATCCGCAATCACTAAGATGCGTTCTGGGGTTGATAAATCTTCTGCACTCAATCGACGCGGATAGCCTGTGCCTTTCAGCGTCTCATGGTGAGTCGAAGCGTAACGCGGTACGTTACTTAACTCCGGAGGGAATGGCAGTGCCCCGAGCATTTTGATGCCACTGATCATGTGCTCGTTAATTTTGAAGCGGTCTTCTGGTGTTAACGTCCCGCGGGAAATCGTCAGGTTGTACACTTCACCCAAGTTATATTGATGCTCTGGCACTTGCACCTTAATGCCATGCTCTGGTGCAAATTCCATTGGGCGAACGCGCTCGATAATATGGTCAGGCTTATCCGCCAAAAGGTTTTCAACCACAGGTAGTGTCACCTCAGATTTTGGCTTAATCATTTCTTCAAATGGAGAAAGACCAAGATGATCATCATAGTGACGCAACCAAGTTTGTTGGGCGATTTGTTTAATGCGCTCAATCTTATCGTCACTCATGAACTCACCACCCACGTTGGCGTTGGCAACAAATCGGAAGTCTTCATCCAACTGCGCAACTCGTTGGTCGAACTTGGCTTGCGCCTCTTCTTTTGACAGTTCACCAGTAGATATCGACTTCCACATTTCCACTTCAGCATCTCGTCTTAGTACTTCGAAACGAGTGCGAATTTCATTGATGCGGTTATAGTTGGCTTCTAACTTAGTGCCTTTATCAACGATGTGTTCTGGCGTGGTGATCTTGCCACAGTCATGTAACCAAGCCGCGATACGGAATTCACGTCGTTCATCGTCATTGTTGAATTTAAAATCTTTGAACTTACCGGTGTCGCACTTCTCTACGGCCTCTGCCAACATCAAGCCAATTTCTGGGACACGATTACAGTGCCCCGCAGTATAAGGAGACTTGTCATCGATCGCTTGCGCGATAAGGCGAATAAAGGCCTCAACAAACTCTTCTTGCTGTTGCTCGTGATGCTGAATCTCTTGCGTCATTTCGGTAACTGAGTCAGACAAGTCAGAAACTTCTTTGATACGCGTTTCTACCGATGCTAATTGGTCAAATTCTCGATTTTTGATTTTGATGGTTTCTTTTCGAAGCGCCAGAATCGGACGCACAATAGGTGAGCCAACCTTCCATGCTAATGGAAATAAGATGACCATCACGATAGAGGTAAACGCAATAGCCTTGGACAATCGACTGGTGACAGCATCAGTCACGACTTGCTCGGAAACTAACACCGCAAAGTAGTCACTTGTTCCACGAGTAGATTGCAACTTAGTGATATAGAGAAATCGATGCTCTCCCTCAATGGTCACTTTGTTCATCGTGTCGTGTTTGTCTTTTTGGGTTGCTAGCTCATAGACTTCTGGATAAGGCGCAAAACTGCCTCGCCATTGATGGGGTTTAAACCACTTCTCTTCCAACGCGGATTGTTGTTCTGGTGTAATACTGTCGATTGCCTGATTGACAACTTGCATCAATCCACTGTTTTCATCTTGCATGAACACAGAAAATTCCAGAGGTGATTCCGTCAATTTTGTCACATGGATATTGGTAATTTTCACTAGTCGCTTCATCTCGACCATGGTTAGGTAACTGTCTACAAGGTATTCAATATCCCCCATGTGCAACGCTCGTTTTGCTAAATCGAGATTAGGTTGTTCAACAATATTGAGTGTCGGATAACGTTCGAGTAACCACTCCTTCATTCCAAAGCCAGCGACGACGCCCACTTTTTGGTTCGTGAGTTCAGTTAGAGAAACGGGCATCGGAATATCGATTTTGGCTGCGATAGCCAGTTGTCCGTAAAATATCGGATGGCTCTTGAGACCAAATTCAGAGGGAGCACCAAGCACGGGCTGAAGTATATCTATTTCGCCATTGCGATACTTCTTCACCAATTCTGCAGAACTGAAGCCATTTACGAACTCCACTGCCATGCCCGTTTTCTTAGCGATGAGTTTTAAAACATCGATAGCATATCCACCAGGCTCACCACTCTCGGTATAATCGTATGGTCCCCAATCATTCTGGTTGGACACAACAAACTCTTTATCATTCAATAATGCTTGCTGTTCTTTTGTTAAAGTTAACGGTGGCGATGTCGGAATTTCAACCTCTTGAAATACGTTGATGCTTGAAGCGATCACTTCACCTCGATTGTTAAAAATGAACGACTCTACGCCATCATCTTTTTTCATTCCGAGTTCAGTCGCTGTGATTTTCTCACTCAGAGACGAGAGCACGGTATCGACACCGATCACGGCGCCTTTATTACTGCGAACAGAATAGGATTGACCGGTGATTTTTAAATGCTGAAATAAGTAGGGGTCGGTCTTGTAGACACTGTTTTTTGAGGCATTGTCGAACCAAGGTCTCCGAGATGGATAGAAGTTACTAGTTTGTTTTGTAGTACGAACCAGCTCAAGCGACTCTGAATAAAATAAGGAATATCTTGTTCGCTCTTCGCCTTCTCCCACAATTTTGATAACCGCCCAACGTTCATCAGGTGCCGCTCCTATTTTTCCTCTAACAATTGAAGAAGATTCCAAGTTAACTACTTGAAAGAAGAACTCTTCCTGATTCGCAAAGTAAATACTGTAAAAGACAGGATTATCAATCAAGGTTTGGGTAAATACGTGCTGAATTTCATCTTCACTAAATTGTGTATCACTGTAATCAGCTACACTCCGCAGTATCCCAGCACTACTTGTTGCACTCGCATCAATTTGATGGATATGGTTACTGACGTCTTTAGCCGTCATGGTTAAGCGCGTCAAAATATGTTCCTCTGACATCTGCTTACCAAAGTAGTATTGCATACCAACCCCGAGTAACGCAGTCACTGCAGTAGCAAATATGAAGAGACTTCCGACGGTGAACTTAATCGAAAACTTACGAGGAGAACCTGATTTAGTTTTCACGCGATAACGCCCTCCAATGGCATTGACGACAAGAAAATTCGCTACCTATGTTGGCAACTTGAGGCATATTAATATCAAGTCTAGTACATATTTTTCATAGACTTGCACAAGGAGCGACCAAAAGGTTATTCATCGGCAAGTACCACTATCGCAACCACAGTCTCAGTTCTTTCATAGGTTTCGACTGTTGAAATAATCGGTCATCTCAAATTTATCCTAAGCACCTAGCTCGCTAACATTACGCTTCTTTTGTATGCCCCCTCTATCTGTAAGAAATATCTATGAAGCAAAAAGGATTCTCCTTAACCGAAGTTACTGTAGCGCTTATTCTCTTAGCCATAATAAGTTTGTTTTCAGCACCACAAATCATGCAGAAGCAACGTCAAGATCGACTCAACAGCTTGGAATCTTTTATCGACAAATTTCATGACATCAACCAGGAGATGATGACACACGCTAAGAGTCAAGGTGTCGCAGAAATGCCGTTAGCAAAACTGTCAGAACTGAACATTTATGTCAGATTGGGAACGCTAGCGTTGGATGATTTCAATGTAGAGAAAGCGATGGGCGTGCAAGGGTTGAACCTTGCCAATATCGGACCGACCGAGAAACCGTCATTACTTATTTACTTAGGCAAGGAAAAGTCACCTGAACAGATAAAAGAGTCAGGTTGTTTCCTCAGTATCAGCCGCCCATCTCACGGCGCTACGAGTCTAACTGCAACTACGAATAAGTTAACCATCACAAAGTTTTACGACTATTGCTAGAGCTCCATTTTAGAGAGATTAGATTACTACGAAATCTTATTCTTCAATCGGCGTATGCTAGCTAATGTCTTATATACCCTTAAGGTTTTATTATGATCGTCGTGAAAAAAGCAGGTGTCTCTGATGTCAAAAAGGTCTCTCCTCTTTACCTAAAATATCTTGAGTTTTATCAAGTCGATGTTTCAGGTAAAGACCCAGAGTCTTTTATCAAAGCTCGTATTGAGAATGAAGAATCAGTCGTGTACTACGCAACGGATGAAAGTGGGCGGACGCTCGGTTTTGCGCAGCTTTATCCACTCTTCTGTTCGCTAGAAATGCGTAAGATTTGGCTTCTGTACGATTTGTATGTGGATTCATCACAGAGAAAACGAGGGATTGGTGAACGCTTATTGGAACAAGCGGACCAACTGGCAAAAGAGACCGACTCTGCCTTTGTTATGTTAAGCACTGGTATTGATAATAAAACCGCACAATCCGTGTATGAGAAACACGGTTACGTACGAGATGTCGAGTTTTATAACTATGTTCACATGCTTAAGTAATCAAACGAGCACATGAGCAAAGAGCGAAAAGCCGAGTTAATACTCGGCTTTTAATGATCAACTTACACCACTTTGTACTTGCTCATAGACAATCAAAAATAAACCTGCAAATACCGCTACTGTCAGTAAAACCTTTAACCAGAGAAACTTCATTTTATCTACTCTTCTGGCGCATATTGGTCGAACACTTCTTGAGCTGTCATTTTCTTGCTGTGTGGCTGCAAATCATAGTACGCAGGCTTCTCATCCGTGAAGATCTCTAAGCTCAATTTGAAATCTGGCTCATTAAATAATCCCGCAGAAAGAATATATTCATCTGTTGCCAACAAGTGGTAATAGATGTTCGTGCCGCATTCACCACAAAAACCTCGTACTGCCCATTGGGATGATTGATAGCGTTTGGGCTCAACACCATTAAATGTCACACCGGGACCACAATGCACCGCATGCAGAGGCCCACTTGACCACTTTCGACACATATCGCAATGACAAAAGCTCACTTCATTGTGTTGAGGTGCGGTCACTTCAATAGCGCCACATAAACATGTTCCTTTCATCTCTATTCCTCCCTATTCAACCTCCATCATTATGGCGGTTTTAGACACTCCATTGATGTGACCAACCTAGTCTTTCACCACATTCTTTGATGAGTATATTTGCGTGAACTTTATGAACAAAACGTCGTTTATGCTCAATATTCTCTTTATCTACGCATTAGAGACATCACGTTAACACCTTATTAACCTTTAACTCATCACTAGCGAGTCACCCTACCTTGCTAGGAGAACAAATAATAAGACTCTTCAAAACAAGAGAGTCACCAACATAAGGAACGTGAAACATGTTAAAGGTACTCAAACCAACGCTCGCCGCATCCATCATTGCAGCCTCATTTTCTTTCCACGCTTTTGCTGCTGATGTTGAAAAAATCCACTTTCTAATCCCTGGTGGTGCTGGTGGTGGCTGGGATATGACGGCTCGTGGTACAGGTGATGTACTGGTTAAATCCGACATCGTTGAAAATGTCTCTTTCCAAAACCTCTCTGGTGGCGGTGGTGGTAAAGCCATTGCACACCTCATCGAAACCGCTGAGCGCCAACCTGATACGTTGATGGTGAACTCAACCCCAATCGTTGTTCGTTCACTGACGGGTATCTTCCCACAATCTTTTCGGGATCTCACGCCAGTAGCTGCGACGATTGCTGATTACGGCGCTATCGTGACTTCCGCGGATTCGAAGTACAACACATGGGAAGATGTGGTCAAAGATTTCGAATCTAACCCACGTAAAGTAAAAATCGCTGGCGGTTCTGCTCGTGGCTCGATGGATCACCTTGTCGTCGCAGCTGCATTTAAAGGCGAAGGTTTTGACGCGCGTAAAGTTCGCTACATCGCGTATGACGCTGGCGGCAAAGCAATGGCAGCGCTTCTGTCTGGCGAAACACAATTGCTTTCAACCGGTCTTGGCGAAGTATTAGAGATGTCGAAATCTGGTCAGGTAAAAGTACTGGCGATTACGGCACCGAAACGTTTGGACGCAGCGCCAAACATCCCTACCCTTAAAGAATATGGCAATGAGACTGTGTTCGCGAACTGGCGTGGCTTCTTTGCCGCTCCTGGCACGAGCCAAGCCAAACTCGATGAATGGAACGCAGCTCTGACCAAGATGTACAAAACGGACGAATGGCAAGTTGTTCGTGACCGCAATGGTTGGATTGACAACTACAAAGCGGATAAAGAGTTCTTCGCGTTCCTAGAAGAGCAAGAGCAGCAAATGGGCGATCTAATGCGCGAATTAGGTTTCCTTAAAAAGTAATAACTCCCATCCGAGTTTGTGGGGTTAGCTATCCCTAGCCCCGCTGTATTTGCACTCTAATTTCACCGTATATGGGCATTGTCGATATTCGACAAGTAAAAACTCCTTTGTTTATTGATTGGTAAACACTAAGTAACTCGACTAGCAGCGATGCGCTTAATTGTTAATGACTTGGTCCTTCTTCATTAACGCCCATATACGGTCTTTTCCTGTTGTTCTAGGAGTTGGATATGTCTCATTCAACCAATATTTTTACCAAAGAGAACTTGCTGTGCCGCGATCGTGTTGGCGCGATGATCTTTTTGTTGTTTTGCCTATGCTATGGCTACCAAACTACACAAATCCCTCTCTTTCCCGGGGATGAATACGAACCCTTCACGGCTCGCACTTTACCGACCATTCTGACCTACGTCGGGATTGGTTTAGCGCTAATGCTATTGGTCACTGGTCAGCCCGATAAACAAAGCGGCGCTGTGATGTCATTCAACTGGAAATTGCTTATCGCCTTTTTAGTTTTGATGGCGCTTTATGGTCTGGGTTTGACTTACATCGGCTTTGTATTAGCGACAGGATTCTTCCTGCTTGCGGGCTTTTACCTTCTTGGCGAACGACGTAAATCGGTGTTGTTTGGAGCCTCATTCCCGTTCGTTATCGCGTTTTACTTGTTGCTCACTCAAGGTCTGGATATCTACCTTGAGCCTGGTCTGATTTTCACCATCTGGTAGTCAAAAGAAAGGACTGAATTATGTTAGATGGAATTCTACAAGGTTTATCCACCGCCGTGATGCCAATGAACATCATGATGGTGATTGTTGGCTGTTTTGTTGGTACGTTTATCGGCATGCTACCGGGGCTTGGTCCTATTTCTGCCATCGCTCTGATGATTCCTATCACCTATGGTTTGGATCCATCTTCGGGTCTGATTCTGATGGCAGGTGTTTACTATGGTGCGGTATTTGGTGGTTCAACTTCATCTATTCTTATCAACGCACCGGGTTGTTCTTCAACCGTAGTTACCGCGTTTGATGGCTACCCAATGGCGCAGAAAGGACAAGCAGGTAAAGCACTTGCACTGGCGGCTTACTCTTCTTTCACTGGTGGCACGCTTTCAGCAATAATGCTGCTTGTGGCGGCACCTGCATTGGCTAACGTCTCGTTAAGCTTCCAATCTTCTGACTACTTTGCGCTAATGCTTCTTGGCTTATCCGCAGTGGCTGCGTTCGCTGGCAAAGGACAAGTAATAAAAGCATGGATGATGACCATTCTAGGCTTGATGTTGTCTACAGTCGGCATTGATAAAGGCGTCGGTGTCGAACGCTTCACCTTTGGTCTAACGGATTTGATGGATGGCTTTAGCTTCCTATTGTTGGCGATGGCGACCTTTGCGCTTGGTGAAACGTTGATGGGTATTTTGAAGCCTTCTGAAGATACGCGTGATGAGGAACAAGATAAGCTGAGCAACATTGGCTCGATGAAAGTCACCAAGGAAGAAATCAAAGAAGTAGCGCCTGTTTCTATTCGCTCTTCAATTCTTGGCTTCTTTACTGGTGTGCTTCCGGGCGCAGGTGCAACCATCGCCGCCTTCTTAAGTTACGGTATGGAACGTAACCTTGCTCCAAAGGATAAAAAAGAGCAGTTTGGTAAAGGCAGCATTCGAGGTTTGGTGGCTCCGGAGTCAGCGAACAACGCGGCATCAAGTGGTTCTTTCGTTCCTCTTTTGACTCTTGGTATTCCGGGCTCTGGTACAACCGCAATCATGCTAGGAGCATTAATCGCTTACGGTATTCAACCAGGTCCTCGTCTGTTTGTTGAACATCCAGATGTGTTCTGGTCGGTAATTATCTCCATGTACTTCGGCAACATTGTGTTGGTGATTCTTAACCTACCGCTGATCCCATACATCTCAAAGCTGTTGGCAGTACCAAGAACCGTGTTGTTGCCGATGATTCTGTTTTTCTCCATTACGGGTGTGTATCTGGTTTCTTTCAACACCATGGACGTGTTTGTGATGTTACTTGTGGCAATGGCTGCCATCGCACTAAGGTTAGCAAACTTCCCTCTCGCACCGCTGTTGCTTGGCTTTATCCTTGGTGGATTAATGGAAGAAAACCTGCGTCGTGCATTGATGATTTCCGACGGTGAACTGAGCTTCTTATGGGAACGCCCAATCACACTGACATTCACAGTGCTTGCAGTATTGGTACTTGGCAGCCCACTGTTTGTAAAACTCTTTCAAAAGCTTAAAGCGCAACCAGTGAAAGTTGAGCAATAAGCATTCTATCTCTCCCTCAAGATAGACCTTTGAAACCAAGCCACCCTCTGCGGTGGCTTTTTCTTGGACTAATCGCTACTTTATTTCTTTGGGTGAGTTGCGTAGTGTTAATCGTTCAGAAACAAAAACTATAAGAACAAAAAAGGACTTTTTATGCTGCTGGAATTTGCTCTCTTGTTTGCTGCGGGCATCATTGGTGGGATCATGAACTCCGTCGCCGGTGGTGGTAGCTTCATTACCTTCCCTGCATTAATGGCGGTTGGCGTGCCTCCCATCATGGCGAACGCGACGAATACTTATGCTTCTTGCGCAGGTTACATCAGTGGTGCAATCGGTTTTCGCGAAGAAATCATGAAGAACAAGCAAGAACTCGCTTTCACTATCTCTTTCAGTTTGATTGGTGGTGCAGTCGGTGCTTACCTTCTGCTAAATACGCCGGAATCTGTTTTTCTTGAAGCTATTCCATGGCTACTTTTATTCGCAACCGTGCTCTTTTTAACTGGCTCACGCATGACCGCGTTGATTAAATCTCTGACCAAAGAGACCAAACACGCCGGCATTCTGGGTGTGATTGCATTAAGTCTTCTTTTGATTAGCGTCTCTGCTTATGGCGGCTTCTTCAATGCCGGACTAGGCGTGATCGTATTAAGTTATTTAGTGGTTGCAGGGCACCAAGACATCAACTTAATGAACGGGCTTAAGCTGCTGGTTTCGACCTGTGTTTCCCTGATTGCCATCGTAATTTTTGTTGCTAACGGTTCGATCGATTGGACCAAAGGCAGCGTTGTAATGGTTGGCACATTAGTTGGCGGCTACTTGGCAGCGCGAGTATCTCGCCAGTTGAATCCTAGTCATGTAAAAGGCTTCGTTGCCCTCTCTTCTATCGCGATTACCATTTACTTCTTCGTAGATGTCTATGCCTAACTCAATACCACGATATAACCAAAGCCAAGCACTCATTGCTCACAAACAAAAACGCCATCGCAAACTACGATGGCGTTTTTATTAGTTCTAAGTGAAATTACTTAATCAAACCCACTTCTTTGTAGTACTTCTCAGCACCTGGATGAAGCGGCGCAGATAGACCATCTTTCACCATTTCTTCTTTCTTCAAGTTGGCGAATGCTGGGTGTAGACGGCGGAAATCATCAAAGTTTTCGAATACCGCTTTCACTACGTTGTAAACTACTTCGTCTGGCACGGCCGTTGAAGAAACAAACGTCGCACCTACACCAAAGGTTTGTACATCGCTTTCTGAACCGCGGTACATGCCACCCGGTACGTTTGCGATACGGTAGAAGCTGTTATCAGAAACCAACTTCTCAACTTGTGGACCGGCTACCGTTACGATATTGCTGTCACACGAGGTTGTTGCTTCTTTAATCGCACCACTTGGGTGACCGACTGTGTAAACCATCGCATCGATCTTGTTATCACACAGTGCTTTTGACTGTTCTGATGCTTTTAGTTCAGATACCAGCTTGAAATCATCATTCGTCCAACCGTACTCTTTCATTAGCACTTCCATGGTGCCGCGCTGACCAGAACCTGGGTTACCAATGTTCACTCGTTTGCCTTTTAGGTCATCAAACGTGTTGATGTTAGCGTCTTTACGAGCCACAACGGTGAACGGTTCTGGGTGTACAGAGAACACCGCACGAAGCTCTTTGAATGGTCCTTTATCTTCAAACTTGCTCGTACCGTTATAAGCATGGTATTGCCAGTCCGACTGCGCGATACCTAAATCCAACTCACCTGCGCGAATGGTATTGATGTTGTAGATAGAACCACCGGTACTTTCTACTGAACAACGGATGCCATGATCAGCACGTGATTTGTTCACCAAACGACAAATTGCACCACCCGTCGGGTAGTACACGCCAGTTACACCGCCCGTACCAATGGTTACGAACGTATCTTTAGCAGAAACTGAAAAACTTGTACTTAGTGCAGCCAGAGAAGCCGCGACAGCAATTTGCTTGAGCTTTAACATTGAACGTCCTTATTTTTTCCTTTGTTTATGGCTTGGTAAGTATAGCAATCGTTAACAAACTGATAACGTTTAAGATCACATCCTGAGAATTATCACCACGCAGCAAAAGGCATTGATCGGTAAGCAATTATGAACCGTGTTCGACTTTAGTTTTAGCCCAACCAAAAAGCCCGCAGAATTTAACTGCGGGCTGTCCGGTATTTCAATAGTACTTAGTCGGTCGCTAGGGTTCTCTCCTCGCTGCTGTCATTGACTGCGGATGCACTTTCATTTCCTTTCCTGTGTGTCCATAGGTAAATGGATGGGATCACGGTAAGCGTGACGATCATCGAGATCACGCAGCCCCAACCAACCACCAGCGCCATCGGTGACATGTAGTTATCGTAACCACCCAAGCCGTACGCAAGCGGGATAAGACCTGCAACGGTTGTGATTGTGGTTAAGGTGATTGGTCTCACTCGGCTTTGCGTTCCACGAATTACAAACTCCAGCAAGTTGGTATCGTTACATTCCGCTTCGTGTTCTTTGAAGTGCCAAATCAGCACCAAGCTGTTGTTTACCATAATACCAATCAAGGCAATCATCCCGATGATGGAGAAAAAGCTCAGCACCTGATTATGTAAGAACAGAATAAACAGCGCACCAGCGATGCCAAAAGGAATCACCGTCAACACAATTAAGGTTTCGCGCATTCGGTCAAAAAGAAGAATCAGAAGCAACGCAATGCCAATAAACGCCACACTAATCGCGATGACAAAGCCTTGCTGCGCTTCTTGTGTTTCTAAGATCTGCCCTGTCGCAATAATAGAGGCACCGCCGTATTCTTTATTGGCAAAGGCTTCTTGAACCGCAGCAAAAACGGCAACCGGATCAGTCACGGTCGAATCGACACCTGACGAGACACGAATCACTCGCTCTCCATTAAAGTGTTTGATTTGTGCTTCTGCATCGGCATTTCTCCATCGAACCAGCTCACTTAATGGCACCAGCTTGTTATTGCTGGCGCGAACCAAAATGTTATCCAGTTCTTTTAAGGATTTGTCGTCTTCTTCTAAAGCGACTCGGAAGTACACTTCTTCTTCACCATTAAAGATCCGCGTCACGCGTTGACCGTCAATCGCAAACTTAATGATATCCCCAACTTTGTTGGCACTGATGCCGTAGTACTTGAGCCAGTGATGTTGCAGCTCAGCTTGAATCTGTGGTGCTGGTGCATTTAAATCACGTCGTACTCGGCTCGTCCCTTCCAATGATTCAATGTACGCCGTCAAATCATTAGCAAGCTTTTCTCGCCCTTCATCCGTACCGCCAACGACACGCAAGTCCACTGGACGTCCTACCGGAGGACCGCCGCCATCAATATCGAACTCAATTTGAGCCAACCCTGTAATTTGCGTTGCTTTCTCTTCCCACTCTTCGACGATTTGCTCTGCGGTTCTTGTTCGGCTGTTTGGTGGTGTTAATGAAATCACCCAATAGCTATTTGGTGAGCTCACTTCGCCGTACCAATAATTCACTTCTTCAGTGCTTTTGATCAGCGCTTCGAGTTGTTGTGTTTCTTTCCAGACGTCATCCAAATCTAACTCTGGATTCGATTCAGCACTGATTTCTATCAAATACGCGCCGTCTGTTGGGAAGAACAAGAAGCTCAAACTCTTATATGAAATCGCTCCTAAAGTCAGAATCACTACGGTAATACATGGCAGCGCTACTTTGCTGTTTCGAATGACAAGTTCAATTAAACGATTCAGTGCGCTTAAATCTAAAAATGGCTTTTTCTTTACCTGACTCTTCTTACTCAAAATGCCTTTTAAATGGGCAGGAATAAAGAACAGCGCGTCGATAAACGAAAAGCACAACGCAATAATGACCGTAAGCGGAATTACATAAACCAATTTACCGCTGTTTCCCGGTAAGAAGAGCAAAGGTATGAAGGCAATCATGGTCGATAAAATGCTCGCTAGGACCGCTGGGAATACACTCTTCACACCTTGCGAGACCGCCTTATCAACTGGATAACCTTCTTCAACTAGTGCCACGATTTTATCGCTCACCACCACGGCATCATCGACAATAATTCCGACAATCAAAATTAAGGCGGACATAGTGAACACATCCAGAATCTGCCCGAAAGGAGGCAGCAAAGCCAGCGTGCCGAAGATACATACGGGAATAGAAACCGCGACCCAAAATGCAATGCGTCTATCAAGGAAAAGCGCCAACGTGATCAGCACCAAGCCAAGTCCAACCAAGCCGTTGTCTTGCACTATGCGCGCTTTCTCTTGGATGTCTTCAGACAAATCAGAACCGATGGCGATAGTGTATTTGTCACCGAGCAGTTTTTGCTGATTTGCAATCAGAGCTTTCACCGCGTTAGAAGTGCTAATAACGTCCGCGCTTTCATTAGTTCTTAAGTCAAAAAGAATACTCTTATTACCGTTGATTGAGCCATAAACCTCGCCTTTTTCAAACCCATCCTCAATGAGACCTGCAACGTCTTTAAGTTGAATATTCGGGCTGAATGAGATGAACATTTCACGTAGCTCTTCAATGCTATCCAGCTCGGCAGAGGTCATCAGTTCTGGGTTGTTCTTTAACGTTTCCAGACGACCACCGCTGATCAGCGTATTACGCTCTGCAATCAATGCCGCCACTTGATCCAACGTTAAGCCATAACGTCTCAAAGAAATCGGTTCGAGTTGGATTAAGAACTCCGGAGCACGCAAATCGACGGTGTAAACTTCACCAATCCCCTCAACACGCCGCAAAGCCAACTCTAGGTCTTTGGCTTTATCTCGCAGTGCTTTATAATCAACATCACCAGAGATGCCGACCACCATGAAATCCAAGCTGTACGATTTTTTGATCGACAACGTCGGCGCTTCGGTCACACCAGTAGGTAAATCCGTTACCCTTGCCAGTGCATCTCGAATGTCTTGGTAAACCGCATTCGGATCAGAGACATTGCTGTCCAGCACCACACTGATGTTTGAGACGCCAGTTTCCGACGTGGAGGTGAACTCTTTCAAGCCCGAAATGGACAGCAGTTCTTTCTCAATTTTACTGGTGATGTTGCTTTCAATATCTTTCGCACTGGCACCAGGATAAACCGTGACGATATCGCCTTTTCCTAAGTCAAATCGAGGCTTCTCAGCAAGGGGAAGATTGTAGGCAGTAAGGGCACCAATGCTGATGATCAAAATGGTCAGGATTTTAGACGCAAACTTTCGGTGAGAGAGCAAATCTAAGAAGAAATTCACATAGCCTCCTGATCATTGAAATACACGTACGATTCCATGCCCGGATTAAGCTTGCCGTTAGCGTTTTCTACCGTCACTTCAACAAGGAAGCCCGGCTCACTGTTTTGGAAAGCAGGAGAAAGTAAAGTGATGGTGCCGTCCAACGTCTGCTCAACAGAAGGCACTTCGACCTTAACCTTCTCGCCTTTGCTGAACTTATTGAAATCAATCTCTAACAGGTGAAAACGTACTTTCAATCGTTCCATATCTGCAATGGTAAAAAGCGCATCACCCACCGAAACAAACTGCCCTAACTCAACAGAGCGATTAGTAATCACCCCATCAAAAGGTGCATTCGGAGAGGCTTTATCCAGCGTTCGTGCGGCGATTTTGTAGTGTGTATTACTTACGTTGAATTGAGCTCGACCAATGTTGGTTACACGAATTTGGTTGTCCACGTCACTTGCCGAGACGCCATTACTGGTCAGCAAGGATTGATAACGCTTTAATTGCTTTTCTTGAATATCTAACTCGGCACGACTCACCTCTAACTCGTTACGGGCTAAGTCCAAACTCAATGCATAATCTTCTGAGGACAGAGACAATAGCTCCTGCCCTTGAGTCACAGAGTCACCGTTATCGTAACGATAAGAATCCACCACGCCGACGACTTCACTTTTTACCACAACACTTTTTTCAGGAATCAGTTGACCAACAACGTAATCGCTCGCTGCATGAGCAGCGCTTGATAAAAGAAATAAAGGAATTAGTACGGATCTTTTTTTCATTTAGTTATCTCATTTCCGATGAACCAAATGACTTGTGTAACCGTTCCTCCGACAAGTCACCACTGACAGGAACACACAAGCCTTTAGTGTTTACTAAGGCATTAACCAGAAGTACAGCAAACGATTAACGCTCTTATTTATTGATGCTTGATATATAAATTATCAGTGGAGGTGTGGAAAAAAAGTGAGTCCTGAATGAAGCGTTTAACTACTTAAATCGAGGGAGTCCTTTCTGATTTGTTAGTACTTCGTTCAATCAAAACCGTTGCAGGTCTGTCGAGAGAAACTAACCATGATTTGATATATACCCAAGTAACCTCGAGATGCTTGGTTCAGCGAGAATGACTTGGTTTGAAGGCGAGGCAACAATTTGAAGATCTAGTGGTTCTAAATCGAAAATTGTTAACGAAGCATGCGAACCAAGGCAACTCGCCCTTCGGGAGCGTGTCACTGAAGCAATTTCATCGTCAAACAACTTGGAAATAGCTTGCTATTCCGCTTCGTTGTTTTCCTTGAACTTGAATCAGTGACGACGCTCTGAATCTAGCATCTTGAAGTCACTTGGGTATACCTCTATAACCTCGCGATGCTTGGCTATAAAAAAAGAGACAAGCCGATCGACTTGTCTCTTTCTCATTTCATCATATTGTATTTATACTCAAGTCACTCCTAGATACTTAGGTATAGCGCATCAATCTCTGAGCCATTGATGATCTTCACCACCATCTTTCTTATTGAAAAATGCAGAGTGCTGCTGTTTGAACTGATCTGCTTTTATCTCTGAAATCGGCCACAATGTAAAATCTTCACGAATAAAGCTATCGTCAATACCAAACTCAAGCGTTCTTAGCTTATTGCCGATAAATCGATAGATGTACGTTTCACCGGTCTTCTCGCACACCATTGGTACATGCGACATCGGCTGACCATTGACTGAAACTGACACCCATTTACTGCTCTTTGGCTCACAAGACGCTTGATTTACTACATCAATTTCGAATTTGTTGTCTAAGGTCGTACCGACAAAGACGACGGTGGAATCTTGCAAATAGACGCGCCTCAATAAAAGCTGTTTAGTATCTTGAGTACGTGTGGTTTGAATACCATTAGAAAATGGTTCGAAGTAAGACCAATGCCAGTTCCATTGCATGCCTTTTTCAACAAAGTGAAGCTGAGGTATGGTTTTCCAAGCCACAATACCAGCAAGCGCCGCAATAAAAGCGATCAGGATAATTAGAATTCGAACAAGTGAGTGCATTAGACTGGTTTTTCTACAAGTAATTTAACACCAAGTGCAACCAGTACCGCTCCAGTTGCCCCTTCCATCCATTTCATAAAACTTGCATTTTTTAACAAGCTTTTCGCGGAATTTAATGCACCAGCCAGACCACATTGCCAAACCATCGCAATCATAAAGTGAATAGACGCCATAAGCATAGATTGCATTAATGGAGAACCTTCTGGGTTAACAAACTGAGGTAAAAACGCCAAATAGAACACTGCCGTTTTTGGATTAAGCACATTAGATAAGAAGCCTTCACGGAAAGAGCGTTTACCGCTATACGCTTGGTGGGTCTGTTCAGAGACAGCAATGCCGCCATTCGATTTCATTAACGCTCTCAAACTACTTAATCCAAGCCAGATCAAATAAGCAGCACCCACCATTTTCACCATTTGAAATAATTCAGCGGATTGAGCTAAAACAGCAGAGATGCCTATAGCAGAGAAAAATGCATGAACAAACAGACCGAAACAAATACCTAAACTTGTCGTACAACCATCTTTAAGACCTGCACGACTGGTGTTACGAATCACCAAAGCTGTGTCCAATCCCGGTGTAAGCGTCAAAATAGTGATGGCAATGAGGAACGCCTCAAAATTCAAAATATCCATATTCTTGTAGTGAGTGATTGTGCATTACCCATCAATACCGTCAATCCACGCAATTCGCAAGCAACTTTTGTGATCAACATCGTTGAAAATCACATAACGTACAAAGCCATACGCATAAAAGCACTTAATAAGCATACACACAAATGATTTTAAGATGCAGAGCTCAAAACGTTGTCATTGATTCGAGGTCAAGGAAAACAACGTAGCGTCTACAAACCAAGTCATTCTCGCTAAACAAAGCATCTCGAGGTTACTTGAGTATAAGGTCTTTCTTATATAAAGAGAGTTACTACTATTTCTACAACTTTTATAAAAACGATCAACCTCCTTTACTACTCTTCTATTTCCATCAGGAATTATAGTTTATTTCAACAACACAAAATAAACGAAAGTTGGTGTGCAAATGGGATATATGCTTCTTTTTCATTGCTGCCTGATGATCGCAATTTGGTTATTTATATTTGCGCCACTATTTAGTAACGCAAATACCTTAACGATGAATCTTGTTGGCAAATTAGAAGACCGATGTGAGATAAATTTCACGTCAGGTCAGAAAATCGACTTGTCAGACAGCAATATAAAAACACTACCATTGGACATATATTGCAACCAACCACTCGGCGTAAGCGTATATTCAAAAAATGGCGGACTAAAATTGGATAAAAGAGATGATATTCCACCATTCGAGTATTTATTTGAAATCAACATTAACAAAGCAAATATTCATGAAGAAGTAAAAAGCATTGATTTGCTCTCTGAAAAACGCTTTGACAGTTCAGGTGTTATTCCTTTCTCGGCACTAGGAGAAATTAGAATAACACTAGAAGACCGCTTGCTATACGCAGGCTATTACGAAGACGTGATTGAAATTGATGTATTCCCCTCAATTAACAGCGTCATCAACTAGGAGTTCTGTATTCGATACAGAGAAAGGCTAGCTCGGTGGGATTTGGGCTAAACATGTATGTTATCTCTCAAGTTAAAGGAATCTTTTTATGAAAAAACTTACGATTTGTGCAGCGGCTGTTACAGCAATTTTCGGTTCGCAAGTTCACGCAGGTCCGGGTGATGTTCAATTAGTGGGTTATGTTTCTCCAGTATGTGAAGTATCAGGGCTTGCTACTCAATTGCTCGACTTTGGTGATGTAACACAAGAACAAACTGTTTCTATCGATCTGGATATGAAATGTAACGATGTCGATGGTGCAACCGTTTCTTTGACCAGTTCTGAAGGTGGTCTTGAATCGGATGATGACGAAGATTTCGCGCTAACTTATACCGCAACTTTTGCGCCTACAGGTCTTCCATCATTTGATCTAAATGCACCTGGTGGTCCGGGTTTAAACGATGTCTCTAGTGAGCTGTCATACCCAGGTTCTTCGGGTCTAGCATCTGGTGTTGATGCGACATTGACTGTACAAACAACAGAAGTGGCAACATGGGCGGGTGGCTACTCAGATACGCTAACCGTTAACGTGACTTCTAACTAAGTTCCCCTCCGGGAGGCTAAGCGTATAGCCTCCCTTTCTACACAGCCATACCAAGCTGACATTGATGGAGCTCAACATGACTCGATGGATTATCCTAGTCGCAACATTTTTATTTTGTTCTTACGCTAACGCATACAAGGTTGAACCTATGGTTGCTGAGATTGAACCCATAGGCAATCGAGCCCAAATGTCGATGCGTATCGACAATACATCCCGAGTACCCCTAACTGTTGAGCTCTATCCTTTTTCAATGACCATGGATGAGCAAGGTGTAGAAACAACAAAACCCGCAGACGATGAATTGCTCGTTATTCCAGTAACCGCAATCATAGAGCCAGGTCGCTCTCAATCGGTCATGATTCGTTATTTGGGTGATCCTTCAATCTCTGAATCAAAAGCATACCGTGTCTCCATTAAGCAGGTTGAAGTAGCCCGTGGCGAAGAACAAAGCGCTAAGATGGGGTTATTACTTCAATTCAATACATTAATTAATGTTAAGCCCAAAAATACATCGGCAAACTTAGATATAAAAAGTGTCAAACAAAAAGGAAGCAAATGGATTGTTGAAGTAGAGAATAATGGTAATAGTTATGGCAGGCTAACGAATACTAATTGGAATTTAACGGATGGCAGTAATTCTAAATACCTAAAAGGATTAGATATCAGTAAGTTAATCGCAGGCACACTTGTACTTCCTCATTCAACACGATTTTTTGAAATGAAACCATTGAAAGGGTTTGACGTGTCAGATTTGTCGATAGAAATAGAGCAGGATAAATAACATGTTCTATCAATCTATAACATGTCTAATCTTGTTATTATTTAGTGGTTTTTGTAATGCAATCATTATTTCACCGACTGTATTTGAATTGAACACAGATAGAAATACAACATCACAGATCATAGTGACAAATAATTCAACAGAAAAAATGCCGCTAGAAGTAAGTATTCATCAGCTAGTATTTAAGAAAAATGGTCAATATGAAACCAAAGCTTTAAATAGCGACGCACTTTTGGTTTTTCCACCAGCAGCAATGTTAGCACCGAACTCAAAGCAAGTATTTCGTATTCAATGGCTTGATCCTTCTGTACAAAAAACATCCTCTAGCTACTTTATACGCTTTACGCAAGCTCATTTAACGGGTGCTAATGGACAAAGTAGAGCTTTGCCTGTGCAGCAGAGCGGAGTCAAAATTAAAGTGCATTATAACGCACTGCTTCATGTGTACTCCAACAACCAACAACCTGACGTCACCTTGGAAGTGTCTGATGCCGGACAATTGGTTATTCGTAATACTGGCGAACGCTTTACCTACTCTCGACTACTGTATTTTGAGCCGTTAACAGCGACAGAAAATTACTCGCTCCAACAACAAGTCGGTGACCAATTTTTGCCACCATTTTCTACCTTCACCCTGCGTTCACGGAAAGCAATCCCAGTAGGAAAATATCATGGAAGAGAGCAATGAGCGTCGGAGCAGTGCTGTTTGGCTCCTATTCATTTTATTAACGATTTTATGTATCGCTCAAATCAACATCAGTTGGGCACGCGAGGTTGTGCTTAATCCAACAGGTCGAGATATCGAGCTATCCTCTCTTTTAAAAATCAGTGACAGCGTCTTGGGTCAGGCACAAGTCACCATTACCGCTGATGACGAGATTCGCTTACCGAAAGACAGTACCATCGCCCTACTTTCGTCATCTGTCGCCGAGTCAGCCTTAGAGAAATTACGAGACGCCCATTCAGAGACCTTATCTCAAGAAGACTTTCGACGTGCCGGGCTTGGGCTTACCTTTGATTTATCCACCCTAGAATGCATCATTTCAGTTCCTAACGAATTGAGCGTCACGCGACAAATATCGTTAGCTGAAGACAATGAACATTTTAATTATTCTGAACCCAGCTTTTTCAGTGGCTATGTTAATGTCACCGCATCGGCGAATGAAACTCAGACCATAGCAGAGCAAAATGACCGACAAAGTATTTACAGTACAAGATTTGAATCGGGCTTAAACGCAGGTTCTGCAAACCTTGAATACGAAGCCACCTTTGAAAATGGCTCGTCTCAAGACTCAGATTATTACCGCCACGGCACGCGCTTAAACTATGATTTTCCTTCACAAGGAACGCGCCTTGTATTGGGTGATATGTTTAACTCTGGCAAGAGCTTTCAAGATGGTACCGACATCCTCGGAATCGGTATCACACGTGACTTTACTTTAATTCCTACTCGAAACGTGCGCCCTAAAGCCAATCAGTCTTTTACATTGCAACGCACCTCGAATGTCGACGTTGTTATCGATGGCATTGTCGTTCAGAGGCTGACACTGGGCGCAGGCAGCTATAACTTGAGTGATATCCCTCTCGCACAAGGTACTAACGATGTCGAATTGGTGCTCACCGACTCTTCTGGGCAAACCGAAAGAATTCAATTTTCTGTCGCAACGGGGAATGACCTTCTTAACAGCGGAGAGTTTGAGTACAGTTTAATGGCGGGCGTGCCGTCAGAGGTCAATAACAACGAGCTCGATTATCAAACCGATCAAAAATTGATACATGGTTATCTTGATGTTGGTGTATTGCCATGGCTTACGCTAGGCGTAAACGGTCAAAAACGTGAAGACCTGTACCAATATGGTGGGACGGCTTTAATTGCAAGCTCACTAGGTGTCACCGAACTGTCCGCCTCTCAAAGCCATCATCCCACTCTCGATTCTGGGCAAGCATTTCGCATCGCTTTCGATGCAGAATTTGATGATGACAACCCTTGGCAACCACAATTAAGTGTTTTCTATGAATACCAATCGGAAAACTTCGCGGGCGTAGAAGGCTACGACACTATCGACTCTCCTCTCAACCAAACCACTCACTATGCCTCGGCGTTTGGTGCGTTTTATATTAATGACGATTTACGTGCAGCCATGACGGTCAATTACCGCTCTGGCACTGAAGATGCTGCGAATTATTGGTCAGTTAGCCCTAGCCTGTCCGGTTCGTTCTTCTCGACACCTGCGACATGGAGCGCAAGGGTCAACTATCAGAACAACGACATCGGTTCAGATGAATGGAATACGTCTCTCACGTTAAGCTGGCCATTAAGCGATTCGACACGATTAGTCAGCCGCTACAACAGTGAGGTCGATCAAGCAGCACTAGACCTCACTTATCAAAATAATGTAGGTAATACTGGGGGCATGTCAGGCTATGCTTCTGTTGTTACCAGCCGAGACAGCGACGCTGACATTGACCTTGGCGTTAACTATTCTGCCAACCGCTTTCAAGTTATCGCTGACCACGCTACGCGTATGGAGAGTTTGAACGAAGATATAAGAAACCACAGTACGCGTGTAGAAGTCAGTAGTGCGATTGCCTTTGCTGGTTCCTCAATCACAGTTGGACGCCCAGTCCGTGAAGCGTTTGCAGTGGTGTCTAAGCACCCAAGCTTGGAAGAAAACAATGTTGATATCGATCCAACTCTAGACGGTGAAAACGCCCGCGTATATAGCCATAGCGCATCCAATGTATTGATACCGGACTTGGTTGCCTACAACCCTCAATTGATCAGTTATGACGTAGAGAGCCTACCGCCCGGTTACGATTTAGGTGACGGGGCATTTTGGCTGAATCCTGGCTACAAACGCGGTTACCAACTCAAGATTGGCTCAGATTCTGTGTTAACCGTAATGGGAACATTACTCGATCGACATACTGGCAGCCCTATCCCACTCATTGCTGGCCTGGCGACTTATTTGGGTAGCGAAACCCAACAGCCCATCGAATTCTTTACTAATCGAAATGGCTTGTTTGCAATCTCCGGCTTACGCCCCGGTCAATACCAACTCACACTCGACACAAAAGAAAAACAGACTGTGGTGATCACTTTAGATGAACGCAGCAATGTTTTAATCAGATTAGGAGAGCTTTATGTGGATTAAACCTTTTATCACTCTAATATTGCTTGCTCCCCCAACATTAGCGGGTTCTCTTTGCTCAATGAGTAACTTAAGTGTCGAACCTGCTTCTACGCAGGCACGCTATGATGTGTTTGCCTCTGGTGCATACACACTCATTTCGACATATCGACTGCGCGCCAATATTGAAGGCGAACAATGCCAAATTCCGGTCAAGTTAGAGATTGATGATGGTGACTCTTTTTTAAAAGGAGAAGCCAATGCCCAGTTAATTTTCGAATGGCAAGGCGGGAACGGTTACCAAAAAGGTAATCAATGGCATGTCGTCTTAACAGAGAATAACGCTGATATCACCTTTCAAATACGTTATCCGGCTCAACAATGGCTCGCCTCAGGTATTTATCAAGGCAAGCTCGAAGCGACAGTATTAACCGAACAACTGCTCAATAACGAATATGTTTTACCGGCTGTGACAAATATCGCAGTCACTGTTTTGCCGATGGCCAAAATACAGTTTTATGGTTTGACTCAACAGCACTACGAATTGGATATGGGAATACTCCAATCTAATAAAGTAGTTACATCCGCGCCCAAACTTTGGATTCAAAGTAACGCCGGATATAACTTGGTTTTTGAATCAACAAACCGAGGTGCGCTCCGACACAAATCTGCGGACACCCAATGGGACATTAGCTACGATATGTATCTGGATTCTAAGCAAATTAACCTAGATCAGGCGAGTGCTAGAGTCAGCGAAAATACGCCATCTAAGGGACACGCAAAAAACATGAAATTTATCATCGGCGATACGCTAAATAAACCGGGAGGTACCTACAACGATGTGCTCCAGATCTCAATTGAACCTAAGCTTTCGCAACAACCTTAGGCAGTCGCAAAGTTGAAACAGAGAAAAGTGGCGAGCACTATACCCCTAGACTAAGGTGATTACATTATCAATATTATTAGTACAAAACTATTATATAGGGGCTAGTTATGAATATGGGGACGCGTAGGAATGAATTAGAATCTAACATCCTTCTTATTGGTGAAAACTGTATTCAAAACCAGTTTATTCGCCGAGAGTTGGAAAAGAACCCCCAAAACAAACTTACCCGTAAAAGCATCCATTGCTTAGACGACGAAATTAACTTGTCCAGCTACAACGTTGTTCTGATTTCTAACTATTTATTGGAAGAAAGACCACTGTCTGACTACATCTCACTCAAAACAAAAAACACCGACTTAGTGGTTTATGACGTACCGAAAACGGGCTCTGATCTTCGGCTTTTTTCTTGTCTCAATCTCAAAGGCGTACTTTATGAAGATTCGCCAATAGAGCATTTAACTCGCTGTATCGATGCCGTCTTAAGTGGCGAATTATGGTTACCTCGAAAACTGATGGCAAAAATGCTGATTCATTTCAGACCTTATGCCATCAGCTCTCAAGAAATCAGCAACACATTAACGAAAAGAGAAAAACAAATCCTCGATCGTATTGTTCAGGGACAATCAAATTTAGAAATTGCTGACGCCCTGTTTGTTGCGGAGAGCACGGTAAAAACCCATGTTTACAAGCTTTACAAAAAACTCAACGTTAGCTGTCGTAAGGAAGCCATTCAAAAATTCAGCCGCCCTCTTAGGCAAGAAACTCAAGAACATTAGCCATCGCTGACTCTAGCTTTGTTTCTCAACGCTCCTTTTGGTTAGGTGTACAAGTGTCTGAATTTGTGCACAATAGACCTGCATTGGTTGTTAATAAATAGTAAATTAGCAACACTTCTCTATCGGCATTCTCTTGATGCGGCACTTTTTCTGCATCGGTGCTGAGGGATTCGAACAGTACGTTCAAGGACCCCGCTTGGGGCGTTTAAGGAAAGAACATAACAAAGAGTAGTCACATGAGCGCATTTCAAAAACTCGTCGAACATTCAAAAAAAGTCTCTAACTTTGGTCACTTAGCCTCCATCGTAGGGTGGGACCAAGCTGCCGTTATGCCATCAGGCGGTGCGGAAGCCCGTTCTAATGCAATGGCAGAACTTAATGTCCACATTCACTCTCTTATGACTCAACCTCATTTAGGTGATCTATTTGCACAAGCAGAAGAAGAGTCATTATCAACGCAAGATCAAGCCGTACTGCGTGAAATGAAACGCGATTGGCAGCAAGCGAATCTACTGCCTGAATCTTTAGTACAAGCGCAATCTCTCGCAGGTTCTAAGTGTGAACATGCGTGGCGTAGCCAACGTGGAAATGATGACTGGGCTGGTTTCGAAAAAAACTGGGCAGAAGTCGTTAAACTGTCTCAAGAAGAAGCTCAAATTCGTGCAGAAGCTGCTGGCACATCACCTTACGATGCCATGCTGGAGCTGTACGAACCAGGCACAACATCCGCGTCTCTAGACGTGTTGTTTACGGACGTAAAAACATGGTTACCATCAATGATTGATGAAGCCATCGAGAAGCAAAAAGCCAACAACATCCTGCTTCCGAACGGTCATTACCCGGCTGAAAAACAAAAAGCATTGGGGCTGGAAGTCATGAAGCTGCTTCAATTTGACTTCGAACATGGTCGTCTTGATGAAAGTGTTCACCCATTCTGTGGTGGCGTTCCTACTGACGTTCGTATTACCACTCGCTACGACGAAAAAGAGTTCGTGCAATCATTGATGGGCATCGTACATGAAACAGGTCACGCGCGTTACGAGCAAGGTCTGCCAAAATCATTAGCAGGCACTACGGCTGGTGAAGCTCGTTCAATGGGTATCCACGAATCTCAATCTCTGTTCTTCGAGATGCAAGTAGGTCGCAGCCAAGCCTTTGTTGAACACCTTGCTCGTCTGGCTTCTAACCATTTCGAAGGTCCTGAGTTTGCTCAAGACAACTTGTCGAAAATCTACACTCACGTGGAGAAAGGTTTCATCCGTGTCGATGCTGATGAACTGACTTATCCTGCTCACGTTATCTTGCGTTACGAAATTGAACGCGATCTCATGAATGGCGTTATTAAGCACACTGACGTTCCAGAACTGTGGAATGAGAAGATGAAGGCTTACTTAGGTCTGTCAACAGAAGGTAACTTCAAGAATGGCTGTATGCAAGACATTCACTGGACGGACGGTGCCTTTGGTTACTTCCCTTCCTACACGCTCGGTGCAATGTATGCAGCTCAATTCATGGCTGCAATGAAGCAAACGGTTGATGTAGATGGAGCGATTCGCTCTGGAGATCTATCCCCAATCTTCACTTGGCTATCTGATAACATCTGGAGTAAAGGCAGCTTGTTGTCTACTGACGACTTGGTAAGCCAAGCTACAGGCGATGTATTAAACGCGAAACACTTTAAAGCACACTTAGAAAGCCGTTATCTTGGTAAGTAAGATTTGCTTTTGAAAAACCAAAAAGGCTGGTGAAATACCAGCCTTTTTATTAGTTTTAAATTTATCCCCAAATAACCTCGAGATGCTTGGTTCAGCGAGAATGACTTGGGTATAAAACACAGTAAAATCGATCATTGAGCTTGTTGACGCTTCACTGTGCTTTTCAAGTTTTGCATGAAATTTCTAAAGTGCGGCATAAAGTCAATAAACAACGGATGTTTACGATCTTTCATCATCACGGGTCCCAGCAGGCGAAGCGCTACACCAACACGAGTCGCATCAGTTGGCTCTAATCCACTGCCCTGATTAAGCTTCTCAACAATGTTTAGCATGTCTTCACGATCTTGAACTTCAAAACTCAAGCTTCTTGCTTCACACCCTTCTTCAACATTTACTTCTTCAATGGTGATGCGGTAGCAGTTGTCTTTTCTCATCTCATTTCTCCAATCAAAATTCATCAGCTTGTTAAAAAGCGTTCAATCTTTGGTTTGATGGTCACGGATGTTATGGTCATCAACACCATTGCTAAGGATTCTGTTATTCAATTCTAGCTCTTGAAGTTGCTTTCAATTAAGTTGATAATGTCAACTATAATTATTTAGTTGATAATGTCAACCACTTTCACTTGGAGTGTTACATGTCGAATCCAAAATCGCTGGATAATCTATTCCAACTCGTACACGCTTTGAAGCGTCAACTGCACGAGCAAATAGAGCAACTAGAACTCCCTATCGCACCTATGCATGTGCGCGTTATAAAAATCATCAGCAAGCAGTCACCTTGCACAGCAATGGATGTAGTGAACTTCTTAAATAGAGATAAAGCGCAGGTTACACGCTTAATTAAAACATTGATTGAAGAAGGCTTTATTGAGAAAACACCAAACCCAGACGATAAGCGCAGCCAATGTTTATTGACCACCGAGAAAGGCAATGATGTGTTAGCGAAGATCAAAACGGTCGACGCCAAGATCTTTCAAAAGATGACGCTAGATGTGTCGGACGACGACCTTGCCGCATTTCAGATTACTGCAGGTAAGTTAGCTGATAATTTAGCGAAAAAAGACAGCAAGTAAACTCACGTAGCCTCCAAACTTTTATGAGTATTAGCGGTTATTTTCCATGATCGTGATTGAATAAGAGAGCAACGCGTGCTGCTCTCTCCAATTAAGCTCTTATCCGGCTACGAATTTCTAATGTTTCTTGGTAAACATCTTCAAGGTGATACGGCTCAATTGCTTCATTAGAAATAAGCCACTCACCCAAGATCGAATCATCTTCCGTTTTTACGGCAATACAAGTGCCATCAACAAACATAATGTTGAGCCCATAGTCGTAGATAACAACTTCTGAAGAAGGGACAAACGCTTTATCAGCCAAATTTTCTTTTACTGCTTTACGGCTGCGTAATCGAATGACGTCGATACACTCGATCACTTTAGCTTCTTCGCAAAACCTCACGCCTTCAAGCTGTGTCAGCTTTACCTCTTGTGGATTCAGCTCATCGACAAACCTTGCTACTGGCAAATGAAAGTCATGACCTTGGGGGCTTGTGTGCCACTCATTTGTTAGCTCAACAAAACCAGTAGGCATCTGAAAAAACAATGGAGATAAGCTTGTCACCGGATCTGATTCAAGGCACGTATTATCAAAACTTGTCATTAACTTGCATTCTAATCCTACAATGCGCTTTAGTGCGTGTATCGAAGCATCATCCATTTGATAGTCGAGTATTTCCATTACTTACCTCCTTACTCCATTGCTGACAGTTTTAATAACATAAACATCATCAAGAAGATGAACAAGCGACTTCTTCGATAACTTGATAGCTCAATTGCCCCTCTATCGTTTTACTTTCCATCAATGCGATGGAGTAAATTGGTATTGTTAGCGGTGAAATAAGAACCTCATCCAAAGGGGCTTGTTTTTCGACATGTCGAGCTAATGTAATGTGGGGGACGTACGTGCGTGACTCTGTCACAAACCCATGGTGCTCTAGAGTTTCTATTAATGCATTTTGTCGTTCTGCTATGGCGGGATTGTTCTTGATGCCTAGCCAAGCTAACTGTCTACCACTTTGATGGAACGTGCCGAGATGATCGACGACAATCTGATCGCAAGAAGGCGTGACTGTGTGGAGAATCTTTGTGAGTTGCTGAGTTTCCTCGTTGGTCGATTCACCAATAAACGCCAAAGTAATATGGAAGTTGTCTTTTCGGGTATAACGCCCTTCTATTCCCTTTTGCTTCAGCTTATCTTGAATCAGTTTGAGCTTTGACTTACTTGCATCGTCAAACGTCATTGCAAAAAACAATCTCATCATTAACGTCCTTAAAGCCAGAATATCCATATTGTGGCAAACAAGCCTATGGAAATGAATCAACAGATAAAAGAAAGCCTAGAACAAACGTCTGGGCTTGGTGTTCACATTGCGGGTGCAAGTTGAGGTTTATACAAACAGCATTCACCATCAGGGCGTGTCTTAAAACGACGGTGCAACCACATATATTGACTCGGACATGCCATGATCGATTGTTCTACGATCTTGTTTACAAACACTGCCGCTTGGTCTGGGGCATTTTTCGGAAAACCTTCAACAGGAGCACGAAGGGTCAATGTATAGTGACCATCGCTACCACGAACCATGGTAAATGGTACTATTGCGCAGTCTGTTGAATCGACGAGCAAGCTTGTTCCTGTCGTAGTGCATGCACGCTTTACTGCAAACAAAGGTGCAAACGTCGAGCGACGCGTACCATAGTCATGATCCGGTGCGTACCAAACACGATGACCAGTATTGAGTGCTTCAAGCATGCCCTTAACATTTTTACGATCGATCAATGTACGATTCGAACGAGAGCGTCCCTTGTATTGAAAGTAGTCAAAACAGGGGTTGTTGTTTGGTCGGTAAACACCAGAACCAGATTTTTTGATGCCAAACGCACGAGCACCTAATTCTAGGTTCATTGAGTGAACCGCTAACATTAATACGCCCTTCCCTTGTTTCTCAAGCGCTTCGATGTGCTCCATACCTTCAATTGTCACGTGTTTGTTCACGCGTTTATCCGACCAGAACCATGCCATCGCGGTTTCGAATAAGGCAATACCTGCGTTGTCGATGTTATCTTTTAAAATCGCATTACGCTCTTGTTCACTCATCGCTGGAAAACATAGTTCTAAATTACGTTTGATCGTGACTTGTCGCTTTTTCATTAATCGCATAGCAAGACGACCAATTCCGCTTCCTAGCGCGAGTTGAACACGAAATGGGAGGAGACTAAAAAGATACATGATGCCGATAATGATCAATGTGCCCCAGTAGCGAGGAGCCAGAAATTCTGCCTTGAATTTTGGTGCAGTATGCTTATTCATGAATGTGTCATCAGACGAGTTCGCCTATAAAGTTCTAAAAACAATGATAGAGATTAAAATCATTGGCTGTGCTTATTACAAAAACTAAAGCGCGCGGATTCTAGGGCTCTTTAACACAACACACAATAAGAACTTTCCGATATTGCGGTCAGACCTATCAACTTGAACATAAAGGTCGTGATTTTCGTCGAATGGACACAAAAAAGCCGCCTTTCGTGGTTACAAAAGGCGACGAGTTAAGACTAGAGTTTTAAAACTTCGCTATCTAATACATTCTCTTTTACTAATTCAGACAGAATAGCGTTTGTTTTCTCTCTAAACAGATCTCTAAGTAGCCTTACCGTTGGCGTTATAGACTGCCGGCTTGGGCAAATTAACCATAGCTCCGTCGGCGTCGGTTTATATTCACTCATGACATTCATTACCTTGCCATCCAGTAAGTCCTGCGACATGTCTAGACAAGACTTAATGGCTAATCCTTTGCCTGAAACACACCAACGTCGAACTAAGTCTCCGTCATTCGAAGCTCGGTTTCCTTTAAGTTTCACTTTGTATTCAGCACTGCCATCAGAGAACCCCCAGACATCTTGCAACGTATCGTGCAACTGATAAAGCAACCCATTGTGCTCAGCTAAATCTTGCGGATGCTTCGGTGTTCCTGCGAGATTGAGATACTCGGGTGTAGCGCACAATAATCGAGGTACGTTACAGATTTTAAAACCATACATACTGGAATCCGTGGGCGCACCATAACGCAACGCCATATCAACCGAATCACGGTAAAAATCTATGTTGCTGTCACTGATGTTGCTTCGCAATGTGACTTTTGGGTAGCTATCCATGAATTCATCCAACCATGGCGTAACCAAATTGCGCCCTAAATCAGAAGAGAGCGCAATACGCACCTCTCCATCAATGATATCGAGATCCTCACGCATGTTCTGCTTTGCATGTTCTAACATCTCTAGCGCTTTTTCACATTGAGGAAGGTAACGTTCGCCGGCGCTGGACAAACGTAAATGGCGTGTAGTACGAACGAATAGCTCCGCACCTAAAGAAGCTTCAACCCTTTTCACTGCTGCACTGGCCGTTGCTGTTCTCATATCGAGGGCTGTAGCAGCCCCAGTGATACTCCGAAACTCAGCGACTTTGAGCACGACTTGCAGATCTTCAAGCAACATATTATCTAATCCTATTTGATAATTTTCTGTTGATTATAATGCTTTAGAAAAGATAAGCATGTTTGAAAACTCACTTTTACTTAAGTCAGTTAACCTACTTGATCTACATTGCCCCTTCTGCCAAATAGAATTCTGATATACCCAAGTAACCTCGATATGCTAGGTTCAGCGAGACTGACTTGGTTTGTAGACGCGGCGGCGATTTAAAGGTTTAGTGGGTCTAAATCAAGAATCGGCAACAAAGTATACAAGCCAAGGCCCTTACTATTTGCAAAGAGTGCCCTTTGGGAGCGTGTCATTGACCCGATTGCTGCGTCAAACAACTTGGAAAGAGCTGGCTATTACACTGCGTTGTTTTCCTTACTCTCGAATCAATGACAACGCTCTGAATCCTGCATCTTGAAGTTACTTGGGTATAGTCGTTTGTTTTTAAACACAAGCAGGTGTATAAACAGCGTGTAACCTTTCTATTGGAATAACCATGAACCTCGATACCTTGTTGGCTTTCGGCGGAATTGTTTTCTTTCTAGCGATAATTCCAGGTCCCAATGCCTTGTTGATACTGTTTACTGCACTGACGCAGAGCCGCCGCTTTGCCATTGCTAACATCCTTGGTGTGGCACTTGGCTTTATGATTCATGCGTTTGTATCCGCAAAAGGGTTGAGCTTGCTGCTTTCTCAATCGGCATTGGCGTTCAACATTCTTAAATGGATGGGCGTTGCGTATTTGGTTTGGTTGGGGATCAACAACCTAAAAAGCGGTCTTAAACTGGCTGACCAGAAGTTAAAGCTCGATCGTAAAGTTGAAGAACAAACTCTTAAACAAGCCTTTGTGAAAGGATTACTCACTAACCTTCTTAACCCGAAGATCGTGCTATTTTATCTGTCGATTTTCCCACAGTTTGTACAACCAGAACATATTCTTGAGCAGAGTATGATTCTAGGAGCACTGCAAGCAGGTATTGTGGCAAGTTGGTATTTATTCGTAATTTTCTTCGCAACGAAATTGAAAGTACTGCTTACTTCTTCGAAAACCAGCAAGTGGTTGAACTACGTTAGCGGTGCATTATTTATCTCTTTCGGCGTAGGGTTAGCAAATACTCGGTTTTAGACACAACGAGTTTTTCTGAACGAACAAAAACACGCTCTTTGGCGTGTTTTTATTTTATACCGTTTTAACTTACACCTAAGCCCCTCGAAGTGCTTATTTAAAGAGCACGACTTGGTTCAACAACGTGCGTTCGGTGTCTTTTTATGTTAGCCAAATACCGCAGCCAACAATAAGATCACAACAAACAGTGCTGCTACTAAACCTAATAAATACGATAGTTTTCCGGTGCCACCTTTTGGTGCTTGATTACAACATCCCATCATTTTCTCCATCTTCTACAACTTGTTGGTCGTATCCAATCTAGACCTTCCCCCAAGGTGAGAGTCAAACATTGGCAAAAATCTGCTAAATTTCCATATTTTCGGTAATAAATAATTCGCTATAAACACATTTATTAATATGCATTTTTTAACTCAATTTTGTGTTTTTTGACCAGAGCAAACGTTTAAATTGATTACGATTAAGCCACCGAGATTTCGGTTCATTTTTGGGTAAATACATACCATTTTTGGCTATATACCCACAGATTCTTGCAGCCCTACAATACGCCGGTCTTACTTGTAGCACGCGGGTTCGCATCCAGAACTCGTGGCTCGATCATTAAAGGTATCGAATGAGCAATATCGCCAAATCCGCCGTCAAACTCAGTGTCTTTTCTGTCATCATGATTACGGTTACGTCCGTCGACAGTATAAGGAACATTCCGGGTGCCGCCTTATTTGGTAGTCACGCCATCTCTTTCTTTCTATTGGCTGGTCTTTGCTTCTTCGTTCCAACCGCATTAGTTTGTGCAGAATTGAGTACCACTTATCCGCAACAAGGCGGTGTGTATTTATGGGGTAAAGAGACGTTAGGTCCAAACTTTGGTTTTGCGACCGTGTGGTATCAGTATGCCGAGAACATTGTGTACTACCCACCGCTCATTTCATTCATCGTCGCGACTGGTGCGTATCCTTTCTTCCCTGAACTGGCACAAAACAACATCTTTATGTTGATCATGATTAACGTGATTTTCTGGGCTCTGACCTTGGTCAACATCTTTGGTTTGCGTTTGTCTTCGCTCATCACCAATGTGTTTGGCACTTTGGGGCTTATCTTCCCTATCCTACTGATCATCGGCTTGGGCGGTTACTGGGCTTATAGCAACCCTAGTGAATCGCATATCTCCCTGCGTCATGCGTCTGACTGGCTACCGGATTTCTCGCAAGATGGTATTGGTGCAGGCTTTACAGCAGTTGTGCTTTCTCTAACAGGACTTGAGATAACCACGTCTTACGCGAGTGAAGTCGACAATCCGCAAAAGACTTACCCTAAGGCGCTGATTGCTTCAACTGTGTTGATTTTAGTCTCTTTGACTGCATGTTCACTTTCCATCTCTTCCGTAGTATCCAGCGATCATTCCAGCTTGAGCGAGGGCGTAATTCTGGCATTCAAAGCGTTCTTTGATGATTTGAACATGTCATTCATGCTGCCAGTTATCGCACTTGCCATTGTGTTTGGCAGCTTAGCGAGCCTAAACAACTGGATCATTGCACCAACCAAGAGCCTACACGTCGCCGCAAAAGACCACTTCATGCCACTGACGCTATCAAAAGAAAATAAGAACCAAGCGCCGGTTCCACTTCTTTTGCTACAAGGTGCGATTGTGAGTGTGCTTTCTTTGGTGTTTATCTTGGTACCAAACGTGAACCAAGGCATGTGGCTATTGAATATTCTAATGACTCAGCTCTACATGGTGATGTACATCTGTATCTTCGTAAGCTTCTTGGTATCACGCCGTAAACATGCAGATATTGAACGTCCATTCCGCGTGCCTGGCGGCAAGTTCGGTATGATGTTAGTCGCAACACTTGGCTTGGTCAGTTGCTTAGTAACTATCTTCGTTTCATTCGATGTACCAGCAGGCATTAGTGCTCAAACTGGTGCTTACGCTTTGATTCTTGGCTTTATCGCCTTCAGCTTGCCAGCAATTGCAGCGGTGATGTACCGCAACCGTAAGCGTCGCCAACAAGGTCAATTGATTGAAGCGATGGCGAATTAATCTGATCAATGTTTCTTTAGATAGCAAAAAAGTGTTTCTTCAGATAACAAAAAGCCGCGAATCATTCGCGGCTTTTTTATTGATAAACTTTTGGATTAGTGACCGACCGTCTTAGACAGCAAGTTCACAATCATTACGCCAGTAAGAATAAAACCAATACCGACGATAGCTGCAAGATCGAGCTTTTGTCCGTATAGGAAGTAGCCAACCGCAGCAACAAGAACAATGCCTGCCCCACTCCAAATTGCGTACACAAGACCAACAGGCATACTTTTCACAGTGACAGACAATAGAAAGAAAGCGATGCCATAACCGATAATAACCACGGTACTTGGCATCAACTTGGTAAACTGTTCAGTTTTAGGAATAGAAGAAGTTGCAATCACCTCACACACGATAGCAATAGACAACGCAACCAATGGAGGCATAGAAACAAGCATTTTGAACATAAGGCAATCAACGCTCAATTAACCTGAACTCGATGACATATCGAATCTCTGAGCGGCGCATTATAATCAAAATCCGTCAGCGCGCTATAAAAAGTGATGCAACTCACATTTACGCAGGTGTAATAATCACACTCAAAAGTCAGAATCTTCCAAATTGATGACGCAACCAGGTGCATCTTTCCGTGCTGTGATCAAAGCGTCTGGGTCTGCATAAACGATATTATTCAGTCCAAGCTTTTGCATATCATCAATATGGTACATCCACGCCGCATCGTCGATATCACACCCTGCTTTGTGTAATTTCTCGCGTTTATTCATATGACCAAACATGGTGATCTTAGGGTTAACATCAACCAAGGCGAAAAACGCGTCCTCATGTTGACGCCATAAGCTGAGCGACTGTTGCCATTGCTCAAGCTCTTTCTGATCAAAGCCATCGACATCCCATTCATCTTGCATGGCACCGCCAAACCAAAGTACATCAGAGCCTTTCATCACTAAGGTGCTCGGTGCTGCGGTTAATACATAATTCGCACAGGCAGACGCACATGTACCATTGACGATCAAATGGACTTGGTTGGTATAAACCCAGCGTCCAAGTTCCATAGCAGGACGATATTCACCAGAGTCACTGTCAATCATCATGGCAACCACACCATTTGGTTGAACATTTGCTAACTCAATTGCCTCTGCTACTTTCTCTGCTGTAATCTCACCGTTAAAGTAAAGAGTTCGTCCTTCCATATAAATCTCATTAGACAAACTGCATCCCGCTAATCCCGCGAGTGTGAGTGCGCTAAGCCACCTTTGCATATCCCTCTCCATGATCTTTGTTCCAAAACTGAAAGCCAACTTCAGATTAGTATTGGACAAGATGAATATAAGCGAGAGAGAAACTGGCACATTTTTGACCAACGTCAAAATATGCACACAGACACGCATGAAAAACTAAAAATACGCTAGCTAAAAAAGGAGATTACGGACTTTTGACGGTACCTTCTAACGAACTTGAGTGAGCGTAACACTCGGAACTTTGTGCCCGCTCATCGAAATACCGCTATTAGCTCTGCTCTGAATGGTGTGGAAAGCCTGCAAGGAAATGAATTTGAAATGATCGTACTAATAACCGCCATCAACACTATCGACGACATTGGCTTCATTACCAACATTGGCTTGACCGCCACTTAAGTGATGTTGTTGAGCAAGCTCAAAGTAAATATGCATATCAATAGGTTCTGGTGTATTCAACAACATTTTACCGACTTCGCGTTGGAAGTGCCCATAATTACCGAGCTCTTGCGTTAAGCCCAACTGCTCGTAACTCGCGAGACTAGTAAACATCCCATACGCATATTGATAGCGCGTCATATCGCGATGTTTCTCATGACCTAGCTCTAATAGCGCCTTATCAACTTCATCTGGTGAGTAGCTGTTCTTATCGCCAAACTCTCTAAGTAAAACATTAGGAACTTGATGTGCGATGCTCTGAATGGTCTCTTTTCTCTTAAAAATACCGAACATGATATCCTCCGCTGACGATGATTATCCAAACTGTGTACATAAGCACGAGTTGGTGAACCCTTTCGTGTTTTTAGTATTAGGGTTCAAAAATTATACTAACTCGATCTCATAATTGCCTTCAAACTCTACGCTCTGTGTTTCACAAAAATGTATTCAGAAATCTTGCAGCAATCACAGTTGGTAGTTTGTGTTTTCTTATCGACATGACCTGACAGCACTGAGCTAAATTTCATCAGCTGTCATGGAACATAGCGTGTCTTATTATTCGCCACTAGATGTATCAAGATGAGTTATCGATTTCTTGTCATCGCTCAGATGTATACCCAAGTAATCTCTAAATGCTAGGTTCCGAGAGAATGACTTGGTTTGTAGACGCGGCGGCGATTTAAAGGTCTAGTGGGTCTAAGTCAAGAATCGGCAACGAGTCACTTGGGTTTACAACGCAAGCTTCTGCTGAGGTTGAGCCATAGCCATATGAAAAGAAATCCCGCTCAAAGTCACATTTCATGTCGACATCCGCAAGCAATTACGTTAGCTTTAGAAGTATAGACGTCTAAAAAGTTAAGCTTAGGGAGAGAAAGCCGTGCCAATTAGAATTCCAGATCAATTACCCGCTAGTGATGTATTAAGGACAGAAAACATCTTTGTGATGAGCGAGAGTCGAGCGGCGAGTCAGGAAATCCGTCCATTGCGAGTGCTTATTCTCAATTTGATGCCAAAAAAGATTGAGACCGAAACGCAGTTTCTTCGCCTACTTTCCAATAGCCCTTTGCAAGTTAATGTTGAGCTACTTCGAATCGACAATCGTCCAAGCAAGAATACACCGACTGAACACCTTGATACCTTCTACCGCCAGTTTGAGATGGTAAAAGGTAAAAACTTCGATGGTCTTATCATCACGGGAGCGCCGCTAGGCTTGGTTCAGTTCGAGGATGTCATCTATTGGGACCACTTGAAAACCATTATGGAGTGGGCAAAAGACCACGTCACTTCGACTCTTTACGTGTGTTGGGCAGCGCAAGCTGGTTTGAAGCTTCTCTACAACTTGCCAAAGAAAACACGTAAAGAAAAACTGTCCGGTGTATATCACCATAACATTCACCACCAGTACCATCCCCTTTTACGAGGCTTCGATGATACATTTTTAGCGCCGCACTCTCGCTATGCAGATTTTTCACCGGAGTTTTTAGAAGAGCACACTGATCTTGATATTCTCGCGACATCTGATGTTGCTGGCGTTTATCTGGCAACAACCAAAGACAAACGTAATGTCTTTGTGACCGGTCATCCTGAATACGATTCCCATACTCTTCATAACGAGTACATTCGCGATCTGGGTGAAGGCATGGAACCTGCAATTCCAATCAATTACTACCCAAATAATAATCCAGATAATCCGCCATGCGCGAGTTGGCGTAGTCATGGTCACTTACTATTCTCTAACTGGCTTAACTACTGCGTTTACCAACAAACGCCTTATGATCTGGACCACTTCAGTGAAGATGCATTTACAAAAGACGATTAAGTCGCTGAATTAGAATGTGAACTAAGCCGCCAACTGGCGGCTTTTTTGTATCAGTTTGCTAACCTGATCGCATAGTAATTTTTCCTCATTAGGCTTTTGCACTGTAATTCATATCATGCTCTGTGGAACAGGGACGCAGGAAAAATAAATGAAAATCGTAAAGCTTGGTGCAGCAGTTCTCGTCATACAGATGGGATTGATGGGATGTGTGACCGTAAATGAAGACGGTAAAAGCCCTGTCGTTAAAGCAGATCCTGTCGCTATGGCTGAATCACGTATCGCTTTAGGTCTAGGTTACCTTGAAAGCGGAAGTATGATTCGTGCTCACGATAACCTTCAACAAGCTTTAACCCATGCACCTAGCTATTACCGTGCACAACTCTCGATGGCGCATTATTACGAAACTGTCGGAGAAGATGTCAAAGCGGAACAAATGTACAAACGCTCATTACGCCAAAACGCGAAGAACGGAAACGTACTCAATAACTACGGCACATTCCTTTGTAAACAAGGGGAGTACAAACAAGCCGACAAAATGTTTAATCGTGCAATTGAGCAGCCTTATTACTACCTTATCCCTGCAAGTTATGAGAACGCCGGTTTTTGTGCGCTTAAGTCAGACGATGTAGAAAAGGCGAAATACTATTTCACTCGCGCAATCGATCATGACCCTCACCGTCCTAAGTCTATTCTTCAACTGGCTAAACTTGAAATCGATAGTGGCAACTACACCGATGCGCGAATTCGCTTAATGCGCTTTAACCAAATGTACGGTGTTAAAAAGCCTTCCCTTCGCCTCATGGTAGAACTCGAACGTGCAGCAGGAAACGAAGCGTTAGAAAAGAAATATCAGTACCAATTGGACAGAATGTCTTGATGGGTAGTGAACTCTATACTTCGCCCTGAGTCATTCATCCACCCACCTCTCAGAATAACGATCTCCCTTTCATTCAGCAGCTTCTGTATCACACAGAAGCTCGTTGATTTTCCAACATAAACGAGTGTGATCGTCCCCACATTGCGATGATTCCCATTTGCGGTATGCAACCAGTTATTTATACATTCAAGCCTCAGTAAAAGGAATTTATATACAAGGTCAATGTTTATATCCAAGCGACCTCAAGATCCTTGGCTCAACGCGAATGACTTATGTATACAATTAACACAGATGTAAGGGAAACCATGTTTAAGTATAAAAACACAGCAGTATTGGCAGCTCTCCCTATTTTACTGTTACAGGGTTGTGGCGGTGGTGGAGACGGCACGACAACTGCCAGCAGCGCGGCTTGGACAGCAGGCGATTTTTCTCAATCAGCAAGTAGCTATGCCAATCAATGTAATAACGTAAGGACGGGGATTGATCCATACACAGGCAAAGCGTACCCGGACCAAGCTGGCTCAAGCATGTACGAAAAAATGTTCTTACGCGCTTTCAGCCACGAGACCTATCTATGGTATGACGAAATTCCAGATAATAATCCAAGCAACTATGCGTCTGTTTCCGATTACTTTAAGTCGCTAGTAACGCCAGCAAGAACCGCAACGGGTCAAAAGAAAGACCGTTTTCACTACATTCGTTCTTATGATGCTTTCATGAAATCTCAACAATCTGGTTTAGTGTCTGGGTTTGGCTTTAATTGGAAGTTTATTCAAGGGACAGAGCCACGAGATATTCGAATTGCCTACACCGAAGACAACTCTCCTGCCGCTCTTAAAGGTGTCGAGCGCGGCGACAAACTGATTAAGATTGATCACGTCGACGTGGTTAATTCACCACTTCAAACCGACGTTGATTACATCAACAACACCCTATTCTCTCCAAATAACAATCAAGACTACACCTTTACGTTTCTTGATAAGAACGGTGCTGTGAAAGTTGTCACCATCAAAGCGCAAGATGTAGCAACGTCTCCGGTTAAAAACGTTAAAGTGTTCAACTACGGAGATAAGACGGTTGGCTATATGCAGTTCAACGCATTCGAAGCAACAGCTCAACAACCATTAATAAATGCGTTTAATCGCCTGTCTTCGTCGAATGTCGACGAAGTCGTGATGGATTTACGTTACAACGGCGGCGGTTTGATTTGGCAGTCGGCACAAGTCGGTTACATGCTATCGGGGGCAAATCAGAATCAAGTCTTTGGGCAATTGGTTTACAACGACAAAATCACAAAGTCAGGTCAAGGCGGTAAAGTTTACAATTTCGTTGATAAAGAAATTAACTGGGCGACACGCAGATTAACAAGCAAATCTTTGCCGACATTAAGCGCCAAACGTGTTTATGTCCTAACCACCGACAACACAGCGTCTTCCAGCGAGCTTCTGATCAACGCACTTCGTGGTATCGATGTCGACGTAATTCAAATCGGAACAACGACCACTGGTAAACCTTACGGGTTTTCGCCTGAAGCAAACTGTGGCAGCGTTTACTACACTATTCAGTTTAAATCGATCAACGCAAAAGGCTTTGGTGATTTTGCAGATGGCTTCATCCCTACGGCAAAAAATCTTGTATCGTCTAATATTGGTATAGATGACAAAGTGGAAGGCTGTGTTGTGGCAGATGACATGAATGCACCGTTAGGTGATATCTCTGAAGGTATGCTTTCTGCCGCTCTCAACTATATGGCGACAGGTAACTGCCCTGCTGCGCCTTCAGTGGCTCCTGCTCCTAGAGCAATGCCAATGCTAGGTGGTACTCCACTTAATCAAGGGATTGATCCACTTCGACAAGAGGCTATTCATGTCAACATTAACTAAAACAATGACCTTGCTTACCGGAGCGGGTATGAGTGTGATGCTATTGGGTTGCTCATCATCAAGTAACAACGATGATATGGTGAACGCATTGAGCATCAAGACTTCTGGTGACACAGTAACGGAGATTCAGCGCGCAATAACTACGATTCAAGGCAATCAAGTTCCACCCAAGATCGCGTCAAATACGTTTGAAACCAACTCTCATCTTTTGATCGTATCTGGACAATTAATGGATGAACAAGGTGTGTCATTGAACGGAGCTGAAACCGAGTTGCCTGATCAATATACGTTGCAACTACGAGGTGAAGATTGCGGAGTGTATTACGAGAAGAGCGATAAGTTTATTCCTCTGACCAACATACAGTGTCGACCAAATCCGATTCAGGACTAAGTAAAAAGCACGCTGTTACCTCATGTACGTACCAGCGTGCTTTTTTCGTTCTAAGCCTTCAAATACGTTGAAGCACTTCCCACTGTTTCGCTTATAAGAAATGGAAAGTCACGTTACCCGTGATACTACTTACGGTGTCACTGTCACCATTGATATCAACACCAAAAGCTTGATAGCTCGCCCCAACAGAGATGTTATCTAACAAGAAGTACTCTGCGCCGACACCATACATGTAAGACACACCATCGTCTTTATCTAGGTTGCTTAAGTTGCCATTGTATTCAACGTTAAAGGCGTTGATGCCACCTTTCGCGTAAACGTGCAGAGGACCAAAGTCGATACTTGGTTTTGCCGCTAGATAAAAGGATGAGAGATCCACATCACCACGGCTACCCGCTAAATTTAAATCTACCTTGCCATGGTTGAAGTAACCCACTTCGAGACCAATGAGCGGCAAGATGCCAGTACCCACATGTACGCCATAAGTCGTATCGTTTTCGCTGTCGATATCAGACTGACCGATTTGACCACCAGCATAAATCCAAGAGTCAGCAAACGCGGAAGATGAGCATAGCGCCAAAGCCAATAACGAGAGTTTTGTTTTCATAGTTATACCTTTCCTGTTCGATTCCAGAACGGAACATCACGTGATGCATAGTCAGGTAATTACTATATGCGAAAGATTGATGGTTTTAAGGTCAAGAAACGAATAATTTTTGTTCAATGTCTATTTGTGTGATTTACAGACAAAAAAACACCGGCATATTGCCGGTGTTTATCAAACCTTCGAAAGACTCGCCGATTATAGGAAGTGCAGTGTCGCGTTTAGAGAGAACGTACCGATGTCGTCTTTGCCCGCTGTGTAGTTCATGTAGCTTGCGCCAACAGACATAGGACCGAAAATGAAGTATTCCGCACCTACACCGTACATTAGATCTAGATCATCGTCATCTTTGCCGCCAGATACTTTCTTATCCCACTGGTGAATACCGCCTTTCGCGTAAACGTGCAGAGGACCGAAGTCGATGCTTGGTTTAAGCGCTGCATAGTATGAAGTCAGCTTAGTTTCTTGACCTGCAATCTTGAATTCACCGTGCTGAGTAATACCTGCTTCGATACCGATAATTGGCAGGATACCTGTACCTACGTGCACAGAGTAAGACGTGTCTGTTTCACCTTTGAAGTCAGACTGACCTACAGAAGCACCACCATAAATCCATGAATCTGCCATTGCTGCAGAAGAAGCACTTAGAAGTGCCACTGCCAATAGAGTTTTCTTCATCATCAACCTTTACTCTTTATTATTACCCACTTCTGCGTCACGCAGAGGTTGGTACTGCAAACATAAGGGAGGCGAACCATTGCCTCCCTTATGACTTAAAAACACTTGTGGGAAAATATTTGCAATTACTGTACCAATCGCGTCTATCACTGGACAAACAATTGATTAGTCAGTAAACCCCACAAGAAAAACTGCCGCTATTGTACTGATCGATCAGCAAGCATCAATCGCATTTTTGACTCGTTTATCAGAAACCGGATACGGCGTGCCCAATTGTTGAGCAAAGAAGCTCACTCGAAGCTCTTCGATCATCCAACGGATCTCTTTCACGTTCTCTGGAATCACCATACCTTTCGGAATTTTGTTGAGCAGCTCTTTGTAGTCACTCGTAACGGATTCCACTTTCAGCATGTGCAAACGGTCTTTGTTTGGATCGATCGGCAGCTTCTCCATACGACGCTCAATCGCACGCATGTAACGCAGAATATCTGGCAGACGTTTCCAACCACATTCTGTTGCGAAGCCTTTGAAGATCAATCCTTCGATTTGTGCTTTGATGTCCGATAATGCGAACGCCATGGTGAAATCGATCTTGCCTTTCAACTTCTTATTGATATTGAAAGCGGTCGTCAGGATGGTTTCCACTTGCTGTGCAATGTCCACCACCGTATCACCAAGCTCAGCACGAACGTGTTCTTTCAGTGCATCAAACTTCTCTGGCTCCCAAACCAAACCGCCCTGCTCTTCGATAAGCTTATCGACACCACACGCGATACAGTCATCAATCAGATCCAACACTTTACCGTAAGGGTTAAAGTACAGACCCAGCTTCGACTTATTCGGTAAGTTAGAGTGCAGGTATTTAATTGGCGACGGCACGTTCAACAAGATCAGACGACGCTGACCCGCTTGCATTGCCGTGACCTGTTCGTATTCGGTCTCGTACAGTTTGATTTCAACACTGTCTTTGGCATCCACAATCGCTGGGTACGCCTTAACGTCGTAACCACCGCGTTTTTGTTGGTATACCTTAGGTAGTTCGCCAAAGCTCCACGTATGCAGACCTTCTTGCTCGATGTCGTCATCCGCTACTTTTGAAAGGGTTTCTTGAACTTTGTCTTTCAAGCTCTCTTTCAATTCGTGAAGGTCTTTATTTTCCTTCAACTTGCGATTTCTATGGTCAACCGCGCGGAAAGTCACCTTCAAGTGCTCCGGAATTTGATCCATATTCCAATCTTCGCGCAGAACTTCTACACCCGTCATTCGACGCAGCTCTTTCTCTAATGAGTCAAGCAGCGGCGCTTCCATCGGTGTTGCACGAGCCAAGAAAGCATCGGCGTAGTTTGGCGCAGGAACAAAGTTCTTACGCACTGTCTTCGGCAACGATTTAATCAAACTCACTACAAGCTCATGGCGTAAACCTGGGATCTGCCAGTCAAAACCCGCAGGCTCGACTTGGTTCAAGATCGGCAGCGGCAAGTGTACCGTCACACCGTCACTGTCATCACCCGGCTCAAACTGGTAGCTCAGCTTAAGTTTCAGGTTGTTTTGATGCCAGAAGTTCGGGTAATCCAAATCGGTAACGTGGCTTGCATCGCCCTTGAACAGCATCTCTTTCTCGAAGTTCAGCAGTTCTTTGTTGTCTTTCGATGCTTTCTTCCACCACGTATCGAAGTGTTTGCCAGAGACCACTTCAGTGCCAACGCGTTGGTCGTAGAAATCAAACAGTTCATCGTCATCCACCAAGATGTCACGGCGACGAGATTTGTGTTCAAGCTCTTCCACTTCTTGAAGAAGCTTACGGTTTTGCTTGAAGAACGCGTGCTTGGTTTCCCACTCACCTTCCACCAGCGCACTACGAATGAACAGCTCACGACTGACGGTTGGATCGATACTGCCGTAGTTCACCAAACGCTTCGGTACAATTGGCACGCCGTAAAGCATCACTTTCTCGTGTGCCATGACTGCTGCACGTTTCTTCGACCAATGCGGCTCGCTGTAGCTGCGCTTAATCAAGTGCTTCGCTAATGGTTCAATCCACTCAGGCTGAATCTTAGCAATGATGCGACCCCAAAGTTTTGAGGTTTCCACCAACTCAGCAGACATGATCCACTTAGGCTGTTTCTTGAATAGACCTGATGCAGGGAAGATATGGAACCGAGCGTTACGCGCGCCTTGGTATTCATTCTTCTCTTGATCTTTCATACCGATGTGTGACAACAAACCGACCAAGATTGAGCTGTGTACGCCATGGTAAGACGCAGGCTCATCGTTCAGTTTGAATTCCATTTCACGCATCGACTGGTGAATTTGGAAGTACACATCTTGCCACTCACGCACGCGCAAGTAGTTCAAGTAATCTTGTTTACATTGCTTGCGGAACTGGTTGCCCGTCAGCGCTTTCTGCTGCTTCTGGATGTAATTCCACAGGTTCACGAACGTCAGAAAATCTGAGTCTTCATGGAAGAAACGTTTGTGTTTGTCATCTGATGATTGCTGCTTGTCACTTGGACGCTCGCGCGGGTCTTGAATCGACAATGCAGCCGCGATGATCATCACTTCTTTCAATGCGCCTTGCTTTGGTGATTCCAATACCATACGCGCTAAACGTGGGTCGATTGGAAGACGTGCAAGTTGACGACCAATGCTGGTTAGGCGTTTTTTCGGGTCCTTCGCTTCTGCGTTAATTGCACCCAGCTCTTCCAACAAGCGAACACCGTCTTGAATGTTACGTTTGTCAGGTGCTTCCACAAACGGGAAGGCTTGAATATCGCCCAAACCAAGTGCCGTCATCTGCAAGATAACCGACGCTAGGTTGGTACGCAGGATCTCAGGATCGGTAAACTCCGGACGTGACTCAAAATCTTCCTCTGAGTACAGACGGATACAGATACCCTCTTCCACACGACCACAACGACCTTTTCGCTGGTTCGCACTCGCCTGAGAAACTGGCTCGATTGGAAGACGCTGAACCTTAGTACGGTAGCTGTATCGACTGATACGCGCCGTACCCGGGTCGATAACGTACTTGATGCCAGGAACCGTCAACGAGGTTTCTGCTACGTTGGTTGCCAGTACAATTCGGCGACCAGCATGAGGTTGGAAAATCTTGTTCTGTTCACCCGCCGACAAACGCGCGTAAAGTGGCACAATTTCCGTGCTCTTCAGATTACGTTTAGACAGTGCATCAGCGGTATCACGGATTTCACGCTCACCGTTCATGAAGATCAGAATGTCACCTAAACCTTCATCGCACAGTTCGTCTACCGCTTCGAAGATACCTTCAAGTTGGTCACGATCATTATCGTCATCACCACTTAGTGGGCGGTAACGCGTTTCTACTGGGTAAGTACGACCTGACACTTCAATGATTGGTGCGTTGTTGAAGTGTTTTGAAAAACGCTCAGGGTCGATGGTTGCCGACGTGATGATCACTTTCAGATCAGGACGACGTGGCAACAGTTCTTTCAAGTAACCCAAGATGAAATCGATGTTCAGGCTGCGCTCGTGCGCTTCATCGATAATGATGGTGTCGTATTGATTCAAGAAACGGTCATGCTGAATTTCAGCCAGCAAGATACCGTCCGTCATCAATTTGATTTGGGTATTTTCAGAGATCTGATCGTTGAATCGAACCTTGTAACCAACAAACTCACCAAGCTTGGTTTCCATCTCTTCAGCAATACGGTTTGCAACCGAACGCGCCGCAAGACGACGAGGCTGAGTATGACCAATCAGACCGAATTTACCGCGACCAAGCTCAGCACAGATTTTTGGTAGCTGAGTGGTTTTACCTGAACCGGTTTCACCCGCAACGATAACCACTTGGTTCTCTTCGATCGCTTTCGCAATGTCGTCGCGTTTTTGGCTAACTGGCAGGATTTCAGGGTATTCAATCGTTGGTTTGTAGCTACTACGTTGCTCCACAACCATCATGGATTTGGCGATGTCTAATGCGATTTCATCAAACACAGCATTACGTGCTGCGTCTTTTTTGATTTTGCTTGCACCAGAGATTCGTTTACTCAAGCGGAAGCGGTCACGCATCATGCACTGGTTAAGTGCCTTGCGTAGTGACGCCGCGTTATTTACTTGAGCCTGAGGCGCAGCATTCTGAGAAGCTTGTGCTTGAGATGCATTAGCCTGCTTCGCTTTGGCATTTTGCGCACCATTTGACGGTGCCGCTTGCTCTTCAGCGGGATTTTTTTTTGGGGGCTGTGACGAAGTCAAAGCGTTTCCTATTCTTTTCATTACATAAAACTGCGCGGATTGTAGCACATAAGGGCTAGAACAAGATAACGGAAACCAGCATCCGGCAATCATTCAATTTTTTCGAACAACTTAAGCGAATCCATCAGGTTTTGAGTCGCTGAGCATTGCCTATAATGCATCACATAGCCGAAAGCACTTATTAAAGGAAATCCATATGTCTCGTGTACTAGCTCTTAAATCAAGCATCCTTGGCGATTACTCTCAATCAAACAAACTGGTTGAAGACTTCATCAAAAATGTAGACCAAGATAAGCTAACTGTTCGTGACTTAGCTGCAAATCCACTGCCAGTTTTAGACTTTTCCGTTGCGACAGCACTTCGCGCAACAGAAGATCTTTCACAAGAGCAACAAGCGGTGGTTGACCTATCTGATACCTTAATTGAAGAAATCAAAGCAGCAGATACTTTGGTTATCGCAGCACCAATGTACAACTTTACGATTCCAACTCAGCTGAAAAACTGGATTGATTTGATTGCTCGTGCTGGCGTGACATTCAAATACACAGAAAACGGCGTTCAAGGTCTGATTGAAGGTAAGAAGGCAATCGTAGTCACCACTCGTGGTGGTCTTCATAAAGACTCCCCAACCGACAGCATGACTCCATACTTACGCACAGTATTGGGCTTTGTTGGTATCACGGATGTGGAGTTTGTTTACGCAGAAGCGCTAAACATGGGTGATGACGCAGCAGCGAAAGGCATTTCAGACGCGCAAAGCCAATTGGCAACCTTGGCGTAAGATTGAATAGCATTGAATACAAACAAAAAGGGATTGGTTCGCGCCAATCCCTTTTTTATCGTTTTAAGTCAAAGCTGATCATGCTGTTGTAGCAGCTTTGCGCGCATTGTCCGCAACCTTTGCACTTGGCGGCGTCAATTTTAGGTTTGACATCATCTTGCCATTGCAAAGCATCATAAGGGCAACTGTCCTCGCAACTGCCGCAATAACCGTATAAGTTTTCGCAGCTGTTCGAGATAGTTGCTATCAAGCCTGTAGACTCTGTTTGGTTTGAAAGCGCTAATGTAGGGCACGCCGACTTACACGCGCCGCATAAATCACATGCCGAGTAACTGATGTCTAACGCGGCAACGCCATCAACCATTTCTATGATTTGGCTTGGACATGCAGAAGCGCACTTTCCGCATCCATCACATAGCCGAGTGAACATCGACTCTTCCACCGCATAAGGCGGTCTCGCTTTAACACGAGGCTCTTGAGCTTGCTCTACTGGCGCGCGACGAAATGAAAACAGACGTCGCTTGCTTAGATCAACCGATTCAGACTGGCGCATCCGAGTAATCTCTTTTTGCTGGTACAACGACTTGGTATTGCTCACTCAAGGATTGAAGCAATTCTTCAGTAAGGCTCGACAATTTTGAGTAAGGCGCAAGAGTCACTGCTTTTTTGAAGCGCTTGTTGAAAAAACCAAACCACGTCATCAAGTGCTCGCGCAGCATTTCAGCCGCCAGTTTTTGTTGATCAGTTTCAATTAACATGCCTAACACCATCAGCATCAAGCCGATCTGGTCTTCTGGCTCACGTTGGTCAGACTCCAAAGCAAAACCACAACGCTGCAAGAAGTAACGATATTCAATGGTTGATTCACCAAACAACACCGCTTCTTTATCCAGATAAGCCGAGCCCCAAGGTGGCGCTGGCATCTCACCAATACCCGCAAACATGCGATCGTGCTCCATTTGCAGTGCCTCTTCGCTCTCGTTTTGAAAGCTGCGCAGCATGTCATTGAGCGCTTCGATTGGCGTATCAGTATTGCTCAGCAACGTATCGAGATTTGCCGCCGGGTAATCTTTTGGCTGGTAGTAAAACAGTGCACCAAACAGCTTAAGAACGATGCTGGTATCTTGTGGTTCAAGTTGAGAAATTTGCATGAAGTACCTTTGATGACTGGTGTTTTTGTTCTTCGATAAAGTAAAACGGAAAAGAGGTGGGACGAACACTCGCCCCACTCTGCTAATTGTTATCAGTACAAATAATGGTTATCAGCACAAATAACGGTTATTAGTACAAACCAGATGTAAAGTGCATGCCGTAGAACACGTTGCGACCCAGAATCTCTGCGACGAACAAGGCAACGAATGCCACGATAACCAGCAAGTTCTTCTGACGACCTTCTGCGGTAAACAACTCAGCGAATACCCAAAGAGCAGCAGCAACCACAAGCAACAGCACGTGACCGGCAACATAGCCAGATAGCATTGTGATTTGATCCAAGCCACTGTGAATCGCCGTTGAGATACCTGCGAAGTAAATCGTCTGCATCACTGAGAACGCTAGGTTCAGCGCTATCAAGCTCACACCAGCCCACATTAGGCGACGATTGGTTTTCTCAGCCGTCACGTCCAACACATTGATCAGCGTGTAACCAAACATCAGACCCGAAGTCACGACCGTGAACCAAAACGCAACCGTTGTCATTGGTGAGTACCATGCTGGTACCGTTTCGATTTGGTAAACATTCGCCATCGCGAACATGAAAATCACGCCAACTGCGATAGACAACCAGTTCACAATTTTGCGAACGCCTTCGCTGCCGATTTTTAGAATCGTCAGCAACCAGTACAAACCCGCTAGAGACAGAAAGCTTGCACCCGTTAAGATCTCGTTAGACAGCGCCGCACTACCAATACGGTTTAATGCGTTAAAGGCACGAAGTGGACTACCTAAGTGAGTGGTTGAGAACAAGAAACCCAATCCCATTACAACCAAGATAGCGAAACGTGCGATGTTCATACGAGGTTCTGTCACGCGTGGTGGCTTGCCGAATTTCTCGAACGCATTAACCGTTAGGTGCGCGCCAACCGCTGTTTGAGCAAGAACCGTAAAGGCAACTAATGGTGCTTCGTATAACATTATTTCACCTCTCTTGGATTCTGTAGGAAACCAGTGCGGTCATTGGTTGGACGACCATTTGGATTTAGCTTCACGATCAAGTTCGGGCTCGTAATGCGAGAATCTGGCAGTGGTGCCACATCCGCGTTTGAACCGTATTTCGCGCGTAGCTCATCAATTGGACCAAACTCAATCGCACGCAATGGACAGCTATCAACACACACTGGCATTAAGCCTTCAGCGACACGTTCGTAACAGCCATCACACTTAGTCATGTGACCTTTTTCTTCGCTGTATTGAGGCGCGCCGTAAGGACATGCCATATGACAAGATTTACAGCCAATACACACGCTTTCATCGACAACGACAAAGCCGTCTTCTTCACGCTTGTGCATTGCACCTGATGGACAAACCTTGGTACACGCTGGGTTAGTACAATGGTTACAAGAGATCGATAGGTAGTACGCGAACACGTTTTGACGGAACGCGCCGTTTTCTTCCGTCCAGTTGCCGCCTACGTATTCGTAAACACGACGGAAATTGCGGTCGATACCCAGATCTTTGTTGTCTTTACAAGAGAGCTGACATGTTTTGCAGCCAGTACATTTGCTTGAATCAATGTAAAAGCCATACTGCTTCGCTGTGCTCATTATTTAGCCCCCATTTTCTTAATTAGCGTCACTTCAACGAGGTTGGTATGGCTCGGGTTCGATTTTGCCAACGGGCTTGGACGTTGTGTTGTCAGCACGTTGATTGAACCCGCTTGGTCAACACCTTTTGCGTTTGGTGCGTACCATGCGCCCTCACCTAAGCCAACCACATGCGGCATGATGCGTGGGGTTACTTTTACACGAACGTTCATTTCACCGAACTTGCTGCGCACGCTAACCAAGTCACCGTTATCGATGTTGCGTGACGCTGCATCAATCGGGTTAATCCAAAGTTCCTGTGGTGCCGCTGCTTTTAGGATGTCCACGTTACCGTACGTAGAGTGCGCACGAGCTTTGTAGTGGAAACCCGTTAACTGAAGTGGGTACTCTTTACGATCTGGTGAATCCCAGCCGTTGAACGTCGATACGTATTCAGGCAATGGCTTGATGGACTCATCTTCATCCAACTCCCATTCTTCGTTGATCTTCGCTAACGTCTCTGAGTAGATTTCAATCTTGCCCGATGGCGATGGTAGTGGGTTCGCTTCTGGGTCACGACGGAAGTCTTCAAACGCCACATATGGGCGGTCGAATTGCTTCTTGTAGATGCCCTGCTTTCTCATCTCATCGTAAGACGGCAGGTTTGGATCGTTGTTCTGTTTAACGGTCTGAGCGTACATCCACTGTAGCCACTCTTCTTGAGTGCGACCTTCAGTAAACTCATCAAACACGCCCATGCGCTTCGCCACACCAGACATGATGTCGTAGATAGGCTTGCATTCGAAACGAGGTTTAATCGCTTGGCTTGCAAAGATGAAGTAAGGCATTGATGCCGCCGCACCATCCATACAGAAATCCGATTGTTCTGACGTTGTACAGTCTGGCAGTACGATATCGGCATACTTCGCAGAAGACGTCATGTGGTTGTCGATCACCACAATCATTTCACACGCTTTTTCATCTTGAAGAATGTCGTGTGTGCGGTTGATGTCTGAGTGTTGGTTAATCAGACAGTTACCTGCGTAGTTCCAGATGAACTTGATGTTGTTTTGTAGCTTCTGAACGCCTTTGATGCCGTCGGTCAGATCTGTCATTTCTGTACCGCGGTAAATCGCGTCTGTCCAAAGGAACATTGGGATGGAAGCGCTGATCGGGTTTGGTACTTTAGGGAAGCGTTGGAATGGGTAAGAATGGTTACCCTCACGAGCACCAGTACCACCACCTTGTAGACCAACCTGACCACGAAGCAGAGACAGCATCATGATCGCTTTACACGCTTGCTCACCGTTTGCTGAGCGTTGTAGACCCCAACCTTGGGTGATGTAAATGCGTTTTGCATCACCGATTTCACGCGCAAGTTTCAAAATCACATCAGCAGGAATACCGGTGATTGGCTGTGCCCACTCTGGCGTTTTCTCGATACCATCCGGACCTGTGCCCATGATGTAATCTTTGTAGCTGCCGTTTTCTGGCGCTGACGCTGGCAGAGTTTTGCGGTCGTAACCCACACAGTAACGGTCAAGGAAGTCTTGGTCGACTTTATCTTCGCTAATCAATACATGTGCGATAGCAGCGATCAGTGCAGCGTCAGTACCATGCTTGATTGGTACCCATTGGTCTTCACGACCCGCGGCAGTATCGGTGTAACGAGGGTCGATACAGATCGTACGTGTGTGACTGATATTTTTTGCGTCCACGTAGTTATGAACCTGACCACCGCCCGACATACGAGTTTCTGCAGGGTTGTTACCAAACATCAGACAAAGATCTGCGTTCTGTACGTCGTCAATCGAGTTGTTGTCTACCCAAGTGCCGTAGAAGTACTCAGACATACATTCAATGTTCGCTGCTGAGTAGTCACCATAGTGGTTCAGGTAGCCACCACACAGGTTCATCATACGTGCAACCAACGTCGCGCTTGGATCCCAACTCTTAGTTACTGTACCACCCAAGGTACCCGTACCGTAGTTTAGGTAAACCGCGTCATTGCCGTAGTCTTTAATGATGCGTTTCAGGTTGTCACCAATGAGGTCAAAGGCTTCGTCCCAAGTGATGCGTTTAAACTTACCTTCACCACGTTTACCAACGCGAAGAAGTGGGTATTTCAAACGGTCTGGCGAGTAAACACGGCGACGCATAGAGCGACCACGCAAACAAGCACGAACTTGATGGTTGTGGTTATACACATCATCGCCCGTGTTATCGGTTTCTACCCATTTGATTTCACCGTCGACCACGTGCATACGAAGCGGACAACGCGAACCGCAGTTAACGGTACATGCCGACCAGACAATTTTTTCATTTGGTTTCGCTGGCGTTTCTTTGGCAACTGCTTTAGTTGCAAACGGGAGAGAAAGTGCGTTTCCTGCTAACGCTAAAGCGCCAAGTGCAGAACCACCCTTTAAAGCATCACGCCGAGTAATATTAAACTTACCATTTTGACTCATGGTTTTTTCCTAAATTACGTTTTTGAATTTGGTAGTGGCGCTTAATTAATGGCTATAAGTGGGGAAAGAACACTCATTAGAAATAAATGACATAGAGATTGTATTTTCAAAATAGGCATTCATTGAAAATATCTAATTTCATTTTGATTAATACACAAAGCAAATCAAAATAACATTTCTACAAAACCATTAATTAAGCCAGAACGCATAAGCCTTGAGCAACTAAGGCATGACGAGCTACCACTATCGATATCCTTGTAGATTTAATGGTTAATAAGTTTGACCCCCATCAATTTATAAAAACGATTAAACGTAATCTTATATTTCATTTCGAGCTTTTTTATTAATGGAATATTAATAGGTCAGAAGGATGTCAATTCGATTAAATATAAAAATGATTTTTGAATTAAATAAATAAAAAATACAAATACAGAAGAATGGGAATAAGAATAATTACCAATTAATAAAATTAAAAAAGCCTCATGTCAATATGAGGCTTTTGGTATTTATTTTGAGCTGAGATTAAAAATCGTACTGGAAGTAGATCGTATTGTAGTTACTCCCGCCTTTAATGCGACCAAACTGGGAAGCGTTCTCGAAAATCGCACTGCGATGATGCAATGAGTAACCCACCCACATGTTCTCCCAATCTTTTTGGTTGAACAGGTCGCCAACGTTCACATCAACTGAAAAATCTAAATAGTTAAGTAAGTTACTTGGCGTATAACCCTTCTCTTCCATTTCTGTTGCTTCTATGTAAGTAATATTATCGATGTAAGACATACCTTCTGCCACACCAAATCGCCACTTCGTCGGCCAATTGAAGGTGTAGTAAGCCTTAATCGCCACAACATATTCGGTACTGGAGGATTGCACATCAGAAGACCAGTGATGAACAAGACCTGGCGTTAGGTAAATATCCAAAGGTAAGCCAAACAACTCATCCGTCAATGGGTGCCCGTAGAAGAAAGAGGTCATTTGGTTATTGTACTCATCTTTCTTGGCATTAAGTTTGAAGATGTCCCCCATATTAGAAGGCGTAGCCCAACCGTGTGCGACTCTTAGATATGGGCGATTTCGTAAATCAGACTTACGTTTTTTGCCTTTATCGTTGAAGAAACCAAAGCCAACAAAGACTTCACCTTGGTAACGGTCTTCTACGATTTGGCTATGGTATGCTTCACTGTCTAGGCGAGTAACGCTAGTTTCCCCCAAGAGATACAAGTTAGAAATCACGTGGTAACGTGCTTTGATACCTAAGTTAGCATCAATACCCGCACCAATTTTCTCTCCCGTCGCGTCTTTGAATGAGTAGTACGAGCTATTGAAGTCGGCGTCTTTATAACGAATTGTAAAAGAGGGCTCTAATTCCCAATCGCCAAACTCATAGTTAGCAGCGATTCGGTAGTTAGAATGAAACTGGAATTCGTCATCCGCCATCACTTCAAATTCAGCACGCCAGTTTTCGTCAAAGTTGTAACGAATCTGACCACCAAAATCGACGCGATCCCCTTCGAAGGCATTTTGAATGGACTTCGGGATATCTACAAAGCGCAGGCGCATAATCGCACTTGCACGCCAATCGGAGTCACTCTCATCATACAAGAACACCCCACCTTCGATACCGTCGATGTAGAGATGCTCGTTTTCAAAGAACATCATCGGCACAAACGTGCTCACTGTTGAGTCGTCATTGGCAGTATAAAATGGAATTGAAGCAGTACGGTACATCGCTGCAATCCCCCACTCTTGCTCTGCGTTTTTTGACTCCGCTAAAGCAGCACCACTAAGCAATAAACCAGAACATGCCAGCGATACTGTTAATACGTGTTTCATAGTTCCTCTATGTCACTGTTATTTGAGAAGGTCTCGAATGAGAAAGAGTATATCTGACTTTACCCGCCTATCCGTGAAAATTTTGCTTTATACACCAAAGAGCAAGCCCTACCAGTTAACACTGGCAATAAGTTAACCTCCTACACACTGCACTTTTGGCTAAGTTGATTACTCTGCACACAATCAAACGGGAAACGGTCAAATTTCTCTCTTCTCTCGTCAATGAGATTTAGATTTTTGCGAGATTCGCCGATACAATAGAAAACCAATGATCAAAGCCGCAGTTAATCGTGAAAGCATCTGAACTCATCTCCATTATCAACAACTTGCCGGAAGGTAGCGACCCCGATATCGTGATGGGTGAAGAATGGCTACCAGAACGCTTGGAAAACACCACACTCGATGGTGATATGCTGTTTTTACACTTCGATAATGCACCGGAAGATGGTCAGGGTGAAGAAGAAGGTCGCGGCTTCGTTGAGCACGAAATTGACTTGATTCGAACTCGCCTACAACAAATTCTCGATGAAGACAGCGACAATGCTTCAAAAGCCGACGCAATGTTAGGTTTATTTCTGATGGGACATGAACTTAGCAGCTCACAAGTTATCGAAATACTCGAAGAAGACTCAGAACACTGATCCAGAATAGTAAGGTACCACTTTGCCAACATCGCTCAATACCAACGAACTTTCCTCCCTTCCTCTGGTTGTTGCCGGTCCAATTTTAAGAAAAGTTACCGCGACGGAAGTGAATATTTGGTTGGTGACCACGCAACCTCTCGAAGGTTTGGTTGAAATCAGCGATGCGAACACTGGTGAACAATACTATTCCAAGCCCGTATCAGCAGAACATCTTTTGCAAGTAGGCAAACGTGCTTGGGTTTGCATGCTGACGTTACAAGGCGAATTTCCTACCCATAAAGCATTGCGTTATCAACTCCATACTCAATCCGGTTTATTGACCGAATTGATGCCCCAATTGGTCTACGGTGAAGACACAGATTCAGTGCAAGGTGTCGAATTCCTAATCAGTGAAAAAGCCGATTATGTTCTGCATGGCTCTTGTCGTAACCCACATCATTTTAGTAAAGACACTCTGGTCCAAGCTGACGCAAAAGTTGCTAGCCAACCGATAGAAGACCGCCCTGATATGCTCATCATGAGCGGCGACCAAATCTATGCCGATCATGTCGCAGGTCCGATGCTTGATGCCATTGAACAATTGGTCAAATTATTAGGCTTGCCTGATGAAGAGTTCGACCAAGCGCCAATTAAAAACACGCAAGAGCTGTATCAAAGCCCAGATTGTTTTTATGGCAGGGATAACATTCTTCCCCACTATGTTGACGATGGAAGCATACTCACCAAGCTCTTCCCGCATCGTGGCAAACCTATTTTTAGCTCACGCGAATGTGAAAACCACCTCATCAGCTTTGCCGAGCTTTTTGCGATGTACCTACTCGTTTGGTCTCCAGTACCTTGGACATTAGTCAATCGTGAACGTTTATTGGATAGAAAATTCACGACCGGCGGAAAAGCTTTAGAGCCGAAATGGCAACAACATTGGCGCGATGAGAAAGTTCACATCAATGCATTTGTCGAAGGGTTAGATAAAGTTCAGCGTTTACTAGCTCACGTACCGACCTACATGATCTTTGATGACCATGACGTCACCGACGATTGGAACCTAACGGTTGGCTGGGAAAAAGCAGCGACTGAAAATCTCTTCTCGCGCCGAATCATCGGCAACAGTCTGATCGCTTATTGGTTGTGCCAAGGTTGGGGTAACGCGCCAGAAAAATTTAACGCCCCTTTTATGGAGCACGCTCGTCGTTACTTTGAAGAACTGACTTCAGAGTACCAAGATGACTTCATCCAATACCTATATCGATTCGAAGATTGGCATTACACCATCCACACGTCACCGAAAGTAGTTGTTTTGGATACACGTACTCGCCGCTGGCGTTCAGAATCACGCATGAATAAACCATCGGGTTTGATGGATTGGGAAGCCTTGATTGAGTTCCAACAAGAGCTGATGCATCAAGACAAAGTGATCATCGTCTCTGCCGCACCCATGTTTGGTGTGAAGTTTATTGAAACATTGCAACGCATCATGACCAGTTTTGGTCAGCCGTTGCTGATTGACGCAGAAAACTGGATGGCGCATCCAGGCAGTGCGAATACCTTGATCAGTATTTTCACTCACACCAAAACCCCGACTAACTTTGTCATTCTGTCTGGTGATGTGCACTACTCTTTCGCTTATGACATCAAGTTGCGTTTCCGTCGCAATAGTCCAAATATCTATCAAATCACATGTAGTGGGATCAAGAACCAGTTCCCAGCGCAACTGCTGACAGCGTGTGATGCCATGGACCGTTTGCTTTATAGCCCCCGTTCACCGCTAAACTTCTTCACAAAACGTAAGCGTTTGAAGATTTTTAAGCGTGCGCCAAGTAACCACAATTTTTACCGATTAGTGAACCAAAGTGCAATTGGCGAGCTGAGATTGGATGAGGACGGAAAGCCAAGCAATATCAGTATTTTAACTGGTGAAGGTGATTCAATACATTTCCCGCCTACAAAGGTTGAGGAATAAATCCGCTTTTTGGCGGTCAAATACTGTATTGAGCAAAAATGTCATCTCAATCGTATGAGATCTTGATCAAATTCAATCAAGACCTTGAGATTTGCTCAAACCATTACCATCTTAAATAAATAGATAACAGCTTGGTGCTCAACATGTTTAATTCGCTTACTTCATTATTTAAACAACTTATAGAAGGCTCGGACCTTAGCCAATCCAACACACTGTCACCCAATATGGCGATAGCATGTTTGCTTTGTGAAGTAGCTGGTGCGGACCATCAAATCGATGAAAGAGAGCAAGCAACCAAACGCTCTTTGATCATGAAATTGCTTTCCCTAACAGAAGAAGAGACCGACACCCTACTGAATCAGGCTCAAAACAGATCGAGTGAGTCGACTTCCCTTTATGACTTTACGTCCCAACTGCGTGAGCTTTCACAAGAAACCCGCTATGAACTGATCAAGAGTATGTGGGAAGTGGCGTACGCTGACGGTGAAATTGACCCATTGGAAGATGCCGTAATTCGCAAAACAGCGGAGCTGCTCTATGTAGACCACAGCGATTTTATTCGAGCGAAATTGCAATCTCAGTGAAGCCCAGTCTCCATAAACAGTAAGAATCAATAAAAAACGCGCTACATGAGCGCGTTTTTTGTGTCTCTAGTCTGGATTAGGTCGAATCAAACATCGTCATCTCCGCAAGAGACTAGCCAACATTGTTGTTATTTAAAACTAACTTAGTACTGGCTTATGACGCGCAGACTGAAATCCAATGAAAGATTTATGAAAACAGAAACTTATAGCATGGTCAGTGCTAGTTTCGCCAAGTTGTAAGCGTCAACATAGCCCGAGTGCTGGCGACCTTCCCACTCAATGCCTTTTGCTTCTTGCGCCGCTTTATGACCAATGCGCTTATCTTTAAGACGGTTTTGGATTCGGTACAACGTCGCTAAGTTGATGAACTCGGTAAATGGCGCGTCAATGCCCTTTTGTTGGCATTCTTCAAGCAAGATAAGATCATCGCGCCCCCATGAAGCATAGATCTTATTACGACCACCAAAGTTCTTTAGCATCGACTTAAGCACTTCTTCTAATGGTCGACCTTGCTTTTCAATCTTACGTGGTGTGATGCCAGTTAACTCTGCACAAAACAGGGACACTTCATCATGCTCAGGTTTCACGTAGTATTGCGCGCGCTTAACGATTTCACCTTTCGACAAATCTATTTCCGCCAAACCAACTTCAATGATCTCGCCTGTACGACCCACGCCGTTTTCATTCCAGCAGCACATTTCTAAATCGAAGCAGACGATACGGTTATGGTTCATAGTTTGTCTTGATTCCTAACGTAAATTTGAAAGCGTGAGATTCTACCGTAACGAATCTCAAAACTCGAATTTGCTCGCTGAATTAATCGCCGATCGATACAGAGTTTCGACCATTTTTCTTACTTTGGTAAAGTTGCACGTCCATTTTATGGAATAAGCTCTCAGGATCTTCGTTGTTATGTACCGCAGCGCCAATGCTCAAAGAACAAATGATCGGTGTACTTTCATATTCAAATGGCGAACTTGCGACAATACCGCGCAACTTCTCCAGATAGGCGGCTAGTTCTTCCTTGTCCGTCACTCTAGATAAAATGCAGAACTCATCGCCACCTGCTCGGTAGAAACGATCACCATCGAGCAAGTTAGCATTCACAAGCTTGGTTACGTGCAATAACGCTTCATCTCCGGCTAAATGACCGTACTTATCGTTAATCACTTTAAAGCGGTCAATATCGAAACCCACTAAAGAAAACTCAACGCCACTATTAATGTAGTGCAGTAAGTTATCGTTAAATACGCGTCGGTTAAGCAATTGGGTCAATGGATCCAACTCCGCCATGCGTTTTAGCTCAACCGTTTTGTTATCAAGCATCACCGCAAGACGTTCTTTTTCACGTGATTGAAGATTGACGATATAGCTGATCAAGATAGCAATGACTAAACCCGCAATACCGGTCCCATAAAGGACAGAACGCTCCCACGCCGAAACGGATTCAGACAGCTTAAACTCAACACGCCATTCGCGATTTGGCAGTTGAATCGTGCGACTAATAACTTTGCCGTGCAGCTCATCCCAGTTTGAGCTTTTGAACAATAGAGGGTCGTCGTAAGCATCAAAGCCCTTGTCTTCAACTTTTACAGACATATCCAATTCCGTCGCGGTTTTGGTAATCAATTGATCAAAATAGACAGTACTGCGCACTACCCCAACAACGACACCAAGTAGCTCGTGTTTGTCATAGCTAAATACCGGGTGGTAAACCAACAGACCACTTTTCTCTAATGACTTGTCGTATCCGTCTTGAAGTAATCGGACTTTGTCTGAAATATTGGCTCGATCGTGGGTAATAATGTCATCTAGGATCAGTTCGAAACGCAAACGTGAAGAATAAAAGCCAAGCAAAGACAAGTTAGTTTCAGTTCTTGGATAAATATCAGTCGCTATGTATGCAGGAGCTTGGTCTTTCAAGATGTAACCAAACGTCTTCTCACCATCTTTCGGTACTGTAAAGATGTCAAAATCAGGGAAAATTTGACGAGTTTTCGCCAAATAGACGTCGAGCTCACTTGGTTCAACACGTTGCATCCATTGCAAGCCAACCAAGCTCTGTGAACTTTCGACGACTTGTTTTGCGTAGTAAGGAAATTGTGTCCAGTATGACTTATCAACGGAATGGAAAAAGTTTGCACCAGCGCCGATGAACTCAAGATCGTTTTCTACTGCCAGTTTAAGAGATTCCGCTTGGCGATCTGCCAGGGTATCGAAAATGGTCATGGTGTAACGCTGTTGTATTTTATAAGCGACACCAACCATGCCCGCAGTGACAATAACGACTGCAATAAAAGCTACAATAGAAGCAGAGTACCGTTTGAAAATGCTCTGTTGAGCCGTGCTATATGTCATTTACTGTTCCACGTTTTTTGCGTGTCATGCTTCGATAATGATGGAAATACTGCGCCACATGTGGGTAAACATCAAGCAACAACGTTTGCGTCCCCATCTAATCGTTGATTTTTCATGCTAATCATGCGGTATATTCACGAATTATTACAGTCTTAAGCCTTGAATATGCTACCATCCACCATCATTTTAATGTCTAAACTTGGTGCAGGTCGCAAAGCCGATCTCTTTAGTAAACATGTGTGAGCCAATACTAAGCGCCAATAAATCAATAGAAAGAGAAAAATGTCATGAACATTGATTTGAACCTAATTCCTCAAACGTTCGATATGCTTCACGCAGGTCTAGCGGCTTCGAGCGTTTTGCTTCTTCTGATCGCAGTATCTCGTAAATCTAAAGTGATTGAGAAAGTGGTAGAAAAACCAGTCGAGAAAATCGTCGAGGTTGAGAAACCAGTTGAGAAGATCGTTGAAGTAGAAAAAGTAGTGGAAGTTGAGAAAGTCGTAGAGCGTGTTGTAGAAGTTGAATCAAAACTTGCGACAGCGTCAACGGACTCTGCAATGCAGCTGCTTTCTATCATGCAACAAGAAGCTCGTCTGATTGACTTTCTAAAAGAAGACCTAACGTCATTCTCTGATGAAGAAGTCGGCGCAGCCGCTCGCGTAATCCACACTGGCGGTCAGAAAGTACTGAACGACTACGTGACGCTAGCGCACGTTCGTAACGAAGACGAAGAAACTCGCATTACGGTTGAAGAAGGCTTCAACCCACAAGAAATCCGCCTAACTGGCAACGTAACAGGCAGCGCGCCATTCAACGGCACGCTAGTTCACAAAGGTTGGAAGGCAACATCAATGACGTTGCCTAAACTGGCTGAGAACTACGATGCATCTGTGATCGCTCCAGCTGAGGTTGAGCTGTAATGGAACACATGAACCAAGAAAACCATTCTCAAGAAGCGTCTGTTGAAACTCAACAGACGCCTAAATTCAGTGTTGGTATCGACTTAGGTACAACACACTGTGTCATGTCTTTTGTTGATACTCACGACGAAGACGCTCGCGTTGAAGTAATGCCTATCCCGCAGTTGACTGCGCCGGGCACGGTAGAGACTCGTAGCCAATTAGGCTCTTTCCTTTACCAACCACACGAACACGAAATGAACCCGCAATCACGCGTACTTCCATGGTCGAGCGAGCCAAAAGCTCTAGTTGGTGCAATTGCACGTAACCTAGGTTCAAAAACACCAATTCGTCTTGTTGCAAGTGCGAAATCTTGGCTTTGCCACGCTGGAGTGAACCGCCGTGATGCATTCCTGCCAGCAGGTAGCCCAGAGGAAGTAGAAAAAGTATCCCCTCTTCGCGCGACAGAGCTTTACCTAGAGCACCTAAAAGACGCTTGGAATCACACAAATCCAAATCACAACCTTGCCGATCAAGACGTGACTATTACGGTTCCTGCTTCTTTCGATCCTGCTGCTCGTGACCTAACTGCAGAAGCAGCACGCAACGTTGGTTTCGTGCACCTAACACTTCTAGAAGAGCCACAAGCTGCGCTTTACAACTGGATCGATAACAGCAACGACAAATGGCGCGACGAAGTTGAAGTTGGCGACATCGTACTTGTGGTCGATATCGGTGGTGGTACAACCGACCTTTCTTTGGTTGAAGTAACTGAAGACGACGGCAACCTAACTCTGAACCGCATCGCGGTAGGTGAACACATCCTACTTGGCGGTGACAACATGGACCTTGCACTTGCGTACCGCTTGAAGATGAAGCTAGCGCAAGAAGGCAAAGAGCTACAGCCATGGCAAGTTCAGGCAATGACGCACGCATGTCGTGACGCGAAAGAAGCGCTATTGAACGACAGCGAACTTCAGTCAGTGCCAATCGTAGTACCAAGCCGTGGTTCTAAACTGCTTGGCGCAACGCTGAAAACAGAACTGACTCAAGAAGAAGTACAACAAACACTAGTTGACGGCTTCTTCCCTCAAGTTGCGATTACTGACCACCCTGTTCAACGTAACCGTGGTGCACTAACGCAAATGGGTCTGCCTTACGCACAAGATGCAGGCATTACTCGTCACATTGCAGCGTTCTTGTCTAAGCAAGCCAATGCTCTTTCTGCGTCAGGAAATGGCGGCGAAGCAGCGGCTCAAGATTTCAACCCATTCGCTAACATGCCTGGTATGCCAGATGCGGATGCCGCGCAATCGGCTGACTTCATCAAGCCAACCGCAATCCTATTCAACGGTGGTGTTCTGAAATCGAAACTTCTAGCAACTCGTCTAGAAGACACGATCAACGAATGGCTAATTGAAGCAGATGCAGAAATGGCAAAACGCCTAACAGGTGTGGATCTAGACCTTGCGGTTGCTAGCGGTGCGGCTTACTACGGCTCTGTACGTCGTGGTCAAGGCGTTCGCATCCGTGGTGGTATTGCTTCGGCGTACTACGTGGGTATCGAAAGTGCAATGCCAGCGATTCCGGGTATGGCGCCTCCAATGGAAGCACTTTGTGTTGCGCCATTTGGTATGGAAGAAGGTTCAAGCGTTGACGTACCAAGCCAAGAGTTTGGTTTGATCATCGGTCAGCCAGTTAACTTCCAATTCTTCGGCTCAACGGTTCGTCGTGATGACCTAGCGGGTACCCACCTAGACTACTGGGCACCAGAAGAGCTTGAAGAGCTTCCAGAAATCCAAGTAACGCTGCCAGTATCTGAAGGTCGCCGTGAAGGTGAAGTGGTTCCGGTAACCCTAGCCTCTCGCGTGACAGAGCTTGGTACGCTTTACTTAGAAGCCATTGCCGCTGATAACGGTCAAAAATGGCATGTTGAGTTCGATGTGCGCGAAGACGCGAAAAGCAACTCAAACGAAGAAGAATAAATAGAAATCAAACGGCATCCAATCGGGTGCCGTTTTTAAATACACGAAGGTTTGTATGGCATCTCCTCGTTTTCTTGTTGGTATTGACCTTGGCACCACAAACACTGTGGTGGCGTACTGTGAAATCACCGACAACCTTGAACAATCCGAAGTATCCCTATTCGACATCGACCAATTGATTGGTCCGGGTGAAGTGGTTCGTAAGCCACTGCTGCCCTCTTTCCGCTACCACCCTGCGATTGGTCAAATATCCCCTTCTGACCTGACACTTCCTTGGGAAAACGAACCTGTATCTGGCGACATTAGTAATGTGATCGTGGGTGAATGGGCTCGTGAATTAGGCGCAAAGGTAGAAGGACGTCAGGTATCCAGTGCTAAAAGCTGGCTATCACACCAAGCAGTGGATCGCAGTTCAGACATTCTTCCTTGGGCTGGCGCGCATGACGTGGGCAAAGTCTCTCCCGTCATTGCCAGCGCAAGCTACCTCAACCACATTCGTCAAGCATGGAACTACCGTCACCCTAGCAATAAGCTAGAAGACCAAGATGTGGTTGTGACCGTTCCTGCATCGTTCGATGAAACCGCTCGTAAGCTTACGCTTGAAGCCGCTGAGTTGGCAGGTTTGAAAAAAATCGTCCTGCTCGAAGAGCCACAAGCGGTATGTTACGACTGGTATGCTCGCCACCAGCAAACCGCAGCCGATGAGCTCAAAGAGCTGCCACTGATTCTGGTGTGCGATGTGGGCGGTGGTACTACCGACTTAAGCTTGATTGAAGCAAGTTTCTCTTCACAAAATGAGCTAGCCCTTGATCGTATTGGCGTTGGCGAACACTTGATGCTTGGTGGTGACAACCTCGACTTAGCATTAGCGCACCTTGCAGAGAGTCGCTTCAATCAAAGTAAGAAGCTTACTGCAGCAAGCCTGACTAAGCTGATTCAGCAAACTCGCAAGGCGAAAGAAAACCTACTTTCAGCGAGTGCACCTGAAGAAGTAAAAATCACCATGCTGGGCAGCGGCTCGAAGCTTCTTGGCGGAACAAAGAGTATTGGACTTAGCAAACAAGAAGTGCACCAAATAGCTTTAGATGGCTTCTTCCCGCTTTCTGATTTCAGTGAAGTGCCAGACAAACGCCGCAGCGCCGTTGTTGAGTTTGGTCTTCCATACGTCGCTGACCCAGCAGTGAGCAAACACGTTGCCGAGTTCTTAACTCAGCATCAACAAGTGTCTCGTGCCGCTCTTGGTATCGAAGACGACAAACAAAATGCCATTCCAGTCGGTTTGCTACTCAACGGTGGTGTGTTCAACAGTGAGCTTGTGACTGAGCGTGTCACTACCCTCCTTTCCGATTGGCGCGGCGCACCGGTTACGGTATTAGATAACCCGCATCCAGATTGGTCGGTTGCGCTGGGTGCCGTTGCCTTTGGTAAAGCACGTCGTGGTGCACAGCTTAGAATTGGTGGTGGTGCAGCCCGTTCTTACTTCTTGCATCTTCAAGAAAAGAACAAGATGGGCAAAGCGCTTTGTTTGCTTGCAAAAGGTACAGAAGAAGGTCACGAGATCCGCTTAAGTGGTCGTCGTTTCTCGCTTACCTTAGGTGAACCTGTTCGCTTTAACCTGCTGACGTCTACCCACGACACCTTAACCAATAACACCGCTATTCAAAACGGTGTGATGGTTGACGTTGATCCTGACTTGTTTGCTCCTCTGCCACCTTATATCACCACCCTTGAAGGTGAAGGCGCCGAACTGCAAGCCAACCAAAAAGAGCGCGTAGAAGTACAACTGGCGTGTCAGTTGACGGAAGTCGGCACGCTTAAGATGGAATGTGTCAGCGCGGACGACGATAACAAACGTTGGGAGCTGGAATTCGAAGTTCGTAACAAGCAAACCGACGACAGTGAACAAGTTAAACTTCACCCTAAGTTGAACGAATGTAAGGAGCTGATCGCTCGCCTTTACAGCGGTAACAAGAAAAGCGCAGAAAGCAAAGAGATCAAAACCTTAGCCAAAGATCTTGAGAAGAAACTGGGCAAACGTGACGAGTGGGATTTCACGACCCTACGTCAACTGTTTGATACCTTTGCACAAGGTCGTAAGCGTCGCCGCCGCTCTGAACAGCACGAGAAAAACTGGCTTCGTTTAGCAGGTTTTGCACTGCGTCCGGGCTTTGGCGATCCAACCGACTCATGGCGCATTGAGCAAGTTTGGGGTCTCTACCAACAAAACATTCAGTTTAAGAACCATCAAGGTTGGACTGACTGGTGGGTCTTCTGGCGTCGTATCGCAGGTGGTTTAAGCCAAGAGCAGCAAGAGACTATCTTGGCGGACATCGCGAAATACCTACACCCTGGCGCGATGAAAAACCCACAATCAGCCAAAGCGGCGCAAGACATGGGTTATGAATCCATGGTTCGATTAGCGGCATCGCTTGAACACCTAGAAGTCGAAGACAAAGTTCTATTGGCTACGTGGTTCTTGAGCAAAGCCATCAACCATAACCAATTCGAACAAGCGCACTGGTGGGCAATGGGTCGTTTGGCATCGCGTACGCCTTTGTATGGCAGCCAGCATAACGTAATTCCTCGTGAACAAGCGGAACAATGGTTGCCTAAGCTATTAGAGCAGAACTGGCAGAAAGAGCCAATGATCGCTTTCGCAGCCGTGATGATTTGTCGTAAGACGGGCGACCGCCTATTCGATATCTCAGACGATTACCGTGAGCAGGTACTGGCTAAGTTGAAGCAAAGTAAGGTGCCTGAATCTTGGGTATCACTGGTTGAAGAAGTCAAAGAGCTATCTGAGAGCGAATCGAAGCGTATCTTTGGTGATGCACTCCCAAGCGGCCTGACGCTGGTAAACAACTAAGCTCCCATGCTTATAAACGCAACAAAGCCCTTCATGAGAAGGGCTTTGTTTTATCTGATTCTACTTGCTGACTTAGTTCATTTCCGTATTGATCACCACATCACGCGTTTCATTATCCATATCACTGATGCCGACCACTGAGATTTCACGGTCAGATAAATTCTCAATCATGCTGTCTTCCAACCCACCGTCCGTCATCCACGCATAGAATTTTTCCGCAATACGATCCGAACCTTCTCCGACAAACGTTAATGTGACCTTCTTCATTTGTGACACTCCATCAATTTACGATTCAGCCACTTAAGCGTAGTATGTTTCGCAAATATCGACATAAACTAGGACTAACTTCTTTTATGAGTATCGAAAAATTTGACGCGATTTATCAGCGCGCTGCTGAGCGTAAAGGTGGTGAAGATCAACTTGAAGCGCTTTTGTCTCATCCACTAAGCAAAGAAGAATTGGCAGCGATTCCCGATGACCGTTGGCTGGCCGCTTTTTCGATGAAGGTATTCCAAAGTGGGATTTCGTGGAGCGTGGTTCGCAACAAGTGGCCGAACTTCGAAGAAGTATTCTTCGGATTTAAGATTGAGCCCTTGTTAATGCTGTCAGACGAGCAATGGGAAACCAAAGCAACCGACAAACGCATCATTCGCCATCTCACTAAAGTCATGTCGATCCCTGCTAATGCTCGTATGATCCACGAAGCAAAAATCGAATACGGCTCGTTTGGCAAAATGGTTGCCGATTGGCCGCAAGAGAAAATCACCGACCTATGGGCATATTTGAAGAAACACGGTAATCGCCTAGGTGGAAATACCGGCCCTTACACACTTCGCCAAATGGGCGTTGATACCTTTATCTTGTCTAGCGACGTCGAGGCTTACCTGCGTAATTGCAAGATCATTGAAGGTGGCAAAGACACTAAAAAGTCGCTCGACGCCACCAACAAAGCGTTTGTGCAATGGCAACAAGAAAGTGGTAGAAGCCTGTCTGAAATCAGCCAAGTTATTGCGTTCAGCACCGGCGATAATCGCATTTAACCGAGATTAAACCCAAAATACAAACGGCGCACTGATCATTGGATTTAGTGCGCCGTTTTTATGTTCATTGGTTCAAGTACAGACTTACTTTGAAGCCAGTGATTCCCACTCAGTCAGTAGCTGCATAATGCGGTGAGAGTCTTCCCATGTTGCACAAGGGTTTTCTAACGAGGTACGCCCCTCCTCAACCGCTTGGCGAATAGTGCGCACTTGATAGAAGAAAGCGTCCCCAGTTGCCGGTACAAACACTTCACGCTTCGACGTCTCGTAAATTTCCACACTAAACTGGTTATCTTGCGTTGGTAGCCATGGGTTCGAGTCTAACGTAATACAGCCTTTGCTACCCAGAATGGTGAATTGGTGTTTCAATCCGTGATCTTCGGCGGTATGCACGCTCGCCGTTTGTTGCTCACCGAATTGCATCATCAAGCTCGATTCACAGATATTCCCATCGTTACCTCGTCGACCAATCGCCGTCATAGAGCGGTTTCCAAAGGCTTGTTCACCCAACATGGTTTTCACCACCAAGTGCACCAATGATATTGGGTAGCAACCTAAATTATACAAAGCACCTTTGCTGTCTGGATTAACAAACTGCGCAATCGACGCAATATAAGAAGTATGGATGGAGCGAAGTTCACCGATCTCTCCCGATTTAAGCACCGAAAGTAACTCGCTGATAAACGGGTGATGCAAGTACATCAAACCTTCAGCAAAGAATACCTTGTGCGATTCGACTGCTTTTAAAGCCAGCTCGGTTTTTTCCATGTCTACCGACAGTGACTTTTCACACAGAATCGCTTTCCCTTTCTCTGCCGCTTTGACGATAAAGTCATGATGAAGGTGATTTGGCAGTGCGATGTAAATAATGTCGACTTGTTCATCGGCAATCAATGCATCGTAATCATTGAAGGTATTCTCGATACCATATTGCTCAGCAAATGCATTCAAGTTCCGTTCCGAACGCCCAGCCACCGCGTACAACTCGCTCTTGTCATCGCCTCGGATTGCCTCAGCCATGACACCTGAGATAAAGCTTGTGCCTAAAATGCCCCATTTCATGTTCACGTCTCCTATTGAGCCTGGGTTTCGAATGCTTGAACTAACTCCGCCATTTCAGCCGCAATAAACGCTTGTGTATGCGGCATAGCAAAATGCGCTTCAATCGCGGCGCGGTTTTCATATTGCTCCCAAAGAATCACACGCAGTGGTTCTTTCGAATCGTAGGTCGCATTCGCTTGCAAACACCCAGCTTCGCTCTGCATATCAAGGCAAAATTGTTCAATGGCCTCAACCACTTGTTGTCTTGGTTTATCGGCATTCATTTCCAGTTCGGCGGTAACAAAAATCGTCTCGCTCATGATGGATCTCTTTCTCCACTCTTAATCATACGTCCACTGTAATTAACCTCATATGATTGATAAACTCTGCTTTAGTTATTTCTTTATCAACTCTGGGTGTGTAATGGATAAATTAACAAGCATGAAGGTTTTCGCTTACGTGGTCGAACATGGCAGCTTTCGTAACGCCGCACACCACTTTGACATTTCACCGACCATGGTTGGCAAACACGTGAGCTTTCTTGAGCAAAACTTAGGTACGCAGCTGATTCATCGCACCACGCGCAAACAGTCCTTGACCGAAGCTGGCAGACTCTACTATCAAGAGTGCCACCGCATTATTGAAGACATCACCAACGCTGAGAACCTAATCCAGACGCTGATCAACCGCCCAACTGGAACAGTAAAAGTTAACTGCCCAGTTACCTATGGTAAAAGGGTGATTGCGCCCATCGTGGCTGACTTCTTAGCAGAATTTCCCGAACTGAACGTTGAGTTAATGTTGGATAACAGTTTGATTGACCCATATCGAAGCGAAGCAGACGTGATTATTCGTATTGGTGAGTTGGTCGATTCATCGTTAGTTGCAAGAAAACTCGGGGAATACGACATGACTTACTGCGCCTCACCCTCTTACCTTGAGCAACATGCCCCTATCCAATCGCTTGATGACCTTGAACATCATCATTGTTTGGGATTTCAGTATCACCAAGGAGAAAGCCAACAAGTGGTGAACATGCCATCTAATACCTTTGGAAACAGCAACACCCGATTAACGTCTAATAATGGTGATGTGCTTAAGTTTGCCGCGTTAAAAGGCTCTGGTGTTCTTCTACAACCAAAGATCTTAGTTGAACAAGAAATCCAGTCTGGCGCGTTGGTAGAAATTCTCCATTCACACATTCCCAAGCCAAAGCCGATCCACCTGCTTTACCGTTCAAAACAGCTTTCCCTTAAAAATCGCACCTTCGTCGATTTTGTTCTTTCTCATGTGAGCCAATAATACAAACAGACAAAACGGCTGTAATTTAACCAAGCAATTAGTTTTTATTGTCGATATGACAAATATTATTTATCATTAATTATCTTTATTTTTCATACTGTTAGTACAGAACGCTCATTTGATGAACATAATTTATTGATTCCCATCAATTGCATTGCCCTGACAAAGTGACTAGGATTGCCGCCTTTCCTGAGTGAACTATCAAAATAACATCGAGAAATTTAATCTAATTTCTCTCCAAGTTCGTGCGTAATCACGACATTTGCACTCATTTCAAACTGCATAAGCACATTCCTTTGCTTATGAAAACGACATTGATTTCTCAACACTTTTGGTCACGTATGTGACTTTTTTCGTTGGGAGCGATTTTTCAATCAAGGTTGGTCACAAGGACGCTACCCCTTGACTGCATTTACTGGAGGATAAAATGCCTAAAGGTCTAATGCTGACTGACTTAGCCATTGCTGGCTTACTATTGATTTTGGCAAAAGTCATTCGCGTTCACACGCCACTACTACAACGTATGTACATTCCATCGGCGGTTCTCGCGGGATTATTCGGTCTGATTTTTGGACCAGCCCTGCTAAACATACTGCCTTGGACCGATACATTTACCGCTAACGCAAGCCTATTAACTGCTGCACTTTTTTCTGCGTTAGGTCTGGCAACTGATGTCCCATCACCTAAGACCGTCGCACAGCGCGCTGGCTCATTGTGGGCATTCAACCAAATCGCTTCTGTTTCACAGTGGTTATTTGCAGCAATGTTTGGCCTCGCGATCACTACCTTCTTCTGGCCAGAGATTAATCCAGGCTTTGGCGTGACAATGTCTGCAGGCTTTATGGGCGGTCACGGTTCAGCTTCTGTTGTTGGCGAAATATTCACGGGGCTTGGTTGGGAAGATGGCTTCACACTAGGTTTAACCTTCGCAACCGTGGGTATCTTCATTTCGATTTCTGTCGGCATGCTCATGCTGCAATTCGCATTGAAGCTGGGTTGGATTCGTAGCTTTACGACATTCGATAGCATGGACGAACACGAACGCAAAGGCCTTGTTAAACCTGATGATCAAGAACCGGTAATGAAAGACACTATGTCTTCCCTGTCGGTTGATTCTTTTGCGATTCACGCCGCATTGGTGGTTGTAGTAACGGCGTTCTCCTATGTTGCTGCTAACTATTTATCTTCCTTCCACGATAAGGTGCAGATCCCAACGTTTGTAACCGGGTTCCTTGGCGGTATGTTGGTTCGAATTGTCGCAAAGCAGACCAAAGCGTCACGTTACCTTTGTGATGGCGCGTTCAAACATGCAGCGGGCATCAGCACCGACTATTTGATTATCTTCGGTATCTCTGCAATCAAGATTACCGTCTTGGCTCAATACTTAATGCCTATGGTAGTACTAGCTCTTGGCGGCGTATGTTTCACACTTTGGTTAATCTTTTGGGTGGCTCCACGCATCATGGGAGACGATTGGTTTGAAAAAGGCATCTTCTCTTGGGGTTGGCTGACGGGTACGGTTGCAATGGGTATTGCCCTACTGCGTATTGTCGATCCAAAGATGCGTAGCAAGGTACTTGATGATTACGCCATCGCTTATGTCCCAGGCTCAATCACTGACATCTTCATCATATCTTTGATGCCAATCGCGATGTATAACGGCATGCACTGGCAAACGCTTGGCGTTGGTCTAGCTTACATAGCCATGGTTCTTTTCATTTGGCGTTTTGTTTTCAAACAAGGCTCACAGACCGCAACGAATCCATCATAACGACATGATTTACCGAGCCTCATTTTAGCTGAAATGGGGCTTTTTCTTACTGATATCTCAATAACTTTTTATGTAAAAACAAACACACTTCAAGTTAAAAAAATGAGCAATTTGTTTTATATATAAGAACATGACTACTCATCGCATAACTTCATTCTTTTTCAATACCTTTCCAGCCATAATTTTGTTCCAGAATAGCAGTCTATAAAAGCAAATTCGGAGGTTGGCTGTGCGTAATTCCAAAGGTTTTACTCTGATAGAATTGGTGATTTGTATCGTCATTCTGGGAATAGTAAGTGTTGTGGCGTTTCCAAAATTTTTAGACATCCAAAAAGACGCCCGTATTGCGGTCTTACATGGCGCAAGAGAAGCTTTGATGACCGCAAACAATCAAGTTTATGCGAAAGCAGTCATGCAATCTCAAGAACAAGTCGATGGTGGAGAGGTCAAGAATATTGACTTGGATAGCGATGGTGTTAAGGATTTAATTGGCTATTACGGATACATAAAGAACGTAATACCTGCACAAGAACTCGCTGGTTTTGACCCTCAATTGACTATCAATCGATGGTATGGCGTAGATGATGAAAACGAACCTTACTTCTTGATTGGCTTCGCTAATAAGCCCGTAGATATCTCTCATCTTTGTTATGTTGAGGTTTACTACCCGAAAACATCAGGTGGTCAAATAAAATACGGAATTCAAACTAGAGACTGCTAAAACCACTCGGAATGAGCTTCAAGAGTATCACTTTTGAAGCTTTTATCCCCTAACAACCCAAAACCCTCCAAAACTCCAAGTTAACAATAAATTCACATTATCTCGTTACATCCACACCTTTCAGCGATACATAAGGCAGCAAACCACACTGTTCCTGCCAAATCGACACATTGTATTGTTTTTCATTTCGCTCAAAAATTCCGCTTGTAAACTCATTAATTCGCTCAATAATAGTTCTATAACAAATTCAATAATTTAAGCAGGAGGCGAAATGAGAATATTCTGGCAGCTGCGTTGGTACTTCCAACTCAAATGGAAACAATATGTGGGGTCAATCCTATTGTTTGCCGTCATTTCAGCCCTTCAGCTTGTTCCCCCTAAAGCAGTCGGCATTATTGTCGATGGTGTGGTTGATAACACGCTAGAAACCAGCACCTTACTGATGTGGTTAACCGGGCTTATTGCGTTATTTTTTGCGATATATGGCTGTCGAATTCTGTGGCGTATCTGGTTATTTGGCGCGAGTTGGGAATTAGGCACTATTTTACGTAACCGACTCTATCGCCATATATCCACGCAACCTCCTCGATTCTTCGAAAGATACAAAACTGGCGACCTGATGGCTCGTGGTACCAATGACGTGCGCAACGTCGTGATGACAGCCGGTGAAGGCGTATTAACCGCGGCAGATTCGGTGATTACTGGTATTGCTGTTTTCATTATTATGGTGACACAAATCAGTTGGAAGCTGACGTTAATGGCTCTTTTACCGATGCCATTCCTCGCGATCATCATCTTTTTCATTGTTCGCATTCTGCATAAGCGTTTTAAGATCGCACAAGAAGCTTTCTCCACAATGTCAGACATGACTCAAGAATCATTGAATGGCGTACGTATGCTGCGAGCTTTTGGGTTAGAAAACCAAGAGCAAAAGCGTTTTGAAGATGTCGTCGATGATACCGGCGAGAAGAATATCGCGGTAGCTCGCGTTGACGCACGTTTTGACCCAGCAATCCAATTGACCATTGGCATGTCTTTCTTCCTAAGCGTGGCATCAGGTGCGTATTTAGTTGACCAAGGTGATATTACACTTGGGGATTTGACCGCATTTACCATGTACTTAGGTCTTATGATCTGGCCGATGTTGGCATTCGCGTTCTTGTTCAATATTCTGGAACGAGGCTCTGCTGCGTGGAATCGCCTACAAGAAATATTTGATGAGAAGCCAGAAATCATCAGTGGCGATACACCATTAGGCACGGATCCATTACCTTTGCAGATCAAGATTAATGAGTTCCACTGGTCAAAAGATCTGCCCGCTGCGCTCACCGATGTTCACATCACTTTGGAGCCTGGAAAAATGCTCGGCATTGCAGGTCCTGTCGGTAGTGGCAAATCAACCTTGCTAACCCTACTGCTTCGTCAACATGACATGGACAACGGTACGATTCAATTTGGTGATATCAAAATCAAAAACGCACTCTTACCAGAATGGCGAAACCGCTTTGCCGTGGTCAATCAAAGCCCGTTCTTGTTCTCTAAATCTATCTTCGACAACATCGCTCTAGGTAACCCTGACGCATCAAAAGAAGACGTTTATCGTGCGGCGAAACTAGCTTGTATCCACGACGATATTGAGAAGTTTCCTGAAGGCTATCAAACAGAAGTGGGCGAAAAAGGCATTACCCTCTCTGGAGGTCAGAAACAACGTATCGCTATTGCTCGTGCCATGTTGCTCAATGCACAAGTGCTGGTCTTAGATGACGCTCTATCTGCCGTTGATGGGCGTACAGAGCATCAAATACTAAAGAACCTAGAGACGCACTACCGTGAACAGGCGTTAATCGTCATCGCTCATCGCCTCACTGCGTTAGAGGCAGCCGAAGAGATTGTCGTACTCAACCACGGTCACATCGCAGAACGTGGTCAACATCGCTCGCTTCTTGAGCGGCAAGGTTGGTACGCAGAGATGTACCAATATCAAAAACTAGAACAAGCAATGGAGGACGAATAATGAAGCAATCAACAACGTTTAAACGGTTATTGTCTTACCCATTGTCGCAACCAAAGCCGATGTTAAAAGGCTTAGCACTGCTGTTTATAGCCGCGTTAGCCAGCGCGGGTGGACCTTGGCTCGTTCAATACTTTATTGATGAACACATCGCGAAAGGTGATTATTCACGAGATATTTTGATTTCATTGGCAGCGGGCTACATCGCATTACAGCTTATTTCAGCGACGTTTCAATATTTCCAATCGCTGCAGTTCAGCATTGTGGCGACCAACACAATAAAAACGATTCGCAAACAAGTTTTCGCTGGCGTCATCAAGCAACCCTTGTCCGAGTTTGATTACACTCCTGCTGGTAAGTTGGTTTCAAGAATCACCAACGACACGGAATCGCTGCAACAGTTTTACGAACTGCTAATCGCGACGGTAGTGAAGAACGCGGTGATGATCTTGGTAATGCTTGGGGTTATGTTTTACATGAGCTGGAAACTGACGATCGTGGTGTTAGTGCTCCTACCTATCGTTATCGGCTTCATGTACCTGTTCAAAAAACTAAGTACCGAAAGCTACCGCAACATGCGTGATTTACTGACAGACATTAACGCCAACTTGAGTGAGTCTATTCAAGGCATGAGTGTAGTGCAGTTGATGCAGCAAGAAGAACGATTCAACAAGCAATTCAACGGGCTCACCGCAGATCATTTAGTCGCATCAAAGAAAGTTATTCGTTTGAACGGCTTCCTACTGCGTCCGCTCATGGATTTACTCGCGGGTCTTGCACTGCTCTCACTCGTTGCTATCTTTGGTTTTAATGGCGTAGAAATGATTGGTGTCGGCGTTCTTTATGCCTTCATAAGCTACTTAGCGCGCGTAACTGAACCTTTGATTGAAATGACTCAGCAGTTGGCATTACTTCAGCAAGCATTAGTATCGAGTGAGCGAGTGTTCGAGTTGATGGATGCGAAAGAACAAACCTATGGTGACGATCACCGCCCACTCCAAACGGGTGCAATCGAATTGAGCAACCTCACTTTCAGCTACGATGGCAAACAAGACGTGTTGAAAGACATTTCTCTCAAAGCTGCTCACCAAGACTTTATCGCTCTTGTTGGTCATACCGGCAGTGGTAAAAGTACCCTCGCATCACTACTGATGGGCTTTTATCCAACGAACATCGGTGAGTTACGCATCGATGGTCGCCCATTAAAGTCCCTAGGAAAAGACGTACTTCGTAAAGACGTTGCCATGGTTCAACAAGACCCGCATATCTTACCTGCTAGCGTAAAAGAAAATATTTCTTTAGGTAGAGCGGTCGAAGATACTCAAGTTTGGGATGCACTAGAAAAGGTAGGATTGGCAGAACAAATTCGTCGTTATCCGAATGGTCTAGACACACAACTTGGACAAGGCGAAACGAATCTTTCTGCAGGTCAAAAGCAGTTGCTTGCGCTGGCGCGTGTTTTGGTGGCTAAACCAAAAATCCTTATCTTGGATGAGGCAACCGCGAACATCGATTCGGGTACTGAAGCTCTGATTCAAAAAAGCTTAGAAGTTCTGCGCCAAGATATGACGCTTGTCGTCATTGCGCACCGATTATCGACTATTTTAGATGCCGATCAGATTATCGTTTTGCATCATGGCGATTTGGTTGAAAGTGGCACGCACAAAGCGCTGTTAAAACACAATGGACGATACGCGCAGATGTACCAGCTTCAGCAAGCAAATCGACATATTCAGCAACTTGAAGAGGAAGATGACAAACAGTTTGAGGAAGCTGTTTAAACAGTGTATAGACCCAGACATTAGGCCCGTTGGTCATACTGCGGGCTTTTGTTTATCCCCAATACCGGCGAACCGACTCGATGTCTCGTTCCCCGGTTTCCACCACCTTCATTTCTAATATTCTTAGACTATACCCAAGTAACCTCGAGTTGCTAGGTTCAGCGAGAATGACTTGGTTTGTAGACGCGGCGACGATTTAAAGATCTAGTCACTCTAAATCAAGAGTCGGCAACAAAGTATACAAGCCAAGACAGCTCGCCCTTCGGGAGCGTGTCATTGCCCCGCTTTTTTAATTAAACCAATAGCTGCGTCAAACAACTTGGAAAGAGCTGGTTATTACGCTGCGTTGTTTTCCTTGACCTCGAATCAATGACAACGCTCTGAACCCTGCATCTTGAAGTCACTTGGGTATATAACCCGTTATCCATTCTTATTTTAAAACTATTTACTTTGTATTTTTATGTATTTATTTGTACGTGAACACATACAAAAAAACACCGTTCAATAATGAATTATCTATAAATTCCTTGGTCACATATTACCGAAAACATTATTTAGAATGATAGGAATTGGATGGATGAGTTTAAAAGCGAATATTAAGTTTATAGCGCTTGCTACTGCTGGTTTTTCAATAAGTTCACAAGCTGCACTATATCAAGTAGTGCAAGTCGTTCCCGATAACACTAATTTATCTTCATTTGGTTCCGCGATTCAAAGTGGAGACATTAATGATCCAATTACTGGACAACCTTACTCACTCGGTTGCTTTGAAAAAGAAGCGAATTGTGATGCCAGTAAATTCAAAATAGCACTCGATGTTCGCTCAACGGCTATGCTAGAGGGGAAACCTATTGATGTATCTGAACTGAGAGAAGAAGTACCTTTTGCAATGGATTCTAGCTTTGCATATCGAGGTAGTGAATCTGGTTTTAAACGATACTGTGACAACGAAAAAAAATACAAGATTTGTTCAGCGTGGGCGAGCACACTCTGGCAAGCATGGTCATTGGGTCACAATGAAGCATCTGAGCCAACAGTAACCGCATACGTAGAAGGTGACCACAACACAGCCTTCCCTCTCTTTAACCCAAATACCAAAAACAGCGTGGTTAATGCTTTAACAAAAGACGCAAAGTCAATTGGGACGGTGGCGACTGGATTAGACTCTAAAGACACCATTTCACCAGTTAAACCAAACTTTACTACTGCAGGCGATCAAGCAGCCATAGTCGCAACCCGTGCATGGGCGACAGATGGCACTATCACTGTTGGCAGCGTGGCGAGAAAATCAGGATCGAACCACAGTTCTAAAGCTGCAATATGGGATGACAAAGGAAATGCGCTAGAACTCGAATGGCAAAGCAAACGACTCAAAGGCGGCAAAAGACTTGCCCAAGGTAGCATGCGAGACTTTGTTACTGATGGTAGTACTGTCTATGGCGTCGGCTACAACTCGTATCAGAAAGACAACTACATGGACGCCACCGTCTTTGTTGGCGACCTTAATAAAAAAGAAGATTGGGTCAACAAACCCGTGGACGGGGCACAGCAACGAATTAAAAACAAAACACTGCATAGCAATTCAAGGTTAACCGGCGTTAACTCTAACTTCGTTGCGATTGGTGAAGCGAAACGTTCAGGGCAGTATTTAATGCCAACAGGTTCTGCGCCCAACCGTTTATTCGTCGTCAATGATGTAAGAGCAAAAACATTGCGAGCCAACTATTTGCAATCCGGGATCTTCTTTGACGGTGCGAGTGGAAAAATGGGTGCAATCAATACATACAATGAAATTGTCGGCAGAGTGGATGCAGAAAAGGTACGCGCATCGAAAGGCAAACCACGTAGACAACGAGCGTTTATCTTGCCTTATGCAAAAAATAGTAAAGTCAGTGAAAGAGCAAAAACGCTGTTTGATGGAAAAGCGTGGTATTTGGATGATTTAACAAACGGTTCAGATTCAAGCGATACTTCGTCCACCTCTTACTCCCAAGAAAATAACCGATTCAGAATTATCGATGCGAGCGACATTAATGATGCGGGTATTATTTCTGCAACAGCGCTGAAGTGTCATTCTGGATATAAAACCACCGCCAATAATGCGACTTGTTCAGATAAAGAAGAAGTCGTTGCGGTTAAATTAATTCCAATTAAAGGAAAAACAGCGAAGAATATTGTACCTAGGGATGTTGAAAAAACACCAACGAAACGTAATGGCGCGGGTTTGGGGCTATTTACCGCATTCGGGTTGACTATTCTTTCAATTACGAGAAACGTTAAGACAAGAAAAATAAACATTAAATAGGAAAATATTGGATCAAGTTAAAAACGTGAAAGCACGTTTTTTATCTCCTCGCTAAAAACACATCGTAGATGACAATGGTGACTCCCCTGTTTCTGAACAACAAATTAAAACAGAAATGGGGGCGCTCATGAGCTTAAAACTCTATTTGAAGTTCAGAACAGGTAAGGCTAATGAGATTTACGCCCTAACTTTGAGCTTTTGATGAAGACTCGAAACTGACATCCCTTTCCTTTTACAAAGTCGGAAGTACACAAAGGTTACTTTGGAGGTGTTCAAGTTAAAATCACCATAAAACCACCTGATTCTATTCATAATCTAAACAATTTTTTTATTTCTTACCTATTATTGACATAACCCCTCGCTATTTTGAGCGATGTCGTTGTAAAATCGCGCTAATTACCGACACGTTTTCCCTCAGCAAAGTGGATTCATTCTGCTTGCCGGGACTCGCGTCTATCAATTTTCCTATTGCATGTTAATTTCATGACTGAAGTCCATGGACCAAGATAAGTTTACTAACATCTATCGCTTGCCAGGTTCGCTACAAATTCGAATCGCTAAGTGGCAAAAGACCTTCCGCGGCACATCTGATTTGGTTCTTCATCAGGTGCTAATGGAACGTAATAAGCAATTTAAGAAACCAAGCTTTTTACCAAAGAGTTGGTGCATCACGCCTATCGATGAGAATGACATCACCATTACTCATCACGGTAAATACATTCAAACCGTCATGCGTACCATGCTGGACAGAAAGGTTTCTTACAAACGCCTATTCTTATCTCGAATGGATGCGGACAAGGGTGAGAAGGTATTACGCGAGTACAAGCTTGAGTGGGTAAGAAAGCACAATCAGATTGCTAAAAAGTACAACCAAATCAAGAAAAAACAGTACATGAACTTTGCAAGAGAAGAGGAAGAAACGCTCTACCCTTCAATCCCAAAAGGCGAGTTCGATAAAGCGTTATGGAATAAATTGGTGGTTTCTACCTTTGGTCCCGAGAAAAAGTACAAAAACCCTCATTACGTGCGCAAAGCTGATTTCTAAAAAATCCCCCGATAATTCGGGGGATTTTTGTTTCACACTAATATTTACCAATCGTAGGTTAAGCTCGCGATGACATTACGACGGTCGCCGTACCAACAAAAACCATCACATGTCGCGACATACTCTTTATCTGCTAGGTTCTTAGCTGCAACTTGCAACTTGTAATCACCAATACGGTAGCTCACCGTCGCATCCATCAAGAAGTAGCCCGGCACTTTAATTGTTTCAGTGTTATCGCCGTATGATTCACCGGTGTAACGCGCCCCAAGCCCAACAGCTAAGCCATCAAGTGTCCCTTCTAGGAAACGGTAATGCGCCCAAGCGGATGATACCGTGTTCGCCACTTGAGATGGAGAATTGCCCACCCATGCTGCGTTCACATCTTCTTTGATTTCAGAATCCACATAAGCAATGTTACCAAGTAATGTCAGTGACGGGGTCACATTTGCTACTGCTTCAAATTCAATACCCTTATTTTCTACTTTACCAATTTGAGTTAACTGATTGAGGTGGATTCGAGCAAGGTTCTCTTTCGTTGCTTGGTAAGCTGCAATATTAAAGTAGCCATCGAACGTACGAGGTTGGTATTTCACACCGATTTCAAACTGGTCTCCACTTTCTGGCTTCGCAGGCTTGCCTGCACTGTCTTGCTGAATAATAGGATCAAAATACTGCGAATAACTAAAGTATGGCGTAAAACCAGCCTCTGAAATGTATGCAGTACCTACGCTAAACGTCCACTCTTCATTATCAACTTTAGTTCGAGAGCCTGTCGTTACATTGTGAACCTCATTGCTCGTATCATCATAACGTGCGCCAAGAAGAACCGCCCACTTGTCATTGACCAGAATGTGGTCTTGTAGATAGATACCAAGCTGCTCGTTATCAACCTTTGTTCGCTGCTTGTCGGCGTCAGTCAAAGGCTGAAGCGTTGTTGGGTCTAGCAACCAAACATTGTTCGAATAACTTGGGTTGAAAACATCAAAACGCGGATCTGGCAAGATTCCAATAGGCGTGGTTAAGAGTGAATTTCCATCAGCCACCAATGGGTCGCTTGCAAAGTCTTTACCATCAATACTGACCATCTGATAGTCAATACCAACCATGAGGTTATGTTCAACACTTCCCCATTGCATGTTGTGCATCAAGCGGTTATCAATATTGAAAGCATCAGAAGAGCCCTCTTCTGTACTGGCCGCACGCAGGATGCTTTTGCGCTCATTCAAAGGATCAAGCAGCGGACCTAATCCTGGGACGTCAGCAGCATAGACGTACGAATACATTTGTCGAAGGTTGACGTCCATTTGGCTATAACGAGTCGACTGAACAAAAGAAGTCGTGTCATTGAACATATGTGCAAACTCGTAACCAACAGAAAGCTGTTCGCGTTCAAACGTTTCCCAATCCGTGTTCCCGACCGCAAGACTATCGCTTATCTTACCGTTTTTGTTTGGCTTCAATGTTCCCTCTACAGGTAAGAACTGCAGGTATGGGTCAGAATCATCTTTTTGGTAACTGGTCAGCAAAGTAATTTCTGACGTATCAGTGAACTTGTAAGTCAGTGAAGGAGCAATAAGGAAACGCTCGGCCTCAACGCCATCAACACGTGTGCCGTTCTTTCGCGCCAAACCTTGCACACGAACAGCAAGCTTCTCATTCACTTCTGAGTTCACATCCAGAGAAATCTGTTTGCGATCTTCAGAACCATACTCCACCGACACCTGACCAGAGCCACCATCAAACTGAGGGCGTTTGCTCACCAAATTGATAACACCACCTGGAGGGTTTTGACCATAAAGCACAGAGGCTGCGCCACGAAGCACTTCCACTCGCTCTAATGCAAACGGGTCAATCTGCCAACTGTAAAATCCAGATGAATACAGACGAGTTCCATCTTGATATAAGCCACTATTCGCCTGCTTAAAACCACGGATAATAAACCAATCTTGCTTGTTATCTTCACCAAAGTAATTGGTTTGAATGCTTGGCGTATATTGCAGTGCATCTGAGACACTGATTGATGCGCGGTCATCCATTTGCTCACGAGTCACAACGGAAACAGCGCGTGGCGTTTCGTTGATCGCTAAATCCATCTTCGTTGCAGTACGACTCTTCGCACCAAGGTAGCTAAAATCAGGACCAACGGCACTGTCTTCTTGTAGACCAATTACAACAATGTTTTCATCTTCTTGAGCAAGCACTTGAGGGGTTACTAGCACCATCGCAATAGCCACTGCTGCGGGTGTTAGCATAAACTGCCGATTCATCATTTTTCTCCTTTTTTGTCGGCAACCTTTCCAACCTTTTATGCATTGAGCGAATAGACAAGCCCACACGGGTTGGTTCCGGCATAACCACTGATTTTCCTTAAATGCAAAAACACAGGACGTGCTTTGCTAGCATCACAAACTGGGTGATGAGAGCGATCACCCAGTTCTAGATTTTTATTGTTTTGATATGTGAGGAATGAAGCCAAATCGTCGTTACAGTCGACGTAGTCCCCACATCAGATACAAACCACCAATAAGAGATGCCACCAATCCTGCAGGGATCTCTTGCGGATAAAGTACCTGTCTGCCCATCCAGTCAGCCAATAGCATCACGCCTGCACCAAGCAAGGCGGCACATAGCATGTGTTGCGATGCTTTATTAAAGCCAAACAAACGTGCCAAATGTGGCGCAAGCAAACCGACGAAGCTAATAGGACCAACAACCAAAGTCGCGCTGACAGTAAGACAAGCCACAAGCAATAGTAAAATGGCACGAGAACGGTCAACTTTGAGACCGAGGGCTTTAGAAGAAGAAGCCCCGATCGGCAAAATATCTAACCAGCGAACACAAACAAAACTCAAACCAATAAACACAATGGCAGAAAGAGCGAGCGGGAGCAGCGTGTCCATTGACACGTAATACGTCGAGCCTGAAAGCCAAGCCAATGCTTGATAACTGCGTGGGTCACCCGTTGCCAAAATAAAACTCTGGATGGCATTCATGAGTGCAGTAATGGCAATACCTGTCAGCAAGATTCGTTCTGGTTGGAAGCCAGATTTTCTATTCAATAAGACAATGATTAGTACCGTCAACAAGGCACCAATCAAGCCACCAATAGACAAAGTCACAACCGATGCACCGACGCCAGTAAACATAGCAATGATCAAGCCCATTGCTGTTCCTGAGCTGATACCAATCACTTCCGGGCTAGCCATCGGGTTGCCGCTTAATCGCTGAATCATGGTTCCTGCAATCGCCAACATAGCCCCGGCCATCGCCGCGGCTAAAAGCCTAGGTGTGCGCCATTCCAAAAATAGCCATTCATGGGTAGAGAAAAGCGATGTCCAGCCGTCGTTCTGAACTGAAACGGTGCTGAAGAGCACGATGCCCGCCAAGATGATCAACAAAGTAAATGCGATAGCGTGTTTGTTAAGTTTGTTGACGCGCTCCGAGTGACGAGTGAGCACGGTTTGCGTATGCCCTTGCGTCTTTTGTGATAATCGAGGTAGTAACCAAAGTAACAGTGGTGCGCCTAACGCGGCAGTGGCAGCTCCTGTTGGAATAAAGCTCGCCATCAAACCCGGTAATTGTTGAATGACTAAATCGGTGAGGGTCAAAAGCATTGCACCAATCAACATTGAGATCCAAAGTTTGTGCTGAATCTTATGCACGCCAATCAAGCGTGTAATAGCAGGCGCAGCAAGACCGATAAAACCGATGATACCCACCGTCGCCACAACCCAAGAAGTAATAAGCACCGCTAAGCCAAGGCAAACAAAGCGCAGCTTCGCTAGCGACACACCTAAGCTCTTTGCTCCTTGCTCTGATAGCTCCAAAAGGCTCAAAGGTTTAGCAAACAAAAATGCCACTAGTGCAGCAATGGCGACTCTTGGTGCAAGATAGCTGAAATCATCCCAACCACTTTGAACTAAGGAGCCTGCTCCCCAGATCATGAGTCCATTGAGCTTCTCCGTATTCATCATCAAAATGACCGTACTCAGAGAAGCAAAATACAAGTTGATCACCAAGCCAGAAACAACAACAACGGTCGGAGAAAGAGCCCGTCGCCAAGACAACAACATCACTAACCCCATTGAAGTGATACCACCAACCAAAGCAACTAAATTGGCAGAAAAGTCCAGCATCCAAGGTGTGAATAACGTGGCAAGCATGAGCGTAAAGTTCGCCCCACTCGCAACGCCTAAAGTCGTAGGAGATGCCAACGGATTACGTAGAACCTGTTGCATCAACACACCAGCAACTGCCAAGCCCGCTCCGGAGATCACCGTCGTAAATACGCGTGGCCACCAGCTAAAATGAAGAAGAACGGAATTTATCGACTGGAAATCAGGCTGCCAAAGGCTTGCTAAACCATTGGAAAAGGCGGTGGTTTGACTCAGATGTAACGCTCCAACCGACACCGTAAACATAGAAAGTAAGATCACTAAGGATAAAGGAAAAGCTCTCATTAGAAGTGCTCCTTCTCTTTTGCCGCAGCGACTAAATGAGCAAAGCGAACCGCAGAGGGCATGGCACCAAAGCTCCAAACAGGATCAACGCGCATAACAGGGTGACCTGATTGTTCTACGATATATTGCCAAAATTGGTCTTGTGCCAACTGTTGCTCTCCACCATGAGGAAGCGGATCCACAATAACGATCTGCGCTTTTATTCCCGCGAGTTTGTCGATACCGACCATACTAAAACCCCAGCTATTGGTTTTTTCCGTCCACGCATTAGAGAGACCAAGCTGGTTTATTGCTTGTGAATACAAACTGTTCTCGCCAAAGACACGCACGTGTTTAGTGTCCATAAACTGGACCATTAATAATGGCGCTGAATTTTGGTCGACTTTTTCTTTGAGTGAGGCAAGCTGTGCCTCTGACTGTTCAATAAACGTTTCTGCTTCTACCTCTCGTCCCAATTCTTTGCCGAAAGTACGAGTGAATTGAGTCAATACCGACCAATCCGTGATTCCCTGCCCGTAAAGATCTATCGTTGTAACAGGCGCAATTTCCGCTAATCGGCTTTCCATCGCAGAAAAATAAGGGGCAATAAAAATACGGTCGGGTTTGAGCTCGTAGATACGCTCAATGTTGGGTTGCGTTCTTAAACCCACATCTTTTGTTTGTTTTGGTAATATTGGGGCTTTCACCCATGCGTCATAATCTTGCCCTTGTGCGACGCCAACCGGAACAACACCGAGTGCAAGCATGGTTTCGGTCTGTGTCCAATCCACCGACATCACTCGTGGTGATGGCGTCTTATCAACTGCATGAGCAAACAGAGGAAAAGCAAGACTTGTCGCCCAAACAAGTCGCTTCAGCAATGAAATAAGCGGCTTACAATCCATTGTTGACCCCACTTAGCTTGGCATCGCTACTGGATACCCAGCAGGATGGTCAGAAATACGCATTTCAATGCCATAGATTTGCTGCAACTTAGGCTCGGTAAATACTTGTTGAACGTCACCTTGCGCTATCAAGTCACCTTGGTGCAATGCGACAATCTCATCACAAAAGCGTGCAGCTAAGTTAATGTCATGCAGTACGATGATGACCCCTAAACCTAGGTCTTTACTAAGTTTAGAGATCAAAGAAAGCATATCGACCTGATGACTAATATCGAGCGCAGACAAGGGCTCATCAAGCAACAGGTATTCGGTTTTCTGTGCGAGTAACATCGCAAGCCACACTCGTTGGCGCTCACCACCCGAAAGCGTGTCAACAAGGCGATCGGCATATTTGGATGTTCCTGTCATTTCCATCGCCTCTTCCACGATGGTTTTATCTTTTGTACTCAACCGTCCTAATAAACCATGCCAAGGGTAACGACCAAAGCTCACTAAATCTCGACCGAGAATGCTGTCGGTCATGGGTAAGTGCTGAGGAAGGTAAGCGATGTGCTGGGCAAATTTCTTTGCCGATAAACGGTTGATGTTGTCACCATGCAGCAAAATATCGCCATCACTGTATGGTTGTTGCTGAGCGAGCAGCTTGAGAAGTGTGGATTTGCCAGAACCATTGTGTCCGACAAGCGCGTACGTTTTTCCAGTTTCAAACGTCAAATCAAATGCTTTCAACAAAGACTTACCGTCAATATCGAATTGGAGTGCTTTGGCTTCTAACATCCCTACTTCACCTAATCCTATTTACGTCTCGGGGTTGGTGAAACTTCGCTTTGCCGTCTACCTTCCCGTTACGTTTTATAATTTTATTCAACAAAACGATTAATAAGCTTGGCTTTATATAACAGCAAAGATACAAATGCAAACCATTGTCATTATCATTAATAAATAATTTTATAAATCTTATTGGGAGCACATTCTCGCTACAAAAAGCACGTCAGAAGCAAGGGGAAAAGCAATTTAAAACGAAATGAAATAGGGATTGGAAATGAGGACTATCGGCGGCGAGCATCGCCATTCGCAATGCTCGCTCAAGGAATAAGTTAAGCTGCGACGATAAGAAAAGTTGGATGAGAGCCGCAGCGTTGTTGAACCAGTTAATGACGAGCGTCAGCGCCAAACTCTACTTCTTTATAGATATCGGCCAGCGACTTCTTACCTTGTTTGTCTTTGGCTGAACGCTTTCTTGGTTGGTAGTGATACTCTTGGTCATGCAAAGCTTCTTCATGTTCCTTTGCCGACTCTACGAATTCAGCATTCGCAAGTGCTTGTTGGCGTAAGCGGTTTACTCTTTCTAGGGTTTCCCACAACATACTTCACCTCCAAACGAGTTACTGTATACATATACAGTATTATTTATTCCGACCTCCTAGTCAATATTTTGATTCCCTTCATGGTTTGCTCCTCTACTTTCACATTAACCCCATACCAGCATAATGCTCTGGGTACTTATGAATAATTTGTTTTAAGTAGCCTTGATGTTCGCGCAAAGCATTCACGCATTCTCGGGATAACAAGCCTTGGTAAACGCGTTTTTCAAGCTCTAACAAGGCATACAGGATTGACCACGCTTGACGATATGGATGATGGGTGGTCATGACATCAAACACATTAGCAACTGCCGCGATTTGAGCGGCGATAGGAATCCCTGGACGATCTAACCCATGCGGATAGCCAGACCCATCGAGGTTTTCATATTGGTAAGACGTAATTTGCTGAAATAAAGTGACACTCGGATGAACTGGATTACCAATTCTCGCCACAATGTTATCTGCTGACTCAACACATTGTTCAATATGCTCAGATAGCAGCGCTTCTTGCTCTGCATTCACACATCGGCGATTACATACCACATCAGCAGGGAGTTTTATTTCACTCAAAGCATGATAACGAGTGAACATTCCAATTTGCTCGACAACTTCATCACTAAATTGATAAACATCGGCAAGCTCTGTCGCAATTAATTGGGCGTACATACCAATACGCTTAGTGTGCGAGTAAACTTCCGGCGAATACCCTGGCATCAAGCACTGCATTCTTTCTGCCAAGATTTCAATCGCATTGACGACGTGGTCTTCAGATTCAACGGCAAATTGCACCATCTCAAAATAGGGTCTTAACCCATTTAAAGCCTCGACGCTAAACGCATTGGGTTGAATCGAATTGAGAAACACAAACCCAGTAAAGGTTTGACGGTCATAACAAGGAATAGCGACAGACGAGTGGTAGCCTTGTTTCAACAAGGTTTGAATACGTGGACAGTGGTTGATGTCGTAAAGATCGTTAACAAGACGAGGGATGGCATTGTCTGCAGCAATGCTCAGGTTGTGCAGTTTTCGAAGTGGCGCTTCGTGATGAGCCAAACACCAAGTGTCGAACTCACTTTCGGCAAAAGATTTAAGCATGCCTTGTTTAGGGTGATACTTAGCAAAAGACACCCTATCGACACACGGTAAATGTGCCTGCATCCTATTCTTCAAAGTTTGCATTTGCTCATTGAGCGGTTTTGCAAACGGGTAAAAACTCCGGTGCGCCATACTTCACCTCCACACCAAGTAGAGAAACCAGAAGAAAAGGCTCATGAAAGTCAGCGTATTTGATGTGATTAGAGCGGCTTTTCTCCACCTAAATTATCGACATACCACAACTTAAGTGTACGAAATAAAAACAGTTTTTCGCCAATCTTTTCACCGAATATTCTACGGTAATTTAATCCAGATCAAAAAAAACCAGTGCTATTTTGAGCACTGGCTGTTTTATGCAAATTGAGTTTTCCGATATCAATCCGTTTGGTGATTAACCCAACGCAGGAAGAACACCCAAAGTAATGAGTAGCTGCGCCATCACAATACCAGTACCAGCGATACCTGTTACTAATAGTGCTCCTTGTCCACCTGCCACACGGTATTCACCCGTAAACTCATCAGAGCGACGCACCTTTACCACCATAACTAGCGGTAGGAAGATAGCAAGAATAGCTAAAGCAATTGCAGCATAACCTAGCGCCATGATGAAACCTTGCGGGTAAAACAATGCAAAGCCTAGTGGTGGTGTAAATGTGATCACTGCTGCAACCAAACGGTTTGGCTTTTCACTGTCGCCTCTGATCGTGTCACCCAAGAATTCAAACAGACCCAAACTCACACCTAGGAAAGACGTCAGAAGTGCAAGGTCAGCAAATACGCCTACCACACTACCAAGATTTGACTGGTGAACAGTTTGAGACAGTTGACCAATCAATGCGCTCAAACCACCGTTTTCAATCAAGGTATCTTGGCTTACTACACCAAGCGTTACAATTTGCCAGAAAATGTAGATCACGAGCGGAATTGTAGAGCCAACGATGATCGCTTTACGCAGAGACGACGTGTCACCGTCGAGGTAGTTAACAATAGCCGGGATACTGCCGTGGAAACCAAAAGAGGTAAAGATTACTGGAATAGCGGCAACGACAAGACCTTGCTCTATTGGCATGCTTAGCAAGTAAGATTCGGTCACGTTTGGCGCAAGAAATGACAAGACTGCAATCATGGTCACCATTTTAAGACCAAACAGCACGCGGTTTACTTTGTCTACAGTGCCAGTGCCCACTGTCACAACCATGGTCACGATAAGGGTAAAGATGATGGTTGAAGTCGAGCCAGAAATATCCAGACCAAACCACTCTGTCAAACGGTCACCAAACTGAGCACCACCACCCGCGATGTAAGCAGCACACAATGAGTAAAACAAGAAGAGCATGGCAAAGCTTGCAACCCATTTGCCCTTCTGACCAAGAATTTGTTTCGCTAGAGTATGAAGAGTTGCACTGCTGTCCGCATATTGGTGAAGCTCCAGCATCAACAACGCAGTAAACGCCATTAACGCCCATAACCCCAGCATAATAATTAAAGAGGTAGAAAAACCAATGCCAGCAGAGGCAAGAGGAAGCGCCAGCATGCCAGCACCAATCGTAGTCCCAGCAATAATCAGGGTGCTACCAAACACTTTAGATCGACTCATTGTATATTTATCTTTACAGCTTTATAAGATTTATCAGCATCAGATCGGGCAACGGCATACCAAACCTAACACCATATTTGGAATGATGACGATTCTGTAGGATCTTTCTAATAAGATCAAGCAAAGTGTAAGGATAAAAATCCACACACGTAAACTTAAGTGTACATAACGTTTTTAAACTCTAATTTCTGCAAGCAATTGGGCGCACTCCTCTTCATTCATAAACTTAGGAACAGGATAATTCCAGTGCGCTTCTTTAAGGATCAAACTCACTAACTCTCCAGTATCAGAGGATTGCAACAGTGGCGATGTTTGTTCGATGCCAATTGCGTTATACAAATCTTCTAGCCTATGAATGAAATCTTGTGCACTCGCTCTATCCTCACCTTGCGTTCCGCTCAAGGCTTCACTTAGGGCTGTCAGTTGTGGCTCAATCTCAGAGAAAGAAAATCGAAGGACAGGGAGCAAAGCAAGACCATTCGCCATTCCGTGAGGTATGCCATACTTGGCACCCAAGTTATGCGCGAATGCGTGAACGTAACCAAGACTCGCTTTGGTGAAGGCTAACCCAGCATAGTAAGACGCCATTGCCATTTTGTTTCGAGCCTCAATATTACTTCCGTCTTCTACGGCTTGAGGTAAGTACTTGAAGATAAGCTTAATAGCCGCAATCGAATAGGCTTTGGTATCAACAGTCGCATTACGGGAAATGAAAGCTTCTACCGCGTGTGTCAACGCATCAATACCCGTATCAGCCGTTATCTTTGCTGGTAAACCAACCAGTAAATTCGCATCCAATGCGGCCATTAAAGGCACCAATTTCGGATCCATTAATGGGGTTTTGTGGTGGGTGTCTGGTTCAGAAACAACAGCGGCAATCGTCACCTCAGATCCAGTACCAGACGTTGTCGGAATCACAAATAAAGGCGCAGGAGTTCTCCACACGCGAAACAAACCAGCAAGCTTCTTAATGGATTTCCTGTTTGTCACCCGGGCAGCAATAACTTTGGCACAATCCATGGCAGAACCACCGCCAAGCGCTAAAATCGCGTCACATCCTGAGTCGAAATACATCGTTAATCCAGTCTCTACTTGATCGTATGTGGGATCTGGTTTTACTTCAGAAAACAGCACAACGTCTAAACCTCTGGCTTTCGCGCTTTCTATTACCTGCTCCGCCATACCAATTTTTACTAAGCCGTCATCAGTCACAAGAAGCAACTTTTTAAAACCAAGATCAGCAATCGCCTCCGTCAACTCATGGAGACTGCCAGCACCAGAGAATAATGTCGGTTTAGGGAGTGGGAGTACATAGGCGGCGGCTTTCAAACCATTGGTATAACCGCGATAAAGCAGGTGTTTTAACATAACAAGTCCTTTTGTTTTGAGCTTTTATTCTAGTTGCTTTTTTAATCCGCTCGAACTGGTAAGGTCACAGATTCATCTTTCCGTTAGCATTATTGATAATACAAATATCGAGACTCTAAGCACAAACAGGGACAGCGCCTAAACACTCTCCCTGTTTTTGATTCATTCGATTAGCACATTTAGTACGTTAATTCTGGATCGACACAATGGAAGATCTCTCCGCTTCCTTTGCCGTCTTCAAGCATATCAAAAATCAAACGAGCAACTTCTTGACGATATACCAATCCATGCACTTCTTTCGGCTCGACCAAAACACCATTGCCTGTCACGTCACCATCTTTAAGACCACCTGGGCGAATAATGGTGTAATCCAAATCACTAGTCTGTAACCATGCTTCTGCCAATGACTTCTCCCGGACGACACCGCCGAAGCCCGCTTTAGAGCGTTCAGAGAGATACTGCCAGCTGTCACCACAACCGAGAGACGTCACCAATACAAAACGTTTCAGTGAAGCGTGGCAAGCAGCGTCGATAAGATGGCGATGACCAAGATAATCCACCGGAATATCCGCACGAAAGCTGCCCATAGTACTGATGATGATGTCATCTTGATTAAGCTGCTCGACAACCGCATTCACCTCAGTCGCTACCGTTGCATCACACGTAAAGGTCGAGTGGCATATCGCCTTCAATTCCGGATTCTTATCTGGATTTCTTGCTACGCCAATCACTTGAGTACCCTTCTCAGCAAAATACTGCGCAATTGCCAAACCAAGACCACTGCTCGCGCCCCATATAACGACTCTTTTCATAACTTACCTTTCACAACACACATGATAATGAGAATACTTTACATCACTATTTGTGTGGTTTTCAAAGGAAGTCAATCGAACAAGGAGAAATCTTTCGAAATCAATACGTAGTTCAAAGAAATGACCAAGAGTTCTGGGCTTCGGATGAATTTTACGTGCGACAAGCAGTATTATTCTCGGCATAACTATAACTAAGCCATGTGCACCCTTTTTAGGTATCAGTTCGCTGTCGCATTCCCCTAAAAAATCAAAATAAAATAAGCACAGGCGAGTAAAAACGTCGGTAATTACAATGAAGCAATCTTCCCACTCCATCTCGGGGTTTGAAGTCGATCTAAAACAAGCCCTGATCTGGGTAGCGCGTGCGTTAGATTACGTAGGCGTAGACGATACACACCATAGCCATCGAGTCGCCTATATTGCCTATCAATGTGCGATCACCTTAGGTTGGGACATCAAAAAAGCAGAGTTCTGTTACTTTGCTGGCATGATCCACGACTGCGGAGTTTCTGAGACCCGCGAGCACATGATGCTGCTTGAACAGCTTGTTCCTCAAGACGCCAAAGCGCACTGCATCCGTGGCTACCACACGCTTAAGCAATGTCGGTTGCTCACTCAATTCGCAACGCCAATTCTTTATCATCATACGTACTGGAAAGAACTCGAACAGATCGATCTTCCGACATTTGAAAAAGACGTCGCTGCACTGCTTTACCTTTCTGATCGTCTCGATTTTATGCGTGCGTATTACGTATCTAACTGCCATAGCGACCTTGTCACCTTGCATGAGGAACTGATTGCCGAGTGTGTAATGGCAAATGCGGGCACGCTGTTTAACCCAGACATGTGCGACGCGATGGTTCAATTGATCATGACAGATGCGTTTTGGTTTGCGATGGAGTCAGAGCATATCGAAACGATTGGACTTCAATTTGAGAATATAGACTGGCTGCAAAAACAACTAACCATAGAAGACATGAACAGCTTGGGTTTGTTCTTAGCTCGTATTGTTGATGCCAAGAGCCCTTTTACTTATCAACATTCACAAAAGGTCGCTGAACTGTCTCGTTACTTGGCGAAGAAAATGGAGTTGGATGAGCACGAACAAGAGATGATTTTTATTGCTGGACTCGTTCACGATATTGGTAAACTCAAAACTCCGGATGAGATCCTTCATAAGGAAGGACCGCTGGACAAACACGAATACACTCGAATTAAACGTCACACCGTGGACACAGAGTTAGCACTGCATAAAGTGTTTCCTAACGCCAAAATTGCTGAATGGGCTTCCAATCATCACGAGCGCTTAGATGGCTCAGGTTATCCATACCATAAAACAGGTGAAGCCTTGGACGTACCATCGCGCATTATTGCGGTCGCAGATGTCTTTCAAGCACTTTCTCAAGATCGTCCCTACCGTGGACGCATGACGCCACAAGAAATCGCCATCATCATGGATGAGCAGATCAAATCAGGTAAGCTCTGTTCTGATGTATATCGAGTTTTGTCATCACACATGCAAACGTGTTATGAGCTCTCCACTCAAGCTTAACGCCGAGCCGTAAACAGAATAAAACAAAGGGACACCAGATTGGCGTCCCTTTGTTATTTCAAACGTATTTCAACGCGACCACAATAATAAGGTCTAGTGAGCGATGTCGAGCTGGTTATCTTTGACACCGTTAATACGGAACCAACCTGCAATACTGAATCGCTCAGCGTTTGTCGGCAACACTTCGTGTGGGAATTGCTCAGATAGGAACACGAACAGACGACCAGAACGCGGTGGAATAGTCGCAATTTTGTTGTCATTCAAATCGTACACCACCAACTCACCTGCATCTTCTTCGCTCCACGACTCATTCATGTAGAACACTGTGGTTAGGCGGCGGTTTTCATTGCCCTTAAAGCAGTCGAGGTGTTTTTGGTAGAAGTCACCTTTCTCGTATTTCGCGAAGTGCGCTTCGTACTCAAACAAGCCTAGAAAGAAATGACGGTTCGCTTCCAAACGGATCTCTTCCATCTTGTCTAAGAAAGACGCCACTGGTGCACCCATGTCGCGTTTCAACCATTGGATCTTGTCACTGCGAATGGTTTCAATACGAGTCACGTCGTCGTTACGACCAATACGTGCTTTCTTCCAATCATCAGGAATACAGTCACGCAGCTCAGCCACTTCCTCTTGAGAAATAAAATCATCCCAGATGTAGTATCCGTGCGTCGATAACGCGTCGATCAGTTTGTTCATTCTATTTTGTTCACTCGTATAGGTTTGGGCGGTCTATATAAGAAATCCGTGCTACAACAACAAATTCCATTTTCTATCGACACGACAAATCCACACAGTTCACAGAATAAAGACGTAAAAAAGCCGCTCTCAAGAGCGGCTCAGTTTGGTTCAGTTGCTACGTTTCAATTATCGAGTTTGAAGCGCAACAGAACGAGGCCGGATTGGACGAATTCGCTGAATCACTGGGCGTTGTTTTTTCTTTAGCTGGATATGACACATTTCCAACACTAGACCAAACGCCATCGCGAAATACACGTAACCTTTGTTGATGTGAATAGCAAAACCTTCTGCCATCAACAGACCACCTAGCAATACTAGGAACAGTAGAGCAAGTGTCTTAAAGCCCGGGTAACGCGTCACTAGATTGTTGATTTTCTCCGCCGTTAATACCATTACAATTGCTGACGAGATGATTGCCGCCACCATAATAGGTACCTCGCTCGTTAAACCAACTGCGGTGATCACCGAGTCCATTGAGAACACAGCGTCAACTGCAACGATCTGCAATAGAACCACGGCAAGACCAGTACGAACATGAGTCGAGTGACCGTGTTCTGTATGCGTTAACCAACTCCACAACTCTTTCAAGCTTTTCGCCAACAGGAACGCACCACCTGCAATCATAATCAAATCACGACCAGTAAATGCGTAGTCGCTAAAGCTGATTAACGGCTGAGTAAGCTGCATGATCCAAGAGATCGAGAACACCAAAACAATGCGAGCCATAACGGCAAGACCGATACCTAGGTTTCGGGCAAGTTTACGCTGGTGTTGTGGTAATCGTTCACACAGAACGGAGATGAATACGACGTTATCAACGCCTAAGACAACTTCAAGAGCAAACAAGGTAGCGAAGATAGCCCACGCTTCTGGTTGCATGAAAAGTTCTAACATGAGTACGCCTCCGATGATTGGAAGCCATACAGTGAATTGTTCAGTCGACTAAAGGGGTCGTCCATTAAGTTTATTTAAACCTCTGTTACTTAGGAAAGTTGAGTAAATCACCTCTCCTATTTGTTCGCAATCCCCTATTTTGTCAGGCTTATGTCAACCATCTTTCGTCCTCTAAGGGTTATTGCCACTACTCACCCCCATAAAGTGCCCAATTGAGCCAAATCTTTATATAGAACACGAAAAGAAACACCTCTTTTTGCGTGCTTCAACAATCGTAAAAAAATGTTTCACAATAATATTTTGATATACTGAGAAAAATCACACTAGTTAGTCTTACGAATGGATTACATAACACTCTCACGCATTAGCCTTAAACACCTCACCGTATTGCACATGTTGCTCACAACACACAGTGTGACTCAAGCAGCAGAACAGCTTTGCGTGACCCCTTCTAGCGTGAGTAAAACGCTAAGCCAATTACGCGACATTCTTAAAGATGACCTTTTTTACCGCGATGGTACTCGCTTAGTTCCAACGCCGTTTGCTTTAAACATCGGTCCTTCGGTACACGGCATTCTTTCCAGTATGAACGGTTTACTTTATCAAGGCTCATTCAATCCTGCGTATTACGAAGGTCGCTTCTCTTTGGCGATGCGTGAAAGTACCTTTGAAATTTTCGCACCAATGCTACAAAACCTATCTCAACAAATGGGCAGTCGAGCACAACTAAACGTCTACGCGAAAGAGCAGATGAGTTTTGATTCTTTAATCCGTGGACAAGTGGACTTTATGATTCTGCCGCACGATATCAGCCAACCACCTACGCATAATAAAGACTTGGTTTGGCAAACGATTTTGGAAGATGAGATGATCTGTTTGATGGGCAGTAACAACCCATTGTCAAAAGAAGATCTCTCGGTAGAAAACTACTTGTGTGCTAGGCACATTGGCATTCACGATAAAGACTTATCTCAACCTTACTTTGAGCAGAACTTAACTCAGCGCTACGCCAAACGCAGTATCGCGATGCACGTGGCGGACTTTGGGTCCGCAGCTGTGATGTGTCACCACTCAGATTATCTGTTCACTTGTTCAAAGCTTTGGGCACAAATGGCACTACAAGCGAAAGGATTAGTAGAAAGACCATTGCCGTTCGAATATGGACAAGTGGCGTATAGCTTGGTGTGGAACAAAGCGAGCCTCAACGATCCCGCTTTAAGATGGCTACAACAACAAGTGCTTAAGGCGTGTGAAACCTTGGGAGGATGCAGCAAACCAAGAGTGAATAAACTTTAAAGTTATCCCTCCTGCGTTACACATAGACCGATGGCATGGTCATTGGTCTGCTCACGAATTGGCTCAATTGAGCGTGGAAGCGCTCCATTTCATCCTGAGAGCATTTCTCCCAGCCAAGGGCTTCGCCTGTTACACCATGATGCTGAAACGCGTTCAAACGAATGTTGACTGATTCAGGTAACGCTTGCAGATAGTGCCCAACAGTTGCGACTTCCGTATCGAGATCGCTCTTACCTGGAATATGCAGTAAACGCACTTCATACAACTTGCTTGCTTCGGCTAAATACTGAATTGCTTGAAATACACGGTGATTATCCCGCCCTACTAACCAGTGATGCGTTTCACTTTGCCACGATTTTAGGTCGATCATCGCCCCATCCATATACGGTAGGACTTTTTCCCAACCTGCGGTAGATAAAGAGCCATTACTATCAATGAAGCAAGTAAGATGTTGCAATTCAGGGTCCTGTTTAATCCCTCTAAACAGCGCAATAATGAAAGGAAGCTGTAAGGTAGATTCCCCACCGGATACCGTCACACCGCTAATAAAAAAGCGCTGTTTTCGTATCAAATCGAGCATTGCTTCCACAGAGTAGTCAGTAATTTTTGGATTAGATTGGTGCTGACATATCTCTATACAACGGTCGCAGTGGGTGCACTCCTCTTTAAGCCAAACAACGTTGTTGCTTTTGTCGAACTTCAGTGCGCCAACAGGACACTCGCTCACACAATCCCCACAATGGTTGCAGTGATTGATTGTGTGCGGATTGTGGCAGTTGATGCACTGATAGTTACAACCCTGTAGAAAGATGACTAGACGGTTTCCAGGTCCATCAACACAAGAGAACGGAAGGATACGAGTTACCTTAGCCAAGAGGTGTTCCGTTCGTCTAGCCATCTTATTCTTATCCGTCACCAATTACTTAGCGTAAATCGGTGACATTTCATGACTCACCACACGTGGAGAACGCTCCAAAATACCAGTGTTCTTCGCCGCTTCTGCGCCTAGGAATGTAGTATTAGTACGTGAACCTTCTGCATCGTATTTCGCGATATCAGACAGCTTCACCATGTAACCCGTCACGCGAACCAAGTCGTTCGATGCTACGTTTGCCGTAAACTCGCGGTAACCAGCATTCAATGCGCCTTTACATAGGTTGAACATCGCTTCTGGGTTCGATTTCACGGTTTCGTCGATAGTCAGAATGTCACTGATGCCAGAACGGTAGTATTGGTGATGACCTGCCGTCGCTTGCACGTAAGACACTGGATCTGGTTCGTTGCCGTAAGGAATGCGCACACCCGGCGTCACATCCAAATCTAAGCTGATGCCACCTTGCGCGTGCAGTAGCGCTTTGCCTTCCAAACCAAATTTCACTGATGTGCTTTCTACCAATTCAGCCAATTTCGCAGAGATCTTATGACCTAGCTCATTTGCCGCTGTGTCTTGACCATAACGACTCGCATTGCCCTCTTTCTCTAGCAATACGTTTACCGCTTCTGCCATGCCATAAATGCCATACATTGGCGCAAAACGAGACTCTTCGATCAGACCTTCTTGCGTTAGAAAGCCTTTAAAGAATTCAGATTTCTCATGCAAATGTGAAGCTCGAGCATCCATCAACTCAACCATCAAACCGTGGTATTCTGGCAGAACGTTGTTGAAGAAATCTTCACGGTTATCTGCACGATTCGCCGCTTCTTTTAGATTCATACGCACTAACGTGTTTGAACCACCAGCCAATGGCAGAGAGTTGTAGCAACTCACGATACCAAAGCGACCACCTTCGTACGCGCTCACATGCATTGGGTAGTTTGCGATGTGCGGCTTGCTGCACTCACAAATGTTTTGTGTTGCTTGTTTTAACAGGTCGTCTGGTGTAACTGCTTTGTCGTACATGAACGTTAAGTTTGGCGCGATCTGTTTTAGCTCTGCGTCAACTTTCAAAATCGTACGACAAATGATGTTGTCCGTAGGACCAATATTCACGTGCATGAACGCGTCTGGCAATGTGCGATCAAGCATGACCCAGAAGTGTTTCAGTTTTTTGTATATTTGCTCGTCAGTTAGGTCACCCACGTAAGGCATTAGCACGTCATCAAGTTGACCAAGGTAAACGGGAATGTTGGTTACCGAAGGCACGTGATGATAAATGATGGTCAACATGTTGATCGCATCATCAAAATCTTCTGCTGGAGCTAACTCCAAGTATTCAGAACCTTGAGAAAGAAATTTTGCGTAATCTGGCAAAACATAGCGCGGCTTAAATGGCGCGTGACCTTCAAACATGTCACATATGACGCCTTGCTGCATCGCTTGGCTTACATCGTCAGAGACGGTCATATATGGAATTGTGGCTTCGGCTTCCAAAGCAAGAAAGTTTGATTTCTGTTTTGGAGATAAGTTGCTATCGGTCGCGATAGCAAGGAAACGCTGCTGAAGATCAGAAAGGCTTTGAGTCATCTAAGATGTTCCTGGAGAAAATACAACGAATACGTCCTTTCAAATCGTCTGCTCACTTTTGAGCATTGGTTGAAAGGACGCGTTGAATTCTACGCCTTGAGAGTCTTTGCCACTAATGAAAAAAACCAAAAAGTTGATTTCCATTTTGGAAATAAGATTTTGCTAATTTAGCCTAAGTTTTAATAACTTAGCGAAATAATTATCAATTCAGCTACGATGCGCAGTCGACAACATAACGCCCGCGCTAATGAATACACCGCCCGTTAAACGATTGAATAACTTCGCTCGTCCTTTCGCAAATAACCAATCCGATGTTTTCACTCCCAGCAAACCATAGAAGGTCAGCCAGCTCAGTTCAAACACCACAAAGGTACTAGCAAAGACAATATATTGAGTGAATAACGATGCAGATGGGTCAATAAATTGAGGAAACAGCGCGGTAAAGAACACAATGGCTTTCGGGTTACTCGAACCCACAATAAAACCACTGGTAAATGCGCTTAAATAATTCGAAGAAGATTGCTCCGGTTGTGCTTGTGAGAAATCCGTTTGCTTAGAGCGTAATGCTTGAATACCAAGCCAAATAAGATACGCAGCACCACACCATTTAATGATGTTAAACACCAGTTCTGAAGAGGCGATAACGACGCCAAGTCCAGTAAAAGATAAGGTAAGAATTATAGTAATTGCCGTCAGACTGCCAAGGGCGGTCGCAAAGGCATGGCGAAATCCATTACTGACGCCTTTACTCAAACAAAGCAGCGAGCTAGGACCAGGAGAGGCAGTCAGAACAAGTATCGCAAGGGTGTAGTAGATCCAAGTATCGAGTTGCATTGGCGCTCCTTTCCAATGTGTTGATGGGGGTACAGATCGTGTAGCCTACTTGCCTTTCTCGACGTTTCTATCCATGAAACGTAACGCGGAAAGACACCACATAGCTTTTATGAAAGCTGAACGAAGATAACTGAACAGGCTCAAAACCAACCTAGCTTTTAGTCAATCCTATGAGTAAGCAAGCTAAGTAGAAAAACTCAGTTTGCCTCGCTTCTAGTACACTTTGAGCTGTTTAGTTATGCAATCAACATACTGGTAATATGCAACCCTGTAAAGCGATTCGTTACTCGACAGATATTGTGAATAACCCATCTTAATTGCGCTTAATCGTAGAAAGGTTTTGGATCCACTTCTAACGATGATGGCGCTACTGCTTTCTCAACCGAATGTGAGCTGTTTTTTAAATCTACCATAGCAACATCGATGTAACGCTTGTACTTACGTGAGTAGAAACACTTCACGATGGGTTTAAGTGGCTGAGAATCGTTGGATGTCCACACAATGCCAACTCGGCCATCACTCAATTGTACTATCGAGCCCACAGGGTACACACCTATGCAGTTGATGAACTTGTACACCAAGTCGGGATCAAGGTGGAATGGCGTCAAACTCAATAAGATTTTAAACGCTTCTGCCGAGCTCATGCCCTTTTTGTAGACGCGATCCGCCGTCAATGCATCATAGATATCAACGATACAGCTCATGCGCCCATGCATCGGGATTTGCTCACCCGATAAGCCCAGTGGGTAACCAGTACCATCAAGTTTCTCGTGGTGCATCAAGCACACATCACGACTCACGCTACTCAACCCTTTAACGCCAACAATGATCTCACCTGCGAACACTTGGTGGAGTTTCATGTGTTCAAATTCTTCCGGTGTTAAGCGAGCAGGTTTATGCAAGATCTCATCATCAACTTTGATTTTACCAACATCATGAATGATGCCGCCGATCGCAAGTTGTTTCAGCGTCTCTTTGTCTAGCCCTAAATGCTTACCGAAAGAAACCAACAAACAAGCGACATTCACTGAGTGCTCCAAAAGGTAACTGTCTTTTTGGCGCAGCGCTGATACACATTGGAGTGCATCAGAATCGATGAATACGCTGTCAATCATGTCATCGGCCCACGATTCAATCTCGTTGACCTCAATGATTTTTCCTTCAAAGGTTTGGTTCAGCAGCTTTTGCGCTAAACACTTCGCTTCCGCAATCAGTTTTTTGGCACGCTTGTGCTGCGCCTCGCGGGAACGGAACGCTCGCTGGATTTGAGGAGTGGTCGTGATTTCAGAAGCTGACAACGTAATGTCATGCTCTTCCTCAACAGGCTTAAAGACGCACTGCTGCGCTGAGAGTTTCTGATCGACCCAAACGTACTTTACGCCGCTCGCATGCAGTTTTTTGATGCCCTGCTCCGTAGAGACACGACCAGCATTCGCGAGGTTGACACGTTTGTTCTGTTCAATCGCAGTAACGAACATACCGATACTGACGTCTGCGATCGCTATTTTTATTGAGTCTTCTGGTTTGTACTGCATACGCGCAACTTGTTAACACTTATTATTTAGCAAACGCATTATAAGAGATCTGACCATTCACTGTTATAAGAATTCACTATCATTTAGAATTAATGAGCTTTTGGTCAATATATGAGACAACATCGCCACAATAAACCACTTTTATTTTATGGACTTAGGTCAAGATTTCATCACAGATGCTGACAATTTCGATAATTTGGGTGCTGAATCAATAACTTCTCAATACAAATGGTATTTACTGTTGACTAAGTTTTATAAATACCGATTATTAGTCGCATTACTCTAATAATTATTCTACTTACACATAAACACCGTAAGCTCATTAACATAACAAACTGTCAATCTGGACCGACTTCTTTCGTTTGCAGTGTAAAAGGACAAACTTCAAAAATATGTCATTTGCGTGTAGCTCGACTTATATACTTATCTCCAAGACGGCTTGGGTTATGGGGGAAGTATCTTGACCAACAAGGTTGATCAAACTATTTCAGAACACGATCGTGATTTTTTACAGATCGTTGAACAACGCTTCATTCATATCTTCGATGTGTTTAATGAAGGACTCTTCTACATGGATGAGTTCGGCAGCATGGTTTTTTACAACCAGCGTTTTTATGAGCAGTTCGGCATCAACGCTGGGCGTATCAACCTCGATAGATGGTTAGAGTTGGTGCACCCGTTAGATCGAGAACGCTTATCTAAACGTGTCGATGAACACATCACGACCGACAACACTCGCGTCACGACCACCTACCGCCTTCGTAAACCCAACGGGCAATATGTTTGGATCGAAGGCGTTGCAATGACCAAAGAAACCGAACTGGGTCATTATATGGTTGGCAGCCATCGCGATATTTCTGAACGTAAGTTGATGGAGAGTTACATTCATCAAGTCGCTTTCCATGACAACGCATCCGGTATGGCCAACCGCGCTCACTTACTGCTTAACATCAGTGAATGCGTAAAATCCAACGGTGCTCATGCGTCGATTTTTTACATCCAGATCGAAGAGATCAAGTCGTACCTAAACCAATACGGTAGCGAGCTTGTTGATGGTTTAGTAGAAAAGCTATTGCAAACGCTTAGTCACTTACCTTCACCAAACTGCACGGTTTATCGTGTTCACGATGACGACTTCGCGATTTTGGTACTTGACGACGTGCCGCTCGAACAGTTGCAAGAATACGCACAGACCATCAAGCAAAATTATCACGATGCCGTTGTCGAACAAGGGCAATATCTTGGCAGTAACATCAGTATCGGTTTATACCCTTCCATCGATCCGGAACATTCTGCTGAAGAAATTTTGCGTAAAGCCGCACGCACTTGCCAATACGCCAATGAGAAGAACAAAGATCGTATTGCCGTATACAGCCAGAAAACGCAGTATGCGGTAGATCGCTATTTCTTTATTGAGCAAGGCTTAAAAAACGCACTTGAAGAGCGAACACTGAGTGTAAAATTCCAACCAATCGTCAGTGCATCCGATCTGCAAGTCGTGAGTTTCGAGTCTTTGGTACGTTGGCGCAGTAAAGAGTTCGGTGAGATCTATCCAGACGAGTTCATTCCCGTCGCAGAAAACAAAGGCTTGATCGTTGAGCTTGGTTATCAAGTATTCGAGAAAGCGTGTCAGTTCATAAAGAGCTATCGTGAGCGCTATCAAAACCAAGTAAGGGTGAACGTAAACGTATCAGTATTACAGCTTCTCAATAGCGAATTTCCAAACAAAATTAAAGCAATGGCTGACGAAGTAGGAGTCGAGCCACAAGCAATTGTTTTGGAGCTTACTGAGACCTTTATATTGGACAATAACCAGGCAGCTATTGCTCCTTTGAACACCTTGAGTGAGTTGGGCTTCGCTCTCTCTTTGGATGACTTCGGTGCTGGTTACAGCTCATTAAACTGCTTCTTCGATCTGCCAATGACACAGATTAAGATTGATAAGTCGATGGCTTGGAAGACATTAACCAACCGCTCCTCTCATGAGTACCTGAAGTTCTTGATCACTATGTGTCGCGAACAAAATATAGAAGTGGTTATCGAAGGGATTGAAGACGCAAAAATGCGCGACTTCTTTACCAGTATGGGCGTGGACTACCTACAAGGCTATTGGTTCTCGAAACCACTTTCAGTGGCGAGCGCAAGCCGATACACCTTGAGTCAATAAAGGCGCTCACTAAGAATCGGTCCTCATCATTGAACTTCCCTGAGCTGGAGACACTCCAGCTCAGGCTTTTCATTTTGTTTGCGATTTATCTCAAGCGATCAAACACAACATTTTGATCTAAGTGCTCATGATATTCGGTGTAGTCTAATCCCATATCAAAGATATATTTAGTCACCAAATTTCTGACACATTCGACCAATTGTTCCGCTTGCCATGGCTTTTCAAAGTAACGGTCAATGCCTGCCGAGTTAATCGCATTAATCGTATCCGTATGGGTTGCTTGTCCTGTCAGCAGAACTTTTCGCGTATGGATAAAACGACTGTCTTTGGAAATTTCCGTTAGCAGCTCTACACCTGTTTTCCCTGGCATGACGTGATCTGAAATAATGAGAGCGATCATCTCACCTTCCGCATCCAATTCGTCCATCAGCTCAAGAACTTCATCGGCAGACTCGCAATCTTCAATGTTGAGCCATTGGCTTAACGACTGTAAGTCTTGCAGAACCGCGCTTAACACCTCTCGCTGGTCATCAACGCAAATTAAATTAAGCTTGTCCATGTTCATCCTCTACCGGTAATTTAATTCTAAATATGGTTTTCTCACTGTCGCTTTTCACCGCAATTGAGCCGTTGTAGCCAGCCACAATACGTTTCACTATCGACAGCCCCAACCCTAAGCCAAACGACAACCCACCTTTTTTCGTGGTGAAGTTTGGTCGAAAAATCTTTCTGCGTGTCGCTTCATCAATCTCTGGACCATTATTTGCGATGGTCACAAGTATCTTGCTTTTACTCACACGAGTTTGGATCTCAATCGCAGGTGATTCTGTCTCTCTCATCGCATCACATGCGTTCTTTAGGATGTTGACCCAGATCTGCACCAATTCCGTTTGTGAACCAACAAACAAAGGCAAGTCAGCAGGACTAAAGCGCACGCTTACGCGTCGTAAATCGCTTTGTAACAAAGCAAGCGCTTGGTTTATCGAGTCATTGACTCTAAGCCCTTCTTCTTTATCGATGTCAGTGCGACCAAGCTGTTTCACCGATTTCACGATGCCAACAGTGTGCTTGGAGGCAATGCGTAAGTCGTGTAAATCACGCCCCATTTGCCAGTAACGAATGGCTTCTTCTGGTCGCTTTAACCAATGTTCATTTAGGTAATCGGTCGGCACTGCACGGGCGAGTTCACGAGCCAATTCTTTGGGTAAACCGTAATATTTTTCGAAATGGCGTCCCCGCTTTCTTGCCTCACTGGAAGAAACTTTTTGCCCTTGCATCAAACCAAAATCAAAGAACTGACTTGCTTCCGGATGAACTTCTTCAAGTAATTCCATGATCACGGATTCCAAACGCTCCGACTTACTACTCACCACCCCAATGGCATTATTAAGCTCATGCGCAATGCCTGCAGCAAGTTGACCTAACGTCGTCATTTGCTCTGCGGTGTGCAGCTTTTGCAGTGCTTTCTCTTTGGCTAAGGCTTCTTGCATCGCTCGACGTTGACGGCGCGACAGCTCATTGACCATGACAGGCATAAACTGCGCCGTTAATGGTCCGTATTTGCCCGCTTCCACAGCCGGAGTATTGCGCTCTATCCACGCTAGCTCAACATCCGTTTGCGCTATCACCGTTGACGACGCGGTCCACGTTCCTGAAAAGAAACTGTGCACACCGATAAATGCCCCTTTCGATGCAGAAAACACTTCGGTTTGCTTTTTACCGTCTTCGGAAAAGTAGCCAGCAAGCTCGCCTGATAACACGTAATAGAGTCGCTCGTTGTAACCGTCTTGTTCAATCAAAACCGAACCTGCCGCTACGGTAATGCGACGCTCGATATGATTGAAGTAACGCTCGACCAGCGTATCTAGTTTACTTTCGTACATGGCTTAACCAATGTGTCCAACCGTGTGAAGAATCCACACCATCAAGAAGCTCAACAACACTCCAACCACACCGAGCACAACGCCGACACGAGCCATTTGATTGCTTTGTACATGCCCAGTTGCATGAGCCAATGCGTTTGGTGGTGTACTGATTGGGAGAGACATACCTAATGACGCTGCGAAAGTCACTACTAGAATCAATGTCACTTCACCGCCCAACGGAGTCAAGGACGCCATAGATGTACCAAGCGCAGCCATAATAGGCATCAGCAAGTTAGCCGTCGCCGTGTGGGACATAAAGTTCGCCATCACCAAACATAAGAACGCCGCACCAAACAACACAACATAAGGTGAGAATTCATCAAACGGAATGCTATGCACCACCAGCTTAGCTAGACCCGTTTTATCCAGAGCAAGCCCAAGCGCAATACCACCAGACACGAGCCAAAGCACATCCCAAGAGATTTTTTTCAAGTCTTCTTTGTTGATGATGCCAGTTAGCGAGAATACCGCGACAGGAATTAAAGCGACGGTGTACGAGTTCATGCCATGAGCAGAACCCATCAACCAAAGTAAAATGGTGCCTGCAAAGGTGATATAAACAATCATCGCTTTCGGTGTTTTTAGGAATTTGCTCTTAATATTGAGGTCAATCGTGATTTGTTCCGCTTTATACATAAAGCCGATTAAGAACCAAGCAAGAGCCATCATCACAACCACAAAAGGAACACCGAAGACCATCCACTCACCGAAGGTAATTAAGTTATCACCAACGAGATACTTCAAGGCAATCGCATTTGGAGGCGTACCAATTGGCGTGCCGATGCCACCAATGTTTGCAGCAACAGGAATACACAAAGCAAACGCGATACGCCCAGGGTCTTTGGGACCAAACACCGCAATCACTGGCGTTAGAATCGACAACATCATTGCGGTTGTCGCGGTGTTCGACATAAACATCGAAAAAATCGCCGTGATCAGCATTAAACCTAACATCACATATTTAGGGTTTTGCCCAAAAGGCTTGAGTAGCACACGCGCCAAGTTCACATCCAAGCGATATTTAGTTGCGGCCATCGCAAGAAAGAAACCGCCCAAAAACAGCATAATGATTGGGCTAGCAAAGGTCGCCATGATGTCGTTGTATTGCAATAGCTCGCCAAAATGAGGCTGCCCTTCATCAAACCTAAAGAAAATGATGCTCTTGTTGGATACGAGCAACAGCTCAAGCACGATGATCACCACCGACGTGGCATAAATTGGGATCGGTTCAAATACCCAGCAAAGCGCTGCAAGCAAGAAGATTGCAATCACTCGTTGCTGAATAATGGTGATTCCTTCGAATGGAAAGGCTGACAATGGCATCAGCAAAACGAGCAAAGGGATCACCGTTGGGATGATGTATTTGAGATAAGGGCGCATAGTACTACTTCTCTTCCTGAGATGGTTTACCGTGAGATAACAAGCGTAAGAAGCTGTTTTTATTGGCTTCCTTTCGCCACTCCGAGAAGAAATTATGCGCGCCCTTTAGAGGAGGGTTTCTGGTGTTAGATCAATGAACTCTTATTCACGACGGAAAACATGCGGTATCTGTGTTCAAGCTCACTAATTGAGCGAAATATATTTATCGATCACACAGCGCTTCCATCATACGCTCGCTCCATAACATAGTTCGTCAGTATCGCTCCACGCACCTCAACTTGTTGTTCCTTAAGCACAGAGAATCCCATGTGTTCAAAGAAAGGACGAGCGGTAATACTCACCTCCGAATAGAGCCGTGTCAGCCCTTTTTCTTTAGCTTGCTTGAATACATGCGCCATTAGTGCGCGTCCAACGCCCTGCCCTTGATATGCGTGATGACAGAAAAAGTGGTCAACAAGCCCGCTTGATTGAACATCGCTATAGCCCACAATGACCCTATCTAACTCTGCGACAAAGGGTTGAATGTCCGTCATTTTCTGCAGCCAAATTTCTGAATCAAACTCGTCTGGCGCCCACGCTTTCAGTTGCTGTTCGTTGTAGTCTCGACGGTTGACATTACGTACCGTGTTATAGAAGAGTGCCCAGAGTATTGGTGCATCTTGCTCACGAAAATCACGAATAACAATCATAGTTTTTCTATTAAATCGAACTGCATTAATTGGCCTCGCACACCTGGCTCACCTACTGGGTACCAACCATGCTTGAGGTAGAAACGTTCTCCCGCATCATTACCCGGAATATAACGCAATCTTGCATATACGCAGCCCTCTTCAACAAAGCGTTTGAATAGGAAATCTTGCAATTGCTTACCCAGCCCTTGATGACGAAACTCCGGCAGCAAATAAAACAGGTTGATGTATCCGAATCTATGCCCCTCTTCATCGGCTACCGGATACCGACACTCTAATTGCCCGATAATTTGGTCATCTTTGATCACATGAAAAAAACCCGCTTCGGGATCTTCCACTATCGACTTGAACCACAAGGTGATTTCTTGAGTGTCGAACCCATTTTGATGACCAAAACTCACCTCATACGCGTCTTGTCGAAATGCAATGCACAAATCTAAATGACGAGATAAATCGACGGGAACAAATTCCATTTAAGCCTTTCCTTTTCTTGCTTAGCTTGTCTATATAGATATTAGTTATTTTATATAACCATAAATTCAAGAATTTTATAATTCAACCGTCGGTCATTTGAAATCATGCTTTTATAGGAGAAGTTATTATGCATGCATCATCTGTTACCCAAAAACCGACTCAATTTGGCTACTACCTAGGCGTATTTGGCGTTGCCTTGGTTCTTATCTGGCTAGGTATTTATAAGTTCACCCCTACAGAAGCCAAGCTAATTGAACCTTTGGTGCTTAATCACCCAGCAATGTCTTGGCTGTACAGCATCATCTCAGTTCAAGCAGTTTCTAATATCATTGGTCTGACAGAAATCATCGTCGCACTTGGATTGATCATCGGTTTGAAAAAACCAACCGTTGCCTACTGGTCTGGTATTGCGGCGAGCATCATCTTTCTTGCTACACTGAGCTTCTTAGTTACGACACCAAACACATGGAAAGTTTCCGACGGTGTTCTAATCGCGAACTTTTTCCTAGTGAAAGATATTTTGTTCCTAGCAATTTCAATCAGTGTGATTGAGAAGAATAAACCGAGCTCGTTTACAAAGGCAGCCGCTTAAGTAACAGGCACTTTTCAAGTGAATGAAGAGGAGCGCCATTTGATAGTGGCGCTTTTAATCAGGCGTAATACAACGCAGTGTTTTCCATGTCAGCTCCCTTTTTAATCCTTTAAAATCGAACTTGTTAAAGTGCAAATAAAAGTACGCTTTGAAGTCCTTGAAGTTCCCAACTTAAATATCATCTATAAGAATCATACCTCCCCTATCACGCTGATTTAAATAAACATTTAATCTCGGCTCATACATAACTACTGATAAATAGTTACTTCGCTTCGAAAATTTTCATTGGGCAGCTTTTCTGTGATTGGTGCGTCTGAAATTTAGCTTGTAATCGAATACACTCCATATGCACCCCGTGCAATAAAAAAGGAATTATATGAAAACGCTAATTTTTGACACGCTTGTCAACCTTGCTAACCAAGAACCTGAACACCACGCAAAGATCCGCCAAAACTTGTATGAGCAACTCGATCTGCCATTTGATAAGCAACTTGCATTGTATGCATGCGCTCTTGGCCCAGCGAGTTCAGGGAAACTGGAAAGCCGTGAAGGAATAGACAATGCAGTAGACAGCGCGATTAGACTGTTAACGACTCCTGAGCGTTAATTTGCTTTTTGTTCTGTGACGGCCCTACTCCCCTAAGGGCCGTTTTTCTTTCCGAGATTTAATCATAAGTCGTGAGTCGCTGGACTTGTTCTGAGTGTGAGAAGTCGATGCAATAAGCGAGCTCTACCGTCCCTCCTCTTTTCGCTTGATACTGTTCTACCGCCTTACGGTCAATGAGTTCATGAATACCTGCAAACACTTCTATCGATAGATCTGAAAACTCTACGTACCCCTGCATTGCCACTCTCGCGTCTTTTGCCACTTCTGTTTTTGGATAAAACGTGGCGATGCACGAAGCAAGAGCAAAGTTCGTCAACAACTGCTCGTTACTGTGATTTTCAAGCGGACTTGCTCCTACCAATAAACTGTAAAACCAACCGACACATCCTAACCAGACGCTATTTTTCAATGTCTTCATCCCTGAGTCTCATCCAAAAAGTTTAAACTTTAAGCTAGATGCAACCTAACGCACCTTTACGTCTCATTGCACCCAGCATTTGGAATTTGCGACACATTCGAGGAAAGTGATTGTTCATTGGGAGTGAGGACGTCATATGTAATCAAGCCAGCAACGACCTTGCTGGCTTAAGGTTAACGTTTAAGGAATTCGTTCAAGGAGAATGAGTTGAAACCCTATTCAAGAGCGAGCGTGACACCATCTGTTGTTGATGCCATCTTTGTGGTCACTTGGTAGTTTTTATCTTTAACACTAGAGAGCATGTACCAAGTAGATTGCGCTTTTTCTGGTGTAAAGGTTACACGCATAAAGCCACGCTGTTTAATGTCTGTCCATTGCAGCTCAGAAACCAAATGCGGCAATGTGTACTCCATTTGTGCGATGGCAACGGGCTCTAACGCTAAGTATTCTTCTAAACCCGGAGAGCTAACCGAACTTGTCGCAAACTCGACACCAACAGGGTTATTAGATACATCCTTTAACTCACTGGTCCATGCATTGTGCGTATCACCAGCTAAGCAAACAAAATGACCTTCACTCGCTTTTGCAATCTCATACACTCGCTCTCGCTCAACATAGTACCCATCCCAAGCATCGAGGTTATATGGCAGCTTAATCGTATCTGAGCTTGGATCAGCGAGGTAATTTGAAATCGCACTGTTCACCGCGAGAAGAGCATCCATTTTCTGCTCATCTGTGGCATTGAATAACTGAAACATTGCTAACATAACCGAGCTCGGAAGCTCCATACGCGACATAAGAACTTGCTGCCCAAGAACATTCCATTTGGCGTCTTGGCTGTTAAACGCATTCATTAACCAAGCCAGTTGTTCAGTACCAAGTAGCTCCCTATCAGCACTGCGTGATTGCGCTACGAGTCCACCAATCGCATCCATTGTCGGTGCATTAAGCGAAAAGTAGTCCAACGACTGATCTCGCCCAACTAAGCGAGTATCGAGCATCATTAGGTTGATCAAATCACCAAACGAGAACTGACGATAAATCAACATATTCGAAAAGGTATTCTCGCGAACAGGCAACCACTCAGTCCATGCTGCGGCAGCGGCGGCGCGTCTGTCGACAAAACTGCCTTCATTATTTTGATGGTTTTCTGCACCATTTTTCCATGCGTCATTCGCAAGCTCATGGTCATCCCAAACCGCAATCATTGGCAATGCAGCATGCAAAGCTTGGAGATCTTGATCTTGACGGTATTGAGCATAGCGCTTTCGATAATCATCTAAAGTAATGCATTCGGTACCTTTACTTGGCTCACGCCCCAACCTAGCTGCATCTTCACTGGCATAACCACCAGCGCCATATTCGTAGATGTAATCACCAAGGTGCAAAACTACATCGAACGACTCTGTTTGATGCTGTTTGAGAATCTCTTTATAAACGTTGAAATAACCCGCGGGATAATTTGCGCAAGACACGACAGCCATGGATGCTTTATCTACGCTGCCTTCAGGTAGAGTTTGTGTCATCCCAACGATGCTAGTGGTCTCGCCCACCATGAAGCGGTAGTAATACTGAGTACTCGGGTTGAGGTTTTGCACATCCACCTTAACCGTAAAGTCTCGACTGGTGTCCGTGGTGAAAGTACCACTTTGCTCAACGGTTGAAAAATCTTCTGATCTTGAGACCTGCCATGTTACCTCCACGTAACTGGCGGCGGTGGTCACTCGAGTCCAGATAATCACTTGAGTTTGGGTCGGGTCGCCGCTGGCCACACCGTATTCGAATGATCCCGTGGGAGTCGCATCGCTATCATCGCTACCACAGGCGGTAAGTGTTGTTGCAACGGCTCCTGAAGAGACGGCTTTTATGAAATCTCGACGAGACAATGACATAGTAACTTCCTTTGTTATTGTGTTTTATTAACGCGCTCGTTCCTGCACGATTTAACCAGCCAGTAGACGCATTATGCTTCTTTGGCTAATTACTCTAAAAAACATTAAGTTAGAAGGTAGTTATGACAATTGCATTTCTTGATGTTACATTTTTGTTAATTTAAGTGTAAATACTCTATATTCATCACACTTCCAACAAATCATGAAGGTATTTATAAATCTGATAGGTAAAACAAAAAAAGCGACCTTTTGACAGGTCGCTTTTGTGTTTGGGGATCGTTCCTTGGGTGTTAGAGCCTCAAATTCAGCACATCTTGCTCGGCAGTTTCTACTTTTAGTTTGCTTCGAGATTCAATGTACTCAATCTGCTTTGAGTCTAACGAATAAGGCATAACTACACGTAATTCATGGATCCCTTCATGTTTTGCTAGCTTCACCAACATAACTAGATTGGATTCATCACTCTGACGTGAAGACATCGATTTTAAGGCAGCATCCCAAAGGCGATCCTCTGGTAAGCTCAACTCCGCGATGTTCTGTTTCCACATCAAGCCAAAAATGGGAGCGATGGTGGCGAATGCCTCCAAGAAGGTCCACTTCTTACTTCCCGTTGCCCCTAGGAAGCTTGTGTAGTCGAATTCAATGCATGTCTTTCCTTGTTGCTCCATCCTATGCCTCGACACTCTGAAATGAGATATACAAAATATCGTTCAATTACTTTGATATAGCAATAGGATATAAAACAATGGTCTTTTATGCCCTAATTTAACCTCAAAAGGAAATATTAAAACCAGCTTTGTAACAAATGGAGTACAGCTTCGCCATATATAAGCATTCAATTGATTAATATTTTAAACGACGAACTAAAACTACGGTGTGCCAAGGCATGCCAGTGGATGATGACTATTAAGTTCAAAAGACGAATATCGAGTCCTACTTGAGTTTGTGACTAGTCATAATCTATCGAGGTTTCTCCGTAGTCGTGATACCCCTGCACATACAGACCTAAGATGTCATTAAAGTACAAGGTGTCGCTTAGTTCGATTCCGCCTTTACTGTTCCGGTTTAGGTTATTTTACATCGAGCACTCGGCTGGCTTTCTTATATTGCACTTTCCAGCCTGACCATCGTGGTAGCTCCCAGCGTTTTGGGTCACCTTTCCGGTTACCTTCTGTGTAGATGACATGAACCAATTTACGTGACACAAAGTACTCTACGTCGAGTTTTAGTTCAGCTAACACCAGCTTAAGTGGAAACTGTTCTGCAAAATCTTGATATTCCCAATCTGGAATACCTTCGAAAGGGATATCATCCGCGTCAAACAGTTCGATGTCTTCTACACTTTCGACACCAAGCGTTTCCAGCTGTTCGACCAGCCAAGTAGAAAAAGACAAATCATCAAGCATGCTTTTATCAACAGGAGTTTGGTTTAACCCGAGAGCGTTATAGATCTTCCAATGCTGAATTTGTTGCTTTCTTAGTGGCGCAAATCCCGGCAATAGCGCTTGTTCATCAATCATCTCGACAATAGACTGAACCGCCACTTCTCCTTGAAGTGCTTGGTATTCAGTACAAATGGTTCGCCCTGCATAGATCAAATGCATGGTCGCGCGCGGGACTTCTTCATCATAATTGGTTTCGCCTTGCTGCCATTCGCCAAGTTCTAATTCACGTAGCAGCGCCAAGGAAACAGGTAACATCACAGATGCAAGGTTAAGCGTCTGCTTTACGCCTCTTCCGGGAACACTATGGCTATCGAGCACCAATGCTGCCTCACTTTTATCAGGGAAGCGGCTATTGCGACCGACCACCATTTCCATCAAGCCATTGCCCAAAGCGTCACGGCGTCGTTCTCGACGAACAAAGACCAGCTCGGGATGTAACTTGGCGATTGCTTTAGTCAGTTCATCACGTTTGTATCGCGATGCTGCGTCAAGTTCTGGCAATTCAAACACTTCTCGCATCTGTTTCGCCAAGCCTTGTGCTTCTTCAAGTACGCTCACATCAACATTAACGCCAGGAAGTTGCTCTCCTCTCACCAAGCGAATCATCAGCGATGCATCACAACCAAATGGTTCTTCTTGCGCTAGGGCTTCGGCAGACTCACCGCCTTGCAATTGATGCAACTGAGCTGGAACAGAGAGTGCGGCAGCTAAGTCGATCATCGCTTCTTTTTCTGATTTGGTTTGCATACGAGTGACTAAATCAGCAAACAATGCGTCAATAGGTAAGGGGTAAACTTTTTTACCATGCTCGGTGACATCACCTTGTTGGTCTATCGCTTCCATACCTCGCAAGGTTTGGCTCGCGGAGAGCAGCGATTTTTCAGGTAACGCATCAAGAAATTGAAGTTCGGAAAGTCTATAGCCGCAACAAGCAGCCGCAAGCATAGGCTCCACAAGTTCTTCACGATGTAATTCGGGTGGGGTAACCAATTCTAATGGCGCATGTTCACCAAACAGACGAATACACGCCCCTTCTGCAACACGACCAGCACGCCCCATTCGCTGAGCGGCACTGGCTTTGGAGATATGAGTTAATGTCAGAGCTGTGCGTCCGTTTCGTTGCACCGTTCTGCGTTCCAAACCACTGTCGATCACCACGCGGATATTGGGAATGGTCAGCGAGGTTTCCGCCACGTTGGTCGCTAAAACCACTTTGCGTTGATTTTGTACCGTTAACGCATGGTGTCGCTCTTCATCACTCACCGAAGCATGCAGCTTCACAATCATTACGTCATTGATGTTTTGCAGCATTTGTGCGCATTGAGTAATTTCTTTGCGACCCGGTAAGAAAACGAGAATATCGCCCTCTTCATCTTCCAGCGCCTCCTTCACTGTTCGAACGACATCATTCTCGCAACCTTTTTTGTTCGGTAAGTAACGGCTATCCAGTGAACGATGGGTAACGGTAACAGGAAAACAACGACCTTCCGATCGCAGCCGTTTGGCATCCAAATAGTTCGCCAGTTTTTCACCTTCTAAGGTTGCTGACGTCACGATCAAGCGGTGTTGCTTTTCTTGCTTTAAAATCGCCGTAAGGAGATCAATGTCCCAGCGACGCTCATGAAATTCGTCCACCATCACGATATCGAAGCTAGCAAGCTTGTCTTCTGCGAACCAACGTAGTGCAACACCAGGCGTCACAAACACGACTTTGGTGTTTTCATCATAGTGAGCGTGAAGCTTAATCGCGTAACCAATCTGCTTCCCTAACGGTTGACCAGATTGATCAGCAAGAAACTCTGCCAATGACGTACATGCGATTCGACGCGGCTCAATGACCAATACTCGACCATGATTAGCAGACCAAAGCGGTAAACGCGTAGATTTACCAGAGCCCGTTTCGGCTTCTACCACCAAATGGTGGTGATTCACGAGTTGGTCAAATTCAGCTTGTAAGCTATCGATAGGCAATTGAGACATAACAAATAAGAACGTGATAATGGATTGCGGGGCATTATACCTGAGTGAGAAATTCCTGCTTTAGGAATCGATTTCATGGTTATGTTTTCTTTCCAGTGACGATATTTTCGTCGGGAACTGAATTTTTTTGCGACATTACGTTGATGTACATCAACGAATGTTTACAACTAAATAGTGAACCCGTTAGAATTTTGCACGCATCCTTCAACCCTACATTTAAGGCACCCAATGAACAACGACAAGCGCCCACTCTATATCCCATATGCGGGTCCGGCTCTTTTAGCGACTCCTCTATTGAACAAGGGCAGTGCGTTCTCTGCAGAAGAACGTAGTTCATTTAACTTGGAAGGTCTTCTACCAGAGACAACTGAAACGATCCAAGAACAGGTAGAGCGTGCGTACCAACAGTACAAAAGCTTTGAAAGCGACATGGATAAGCACATTTACCTGCGCAACATCCAAGATACAAACGAAACGCTATACTACCGACTAGTTCAAAACCACATTTCAGAGATGATGCCTATCATCTACACACCAACTGTTGGTGCAGCGTGTGAGAACTTCTCAAATATCTACCGTCGTGGTCGTGGTCTATTTATCTCATACCCGAACCGCGATCGTATCGATGATCTGCTAAACAACGCAGCCAACCACAACGTTAAAGTTATCGTAGTGACTGATGGCGAACGAATCTTGGGCTTGGGTGACCAAGGTATCGGCGGCATGGGCATTCCAATCGGTAAACTTTCTTTATACACGGCGTGTGGTGGTATCAGCCCTGCGTACACGCTACCAATCGTACTGGATGTAGGTACTAACAACCCGCAACGTCTAGCAGACCCAATGTACATGGGCTGGCGTCATCCCCGTATCACGGGTCCAGATTACGATGCGTTTGTTGAAGAGTTTATCCAAGCAGTACAACGTCGTTGGCCAGATGCGCTAATCCAGTTCGAAGACTTTGCACAGAAAAACGCAATGCCGCTTCTAGAGCGCTACAAAGATCGCATCTGTTGTTTCAACGATGACATTCAAGGTACAGCGGCGGTAACGGTAGGCTCTCTACTAGCAGCATGTAAAGCGGCAGGCACTAAGCTTTCAGATCAACGTATTACTTTCTTGGGTGCAGGTTCAGCAGGTTGTGGTATCGCCGAAGCGATCATCGCACAAATGGTGTCGGAAGGGATTTCTGATAAGAAAGCGCGTTCACAAGTTTACATGGTTGACCGTTGGGGTCTATTGCAAGAGGGTATGCCTAACCTTCTTGATTTCCAGCAACGCTTGGTTCAGAAGTTCGACAACACAAAAGAGTGGGAAAATGAAGGAAATGGCTTCTCACTTCTTGATGTGATGCACAACGCGAAACCAACAGTGCTGATCGGTGTATCGGGTGCTCCGGGTCTGTTCAGTGAAGAAGTAATCAAAGAGATGCACAAACACTGTAAGCGTCCGATCGTGTTCCCATTGTCGAACCCAACTAGCCGTGTAGAAGCAACGCCAAACGACATCATTCGTTGGACAAACGGCGAAGCATTGGTTGCAACAGGTAGCCCATTCGAGCCAGTGGTTCATGAAGGTCGTTCTTACCCTATCGCACAATGTAACAACAGCTACATTTTCCCAGGTATTGGCCTTGGTGTTCTGGCGGTGAATGCGAAGCGTGTAACCGATGAAATGCTGATGGAATCAAGCCGAGCGTTGGCAACATGTTCGCCATTAGCTATCAACGGCAACGGTGCCCTACTTCCACCACTAGAAGAAATTCATTTGGTATCGAAGAAGATTGCATTCGCTGTTGCGAAGAAAGCAATTGAGCAAGGCGTTGCGCTAGAAATCACCGATGAAGCGTTAAACGACGCCATTGACCAAGCGTTCTGGCAGCCTGTTTATCGCCGTTACAAACGCACAGCATTCTAAATTTTGCTACGCTTTGTATAATAATTAGCCCTCGCATTGCGGGGGCTTTTGTTTTTTATGCTTTTTTTTCTCATCCTAACCGTATTTTGGCATAAATGAGCTTCTCTCTTTTCATTTCTATCAGATATGATGAGGGATACACATTGAAATAAGGACATCGAACGTTTTGCTGTTTTCCCGCATAAAGTCAAAGTGGAAGCTTAAATTCTCATGGAAGCGTCTGGCTTTGGTTTTGTCGATCTCTTTAATCGGTCTCCTCGTCACCGTTATCGCCATAGACCGTTGGGTTGTGCTACAAGCACAAGAACAAATTTTTACCGACTACGAGCAAGTACCCGAGCATGAAGTCGCCGTTGTTCTTGGTACCAGTAAATACATTGGTAAGGTGCTCAACACCTATTACACACACCGAATCAATGCGGCTATTGAGTTGTACAAACAAGGCAAAGTGAAGCAATTTTTGTTGAGTGGGGATAACGCTCACCGCTCTTACAATGAACCTTGGACGATGAAACGAGACTTACTGAAAGCCGGTGTGCCGGAGGAGGTCATCCATCTCGATTACGCAGGATTTCGTACTTTGGATTCGATTGTTCGAGCAAAGAAGATTTTTGCCTCTGAGCGCTTCCTAATTGTCACACAGCGGTTCCACTGTGAGCGTGCTCTTTTCATTGCCGATGCATACAATATCGACGCACAATGTTTGGCAGTAGCAGGTCCAACGGCAAGCAAGCAAAAACTCAACATGCGCACTCGTGAACTTATGGCTCGTGTAAAAGCATTCTTAGATCTGTACGTAATGCATACTCAACCGCGCTTTCTTGGTCCTCAAGAGCCAATCGTTGCCGTGGAAGAGGTACCAGAAACCATCGATAACGAACGTAATATCCCTGTGCAGTAAACTCTATGAGATGTCGTTTATTTCAACCACTCAGCCATGCATTACACACCGATAACAATTCATTAAAAGTAAATGGGTAGCTTTCTACCCATTTCTAATTCCCGACCTCACACTTTCTTGCTCGACCGTCGATTCAGACAAAATTACCTTTCGCATTCACAGTAACATTTAATCAATAAATAACTACAAGTCAGTTACTTTGCCATAAAAAACCAACACTAAGGCAATGCAAAAGGAGCACAACCATGACCGCACTCGCTGTGACATTGAAGAACTGGTTCTTCACTCGCAACAGCATGATATTAACGTCTAATGTCCTGCTATTCGCTATATTGTTCAACACCCTACCCTTTGATCCTCAAGTCGTAACTGGCTTGTGTATTTTGATTTTCGTAGCTGTACTTTGGTTAACGGAAGCAATCCATGTGAGCATCACGGCTCTTTTGATCCCGCTACTCGCGGTATTTTTGGGGGTCTTTAATACGCAAGCCGCACTGAACAACTTCTCTAACTCGATCATCTTCTTGTTCTTGGGTGGATTTGCTCTTGCCGCTGCACTTCATAAACAAAAGCTCGATCAAGCCATCGCCGATAAAGTGTTGCTCATCGCACGCGGTAAGATGTCAGTTGCTGTGTTCATGTTGTTTGGTGTTAGCGCGGGTCTTTCAATGTGGATTTCAAACACTGCAACCACAGCCATGATGTTGCCATTGGTTCTAGGTGTAATGAGCAAACTGGATGCGAAGAAAAGTCACAGTACCTACTTGTTCGTTCTACTGGGCATTGCTTACAGCGCCTCTATTGGTGGCATTGCAACGCTAGTTGGTAGCCCACCGAACGCTATCGCAGCGGCAGAAGTCGGTTTGAGTTTTACAGAGTGGATGGAACTAGGTTTACCAATTTCATTGATTCTCATGCCTATCGCTATCTTGGTCCTTTACACCATGACTAAGCCTGATTTGAGCCACAAGTTCGAACTTGACCACCAGCCTGTTGAGTGGACAAACGGCAAAATGATCACGCTAGCAATCTTCCTATTGACGGTTACTTTGTGGATTTTCAGCAAACCAATCAACGCGATGCTAGGTGGCTTTGCTAAATTCGATACCTTAGTGGCAATCGGTGCAATTCTTTTGCTTGGTGCGTCACGAGCAGTGGAATGGAAAGATATTGAGAAAACCACCGATTGGGGCGTACTGATCTTGTTCGGCGGTGGTATCTGTCTGAGCAATGTGCTTAAAGCGACAGGAACAAGCGTATTCCTAGCAAATGGTCTAGCTGGATTCCTAGAGCAAGCAGGCGTGCTACTGACTATCTTAGCCGTTGTCGCATTCGTCGTTTTCTTAACTGAGTTTGCAAGTAACACGGCGAGTGCTGCACTGTTGGTGCCCGTATTTGCAACCATTGCTGAGGCTCTTGGTCTATCGCCAGTGATTCTATCTGCGCTAATCGCTGTTGCTGCGTCTTGTGCCTTCATGCTTCCAGTAGCAACACCACCAAATGCTATTGTTTTTGCGACGGGTCATATTAAACAGAAAGAAATGATGCGAATTGGTATGGTTCTGAACATCGCATGTATTGGTGCACTAACGCTGTTCGCTTGGTTGTTCTGGTAACAACGAGGTTCTGGAAAAACGCAGAGAGCTACATCATGCGCAGCTCTCTGTCGTCAAAGTCTAGCACTACAGCTGCTGTTCTCGGTAATCATATGAATACCTAGCTACTACCCCATAGTCATGTTCAGCAGTTTCCCTTTTGGTGGTCGGTCGGCCACCTTTTTTCTTCTCTGTATTTCTCTGTCTAAGGCTGGATTTAAGACGCCACATCTGACTTCATTTGCATGCCGTAATTCACTTCGATTCGGTTACGACCATTGCGCTTAGCTAAGTAGAGCACTTCGTCTGCACGAGCCATCGTCTCAGAGACTCGTTCATTTTGCATCTGAGCGACACCGATACTGCACGTCAAAGGTTCACCATGAACCCACAAGTGACTTTCAACATTCTGTCTTATGACTTCTGCTTTTTTCACCGCTTGTTCCACATGGGTGTCAGGGCAAAAAACCACAAACTCTTCCCCACCCCATCGAACCAGGCGATCTTCGGGTTGAATCGAACTTGAGATTACCATGACGAACTCACGCAGAATATCATCACCCATCTGGTGACCGTACTTGTCGTTCACACGTTTGAATTTATCTAAGTCCATATACAAAATGGAAAATGAGTCGTGCCCCCATCGAACCTGTCGAGCTTGCTGTTCTAGCCAACTTTGTACCGCATGACGGTTCATCGCTCCAGTCAATGCATCACGGTGCGCCAGTTCAGCGAATTCATAATTTTGCGCACGTAACGTGTTGTTAACTTTCTCTAGATGACGATGACGTTTTTTCGCTTTGTTGTAAGCCATTTTGTTCTTTCGCATCTCGTGCAGTGAAAATGCCAAACCTAATGCCATCCAGGAGAACAATAAAACAAACAACAGCGTTGATTGCTGGACGTACGCACCTTCAAACTCAATTTTGTCGATCACGATCTTATGTTTACCAAGCGCCGCACCTGCACCTGTCGCTAAATCAATGCGTGTAATGTTAGAAAACTCCGGAGCAGAGTGCTCAATAGCAACATCATTGTCATTCAACCACCATGTCATAACTTGAAGGTTCTTAATTGGGATCTCAATAATCTCACTGAAATCGGAAGGAGAAAACTGCATACCATTGTATTTAATGGTGTATTCATCCGTTGGTATTGAGTAGGCAGAGTTAAAGTTTCTTAAATACAAACGTAGATTTTTGCTTGGGCTTTGCCCATCACCTGCAGCCTCGTAACGGATCTTCAAACGGACCGTGTGGTAACTAGAAAGATCCACCCCCTTGGTTGCTTCTTTTACATCGGTGTACACGGAAATTCCACAGTATGGCCATGCGTACTTACTCTCTTTGAGATCACAATTTAAAGTCAAACTGTGGTTTTGATAGGTAATATCTGACTCACTCAGACCGCCCGCAATAGCGTCATTGGTTACATGGATATTGAACTTGTCTGGTGTAACTTCAAGTTTGCGGGTGTCACCAAGCAAGCTATATAACGCCACCAAACTGATGGTGCATATCGATAATGCAAAAATTAATCTATGTATCCATTTCATCACGACCAACCTAGTTACTGAGTATCATTCTGTTTATATCGACCAATGTACTGAATGTTATTTCACTTTTCAAATAAAGTTATTTATCAAGCCAAAAAGTGATTTTTAACTCAAATTCTCACTATTGATACATTACATGTGGTTATACAACATGATCTTGCTCCAAAGTAGCCTGTGTATTTTCATTTAAGTGCTTGTGCGAAGCACTTCAAACCTTAATAGAGTACATCGATTAAAAAACCAACAAAGAACACTCAAATCCCGCAACTTCGCTCCCTCTTCCTGCCTATCGAGCCCGGTTCGGTATATACTGTGCAAAAACACAATAATGAGTAATGTCATGTCAATAATTGCTACTGGTACGCTAAGTAAGATGCGTGCTTCTCTAGACGGTGCCGTAAGTTACCGTTTACCTGTCGGTGATGAAGAAGTGGATCTAAGTCCGTTTCTTGGTCAAACACTTACCTTGACTCACACTGGCAACATTTACTGCTGCTCTTGCGGTAAGAAAACTAAAAAAAGCTATTCTCAAGGCCACTGTTTCGTTTGTATGAAAAAGTTAGCGAGTTGCGACATGTGCATCATGAAGCCAGAAACTTGTCACTACGAGCAAGGTACCTGCCGTGAACCTCAATGGGGGGAAGAGAATTGCATGGTAGACCACTTCGTTTACCTGTCGAATACGTCAAGCTTGAAAGTTGGTATCACACGTCATACTCAAATCCCAACCCGCTGGATCGATCAGGGTGCGACGCAAGGCCTACCGATCTTCAAGGTGAAAACCCGCCATATCTCTGGTCTGATTGAAGTAGAGTTAGCGAAACACATTGCCGATAAGACGAATTGGCGTACTCTATTAAAAGGTGATGGAGAACCAATTGAGCTACAAGAGCGTTTCGCTGAGCTGCTGCCATTGGTGGAAGATAAAATTGCTGAGATTAAGCAACAATACGGTGATGATGCTATTGAAGTATTAAGTGAGAACATCACTTCCCTGAGCTACCCAGTTCAGCAACATCCAACAAAAATCACCTCACACAACTTTGATAAGAACCCTGTCGTCACTGGCACGCTACAAGGCATTAAAGGTCAATACCTAATCTTTGATACTGGGGTGATTAACGTACGTAAATTTACTTCGTATGAGATTGAAGTGAGCGAATAAGCCTCGATTAATTGAATTTAGAGAAACGAAAAAGCTCGAGCCAAGTGCCCGAGCTTTTTGTTCTTTGAGTTTTCGATTCTTACGCGTCCAGTATGCTCTCTAACACATCAAATAACATATCGATCTCAGCTGTGGTGTTGTAGTGCATACAACCAATTCGCACCACGCCACCAGATTCTTCGAGCCCCAATTGGCGAACCAACCCGAGTGCGTAGAAGTGCCCGTTCCAAACGCAGATATTGTGTTCCCCCAACGTTTTAGCAATGAACTCTGGAGCGTATTTATCAAACGTAAGAGCAAACGTGGGTGTCCTCAGTTGGCTACTTTCATCGTTAATACCAAACAGATTCACCCCATCAAGCGCACTCAGACGCTGTAAGAAATGCGCACTTAATTGCTGTTCATGCTGATTATATAACGCGTAGCTTTGCTCTAAACGCTGACGAAGTGATGCACCTTCATCACCAAATTGCGCTAAGTATTCGATAGCAGCAGTCACGCCTGCTAAACCTTCAAAACTCTGCGTTCCTGTTTCGAAGCGTCCTGGTCCAATATTCGTTGCAGGTTCCACTTTATACGGTTTGATACTGTGCAACCATTGGTCAGCAATGTAAGCGATACCGACATGTGGTCCAAAAAACTTATATGCGGAACACGCCAAGAAATCACACCCTATAGCTTGCACATCGACTAAGTGGTGCGGCGCATAATGAACAGCATCCACATAAACCTGAGCACCAATGCGATGCGCCAGTTCTACCACTTGATGAATGTCGACAATTGAGCCGGTGGTATTCGATGCGTAAGTCACAGCGACTAAGCGAGTCTTTTCGCTCAGCAGACTTTGCAGATGTTCTAGATCTAACGTACAGTCATGTTCGTTGATTCTCACTTGGTGAACAATGACGCCTTTGTCTTCTGCGGCTTGCTGCCAGCTCGATACATTGGAGTAGTGATCTAACGCCGAGACAATGATTTCATCTCCCTCTTTCCAATCGCGACTGATCGCACGGCTTAATTGGAAAGTCAGTGACGTCATATTGGCACCAAAAACGATATTACCGGATGAAGGTGCATTGAGCAGTGCTTGCGCAGACTCACGAGCGGATTGCATAACGTCAACCGTCGCTTGACTCGAGAAATAGTGCCCACCGAGATTAGAGTTAAAATGCCCAAGGTAACTCACCATACTGTCTAACACCGACTGCGGTACCTGTGAACCACCAGGACCATCAAAAAACGTTACTGGACGGTCGTTATGGTATTGCGCCAATGCCGGAAACTGCTCTCGAATTTGATTAAGATTGAAGTTCATTTCGTTTGTCCGTCGCTGTCAGTACAAATACATCCATGTGACCTTCTTGATCATTAATCACTGAGCGAATTGGAACGGCGTTGTGCCACAGTTTGCTGTCTGCCAGCATTGCTACTTCCCCATTCTCCAGCACTTTACGGAAGAAAGGCGCTTGATTGTGGCTGCTGTAAAGCATGATGTCCCCGCCCATGATGTTGTGACGTCCCACGCCGACAAGCGCGATATGGTCAAAGCCATCTTGGTGCACGCCTTCGGGAGCAACTTGAGTTTCATCATAAATCGCTGTGATTCGAATCTGGTGAATTTCGATTTCCTGACCTTCTGGTAGGTGATTAGCATTAACAAACAACGCGCACATTTCACGGAAGCCGTCACTTGAAAGAATACCTTTCTCAATCGGCTCAAATTGACGAACGACATCACCTTGAAAGCGGTTGATATCCGATGACTGAACAAAGCTGTTCTTGTTTAAATCAATCACTTGACCATTTTCAAACCCCACGACGGAGTAGCGGCGTAAACGATACTGACCATCGGCATGTTCTGTCCGAGGTAGTCCTTCAAAGGAAGGAGAAAGTTGCTCAATCGCGGCCATGCTGAGCTGAGTTAAATGTAGGGTGTTCTCACGTGAATGTAACATCATTGGCTCCTTTAATGAGGCACATCTAGTTTGTTTTAGTTAACATTTAATTTACATTCTAGGATACGCAAATATTCTGCAATTACCAGAATTTGACGTTGATAGCTTCAACAAAAACGAAAAAACAACATACATATCTAATATTTTGTTAAATATCAGTCTAAACATTCATGACGGAGCATTCACAACATTTGAAACTAGAACTCTCCACTATGAATAGAATTTTATTCTGGAATGGCACACTCGATGATATACCCAAGTGACTTCAAGATGCAGGATTCAGAGCGTTGTCATTGATTCGAGTTCAAGGAAAACAACACCGCGTAATAGCCAGCTCTTTCCAAGTTGTTTGACGCAGAAATCGAGGCACTGACACGCTCCCGAAGGGCGAGTTGTCTTGGCTTGTATACTTTGTTGCCGATTCTTGATTTAGAGTGACTAGATCTTTAAATCGTCGCCGCGTCTACAAACCAAGTCATTCTCGCTGAACCTAGCATCTCGAGGTTACTTGGGTATAAACATCAGCAAGTTCTAACCTATAACCAATAATTCGGTTGGCTCCTTTCGTTTATGCTTTTAAAGCACTAAGAATTTCCATACAATCGGAGAAAATGTTCAGCCCTCTATGGAGCCATAATGAGCGACGTAAAACACTGTAAACTATTAATTCTTGGTTCTGGTCCAGCAGGTTACACCGCAGCAGTCTACGCAGCGCGTGCCAATCTAAACCCTGTGCTTGTGACGGGAATGCAGCAAGGTGGTCAGCTAACGACCACAACAGAAGTAGAAAACTGGCCTGGTGATGCAGAAGGTCTTACTGGTCCTGGTTTGATGGAACGCATGAAAGAGCACGCAGAACGATTCGAAACAGAAATCGTGTTCGATCACATTAACGAAGTGGAATTGTCTCAACGTCCATTCCGTCTAAAAGGTGACTCTGGTGAGTACACTTGTGATGCGTTAATTATCTCTACCGGCGCATCAGCAAAATACCTAGGTCTTGAATCTGAAGAAGCGTTCAAAGGCCGTGGTGTATCGGCATGTGCAACCTGTGATGGTTTCTTCTACCGTAATCAAAAAGTAGCGGTAGTGGGTGGTGGTAACACAGCGGTAGAAGAAGCGCTTTACCTATCAAACATTGCCTCTGAAATTCACCTGATCCACCGTCGCGACTCATTCCGCGCTGAAAAGATCCTCGTGAAGCGTCTGATGGATAAAGTAGAAAGCGGTAACATCATTCTTCATACTGATCGCACTCTAGATGAAGTGCTAGGTGACGACATGGGCGTTACTGGCGTTCGTATCAAAGATGTGAACAGCGGTACGACCGAAGATCTCGAAGTAATGGGCGCATTCATCGCAATCGGTCACCAACCAAATACACAGATCTTTGAAGGCCAGGTAGACATGAAAGATGGTTACATCATCGTTCAATCTGGTCTTGAAGGAAACGCAACACAAACCAGCATTAAAGGTGTGTTCGCAGCGGGTGATGTGATGGATCATAACTACCGTCAAGCTATTACCTCTGCAGGTACTGGTTGTATGGCTGCACTGGATGCAGAACGTTTCCTAGACGCACTTACTGACAAATAACTTTTCACATTTGTGTCATATCCTTAAAGCCCAGCGGTATTCCCGCTGGGTTTTCTTTTGTATACTACCGCCTCATTAAAACAATTATCATTAAGCCTTCACGATGGATAAGAAAAAGCAAAGCAGCTTGAATAAGTGGCTTAAGCAACAAAGTAAGTTAGCCAAGCGCTGGCTGATGGTTGCGATAGGCCTAGGCGTACTATCAAGCGTGTTTTTATTGGCTCAAGCAGCCCTGCTCGCCTCCATTCTCCACCAGTTAATCATTGAGCATGTCGACAAAAGTGAACTTGTTTGGCACTTCGTCGGATTAGGTGTCACCGTTGTTGGTCGCGCGGCCTGTACTTGGGGACGCGAAATTGCGGGATACCGTTGTGGTGAACAAATCCGCGTTTATATTCGTCAACTGATTCTCGATAAAGTCCACCAACTTGGTCCTGCTTACATCAAAGGCAAGCCAGCGGGCAGTTGGGCAACTCTGATTTTAGAGCAAGTAGAAGATATGCAAGATTTCTTCTCTCGCTACCTTCCACAAATGTCGTTGTCTGTATTGGTGCCTTTCATCATTCTGGTGGTGGTCTTCCCTATTAACTGGGCAGCGGGTTTAATTTTCCTAGTAACTGCGCCATTGGTTCCAATGTTTATGGCCTTGGTTGGTATGAAAGCCGCTGACGCAAACCGCAAGAACTTCAAAGCACTACAACGTCTTTCTGGGCATTTCTACGACCGCTTACAAGCGATGACAACGATTCGTTTGTTCGATCGCACTAAGTCAGAAACCGAGACATTAAAAGGGGCATCAGAAGTCTTCCGTACACGTACGATGGATGTCTTGAAGATTGCCTTTCTATCTTCTGCCGTGCTTGAGTTCTTCACTTCGATTTCAATTGCGATTACTGCGGTATACTTCGGTTTCAGCTACATCGGTGAACTGAACTTCGGCTATTACGGCGCTGGCGTAACCCTCTTCGCCGGTTTGTTTATTCTGATCCTTGCGCCTGAATTCTATCAACCACTGCGCGATCTAGGCACTTTCTATCATGCGAAGCAGCAAGCAGTCGGTGCAGCAGAAAGCATCGTTGAGTTCTTAGAGCTAGACGTTGACCAAGTGAAAGACGGCAATAAAGTCGTTGAGCAAAACGCAGCGATTCACATCGAAGCCAGTGACCTTGTTATCTTCAGTCCAGAAGGCAAACAACTCGTCGGTCCCCTAACCTTCTCTTTAGACGCCAACCAAAGCACGGCATTAGTTGGCCCTAGTGGTGCAGGTAAAACCAGCTTAGTGAACACCATCCTTGGTTTTATGCCATACAAGGGCAGTCTGAAAGTTAACGGTTGTGAATTATCTGAGCTGGACTTGTCTACATGGCGAAAAGCCATCAGTTGGATTGGGCAAAACCCGATGCTTTTACACGGCAGCATTCGTGACAACGTCACCTTGGGCAAGCAAGATATTCGAGACCAACAAGTCCATTCAGTACTCAACGACTCTCACGCCGCAGAGTTTGTTGAAATGCATGGCTTGGATTACCAAATTTCTGACCGCTCCGGTGGTCTATCTGTTGGTCAGGCACAGCGTCTTGCACTTGCGCGTGCGATGCTACAAAACGGGCGTTTTTGGTTACTCGATGAGCCAACCGCCAGCTTGGATGCTCGGAGCGAGAAACTTGTGATGGAAGGCATCGGTAAATACACCGAATCCACCACTAACTTGATGATCACTCACCAATTGGCACCACTGCAAAATGTGTCTCAGATTTTGGTGATGCAAGAAGGTCAAATTGTCCAACGTGGTGATTACGAAACTCTGGCATCTCAAGATGGTTTATTTAAAGAAATGTTGGCTGCCAACCTAGCTCAACGTGAATCAGACAAGGGGAACTTAGATGCGTGATTTACTCCCTTATCTAAAACTGTATAAAAAGCACTGGTTTGGTTTGTCGCTGGGTATGCTACTGGCTTTCCTAACACTGGCCGCTTCCATTGGTCTGCTAACCTTATCAGGCTGGTTTATTTCGGCTGCTGCTGTGGCAGGATTGACCATAGCTCGCGAGACCTTTAACTACATGTTGCCTGGCGCAGGTGTTCGTGGTGCGGCAATGGCACGTACGGCAGGTCGTTGGGGTGAACGAGTGGTTAGCCACAATGCGACCTTCAAGCTACTAACGGATCTACGTATCTTCTTCTTCAAGAAGCTTGCGCCGTTGATCCCCGGTCGTGTTTCGACTTTGCGTGATGCAGACTTGCTAAACCGTCTAGTGGCGGATGTAGATGCAATGGATCATGTTTATTTGCGTCTTATCAGCCCTGTGATTGTTGGCGTATTCGGCATCTTGTCGCTAACCGCAGTGCTTGCTTTCTTTGACTGGCATCTTGCCCTATTGCTTGGCGGTATTCTAACGGTAATGCTGTTAGTGTGGCCGGTACTGTTCTACAAACTGGGTAAGCATAACGGCGAACATCTGACACAAAATAAAGCACAGCTTCGCGTGGCAACACTAGACTGGTTGCAAGGTTACAGTGAACTAAGCTTATTCGGCGCAGAAGAGCGCTACCGCAATGTGATTCTTGATAAGCAAAAACAACTGCTATCCAACCAGTTCGTCAACGCTAACCTAACGGGCATGGCTTCTGGTCTGCTGATGCTAGCAAATGGTTTAACGCTCGTTGCGATGCTGTGGTTTGCTGCGGATGGCGTTGGTGGTCGTGCGCCAGATCCTTGGATTGCGCTGTTCGCATTTGCCACCATGGCGAGCTTTGAAATTCTGATGCCAATCGCCGGTGCTTTCCAATACCTAGGTCAAACACTGACTTCAGCACGTCGATTAAACGAAATCACGCTAGCTGAACCAGACGTTATCTTCCCTGAACGTTCTAAACGCGAAGATAAGCCGTTAGATATTGAGTTCAGTAAGGTAGATTTCACCTACCCTGATGGTCAGCAAAAAGTACTGAAAGATCTAACGCTATCACTGCCACTAGGCTCGAAAACGGCGATTGTTGGTCAAACTGGTTCAGGTAAATCAACACTTATTCAATTGCTTTGTCGCTACTGGGATGTAAACCAGGGGCAAGTGAGCATCGGTGGCGCACCTCTGCAAGATTGGAGTGAATCTGATCTTCGCGCGGCAATCACAGTAGTAAGCCAACGTGTTGATGTTCTTAATGGCACATTGCGTGACAACCTGCTGCTTGCAGCCCCTGAAGCCACGGACGAGCAGCTAGCTGATATTCTGACCAAAGTGGACTTAGCGAATCTCTTAGAAGAGCCAGGATTGAACGCTTGGTTAGGTGATGGCGGACGTCAACTGTCTGGTGGTGAAAAGCGTCGAATTGGTATTGCGCGCGCTCTGTTGCGTGATGCCCCAATCCTGCTTCTTGATGAACCAACTGAAGGTCTAGACAAACGCACAGAGCAAACGGTAATGGCACTGTTCAAAGAGCACTTTGCGAACAAAACCGTGGTATTTATCACCCACCGTTTGATTGAGCTAGAGAGTATGGACAACATCTGTCTGATGGAGCAAGGCGAGATCATCGAACAAGGTAGCCACCAAGCGCTACTAGCTGAGAAAGGTCGTTACCACCAGCTATTACAATCTCTGTAGTCTGGAATTAACATAAGCAAAGGGCTCATCCATTGATGAGCCCTTTTTTATACCAATCACAGTAAGCAAGTGTTCAAAGTTAGCGCAGGAAAAACGCTTGAGAACAAGGCTAAAATTTTCGATAAGTAGTTACTCTACAATTAACTTACTTTGAAACGAAAAGTAAACAAAGTTATCAAGCGTTATAACCAGCTAGAATGACCAGTTATTTGCTACGATTGGTATTACTCTCGCAGTTCCCAAAGCAAGAGTAAACTCAATTATCGACCAGATTTCGCAAGGTACGCCGACATTTCAGCCTCTGGCACCATGCCGCCACCCGTAGCCCAAACTAGGTGAATGGCGTTCTTCATCTTATCTTCACTAAATTGCATTCGAGCTTGGTAAACTTGGTCTTGTGAAACGTGAACTGCCCCCATCATGCCCGCCAACGCAGAAGGCTCTAAACGAATGTCTTCTTGTTCACTTAGCTCACCCAGATGATGGTACATGCGCTCATCCGTCATGGTGTAGTAACCATCAAGCAGTCTTTCCATTGCTCGTCCCACAAAACCAGACGCACGCCCTACCGCTAGACCATCAGCGGCAGTAATGTTGTCGATACCAAGATCTTGCACCGCGATGTCATCATGTAAGCCAGTGTGCACCCCAAGCAGCATACACGGAGAGTGTGTCGGCTCCGCGAAGATACAATGAACGTGGTCACCAAATGCCATCTTCAAGCCAAACGCCACACCACCAGGACCACCGCCCACCCCACAAGGTAGGTAAACGAACAGAGGGTGCTCCGCGTCAACGATGATACCCATATCATCAAACTGTTGCTTCAAGCGTTCGCCTGCAACGGAATAACCTAAGAACAAGGTCTGAGAGTTCTCATCATCAATAAAGAAGCAAGTTGAATCTTTCTCCGCTTCTTTGCGTCCCTGCTCTACAGCAACACCGTAATCTTGCTCGTACTCCACCACGTTTACGCCATGAGAACGCAGCTTATTTTTCTTCCACTCTCGTGCATCCGCTGACATATGAACCGATACCGAGAAGCCAAGTTTTGCACTCATGATGCCGATAGACATACCTAGATTCCCTGTCGAACCTACGGCAATGCTGTACTGCTGAAAGAACTGACGAAACTCTTCACTGAACAATTTGCTGTAATCATCACTTTCACTTAGAAGCCCAGCTTCAATCGCCAACTTCTCTGCATGTGTTAGCACTTCATAGATGCCACCACGCGCCTTTATTGATCCTGAAATAGGCAAATGACTGTCTTTTTTCAGCATCAAACGTCCAAGAATTTGAGTGCCATATTGCGCTTCCAAGCAGGACTTCATCTTGTCGATGTCAACAACGTTCGATTCAATAATTCCGTTAGAAGCCGCCGTTTCTGGGAAGGCTTTCATTAAGTATGGAGCAAAGCGTTTTAGTCGTTCACTCGCGTCTTTGATGTTGGCTGCACCTAAACCAACGTACGGCAGACCTTCTTCAAGTGTGGTGATATTTGGGTTGAACCAAACCACCTCTTCTAACCCAATGAGTCGCTCAACCAAAGGGAATTCTGCTACTAGTGCGTTTACGTTATGCGTAGTCATTATTGTTTACCTTTATTAGATCATGTACGACAGAAAGAATGTGCCTGCTAATGCAACAAAAGAGGCAATGAATGTCGCTGTCGTGTAGTACTTGAAGATTTCTGTCATCGTGGCTCCGCAATATTGCTTCACCAACCAAAAGAGCGAATCGGTCACTATCGTACAACCAATTGCGCCAGAGCCTATAGCCAGAGTAATGATTTCTGGACTTACGTTCGGATAAAGTGGGAGTAATGGAGCCACAATTGCCGTCGCGCCCATCATGGCAACGGTGGCAGAGCCCACTGCCGCATGCAGAATAATCGCGACAAGCCATGCAAGAAGGATCGGATGCATATCGAGATTAGAAAGTAACTGTGCCAATACATCCGCCAAACCACTGCCCTTTAATACGCCGTTGAATGCACCACCAGCGCCAATAATCAGCAAGATGTTGGCAATCGAAGAAAATGCACCTTCCGTTTTCTCAAGCAGTACACTCATGCCCATGTTCTGCTTAATACCTAACATGTAATAAGCAACAAAAGCGGCGATAAACATTGCTGTAATTGGGTTACCGATAAACTCCAAAGTGGTGTACAGCGCACTGCCATGTTCCATATTGAGTTCTGCCGCCGTTTTTAACAGCATCAGCGCAATAGGTAACATCACGGTGAATAGCGTCGCCCCCAAAGATGGTAATTGTGATTCATCTTTCACTTCTAATGAGGTGAACTCTTCAGGTACGGTTTTGAAAGGTAGACGAGCACCCATCATCTTCAAGAACAGCGGACCGCCAACTAAAGACGCAACCAAACCTATGAGTAAGCCATAGAAAATCACAGAACCGATATCAGCACCAAGCTCATTGGTCACAAACAATGCGGCGGGGTGTGGAGGAACAATACAGTGCACTGCCATCAAGGCGGTACAAAGCGGAATGGCGAGATTTAAAAGTGAGGTATTGGTTTTTTTCGCAATCGAAAAAGCCAGTGGAATTAACAGCACTACGCCAACTTCTACGAATAGGGTAATTCCGCAAACAAGGCCGATTAACACCATAATGACTTCAGGTGATAGCCAGCGAATCTTTTGTAGGGTAAGCCCAATTCGCTCAGCCGCCCCAGACACTTCCATCATCTTGCCAAGTATAGTGCCTAAACCAATCACGACAGCAAGAAAACCAAGAGTGCCGCCAATGCCACTTTCGATAGCACTGACCATCTCTAAAGGTTGCATCCCCATCATCCCACCAACGTAAAAACTGGCGAGTAACAGCGCTAAAAAAGGATGGAGTTTAAACTTAACGATCGCAAAAACGATCATTAAGATACTCGTTATGAGGGTAGTAATGACCCAAAGGTTGGATTCCATGTTCAGACCTATGTTGTTGTTTTAATTGACTGCAATTAAACGAGGAATCCATAGCCCTGACAAACGATCAAAACTCACCTTTAGATGAAGTAAATTTAAACAAAAGCGTGATTTATACGACGTTTAGTGAATTTTTCGACCAATAGGTGAATCCAACTATAACAACGCCGTTATTATGTGTTCTATCAAGTTCGACTCAATAACGCACATGTATACCAGAGACAATATTTTCGCCAAGAACCAACGCATCAATAGTTTTCAACTTTCCAAGCTTCATACTTTTGAAGTGGCAGCACGACACAGTTCATTTTCTCTTGCAGCAGAAGAACTCTCCATGACGCCCAGCGCCATCTCTCACCGTATCAACAAGCTCGAAGAAGAACTTGGCATTGCCTTGTTTACCCGCTCTCACCGAAAAATCACGCTCACTGAAGAAGGGGAACGTATTTATCTCGCCTTGAACAGAACGCTCAACGAGTTAAACCAAGAGGTAATGGAAGTCAGAAATGGCGAAGTCTCCGGAGAGCTGACGATTTACTCCCGCCCTTCTTTTGCACAATGTTGGCTTGTGCCTAGGTTGTACCTATTTAAGCAAAAGCACCCTTCCATCGAGCTGAATATTCTTACTGGCAATGAGAACGTCAATTTCCAAGGTTATGGCATCGATGCCGCGATCTATTTCGATGAGCAAATGCCAGAAAAGTTGTGGTCGAAAGAATTGATGAGCGAAGAGATAATCCCGGTCTGCACTCAAACATATGCAGAACAATTTAACCTATTTGAAAAGCCAGCGAATTTGGTAAACGCCACCCTACTTCACGACAACCAAGCATGGGATTACAACTCCCATCACGATGAATGGACACTGTGGGCAAAGCAAAATGGCATAACAGACATTGACGCTATTCCAAGCATTTCATTCGACCGATCCGATTTAGCCGTCAGTGCTGCTATGCACAATGCGGGGGTTGCTATCGGTCGATTATCGCTGGTGGAAAAACGACTTAAATCCGGCGAACTGATCACCCCTTTTAGAAACCAAACTCTGCAATGCAAACAGAAATATTATGTCGTTACGGCTAACGAAAAACATTCTCGAAAGCTTGAGCTTTTTATTAACTGGCTAATTGAGCAAATCAGTATAACGAGAATATAAGAGAAAACGATTCAGAAGATCTATTACTTCACGCGCCGATTTCGCGTCACAAATAAATGTTAAGGCTGACTGAAAAACCAGCGCCTTCATTAGAAAGCGCTGATGCTTGAGCTTTGTCTGTCTCTCCCTATAATGACCCAACAATCAATACCCCAAACAGAACAAACTTGGTGAGGTAGTTAATGTTCGGTGATTATCTAAAGCAATTGAGATATCAACTTGGATTAACGCAAAGGGAGCTTGCGACAAAATTAAACTTGGCAAATCCAGAGTTTTCATCTGTGGATTCAGTCACTATTAGTCGCTGGGAAAGGAATGCAACGGCTCCTAAGACCGTCAAAGCAATTAAAGTGCTACGTGAGCTTACCTTAGATCTCAGACCTTTTTTGCTCTCTTTGCCTTCGCCGGAGAACGAAACGTTTTTGGACGATATCATTTATGAACGTTACTACTCACAAAAAGCACTATTACTTTCTTCTGGATATGAAGAATTAAAACCCCAAGAAGAAGCGCCTATTATCGAAGAGGCACTCTTTGCTCATGACATCGACACTCACCTCCCACGGTTGCATAACTTCTTCCTAAATGCCGATGCTCACTACCCAGGAATGCTGGACCTTGATTTCTTAGCATTAGATGAAGAAAACAAATTGATAGCCAAGGTGTATAGAGATAGTGAGTCCAACAAGGTAAAAGGACATTCAATTTCCTTCTTATTTAAAACAAAGGACCTCGACGAACACTTTACCAATCCTAACCAAACACTGCCATTTGAGCTCGTGCGGTCTTATTCGGAGCAGTATCAATTCGCCATGTGTTGTTTGAGTCGTTATGCCATGAGTGAACAAGTCTTCATGAAACTGCACCCAACGTTTGTGGATTACATCGCGAGCAAATCCAATATTACTGAGATTTACTACTATGCCTTCGATAACAAATTCAGTGATTATCTAGTGGACCTTGGTGCCAAAAAAGTCGCGTATGACAGCCCAGCTCGGACCGGCTCTGTCAAAATCGGTCGAAAAGCATATCGAAAGTGTTTATTGAAATTGGATACTGCCGTGCTGTTAGCTCAGCCAGCGATGATCTACCTGCTCCACCAACATCAAACCAACATGACTGCTCAAAGATAAATATAAAATGACTATGCAACGTTATTAACGGCTTTAGTTCGTATATTCCTACGTATAAGAGGCTGAAATTCACCTAAAGAACACCATTCCATTAATACCTATTATTTTCTTATGAAATATATTCTCTTTGATGAACATTTCTCATTTTTAAGATAATGGCAAAAAATATTAGATCGAATTGAAATTCAATTATTTTTGTTTGGACATTGATAAATAAAACAATAAAATCATTATTATTCATATGGTTATATGAATGCAAAATAATATCCTTCATTTTCAACTAGGCATCTCATACCTATAGAATACGCACAATGCCTTCTCAATTAAACGACAAACATAATACGATTTGCATGATATTTATGAGCAGCACGACATAAATATTAATGCATTTCCAACTTCCTATATGTCTCATCAATTTTAAATGATTGTACCGTACCGGAATACCATTTCTCAAAATTGACACATTTGGCAGAGAAATGTCATGCACATAACTTAAACGAAAAATAACAATTAGCTATGGACATGTTTTAAACCTATGGGGGAAGTAAAGTGTTCGGGAGTTATCTAAAATCAATAAGAACCACATTAGGGTTAACTCAGGAGCAAGCATCAATAAGACTAAATCTATTAGGTGGTGATTTAGCAAATATAGACTGTGTTACTTTTAGCCGATGGGAAAGAGGAATCACTCAACCGAGTCTAAGCCGACGAGTCAGAGTGCTTCGTGCATTTGAAAACAACCTGCTGCCATACCTTTGTAATTTAGGGTTAGATACGCCCTTAAAAGACGAGGTTGAACAGTTTGAATTGTCTTTGAAACAAAGATACCAAGACGCAATGTCTATCATCTCAGGGATTGACTACAAAAATGCTTACCCTGTTGTGTATGATCATATTGAAGAGGAAGAACTGAGCCAAAATAATGAGCAAGAATTCATTAACAGTCTGAACAACTTTCATAATCAGCTTAAGTCTTTAAATATTAAACATAGTCTTGCGACTATTGATTTGGTTGAATATCAAAAAGACAATCGAGCAATTGCTTATAAATACCTTTCCAAAGGTGAGCTAGTCGGTCATAACATTGGTATGTTTTTTACTGTGCCCACATTGGAAAATGAGCTAGATAGAACTAAAAAGCAACGCTTACCTATCGACACGATTGACCTTAGATTAACCAAGCCATTGAGAGAGAAAGGAGTATATTCTTACTACGCCATCAGTCAGCACTCCAAAAATGAACGCGTATTTCGTAAACAGCTGCATACAGAGTTCACTTTCTTGGCTCAAAACGCGCATATCCATCATTATTACGCAAGTGTCACTTTAAAGAGCTCGGTCGATGTGATGTTTAAAATGGGCTTTAGTGTTGCGGCTTACGAAGGAGAAAGCCCGGTAGGTGCAATCAAAGTTGGCGCTAAACGCTATACTCGCGCAATCATGTATATTGAAACCAGTGAGCTGTTTATTCAGCCAGAATTTCTCTATTTATTGACGTGTTGTGGTGTTTGTACTCATCGCCAATGTGACAGTTGTACAGAACACCCTAATTGCATTTGTTAAACAAATACCGGCTTTTACGCTTTGCTGTCGATTGTTAGTTTAGATTCACTGTGCCTTCATATCGCTATCTTTGACTTCTGATAACGGTTCACAGCTCTATAGCGGCATTCAAATGATTGCCGCTATATCACTTAGCAATCAAGATGCTCATCAATTCTCAAATGCTATCCTGCTCAACATCTAAGTCGTTAAGATCTATACCCAAGCGCTTTAATTTATTAGCAGGTGAAACGCATGAAAAAGATTCGCTATCCATTTGATTTGCACGGGACACTCTCAATTCAATATCGGGATAAAGTTAATCCAATATTTCTAGACACTAATGAAGAAAACCAATCCATCATTGATATTGATGACTTTGCAGTAAGAGCATTCAGCTATGAAGCGGAAGATCGTCTATTAAAAATCTCACTACAAAAAGCGGTAAATTTATCTGAAATAGCTGACTGTGATTCAGTATTGACGGGCATCGAACTTAAACAAAATAATATCAAACTTGATATCGTCTATTGCCTATATAATGCAGGCATTGTCAGCTCTAGTATCTCCTATCCTCTCGATGATGATTCGCCGATTGAATCCATTGCTATCGCGAAACCCCTGACTCTACACCTTAACTAACCTAACGTTTAAAACCGGATACGAAAAAGCCCTTAATTCGGCAAGAACAAGGGCTTTTCTGTCTGCGATTACTCATTATTACTTCTGATAGAAGGCGCGTTTTTTCTCATACATAGCTTCATCCGCGATCGAAAACAGATTTTCAATCGACACAGATTCACTTGAAGCCCCTCCAACAGAAAACTGAACTGGGTAGCGGTTATGCTCAGATAGCTCAACCCACTTATTCTGTTGAGATACCTCAAGACGTGTAATCAACGCGTTTAGAGCGTCAATACTCAAGTCTTTTGCAATGACGGCAAATTCATCACCACCAATTCTGTACAACAAGGATTTTCCGTTGAGAACCGACTTGATGAGTTGCGTTGACTTAGCAATCAAAACATCACCACGGTCGTGCCCATAATTGTCATTGAGGTTTTTTAAGCCGTTTATATCAATCACAATAATAGCCATAGATTGCCAATGTCCTTGAATGACGGATTGGCAAGCAAACTCATAGTCTTCGTCAAACGCCTTACGATTAAAGCACTTTGAGAGTTTGTCTCGACGTGCGAAATCTTCTAACTCCAGCCACGAGTATAACTGCTTCTTAAATAGCTCCAATAAAATGCGATCTTCTCCTGTCATGACATAATTGCCATAACAGAAGTAACCAATTTCAGCTCCCGTAGAAGATCGCATGGTTTTCGCATTTTCGCTGCGCGGTTTTTCAAAACTAAAGCGCATGTCTGAGTCAGGAAACAAGCGGGAGAGCCCCGAATTAATCACTTCCGGAATCGCATGGAACCCTACCCCTGCATGGCTAGTGGTAAAGTTAATCAGCGTCATGAGTTTTGCTTGGTGCGCTTCTTCGCGTGTTAAGTTTGCCCGCAACTCCGCCGTTTGCTCTTCAACTCGATGCTCTAGCTTTTGGTTGAAGTTCGCAAGTTGCGCGTTAGTATCTTGAACTTGTTGGTTGGCGTTGCGCAGCGCTTTGTTTCGTACTTCCAACTCATCCATCTGACTGGTCAATTGCGCCCAAAGCGAATCCAATAGGCTCATCAACTGTCTAAACTCTTTAAATTGAAAACGCTTAGGCGATAAATCTGGTCGTTTATTCGTTTTAAATCGACGCACGACCACTTCCATCTGACGAATAGGTTCTGTAAGCCATCGGCTTGCCACAATCGCAATGCATAGAGTCACAACCAAGGTCGCAATGATGATATTTAATAGCTGTTGCTTCGATTGTGTCAGTTCTTGGTTTCGTGCTGCGTCTGACACAGTGTGAATCATAGTCACTTCTAATGGCTTCACAAAACTGTTGTTCTGGACGGTAATTTTACTCAAATGATGCGTGGTATCCCCCTTGGTATTACTCACCGCACCATAGTGGAAGTTAACGCTTTCTTGAGCATATAAGAATGGTTGCGAAATTCGGATTAAATCCTGATATGACACTAAAACAACCAAATAACCTTGCGGCTCATACTCTGAACCTGGCAGCAGCGTGTACGGCAGTAACGGGCTGACAAAGGCGATACCACTTTGCCCCCCATTTAATACCAGCCCCTCATCAAAGTAAGTACTGTGATACATCTTACCTTGCTTATAAATGTCTTCAGCGGCTCGAATTTTGGTCAGCAGCTTACTGTTTTCTAGGTGATATACTGAGCCATTGCTTTCGTACATTGGTTGCCAGTTTTTATCGATAATGTAAGTCGTACTGACATTGACCGCCAACTCTTCAAATGTCTCTATCATTTGCCAGATAATGGATGAATACAGGACGTTATCCATGCCTTGAACGAGTAAGCGATCCTTGGAATACCAGCGAGTTAAGTTCGCCACAAAGGTCAGGTCTTCACCTATCGTTTCTTGGATACCTTGATTGGTATTTTCCAGTTTAAGTTCTTTTTGCACCAACAAATCGGTTTGGTGCTTATCGATCATACTGGTGCCCACCCAATAAGCAGGCAGTAACGACCCTACCACCACAATCAAAGTTAAGATGCTACGCAAACTTATCATAAGGATGCTTTCCTACTCTTGTGAATGTGATTTGAATGTTTATTGATGAAGTCCACCACAAATTGAGCGGCGCCGTGTGCAGGCATGCCTGCTTTATAGCGCTTATATCCGCGAATCAACGCTTCCCAAGTCACCGCCATTTCTACGGTACTTGGCATGGCATAAGCGGGGGTCAGCTCTTTGTACAAATCGCTATAGTAGGTGTTCTCTTCGTCATACCATTTGCGGTTGATTGAGCGATTGGTAGAGATCAAGTTCTGGTTGATGATGACGTCTTCAATAAACTCCGGCTTTTGTACGATCATCGCCAGAGTACGCATTGCTTTTTTCTTCGCCGGATTGCGCATTGCTTCAGCATTAAATGCCAACACCTTACCGCCACTCAGTGAGTGCATGTGATGATTATTGTACGTCGGTAAACTGCTGATTCTGAGTTCTGTTGAGAAGTGTTGCTTCAGCTCACCTAGCGCCCAATCACCATCAATGAGATATGGCGCTTTCCCTTCAATGAACAACGCTCGCGCTTGATCTTGGTTGTAATCATCAATCACCACACCTTCTTTAGGTAAACGACCATAAAACTTAAGAGCCGCCGCCAGTGCACCAACATCAATATCAGTGATAGGTTGCGTTCTATGATCGGAAAACATAGGCACAAACGACATCAAGAAGTACATGTTCGGATACTGCATTGCGAGCGTGCTTTTGCCCTGTTTGGCATCTTCAATAAGCTTTTCCCAAGTTGGCTGTACTTCGTTGGTCAGCTTCGTATTCACATACAAAACCAAGTGATTACCTAAACCAAGCGGTACCCCATAAATGGCGTCGTCCACGGTGACGAGTTCCAGAGCTTTTGGCTCTATGCTTTTCTCTTCTAACCAGCTTGGCGGAATTTGGGCGAGATCAAAGTAGTCATGTAGTCCCAAGAAATCAGAAGGAACCCAAATAACATCAGGCACGGTAATACCAGTTTGCTTGGCGAGTAGTAGTTCTGAACGGATATTGTTTACATCGAACTCTCTGATCGCGAGTGTGTTGCCTGTTTCGGCTTCGAAGCGCTCGTTAATTTCTGCGACGGTAGAATATTCAATGCCACTCCAAACTTGGATCTCTTGAGCGGAGACCAAGGAGGAAAACAGAAATAACAACAACAGGCTCAGGTTTCTCACTAGAATTCTCGAAAATTGATGGTATTACAAAAGTAGCGAACGACTGGTGCTTATTCAAAAGTGCCGACAGGAAATGTGCGGGTGCTTCCATTGGTGGTTCACCCTACCATAGAAAGCAAAAAGCGCCGCAATTGCGACGCTTTCAAAGATTATATCACAGTTAGTGATTAAGCGTACTCTTGCTCGAACTCACGCATAAAGTCCACGAGAGCTTGCACACCTTCAAGCGGCATCGCGTTGTAAATTGATGCACGCATACCACCAACGGCACGGTGACCTTTTAGTGCCTTCAGTCCTTTTGCATCTGCCAACTCTAGGAATGTGCCATCAAGTTCTGGTTTTGCTAGTTGGAACGGTACGTTCATCAGAGAACGGTTCGCAGAGTGCACTCCGTTACAGTAGAAATCAGACTGATCGATGTAATCGTATAGCAGTGCTGCTTTTTCACGGTTTACTTGCTCGATCGCTTTTACGCCACCCTGCTCTTTTAACCACTTAAACACTAGACCTGATAAGTACCAAGCGAATGTAGGAGGCGTGTTGAACATCGACTCTTTTTCTGCCAACACTTTGTAGTCAAGAATACTCGGTAGCACTTCTTTCGCCAAACCAAGAAGATCGTCACGAACAATCGCAATTGCAATGCCTGATGGACCAATGTTCTTTTGTGCACCAGCGTAAATGACACCGTATTGAGAAACATCAATTTCACGAGAAAGAATGGTCGAAGACATATCTGCAACAATTGGTTTATCCGTTACTGGCAGATCGTTGATTTCAATACCATCAATGGTTTCGTTCGGGCAAAAATGGACGTAAGCCGCATCTGGCGAAATTTTCCATTCTGTTGCAGGTAGAACTGCCGCTTTACCGTCAATCACCGTTTTTGCGTTGAACACGTCAGGTTCACAGTACTTTTTCGCTTCTGCTACTGCGCTTTCTGCCCAGTAACCACCATCAATGTAGGTCGCAGTTTCCGCGCTACCTAATAGGTTTAGTGGAACAGCGGCAAATTGAGCACGAGCACCACCTTGGCAAAACAATACCTTATAGTTGTCTGGGATATTTAAAAGATCACGAAGGTCTTGCTCTGCTTCTTCTGCAACCTTAATGAACTCTTTGCTTCGGTGACTGATTTCCATCACTGAAGTCCCAAGACCTTGCCAGTTGATTAGCTCCTTTTGTGCTTGCTGCATGACTGCTTTTGGCAGACCTGCAGGTCCTGCACTGAAGTTAAATACGTTGTCCGTATTTTGTTCCATGATGCTCATTGCTCCTGCTAAGTAAAGATTACGAAATTAATATCACGTTTTTGCAGGGATAAAAACAAGAAAAGAGGTCTTACGACCTCTTTTTAAACTGGAAAAGCTAAAAACTTACTTTGTAAACTTCTCTATTGCATCAATGCAGGCATAAGCAGTGCGATTAAAGGAAATTCTTGTCCATTTTCGAACTTCAATTTCCCATCAGAAATTTGTGCTTTTAGTTCATAGCCCTTGTCTTTTTTCTCAATAAGTTCCATCACCATCAACTCGTCAACGCCTTCTTGAATGAATGGGTACAGATCCACCAACTCATCAGAGAAGTAAGTATTCAGCGAGCCTTTTGTCGCTGTCATTAGCTTCATCGGGTCTTGCGTGATGTGGTCGGTACCTTCCGGCACGGATAATTGCCATTCATTACGGAATTTGCCGTCTCCAAATGCGAGAGATAGTTCGTTGACTGATAGGTTAAAGCCTTTGCTAAACAAAGTATCAATATGCGGCAACAGCTTTTGAATCTCTTGCTCATCTAGCATTGGTGAATTTTGGTAAATCGACATAATTTGATCGAACGACTGGCTGTCAATATCACCGATAGCGAAATCAAGCTTGAAGTTATCAACGTCTGTACCATCCGTTAAACGCATTTGCTTAGCGTCTAATACCAACTGGGTGTTCAGTTTGTCGCCAGATTCATTCAGGGATGTATTGCCACTGTAGCTTGCGTTCTCGATTAGGAACATCGGGGCAAGTTGCGCATCAACAATATCCAGTTTTTGTAGAGAGAAAGATTGCTCCCCTAGCCAGTATCCTTTTGCTTGCTTACCTTTACCTTCACCTTTCAGCTCTGTTAGATGAATCTCTTCACCATTTTCAAAGTCGATTTGTACCGAAGGAATCGACACTTGGTAGTTTAAATCACCCAGCACAGTCACATTACCTTTAACTTGCGCAGGACTAGATGAAAGGTGCATACCTTGAGCGTCGTTTTGGTAATTCCAACTTGCTAGGTTAAGCGTGAAATCCGTGTTTCCGTTGAGCTGAGTTTTACTGTGCATTGTCAGCGGCAAAAAGTCAGCATCCACCAATTTAGAGTCAGCACTTAGGCTTGTTAAACCATGTGTTACGTCGCTGGTCACATCAAAAGCTGTCGGAAGACCATCACGCTCAAGCTGCGCTTTGATTTCTGGGTCGACAACGGTGTAACGCGTCAGAACGACCGAAGACAGGTAACCGCGGTCATATTCCACAATTTCACCTTTGACCATTTCATCGTTCATATTGGCGATGCCATCTTCAATGATAGTTTGACCAATTTGACCAACTGCTAACGGCCAACACAGCGCAAGAGAAATAGCGCCACCAATGGCACCGATTTTTTTAAGATTTTCCATAACGTCACTTATTGAGTATTTGTGCTCAGTCTAACCCAAACCCAAAGCGGATAAAACATTGAGATATATCAGACTATTGATGGTTATTTTAGTTCATTAATCGAGAACAATACTCAGCTCTCAACCATTTCTATATTTAATTGATATGTTGTTGGTGCCAAGTTTTAACCGGAGCTCAAACCACTGTGAACCGTTACGCCGTATTGTGCCTCGACAACAATCCAATCAGTGCCGAACAGTTTCGACTGGAGTTGTCTGCCTTTTCGAGCAAGTTTGATATTCTCTCTGTAGAATCGATAGAAGAAGCGCAGAGCGCTCTCGAATACCTCGAAGAAAGAGAACAAAAGGTTGCGCTGGTTATTGCGAGCCATCATGCACATTTTAATGGCGTTGACTTCCTCATCGGTCTCGACCGCAAGCCACACACTGAGCAAGCTCGCAAAATCCTTATTAGCTGCTCGTCCGATATTGAGGCCATTTTAACCGCCGTCAATGAAGGACGCCTCGATCACTGCTTAACCAAGCCTCTTCCGGATAAGGTCCTGTTCAATACGGCGCAAAAAGAACTGACCCAGTTCATTCTCCGTCATGATAGAGAAGACTTGCTCAACTACAGCCAAATCCTCGACCAGCATAAATTGCTGCGCGCTCACATCGAAAATCAGATGAGCAACTATCAAGCAGGATTCTTGAACGACTACCATGCCCTCTCTGATGGGGAACTCGCAGAACAAGTCATCACGGCGTTGCAACACTTCTTTGAACAAAATGACGATACCAAGGCTTGCCGCACCTACTCTCCTGAACACCTACTTACGATTGAAGGCGAGCCAAACAGTTTCTTGTGGTTTATTACCAGTGGTGAGGTAGCGCTCTACAAACGTGATGAACTTGGCATGCAACGTGAAGTGGTGCGCCATTCAAAAGGAAACATTGTCGGCGGCATGTCATTTGTCACCGGAGAGAGTTCGTTTTCAACTGCACTCACCCTAACAAAAACGGAAGTCATCAAGCTTGACAGAAATGTCTTCCGTAAGGTGATGCAAGGTGATTCTAACTTACTACCTCTGTTTACCAACTTGTTGCTACGTCATTTCAACCGACGATTGCAACGCAGTATCAACACTAAGTTGCAACTGCAAAAAACATTGGAATCATTGGAGTCCGCCCACCAGCAACTCATCGAACGCGAAAAAATGGCGATGCTGGGTCAACTTGTTGCGGGTGTCGCACACGAATTAAACAACCCCATTGCAGCTATCTTGCGAGGGGTAGAAAACCTAACTCTGACACTTGAAAACCTACTCACTCAGCTACCTAGTTACGAGGTTCAAGAAAAAGGCATTGGTTTACTGACAAGAGCTCAAAGCGCCAAACCGGCTTCGACCGCAGAACTCAGGGAGCGAGTAAAACAATTGAGTGCCAGCCTTCCCGACAGAACATTAGCAAAGAAAGTCGTTAATCTAGGGCTTGAGGGCGACCAAACTTTGGTTGCACAACTTAACCGTCAAAACGCCGACTCATTGGATTCACTTGGCACGTTAGAACAATATCATCAAGTCGGCGCATCACTTCGCTCAATCAATGTTTGCGCAGCTCGCATCGCTGATATGGTAAAAAGCTTAAAAGGCTACGCGCGCTCAGACGACGAAGGTTTACACTTTGCCAACTTACATGAAGGCATAGAAGATACGTTGGTGATCTTTGAGAACAAACTCAAGATGCATAAGGTCACAACAAACTACGCAGAACTTCCTAATACACTCTGCCAACCCATTGCTTTACAACAAGTTTGGACAAATCTGATTTCCAACGCCATTGATGCCTTTCCTGATAAAGGCGAACTCACTATTCAATCTCGCTTGGTAGAAAAAAACCAACAAAAGTATGCCGTAATTTCATTTACAGACAACGGATGTGGCATCCCCGAATCGCAACAAAAAGCCATTTTTGAACTCAACTTTACAACCAAGAAAGAAGGTAATTTCGGTTTAGGTATCGGACTGTCTATCTGCCAACAGATTATGGCAAGCCATAAAGGCTGGATAGAGGTGGAATCTGAGCTCAACCATTTCACTTGCATGACCGTCTGGTTACCTATCACTCAAGAAGGAGATGAAGTATGACTAAATATCTGATTTTATGTGTGGATGATGAAAGAGAAGTCTTAGATAGTGTCCTTCAGGATTTGATGCCATTCGAAGAAAATTTCGTTGTTGAGGGTGCGGAATCTGTCACGGAAGCAAAACAGGTGATTGAAGAAATGGCGGAGGACGGTATTCAGCTTGCCTTGATTCTGTGTGACCACATCATGCCGGAGCAAACTGGCATCAGCTTTTTAATCGAACTCAGTCAAAATGGTGACACTAAATCATCTCGCAAGCTGCTCTTAACGGGTCAAGCTGGCTTAGAAGACACCGTTGAAGCAATCAATCATGCGAGCCTCGATTACTACATCGCCAAGCCTTGGAAAGGTGAAGAGCTCAGAGACGCTATTGTTTCGCAACTGACTGCTTTTATGATAGAAAATGATGACAACTTATTATCGTGGACATCCATCCTAGACGCAGAGGCAATCCTCAACGCGATGGCACAACGACGTGCAAGCTTTGGTGAATGAGAGCTGGGATAGAAAAACAAGTCATATTCGTCATCAACATGGCGCGTTTTTTGCTGATAAAACGGCACAATGAGTCATTTGACAAAACATCGACACATTTTTGTTGGTCGTAGACCTTCGTTTTTATTATGATGTCGAACAAATCAGATTACGGTTCAAGTGGTTACTTGGATCCATGGAACTATAAGACAAGGTTTATCGTTAGTTATGCGTAAAACACTATTAGCCGCTGCCCTTTTGTTGGCATCAAGCCAAGCTCTAGCTGCGAACGACTACAACGCTCCAGCAACAATGAGCAACTTTAGCTACGACTACATGGAAGCTCGCATTGGTGCTAGCCCAGTAACGTTCGGTGCTGGTTTCAGCAAATCAATCCACCCAAATGCACACGTAATCGCGCGCATCGACTCTGAGTTTGATGGTGATTTCGATTCAGCAGCAGGTTTTGGTTTCCACTCACCACTAAACAACTGGGCTGACCTAACGGGTGCAATGCTAATGCGCGTTGTACAACCGTCAAACTCAAGCAGCACTGACGTTGGTATGGAACTTAACTTAGGCGTGCGCCAATGGCTTGGTCCTCAACTAGAAGTTGGTGGTAAAGCGGGTTACGTTTCTATCGACAACGATGACGATTGGATCGGCTCTGTTTACGCTCGTTTCCACTCTACAGAGCTATTCTCTCTGGGTGCTGAAGCGCGTATCAACGACTTCTACGGTGATCAAGTAATGTTCACTACTCGCTTTAAGTTCTAAACGCCTACTGAGCGTACTTTCTTAAAGTATGAACTAAAAAACCGAGGCATTTACCTCGGTTTTTTTGTATCTACAAACTGTCTTGTTGCAATGACTAACTCAAATGAAGTGGCCAAAAGCATCAACTTCCTTTTGTCGCTTTCAACACTCACCTTTTATGACTCGCTAACTTCATCCTAAACGAGTCAATCATCGTGAAACTAAAGCGATTTATTCACACATTGCCAGCAGTTGTTTCTTGCGTGGTTCTTGGAGCAGCTTCCAGTGAATACCATCAGTGGCGCCAGCAAACTTCCATAGAAGCTTCACATCAACATCACTACCGTATGTCACTCTTACTTTATTAAATACTTCTACTGGTCCTAGTTCCAAAAACGTTTCTACGTCATCAATACCTGCTTTTTTGACCATACGCTCTAGCGTCAACTGCATATTGGGTAGGTCACGCAAACGTCTACTGGCTGAAGACTTTTGGTATTTACGTTCCTTAATAGAACATTCAATCGATTTTTGTAACAACGCGTCTAGACCCGCAAAACCTGAGTCAAATAGATCGGTTACATCATAGTAGTTAACGGTTGCCGTCGTTTGTTTTTTGACGTGCTTATATTTTTCACAGTTTAGTTGAGTAAATTCTTCATCTAACCCGTTACCACCACGTAAATAACAACAGTCGTTACTTACTAGTGCGAACATTGCGTCGTTGCTGAATAAACCAATCCCGCCAAACATTGAACGTTTTTGGTACTCACTAAAATTGCTTACATAGTTAAAAAAAGCTTGGTCTGTCATGTCCATTGACCTCTGTAATTGGAATAAATTACCCCGATTAGCGATGTCACCAGATGAACAGCAGCTTATAGCGAATTATAAATTGTCGATATGTTGGCGATATTTTTGTGAATTGCGCTCACCAACTGTCTTAATCATACTTAACGTTGAAAAATAAGTTAGGATCTATGTCACAGTTGCCGAACTACAAATTCCACATACGTGATTAGTTTCACATTTACTCATCCTTAAGCGATGTTTTTTTGACACAGCAACTGCCAAAAATCAAACATCATGGTGATAAATGCGGCAATTGCGAACGTGAAATAGGTATTTAATTGATAAGCAACATAGTGTGGAGGTACACTGTACGAAAGCTCTCTAGCACAACGTCATAATGGAACATCTATCATTTTTTTGGCTACCAAATAATAAAGATAAGCTTATAAAAGCACTCGAATCTGAGTTCGCTCACCTAGTAGAACAATCAATTTCTACTGGGAAAATCTCCCTTCCTCCTATCCCTGATGTCGTACTTAAAATCCAGCAACTCTGCACAGAAGAAAACACCACGATTTCCGACGTCGCAAATGCGTTACTAGAAGATCCTAGTCTTGCTGCGGTTGTGGTTCGCGTCGCGAATTCCGTGATTTTTAATCGCCGTAATATTACCTGTAATGACCTGACAACAGCGGTATCTCGCTTAGGCATTTTACGAGTGAGGGATATCGTCACAGCTCAAGCAATTGAACAGTTAAAGCATTCGGTCAACCTTTCTAAAGACTGCAATAGTATATTGGTGAAAAGTGCCGCGGTTTCTCGTGAGCTAGGCGCAACCATGGTATTGGTTGTCCAAGAGTTCCGTAAGCATGAACCAGCGACATACGGTCACCTAGAGCAAGAAAAAGCGCTATTAGTAGGTTTGTTGGCGGATATTGGTCTGTTCTGTCTCATCAACGAATACCACTTATATCTTGATCGTGGTAATTACTTAGATGCAGATATTGCACTACAAATATTCCAAACGCGCTGTTCTGCGACAAGCAAATTAGTATTGGAGAAGTGGGGTTTTGACAATGATTTCCGTGAGGTTTCATCGAATGAAAAATATGAAGCATCGCGCCCAGAAGTCAGCTACCTGGATATTGCTCGTATCGCAAACCACTTATTAATGTTCCGTAACCAAGATGAACGCATTGAAGATCATGAAGTGGAATTCAATTTAACGGGTGCAGAAATCTTGTACGAGTTGAGCAATATGAGTGATACTGACTTCCATTGTGAAATTAAAGAAGTTCTAAGCGCAAGCGGTCTTTAATCTCTCAATACTTCATTTTAAGCCACGCTAAGCATCAGATAGTATTCTGAGCTGTTTATGCGTGGCTATGTATTTTGCTTACCTCATAAAGGAATCATTGAGTTTTATGTTCTCAGGGATGCTATTTATCTTTGCCCCATTGGTGGTGGGCTACTTAATTCCAATTTCTCAGGCGTCGGTACTTGAAAAAATCAACAAGTCGACCTCATACCTGATTTACGTCATTCTCTCCTTGATGGGTTTAAGCCTTGCTGCACTCGACAACCTCGGCAGCAACTTGCAAACCATCTTGCTTTACGCTGGTACTTTCTTCGTCTGTTTGGGCGCTTGTAACCTACTTGCCTTGCCGCTAGTCGATAAACTGCTTCCTTTGCAAACCGACCAAAACCAGAAAAAACTCCCACTGTCTTCTATGGCATTAGAATCAATCAAGCTTGTTGTCGTCGTTGGTGGTGGTTTGATTGCCGGTTTGATCTTGCCAATTGGTCTTTCTTGGGTGGATACGGCGAGCGAATGGATTTTATTTCTTCTACTGTTCTTTATTGGCATTCAATTGCGTAATAGCGGCTTAACCCTTAAGCAGATTCTGTTGAACAAACAAGGCATGGCGATTGCGACAGTCATTATTGCAACTTGTATGCTCGGTGGTGCAATTGCCTCAGTGATCTTGGATTTACCACTCTACCAAGCGCTGGCAATGTCTTCTGGCTTTGGTTGGTATTCGTTAGCTGGCATCTTGATGGGTGATGCATTTGGTCCCATTTTTGGCGGCGCTTCCTTCTTGATTGAATTGATGCGTGAGTTGGTCGCATTAGTTGCTATTCCATTGTTTATTCGCACCTACCCTTCAACAGCCATTGGTTACGCAGGAGCAACAGCAATGGACTTTACCCTGCCAGTCATCCAGACAACTGGGGGGGTTCGATGTGTGCCTGTCGCGATCGTAAGTGGTTTTATTTTGAGCTTATTGGTGCCTGTCATGATGCTTTTCTTTGTGTCTCTTGCTAGCTAGATCTCAGGAATATTCATTAACATCCATTACAATACGGCAAAAATTCAAATACCCACGTAACCTCAAAATGCTCAATTCAAAGAGAATTTTCTGGATTACCGCTTAGTTATCGAGCCCTTTGATTTTTAAACTCTTGGATCGGTAATCAGTGACAGGCAAGGCATAGTGCCTATTGGGGTTACAAAGGGAATTCAACCAAAAAGGAATAACAATGAAACGCTTTGTCGTTGCAGCGCTCCTCGCTACAAGCTCAACTTTTACCTTTGCTGCTGACCAGCAATGTCTTGCAAACAAATACGACGGTTATATAGACGCCTCTTTACAGTGGTATCAAGACCTTGTAGACCTAACCGTTACTCAATACCCAGATTTGAAAGAAGTAAGTCAATGGTTCTTAGAAGGTCGCCAACACCACTTTGAATTAAACCGTGAAGCGGTACATTACTTCCTGAAAAATGATCCTAGCCGTGTTGCTACAGAGCAACCTGTTGAAGCGTGGCTCAAGCTAGAACAACACGATGTGAAGCAGCTTGCAACACGCAGTGATGAGCTCGGTCAAGCTGCACAAAAAACGTTTAGTGATCGTCAATCGGCGAACCATCCAAAGAACTATGACCTACGTTCTGCATTTGCTGACTTATTGAGCCACCCAAAACAGATCGATTCTGCGCTTAATAAGTACAATCAATCAATTGCTAAGATTGAAAAGCAGAAGTGTGAATAAACCTCGCCCTAGAATTTCATTTCAGCAACATGGGTTTCAATAATTAAAACGGGACTTTGCGCCCGTTTTGGTTTAGATTGTGCCGCTCGCATTACCAAAATAACTACAAAGATTCTTTGCTATGGTTAAGGAACAAAAAACCGCTGACGTTAGCTTCGAGAGCTTGTTAAAGATCTTCACAATTCCTGAAGGTCCAGATTCTACGTTGACCAAAATCGACGAGAGTCTCTCCCAGAACTTGAACAAATTTCTTCGTGAACACATCGTGGCAGAAGAAAAGCCTTTACGTGAAATTGAGAAAGACTTTTCTTCTGCTCAGATTCCTGAGCAACCAGAGTTCGTGTCAGACCATACCGAGCACCTACTAGATACCTTGGTATCTCACTCGGTTCATACATCTGCGCCAAGCTTTATTGGTCACATGACTTCTGCCCTGCCGTATTTCTTAATGCCGCTGTCGAAGATCATGATCGCCTTGAACCAAAACTTGGTAAAGATTGAAACTTCGAAAGCATTCACACCACTTGAACGCCAAGTACTTGGTATGCTGCATCGCCTTATTTATGGTCAGGACGACAAGTTCTACCGTAAGTGGATGCACAGCGCGAAGCACTCTCTCGGTGCATTTTGTTCTGGCGGTACCATCGCGAACATTACTGCGCTTTGGGTTGCTCGCAATAAAGCACTAAGAGCAGATGGCGCATTCAAAGGCGTTGAAAAAGAAGGTCTTTTCAAAGCCATGAAACATTATGGCTATGAAGGGCTGGCAATTCTGGTTTCTGAGCGTGGGCATTACTCACTGAAGAAAGCTGCCGACGTACTTGGGCTTGGTCAAGAAGGATTAGTTGCCGTCAAAACAGACGCAAACAACCGCATTATCGTTGATGACTTGAAAGCAAAAATTGCGGAACTTGAGTCGCAAAATATCAAGCCTATTGCGGTGGTTGGTGTTGCTGGTACGACAGAAACCGGTAGCGTTGACCCGCTTCCTCAAATCGCTGAAGTGTGTGCTGAACACGATTGTCACTTCCATGTGGATGCAGCATGGGGTGGTGCGACACTGATGTCGAACAATCATCGTCACCTACTTGGTGGGGTCGAACTTGCAGACTCTGTGACGATTGACGCGCATAAACAACTCTACATCCCTATGGGTGCAGGTATGGTTCTGTTTAAAGACCCAGATGCGATGAAGTCAATCGAGCACCACGCACAATACATTTTGCGTAAGGGCTCAAAAGACCTAGGTAGCCACACCCTTGAAGGCTCTCGCTCCGGTATGGCGATGTTGGTTTACGCGGCAATGCATATCATTAGCCGACCTGGTTATGAACTGCTGATTGACCAGAGTATCGCCAAAGCGCGCTACTTCGCTGATCTTATTAACGAGCAAGAAGACTTTGAGTTAGTGTCTGAGCCTGAGCTTTGTCTGCTGACTTACCGTTATTTGCCAACCAATATGCGCGCAGCATTAGAGAAAGCACAAGGTACGCAGAAAGAGAAACTGAATGAGTTACTCAACCAACTGACTCAGTTTATCCAAAAGCGCCAGCGTGAAACAGGTAAGTCCTTTGTGTCACGTACTCGACTGAACCCAGACCAATGGCAACGCATGAACACCATTGTATTCCGTGTTGTGTTAGCGAACCCATTGACGACCAATGACATTCTAAGTGCGGTATTGGACGAGCAGCGCGAAATTGCTCAACAAGCCCCAAGCTTAATGGCAAAAATTGAAGAAACTGTCGACGACATTCTCAATTCTTAAGTGCCAATGTGAGTTACATCAAATTGAAAATTTCTTTCTTTTTGATGTAACTCAATCATCATTATTGTGCCACTAGAGCAACAAACCATCGATCCCACATCCAATTCTGTAGTTTTTACAACATTTTGTTTGAGGCTTGTCAAATTCTCACGAAATAGTAACCGTATTTGGTTTAGCCAGATTGAGGATCGGGTTTATACTGAATTTATGGCGCTGGTAGTTTTCGTTAACGCCCCTCTAGACCGAGAAGCCTTTGGGTTTCCATTCGTTAGCAGAGCCAGCGAGTTGTTCTCTATACCCTCGTGAACACTATGAATACATTAGAAAAAATTCAAAAAAATCTGGAGAATTTCAGTAAGTCAGAGCGCAAAGTTGCGGAAGTGATTATGGCGTCTCCACAAACTGCAATTCATTCAAGCATTGCAACGTTAGCTAAAATGGCTGACGTGAGTGAGCCTACTGTTAACCGTTTCTGTCGTCGTCTGGATACCAAAGGTTTCCCAGATTTTAAACTTCACCTTGCGCAAAGCCTTGCCAATGGTACGCCTTACGTTAACCGTAATGTGGAAGAAGACGATGGTCCTGATGCCTACACGCACAAGATTTTCGAATCGACAATGGCGTGTTTAGATGTCGCAAAAAATAGCCTTGATGCGATGCAAGTTAATCGTGCAGTTGATCTCCTGACTCAAGCGAAGCGCATCTCATTCTTCGGTCTAGGTGCTTCTTCTTCTGTCGCACGCGACGCTCAAAACAAGTTTATCCGCTTCAACATTCCTATTACTTGTTTTGAAGATATCGTAATGCAACGCATGAGCTGCATTAACTGTAGCGACAATGACGTTATCGTTCTGATTTCTCACACAGGTCGTACTAAGAGCCAAGTTGAGATTGCGAACCTTGCACGTGAAAACGGTGCAACCGTTATTGCAATCACAGCAAAAGACTCACCACTAGAGAAAGCGAGTTCACTGGCTATTACACTAGACGTGCCAGAAGATACCGACGTGTATATGCCAATGGCAAGTCGCGTAGTACAAATGACGGTTATCGATGTCCTAGCAACAGGCTTCACGCTGCGCCGTGGTACTGGCTTCCGTGAAAACCTAAAGCGAGTAAAAGACGCATTGAAAGACAGCCGCTACGATAAGCTAAGTCAATACTAACGAATCGACTTAGTCTGTAATAAAAAATAGAAAGGGGAGCTAAGTAGCTCCCCTTTTCGTATCTGTTCAGGTCGTATTTCTATTGATTCACATCCGATAGATCAGAGCGAGACTCCAGCACTTCTACTGAACTTACGTGATGCGAACTCTCTCCTACACACGCATCGCTACAATCACAAACTTGACGAAGAATGTACACCAACCGATCCTGCGTAAGGGGTAAGGGGTTGCCTTTGATTGCTACTGACTTCAAAGCATCATCCGCAACTTGCTCAAAAGAAGTTTGGCATACTCCAAACTTACCTAACTGAGGTAGCGCTAGCTTATCTAACACCATTTTCACCCAAAGCACGCCATCGTGCTCATTGGCATTAGTTCGGTCCGTCACTAATTGCGCTAAACGCTTATAACGACTGATCACATCACTTCGTCCTGCTTGCTTTGCCGCATTGATATTCTCTTGCATCACATGCGGAGCCAGACGTGCAGTAATCACACTATGCGGCGCATCAAGCTTGCCTCCCAATGCGGAAGCTAAACCATGCGCAGCGCCGAGCTTGGCATTTGTGATTGCCATTCCGCCTAAAAGTGCCGCAAAAGAAAGGTCTGATCTGGCTTTGTGACTGTCTTGTTTACACCCTGCAATTACTGAGCGGCTTAAGCGACGTAAACCTTCTTCACACACCATATCGGTAAGAGGATTTGGATCACCACAAACGTAGGCTTCCATAAGGTGAGTAAACGCATCCATCGCGCCACGACCAGAGGTATACTGGTCAGTACCATAGGTTAAGGTTGGATCAACAATCGCAACGTCTGCGAGCATTTCCGGGCTTCTTAAGCTTACTTTCACTTGGTCTTGCCCCGATTTAAGCACAGCATTTCTGGTTACCTCTGACCCTGTGCTTGCTGTCGTAGGAATAGCAATAAAATGAATCGGCTTGGTTTTCAAAGGAACGTTTCTTCCAACGACTTCGACGTAGTCATATACGTCACCTTGGTTAGGTATGATCGCCGCGAGCGCTTTGCCCATATCAATGACACTACCCCCTCCAATCGCGATAACCATATCAGGTTGGAATTTGCGTCCAAGCACTGCGGTTTCTTCTACCATTGTGATATTAGGTTCACCATTGATGGCAACGTGTTGATAACGCATGTTCTGCGCTTTTAGATAATTAATGATAGGTGTGGCACGTTGCGTATCTTTACCAGTCACCAGTAAAACGCTGTAGCCAAATTGATTGATTACAGACAGCGAAGATTGGAGTGCTCCCTCGCCGAAGATAATCCGTGTCGCAGTCATAAACTGAAACATACACTTCCTCCCCAAAACAACAACTCACACTAGAGTGCTATGCTTTCCACCAAAAAAAGTTGACCAAGTGCACCTTGCCGCCATTAACCCTTCAAAAAGTGTGTTTTTATGCGTCACTTCACATACTTACGTCATGTGCTTTTGCGGTTAAGAATCATTCTAAAAAGTGACTTTTCATGGCTTTAAGCTTAGTGCGTGTTTAGTTTTTATACGATAGATTTCGCCTATCGAGACAAGAGGTAAATGCTGCTTTATTTCCGTATCTGGATCGGGCATAGTTGTCTCAAGAAACGAAAGCATGTACCGACATGAAGTCTAGTTGTGCTTTCAAAAAGAATAGATTTTAGGAGAAATAAGATTATGTTCGTAGTTATCTTTGGTCGCCCAGCTTGCCCATTCTGTGTTCGCGCGAAAGAGCACGCAGAAACACTTAAAGCAAAACGTGATGACTTCAACTACCGTTACGTAGACATCCACGCTGAAGGTATTTCTAAAGCTGACCTAGAGAAAACAGTTGGTAAGCCAGTAGAAACTGTTCCTCAAATCTTCATCGACCAAACACACATTGGTGGTTGTGATGATTTTGAAGCTTACGCAAAAGAGCACCTAGGTCTATTCGACGAGTAATCCAAATTACTGAATTTTTAAAAGCCGCTATTAGCGGCTTTTTTATTGTTTATTCAATTTGTTATTCCCTTACGTCAAGTAATAGTAAAACCTAAAAAAATTCACTTATCTTTTTGCTATATTTAGTTACAATTCGCAATTCTTAATCTTTTATTTGGCACACACTTTACCGAGCCACACAGTGAACATAGACGTCGTACACCTTCTTGAACAAAACCCTATTCTTCTAATCTTCGTCGTATTAGCAATTGGTCTTGCCATTGGTAAAATTCGCTTTGGGAACCTACAGTTAGGTAACTCCATAGGCGTCCTCATTACTTCTCTTGTTATGGGTCATCTTGGTTTCTCCTTTAACGCAGAAGCCCTAACCATCGGCTTTATGCTATTTATCTACTGTGTAGGTATTGAAGCTGGTCCAAACTTTTTCGGCATATTTTTCCGCGACGGTAAACATTATTTTATTTTGAGCATGACCGTATTAGTCTCAGCGGTAGGGTTAACCTATTTCTGTAGCCATTACATGGGACTCGATTTTGGTTTATCTGCGGGTATGATGGCCGGCGCTCTTACCGCTACGCCTGTATTGGTGGGCGCACAAGATGCGTTGAATTCTGGTCTTGCAACCATCCCACGAAACATGGATTTTTCTTTGGTATTAGAAAATCTATCGGTTGGTTATGCGATGGCTTATTTGGTGGGTTTGATCAGTATGATCATGTTCGCCAAACTGTTGCCAAAACTGCAAAAGCAGAATCTATCCGATTCAGCTCAGCAAATTGCGCAAGAACGTGGATTGGGTAACTCTAGCCAACGTAAGGTCTACTTACCAATCATCCGCGCGTACCGCGTTGGTCCTGAGCTAATTGACTGGACAGATGGTAAGAACCTTCGCGAATTGGGCATTTACCGCCAAACAGGCTGCTACATAGAGCGTATTCGCCGTAATGGTATCCTTGCTCACCCAGACGGTGATGCAATCCTACAAGAAGGTGACGAAATCGCATTGGTAGGCTTCCCAGATAGCCATGCACGTCTTGATCCAAGCTTTCGCAACGGTAAAGAAGTATTCGACCGTAACTTGCTGGACCTTCGAATCGTCGAAGAAGAGATCGTGGTTAAAAGTGATGCAATTGCTGGTAAGCGCCTATCTGATTTGAATCTATCGGAATTCGGCTGTTTCTTGAACCGCGTCGTGCGTGCTCAAATTGAAATGCCAATGGACTTGGACATTGTTCTAGCCAAAGGTGATGTGCTCCAAGTAAGTGGAGAGAAGAGTCGTGTTCATGGTCTCGCTGAGAAAATCGGTTTCATCTCGATCCACAGCCAGATGGCAGACCTGCTCGCATTCTGTAGCTTCTTTATTCTAGGTATTATGTTTGGTTTGGTGACCATGACGTTTGGTCAAGTGTCATTCAGCCTAGGTAACGCAGTTGGTCTGTTGCTTTCAGGCATCACACTGGGCTTCCTACGAGCAAACCACCCTACTTTCGGTTATGTACCGCAAGGAGCATTGAATATGGTCAAAGACTTAGGTTTAATGTTCTTTATGGTTGGCATCGGCTTAAGCGCCGGTGGCAAGATGTTTGAACACTTAACTCAAGTGGGTCCACAAATCATCGGTTTGGCATTTATCGTTAGTGTTGTGCCTGTCGTGCTCGCGTACCTAGTTGGCGCTTACGTACTTAAGATGAACCGTGCTCTACTCTTTGGTGCCATCATCGGTGCTCGTACGTGTGCACCAGCAATGGACGTAGTGAACGAATACGCGAAGTCGACTATTCCTGCCCTTGGCTACGCAGGTACCTACGCGATTGCCAATATCTTAATGACTTTAGCCGGTACGATTCTGATTATTTTAAGTTAATCTCTTTGAGCGTGCTTTTCAGGTGTGTTCAAGCAGCGCTCATTATTCAGCACAGAGATTCAAGACACAAAAAAGGCGCTCAATGAGCGCCTTTTTAATACCGTTAGAAACGATTAGATTTGAGTGAAATCTGTTTCTACTGCTGGGTTAACGTCTGCTTCGTAATCCACACCGTCAACACCAAAGCCGAATAGCTTCAAGAACTCTTCTTTGTACTCAACGTAGTCAGTCAGCTCTTTTAGGTTTTCAGAGGTAATTTGTGGCCATAGATCTCGGCAGTGTTGCTGGATATCTTCACGTAGTTCCCAGTCATCCAGACGCAGACGGTTTACTTCATCTACTTCTGCTGCGCTGCCGTCTTCTTTGTAAAGACGCTGGCTGAACATACGGAAGATTTGCTCCATACAACCTTCGTGTACGCCTTCTTCACGCATTTTCTTGAACACCATCGCGATGTAAAGAGGCATGACAGGAATTGCAGAACTTGCTTGAGTCACAACAGACTTAAGTACCGCTACGTTTGCGCTACCGCCAGTTGTTGATAGTTTCTCGTTAAGTGCTGCTGCTGCGCGGTCTAGGTCCATTTTCGCTTTACCTAGAGCACCATCCCAGTAGATCGGCCAAGTAAGCTCTGTACCGATGTAGCTGTACGCCACAGTTTTGCAGCCATCTGCTAGAACGCCAGCTTCTGATAGTGCATTAATCCATAGTTCCCAGTCTTCACCGCCCATTACGGTTACTGTGTCTTGGATTTCTTGCTCAGTAGCAGGCTCTACGCTTGCTTCGATGATTACGTCTTTGTTGGTATCAACAGCAGTCGACGTGTAAGTTTCACCGATAGGCTTAAGTGCTGAACGGATCAGTTCACCCGTTTCTGGCATTTTACGTACTGGAGAAGCCAGTGAGTAAACCACCATATCCACCTGACCAAGGTCTTCTTTGATCAGATCGATTGTTTTCTGTTTTGCTTCATTTGAGAAAGCGTCGCCGTTTAGGCTTTTCGCGTACAGACCTTCTTCACGAGCTAGCTTCTCGAAAGCAGCCGCATTGTAAAAACCTGCTGTACCTGGCTTCTTCTCTGTGCCTTCTTTTTCGAAGAAAACACCAATAGTTGAAGCGCCGCCACCAAATGCCGCAGCGATACGAGAAGATAGACCGTAGCCACTTGATGCACCCACAACAAGAACGCGTTTTGGCGCGTTTTTAATTGGACCTTGCGCTTTAGTGTAAGCAATTTGTTCTTTTACGTTAGCTTCACAACCCACTGGGTGCGTAGTAGTACAGATAAATCCACGAATTCTAGGTTTGATGATCATATTCAACTTCCTTTAAAAAACGTTGCTAGGATAAAAGGTTCAGCCCTACTTCGCACCTAATTTCTGTAAAAATGCTGCGAAAATGCAAGTGGTTGGAGCACTCAACAAAAAAGCTATAGGCTCAAACACGAAAAAGCACCTCAATTGAGGTGCTTTTCTTATTTTATACGCAGTCGTATTACGCTGCCGAGTTCAAATGCGATTTTTTGCTTGGTGCATTTGTACGAACTTCTGAAAAGTCGTGGCTAAAATGGTCGACTTGAATCGCTTTATAGCGCAGTTTGTCTGCTGCCATAATTTGATCAATTTCTTGCTCAGTAAGTACGTCCGCTTCGAATGCTTGTTGCAGGCGGTCATGCAATAAACCTTTACGCGCTACCTTGCCATCTTTCGCTGCTTTCATCAGTTTGCGTTCAAGAGGCTTCACGTCGTACATCGCAAGGAACGCTCGTTCCATGAGCCCTACGCTATCATCCTCTGATTGACCGATGTAGCATAAGCTCGTCATTCGGTCACGTTGAGCTCCAGGCGTCATCATTGCCTCAGCAAGGCTCACACAGAGCTCATCGCTTGGAGCTTTGAAGTGATTACCCAATGGGAACAACAGACCTTTCAGAACGCCACCGACGTATTTCACTGGGAAGTTTGAATACGCTTCATTAAGCGACTTCGATGCGTTGTACAAACAGTGCTGAACGGCATAGTGCACAAAGTTCAAATCACCTTGTTGACGACCTTCATCTTCGTACTTCTTAAGTGCAGCGGACGCCATGTACAAGTAACTCAAACCATCACCAAGGCGTGCAGAGATCATTTCTTTACGCTTCAGATCGCCACCTAGAGTTAACATTGCAAAGTCTGCGCTCACTGCAAGTGCGCGGCTTAAGCGCGTGATGTCTTTATAGTATTGCTGCGTAGGACCGCTCATGTGCGCTTTAACAAAGCGAGAACCTGTCAATGCCGCGCCAAGAGCACCAAAAGTATTACCCATCGCATGTTTAATATGTTTGAACAACAATTCGTCAAACTCTTTTGCGCCTTCTTTTACATCTGGGTTTGCTGCTGCTTCCATTTCTTTCAAAACATATGGATGACAACGTGTCGCACCTTGACCGAAGATCATCAAGTTGCGAGTCAGGATGTTTGCACCTTCAACGGTAATCGCAACGGGAATACCCAAATAGTGCTTAGCTAGGTAATTCATTGGGCCATCTTGAATTGCACGTCCTGCATGAATATCGAAAGAATCGTTCAGGATAGTACGAGCCATTTCGGTCATGTGGTATTTGGCAATTGCGGTCACGATGCCCGGCTTCTCCTTCATATCCAGAGAAGTGGTTGTCAGCGTTCGTGTCGCTTCCAACAGGTAAGTTAAACCACCAATGCGACCCATCGCTTCTGCAACACCTTCAAACTTACCAATCGACATACCAAACTGCTTACGAACATATGCATAAGCACCGGTTGTACGCGTTGTAAGGTGACCAATCGCGGTGCCAAGTGCAGGAAGAGAGATACCACGACCAGCCGATAGACATTCCACCAACATACGCCAGCCTTTACCTGCGTATTCGGAACCACCAATCAACCATTCCATTGGAATGAATACATCATTACCGCGTGTTGGACCGTTCATGAATGCAGAGCCTAGTGGGTCGTGACGCTCACCGATCTCCACACCTTCATGATCTGCTGGGATAAGTGCACAAGTAATGCCCACGTCTTTTTTGTCGCCAAGTAGACCATCAGGATCTTGAAGCTTAAATGCCAACCCAAGAACTGTTGCTACTGGCGCTAGAGTGATATAACGCTTATTCCAGCTAACACGGATACCAAGAACTTCTTCACCTTCGTGAGTTCCGTAACACACTACGCCTTGATCTGGAATGCCACCGGCATCAGAGCCCGCTTCTGGACCTGTAAGGGCGAAACACGGAATGTCCGTACCATCTGCTAAACGCGGCAACCAATAATCTTTCTGTTCTTGAGTACCATAGTGAGACAGCAACTCACCAGGTCCCAGAGAGTTTGGAACCATCACTGATACCGCAGCACTGATACTACGTGTTGCGATGCGAGAAACGATGGTCGAGTTAGCCAGTGCTGAGAACTCACGACCGCCATACTCTTTTGAAATGATTAACGAGAAGAAACGCTCTTTGCGCAAGTATTCCCATACTTCAGGCGAAAGATCTCTGTCTTCCTTAACGATCTTTTGATCATCAAGCATTTCAAGCAATGTTTCGAGTTCATTGTCCATGAAAGCTTGTTCTTCAGAAGAAAGCGCAGGTTTTGGATAATGATGTAACGTCGTAAAGTTAGGTTTGCCTGAGAACAGCTCAGCATCCCACCATACGCTACCCGCTTCCATCGCTTCTTTTTCCGTGCTCGACAATGGAGGGAGTACTTTCTTAAACATTTTGAATGCTGGGTCACTAATCCATTTTCTTCGTAGAGAGCTCATAGTTCAGATCCTTTTGTTCACGTCACCGCTCGCGGCTTTAACTTATTTTATTATTGATTTAATTTTGTTTACTTGGCTGACATACCTGCCGACAAGTATGGAATCAGAAGATCAACGACAGACTTTGCATCGACCTCTTTTTCAAACTTACTTTCTGCAATCTCGGTTAACGCTTGGCTTGATGCCATAGTGAAAACACAAGTGCCTAGTGTGAAGTGCAATCTCCAGAACAACTGTTCTTCCGTCAATTCCGAATTTGCTTTCATGATGGAAAACATAAACAGCTTTAGCACTTCCTCATATCTTGTACTAATAAACCAACGTAAATGACCTTGGACATCGGTATATCCACGACCAATTAGCAACATAAATAACGCAGTACCATTCGGACGCACATCATTCAGTGCTCTTAGAGGCAAACGTAGCGATTCAAACACTTCATCCATGTTGTAATCATCGCGCGTGTTTAACTCGATCAAAGACGTCTTAATATTTGGCATTAGCGCTTCTAGGTATCGATCTAATACTGCCCTCACCAGCGTTTTCTTATCGCCAAAGTGGTAGTTAACCGAAGCTAGGTTGACATTCGCCTTACCAGTAATGGTTCGTAGTGATGTGTCATTGAAGCCGTATTCTGCAAATAGTCCTTCTGCTACATCGAGTATTTTTTCTTTAGTTGTACTTCTCGGGGCCATTTCAATCACTCGTATTAAACAACTGTTTGAAATATACTCCCGAAACCTGAGATTAACAAATGATTAACATCACACTTTCAAGCATTGGTCTGACCAGATAAAAGAAGTGCGAACTTAAAGGAATGAATTTAAAGCGAATATTGTTTTGTGAAAAAAAATTCTAAAAAAAATGGAACTGTTTGGAATTGTCTCGGTCTGAATTACTGTAACAACTAGGGCATTTAAAGTTTCACAGGCCGTCAAACTTGTTTCTATCTAGTTGCTACATTGCTGCTTTTTCTTATTAACTCCTATGTTTGTATCCGCCCAGACAATTTTTCGTCTGGGCTTTTTTTCGTCTGTCATTTGAGTTTGCCGCCTTCGCTTAACCTTGTATTACGTTGAACAGACTTCACCGATCCTCGGATACAAAAAAGCCCCCCTGTCGGGAGGCTTTCGTTAAATTATTCTATCTTAGCTTACGCTTTTTTCTCGCTTGCGACTTCTTCAACCGCTTTCTTTGGCAAGGAGAAGTGCAGTAGTGCGTAACCAATTACAGCAGCTGTCGTTGAGCCCATCAGGATACCTAGTCGAGCATAAGTATCAAATTCTGGACTTACATTGCCAAACGCAAGTGACGAGATGAAGATCGACATGGTGAAGCCGATACCACACAACACGGACACAGCGAAAATATGTACAAAGTTCACACCTTCTGGCAGCTTAGCCACGCCCATTTTCACTGCCGCCCAGCTAAATGTGAAGATACCAAGTGGTTTACCAACCAACAGACCCAGCGCAATACCCAGAGGCAACATTGAAGTCAGACCTGACATCGATACGCCTTCTAGTGAGATACCTGCATTTGCAAAAGCAAACAGAGGAAGAATACCGAATGCTACGTATGGGTGAAGTGCGTGCTCCATGTGTTTCAGTGGGGAGTGCTCGCCCTTCTTGCCTTTAAGTGGGATAGCGAAGCCGATAACCACACCTGCAAGTGTTGCGTGAACACCAGATTTAAGTACGGCAAACCATAGTATCGCACCGACAATCATATAAGGTGTTAGCTTGGTGACCTCTTTTGCGTTCAGCATGAACAAGACACCCGTCATGATGAAGCCGACAATCAATGCCATCGTTGATAGGTCGCCAGTGTAGAACAGCGCAATAATCACAACCACACCAAGGTCATCAATGATCGCCAACGCAAGTAGGAAAACCTTCAAGCTGATTGGAACACGTTTACCAAGAAGCGCCATGATACCCAGAGCGAACGCAATGTCTGTTGCTGCAGGAATTGCCCAGCCAGAAATCGCTTCTGCATCACCTGCGTTGAAAGCAACGTAGATAAGTGCCGGAGCTAACATACCGCCTACCGCTGCAATTGCAGGGAAGATTGCGGTTTCTTTTGATTTAAGTGCACCTTCAAGCAGCTCACGCTTTACTTCAAGACCGATTAATAGGAAGAACACAGCCATCAGGCCATCGTTGATCCAGTGAGACACTGACATACCAAATACATAAGTATGCAGCATTGCTTGATAACTTTCGCCAAGCGGTGAGTTTGCAATGGTCATAGCGATTGCTGCTGCAATCACAAGAAGGATACCGCCTGCGGATTCCATTTTGAAAAAGTCACGAATGACATCGTTCATGGTTTCGCCCTTATATTTATTATCTTAATAAACGATTAACAAAGAATGATGAGAGTGTATAGCTGCTGAAAATTTTAGAATAATCGCTTGTTTAGAGTTTAAACTTCGATTTTTCCGATGTTTCATTTACGAAACATCGTATTTTTCAACAAGAACATAATTATTTACAAGACCTGCCTATCTCCTTATAAGCTCAATCTATTCACATAGACTACTATTAAGTTAGTATAATATCTGACTAATTTTCGTGATTAACGTGCGGTTTTACACCGAAAACTGCGTGTTTCAGTAACAAAAAAGCCACCCTTGTTGGGTGGCTTTTTCGTTGTTTCTAGTAACCGGTGAGTTGCATAAAACCCCAGGCTTCATTGGAACCCGATGCGAGTATCGGTCCTTCCCAATATGGAATCACAAAAGGAAGCCACATGTCCGATTTTATGATCCGTGTCGTTAAATTGATGTTTTGCCCGGGGACATTGATGATCCACTGAAGCGGTAACCTTCTTCCATTAGACAAGTTAGTGACGTGTAGTGGCGTCATCGTCAGCTCTTTTTCTGTTAGGTTTATCACCTTGCCAGAACGCGTTGATAGTGTGCCGAATAAATGAGGAACCTGACCATTATGACGATAACGACTCACTGTAAGCGCTCGTCCATCATCAAGGTTAAACACAAACCAATCCCAACCTTGCTGCCCTTCGCCAATCAGACCACTTCCCCACTCCTTCTGTGTCCATCCAGAGCCTGATACCGGGATTTCACGTCCATTAAGGGTAAGGGTACCTTTGACATTGAGAAACGGCGCACTGAAGCTAAAAGACGCGATAGATTGCAGCGCATGTTTAACTTGGAACCCTTTGTCACCATTAACAACAAAAGGACCGCTCGTTGTAGTATTTAAGTCAATTGCAAACGTATCGGTCGAGACATCAAGATTTCCTGGGAATGGTGTGGAGCCAAGCGCACGCCAAGTCCAGTTGTCAATCCATAAACGGAAAGGACGATTCGTCATGCCCGCCTGCCCAATCCCTCCACGAGCGACACGCTGCTCTTTCCAAACATGCGAGCCGGAACTGACGACAATATGAGAGATAAACAATTGTGGGTTTTGCCAACCTCGAGTATCACGCTCGTCGGTAGCAACGCGGAAATAACTCCATTGAATGTTGTAAACCTTGCCGTGCTTGTCTTGCACCTTCGCAAAGTAGTTCCACCATTCATGTTGGTAATCTGGATGAAAACGGAAATCATGCGGCAGCGAAACGTGCTCATTTGGTAGAACTGGCTCGAAGATAGTCTTACTTTCGCGCTTTAATACATCGCTGATTTCACTTTGTTCAGTTGCTGTCGCTTCCGCCCAATACGTAAAATAAAGAGTCATGCCCGCGAGGGTGACAAATACGACAAACACTAATGCAGAAAGAGATAGCAGCTTTTTGAGTTTCATGTTTTTCACTACAGCGCATCCCTCAATGACTTCATTGGCGTGCTCTTAATCATCCTGATAACAGGTAAAGCTCCTGCTATCATGATCGCCAACATTGCCCAAGCGATCGTTTGAGCGTATTCCCAAGGAATCGTCTGTAACTCTAGCGACCAACCAAATGATTGTTTAATGATGATATCAACGATCAAGTGTGCCAATGCTAAACCAAGTGGGACCGCAATGATGGCTGAGATGGTACCGAAGACAAATAGCTGTAAACCACCCAACATGACTAGTTCTTTGCCTGATACACCCATACACCGCAGTAGTGAGAAGTGTCTTTGCCGAGAAAGTTCTCCCGCAAGTGTTGCAAAGAACAAACCAAATACCGCAATGATCAGAGTGATGTTGCCCAAGGTGCCTGCAATAGCAAAGGTATGGTCAAACACACGCATAGCTTGGTTGTAGATATTGTTGTTATCAAAGACTCGGTCTTGGGACAAACGGAATACGTTCTCTAATCTACGCTTCAAGCCTTCGCCATTGACATTATCTTCCAGCAAAACACCAAGTCCAACATTACCAGAGCCCGCAAACGCGTACAGCCAATTACGATGAGACATCATGATTTGGTTATATGGGTTGCCATAATCGTAGTACACGCCAACCACTTGCCAACCTCCCCCTAAGGGAGGTTGAAGGTCGATATAGTCGCCAGGGCGAATGTCGAGCTTCAAAGCCATGGATTCACTTACCATCAAACTCTTAGAATGGTGCAAGTGATACCAGTAATTTGGAACGCCTAGTTTCACCGTAAGAGAGTCCAACTCTCCTTCTGAAGAACCCGTGCTCACCACTTGTAATGCACCGCGCTCAGTAGGGACATCTTTTTCCCAACGCCACCAAACAGCATCCACTTCGGGTTGCTCTTTTAACCAAGCACTCATGCGTGCTGCTGAGTTATTAGTTGGGTAAATATAGATATCAGCCGCAAGGCGTTGGCTCAGCCACTTATCCGTTGTATCACGGAAGCTGCCCACCATGGTTTCCACGCCAATGTTCGCTGCCAATGCGAGCATAAATGCCATGGTTGCTACACCACGATAACTCATACTTGCTGCAGCATCGGCAAAGAACCAACGTACACGAACCCAACGTAGTGAGTAAGAGAAGCTTTGGAACATATGCCACATCAAAAACGGCATAAACAACGCCACACTGATCAACATGAGTGCGATAATCGCAAATCCCGACTCTTGAGTTTTTGGCGCTTGATAGACGGCAACTGCAGCTACACAGAACGCACACGCCGCGAAAGCCTGCCAAGAGAACTCTCGCCCAGCAAAACGCATCAGAGACAACCGAGAAGAAAGTCGAATCGGTTGTGACTTTAACAAGCGAATCAGCGGCCACAGACACGAAATCAAAGCGCCCATCGCTGACATTGCCAAACTGTATAGGCTCGACTCCCATGACCAGCCAATCGTCAAACCGACGTTTGCGTCATAAAGATCGCTCAAGCTTGAAGAGACAGCAGGGATAAGCTCATTTGCCAAAATAAGACCAAAGAAGTTACCACACGCCCAAGCAACAAGAACAAGGATGGTCAGTTCAAGCATGAGCGCTTGCGCCAATTGCATGCCATTCACCCCCGTTTGACGGAGGATACCAACCAAGCGCTGACGTTGAATAAAAGACAACGACATTGCTTGATAGAAGATGAATAAGCCAACTAAGAACGACAACATACCCATCGCCGTTAAGTTCATGTGGAATGCTTTTGTCAGTGACTCTAATTCGGAGCGGCTGTTACGCACCAGTGTCATACCGTTTGGCAGCATATTTTTTAGTGCCAACATTTTCTCTTCGGACATTTCACCACAAGCAATAGCGGACAAACCGGAGCTGCGCTTAAGCATGCGAAGAAGAGAAATATCGGTAACGAGGCGAGTGCCAGAGAGTAAGTTGTCCGTATCGACTTTTAGCGGTCCAAGTCGACTGCCATCATTGAGCTCAATAAAGTCGCCATCATTCCATTGCATGTGTGCAGCCAGATCTTGGCTAGCAAGGATAGGATACGGAGGCTTCATTAAAGACAACATAGGAAGGTCTTTAAGTGATTTACCTTGGTGAAGCGGCAACAGCGCAACAGGATCAACGCCTACTAGCATCAGGCTTAAGTCGGCTTTCGTATCGAGATGAAGAATATCAAAAGGCGCACATTGGTTGAAACCAGCGCGACGTAATTGAATATAAAAGCCCTGAGGAATTTTGTTAGCAGAATGCTTAGTACGAATACGGTAAGGCAAAGGGTTTGAAAAAAGTTTCTCACCGGTTTCGTAGCTCTGTTTAGCGTGTTGGTTAATAGAAGTCACACCGACAAGGAGGGACACCCCGAGGGTTAAACCAAGCCAAACGAGAATGATTTGAAGTGGATAGCGACGGTAATGACCGAGTAGTGCCTTAACTACGGGCCATAACATGTAGTTGTCCTCCTTGAAGACGGATTCGACCTTCCATGTGTTCTGCCACTTTTTCACTGTGTGTTACCAGCAGCAAAGTACACTCTAACTGGCGAGCAAGACTCGTTAGCAAACGCATTACCGCTTCAGCATTACGCTCATCCAAACTACCAGTTGGCTCATCGGCAAGCAGGATTTTCGGTTCCATGTACAAGGCACGAGCAATCGCTGCACGTTGTTGCTGACCACCAGAGACTTCTTCAGGGTAACGACCTAAAAGTGGCATAAGGTCTAGAGCTGAAAGAATTTGACGCCACAAGCCTTTATCTTCTGGTAAGCCTTTTAATTGGCGACAAAAACGGATGTTGTCAGCGATGTTCAAAGTAGGAAGTAGGTTAAACTGCTGGAAGATATTACCAATATTGTTGCGGCGGTATAGAGTTCTTAAGTGCTCTGGAGCGCTGTGCATGGCGAAACTTGGGTACTGGATCTCGCCAGAATCAGCGGTATCAAGACCAGCTATCAAGTTAAGTAAGGTACTTTTACCTGAGCCACTTTCCCCCATTAATGCAACTTGTTCACCTTGTTGTAATGTTAATTCTGCCCCTTGTAGTACAGGATGAAATTCTCCCCCGTCTACATAGCCTTTACATAGGTCTGACAGTTTTAACATTGATTTTGCCGCTCAAATGGTGTTTAAAAATTGGAATCAGAATCTACACTAAAATCCTGTTGGTAGGAAGTATTTTGAATAGTTGATCACACTATCAGAGTACAAATGCAACTTGTCTCGCGACACCATTCAAGCTTCGATCAAATTTTTCATCCATTTCTTGCTCGCCATGCGGTGTAGACATGTTCCCCACTTCACCACTTCTTCGGTCAAAAACAGCAAATAAACCCACTGAGGCTCAAAACCAAGATAAATTGCACCAAAAGCAGCAAGAGGGATACTGATCACCCATTGCGCGATTAGATCTTGGTATAAACAGAACTTCACATCCCCACCAGCACGAAGTACACCAACAATAGCCATCATAGGTACAGAGCGAAGAACCACACCGATCGCAAGAATCACCATAAACTGTTCAGCTAGGTGGCGCGTTTCTGGCGTTAGAGCACTAAAGGCATCGAGAATAAGTTGGTTTGAGAGCAGAAGTAAAATCGCGACAACAACAGCTATCAACACATTGAGAATCACGGTTGCCCACGCTTGGTAGTAAACCGGATCAAAGTTCTTTGCGCCTAATTGATTACCCACCAATACCGCAGCAGCGTTAGATGAACCAATCATCATAGCAAGAGCAATCGACTCTACGGGCGTCATTACTGACAATGCCGCTAAGCCTTGCACGCCTGCTTGTCCCATAATCGCGTGATAAGCAAACAAGCCGCCCGCCCATGCTAGGAAGTTAAATGTTGTCGGAAGGGAAAGTTTTAAGAAACGGGTGATTTTATCCAACACTAAGCTGGCACGAATGTCATCCAAGCCAAAAGCAATGATGTGCTTTTTAAACCACAGATAACTGAATAAACATGTTACTTCAATTGCGCCACTGATGACCGTCGCAATGGCAGCCCCTTTAATCCCCATCGCAGGAAAGCCAAATTGCCCAAAAATAAGCACCCAGTTAAGAAAGATATTAGACAGAATGCCGATGCCGCTAAAAAACGTACTTAACCCCGGTTGATGCATGGCGCGTAAACCAACCGCCATACTGGCAACACAAGCCACGGCAAACATGCTGACCGATGAGATCAGCAGATAATCGGCACCAAGACGAATCACTTCTTCTGAATCTGTTGTCAGACGCATAATGGGCTCGGGGAACAACACAAATAACACGACAGTGAAAGCCGCGAATACCATGGAGATCATCCAAGTGAGTGAAGTACTCTGGCGCACCCCCACTTTATCACCCGCCCCCCAATATTGCGCCGTTAACAACGCACCACCAGTTGTTACGCCAAGCAACATAATTGTAGTAACAAAGGTCGCTCTAGCTGCAACACCCACAGCCGCAATTTCTGCCTCGCCCAACTGACCAAGCATCAACACATCTACTAAGCCACGGCTGGAGAACATCATACTTTGTAAAGTAATGGGTAATGCGATAGCAAATAGTCGACGTAAAAACGACTTATCAGCATGAGTAACCAATTGTGAGAAAAAAGTCATGCTCGCTCCGACGACAACTTATTGATAGAACGGGAAAAGTGTCTCATGATTATACCCAGTGGTGACTAATCCACCAGCAATAAAAAGGACTCAGAATGAAAAAGGTGTTGGTACTTGGGGCTTCAGGATACATTGGTTCACAGCTTCTTCCACAACTGCTTGATAAAGGTTACATTGTCACGGCAGCGGCGCGTCATATTGACTATTTAGAATCCCGAACTCAGCCACACCCTAATCTCACACTCACTTATTTAGACCTCGCCGAAGCAGAAGCGACGCTCGAAATCGTGAATGATTTTGATTTGGTGTTCTTCCTTGTGCACGGTATGGCGCAAGGTCACGACTTTGTTGAATACGAATTAAACCTCGCAGAGAACTTCAAAAATGCCCTTGAGAAAAGTCGTGTAGAACACGTTATTTACTTAAGTGCAATTCAGCCTCAAACCGGAAACTCTCAACATTTGGCAGCACGCAAAGCGACGGGAAAGATCATTCGCCAAGCCGGTGTGCCTGTTACTGAACTTAGAGCTGGCGTCATTATCGGTCCCGGTTCTGCGGCATTCGAGATCATGCGCGACTTTGTCTATAACCTGCCGATTCTAATTGCACCTAAATGGGTAGACTCCAAAGCCAACCCAATCGCCCTACCCAACCTCAATCACTATTTGCTTGAATTGGCAGAAACCAAACCAACAGAAAGTGAAATTTATGAAGTTGGTGGTCCAGATACACTAAGTTATCGCGATCAATTTGAAGTAATCTGTAAGGTCACTAAGAAACCTTACCGACTTTGGTCAACACCCCTGTTGACACCTAAAATGGCATCGTATTGGTTAGCTATTGTGACATCTGTCCCCGCAAGTATTGGTAAAGCGCTACTTGCAGGTTTGGAACACGATTATATTGCTGATACCAAAGCCATTCATGAGCGATTCCCTCAAGAGCTGATCAGCTATGAACAGTCCGTTACAGACACCATAGCAACTGAAGGGACTTTTGTGCGCAGTAATGTTTGGGGATTTGAGCCTGCAGCACTCAAACGTTGGCAACCAGGCTACGGGTACTATCCAAAACAAGCGGGAGCTAACATCAAGACAAAAGCCTCTGCGGAATCACTTTGGAAAGTCGCGCAAAAGATCGGAAGCCCGGAAAAAGGCTATTACTTTGCCAATCTCCTTTGGCGAACCCGCGAGTGGCTCGATATCTTCTTTGGTGGTGGGAAACCTATTCGAGTTTCACCACCAGGACCAGAGCTTAAGGTGGGTGACTTCATTGATTCATGGAAAGTCATTCGCTGTGAAGAGAACCTGTTCCTCTCACTGTTCTTTGGAATGAAAGGACCGGGACTTGGTCGTTTGGAAATCACGATTAAAGACGATGGCGAAGAGCGTGAGTTCGACATTACCGCATGGTGGCACCCACAAGGCTTTCCGGGCTTACTTTACTGGTTTGCGATGATGCCCGCGCACCTATTTATCTTTAAAGGAATGGTGAAAGCCATCGCCAAAGAAGCAGAAGTGCTGGAAAGCCAAAGCAAAGTCCAACCTGACGGTTAAGGCAATAATCGGCGGATATTTTCTAGATGAGCAAGTATTTCTTGCTTGTCATAAAGTGTATCCGCCTTTGGTGATGTGCTTTGTCGTTCAACCAAGCTGACAGGCAATACTTCTGACACAACACCTTGCCCTTTTTCCATCTGACTCAGCACTAACTTGACCGCCCTTCGTCCAAGTTCGTTGAAATCTTGCTTAATCGTTGTCAGAGGGGGTGAGAAAAATTGGCTATCTTGAATGCCATCAAACCCAACCACAGATACGGTTTTAGGTACATTAATACCCGCCTCCGAAAGCGCGCATAACACGCCAAGCGCCATCTGATCATTCGCCACCAATACAGCATCAAAAGGTACACCTTTTAACACGGCGTCTTTAACTGCGTTGTAGCCACTGGCAGCTTGCCAGTCCCCCTCATAGAATGCCGTTTGCATCAGTCCATGCTGCTGAATCTGTGACTGCCATTCTTGGTAACGAATCTGAGAAGCCGTGGATGCCTTTGGTCCAGAAATGCACACAAAAGATTCGCGTTTGTACTCAATCAAATGGGAGATCGCCAAATTTGCCCCAGATTTATGATCACAACTGAGAGAATTAACGGGCGTCCCCTCGGGTACATCGATAAAAACCAGCGTGAGCTGACTGAACTGCTCCACTAGGGTCTCTGCCATCTCTCTGGTTACCGGAGCGTTGATAATAATGGCATCAACTTGTTGGGCAATAAGCTCTCGGATTGCACTACGGAATTCCTCAATGGAGTTGTCACCTAACACTGCCAGCGCCGTCGCGTAATCCATCTCATGTGCTTGGTTGCGAACGCCATTAGCAATAAGGGCCACACCGTGCAGTGAGATATCCAAAGAGACAATACCGATGATCCGCGACTTCGCTCGGCTCAACATTTGTGCCCCTTTGTTCGGCACGTATCCAAGCTTTTTGATTGCGTCGTTAACTCGCTTTCGTGTTTCTTCTGCGACGTTATCCGCGCCGTTGGTTACGCGCGATACGGTTTGCGTCGAGACACCTGCTAACCGTGCAACATCTTTAAACGTAACTGCCACTGCGTTCTCCTATTCTGATTTGCTGTTCACTCTACCAAATTCATTCGAATATTCTCGTGAACAATGTCGTAAAAAACATGAAAAAATGTTCCCGAAAACAGAAGATCTAGCACACAAAACCACGCTCTAAAACCTGTTCAAAGTCACATTTAAACGGCTATTCAATCGAAATAAAACCAAACAAGCGCATGATTATTTGCAGACTAAATGTTTGCGAAAACAGAGAAACAACATGCAAAAAATTGTTCACTTAAAATCCAAGAATCACAGCATGATCATTAAAGTGGATCGTGTTCCTGAAATCCTTCATTGGGGCGCAAAAATCGCTCAGATCGATCCCGATTTAATGCTCTCAACCGAGCGCCCTATATCTCAGGCTCGCCTTGATGTCGACGTGCCGTTATCACTTTGTCCTGAGCTTGGTAGTGGTCACTTTAATGCGCCTGGGATTGAGGGGCATCGTAATGGCGAAGACTGGGCTCCCGTGTTCACAACCACATCCATTGAGCACGATGACAACAGCGCGACATTTACTCTGCAAGATGACATTGCTGGTCTTGAATTATTGATTGAGCTACAACTCGACTTTAACAGTGATGTGGTACAAAAACGCATCACCGTAACAAACACAACTGCCGGTGAGTATTGCTTGGGTAAGCTCTCCTCTACTCTGCCACTTCCTAACCATGCAAACGAGCTGATGACGTTCCACGGACGCTGGTGCCATGAGTTTCAAACTCAGCGTTTGAGCTTTGAGCATGGTGGCTTTATGCAAGAAAACCGTCGCGGTCGCACCTCTCACGAAAACTTCCCAGGTTTGTTCGCAGGCACTAATGGCTTTAGTGAACAATTGGGACAAGTTTGGGGCTTCCATCTTGGTTGGAGTGGTAACCACCAACTTCGTGCCGATGTTCGTAGTGACGGTCGTCGCTTTGTTCAAGCTGGTGAACTACTGCTGTCTGGTGAAAAGCGCCTACAAAGCGGTGAAACCTACCAATCACCATGGCTTTACGCGACATACAGTAACTCGGGTTTGAATGGAATATCAGAGCGATTCCACGAGTTTGTTCGTGCCAATATTATTCAATTTCCAAACAACAAGCCTCGTCCTGTTCATTTAAACACGTGGGAAGGCATCTACTTCGATCATAAACCTGAATACATCATGCAGATGGCAACGGAAGCCGCTGAAATGGGTGTCGAGCGCTTCATAATTGACGATGGTTGGTTCATTGGTCGTGATGGCGAACGTGCAGCGCTTGGTGACTGGTATTTGGATGAAGCAAAGTACCCGAATGGTCTTGAGCCTGTCATCGAGCACGTAAATAACAAAGGCATGGAGTTTGGTCTTTGGGTTGAGCCAGAGATGGTCAGCCAAGACTCAAATCTATATCGCCAACACCCAGATTGGGTATTAAGTCTGCAAGGCTACCACCAGCCCTCCGGTCGCTGGCAATACGTGTTGGATTTGCAAAACCAAGATTGCTTCAACTACCTGTTTGAACGTTTGAATGACTTACTGACTCGTTACAACATCGGCTACCTGAAATGGGACATGAACCGTGAATTGGTTCAACCGGGGCATCAAGGTAAACCTGCTGTACATGGTCAAACGAAAGCGCTTTACCGCTTGCTTGACGAGCTTCAAGCAACACACCCTGCGGTTGAAATTGAGTCTTGCTCTTCGGGTGGTGGTCGTATTGATTTTGAAATCCTTAAACGCACTCACCGTTTCTGGGCTTCTGATTGTAACGATGCGCTGGAACGTCAAGCGATTCAGCGTGGTATGAGCTACTTCTTCCCACCTGAAGTCATGGGCGCTCACATTGGTCCTGCAGAGTGTCACTCAACCAATCGTCGTCATGCGATCAACATGCGTGGTGTGACAGCGTTAAGCGGCCACATGGGTGTGGAGCTCGATCCAGTAAAAGAAAGCGCGGAAGAAAAGCAAGCGTTTGCTCATTACATTCAACTGCACAAACAGTATCGCGATTTGCTTCATTCTGGACGTACTTTCCGCATCGATCCTGCCGATCAAAACCAGAACAACTATGGCGTTGAGAACGGGCAAGAAATGCTGATTACGGTGTGTCAGTTGGCAATGCCAAATCATGCACTGCCATCTCCACTTCGCGTTAGCTGTGCGGATGAAAACGCCCGTTACGAAGTCAAGATTGTTGAAATGCCAAAAACCAGCTTCCAGTTGATGAAGCAACGTCCGCAATGGCTAGACAAAACCCTGACGTTAAGTGGCGATAACTTAAAGGAAATTGGGGTGACGCTTCCGATTCTCGACCCTGAATCGGCACTGATTGTACACCTTAAGAAAATTTAAACCTCTATCTGTGCCCTCTAGCGACCGGGTTTCAACTTCGCGTTGTTCCTGATAAAACACTCCTATACGCGCTAGAGGGACACCCTACAACTAACAAGCAAAACTTAATTGCTTAACTTGTTAAGGAAACAAAATGTCTATTACAGTATTACTTTCGTTCTTGCTGTTTACAGGCTTTGTTGTGGTGTTCACTTACAGCAAAGTTAAAAACGATAAACACACCTCTCAAGATGGCTTCTTCCTTGGTGGACGAAGCTTAACAGGTGGGCTGATTGCCAGCTCCTTGATTCTTACCAACCTGAGTGCTACTAGCTTTGTTGGCATGAGTGCACAATCCTACACCCACAACATGAGTGTGATGGGCTGGGAAGTGGCATCTGGCGTTACACTGGTTATCATTGCGCTGCTGCTTGTTCCTCGCTACCTCAAGCAAGGCATCACCACTATTCCTGACTTCTTAGAAAGCCGTTACGACATGTCGGTGAAGAAGTTCGTTACCCTGTTGTTCTTGTGCCAATACGTCATCAACATTCTACCTACCACTCTTTACGCTGGCGCTGTGGTACTGGGCGAAATCTTTGATGTGCAAGCTTTGCTGGGCATTTCTGAGTTCAGCTCTATCGCCCTTATTTCTGCCACTATTGGTTTGTTGGGTTTCTTCTACGCGATTTACGGCGGTCTAAAAGCCGTGGTAATTGCAGACACGATCAACGGCGTAGGCTTGATCACCGGCGGTTTGATGATCCCTGTATTTGGTCTGATGGCATTAGGCGGCGGTAACTTTATGGAAGGTTTAGACGTATTGCTGACAGCCGCACCGGAAAAGCTGCAATCCGTAGGTAAAGAGACCGATCCACTGCCGTTCTCTACTCTGTTCACAGGTCTATTGTTGGTGAACTTGTACTACTGGGGTACTGACCAATCCATTATCCAACGTGCACTTGGCGCAAAGAACCTCAAAGAAGGTCAGAAAGGTGTGATTCTCGCGGGTGCGATTAAAGTTATATCTCCACTGTTTCTTATCATTCCGGGCATCATTGCTTTCCATATGTTTGGCGCAGATGCAGGCAACCCAGACACGATGTACACACGCTTGGTGAACGAGGTATTGCCTAAGCCGCTTGTTGGTTTCTTTGTTGCGGTCATGTTCGGCGCTATCTTAAGTACCTTTAACGGCGTATTGAACAGCTCAACCACCTTGTTTGCTTTGAATGTTTACAAACCATTATTTGGCAAAGACAAATCGGATGAGGAGTTGGTCGGTAAAGGTCGTATCTTCGGTGTTATCATTGCGATCATTTCGGTCTGTATTGCCCCTTTCATCATGTACGCACCAGAAGGCTTGTTCCAATACCTACAAATGGTTGCGGGCTTCTTTAGTGTGCCTATCTTCACCATCGTATTTGTAGGCTACATTTCCAAACGTGTACCGGCTATTGCCGCTAAAGTTGCTTTGGTCGTATTTGTTAGCTCTTACGCTGCGATGCAATTGGTCTTTGGTACACCAATCCACTTCCTACACCAATTGGCGATTCTATTCGTCGTGTGTACTGCTCTGATGTTTGCGATTGGTCACTTCATGCCACGTGAAACAGACTACGTAATGCCTGTAAATGAGAATATCGATGTGACGCCGTGGTCATTCCGCTTTGAAGCATCAGCGGTCATCATCTACATGGTATTGGGCGCTTACGTAATGTTCTCAGACTTCGGTTTTGTCTCAAGCGATCCGACTATCATGCAAGTGTACGGGTTCTGTGGTCTGGTCTTGATGTTCGGTGTGGTTTCTAACTACTTCATCAAGCGTAGAAAGCATAAGCAAGTGACTAAACTGAATGACATGTACATGCCATAAATAAGATCGATAAGTCACGGATATAAAAAATCGGAGCACAGGCTCCGATTTTTTATGATGCGATAGATGAATTAGTCTGCTTTAAATGACAGCGGAATCTCTGCCAGTTGATTGCCTTCGTTAGCAGGGAAGATCAGGTATTCACCGTGGTATTTCACCATAGATTTGTAATCCGTCACTTTATGAACCATATAACCCGCTTGTGATGCTTTTTCGACAAACTCTGCGTGGTTGCCACGAACAAACCAACTCATTGGTTTAACGAGTAGCTCACCATCAAAACAGCTTTCGCACTGGTCAGCACATAAGGCTAGTGAGTTTTGACCTTCAGTGAAGATTTGCACTTTGCCACAGCCAACCAGTTGCTCAGACGTAGACACTTCCCAATCCGCTTGTTCCATTGCATCAAGGAACGCTTCAACGTCAGAATCTTTGATCACTTTAGGCTCTTCACCTTCTGGGAAAAACTGCGCGTAAAAGCCAGAGATGCGTTTGAAGATGAATAGCAAACCCGCATCATTACCTTTTGAGCGACCTGCTTTTTGCCAACGCGTTAAGTCATCACCCACAGTGCGACCAAAACGCTGTGACTTCAGCGCCTTGGTTACCCAACGAACCAAGTAATGATTGTTCGCTACTGGTGCATTTGCCAATTTACCAGAGCGATGCTCTTGGTCTAAATCTGCCAAAGCAGCGTTAACTAAATTTTGAATTTCTTTGGTGTAATTAGACATTACGCCTTTCTTCCTAAAGTCCAATAAAACAGTGCAGACAGCACTGAACAAGCAAACATAACAACGATCATCGGCCACGCAACGCCACCGGGCATTGCTGCAACAAGCGCACCAATCAATGAACCTGTGCCAAAGCGCAGAGTACCAGCAAGTGAAGATGCAGTGCCTGCCATCGTTGGGTAGCCACTTAACAGCAGCGCCATCGAGTTACTACCAATCGTAGACAAGGTTCCAATAAACAGCACTACAAATGGCACGATGCCCCACAAACCAAGATCAAGCACCCAACCAGCAAACAGTCCAATACCAGCAATCAACTGGATGGTTAGACCGAAGCGCAGCATAAAATGGGAACCGACCTTTTTCACCATGCGACCATTGAGACTGGTCATGATGATCATTGCCACAATGTTCAAGCCAAATAGGTAACCAAATTGGTCTGGTCGAACACCGTATAAATCGATATATATAAATGAACCCGCAGTCAGGAATGCAAACATGCCTGAGAACGAGAACGCACCTGAGAGCATTAACCCTAACGCTTCAGGGTTAGAACACAGACGTGCATAGTTACGAATCGTGGTTCTGAATCTTAATGGCTGACGGTTTTCTGGTTTCAATGTCTCTGGAATCATCCATAGAACAAGCAAGATCACCACAACCGCGAAGATAGCGAGCACCCAAAAGATTGAACGCCAACCGAACCAGATCGCGAGGTGACCACCAATCATCGGTGCAACCAAAGGTGCAATCGTGATCACCAACGTCACGAATGACATTGCACGCGCAAAATCTTCACGGTCAAACATGTCTCGTACAACCGCTTGGATAATCACAGCCGCTGCCGCACCCGCAAAACCTTGTGCCGTACGCACATAAGTAAGCGCATCAATACCGTTAGTCGTTGCACTGACTACCGCTGCCAAACCAAAAAAGAGCACACCTAAAATGAGTACAGGTCGGCGACCATAGCTGTCGGCTAACGGACCATGAATCAGCTGACCTATTGCGAAGCCTGCTGTATAAGCCGTTAACGTAATTTGTACAGCACCTGCGGTTACACCAAGATCTTTAGCGATGGTTGGCATAGCCGGCAAATACATATCGATAGCAAGTGGCGTCAACGCACCAATTGCACCGAGTACAAGGAATAATAAAAAACTGATTTGTGACTGGGGAGCACTTTGGGCTTTTTCTGTCATTGCCTTACCTCTTGTTGTGTCCTCCCATCAACATTCCACATTGATTGAGATAGATGATTGACGCTTCCCTTACCCCGAATCCGTAACAATCACGGAGACAGTGCATAGTATCCTTACTATTGAGAAGATCATAAAAGACGAAAGTATACCAAGGCGGTCTTGCCTAACTCGACGCTAAAACCTGCATGATGAGTATGCAGAACGAAAAAGTAACCGAGCTAAAACGAAGAGGCGATGACGTTAACACCGTCTGTACTTATCGTCAGTAAGGACCAACAAGAGAAAAGACTTTTCTCAGATTAAATACAGTTCTGCCTGCGTTTATGAGCGGCGAATGCGCGTCTTGTTCAGACACTAAGACTTATTTGGTAGGAATCCCCATTCTGAGCGATTTCCTACCAAAACACTAGTTCCTATCAGGAATTAAACAATTTCCCAGAACAGCAATTACTTCCAACCAGAGTGAATCATTTCACTACTGATTCGACTTCTTCTTCTGTTAAGAATCGGTAATCACCCGGCTCAAGCGCTTCATCAAGCACAATTGAACCAATACGCTCACGGTGAAGGTGTTCAACCTTGTTGCCGAGCGCAGCAAACATACGCTTCACTTGGTGGTATTTACCTTCCACAATCGTTAACAGCACTTCGTTTTCAGCTTCGTTTACAATTTCAAGGTGGGCAGGCAATGTTGGTTCGCGTTCATTACGTAACTCAATACCTTCGGCAAACTTTTCAACGTAATCAGGTTGAATCGCATCCACAAGCCATACGCGGTACGTCTTTTCACATTTGTGTTTTGGCGACGTAATACGGTGGGACCATTGACCATCGTCAGTGATCAACACAAGACCAGTAGTGTCCACATCCAAGCGACCAGCAAAGTGTAGGTTTTCTACCTTTGGCTCATCAAGCAACACGAATGCGGTTGGGTTATGCCCATCTTCATGTGAACACACAAAGTCCGCAGGCTTGTACAACATAATGTAACGAGGACCAGGAGCACCAACTTCGCGCCCTTCCCACTCAACCACACCACCTTCTGGCACTTTGAAAGCACCACTCTTTTGTACTTCGCCATCAACGGTCACTTCGCCACTTTTGATGATCTTCGTTGCCTGCTTGCGAGTCGCACCCAGCCCATCACACAAATATTTATCTAAACGCATGAATACCTCTAATGTTTAAGGTCGGGTATTATAGCGATCCTAATTCGAATAGTTGAGCAATTTCACAGATTTTCATGTACACCCTTCGACCATACCAAGCCGACTCTGTTAAAGCGGTGATTCACTATTTTCGTAAACACACCACACCAGCAGTCATTGTGCTGCCTACAGGTGCAGGTAAAAGCTTGGTCATTGCAGAGCTAGCAAGACTTGCCAAAGGGCGCGTCCTAGTACTTGCTCATGTAAAAGAGCTGGTGGAACAGAACCACGCCAAGTACGAAGGCTATGGACTGAAAGGCTCAATATTCTCAGCGGGTCTTGGACGTAAAGAAACCGATCAGCAAGTGGTGTTTGCTTCTGTACAATCAGTAGTGCGCAATCTGGACTCTTTCAAGAATCAATTTTCCTTGTTAGTGATTGATGAATGTCATCGCGTGCCAGACGAAAAAACCAGTAGCTACCAAAAAGTAATCACGCACCTAAGAGAACTCAACCCAGGCATTAAAGTTTTGGGGTTAACCGCAACCCCATACCGCTTAGGCATGGGCTGGATCTATCAGTATCACACCCGTGGACAAGTTCGCACGGAAGAGTCACGCTTTTTCCGTGACTGTATCTTCGAACTCCCTATCCGTTACTTACTGGATGAAAACTTCTTAACACCAGCTCGCATGATGGACGCGCCAGTCCTATCTTATGACTTCTCACAACTCAAACCAGCAAACACAGGTCGATACAAAGAAGCTGAGATGGACATGGTGATCGACAAAGCTAAGCGAGCGACACCACAGATCGTTGAACAAATCATTCAATACGCCAAAGAACGCAAAGGCGTAATGGTATTTGCAGCTACAGTTCGCCATGCACAAGAAATCCATGGTTTATTGCCTGAAGGCGAAACCGCGATTGTGATTGGTGACACGCCAACACCAGAGCGCGATGCCATTATTCAGTCGTTCAAGAATCGTGAGATAAAGTACTTGGTTAACGTGTCCGTTTTAACCACGGGCTTCGATGCACCACATGTGGATTTAATCGCGATTCTGCGCCCAACCGAGTCGGTCAGCTTGTATCAGCAAATTGTTGGTCGTGGTTTGCGTCTGTCGGAAGGCAAATCAGAATGTCTCGTACTGGATTACGCTGGCAACAGCTATGATTTATATCAGCCTGAAGTGGGCGATCCGAAGCCAGATTCCACTAGCGAAATCATCACCATCCCTTGCCCCGCTTGCGGCTTTAATAACAACTTCTGGGGAAAACTGGATAGCAATGGCTTTTTGCTGGAGCACTTTGGTCGTCGTTGCCAAGGATATTTTGAGGACGATGAGACCGGAGAACGTGAGCATTGCGGTTATCGATTTAGAGCTAAATATTGCGGCGAGTGTGGCGCTGATAACGACATTGCAGCGCGTATTTGTCATGAGTGTGATGCCACGCTGGTTGATCCAGACAAAAAGCTCAAGGAAGCATTGAACCTAAAAGATGCGCTGATCTTTGAATGTACCGAGATGGACTTGTCAGTATTTAAGTCCAGTGATGGCAAATCACAGTTGAAAGTGACGTATTCCGGTGAAACCTATCAAGGAGAAGGAAATGCATTGGTTCACGAATTCTGGTCACTGAATACCAAAAAACAGAAGCAAATCTTCAAAGACCAGTTTGTACGCCCTCACCTTGCTGACAAACATCGTCCATTTGAAGAGGCGTCGCCAACCAGAGTCGTGGCAAACCAGCATCGTTTCCGTCTGCCACAATTCGTGATTGCTAGAAAGTCAGGGCGTTTTTGGAAACTGCGCGATAAGATCTTTGACGACGAACTAAGATAAGCGAATGCTCACAAATTCACTTTCTGTTCATGTACAGCACGATATAATCGTCGTAACTCATTGAAAAAGGCTTTGCTATGTCTACCTCCTTCACTCCGCGCAAACTTCCCGTGCTGCTAGGCTTAGTGCCACTTTTATTGTCAGCACCAAGTTTTGCATCTCACCATGATCATCATGATGAAAAAGATGGTCATGCCATCGTTCGTGACGTTGAGAAACCGGGAACTCGAATTGAATTCGATGAAGATCAAGATGAAGTCTATCGTGCCGTTCAAAAAGGTTACATTCGCCCATTCTCCGATATGTACGCAGCAGTGGAGAATGATTTGTATGGGCGTATTATTAAAGTTGAACTTGAAGAAGACGATGACGAATGGGTTTACGAGCTGAAAATCTTGTTCAATGACAGTGTGATAAAAGTGGAATACGACGCTGCCACACTAGAGATGCTCGAGATCAAAGGGCGTAACTTCAATAAAGCTCTTAAGCCGCAGTAATCGATATCCAAACATAATTAGAAGAAAGAATATGAAAATACTTGTTGTCGAAGATGAACCTCGCCTAGGCGAACAGATTTTAGAAACGTTGGAAAACAATGGCTGGGTACCAGAACTTTCCCAAGATGGTATCGACGCGCTTTACCGTGCGACCTCAGAAGAATGGGATGCGATTGTGCTCGACTTGGGTTTGCCAAAGCTCGATGGTCTGACGGTCTTGAAAGGCATTCGAGACGAGAACATTAATACACCTGTGGTGATTCTGAGTGCCCGTGACACATTATCTCAACGTGTTGAGGGTTTGAATGCCGGAGCCGACGATTATCTAACCAAGCCATTTGAAATGGTTGAGCTAACGGCTCGCCTTCGCGCTCAATTACGCCGTGCTTCAGGTAACGCCTCACCTGTCATGCAGATTGGTGATTTAAGCTTAGATACGCGCTCATCAAAAGTGCTGTGGCAAGGGCAAGCCGTAAGCTTAACCGCGTTAGAATATAAAGTGGTCGCGTACTTCATGCACAACCCAGAAAAAGTCATCTCTCGTACCGAGTTGGTAGAACACATCTACAAGCAAGACTTCGACCGTGACTCAAACACCATCGAAGTGTTCATCGGTCGTATTCGCAAGAAGATCGCCCCAAAAATCATCAAAACCGTCCGCGGTTTAGGGTATCAATTGAATGCGGAATAGAAGCAAACTTCCCATGCACATTCTTAAGCGGCTGAGCATCAAAAGCCGCTTAGTGCTAGCGGCGGTCGTTTGGCTCACAGCGATGATCCTCGCGGCGGGCGTCACGATCCCCACCCAAGTTTACAGCTATATGGTGGACGACACTCGCTCCCAATTGAATGTCTACATGGACGAGATTGCCGCCCAGCTCGAAGTCGACAGTAAAGGTCAACTCACCCTTCCTACTCAACTTTCCGACCCAAGATTTAATCGTCCATACAGTGGTCTTTACTGGAGCGCATCAACGGACACAAGCCTAGAACGTTCGCGTTCACTATGGGATAAGAAAATTGAGTACAAAGGATTGGATAAAGACGCCTTTGGCGCACGTGATGAAAAACTTATCACGTTGAAAAAGACCCTTTATCTACCGGACTACGATGGTCCTATTGATGTCATCATTGGCATTGACGAAGATCCAATTGAAGGCACGATTCAGTCTTTAACTGGACAGCTCTGGATCATTTTAGGATTGCTCTTTGCTGGTGTTCTTGCGGTTATCTTGCTGCAAATCGCCTGGTCATTGAGCCCGCTAACCAAGCTGCAAAGAGAGTTAGCCGAACTGAAATCAGGCAACAAGAAAGGCTTGGAAGAAGAGTACCCGAAAGAAATCTCACCTTTGATTTCTGATCTTAATGCCCTGCTCTTTCACTATCAAGAGCTACTTGAACGTGCACGCAATCATGCAGGAAACTTATCTCACGCGCTGAAAACACCACTTTCGGTTTTAAAAAACGAAGTACAAAACTTCACGCCTGAAGAACAAGAACGCTTGAACGCGCCAATCGCACAGATCCAACAACACATCGATTACCACTTAGGTCGCGCTCGTATGGCTGGTTCAATGAACATTCTTTCGGTGAAATCGAACCCTTCAGAGCGCGTTGATGCCATATCCATGGCGTTTGACAAGGTCTACGCACATCGTGACGTCACACTGATTAACGAGCTTGATTCTGAATTGAACGTCGCCGTAGAGAAAACCGATCTGGATGAAATGGCGGGAAACTTACTGGAAAATGGCTACAAATGGGCGAACAGCATCATTCGTGTTCATTCAACGTTAGATAAAGACAACATTCATATCATTGTTGAAGACGATGGTCCGGGTATTCCTCCTGAGCAATTATGCCAAGTAATAAAGCGTGGCTACCGTCTGGATGAAACAACGCCAGGATCCGGTTTAGGTTTAAACATTGTCAGTGAAATGGCGCACAGTTACCGCGGTCAACTTGAATTATCAGAGAGTAAAATGGGAGGGTTAAAAGCCACCTTGATTCTGCAAAAGAGCCGCGCTTAAGTCAGCTTACATCAGTCACTCACAGTATTACATTAAAATGGCACTTATCGATTTATTCGCTAGGTGCCATTTTTATATACCCAAGTAACCTCAAGATGCTTGGGTATATCTAAATAGCGCTTTGATTGGGTAAGTTTAATGCTAGCGATGGTTCACTAATCAACAGCACATTCCCATCCGAATAATAGTCGTGCTTACTATCCATTGCGACAGGTTGCGCTAACGAATGTAACTCTCCGACTAGCGCTAAATGACTGACTTCAATTTGATTCGCTAGACGGTCTCTTTCGCTGTCCACATTAGGATCTATTCGATGCAACACCGTCACAATACCCGAGTAATGCGCCAACTTGAGACCGTCATCGTAACTAATCGCTCCGACCCAAATCGGTTGACCAGACTTTGATTCTAACCCTGCTTGCCACCAGCGAACATGAGAGCGTTTTAACAAACTTCCGGGCTCTTGGAATGCCATCGACTGTGGCTTGCCATTCCAAAACAAATCAGAAACGGGCGGCAGCTTCTGCTTCAATAAGCTCACATAGTCTGCCAATTCAATGTCGTTTCTTGAAAAGGTTTGATTCTCTAACCAGCCGAGCTCTTGCATTAGGCTTCGCGGGGATTCTCCGACGTACACCAAGTTGACTGCCTGAGCGTCAAACACATTCGAGCGCCCCGGATAAACCTTAAAGCCGATATCATTAAGGACTATCGATTGATTTTCAGTAACGCCGGGTTGTTCAATATTGTCATCTGCTAGATAGAAAAAGTGTCCATAATTCGCAGCAACTAAACATAACACTAAAGCCGTTAGGGATTTGGTCCATTTACGTGACCAGTTTTTCTTCCAAGCCACAAGAGCGAATACAGAAGCGATGAGTACTGAGGCAATAAGAAGCTTATGCTCAACAAGGATGAACTTTATGGAATCAAGTGGAATCCATGTGTTAAGACCCGCAGCAAGCAAATACCCAGCAACGACAAATTGCCCAACACCAAGTATCAATCCAATTGATGAACAGACAGTAAAACGCTTCCAACTAACATTCGCAGTACCCGCCATAAATGGCACGACCCAAGCAACAGGTCCGAGTAAGCGTGCAAAGATCAAAATGGCATTGCCGCGTTTTTTCATCAACAAACGACAACGAGCGATTGGACGCCTTGTCTTGGCTTGCCAACGAATCAGCTTCTTCTGTGCTTTAGAGCCAGAACGCTTACCAATAAAGTAACTGAGTTGATCGCCAACCCAACCGCCCAACAAAACGGCGACAACGCCCCAAATCACACCTTGGTGCAATTGATAGCCCGCAGCGAGCAAAAACGGCTCGCCCGGGACAAAGAGATTAGGTCCAATCGTCGCATCCAGAAATGCTCCGAAAAACAGACTGATTGCTTCCAGCATGCAGCCTCCGACGATTACGAATGTTGATCTTTGTAGTGACCGAATTTGTATTCCATTTCGTTGTTACGCATCTCGCCAAAGAAGAATCGACGTACATTGGCTTTGAAATAGGTCATGCCCATCTTAAAGAAGCCGTCTTGCTCAAGGCGGCGCGGATCGAATTCAAACGTCATCGGTAAGAAGCGGAAACGCCATGTTTTAGAAGCGCGTTTTACGTAATCACAATCTTCGCAAAGTGTAATAGACTCATCAAAGCCGTTGATCTCTTTGTGTGCGCGTTTGGTAGAGAAAATACAAGCACCTACCGCCGTTGGGAATGTGTACTGAGTAATAAACAATCCCGCGTTAAACATGCCATAACCCAACTTATGTGCCATTGGCAGATTTTTTGAGCCCATGTAAACACCAGCAACTTCCAACTTCGCATCCTCAAGCTTACTCATTGCACGGCTCAGAAAATCACTTGGTAAGCGCACGTCCGCATCTAAGAAAAGAATACGTTCATACTTCGCCAGTTCTGCACCTGTATTACGTCCTAGGCTGACACCACGCGTATCCATGCGGTGCACTGTCAGTTCTGGCAATGAGCTTTCGTAAGCTTGTGCAACTTCACGTGTCGAATCTTCGCTGTTCGAATCCACCACGATCACTTCAAAGTTCTGGTGAGTTTGTTTGGTTAAGTCTTCAAGTAGTCGACCAATACGTTTTTCTTCATTGAGGGTAATAATCACGATACTGATAGGATTCATAATGTGCTCCATTGAGGTTGTCCGTTTATGTACGATGGAGAATAGAACCGACTGACTTAACGGTTACTGAGGTCAACATTCATTTTGCGTTCATTTTGTGAATAACAGATGTCGTTAATGAATGAATTAACTTGGAAAGAGGATTGAGTCCTAGGCAAATAAAAACGTACTGACAAAAAGCCAAATAGGTTAAAATCAACGCAATGCGGACAAAGTTTTGCCGACACCACAAAACAGACACTCTTCTTGACGAAGAATTACTGGCTTTTTGGTGATTTAGGTACAATTTTGGTTGCTGAATGTAGAGCAGGATGATAGTATCCGCGCTCGCTTGAACAGTTCCTGTTTCAAGCTTTACTACGAACACAAGGTCGCATTGTGTTTGTAAAGTTTTATTTTTTACTAATTTGAGAGTAAATACTATGAAATTCGAAGCAGTAGTACGTACTGAACTAGGTAAAGGTGCGAGCCGCCGCCTACGTCACGCTGGCAAATTCCCTGCAGTTGTATACGGCGGTGAAGAAGCAGCAGTTGCTATCGTTCTTAACCACGACGACATCGTTAACCAAATGGACAAGCCTGAGTTCTACGAAGGTATCGTTCTAGTGATCGACGGCGCTGAAGTTAAAGTTAAGCCACAAGACGTTCAACGTCACGCTTACAAGCCAAAAGTTGAGCACATGGACTTCATCCGTATCTAATTCCCTACCAAGGAATTAACGGATAAAATCCAAACCTTTTGCATAAAGATTATCGGACTTACCAACCGAGACATCTAAAAAATTTCAAAACCCCGGAGACTTACCACCTCCGGGGTTTTACTATTTAGAACAGAAGTAAATCTCCCCTACTCTTTTCTCAATTCTCTTTTCATTACCGATAGTGCTTTTCTGCAAACACCGCATTAAACACTCTCACCAGTAAGTTATGTTCGTGCTATGTACTTCACCAGCGTCACGTCGTTGAGCGTCATATCATCGATAACCTCCGACTCTTCCTCTCCAGATCGCACAAAGCCACACTTCTTATAGAAATTAAGCCCTTGTTTATTGGTGTCTAACGCCTTAAGGCTAATTTGCATCACTGGTGTCGAGAGTAAACGAGTTTCTAATTCATCAATCAGAGCACTGCCAGCGCCCTGCCCGAAGTATAAAGGCGAAACATAGCAACAAGTAACCGTTGCCGTCTTGTCTTCGCTGGTGTGATCAGGCAGTTCATAACTTAGAAAGCCCACGATCTCTTTCTGTTTCTCAACAACAATGAGATTGGCCAGTTGCTCCGTCATTACTCGCGTCCACATGCGCTCTCGACGTTCTCGAGTAAATTGGTCAATGTAACTCTGCGGCATTAATCCTCGGTAAGCGACTTGCCATGAATCAACGTGTATTTTGGCGATCTGATCCGCTTCATCTCTCACTGCATTTCTAACTGTATATCCCATTGCTTGCCTTTCTCATTACTCCGGAGTAAACACTCTTTGACGACTGTACGCTTCAAACCCCAAAGACTGGCAGAGCCTTATTGAAGGCGTATTTTCACTATTTACTCGATACCTAATTTTGCGCTGCCTCGACTTCACTTCATTGATTAAATGACTGAGCAGGCGTTTTCCATACCCTTTTCCTCTTGCTTCAGGAGAAACCAATATGGATAAAGACTCAAACGGCTCTTTCCCTTTATAACAATAAGAAGCAAGCACAGCTACCAGCTCATTTTTGTCAAATATGCCGTAAAAAAAATGGCTATCGAGGTCAAAGTCCGCTTTAAGGATATCTTCTTCGCTCATTCGGCTGACAAAAGATTCAAGTAATTCGAGATCAGACTCGATCGAGAGAGGAATTATCCCATCGTCTTTGTTGACGTTGTCGTCATTAAATAAATAGTAGTCGACATCATCATATTCACAGAACATTTGTTTATTATTGAGTTTTCTCTCCAGCTCACTTGGCTGAAAATGTTTAATTCGTTCCCATAATTTAGGGGGACAAGATATAAACGTAACGGCGTCTGATTGATATAAAAATACAGCGCAAAGATCGGAGAACTTTTGCCAATAATGAGGGTCATAAGAATAGCCATTGTACAAATTACAGCTCACACTGAACTGCTTTTGCCATGAGCAATCGATTTCCGCGGCAAGTGCGGTTGTTTTTTTGAGCATCCTTACTCCTCAACACAGCGTACAGAAAAATCTTAACTATTTGTTTCGTAGAGAGTAAGAAGACATTAATCTGGCAAAATAATCACCAAAGTTTGCTCCATATCTCACCAAAATGCGTATTGATTCACATTAGAAAATTGAAATCAATTAAGCGACTCACAAATTTAATTAGTAAAAACATTAAATCCTTTCTAAATACGGTTTCTGTTTATTTGTCGACGCGGTTTGCAGCCCTGTTATTTCCTGTATTCAACAAAACTGTAAATAAGATATAGATCACTAAAGTTTCACATTATTTCCGTATATTTCACGCCGTAATAAAATCAAAATCACAAAGAAAGGATCCCTTATGAAGTTTTACAAATCCCTTTTGGTACTTTCAGTCGGCGCTGCGCTAGCAGGATGTGGCTCAGACAGCGACAACTCTCCAGTCACTTGTGACACTGCAGATTCATGTACTAAGTTCACTGTTCTTCACACAAACGATAACCACGGTCGTTTCTGGGAAAACAGCAAAGGTGAGTACGGCATGGCTGCACGTAAAACACTGATTGAGTCTATTCGTGCTGAAGTAGCAGCAAATGGTGGCGAGTCTATCCTACTGTCTGGTGGTGACATCAACACAGGTGTACCAGAGTCAGACATGCAGAACGCTGTGCCAGACTTCGTAGGTATGAACCTTCTGGGTTACGACGCAATGGCTGTGGGTAACCACGAATTTGATAACGCTCTAGATGTTCTAGATATGCAAGCTGAGCTAGCTGATTTCCCAATGCTAGCAGCAAACATCTACAAAAAAGATGCGGACGGAAAAGTAACTGATGAACGTTACTTCGCTCCTTATAAAGTCTTCACGATTAACGGTCTGAAAATTGCGGTTATCGGTCTTACTACTGAAGATACAGCAAAACTTGTAAACCCAGACAACGTAAAAGACATCTACTTCCAGGATCCTCAAGTTGAAATCCAAAAAGTGCTGGGCGAGATCGAAGCTAACGAGAAAGTCGACCTAGTATTCGCAACAACACATATGGGTCACTACCAAAATGGTCAAAGTGGTAGCGAAGCGCCTGGTGATGTTCAACTAGCACGTTCTCTAAAAGAAGGTGAACTAGACGCTATCATCGGCGGTCACTCGCAAAACCCAGTATGTATGGAGCCAGGTACGAACAACTACGCGGACTTCAAACCAGGTGATGAGTGTACACCAGATCAGCAAAATGGCACTTACATCATGCAAGCGCATGAGTGGGGTAAATACGTAGGTCGTGCAGATTTCGAATACTACGATGGCAAGCTTCACCTAGCGAACTACGCACTGATTCCAGTAAACCTAAAAGCGAAAGATGAAAATGGTGATTACCAATTCATTCAAAACCAAATTAAACCTGATGCAACAGTAAAAGCGCTGCTTCTACCATACCAACAACAAGGTCAAGATTTGCTGGACGAAGTAATCTCAAACACAGACGGCAAGCTTGAAGGCGACCGTAATGTTGTCCGTTCACAACAAACTAACCTTGGTCACCTACTGGGTAAAGCATACCGCACGAACAAGCTAGTGAATGCTGACTTTGGTGTAATGAACTCAGGCGGTGTACGTGATTCTATCCAGAAAGGTGATGTCACTTACCGCGATGTTCTAACAGTTCAACCTTTTGGTAACTTTGTAACAAAAGCAACCATGACTGGTGAAGAGGTTAAAGCTTACCTAGACGTTGTAGCAACAAAATCTGCTGGCTCTGGTGCATACGCTCAACTAGACAACATCACGCTATCAGTTAACTGTGATGCGAAAGACGTAACGATTACAGACATCAACGGTAAAGGCTTTGATCCAAAAGCTGAGTACACTTTCTCTGTAATTAGCTTTAGTGCAGCGGGTGGCGATAATTACCCAATCATCGATGTTAAATCAACCCAGCAAACAGATGCAGCTATACTGCGTGAGTTCTTCGTTAATAACCCTCAGATTTCTGCGGCAGATTTCGATAAGAACTTGGGTAACATTGAGTACTTGAGCAACGGCCAATCAGTGAAAGGCTGTCCTGCTTCAGGTAGCTAATTTACTTCATTCTTGTCTACACTTAGACATTGACAGCCATTCGGTTGCATAACAACTGAGATAAGGCGTGTCAGACTGACTCTAAGACCAACCGGAGCCCAAGTGGCTCCGGTTTTTTTATTTGCGCTAAATCTCTGATAAAACGCCACCTTCACAAATCGTTCAAAAAATGTTCATTTACGTTGTTGACGACCATGTGTAGGGCTTCTATGTTTGATAAGGTCTTTCGAATATGAAGATTCATCAACTGTGTTTGAGCAATTAACTTTTATTCACACAGTCAATGATTCTGAGAAAGATGCGAATGGCGTTACAAACACTGCTCTCAAACAATTTGTCTCTCAGACTTCAAACGAAGGCGATGGGCTTCTACGCTCCCGCCAATGAGCAGCGATCTGAACGCCAATGTGTTCAAACTGCTGCCATCGAGTTCTGGAGGTCAAAAATGAAACGAGCCAGCAACAGCTATAGACTGCAGATAATTAAAGAAGTGGTCACTCGCAGAGAGCGTGAAGCATGTACTGATCCAATGGCAAGATACATTCATCAAATGATGGATGAATTACCCACCAGTAAATTAGACGTGGAACAAAATCACCGCTTTGCCGGTAGTCACTTCGACGAACAAGCAGGAGGCTGGGTAAGCGACCAATGGTCTTTAAAGTAACGCCAAGTGCTCATCACTTTGAGCACGAAAATGGATAGGAGCTTCCCGGCTCTTATGGATAAGTAGTTCAGACTGGGCCGGGAATAGTTAGTCATAAGTAATAAAGCGTAAACAACACTAAAACAAATCCTGTTGCGGGGATGAGTCATCTTGAGGCAGTTCTGCTTTCCCCTTCCCTGCTAGCACCTTTCTTCTGTACCTCTGACGACACAGCTTAATCACGTGCAACTGTTGTGCAGGAGTAAAACTCAGCCAATTAAACCGCTCTTCTCGTTTACGCATGCATCCCTTGCAATAGCCCTTTTCGTCAGAAGTGCACACTCCGACACAAGGACTTGGGACGGTAAAAAACTCCAGTTGCTCCATGCTCAACCCGTTCTTTGGTTATCTCATCAAGACCCGATTCACTTATAGTCGAATAACTGTAAGAAATTTCGAAGTTTTCGCTGAATTTTAGTACCTGGAATGGGATCTCTGTTATAAAATACGCCGTGTTTAAAAACATACGAAACCATAACCGTATGCTGACAAAAACACTGTTTTATTACCTATACTTACCACGTTTTCTAAAAACGGAGTCAATAAAATGAAGCTTAGCCTAAAAACGTTAGTAGCAGCAATCTCACTTCCAGTTCTAATGACTGCATGCGCTAGCAACGGTGACAATGTGAAAGAAATTACGGCTCAAGATCTACAGCACCACAACTGGCAGCTGGTTCAAATCGATGGCAAAAACATCGCAGCAGAAGAACGCCAAGCACCTCGCTTAGAAATTGGTGAAAACCTAACTGCGAACGGTAATGCAGGTTGTAACAACTTCTTCGGTCAAGCTGAACTAAAAGATAACCAACTACGCATCGAGAAAATGGGCATGACCATGAAGATGTGTATGGAAGACCAAATGAAGATTGAAAAAGTAATGTCTGAAACGCTTTCTGATTGGAGCGACATTACTCTGACTAACGATGGCCTAGTGCTGAAAAACGCAGATCACGAACTAACGTTCACACTGCGTGACTGGGTAAACTAATCCCACATTTGTTTCTGAGACAATAAGTCTCTGAAAGAATCTCTAAAAAAGCAGCCCTTTGGCTGCTTTTTTTGTTTCTAATGCCCCATACCTTGCTTAGCCAGCTTTTCAGGATCATCATAAACCGCGTGGCGATCTATCATATCCAAGGTTGCTTCATTCATTCCGGTTACAGCAACAATAGAGCCGCCTTTACGAAACTTAATGATGGCTTTATCCAAAGCTGATATTGCTGTGATATCCCAAAAATGCGCATCGGATAAATCAATTGTGATGTATCGCGTCGCATTATCAAAATCAAACATATCAGTGAAACTATAGGCGGAAGCGAAAAAGATTTGCCCATGAACTTTGTGAATCGTATGGTCGTTATCAACAATGACTTCATCCGAAACCTTCATTAAAGTCCGGCTCTGATTCACATAAAAGACACACGCTAATAAAACGCCCACCAGCACACCAATAGCAAGATTGTGGGTGGCAACAACCGAAATCACCGTCGATAGCATGATAAGGTTTGTCGATAAACTGTGTTTACGCATTTCTGCAATGGAGTGCCACGAGAAAGTACTTATCGCAACCATGATCATCACTGCAACGAGCGCCGCCATTGGGATTTGTTTGAGGTAATCCCCCAAAAATACCACCATGATCAGCAAAAACACACCGGAACAAAGCGTCGATAAACGTGTTCGACCGCCAGACTGGATATTGATCATCGACTGACCAATCATTGCGCATCCTGCCATACCGCCAAACAGCGATGCGACCATATTCGCAATCCCCTGTCCTTTGCACTCGTCGTTTTTCTCACTCTCTGTATCCGTCAACTCATCGACGATAGATGCGGTCATCAGTGATTCAAGGACACCGACAATGGCGAGAGCTAATGAATAAGGGAAAATGATTTGGAGTGTTTCAATGTTGAAGGGAATATCGGGAATCATGAATACGGGAAGCGAATCGGGTAGCTGCCCCATATCGCCAACAGTACGAATATCGATATCAAACATCAACGCAACCACTGTCACCGTGATAATGCATACCAAAGGGGACGGTAGCATTTTTCCGATTTTCGACACATATGGAAACAAATAGATGATGGCTAGTCCTAAAACGGTCAATGCATAAACGGACCAAGAAACGTTGGTCAGTTCAGGCAGTTGCGCCAAAAAGATTAAAATTGCCAACGCATTTACAAATCCAGTCATAATGGATTTAGACACAAAACGCATTAAATCCCCTAGCCTTAAGTAGCCAATCAATAACTGCAGTACACCAGCGAAAAACGACGCGGCGAGCAAATATTGCAGACCATAATCTTTAACTAAGGTGGTCATCAATAGCGCCATAGCTCCGGTTGCCGCGGAAATCATTCCGGACCTTGAGCCAGTAAACGCAATCACGACACAGATGGAAAACGAGGCATACAAACCCACTTTGGGGTCGAGTCCTGCGATGATAGAGAATGCAATAGCTTCTGGAATAAGTGCCAGTGCTACAACAACTCCTGATAAACAATCTCCTTTAACGTTGTTAAACCAAGTATCTTTTGTAAATTTAAACATAAATCTCTCATAAACGTATTGCCTTAGTTGGTGCATTGCGCACGGTGAAGGGAGTGATGCAAACGCATCTGAGAGATCGTTCTAGGGCGGACTAATGAGCAAAAAGCACCTTCCTTATTCGTCAATTGAAACGTCACGGTTTTTCTCGATATGGGCCAGTCAAAAACAAAACCAGCCTCATCGAAGGTGTGCTTTATATCACTTTAAAAATGCAATTTGTAATAAATTCTTACAAAACCAAGTAAATTTGCCTACAAGTAACCATAAAAAAGCGCCTCTAAAAGGAGGCGCTTCTTCATTCATAACATCTACTTAAGTGACTTCAAAATGACTGCTGAGAATAAGATTGTCCATCAAAACCACTTAATTGCTCGTACGCTTTAGACAAAATAGCAATCCCGATGATGGTCACTAGGAAGCTTAATAAACTCATTAGGATTGGCAGTTGTAAATACGCCAGAGGTGATATTGCGATACCACACAGAAGCGGTACCAAGATCACCACACCCATCATGTACCACGTGTACCCTTTGGTTAAGTTCCATGCATAAGGGAATGACACACCTTTACCAATAGCAATGGCGGGAAACACCAACACCAATCGACAACAGATCACACCAAGTGCGAACAGTACAATTGCGGCAAGCGCAACGTTAATCATCGCAAAGATGGCGGCAACGGCGACTACTGCAACTGTCATCACCAAGTAATGACCGATGAACCACATTTCGATCTTGCCAAGGGTGAAACGCCCCCACTGAGGGACCGATTGAGGACCTTTAAGGATAATACTGTGCACGTTAATCGCGACGATCGCAGACAATAGCGCCATCAAGATTTGTACGAAGATAGCAGCAACATCGCCTTCACTTGCACCTAAAAGGAGATCAAGAATAACAGAAAAGAGAATCGGTAAAGCGGTCGCTTTCGCAATCGCTTGTTTATGCGTGTTTAGTGAAGCAAAGGCACTTTTAACGGTATCGACAAACATAGTTAGGTTCTAGCCAAGATTAAGATTCATTTTGGGTACTGATGTTATCTTCCTGATACCGGTTGAGCAAACCTTTCCCAAAATATCATTAGGTTACAGTGATTAATTCGACCTAAATAGCTCAGTTCGTTGCCCCCAAAAACATAAATCAATTAGATCAAATGCCCGACTTTGCGAATCAATACTGCAAGGCTTTCTGCTTCAAGTTTTTTCATCACATTAGAGCGATGTACCTCAATTGTTCTTAGAGAAACACACAACGAATCGGCCATCTCTTGGTTTTTCATCCCCTTGACTACCAATCCAAGCACTTCTTTCTCGCGCTTGGTGAGATTCTGTAATACCTGTTTCGCACTCAGCTTTTCACCGTTTTTTAATGACTGTGCCATAGCATTATCCACTGCAACCACAAGCGCGTTTCCATCAACAGGCTTTTGAAAGAAATCTAATGCGCCATCCTTTAGTGCATCGACAGCCATAGGTATGTCGCCATGACCAGTTAGGTAAATCACGCTGATCGGGCTGAATTTCTCATTCATTACATGATGGACATCTTGTCCCCGCATCTCGGGCATACGGCTATCAAGCAAAACACAACCCGGAGCCGACAATTCAGCGTTGTTGAGAAAATCTATCCCACTAGAAAAAGCTTCAACCTCGTAACCATAACTTTCCAACATAAACGCCATGGATTCTAATACTGGCTCTTCATCATCAACGATGTAGAGTGGACAAAGGTTACGACTCATAACAAGCCTCCTGATACGGTAAAACAATGGTCACCTGACACCCAGTGGGCTCTATGGACCTAAATTGCATGCTGCCTTGGTGCGCATCGAGTACATCACGACATATTGCCAGACCTAGCCCTAATCCATTTTCCTTCGTGGTGTAGAAAGCTTGGTCCAATGGCGTACTTTCTTCTTCAATTCCAATGCCGTTGTCCGTCACGTCAATGATGACCATCTCATCACAGAAGCTCACGTGCAGATCCACGTACAAATCTCTACGTTTCGGCGAATGGCTCAAACACGCATCTTTGGCGTTATTTAAAACATTGAGAATGACCTGCTGCAAACCTGTCACATCTGCAAAGACTTTTTGCGGCTCACCAGAGTAAAGCACACCAAGTTGGATTCGATGACGTTGGAATTCGTAATCCACCAGCTTCATCGCTTCTTCAATCAAACAAGGTAGATCCACCCAGTTTTTTTCAATCGGTGTTTTGTTTATCAAGCTACGAAGGCGCTGAATGATGTCGCTTGCAGAAGTCACCTGTTGTTGGATTTTATCGAGGATTGGCGCCATTTCTTCGGCAGTCGCGCCATGTTCCATGCGCATTTTCACCCCTTGACTGTAGTTTTTGATTGCTGCCAATGGTTGATTAATTTCATGCGCAATACTGCTACCAAGTTCACCGACAATGGTGATACGTTGGGCATGCTCCAACATTGAGCTCTTACGGCGTAAGTCGTTCATGGTGGTTTTTAACGTTTCACGACTACGTTGAAACTTCCATTCCAACCAGAAGTGATATCCCGTCAATAGCAGCAAAGTCAGTAACGACGCCATTGCGATCGCTTGGTTCTTATGCAGCCATTCTTGTGCTTTTTGTCCCCAAGACTTTTGCAACGGATGCATGTCTAAGTGCTTGTAGACTTTATCAACGTTGATGCTCGGCGCAGGCAACATCCAGCCAACGTTGTTCGCCGCAACGGCTGCTGGATGATCTTCTGGCATTGCGAAAAGGGTTTGCGCCACCATTTGCCCCACATCCGTCGGCGCTCGCTCTGTCATAGCCATGGTCCAGTTTGGATACAGTGGTGTGCTCACCGCACAAACAGAATCAGCAGGGCGCTTCTCATTCAATACACGCAAGCTGTGCAGTTGAATACGCCCCTCCTTCGCCATGTTCTCCAGAGTACATGCAGGGACGATCGCGACATCGAGATCGTTCTTGATCACGTCCAAAATCAACTGGTCAGTTGGTGGACCAGTAAAATGAATTTTTTCGAAGAAAGAGGAATTGAAATAGCCGAGCTTATCGAGCTCATAACGCAGCGCGAGAAAGCCGCCAAAGGCTTTTTCCGATACCGCCGCGACATTAGCTTTATTGATGTCACGCAGCGTTTTATAAGGCGACTCTTCACGCACCACTACCACCGAAGCAATCGACTTATTTGGTAAGTTGCTATAGGCAGTTTTTTGCGTTGCTAACCAGTTGATTGGGTATTCACGTGCCAACTTAGTCGCCTGCCCTGGACTAGTCAGAATGAAGTCAAGCCAACCGTGCAAAAATGCATCTTCAAGTTGGTCGAAATCGTAAGTATGTAGGTTGAATTGATAGCCAGGATTCTGAGTCTCCAACCAATCCAAAGTTGGTTGCCACGCTTCACGAGCATGTGCGTGTCCACGCAGCGCTAAAACGCCAACATCGTAGTCTTTTCTCGGTACTTCTTGATCATTAGCAGAGGCAAAAGAGGTAAAGAAAAAGGAGAGAGCAAAAATGAAAAGAATTAACTTTTGAGAATAATTATCAATCACTTACGAAATACTACCAAAACTCGGTTGTGGCACATTTTAGCACCACTTCCCCCTTCTACTTTGTTGCTTTAGATCAATCCCACATCATTATTGTGGGAAACCACAATATCGTCATTTAAACGATTTCCTCAGAATACCTTACCCATAAAGGGGTAGAGCGCATTTCTGCTTTTTTTAAGCCATGAACACCAAAAATGATTAAGAAACGTTCATGTCAGCACTGCCCCATCAAAAGCATTCTATCTGTCGAAACATCAAGGATTCGGCAGCAAAACTTTAAATTAAAATATGGAAGCAACTCATGAAAAAATCGACGATTGCGTTGGGTGTGTTAGCAGCTGTCACAGCGGTTGGCTACTCAGCTTACAATACGATGTTCTCAGCTGAGGCTGTGATTGTGGATGCCGCTGCTCAAGAGCAGAAATTCGCAGAATATGCTCATCCTGAGCACTTCATTTCGGCACAACAACTTAAGTCGCTGATGGACGGCGACAAAGATGTGGTTGTGATCGGTGCGCTAAACCCTATCAAACCAGATAGTCCTATTTCTGGCTCTTACACTATGTGGCGTAACGATTACTCGGCGGCTGATGGTCAATACGACTTCGGTGGTATGAGCAATAACACCGAAGAAATGGAGACCATTCTGGGCAGCTTCGGCGCAACAGCTGACAGCACAATCGTGGTTTACGCAGCAGGCTCTCACCACGATGCCGCTCGCCTTTACTGGCAAATCCATAACCTTGGTCATCAAGACGTTCGTTACCTAGACGGTGGCTTGAACGCTTGGATGGGCTCTGGTTACCCAACTGGCTCTGCAAACCCAAGCGTTGCCGCAGTTGAATACAAAGCACCGAACACAAAACAAGACAACAACACGCTAGCGACACTGGATATGGTTATCGCAGCGCAAAACAACCCTGATTGGGTGATCCTAGATACTCGCGGCAACGACGAGTTCAACGGCGACGTTGCGGTTTCTGGTGCGTACGGTCCGGGTACTATCCCAAGCAGTGTTCACATTAACTGGACCAAAGCGTTAAACGAAGACACAACGCTGAAATCTGCACAAGAACTGCAAGCTCTTTATGGCGACATCATCAAAGGCAAAAAAGTGATCGCTTATTGCCAATCCGGTGTTCGTTCTGCCCACACCACCATGATTCTTACTGAAGTACTTGGCGCAGAAGGCGTCTACAACTATGACGGTTCATGGATCGAGTACAGCCATGCTCACTATGAGCAGAAAAACCCTGAAGTGAACGTTATCAACGGCAAGAGCTAATCAACACGGAAATAGCAGTTAATGAACAATGTAATTTTTAGTCAAAAGCTATTCGACACCGCTCAAATGATTGTCGATGGCTGTATGGGTGATGCCGATCCGGCATGTCAAACCGCGTGCCCAATGCACACAGACGTAAAGCAATACGTTCGCATGGCGGGTGAAGGTGATTTTCAAGGTGCTCTGGATCTGATCCGTAGCAAACTATTCCTTCCTCAAACACTAGGTCGCATCTGCGCACATCCGTGTGAAGCGTCTTGTCGCCGTAATTCTGAGTTTGGTCAGCCAATCAGCGTAGCTGGGATTAAACGTTTCGTCGCAGAGAAAATGGATAACCAAGATCACTGGGATCTAAACATTGCCCCCCTAACTAACAAGCACATCGCGATCGTAGGTGCAGGTCCTGCTGGCGCTCAAGCGGCAATCGAACTACGTCGTCAGGGTCATGAAGTCACCATCTATGAAAAGCTGGACGTTTACGGCGGTATGATGCGTGTTGGTATCCCTGAATACCGCCTGCCACGCGATGTTATCGATTTCGAATACAGCTACTTAGCGATGCTGGGAATCAAAACTCAGTTTGGCGTTGAGATCGGCAAAGACATCAGTTTCGAAACACTACGCAACGAGCATGATGCGGTGGTACTTGCACATGGTGCGCACGTAGGTTCGATCATCCCTCTGCCGGGTCATGACAACGATGGCGTGTTCTCTGCGGTTGAATACCTAAAAGAGATTTCTGAAACTCGCCAATTCCCACGAGCAGGTAAGCGCGTAATGGTTATCGGCGGTGGTGACGTAGCGATGGACTGCGCACGCTCTTCATGGCGTATCGGCGCAAGTGAAGTTTACCAATGTTCACTTGAGAGCCTTGAGAACCTGCCTGCAAGCCAAATCGAAATCGATGAGTCACTAGAAGAAGGCGTTGAATTCCATGCGGGTTGGGGACCTGTCGCTATCGAGCACGAGAGCGGCAAAGTAACAGGCATTACTATCAAGAAAGTGCTGTCGATCTTTGATGAGCAAGGCAACTTTGCACCTCAGTACAGCGAAGAAAGCAAAACTATCTCTGTGGATACCGTTGTTTTCGCTACGGGTCAAATCGTGGCAGATATTACTGACGGTGCACTAGAGCAAACTCGCGGTGGCCGTTACGTTGTCGATAAACAAACACTAGCATCTAGTCTAGAAGACGTATTCGTAGCTGGTGATGCGTGTGGCGGGAACATCGTAATTGAAGCGATGGCATTAGGTCGTAAAGCAGCAATGAGCGTTGAACGCTTCCTAACGACTCGTCCACTAACTGAAGACCGCGACTTCGAGCAAGAATACAGCTACTCATCTCGTCTAGACGTACCACTACCAAAAGGTACGGTAGATACCCCTCGCCTACACGGTGAATTGCGTGACGCTGAAGAGCGTAAGCAGGATTTTGCACAAGTGGATTTAGGCTTTACTGAAGCGCAAATCAAACTAGAAGCTTCTCGCTGCCTGCAATGCAGCTGCAAGCTATGTATGACCGAGTGCATCATGATGAATGACTTCAGCGACTGTCCAAAAACCATTTTCTCCGACTTTGTGAACAACAAGTCGATGGATCCACTGATGGCTTACTCATGCAACGCGTGTGACCAATGCACCATCGTGTGTCCGAAAGACTTCCCAATGAAAGAGATGTTCCTAGGGGCACGTGCTGACTTTGTTAAGGCAAACAACGGTGAATCTCCAATGCCGGGTCATAAAGCGATCAACATGCACCAGAAGCTTGGCTTCTCAAAAATCTTCACTATGGCAAAACGAGCGGTATCGACAAAATGAGTAATAAAGTATTTATGCCAGGATGCAGCTTGCCATCCTATTCACCTGAAGGTGTAGCTGCCATTGCTAGCTACCTAAAGCAAGTATTTCCAGACATGGGCGCAGTCCAAAAATGCTGTGGCAAACCGACTGCAGCTATCGGTCAAACGGAGAAGTTTAAAGAGCGTTACGGTCAGCTACAGGCTGATTTTGATAAGCTAGACGCACAAGAAGTGATTGTGGCGTGTCAAAGCTGCTACGGCATGATCAAAAAATCTGGTGGCACACAAAAACCAGTGTCTTTGTGGAAGCTACTTCCTGAAATTGGTTTACCGGAAGAACTGCGCGGCAAAGCCAAAAACAGCGACGTGGTGTTTACCATTCACGACTCTTGTTCAACTCGCTACGAGAAAGAGCTGCAAGACGGTATCCGTTGGATATTAAACGAACTTGGTTACAAAACCTCTGAGCCAGAACACACACGAGAAAACACCCGCTGCTGTGGCTTCGGCGGCATGGTTGTACCTGCAAACCCAGATGTGGCAACGCGCGTAATTAAGCGCCGTGTTGAAGAGTTTGAAACCGACTACGTAGTGGTTTATTGCTCGGCATGTCGTGCATCCATGATGGGTGTTGGTAGAAAGTCTTGGCACATTCTGGATCTAATGTTCGGTCCTGTGATCATGCAAGGTGATGAGCCGCCAGTAAACGTACTTGCAAGCCCTGTAAAAGCTTGGTTCAACCGCTACAAGTCAAAAGCGGGCCTGATCAAGTGTATGTCAGTGTAACTGTCTCTGTGTCGCTATCTCTTTTTAATTATTAGGTTTAAGTGAAGTTGAACTTATGAAACTCGTAAAAATCGCTCTTATCGTCGCTGTTGTAGCTCTCGCTCTGTTCGCGGCAAAACAAACTGGCATTCTTGAAATCATCACTGACATCAAGAGCCTACAAGATTGGATCGCAAGCTTTGGTGTGTGGGGTTACGCCGTATTCGTAGCAGCATTCGTATTTGCGTGTGTTTTCCTACTACCGGGCAGCGCATTTACCATTGTGGCAGGTATCGTATTTGGTCCTATCAAAGGTGGCGTATTGGCGCTCTTTTCTGCAACGCTTGGTGCAGTAGCAGCCTTTATCGTGGCGCGCTTCCTACTGCGTAACACCATCATGAAGAAGTTTGGCGACAACCCAATATTCAAGAAAATCGATGACGGTGTAGCAGCAAACGGCACCAGCTTCTTGATTCTGACTCGTCTTGTGCCTGTATTCCCATTCAGCCTACAAAACTACGCTTACGGTCTAACCAGCCTAAACCTTGGCACTTACGCTCTGGTTTCTCTGTTGACCATGGCGCCAGGTGCTTTCATTTTTGCTTACATGGCTGGTGACATCGCAACAAACGGTGTGTCTGCAATGTTGTTGGTAAAATTTGCGGTTGCGGGTCTTGTGCTGTTTGGCATGTCTTTGATTCCAAAATACATCGCAAAGAAAAAAGGCATCAACATGGAAGAATTAGCGAAGTAATCCGGTCTATCCATTATTGAAGCCAAAATAGTGCGACTTATCGAGAGTCGCACTATTTTCATTGCTACTGATTTGCTCACACTTTGTCCTTAAATTGGTGACTTTTAAGACCAAAAACTGACGTGGATTGGTATCACCTCACAAGGCGAGTAATTCTCTGAATCTATTATCAAATTCGCGTTGATAATAGAGCAAGATAGATTACTATCCATCTAGAGGGAACGGAGCTTCCAGCGTGGTTTATCCCCAATTCAGAGTACCAAAACAGCCGTTTGTACCTCATGGGAATATAAAGCTCCAAAAATGAAAACAAAGATAAAGAAACACGGATTACGTATGAAAAAGCTACTTAGCACCATTGGCATTTTAGCCACCACATTCGCGACCTCCTCTTTTGCATCTTCGACCGCTGAAGAATGGCAAAAAATAGAACAGCAAGCCGACGGTCAGACCGTTTATTTTCATGCTTGGGGTGGTAGCCAAGAAATTAACCGCTACATCCAATGGGCAGGCAAAGAGCTTAAATCTCGCTACAACGTGACACTTAACCACGTCAAGGTCACCGATATTTCTGAAACCACCACTCGTCTTATTGCTGAAAAAGCCGCAGGGAAAAACAGCGGTGGCAGTGTTGATATGGTTTGGATTAATGGCGAAAACTTTAAATCGATGAAAGACAACCAACTGTTGTTTGGTCCTTTCGTTGAAGGTTTACCAAGCTGGCAGTATGTCGATAAAACCCTGCCTGTTGATGTCGATTTCTCTGAACCAACAGATGGTCTAGAAGCGCCTTGGGGCGTAGGTCAATTGGTGTTTATCTACGATGAAGATACCCTGCACAACCCGCCAAGCTCATATGCTGAAATGCTGAGCTACGCAAAAGCGTTTCCAAATCGTCTGACATACCCTCGCCCACCGGAGTTTCATGGCACCAGTTTCATCAAATCTCTACTGATCGAACTGAGCAATAACGATCCTGCACTGCAAAAGCCAGTGACAGACGAATCATTCAAAACTATCACGCAACCTCTATGGGCTTACCTAGATGAATTTCACAAAGTCGCATGGCGTGGCGGTAAGCAGTTTCCGGGTGGCACAGCGGAAACGGTACAACTACTAGATGATGGTCAGATTGACTTAGCCGTCACTTTTAACCCAAATGCGGTTTATTCAGCACAATCTAGCGGCAACCTTGCAGATAGCACCAAAGCGTATGCGATGGATGCGGGTGCACTTTCTAACATTCACTTCTTAGCTATCCCTTGGAACGCAAACGCCAGTGCAGGGGCTCAAGTTGCTATAAACTTTTTATTAAGTCCTGAAGCGCAATCTCGTAAAGGTGATATCAACATCTGGGGTGATCCTTCAGTGCTAAGCAGCCAATACCTGACTGGTACGGCTAAAAATACTCAACAATTCAAGTCTATTGCAGAGCCACATCCAAGCTGGCAAGCCGCACTAGAAAAAGAATGGTTGAAACGCTACGGGAATTAATAATCACCCATGTTAAGAGCGCTGTATCTAGTTATTATCGCAGTTTGTATATTACCAACCATCCCGGGTCTACTCGGGGTGGTGGTCTCTGCGCTCGGCTATGTTCCCCCTATCGGCTTACATCATTTTTCACTTGATGGCTTTGATGCTGTGTTTGACTGGGAAGGCGTGTGGACATCTATTGGTCTAACGTTCTACTCTGCCATTTTCAGTAGCTACCTTGCTTGTTTGATGACGTTTGCGATTCTGCAAGCTTCTTGGGGAAGTAAATTCTGGCGTAAAATCGAAGTCAGTCTTTCTCCGCTTCTTGCCATGCCACACGTGGCATTCGCCATTGGTTTTGCTTTCCTATTTGCACCAACAGGTATGGGCGTTCGCGTACTCAACCAAATGTTTGGTTACGATCCAAATGCGCAAACGGTGAATGACTTAGCGTTGCTGATCAAAGACCCACACGCACTGGGTTTGATCATCATGCTTGCCGTCAAAGAAGTCCCGTTCCTTTTGTTGATGAGTATTCCGATTCTTCAACAATTGAAGGTCGAGAAGATAGAAAAAGTCAGTCATTCGATGGGGTATAGCTCGGCTCAAGCTTGGTGGAAATGCGTTTTCCCACAATGGTTAGCAAAACTGCGCTTCCCAATGCTAGCCGTGCTGGCTTACAGCTTATCCGTTGTCGATGTCGCGCTAATTATCGGTCCAACCAACCCTCCTACCTTTGCAGTATTGGTATGGCAGTGGTTTAACGATCCTGATTTATCCCTCCTACCAAGAGCGGCGGCGGGTGCAGTTGTGTTGTTTGCGATTGCGAGCCTATTGATTGGCTTTGCTCGACTCGTAGAGTGGAGCGTTACTAAAGGCTTTAAACGCTGGCAATACTCCGGTCGTAGCGGTTTCCGCTTACCGGGAAAAACCTTGTTCTCTATGATTGCTCTAATCGCACTGTTGATGGTGCCGTTGATGGTGGTGTGGAGCTTTGCACAACGTTGGCGTTTCCCTGACTTATTACCAAGCCGTTACAGCTTACGTTTTTGGGAATACGAGTGGCAAAGCATTCTTGGCACGCTAGAGCAAAGCATGTTGATTGCGGTGATCAGCGCATCAATTGCTCTGGTACTTGCTCTGATTGCTCACGAATACCGACTGCGTTACCGCTGGCAAGTCCCAGGGTACATCATTGCCGTGCCAATGTTGATTCCGCAGCTTTCCGTTTTGTTTGGAATGCAAGTCGTCACGCTGTACCTCGACAGCAGCGCGTACTTGTTCTGGGTATGTTGGGCACACGTCTTCTTTGCTTTCCCGTTTGTTTACCTATCACTCGACGGTCCATGGCGCAGCTTCGACAATGATTTGACTCGTGTCGCCTTAAGCCTTGGTAAATCACCGATGCAGGCTTGGTTAAAAGTCAAACTGCCCATTCTTTTGCCTGCGATTGCTTTTGCTTGGGCAGTTGGCATTAGTGTCAGCTTAGCGCAGTACCTACCAACACTCGTGCTGGGAGCTGGTCGCATCAGCACAATAACAACAGAAGCGGTCGCCCTATCAAGTGGCTTTGACCGTCGTGTCACTGCGATTTACGCAATTTGGCAAGCTCTCTTGCCGTTAATGTTCTTCTCTTTTGCGATTTTACTTAGCCGCTTACACGTTAAGTATCGCCGGTTGTCTATTAAAGGTTTACTACCGAATGAGTCTCTGTCTCGAAAACCTCGCCATCCATAAAACCAATGGCGACACGCTTTTCTCTGCCTTCAATATGACGGTAGAGAAAGGTGAAATTGTTACCCTGATGGGTCCTAGCGGCTGTGGCAAATCCACTTTATTGGATGCCATTGCTGGTCACCTATCTTCCGAGTTCGACTATTCAGGCTCAATCACTCTCGATAATGAAAAGTTGGATGCTTTGCCTGCGCATAAGCGTCAGGTAGGTATTTTGTTCCAAGACGATTTGCTCTTTCCGCACCTCACCGTATGGGAAAACCTTGCCTTCGCTCTGCCTGATTCAATCAAAGGGGCTGAGCGTAAAGAACGTGCGATGCAAGCATTGAAACACATCTCGTTAACCAAGCTCGCGGAATCTTTCCCAGATCAAATATCAGGTGGTCAGCGCGCCCGTATCGCTCTGACTCGTATGTTGTTGGCGAAACCAAAAGTTGCCCTACTCGACGAACCATACAGCAAACTCGATAAAGATTTGCGCGTGCAGTTTCGTAACTGGGTCGTGGAACAGCTTCAACTCGCTAATATCCCAGCGTTGATGGTGACGCACGATGAAGACGATATCCCTGCAGGCAGTCGTTGCCTAAACTGGCCGTGGGAGACAAGTCATGCTTGATAGCCTAAGCATCAAAATCATTAAGTGGCCACTGGCACAAAGCGCAAAGCTGATCGACAAATGTGGCGTGACGGCTAACCAAACCACACTGTTCGGTTTTGCCCTTGGTTGCTTTGCCCTACCAGCATTGATGGCAGAGCAATACACACTCGCATTAGCGTTTATCCTGCTGAACCGAATTTGTGATGGATTAGATGGTGCGTTGGCAAGAATCCAAGGCATTACCGATGCCGGAGGCTTTCTCGATATTAGCTTGGACTTCTTGTTCTATTCTTTGATTCCATTTGGTTTTGTGTTGGCAAATCCAGAACAAAACGCCGTCGCGGGCGCATTCTTGATCTTCTCGTTTATTGGCACGGGGAGCAGCTTCTTAGCTTTCGCGATCATGGCAGGTAAACGCGGTATCGATAACCCTGTCTACAAACACAAATCTCTGTACTACATGAGCGGTCTAACAGAAGGCACCGAGACCATTGGTTGTTTCGTGTTGTTCTGTTTGTTCCCACAACATTTTGCCGTTATTGCGTATATCTTTGGTGCGGCGTGTTGGTTTACCACGTTTACGCGTATTTACTCTGGGTTTCATACGCTGAAACCGTAAACAAAACTTAAAGGGAGATTCCTGATTGCTACGAAGGAATGCAACCGGGAATCTCTTTTCAATCTTCCCTCAATAAAGCATCCCACTCACCACCAGCGTCACCACAATCCCAGAGACAAAACTCGGCACATGCCACTTCTGCTGCTTAGCTCGAAAATACTCTTTTTGTCGCTCTTCTTGATAGCTCTTCACCGCTAGTTCTTTAATGTAATCGTTTTGCATAACCTACCCTCCTGACGTTTTTCAAATCGAGGATAGAAGCTCAAGTTAACTTGAGGTCAATGCTGAAGTTCCAATTTAGGATATGTTCCTTAGAAGTGGAGCGATCATTGCTTTCAATTCATTAAACTCAACCAGTTGCATTTATTTGTATCACAGTTCTGGCGTGTCACTTGATCGTCGTCAATGGAACATCAATCTATTTCACCTTTCGATGTTCAAATGACATCAAGTTGCTAGCATGAGCCCATTCAAGATAACTCTGGGCTTGTTATGACTCCTACTGTTGACCATGTACTCCTCAATATCGCACTCAATTTGAGCTCAAATCGCTCTCATGAGCAGCAATACCAAAACCTGATTGATGGGGTCGCACAAGTCTTCCCTTGTGATGCGAGTTGCTTGTTCATATTCGATGAGGATGGCTTTCTAACGCCGGTTGCAGTAAAAGGCTTGTCAAACTCAGTACTCGGTCGCCGTTATTTTCCTAAAGCCCATCCGCGCTTAGACGCCATTATCCACAGCCGTGAGCCTGTTCGCTTCGATGCCGACTGTGCCCTGCCCGACCCATTTGACGGGACATTATTGACCGAAGACCAATGCATTGATGTCCATGACTGTATGGGTTTTAGCTTATATGTTGAAGGGCAACTTGTCGGGGCATTAACCATGGATGCACTTGCGGTTGGCGCGTTTGATCATATCGACCCAGTAGCTATCGAAACCTTCGCGGCACTAACGGCGGCAACACTGCGCAACATTGCACAATTAAAAGCCCTCAAAGCACAAAACCAAAAGCAAAAAAGCGTTACACAAACCCTGATTCAACAAGCGCGATCACAACATGGTGACATGGTTGGCTTAAGTCCACAGATCAATCAGTTACGAAATAATATAGCAACCGTTGCACAATCGGATTACGCGGTATTGGTATCTGGAGAAACCGGTACAGGTAAAGAACTTGTCGCTCATTCAGTTCACGCTCAATCTCATCGCAACGATAAGCCGATGATCTACGTGAACTGTGCCGCTCTACCCGAGGGGCTGGCGGAGAGCGAACTATTTGGTCATGTGAAGGGAGCTTTCACCGGAGCCAATAGTCACCGTGCAGGTAAGTTCGAGCTAGCTGATGGCGGCACAATCTTCCTAGATGAAGTGGGTGAATTGCCTTTGGTTTTACAAGCAAAACTACTACGCGTTATTCAGCAAGGCGAGCTGCAACGTGTGGGCAGCGATCAGCATTTGATGGTGAACGTACGCATCATCGCAGCCACTAACCGACAGTTAGAAAAAGAAGTGGAAACTGGCACATTCCGCGCTGATTTGTTCCATCGATTGAACGTGTTTCCCATCAAAGTACCACCACTGCGCGCGCGTGACGGCGACATTCCAGTTCTTGCGGGATACTTACTGGAAAAAGTGCGCCAGCAATTTAACGCACCAAACCTTCATGTTCACCCTAAGGTACTGACTCAATTAGAGTCTCTGCCTTGGTACGGTAATGTTCGAGAGCTTGAGCATACCTTAACGCGAGCGGCATTACATGCCATTCAGCAAGGCGATAGCACCATCATGCTCAATCACTTTGACACTTCACTCGCGTTAGATGATGTAAAAAGCACATCACATTACTTGCCTAGAGAGAGCCAGCCGATGCGCGAGTTGGTGGAGCGTTATCAACATGACTTGATTGAGCACGCATTGAGCCAATCTGGCGGTGTTTGGGCAAAAGCAGCGGAGTTTTTACAAATGGATCGAGGCAACTTATATCGCATGGGTAAAAAGCTCGGCATAAATAAATAGAGGCTCCCGCTTCGCCCTTATGAAACAACGATTTACTTTTATCGATAGCAAACATATCGATAGTAAACAAAGAGATTCCGGATAACTCACTCTGGCTCGTCCGGAATGACACCCAACACCAATGTACATGGGCTAACTGTCCTATCTGGTTTCTCGTATTTCACTTACTCTTCCTCATTCGTAATAATTAAACCGCTCAAGTCTCAGCTTTCTTGTAACTCTTTAAACTCATCAAGGTTTCAGTTGCCTTATTGCGTCATTCCTGACAGCGACGAAGGAGCGCAATCGGGAATCTCTTGCCTTCACAAAACCGCAATAACTTATCTCCTGTTTAACAAGCACTTTTACTATCGCCCATTAAAACGTTTCTCGCGCGTCGCTTTTACCACCAATTCAAATACACCGTTGTTATTTACACATCAGTTACGTTGTAAAAATCACATCAGCGACATACTCAAAAACACATAAAGCCATTAAAAATCAAAGAGATAATTATTGGCACGCATTCTGCTCTATTGGAGAAAACAAAACGACTATTACTACAATCACTGGAGAACCCAATATGTTCTGTATTCAATGTGAACAGACAATCCAAACCCCGGCTGTAAAAGGCTGTTCTTTCGCACAAGGTATGTGTGGCAAAACTTCAGAGGTATCCGATCTACAAGACGTGTTGGTTTACACTTTGCAAGGGGTTTCTTTTTGGGCAGCACGCGCGCTTGAATTCAATATCATCAATGATGAAATCAACCAGTGGGCTCCAAGAGCATTCTTCTCTACGTTGACCAACGTAAACTTTGACCCAGAACGTATCCTTGAACTGACTTCTCAAGCAGCCACTTACAAAGCGCTGCTAAAAGACCAAGCGATGACAGCAGCAGCTCTTACAGATGAAGTGCTAGTGAACATTCCTGATGTAGCGAACTTCGAGTTGCCAAACAGCGCAGAGGAAATTTTGGCGTTTGCTCCTCAAGTTGCGGTAAACCGCGGTAAAGACCGGTTACACGAAGACGTTATCGGTCTACGTCTGCTTTGCTTATACGGTCTAAAAGGTGCAGCTGCGTACATGGAACACGCACGCGTACTTGAGCAAACCAACAATGACATCTTCGCCGAATACCACGAAATCATGGCCTGGTTAGGTACTGACCCTGAAAATCTAGGCGAACTGTTAGATTGCTCAATGCGTATTGGTCTTATGAACTACAAAGTGATGGAAATGCTGGATCACGGTGAAACAGCAACGTTCGGTCACCCAGAGCCAACAACCGTTAACGTTAAGCCAGTCAAAGGCAAATGTATTCTTGTTTCTGGTCATGACCTTCACGACCTAGAAAAAATCTTGCAACAGACCGAAGGCAAAGGCATTAACGTATACACTAACGGTGAGATGCTGCCTGCACACGGCTACCCAGAGCTGAAGAAATACCCTCATCTAGTAGGTAACTACGGCAGCGCGTGGCAGAACCAACAGAAAGAATTCGCCAACTTCCCTGGCGCGATTGTGATGACCTCAAACTGCCTATTGAACCCGAACGTGGGTCAGTACGCAGACCGTCTATTCACTCGTAGCATTGTAGGTTGGCCCGGTGTCGCTCACCTAGAAGGTGATGATTTTAGCCAAGTAGTCGAGTGTGCATTGGCACAAGAAGGCTTCCAACACGACGAAATCGAGCACAACATCACGGTTGGTTTTGGACGTAACGCACTGATGAACGCGGCTCCTGCGGTTATCGACCAAGTGAAACAAGGCAACATCAAACACTTCTTCCTAGTAGGTGGTTGTGATGGCGACAAAGCAGAACGTAGCTACTACACAGACTTCACTGCAGAAGCACCAGAAGATACGCTAATCCTAACGCTGGCTTGTGGTAAATACCGCTTTAACAAGAATACATTTGGCGACATTAATGGCATCCCTCGCCTATTGGATGTGGGTCAATGTAACGATGCATACTCAGCAATTCAGCTGGCATTAGCCCTTGCGAAAGAATTCGACTGCGACATCAACGAGCTTCCTCTTACGCTTGTTCTTTCTTGGTTCGAGCAAAAAGCGATTGTGATCCTACTTACGCTATTCGCACTAGGCGTGAAAGGCATCTACACAGGTCCAACAGCGCCTGCATTCTTGACGCCAAACCTGATTGCAATTATCCAAGAGAAGTTCGATATGCGCAGCATTGGTAATGTTCAAGATGACCTTAAAACTATCCTAGCAGCGTAATCACCTTGCTTATCACGCGCCTCCTTAATTGGGGGCGCTTTTATCTATTGAGTACTCGACAACCAAAGAGATTGTTATGTTTTTTGAATGGCAAGGCAGTCAACCTGTCACCTTACGCTGTGTAGATAAATATCACGAGACTGCCGATGCAGTGAGCCTCAAGCTGGCAGACTTATCTGAATCGCTTTTGTTTGAATTTAAAGCGGGTCAGTTCATAAATCTTGGCATTGAAATCGATGGCAAGATGGAATTCCGAGCCTATTCACTCAGTTCCCTTTCCGGCGATGATTGCTTACAACTGACCATTAAACGCGTCGACGGCGGGAAGGTATCAAACTACATCATCGATAAACTGTTGATTGGAGATACAGTTCAAGCTCTTCCACCAACGGGTGATTTCAACTGCATTGACCATCCACCAATCACGCTAGAAGGTAAAAAGAAAGCCCTGCTGATCAGTGCTGGATGCGGCATCACTCCCGTATTCGCGATGACAAAACAATGGCTGAGCAATGATCAAGAAGTGGATATCGAATTTCTGCATATCGCTCGCTCTCAACCAGAAACGATTTACTTTGATTTGCTAGAGACTTACCACTCGGTTTACCCAGATTTTAACTTGAAGCTGTTACTAAAAAATCGCGGTGAGACACAGTACCCTGAAGGTCGACTCAGTAAGGAATGGCTTCAGGATTTGGTCCCAGATTTTAATCAGCGCACGGTTTATCTATGTGGTCCAAACCAGTTCATGCTCGATGTTCAAGGTTATTTGACCGAGCTTGGTTTTGATATGGCTAACTTCTTCCAAGAAAGCTTTACACCAGCAGCAAGTGAAGAAGCTGAAGTGTCAGATGAAACGGCAAGTGTGTCAGTCCCCGACTTTGCTCAAACGATTGATGCACAAAAAGGTCAAGTCCTTGCTGATGTGTTGGAAGGCGCAGGGTTACCGTTGATCGTCGCTTGTCGAAGTGGCATTTGTGGCTCTTGTAAGTGTAAGGTTCGCAAAGGCAGTGTTTCTTCAACCAGCCTTGAAACATTAACACCGGAAGAAATTGAACAAGGTTATGTACTCGCCTGTTCTTCGACGATTGAATCCGACCTCGAAGTTCAGATTGGTTAAAGCGGTTGATACAAACATTAAAAAAGCGCCGTACTCGGCGCTTTTTGTTTATCGAAGACTGTAATTCTACCAAGACGCGAAGCATTTGATAGAAATTCTCTATAAGGAGAAACGACTGAGCTGGGAACCTCGCTTTAAACTCAGCTAAACAGCAGAACCTTCAGTGCGGCTTCGCTATCTACATCCATAAACTCTGGTGGATTGTCCAAACGCTCTCGGAATGTCAGCTCAGGCGCTTCTTCCTTCATGCTTTCAATCAAGAAATCGCTGGTCACCGATGGCGAGTTTACACACGCGAGAACTTGCCCACCTTCTGCTAGCAAATCTGGCAAACGGCGTAGAATCTTTTTGTAGTCTTTCGTTAACGCGAAGCTGCCTTTTTGGAATGATGGTGGATCGATGATGATCATATCGTACTGACCTGACTTCTTGATCTTCCCCCACGACTTAAAGATGTCGTGCCCCATAAAGCTCACTTGGTTGATGTTATGACCATTCAGTTTATGGTTCTCACGACCTTTCGAAAGCGACGCTTTTGCCATATCCACGTTTACGACTTTATCGGCACCACCAGCAATAGCCGCCACAGAAAAGCCGCAAGTATAAGCGAACAGGTTAAGTACATTTTTGTACTTGGCATTTTCACGAACCCAATCACGACCGTAGCGCATATCAAGGAACAAACCGAAGTTCTGGTTACGACCGATATCTAGCTGGTACTTCAAGCCACTTTCTTCAACCACAGGTCGAGCATCTAGCTCACCCAACAGAATTTCTGAAGGTGCGCCGTCAGCATAACGGTGTTGAATCACGATAGTGCGACCCTGTTTCTCTGCCCACAGAGCAGATTCAGAAAGCGTATTTAATCCAGCTTTTAATTCAGAAACAAACGTCTCATCGACTTCTTTAAATAGGTTAATGATCAACTGACCTTGTAACCAATCACATGTGATTTGCTCTAAACCTTCGAAGCGGCGACCGCGACCGTGAAACAGTCGGCGGATTTCATTGGGAGCTTGTGTTAGCTCCGCTTCTAGATGCTGGAAAAACAGCGGAAGTTGTGATGCTTGCATCGAATTCTCTTATTCGTTTTCTTTGTAATGGTTATTTGATCGTAGGCCAGTTCAGTTCCCACGGAGAAAGCCAAGTGTCGATACCTTGGGATACAATTTCATTGTGCCATTTACTGCCAAGCGCTTTATGCTCGCGTGGATCGCAAACAAAGCAGTGTGCTTCATCTTGATACGGGAAACACAATGAAAATGCATGCAAGTAACCACGGTCAGCGTCATTACCTGCATTATAAATAGGATCACCAACAATACCCGAACCAACGGATTTTAATGCCACACGAATTTGGTGTGTTTTGCCAGTATGCGGCTTGCATAAAAACAGGCGCTCTCCCGGCTCTGCAGCGAGAGAAAAGAATTGGGTAATCGCTGGATTCGTTTTGCTGTTGACCAGTTTCCATGAAGAACGACGAGAGCGTTCCATGTCCCCCACTACCAGCCCTTGCTTCTTCTTAGGCTTTTTCGAACCAATCGCAAGATAGAACTTCTCGACTTCACGATCTGCAAATGCTTGCGACAACGCGCTTGCTGCTTTTGCGTTGCGACCCAAAAGCAAAATTCCAGACGTCATTTTGTCGAGGCGGTGAATAAGATACAACTGCTCATCACCACTTTGTTTCGCTACTTCTTGCAGCAACATAGTTTCACCATCGTCTTTATGTACTGAGACGTTGGGATGTTTATTGATGATCAGAAAATCTGGATGGGTGTGTAGAATGTCGAACATAAAAAACTGGCTCCACGTTTGGAGCCAGAAGTATACCGATTCTAAGCAATTAGGCGAGCTTAAACTTACCCACCAGCGCTTCCAATTCTTGAACTTTACGGTTCAGACCTTCTACGCTTTGCGAGCTGTCATTCGCTAATTGTAATGAACGGTTTGAGATGTCGCTGATCGATGTAATGTCAGCAGCAATCTCTTTCGTCACTGCGGTTTGCTCTTCCGCTGCTGTCGCGATTGAGTTAACCATGCTTTGAACATGAGCCGCACCAGAAACGATTTCTTCCAGTGAGTTCACCGCTCCCGAGCTTTGACTCACGCCAATTTCAACCAAACGACAGCCATCTTCCGTGTAAGTCACTGCCTCTTGAGTGCCGACTTGAATCGCTTGGATGATCTCACCGACCTCTTGTGTTGCCTTCGTTGTGCGTTCAGCCAGAGCGCGTACTTCATCGGCAACCACAGCAAAGCCACGACCAAACTCACCTGCACGTGCCGCTTCGATTGCCGCGTTCAATGCCAACAGGTTCGTCTGCTCGGCAATGTCTTCAATCACTTTGATAACCGCGCCGATTTTCTCGCCATGAGAACCTAGGCTGTTCATTTGCACCGACATATCCGACATTTGCTGTGATACCTGTTGAATACTCTCCACCATCTCAACAATCACGGTGCGACCTTGTTCAGCGGTTGATTCCGACTTGCGTGCTTCTTCAAACGTCGCAGCACCTTGCTCTGCAACTTGAGAAATGGTCAAGCTCAACTCTTCTGCCGCAGTCGCAATCAGGTTTGCTTTATCAGATTGGCTACTTGCACCCGACACAATATCTTGGCTCACAACTGACAGCTCGCCGGTAACCGATTTCACTTCTTCCGATACGAGCGAAATCGAACCAATAAGGCTAGTCAATGATGCTTGCATCTTATTTAGAGAAGTCGCTAGGTTAGCCAACTCGTCACCCGATTTATCTTCAATCGGTTCTACCGTTAAATCGCCTTCAGCGACACGTTGCGCTAACTCATCGAGCTTACTCAAACGGTGAGTAATTGAGTTGGACAACAAGTACGCAATAACGGCTGTTGCAATCAGCGCAATCGAACCAAGCACATAAATCGTCAGTTCAATGCTATTAAACGAATCCGAAAGGTCCAGTAGCGCTTCACTGGTACTTTGGCGACCATCCGTTGATGCCGCATCAAGGATAGATTCAATCGGCGCTAGGTTAGCGTCATAAAGAGAGCGAAGGCGCGCCACGTTCTCTTCAACGTTTTCTAGACCAAGATTAGTCAAAATTTGCGACTCAAAGTCACGAGTGAAATTACTCATGTAACGTTCAACTTTTTCAACATTACGGTAATCTTCGCCACCAACCGTTTCCAAAAGTTTGACTTCAGCAATCGCTGCTGCAAATTCTTGTTTATTTACTTGGTACTCCGCCTGAGCACCCGATACACCTACGATGCTACCTAATGCATCACGATAAACATCACCAGCTTCATCGATCAAAATTAAGTACTGAACAGTTTCAGGAACATCGTCCGTTCTTACCTCGTCAGCCACTTCGTGCGAGTTCAATACTTCTAATGTGATAATTCCAATCATCACCAGCATGATCGCTAAGATTGCACCAAAACTCGCGTACAGTTTTTTACGAACAGACATTGTCACTAATAACCTACCTTACCCTTGTCTTCTATTTTCTAACTTAGTTCATCCACATATTTACACATGCTTTGTAAGGCTTATCGGAACGTTCAACTGCAACTTTAACACTTATTTTTGTGATCCAGCTCTCTTTGCGAGTCGTCTCACAATTAATACCCATTATTAATATGAATTCACTCAATCCTATAAATAATGAATATAAAAAACGGGAGCCTGTGAAGACTCCCGTTTATTAGTTTTTGAATTTAGCTGAATACTTCTCGCTTATAGCTTCTTAGAAAAGATACCTGCGAGGGCAATGATACCAATACCAAGTAGCATGATTTCGCCTTTACCGCTGTCGAAACCAGACTTGATGCCCATGAAAGCTACGATTGCGATAGCGACTGGGATTACGTATTTAACTAGGTTGTACCATAGACCAAATAGAGGGAAAGAAACTTTACCATCGTTAGTGATCTCTTTTTCAAGGTCAGCACGGTTTAGACGCCAGCCTGCAAAGATACATACCAACATACCGCCGACCGCTAGGAAGATCTTATCTGTTAGTAGGTCGAAGATATCAAATGCGCCCGTACCGAATAGAGTTGGACCAACACCACCAAGTGACAGCGACGCGAACACACATAGTGTTGCCATTACGACGCTCGCAGACAGTACTGCTGTTGAACGCTTCAGACCTTTCTCATCGATTAGGTAAGAAACAACTACCTCTAGTAGAGATACAGAAGACGTCAGTGCCGCAACAGTAAGACCAATGAAGAACATCAGAGCAAATAGAAGACCAATTACGCCGCCCATTTCAGCAAACAGTTGAGGTACAACTACGAAGACTAGACCTGGACCTGCTGCTGGCTCCATACCAAATGCGAACATTGCAGGGAACATTGCTACACCCGCTAGGATTGCAACACCTGTGTCCATTGCCGTAACCATACCGGTTGTTTGAACTAGGTTCTCTTTCTTCTTCAGGTAAGAACCGTATGTCATCATACAACCCATACCTAGACTTAGAGAGAAGAATGCCTGACCTAGCGCCGCTAGAACGACATTGCTGTCTACTTTTGAGAAGTCTGGCATGAACAGGAACTCAAGACCTGCCATTGCGCCCGGTAGCATCAGACCTTTCACTGATACAACGATCAGGATAAGGAATAGAAGAGGCATTAGGATTTTACCCGCTTTCTCGATACCGCCAGAAATACCTTTCATTACGATAACGATGTTTAGGAACAGGTAAACACCCATCCACATTAGCGGTTGAACTGGATCAGAAATGAAGCCGCCGAAGCTGTCACCAATTGCTTCAGGAGCACTTAGTAGACCACCGCCTACTTTAAAGATGTACGCTAACGCCCAGCCACCTACTACAGGGTAGAAACCCATGATCAATAGACCACTCAGTACGCCGATAACACCCGTAAATGTCCAACGACGATCAGTCGATTTGAAAGCACCTACTGCTGAAAGACCTGTCTTACGACCAATAGCGAACTCAGTAAGCATGACGCTAAAGCCGATAAAAATAACAAACAAAAGGTAAATTGCAACGAACGCACCGCCGCCGCTCTCACCAGCTGTGTAAGGGAATTTCCATATATTGCCTAAACCGACAGCGGAACCCGCTGCTGCCATTACGAAGCCTAGTTTAGACCCCCACGTATCACGTGGTGCTGCTGTATTTGTAGCCACGCTTTTTCTCCAAAATGTTTTGTTGTGTTTGCATAGAGATAGGCGTCTAGAATATGTTCGTGTAAATATTAATGTACACTTTATAAGATGTTTGTGTGACGCTCTATGTATGGCAAGTAAAGCAGTTTAACTTTAAAATTGGAACCCCGAATAGCACATTTATCGCGCAAATGTATCATTGTTCACGCTAAATGCTGCTTTTTTGCGCAAAAGTTAAAGTTTCATCCAACTTTTCACACCTTAGTAACACATTACCCCGTTATAAAATCTATTTCACAACATAAAATCACCTAACCGTGTTGGTATGAAAATAGTTTCCCGTTACGTCATTTCCGCTTAATATCCATGTTGGGCTTATTACTTTTGGCGTATATGGACAAGTTCTATCACTTTCTCACCCTAGCTAGCATTGGGCTTTATTGGTTCCTAGTGGCTGGTGTTACTATTCGTGTCGTATTAAAACGTCGCGCTGTTAGCGTCTCTCTTGCATGGCTGATGATCATCTACATCCTGCCAGTGCTTGGTGTTGCCTGTTATTTCTTATTTGGTGAGCTTAACCTTGGTCGAAAACGTGCAGAACGGGCTAAAGTGATGTTCACACCGTTCCAACAATGGTTCACTCAGTTAAATGATTGTAACGCACATGTTCCAGAAGCAATGGGGCGTCATATCTATCGCATTGATGAGCTATGTAACAACCGTTTGGGTCTTCCTGCATTAAGTGGTAACACACTTTCACTTCAGCAATCACCGGATGAGATCCTTCATTCCATCATTGAAGATATCGAAAACGCACAGCACAGCATTCGAATGGTGTTCTACATTTGGCACCCAGGAGGCTTAGCCGATTCAGTCGCTTCTGCACTGATTCAAGCGGCAAAACGTGGCGTAGACGTAAAACTGCTTCTTGACTCTGCTGGTAGTCCGCGTTTCTTCCGCAGTCATTGGTATAAGATGATGAAGGATGCGGGCATCGATGTAGTACAAGCATTGGAAGTTAAAATGTGGCGTATCTTCCTGCGCCGTTTGGACTTGCGTCAGCATCGTAAGATCATCGTGATTGATGACGAAATTGCTTATACAGGCTCAATGAACTTGGTCGACCCTGCTTTCTTTAAACAAAGCAGTGGTGTTGGTCAGTGGATTGACATCATGGTGCGAATTACCGGTCCTACGGTCAACGTGCTAAGTGCCATTCACTGCTGGGATTGGGAAGTAGAAACAGGTGAACGTCAGTTACCTAAACACCCAGAGTGCCGCATTGACAACAGCGATGAGTTTCAACATCCAATTCAGGTGGTTCCATCTGGTCCGGGGATGCCGGAGTACTTGATTTACCAAGTACTGACTTTGGCGATCAACCAAGCGAATCGCTCGGTGAGGATCACCACGCCTTACTTCGTACCAAGCTCTGATTTACTCGAAACATTAAAAATGACCGCACAACGTGGCATCGATGTTGAGCTGATCATCCCGCACAAAAACGATTCCATGATGGTGCAATGGGCATCGCGAGCTTTCTACAGTGAGTTGATGGCTGCTGGTGTGAAAATCTACGAGTTCTATGGCGGTTTATTGCACACTAAATCGGTGGTGATTGATGATCAATTCTGTCTGGTCGGCACGGTAAACATGGATATGCGCAGCTTGTGGCTCAACTTTGAGGTAACTCTGGCAGTAGATGACGAAGAGTTCACCAAGCAAATGTCGTGGCTGCAGGACACCTACATCCAACAATCACACACTGTTGATAAAGAAGAATGGGAGAAGCGCAGTATCTTCTCTCGTTTCTTGGAACGTGTTTTCTATCTATTTAACCCATTGCTATAACAAATGAGTTATACCCAAGTAACCTCGAGATGCTAGGTTCAGCGAGAATGACTTGGTTTGTAGACGCGGCGGCGATTTAAAGGTCTAGTGGGTCTAAATCAAGAATCGACAACAAAGTATACAAACCAAGACAACTCGCCCTTTGGGAGCGTGTCATTGACTCGACTTCTGCGTCAAACAACTTGGAAAGAGCTGGCTATTACGCTGCGTTGTTTTCCTTGACCTCGAATCAATGACTACGCTCTGAATCCTGCATCTTGAAGTCACTTGGGTATAAAGCTAATAAATCTCTACAAAACCGACAGTTCTATGCTGTCGGTTTTCTTTATCTGTTGCACTTTCTCACTGTTTTTCGCTCTATGCTCTGACGAGTCGTTTCATTTCTACTTTTCCCTTGCAAACCACCCTTGGTCCATGTTTTAAATATTGAAAATCGTAATTTAGACAGGGAATTTTTATGTCAGAAGGCAAAAAGACCAAACTCGTTACCGCAGGTCGTGATAAGAAGTGGACAAATGGCGTGGTAAACCCACCAGTGCAGCGCGCTTCTACTATAGTGTTTGATACCGTCGCAGAAAAAAACCAAGCGATGATCAATCGTACGAATAAAACCCTGTTTTACGGACGCCGTGGTACAAACACACACTTTGCCTTTCAAGATGCCATGGTAGAGGTCGAAGGCGGCGCAGGGTGTGCCCTTTACCCATGTGGCACGGCGGCGATTTCTAATGCCATCTTGTCTTTTGTCGAAACGGGCGACCATATCTTAATGGTGGATACCTGCTACGAACCTACTCGCGATTTCTGTGACACCATCATGAAGAAGATGGGTGTAGAGACAACTTACTTCGATCCTATGATCGGCGCAGGCATTCGTGACCTTATTCAGCCGAATACTAAAGTGCTTTTCCTTGAGTCTCCTGGTTCCATTACCATGGAAGTGATGGATGTCCCTACCCTAGCAAGCATTGCACACGAACAAGACATCATTGTAATGTTGGATAACACATGGGGCGCGGGGGTGAACTTCTCACCATTCGAGCACGGCGTGGATATCTCTATCCAAGCAGCAACCAAATACATTGTTGGTCACTCAGATGTAATGCTGGGTACGGCGGTTGCGTCTGAGAAGTACTGGGATCAGCTACGCGAGCAGAGCTACCTAATGGGTCAATGTGTTTCTCCTGATGATGCATATCTAGGTCTGCGTGGTATTCGCACACTTGATGTACGCTTACGCCAACACGCGGAAAACAGTCTAAAAGTCGCGCAATGGTTAGCAGCTCGTCCTGAAGTTGACCACGTTCGTCACCCTGCTCTAGAGAGTTGTCCGGGTCACGAATTCTATAAACGCGATTTTACTGGTGGTAACGGTCTGTTCTCATTCGTGTTGAAAAGCTCGTACCCGAAAGCCACCACAGCATTGTTGGATGGTATGAAGCACTTCAGCATGGGTTATTCATGGGGTGGGTTTGAGAGTTTGATTTTAGCTAACGAGCCAAAGAGCTTTAATAGCTTGCGCACAGTGGCGAATCCAAATTTCGAAGGTACATTGGTACGTCTACACATTGGTTTAGAAGATGTAGAAGACTTAATCGCCGATCTTGAAGCTGGCTTTGCTCGATACAATGCATTAGTGCTAGAAAAAGAAGCCTCTTTATAAGCATTCAGAACAATTATTAAATAGCCTCGTACTGCGAGGCTATTTTTTTACCTCTCATTATAGAGTTACTAACTCATTGTCTTAATTAGAATTAACTAACATTCTAATATTCATCAATCCAATGTTAATTGAATCTGTTGATTTTCTTTTGAGTAATCACAGATTAAAACAATGTGCCACAAACGAACTTCTCAACCGCAAAACTTATCTCCTATTTTATAAAACTCATAAGAGGTCATACCACAAGGAGATAGTTTTGAAACTCAGATTCATAACAACAATGCTTTTCGTTTTAAGCACCCTACCTTTTGCATCTGCCAACGCCAGTGGTTACACAGAAACCAAATACCCCATCGTACTTGTCCATGGTTTATTTGGTTTTGATTCCCTTGCCGGAGTCGATTACTTCTATGGCATCCCACATGCTCTAACGAAAGATGGCGCGACGGTTTATGTCGCTCAAGTCTCCGCAACCAACAGCAGTGAAGCACGTGGAGAGCAGCTCTTGGCTCAAGTAGAAACGTTGCTTGCTGCTACAGGCGCGGAAAAGGTCAATTTGATTGGGCACAGCCATGGTGGACCAACAACACGTTATGTTGCTTCTGTACGCCCAGATTTAGTGGCGTCCGTTACCAGTATTGGAGGGGTGAACAAAGGATCAAAAGTAGCTGATATTGTGCGTGGAACGGTTCCTGAAGGCTCCATCAGTGAAGGTGTCGCGGTGAAGCTAGCAGAAGGGCTGGTGACTCTCATTAATCTACTTTCCGGTGGCACTGATCTCGACCAAGACCCACTAGCTTCCTTAGCGGCACTAACCACCGAAGGTTCTTTGGCGTTCAACCAGCATTACCCCGAAGGCATTCCAACCAGTGAATGTGGAGATGGAGACCTATTGGCGTCTAACGGTGTGCATTACTACTCATGGACTGGCTCTTCCAACTTTACCAACCTGTTTGATCCAACAGACGGCGCAATGGTGGTTTTAGGTTTGGCGTTTGATAGTCCAAATGATGGTCTCGTGGGCACGTGCAGCACTCACTTGGGGAAAGTGATTCGTGATGATTACAAGATGAATCATCTGGATGAAATCAACGGGCTGCTAGGTATCCATCATTTGTTCGAAACGGATCCAGTCACATTGTATCGCCAACATGCAAACCGCCTAAAACAACAAGGTCTATAAGAAGGAAGCCATTATGAAGAAAGTCGCTCTCATCACCTTATTCATCATATCACTCATTGGTGTAGGAGCGGCTTATCTGTTTCCATCGTCCCCACCCTCACAACTTATAAAAGCTCAGTCACAACAGGACACCAGTATTGATCTCTCTTCTCAAAAAGACTTCTTTGAATACACTCTGAGCGGTCTAGGAGAACAAAGCCTTGAAGAAATCAAAGCCAACGTAAAAACTGGTGAATCACAACTAGATTCACTGGGTATCAGCGCAGAACTGTTCGAAACTTACCTAGTCTACAAAGAAGCGTTATCCAAGCTAGAACCGTTCGAAGGAAATTCGTTGTCATTAAACGAACTGAAGCAGCTAAATGACGCAATCTTAGTGATGCAAAGCGCGTTTTTTACTGACGAACAAATTGCTCAACTTTTCGATGAAGAAAATCGCTTACGCCAGTTAGCAATAGATAAACTCGCCATTCGAGAAACCGAATTAGACGCTGATTCTCAACAACAAATGCTTGAAGAAAACCTCGCCTCTCAACCTAAGTACATTCAACAAAGTGAGCGCAACAACGCGCTAGTGATTGAACTAAGTCAGACCTCGGAAATGTCTGCACAGGAGAAGTATTTGGCTCGTGTTGATTTGGTGGGTGAAGAAGGCGCGGAACGACTACAAGCTCTGGATGAACAACGAGCCTCGTTTAACGCATCACTCAACGATTATTTAGAGAAACGTGCGGAGATCATCAACAATGATTTCCTCGGCGAAGAAGAAAAGAAAACAGAAATCGCCGGATTAAGAGAACAAAGCTTCGAGCAAAACCAATGGCGTCGCATAGAAGCTTTGGAAAGGATTCATGATAGTAAATCTAAAAACTAATTCAGTTTTTTAGGGCAACCAACAATGTGGTCATCAACCATGCCGACCGCTTGCATGAAGGCGTAGCAAATCGTCTCGCCCACAAACTTAAAGCCTTTCTTTTTAAGGAATTTGCTCATCGCTTTGGATTGTTCTGTCGATACTGGCACTTGGCTCATGTCTGTCCAGTGATTCACGATTGGTTTGCCATCAACAAATTGCCATAGCGCCGCGGAAAGGCTTCCGTATTCTTCTATCAGTTGCTTTGCCGCTTTAGCATTGCTGAATACCGAATTAATTTTGCCGCGATGCTTAACCACGTCGAAGTTTTCAACGATGAATTCGGTACGCACTTCATCGCGTTGAATCAGCTTATCTAAGTCATAGTTTTCAAACGCTTCTCGATAACCTTCACGCTTTTTCAAAATCGTAATCCAGCTTAAGCCGGCTTGCGCACCTTCTAGCGTGATGAATTCGAACAATACCGTATCGTCGTGTACAGGCACACCCCATTCAGTATCGTGATATTCGCGTTCAAGTGGATGGTTCATCGCCCATGCACACGTATTCTGTTCCATATTTAATCCTTATAAAAACGCCCCTGACGTTAGCCAGAGGCGCTCTAGAACGTTACTTAAACTAAGTCGTTACTTCGGCACTGCCACCTTGTGGAATAGACGATACAACACTGGCACGACAATTAGTGTCAGTACGGTCGCAAAACCTAAACCAAACATGATGGTTACAGCCATTGGTTTAAAGAAGATATCCGGTAGTAGAGGAATCATACCTAGAATGGTTGTGATTGCAGCCATGCATACTGGACGCACACGACTTACTGCGGCATCCACCACTGCGTCGTACGCTTCTTTACCCGACTTCATTTCAATCTCAATCTGATCAAGCAGTACGATACCATTTTTCAGTACCATCCCCGACAGACTCAAGAAACCCAGTAATGCCATAAAGCCAAACGGCGTATTCAACACCAATAGACCGGTTGTCACACCAATTAATGCCAAAGGTACTGTTAACCAAACAATAAGAGGCTCTTTGATTGAGTTAAACAAGAAGATGGTGATCAAGAACATAAACAAGTAACCCATAGGCATCGTGGTAAACAACGACGCTTTTGCATCACCTGATGACTCATACTCACCACCCCACTCTAGTGAGTAACCTGGTGGCATTTGGATCGCTTCAATCTGCGGCTGTAGACGTGCTTGCAATGTTGCCGCTGTCTCTTCACCTAGGATATCTGGATCTGCCATTACCGTTAGCATGCGCTTACGGTTCTTACGCACAATGATTGGGTCTTCCCAACGCATGTCGTAACCCATAGTTACTTGTTGTAGAGGAATAAATTCACTCTGCGCTGGGCTCCAAATTTTCATGCCTTCGATGTTACGAATGTCGATACGCTCATCTTCCGGAAGACGCGCAACAATCGGCATCAGAGTTGTACCATCGCGGTATAAACCAATATTCATACCAGAGAAGGACATCGATAAGAAATCATCCACATCCGATTTAGTAATGCCGTAACGACGAGCTTGGCTTTCATTAAACTGAGGCTCAAGCACTTGTGTACGTTCACGCCAATCGTGACGAATGTTCGTTGCTCCCGGGTCGGCGTACATCACATCCATCACTTGTGCAGCAATAGTACGCAGCACCGTTGGGTCAGAACCAATAATGCGCGCTTCAATCTTCGCACCGCCACCAGGACCCAATTCAATTTGCTTCAATTTGTAATTGATTTCTGGGTAGTTGGATTTGATGTGCTCTCTAAAGCGCTCCATAAGTGGTGCTAACGCTTCGTAGTTCTCGACACGCGTAGTGATCTCACCATAAGCCGCGTAGCTTTTCTCTGGGGCATAAGTCAGCATGAAGCGCTGCAAACCCTTACCTGCGGTGGTAGTAATATGTTCAACGTGATCTTGCTCAGCAAGCCAGCCTTCCAGTTCTTTCAGCGTATCATTCGTAGCTCGAATATCCGTACCCTCTGGCAACCAAACATCCAACTGGAAAATAGGGGTGGTTGAAGATGGGAAGAAGGCTTGTTTCACATAGGTGAAGCCGTAAACACTCGCCGCTAGACCTGCCACCAAGACAACAACAGTAAACCATGCTCGGCGCATACAGAAGCTTAAGAACTTCTTATACATAACGAAGATGATGCCATTGTATGGGTCATTGTCTTCGCCTTCACCACTCTTAATTTTCTGACCTTTGAAGAAAATATCAGCGAAGAAAGGCGTCAACGAAATAGCGGTAAACCAGCTCAGCATTAACGAGATAAGCAGTACGGTAAACAAGGTACCACAGTACTCACCTGTCGAGTCTTCTGATAGACCGATTGGCGCAAAAGCAGTAACAGCGATAACCGTCGCGCCTAAAAGCGGCCATTTGGTTTGCGTGACGATATCCGTCGCAGCTTGAAGTCTCGTTCGCCCTTTTTGAGTCCCGATGAGTATCCCTTCCACGACGACGATGGCGTTATCCACCAGCATACCCAGAGCAATAACCAATGCCCCAAGAGAGATACGTTGTAAATCGATGGCTAAGTACTTCATAAAAATGAAGGTACCTAGTACAGTCAGTAGCAAGATCAGACCAATAAGCAGACCGGAGCGTAAACCCATAAAGAACAATAGAACGATGATTACGATACCAACGGCTTGAGCCAAACTGATAACGAAGCCACTCACCGACTTATCTACTTCTTTTGGCTGATTGTAGATTTCTGAAATTTGAACGCCTACTGGCTGTTGGTACTTCAGTTCTGCAACTCGACGATCAAATGCCTTGCCAACTTCAACAACATTGACACCCTGAGCAAATGAAATCCCCAAGTTCAGCGCCAACTCACCATTGTAGTTAATGATGTTGGTTGGAACTTCTACATAACCTCGCTTAATTTCGGCAACGTCTTTTAAGAAAATCAGACCTTGTGCACCAGACTCGGTGATCAATAAGTCACCTAGCTCATCTACGCTTTGAAACTCACCGGTAGGTTGAATACGAATGTACTCATCACCGATACGGATCGCACCTGCATCAGAAACTACGTTTTGGGTCGAAAGTAAGTTAAAAACGGTTGTCGGAGATAGCCCCAAACTGCTTAGCTTTTTCATCGAGATTTCGATGAACACTTGCTCTTGCTGTTGACCAGATACCGAGACCTTACTTACCCCATCAACCAGTTCAAGTTCACGCCTTAAATAATCAACGTAATCGAGCAACTCTTTATAACTGTATCCGTCACCAGTTACCGCAAGCAAAATCCCGTATACATCGCCGAAGTCATCAATCACCGATGGGTCATTGACACCCGGTGGTAACGTACCTTTTAGGTCATTAACCTTACGACGTAGTTCATCCCAAATCTGTGGTAAATCATCCGGACCATAGTTGTTTTTCATGGTCACTGTAATTTGAGATAGACCACGACTGGAAATGGAGTTCACTTCATCCACGTAGGTTAATTGCTGAATCGCTTTCTCTATCGGATAAGTAACTTCTTCTTCCACTTGTTGTGGCGTTGCCCCCGGATAAGAGGTCACTACCATTGCGTCTTTAATAGTAAAGGCTGGATCTTCAAGACGCCCTAATCCAAAGAACGCCGCAACACCACCAATCAAGAAGATCAGCGACACCATCCAACTGATTACGCGGTTTCTAATGAAATACGCCGCAATACCCGTTACGTTTTCATCATCTTGTTGAGGCGCAACGTTATTTTGTTCACTCATTGAGTTGCCTCCTGCTTAACCACTTCCACTTTCATGCCTTCTCTCAATCGAGCCACACCTGCGACAACGACTTTGTCATCAAGCTCTAGACCATCAAGAATTTGAACCGATGTTTTTGATGCTTTGCCCGCTCGTACTTGCTTGCGAGTGACGGTATTGTCGTCATTTAGCACCCAAACAAATTTGTTTTCTCGGCTTAAATCATCGCCATCAGCATTGAAAATCGCTTCGATCGGAACATTGATACCAACATTCAATTCCAAGCCAACATTCTCATCTTTAGACGTCACATCAACAGCCATACCGTCAAGAATGTACTCTTGCTCTGGCATAGGCAGTGATAAGGTGACGGTAAATGTGCCAGTATCTGGATCTGGTTCGGTCGTGAATTCTTTGATGTGGGCTTTGTATTCATTACCACTTGGTACACGAACCACCGCATCAATTTTGGCAAGATTTTCCGACGTCGGCGGCTGTTTGACATAGAGGCGATCCGGAAGTTGGATCAGCACTTCAACACGATTAACACTATGAATGTTCACGATGTACTGCCCAACTTGAATATTTTCAAACTGGTCAACGTTGACGCGTGAGATGATGCCGTCAACAGGCGCTTTAAGTTGAGTAAAAGACAGTCGAAGTTTGGCTAACTCCAATTCAGCCAGTGCGATTTGACGTTGTGCTGCAATCTCATCGAATTGAGATTTCGCTAATAAACCTTTTTTCACCAAAGGTGCAGAGCGACGATACTGGCTATCGACGACGGAAAAACGTGCCGAAGCATTATCAACATCAAGCTGATAATCCGTAGGATCCAGTGTGGCAATGACATCGCCTTTAATGACTTTATCACCCTCTTTCACCAGCACTCGGCTCACCTCACCCGCAACACGGAAACTCAAATGCGAACGGTCAGCCGCATTGGCAATAGCAGGGAAATAAAGATTATCATCGACTCGCTTTCCTTCCAGAGAAGCGACTCTCACACGAGGTGTTTCTAGTTCTCTTTCAGGTCCTTTGTCACCACAACCAGCGAGCAATACCGTAGAGCAAAGCGTCGTTAAAGCTAAGATTCCTTTCATGTTACAGCCCTCGCTCCTTAACCCATTCTCGAACCTTAATACCCGGTTCGATCACGTTCACGCCAGAGATAATGATTTGATCACCATCTTGCAGTCCTTCCTCGATTTGCTGCTTATCGTTTAACGCGACAGACACTTTCTCAACAATACCTTGGTCATTGACACGCCAAACACAGGTTTTGCCATCTTCAGTAAATATCGCGGAGCTTGGAATTCGGGTAGCACCTGCATTTTCAGAAACTAAATGCACGTTACCGGACATACCCGGCAATATCCCCACCCCTTCTGGTCGTTCCATTACCATGGTGACTTTGTAACTACCAGTTTTAGGGTCTGCTTCAGTATCAATTTCTTGGAAGGTTAACTCGAAAGAACGCTCTGGGAATGCATCAAACGTCATGGAGGCGTACGCATTTGCACCTTGAGTAAATTTACTTAACAAGTGATCAGGCAGTTGGAACAGTACCTTCATCACTTGGTTAGTCTGAATATTCATGACGCCTTCTTTTGCCGCCACATACTCATGGTTTTCTGCTGGGAGATAAGAAATCGTGCCGTCATAAGGGGCAACAAGTTTGGTGTATCTTAGGTTTGCTTTTGCCTGATTCCACTGGGCTTTGGCCGAGTTGTGATTGGCTTTTGCTGCATCAAAATCTTGTTCCGAGACCACTTGTTCTTTACGAAGCTTTTTCGAACGCTCGTATTGAACGTCAGCAAGGGTGTAGTTTGCACGGGCTTGTTTTTCGAGTAGTGAATACTCATCGGGGTTGAGCACGGCAAGCACATCGCCTTTATTGACCATTTGACCTGCGTTTACTTCTATCGATTGAAGCAAACCAGGGACACGAAATGCGAGTACTGCTCGATCACCAGCTTCTGTAGTGGCAGGAAAATGTCTTTCAAACTGAGCATTGCCTACAGAAACAGTGAAGAGTTTGGCGGGCCGAGATTCGGGTTCAGGGACTGGTGGCAGCTCTTTACCACACCCCGAAAGAACCGTCATGACAGCGATTGGAATGAGCGCTTTTCTCATGTGAATTCATCCATTTAACATCCATTCTTTTTAAGGTAGATGAATTTATGACATTCTTCTAGAGCATCTGAATCTAATTTTTCTTTAAAATGAGCTATTTGAGACAAAAATAAAGCAGACCGAGGTCTGCTTTATCAATACATTCATAATTAATTATCAGAGCTTATTAAATTCTCTGTTTACGCGATAGGCATCAGAGGTGACATACGCTTCCATACTTCGAATCTTATTATCAAGACGACTGAAGTCGTTTTCTAGCACACTGAGCAACTGATCTGGGCTTTGCCCTTTTTGCCACGGTTTGCTCTTCAATGTATGTTCCTGTTGCGACTTAATGTTTTCGGTATAAGTCATTGGCTGCTTTTCTAACATGAAGGTCATCGCAATGTATGCCAACAAGACAAGGAAAGTACCACCAAGCAAGGCTGCGGAAATCACAACGATACGAATCAACCAAACTTCTGCACCAAAGTAGTTTGCCACTCCGGCACACACGCCGGAGATTTTACCGTTTACAGGGTCACGATACAGTTCTCGTTTACTCATACTTGCGTCTCCACGTTGGGGATTCTGCATCTAGGATACGCTCCAATGTATCAACTCGAGACTGCATCGCTTCCGCTTTCTCAGACAGCACCTGAAGACGCTCTAGATCTTGGCTCGACAGTGCACTATCTGCTTTGCGTTTGCTGCGATAGTGTAAGAAGAGCCATAGTGGAGCGACAAAGATTAAAAAGACAATCAATGGTCCAGTAATAAAAAATGTCGACATAAATGGCTCCTTTCTTATTTATTGTTTGATGACATCTGTTCTTTCAGTTTTGCCAACTCTTTTTCGATTTCATCTTGTGCTTGTAGCTCGGCAAACTCTTGGTCTAAAGATTTTGCGTTGCCAGTTTTTGCGTAAAGATCTGCTTCTGCTTCCATCTCGTCAATTTTACGAGAGTACTGTTCGAACTTTGCCATCGCTTCGTTTGTGCGACCTGCATGCAGTTGTTTTTGAACATCACGACGGTTAGATGCCGTTTGGTTGCGAATTGCCAATGCTTGTTGCTTAGCGCGCGTTTCAGCAATTTTGTTTTCTAGTTTACCGATTTCACCGGTTAGCTTCTCGATGGTTTCTTCAACCAACGTTTGCTCAGTATGAAGACCTTTAATGACTTGCTCTAACTTTTGCTTTTCAATCAGAGCTGCGCGAGCCAAATCTTCACGCTCTTTCACTAAAGCTAGGCTTGCTTTTTGCCCCCACTCAGTGATTTGCTCTTCTAGAGCTTCGACTTTGCGAGCCAACTCTTTTTTATCTGCAATCGCTTTAGCCGAGTTAGTACGCACTTCTACAAGTGTGTCTTCCATTTCTTGGATGATAAGACGGATCATTTTTTCAGGATCTTCCGCCTTGTCTAGCAATGCACTGATGTTTGAGTTAACGATATCTGCAAAACGAGAAAAAATACCCATAACGGAACTCCTCTTTTTTCCTATTAAAACTCGACAAGGCGGTTATTCACCTTGTGTCTCCATTTAGATATTACAAGTAGCGTGCCAACTTTTATTTCCCTTAATAAACAGCAAGTTAAGCATTTTGTTGTTGTTGCATACCGTTATGCTATGATGGTTTTTACCAACTGTTGGTAAATTTCACCAACTCCAATACTGTAAATCATGGCAAGATAGAAAATAAGAAGGATTTTATGAAGCAAAACCTCATCGGTGAATCGCCTGCTTTTCTCGCCGTATTAGATAAAGTATCACAACTTGCGCCAATTGAGCGCCCTGTCCTCATAATTGGAGAACGAGGCACAGGTAAAGAACTCATCGCGCAACGTTTACACTATTTATCAAAGCGTTGGGATAAACCACTGCTTTCCCTAAACTGTGCGACATTAAGCGAAGGTTTGATTGATTCTGAGCTTTTTGGTCATGAGTCCGGCTCATTTACTGGCTCTAAAGGCAAGCACAAAGGACGTTTTGAACGCGCAGAGGGTGGCACACTATTTCTCGATGAATTGGCGACCGCTCCTCTCCTCGTTCAAGAAAAACTTTTGCGTGTGATTGAATATGGGGAATACGAGCGCGTTGGTGGGCATACTGCATTAAACGCCGATGTACGTTTGGTGTGTGCAACCAATGCAGACTTACCAAAGTTGGCGGAACAAGGCGATTTCCGAGCGGATTTACTCGATCGCTTGGCGTTTGACGTCATCATGCTTCCTCCTTTACGTGAAAGAAAAGAAGACATTCTCTCTCTTGCCGAGCATTACGCGATCAAAATGTGTCGTGAACTCCAACTTGAATACTTCGTCGGTTTTACGGAGCAAGCGCAGCAATCGCTCCTAGACTACGAATGGCCAGGTAACGTACGTGAACTTAAGAATGTCATTGAGCGTGCCATATACCGTCATGGATTGAACTCAGATCCGATTGAACACTTGATCTTTAACCCATTTGAAACGGGTTGGGAGAACGCATTGGGTCACTCTGCGAGTCAAGAAGAACCAGAAACAACACAAGCCGCACAAAAAGCAGAAATACACTTCCCGTTGGATTACAAGCAGTGGCAAGAAGACCAAGATATTGAATTGCTCAACCGTGCGTTGGAAGAAGCCAAGTTTAACCAGCGTCAAGCCGCAGAGCTGTTAGGTCTGAGCTACCATCAACTAAGAGGCATGGTGAGAAAATATGGCTTAGTTGGTCAAGGATAAACGTCCTTGCACCAAGTTAACTATCATTGCTCTCTAGCGATGTCTCACTCTATCAATTGATCATTATACCCAAGTGACTTCAAGATGCAGGATTCAGAGCGTTGTCTCTGGTTCCCTGTTTAATGAAAGTAAGCAAGGAAGACAACGCTGGGTAATAATCGGCTCTTTCCTAGGGGTTTGACACAGCAGCCGGGTCAATGACACGCTCTCGAAGGGCGAGTTGACTTGGGTATATAATGATAAAACGAACCGCGGTGCGAAAGGCGCTATTGCACGTACGTTGTGAGCAATTTCAAGAGGCAAAACAGGTCAACGACCAGAAATGATACGGTAATTTGATCTAACACCCTGCAGCTCAACGATTTTATGTTTGGAGCGAGTTGGCAAAAGTGATAAATTAGCGAGATCATTTTCGCTTGTCATACTCGGTGCTATAACGCGCTGGGAGCAAGCAAAGTCCAATGACCATTTCATATTATGAATGCTTTTATAAGACTATCGCTGAGCCTAATTGGTATTAGCTTACTCACCGCCTGTGGTGACGAAATCGATCACAATGATATTCGAGAGAATGGCTTTGTGTTTTGTGGGCAAGGTAAGCCAACCACATTCAACCCTCAGCTAATTGACAGCGGCATTACAGCCGAAGCATTAAGTCCTCAGCTTTATGACACGCTGCTCACGCTCGATCCTAAATCTCATCAACCCATCGCGAACCTTGCTGAGAGCTGGTCGGTGAATGAAGAAGGCACCGAATATACGTTTAATCTTAAACGTGGTGTTCAGTTCCAAAAGACTTCATGGTTTACACCAACTCGACCATTCAACGCGCAAGACGTGGTATTTAGCTTTAAGCGAATCATTGATGTAGACCATTCGTTTCACGACGTCGGTGGTGGTTTTTATCCATGGTTTGCAGGTTTAGATTTCCAAAACCTAGTTAAAGATGTGATTGCGCTGGATGACCACACGGTTAAATTTGTTCTGACTCAACCTAACTTTGCTTTTTTGGCAAACATTGCCACCAGCCATGCTGTGCTTCTCTCTGCAGAATATGGTCAGCAGTTAGCAGCAAAGGATGAGAAAGCACAAATTGATATGCTGCCTATCGGTACCGGTCCATATCAACTAAAAGAGTATCAAGTGAACGACTTGATTCGTTTAGAGCGCCATCCTAAATACTGGAAATCGCCGGCAAAAATGGAGCAAGTCGTATTCGATATTTCCCACCGTGGTACGGGCACACTCGCTAAGCTACTGAGAAATGAGTGCGATGTCTTGGCTTCACCGATCTCTAGCCAAATCCCGATCATCCAAGAAACAGAAGAGCTGGAATTAACCGCAACACCTGCTAACAACGTGTCCTTTATTGCGATTAATACTGAGCACCCTGCTCTGCGCGATGCTCGAGTTCGCCAAGCCTTGAATCTGGCGATCAACCGCCAGAACATTCTTGACTCGGTTTATTACGGTACGGGGACTCAAGCTTATACACTGCTTCCACCAAACTCTTGGGCTTACCAAAAAGACAGCGTGAAAATACGTTATGACCGTAATTATGCTTTAGCCCTACTTCGAGAAGCAGGTTACGAGAAAGGTCTGCAACTGACGATGTGGGTCCCATTAGAGCCTCGCGCTTTCAACCCTAGCCCGCGTAAAACCGCAGAACTTATCCAAGCTAACTTTGCCGATATCGGTGTTGAGTTACGCCTACTGACCGATGATCGCTTTGAGCGCACACAGCTCGAAACCATCAACGATGTTGATTTGCTCTTAACTGGCTGGATTGGTGATACTGGCGATCCTGACAACTTCTTCCGTCCGCTGCTTTCTTGTGAATCTGAGCGGGTGGGTTTAAACGTTTCAATGTGGTGTAACGATGATTTTGACTTCCTGCTCGATCTCGCATTAGAGACACAGCAGCAGCGTTACCGCTTGAACCTATACCGCCAAGCGCAGAATATTCTGAATGAAGAGTTTCCAGTTATCCCATTAGCTCACGGCGTTCAGTTCCGTGTTCACGATAAATCGCTGAAAGGTTTTAAATCGAGCCCTTTCAATGCGCAACCTTTTGATAGAGTTGAGAGAATTCATTAATGTTTTGGTACGCCGTAAGACGTCTTAATCTATTTGTCATCACTTTGATGATTCTCACTTTGGTGGGCTTTTCACTCTTGCGTTTAGATCCAACATCTCATTGGGCAAATGTAGAGTTTTGGTCGGGCTGGCAAAGCTACCTAGTTGAGTTGTCTCAGCTCAATTTCGGTATCAGCAAAAATGGCAACCCAATCTATGAAGAGTTAGCGGTCGTGTTCCCTGCAACGCTAGAGCTGTGCTTTTTCGCCTTTGTTGTGTCACTGCTGATCGGTATTCCACTCGGTACAATAGCGGGCATGAAACAAGGCAAATGGTTAGATACCAGCATCTCGTTCGTTTCTATGTCTGGTTATTCCGCCCCAATTTTCTGGGTTGCGCTGATGTTGATTATGGTCTTTTCACTTCAATATCATGTCTTCCCTGTCGCGGGACGCTATGATCTTCTTTACGAAATTGACCATGTGACAGGCTTCGCCATTATCGATGCATTTATGGCAAAAGGTGAATACCGAGCTCATGCGCTACAAAGCGTTATTGAGCATATGGTTCTTCCTTGTTTGGTTCTGGCTCTAACGCCGACCACACAGGTCATCGGTTTGATGCGTGCATCAGTGGCAGAAGTGATGAGCCAAAACTACATCCGTGCGGCGCGAATCAAAGGTTTATCAAACCGTGAGATCGTGACACAACACGTATTACGCAATGCGATTCCACCCATCATTCCAAAGGTTGGGGTTCAGCTTTCAAGCATGATTACGTTAGCTATCATTACTGAGTCTATCTTCAACTGGCCAGGCATTGGGCGCTGGTTGTTGGACGCTCTTTCGAATCAAGACTATGCGTCAATTCAAGCTGGTGTCATGGTTCTGGCGACCCTTGTTTTAACTGCCAACATCCTTTCGGATTTGATTGGTGCCATGATCAACCCTCTGGTGAGAAAGGAATGGTATGCTAACAAATAACGTCTATCAGGAAGAGCGCATTCCGACTCAGTTCGAACGATTCTGGCGTAGCTACCGCGCGAACAGCTTGGCAATGTTTGGCTTGTGGTGCTTGATCTTCATTGTGCTGATCACCATTTTTGCACCTTTAATTGCCCCTTATGATCCTCAAGCTCAATCTGGCGAATTGCTTGTGCCGCCATCATGGGCACCAGCTGGCACGGTTGATTACTTCCTGGGGACTGACGATTTAGGTCGTGACATTCTTTCGCGCCTTATTATGGGCTCTCAACTGACGTTCGGTGCTGCAGTTGCAATTACGGCGATAGCAGCGTTGATCGGTTGTTTCATTGGTGTTTTAGCGGGCATGACTAAAGGCCTGCTCTCCAGTACCTTAAACCACTTGCTCGACACTGTGATGTCTATTCCATCACTACTGCTTGCGATCATTTTCGTGGCATTCTTAGGCTTTGGTGAGTTCAATATTCTTCTGGCCATCTGCTTAGCTCTGATCCCACGTTTTATCCGTTCGGTCTATATTGCCGTGCATACCGAGGTTGAAAAAGATTACATCATGGCAGCACGTCTGGATGGTGCGAACGATTTTTATCTGCTGTGGAACTCCATTCTACCTAACGTATTAACGGTTATCGCCGCTGAAATTACCCTTGCACTGTCAGTTGCTATTCTAGATATCACTGCGCTTGGTTTCCTCGGCTTAGGCGCTCAAGCACCAAGTACTGAATGGGGAGCAATTCTAGGTGACTCTGTTGAGCTCATTTACATTGCGCCATGGACAGTAACACTACCAGGTCTCACCATTATGTTTACCGTGGTTGTTCTAAACTTAGTGGGTGAAGGTGTACGCCAAGCTCTCAATGCGGGGATCGAATAATGCCGTTATTAGATATTCGACATTTAACCATTGAAATTGAAACGCCCTCAGGTTTGGTGAAAGCCGTAGACCGCATGAGTATTACCCTGAATGAAGGGGAAATCCGTGGTTTAGTAGGCGAATCAGGCTCGGGCAAAAGCTTGGTGGCCAAAGCCATTGTAGGCGTTTGTAAAGACAACTGGAAAGTGACCGCAGACCGAATGCGTCTTGGCAATATTGACCTGCTTCAACTGACGCCAAAAGAACGCCGAAGAGTGATTGCGCGAGACATCGCCATGATATTCCAAGAGCCTTCAACGTGTCTGGATCCCTCAGAAGAAGTAGGACGTCAGTTGATAGAATCGATCCCGTCTCGCTCTTTTGAAGGTAAATGGTGGGAACGCTTTAAGTGGCGTAAAAAACAGGCCATCGCCCTACTCCATAAAGTGGGTATCAAAGATCATAAACGCTTAATGGGCAGTTACCCGTACGAGCTAACCGATGGTGAATGTCAAAAAGTCATGATCGCAATGGCTATTGCAACTAAGCCAAAAATCTTGATTGCCGACGAACCGACAAACGACCTTGACCCAATTACACAATCGCAAATCTTGCGTTTGTTGAGTCGTATGAACCAACTCAACAACACCACCATTGTGTTGATCGGGCACGACTTGACGACCATTACACAATGGGCAAATCGCATTACCGTAATGTACTGTGGTCAATCAGTGGAATCAGCAGATACCGATAAACTCATCGAAGCACCTAAACACCCTTATACTGCTGCGCTGCTAAAAGCGATGCCCGATTTCAATGATTGGATTCCTCATAAGCAGAAACTGCAATCACTGCCAGGCTCAATCCCTCCGTTGCAGCACTTACCGATTGGTTGCCGTTTAGGACCTCGTTGTCCTTATGCACAAAGACAATGTGTCGAAATTCCGCATACCAAACGAATTAAGAACCATAAATTTAACTGTCACTTCCCATTGAACACGGAGAAACATTCATGAGTGCGTTGCTTGAAGTCGATAACCTATCGAAACAGTTTGTTACGCGTTCAGGTCTGTTCAAACGCACAGTCAAAGAAGCAGTAAAGCCCGTCAGCTTCAGCTTAGAGCCGGGGCAAACTATCGGCTTTATCGGACAAAATGGTTCAGGCAAATCGACGCTAGCACGTATGTTAGCTGGCGTTGTTGAGCCGAGTTCCGGTGAGATTCGAGTGAACGGTGAACGTCTCGAACACAAAGATTACTCGACGCGCTGTAAGCTGATTCGCATGATTTTCCAAGACCCAAACACCTCTTTGAACCCACGAATTCAGATAGGTCGAATTTTGGAAGGTCCGTTAAAGCGAAACACGAACATGCCGCCAGATGCACGTATGAAGCGTGTGAAAGAAACCTTACTTCGAGTTGGTCTGCTGCCGGAACATGCGTACTTCTACCCTCAAATGCTCGCAGCAGGTCAGAAACAACGCGTGTGCCTTGCTCGTGCATTGATCCTTCAGCCTTCGATCATTGTGGCTGACGAAGCACTCAATGGTCTCGACATGGCGATGCGCTCTCAGATCATCAACCTCTTCTTAGAACTGCAAGAAGAGATGGGACTGTCCTTTGTTTATGTATCTCAGCATATTGGGATCGTAAAACACATTACCGACAAAGTGATGGTGATGCACGAAGGCGAAGTTGTGGAGTTTGGTGAAACTAACCAAGTGCTTACTAATCCAGAGCACGCTATTACTCAACGATTGGTCGAGAGCCACTTTTACAAAGCGCCAAGCCACTAATCCTTGTCTCTCAGAAAATCGTAAATTACTGACAAAAATAACAAAGCCTGCATCAACGCAGGCTTTTTAGTATTACTGGATATCAAGACGCGACTCGACCCAATTAGCGACGGCTTTCTTGTTTGCGCAGTTCAAAATCAAATTCGTCAGGAAAAAGAACAACACCTTCTTCATTCTGGTTTGGGAAAACCACGACAGAGAGCTCATCGTCTTCTAAACCGGACGTCCAGCGACTGTGCCACTTGTTCAATGAAATAGCTTCCGGCTCACATTCTTCCCAGTCACCCGTTGCCCATTGCTGTGCAAACTCTTCGTTTGGCCAAACTGGTACACAATCGTCATCTTCTGTGTTTAGCATGACACAACCGTGTTCGTCTTTCAGAATCCACACTTTGCGGTTCGCTACGATTTCTTTTACGCAGTATTTCAAACGCTGCTCTTCATTGTAGCGGTTAATGGTGTCCATCTGCTCTTGGGTTAATGCTTCAGACATAGTCGTCTCCTATTTCCCATAGAAAAATGCCCACCGAAGGGCGGGCATCTAAAGTATAAACTGGTAACAATGAAATTACGCAAGCTCAGTTTGAAGCCAAGGCCAACCTTGCTTCTTACGGCTTAGCGTGTTTTCCATCATTAGCATGCCATCTTTCTCATGCTTAACAAGCTTCTCAGCCCACTCACCTTTGTATAGAAGACGAGTTTGAGCAGTAGTGATGTCTGTTAGCATCACTGCCGCGAATGCTAGGTTGTCGTTTGCACAACGCGCCTCTAGATCAGCTTCTAGCGCATCGATCATGCCATCCACTTGCTCAAGAGTTGCAAGCTCAACCTGACCTACAACTACGTCACGACCGTTGAATGGGTAACCTTTCAGGTCTTTTTCAACAAGCTCAGCAGCAGATAGACCTTCGATGTTTGTCTTAGCAATTAGAAGATCTTTAGTGAATGCGTCAACATCTTGCACGTCTGCGATTGCCGCTAGTTCAGCAACAGCGTCTTTGTCTTTTTGAGTACAAGTTGGAGAAGCAAAACCAACAGTGTCAGATAGAATAGCTGACATCATTAGCTTAGCGATTTGAGGTGTGATCTCGTGACCTTCAATCTTGAACATGTTGAATAGTACTGTGTTAGTACAACCAACAGGCCAGATCCATGCTTCCATTGGGTTTACTGTCATCACATCACCTAGACGGTGGTGGTCAACGATACCCGCGATTTCAGCTTCAGCGATGTCGTCTGGTGCTTGCGCTAGATCTGAGTAATCTACTAGCCAAACTGTTTCACCCGCAACTGAAGTACGTAGCTCAGGAACTTCTGCGCCAGCTACTTCTAAGATGTGCTGAGTTTCACGGTTAATTTCGCCCTGACGAATTGGCATTGCTTCAACACCACGCGCCTTTAGAAGTTCAGTTGCAACTAGTGCACTACAAATACTGTCACTGTCTGGGTTCTTATGACCTACAACTAGAATCATGTCTCTTCCTATTCAAGTCAATTTGATGGCTTCCTAACGGGGTGAATTACGTAACGAATTGCACCAAGGAAGCGAGTTTGCTCACAAAGGCGGTTACTTTACCTGAAATTTTGCTTTTGTCCTAATTTCAAAACGTAAAAAAGACTCAATAAATTCACCCGACAAGCACAACACACAGGATTCATTCAATAGAGGTCGTTTATACCCAAGTGACTTCAAGATGCAGGATTCAGAGCGTTGTCATTGATTCGAGAGCAAGGAAAACAACGCAGTGTAATAACCAGCTCTTTCCAAGTTGTTTGACGCAGCCATTTGTTTGACTAAAAAAGCGAGTCAAAGACACGTCCCAAAGGGCGCTCTTTGCAAATATAAGGGCCTTGGCTTGTATACTTTGTTGCCGATTCTTGATTTAGACCCACTAAACCTTTAAATCGCCGCCGCGTCTACAAACCAAGTCAGTCTCGCTGAACCTAGCATCTCGAGGTTACTTGGGTATAGTAGTGACAACGAAAAAAGCCCAAGCAATTCAATACTTGGGCTTTGATAAAAAGTCTGGTTTAAAACTGTTCTATCGTGTCGCCAGATTTAAACTCCACTTTCCTATTTTTATAACTGGTGTAGCAGAAGACAATAATAAACTTCAGCGTCATGATGAGAATGATGGTAGGCGCTGGTGCACTGTCAATGAAAAAGCTCAAGTACACACCAAGAAAAGCACTCAGCAGTGACATACATAAGGCAAGCAACACCATGCTGTGGAAACGGCGCGTTAGTAAGAATGCAGTTGCCCCGGGAGCAATCAGCATCGCGATAACTAAGATCATCCCAACAGCCTTAAGTGCAGCGACAATGGCTAACGATAGTAACGAAAGCAAACCATAATGGAGAAACTTAACAGGCAGACCAATTGCTTGCGCGTGTTGGTAATCAAATACGAAAACTAACAAATCTTTTCCTTTGAACACCGCAAAAAGCACAACAAGTAAAGCGACGATTGCGGCTTCAATGATGTCCGCCCAACTCACACCTAGTGCATCACCAAACAAGATATGATCTAGGTGGACGCCTACTTCGATTTTGGTCATCAATACGAGACCAAGCGCGAACATGGCAGAAAAGACTACGCCCATAATGGTGTCTTCTTTGATACGGCTATTTTCTTTTAAGTAGCCTGTTGAAAGCGCACAAAATATACCCGCAGCAAACGCGCCAACGGTGTAAGGGATAGCAAGGATATAGGCAATCACCACACCAGGAAGAATCGAGTGCGCGATGGCGTCCCCCATCAACGACCAACCTTTCAATACAAGGAAGCAAGACAATAAAGCCGTTGGAATTGAAACAAGCAAAACAATCAAGAATGCTTGCTGCATGAATGTGAAGGTAAAAGGCATAAGGAGTGTATCAAGCATTTTTGTGCTCCTTATTCATCATAGGCATTGAAGACGCTGATTCACGATTCTTTTTTGCGATTTGTTGTTTGCTTTTACGTCTAATCGCAATTTGACCATGCTTAGGTGCGAAAACAAATGCCATCAAGAAACAAGCTGTTTGCAGTAAAACGATGATCCCGCCAGTCGCGCCATCAATGTAGTAACTGACGTAGGCACCAACGAATGAACTTAGAGACCCAATTGCAACAGCGTAAACAATCACGCGTGAAAATCGGTCAGTCATTAAATACGCTGTAGCCCCTGGAATAACAACCATCGCAATAACCAAAAAAGCACCAACGGTCTGCAACGCTGCGACAGTACATGCACTTAGAAGCGTAAAAAACAACACTTTCAATCGGGTCGGGTTCAGTCCGACACTCTTGGCATGGTTCTCATCGAAAAAGACCACCATTAGGTCTTTCCATTTGACGAGCATAACGGCAAGCGAGATACCACCAATAATAACTAACTGGAATGTATCGGTCGGCGTGATGGCGAGCACATTACCTAATACAATAGTTTGAATATTCACCGCGGCAGGGAAAAGTGAAACTAAAAATAACCCCAGACCAAAAAAAGACGTAAATATCAAACCAATGATGGCATCTTCTTTTAATTTGCTTCTTTGGCTCAAGAACAACATTCCAGCGGCAGCAAGACCACCAGACAAAAACGCGCCAAAGGCAAAAGGTAAGCCGAGCATATATGCACCAGCAACCCCAGGAACGATCGAGTGAGAAAGTGCATCACCAATGAGTGACCAGCCTTTCAACATTAGGTAAGTCGACAGAAAGCCGCAGACACCGCCAATCAATGCACTCACCCACATGGCATTCACCATGTAGCCATAGTCAAAAGGTTCGAGTAAATAATCCATAAAAATGAACTCCTTACTTGTCTGGACGCGAAACCGGAACAGCTTGCTGCTCACCATACATAACAACTGGACGTTCGTGGTCAGACAATACTGTCAACTTACGCTCATCATCATCTTCATGAAGATCTTTACCGCCAAGGATGAAGTGTCGAAGGACGCCACCAAACGCAAGTTCGAGGTTTTCGGGAGTGAAGATTTCGCTAGTCATCCCGGAAGCAAGCACAGTTCGATTGATCAATACGGTGCGGTCACAAAAATCTGGCACACTACCTAAATTGTGCGTGGATACCAGCATGACTTTGCCCTCATCACGTAAGTCACGCAGCAACGCCATGATTTGTTCTTCCGTTTGAACGTCGACACCAGTAAAAGGTTCATCCAACAAAATAACGTCACTCTCTTGCGCCAATGCGCGCGCAAGAAAAACACGTTTCTTTTGTCCGCCAGAAAGTTCACCTATTTGGCGTTTTCTAAACGCGGTCATGTTCACGCGATCAAGTGCAGCCGTCACCATGTCATGATCGGTTTGCTTTGGAATGCGGAGTAATCCCATATGACCATAGCGCCCCATCATGACAACATCTTCAACCAGAACAGGAAAGTTCCAATCGATTTCTTCGCTTTGCGGTACGTACGCGACAACATTCTGTTTTAGAGCTTTTTTTGCCGGCATACCAAGGATCTCAACCGATCCTTGGCTAACCGGTACAAACCCCATAATGGATTTGAATAACGTCGACTTACCGCTGCCATTCACACCAACAAGAGCCGTAATTGATCCTTTTGGAAGAGAAAAACTTGCATCATATAGCGCGGTATGACCGTTGCGATAAGTGACACTAATGTCTGATACTTTAATTCCTGCCATTACTGTTCTAGACCCTCTGCGATTGTGTTTGAAGTCACTTTCAGTAAGTCTAAGAAGGTTGGCACTGGACCGTTTTTACTGCTCAATGAATCCACGTACAAGACACCTGCATATTTAGCCCCTGTTTCACGCGCAACCTGCTGTGCTGGCTTTGCCGATACCGTGCTTTCACTGAATACCGCAGAGATCTGATTTGCACGAACTTCATCAATAACGCGTTTAACTTGTTGTGGCGTACCTTGCGAGTCTGCATTGATTGGCCATAGGTAGAGTTCTTTAAGACCGAAGTCTCGAGCCAAATAGCTGAATGCCCCTTCACTTGTTACCAACCAACGTTTGTCTTCTGGGATTTGAGCCACTTTTTCACGAATAGGCTGAACCATATCCATGATCTGCTTTTTGTATGCTTCAGCATTCTTTTGGTAAGTCTTTGCATTAACACTGTCGTATTTCACGAGTGCATCACGAATATTATCGACGTATATCAGAGCATCACTTGGAGACATCCAAGCATGGGGATTAGGTTTGCCACTGTAAGGACCTTGAGCGATGCTCATCGGCTGCACACCCTCGGTCACAATCACACTTGGCACATCATGAAGATTTTTGAAGAACTTTTTGAACCACAGTTCTAGGTTCAAACCATTGTACAGAATAAGATCCGCGCCTTGAGCGCGTCGAATATCACCAGGGGTCGCTTGATAGTTGTGAATCTCAGCGTCAGGTTTAGTAATCGACTCAACAACAGCCGCATCACCAGCTACGTTTTGAGCCATATCCGCGATAATGGTGAAAGTTGTCACTACTTTAAATTTCTCGGCTGCCATTGCTGCCGTGCTTAATCCAAGTGACATCATAGACAAAAGTACAACCGCAGGTTTGGCAAAAGAGCCAATTTTTAATCTCATCCCTGTTTTCTCCAGAAGGCAAATAGTTACTTTGAAAAGATAGAAGGATTCTACCTTTCATTAGCATTACTGTAAATGATAATAGTTATCATTTACAGTAATTTTAGCCTTTATTTCTGAAAAGGACGAGATTGGCTCACTTTTCCAATTACATTGCTGTCACGACAGCCTTAGCATTTAACCCTTTATCTAAGCTGACTAGCAATAACTGACATGGCTCTTGATTGAGCTTCTCCCCGGTCCAGTAATCATACCAATCTGTTGGTTGGTCTGCGGTAAGCGTAAATTCTGTCGCATCATCGTTCGCGTAGTTAAACAAACAGTGCAGATCATTCTTAGATGTTAGTGGCAGAAAAGCATGGTTCAAACCTAATGCGGTAAACTTAGCCGATTCTTGATTACGGCGTTGACGCAGCATCAGTTTCGCTAGCGTCTTACTCGCAAATGGGGTGATTTCTGGTAGAGGGTCACCGGAAAGTAGTAGACCGCCACACGCTAGCAGCACGTTACGATGGAATTGATAATCTTCACGCGAGGCTGCTTGGTTAGGTAATGAAGTGAACGTTGCGCAATCTGGGTCGATTTGCCATAACTTGCGATGCTGCCAACTGCGGAAGAAGGTCTCTTTGGCAATTTGCTCAAAGCGATGACTATGGCGCTCTACATCGTCAGACACACGCATGGCATCGACTAAGCCCAAAGAAGGCCACATTGGTGCGTTACAACCCAATAGCCATGCATCTCCTGCCCCTTTAGCGATCGCTTCCATACCCATACGGTAGGCTTCTACACCGGTTACGCCCGATTGACTGCGCTTACCTTTTAAAGTGCCCCAATAGTTTGCGTCTAATTTGAATAGCTCAACACCCCACTCTTCGCGCATGACAGATACGACGTGAGTTAAGTGATCTTGGACTTCAGGGTTTGAAGTATCGAGAATGTACCAAGGTGTACAACGCCAACCACCATAGGTGACATCTTCAGCTTTCAGAAGCTCTCCGTCTTCGTGACGCACAAACCAATCGGGATGCTTTTTGAAGATTTCTGATTCTGGCTGGGCAATGAATGGTGCCATCCAAATGGCTGGTTTTTTACCTTTTGCACGAATGTTATGAATCAGCTCTTTTACACCACCAGAGAACTTATCTGAAGGCGTTAGCCAATCTCCCATAAATGCTTGGTAGCCATCATCTAGCAGTACCCATTCGAGCTCAGCCAGGTTGTCTTGCATACATTCCACGTTTTCCAAAATGTTGCCTTCGGTCACGTCCGCGTAGTAGGCATACCAAGAGCACCAACCAACCGGAGCGTCTTGCATTACTCCGTTACGTGCAGGGTGATGTTCTGCAATCATCTCACTGTATTCTTGATACAGCTCAGATAACGAACTCCCACGTAACACAACAACCGATTCAAGATGGTTATGTTCCCAGTCTGCAACTTGCGTTCTTTCACCATCGATTGCTGCTGAAAGTACCCAATGTTCACCATGTTGCTTCACCTCAAAGTAACCAGCAAAGCGACGGCAAGTAGTGAAACCAAATAAGGTGTAACCTGCAGAGTCTTCTACAACTAAATAGTTGTAGTAACGCTTTGGTGCGCTCTCAGGGTAAATACGGTAGGAATTGTTGTTATCGGGGCAACGACCAATGTCGATAGGTTGAGAAATGGTACCGCTGGTCTGTGCCAACATTTGGAAGCCATCACCGATAACGGTTGCGCCTTGCTCATAGAGAAAAGGCATTTGAAACAAGACTTCACGGTCAGTAAAGGTTTTATTGTGTATCCCGGCAAAAGAAAAGTGAATTTGGTTGCCGACGATTTCGAATTGAAGATCGTTATCACTTACTGAGATCTCAGTATGATTGGCCAATTGAATGGTCTGAGCCATAGAAAATCTACTCACTTGATTATTATTGTTTAGTTTGGCTCATTATCCTCCGCTTCTGCTGCTCAATTCGTTATCGACGTCACGAATCTGTTGCTCTTGAGCAAGCCCAAACTCGGTATTGAGAGAATGCTCACTGAAATTTGGTCAAAAAAATACCAGCCCGAAGGCTGGTATTTTATTTAAAGCTTAGTGCTCTGATTAAGCAACTTCGATTGGACCACCGAATGAAGTAACTGGTGGAACTTTACCAGTGAACTTCTCGAAGTTTACGATACATGTATTCGCAGAAGTCGCCTGTGCTAGCTCAGAAGAACCGATATCTTGAGTTAGAGTGTTAGGGTCACCGTAAGTACAGATTGCACCTACTTTCTCGTTTAGAGGACCGTACCACGCACCTTCTTCGATACGGATAACACCACGTGGGTAGCTGTCAGTAAGTACAGCACCAGCAAGAAGCTGACCACGATCGTTAAATACGCGTACCAAGTCACCGTCTTTGATGCCTTTCGCTTTTGCATCAGCCGGGTTGATGTATACAGGCTCACGACCTTGAACAGCGTAAGTTGCACGGAAGTCCTCAGATTCACACATCTGAGAGTGCAGACGCTTGTCTGGGTGGCAAGACTGTAGCCAGTACGGGTGTTTGTCAGAGCCAGGACCACCGTGTGAACGTTCTGATTTCTCGAACCACATAGGGTGTTCTTGACAGTGTTCGTAACCGTAACGACCGATCTTACGAGAAGTGATCTCGATGAAACCAGAAGGTGTACCCAGTGGGTTGATTTCTGGATCTTGACGGAAGTCAGCGTGACGAACCCAAGGCTTACCTTGACCGAAGTCTAGTACGCTCTTCTCCCAGAACTCATCAAATTCTGGCATTTCGAACTTACCGTCGTTCGCTTTCTTACAATCGTTGTACAGGCTGCGGATCCATTCCATCTCGCTCATGCCACGAGTGTACTCGTCGCGACGACCAAAGCGTTGAGTCAGTTCACTCATGATTTGGAAGTCTGGCTTAGATTGGAACAATGGGTCCACTAGACGATGCATAGCAATCAGACCTTTGTTCGAGTAAGAACCGTACACGTCGATGTCGTTACGTTCCCACTGAGTACATGCTGGAAGCACGATATCAGAGAAACGACACGTTGCAGTCCAAGCGAACTCAACCGTTACTACTGTTTGTAGCTTCTGGAACGCTTGCTTCATGCGGTTACGATCTTGGTGGTGGTGCCATGGGTTACAACCCGAGATCACCATCATCTTGAAGTCTGGAAGTTTAACTTTACCACCGTTGTAGTTGATCTCTTTGCCTGGTTCTAGCAGACAGTCGATCCAACGAGCAACAGGGATGGTACGGCTGTAACCGTTAAAGTCGTTGTTGTCCCACTTCGGCTTCATACCAGTATCTAGGTTACGAGGGAAACCACCAGGACCCGCGAAACCAGTTGAAGGTACACCGATACTTGAGTAGTGGTGACCGTAAGAGATACCACCGCCAGGCAGACCAATTTGACCAACCATTGCTGCAACTACTGCTGCTGCCCAGTATGGTTGCTCACCGTGCTCTTGACGTTGGATACACCAACCCATAAGGATTTGTGTACGACCGTTCACTAGCATGCGTGCGAATTCACGAATCTTGTCCGCTTTCACGCCACAGATAGGAGCAGCCCACTCAGGTGTCTTAACAACTTTATCTTTCGTTTCACCTTGAACGTACTTGATGAAGTCTTCGAAACCTAGACAGTAAGTTTCAATAAACTTCTTGTCGTATAGGTCTTCGTTGTACAGTACGTGCGCAACAGCAAGCATGAATGCTACGTCTGTTAGCGGGTTAATGTATAGGTGATCGTTCTCTAGGTAACGTTGAGTCTTGTTCTTAACTGGGTCTACAGAAAGAACATTGATCTCGCCTTTCGCTACTTTTTCCTTCAACTGCGCTAGGTAGTTGAAAGATTCATGCGTTTCACAGTTCCAACCTACTTGCAGGTTTTTCACTGGGTCATTTGCCCAAAGAATGATGTTGTCTGAGTTCTCTAGAATTTCAGACCAAGACGTACCTTGTGCATAAACTTCTGTTGAACCAAGTACGTAAGGCATGATGGTTTGACCTGCACCAGTCGAGTAGTCACCTACTTTAGTGATGAAGTTACCGTGCATACCTACAGCACGTTGCATGTGTGCCGTACAGTTGTTGAACGCACCAGTTTGGTTCCAACCAGTTTGACCTGCGTGTAGAGCCCATGGTCCGTATTCTTTCTGAACACGTTCTAGCTCACGGTAGAACAGGTCTAGAGCTTCATCCCAAGTTACACGGATGAAACGGTTGTTACCGCGCGTCTCAGCGCTGTATTTGTGCTTCTTCAGCCAATCTAGACGAACCATTGGGTAACGAACACGTGATGGGCTGTAGATGATGCCCTTGATGCCGTTCAACATTTCTGTTGGGTTCTGGTCTAGTTCTAGCGGTTTGATCTCTTGAACTTTACCCGCGTAGATGTGGGCGCGGAACGCGCCCCAGTGTGAACCTGTTACTTTCCAAGTACCAGTAGTCTCAGCTGCGTTTGCAGATGCTGAAGCCAATAAGCTTGGACCGATAACTGACGCTGCACTTGTGGTTGCTACACCTTTAAGAAAACTTCTTCGTGTAATAGCCATTTAATTTACTCCAATCCGACGCTTATTAGTGGTGACCTTCAGCATAATCTGAAGAGTGCTTCTGTAGGTACTTCAAGATCAGTGCTTCACTGTCTGTATCTAGGTTAACGAACGCTAGCATACCATCGAACATACCTGGCCATGTGTTCGCATCGAAGTGCGCTTCAGCAGGTTGTGTGTGACATACAGAACAGTTAGTTTTGTAAGCTTCTTTTGATTTTTCCCATACAGGGTTGATGTCGTTCAGCATAGATTCTTTCTTGATCCATACTTTCGCAGCTACTTTCTCCCAAGGAAGACCTGTTAGCTCATCAACTTTCTTCTCACCAGCAGTCACAACGTTAGCGTCTGTTGATGCTTCTTTTAGTAGTGATGCTACTGCGATGTTCTTACCGAAGTCTTCTTGAATTACACGACCGAAGCCTTTCGCTTTACGCCAGCCATCGATTTCAACTTCAACGTAGTCGCCTTTCTCTTCAAGAACTTTAACAGTCGATGCAGGGTTTAGAAGACCTGCTTCTTTAGCACCTTTATCGTCGAAGTAGATTGGTAGGTGACGAACACTTACAAGTTGTTGACCTACACCGTAGTCAGTGTTTGAAGTCATACCTTCAAGGTCACCAACGATACCACCAATGCTGTCCATACCTGCTGGCAGGTTGTGTGCGATACCTTTGTGACAGTCAACACAGCTTTGGTCTTTCTCAGCTGCTTGTTTCATTTGGATACGAGCCGTTGGAGACATTTGCTCGAAGTCCATAGAATCGTAGTTGTGACAGTTTTTACACTCTAGAGATTTGTTTGCAGAGAAACGATCCCATTCGTGTTTAGCAAGTTCGATACGGCGCTCTTCGAAAACACCCGGTTCGTCGTAGTTGCCAAATACTTGTGCAAATACTTCTTTAGATGCTTGCATTTTACGAGCGATCTTATCTGTCCAGTTGTGTGGAACGTGACAGTCAGGACATGTAGCACGAACACCAGAGTGGTTTTTCCAGTGAACCGTGTCTTGCAGTTCAACGTATACGTTGTCACGCATAGTGTGACAGCTAATACAGAATTCTTCTGTGTTGGTTGCTTCTAGTGCGGTGTTAAAACCACCCCAGAAAATAACACCAGCGATGAAACCGCCCATAGTCAGCACGCCAAGGCTGATATGAACTGCCGGGCGCGTCATCGTACGCCACAGTTTAATGATTAATGATTTCATTATTTGCTCTCTTAAAATCTTTTCAAAAGTGTGGTTGTGAGCTCACTGGCTTACATGCCGTGTGCGCCTGGAGGACCAAAGAAGAACACTTGTAGTGCCCAAACGATAAATCCGTAGCCACCTACGAAAGCCACACTCAGAATTGGGAAGAGAACAACTGCAATGAAGAGGAAAGACTTCCACTCCAGGGAGCGTTTTTCACCACTCTCAATTTTGTTAACATCACTCATACATTTGCCTATTTTGTATCTAGTGTTATTGAAAAGCCTGCGTTACCAAGCTTAAGTTTTTTACAATCTCTATTGGAAAATGTTAGACCATACTAATAGTAAGGTTCAATCAAATCTGACGCTCCAGCCCTTGTTATCCAACACTTTTTTGAGCTCATCCAGAGATGTGTTTGATTGATATTCTTTGTGAAAGAATATTAATAGATGTGAAAAAATAAGTCTTTTGCAAACATGTTAAGAATACAACATGAGATTAACTTTGTTTACATTTTTATGGATTTTTTCGTGCTACTAAATCGCTATTTTTTCGACTAAAGACAATACTTTGTGATCTTTATGTTAAGAAAACTTCACGAAGTCTTAGCGATCATTTTGTCGATGAGATTGCGAAAAAACAGAGCTTAGCAATTCATAAACCTATGCCACTTCGTTAGAATCAAAGCATTGATTTTGGGAGAAGGTTTATGAATCAAGTTGTCGATATAAATTGGTTTGAGCTTGCACTTTTTAGTTTGATTCTTATTGTTCCACTCACCATCAATGCTCGCTATAAATTAGGAATTGCGAAAGATACAGCGATGAGTGTTGCGCGAATGACAGTGCAACTCATTTTGGTTGGTGTGTATCTGGAATACCTTTTTAAGCTAAATAGCTTACTCGTAAATTTACTGTGGTTATCCATTATGGTTGTCGTCGGAGCAAGCTCAATTGTGGGCAAAGCTAATCTTCCGAAGAAACCACTCATGCTCCCACTGATTACTGGCTTGTCTTGCAGTCTAGTCCCTCTTCTTGCCGCTATCACTTTAGGTCTCGTAAAGCCAGAACCATTCTACAATGCCCAATACATGATTCCGTTAGCAGGCATGCTGTTAGGCAATAGCTTAAGCAGCAATATTGTCGCGTTGCAGAACTTATTCACCGCTTTCGAACAACGCAAGTCAGAGTACGAGGCAGCCATCTCATTGGGAGCCGCTCCTAGGTATGCCTCCTTCCCTTTTCTTCAAGAAGCCCTTCGCAAATCCCTTGCGCCAATTCTTGCTTCTATGGCGACAACAGGCTTGGTGACGCTCCCTGGTATGATGACAGGTCAGATCTTAGGTGGTGCTAGCCCGATGGTCGCCATCAAGTATCAATTGGTTATTATGCTGGCGATTTTTGTCATGCTCAGTGTGTCTGTAGCGATCACTTTAGAGATGACACTAAGTTGTGTACAAACCAAAGAAGGACGTATTAAAGTGAAGTTTATCAACAAGGAAAAAACATAAAACCGGTCACTTCGTCATCACATAAGCGTCTCATTTTATGAATTTTTCTCGATCAAAAAAGATACTCACGATCTTTGAGACAGGTTATCCACAGAAAATGTGGATAAACCCCGAAAACCCATAAGCAACCAGAAACATAAGCGCAACTTTGAGACCACTGTACACTGCGAAATTTAATGGTCACTGATTGGTCATTGAACCGTCATCTTACTCTTCTAAAGTGCAATTAAACGACATAGGGAGAGCACCATGGATAGGTTAGCCGTACGAGAAAACTTCGATGAGTTGCAGTCAGATTCGCCCGTTGATTGGCTGACTCAGGAACCGGTAGAAATGACGTCTCATTGGATTCCAAACGAATATGGCATCAACGAAGAATTGGTTTAAACATCGGTTGAGCGAAGTTTAGATAAAAGAAAGGCAAGCCATTTAGCTTGCCTTTTTTAAAAGTTATTTCAGATGCTTGTCTTCATCACGTAGATAAATCATCCAATACCACATGCCAACGAAGACACCACCACCGATGATATTACCGATTGTCACAGGGATTAGGTTGTTCACTAAGAATCCCATCATGTTTAGATCCGCGTAATCTGCAATGTTTGCACCTGTCATTTGCCAAAACGATTCAGGTGCGAAGTATTTAATACCGATCGCCATTGGTACTTGGAACATGTTAGCGATACAGTGCTCAAAGCCAGCAGAAACGAACATAGCTACCGGCAAGATCATTACGGCGATTTTATCAGTCAATGTGCGACCACTGAACGTCATCCAAACTGCGATACATACCAAAACGTTACACATAATGCCCAGCGCGACAGCTTGGAAAAAGCCATGATGCAGTTTGTGCTGCGAAATGGCCATCGCATTCAAGCCCACTTGACCACCGTCGAACATGTACTGTTTGGTGATCAGCATACACACAACAAGCAAAACCGCACCAACCATGTTACCGAAGTACACAACCAGCCAGTTTTTCATTAAGGCTTTCCATGAAATCTTGCCGCTTGCACGTGCCACCAGCGTAAGAACTGAGCTAGTAAAAAGCTCGCCGCCGGTTACTACCACTAAGATCAGACCAAGACTGAATGCCAAACCACCAATAAGACGTGTAATGCCCCATGGAAGATCACCAGCACCTGTGGTTACGGTTGTATAAAAAATAAAAGCGATACCAATGTGAAGACCTGCTGAAATTGCCAACAGGAAAGATTTCATTGGAGCTTTAGTTGCTTTGCCAACACCTACTTCGGCGGCACGTTCAGCAGCCTGAGGTGGTAATAATGAGTCAAACTGATTGAAGTTCATGGAAGTGTAACATTTAGAAACAATTAACGAGGCGCGGATAATCGCTCCATTTCCAGACTTTTTCAAGGGCTATTTTTCATGTTTACCAAATTTGTTGTTGTTGAGAGAGTAATCGATAAAATTCAACTATGAGTTATTGTCCTAACCATTATTAATATTTGGGTCAAATGTTTACCGTAGAATAAAATTTCCGCGTTATATCAGAGCTATAGCGCTACACTTAACATTTCTAAGGGTTTTCTATTGCTCAACCTTAGTTTTCAGACTAGCTTGGATAAAAAAGTACGAAGGAATTACCTATGAAATATTCAGCTGACCATATCGCCGAACTGAACCTACTTCTTCAATTCGATTTAAGCAGCGCAGCAACAGGCATCAAAGTCCACAAAGAAGCTTCTGAAGAAATGCAGGCAGCCGTTGCTCGTCTGTACGAAAAACAACTATGTACACAACCTGATGGCGGTTATCTAACTGACGAAGGTATCGAAGTTGCAGAACACGCAGATAAAATTCTTCGAGTCCTTTCTGCTGAATAACGATATTTAAATAAACCAGTATCGGAATTAAAAAAGCCACCGCAACGGTGGCTTTTTTGATAATTAAATTTATCTAGACTCACTATATTAAGCAATGAGCTTTCTCATTTTTCCAAATGGTTGAATTTTATCATACGCCCAGTTAAAGCCCGTTGCATAAAATAAGAAGAAAATTAAGAAGCCCGCTTCTAACGCTAATGCCTGTAGCAGAGTGATTTCCAAAAACCACGCGATCACCGGAATAGACAAGAAGATTAATCCACCTTCAAACCCCAAAGTGTGACCAATGCGCATCGCTAGACTGCGCTCTTCACGGTTTGGACCAAACCACTTGTCAAAGTACAAGTTATAAATGTAGTTCCAAACTACGGTGTAAAGACTCAGACCAATACCCACCACTGCTAAGTCACTGGATCCCTTCCCTGTTATTAAAGAAGCAGCAGGAATAATGATCGCCAATGCAATCATTTCAAATAGTACAGCGTGAAAGATACGTTCGTTACGAGTCATGATGTTTTACCTAAATAGTTCTACTCAATGACTGGCATTTTATCTATCATTAAGATAAGTAAAAGTTAGATACCATCGGTTAAAACGATATGTTTACTATTGAACAACTACAAGCTTTCGCCACTACATCAGAAGCAGGTTCTTTCTCCGCAGCAGCCCGTAAGCTTGGACGAGCACAATCGGTGATCAGTCAGCACATCATGAACATGGAACTTGATTGCGGCGTGGACCTTTTTGATCGAACTGGTCGTTATCCAAAACTGACGGAGAAAGGTCATGAGTTAATGCCTTACGCACTTGCAACGCTTAGCCAACTTGACCGACTGAATAATAAAGCGTCTCAACTTTTTTCCAGCCCTGCAACCAAGCTTGTCCTTGCTGTTGACGAAGGGATTCCGCTCACCCGCCTCCCGATTGCATTGAAAAATTTAGAAAAAAAGTTCCCAAGTCTACAGGTGGAATGCTTGACCGCATCCAGCCCTGACATTATTGAACTAATTAAATCAGAACGTGCGACAACGGGCATCATCTTAAGTGACTTACAAATGCCTAAGAATGTTGATTTATCTAACCTAGGGCATATTGGTTTTGATGTGTTTGTTTCATCACAACACCCTTTAGCAATACAGCCAATCCGAAACATCGACGAGCTAAAGCAACATCGTCAACTGGTAATCCGTTCAAAGAATGAAGACGTGAGCGGTCTTAATCAGGCGTTTAGCCCAGATATCTGGTACGCTGATGATTACTACATATTATTAGAACTGGCGAACAAGGGATTTGGCTGGTGCTTTCTTCCTGAACATTTGGTGTCTTACGCACCAAATACCTTAGTGAAACTTGGCGAAGAATTCACAAAACTGGCATGGCAAGTCAACATTGATTTGATACAACATCAGAAATGGCATTCCGATCCCCTGCATCAACAAGCCAGATTAGAGTTACAAACCCTGTTTGAGTAGTCATCAGGGCATACCGTAGGAACATACAGATGGCAAATATATTGATCGTAGGCGCAGGCTGGCTAGGAGCGCCACTTGCACAAACTTTAGCTGACCAAGGACACCATGTTACGGTTACCCGTCGTAGCCAATCTAGGCTAGATGAACTTCCAATCACTTCCGTACGAACGGCTCAACTTGACCTTAGCGAGCCAAGAGCTCAACAGAAAATTGTCGAACTGATCAAACAAGAACAAATAGAACGCATTGTCGGATCGTTTCCTCCAGGTTTTCGCAAAGGAAACGGACAAGAATACGCACAGCAATGGCAACGATTAGTTGAAGCCGCAAAAGTAAGTGGTGTGGAAAAGCTTTTGATGGTCAGTTCAACGACGGTCTATCCAAATTTGCCCGTCGATATGAGAGAGGAAGACGCCACATTCGCTTTAGCGCAAGACAATCCGCATTTCTCTGATAATGCACGTATTATGCTGCAAGCCGAGCAATACGTGATGGACTCCGGTATTGACTACGCTATCGTTCGCTGTAGTGGTTTGATTGGTGCCGACCGACACCCGTCTCGCTTTGCGTTGCGATTAAAACAGGTCAGTCGCAAAGCGCCAGCGAATATGGTGCATCAAAACGATGCTGTTGCGGCAACGGCTTTCGCGCTCAATCAAATTGAAAATGAGGTAGTTAATGCGACCACGCCAAATACCGTCAGCAAAGCTGAGTTTTATCAAGCTGCCATTACGCAAAGTGATTTAGACATTGCCCTTCCGCCAGTCACCGAAACCGCCGATAAGCGAATCCTTGCAGACAAACTTATCTCGCTTGGTTACCAGTTCCAATTCACCTCAACGCTGGACGCACTATGAAACTCTATCAACACATTGAAACCTTGTGGGAGTACATGCAACTCAAGCATAAGCTAAAGCCTGCTGACTGCCTATTTGTAATGTGCAGTAATGACTTACGCGTAGCCGAACACGCCGCTAAGCTTTACCATCAAGAATTTGCGCCACTCATTGTATTTTCTGGTGGCGAAGGGCGTTTTACGGATGGTTTATTTGAGAGAAGTGAAGCTGAGACTTTTGCAGATATCGCCAAGCTTGCAGGTGTACCGAGCGAAGCAATATTGCTCGAAACAAAGTCGAGTAACAGTGGTGAGAACGTTCGCTTCACTGAGCTGTTATTGAAAGAAAAAGGGATTAGCTGTGACTCTCTGATTTTGGTTCAAAAGCCATTTATGGAAAGACGCGCCATTGCAACCTTTGAAAAACAGTGGCAATCGCCTTATTCACAGCTTCAAGTCACGTCCACAGCGCACCCTTTCTTTGAATATATCAACGAAGAAATGCCACTAATGATGGTGCTTGAAGCGCTCATGGAAGATTTTTCTCGTGTGAAAACCTACCCAGAGAAAGGCTTTCAAACAAAACAAGAGATTCCTGCCCACGTTGAGTCTTCTTATCAAGCACTTCGAGAAAAGTTTGAGTTTGGTCTCGCGTAATCCTTCACTTACGGACCAACAGCTAGACAGTAAAAAGCCACCGAATTCGGTGGCTTTTTCTTATCTAACTCTTATCTAGACTGGCTTACTTACCAAGTGCTTCTTTATAATGCTGGCGACAAACGGATACGTAACGATCGTTACCACCGATTGCGACTTGATCACCTTCTTTGATTGCAACACCGTGCTCATCAGTACGGATAACCATGTTTGCCTTACGACCACAGTGACAAATCGTTTTGAGTTCCACCAACTTGTCTGCCCAAGATAGCAGGTACTTGCTACCTTCAAAAAGTTCGCCTAGAAAATCGGTACGAAGACCATAGCAGAGTACAGGAATATGCAGCTTATCAACCACTTCTGTTAGTTGGTAAACCTGTTCTTTCGACAAAAACTGACACTCATCAATTAGGATACAGTGACGTTTTTCAACTTCATGCAGTGCCGCGATCTCTTGGTAAAGGTTGGTATCTGGACGGAACAAATGCGCGTCTGATTGCAAACCAATACGAGAGCTCACCTTACCTACGCCGTAGCGATCATCTAACGCTGCTGTGAAAATCACAGGCGTCATGCCACGTTCTTGGTAGTTAAATGAAGATTGAAGAAGAGTTGTCGATTTACCCGCGTTCATTGCCGAGTAATAGAAATACATCTGAGCCACAGAGCACTACCTTCGTTAAAGTTTAGAATTTATAAAAGCTTGTAAAGAAAAGGGCTGAATCATCAGCCCTTTTAAAAGATTCAATTACTTACGTCGCCACGTTGTGCCTTCTGGACCATCTTCCAGAACAATGCCCATTTCCGTCAGCTTGTCACGAGCCATATCTGCGTTAGCCCAATCTTTTGCTGCACGAGAATCGTTACGTAGCTTAATTAGTGCTTCGATTTCAGCCACTTCATCGTCGTCGCCTGCATCACCTTTTAAGAATGCTTCTGGATCTTGGTGAAGAATACCGATCACGTCAGCCAGTTCACGCATTAGCGCACCTAGCTCGCTCGCTTTCTCTAGGTTTTCTGTCTTCAGACGGTTTACTTCACGCGCCATGTCAAACAGTACTGAGTAAGCTTCTGGTGTGTTGAAGTCATCGTTCATCGCTGCTGTAAAGCGAGTTACGTATTCTTCACCACCCGCTGGCGCAGCATTTAGATCCAGACCACGTAGAGATGTGTATAGACGCTCAAGAGACGCGCGTGCTTGGTTTAGGTTATCTTCGCTGTAGTTTAGCTGGCTACGGTAGTGACCAGACATTAGGAAGTAACGAACGGTCTCAGCATCGTAGTGACCTAGAACATCGCGGATAGTGAAGAAGTTACCTAAAGACTTAGACATCTTCTCACGGTCTACCATTACCATGCCGCTGTGCATCCATGTGTTCACGTACTGAGTGTCGTGTGCACAGCATGATTGCGCGATTTCGTTCTCGTGGTGTGGGAACTGAAGATCAGAACCGCCGCCATGAATGTCGAAGTGGTTGCCTAGGATTGACGAGTTCATAGCAGAACACTCAATGTGCCAACCTGGACGACCTGGACCCCATGGTGATTCCCATGTTGGTTCTCCCGGTTTAGACATCTTCCAAAGTACGAAGTCTAGCGGGCTACGTTTTGCTGTTTCGATATCGACACGAGCACCAGCTTGAAGCTGATCAAGGTCTTGCTTAGACAGCTTGCCGTATTCGTTGAACTTACCTACTTCAAACATTACGTCGCCATTGTCTGCAACGTAAGCGAAACCACGCTCGATTAGCTTTTCAACCAATTCGATGATTTCAGCAATGAACTGAGTCGCACGAGGCTCAACGTCAGGACGTTTCATGTTTAGTGCATCAAAGTCAGCGTGCATTTCACCGATCAAACGTTCAGTGAGTGAATCACAAGACTCGCCGTTTTCTGCCGCGCGTTTGATGATTTTGTCGTCGATATCAGTGATGTTGCGTACAAACGTTAGATCGTAACCAAGGTAACGTAGGTAACGAGAAACAACATCAAAAGAAACGAAAGTACGACCGTGACCAATATGACAGAGATCGTAGATGGTAACTCCACAGACATACATGCCAACTTTGCCGGCTGTAATTGGTTTGAATTCCTCTTTCTGTCTTGTGAGTGTGTTATATATCTTTAACATGATCTCTATCTATGATTGTGAATGAATAACAAGAACGCCGAGTATAACAACTCAGACCTTATTAGGTAATAGCAATTAACCGATAAAACGATAATCGGCTAAACTTCAAGCACAAAACTATGAATTTGTTCTTCCTGAGTTTTTAAAGCGTAATAACTTAGGCTAGAATCGCAGTTTCAATACAACACAGTAAAGGAAAGTAGCATGATCACCCTTCACACTAATTTTGGTGACATCAAGATTCAACTAAACGAAGAGAAAGCGCCAGAGACAAGCGCAAACTTCCTTCAGTACTGCCGCGACGGTTTCTATGACAACACTCTTTTCCACCGTGTTATTGACGGCTTCATGATCCAAGGTGGTGGTATGGAGTCTGGTCTACGTGAAAAAGCTACACGTGCACCTATCAAAAACGAAGCAAACAACGGTCTTAGCAACAAAGTGGGTACACTTGCTATGGCTCGTACTATGGAGCCGCATTCAGCAAGCTCTCAGTTCTTCATCAACGTAAACAACAACACGTTCCTAGATTTCCGTAGCGAAAGCCTAGATGGTTGGGGTTACTGTGTATTCGGTGAAGTAATCGAAGGCATGGACATCGTAAACAAGATCAAAGGCGTTAGCACTGGTTCTTACGGCATGCACCAAGACGTACCTCTAGAAGATGTAATGATCACTGGTACTACAATCGAAGAGTAATTCTTTAAAATTGCCACCAAGAGATAAGTTTGTGGGGAGGCTTCGCCTCCCCTTATTTCTATGACGACATTATTTATATCTGATCTTCATCTCACCCCATCACGTCCGGACATCACGGAGTGCTTTGTTACGTTCATGCGTACAGAGGCGATCCATGCAGATACTTTGTATGTGCTCGGTGATTTGTTCGAGTTTTGGATTGGTGACGATGATAACACCCCTTTCGCAGACCAGATCCGCGCTGAATTTAAAGCGCTGACGGATTCTGGTGTCCCTGTTTTCTTCATCCAAGGCAACCGAGACTTCCTCCTAGGTAAACGCTTTTGCAAAGAAACCGGTATGACGTTGCTCGACGACGTTTGTACGATTGACCTCTATGGTCAAAAAGCCGTTATCTTACATGGCGATACACTTTGCATTGATGATGTGAAATACCAAGAGTTTCGTAAAACCGTTCATAAACCATGGCTTCAATGGTTGTTTAATCGAATTCCTTGGTTCGTTAAGAAAAGAATTGTCACCAAGGTTCAATCAGACATTCGAGATGATAAAAAAACCAAGTCTCTCGATATCATGGATGTAAACCAAGGCGAAGTTGAACGTGTTATGTCTCAAAACTGCGTCAACTTGATGATTCACGGTCATACACATCGTCCAAATACACATTTTTTTGAACTTAATGGTGCTAAAAACACCCGCATCGTTTTAGGTGATTGGTATACCCAAGGCTCAGTTTTACAAGTAAATTCTGACGGTTTTGACTTACAAACACGACCGTTTGACACAGAATTGAAGTAAAGCTTGTCGAGCGTGTAGAAGATTGACGCGTAAAGCATAGAAATTTTACAAAAAATCGCTATCATCGTAATACTAAGTTAAACAGAACAAAGTACCGCATTGAAGTATTCATACGTAGCTCGTCAACCGATACTAGACAGAGAAAAGCGTACCATTGGGTACGAGCTTCTCTTTCGTGACGGTCCGAAAAACACCTTTCCAGAAGTAGAACCAGAAATGGCGACTAGCCGACTTTTGTCTGATCACTTCTTGACGACTCACTACAGCACACTAGGTGATAAACTTGGCTTTGTTAATTTTCCATACCAAAGCTTAGTCAACCTAGTTCCTACTCTATTTCCTAATGAGTCGTTAGTTGTAGAGGTGCTGGAAGATTGCGAACCGACAGATGAGCTACTTCATGCGATAAAACATCTGCACGCATCTGGTTATCGTGTCGCATTAGATGACTTCGTTCCGACCAAGGCTTGGAAGCGCTTCTTACCATACGTCGCTATCATTAAGTTTGATATCCGTTTGGTGCCTATAGACAAAGCTGCAATCTATATTCGTTCTCTCGGACATTTTGGTATCGACTTCTTAGCAGAAAAAGTCGAAACCTATGAAGAGTTTGAGCAAGCGATGGATGCTGGTTTTAACTACTTCCAAGGATACTTTTTCAGTAAGCCAGAGATGATTCAGAAGAAACGCCTCAACCCAGCGTTTTTGACGGTTATACAACTGTGCAAAGAAATTGCAGATAAACCTATCGATTTCAATGAGGTAGAACGTCTGTTTTCTATTGATGTGACTTTGTCTTATAAGCTGTTGACTTACGTAAACTCAGGTTACACGCTCACAACTAAGATTAAGTCTTTCCGTCAAGCTCTGGTTTACCTTGGTGAAGAGCGCTTAAGACGCTTTATTTCTCTTGTGGCGATTGCCTCAGTGCACGAGGATAAACCTGACTCTCTCTATTCGTTAGCGATTCAACGCGCACGTATGTGTGAGATTTTGTTGAGCCAGATGAAAACCAAGTATGATCCGGGGCAAGCATTCCTGACAGGTATGTTTTCACTGCTGGACTCACTACTCGATCAGCCACTATCCGATGTAATCAGCGACATTCCAGTCGATGAGGAAATCAAACAAGCACTCACCAGTCGAAAAGGTGTATTAGGCTACCTACTTTCAATGATCATTGCTTACGAGAAAGCCGATTGGGAAACGACGGAAAAGTACTGTAACGCGCTCAAACTGAATGAACCACAATTAGCGAAGGCGTTCAGTCAATCCACTGCGTGGGCCCAAGAACTGCTGTCTCAAACGCCCTAAATCGCTATAATGCCCCAAAAGAATACCTCCAGCCTCACTGATATGCCCAAGTAACCTCGCGATGCTACGTTCAGCGAGAATAAGTTGGGTGTATAAGGTTGTTTGTTTTACCGCTTTATTAATCGAGATTTCATTTTATGGCTTCTTCTTGTCCTTGCGGGTCTAACCGCACCTACTCACAGTGTTGTGAAATCGCCCACAATAACCATGCTGACGTCATCACTCCAGAGCAGTTGATGCGTTCTCGCTATAGTGCACATGTGTTGGGTCTAGTGGATTACGTGGTAAAAACATATCACCCAAGCTGTAACGCAGAAGATCAACGTGAAGGCATTGCCCAGTCCATCGATAGCGATTGGTGCAAGCTTGAGGTAGTCAAAACTGAAGCGAGTAGCAACAAGAATGAAGGTTTTGTTGAGTTCAATGCGTACTTTAATGAAGACGGCAAACGCTACTGCATGACAGAGCGTTCTCGCTTTGTAAAAGAAGACGGGCTTTGGTACTACATTGACGGCACATTTCCTGAAGAGCCAGAAGACGAACTAGAACAAGATCCACGCTTAAGCCAGCCAGTAAGTAGCCTAAAAGTAGGTCGCAATGACCCTTGTATCTGTGGAAGTGGTAAGAAATTTAAGAAGTGTTGTGGGTAAAGCATCCATACCTAGCTTATTAAACTCGATTTAATTGGATTCTTGACATCGCTTAGGCTTGTCGAAATGAAGTGAATATATGTACCTGTTTGAAGTAGATAACTCTAGTGCAAGCACCATTAGAAAATATACCGTCATTCTGAACAGCGAGAGACGAGCGTGATTCAGAATCCAGTCGCCACTCGCACTGTTGCCGGGTTTTACCCCGAACCAAGAACACTAAATTAAATAAGCCCCTAGACTCCCGAGTCATAGGGGCTTTCATTTATCTATAGCAGGCTTATTTATGACGCTCTTTCAGTTTATTCACCACGTCATTCATCGATAGACCTTGGTCTTGAAGCAATACCAGCAAGTGGTAAATCAAGTCTGCTGATTCACACACTAACTCCGCCTTATCGCCCGACGTCGCCGCAAGCGCGACTTCAACGCCTTCTTCGCCCACTTTTTGCGAAATACGCTTGGTGCCACGGGCATAAAGACTGGCAGTATAAGAGGAATCTGGGTCGGCACTCTTGCGGGCAGCCAATAGCTGCTCAAGTTGATGAAGCCACACCATTTGTGACTCCTCTTGAGGGTCCACATCCCAGCAAGTTGTGTTACCCAAGTGACACGTAGGACCAATGGGATTCACTTTCACCAGTAGCGTATCGTTGTCGCAATCGAGCTGAATGTTCACCAATTGCAATACGTTGCCAGAGGTTTCACCTTTCGTCCAAAGACGTTGCTTGGTACGAGAGAAAAACGTCACTTGACCTGTTTCGCCCGTTTTTGCCAACGCATCTTGGTTCATGTAACCCATCATCAGCACTTGGCTTGATTGGAAATCTTGTACGATGGCAGGTACCAGACCATCCACCTTTTCCCAGTTGATTCGCTCAGCTAGCGAACTTACTTCGGCGGCTTTCACACTCATAGTCGTACCTCAATGCCTTGTTGTTTCAAATACTGCTTTAGTTCACCAATATTGATGACTTGCTTGTGGAATACCGATGCGGCAAGCGCACCATCCACATTTGCTTTTTGGTAGGCTTCTGCGAAATGCTCCATGGCACCTGCACCACCCGATGCAATCAATGGCACGTTACACACTTCACGCACCATATTAAGTTGTTCAATATCGTAGCCGTTACGCACGCCGTCTTGGTTCATCATGTTCAGTACGATTTCACCAGCGCCGCGTTTTTGTACTTCTCGTACCCAATCACGCGTTTCCCATTGGGTCGCTTTGGTGCGTTCTTCATCACCAGTAAACTGGTAAACCTGATACTTGCCCGTCTCTTTGTCGTAGTATGAATCGATACCAACGACGATACATTGCACACCAAACTTATCAGCAAGGTCAGTAATCAACTGAGGGTTTGCCAAAGCAGGAGAGTTAATCGATACCTTATCTGCACCAAACTCAAGAATGCGCGCCGCGTCTTCTGCTGATTTAATACCACCAGCCACACAGAACGGGATATCAATCACTTCTGCGACGCGAGCGACCCAACTTTTATCGACGACACGACCATCACTTGAAGCGGTAATATCGTAGAACACAAGCTCGTCAGCGCCTTCTTCAGCATAACGCTGCGCCAGAGGAACGATGTCACCAATAATTTCGTGGTTGCGAAACTGGACGCCCTTCACCACTTGTCCATCACGAACATCAAGACATGGAATTATTCGCTTTGCCAACATGCAAACGCCTCCTCTGCTGTGAACTTACCATCTAACAATGCACGACCAACAATCACGCCAGCAACACCGCTGCCTTTTAGTGCTTCGATATCCGCTAATGAACCGATGCCACCTGAAGATTGGAACTGCACTTGCGGGTACTGTTTACATAAGTCGACGTAAAGCTCAACGTTTGAACCTTCTAGCGTACCGTCACGAGAAATGTCCGTGCAAAGCACATGCTGTAGACCTACCGTCAGATAATCGTTGACCAAAGCTTCGATAGTCACGCCTGAATCTTCTTGCCAACCAGAGATCGCTACCTTACGCGTGCCGTCTTGATCGATGTTGATGTCTAGCGCGAGAACGATTTTCTCTGCACCGTATTTTTCCATCCAACCTTTCACAAGCTCTGGCTGTTTTACCGCTGTAGAACCAACGACAACGCGCTGCGCACCGGCTTCTAACAGATCAATCACGTCCTGCTCTGTACGCACTCCACCACCAATTTGGATGTTCGCTGGCGTACTTGCTAATAGCTTTGCAATCAAATCAAGTTGACGTGCTGTCGTGTCTTTCGCGCCAGTTAAATCCACTAAGTGTAGCCAGTTAGCACCTGCTTGGTGGTACAAATTAAACTGCTCTGCTGGGTCGACTTTGTACTCGGTAACTTGACCGTAATCACCTTGATAAAGGCGAACCACCTGTCCTTCAATTAAATCAAGAGCTGGAATAATCACACTAAATCCCTTTTATAATTCTAAGAAGTTTTGAATAAGCTTCGCGCCCGCTTTTGAAGAACGCTCAGGGTGGAATTGCACACCGTAGTAGTTACCGCTTTGTACTGCTGCTGTGAACGGGTTGCCGTATTCACACTCAGCAATCGTGTACTCCCCGACAGGCATTGCAAAGCTGTGTACAAAGTAGAAGTACTCACCTTCTTCAATGCCTTTGAACAATGGGTTACCTGCTTTTGCAGACACTGTGTTCCACCCCATATGCGGCAGCGGTAAATCGCCGGTTTGTAGCAACTTCACTTCGCCATCACAAAGTCCAAGACACTCAACCAACTCATCTGCTTTCTGCCCTTTCTCTTGAGACACTTTGCCCAATAGTTGCATGCCTAAACAGATACCTAGCAATGGCTTTTCTACCTGTTTTACCAAGCTGATAAGATCGCGCTCTTCTAGGTTCTTCATCGCTTCACTGGCAGTCCCCACTCCCGGTAGAAATAACTTGTCAGCTGCCAATACAACTTGTGGATCTTTTGAAATAGTTACGTCATAACCTAGGCGTTCAATGGCAAACTTCACCGAAGAAACGTTGGCACAGCCAGTATCGATAATGACAACTTTCTGTTCTGTCACTGTTTTTCTCCTTGCTAACGTGAGCCTTAAAGCACGCCTTTACTACTTGGTAGCTCAGTGCCTTCTACTTTGATTGCTTGACGTAAAGTACGACCAAACGCTTTAAACAAGCTTTCAATGATGTGGTGGTCATTATTGCCCGCAGAAGACAGGTGCAGCGTACACGCTAGAGTGTCAGTCAGAGAACGGAAGAAGTGAACCACCATCTCTGTTGAAAGATCACCCACTTGCTCACGGCTAAACTGCGCGTCGAACTTAAGGTAGGGACGACCTGATAGGTCTAGCGCACATTGTGCTAAACACTCATCCATTGGCAGGCTGAAACCAAAGCGACCAATACCACGCTTGTCACCCAGCGCTTCTTTCAACGCCTGACCCAAGGCAAGAGCGGTATCTTCTACTGTGTGGTGATCATCGATGTGAAGGTCTCCTTCCACTTTGCACACCATTTGGAATCCACCGTGCGTCGCAATTTGATCCAACATGTGGTCGAAGAAACCAAGACCCGTTGAGATGTCATTACCGCCTTGCTCATCAAGGTTAACCGCAACTTTGATGTCCGTTTCTTTCGTGGTACGAATCACTTCAGCAACACGAGCTTTCACCGTCAGATCTTTCAGGATCTGTTTCCAACCCAAGGTTTCTGGGTTGTATTGAATACCACGAATTGCCATGTTTTCTGCAAGTTGAAGATCGGTTTGACGATCACCAATCACAACAGAGTTTTGAAAATCAACTTTGCCACCTTGTAGATACTCTTTTATCAAGCCCAATTTAGGCTTACGGCAAGAGCAGTTATCTTCATCAAAGTGAGGACAAATCAGCACGTCGTCAAACTTCACACCTTGAGACTCAAAGATCTCCATCATCATGTTGTGTGGAGCATCAAAGTCTGCTTGTGGGTAGCTGTCGGTACCTAGACCATCTTGGTTCGTTACCATCACTAGGCGGTATCCGGCATCCTGCAACGACAACAGGCTTGGGATAACAAATGGCTCTAGTTTTAGCTTATCTAAACGGTCTACTTGAAAATCAACCGGCGGCTCAACAATTAAGGTACCATCACGGTCTATAAAAAGGATTTTTTGTTGTTTGCTCACTCGAACTTCCTTATTGCTATATCTTTTTGGCGCTCCCGCTATTGAGCGAGAGCGATAAATACTTTTTCTACTTATGAGTAGTAGTTTCTGATAAATCCGAGTGTTTTTTCGCACTCGTCGCGGTTACCCACACTGATACGTACACAGTTCTCGATTGGTGAGTTACGTAAAATAATGCCCGTATCCCAAGCGGCTTTGAAAAGATCATCACCATCTGGGAACTTCACCAATAGGTAATTCCCCCATCCTTCAAAGACTTCCAATCCCGGAATCATTGACAAACCAACTTGTAAGTAAGCTCGGTTTGCATTCAGGTCGAGAACTTGAAACTTCGCTCGCGCTAGACCTGCTTCAGACAGCGCTTGAGTAGCAATTTCTGCCACTGGAACTGGTACTGGATATGGTGCGATAACTTTAAGAAGTACATTAATCAACTCTTCGTTCGCAAGCGTAAATCCACAACGCAGACCAGCAAGCGCGAAAGCTTTCGACAGAGTACGCAGAATTGCTAGGTTCGGATATTGCGCCAGCAAATCTACCGTTGACGCTTCTGGACAAAAATCAATGTACGCTTCATCCATTACAACGATTGCTCGGTCTTTTGTCATCTCAAGCAGAGACACAATGTCTTCACGCTTAACCAAGTTACCTGTTGGGTTGTTTGGCGAACATACGAAAACCAGTTTCACGTTATCCAGATTGGCTTCGATGCCTGCAAGGTCTAGTTGCCAATCTGACGTCAGTGGTACGGTTTTGCGCTCAACACCGATGGTTTCGGCACTGATAGCGTACATACCGTAAGTCGGTGGACAGTAAAGAATCGCATCTTCACCCGGCTCACAGAAAGCACGAATCAGTAGCTCAATGCCTTCATCTGCACCGCGAGAAGTCAGCGTTTGTTCTGGTTTCACACCCGCATACGCCGCGTAAGCGGAAATCAGTTCTTTCGGTTGGCATTCGCTGTAACGATTAAGACGAGCAAAGTCTGTTTTGTATTCATTGTTAAATGGTGATTCGTTGGCATTTAGCCATACGTCACCAGTACCGCCAATTCGGCGAGCCGATAAATAAGGGGTAAGTTTTTGGACTTGTTTACGCGCTAGCTTTTCCATCTCAATATCCTCTTACTTCGCTGCCAATTTTTCTACACGGATAGTCACCGCACGTTTGTGTGCATCTAAGCCTTCTGCTTCAGCCATAGTGACTACTGTAGGGGCAAGGTTCTTTAGACCATCAGCAGATAGCTCTTGAATCGTCATACGCTTAGAGAAGTCCGCCAAGCCTAAGCTTGAATAAGTACGTGTGTAACCGTAAGTAGGAAGAACGTGGTTAGTACCAGATGCGTAGTCACCTGCTGATTCAGGCGACCAATCACCAAGGAAAATAGAACCTGCGTTGTCTAATAGAGGCAGAAGCTCGCGTGGGTTCTTCGTCTGAACAATTAAGTGCTCAGGACCGTAGTAATTTGAGATTGAAACCGATTGAGTCAGAGACTCAGCAATAATAATCAAACTTGAAGCTAATGCTTGCTCGGCAATGTCCGCACGAGACAACTCTTTAAGCTGACGTTGAACAGCATCCGTCACTTGATCTGCAAGCACAGGAGAAGGAGTCACAAGAACCACTTGAGAGTCAGGACCGTGCTCTGCTTGGCTTAACAAATCCGCTGCAATGAAATCTGGGTCTGCCGTTTCATCAGCAATCACTAGCACTTCTGATGGGCCCGCTGGCATATCAATCGCTGCACCACGGAAATCATTACTTACCTGACGTTTTGCTTCTGTCACGTAAGCGTTACCTGGACCAAAGATCTTATCAACTTTAGATACGGTTTCTGTTCCGTAAGCCATTGCTGCGACGGCTTGACCACCGCCGACATTGTACACTTCATCAATGCCACACAGTTTTGCTACATAAAGGATCTCGTCAGCAATTGGGGGTGGAGAACAAAGCACCACTTTACGACAGCCTGCAATTTTTGCAGGAACCCCAAGCATCAAAACAGTCGATGGCAATGGCGCACTGCCACCGGGAATGTACAAACCCACTTTTTGAATTGGGCGCGTTACCTGTTCACAAACTACACCCGGTTGAGTTTCTACTTTGATTGGCTGCGGCTTCTGCGCTTTGTGAAACTTAGCAATGTTTTCATACGCTTGCTCCAGTGCGTTCTTCATTTTTTCAGAAAGACGCGCTGATGCCTCATCGATTTCTTGAGTTGATACACGGATAGATTCCGGCTGCACTCGGTCAAACTTCTCAGTTAGCTCCAATAGTGCAGCATCGCCTTCTTTGCGAACTTTTGCGATTACTTCAGAAACCGCGGCAGTGATATTCGCACCTTCTGTAATTGCAGGACGTTCTAGGATTGAGTCTTGCTGCGTTTCACTTAGCGATTGCCATACGACTGTTCTCATTGCGATTACTCCATCATTTTTTCAATTGGTAGTACTAGAATTGAGCTGGCACCCAGTTCTTTTAGCTGTTCCATGGTTTCCCAGAACAGGTTTTCAGTACTTACCAAGTGAACCGCAACTTTTTGCTTGTCAGCAGATAGAGGTAATACCGTTGGGTCTTCAGCACCAGGAAGTAGAGCTTTGATTTGGTCTAGCTTCTCTGCAGGTGCGTGTAACATGATGTACTTAGACTCTTTCGCTTGCTGTACGCCTTGCATGCGGGTAAGAAGTTTTTCGATTAGCGCCACTTTGTCTGCATCGAATTCGCCAGTACGTTGAATCAGTGTCGCTTTTGATTTGAAGATAATTTCAGCTTCTTTAAGACCGTTCGCTTCCAGTGTTGCACCTGTAGAGACCAAGTCAGCGATGGCATCAGCAAGACCAGCGCGAGGAGCAACTTCTACTGAGCCTGTCAACATACATGTTGAGAATGGAACACCCGCTTCATCCATATAAGCTTTTAACAGTTGCGGGTAAGTTGTAGCGATACGTTTTCCAGCTAAGTCTTGAGGACCGTTGTACTCTTCGTCTTTATCAATCGCGATAGATAAACGGCAACCACCAAAATCAAGTCGACGAAGTTGAACAAATTCAGACGGTTCACCCAGTGCTTTGCGATCAAGACGAACTTCTTCTAATTCGTTTTCACCAATAAAGCCCAAGTCAACCACGCCATCCATAATTAGACCTGGAATATCGTCGTCACGAACCAAAAGCAAATCAATTGGCATATTTTCAGAATGAACAACTAAGCGCTCACCCATTACATTGAACTTCACGCCACATTTTTTAAGTAGAGCTTGGCTCTCTTTGCTTAGACGACCTTTTTTCTGAATTGCAATTCTTAAGCGTTGTGTTTGCATTGCTTTATCCCTGTGCCAGATTCGGTAATTAAAATATTTTATAAACCAGTAAAACTAAAAAACCCTCGAGAGATGTTGGTCTCCCGAGGGTTTGAAATCTGTTTTCACTTTGATTTTCACCTCCGGGAGTTTCCTATCTCCCGGGTATGCGTGCATCTCCCGAAAGACTAGGCTGGGTGATGATGGTGATGAATGTTCATTACAAAATTACGCATACTTATTTTAAGGCTCGATTATGTTGCTTCGTTAATGACCACACTAACGAAGGATTAATTTTTTTTCAACAACGAATTTGCACTTTTCCTAATGTTTTTACTAACCAATTGATATTATTATTCTTTATTTTCATTTCAATCATCAAAGAAACACAAATTCAGCTCATTTATGCCACCAATTTGTTATAAAAAAACTAGTAGCCTCAAATCTCGCAAAAACAAACGTTTAAAATTCCATCAATACGACAAGCAACAAAAGTCTCAATAACGAAACACTTGATTCAAATTTGAGACATCATTCATTACTAAACTTTCCTTTGGGGCATAAAAGTAAAGAGTCATCAAAGTGCAAAAAATCGACACTACGTTAAAACGACATTCGGCAGATGCAGATCCATTGGTTCCTTTAATAGGGAACAGTGCGTGCATCAATGAACTTCGTAACAAGCTCAAAAAATACGCACGATGCGACGCTGAGGTGCTTATTCAAGGTGAAACAGGGGTCGGAAAAGGAATGTGTGCTCGTATCATCCATGAGCTGTCCAACAGGCATTCATTCCCATTTGTCGAAGTAAATTGTGGAGCAATTCCGAGTGGACTGATTGCATCTGAGCTTTTTGGTCATGAAAAAGGCGCATTTACAGGAGCTATCTCCGATAGGATTGGATTTATTCAGAAAGCAAATCGAGGCACCCTATTTCTCGATGAGATTGGCGATATGCCGCCAGAATTACAAATACATTTACTCCATTTCCTTGAGAGTAAGCAAATACATAAAGTGGGTGCAGACAATATCATCGACGTAGACTGCCGTGTGATAGCAGCAAGTCACGTAGATCTAAAAAATGAAGTAATACAGGGAACGTTTCGCGAGGATCTGTTCTACAGACTCAATATTCTGCCACTTACTATTCCCCCCCTACGGAAGCGTGGCAAAGACATCCTGACATTATCAGAATACTTCTTGAGTTCTCTTACCAATAAAAGGTCTCAAGGGCTATCAACAGAAGTTAGAAACAAGCTAATGAAGCACAAGTGGCCCGGAAACGTAAGAGAGCTTCGTAATGTGATCCAAAGAGCGATTGTTATGTGCGAAAACAACACTCTACATGTTGCAGATCTCGGTTTAGATACCAGTGAGAGGCAACTTCTTCCTTCTGTCGAACAAATAGATTTGGATTATCTACTAAAAACGATTGAAGACAACAAGCACAACATGAGTGCCGCTGCGAGACATTTGGGGATCTCCAGAACCACACTCTATCGCTTAATTAAAAAATATAACCTACCCGTCTGATCCCGTTGAACTTCGAGCCTTGATAAACTGTAACGTAACACTGTGTAACAGGTGAATTCTTGTTTATCAATCAGTTAGACAATGGCGTCCATTCCTTAAAATAAAAAAACATACAATTCAACAAGTTGAGTTCGGCATGCTATTTGCCTTATTCATATCAGTCTTCTAGACAAAATATCCCCAAAAACGCGATTTGCCCCCCTCACCATAAATCGCGTATAAAAAAAGCTCCGCTAGAAATAGCGGAGCTTCCTCTTTATAAGCTTGTATAAAAGCAACTTACGCGTTTTGACAAGATGCCATTTTTGACTTTGAAAGCCATGACAAAATCGCACAAACGATAACGAATGTAATCGATGCTGCGATGAAAGAGAACGCAATTGAAGCCGTCATACCAAGAGCAATAAAGCCAACGCATGAAACAAGCGCGACTGATAATGCATAAGGTAACTGAGTTGATACGTGATCGATATGGTTACAACGTGCACCAGTCGATGACAAGATAGTCGTATCTGAGATTGGAGAACAGTGGTCACCGAATACCGCACCAGCAAGAACCGCACTTAGCATTGGTAGCATAAGCGCTACATCTGTTGCGCCAGCCATATCGCCCGCGATTGGTAGCATGATACCGAACGTACCCCATGAAGTACCTGTCGAGAACGCCATTAGACCAGACAGCAAGAATAGGATAACTGGCAGCCAGTGTGGGTTGATGTTGCCTTGTGCCATTGTAGATAGGTAAGAACCTGTCTTCATGTCACCGATAACAGAACCGATAGTCCAAGCAAACACTAGGATTAGGATTGCACCAAACATTGATTTAGCACCAATCCAAAGCGTACGTGCAATCTCAACCATTGGTAAACCTTGCTTCAGCACCGTAAATAGCGCGACAGCAAGACCAAGTAAGCTACCGTAAATTAGAGAAGTACCAACATCAGTATTCTCAAACGCACCTAACAAAGCAAATTCTTTGCCATCTGCTGCTAGTGCTTGACCACCGGTGTAAAGCATTGAAGCAATCGTTGCCACAATAAGCGTAACGATTGGAAGAACTAGGTCAGAAACCTTACCCTTCTCACTTTCACGGATATCTAGCTCTTCATTTAGCTCATGCGCTTCTTGAGTATCATTTTCTTTATCTTTATCGAAACCACGGCCTTGAGACGCCGCGATTTCGTGATCACGCATCTTACCAATATCCAAACCAAACCATGCCACTGCGAATACCATTAGCAAAGCAAACACAGCGTAGAAGTTCATTGGGATAAGGCGAACATAAGCGCCTAGTGCAGAATATTCTGTGATGCCATGTGACACCAAGATACCACCGATAATAGTAATGATGTATGCACCCCAGCTTGATGCTGGCATGATCACACACATAGGTGCTGCTGTGGAGTCTAAGATGTACGCTAGCTTAGCGCGAGAGACGTAAAAGCGGTCAGTTACTGGACGAGAGATCGCACCAACAGCAAGACTGTTAAAGTAATCGTCGACAAAAATGAATACGCCAAGGAAAGCTGCAAGAAGTTTAGAGCCACGTTTACTTTTTACGCGTGTTTGCGCCCATTCAGCGAAAGCACGAGTACCACCAGAAAGTGTTAACAACGCTGTTGTCATACCTAAAAGAATAAGGAAGCCAACAATACTCATGTTCCAAGTATTGATACCACCGTCTTCAATAAAGACAGAAGAAACTTGAGAACTTACATAACCTACCGTATTACCGATAGACCAATCGTTAAGAAGTACCGCACCCAGCACGATACCAACACCAAGAGAAACTAAAACACGTCGAGTTAGAATCGCCAGCGTCAGCGCGACAATAGGCGGTAATAACGAAACAGGAGAATGTGCAAAATCTATTAAATTCATGATCTTCAAAAACCAAAGTTTGGCTAGAGATCTACTGCAGACAAGTCACGTAGCATACGGTACGTGCTCATGTTGAACTTAGCGACAGGGAAGCGAACACTTCACCCAACCCTACAGTAGCGCTCCATAGTTTAATGTAAATATACTATGGCAGTGTTGTTCCTTTCAGAGACAACCCCAGCAAGTGGTTTCGATAGACCCACTTACTTCGGCAATCTTCGCCTTCCACTATTATTCATTGGCATCACCCCAATAATAGCTACTCTTCGAGACTGCACCTCTACGGCAATAACAAACAATTAACCGCTAATCGTACAAATTAACAACAATTTATCTGCAATATTGCATCAGGTGGTTGTCATTGTACCTATGAAGCCTCCCATTGCAACACATCAAACTAAATTAAATGAATAAATAATCGCGATTTCGATTTATAAATGAAATGTGACCAAATCATACATTGCGCAACTGCAATCACTTCAACCTTGTCCATTATGAAACTTTATTACTACTATTAAATACGCCATAGTTTTACGTGCAACAATAAATGAATGAAATATGACAGTGATAGCATTTGCCATCTAATCCTTTTCTGTCAGAAAAAGGGAAATTTAATTCAAGCTATAAATAAACATGATAGCGATCGAGAAAAAGACCGTATCTATTAAGTAAAAATTGTCTGAAGTGGCTAATTAAATTTCAAATTGATTAATTAATATTGTTAGAACCCGAAAAAACTAAAGAAATTTAATCTAAATCATGAATTAGCATTTGCACATATCAGAAAGATAAAGTTAAATATAAGGACTCTATGTTTATTTCTAGATTCACATTTAATTTATCTTATCGATAAGCGATGTAGAATCTTTTAACCTATTAATAGGAATCGTCATGTCAGAGCTGACTAAAACACTTCTAAATATCCGTAGCCTTCGTGCATTTTCTCGTGAGCTGACTCTAGAACAATTGGAAGAAGCTCTAGATAAACTAACTATCGTTGTTCAAGAGCGTCAAGAAGCAGAAGAAGCAGACCGCGCAGCACAAGCTGAGCAAGAAGCTAAACTGGCTGCTATCGCTGAGCAAATCGCTCAAGACGGTATCGATGTTGAAGCGCTAATTAGTGCACTTGCTGGTGAAACAAAAACTAAAGCAAAAACTAAACGTGCTCCTCGCCCTGCTAAATACAAATACACTGACGTAAGCGGTGAAGAGAAAACTTGGACAGGTCAAGGTCGTACACCTTCTGCAATCCAAGAGCAACTAGATGCAGGTAAATCTCTAGATGATTTCCTAATCTAAGAATAGATTTATGAAATTTTAAAAAGGTTCCCTATGGGAGCCTTTTTTATTTGTCTGTAAATAGATACAAAAATGGCGCATTTTGAATGCGCCATTTTTTGCGTATGTGAGAAGTTGGTTAATTCAACAGAATCTATTAACGTTCCCAGTATGCTTCTTCTAAACTATCTTCGCGCTCAGGAAGACCACGAGAAAGACGTGGTGAATGCTGCACTAACACTTCGTAACTCGCGCGGTTTGCGTATTTACAAACTTGAGAGAACGAAGAGTAAGTTAAATACTCATTGCTGTGCTTGCTAGAGTTAGGCACATTTTCTTTGTGGTATTTATTTGCAGCCATATCGTGAAGTACTGCTGACAATGCTGCATCACCTGCGCCATTAGTATTTTTAATTTTTTCTGGGCCACCCATGTATGGGGAGATATGTGAATATACTTTGATTGCATTTTCACATGAGTCTTTCTTTGCAGGTCGGCTAAATTCAAAACGGTTGAATTCGGCAATAGAACCAGGAAGCAGCGGCAACGACGTTTCACGCTTCGCGCTTTCTTCTGTATAACCCGCCATAAATAGACCAACAGGACCTGCTGTACATAGCACAAGGTCAGCCCACTCAAGCGTCTTATCCGACGCCGCTAGCGGATCAGATTCGCCCGTCAGCGCTTCCGCTTCGTCTTCATTCATTGCAACAACGGATACATTGTCACGAATAAATTCTTGCCAGAATGTTGGGTCATCTTGAATAACAAATTTAGTTCCTAGTGTTAGTACCACAGGAACATCATGTTTCTTCGCGTATTCAATTGCACGCATCGTTGCTTCCGGCATTGGGTCGCCTTCTTTACAACGAACTAGGTAAGCAGTCAGTACTAACGCAGACGCGCTCTTGAAGATTTTCTCAGGGATGTTGTCTGGGTGAAGTTGGTTCATTTGACCTTCACTGATTGCGAAAGTACGTTCACCATCTTCTGTAATCAGAGCGAAACAGCGACCGATGGCACCTTCAACACCTTGTAGGTAGTTCAGGTCCATACGGCTAGAAGTGTTACATAGGTAGCGGTAACCGTAGCTACCAATTTTGATGTCCTGACTCATTACACCCAAAAGCGTTGAACGGTCATCCGCTAACACAGAATAGTTGTGTAGCGTGTTACCAATTGTGCCACCAGCATACTCATTGGTAATTAAGCATTCTTCTTTTAGCTGTTGGTATAGCGCTTCTGCAGTCGCGTCATCAATTACCAACGAGTGTCCTTTACTCAAACCGTACTTTTCAATCACATCCGTTGTAACTTTCGCTTCAATATCAACCAGCGTTTGGTCAATGCCGATGATGTGAGTGCGCGTCATCTTTTTGCTTTCTTGTGCTTGGCTCACCAATGGGTCACGAGCATGAACAGGAAAATAGTGCTTCGATTTGCGTTGTCCAGGAAATTTCATATTGTTAGTCTGAGTAAGGGGATGAAAAGGAGAACGGATTCTATACCGCCGTCATTAAAGCAGCAATAAAGGCAATTATAGCAAACGTTTGCAGTCCGCTTTTTTCTTTCAATCGCCCTATTCGCCTTCCATGAAACCAAGATCTGGCAGTTGTTCGAGGTGTTCACTGTAACGCTTAAGGTCGAACTCCCCACCGTTCTTCATTACGTCAAAAATCTCAATAGACATAGCACACGCCATCATCGCCACCGCATCTTCACGTGGTGTGCCTGTCATCATTAGACGCATCAGCGTTTCTTTCACCTTAAGTGGATTACCATCTTCAAGTTGATTTTCAACAATTTCAATCAACTCAGCTTCTTGCATAAATTGGTTTTCTTCAGTCATTTGATTTTTCCTCTTGGATTTTTGCCAACTATGCCATATATAACCCTTCTATACTTATCGAATTTAATACTCACGTTCGCATTTGGATAAATTTAAGCCAAAATCGAAGTGTGATTTCGATCTCGGATCTGTCACCGGTCAGTGGATTCTGGTAGAATCTGCGTCCCGTTAATTTTAGTGGTGTTTAGTAATGTCTGATAACAGCCAAAAGAAAGTCATCGTCGGTATGTCCGGCGGCGTTGATTCATCTGTTTCTGCGTATCTTCTAAAGCAACAAGGCTACCAAGTAGAAGGCCTGTTCATGAAGAACTGGGAAGAAGATGACAACGAAGAATATTGTACAGCAGCAGAAGATCTTGCTGATGCGCAGGCAGTATGTGACAAGCTAGGCATCCACCTACACACTATCAACTTTGCTGCTGAATACTGGGATAATGTATTTGAATACTTCCTTGCGGAATACAAAGCAGGTCGTACACCAAACCCAGACATTCTTTGTAACAAAGAAATCAAATTCAAAGCATTTCTAGAATTTGCGGATGAAGTGCTTGATGCAGATTACATCGCAATGGGTCACTATGTGCGTCGTTCTTTCCCTGAAAACGGTGAAAAACCACAAATGCTACGTGGTCTAGATGGCAACAAAGACCAGAGCTACTTCCTATACACATTAAGCCACGAGCAGATTGCACGTAGCCTATTCCCTGTTGGTGATTTAGAGAAGCCAGAAGTGCGCCGTATCGCAGAAGAGCAAGACCTGATCACAGCGAAGAAGAAAGATTCTACCGGTATCTGTTTCATCGGTGAACGTAAGTTTACGGAATTCCTAGGTCGTTACCTTCCTGCTCAACCGGGTAATATCGAAACGCCAGAAGGCGAAGTGATCGGTCAGCATCAAGGTTTGATGTACCACACATTAGGTCAACGCAAAGGTCTTCATATCGGTGGTCGTAAAGGCGGTGGCGGTAACGAAGACCCATGGTTTGTTGGTGAGAAAGATCTAGAACGTAACGTTTTGATTGCGGTTCAAGGTAAAGACCACCCAATGCTGAAATCAGAAGGTCTACTTGCATCACAACTTCACTGGGTAGATCGTGAGCCAATTCGCGATGTTATGAAGTGCACAGTGAAAACTCGTTACCGTCAGGAAGATATTCCTTGTACAATCATCCCTATCGATGATGAAAACATTAAAGTGATCTTTGACGAGCCACAAATTGCTGTAACGCCAGGTCAATCAGCCGTGTTCTATAAAGATGACGTGTGCCTTGGTGGCGGCATCATCGAGCAACGCATTAAATATTCTCAAGCTTAGGAGTCGTTACGTGGCGAATACACTTTATGACCGTACTATCGCTTTTGCAGGTATCTGCCAAGCTGTTGCTTTGGTTCAACAGGTAGCGAGAGACGGACATTGTGATCAAGATGCCTTTGAAACGTCAATTAACGCCATTTTGAATACTAGCCCAGCCAACACCATCGGTGTTTTCGGTCGCGAAGCCGACCTTAAGCTGGGTCTTGAATGCTTGGTGAAAGGGATTGATAGCACCCCATCTGGAAGTGAAGTCACTCGCTACATCATCAGCCTAATGGCATTAGAGCGCAAGCTATCGAGTCGTAACGATGCAATGTCACAACTTGGTGACCGCATTCAAATGGCTCAGCGTCAAACGGAACATTTTGAATTGCTAGATGATCAAATGATCAGCAACCTAGCGAGCATTTACTTGGATGTAGTCAGCCCTATTGGTCCTCGTATTCAAGTAACTGGTACTCCATCTGTACTGCAACAAACCGCTAACCAGCACAAAGTTCGTGCGTTGTTGTTATCGGGTATTCGTAGCGCAGTACTCTGGCGTCAAGTTGGCGGTAAACGTCGCCACCTGATCTTCGGACGCAAGAAGATGGTAGAGCAAGCACAAATCCTTCTTGCTCGAATGTAATAAGGTATCAAGTAAGCAGCTCGCGTTTATCGCGAGCTCATTTTTTTCGACCAAAACAAATCTCGCGCAAACGTTTGCGCAATATTCGTGACAATTGCCACAGTTATTGGTATAAAGCTCACGAAATTTAGAAACCCAATTCAGGAGAACATCATGGAACTGTCAGCATTGACTGCTGTTTCACCAGTAGACGGCCGTTACGGAAGCAAGACAATTGCGTTACGCGAAATTTTCAGTGAATACGGTCTACTAAAGTACCGTACTATCGTTGAAATCCGCTGGCTACAAAAGCTTGCTGCTACTGCTGAAATTGCAGAAGTGCCAGCGTTTAGCGCAGAAGCAAACCAATTCCTAGACGACCTTGCTGCAAACTTCTCTGAAGAAGATGCACGCCGAATCAAAGAGATCGAGCGTACAACTAACCACGACGTTAAAGCGGTTGAGTACTTCCTAAAAGAGAAAGTAGCAGACGTTCCTGAACTGCACGCAGTAAACGAGTTCTTCCACTTTGCATGTACTTCTGAAGACATCAACAACACTTCACACGCTCTTATGCTTAAAGAAGCGCGTGAGAACGTGATTCTTCCAGAAATGCGTAACCTAATCGACGCTATCAAAGCGCTAGCAGTGGAATACCGCGACATTCCTCTTCTATCTCGTACACACGGTCAGCCAGCTTCTCCATCAACAATGGGTAAAGAAATGGCAAACGTGGCGTACCGTATGGAGCGTCAATTCAAGCAAATCGAAAACGTTGAGATCCTAGCGAAAATCAACGGTGCAGTAGGTAACTACAACGCACACCTTTCTGCTTACCCAGAGCTAGATTGGCACAAGTTCTCTGAAGAGTTCATCACAGAGTCTCTAGGCGTAACTTGGAACCCTTACACAACTCAGATCGAACCGCACGATTACATCGCTGAACTGTTCGACGCTATCGCTCGTTTCAACACTATCCTGATTGACTTCGACCGTGACGTTTGGGGTTACATCGCACTAGGTCACTTCAAGCAAAAAACCATTGCTGGTGAGATTGGCTCTTCAACAATGCCTCACAAAGTTAACCCAATCGACTTTGAAAACTCAGAAGGTAACCTAGGTCTTGCGAACGCTGTATTCGGTCACCTAGCACAGAAACTACCTATCTCTCGTTGGCAACGTGACCTAACTGACTCAACAGTTCTACGTAACCTTGGTGTTGGTGTTGGCTACGCAATTATCGCTTACACTTCTACGCTTAAAGGCATCAGCAAGCTAGAAGTAAACCGCGAAGCACTTCTTGCTGAACTAGACAAGAACTGGGAAGTACTGGCAGAACCAGTACAAACAGTAATGCGTCGTTACGGCATCGAGAAGCCTTACGAGAAACTAAAAGAACTGACTCGTGGTAAGCGTGTAGATGGTGAAGCAATGCGTAACTTCATCGACGGTCTTGAGCTTCCTGAGCACGAGAAAGCGCGACTTAAAGAGATGACACCAGCGAACTACATCGGTCAAGCAATTGAGTTGACAGACAAGCTGTAAGAGAATCGAATAATAAAGAGGGTTGACGTGAAAGCGTCAACCCTTTCTTTATTTTAGGGGGAACGAACTGCACCCTATGCAGCGCAGTGATTCGGAATAATGGATAAGGCTCTATTCATGAAGCGAAGCGTTCTCGAATCTCGAATCTCGAATCTCGAATCTCGAAGACCAGCATTACCAGCAATTTTATTGCCTCTGAAAAAACAGAGTAATCGTCCCTACTTCGATCCCAAACTTCTTGATCTTAGTGAGATTAAACACGTGCATTTCGTCTTGGCGGTAGAGCCAGTCATCAAATGAAACCGTGATAGTTGAATCATCCATTTTTAGCTCAAAATCGTACTGCCATTGCAGAGCGTTTCCTACCTCTTTGCCCGTAGCGACACCAATAATATCATCCGCTTTCCCCTGATAAGTACCGTCTGCTAGTTTGGTAATGACCCAGATTCGCTGGTCAAGTTCACCATCGTCAAAGACAAAGTCTTCCACCAGCGTCAACTCATTGCCTTCAACCGTTCCAACAATATCGACTTCAAAGCGGCGAGTTTGCTTCTCGGTGTAATCTTGAACCATCCCCCACGCTTTGACATCGCCTTCAAAGTAGCCAAATAGATCAAAAGCCGGTGAGGACACCTGGTAATTATCTATGTCAGCTGAACATGCGCCGAGTAACGTTGCAGCAGCGACAACCGATGTTTTGATCATTCGTTTTATTATTTTCACTGCCTCACCTGCCCGATCAGTTGTTTACGAAGTTTTGGGAATTCCGTCTGTGGTGATAACCAAATTGCAAGAAAGGCATCATTGAGGCGCTCATCATTCACATAACCAACCGTCTGGTAAGGTTTACTGCCTGCTTGACGATAAATCAGTTGACCATTTTTACCATCGGTAAGGTAGGTAAGCTCATCGCCTTTCTTGATGTCAGGAAACATAGTGTTCAATTCAGAAATCCACTGCTGGCGATAAGCCTGAGTAAAACCCAGCTTTTGCCATTGTTCGTCGGTCACATCAAGTAGCTGGTCTCTACTGATATCGCGCTGATAGTTAATCTCGAGAGCAAATGGATGGGGAGAAATATCACCGGACACCATATATATGCCCTCAGGCGCTTTTAAGCGAGATTTATAGATATCAAACACGAACCAAGTGAGCTGCGCTTCGCCGACAGTTTGCCATTGCTGCCAATCGCTATTTGTTACTCCGTTTGTACTCGTCACACTTTGCGCTTGCAAAGGCACCGCACAGAATAGGGAGGCGACTATTACACTGCTAGTCAGTTTCCGTTTCCAATTTATCTTCCAACTTTTCATTTCCGTACACCTTGAGTATCAATAGCATCATCAAACACCATTCAACGAACAAAATCGCTAGTGTCGCGCTAACGCTGAAACCAAACTCGACAGCCTCAAGCTTACAACCGGCAAAGTAGCTGGCTGTGCCTCCGAGACCACCTACTATTGATACGTAAATTTTGGGGAAACGGTACAAAATTGACTTAAGTTGATAAGCGTACCAAGAGAACAGAACCCACAAACATGTAAGCCATAAGGGTAACCACGTGGTCGGAAATATAAAGACAGAAAATTGCTTATTGAGTGTGTCTAGCACCAAACCCACAAAGACAACCATTGCGATACGTTTGAGAGCGGAGGGCTCCACTCTCCAACAATGTACTATGGTCAGCAATGTAAGTATTAAGGTCAGCGACTGCCACTGATAGGTTCCAAGCACAGCTAAAAACCAGCATAGTTGGAACCAAGTTGACGCTAAAAACACTTTCATGACGAACTACGGGCGCTGAAACGTCATATGAACCGCACTGATCGTGCGAGCTAGAAACCCACCTTCACAGTAACTTAGATAGTATCGCCACATACGTACAAAGCGATCATCGTAACCAAACGCACGCACGTCATGCTCTGATTGATTAAAGCGGTGGTGCCATTCGTTAAGCGTCTTGGCGTAATCCAACCCAATATCAAACAAGTCTCGCGTCACCAAGTCACTGTGTTTAGTTGTTGCTTGGGTGAGTGACGTTACCGAAGGTAAAAAGCCGCCGGGGAAAATGTACTTCTGAATGAAGTCGACATTGTTGCTGTAGTAATCGTAACGCTGATCGGCAATAGTAATCGCTTGGATAGCCATCAAACCACCCGGCTTTAGCAGGGACTCACACTTCTTGATATAAGAAGGTAAAAATTGCTTACCCACGGCTTCTATCATCTCAATAGAAACAAGCTTGTCATAAGACCCCGTTAAGTTTCGGTAATCTTCTTTGAGCAAGGTAATTTTGTCGGTCAAACCACGCTCATTTATCTTCTGTTCTGCGTAGGCATACTGTTCTTCAGAAATGGTTGTCGTGGTCACTCGACAGCCATACTGCTCAGCCATATAAATCGCCATTGCGCCCCAACCGGTACCAATTTCAATGACATGGTCGCTAGGTTTAAGCTCAAGTTGTTGACACAGGCGTTCCATCTTATTGATTTGCGCCTGCTCTAATGAGTCATCCACTTGGTTGTACAGGGCCGACGAGTACAGCATATTCGTATCAAGAAATGCTTCATACAAATTGTTGCCTAAATCGTAATGAGCGTGAATGTTTTTGCGCGAATTTTCTTGCGAATTGCGATTGGTCCAATGACTGACCTTATATAACAGCCTCGTTATCCAGCTGCCCTGCTCTTCAAGCTTATCCAGCGCTCGCATGTTAAGCGCCATTAGCTTCATCAATGCTGTCAGATCTGGACTATCCCACCACCCATCCATATAGGCTTCACCCGCAGCGATACTGCCGCCCTGTAGAATTCGGGAGTAGAACCCCGGATGCTTAACTTCAATAGTTGCAGCAACGGGTTCTCCGTTATGCTCACCATTGGGCGTCGAAAAACGCTCGCTACGCTCAGTCGTTTCTGTCTTGAAGCTCTCAATGACCGTTAAGCATCCAATCTCCATCTTTTGCAGACACTGGAAAAGAACTCCGCGGGCCGCTTTTTGCGTTGTTGTTAATTCACGCGGCATTGCGATAGAAGTTGTATTTAACATGCAGAGTTCTCCTTATGCTTATTATTTTTCTTGTCTTCACCCACATGGTTTGCTTCGCCCTTACTGGATTGAGCGTATTTTGGATGTGAGTAAAAAGGTGCGCCTTTAATCCACAATTTCAGTGCGTGCCAATAAATACCAACCATTACTTTTACCGTTTGAATCGGCGTAACGATCAAGCATTTCAACAAGGCATTACTTGAAAAGGGCTTGGCTTTCATAGCCATAGTCGCATCAAAATGTTTTTCGCCTTTACGGCATTCCAAATGAATATTCAGCTTGTCTGTTAAAGGTTTGATTTTCCATCGGTACAGTTGGTCGATTGGGTTGAAAGGAGAAACATGAAATGCTTTGTTCTGCTCCCACCCAAACTCTTCATCTTGCTCGTCCGCTGCTACCGCATAATAATGACGTTCATTCCAAGGTGTGTTGCTCACCTCTGCGAGAAGGTACTTCCATTCCCCTTCTTTGTTATAAACGTAGTAGAAATTGACCGGACTGAAATAGAGCCCTAGATAACGTAAGTGACAAACCGCTATCACTTTACCGGTCAAACGAACACCAGCTAGCGCTTCCAGTTTGTCTTGAACCGCAGATTTTACGCACCCTTTACCACCGATATAATCACTGCGCTTAAAACGTGCCCAATGCCACCATCGCGAACCAAAGCCCCATACTTTTTTCTCTAACGCTTCGAGCTCGTCCACGTCGATGGCTGGCATAAATAGTGAGTAATTCAACTCATGCTTTATAGGCGTAAAGCGACGGTGACGGACGTTACCTATAAATAATCTGCTGTTCATCTGACTATCCATATCATGCCGCGCCTTTTTCAAAAGGAACCACATTTTGCTCGCGGTACTTTTCTTCTAGCCCTTGAACAACATCGAGTGCGCTACGGACACCATCTTCATGGAAACCGTTGTACCAATAAGCACCGCAGAACCATGTGCCTTGTATACCTTGAACTTCGTCTTTACGTTGCTGCGCAGCGATAGACTCCGTCGTAAATACAGGGTGATGATAAGTGAATGAGCGTAGGATTTTGCTTGGGTCGATTTGTTCCGTACTGTTCAAAGTGACACAGAAAGTATGCTCAGACTGGACATGCTGAAGGATATTCATGTTGTAAGTAAGCGAAGGAAGTCGTTGCTGCTCATCTTCACTGCCTTCTAGCAGATAATTCCATGACGCCCACGCTGCCTTACGTTTTGGGAGTAAACGGGTGTCCGTATGCAGTACAACCTCGTTTGCTTGATAGGTCATATCTCCTAGAATTTCCTGCTCGGTTTGGCTGATATCTCCTAGCATTCTCATTGTTTGATCACTGTGACAAGCGAAGATAACGTCATCAAACCAATGTGTTTCTCCATGAACCTGAACACCTACGCCATTTTCGGTTCGGATAACTTTCTCTACAGGGCTGTTTAGACGAATATCATTGGCATAGCCTTTCGTTAGAGGCGTAATGTAAGAGCGAGAGCCACCTTTAACCACGTACCATTGTGGGCGATTTGTAATATCCAACAAACCGTGGTTGAGGAAGAAGCGTAAGAAAAACATAAGCGGGAATGCACGCATATCCGCTAGTGTCGACGACCAAATTGCAGCGCCCATCGGCAAGATGTAGTTGTCGGTAAAGAAAGCACTGAATTTGTGCTCATCCAGAAACGCTCCCAACGTCTGGTTATTAGTTAACTGTTCATTGGCAAAGCTTTTAGCCAGTTTGTTGAAGCGAAGGATTTCAAAAATAAAACGATAGAACTTTGGATTTGCCCAATTTCGTTTTTGAGCAAACAATGTCGTTACAGTGTGTCCGTTGTACTCCAATCCATTACCATCGTTTCTGACGCTGAAGCTCATCTGAGTAGGAATGCCTTCAACGCCAATCTCATCCATCATTTCTATGAAGTTTGGGTATGTACGATCGTTGTATACGATAAACCCAGTGTCGATTGCATACTCTTTACCATCAAGACTGACATCAACAGTCGCCGTATGACCACCAACGTAATCATTCGCTTCAAACAACGTCACGTCATGTTCTTTATGTAAGTAATAGCCACATGTGAGACCAGATATCCCTGTACCTACGATGGCGATTTTTTTTCTTCCTGCCGTATTCATGATTCTTCCTTCTTATGATGCGAGTTTTGAGGTAAGCCGAGCTTGCCAGCTATACGGAAGCAACGAGATAAAACGCAGAACACCGGTGAATCTCGCCGGGAAATAAATATGGCTTTTGTTGGCATCCAACTGTTTTCGAATCGCAGCTGAAGCCTGATTGACAGAAACAATCATCGGCATGTCAAACGTGTTTTTGTCAGTAAGTGGCGTTTCGACAAAGCCAGGGAACACCGTCACCACTTTGATACCTTTCTTCTTCAAATCGACGGCTAGCGTACGTGCAAAGTAACTGACGGCTGCTTTTGAAGCGCCGTAGGCTTCAGCACGAGGCAATGCGACCTCTGACGCGATTGACCCGACAATTACTACGCGATGCCCACGTTCAAATTGCCCCTGACACGCTTCGACACAATTGGCCACACCAACGACGTTAACGTTCATAACACGCGCCATGAGTTGCGCATCAACAATGCCATCATCCATGTATTCACAGTCACCGGCATTGAAAATCCAAGTTTCAGGGATAAACGGCAGTTGAGAGAGAGCTTGAATTGTTTCGTCGTACTGAGTCACGTCGAAGCGTAAAGTCGACATGTTGGTTGAACCTTTTTCTAGCTCAGCCAATACAGCTTCGTTACGACCACATGCAATCACTTTCCAACCTTCATTGGCATAATCCAAGGCGAGCTGTTTACCAATGCCTGAAGTTGCCCCGGTGATAAGTACTGAGCCACTCATTGCCCTAACCTCTGTTTAATGGTTTTGACGACAGAACCTAGGAGCGGTAGGTTCTCGTAGAGCATTTCGCCCAAATCAAAATAATCACGATGGTAAATGACTTGCCCTTCACAAAACTTAAGGTGGGATACACCATTTACAGATATCGGCGCACCCTTTTGAAGCTTAGGATGTTGTAAATCCATCGTCCAAGTGAGAAACCCAGTTTCTCCGACTTGTTGATGGTCATGGATAACGAAGTCACAGCGAATGACATTGGTGTATAAGGACTGAAAGTAATCGGAAAGTGCAGGCCACCCTTCTAATCGATGGGCTGCATCTTCAAACACCACATCTCGGTGGTAAACCCCTTCAAGCAAATGCAAGTTTGCTTTACTCAACTTCTGATATATGTTGCCAACTGACTGAATGTCCATTCCTTTGCTCCTATACCACATCAAAAGTTGTACAAAAATATCATATGTACAAGATAGACTAATCATGAAAAGTTGTACAAAAATATTTTTGTATAACTTTGTTTCTGAACAGTGATACGTGATGAAGTACAGCAGAGATCAACAGACACAAAAAAAGGCTTGGTTAAAAAACCAAGCCTTTTCAAAATTTTAACTAGCAGTAAGTTGAACTGTTAGCTTACAACGTGATTAGTATTGTTGGCTACGTAGCGCTGCAATACGTTTATCTAACGGTGGGTGGCTCATTAGAAGTTCTGTCATCGAGCGCTTACCGTTAATACCAAATGCCATCATAGTGCCATCTAGTTGAGATTCGTGGCTCATCTTCAAGCGCTCTAGTGCTGCGATCATCTTCTCTTTACCGACTAATTGAGCAGCCCCTGCGTCTGCGTGGAATTCACGATGGCGGCTGTACCACATGGTTAAGAAACTTGCTAGGAACCCGAATACCAGTTCAAGTACCATAGATACACCAAAGTAAACCATCATGTTGGTACCTTGACCTTCCTCATCATCGTTAGAAGCAATAATATTTGCGATAAAGCGAGATAGGAAGATAACAAACGTATTCACCACGCCTTGCATTAGCGTCATCGTTACCATGTCACCATTAGCGATGTGGCTAACTTCGTGCGCCAATACCGCTTCTGCTTCATCACGGGTCATGTTGTGTAGCAGACCGGTAGAAACTGCAACCAATGAATCGTCGCGTTTTGCACCCGTTGCGAATGCGTTGATGTCCGCAGAGTCATAAATTGCAACAGTTGGCATACCAATGCCAGCTTGCTGAGCTTGACGTCCAACCGTTTCAAGAAGCCAATGCTCTGTTTCGTTACGAGGACTTTCGATGACCATGCCACCCACAGAACGCAGTGCCATGCCCTTAGACATCATTAACGAAATAAATGCGCCACCAAAACCAAATACAGCAGCCATCACAAGTAGACCAGATAGACTGCCTGGTTGCATTCCAGTTACAGCGTAAACAATATTCAGAACAACACTAAGCACTAGCACAACAGCTAGGTTAGTTGCTAGGAATAACATAATTCGCTTCATTACTTTTCTCCGAGGAAGCTTATCGTTTTTTAAAACAGATGTTTTTTAAACGGATTATTATATGGAACAGGTTTTTATAAGTAACAGAACGCTTGAAAAGCTGATTCCGCTTAGTTTCGTGCTCCGTTGCGTTATAGATATAGTCTATCCGCGATAAAAACAAGGTTAAGCAATAAATTGCAACATTTGTTTTCGAGACTGAAATAATATACCCAAGTAACCTCGAGATGCTAGGTTCAGCGAGAATGACTTGGTTTGTAGACGCGGCGACGATTTAAAGATCTAGTCACTCTAAATCAAGAATCGGCAACAAAGTATACAAGCCAAGACAACTCGCCCTTCGGGAGCGTGTCATTGCCTCGATTTCTGCGTCAAACAACTTGGAAAGAGCTGGCTATTACGCGGTGTTGTTTTCCTTGAACTCGAATCAATGACAACGCTCTGAATCCTGCATCTTGAAGTCACTTGGGTATACACACCTTTTTACACTCTTAAATCAGCACTTTAGACCGAGTATAGACTTTGGTCTTATTGTGCGACTATCTGTACGTGCTAGATTCGGGTTAGATGAACGAAACGGGGTTAGCTTTTAGGACAATTAAGCAGCTCCAAACTTCCATGTCTTGAGGGAAAAATCATGGTAGAAACTAACGACTATCAAATGGCTATCGATCTACTTTGTTGTCACCTGGGTATCTCAGAGGATGAGGCAAAGCAACAACTAGGTATTTCAACCGATGCTCAAATGTCAAAGCGCGTTGCAGAAACACAACAGGCGTTGATGGGGCTTAGCCAAGAGAAATAAACTGAACGTCGAATCTTACGATTAGACACAAAGGTTTACACGAAAAAAGGGCTGCATTTCGCAGCCCTTTTGGTTTTAACTAAAACCTTATTACTTATACGCTCAGCAACGGTTCAACGTTGATGTATTTGCCTAACTCTTTACGTTTAGCACTTGGGATGTACGGGATCTCACCGAGTTTTGGCGCGTCTAGACGTTCTTCCAACATATCGATGATTTCTGCATAATGCTCTGTGCCCGGATTCACGCGATTTGCCACCCAGCCGACTAGATTTAAACCATCAGCTTTGATGATTTCAGCGGTGAGCAATGCATGGCTCAAACAACCCAGCTTAATACCTACAACCAATACGACAGGTAACTGCTCTTGCTGTACCCAAGTCGACAAGCTGTCTGTATCAGACACAGGCACACGCCAGCCACCAGCTCCTTCCACTAGAACAATGTCAGATTGCTCTTTGTGTTGAGCCAATTTCTCGCTCAGTACTTCGTATTTAATTTCTACATGTTCATGTTTAGCGGCGATGTGAGGAGAAGCAGGTAATTCCAAAGCGTATGGGTTTACATCGTCGTATGCGATATCGAGTGTCGCCGCTTTCTGCAGATGCAATGCATCCGAGTTACGCCAACCTTCCGCCGTCTTGTCGCTTCCTGCTGCCACTGGCTTGTAACCAATGGTGTTAAGCCCTTTTGCACCAAGTGCTTGCAAAATAGCTTTAGACGCTACCGTTTTTCCTACATCAGTATCCGTACCAGCAATAAAAAATGCATCAATCATTTAACTATGACTCCAAAACAAACCTGATAACTTGCAGGTAGAAGACCTTGATCGTTTCTAAATGCTTGGTACGCGCGCTCAACCTGCAACAAAGTGCGACGGCTCGTCAGACCATGTGAGCGCCCGCTTACGTGATTTGCACCAATGCCTTTGAGATCACGCATGACAGAAAACGCTGAATCGTACCAAACTGTGATGGGGGTCAAGTCTAGATGATGGTTGTGGCACCAAGATTGCGCTAACGCAATTTTTACCTGATTGTGGGTAATAAAGTTATTCACGTGTTGATATGTATCAATTTTTGACCAAGCCTCACGCAACTCACAAAGCGAGCCATCGACTAGCGTAGAGAAACACCCGCTTCCCCCCACTTTTAAGACACGACGTATTTCTCTTAATGGGTAACTCAAATCTGTACACCATTGTAAAGCCAAACTAGAAAACACGTAGTCGAAGCTTTCATCATCAAAAGGCAAGTTTTCAGCATCAGCCAACTGATAATGCATGCATTCAGAACCACAACGTTGCTTTGCTTTATCTAACATGGCTTGAGAAATGTCACCGCACACTACTTCTGCGCCCCGCTGCTGAAGAAGCTGAGAAAAGTAGCCAGTGCCACATCCTAAATCTAACACACGCTTGCCGGTTAAATTTGTAGGGAGCTTATTAAGTAACCGATGCCCAACGTCACGTTGAAACGCTGCATGTTTATCGTATGTTTCTGCAGCTTTACCAAATGAAGAGGCAATCGCATCCTTATCTTGGTGAAAGCTCTCTAATGCGACCATTTGTGCTAAAGCGGAAGTTGCATTATCCATTACAGCGCTCCTAATGCTTGCTTCAATGCCATTGAAAGCGTTTTAACTTGTTCATTAGTGTGATTAGCAGTAAGCGTAATTCGAAGACGAGACGTCCCTTTCGGTACCGTCGGAGGACGAATAGCCGTCACCCAAATACCGTTCTGACGACAAGCACCTGCAACTTGCAAAGCCAAATCAGATTCACCAATCAAAAACGGCTTAATCGATGTTTGAGTCTCAACAAAACCGTCAAGATCACTGAGATTGTCTCTATACACTTCCCCCAATTCTGTCAGTTTTTCACGCCGCCACGATTGCTCTTGAATCATCGAGACAGCATGCGTCAGCGCATAGGCTTGTGCTGGAGGTATCGCCGTAGAATACACATGGTGACGAGCAAATTGAGTTAAAAAATCCCCCGTTGCGCGATCACATAAAATGGCTGCACCAGACATTCCAAATGCTTTGCCGAAGGTCACGATCAATATCTCGGGCTTAACCGCCGCCAATTCACATGAGCCACCGCCAGATTCCCCGAGAACACCGATACCATGAGCGTCGTCTACAGCAAGCCATGCATCATGATTACTGGTGACATCAGCGATATCAGCAAGTGGGGCACAGTCACCGTCCATGCTGAACACCCCTTCGGTAACCACAAGATTGTTATCTTCAGCGCTTATGAGTGATGAAAGGTGCTCGATATCGTTATGTTTGAAGCGCTTCATTTTAGCTGGTGACAACACACCAGCCTCCATCAAAGAGGCATGGTTCAAACGGTCTTGGAGCAATACGTCTGATTTTTCTAGCAGAGTAAACAGCAGCGCTTGGTTAGCACTGAAACCAGAGCCAAATAGGATTGCCCTCTCGTAGCCCAGCCATTCAGTTAGCGCAGCCTCTAAATTGCCATGCGCCGCACTAAACCCCGTAACCATTGGAGAAGCACCGCTGCCACTGCCATATACGCTCAAGCCTTGCTGCCAAGCACGGACAAGTGCTTGGTCATTTGCCAAGCCCAAATAATCATTACTTGAGAAATTGATGTAACGTCTGCCTTCGTGCTCCAAAATTGATTGGTTACCAGCAAACACCACATTCATGGAACGACTCAGCCCTCGCGTTTTACGCTCAGCAAGAGCGGATTCGATACGAGATTTAAACGCTGGCATCGTAGAAAAGATCGTCTTTTGTCGGGCGAGCAGCAACGCGCTCTACGACGCGATCGAGTAGCTCGTTTTCTTCGATTTCATCAGGTTTTTGAGACACCTCTTGGCTGTTAATGCCAAGCTTCTTAAACAACATCATGTCTTTGTCTTCAGAAGGGTTTGGTGTAGTTAGAAGCTTGCAGCCATAAAAAACAGAGTTAGCGCCGGCCATAAAGCAAAGCGTTTGCATTTGTTCGTTCATGTTTTCACGACCAGCCGATAAACGGACTGCGGATTGAGGCATCATGATTCTGGCAATGGCGATCAAACGAATAAAATCGAACGGTTCAACGTCATCAACTTCTTCGAGTGGTGTGCCCTTCACCTTTACTAGCATGTTGATTGGTACACTTTCAGGATGCACTGGCAAGTTAGCCAATTCAACCAACAAACCTGCTCGGTCATGTGCACTTTCACCCATACCAATGATACCGCCAGAACAAATTTTCATACCTGCATCACGAACGTGAGAAAGCGTGTCTAAGCGGTCTTGGTAAGTACGTGTGGTAATGATGTTGCCATAGAACTCAGGTGAGGTATCGAGGTTATGGTTGTAGTAATCCAGACCTGCAGTAGCCAATTGCTTAGCTTGATCTGGCGTTAACATACCTAACGTCATACAGGTTTCTAACCCCATGTCTTTCACACCTTTGATCATATCGGTCAAATGTGGCATGTCGCGCTCTTTCGGGTTTTTCCACGCAGCCCCCATACAGAAGCGGGTCGAGCCAGCGTTTTTCGCTTTTTGTGCAGCGTCGAGCACACGCTCAACTTCCATCAAACGTTCTTTTTCAATGTCTGTGGTGTAGCGAGCACTCTGAGGACAGTACTTACAATCTTCTGGACAAGCACCTGTCTTAATCGACAAAAGCGTGCTTACTTGAACATGGTTGGTTTGTTGATATTGACGATGAACAAGCTGCGCTTCGAATAGGAGATCCATGAATGGTTTTTCCATGAGATCGCGCACTTCAGCATGCGTCCAGTTATGACGAACTTCCACGTGTATTCCTTTAATCACTTTTTTTGTTGTGTTGACAGTCTACTGAGTCTCGATAAACTGTCAACACAACATAAAACAACAAAGTTTACATTTGGTTATTTTTTAAACTCAATTATTATTGGAATAGCACATGGATCTCGCCTTCGACCGCCAGCATATCTGGCATCCTTATACTTCGACGTTGACACCTCTGACCTGCTACCCAGTTGCATCAGCAAATGGCGTGCGTATTAAATTGGAAGATGGCACTGAGCTTATAGACGGGATGTCTTCTTGGTGGTCGACAATCCACGGTTATAATCATCCGCACTTAAATCAAGCAGCTCACCAGCAAATCGAGCAGGTCTCTCATGTGATGTTTGGCGGGATTACCCATCAACCAGCAATCAATTTGTGTAAGAAACTGCTGTCCCTCGCACCAAGTAACCTTGAACATGTCTTTCTTGCTGATTCTGGCTCCGTTGCCGTAGAAGTGAGCTTGAAGATGGCACTGCAATATTGGCATGCCAGGGGCGAACGCCGACCAAAGTTTCTCACTTTACGACACGGTTATCACGGCGATACTTTTGCGGCAATGTCGGTTACCGATCCTGACAACTCAATGCATTCTCTCTACAGAGGCTTTTTGCCTGAACATATCTTTGCGGAGTCACCAACTTGTGGTTATTGGGATGAATGGAAATCAGAAGACCTTACTGACTTCGAGCAAAAGATAGAGACGCACCATCAAGAACTTGCTGCGGTGATCCTAGAACCTATTGTTCAAGGCGCAGGTGGAATGCGCATCTACCATCCAGAATTTCTCAGAGGTGTGCGTAAGCTTTGCGACAAATACGGCTTGTTATTGATTGCAGATGAGATCGCAACTGGGTTTGGACGCACTGGCAAATTGTTTGCCTGCGAACATGCAGATATTCAACCAGACATTCTGTGTGTCGGTAAAGCGCTCACTGGAGGCTACATGACCCTCTCAGCGACCCTAGCTAGCAAACACGTCGCAGATACCGTTTGTGGCGGTGATGCTGGGTGTTTTATGCACGGCCCAACCTTTATGGGCAACCCACTCGCCTGTGCTGTTGCCACCGCAAGTTTGGAGTTGGTTGAGCAAGGTAATTGGCAGCAACAAACCCAACAAATTGAAACGCTGTTTTCCGAGCTGCTGCCAAAACTTGAAACATACGACTTGGTGAAAAGCACCCGTTGGCTAGGTGCTATTGGCGTTGTGGAAACGCATCGCCCAGTAAATATGGAAACCATCCAAGCTCTCTTTGTTGAGCACGGTGTTTGGATTCGTCCATTTGGCAAACTGATTTATATGATGCCACCGTTTATCAGCAAACCAGACGAAATTGAAAAGTTGGTTAATGCGATTGATGCTGCTTTGCAACGCGAAGATTGCTTCGCTTAATTCGTTCTCGGTTAACGCAGGACACTGTGACAAAGAGACAAATAAGAACGGTTTGAATTGCTACTCAAACCGTTTTCTTGTCATTGACTCAAGGAAAGCTATCGAAGTTGACTGTCTTTACTCGCTCGTCGATTGAACAGTGCTTGGCGTTGCGACACCAATTCGATCGTTGACTGGCATTCGATACAAAGACGAACGCCTTTCATTGCTGTTCGACGCGCTTCTGGAATTTCATCTCCGCACTCATCACAATAGTGGGCGCTTTCTCCCTGCTTAATATTGCCTCGAACACGGGAAATTTCATCGTCGATGGTATGTTGAATCTGTTGGCTGACACTATCGTCATTTGCCCACCCTACGGCCATAAGCCCTCCTCGTTACTTGAATGAGAAAATCTACTTACCGTGGTAAGGTGGATGATTATATCGATTACAAATAACAAGATAATTAGGGTAAATTCGAAAACACTATTACGCTTTGGTAATAATCTTGTACTGAATTAATTAGTCGGACGTCTTTTGGAAAAGTGATGTCAGGTTACTCGTACTTCCTTCCTCACACTCAAAATACTGAGTTTGACCAGACTGTCTTAAAGTAATACTGAGTACTTTCTCCACCTCATTAAACTCCTCGCTAAAGTACTCACTGATTAATATGTCACGTTCACCAATACTAAATTCTAATGACTTCTCATCTACTAACGCTCGATGATAATGTTCGACACGATAATCTCGATGTTTTATCTGCTGTAAAACTGGGCTTTTATTTGCAATGGACTTATTAAAGATAAGCTCGCCTTTGCCTTGCTCTATAAAAATACTAAAGTTCATAGTTTGGTTTACTGAACATTCAAAGACCTTTCTAGGCAAGATGTCAGCGATAGCAAATGTGCTCATCATAGCAACACCGCCCCCCCAAAGGACCACCAATCGTTTCATTACCATTCAGCCAACACAGTAAATAGCGCTTGCTCAGACATGCGGGTTAATACATATCCATGTGAAGATGAATAAGAGCCACTGAGTACACTATTCTCTTTTTTAACAACCATATCTTCGATGCCGTCAGCGTTGTAATCCCCTTTTGCCACAACAGTAATGACTTGAAAACCATCGGTCGCGTCGAAGTACTCTGCTTTTACTTCACTGATGACCTGAGTTCTTTGGATATAGTCTGCCTCATCCCACGTTGATAGTGTCTTTGCTTTCTCTGCACTTTCGTCAGAAATAACAAAAGCAAGTACACTTGGCGCAAATTTAGGAAAGCTATCATCTAGCTTAAAGTCCGATATAAATGAGCGTTCAGAGGCAATGAGCTTTGCTATCTCGCTCCAAGTTTGGCACTGCGTTAAATACGCTTTAAACGCGCCGTATTCATAAGCTTTTGCTGCAGTAAAACCCATAACATATGCAGTTGCTAAGTCATGGCAATTAGATACCAATTTTTCTTCATCAGACGCACGTCTCAATTCAAGTTCATAGCCCCAATCGAGCAAGTTACGAAGTTGCATATTTTCTTTGGAAGGTTGCGCTATTTCTCGCGCGAAAAAGAGATTGGCTCGCTTACTGTCTAGGTATTGAGGCTGTATCCGTTCACTTGCGATAACACCATTGTTAACTGTCAAAGTAAGAGCAAAAGTAACGAGCAATGAAAGGTGAGGGTTTGGCATAACATTTAATATCAATGGGTGAAAGCTCTTTAGCTTGTCACGTTGGAAATCGCTTAGAAAAATATCATTTATCTCGCAATGCTAGATTCTGGGCGGACCCTACATTCTTAATGGTATGAGTTACAAAGCTGAGTATTTTCACTCGGCGCAGATAACAAAAAACCCAGCACTCAGGCTGGGTTTTGATGTTCTAGTGGTTAATGAATTAACCGATGTGCGTTGCGCCTGCCATGTACTTCTGAAGTACTGTTGGAATTGCAATGCGACCGTCTGCTTCTTGGTTGTTTTCTAGGATAGCAACCATGGTACGACCAACCGCTAGACCAGAACCATTTAGCGTGTGTACAAGCTCAGGTTTCTTCTCGCCTTTACGACGGAAACGCGCTTGCATACGACGAGCTTGGAAGTCCCACATGTTAGAACATGAAGAGATTTCGCGGTAAGTTTCTTGAGCAGGAACCCACACTTCTAGGTCGTAAGTTTTACGAGCACCGAAGCCCATGTCACCTGTACACAGAACCACTTTACGGTAAGGAAGTTCAAGAAGCTGTAGAACTTTCTCAGCATGACCTGTTAGCTCTTCTAGCGCGTTCATTGAATCTTCTGGTTTAGTGATTTGTACTAGCTCAACTTTGTCGAACTGGTGCATACGAATCAGACCACGAGTATCACGACCGTAAGAACCGGCTTCAGAACGGAAACATGGTGTGTGAGCCGTCATCTTAAGTGGTAGATCCGCTTCGTCAGAAATCGTGTCACGAACTAGGTTCGTTACTGGCACTTCTGCAGTAGGGATTAGAGACAGTTTACGTGGTTCTTCGTCGTTTACTTTTTCTACTAGCGGCTCAGTGTGGAAAAGATCTTTACCAAATTTAGGAAGCTGACCGGTACCGAATAGGCTGTCAGAGTTTACTAGGTAAGGTACGTACATTTCAGTGTAGCCGTGTTCTTCTGTGTGAAGATCCAGCATGAACTGAGCGATTGCACGGTGTAAACGAGCAAATTGACCTTTCATCACGATGAAACGTGCGCCAGTGATCTTAACTGCACTTGCGAAGTCTAGACCGTCACCCATTTCGCCTAGGTCAACGTGATCTTTCAGTTCGAAGTCGTAAGATTTTGGCTCACCCCAACGAGAGATTTCTACGTTATCGTTCTCATCTTTGCCATCTGGCACTTCATCTGCTGGGATATTTGGTACAGAAAGCGTGAATTCGTCTAGCTGAGCCATTACTTGCTCAAGTTCAACTTTCTTGGCATCAAGATCGCTACCTAGTGTACCGATTTGTTTCTTGATCTCTTCTGCGCCTTCTTTGTCACCAGCCGCCATTTTTTGGCCGATTTGTTTGGAGATGGAGTTACGCGTGGATTGTAAATTTTCAACTTCTACTTGAATGGACTTACGTTGTTCTTCAAGTTTACGAATAGTCTCTACGTCTAGCTTAAAGCCACGACGCGCCAGTTTAGCAGCTGTTTCATCCAGCTCTGTACGAAGTAATTTAGAATCCAGCATTGTTAATCCTATGCTTTTTGTTGTGAAATCACGCGCACTTTCCAAGGCGTACGCGTTAAAAAAATTTACGCAATAAATGTATCCAAAAACGCCTACTTTTCATAGCGCTTTTGTGGGCTATTTGCGTCTAAAGTAGCCAAGTAATCTAACTTTTCGCCGATTTTGGTCTCTAGACCACGATTTGTCGGCTGATAGTACTTACGATCACCCATCTCAGGCGGCAAATATTGTTCACCTGCGGCATAGGCTCCTGGCTCATCGTGAGCATAACGATATTCTGCACCGTAACCCATGTCTTTCATCAAACTCGTTGGCGCATTTCGAAGGTGATGCGGCACTTCATATTCAGGCAAGTTATGAGCATCTGTGAGCGCTTGCTTCCACGCCACATAGACGGCATTACTTTTTGGTGCGCACGCTAAGTAAACGATCGCCTGTGCAATCGCACGTTCACCTTCTGCCGGACCAACACGGGTAAAACAGTCCCAAGCAGATAAGGCTACTTGCATTGCGCGAGGATCTGCGTTGCCTACGTCTTCAGAGGCAATAGCCAGCAGGCGGCGTGCGATGTACAAAGGGTCACAACCCGCAGCCATCATACGCGCAGCCCAATAGAGCGCAGCATCAGGGTTTGAGCCACGAATGGATTTGTGGACCGCAGAGATTAAGTCGTACCAAATGTCGCCTTTGTTATCAAAGCGAGAGACCTTTTCTCCTGCTACTTCCGCAAGTAACTTCAGAGTGATCTCTTTTTCGCCCTGCGCATTATCCTCAGCCATATCATAGAGCAGCTCAAGGTAATTGAGGGACATGCGAGCATCACCGTTTACCAGTTCAGCTAAGCGATCTAATACGTTATCGGCGAAATGTGCTGGTGTATTCCCCAACCCACGCTCTTTATCGCTAATGGCTTGGTTCAACGCTAATGAAATTTCTTCTTTATCTAAAGAAGTCAGCTTGTACACACGTGCACGTGACAGCAATGCGTTGTTTAGCTCAAACGATGGATTTTCTGTGGTCGCGCCGATAAAAGTAACGGTTCCATCTTCAATATGAGGTAAAAACGCATCCTGTTGAGATTTATTGAAGCGGTGCACCTCATCCACAAACAAGATGGTACGGCGACCCGCCATTTTATTCTCACGCGCTTTCTCGATTGCAGCACGGATTTCTTTCACACCAGACGTCACCGCAGACACACGCTCTACTTCTGCGTTGGCATAGTTTGCAGCCACTTCCGCTAATGTCGTTTTGCCAGTGCCTGGTGGTCCCCACAAGATCATCGAGTGAATATGACCCGCCTCTAGCGCGCGACGTAAAGGCTTACCAGGACCTAAAATGTGCTGCTGTCCGATGTATTGTTCGATCGTTTCCGGTCTCATACGAGCAGCAAGGGGACGAAAATCTTCGTCCCCCGAGAAATCTAATGTGTAATTGCTCACTACCAATTAATTCCTTTGATCATCCACTTCCACGCCATCTGGGATTGTGAAGGTGAATCTGTCTGCTTTTGGTTTGCCAAGCTTCACGTTGCTAAAGCTGAACAGCCCCTTCTGACCATCTTGCTCAACTACGTTAAAGCCTTTCACCACACCTTTTGCATCAATATTAATCTGGAATTGACCTTGTGTGGAGTCTACTGCGGTAGGAATGAGGGTGAACTCGTCACCCTTTTGAGAAATCTTGTAGTTATCCCAATCACTTGCGCGGTTACGCGTTAGCAAAACAAATGGCGTTTGCTCTGTTGCTTGTTCTTGCCAGTAGATGCTGACTTGTTCAATGAATGGGCTGTAGTACCACAGTGTTTTACCATCAGAGACCAGCAAGTTTTCGTCAGGGAATGTCGTGCTCCAGCGAAACAGGCTTGGACGAGCAATTTCAACCGTACCTTCCCCTTCCATGACTGTTTCACCTTCTGGGCTGATTACTTGCTGTGAGAAATCCGCACTGAAGCCATCATTCATAGACAGGCGTTTGTTTAATTCATCTTTAGGAGACGCGGCATGTGCAGTAGAGAAGAGAGAAAAGCTTAAAACAAGCGCAGAGAAAAGTTTCGCCGAAAATAGTTTTTTCATTCAGATACCTATTGTTAGAACCACTCACCTCAGTTGGACTGAGGTGAGTAACACAAGTTCATTAATCTTTTGGTGGCGCAGGAGCCAGTACTTCACGGTTACCGTTATGACCCGGAGCACTTACGATGCCTTGCGCTTCAAGCTGCTCAACAATTCGAGCCGCTCGGTTGTAACCAATCTTGAATCGACGTTGTACGCCAGAAACCGACCCACGACGAGATTGAACCACATGCTCTACGACTTGATCGAACAATGGGTCCACTTCTTCATCCGATTCCATCTGTTCACCCGGAAGCAGACTTTCTGGACCTTGGTCACCACTGATGATTTCGTCGATGTAATTAGGCTTACCACGCGCTTTCCAGTTGTTCACAACAGCGTGAACATCATCATCCGACGCAAACGCACCGTGAACACGGATTGTATGGCTTGAACCCGGAGGTAGGTAAAGCATGTCACCCATACCGAGTAGTGATTCTGCACCGCCTTGGTCAAGAATCGTGCGCGAGTCAGTCTTAGTAGATACTGTAAATGCCACACGCGTTGGAATGTTCGCTTTAATCAGACCGGTAATAACGTCAACCGATGGGCGCTGCGTCGCAAGGATCAAGTGAATACCAGCTGCACGCGCTTTCTGTGCCAAACGAGCAATCAGTTCTTCAACCTTCTTACCTACCACCATCATTAGGTCGGCAAATTCGTCGACAACCACAACGATGTAAGGCAGTTTCTCTAGCAACGGTGGCTCAGTGTCCATGCTGTCGCCTTCTTGCCAGAATGGGTCATGAATTGGATGACCCGCTTCTGCTGCCATCTTCAACTTCTCGTTGAAGCCTTTGACATTACGGACGCCCAATGCAGACATCAGTTTATAACGACGTTCCATCTCGCCTACACACCAACGTAGCGCGTTAGACGCGTCTTTCATGTCCGTTACAACTTCAGAAAGAAGATGAGGGATACCTTCGTAGATTGAAAGTTCCAACATTTTCGGGTCGATCATGATGAAACGCAGATCTTCAGGCGATGCTTTATACAGCATACTCAAGATCATGACGTTCACACCCACCGACTTACCAGAACCAGTCGTACCCGCAACTAACACGTGAGGCATCTTCGCAATATCAGCAATAACCGCTTCACCAGCAATATCTTGACCAAGAACGACTGTTGTCGGCGAGGTTGCTTGTTCAAATTGAGGACTGTTGATTACATCAGACAGGAACACGGTTTGGCGGCTCATATTAGGCAACTCTAGACCCACATACGGTTTGCCAGGAATAACTTCGACAACACGTACTGCCATTGCTGACAATGCACGAGCCAAGTCCATAGACAAACCTGAAATACGGCTCACTTTTACGCCTGGAGCCAAATCAAGCTCGAATCGAGTAATAACAGGACCTGGGTAAATACCGACTACATCAGCTTTAATCTTGTAATCTGCAAGTTTGGTTTCAACCAAACGAGCCACCTCCTCCAAAGCGTCACGGTCGATAAAGTTGTCGCGTTTCTCTGGGTGGTAAAGCAATTCTAGCGTTGGCAATGGCTCTGCTGGTACTGGCAAGTTTTGCTCTTGCTGTACCAAGAATGGGTTTTGCTGAGCAGCCACTTTCGCTTGAGCGCTCGAAACCAAGTTTTGGAACGCCGCTACGTCTTGGTCACCTTCTTGAACCTCTTCTACCTCGACATCTTGAGGCGCTGGTGCTACCGGCTGAGGCGCAGCTTGGTGCTGCATAGGTTGTTCTTGTACAGCCTGCGGTTGTACAGGCTGAGAAGCAGGTTGTTGCGGCTCAACATGTGTAGGCTGAGCTTGCTGTACAGGTTGCTGCGCTTGGTAATCATCTTCTTCATCCAAGACATCAAAGTTCGAAATCGTTGGCTCGATGTGCTGGCTTGGCTCTGTTTGTTCTGCAATGTTATCCAAAGCTGCAGCGTTAATTACAGGCTCTTCGTGTAAAGATTGCTCTGTAGTTGGCTGTTCGATTGGCGCGTGAACCAATGCTTGTTCTTGAACAACTTGGGTCTGTTGAGCCTGATCTGCTTCAAACTGAGCATACTCATCGTAGCTTGGCTCATTCTCGACCTGTTCAAAGACAGTTGGTTCAGGTGCCACAAACGGTTCTTGTAGCGCTTGTTGATGATCAACTTGCTGTGGAGCTGGTTCTTGAGAAACGGACTGTTGCGCTTCAGGCTGAACCACAATAGGTGCAACCACTGGCTCTTGGGCTTGTGATACTTGAACTTGTGGCGTTTCATCAGCCCAGTCGTCAGCTTGTTGCGCTGCCGCTTCTAGCTCCTCAATGGTGACATTCAGTTGCTTAGTACGCTCAACCGTCGGATCCACGTTGTCTGTGTTCACTGCTCGAACAGGCTCAACTGATTGAGATTGAGCTTGCTCTTGAGCCTGATGCTGAACTTGAGATTGTAGTGGCGCTGCATTCACAACCGCTGGTTGAGGCGTTGGCTGCGCTATAGGTTGTGTCGTAAACTGCTGTTTCGGTTGTTCCGCTGCAGATTGAGGCATGTAGATCGGGTATTCATGTGCAGGCGCCTCTTCTTTCGGCTCTTCTACATCATAAGCCGTAAGGTGCGGCAGAGGTTCATCTTCAAGATCATCTTGACCGCGCTTACTCACGACTCGATCCTCAGCTAACTCGTCTAATTGAGGCTCTAGCGTTTCTTGTTCAGTACCACGAGCTTTATTAGTAACAGCAGCAACTAAGCCAAGCGCACGGTCACCTAACCATTCGACAATCTTCAGCCAAGAAATACCGGTAAACAGAGTAAAGCCGGCTCCCCATAGGAAAAGAAGCACAAGCGTTGTACCCAACACATTCAGTGTAGGTAAAGATAGACTGGTTAGTACGTCACCAACGACACCACCAGATGAGAAATACCAAATGTCGTCAAAGTTAATATCAGCAAGACCACAACTGGTAAGAATGAGGATAACTAACCCAAGTAGACGAGTACCCCACAACATAAGGTCGATAGGATCGTCTTCAGAACGCTTACGGCAAATCACCCATGCTCCTGCTGTCAACAGGAATGGCAGTGGGTACGCAAGGGAACCAAAGGTAAAGAATAGCGTGTCGGCTAACCAAGCGCCGAACAAGCCACCAGCGTTATTGATCTCTCCCCCCCAAGCAGTTTGGGACCAAGACGGATCAGCTGGGCTAAAGGTAAATAATGCAACGGCCAACAATACCGAGCTAAGAACGCCAACGATAAAGCAGCACTCTTTTAAGCGTTGGAAGCCATTTAGACGTGAAGACTGAGGCTCTTCACTGGTTTTGATAATGGTTTCGACTTTCTTTGCGTTCTCTTTGAACATAAATCAACTTGAATATGGAAATGAATTAGGAATAAGCAAAACATTCCGAGCGGCACAAAGCCGCTCGGTAAATTGATTTAACCATATCAAAGAGAAAAACCCAATTACTCTATGGAGAAAGCGGAAGCATTTACCGCTTTCTTTGCAAGAATTTAACGAGTTTTAATCACAAGCTGGTTAGTTTGCTTCACTTCTTCCATAACGACGTACGTACGAGTGTCATTTACGCCAGGAAGACGTAGTAACGTATCGCCTAGTAGTCGACGGTAAGCACCCATATCAGATACACGGGTCTTTAGAAGATAGTCGAAATCACCTGATACAAGATGACACTCTTGGATGTCGTCTAGTTTTTGAACAGCTGCGTTAAACTGCTCGAACACATCTGGTGCACCACGGTTCAACGTAATTTCTACGAATACCAATAGTGATGCATCGAGGAACTGCGGATTTAATAGCGCAGTGTACCCTGTGATGTAACCTTGACGCTCTAAGCGACGCACACGCTCCAAACACGGCGTTGGAGAAAGTCCTACACGTTTTGAAAGTTCAACGTTCGAAATACGACCGTCTTTCTGCAGTTCATTAAGAATGTTGCGGTCGATACGGTCTAGTTCCTTGGACGGCTTCTTATAGTTGTCTGCCATTTTTTATTCCACCTTATTACTTCCTTGCAAAAAAATATACTACAACTTTTTAATATTTGGTGCCAAATATTACAAATCAACATCTATACTAGATATTAATTCGACAATAACACCCTACAAACAGTTAATACAACCATTTTAGAAAGAGGACACAGGATGATCATTGGCGTACCTAAGGAAATCAAGAACCACGAATACCGTGTGGGTATGATCCCAGCTAGCGTGAGAGAGCTAATCTCACATGGTCACCAAGTTTTGGTTGAGACCAATGCAGGTGCCGGCATTGGTTTTTCAGACGATGATTACATCGCTGTAGGCGCATCCATTCTTCCTACTGCTACAGACGTGTTTGCGAAAGCAGATATGATTGTAAAAGTAAAAGAACCCCAAGCTGTCGAGAGAGCAATGCTCCGCGAAGGGCAGATTTTATTTACTTATTTACACCTAGCACCAGATTTTCCACAAACTGAAGAGCTAATCAAGAGCAAAGCTGTCTGTATAGCGTATGAGACTGTAACAGATAATATGGGTCGTTTGCCACTGTTAGCACCAATGTCAGAAGTGGCAGGTCGGATGTCTATTCAAGCAGGTGCGCAAACGTTGGAAAAATCGCACGGCGGTCGCGGTCTACTACTAGGTGGCGTACCTGGTGTTGAGCCTGCGAAAGTTGTTGTCGTTGGCGGCGGTGTAGTTGGCGCGAACGCAGCTCGTATGGCTGTTGGTCTTCGTGCAGACGTAACTATCCTAGACCGTAACGTAGATACTCTACGTAAGCTAGACGAAGAATTCCAAGGTCGCGCTAAAGTGGTTTATTCTACTGAAGACGCTATCGAGAAGCATGTTCTAGAAGCAGACCTAGTGATCGGCGCGGTTCTAATCCCTGGTGCAGCAGCACCGAAACTGGTAACAAAAGAGCACATCGCTAAGATGAAGCCAGGTGCGGCGGTTGTTGACGTAGCCATCGACCAAGGTGGTTGTTTCGAAACTTCTCACGCAACAACACACGCAGACCCAACTTACATCGTTGACGAAGTCGTTCACTACTGTGTAGCAAACATGCCAGGTGCAGTTGCTCGTACTTCAACATTCGCGCTGAACAACGCAACGCTTCCATACATCGTGAAGCTAGCAAACAAAGGCTACCGTGAAGCGCTTCTTGAAGACAAAGGTTTCCTTGAAGGTCTAAACGTTATCCACGGTAAAGTGACTTGCAAAGAAGTTGCTGAGAGCTTTGACCTAGAATACGTTGAACCAGCGCAAGCTATCGCAATGTTCAACTAATGACAAAATAACGCACAAATTGTCACGTTTTGTTTACAAAAGCCCACATTAAAGTGGGCTTTTTTGCATAGAGCATTTAATTATAAAAAATAACTAAACCTTATAAGCGCAAATTAAAATGTTTCGAGGTGTGACTGATTTAGCGCAAAACTCTGCCAATCTAACACGATAACCACGTTCTTCAAGATAAAGTGCTTTGTCCAAAGCAAGCCAAATCTCCAACGGTCGTTGAAACATCAACTGAACCAAGCTCAAACGCTCCATTTGCCAAAAGCGCTTCTCGCCTAACTTTTCGAAATGTTCGAATTCGATTTGGTCAGAGAGATCGATACCTTTCTGGTCCGCTGCCCAACGACACAAAGATTCAAATCCTTCACTTAACTGCGACTTACGCACACTTGGAACTGGTTGGTACTCTTCCATGCCCAACGCTTGTCGTGTGATCAAATCAAACCCAAGACGAAACACCATTTCCTGCTGACGATGACGTCGCACACGTTCTCCGCCCGTTACTGTTTGTTGTAACGGAATACGCAGTTCTTGCTTAGACAATGAGAGAGAAGAAGCCCTGCCCTGCGTCGACATCGGCTGATACTGCTCAGACTGAATCAGATGGTAACAACAAGGTGAGATTGTCATCGCAGCAATCCCATTCTCGCTTCCATACTGCATTAAGCGAACATGGAGATCACCACAGGCATGAAGTGCTACCGCGTGTTGCGTCGGTTTAAACACCGCTCTCGCTTTGCTATCGAACGCATCACCTTGAATAAACGTCATCTTCCAATGGTGTTCATTCGCTGCTTGTTGCCCCGAATCACACAGCGCTTGCTGGTATTCGAAACTAGTAACAGGTTGATCGGTTTGCGTTGTCAGGATTCGTCCCAAATACCCTTTACCTGAACACCACTCTAGCCATTCTTCACCGTGATGCTGCTGAATCGCCGCTTCGCCCATCGAGCTAATTTGCTCCAACTTACGACCGGGGATGCCGTTATCTAAACCACGGACAAGTTCCAAACCCTTTAAATCTAGTGGCTCTAAAAAAGTAAGTTCTGCGAGTTGTTCAAGTTCAGGCAAAAACGGACTGAGTGCTTTTAGCGCAAGTTCTGGTTCCGCTTTATATTCTTCGATTTGAGAGGGACTAAGAGACGCTAACCATTGGCACAGCTGAGGGTGTTGCTCTTGCCAAGGTAACGATACGTGAACGCTGCTTTTAAATGGCTCGAATCGCCACAAAGATTGGTTTTCGATTAAGCAGTCATTAATAAATTGAAATTGCGTTTTCATAGCTCCCCCTACAACGAGCGCATTGTAGAGGGAATCGAAACATCAATGAAGTGTTATCTAACCGGAAGCTCGATGTCTTTAAACATCTCTTCAATTTCCGAGTTCGATTTCAGAGAAATCGCTTGTTCAACTACCGGACGAGTCAAGTGCGGTGCAAAACGCTCCATAAAGTCGAACATGTAAGAACGTAGGAAGGTACCGCGACGGAAACCGATGCTTGTCGTACTCGCACCAAACAAGTGGCTTGCGTCAATCGCAACCAAATCGCTGTCTTGGTCTTCATCAACCGCCATACTTGCAATCACACCGACTCCAATGCCCATACGAACGTAAGTTTTAATCACGTCAGCATCTGTCGCAGTGAACACAACGCGCGGCGTCAAACCTTCGCGGTTAAATGCCGTATCCAGTTCAGAGCGACCAGTAAAGCCGAACACGTAAGTCACCAATGGGTAAGCTGCTAAATCGTGAATGCTTACCGTGTCTTTCTTCGCCAATGGATGTTCTTTTGGTACCACGATCGAACGATTCCAGTGGTAACAAGGCAGCATAATGGCATCTTGGTAAAGGTGAAGAGCTTCTGTCGCAATCGCGAAATTGGCCGTACCTTTCGCAATCGCTTCAGACATTTGCGAAGGCGTACCTTGGTGCATGTGCAACGACACTTTCGGGTAACGTGCCGTAAAGCCTTTGATCACGTCAGGAAGTGCGTAACGTGCTTGGGTGTGAGTGGTAGAAATGTTCAACGTACCCATTTCAGGGTGAGTATGTTCACCAGCAACCGCCTTAATGCTTTCAACTCGCGCCAGAATCTCTTGAGAAATTCGCACGATTTCTTCACCAGCGGATGTCACCTGCGTTAAGTGTTTACCACTTCGTTCAAAGATCTGAATACCCAATTCATCTTCCAGCAAACGAACTTGCTTACTGATACCAGGCTGAGAGGTATATAGGCTCTCTGCCGTCGCAGAAACATTCAGATTATGGTTCACAACCTCAACAATGTACTTCAGTTGTTGCAGCTTCATCGTAATCCCTTACTCATTGATTGAGATAATAACGTCATACTTATCTTGTCTACTCGCCCGAGTAGATATAATGATTAGTTATAACGTGTTAGCAACTAAATGAACAGTAATTTCTAACTTATAGCTCAAACTCATAGCGAATCGAACTCCTTGATTAAATATGCATAGAGTTGAATTTTAAAAATTCGCTTTTTCTTACAGCTCACCGCATTCCGTGCTTAATTACGTCGGAAAACGTGTTTGGGGCAAAATAATCAAACAAATAGGGTGCCGAGAAAGATAAGATTCATGTATTCTTGAACGCTAGCCATACAAAAGTAAAAAAGCAGACGCAAAGATATGAATACTGGTTTAATAATCGCTTTGGTAGTCATCCTACTGGTACTGATCCTTGGCTATAACATCATGTTGCAGTACAAGGTCAAAGTAGAGACAGCGAAAAGACAAGAGTCTGCTCGCTACGTGGCACTGATTGACGGTACAGAAGAGCTGATTGGACACGCTCATCATATTCCTTTTAGCAAGGACTTACTGTTATGTCTTAATAATCGCATTCTTGATGCGCTTGAAAGCATGCGTGACCTCGATCCGAAGAACAAACAACTTGTTCAGCGCGTCGAGAACATGAAACAGCAGATTGCCCAACTGAATGAGAGCAATCAAAGCGGCGAAAGCACGACGTTTAAAATGCCAAGCAGCGACAAGCAAGCTATCTTGATGCTGAAACTGGTAAAACGCCTGCGTGACACCGTTCGTAACGAGCACAACAAAGGCCGACTCGATACACAAACTTATGTGACTGAAAACGCGCGTCTGGAAACCATGCAGATTCGTATTAACATCGAAAACGTCATTAAGCGTGCAAACGATTCGATTGCTCGTGGTCAGCCTGGTACCGCTCTGCAATTGCTTCGCAAAGGTATTGATGCTCTGAGCACAAAAAATGATGCTTATTCAGTTCAAGCAAAACAAAAGCTTGAAGAAATGCTTGGTGATCTTGATAAGAAACGCCAGGACAAGAACGACGCAGAAATGCAGCAAATTGCCGATAAAGAGCGTGACAGCGATATGGATGCGCTCTTCGGTGAAAAGAAAAAGTGGTAAACTCTCCACAAGCTTTCCGCCCTATCCGATTAAAGGCTGCGTTTGCAGCCTTTTTTGTGTCTTATTACTCTGAAAATGACACAGGCTGGATAACCCAAATTTGAATGTAAAGTGCTAAAAATTAAAATGATGAATCTCGACGCCTATCAGGATCTTCTTGCTCCAATTAACCAATTCTTGCAGTGCAGCACCCCAGATGAGTGGGTTGAAGAAGCAAAGAAGCCGGAAAACCTTCAAACCATTTTATTAGACCATCTACTGTGTGAGCTGAAAGCGGGTCAGTCTGCGATGTTCTTGATCCGTAAATACGCCGTAGACAAAGCAAGTTCACGCGCCCTGCTCGACTGGTTTAAACCCTACGAAGATTTCGCTTACCGTAAAACGGGGTCATTAGAGACACTAAAAGGTAAGAGCAATATTTCTAAAGCCATCATCGCTAAGTCTGATTCACCATACAGTCAGGATCTGATCGATAAGATGGTTCTGCTGATCAAAGAAGAGTTGCACCACTTCTACCAAGTGCTCGAAATCATGGAAAGCCGTGGCATTGAGTACCAGAACATTCCAGCAAGCCGCTACGCAAAAACCTTAATTTCACACATGAAAACGCATGAACCAGAAACCTTGATTGATAAGCTCATCATCGGTGCTTACATCGAAGCGCGTTCGTGTGAGCGTTTCGCTAAACTGGCTCCGCATATGGATGAAGATATTGCCAAGTTCTATGTTTCTCTGCTGCGTTCAGAGGCGCGTCATTATCAGGATTATTTGATTCTGGCAGAGCAAATCGCGGGTAAAGATATTAGCGAGCGTGTGGCAGAGTTTGGTCGTATCGAAGCCGAGCTGATTTCAACTCCAGACGACGATTTTAAGTTTCACAGTGGTGTGCCTGTACTAGCAGCTTAAGTTGCGAACCTGAAGTAAATAGCAAAAAGCCGGACATCACATCCGGCTTTTCTGTATCTGGTTCGGCACTTGCTGTAACTCAGTGTTCCATAGACATTCCTGACTGCGCCCTTTCGTCGCGTTTGGGAATGACATTATGTTGCGTTAGCAATTCTAACGTCGTCATCCTCACAGTGAGGGACGAGCGAGTTGGGGAGCTCTTTTACTCGCCAACTAAGAACGTGCGTTCAGCTCCATACGTTGTAAATTCGCATCAATGGTTTGATCACCTTTCAGCCTTTCCCACAGCTGCCCTAACAGATCTAAGCTTCGCTCACTTGGGTAACGTTGTGTCGATTCCAACAACTGCCATTCCCCGCTTTGGCTCTTCTCGGCGAAAACAAACTCAAAGGAAAGGTTGTTAGACATACCTAATCGTAAATCAGTCACAATCAATGCATCATTCTCTACACGGTAGTTAAGGTAGTTGTGTGAAAACGCCTGAAGCCCTTTTAACGTATCCGGTTTGTCCTCTAGTGGCCAACTGCCTAGAGGATGTGAGACAAAATCAATGCGTTCGCTATTGTCGAAAACTGATGCCAATCCTTCCCAATATTTACCATCATCCATCACGACCACACGCCAAAGCAGAGTATTAAATGGTGTCGGTGTAATCAGCACCTGTTGATTTGGTAGGCTCTGCGTCATTAAGTTTTGCTCCACTCGGGAAGCAATGATCTGCTGTGAAACGTAACCCCACCCCAGATAAAGTGTCGAGACCACCACAACCGCTTGGCACCACTGTCCACCACGCGATTTAGAAAACAGAGCGACACCAATTGCGACCAGTAGAGGTAAGGTGTAAAGCGGGTCAATGATGAAGACGTTCCGTAGCTCAAAATAGCACTCAAAAGGCCATATTAACTGGGTGCCGTAGGTTGTCATCGCATCCAATAAAGTGTGCGTAACCAAAACACTCACAGTCAGAAAAAATACTCGAGACAACGTCCAGAATGTGTCTGGTCTCCATCGACAGTACAGCCAAGAAATCAGCAACGCGAAAGGAGGTAAAACAAGTAAAGAGTGAGAGAATCCACGGTGCTTAATCGTATTTTGGACTGCATCACCATAATCAAGGATCACATCTAGGTCAGGCAAGGTTCCGAGCGCTGCGCCCGTTAATAACACTTTCGCATTGCAGCGTTTGCCGGCTATTGCACCTGCAACCGTTGCCCCTAATGCTGCTTGAGTAATTGAGTCCATACTGGCTATCTAAACCTATTCATGACAAAGATTGATTAAGCCGAAAACTAAAACGCATTCCGATAGGAGTCAAACAACTCGCCTTATTTCACTCTCTTATTTACTTACTTTTACACAATATACCCAAGTGACTTCAAGATGCAGGATTCAGAGCGTTGTCATTGATTCTCTGTTTTTACCGAAAGCAAGCAAGGAAAACAACGTAGCGTAATAGCCCGCTCTTTCCAAGTTGTTTGACGCAGCAATCGGGTCAATGACACGCTCCCAAAGGGCGAGTTGACTGGGCTTGTATACTTTGTTGTCGATTCTTGATTTAGACCCGCTAGACCTTTAAATCGCCGCCGCGTCTACAAACCCAGTCATTCTCGCTGAACCGAGCATCTCGAGGTTACTTGGGTATAGAAGTCGATCAAATGTCGAGACAGGATTGAGCATCACCTTGGGCTAGTTCGGCACCTCAGTGCTGGCAATCTTCTTTAACAGCGTTTCTCTTCGAAGCTCCAAGATCTCATCAATGAGTTTTTCTTTCGCATCGATACCGAAATGCTGAGCATAGTTTTTCACTTTCTCAATTTCGTCTGGCTGGAGACGGTAGACCTCTTTCTTTAAAAGAACTTCTGCTTCGCTTTTGATACAGCCTTGGTGTTGAAGCAACTTAATGATGATTTCATCCGTTGGGTTTACAGCTTTTACCATGATTCTCTAATCTTCAGGTTGAGTGTTGAGCCATTTAGCTCGCTCATTTAAGTCGCACAACTTATAGCCCAAACATGACAACTTTATTGCAGCATCACGTCATAAAATAGCAAAACATGATTTACCGCACATTGGTTTAAATGATTGTTTTTAATCATCATAACTAGACAATCGATATAGCTAGACAAGCAATGTCAGCTGCTCGTAGAGGATATAAAGAGATATCGATAGTAAGAGAAGCAGACAAAGTAAACGTACATCGCAGAACCACTCACCTACTCTGCCGAAGAAATATAGAAGCTCAGAATCTTGATACGAAAAAGCCGGACACCTACGTCCGGCTTTGGCTTAATTTAAAGTGACTAGATCGCTAAATCGCCACCGCGTCTACAAACCAAGTCATTCTCATTGAACCTAGCATCTCAAGGTTACTTGGGTATAGTTCAGTAAAAATATACCAGCATCTCGACATCATCCCCTTGCTGCTTAGCATTTAATGAGAAATGCAAGTAACCAGCTTCGGTAACTGGAATTTGCAGATATTCATTGCTGCCCCAGTAGTTTGATGCATATTCGTGCTGTTCTACCGTCGGCCAGTACGCTTGGCTAGCGTAGAGGTCAACATTGCCATTTTCGTCATTGTTGTTTTTGTCACTTAACCATACGCGAACTTCTTTTACGCCTTGCGGAACATATACCGCAGCGTAACGTTGTTGATGCACGGTTAAGGTCTTTGCCTGGCCAGATTCCAACACTACAGGCGCCAAATCATCTTGTTCTTGTGTTGGGGGTGTTTGTGTTTCTGTCTCTAACGTCGCAACCAGAGTCACAGCATTAAATTCAGTACGACCAGCAATGCTGATGTAGTATCGACCAGGTTTAATGTAGCCAGAAGGTTCGGTCTCAAAGGTGACTACCTCATTACTACCATCTGCGTACTGGCTGAATTCAAAATCGTAGTAATGCGCTTCTTTCTCAAAGCTCATGTAAAGGTCTGCATCACCTTGATTCTCACCTTGCAACGCGACTTCAAAGTGTGTGCTCTTCTCTGGAACGTCAACATAGAACAATTGCTCACTGTATGCTTCCCCACTAATTACCACGCTTTGGTTGGTCGCTAGCGCCGTGACTTGATCAGAAGGGTCTGTCGGCTCGTCTGGCTTGGTATCTGGATTTGGGTCTGGCTGCTCTGGTTGGTTAGCAACAGAATCTAACCAGCGGTCAAACTCGCCGTTGTATTGCTGACCTAATACCTGCACTTGCTGCGCCCATTGCTTAAACTTACCAGCACGCGAAAGCGCCAGCAGAGTGTCCACTTCCTGAGGGTACTCTTCCAACATAAAACGCACGGCTAGGTAACCCCAGCGATAAATACGGTTGGAATCATGAGAGTAAGTGGTTGCAAACACATCCGACAAACTCATCTTTCCATTGTCAATCAAACCAATCGCTGCGTCATAGCCTTGTTTGTAATGCATGTATTCAGCGAAACCTTCTAACCACCAAACAACATAGCCATGTGCCAAGTTATCGCTAAACGAACCGTATTGGTTGAATCTCGCATCCAGATAATGGGTGTACTCATGCTCTAGATTGAGAATAGAAAGCTCATCACCATTGGCGTAACGATAAGCGACAAAGCGCGCCACATTGCCGGCTTCTGATGGGTTACCTTCTAGGTACTGTCCACCATTATCAGTTGTGTTACCAAATAAGAAAGATGAATAATCTACATAGCTGCCATTATTAGCAAACACCGCCACTTCTACCCGTTCGTTATGGTCATCTGCCACTGGCTGATTCCCGGTATTCGCAACTTGGTGAAAGTCCGCTTCTTTGGCAGAAAGCACGTCACATGCTTCTATCGCCTGAGCTTGGGTCAGATCTTGTGAGCGAATAATTGCAGGACCATCACACTCATGACGATTCGGTAAAACACGCGCAGCTAAATCATGTTTTGCTTGGTCTAAATCGAGACCATTCAACCCTTCCGGCGCGTAATAGCTCATCATCTCAACTGCCGCTAACCAAAGTTTGTCGTGTTTGCTACCCAACGGGTTTTGCACCATCACTTGCTGCATTACACGTAGTGCTTTTTCTTTAGTCACTTTATCCGGACTTGCTAGCAAACGACCAGTTTCACGTATCGCGTTGTATACGAGGAAGCTAGCATCAGTATCAAGCGCCCAAGCGTTATCACGAGCAAAGGCAGCTAAGGTATCGATGTGCTGTGTGTGACTTGCCATGTAACGATAAAAATCATCCTTCGACGCATGCCCTGCCATGGCACGGAATAGATTGTTCAGCCCAGCCACCCACTGCGTATCTTTTGCCGTCTCGCGATTAAAGTGACGAAGAGCAGTGAGCTGAGCATCCATGGTCAACGGTAATTGTCTTACGTTGTCGACCATTAAGGTCAAACTCTTCATCGCCCCCACTTGTTCGCGACCTTGATCAAGCGCGTGTGGGTTAGCAAGAAACGCATTTATTGACTGCGCAAAGCGTTGGCTCAGAGCTTGAGAGAAATTCGGTTGCTGCGCGTTATAGCGCACATAGTAAGCAGCACGCACAAATTCACCCAAGTTTTCTAACTTACGCGCTTGCTCGGCGTCACCTCGATAACGAGTAATTTCTTGATTTAATACAGTTTGAATGCGACTCAAGCTCGCTTCGGTGTAAATATCATTTAGCGAGTCAGCAGGAGCAGAAAACCAAGAGCTGTAACAGTGATAGTCGGCAGCAGACACTGCGGAAGCAAGATCAACCGCATGCTGAAGATCAGCAACATCACATTGTTCTTGGGCAAATGAGAAACTGGAAACACTGGCAAGCATGCAAGCTAGCGCCAAGCGATGACGTGGGAATAGACGGGTATGAGACATAACAACACTCATTAATTAGTTATATGTTTGAGCGGTGATTTATATTCCCCTTGCACAATTAAGTGCAATTGATAGCATAACTTTTTATGAAGTTAGTTCAGAAATATTTAAACGAAAACGTTTTACAAAACATTGATAAACTTATGAATTCAAATAAAAAAGCTCAGCAAGAATCCTCACTGAGCTTTTTTACAGTTCGCAATCAGATTTTAAACTTTAAAATAAGCCACTTCTTGTTTGAGCTTATTAGAAAGTGCGTTCAGATTCTGGCTTGCGACGTCATTGTTTTTCATCGAGTCAACCGATTCTTTCGACATGCTGGAAATCTGATCCATCGCCACGACAAGCTCACTCACAACTTGAACTTGCTCTTCTGTGGCCGTCACAATATCACGCACTCGATCAAGGGAGTCCTGCGCTTGTTTCTCAATGCTAACCAATAAATGCGTCGCCTCTTCTGTGTTCCTTTGACAACTTTCCACTTGTGGTTGCGTGCTTTCCATCGCGTTCACACTTGCGACCGTCTGGGCTTGAACCTCTTTCAGCATCTTCTCAATCTGAGTAGTGGCTTCCCCCGTACGCTTAGCGAGGTTTCTTACCTCATCAGCAACGACTGCAAAACCGCGTCCAGATTCACCCGCCCGCGCAGCTTCAATTGCAGCATTAAGTGCCAACAAGTTAGTTTGCTCAGAGATGTCACTGATCATATTCACGATGCCACCAATTTCACGCGTTTTTGTCTCAAGTGCCTTCACCTGCCCTACTGTGCCATTTACGGCTGCAGTAACGGATAACATTTGTTCTGCCACAGCAGCAATGCGTTCGCGACCATCACGAGCATTCTCTGATGTGTTGACTGAGTTTTGCTCCGATAAATTTACGATCTTGGCTATCTCATCGATACTCGCATGCATGGTTTCTAATCTGATCGCCATTTGATCCGTAAGAGACGCTTGCTGTTGAGCGGTATCAAATACCGAGCGAGAACCACGAGAGACTTCTTCGACTTGCTCTGCTAATTGCTCAGAAGCGCCACGAATATTGCTGACAATCGAGCTGAGCTTTTCTGACATCAAAGACAGAGAATGCAAAATGCTGCCTTGTGCGCTGTCACTATGATCTTGGGTTAACTCACCTTCTGCCATTGTTTGAATCGCGCGTTGTGCCTCAAATGGCTCGCCACCTAGAGAGCGTCGGAAGCTACGCTCAATAACAAAACCAACTAAGATTGAAATCAGCAAAGCAATTCCACTTAGAGCAAGCATTAAGCTTTGGAAGCCACTTGCTTGCTCTCGCGCTACTGGCGTCAATTTCTGGTTCAACGTTTCTTGGTAATCAATAAACTCGTTGATCACCTTTAGCCACATCGCAAAGTTAGGGCGGACTTGCTCCAAAAGTAAATCCGTGACCGGTTTGCCGTTTTCTTTTTTAGCGATAACTTCTTGAACGAGAGGAAGTGTTTTCGCTTGGATGTCATCGATACGTTGCAATATCTCGCGTTCTTTAGCGGTAAAAGGAACATCACTTGCCATCATGCTTTGCATCTGTTGTTCAGACTCGCGATAAAACGCTTCCAGACGTTTGATTTCCTCTTCAAAGGCGCGCATTTCTTCCACATTTCGCGCCATTGCAACATCTCTAATTGCAATCGCACGGTCATGAACACTACCTCGATAGTTAATGGCATAGCGCTGCTTCACAGAGTTGACATCCGTAACCTCAGATAAGGTCATATCAATAAAGTTAACTTTCTGAATTCCGACAACCGTAAGTATCGCCATAAGCGCCACTAATGTACCGAAGCCAAGCGCCAAACGGGTTCTCACTTTTAACTGAGCAAGGGACTGCATTTCGTTCTCCTGATAGCAAACGAGATAAGTGAGGCAACTTCGCTGGTTACCTCTCATTTTAATTTTGTGCGAAAGAGAACAGACCTTGTTGTTCTGACAAAAATTCCAAACTAAATGAGAATTCATCACAGGCATGTTCTATACGCTATCCCGATCACATATTTGAGTTTGAATAAGCAGTGGAATCAGAAGGTTAAGTTCAATACTTTATTATGCGAAACAGAATGGTTTGCGGGATTATTACAACCTAACCTGTCAACGTCTAATCGGTTGCATCAATAAAAGCGATAGGTACCATCGAACAATAAATACAAGGAATAACTGTTGTTTAACAAGTGCTTAATAAATGTCTGATTCGGTCTCCTCATATTTTCCAATTTCCACTTGGAATCTGGATCACAACTCATCAACAAATTCGGTCAAAAGATAATCTGTCATCCATATTTAACGTGCTAGTCATATTTATAAATAAGAATTATTGCTCTAACACAACTTATGGATAAACAAGATGAAATTTACGCAGTGGAGTCTTTTGCTAAGCGGTTTAGTGGCATTACCAAGCTTGGCAGATACGGACGTATACCTCACTAATAACTCGGACCAACCGTTAACCATTCAAGTGAAGCACGAAGGCAGCGATTTACTGAAATACGGAGAGGAATGGCAGCAACATGTGCAAGTGCTTGGTCCTTGGGAAACCAAATCCGTACTCAGCTTTAACCGCTGGGAAGGTGTTAAGTCTGGTCAGAATTATCGCTTCGAGACTGTGGTGTCTAACCCACAAGGTGAAAGCGTTACGCTTAACCAAGTCATGGAAGGTCATTGGTACAACTCGACCATTGAGTACGGTTTATCTGCAGCAGATGTGGATTTAACGCTGAAAGATGATCGTAATATTCACCGTTCTAGCACTAGTGCCTTTGGGTCTCGCCCTTCTGAATTGGCTTTTAAATCCGCAAGCACTGCTCGCTATGACGATTTGTACTACACCATTACTCCAAACAAAATCGATGAAGTCGTCGATACTGATGAACAAAATCTCAAGTTGATGACTTATAACATTTGGGCGCTGCCTGCGATTGCTTCACATATTGGTGATCGTTTTGAACTCATTCCCGATTATGTCAAAGGTTATGACGTGTTAGCACTGCAAGAAGTGTTTGCCAGTGGTCGCGATGCTTTCTTACGCGAACTCGCCAAAGAATATCCTTACCAAACTAAGATGCTGGATAAAGATGGCTTCAACATTTACGACGGTGGCGTGATCATTGTGAGCCGTTACCCTATCGTTAATCAGGCTCAATACGTCTTCCCAGATTGCTCCGGAACAGATTGCTTCGCAGACAAAGGAGTGAATTACGCAGAGATCATTAAAGGTGGTCAGGCATATCACGTATTCGCTACGCATACAGCCTCTTTCGATACTGATACTGCACGCGAATACCGACAGCGTCAGTTCAAGCAAATGCGCACAATGGCGCAATCTCTCAATATTCCGAGTAATGAAACGGTGGTTTACAGCGGCGATTTCAATGTGAACAAATTGAAGTTCCCTGGCGATTACCAGCAAATGATCGCCAACCTAAGCGCGATAGAACCGCAATACTCTGGTTATACCGCTTCGACGTTTGATCCTCGCATCAACAACTTTGCCGGAGAAGCCCTATCCGGGGGTGAAAATGTGGAATATCTAGATTATGTAATGGTGAGTAATGAATATGGCGTGAAGTCGTTTAACGATAACCGTGTCGACATTCCACGCTCAACAGCGGAGAGTTTGTGGAAGCATTACAATCTGTCGGATCACTTCCCTGTTAGCGCTGTGATCAAACCATGAAGCGTATTGCGTTAGTTACTGTGTCCGCCGTTGTGGCGGGCACGATTTGGTTCTCAAGCAAAGGCGAAAAGAACGAGAGCTTTCTGCCGTTTTCTTCCGTATTGGAGAGTGCGACGAATCCCCAAGTCGCTGCATCTACGTCTTCCACAACCAATCAAACTGCAAACAAAACAATCGTACCAAAAGCGAAGGATACCCCCTCTCCACTCAAAGCAATTGCAGGACGGTTAAGTGATGCCAAAGGCAGAGTATTAAAGGATGAGATAGAAGCGTTTTGGCACTCATGTATGTCCGACCATAACTGTGAATCCAAGCTTGCTGAGTTAGAGAGCTACATGGCAGAAGAACGTTTTGCTCTGCTGGCGAATTACCACCAGCTCAATAGCTTATGGCAACAAAGTGTTGGTAATTTAATGTTTGATGAGCATCAGCCTCTTGCCTCTCGCATCGCACTTCTCAAGGCAGAAGCGAGGAAGATATGGGGGGAACTAGCAGACGTAATTTTTGCCGATGAGTTTGCACTCTATGACTTCAGCTTGCAGGCTGAGCAGTTGGATTCGACTTCACCTCAAGACTATGTGCAAACCTTTGAGAAGTTAGTCCAAGATTGGCAAGGCAATCAAGAAGCATTGGGATTGGTCAGCGAACAAGCGAAATATGAACGCGCTGTTGAACTGATACCGAAAGACATGGGCCATGCGGAGCGCAAAGCTTTGGTTGAGAAGCTTCAACAAACTTACCTTTCTGAGCAAGAGAGTGAAGAGATACACGCTCGTGAACTACAGGTCGCGCAGCAAAAGCGGCAAGTGCGCGATTATCAGAGCGAGTTGCAACAGCTTGAATCTAAATTAGCAACGCAAAGAGCCACCAGTCACGCGGGTTTGTCGGACTCGGATTGGCAACGTTATTATCAACAAGCGGTAGCCGATTTTCGCCGTGAGTTCTTCGCGGGTTAATCGCTCACTTGTTTATTAAGAAGTAAGGATAACCAAGAGATTCCCTACTCGCTCAAAACTTAAACTAGGTCATTCCAGCAAGCCTAGGCGCGACTAGGAATCTGGTTCCCGCGAATGCTTGATACAAGAAGGTCGCTCACTTAAAGCGACCTTTTGTTATTCATTCTGTTGGTACAACTCAAGAGTTACAGCACGCGCAAGCACTCTTCTGGTGGCAAACTTAGAAGCGTGTTCGCAAAATTAATCTTCTCATCACGCCATTTCAGTGCTGCTTCTCGGCTGTCTTGCGAGTGACGATCTGCTTCAAAATAGCTCTTCCTTGGTAAACCATTTGCTGGTGTCATCACCATAGACTGTTCATTCAAACGAATCGTAAATAAGAACTGACCTCGTTGCCCTGTCTGCGCCGCTGGGTGATGCAACGTCGTATCGCAACAATAACGCTTATCACGTAACGCACGGCACGTGTACTCAAATGCATCTTGTGCACCACGCCCCGGAAAAGCGGTATACACACTGATGCCATCACGTTGCAAAGACTGATCACCCGCCGCTAATTGCACTGCATACTGGATCATTCTAAAGCCCAGTACCACACCACCAATGCTATTTAATCCACTAAATTGAATCGCCCCTTCTAAACTCAGACGAAGTTTATCTTCACCTTCATAGAGAAAGAGATCAGGCGCCGCCCAATCACTTTTTGGAATAAGCAGTTGAGTAATATCCGTGTGTTCCATGTTGGTCTCCGCAACAGTATTTGTATTTGAGACCATTAAAATAATGTAATGAGAATTATTATCAATAAAATTCAACAAAAAATGAGATAAGAAAAAGGCACAACGCCATGAAAAACGTTGTGCCTATAACGAAATCATCTGTCACCGAAGCCCAAATTGAATTCGTTTAGCGAGGTAGGTATTCGATGGTCGTCTCAGAACAGATTCAAACCAAACACCCCTTTCACATCAAACAACACTTGCTCGGTTTTCTCACGGGAAAGCTGACTGCCTTGTTTTAGGATGTCGATAAGCTGTGCTTTGTCATCAAGGAACATGGCGCGTTTTTCTCGAATAGGACGAAGCATCTCTTGCAGACACTCTTCCAATACTTTCTTGGTTGTTCCATCGCCTAATCCACCACGGCGATAAAGTATTTTGAGTTCTTCTACATAATCTTTGTCGGTATGAAACGCATCAAGGTATGTGAATACGATATTTCCTTCAACCTGACCTGGGTCTTCAATGCGTAGGTGGTTTGGGTCGGTGTACATCGATTTCACTGCCGCAGAGATTTCTTTCTCTGTTGCTCCAAGGTTGATTGCATTGCCCATGCTTTTTGACATCTTGTTTTTACCGTCAGTGCTTGGCAAGCGTGGTGCGTCACTGAGCAATGGACGACACTCTTTCAAGATGGCTTTTCCGCCAAGGTGATTTATCTTTCTAACGATCTCATTGGTCTGTTCTAGCATCGGTAATTGGTCATCTCCGACAGGCACGAGAGTCGCGCGAAAACCTGTGATGTCCGCGGCTTGAGAAATTGGGTACGTCAGAAACCCAGCCGGAATGGAACGCTCAAACCCTTTGCTTTGAATTTCATTTTTCACCGTCGGGTTACGCTCCAAGCGCGCGATAGAAACCAAGTTACTGTAGTACATTGTCAACTCGGCAAGAGCCGGGACTTGAGACTGCAAACAAATGGTAGTTTGGGTTGGGTCAATCCCGACGGCAAGGTAATCCGCGACCACATTTAAAATGTTAGACGAGACCTTAGAGGGATTATGCGCGTTATCGGTTAAGCCCTGCATGTCAGCAACCAAAATGGTTTGCTCATGTTGAGTTTGTAGAGCAACACGTTGTTGTAGTGAACCAACGTAATGACCCAGATGCAAAGGACCTGTAGCTCGATCACCAGTTAAAATGATTTCGCGTTCTTGAGTACCGTGTGGGGTGTTCATAACTTATCTCCAAAGAAAAATAGATCGCTACTGGAGATAAAAAAGACATGACATTCTCAGCTACCGTCCAGCAGCGTAAGAATGTAAAGATTCCGCGCCGCTCTAATTAGAGCGCCACCAGAAGAAGTTTGATGAAGGAGTAAATGTCGTTTTCATGTTTTTAAAACTAACAAGGAGCAGAGCTGAAAACAACCCTACTCCTTGCACAATTTGATTTTTCAATTTTGGTGGCTTTGCCATACACGCATCAAATTTGAATATACATAGCGATAACGAGCGCCGCGCCAAATACACTCCCTGACACAAACGCGAGTAATACCGCTTTGTTCTGTTTACTTCTCATCCTTTGTTTCTCGACTCTCAATTTACGTGAGCTATCGCTCGGCTCAGTACTCGTAATCAATGGGACAGTAATCAATCCTTTTCGGTGAGCCAATACTGCGAATAACCCTCAGCTCACTCTGTTGCACACAGCGTTACGACTTTTGGCACAAACTTAAACCACTTAGCCCTAGAAATGTGATGGCCTTAGAACAAGTTCAATGAAATCCGACATGGATTACAAAGGTACGTATTTTGAAAAATCACGTTTAGATACTTCTTTTAGGATGCTTTTATTTAGATGTTTAATGGATAAGAATTTGAGTTATTTAGCATCAAATACTGTTTATCAAAAGAAGAATGACACCGATCATCTTTTGACCAAAACCTTGAAAAATATAACCAAACCATGAGGGCGAAATAGCTAACCAATAACTAAACTTTCAGGACACTAACCCCAGTTAGGGAGCAAAAGATGAGCGACAACAACAATCACTCCAAATGTCCTGTCATGCATGGAGCGAATACCAACCAACAAGCCACAGAGTTCAATTGGTGGCCGAAAACCCTCAACCTCGATATCCTACATCAACACGATCACAAAACTGACCCAATGGGCGCAGACTTCAACTACGCTGATGCCTTTAACTCTCTTGACTTAGAGGAAGTCAAAAAAGACCTGAAAGATCTGATGACCGATAGCCAAGATTGGTGGCCAGCGGATTGGGGTCATTACGGTGGTTTGATGATTCGGATGGCGTGGCACTCTGCAGGTACGTATCGAATTGCCGATGGTCGTGGTGGTGCAAGTCGAGGTAATCAGCGTTTTGCTCCCCTCAACAGTTGGCCAGATAACGGCAACCTCGACAAAGCCCGTCGCCTTTTATGGCCGATCAAAAGAAAATACGGTAACAAGCTATCCTGGGCGGATTTAATGATTCTTGCTGGCAACATGGCTTATGAGTCAATGGGCTTCAAGACGTTCGGTTTTGCCGGCGGTCGAGAAGACATTTGGCATCCAGAAAAAGACATTTATTGGGGCGCAGAAAAAGAGTGGCTGCAACCAAGTGGCGGTGAAAACAACCGATACTCTGGCGAACGTGATCTCGAGAATCCGCTTGCAGCAGTGATGATGGGCCTGATTTACGTAAACCCAGAAGGAGTCGACGGTAAACCCGATCCCATCAAAACCGCACACGACATGCGTGTAACATTTGCCCGTATGGCAATGAACGATGAAGAAACCGTTGCATTAACAGCCGGTGGTCACACTGTTGGTAAAGCACACGGCAACGGCGACGCTTCGTTACTTGGTCCTGAACCTGAAGGCGCTGAAATTGAAGACCAAGGTTTCGGTTGGCTAAATAAAACTTCTCGTGGCATAGGACGTGATACCGTCACTAGTGGCATCGAAGGCGCATGGACAACCAACCCAACCAAGTGGGATAACGGCTACTTCCATTTGTTGTTCACCTACGACTGGTGGGTAACGAAGAGCCCAGCAGGCGCAGAGCAATGGGAACCAATCAACATCAAAGAAGAAGACATGCCTGTGGATGTGGAAGACCCAAGCATCCGCCGCAATCCGATGATGACCGATGCGGATATGGCACTGAAGTTTGACCCAGAGTACCGCAAAATCGCCGAGCGTTTCCGCGACGACCCTAAGTACTTTGAGGATTGCTTTGCTCGAGCTTGGTTTAAACTGACTCACCGCGATTTAGGACCTAAATCTCGTTATCTCGGCCCTGATGTGCCAGCCGAGGATTTGATTTGGCAAGATCCGGTACCACCGGTGTCTTATCACTTATCTGAAGACAATATCGATGCACTCAAGATGGCGATTCTTAACAGCGAGCTAAGTATCGCAGAATTAGTCTCAACCGCATGGGACAGCGCGCGAACATTCCGTGGTTCAGACCGCCGAGGCGGAGCAAACGGTGCGCGTATCCGCCTTGCACCGCAAAAAGATTGGGTAGGTAACGAACCGGAAAGATTGCAGAAAGTGCTCAACACGCTCGATTCAATTCGCACCACCCACAACTCCCCTATCAGCATGGCGGATTTGATTGTGCTTGCTGGCGGAGTGGGTATTGAGAAAGCAGCATCGAATGCGGGCATGAATATTTCTGTGCCATTTAGCCAAGGTCGTGGTGACTCAACCGATGCAATGACTGATGCCGAATCCTTCGATGTACTCGAGCCAATCCATGATGGATTCCGTAACTGGCTAAAATCAGATTACGTTGTGACGGCAGAAGAACTATTGCTTGAAAGAAGCCAATTGATGCAACTAACCGCAGTCGAAATGACCGTATTAGTTGGTGGCATGCGCGTGCTTGGTACCAACTACGGCGGCGCTGCGCATGGTGTGTTCACTGATAATGTCGGCGCGTTAACGAATGACTTCTTCGTAAACCTCACTGATATGAGCTACACCTGGCATCCAACCAGTGATAACGAATACGAAATCCGCGAGCGAGCTTCTGGTCAAACAAGATGGACAGCATCACGTGTTGACTTGGTGTTCGGTTCAAACTCCGTGCTCCGCTCTTATGCCGAGGTTTACGCACAAGACGACAACAAAGAGAAGTTTGTGCACGATTTTGTTGCTGCGTGGGTAAAAGTAATGAACAACGACCGCTTTGACCTTTAATCGCCTAACTTAATCAAGCTTTAACCATTGAGAGAAGAGCCAAACATTATGGCTCTTCTCTTTCTTACCTTTCTTTTATTTCTGGTTTCTCTATCCATACTTCCTCGTTCTCTCCTCTCTTTGGCTTAGATTCTTTTACTGAAGATTAACCGCTCGATATTGTCATACAATTAACCATATTCAGAAGGCAAACGTATCTCAATCAAATACCCATTTTTTGCTTATACCTTCTCGTTTTCGTGACCTCATTCCGAAGACATAAAAATCACTCAAAGCCAATAAAAATCGTACCAATAGGCTAACCAACCTCTCATTTTTGTCAAAAACCAGTGGCAAATCGCCTTTCGTCTCATTTTCCGATTGCAAATTCAAAATGAGGAATTAAGATAAAAGCATATAATCATACAATACGATATTTGGAGTTTGATATGACAAAACCTGTCATTGGTTTCATCGGCCTTGGTCTGATGGGTGGAAACATGGTTGAGAACCTTCAAAACCGTGGTTACGAACTAAACGTAATGGATCTGAATAAAGACGCAGTAGCAGCATGTGTTGCTCGCGGCGCAAAAGAAGCAAGCTCACCTAAAGCACTGGCTGAAGCAAGTGACATCGTGATGCTATGTCTAACAACATCTGAAGTTGTTGAGAAAATCGTTTATGGTGAAGAAGGTATCCTAGCGGGTATTAAAGAAGGTGCGACACTGATTGACTTCGGTACGTCTATCCCTGCTTCTACTCGTAAGATCGGTGCAGACCTTGCAGCTAAAGGCGCAGGTATGATCGATGCGCCTCTAGGTCGTACGCCTGCTCACGCAAAAGATGGTCTTTTGAACATCATGGCTGCAGGTGACATCGAAACATTCAACAAGGTGAAGCCTGTACTGGACGATCAAGGTGAGAACGTATTCCACCTTGGTGCGCTAGGTTCTGGTCATGTGACTAAGCTAGTAAACAACTTCATGGGTATGACAACAGTAGCGACCATGTCTCAGGCATTTGCGGTTGCTAAACGTGCTGGCGTTGATGGTCAACAACTATTCGACATCATGTCTGCTGGTCCATCAAACTCACCATTCATGCAGTTCTGTAAGTTCTACGCTGTAGATGGCGAAGAAAAGCTTGGTTTCTCTATTGCGAACGCAAACAAAGACCTTGGTTACTTCTTAGAGATGGTAAAAGACCTAGGCACTGAGTCTCTTATCGCAGAAGGGACTTCTAAGAGCCTACAAGCTGCAGTGGACCAAGGTCTTGGTCAAAACGACGTACCAGTGATCTTTGATTACTTCGCAGAGCTAGAAGGTTAATACTATACTCAACTGCGCTTCCAAAGCCTTGCTAACCCCGTAGCAAGGCTTTTTTTGTGCTTTCTTTTCTCCTCTTAAATTCACTCCTTCTCCCTCTTTGAGATCCACACCCTACGTTCAAACTGTATATGTACTCAAGCAGCTTCAAGATGCAGGATTCAGAATGTTGCCATCGATTCCCTTTTTACCAAAAGTAAGCAAGGAGAATAACGCCGTGCGATAGCAAGGTTTGTCCAAATGGTTTGACACCGCCATTGGTTTAATAAAAAACCGAGTTCATGACACGCCCCCAACGGATATTCTTGGTAAATGTTAATGGGGTTGGCTTGTATACTTTGTTGGCGATTATTGATTGAACTCTACGAAACCTTTAAATCACCGCCACGTCTACAAACCAAGTCATTCTCGCTGAACCCAGTCATTCTCACTAAATCAAGCATCACGAGGTTACTTGGGTATAGACATGACATTATGTTTGTACATTATTCCGCGGATATTTTCTTTTTACAGTTAAAGAGTGACCGATTCTCTTGAGACTGGCTTCTGAGTACTAGTTGAAGAATTCCAATTTAATGGGAAGCTTTGCCCTTCGTTACAAACCATCGGTGAACTACCCAGAACAACCATTATCACCGCAGAACATGACCCACGGCGTGATGATTATCGATGACTACAGCTCAAGGCGTGGGAGCATACTGCAAGCGTTATCTGGGTGTTATTCATGGCTTTTTGTCATTCTCTGGACTGAATGGTTTAGCAACGCGCTCTACTGCAGCGTTTTCAAAGCAGCGCAAACATCCGTCATGGCACACTTTCAGAATCGTTCACTGCAAGTTAATTGGAATGATAAAGATCGTTTGTGGCTCAATTAATGACACCATAAACAAAAAAATCCCACCGTATTGACCGTGGGATTTTTCATAGAGAGTTTGTTAATTGCGGTTAGCTTTTCGCGTTAGCTAACTTTGGGCTTTTAGGTCCTCGCGCCGCGTTCACCAACAGAACACCAACCGAGAGAACAATCGCACCACACAAGATGAACAGCAGTCGACCTGTTGGCTCGTTTGGAATCAGAGCCATCGCTAGGATACCGAAGCCTGCTACGCTAATAAGCTTACCAAGCATGCCACGCTGTTTTGTATCTAGGTTTTGTTGCTCTTCACTATCAGCTACAAGCGGTGTGTTCCAGTTCTCGAACAATTGGTCCACTTCTTTTTCACGCTCAGGCGTCAAGCCTTTGTAGAAGCGTGTTGTTAGTAAGAAGAAACCACCAGTGAAGACAACGTGCGCCGCTAAGCTCAAGCCAACTTTAAGGTCAGCCCACTCACGTGCTGTTAGAGCTTGTTCTAGTCCGAATAGGTGCTCAACATCTTGTGCTTGTAGAGAGATACCGAAGATGTAAGAAACAAAGCCACCTACAACGAGTGTTGCCCAACCAGCCCAGTCTGGCGTCTTACGAATCCACATACCAAGTAACACAGGAATCAACATTGGGAAACCAATCAACGCACCTACGTTTAGTACGATATCAAACAAGCTCAGGTGACGTAGTGAGTTAATAAACAAACCAATACCGATGATGATGAAGCCCATCATAATGGTCGTCACTTTACTCACGATAACCAGCTCTTTCTGTGACGCTTGCGGGCGTACAATAGGGCTGTAGAAGTTCATCACAAAGATACCTGCGTTACGGTTTAGACCAGAGTCCATTGAAGACATGGTCGCCGCAAACATTGCTGACATCAGAAGACCCACCATACCCGCCGGCATTACGTTTTGTACGAACGCTAAGTAAGCTGCATCACCACCTACTGAGCCGTACTGCTCTGCGAAGTCAGGCATAAATGCCGCTACGTACCAAGGAGGTAGGAACCAAATGATAGGACCAACAATCATCAACACACATGCAAGACCTGCAGCTTTACGCGCATTCTCACTGTCTTTTGCACATAGGTAGCGGTAAGCGTTGATGCTGTTGTTCATTACACCGAACTGCTTAACAAAGATGAACACCACCCAAAGGACAAAGATACTGATGTAGTTCAGGTTATTACCCAGCATGAAGTCGCCGTGGAAGTTCGACACGATGTTACCAATACCGCCGCCGTGGAAGTAAGCCGCCACCGCACAAGTAATGGTTACCGCCATGATAACCAGCATCTGCATGAAGTCAGAAGCAACAACCGCCCAAGAGCCGCCCGTTACCGCCATCAACATCAGAACCAAACCAGTTACGATAATGGTCGCTTCCATCGGAATATTGAACACCGCAGCCACGAAGATTGCGAGACCATTCAACCAGATACCAGCTGAGATCAAGCTGTCTGGCATGCCAGCCCAAGTGAAGAACTGCTCTGACGTTTTACCAAAACGCTGACGAATTGCTTCGATTGCCGTTACTACACGTAGCTGGCGGAACTTTGGAGCAAAGTAAAGGTAGTTCAAGAAGTAGCCAAATGCGTTGGCTAAGAATAGGATTACAACAACGAAACCGTCGTTGAACGCGCGTCCTGCGGCACCTGTAAACGTCCATGCTGAAAATTGCGTCATGAAGGCGGTAGCACCTACCATCCACCATAACATCTTACCGCCCCCTCGGAAGTAGTCACTGGTCGACGTCGTGAACTTACGGAACATCCAACCAATGGCAACTAGGAAGAAGAAGTAGGCAAGAACAACAAAAGTATCAATAGTCATTTTTTCAGCCTTTCGAGTTTGATCATTTTCTACTGCCTAGATTACTCCGTTCATATTTTTATTTGTACTACAATAAGCTTTAATTGTGATCTAAAGCATAAGTTATTCGACGAAGAAAACACACTAAAAGCCTTTATTTTCTTGGTTATTTGGGATTTAAAGGAATAATCACCACGTAAGCCATTGCATTATATTGTAATACAAATAATATATTAGAAATCCATTAAAGTATGGAATATTTTTCTTTCTTGTGCTTTGTCTGAAGATCAAAAATGCGTGGCATTTATTTGTAGGAAACGTAATGAGATGTTTCAGATGAACTGGATCGCAAGCGCGATTATAGATGAATACAAAAATTGAGATTCCCGACTCGCTCCTTCGTCGCTCTCGAGAATGACGCTGAGGAGGTTCTACGCATTACCACTCCCAGATCTCAAACCTCATGCTTCTCCTCTCGGCTTTACCCCTGCTCCTGCCCGTCATTTTCTAGAAGGAGGACGACTGAGTAGGAAATCTCTTTTCTGGTTCCTTTATCTCGCCTCTTTCAAACACAAAAAAGCGAGCACTAAGGCTCGCTTTGCATTCTTTTCGCTAATTCTACCGGGGCGCTACGACACTTATGCTACGTGAGCGACTGCGTCACGAACCAATGTACCTAGTTCATCCCACTTGCCTTCATCGATAAGTTTGGTTGGAACCATCCAAGTACCGCCACATGCCAGCACTGAAGGAATAGACAAGTACTCATCTACGTTACCTAGGCTCACACCACCTGTTGGCATGAATTTTACTGGGTAAACTGCCGTTAGTGCTTTAAGCATACCAACACCGCCAGATGGCTCAGCAGGGAAGAACTTAAGTGTACGCAGACCCATTTCCATCGCTTGCTCAACAAGGCTTGGATTGTTTACGCCAGGTACAATAGCTACGCCCTTGTCTAGGCAGTATTGAACCGTACGAGGGTTAAAGCCTGGGCTAACAATAAAGTCCACACCGGCTTCAATCGCTTGGTCAACTTGTTCATTAGTTAAGATTGTACCCGCACCAATCAACATTTCTGGGAACTCAGCACGCATAGCACGAATCGCTTCTGCAGCACACTCTGTGCGGAACGTGATTTCAGCGCAAGGCATACCGTTTTCAACCAAAGTGCGACCTAGAGGAATCGCATCTTCTGCTTTGTTGATGGCAATAACAGGAATTACTTTTAGGTTTGCTAATTGTTCGTTTAATGTCGTCATAAGAGTGTACTCATCGTCGTTAACTTGAGTTCAATAAATCACTGCGGAGCGCCGATTATTCAACACTCCGCAAAAGAATTACAAAGGAAGATCGGGCATCACTTCACGTGGAATGATGGCACCTTTGTGCTGAATAACCTCACCAGCCATACAATGACCAGAGTAAGCCGATTCAGCCGCATTACCACCAGTCAAACGCTTCGCCAAAAAGCCTGCACTGAAAGAGTCACCTGCTGCCGTCGTATCAATCACGCTATCGACTTTGTTTGGTGCCACGTATTGCGCTTCACCATTCGCCACAACTAAACAATCTTTGCTGCCACGTTTGATGATGATTTCATCTACGCCCAGTGCAGAGGTTCTTTCAATACATTGCTCTAGGTGCTCATCACCATACAGCATTTGCTCATCTTCAAATGTGAGTAGAGCAATATCGGTAAACTTAAGAATCTTAAAGTACCAAGACATGGCATTCTCTCGGCTTTCCCACAATTTAGGACGGTAGTTATTATCGAAAATAACCTGGCCGCCTTGTGCTTTAAAGCGTTCGAGGAATGCAAACAACTGCGTCTTACCTTCTTCAGTAAGAATCGCTAATGTAATGCCACTCAGGTAAACCGCATCATAAGAATAAAGCGTGTCGACTAGTGCCGAAGATTCGTTCTGTTCAAACAAAAACTTTGCTGCTGCTTCATTACGCCAATAGTGGAAGTAACGCTCGCCTGTCTCATCCGTTTCGATGTAGTAAATACCCGGCTGTTTACCATTAACAGTCAACACTAAGCTGGTATCAATGCCCTCTTCTTGCCATGCTGAAAGCATTTCTTGGCTAAAAGGATCATTACCCAGGGCAGTTACATAGCTAGTTTTGATATCGTGAGCTTTCGTCAAACGGGATAAGTAAAGAGCGGTATTCAACGTGTCACCACCGAATGACTGACGCAACTGACCTTCCTTTTTCTGTAGCTCAACCATACATTCGCCAATGATCGCGATATTTAATGATTTCATACTGTCACCTTAGCAACTGAGGTTGCGCTATACGTTACTTTAAGAAGTCTTCACGAGCTGGGTTGAAGATATCCAGAAGAATGCTGTCTTGCTCTAGTGCAACCGCACCATGCATCATGTGCTTACGAGCAAAGTACGCGTCACCCTCTTTCAGTACTTTCTTTTCGCCTTCGATTTCTGCTTCAAAGCTGCCACGTACTACGTAACCGATTTGATCGTGAATCTCATGCGTATGTGGGGCACCAATCGCACCTTTGTCAAAACATAGGTGAACAGCCATCAGATCATCTGTGTAAGCAACAATTTTACGCTTGATACCGCCGCCTAACTCTTCCCACGGGTTCTCATCTAATACAAAGAAAGAATTCATCGTCATACTCCTAAAAAGTCTCTATTAAAGCGAACCCTACTGCACTTCATTCTTAGCCATGCTTTTACAAGAAGGTTCTCTTAAAAAACCGTCATGTTGATAAAAGTGAAACACGAAACGAAAGGGTCTGCTGTCGAATTGGTAAAGAGCATATCCGATTCATTTTAATTGTCATACAATATATCTAAAAATATGTGATATCCATCAAATGGAGAGACCTAAAGCATTCCACTTAACGATTGATAACGTAGAAATATCAGCCACACAAAGGATTTCCACCGCATTGAAAATCAATAAGTTAACTAAAATCACGTGATTTCACTCTCCCTTTTTGCCACAAAAACTACACCCAAACTTAATATTGTATTACTTTATAGAAAGTTTAAGAAAACAACACACTTCATCTGAGGGTGGTAAAGAAATGACTACACAACCGATTTTGTTGACTGAAGCAGAAGTCGAACTACTAAGAAAGGAAGTCGGAAAGCCGAGCTTGATGGGCAAATCCATTGAAGCGAATCGCAAGGAACTTGAAGCCTTCATGCGTCTGCCTCTAGACGTCCCAGGTCACGGCGAAGCGGGTGGCTACGAGCACAACCGCCACAAACAAAACTATACCTACATGAACTTAGCGGGTCGTTTGTTCTTGATCACTCAAGAAGAAAAGTACGCGCAGTTCGTTAAAGATCTTCTCGCTATTTACGCAGAGAAGTACCTCACCTTTGATTTCCACGTACAGAAAAACACTAACCCTACAGGTCGTCTTTTCCACCAGATCCTTAATGAACACTGTTGGTTAATGTTTACTAGTCTTGCCTACTCTTGCGTGGCATCAGTGATGACAGAAGAAGAGCGCACTGCGGTTGTTGAGCGCATTTTCGAACCAATGCTAGACATGTTCACCGTGAAATACGCGCACGATTTCGACCGTATTCACAACCACGGTATCTGGGCAGTGGCGGCTGTTGGTATTTGTGGTCTAGCTATTGGCAAACCTGAATATCTAGAGATGTCTGTGTATGGTCAAGACCGTGATGATACTGGCGGTTTCTTAGCGCAAATCTCACAACTGTTCGCACCTTCTGGTTACTACATGGAAGGTCCGTACTACCATCGTTATGCGATTCGTCCAACTTGTGTATTTGCAGAAGTGGTACACCGTCACATGCCTGAAGTAGACATCTACAACTACAAAGACAAAGTGATTGGCAACACAGTACAGGCGATGCTGGCAACAGCTTACCCGAATGGTGAGTTCCCAGCCCTAAACGACGCATCTCGTACCATGAGCATTACCGATATGGGTGTTCAAGTTGCAGTGAGCGTTTACAGCAAGCACTACGGCTTGGATGACAACATTCTAGGCATGGCGAAGATTCAAAACGCCGTTTGGATGCACCCATGCGGTCTAGAGCTTTCTCAAGCTTACGATAAAGCAATCGCAGACCGTGAAATCGGCATGCCTTTCTGGCCAAGTGTGGAACTTAACGAAGGTCCAACTGGCAACAACGGTGCACAAGGCTTTATCCGTATGCAGGATAAAACCGGTGATGTGTCACAGCTTGTGATGAACTACGGTCAACACGGCATGGGACATGGTAACTTCGATACGCTTGGCATTACCTTCTTCAACCGTGGTCAAGAAGTGCTGCGTGAATACGGCTTCTGTCGCTGGGTAAACGTTGAGCTTAAATTCGGCGGTCGTTACCTAGACGAAAACAAATCGTACGCACGTCAAACTATCGCGCATAACGCGGTAACGATTGATGAGCAATGTCAGAATGGTTTCGATGTAGACCGCGCTGATTCAGTGCACGGTTTGCCTCACTTCTTCAAAGTGGAAGGCACTGAAATCAACGGTATGAGCGCGTTTGCGAACGACCACTACCCGAACACAGACATGCAGCGCAGTGTGTTCATGCTTAACCTAGATGAGCTTGAAGCACCGCTATTGCTAGACCTTTACCGCATCGAAGGTGAAGGCGAGCATCAGTACGACTACTCTCATCAATACGATGGTCAAATCGTACGTACTAACTTCGATTACCAAAGCTTTGGTGAACTGAACACGCTTGGCGATGACTTCGGTTACCAACACCTTTGGAAAGTAGCAAGTGGCAAAGTGCAAGATATGGCGCTAGTTAGCTGGCTACAAAACAACACCTACTACACTTGGTTAGGCACAAGCAGCAGCGCGAAACAGAACGGCGATAATGAAGTGATCTTCACTCGCACTGGCGCCAATGACCCAAGCTTTAACCTACGTAGCGAACCGGCATTCATTCTGCGCAGCAAGGGCGAATCGACGCTATTTGCTTCTGTGCTAGAAACACACGGCTACTTCAATGAAGAGTTTGAGCAATCGGTGAATGCACGTGGTCAGGTGAAAGATATCCGCGTCGTGGGTTACAACGCCGTTGGCAGCATCGTAGAAATCACGACTGAAAAATCACTGGTTACTGTGATGATCAGCAATGTTCTAGGCGCTGACGACCAAACCCCACACCAAGTAGAAATGAACGGTAAAACCTACAGCTGGAATGGCTTCTACTCTCTAGAAGTGAACGCATTCGGGCAGGAGAAATAATAATGAGCTACCAAACCCAGTCTTACCAACCGCTATTAATGAACTTTGAAGAAGCGGCAGAACTAAGCAAAGCACTTGGCACGGATAGCCTATTAGGAAATGCACTAGCACGTGACATCAAACAAACTGACGCTTACATGGCAGAGGTAGGTATTGAAGTTCCAGGTCACGGCGAAGGCGGCGGTTACGAGCATAACCGCCACAAGCAAAACTACATCCACATTGATCTAGCGGGTCGCCTATTCCTTATCACTGGCGAACAGAAATACCGCGATTACATCGTGGACATGCTAACGGCTTACGCGAAGGTATACCCGACGCTAGAGAGCAACACCAGCCGTGACTCTAACCCTCCGGGTAAGATCTTCCACCAAACTCTGAACGAGAACATGTGGATGCTATACGCGTCTTGTGCGTACAGCTGCATTTACCACACATTGGAAGAAGAGCAAAAAACATTGATTGAAAACGATCTGTTCAAACAAATGATTGAGCTGTTCGTAGTCACTTACGGTCACGACTTCGACATCGTACACAACCACGGTCTGTGGGCTGTAGCAGCAGTCGGTATCTGTGGTTACGCAATTAACGATCAAGATGCAGTAGACAAAGCGCTTTACGGCTTGAAACTGGACAAGGTCAGCGGCGGCTTCCTAGCTCAGTTAGACCAACTGTTCTCGCCAGACGGCTACTACATGGAAGGTCCTTACTACCACCGTTTCTCGCTGCGTCCAATCTACCTATTTGCAGAAGCGATTGAACGTCGTCAGCCTGAGCTTGGTATTTACGAGTTCAACGACTCGGTAATCAAGACCACGTCTTATGCCGTATTTAAGACGGCATTCCCAGATGGTACTTTGCCAGCACTGAACGATTCATCGAAGACGATTTCGATTAACGATGAAGGCGTAATCATGGCTACGTCAGTGTGCTTCCACCGTTACGAGCAGTCTGAAACGCTACTTGGCATGGCAGACCACCAGCAAGACGTTTGGGTTCATATCTCAGGTAAAACATTGTCTGACGCAGTTGCAGCCGCAGATAACATCAAACCGTTCAACTGGGGTAGCCTCTTCGTGACTGATGGTCCAGAGGGCGAAAAAGGCGGCGTAAGCATTCTTCGTCACCGTGACGAGCAAGACGACGACACAATGGCGCTTATCTGGTTTGGTCAACACGGCTCCGATCATCAGTACCACTCAGCGCTAGACCACGGTCACTACGATGGTTTACACCTGAGCGTGTTTAACCGCGGTCATGAAGTGCTGCACGATTACGGCTTTGGTCGCTGGGTAAACGTTGAGCCTAAATTTGGCGGTCGTTACATCCCAGAGAACAAGTCTTACTGTAAGCAGACGGTCGCACACAACACAGTAACGGTTGACCAAAAGACACAAAACAACTTCGACACAGCGCTAGCAGAAACCAAGTTCGGTTCTAAGCACTTCTTCAAAGCTGATGACGAAAAACTGCAAGGCATGAGCGGTCGCATCTCTGGTTATTACAACGGCGTAGACATGCAGCGCAGCATCATTCTTGCTGAGTTGCCAGAATTCGAAAAACCGCTTGTGATTGATGTTTACCGCATCGAAGCAGATCAAGAACACCAATACGACCTGCCAGTGCACTACTCTGGTCAAATCATCCGTACGGATTTTGAATACGATGTAGAAAGCACGCTGCGTCCAATGGGCGAAGACAACGGCTACCAGCACCTATGGAACATCGGTTCTGGTCAAGTCGAAGGCAGTTCACTGGTAAGCTGGTTGCACGACAACAGCTACTACTCGCTAATCACAAGCGCAACTAACGGCAGCAAAGTGTTCTTCACCCGCACAGGCGCAAATGATCCAGACTTCAACTTGAAGAGCGAACCAGCACTTATCCTACGTCAATCAGGTCAGAACCACGTGTTTGCCTCAGTGCTAGAAACACACGGTTACTTCAACGAGTCTATCGAAGCATCGGTTGGCGCTCGTGGCCTAGTTGAGTCAGTAACCGTCGTTGGCAACAACGAAGTGGGTACTGTGATTCGTCTGCAAACCACAACAGGCAACGCTTATCTGTTCGCTATTTGCAACTTAGATGAAGACAAGCAAAACGCTGCACATCGCGTTGAATTCGACGGTGTGGCTTACACTTGGGAAGGCGCATTCGCACAAATTTAATCTTTAGATAGCCACTAAAAATTAATGTAAAAAATCGGGAACTAATTCAAAGCCGGACGTCATGTTCGGCTTTTTTTCGTTCAATTCAAATCACTAAGTCTCTCTCAGTTTTATCAAAACAAATCGTTTGTACGTGTTTTATTGAAGGCACAAAAAGCACCTAACCACAGGACTCTGCTGATTAGGGATAGTTGAAATTAATCATTAGCTATCAGGTTACTTGCGGTTTAGCTTTAACTTAGAGAACAAAACTCCACCAACTTGACCAATGTTTCGGGCTTTTCAAAGCGAGGGCTTCTTGCTCTCTCTTGAATCTGACCTATCACTCAAAACGCCCCTTTCACTAAGTACCTTAGCCGCAGAAATCGGTGCTGAAAGCCCCTCTCATCGGTTGTCTCCCTTCCATAGTGAGCAAGCAACTGGCATAAAAAAGCCCTCGTCGTTGAGGGCTTTTAATCGGATGACAACTTACTTATTAATCATACATAAGCTTTTCTGCTTTCTTTAAATCAAACTCATTAAGGGATTTACGCGCCAAATGCCTAAATGGTAGCGCTTTTACTATCTCCTCAAATGGCATGACGGCGAACGCCCAGAAAAAAGAAAGGTCCCAATGCAGAATGATCAACGCACATAACGGGATAGACACTATCCACTGACCAGTGAAGTTAATCTTGAATACTTCCGTTGTCTTACCTAATGCACGTAAAACATGCCCATGCACCGTGTTATAGCCACGCACAATTGGCAACAAAATGTACAGCGGGGCAATAGAAGCAAGTGCAACGTATGTAGTCGGGTCCAAATCTGGATACAAATCTGGAAGAACGAAACTCAACGCAAGAAAGAAGGCAGCGGACACAAATGAGATCATCACTGCCATATCGATGCTGATATCAACGTTCTTACGTAACTCATCCATTTGTCGTGACCCGATAGCTTGACTGATCGTAATCGCCGACGAGTGTGCCCAAGCGGTGATGAACTGTGTACCTGCTTTAATCCAAGGCATCACAATGGTCATAGCTACGTAGGCGTTCAAGGTAAGCTGCGAGTACAGCAACATGTAAATGGTCGCACCGGTTTGCAGCATGGTCACGTTTGCTGCAACAGGGAAAATCTCTTTAAAGTGATTGAGTGTGTTTCTCTTCAGTGAAGCATCCAGATTTTTAGTCGACAAGACAATGGAGTCATCTAACTTGATACAGAGAGTCAAATACGACAGTCGAATGGTGATCGCGATTAAGCTGCCTGCCGCTGCACCTTGCACACCAATCCCCTCAAAGCCTGCTAATCCGTGAATCAGCACATAAGACATTGCCATGTTCACTGGCAACTCAATCAAGTAACCTTTAAACGGCACTTTGGTTCGACCAAGTGCATTAAACAAAGCGATCATCACTTGAGTAATTGCGTTGAAAATAATGATGAACTTAGCAACAGCAAGGTAGCGTTCAGTCTCTGCATAAAGGGCGACATTATCGGTTAACTTACTGATCAGCGCTTTGTCGAAGGCGGTAATTAATGTCCAAAACAAGACCGCGACCAAAACGTTGATAATTAAGCCCGCCCAGAAGCCTTTGTTGAGCGACAAATGTTGCCCAGATCCGACCGCACGGCTAAGTACCAACTGTGAACCGTTCGCCAACGCCATTTGTATACCTAAAACAAAGGAGACGATAGTGGTAGCAATACCCATGGCAGCAAGAGAAACTTCACCGAGCGGTGATACTAGGAAGGTGTCGATCATTAACATCGACTGCATTAACAGTGCGTTCAAGGCCAGAGGCCAAGCGAGGGACAGATTTTTTCTTATATAGGGTTGGGAAGACATGCTAGACCTTTCAAAGTTGTCACAGAGAACCGCAAACACAACAAGCGGTTGTCATTAAAACCTTGGCTCTGCCCCCCTTTTCATATTCATGGGGCAAAGCCAAACATATGTTGATTCATCAACCGTTAACGACCTGGGACAGTTTTTGGTTTTCGTCATTCAGCAAAGTGTGCGACGCTAACCGAGCTTGATCGCCATTGCCCGCCATGATGGCGTCATAAATTTCACGATGCTCTTCAATGCAGAATCGACCACCTTCAGCTGAATGATCGATAAACAGCTTAAAGATGGTCGAGAGAATATTGCCAAACGGAATATAGAATTGGTTACCCGTGGACAAGAAAATTGTCTGGTGAAACAGGTGGTCGTTGACCGTCCAATCGTCATAGTCATAGCGACTGGCTGCCATGGTCATACGCTGAAAAATGACCGACAATTCCTTTCTTTGCTCTGCCGTTGCGTTACTTGCAGCCAAGGCACATGCCTCAGGCTCAATCGCTTTACGTAGCCCCAAAAACTGAGCCAGAAACGGCTCGGTATCTTCTAAATCTTGAATCCATTCCAAGAGTTGTGGATCGAGAAAATGCCAATTATTACGCGCACGAACTGTTGTCCCTACTTTTGGCTTAGACTCGATCAACCCTTTTGCTGAAAGCAGTTTGGTTGATTCGCGCAATGCCGTACGACTCACCCCAAATGCGTCACAGAGTTCCATTTCATTCGGTAGCCTTTCATTTTGATTTAGCTCACCTGACAGTATTTTGCGGGCGATTTGTCTGGCAACTTGCACATGAATCTTGCGGTGTGAATCTTCCACAAGAGAAAATTTTGCCATTTGACGCTCCTTATAATTATGTTTCCAGTGCTTTGGCACTCAATAAATGATCAAAAAAAGCCAGACGAAGCTGGCTTTTTGAGGTCAGTGTATTCGTCTGAAACGAAATGGGTCAGCGCTTATGGCGCCATTTGACCACCATTTACATCCAGAACTTGACCAGTGATGTAACCCGCACATGCATGTGAAGCGAAGAAAGCAAATGTTGGTGCAACTTCGTCGATTCGACCAAAGCGTCCCATTGGAATGCCATTTGCGATCGCCGCTTTCAACTCATCAGACTTACCATCGTGGAATGCTGTGTCGATTGTGCCCGGTGAAACGATGTTGAAACGGATATTGTCTTTAGTGAACTCTTTCACCCAGTTACGGTGAATGTCATGCAACCACGCTTTTGATGCTGCGTAGATACCTGCACCAACACCACCACCTTCGCGAGCAGCGATAGAACCAGTACTAATCACACAAGCAGTTTCACCAGATTCTGCAGCCGACGTACGTAGGTGTGGGATTGAATATTTGGTTGTCATTAACGCTGAACGTGCGTTCAGATCCATTACACGGTTGTAAAACTCATCATCAATGTTTTCTAGGTTTTCACGACCGCCAAGACCACCAGCGTTGTTGATTAGCACGTCCATGCCACCGAAATGATCAGTGAACTCCTTAACCAGTTTTTCGCAATCAGCGGTCACCATAAGATTCGCTTGGAAAAACTTCACATCACCACCAAGTGCGGTAAGCTCGGTTACCGCAGCATCGGCATCCGGACCAGCTTGATGACTGTTGATGCCGATTTTTGCGCCGTATTTTGCAAACACGCGTGCAGCCGCTAAGCCCATACCTGCTGTAGAGCCAGTGATAAGTACGCGTTTACCTTTCAAATCGTTAAACATTACGGTTTACCTATGTTAGTTATTCGTGCCGAACAAATAAATCATACAATAAGATCTTTCTCCTGCAAGCGTATTTACTATCAATTGAGTGAGAACTGGCAAAATTCGTCATTTTTGAACCGCAATTGTGCTTCTGGTCACAGTGTGCTGGATTTTTGAGCTCTTATTTGTATGAATAATTTAACAAGTTGATAGCGTTCAAAACGATTGAGAGAATAGGCTGAAGTCAACGCAAACATTGATTGTGCCTGCTGCAAAGAAAGGTTCTGTGACCCCTCTTATATTACGTTAACATCCGCTTGGTACAGGGATGTAGGAGTGCTATAGTACGGCTTAAATAATACATATTTAGCAATTAAGTGAAGATTATGTCTGGCGAATTTCATTCTATCTCAGGCTCGAAGCGAAGCCTTCATGTGCAAGTTGCACGTGAAATCGCTCGTGGCATTTTGTCTGGTAAGCTCCCTCAAGGTTCTATCCTACCCGGTGAAATGGTTCTTTGTGAGCAATTTGGCATTAGCCGCACCGCATTACGTGAAGCAGTAAAATTGCTGACGTCGAAGGGTCTGTTAGAGTCTCGTCCTAAAGTTGGTACGCGTGTTATCAACCGCGCTTACTGGAACTTTTTGGATCCTCAATTAATTGAATGGATGGACGGACTTGCTGACACTGACCAATTCTGTAGTCAGTTCCTAGGTTTACGCCGAGCTATCGAACCGGAAGCCTGTGCACTCGCAGCTATCCACGCGACAGCAGAGCAACGAATTGAATTATCGGAAACTTTCCAACAAATGGTTGAAGTGGCAGAAGCCGAAGAATTTGACCAAGCACGTTGGATGGAAGTCGATACCCGTTTCCACAGCCTAATCTTCAATGCGACAGGTAACGATTTCTACCTCCCGTTTGGCAATATTCTGACGACCATGTTCGTGAACTTCATTGCCCACTCTTCGGAAGAAGGTAGCACATGTATCAAAGAACACCGCCAAATTTACGATGCAATCATGGCAGGTAACCCGGATAAGGCTCGCCAAGCTTCGGCAAACCACCTACTCGATTCAAAGCACCGCCTGACCGCAGTCAACTAAAGCACTTTCTAGATCTGACATTAAAAAGCACGCCCTAGCGCGTGCTTTTTTGTCTACTCTTTCCTTCTTATCCTCTCAGAATCCCTTCGACCTTCACAAAAATTTTCCTAATCAATGACACTTTGCATGATTTTGGATATATAATAATACAAATAAAATTATCTAATGTGCCGTGTTATGACTGAATCTCTGCTGCCAAACATCTTGCAATTTATTGGGCAAATCGACCCATTCGACAAAATTCCAAAACCGGCTTTGCGTGAACTCGCATCGCACGTGCAGATTACTTACCTTGGCAAAGGTGAAGTCATTGACCAATGCGTGACTGGGCAAGAGAAATCACTCTATATCATCCGCACAGGCTCCATGGAACAAAGAAAGTCTGATGGTGTGCTGCGCGCGAAACTGGGTCCTGAAGACATTTTCGGTTTTACTTTTCTTGGTAGCCAAATAGACAGCAATAAGGGCTATCGAGCCATCGCTATTGAGAACTCGCTGGTGTACGTAATTCCTAATTCTGCTCTCAAAAAATTGTTTGAAGCGCACCCTGAGTGTGCGGAGCATTTTGCTTCACAGGCACAGGTTCGTTTGAAATCAGCACTGGATGTCGTTTGGTCCAACAAAGAGAAAGGTTTGTTCATTCGCCGAGTTGGTGAAGTCGCCAGTGGTCGCGTTGCTGTAGTGACAGCCGACCAGTCGATTCAAGCCGTTGCCAACGAAATGCTAACTAAGTGCTCGCCTTGTGCCGTGGTTTATGAGAATGACAAAATCGTCGGTTTAATTACCGACCGCGATATGACCAAGCGTGTTATCGCGCAAGGGGTAAGTACCGACAGCCCTATTTCAGAGGTCATGACGCACGATCCACAGACCATCAAACCGGATGACCTAGTTTTACACGCTGCATCTATGATGATGCAACACAATATCCGCAATCTGCCGCTGGTCGAGAGCAATAAGGTCGTAGGTGTTCTTACTACGACGCACCTTGTACAAAATCACCGCGTACAAGCGATCTTCTTAATCGAAAAAATCAAATATGCGGGCAGCGTAAAATCACTGTCGAGCTTCACACCAGAGCGCCAAGCTATCTTTGAAGCTCTGGTTGATGGGCACGTTTCACCGGAAGTCATCGGTAAAGTGATGACGATGATCATGGACGCTTACACGCGCCGCTTGATTCAAATCGCGATTGATAAACTTGGACCTCCACCATGTAAGTTCTCATGGATTGTGGCAGGTTCGCACGCTCGCAACGAAGTCCACATGCTGTCGGATCAAGACAGTGCGATTGTCCTTGCTGACCACGCGACGGAGAATGACCGAATTTACTTCAAGCATCTTGCTATGATCGTCAGTAACGGCCTTGCGAGTTGTGATTATCCTTTGTGTCCTGGCAAATTTATGGCCGCAACGCCAAAGTGGTGCCAACCTTTGAGTGTCTGGAAGAAGTACTACAAGAAATGGGTTGCCAACCCAGAGTACGAACGCTTACTGAACATCAGTGTGTTCTTGGAAATTCGTACCCTTTATGGCAATAAAGATTACGAAAGTATCTTGCGAGATGAACTGCACACCAACATTCGCAGTAACCGTGAATTCCTTTCCATGCTGGTGAATGATGCGGTAAACACGAACCCTCCGCTTGGCATCTTCAACAGTTTAGTCTTGGAGAAATCCGGCGAGAATAAGAAGACGCTAGACGTGAAAAAGTACGCCATCAACCTAATCATTGATTTGGCGCGCATTTACGGTTTAGCAGTTGAGTGTGATTTAACCGCGACCGACGAGCGTTTCAAAGCCGCCAATGAAGCGGGTGTATTGAGTGAAGATGCGTACAAGAACATCCTGAACGCGTACCAGTTCATCTTGTCGTTCCGTTTTGGTCATCAGTTAGAGGCGCTTAAACGCGGTGAAGAGCCAAATAACCACATCGACCCAAACACGTTCGGTAGCTTTGAACGCCAACACCTGAAAGACGCCTTCCGTATTATTGCAGATTTGCAAGAAGCCGCGAAAGTGCGCTTTGGGAGCCGTTAATGAAGCGTATCTTAGACCACTTTCATCCTTGCTCACGCCTGAATCGAAAGCGTGAGCAATACGCGAAGCAAACAACAATGCCAGAGCACATCAAAGCGTTGGTTCAAACGCCATATTTGGACGCCACGCAATTCGCTCAGGATGCCAGCTATATTGTATTGGATTTGGAAACGACAGGATTAGACAGCGAAGAAGATTTGATTTTATCAATCGGCTGGGTCGACATTGTTCATGGCAAAGTAGATCTTGCCACCAGTCAGCACATGTACATTAATAGCGATTCACAAATCAAGCCAGAAACAGCCGTGATCAACCATATTACGCCGCAAATGTTGTCTGAAGGTGTTTCTATCCATGATGCAATGCGTGCATTCTTCTGCGCAGCCAAAGGCAAGATTTTAGTCGCTCACGCTTGTGTCGTCGAAACTCAGTTCATCAATCAGTATCTTCAGCGCGTGTTTAAACTCAGCGAGCCGCCCTTGGTTTGGCTCGACACTATGTGCATTGAAAAACACTTACAGAAAGCAATCAATCCTCGTGACGAAATTGATGTCACCCTATCAGGCACTCGCGCTCGTTATGGCTTGCCTGAGTACAACGGACATAATGCGTTAGCGGATGCGGTCGCGACAGCAGAGTTGTTGTTGGCACAAAAAACTCGAATTACACCTCAAGGGAAAACTACCATCGGTACCCTTTATCGATTGAGTCTCTAGCTCACTATACATTCGAATATGAAAAAATCTGACGTATCTAGCGCCGGCTTCCTTTTGGTGACGGCGAACTTGGTTGCGTCTCTTTCGAACGTGTCACTCAAAATGCTCAATGGCGAAGTCCCCACTTTTTAATATGTCTTTATTCGCCAGTAAATCCGACAAGTTACCAATCAAAGTGGATTAAACATAGATCATGCGGACGTTTTTAGGTTCATGTTGATATGCTTTTGTACTGTAATCATGCGAAAGCCATACAAAAATAGCCCGCTTCGGGGCGGGCTATTGGAAAGACTCTAAATTTGTATTCGCTTGGATTAGAAGCTGTACGTGACACCAACACGGCTACGTAGCTGGCGCGATGAGCTGTCATCACAAGAGCTGTTACACTGAACGTTACCGAACTCAACGTATGGACGCCAATCCCAACCTTTCTCTTTGTAACCCACTTTTAGGTTGTAATCCCACTCGTATTTACCGTCACGGTTGCCAAGCTTCCACTCATCACTGAAGAAATCTTCTTTGTAGTTCGCTTCAAAGCCAAATTGCCATGCGTTCCAGTTGTAATCGATATTACCTGTGATCTTGCCTGCGTTTAGTGAGTCATGTTGCTGACCATCTAAGCCCGTTGAAGTTTTACCCGATGCGTAGTTGCGGAATTCGTGGCGGTAGCGAAGCTTCGTTGTGATACCAGAATCGAATTTGTATTGAACGCGAACCTGAGGTTTGTATGTCACGGCTTCGTCACCAAACGTAATTGGCATCGAAGTAGTAATACGCCAGTGGTCATCCAATTTGAAGTGGTAACCATATTCAAACTCACTGTCACCGCGCTGAAGTTCACTTAGGTTGCCTGTGTGCTTCATTTCAACGCCGTAGTAATGATTGCCAGTGCTACCACTGATCTTAATACGACCTGCCCATTGTTCTGAATCGTGTTTGTATTCTTCACGGAAGTCTAGTGATGCGGCTGAAATACTGCCTGCAAAAAGGGTGGTCGCGATCGCTAAAGCAATTTGTTTTTTAGATGTCATAGTAGTGTTCCACTGTAGATAAATAGTTTTTCAAAGTGGCGACGCATTACACGCCGCCCTTCTAGGGTTTTATTGTTTTGGGTAAAGCAATTCGATATCGCGCTGAGCCCAAACTTCTGCCAAATTCTTCTTCACTGTGAATCGGCTAAAGTCGGTTTCTGTTGCCAGTTTCACCCATTCAGGTTTCTCCATCGCCACACCTGCTTTTAGGTAAATTGGTGTCATGCGTTCTACTCGGCGTGGATTGTCTTTTGCGGTGTATGGCCAGTCAGACGCTGGATCTTGATAAGTCGCCATTAGCTGAATGCCTTGTGCTAACGAGCCACCTTTCTTGTTTTGGTAGTGCCAGAGGTCGATGCCCACTTTGTCACCGATTTGAGCGATGCCGACCAATGGATCTAAGCTGAAGTAGTGGTAGTGGTAAGCACGAGTGCGTTCGATTTCATGAGGTTGAGAACCGTCTTTTTCAAACTGAGTGTCTACACGCATCTTGCCCTTTTGAACCATCTGTTTTGCTAGAGGCTCATTACCTAAGAAGTAAGCAATACTCGCGACTTGGAAGTCATACCAAGTGCCGTGGTTGTTCGCCGCTGCCGCTTCGCCTTTCGGACCACCTGATAAGTCATCAACAATCAACCAATCTAAGTACTCGCCGTACCATTGTGTGATTTGCTGTTCGTCTTTATCCGTCCAAGCTGGAGAAAGCGATAGGATGGCAATGGAATCCAGCATGCGATCTGCCAGCGTACGTGTATCAATGATGCCGCCACGACGTCCTTCTGCTCGTCCAGGAACACCCTGCCCGTAATTCACGTTCGGGTTCATCTTGGTTTCGTCATTCATAAACCAAGTGCGAACATACTCAATACCTTGGTTTGCGTATTTCTCGTCTTGACTGAAGTAATAAGCCAATGCAAGTGCACGAACAGAGCGCGTGAAATGACCTATGCGTTTAGAATCTGTTTCCGCCGTTTTCGAAGCAGGGTTAGTTTTGCCATCATGGCGGACCCAAGGAAGACCATCTTCTTTGGATTCATCTGGCCACCAGTAAGGGCTGATACTCATGTAATCGTTTTTGCTACCGCTTGGTGGAGTCATGCCTTTCGCGGTAACCGTGAACGGGCCATCTTTCATTGCCAGTTCTGCTTCTTCAATCAGACGATCGTACGCGTCTTTCATTGAATCGCTCGCTTTATCTGACTGTAAAACAGCGCGATTTTGTTCAAGCGTTGCTTCATCAAGAAACACAAAGTCTGCAGCAAGAGTGTTAGCACTGAAAAGAATGGTGCTGAGGCAGGTTGCTAGATGTAGAGGTCGTAGGGGTTTCATTATTATCGGCCTTATATCTTGAGTTAAAATACTACAAATATAGTACCCAGCCGATGTTGAGCGTTCTGTGAATTAGATCTAATTGTATGATTTATCCACGCTATCAAACTTTGTTACAACCACCAAAGTTGACATTAACTTATTGATATTAAATATATTACCGATATTTACGGCTCATTAATTGTCTTAATATTTAGGCTAAAAATGTGCTCTACCGCATATTTTTGCACCAAATGAGTTCATTTTTATTTGTCATACAATATAATCATTTCAAGTTTTTGGGACACAGAACATCAAATTGCTATTGACGCGCACTTTTTCGCTCTTTCCTTTTCTACATAGAGTCCAATAACAGGTTAAGCATCGCTTGGTTATAGAGACGAAATGAGAAAGGCCGAGGCTATATAAGCAGAGGTCACTTATGTCAGGCTGAGACATAAGTGGATAGAAGAATTAAGTAAGTAGAAGAAATAGCAAATAGAAGCAAAGTATAGCGAACAAGATGGATGCGACCAGTGAAACTTTCGACATTGAAGAATGCTGTTTTGTCATCCCTACTCGCTGTTGCTCAAGTCTTGATGGTTCTAAGCAGCTTATTGTTACTTCCAACGGTTGTAGTTCTCATTGGACTTAAATGGCTGTAGCGGTTTGTCTTTTGTAACAGACACTTATAGAGACAAATCAACAGCCTGTTTTCGCTATCAATAGGTAACAAGCCAAGGAAAACGCTTAATTGGTTATGACTAATTGCGTTTTTAGGAGTAGTTACTTAAGTGGGAAATGTTTAATACCAATCGGCATAAGTAAAGCGCCGAGATCGATCAGACGAGGATGATGACTTGTGTCGATTGGTATAGTTGCTCCCATATCATAACAACACTTTACAGAGCCTAGCTTTGTTGAACTTTGCAATGATTGTCGAAGATCTTACAGCGTAACGTGCTTAGCAGCGATGAGAGATATACCCCTCGAGTATCTTTCAGCTACATCCAGAACCTCGTTTCACTGTTCTATTGCAATCCAACAGAGCCCTTGGCTCAGACGGTATCAATACCGTTTTTCGCCCACGCATTACAGGCATGTCGTGGGCGTTTTTTTATCTGCAATAGTCATACAAATCTGACAATACTTCACACCTTCTTACGCCGTTATAACCCTTATTAACTAAGGCTATAAACGCCATTGAACCAATCGAGTGCACGCCAAAGGCATTGATAACTTGTCGTGATATTGACTTGGTGCACCCTTCCCCTTTTGAGTGCAATGTCAATATCCGATCATGATCACTTGTATGATTATTCAAATGACCCATTCCGGATCATTCGTCACGCTTTTGAGTTATTGTACTACAAATAGGCAAACTGATAGTTAATATTGCCTCAAGACATTAAATAACGATCAAAAGGTCTAAAGATGGAACTCAATACCCTTATTGTAGGCATCTACTTTCTATTCTTAATTGCAATAGGTTGGATGTTCAGAACGTTTACCAATACGACTAGTGACTATTTCCGAGGCGGCGGCAACATGCTTTGGTGGATGGTTGGTGCAACGGCCTTCATGACGCAGTTCTCTGCATGGACGTTTACTGGTGCTGCTGGTAAAGCTTATAACGATGGTTTCGCGGTTGCGGTTATCTTCCTAGCAAACGCATTCGGTTACTTCATGAACTTTGCGTATTTCGCACCAAAGTTCCGCCAGCTACGTGTAGTAACGGTAATTGAAGCGATTCGTATGCGTTTCGGCACCACGAACGAACAAGTCTTTACTTGGTCTTCCATGCCAAACAGTGTGGTATCTGCTGGTGTTTGGTTGAATGCACTGGCGATCATCGCTTCTGGTATTTTCGGCTTTGATATGACAGCAACCATCTGGATTACCGGTTTGGTGGTACTGATGATGTCAGTGACGGGTGGCTCTTGGGCAGTTATCGCGTCTGACTTCATGCAGATGGTGATCATCATGGCGGTAACGGTAACTTGTGCAGTTGTTGCGATCGTTCAAGGCGGCGGCATTACTGAAGTCATCAGTAACTTCCCTGTCGCAGAAGGTGGTTCTTTCGTCTCTGGTAACAACCTGAACTACCTAAGCATCTTTAGCATTTGGGCGTTCTTCATCTTTGTTAAGCAGTTCTCTATTACCAACAACATGTTGAACTCTTACCGCTACCTTGCAGCAAAAGACTCGAAAAACGCGAAGAAAGCGGCATTGCTAGCGTGTGTTCTAATGCTAGGCGGTGTATTCATTTGGTTCATGCCTTCTTGGTACATTGCGGGTCAAGGCGTAGACCTATCAGCGGCTTACCCAGATGCAGGCAGCAAAGCAGGCGACTTCGCTTACCTTTACTTCGTACAAGAGTACATGCCAGCGGGTATGGTTGGCCTTCTCGTAGCAGCAATGTTTGCAGCGACCATGTCTTCAATGGACTCAGGTCTAAACCGCAACTCTGGTATCTTCGTTAAGAACTTCTACGAACCAGTGATTCGCCGTGGCCAAGCATCAGAGAAAGAGCTGGTAACGGTATCGAAAATTACGTCAACGGTATTTGGTATTGCCATCATCCTAGTTGCGCAGTTCATCAACTCACTAAAAGGCCTGAGCCTGTTCGACACCATGATGTACGTTGGTGCCTTGATCGGCTTCCCAATGACAATTCCTGCATTCCTAGGCTTCTTTATTAAGAAAACGCCAGACTGGGCTGGTTGGGGCACGCTGATTGTCGGTGGTCTTGTCTCTTACGTTGTTGGTTTCGTTATCACTGCTGACATGGTTTCTTCAGCATTCGGTCTTGAGCAGCTTACTGGCCGTGAATGGTCAGACGTTAAAGTCGCGATTGGTCTAGTTGGCCACATTACGCTAACGGGTGGCTTCTTCGCTCTATCAACGCTGTTCTACAAGCCTCTGAGTGAGAAACGTCAAGCAGACGTGGATAAGTTCTTCGACAACCTATCAACACCACTTGTTGCTGAATCTGCAGAACAGAAAGTTCTTGATAACAAGCAACGTCAAATGCTTGGCAAACTCATCGCAGTCGCTGGTGTAGGCGTAATGTTGATGGCGCTACTGCCAAACCCAATGTGGGGACGCTTAGTCTTCATCTTGTGTGGTGCCATTGTTGGTGGTGTTGGTCTACTACTTGTTAAAGCGGTTGACGACAACGGTACTCAAACCCAACAAGCGGTAACCGAAAGCTAAATCTACCTTATGAAGCGGTTGTACACAGCCGCTTCATTCTTCCCTTATCACTCAGGTCTATTTGTTTACTTTTTTGTTAAGTCCGTTGCGGTTGAGACATTAAATAACCAGCGAATTTAACAAAGAAATAATCATACAAAATAAGCAAAATGTATAACCAAAGTTTCTTGTTGAAACGATAAGCGAATGTAATTAACGGGGTTCCATACTGACAAAACTCATCATAAGTTATTGAATAATAGACTTTAAGTTCACAACCATCAGTTCGTGTAGATAGAAGCAGAAGAATGTACTGGGTCAAGCAGATTTCCAGTATTAATCACCTCATCACACAATTGAATTATTGTAGTACAAATAAATAATCGAACGGATAATATATCTGGCAGAAATCAATGACTATGAGAAGGTCGAAAAATGGAACTCAATACCCTGATTGTTGGCATCTATTTCCTATTCCTCATTGCGATAGGCTGGATGTTTAGAACATTTACAAGCACCACCAGTGACTACTTCCGCGGGGGCGGCAACATGCTGTGGTGGATGGTAGGCGCAACGGCGTTTATGACCCAGTTCAGTGCTTGGACATTTACTGGTGCGGCCGGTAAAGCGTACACCGATGGCTTCGCTGTAGCGACTATCTTCTTAGCGAATGCGTTCGGTTACTTGATGAACTACCTGTACTTCGCACCGAAATTCCGCCAGCTGCGCGTTATCACGCCAATTGATGCGATTCGCATGCGCTTTGGTCGCTTTAATGAGCAAGTATTCACTTGGTCTGGCATGCCAAGCAGCGTGATTTCTGCGGGTATCTGGTTGAATGGTTTGGCGATCATCGCATCGGGCATTTTCGGCTTCGATATGACAACCACCATTTGGATCACGGGTTTAGTGGTACTGATGATGTCCGTAACGGGCGGCTCTTGGGCGGTTATCGCATCTGACTTTATGCAGATGGTCATCATCATGGCAGTAACAGTGACGTGTGCTGTGGTTGCGGTAGTAAAAGGTGGCGGTATTACAGAAATCATTGCGAACTTCCCTGTTCAAGAAAACGGGTCTTTCGTAACGGGTAACAACCTGAACTACCTCAGTATTTTTGGTATCTGGGCAGTGTTCATTTTCTTAAAGCAGTTCTCTATCAACAACAACATGTTGAACTGTCACCGTTACCTAGCGGCAAAAGACTCTAAGAACGCGAAGAAAGCTGCACTACTAGCGTGTGTACTAATGACGGTGGGCGTATTGATTTGGTTTACCCCTTCTTGGTTCATTGCAAGCCAAGGTGTTGACCTATCAGCGCATTACCCAGAAGCGGGCTCTAAAGCAGGTGATTTTGCTTACTTGTACTTTGTTGAGCAATACATGCCGGCTGGCATGGTTGGTCTGCTGATTTCAGCGATGTTTGCAGCGACGATGTCGTCAATGGACTCAGGTTTGAACCGTAACTCAGGCATCTTCGTGATGAACTTCTACTTGCCGATTCTACGCCCGAACGCGACAGAAAAAGAGCTGATGATCGTATCGAAAATCACCTCTACCTTCTTCGGCATCGCGATCATCTTGATTGCCCTGTTCATCAACTCGTTAAAAGGTCTGAGCCTGTTCGACACCATGATGTACGTTGGCGCGTTGATTGGTTTCCCAATGACAATTCCAGCGTTCTGTGGCTTCTTCATCAAGAGAACACCGGATTGGGCTGGCTGGGGCACTTTGGTGGTAGGTGGCATCGTGTCTTACACGGTTGGTTTTGTCATCACACCGGAAATGATTCAAAACTGGTTTGATCTTAAACCTCTAACAGGTCGTGAATGGTCAGATCTAAAAGTTGCGGTTGGTTTGATTGGTCACTTGGTGTTTACCGCAGGCTTCTTTGCTCTGTCGACACTGTTCTACAAACCGCTTGAAGAGAAACGCCAACAAGACGTTGACCGCTTCTTCAATAACTTAGCAACACCGTTGGTTTCTGATTCAACGGAACAGAAAAAACTGGATAACAAACAACGCCAAATGTTGGGTTCGTTGATTGCCGTGTCTGGTGTGGGTGTGATGGCGATGTTCTTACTGCCTAACCCATTCTGGGGACGCATGATTTTCGTGTTCTGTGGTGTGATTGTTCTTGGCATCGGCGTGGCGCTGATGAGAGCAGTCGATGGCAACGCAGAGCGCGCTTCTGAGGGGGCTCCGATAACGGAGAACTCATAACGAGAAACAAGCGGTTGAGTATTCAACCGCTTTTTGTGCTTCTACAAAGAGATACATTATGAAAAAAACAATGCTTGCTGGCGTGGTTGCCACGTCCATTTCTGCCCTAACCCTAGTAGGTTGTAACACTTCACCTTCTCAAACCACGGAAGCTGCGGCTCCCGCTGTTGTTGAAACCGCAGTGAATGACATCACTCGCGATTACTTGCTTGCTACGGATCGCTTAAACACAGTGGATGGCAGCGCACTTCAAGCGCAATCCGCAGACACCGTGCAAGCATTGAAACAACAAATGGAGAATGCCGCAGACGGTACAATAATTACGATTCCTGCGGGTAAATACGCGGATCTTGATATCGTCACGGTAAAAGCCAACGACATTACCATCAAGGCGGAGCAACCTGGCAGTGTTTGGCTAACGGGTTTGGCTCAGCTTCGTCTTGAAGGTAACAACATCACTGTCGACGGTTTGGTGTTTACCAAAGGCGGTCCTGCTGAACGTTTCGGTGGTGTGCGTATGATGGGTAACAACAACACTTTACAAAACTCTACGTTCTACTACTTCAACCACGCTTACGAATACCAACCGGACGAACGTCGCTCGGAATACCCGAAATACTTGTGGGTTTCACTTTGGGGTAAAGATGGCAAGGTGATCAATAACCGTTTTGAAGGTAAGCAAAAGCGCGGCACGTTAATTGGCGTACAAAAAGACGACATACCAGATAACCACCTTATTGCTAACAACATTTTCTTGGACCAAAAGCCAAATCAGTTCAATGAATTCGACATCAAAGATGCGATTCGTTACAACGGTAACAGCTGGGAAGCAATTCGAATCGGCGATTCAAAATCGTCTCAATGGGCGTCAAACTCTAAGTTCACCAATAACCTGCTGATTGATATGGATGGTGAACGCGAGCTGATTTCGATTAAGTCAGGTGGCAATGAAATCTCTGGCAATACTATCTTTGAAAGTGCGTCTCTGATTTCTCTTCGTCACGGTAAAGCGAACGTAGTGAAAGACAACGTGATTCTAGGTAACGAAAAACTGCTTACTGGCGGTATGCGTGTTTACGATGAAGACCACGTGATCGAGAACAACTACATCACTGGCACGCGTGGTCGTGATGGCAAAATTGAAGGCAATGCGGATCTACGTGGCGGCATCGTAATCAATACGGGCATCATTGATGTGGCAAACGGCGAGAAGCTCGACCAAGCAGTGAAAGGCAAAGAGCTCAACAAGCAATGGACACCAAAGAACATCACCATTCGTAACAACACCCTTGTAGATACGGAATGGGGCATTGTCTACGGCAACCAAACGCACCGTGTGAGCCTGTTCAACAACAGTGAAGTGAAAAACATTTTCGCTGGCGTAGATGTTCACTTCGATAGCAACGTGGTTGATAACCATCAGCAAAAGCAATTCGTCAGTGTACGTGCGACAGAAGAGTTACCGCTGGTCAATCCTACCTACAACAACGAAGTGTACGTTGGCACGGTGACTAACGCAGAGCAAATCGCTTCTTACTCAGTAGAACTGCCGAAGAGCGAGCAAGCAAAAGGCTTTACCCAATACCAAGGCGTTGGTGCGGATACGAGCAAGCTGTCTGTAGTAACGGCAGAAACAGCTGGTCCTGATTACCTCCTTGCAAATACCCAAAAGTAATTCTGCTTTAGAGTTTGCTTCCAGTCTGGTGATACAAGCCAGACTGGTTTCCCTCTCCTTTCACCAGTAACCCCACAATAACTGAAGAAAATTTCACCACCCTACTGTCTCCCAAGATTGAGTTGTGGTTTAATTGTATGACAATTATAAAACTCTTTTCTTTTGCTGCGGATACACTCATGGATGCTGTTTTACATCAGTTGCAATTCTCGTTATCGATCACTGGTCCCATCTGCTTAATGCTGGTTTTGGGCGTTGTCTTCAAACGCATAGGACTTATCAACGACAACTTTATCGAAATCGGCTCTAAACTGGTGTTTCAGGTCACGCTGCCTGCGATGTTGTTCTTAAGTATCGTCGTCTCCGAGCACGATTTCTCCGCGGCTAGCGGCTTCGTCAATTACGGTATTGTTGCCAGCATCGCGTTTTTCATTTTCACCTATGTTTCCGTCAAGCTGTTCTTCAAATCGTCACCCGATCAAGGCGTTTTAATCCAAGGTGGCTTTCGCGCCAATACGGGCATCATCGGCATTGCGTATGTGGCGAATGCTTACGGTTCACAAGGTGTGGCGCTGGCTGCACTTTATGTTGCGGTAACCACCTTTATCTATAACGTACAAGCGGTCATTTGTTTGTCTCCAAAAGGCGCAACGTCTGGATCTCAAGCCGCCAAAATGATGGTGAGAACCTTAACGCGCAACCCGCTGATCATCGCGATCGTCTCTGGCATGGTGTTCTACCTTCTGTCGATTCCTGTTCCAGATGTAGCGATTGATGCTGGTAACTACCTATCGAAGATGACGCTTCCCCTCGCCCTCTTGTGTACCGGTGGCTCACTCGATTTAAGTTTGATGAAGAAAGAGAAAGGGCCGTCTTGGTTTGCCAGCAGCTACAAACTGGTCGTCGCCCCTATCGTGATTACCACAGGTGCATATTTAGTTGGCTTTCGAGGGATTGAGCTTGGCATTTTGTTCTTTATGAACGCTTCTCCCGTTGCGGCGGCAAGTTATGTCATGGCACGCTCTATGGGAGGTAATTCTGTCTTAGCGGCAAACATCATCGCTTTAACGACCGTACTCTCAACAATTACCTGTACATTGGGTATCGTCATTCTTAAGAGTTACAACCTAATTTAATCGGGACATAACCCCAAGTAGGAGAGATCGGCATACGCTTCCCAGCAATTAACCGATATAATGCGCTAAAAAATAAGGATTTCTATAATGAAACTCATCGCATTATGTTTGGGCGTGTGTTTAAGTGTGGTCAGCCTAACGGCAAATGCAGCTTCAACGACTTATGTTCGCTATCAGCACCTCGGGAAAATCAGTTACGGCAAGTTAGTAGAAGACTCAATCTATCCTCTTAAGGGGGATATTTTCTCCGATTCATCACTCTCACCTCGTCAAGTTTCCGTTGATGATGTCAGTCTGCTGCTTCCGACTAAGCCAGAAAAAGTGTTCATCGTTCAAGCGAAAAAACAAGCAGATAAGGCGAAGAAAAGTGATTATCAGTTTTTCTTTAAACTGCCTTCAGCGTTAATTTCTACCGGCGCTCCAATCCAAGTGCCATCTGATGCCGATAACATCGAGTATTCAAGCTCCCTCGTGGTCGTGATAGGAAAGCAAAGTAAGAACATCGATACTAAGCAAGCGTCAGCCGCTATATTTGGACTCACCGTTGGGGGCGATCTTACGGAAACAAACTGGCTGCAGCATGATGCCCATTCGCTAAGAGCAAAAAGCGCAGACGGTTTTGCCCCAATTGCGAATGAGATTGTTCGCGGACTCGATTTCACCCAGATTCATGTTTCTTCGCAAATCAACGGTAAAGCCATTAACAATGACGCCTTTGCTGAAATGACCTATTCTCCAGCAGAAATCGTGAGTGAACTCAGTCAGTATTTCACACTCAAACCGGGCGATTTAATTTACATCGACTTACCAACCCACACTGTGGAGGTGAAAGATAACGATGTCGTTTCTGTTTCACTCAATGGCATCGTTAAAGTTGAAAACAAAATTATGTTTTAACCAATACAAAAAAGCCGAACAGCAGTCACTGTTCGGCTTTTTATTTTGCGCGACATGAATCCTCTTACTGATTCGGCACGCCATTAAGAAACTCTTGAAAGCTCGGCGCTCGTACTCGGCTCAGTACCCTTCTCATGTCTTCCATCAAGCTGTCATCAGACCAATCGACACGAATATCGATCGGCGCATGAGTATAACTTTCTATACGAAGAGAGGCAGAATAGGTACCGCGCTTATCCCCTCCCGCTTCCAATGCGGCTTCTAATGCAGAAATAAGCACTTCCGCTAGCGTTGCCTCATAGTTATCACGATATTGCGGTTTGCCCCCAGCTCTCACTTGCTCGGCATTGCTCACAGTCTGAGCTAGGAACGAATCTGCAAACGCCTCAATAACCGCATCACTTTCAAGCATGTTTCCGGCAACCGCCAAATCTTGAAGTGCTAGAGAGCCGACGTACGCGATGTTCTCTTCGCCGTTTATAAACGCGGTATGACCATGTTTGTCCATTACCATACATTGGCGCTTGGCGAATTCCGCATCACCTTCTTTCAAACGGTCAATCGCCTCATGACAAGACAGTCCTTGAGATAACCATCGCTTGGCATTGTCTGCATACCAAGGATTGGTAAACAAACCTTGAGTTGCACAGGCGCCAATTCCACGCCAACTGTGGTTCACATAACCACCAACTGCAACGCCGCCAGTGGCTGTGATGGAAGCCGATAATCCCGTTTCAGGATTAACATGAATAAGTGAAATCGTCATAGATTCTCGATATAAAAAGACGTTAGTAGCCGACCATTTGTCCAATAAACAGCGCCAACCAACACAAGGCGTAAACAAATACCATGAATGGCATAATTGCCTTTAGCCACTGCTCGTAAGAGACGCGCCCCAGCGCCAACATGGCTAGCGTACCACCAGAAGTCGGTACAATAAGGTTGGTAAGACCATCACCTACTTGGAATGCAGTGATCATAAGCTGGCGGCTCATGCCAGTAAGATCTGCAACAGGAATTAGGATCGGCATGGTCACCATCGCTTGACCAGAACCCGATGGCACAAATAGGTTGATCACACCTTGCACCACACTTGCGACAATCGCAGAGATAGCAATCGGCATATCTTGGATAAGTGAGCTTAGCGCGTTAACGATGGTATCGATGATTTGCGCCTGGTCGAGAATGATTTGAATCGACGCCGCAACACCAATCACCAATGCACCTGCGGTTACGCCCGATGCACCTTCCATCATTTGCTTCACGATGCCATTCGCACCTAAACCGTTCACCGCACCGATCACAATTGCCATTAATAAGAACAGACCTGCGATCTCGTTGATGTACCAACCGTTAGCAAATACGCCGTAAAGCATCACACCAAGACCAGCTAGGAATACGCCTAGCGTCAGTTTGTCTTTCTTCTCTAGGTGGTATTCCGATAAATCTTTGCTTAAGCCTTCTGCTGAATCTGGCTCTTTAAACTCCATCTTCGCCACACGAGTACAGATGTAGTAAGACAGCAATGCAAGAGAGGAAATTACCATCGCTGCACGCAACCAAGCGCCCGAGAAAGTAGGCAGTTCAGCAATACCTTGAGCCACACCTACGGTATAAGGGTTGATTGGTGACAGTGCAAAGCCTACACCGATACCGCCCACTGCCATTACCGTACCGACAAGGCTGGAGTAACCAACCGCAGCAGAAATCAGAACCGCAACCGGAACGAGTGCGATGTTGTTCTCAAAGCCTACCGCCACACCAAAGAAACCGTAGATAAAGGTGCCGATTGTGATGATCAGATTACGGTTCTTCACGCCGGCTTTGTTTACCGCCACACCAATCGCGTTCTCAAGCGCACCAGTGCGTTGCAAGATGTGGAACAAACCACCAGCAATAAATACGATGAACAGGTAAGGTGCCGCGCTGATCAAACCTTTCGGAATCGCGACAAAAATGTCAAAGAAATGCACCGCAGGTACATCACTCAGATAAGCAAATGAGTTAGGGACAACGGTAGTACGACCGTCCACCACAACACGTGAGAACTCCCCGGCAGGCACAACAAAAGTCAGTAGATACGTTGCCACCAAAATCATAAAGATCAGGACCATTGGGTCCGGCATACTCTTGTACCAAGCCTTCTTCTCTGTTGTCTCCATCTTTTTTGTCATATCCATAACAAAATCTCTCCTTAGTATAGGAATGAAAACCCATTGGTATGAGCCTTCACGTTCACAAGCTAAAACCAAGTCTTGGTTTTGAAAGTAAAAAAGAGGATGAATCCCCACCCTCTCTTGTGTTATTTCGCTTTTATTGGTGTTTCATCAGCATGCAGAAATGGTTCAGAACCTCGACAGCTGCTACTAGGTCTTGTTGCAAAATAGCTTCATCAGGATGATGGCTAACCCCTCCCGTACAACGCATAAACAACATCGCAATATCCGTCAGCTCACACACAGCCAGACCATCATGACCCGCGCCACTGAACAGATGTTTGGTGTCAATATTGGATAGCGCGATCGCTTGAGTAAGTGCCGAAGAAAGTGAATCAGAACAGGTGACAGCAGCTTGCTCATAAGTTTGTTCGTGGTGATACGCGAGGTTGTACTGCGCCATCAAGGTTTGAATGTTCTCCAGCATTTCTTTTCGTGCGGCAATGCGAGAGGCATCATTTGGAGAGCGCAGTTCGATAGTGATGTCCGTCTGCTGAGGAATCACATTCACACCATTTGGGAAGTTGGCGATTTTACCTACGACGCCCACTAGGTCGTCTTCACGTTTGCACAGTTGGTCAAACATATGAATGACCTGAGCTGCCCCAACTAGCGCATCTTGACGCATGTCCATTGGCACGGTGCCTGCGTGTCCGGCTTTGCCAACAATCGACAAAGTATGACGCTCAATCCCAGTGATGGCAGTAACCACACCGACTGGCAAGTTCGCTTGTTCAAGCTGTGGCCCTTGCTCAATATGCAGTTCCACAAAGCCCAACACCTTTTCTTTGTCGTAAGCGTCTTTTTCGATCTGATCTGGATGACAACCAAACGACGTTAACGCTTCACGCATGGTCACACCGTGGGCATCTCGCGCATCCAGCACACTTGGGTCAAACGTCCCAGATATCGCTTTTGAGCCAAGTAGTGTCGATTGGAATCGAGTTCCCTCTTCATCGCTAAAGGCAATCACATCAATATTGAATGGGAATTCGAATTTCTGTTGATGAAAATAGTGAATCAACGCAACTGGTAGAATCACACCCAAGATGCCATCGTATTTACCACCATTTGGCACCGTGTCTTGGTGAGAGCCAAAAATCAGCGTCTGGGCATTTGGATTTGGGCTGTGATAGCGACCAATAAGATTTGCAGCATTGTCCATGCGCACTTCCATACCAGACAGCAGCATCCACTCACGTAGTTTTTCATTCGCTTTTGCGTGCTCTTCACTGGCACATAAGCGAGTAACACCTTCGCTATCTGGGTCTTGGGTTTGGCTGCATTGAGCAATATCTTCCAACCACTCCCACGCTAGGCTGGCAGTTTCTACAAATTTTTCCATCTTGAATCGCTCTTTTTCTAACCATGTTCATTTTTAATTTATCATGATAAATATCAAATGAAAGACATTTATCATGATAAATAGACTTTTTTGTGAGAGTGATTCGATCGATAATCGGATGGTTTCATAATCAACAACCCGTACTTTTTCCAAAAAAAGAAACGTAGAAAACAGGTGACATCCTTTGAATTTCCTTCAGAATCCAATAGGGTCTGTTAACCTTTCGTGCTGATTTTTGCAGCGAATTGTTGGGTGTTTATACAAGGCAGAGACTTTGATGTGTAGTTAGCCTACATGAGAAGTCGATAACGAAGTAGAAATGGCCAACAAACGCTGCCCAAAGGGTTCGGGCTAGGCGCCCCCGCAAAATCGTTTTATGCTTTGTTATGGAGTATTTGCTTAGAGTGACTAGGCGGCACACTCCTTGCGTCGCCTAAAACGATTTTAGCTCGAACAAAATTTAACCACGAAAGATAAACAGACCCTAGATACCGCGAGAAAAACCAGCGAGGATAATGTGGCAAGCAGCGCAAAAGGACGTAGAACTCAACAATTAGCCGAATCGATCAAAGCATGGATTGTCGATCAAGCTTTACAACCCGGCGATCGTCTCCCAAGCGAAACCGACGTGATGGAAACTTTTGATGCGTCAAAAAGCACAGTACGTGAAAGCATGCGTATCTTAGAGGCTCAAGGTATTCTCTCGACCAAGACTGGGCCAAAAGGCGGTGTGTTTGTTAGCGAAATGAGTGAGAACAAAGCTCAGGCACTACTGAGTAACTACCTGTTCTTCAAAGACGTTTCAATTTCTGATCTGTACCAGATCCGCTTATCTCTGGAACCAGAGATCGCAGCATCATTGGCGGGCACATTGACCGATGAGCAACTTGCTCGTCTCGATCAGCAGATCGATAAGTACCAGACGCCACCGGAAGATGTGTATCAAGAGCGCGAACACCACATTGCATCGATTGAGTTTCACAGCCTCTTAGCGAGCTATTCTGGTAACGAGCTGCTGAAGTTTGTGGTTCGCTTTACTGCGCAAATGCTTACCGAGCTAACGATTTATCGCAAACTGTATGAACCGGGCAACCACAAGCTGTGGCAAACGGGTGTGCAAAGCCAACGTGCACTGGTTGAAGCATTGCGTAAAAGTGACGCATCAAAAGCCAAGCAAGTGATGGAACAACACATGCTGACCGCGCATCAATTGATGAAGAAACAAGAAGCTGAAGTGGCGAACCGTTTTCTCACAGAAAGCTAATTGGCTCGCCATCGTTTGAAATGCTGAATTAAGCGTGATTGGCTAAGGTCATTTTACGCACCAAACGGAAGAATTCATCGGATTCTTCTTCCGTCAGACAAGAGAAGAAATCTTGCTTGAGGTTAGTCATGATGCGGTGCACTTTGCGTACCGCTTCTACCCCTTCTTTTGTGAGTGTTAGAATCTTTAATCTCTGATTGGTTTCGCTCTTAGAGACTTGTACAAAGCCACGCTTTTCTAAGTTGTCCACCATGCGTTTTGCGACACTTCGCTCTGTTAGTACCGCATCCGCCAATTCTTGCTGACTCATCGGTTGAAACTCTTCCAACGCGGCCAAGGCACTCGCCATTTCCAACGTCATCAAGTTCTGACGCGATAGCTCTGCTTGTGCACGATTACGGAATGTTCGGTGCATCACACCACACACAAACATTGGGCTTTGATCCAACACGGATATCGGAGAAATCTTCTGATCTTTCATATTGCCTGTTCTACTTTCGGCTTTGTTTTCAATTGGATAGTCTGGTGTTTGCAAGAGATTCCCGACTGCGCTCCTTCGCGCTTTCGGGAATGACGAGAAACATAACCGAGAGAGCAACACCCCGTCATTCCGACGAGCCTACGCGAGATCAAGAATCTAATTGCCACACGCTCTCACTCAATATTTCACATCAAGCCACAGCTCTCGGTGAGCAGATTCTGAATCACGCTCGTACCTCGCTGTCCAGAATGACGAGAAACATAACCGAGAGAGCAACACCCCCGTCATTCCGACGAGCCTAGGCGAGATCAGGAATCTAACTCCCACACGCTCTTGGCTCAATATTTCTCATCAAGCCACAGCTTTCGGTGAGCAGGTTCTGAATCACGCTCGTCCCTCGCTGTCCAGAATGACGAGAAACACAACCGAGAGAGCAACATCCCGTCATTCCGACGAGCCTAAGCGAGATCAGGAATCTAATTGCCACACGCTCTCACTCAATATTCCACGTCAAGCTACGGCTCTCGGTGAGCAAATTCTGAATCACGCTCGTCCCTCGCTATTCAGAATGACGAGAAACATAACCGAGAGAGCAACACCCCGTCATTCCGACGAACCTAAGCGAGATCAGGAATCTAATTGCCGTACGCTCTGGCTCAATATTTCTCATCAAGCCACAGCACTCGGTGAGCAGATTATGAATCACGCTCGTCCCTCGCTGTTCAGAATGACGTAAAAATTAAACCTCAAACCCAAACTATCCAATTGAATCCAAAAATAAAGGACGCCGAAGCGCCCTTTTCTTGTACTTATTAGCAATAGTATAACTTAGTCTTTAGCGCTAAGTCCTACTCTTGGCTTGCCGTTGGCTGTGAAGTAGATTCCACTTGCTCTTTTTGTGCTTCTTTTCTTGCACGGCGGTCGAACAAACGCTCAACCACAACGAAGAACACAGGCACGAAGAAGATACCAAGCAAGGTCGCACTTACCATACCGCCAAGTACGCCCGTGCCTACCGCGTTCTGACCCGCAGAGCCTACGCCCGCACTGATCGCTAGCGGCACTACACCCAGTCCAAACGCAAGCGAGGTCATGATGATAGGACGGAGACGAACACGTACCGCGTGCAGCGTTGCTTCAATCAAGCCCGCGCCTTTCTCGTAGTATTCCTTCGCAAATTCAACGATAAGAATCGCGTTCTTCGTTGCCAGACCAACAGTGGTCAACAAACTAACTTGGAAGAATACGTCGTTATCCATGCCGCGAGTCATGACCGCAAGTACCGCACCTAGCACACCCAGAGGCACTACAAGTACAACCGCGAATGGTACTGACCAGCTCTCGTACAGTGCTGCTAGTACAAGGAAGACAACCAGAATCGACAGCGCGTAAAGCATTGGCGCTTGGTTACCTGATAGACGTTCCTCGTAAGAGATACCGTTCCAGTTCACCGTAAAGCCAGGAGGCAGTTTTTCTACCATGGCTTCGATTTCTGCCATCGCTTCACCAGTACTTACGCCCGGAGCCGCGCCGCCTTGGATGTTCATCGCAGGTAGACCGTTAAAGCGTTGCAATAGCGGAGAACCGTAAGTCCACTCGCCCGTTGCGAATGCCGAGAATGGCACCATTTCACCCTGTGAGTTACGCACGTACCATGAGTCGAAGTCTTTCGGCTGCATGCGGTGTTCTGCGTCACTCTGTACCATTACCTTCTTCACGCGTCCGCGGTCGATGTAATCGTTGATGTACGCACCACCCCATGCCGAAGCGAGGATTTGGTTTACATCATTGATGCTCACATCTAGCGCACGCAATTTTACGTGGTCGATATGCACTTGGTACATCGGCGCATCTGCCTGACCGTTTGGACGCACCCCCACCAATTTCGGGTTTTGTGCTGCCATACCTAGGATTTGGTATTGAGCCGCTACAAGCGCTTCATGACCGTTACCGGTTGAGTCTTGTAGGTAGAAGTCGAAACCGGTCGCGTTACCCAACTCTTGAATCGCAGGTGGCGCAAATGCAAACACCATTGCTTCTTTAATCGTTGAGAAGTACCCCATCGCACGACCTGTTAGCGAAGCCGCATCCGAACCTGGTGCTTCACGCTCTGACCAATCTTTCAGACCGATAAACGCCATACCCATGTTCTGACCTTGACCTGCGAAGCTGAAGCCCGCAACCGAGAAGACAGATTTAACATTGTCTTTCTCTTCTTCAAGGAAGTAGTTACGGACTTTTTCTAGTGTCTTTTCAGTCTGCTCTTGAGTCGAGTTCGGTGGCAAAATTGCCATTGAGAACACGGTACCTTGGTCTTCATCCGGTAGAAACGATGTCGGAAGGTTCATGAACAACCAACCTGCGCCCGCACTCATTGCCGTGAATACCAACAGCATACGACCGGTGCGTTTTAGCATTTTCGCTACGCCCGCTTCGTAACCCGCCGTTGCCGCATCAAACTTACGGTTGAACCAGCCGAAAAAGCCTTTCTTATCCGAAAATTCTGCATCGCCTTTCTTCAGTAAGCTCGCACAAAGTGCCGGAGTAAGAATGATCGCAACCAACACCGATAGCGTCATCGCCGCTACGATGGTGATAGAGAACTGACGGTAGATAACACCAGTTGAGCCAGACATGAACGCCATCGGTACGAATACCGCAGACAGCGTCAAACCAACACCCACTAGTGCGCCGGTGATCTGCCCCATTGACTTCTTCGTTGCTTCTTTTGGATCGAGACCGTCTTCGTGCATTACACGTTCCACGTTCTCTACCACAACGATCGCATCATCCACCAGCAAGCCGATTGCCAGAACCATCGCAAACATGGTTAAGGTGTTAACACTAAAGCCTGTCGCGTAAAGGATCGCAAACGTACCCAGCAATACCACCGGAACCGCAATCGTTGGGATGATCGTCGCACGGAAGTTCTGCAAGAACAGGTACATGATCAAGAATACCAACACGATCGCTTCAAGCAGTGTCTTGATTACCTCTTTGATCGACGCATCAACGAATGGCGTTGTCTCAAACGGGTAAGCGATCTTCAAGCCATCAGGGAAAGTCGCACTTAGCTGACCAAGACGTTCTTTTACTGCTTCTGCCGTTTCTAGCGCGTTCGCACCAGTACCAAGCGAGATACCAAGACCTGCCGCTGGGAAACCGTTGTACTGACCTTTGATGTCGTAGCTTTCTGCGCCGCGCTCAACACGCGCCACGTCTTTAAGGTAAACGTTCGAACCGTTCGCTTCTGATTTCAGAATGATGTTTCTGAATTCAGCCACGCTGGTTAAACGGCTTGCTGAAGAAATGGTCGCGTTAAGCAACTGACCTTTTTGAGCAGGCGCTGCACCCAACTGACCAGAAGAAACCTGTGCGTTCTGTTCACGAATAGCGTTCGCGACGTCGATTGCAGTAAGGTTGAACTGAGTCAGTTTGAATGGGTCTAGCCAAACACGCATTGCGTATTGAGAACCAAACGCTTGCACTTGACCTACGCCCGTTACACGGCTGATCGGATCTTGAATATTGGTAACAACAAAGTCACCGATGTCGTTTTCTGTAAAGTCCGGGTCTTCTGAGTAAACTGCCACAACCATCAAGAATGAGGTGTTAGATTTATTTACAACGATACCTTGGCTTTGTACTTCCATCGGAAGCGACGTCATCGCCAATTGCAGTTTATTCTGCACCTGAACTTGCGCGATATCTGGATCGGCTTCGCTATCAAACGTCAGCGTGATGGTGGCATTACCAAACGCATCACTGCTTGAGTTTAGGTAACGCAGGTAGTCCAGACCCGTCATGTTTTGCTCGATAACCTGAGTTACTGAGTCTTCTACGGTTTTCGCAGAAGCACCAGGGTAACGAGCACTGATTGAGATCGTGGTCGGTGAAATCGTTGGATATTGAGAAACTGGCAAGTTGAACAAAGACATTACGCCCGCCAACATAGTCAGAATCGCAAGTACCCAAGCAAATACCGGACGATCGATAAAGAATCGTGCCATGATTAAGCCTGCTCACCTGATTGAATAGTTACTGGACTACCCGGTTGGATCATCTGTAGACCGGTTGTGATGACTTTATCACCCACTTTCAGACCGTCAGTAATACGCCACTGGTTACCAATAGACTCCGCCGTTGTTACCGGAGTTATTGTTACCTTGTTGTCCGCACCCACTGTCATTACTGAGGCTTTGCCCGTTGCGTCACGCGTAACTGTGTTCTGCGGGATAAGAATCGCCACTGGGTCCACACCTACTGTTACCGTTGCGCGCACAAACATACCCGGTAGCAATAAGCCATCTGGGTTCGCGAATTCTGCACGTAGCGTTACGCTGCCAGTACTTTCATCTACATTCACTTCGGTAAACTTCATAATACCTTTATGCGCATACGTCGAACCGTCTTCAAGCGTTAGTGTTACTTGAGCGGATTCGTCTTTTTGCAAGTGACCTTGTGACATCGCTGCTTTCAAACGGAGTAGCTGAGCAGAAGATTGCACGATATCAACATTGATTGGGTCTAGCTGTTGGATAGTCGTTAGCGTCGCCGCTTGGTTTGCCGTTACTAGCGCACCCGCCGTTACGTTAGACTTGCTGATCACACCGCTGATTGGCGCTTTCACTTGTGCGTAAGAAAGATTGATCTTCGCTGTGTTGATCTTCGCTTTAGCTACCAACACTTGCGCTTTCGCTTCTTTGAACGCCGCTTCTGCTTCATCGAGATCTTGTTGGCTGATCGATTTCTTCGTAATCAACGCGCGGTAACGACGAACTGTTGAGTACGTCGATTCTTCCGAAGCTTGAGCACGGATCAATTCCGCTTCTGCACTTAATAGGTCTGCTTGGAACGTAGAATCGTCGATCTGGTAAAGCGATTGACCTTTCTCAACCACACCACCCTCTTCAAAATTGCGCTCAGAAATAATACCCGTTACCTGTGGGCGAACTTCTGCTTCTTTAAACGCTCGGCTGCGGCCTGGCAGTTCTACTGTTAGCGCTTGGCGAACAGGTTCTACCGTCAATACCGTCACTTCTGGTGTCGGCGCTGGACCACCTTGCGCTTGTCCTTCTTGGCTCTGTTCACACCCGACCAATAATAGGCTCGACGCAATCAAGAGCGATAGCGTGGTTCTACGTGTCATGAAAATTCTCTCTTCCTAACTAAAAAACGTGACTCAATAAAAAGTCAGCAAATATTAGTCGGGATGATAATTACTCAATGTTGTACATACAACAAAATTTACCGCTCTTTACGATAGACAAAAATGTTTGTTCTAAAGCTGTTATTGATCTCTCAATTTGAGCGCTTTTCTATTGGAAAAATAAATTTTCTGTGAGCAATTGAAATTGGATTTTTCTTAAGAAAAACAGGAGAAAAGAGTAGACAAAACCAGAGAATTCGTGACAAAGAAAGTCAACAAAAAATCATATTGGAGAGAAATTAATATAAGCAGAGCATAAACTGAAATGATAACAAAATGGCATTGAATTTCATTTACAACTGATTAACATTGAATCATAAGCTGAACATTTACGCTTCGCTTTGTGTAATTATCTTTCAAATATAACCATTGATTTCCTTTTTTAAATCCCTATAATTCGCTCCCCCTACACACCCTAACATACGAAACACGTTGGTTATGAGTAACAATAACTCTTTAGTATTAGGGAATTACCTTTGGGACAGGACGACTCACTATTTACAGCCATCTCCTTTGAATGGCAAAACAGAAGAACAAGAGACGGTTAAGCTAACTAATAAGCAAAAAGCGTTATTAAATTGCCTTGTTGATGCGTATCCAAACACGATTAGTAATAAAGAGATTATTCAGCAGGTTTGGGGCTATGAGCACATCTCACAAGAGAGTTTGCCTCAACTGATTAATCGCACTCGACGAACACTTGAAGACAACGATAAAACTATTCTGGTTAATACCCCTGGGGTTGGTTATTCCCTCAGTTTTGAATTTGCTCCAGAAGAGCCAGTTTCACAGCCAATGACCAAGCCAGAAGAGTGCGATCTCAAACCCGTCAGCAAGCAAAACACAAAACTATGGAATGCGCTTTTTATAGTAATGCTGTTAGTCACCCTCTTTAACCTTTGGGAAACCGGGAATGCTCTTTATTACAAGCACGACTTTGAGCAGGTACTAAAAGCCAAAGCTTACCCAGAAATAAAACGTTCCGATGACGGAAAAACGATAGTGACAATTAACAACCATGAATGCATTTATCACAAAGATCAGCTTTTACTTCAATGCCCGTAAATTCAAAGTATTGATAGCATTAGTTGTGTTCAACGGCATTCTCTTGTTCACTGCACACCACTCAAAAGTACAACTGTTTGGCAAAGTAGAAGCAATGCAATACAGGTGGACGACCTATACTCTACTCTATAAGGACTACCTTGAGAGCCGTCTTCATTACTCTGCTATTGATGCCGCGGAAACAAAGTTTCAGGCAATGGACTATAAGTACGAATATTCAAAGTCTAAGGGAAACGAGTACATCGTATTGGGCTATGAAGAGCCGGTGACCATACGCCACAATCGTGTTTTCTATCTGGATGATCAATGCAGTCTGGTTTTCTTTGGTAAGGCAAAACGAACCTTAAAAAATATGACATTCCGCTGCTTATACTGAGAAGATTACAATCGCTGTTAGAGCATAAAAACCGAGCTGAATAATTTCAGCTCGGTTTTCTTTTATTTCGAAACAACAGGAAAGTGTTTGTTAAGAAACGCCATCACGTGCGGAACATACTTCTGGGAATCAAATATCGGCGCACTATGCCCCACACCTTATTCAATAATCCACAACTTCTACTCATTAATAAACGGAAGTCTCGTTTAGTCATGACCTTACGATAAATATTTAGTTCCGATGTCGGTGGCTCGTAGGAAGAAAGCGAGAAATGCACATCGCCAGACACCAGTTTCAATGATGAATAGAGAGTTCCCGCCCCCCGCATAATGGTGTGGATTCAAACACCTAAAGACAAAAAAGCCCCAAACTAAAGGGGCTTTGAGTTACCTAATCTTCCACTTGATTAAACGCGGAACTGACTGACTTGCTTGTCTAACTGTTGCGTCTGTTCTGACAGCATAGACAGTGACTGTTGCGCTTGGCTCACCACATCAACAATCGACGTGCTGCTGTCTGCGATACCTTGAACGTTGCTGTTCACTTCATCACTTACTGAGCTTTGTTGACCTGCTGCTGTCGCAATGTGCGTGTTCATCTCGTTCATACGTGCGATCGCGTTAAGGATTTCAGCCAAAGATTCTGTCGCCAAACCTGCCGATTGAATGGTGTCTTCGCTGCTGGTTTTACTGCCCTGCATCACTTCCACCGCCTGAGCAGCGCCTGCTTGCAGCTTCTCAATCATGGCTTGGATCTCGCCCGTGCTCTTTTGCGTACGGCTGGCTAAGGAACGCACTTCATCTGCCACAACAGCAAAACCACGACCTTGCTCACCAGCACGCGCCGCTTCAATCGCCGCGTTCAATGCCAACAAGTTGGTCTGTTCTGCAATGCCACGGATAACATCCAATACCGAAGCAATGTTGCTTACGTCATTATCTAGTGTATTGATAACTTGGCTTGCACTTTCAATCTCACCCGCAAGATCACGAATCGCTGCGACTGTTTGCTCCAAAATCACATTGGTATTCGACAACTCTTCGTTCGCTGTTTGGCTTGCCAAAGCAGCTTCTGTTGCGCTGTCGCTCACGTTGCGACTGGTCACTTGCATTTCATGAACTGCTGCGGCAACAGCTTCGCTATCACGTTGTTGGTGAACTGTTGAATCTGCAATGGTTGAGGTCAACGAATTCAGGTTGTTCATTTCCTGACGCAATGTGTTTGCGCTTTCGACGACTTGTGACACTGTCGCTTGAATTTTAGTCACGAACTGGTTGAAGCCACCGGCAAGTTGACCAATTTCATCTTGCGAGTTGATGCTAATACGTTGGCTCAAATCCCCTTCTCCAGACGCAATTTGCACCATTGCTTCTTTGATGTCGTTGATTGGCTTCACAACAGTTTTTAGCAGTAATACCACCATACCAAGCGCTGCAATAATTACGATTGCGATGCCTGCTTCAAGAATAAGTTCTGCACGGAGCGCCGCTGCTGCGATATCCGTTTTTAGCATCTTTTGTTTTGCTTCAATCGCATCTTTCACCACATTTAGTTGTTCACGTACCGCACCAAATTGGTGTTCAAATTCCGCTTTGTTTGACTCGTAATAACTTACCCACTGCGATTGTGGCTTGCTGATCATGGTTTCATAGCTTTGCAGCCATCTCTCACCTGTTGATACTAGCTTCTGCACCTCGCTACCATGACTGCGAGGCATTACCCCCGCATCGGACAGTGACATGACTTTCTTCATACGTGGCAAAGCTTTGTAGGCGTTGTCTTTGTATTCAAACAAGTGGTGGTCGATTTCTGCTTGAGTCTGTGCCAACGCCAAACCTTGAATCGCAGAAGTCGCTTGATACAGGTCGCGATACGCATCTTCGAGAGTGAATAAGCTTGGAATGACTTGATCGTTGAGCGTGTCACTAAGCTCGGTCTGTTTCCACATGGTGAGAACATTCAATACTGAACTTACCGTCAGTAATACAATCATCAAAGACAGCGGGAGAACTATCTTCTGCTTGATGGAAAGGTTGTCGAACATGAATAGATACCTTTGTTTTATTGTTCAATTCACCACCGAGTTTATCAAACAAAAGGCGTATAAAATTGCTTATACAGTTCAACGTCCTCTAATTATTTTTGTCTTTTCGACTAATATTTTAGATTCAACAAATAACTGATTTATTGGACGATTTTTCTAGGAAGCAAGATCACAAACTGAAACCTTCTTTGTGCCAAAAAACAAAAGCCTCAGGATGAGGCTTAGATAAATTAAAACCGCGTATTCAGGCAGAGTCGATTTTGCTCACTAGATATTGAAGTGAACCAACAGCGGCATTTCGACTTGGCAGACTGTTAGCCATGCGCCAACCATTTGTTTTGCGTTCGGACACAGACGGTACAGGCATACGCCATCCTTCAGCCAATCGATTTTTGTGTTGGGTAAGCGTTCATGAGTAACGAATCGTTTTGCTTTGAGTTGCTCCAGAACTTGCCACTCAATGGTGTAGATACCTAGATCGTTATGCAGCTGTTGGTTCAAATCGAACTTGAGATCGGACAGCCAAACACCAATTTGTTCATCGACAGCATACGCGGCTGTGCCTTCAGTTTTCTCAAGCGTATATAAGGCGACGAGCGCTGACATTTCATCTTCATTCAGATCAAACAAAGGATACACATCGTCAACGATGTCATTTGTAGAGGTAACGGTATTCATAGTGATATTGGAAAGTAGAGAGTGGCAACACTTCTTTGGGGGTGTCCAATGAGCAATCAAGCGATCAGTGATCAGCGATCAATGTTCGAGGAATCATTAGGGTGAAGTGCTGCCTTTTATCTTATAAACGAATTAATGAATGATGTAATAAAGCAATGCGCCAACACCACCGAGTTCATTCAGTGTCTCCGCCGCTTTTCCATGCACCAACTCAACCTCAACATTAGCCATCAAAGCTTCGACGAGGATGAGGTCGAACGCATCCGATTGAATGGGGTAAGGCAAAAAGACTTTTCTTACCTGTCCGTTTTCCAGTGCTTCTAGTACATTTGCCAAGCCCGCTACGCCGCGACCACAGGTATCTCGACGAATCAGTAGTTCCAATACCAATGTATTGTCATGCAACTCTTCGTATTCATCCGCCAGCAGTTTAACCGTGCGTTCTAGCTGCTCTGTGGTAGCATCAAAAGGAATCGGTTCGATAGAAACCAACTTTTCAGAAACTGTATGATGCAGCGCACCCTTTACGCGATGGGCGATTTTTAGGTTGCCGCCGAACACAATGCGATCAAACGTTGGGTCACCCATAAAGTAGCGATTGATTTCGTTCGCCGCTTCGCGAATAACACGACGTTCAGAATCCAAGTTTCGACGCTCCGAGGCTTGAGTTCGCGACTTTCTTCCACCAGGGCGAAGGAATACACCCGATTCAATACTCGATTCCATAGTGCCCTCTCCCAAACTCGTCGGAACGTCTATGGAAACCACTCGGTGCTCCGTTTCAGAGAAAAGGATAACGAGATATTTGCCGTATCGATGGAGCTGAGAGAGTAAGTGCTTTACCTGAGGTTGACCAAAGTACGCTTTTGTTTCGACAGGCATTGGCAACTCGATCAGGATGTCGTCGAGCAAATCAGTAAAGATCACCAAAGAACGTCCTGTCGGGCGCATTTCCAGAACTTTGTTGACCAATCGTTGTTCCACTTCTTTCCATGTGAGTGTGGAATCAATATGTCGAATACCTTCATCACCGTGCTCTTCACGTAATGCGGCCAGTTGATTGCTCACTTCGATCTGCCAAGCCGGGCGCTCACGATGGTTGGCTGGATTTTTACTGTCAGTATTAATGTATAAGCTGAGAATTTTTGAACGATTGTCTTCATGCAATAATAAGTAACATCGCAACACTTCAAAAATATCGTTAATCGTATTTTTCATAACTAACCTTTAATTATTAATCGAATCTCGAATGAATTATTTCCATTCAATCAATGATGATTAAATGAACACTGTTCATAAGTTAATTATTAAGCTAACAAAAATACCAATTAGCCTAATGCACTCAGAGTGCATTTGAGGAAAAATAATCGGTTTGCAAAGCCTGTTTTGTCTGGCTAAGATCTAAGTGGTTGATTAATAGCGCTTGGTTAAATAACGATGACACCCAAACAATCACTCATAGATTTGTTCGGTCTTTCTGAAGAGTTCGCAACACAGCTGCTTGAAGCTGGAGAAGTTCAAACCATCGAAGCAGGAGAAGTTCTTGAGGTACAGGGACAGGAGTTAGAAAACTTTCTGTTTGTGTTTAGTGGGCTAATCAGCGTTTACCGACAGAACTTTGATGGTGCAGAACGCTTTGCGGGTTTTATTCCGCCAGGCTTTATGTACAGTGAATCTGCAATTTTGAATCAAACCAAATTGTATGGGCGCTACCACATCCAAGAGACCATGACCGCCCTTGTGCTGCCGATAAGTACAGTGTTAGAACTGTACGAAAACAGCCTAGAGTTTAATAAGTTAACGGCACAACACCTTTCACAGAAGCTCTTATTTACCTCCCGCATCCTCTTCATTAGTCACGAGAGAAACTCCAATCGCAAAGTCGGCTTGGCACTAGATAGCCTCTACCGCGTCACGAATAAACGTTCCATCCCAATCTCGGTAGAAGACCTCGCAGGCATGCTGGGTATGTCTCGTAACACCGTCAGTAAGACGCTCGACTACTGGGAGGAGCAAGGCGCGATCACCAACAGTAAAGCCAGAGTTACGTTTAACTCAACAGAGCCTTTCTCCTCCATCACGGATGGCATGGTCTTTTAACCTTTCTCAACCGACCCTTTCTCAACCTAATTATAAAAAGACGGCTTATATCAGCCGTCTTTTTTGTTTTCTATCATCTTCTCTTTTTGGTTTTATTTCTATTTTCTGCCATGTCACTTTACGTCTAATTCCTACACAGAAATAAACACTTACATTCTCCACAACATATTTATCACGCCAAATGCACTCTCAGTGCATCAGGTTTTAAATTGTCTATGCCACCATAAATACCGTTCGAGACAATAAATATTGCTTCGAATATTTCTTCACAGTGATGTGGCAATAAACATGGACTTGTTTAACGACTCTTTATTTTCAGGTTTTTAAATCATGTTATTAGCACGACTATTTTTATTACTCGCTATCATCGCTGAAGTTGCGGGCACTAGCCTCATGAATGTCGCAGGCAGCAATGAAGGCTACGCCGGTTATGTCGGTATGTATGTTCTTATTTCGCTCTCTTATTACTTCCTCTCTCTCGCAGCGAAAAAGATTTCCATTGGCGTGGCTTACGCCTGCTGGGAAGGACTTGGCATTGCCTTAATCACCATCGTATCCATGTTCTATTTCGATTCTCAGCTCAATGCACAAGAGCTGTTTGGTCTCGCGCTTGTGGTTGTCGGAGTGGTACTAGTCACACTCGGTGAAGAGCACCACCAGCCAAGTAAGAAAGACGAGCACGCAATGCTAATTCAACCTCACTAATTGCCTTGGAGTATAACCATGAACGCTTTTCTCACCGTCTCTTTCGGTTACGTCGTTTTAGCGGCACTGCTCGATATCGCGGCGAACATGTCTTTGACTAAATCACGCGGCTTTGAACACAAAGGCTGGGGTATTTCTGCCATTGTACTTGTGCTCGCTGCATTCACTTTACTGGCGCAAGCCGTGAAAGAAATCGACCTCGCCATTGCCTACGCCAGTTGGGGAGCCATCGGTATTTTAGGAACCGCACTCGGTGGTTGGTTCTTGTTTAAACAAAAACTCAAACCAATTGGTTGGGTCGGCATTTTTACGGTGATTGCTTCGGTGATCATCATGAAAACCGCTTAGTGACGACACCATGATTACTGTCAGCGAGTCCGGTAAGCCAATCAACCTTGGCGAGCATCAGCAACCGCATTTGGCTAAGTTTTACGCGCTAAGTGAAGCAGAAAAAATCCATTGGCTTGCTCATACCAATACCGATGAGGTCGTCGATTTGCTCTCCTACTGCCCTTTAGGTTACGTGCAATATTGGATTGTAAAGATGGAAAAATATGGCTTCGACAAAGCCGCTAGCCATCTTTCATTTCAGTTGGGCTTTGTTCATTCGGAAGCAGAGCCCGCTGACGACTATCTCTCAACTGGTGTGTTGGAACACGTTAAGCAACGCGTGGGATGGATTGTGTTACTCGCCATCTTCGGCATTTTTTCGGGCTTTATCATCGCCAGCTACGAAGACTTACTCAGCCAGCTAGTTTTGCTTGCGATCTACATGCCAGTGATCGCAGCTGCTGGTGGTAACACAGGCTCTCAAGCTGCGACTTTGGTGGTGAGAGCATTAGCCACTGGAGAGATTAAAAACTGCCAATGGCGCGCTGTACTGTGGAAAGAAAGCCGCGTTGCACTCTTACTCGCAGGGATTCTGGCTCTGGTGATTGTCGGTCGAATAGCCCTGTTTACGCCCGCCGCTTCTTCGGAAGGGTTTGGGTTGTCACTGATCGCCACTGCCGTTGCCATTGCACTGTTTATTCAAGTCACGATATCGACGGTATTAGGCGGCTTACTGCCCATTGTGGCGCGTGCGCTAAAGCTCGACCCAGCCATCTTGGTGAGTCCGGTTTTGGCGTCTCTCGTCGATATCTCGGGCATCTGGATTTATTTCAACATCGTTAATTTCATCTTGTTCTGATCACATCAGAAAACAACACAAACTCACTCATTCACCACTCCACCGGAAGGAAATTTGGAGTAATTTTTATGACTATAAAACCTTGGTTTAAGCAATCAACGTCAGAGATAGAGCAGCATTTGGCTACTGATACCAATGCCGGACTTTCTCATACAGAACATCAACAACGCCTCAATAAGTATGGTGACAACGCACTGGCGACGCACAAGTCGAAATCGGCTTGGCAACTCTATTTTGAGCAATACAAAAACCCTTTGATCTACATCTTATTGGTGGGCGCTTTGGTGTCTTGGTTTACCGGGCATCTCATTGACGCCATTGCGATTAGCACCATCATTGTAATTAATACCGGCATCTCTTTTTGGCAGGAATACAAAGCCCAGAAAGGCATGGAAGCACTGCGCGATATGGCAGCACCAGAAGCGGATGTTCTGCGTGACAACAAATGGATACATGTTCCAGCGCGAACCTTAGTGCCTGGTGACGTGATTAAAATCAGCACAGGTGACATTCTTCCTGCCGATGTGCGCATTGTCGAAGCAAACCGCCTGTCGATCGATGAAGCGGCACTCACTGGTGAATCAGAACCTGTGACAAAGCAAGTCAGTGCAATCCACAACAAGCAAGTCAGTTTAGGTGACCAAATTAATATGGGCTTTATGACGACCATCGTCACGACTGGCTCAGGTTTAGGGATCGTCACCAACACGGGCATGCAGACGGAAGTCGGTCGTATTGCGCACATGATGACACAAACTGAAACCACAAAAACGCCGATGCAAGTGCGTATGGATACATTAGCAAAAGCCTTGTTGTTTATCGGTTTGGGTGTAGTTGCCGTCATCTGCGCGATTGGTTTTGCCTACGGCATGGATTGGCTGGACATCCTTACCACGGGCATCTCGCTCTCTGTTGCAGCCATTCCAGAAGGCTTGCCTACCGTGCTCACCATTGTGCTGACCATGGGCTCAACCAAAATGGCAAAGAACAACGCCTTGGTAAAGCAACTCTCGGCAATCGAAACCTTGGGCTCAACAACTGTCATTTGCTCCGATAAGACAGGGACATTAACCCAAAATCAAATGCAGGTGATGCAAGCGTATGACAGTTTTGGGCGTTACTGGGAAGTGACCGGAAACGGCTTCCAACCGAAAGGTAAGTTTGTCCCTCAGAGTCACGGAGTACATGCTCTAGAAAGCTCTGCAATGAAGATGGGATTGATCGTTGCGGCGATGTCGAATGAGTCTGAGCTCGCCTTTGTCGAAGACGCATGGAGTGTACGAGGCAGCCCAACGGAGGGAGCGTTATTAGTGGCAGCCGCAAAGCTTGGAATTACGCCAAAGAATCTAGAGAAACAAGGTTATCAGATTCTAAAACGCTTCCCGTTTGATTCTGAGCGCAAGATGTCTTCGGTGATTATCCAAGATCCAAGCGGACAGCACTTTTTAGCCGTGGCTGGAGCGCCCGACTTTATGTTGAAGAAGTCGAGCAACTATATGGTTGAAGGTGGATTGGTGCCGATGGAAGAGCAGCCAAACCGATTCAATGAACTCTCCCAGTGTATCGGCAAAGATCTCAGTAAGCGTTTTGATGGCGCGATTGAAAGCTTTGCCAAACAAGCCTTACGTACTATGGCGGTCGGTTGCCGTCGATTGGACGAAACTGAGCTTGACGCAGATGTGAGCGAACTGGAAAACGACCTTAGTATGCTGGCGGTATTTGGCATCATGGATCCGCCTCGTCCAGAAGTCCGCTCAGCGGTAAAAGAGTGTTACAACGCTGGCATTCGCACTGTAATGATTACCGGAGATCACGCAGCAACGGCGGCGGCGATTGCCAAAGACATCGGTATTATCAATGGACAATACAAACGTGTGGTCACGGGTACTGAGCTCGATAATATGAGCGAGCAAACCTTAGAATATGCCTGTGAAGAAACCGCAGTGTTTGCCCGAGTAACACCAGAGCACAAACTGCGCATCGTCCAAGCGCTACAAAGAAACAACGAAATTGCCGCCATGACCGGAGACGGTGTCAATGACGCACCAGCACTTAGAAGCGCCGATATCGGTGTCGCTATGGGTATTACGGGAACCTCTGTCGCCAAAGATTCTGGCGATCTGATCTTGCTGGATGACAACTTCAGCACCATCGTCCGAGCGGTGCGCCAAGGTCGTCAGATATTCGATAACCTGCGTAAGTTTATCCGCCAAGCGCTAACCGCAAACGTAGCAGAAGTCTCGGTGATTCTGTTTGCGTTCTTAGTGATGGGACCAGAAGCTATTCTGCCGCTGACGCCGCTGATGATTCTTTGGGTGAACTTGGTATCGGATGGTTTGCCTGCCCTAGCATTAGGGGGTGAACCAAAAGAAAAAGACCTGATGGAGCGAAAGCCACGTAAGCGTGACCAAGGATTCTTCTCCGATGGTTTAGGAACCCGAATCGTGATTCGTGGTTTAGCATTAGGCGGGGTGAGTTTTGGCGCTTTCTTAATGGCTTTGAGTCATGGTTTCAGTGCCCAATACGCACAGAGCGTAGCGTTTCTTACTTTGATTTTTGGTCAATTGTGGCACTTGTTTGATAGCCGAACGTTCACGTCTCTGTATCGAGTAAATCCTTTTACTAACAAGTACCTGCTAGGAGCCATCGCCACATCGGCAACTCTGTCATTAGGGGTGATTTACACCCACTTAGGTCAGCTGATTTTTAGCACCGAGGCGATTGAGCTTAGGCACCTTGCCATGATTTTAGGCGTTGCAGCACTACCAACCGCGGTACTGTCTGCCATCAAAGAGCTTACCAAAACTAAGGTTCTGTAATCATGAACAAAAGACGTTGACCTTAAACCATCCACATAAATTGTCTTAGAGGGGCTTGTCCCCTCTTTTTCCGTTTTGGCAAGTCACGTTCATATCTTCGCCATTAAGCATCTCCATCATGGGTTCGATTTGACCATTACCCCACACGACAAAACCAAAGCACAATAAGGGGAACAACAGATGAACAAGGGATTTAAGCGTGCCAAGTTTGCCGCGTTGAATCGCTGTGGGTCTGAATACTTTGACGCCTTTTGGTGGGAACTGACCTTCGATTAATCCACGAACACCGAGTGGCAACATCAATACCGCAGAAAGTAAAAACACGGACAGTGGCATCCAAAAGAACAGTATGTGAACCAGAAGTTCTAATCCCTGCATACCGAACACTTCATAACATTCCGGCGCTTCGGCGACTGCTTGCAGCAGAGGCTCTCCCTCAAGCTTAAACAACACACCAGCTAGAAAGCAAAATACGCCAGCGATTGCGACTCTGATGATCTTTTCTTTCTTGTTGTACTGCGGCGCGTATTCCTTCATGCCCTCTCCTATCAAGATAAAAACCGAGAAAGTCAGCTTAAGAATGGCACGCCAGAGCGCAAATGCGTGCTTGGCTTTTGGGACGCACAATGGCGAATAATGAAACAGAAAGAAAACAGCCTCAATATCGCTATTGAGGCTGTTGGAAAGTTCATGAGTCCGGTTTAATCGTCGAACAACAAGTTGATTGCAATTGCCATCAAAACTAAGCCTGAGATTGGCAGCAAGACACCTAATGGTGAGCGCTCGATGTAAGGCAAGTTTTCCGCAATCAATAAGCCCCATTCAGGTTCTGGCGGTTTAACGCCAAGTCCGATAAAGCTCAGAGACGTCAGGCTGAGCGTAATGTATGGCAAACGTAGAAACGCGTGACGAATCAATGGCGGCAGCACATAAGGCAACAAGTAGTAACGGAGTACTCGCCACTGACTGGTTCCCCAAATGGGCGCAAGATGCGTGTAAGGCTGCGCTTTGGCTTCCATCAACAAGCTCGCACAGTGCGCTGCTAATGGTGCCCATGACACCATAACAATCGCAATCAAGGCACTGTTTGGGTTCATTCCCGTTAGACCAGCAATCAGCAGACCCGCCACAATGTATGGCACACCTTTGGTGATCTCAATTAAGCCTTGGCTATAACGAGTCACGAAGCCGAGCAACAAACCAATCACTAAACTTAGGAACGTTGCGATGATGCCCATTTTGATTGTCGACATCATACCGCCACCAACGCGAGCAAGCAGATCTCGCCCGACCGCATCGGCACCAAACGGGGCAGCTAAGCTTGGCGATTCAAGGCGGGTAAATTGGATGGTGTAAGGATCGCGCATTAACGCCCATCCCGCACAACCAATCAGCAACGCAAAGATTGTCGCACTGACGATGCGTTTGGTGGTGTTTTGGGTAAAACGGAACGTACTGTGACTACTGATCAGCTTGCCACTTGTGACACTGTGCCCGAGTAACCAGCGTTGCAATAAGATGCTCGCACTGCTGATCAACATCGAGAACACCAGCAACACCAACAAGCCACCTTGCAGCATCGGCAGATCTTGTGACTTCGCTGCGCCTAAGATTAGTCGTCCGATACCCGGAATGGAGAACACTTGCTCCACAGCAACCGCGCCGCCGGTCAAACCAATCACCGTCATTGCGATTTGAGGAATCAAGTTACTAACGGCACGCCACAAGGCAAAGCGTAAGATTTGAAACTTACTGACGTTCGCCGATAGCCAAGTGATCACCCAAGGCTCATCTAATACACGCTTGAGGCTGTCATTGAGCAAGCGCCCAAACAAACCAGCAGCAGGTAATGCCATTGCCAAACTGGGTAGCCAGAGGTTTTGCACGCCTTGCCAACCATAAGGTGGGAACCAACCCAACCAGATGGAAAACACCATGATCAGCAACGAAGCAATCACGTATTCAGGCAATGAAACCAACACCGAACTGAGCGTGTCATGATGCTTGTCTAAACGATTCTGTTGCCAACGACGCACAGTGTAAAGCACACTCGCCATACACATTACAAATGCCATGCCTAGCGCTGTAAGCATCAGTAATAGTGACGTTTTTGCGGTTTGTTGAACGCTCTCCATGACGGATGCCCCGCTCACCCAAGAGACACCTAAGTCACCTTGCATGGCAAGCGTCAACCAATCCCACAGTCGCTCAGCAGCGCTGCGGTCAAGTTGAAGATCTTCTCGAATGGCTTGCAGAGCTTCTGCCGTCAGCAATTGTTGAGCACCCGCACGGGCACGGAGGATTGATTGGCTTGGGTCGATACCGGCAATATCCGGCATCAAACCCACCAGCACAACCACTACCCCGAGTGACAGGAAGCGCGACAAAAAACGCGTAAACCATTCAGGCATACAAGCGCTCCAACGAGAGCGCATGTTGGCAACAGACGACATCGAGTTAGTTCACCTCAGTAAACTGGTCGATCAGGCGACGCTCACGTGGGTCACGTTGTGCGTTCTTCACGCGGTCACTCTCACCTTGGATTACACGCTCGTGAAGCAGTGGAATCACAGCGTATTGCTCAAGGATTTTGCTTTCTGCTTCGATGATCGCTTGTTGGCGTTTCTCACCCAACGGCTGACGATCAGCGTGTTTCAATGCTGCGTCCACTTCTTCAGAGCAGAACTGACCTAGGTTGTAAGAACCTTTGCAGCTAAAGTCACTTTGCATGTACGCCACTGGGTCACCAGAATCCAACACTGTTGCACGTGACAACAAGAACGCATCGAACTTACCTGCTAGTGCATCGTTTTCGATTTGTGCATATTCACGAACGTCTAGTTCAACCACAAAGCCAGCCGCTTCAAGTTGTTGCTTTAGCAGCACCGCCACTTCTGGCAACTCAGCTCGGTCGGTAAATGTACCGATGGTGATCTTCTCACCGTTCGCGTGGCGCATTTCCATGGTTTCCATACGAGGGTTCGCATCACGAATTGGTTGAGCCCATGCCAATGCTGGACCTAACAGACCTTTCGCTGAATCGGCGTGGTTCTCGTAAACCGTTTTGATGATTTGCTCACGGTTAACCGCTTGAGCTGCTGCTTTACGCAAACCGAACTGGCTAAACACATCTGATTTGTTGTTTAGGTAAAGCGTGTTGGTACGCGGCATTGCGACTTCGTGCAGCTGTGAAGATTCCATCATCGCGATTTGCGATACAGGAACGGCTTCAACTACATCCGCCTCACCGGTACGCAGCGCTGCAGCACGAGCAAAGCCATTTGGTACGTATTCAGCAAAGATACTGTCTACTTTTGCTTTTTCACCCCAGTAACCGTCAAAACGCTTCAGTTTTGCGCTGGTTGTCCCGTTGATTTCTGTCAGAACGAATGGACCCGTACCCGCATTGATTGGCACAACACGACCGTTTTCTTGGTATGCAGCACCAGAAAGGATCGCTAACTGTGGGCTAGATAGACGGCTTGGCAACAATGGATCGTTAAAGGTCGTTTTGATTTCAACAGTGAAGTCGTCCAATGCGCGAACTTGCCATTCGATACCATCCAAAATGCGTGGTTTTGGTGCGGCATCTAATGCTTTTTGTAGAGAGTTCACAACCGCGTTTGCATCAAGGTCAGAACCATCGTGGAATTTCACGCCCTTACGTACCGTAAATTGCCACGTCATCGGATCAACTTGTTCCCACTCTGTTGCCAGCATTGGCTCTGCTACCGACTGATCGTTGAGGTTCACTAGCGTTTCTGCTGTGCTCCAACGTGACAGTTTGAACGCGTCATCTGAAAGTGGTGACAAACCTGTGCGTGGTGGTTGCATCATGGCAACGCGAATTTCCGTTGCTTGCGGTGCAGCTGCTTTTTCCGCTTCTGGCTTGCTTTTGCCAGAGTCAAAACAACCCGTCAGCAGTGCGCTTAAAGCCAGCGACAAAGCTAACTTGGGAGTACTAAGGTGCATAAGAAACCTCTCCAATGGTTTTTGTGAATTCATTACTTTTGTGTTGAGCGCTCATCAAGGCTCTCGTGATCAAGTGCGATGGGTTATTTGTCACGTTTTGTGCCGTGCCGTGCTCGACAACACGTCCTTTGTCTAACACTAGGATTTCATCGCATAGGGTTTGTGCCGCATCGAGGTCATGCGTCACCAAAATCAGGCGCATCTGACGACTTTTTTGAATGCCTGCCAACAGGTCAAGAATCTGTTTACGACTGACGGGATCTAGGCTGCTGGTTGGCTCATCGGCAACCAACACACAAGGCTCGACAATCAAAGCTCTAGCGATAGCCACGCGTTGGGCTTGCCCAACTGATAATTGCTGCGGGCTACGATCCAACAATGTGAGATTCAAACCGACATCCGCTAAGACCTTCTCCACCTTCTCGTTAAGCTCTTGCGTTAAACCAATGTTGCTTAGCGGCTCCAGTAAGATCTGGCGAACGGTGTAATAAGGATTCAAGCTCGCTTGCGGCTCTTGCGGAATTAATTGAATGTGCTGACACAACTCTTGGCGCTGCTTAGCCGAGCTGCGCGATAACGGATAACCACACACATACACTTCACCAGATGTGGGTTTACGAAGACCAAACAGAAGTTCAATCAAGGTCGATTTACCCGCACCAGAAGGACCAACAATCGCAATGTTCTTTGTGTCGATGGCAAGATCCAATTGTTCGAGCGCTTTAAACGGTTTGCCCCCTAACCAACTTGGTTTGGAGTAATAGTGAACACTGGCTTGCTCAAAGCGAACTTCCGCCGATTTAGGCTGCGTGTGCCCGCTCAAGTTGTGCTTAGTCAAAATAGGCTCCAGAGATGAGGTTAAGGCAGCAGTTGCGCAAGTTGTTGGCAGAAAGGATGCGAACTTTGCTGAATGGCTTGCCATGGTGCGCCATAAGCCACCATGGTGTTGTCCGCAATCACCAAGACTTTGTCACACGCCAAAGCCGCAGAGAGATCGTGCGTGATCAACAAACCACTGATGCTGCGTTGCTGAACACTGCTGCGGAACAACTCAAGGATCTCCGCTTCGGTGATTGGGTCGAGCGCACTGGTGGGCTCATCCGCGATGATCAAGTTGGCACTACCAAGCAACGCAATGGCAATACAAATACGCTGGCGCTGACCACCAGATAGCTGGCTTGGATGCTGCGCTAAGGCTGCTTTTGGATCCGCAAATCCGAGTTGAGACAACAAGGTCATCACCGTTTCTCGGTTTGCTGAAGACAAGCGCGTTTTGTTGCCCGTCAATGCCAAACACAGTTGTTGTTCGACAGACGCCAATGGATTCAGTGCTTTAAGTGCATCTTGGAAAATGACCGCAGGACGCTGAGATTGACTACGTTGCAGCATGGCAGTTTGTGCGACTTCACAGCTGTTAAGCTGGATACTTCCGTCTACCCAAATATCAGACGGCAAAAAACCTGCGACGGCTTTCGACAACATGGATTTACCAATGCCGGAAGGCCCCATAATGGCAAGAACTTCACCTTGAAACAGCTCAAAAGAAATGTCTTTGAAGAGTGTGCGTTCTGAGTCTGTAAGGCTGAGATTATTAACGGAGAATATTGGTTGAGAAATCACGACATCAAACTAAATGTAACAATATAACATAACGATAGTATCACGCAGGTCTGAGCAAGAAAACAACTCAGAGGGGTTATTTCATCACCTTTTTCACGCTTTTATCAGCAAGGGCAGATGGCTCCGCCCTTGCGATAAAAAATCGAAATAATCTATACCCAAGTGACCTCAAGATGCTGGATTCAGAGTGAGTCACTGATTCAAATTCAAGGAAAACGACGCAGCGGAATAGCGAGCTCTTTCCAAGTTGTTTGACGCAGAAGTTGCTTCAGTGACTCACTCCCAAAGGGCGAATTGCCTTGACCCGCATACTTTGTTGACGATTATTGATTTAGAGCCACTAGATCTTCAAATCGTCGCCGCGTCTGCAAGCCAAGGCATTTTCGCTGAACTAAGCATCTCGAGGTTACTTGGGTATAACAGCGTGAATTACTGACACTTTTGTTTGACTTGATCGAGGTATGGGAACAAGAAGACAAAGCGCCCAACGTAGAACAAAGTGAATGCCAGCCACAAACCGTGATTGCCCCAATATTGCACCGCAATAAATTGCGTCACTAAGAACAACACCATGGTTAGGAAGGTAGAGTTGCGCACTGGTCGCGTTGTCCCTGTGCCGGTAAAGATGCCGTAAAACGTAAGACCAAAACCAGCAACCAACGGGAATGCCAATAACCAAGGGCTCATGTCTAGGTACAGCGCAACAAGGTTTGGCAAAGTGGTAAACAACGTCACCACTTGGTGTTTGAACAGCACCAACAGCAAGGTCAATGCAACAACGAACGCCGCGGTCCATTGCGTGTTTAGTTTAATCACGTTATCAAGCAATGTCGGATTCTTCTGCCCTACCGCTTTACCTGCAAAGACGCTCGACGCATTCGCCACACCGTCGAACATGTAGCTGACAATGAAGGTTACTTGCATCAAGATTGCGTTCGCAGCGAGCACATCAGAACCTAGCTGAGAGCCTACACGTGCCATCATGTTGAAGAACACCAATAGACACACCGTACGAAGCAGCAGATCCATATTGGAAGACGCGATAACTTTGAGATCTTTACGCGTCATTTTTGCGGTCTGAATGTAATCAAACAGCGGGAAACGACAGGTTTTCAACACCAGCACCGCACCAATAACAAACGTCGAGATTTGTGCGATAAGTGTCGCTACCGCAACACCTGCAATGCCCATATCGAAGTACAGCACAAAGACGATATCCAGCACGATGTTCAGCACGTTACCGAATACTTGCGTGAACAAGGTTTCTTTGGCTTTCGCCTGCCCCATCAACCAACCAATCACGGTGTAGTTCAGCAGTACAAACGGCGCACCAAAGATCATGATATCGAAGTAAATCTTCGCGTTTTCTGCCACGACGGCATCAGGGGAGATAATCAGCTCTGCCCCCATCCAAATCACGGACTGCAACGCAATGAAAATCAAGCCAAGGCAGAGCGAAAGCACGAAAGGACGGAATAAGCTGCTCGCTTGATCTTCTGGGCTATTTTTACCTAATGCAATTGCACTTTGCCCGGTAGTACTGACGCGGAAAAAGCCAAATAGCCAATACAAGGTATTCATGATGACGGTGCCGATCGCCACACCACCAATCATCTCAGCCACACCAAGTTTACCGATCACCGCGGTGTCCACCGCCCCCAATAATGGTTGGGTAACCGTAGAAACAATGAAAGGAAATGCGATTTTAAAATAGTCTTTATGAGTCAGATTCATGATTTGAAAAAGTTGGTTAGAAAAGTGCAGAACGCGTGAAGAGTCGGTTTAAGTCATCTTGCCACCGAACTGCATTCTATTTGTTTAATGGGCTCAAGTTAACCACAAAATGGGAAAAAGAATGAGAACGAAAATCAATAAAATAGTTAACCCATCGGCTTTATTGCCACCCTATGCATCTCAACAGGTAAACGGATAAATCGTCGATAAATAACCACACTAACAGTAATGAACAATGTTCAAATGCCATTAATGTTATGTTATAACAATCGGCAATTTCGCATCATTTTAATCATAGGTAATCGGATGTCCATTTTTGGATCGTTTTTTCTTTCTAGATTACGCCTAACTCTTACTGGTTTCTCGCTGCTGTTTTCTTGTTTTGTCCACGCCCACCCTCATTCTTGGGTGACAATGGAAACCAAAATCAATATCAAAGAAGATAAGATTCAATCGCTCTCAATGAACTGGGAGTTTGACGCCATGACGACGGCTTACATGCTCGCGGGAGAGAAACTCACCGACGAAAATCGAGATGAAGTGCTTTCGACACTCTCTAGTCAGGTGATTTACAACCTTCTATCAAGCCATTACTTCACCTACTTTTATGCCGACGATAAACCGATTCGCTACAAGATGGTGGAAGAAGGGTCTATCGAGATGAATGGCGCAAAAGCAACATTGAAGTTCAATCTTGAACTCGCTAAACCCACCAGTATCTACACGCCAGATCTACGTCTGCTTATCTTTGACCCAAGCTACTTCGTAGATATGAGTTGGGAGCACAAGCATGCCATCACCATCAATGAGCCTTACGCTGATCGTTGTCATATCGACGTGGTTGAACCAAACCCAACACCAGAGCAAGTGACTTACGCGATGTCACTCTCTGTTGATGCAGATCCAGATAACGAACTCGGTCAGCTATTTACCCAAAAAGCCCTCTTAACCTGTGAGCCGGAGGAGAACTAATGGGAAACTCGCCAGTCTTCAAACGCGCTCTGTTCGCTGTGTTTAGCGTAATGCTATTAGCCATTACTCTGCATATTTGGAATCACTTCCCTGCTTATTGGATGCAGTTGATTCGGCTTCAACGTGACACGGTAAACTCGCTCAGTAAATACCTGATGCTCATCAGCCAAGGGCAACTGTTGTACGGTTGGTACTTGTTAGGGTTTAGCTTTCTGTATGGTTTGTTGCATTCGGTTGCGCCTGGACACGGTAAAACGGCAGTGACGTCAATGAGCCTGATTCATGGCTACCGTCGTCGACAAGCGCTTGTTTTGGTCGCGATTATTGCCGCCCTGCAAGCGGCGAGCGCGTGCATTCTTTTCGTCATTACCGCCAAGATTGCAGAGCAGTTTGCTTTCAGCCTTTCCGATAATGTTCGTCTGCTAACGCAAGGTTGTGCGGTGTTTATTATCTTATTGGCGTTGAAAGAGTTTGCGTCTGTGGTTAAACGCCGCATCAAACAAACACCCTCTCAAGAAGATGATGATTCCGCAGAGTCTAACGGCAATATTTCATGGAAAGCACTACTGCTTATTGGCTTTCGCCCTTGCACTGGTGCAGTGTTAGTTCTGTTTCTCTCTAACATGCTAGGCAGCTTAATGTGGGGCATGATCGCGACATTCGTGATGGCTTTAGGAACAGCAATGACCAACTCTATATTGGTGTTCAACGCTTTAACGATTCAACGCCAAATGAAAAACCACAACGCCAAACCTAATGCCAACTTGAGCGATACGCTTAACCTTGTTTTGGCAGTTACTATGGTGGCATCGGGTTTTATTCTCTATAACTTTGCCAGCGTGGCAGGATTGCAGAACTTCGTCAGATAAGTACCGGCAGCAATAAACGCAAAAGCCCCAATACTTGATTGGTGCTAAATTTACATTGGTTTGTATTTCAATACTGCGTGTTACTTAGGCTCGCGCAACAGGTACAGCATCAGCTTCAATGGCGTTTTTGCGATAATGCTGTGAGGCAAATGCGCGTCCATTAGTAGCCAAGCGCCAGCTTTTAGTTCCTTCGCCTCTTCTTCTAATGTGAACGTACATTCTCCTTCGAGTATTTGTGCAATCGCTGGTACTGCTGCAGTATGTTCGCTCATTTCTTCACCCTCGGCGAACCCGAAGATAACACCTCGCAAACGCTCACTTTTGTACACAGGACAACTTGTGATACCTGCTTTGGGGATATCTACTTCGCTGGCGAGATCTTCATATAAGGTGTATTCAAACATGATTTAGCTTTCCTTCTTTCTTGCGACAAGCGTTATTGCAGATAGGTTCTTTTCGTGTTTGCGGAAAATCTTACGCATGCCTAACACACGCTGTCTCGCTTGCGGTTTAGTCAGTACGTTTTTCACGATTTTTAAGAACCCACTCAAGCCTTCATCGGCGATAACGCGTTTTGGTTCGAGTAAATGCATTGGAGCAACGGCTTCAAATTCAACGACAAAGCCATTCTCTTCCATCAGAGCTTTCCACTCTGCGGGTGTGATCGGTTTGGCGGGGTGTTGAATGGTCTCGGAAACTTCTCTTTGAATCGCGCGCTTTTTGTCTTCATCGATAGTATCTGGCGTAATGCACAATTCATGGATACCGTAACGCCCATGAGTCGCGAGGATTCGAGCAGCCTCAGCAATAATTTCGTTTTTACGCGCATCGGATTGCATCGTCAGCATTGCTTCGCCATAAACCACAGAAGCGCATTCTGGCTCTAACCCTGTCTCTTGTGCATTCCCGACATGACAACGTTGGTTTGAACCCTGTAAGTAAGAGCGAACAATCTCGGCTGCCTGCTCATTTTGTTCGATAGCGGTGTAGCTTGCAGGGGATTTTTCCAAGCACAAACGTGCCGTATAACCCATACCAGGCGCGAATTCGACAACGCGGTCATCACGGGTAATTGCCAACCCTTGCAGCATTTTTTGTGTTAGCTCTTTGCCACCAGGACGCAGCACTTTCTTACCCAGTTGAGCGAGTACCCAGTGTCCCGGTGTTTTTGTCACTTCTCGCCCTTCATTGGGCATCGCTAATCGTTTAGACATAATGACTCCTAAGCAAAGATGGCGACGGGAACAAAAAGAACGACCAGACCGCACAAGGCAACCCATCGAAATACGTGGCTAATACCGTCCATAACTGTTCTCCTTTCTCAGGCTGGATAAGTTGGCACACCAATCAATAATGATTATTATTTGTATCTTATCCCCCAAGTCCGAATTTGTTGCTTGATAATTATCAAGCTAAGGAAAACAGCGTGCCCGGCTCTATTGTTTCGCTCCTGAACGAAGAAGAAAAAACGCAACTCTTCTCAAAACGCTCGCCTTTGCATTGCGATGCAGGGCATCAACTGTTTGAACGTGGGGAGCCTGCGGAAAATATGTATTTGGTAGAGAAAGGAAAAGTCTCGCTGTTTCGTTTGATGCCAAACGGCGACGAAAAGCTGTTTAGAGTGTTTATGGCGGGAGAAATGATTGCGGAAATGGCGATGTTTATGTCCCCAAGAACCTATCCGATGAGTGCCCGTGTCGATCAGGACACGGAGTTATCTGTGTTCTACTACCAAGATGTGTTAACGGTGTTTACTCAGTCTCCGCAGACTTCATTAAAAGTCATGAACTACATGACCAATCGCATCCACCAGCTGATGGATACCGTGAACATTTTGACGCAAGTAAACGCGAACCAAAGACTGGTGATGAAATTGGCTGACTTCTATCGTGCTCAATCGAGAAGCGAAGGGAAAATCACATTACCCGTGACAAAAAAGCTGCTCGCAACACAGCTAGGAATGACGCCAGAGACGCTTTCTAGAACGTTCAAAAAACTGAAAAACGATGGTTTTATTACTGAGTGCGACAGTCATATCACGCTGCTAGATATTCCCGCCATGTGCGAAGCCGTGGAGTTAGCTCCAGAAATATTCCAGCGAGGTTGAGAGGCAGCAATCAGCGGTGTTTGCCGACTTGAACATTCCACCACCACCCAAAAGATGTAAATGAGATGCATTATTAATTGATAAAGATCAAATCTGGGTGAGCAAATCTTGTTCATCATACTGCGACAATAATGATAACCATTCCCACTTGAAGCGCTAAGAGCTTTTATTTTTAGTGCGATTTTTCTAAGGAAATGCAGTATGTCTCTTTTAAAGCCAAGGGTGGCACCTTTTACATTATTGCTGCCAACGCTTATTGCCCCTCTCACCTATGCATCTAGTGATGCCGAACAACAAAAGCCCACCGCAAACACACAAAAAATGGAAACCGTTGTCGTCGTTGCGTCTCGTATGGAACAGTCTATTTCTGACGTCGCAGGTAGTGTGGCGGTTGTCAGCTCAGAAGATATTGAAAAGCAGATGGCAAACAATATCGAAGAAAGCCTACGTTACATACCGGGCGTCAGCATGAATGGCAACTCACGTTTTGGGGCGTCAGATTTCAATGTCCGAGGAATGGACGGAAGCCGGGTTAAAGTTCTAGTCGATGGCGTAGAACAACCCGTCGCTTACGGTTCAGGAGTCAGCGGAACTGTGATGAATGTTCTTGGCAAAGGTCAAGGGCAAGTCGAAGTTGATACGCTCACCGCCATTGAAGTTAACAAAGGTTCGTCTTCAAGTTTGTACGGCAGTGGTGCACTCGGCGGCAGCGTTTTGATGAGAACAAAATCCGCTGATGATCTCCTCCAAGGCGAAGAAGGTCATGCGAGTGTCGACGCAGGGTATCAATCTCGCGACGGCAGTTACAAAGCAACCGTAAACGCGGCTCGCCAGTTTAATGAAGACCTTAAAGGGATGATTATCTTTACTCACCGCGATGGTGACGAACTGGAAACGCATGGCGATGGGGCTGATATCACTGGCGAAGGTCGCGGTAAAGCCGATCCGATGAACTATACATCAAACAACATTTTGTCTAAGTTAGAACTTCAAGCCAGTGAAAAGCATCATTTCGTGTTTACTGGGCAGTACTTCGAACAAGACTCGGATGGGAAAAGTCGTTCTCTAGAAGGCAGCTCTAGTGGCTTCAATAAATATTCTAACTATCATTTCGAGGACACTCAGCGCAGAGGTCGCGTTGGCATTGAGCACACTTGGAATGCTCAATACGCCGCTTTTGATCGCTTAACTTGGCAAGCAAACTGGCAGATTTCGGAAGCGAAAAACACCACAAAAGACACACTGACAAGCGCTTTCCCACCTTTTACCAGCACCGATCGAACCAGACAACGTAACGCGAAGGATACATCGCTCCAGCTGGATGTGCAGCTCGATAAATCGTTCGTGCTAGGAAACACAAATCACGACTTTATTTACGGAGCAACCTTAATCGACAGCGAGTTCAAGCTCGAAACTCGTGACACGGATAATAAAGGGAAAGACACCAGTGGCGTTGTTGAAATGCCACCAAAAACTGACGTACGCAAAGCTGGGCTTTTCGCGCAAGATCAAATGTATCTTATGAATGACCGCTTGATTGTAACCACTGGTCTTCGCTACGACATGTTCCAATACCGACCAACCAAAGATCATCGCAATATCAACGGCAACCTAGGTGAATACAAAGATCTCGATACAGATGCAATCACGGGACAATTGGGGGGCGTGTTCCACTTTACCGATACCACCAGCGCCTTCGCTAAATACGCGCGTGGTTTTAAAGCACCAACACCAGAAGAGCTTTACTACAGCTTTGAGCGTAATCCCGTCCCTGGAATGCATGTTGTAGTGCTTGCAAACCCTGATTTGAAGCCCGAATCCAGTGATTCTATTGAACTGGGTGTTCGCCAGAACTACCAAGCGTTGAACTGGGAATTAGCAGCGTACTACAACGATTACAGTGACTTCATTAACTCAACATCTTGGACTGAAGTGCACCAAGGTACTCGATACATGTACAGCAAAAACGAGAACATCGACAACGCGAAAATCTACGGTGTGGAATTCTCAAGTGCCCTGCAGCTCGGAGCATTAATGCCTGTACCAAATGGCACTTACTTACGTGTCAGTGGTGCATGGTCCGAAGGTGAGGATAAAGACTCAGGAAAAGCCATAGACAGTGTCGCACCACTGAGCGGGGTATTGGGTCTTGGCTTCGACCAAGCCAATGCACTGTACGGCTGGGAAACCACCTTAACGGCCGTTGCTAGCAAAGATGGCAGCGATTGGAGCAATAAAGATAACTTGTCAGCACCAGGCTACGGCATCGTTGATGTTACCGCCTATGCGCAACCAATCAAGAACCTAACCATTCGAGGTGGTGTATTTAACGTATTTGATAAGAAATACTGGAGCTACAGCCGTGTGAAAGGGTTAACACCAACGTCCGTTGCAAATTCAGACTCGTTAACTTCGCCAGGTATCAACTTCGGCGTGAACGCGAAATACGTTTTCTAAAGCACATTTATATTATTTAGCCCCTTCATCTACGGAGGGGCTTTGATTTATCAAACATACCCGTATTTGTTCATGGTATGTAAGGTGAAATACATGAAAAAACTCTTATGTTTGGCACTCGCTTCTTTGGTCACAATGCCCTTGCATGCTGAAGATCGCATGATCAGCGCAGGCTTTGGGGTGACAGAAATCATTTATGCATTAGGCGCGCAAGATAAGCTAGTCGGTGCAGATTTTACCAGTAGACATTTGATTGAAGGCGATGAAGACATCGCGCAGCTAGGCTTACATGTTCGTCTCTCTGCTGAGGGAGTAATGGCAATGCACCCTACCCACTTGATCGGCACTGATGAAATGGGACCACAAACTGCCATCAAACAAATTGCCAAAAGTGGTGTCGAAGTGGTGACAATCCCTTCAGGGCAACACGTTCCTCAACTGCTGTCTCGGATAGACACTCTGGCAGCAGTCATGGGGCATCCTACTGAAGCCAAGCAGCTAAAACAAAGCGTGACATCAGAAATTGAGAAACTAGAACACAAACAATGCCAAACCAAGCCAAAAGCTATTTTCTTTATGCTTGACCGCTCTGGTGCAACACGCGTCGGTGGCGCTGATACGGCAATCGACACCATCATTACTCTCGCAGGGGCGATTAATCCTGCACAAGCACACTTTAAAGGCTATCGCTCAACCAGTATGGAAGCGATGTTAGAGATGCAACCCGACTACATTTTAGTGAGTCAAAGAGCGTGGGATATGTATCAGAGTGCGGATAAGATTCTGGACAAGTTGCCGGTTCTAAAATCAACGCCAGCCGGCATCAACAAAAATATCCTTGTCGTACCAAGTGGCGCATTATTGGGTGGATTTGGGCTAGCAAGTATCGAGGTAGCAAAAGAGCTCAATCAAACGTTTTGCCCTCAATAATCAAGCTTTGCTTAAAAACAAAAAACAGCTCCTAATGAGCTGTTTTTGTTGCTTCTGAAAGCGATATCTAAGTGCAGGTATTACGCCTTCTTCACAAACTGCGCCGTCACCATCATCTCGCCAGCGCCATCGACTTTACAATCTAGTTGATGATCTTTGCCGTCTTTAATACGACGAATCACAGCTTTGGTGCCGATCTTCAGCACCAATGAGCTGCCTTTTACTTTTAGATCTTTGGCTAACGTGACCTTATCACCTTCCTGCAGCAAAGTGCCGTTGGCATCTTTCACGTTTACGGCGTCTTCTTCTGCTGCCTGAGTCGGGTTCCACTCGTGTGCACATTCAGGGCAAACTAAGTGGTCTTGATCTGGATAAACGTATTCTGAGTTACAGTTTGGGCAAGGAGGTAAAGACATAAATAATCACGAGCTAATGAATTTGCCAATATGGTAATGGTAATTGCTCACCTTATCGAGCCTATTTGCAAACTATCGTATATATCGAAAAACAAAGCTGATTGAAAACGGCGTCATCTCTTACCCGAGGACAACGCCGTTCGATGCGCCGAACTATATAGACGATTCAAACAAGCCTGTAATACATTTCAAAGGGAAAAGCCTTGCTTGCTCCAACCCTCTCAACGTTACCGTATTGAGGTCATCAATAAAGAAACGACTGGTCATCGTGTGTTTGCCACCATTAATGAAAATCTCGATGACAGAATGGTCGATATACATCTCAATCGTCTGCTTAGCGTCCAATCTTGGTGCTTTTCGAATGCCACCAAATTCTTCTGCGTACAATTGCGACATGTGACGACGGTCCAGCATAAACTCATGCTCTGTCGCACTAAAGACGATGTTGTCACCCTTGAGGTTACTCAGCTCAAGTTCAAAGCCATCACCCTCAAGGTCTAATTGGATCAAACAACTGGTGCTTTCAAGTGTATGGGATTGTGCAAAGACCACCTCTTCTTTTCTTAAACTTTTCAGCTCAGGGAGCGGAGTTTGAACAAGAAAACCATCTGTCAACGCTAGTTCTCTAGGAAGAGACAACATTCCTGCCCACTGGTATGTGACCGATGGTGTGTCGATTTCTGGCAACCCTATCCATGCAATAAGAATGCGACGCCCATTCTCATCTAAATAGGTTTGTGGGGCGTAGAAATCAAACCCATAATCTGGCTGCAAAATATCTTGGTGGTTTTCTAAAGTCATCGACTCTAGGTTCAACTGATCACCCACGATATACGCGACAGAATAGATGTTTTTAAAATCATAAGGATTACTACTGCTCACGCCCTGTGGAGAAAACAGCATCACCGATTGACCATTAATCTCAAAGAAATCAGGGCACTCCCACATGTACCCAAGGTCAGAAAACTTGGTCTTGATAGAACCTTTATGCTGCCACGTTTTCAAATCTTTGCTTTGATAGAGCACCATTGAACCATGTTCAGTTTTGGTTTGAGCACCCACCACCATCAAATAGTCGTCGCCTTTCTTCCAAACTTTTGGATCACGAAAGTGCTCCGTGTAATGTTCGTTCTCAATGACCACACCGTGCTTTTCAATGTTGCCGTCTGAATCCATGGTGGCAAAACACTGTGTTGGGATTCGATTCCAGTTTTGGTCACGCTTGTTGCCAGTAAAAAACAGCAAAGCCTTGTTGTTTTCCACCAAAGCACCGCCCGAATAGACACCATGTGAATCGTAGTCTTGGTCAGGATGAAGACCCACGCCATGATCTTTAAAATGGATGAAGTCTTTAGTAGAAAGGTGGTACCAATACTTCATTCCATGGACTGGTCCCACAGGCGTCCACTGGTAAAAGATGTGGTGCTCACCATTGAAATAGCACAACCCATTTGGGTCATTTAACAGCCCAAATCTAGGGGCGATATGAAAACTAGGAAAGCCTTTATCTTGCTGACGTAAAAGTGTCATTTCTTCGATATCACACTGAGGGATTTGCTCAAGTCGGCGATATCTTTGCTCTACAGTCCAACGGTTGTCTAAGCTCATAATTTTTCTCAACTGAAATTGGATCTGAAGATCATTGCCCAATAAATTGCAGCAATTCTGTCTGGGTTGGAAGCGCGGTCATTGCGCCTTTTTGCGTCGTCGCTAATGCACCACAGCCATTTGCCCATTGAATCGCAGAGCTAACAACAGGATGATTTTTCCAATCCTCATGTTGAGACAGACATGCCAGTAGCCCTCCGACAAAAGCATCACCCGCACCTGTGGTATCAATCGGACTAACGACTTGACCTGCGATCAGTTCACTCTGACTTTCAAAGACGCGCCAAACACCTTTCGCACCTTGTGTCACTAAGACCAAAGCAATATTCAAAGCGGCTATTTGTTGTAAACCTTGTGCCATCGATGTTGAGTCAGTTAAGAACAAAAGCTCCTCTTCAGAGAACTTAACCACATCAGCCATCGCTACAGCCTTCATCACGACAGCTTGGATTTCTGATTGATCTTGCCACACTTCATCACGCAAGTTAGGGTCAAAGCTAATGAAACCACCAGCGGCTTTTGCTCTTTTAATCGCCTCAAATGTGCTGCTTCGACTTGGCTCATTTGCCAGTGAAATCGAGCAAACATGCAGCCAGTCACCTTGCTTAAAGTTTGGGATGTCTTCAACAGACATAAACTGATCAGCGCTCGGTTTTACCATAAACGTAAAGCTGCGCTCACCTTGATCGTCTAAATCCACCACCACTGTTGATGTTCTTTGCTCAGGATCTTTAACGAGAAACTCCGTGCACACGCCCTCTTGATCCAGAGTTGATTTCATAAAGCGACCAAATGGGTCATCACCCACACGTCCAAAAAACGCACTCTTACCAGATAGACGAGCAATTGCTACGGCGACATTCGCTGGTGCACCACCGGGACATTTGAGTAAAGAAGTCTCAGATTCCGGTATTAGATCGACAACAGCATCACCAGTTACCCACACTTGATTCATCTTGCTTACCTTAAAATTAAAGCCCTGATAGTCCAACGTGTTGAACACCTTCACTACCAAGTAAAAATTGAAAAAGGCTAGCCAAGCCATTAGTGCTTGGCTAGCACCCCAAACATTTAGGAAAAGAAGTGGATTTTGGGGGACTCCACCCTTAAGGAGTTCAGATTAAGCCGTTGCTTTTTTACTGACTTTAGCGCGGTCACGCATACCAAGAACAATGGTGAGAACAAATGCGGTCAAGAACGCGCTCACCATACCCGCGATGTAGTAACCAATCTTATCCGGCGTGATGGAAATGATGCCTGGAAGACCAGCCGCCCCCAATGCCTGAGCTTTCACATTGAACATTGTGATGAACGCACTTGATAACGCCGCAGCGCAAACTGCCGCAATAAATGGGTAACGTAGTTTTAAGTTAACACCAAACATGGCTGGTTCTGTAATACCCAGCAAACCCGTGACACCCGATGGAATCGCAATACCTTTCATCTTCTTATCTTTACTCATCACGCCCACCGCCAACGCTGCAGCACCTTGAGAAACGTTAGACATTGCCGCAATAGGAAAGATAAAGGTGCCGCCAGTCGTTGCAATGTCCGCAAGAAGTTGCGTTTCAATCGCAATAAAGCTGTGATGCATACCGGTAATAACAAACGGAGCATAGATAAGACCAAATACCGCACCACCAACAAAGCCAGCTGTGTTGTATAGCCAGTTCAGACCATCACCCAATAGGAAACCGATATCACGCGTGAATGGACCGACGACAGTAAACGTCAATAAGCCCGTAATGAAAATCGCAAGTAGCGGCGTTAAGAGGTTATCTAAAACAGAAGGAATGACCTTGCGCAGACCTAACTCAACCTTCGCAAGAATGAATGCCGATACCAAAACCGGTAACACCGAACCTTGGTAGCCCACTTTTTGAATTTCAAAGCCAAGAATATTCCAAACCGGAATGTTGCCAGATACCGCAGCCCCCCCGAAGCCCCACCCGTTAAGTAATTCTGGGTGGACCATCAACATACCTAGCGCCGCCCCTAAATAAGGGTTGCCGCCAAACTTCTTACTGGCTGAAAATGCCAGCAGAATAGGTAGGTAAACAAACGGAGCGTTCGCAAACGTGTTGATCATGTTCGCCAAGTCTGTCAGTCCTGGGTTGGCATCAATCAAAGATTTGCCATCAATAAACAAGCCTTGGGCAGTCAATAGGTTATAGATACCCATCAACAAACCGCCAGCGACGATTGCGGGAATGATTGGAACGAAAATATCAGACAACCCTTTCACCGCGCGCTGAACGATGTTTTGTTTCTCTGCGCCAGCAGACGCAACGTCGTTGGTGGACATTTCACTCATCCCCGTCAACTTCGCCATTTCTGCATAAACTTGGTTTACGATGCCTGATCCAAAAATGATTTGGTACTGACCCGCAACTTTGAACTGCCCTTTTACCCCTTCAAGGCTATCAATCGCTTGTTCATCTATTTTTTGCTCATCTGCAACGGCAAGGCGTAAGCGTGTCGCACAATGCGCAAGTGCGGTGATGTTGCTTTTACCACCTAATAGAGTTAACAACTCTTTTGCTACTGCCGGATAATTCATTTCATACCCCATTGGATTATTATCTGAGCTTGCGAAATTTTCGGGAACGTTTGCAAAACGGATTTTTGCTCAATAAGACCAAATGATCAAAGATAAAGCAGAGAGAATGTGAGAATGATCGTCAAATTCTCTCCCTAAGAGCAGTATAGGAGGTTAGAATCGCTACTTATCAAAGAGCTTTTCATCTTCTCTTTGCAAACAATCCCAAAAACGAAAAACAGAATGGATAGGAACAATGGCGAGTCTGCATGATGTCGCCCGTCTGGCTGGCGTATCAAAATCAACAGTGTCACGGGTTATAAACGATGAGTATGGCGTAAAAGAAGCGACAAAACAGAAGGTCCGCCAAGCAGTAGCGGAGTGTGGCTATGTGCCGAACCAAGTCGCTAAAGATCTAAAATCTCAAAAGACCAATCTGGTTGGTGTCATTGTTCCTCGGGTTTCCTCTCATGCCACATCCCAAGGTGTCGATGGATTAACCGATGTCCTTGAAAAAGCTGGGAAACACGTCTTACTTGCTAGCACTCACCAAGCCCACGAAAAAGAACTGGAATACATTCAGATCTTTAACCAAAAACGGGTTGAAGGGATCATTCTTTACGCCACCCACCTCGATTCCAAGCTGGTAAAAGCAATTCAAAACTCAGCTGTCCCAGTTGTGCTCGTCGGTCAAGATGGTTCCATGTTTAATATTCCAAGCATCATTCATGATGACGCACGAGTAGGGTTTGAAGCGGGAAATAGACTGGTTGCAAAAGGTTGCCAAACCATGGGTTTTATTGGTGTGCAAGGTGACGATATCGCGGTAGATAAGCAACGCTCTGAAGGGTTTGTTCAAGCACTACAACACCATGGTTTTGAGCTCGCCTTCCATGCTCGTGGTGACTTTACAATCGATTCTGGCTATTCATTGGCAAAACAACACTTAACAAAGAACCCTAAGCTAGATGGCTTGTTCTGTGCAACAGACCGTATTGCTATCGGTGCGATGAGAGCGATTCAAGAGCTCGGGTTAACACCGGGTAAAGACGTTTTAGTGCTAGGAGTTGGTGATGATGAGCTCGCATCAGTGTGCACCCCAAGCTTATCAACATTTAACTATGCATTTGATAAAGCAGGGGAAAATGGTGCGAAACTGTTACTAGATAGAATTGCCAACAGAAGTTTTGAAATGAGTAAGATGGTACTAACCTTCAAAACAATTGAGCGTCAGTCCTGTTAATGAAAAAGCACCAACTGAAATCAGTTGGTGCTTTTCTTATTACTCTTTGTCGGTTAGATCCCTTTAGAACCAAGTTTCCATTTGCAGTGCAAACAGAACTTCACCACCATCACCCATCGTTGCAGCGCCCGCATCCTGGCTAATCGAGTAGCCATTCAAGTCTTCGCTCCAATCAACGTAGCTAACAGCAAAACGTAGCTCCGGACGGTCAAAGAAACCTGCTGCGGTAGACATCTTAAGCGTTGGTGCAATTGTCGCTTTGTAAAAACTGCCACTTGCTTTATCAATCGCATTGTCTAGGTCCATGTATTGGTATGAGCCTTCATAAACCATCTCAAAGTTTTGTGTAAACTCTTGTGCTAAGCGGATGTTGAACGATGCCCAAGTAAATTCATCACTTTTAGCAAAGCGATCTTGGCTATGTTCTGCTAGCAACGCAGGTGCTACACGCCAGTTGTCGCCGATGCGTGTTACACCATAACTGAACAAACGTACGGCTTTTGCGTCTTCTAGCAAATCACCGTTTGAACCAATGCCTTTAAGTTCTGCACCCAGTCCATCACCCATCAAAATACCAGTTTTAGAGAAGCCTTCACTCATGCCAAAGAAGTTATCGCCATGGTAGGCAAACATCGCATGTAAACCTTTGTCTGCTGCACCTTCTACGCGATCATTGTTATCAGCAGACGTCATGCCGCTCAGCATCAATTGCCAATTACCAAAACGGTTGTTCATTGTCGCGATATAGTTTTCAACATCAGTTGACGAGCTATCAATCTCACCAAAATCACGACCATAGATCGAGAAGTTTGCTTTCCACGAATCGCTCATTTGGACGTCATACACGCCAGCACCAGTACCAGATAGGAAAACGATATCCGAGTCAAAGAAGTGAATGTCAAAGTTATCACGGTCAAATCGTTTACCTGCCCAAAACGTTGCGTCAGCAAACGCACTTGATTCAGAGAACATGCTCAACTTGTTTAGCTCAGCATATACCTGACGAACGTTTAATTGACTCTCACTCGCTGTCCATTCGTTATTGGTTTCCGTACTATCTGCCAACATAATTCGGAACAATGCGCTGGAGCCATCATCTGCAAAGCGTTTGTGAATAAGGTTTGCTTCCACATAATGATCATCCTCAACCCCTAATCGTCCAATTGGCGCGCCAATAGCACCAGCTGCCGTCATGTAAGGACCAGTACCCACTGCACCATTCAGATCATCATTAATGAGCAGCCCGGAACGAGCGTAGCCATGAAACTCAAAGCTTGAGGCTTTCTCATTTGCTTCTGTGGATACTTTTTCTGTCTGTTCAAGTCTCTGTTCTAATTCATTAATTCGCTTTTCAAGAGCGTCAACATCTGTTGTTGCGAATGCAGGTGCTGTAACCAGCCCAAGCGCTACTGCCATCGTCAAAGTGTGTAGTTTCATTTCCATAGTCTCACGTAAATTTATACTTAGGTTATTTGCAAACGTTCCCAAGTAAAATTGCAAACTTATGGTGACTTTAAATACCCATCTAAAGTCTGAATTTCAGAGCGCTCAGACTCAGAGCGTCTCTACCACTTGTATCAATGGGGCGATAATATACAAACTTTTCGGGAACGTTACCGAACAAAAATGATTTTGTTAGCTGTATCACGTCCAGGGGCATTATTTACATAAAAATCATTAACCAGCGCACATTCCATTGATTGAAGCTATATAAACGAAGAATTGGTATAGCGGTGACCAAGCAGAGATAAGAAGATCATCCCATGTTGTCCTCGCCTTCTTAGTAGATTAGAGATGAGTTAAGAAAAAGCCAGAGTCGACGCTCTGGCTTTGTTGTATTACCTTTTCAAGACCTTGAGTGCGGTTTGATGCTACGACCTGCGTGCTCCCTATTAATTCAGATCACTCCGTTCAGCGAGGACCTCCTTAAACGCAAACATTCCGTTTAATGCCGCAGGAAAACCTGCATAAACCGACATTTGCAGTAAGACTTCTTTTATCTCTTCTGCTGTACACCCAACATTCAATGCTGCATTTAAGTGTACTTTTAACTGCGGCTGACAGTGCCCCAATGCTGTTAATGCCGCAACCGTCGCGATTTCACGCGATTTGATATCCAGTGCAGGTCGCGAGTAAATATCTCCGAACGGGTATTCAATGGTGAACTTGGCTAAGTCCGGACAGATATCTTGCAGACTATCAATAACGTTATGCCCTGCCTCACCATCGATGTCTGAAAGCAGTTTTAATCCTTGATCAAAGCGTGACGATGACATGTTGATGCTCCTTTTGTATGAATCTAGGAACACTCTACAAGTTAGAGTTAACTCTAAGTCAACGAACTTTTCCTTGCTTATACAAATCTATTTTTGCTTCTAGCGCTGCAAGGTGTTGCTTCTGTAACTCTAGGTATTCAGTCAGTTTTTCTTGATGTTTCTCTAGCAATACCTGACGCTCTTCAATCGTGCTCTCGCCTACTTCACGTAAATCTGCGTACTTAAGGATCTCTTCAAGCGGCATCGCGGTGTCTTTCAAACGTTTGACGAACTCGATCCAAGACAAGTCTTTGGCGGTATACATCCTATGTCCACTGGGGGATCTTTGAATATTCTTCAATAAACCAATTTTTTCATAATATCTGAGTGTATGAGGCGACAGTTCAACACGCTTCGAAAACTCACTCATGTTCATGCTCATTTCCCTACTTAAATTGCTGTATACCCAAGTAATCTCAAGGTGCTAGGTTCAGCAAGAATGACTTGGTTTAAAGGCGAGGCAACAATTTGAAGATCTAGTGGTTCTAAATCAAAAATCGTTAACGAAGCATACGAACCAAGACAACTCGCCCTTCAAAGCACCTGTGCTATAAAGGCACTCAAATTTTCAATAGCTTTAATCATATAGAAAGAAGCGATGATCCAACAAATTAGGTAGCCTAAACTCAACCTTCTTGATGAAAACGCCAAGTAACAAGACATTGAAAACCATACCGTAGGACTCGACATGGAACGTCAAAAGCATCGGCTATCAATTTGTTTGACCGCTAGCGTTACCGCACTGGTCTGTATTCTACTTCTACCGCTATCGGACAACATGAAGCTGTTTTCAATCTTAACCGTAGAGAGCGTCATTGCGTTCAGCTACTACTGGAAGCAAAGCGTTTCAAAACCAAAAGAATAGTCTGGCTTTTACGGCTTATACCATTGCGATCCACACAAAAAAGGCGCTGTATATACAGCGCCTTAACTCTTTATGTGATCTTATCCGTTATGGTTTAAACCGTTGGGATAGATGCACGCCATGCTTGGTTTTGGCTATCAGCAATTGAGCGGAACAGTTCACGCAACTCTTTTAGCAACCCTTCTTGGAAGCCGACGTTTTCGTCTGCTTTCTGTTTAGATGCTTGTGCGCGTGTCGCTAGAACTTCGTCTTCTTTACTACGAGCCTGAGCTTTGGTTTGCTCTACGTTTGACGCAGAGTTTGCCATTTGAGTCAGAGCTTGAATGACTGAGTTCGTCGCTTGGTTGTTGCCCATTTGCTTATCAAACTTACGTCCGTAAGCCGTGGTATCCGCTTTGATATGATCCATATCGGTACGAATCATATTTGCTTCGCGGTGCATTTCCCCACGTTTTGCTTTCGCGCCTTCAAAACCTTTGGTGTTTTTGATCTCAGCCATTTTGGCATCTAAGTTCGCTTGTTGTCCCTTAAATGCTTTGTTACCAGCGGCTTCTTGTTTGATCTTCTTACCTGCTTTCATTGAGCCAACTGCGCCCATGATTGCAGTAACACCCGCCATAACACCAGAGATAACCGCCATTGCGATCATCGCTTTGGCTGAGTTGTTAAGCTCTTGTGCTTGGCTCTTAAGGCTTGCTACGTTTGCTTCAACAGCAATTTCACGTTGCAGTACTTGCTGCTCACGGCTTAGCTTAGACACTTGATAAAGCAGCGTAAGCAGAGACAGTGATTGTGAAATTGCGTCCGATGGAGATTTAATGACCTGCTCACCGTTTAGGGCTTTTTCTGTTGTCTGCATCAGCAGATTCACAGTTGGCGCCAATGCGCTCATCAGCTTTTCAACTACTCGAGCTTGATCGCCGATTGCAGGTGCTTTTGGACCATCCAATTGGTAATGTTTAGGACCTGATACTGCTGCCTCGCTGTTACCACGGATTGCCGCAGCTTCCGTTTTTGTCTCAGGCGCTTTTTCAGCCTTAGTGGTTTTACCTAGCTCGCCCAAACCGTAAAGATCTGCACGTCCAGTATTGCCAATTTTATCTAACATAAACGCTCCTTAAACCGTCGCTGGACGGCTCATCACCGCTTGCATCGTTTCGCCTTTCGCCTGAATCATCTGCATGATGACACTCATCAGCTCTTGGAAGTCTTCCATCAGCTTAGCGATCTCTTCTTTAAGCTTGTCGATAACCGCTTGGCTAAGGGTCATCTTCGCTCGCAAGTCAGTGATATCCGATTGGATATTAGTAACTTTCGCGTTATTAGACGCATGAACCGCATCAGTGGTCCCCTTACCAACATTGACAGCAAGGTCGACGGTTTCTGCACCAAAACGGATTGCTTTCGCAGTCGTAGTCGCAGCTTTAGAGCCCATATCTGCGATCTTCGCCATGTTCGCTGCTGCTTTGGTCGCAATATCAGTGACTTTCTGTGCAATCTTACCTGCACTCTTCGCCGCCAATTTCGCGATACCACCTGCAGCGGCGCCGCCAAAGGTGACGATTGCCCCGATAACTGCTACGGCAATCTCTAGAGCCATCACGACCTTGTTGAGAGCATCGACATTAATGCCAGCCTCTTTCATCGCGTCTTGTACAGCTGGCTCTTGTAGAACCATGCTAACCGCGCCCATCACGCCGCCGGCAATCATTAATGCGCCTGCTGCCGCACCAACACCAGTAGCCACCATGATGGCACCAACGACAATAGAGACAACAGCACTGATCCAACCGAAGATCTTAGAGGCTAAGCCTGACTTCTGAGCTTCTTTTGCCGCAGCTTCAGACTCTTTGATCTTCTCTTGGTTTTCTGCCATTTCTTGCTCGTGCTTCGCTTTCGCTACTTTCACTTCCTGAATTTTAAGCTCGTTTTGAGCGCTCTTCAGTTTGTCTGTGATTGCAGCCAGCTCTACTTCAAAATCATCCGCAGAACCTGCGATGATTCTCACTGCTAGCGAGCCCGTATTGTCGGCAACCGCATGCAAAACCTTGGCAATCGAGTCTACGATTTTTTGTAGCTGAGCCATGGCTTTCAGCGTAAGTTCATTAACCTTATCGCTTACTGCGGCATTAGGTGCATCAAGCTGAACTTTAACTTTACCAGTGTTCAATGCTTCAGCATCTTTACCTTTTACGTTTTCAACGGTTACAGAAGGTGACGCATGAGATGCGGTCTTCGTTACCTTGTCTAACGTAGTTTGGCCAGAATCAGGTGTGTATACCTGACTCTGAGTGCGGTCAAGTGCAATAGAATTCATATTCTAGTTACTCCTTTTGTTTCTCACCGCTTCTAACATGATGTCTGCTCGTTGATGCAAGTCTGCATACTCTGATTTCCCGGCAGACATCTCCTTCGCGCTGTAAAACCCACTCTCTGCTTCTGTCAATTGCTCAAGCTTAAGGTGACATTCTGCAGAGTGGAAAGGTGGGCGTGGATCATTAATATCCACAAGCGCAGCGTAGCTGTAGGCATCAATCGCCTGCAGGTACTCACCCAGTTCCTGACGAGCGGCTCCCAAACCAATGAAAAAGCGCGCTTGGTAATGATCAAGCATGCTAAGTAGTTGGAAAACCTTAGCGGCTTGCTCTACCTTGCCTGATTGGAAAAAGTTGTATCCAACCGCATAAATGTGCTCGATAGTATCTGCCGATACGTCGTGCAGCATTTTTAACGTACCCCCATCCTCTAGAAACGAAAGTAGTTCCTCTGCTTGCATTTGAGATGGGTCAGTTGCCGCGTTTTGTGTAGTCATGGTTGTTTATCCTTAAATCGCTCGTAGGATTTCTTGTAAAATACTGTGGTACTTCTGAACAAACTTGTTCATAGCTTCAACGGTAGAGTTGTATTGAGAACTGGTGTCGTTCAGCTCAGTGGTTTTGATTTGCACTTCATCGTTAAGCAACTTGGATTTATCACTGACAGAACTAGAGAAATCAGACAATTTTTTGGATTTCTCGCCATTTTGATAATTCTCATCTTTTGCATCAATTCCCTCATACTTCAAAAACATACGGTGCGTAACCGATAGTACGTCTTCAGTTGAAGGTTTAATTCCACCGGAAGGGTCTCGGAATTCTGGTTTGATGTATTTCTCAACATTTTCTTTAGTAAAAACAAATTGAGAAATTGATCCAAATTGAAACTTGACGACACTATTCAGATCAACGTTGTCTCTGCTTATTGCATCAAAATCGATATATCGTCGATCTAAAAACACATCCTTGCCTGGTCCAGGTTGCTCCAAACCTCTACTGCTACGAAAAACGTCACTTAGATGTTTAAACTCAGGTGACTTCTGAAATTCCTCTGGAGTACTGTAGTTAAAACTGGTGTGGTCAAATTTATAACTTTCAGGGTTATAACCTTCACCGTAAGTACCGCTTCCACTTTGCTTGATATGTATCTGAGACTGTACTTCACCAAAGATTTTTAGCCTTGCTGTATAAGACTGAAGTTCCTCTTTTTGCTGATCTCGTTTTTCAAGTCGGTTAACGCGACGCTCGTTTAAGGCAAACAGCACACGCTCATCAAAGCGATCACCAATGCTGGATTCAATCACAGACAGTAAATCGCGAGCAGTCAGAGAGTGTTCCGCTTTAACATCAGCGTGCTCTTTCCCGTCAGCTCCTGTGGTTATCTTCTTTTCTTCTTCTGAGATTTTGCTCAAGCGCGTATTTAACTTGCTAAGGTTCTCCATCATTTTTTGATGACGCGTAATGAAATCAGTACCAATGTCTTTTCTGGCAACAATCTTCTCAAATAGCAGGTTTATGTCTCGTGCAGTATTTTGTTTGATTAGATCAACCTGATCTTGCGTCGCTTGGTATTTCTGTACCTTATGGAGGTTACCGTAAAAAGTATCGACTTGCTTGTTCACAAGGCTTACCGCAATGCTAGAAAACAAACTCGAAAGTGTTATCGCATTTGGGGAGTTCTTGAGGTTTGCTACCACGGCATTAAGCACGTTTTGCAGTTGACCAACCTGTCCTGCCCCGTATTCGTTTTCGTACTGACCTTTCACTTGTTTTGCTAGGTCATTTAATGCACCGGTAAGCTCTTGCTTGGACATACCTGGAATCCAAGCAATCTTATCTGCCAAAGCCTTAGCATCACTGTTACTTAACGTGATGCCTACGCTGTCCAAAGAAGTAACCAGTTGAGCTGTAACCGCTGCACTAAAGCTTTCTTGCGTTAGCAAGTAGTCCGAGTTCTTGAGCCCGTTGATATCTACCGAGCCTAGATTACGAAAGGCATTGCGCAAAAATGAAATCGCACTATCACGGACTTCGCTAGAGCTCATTTGCTGCGCAAGAGCGTCTACAAATTTGCTGATCTCTGCTGTCGCGGCTGTAAGCGCGCTCGCATCTAGGGCTGCAATTTGCTGCGCTTGGGTGCTTTGGCTGCCTAAACGAAACTCATTGATAAAATCTGTTGGAAGCGAGCTGTCGACCGTATCTTTTAATTGCTTATCGAACCAAGACTGGAATTGATGCGCGAGCGTGTTGTTTACGCCAGTCACTACGTCTTGAGGCGCAATCTGACCATTCACCGCTTGGTGTTGCAGTGACTGCATCCAATGCGCAGCAGTCTCAGCGGCAGCAGTCCCCGTAAAGGCGGCTTGCTTTTCTAGCAGCGTGCGTAATGAATCTGCATATAGGTCCAAACTTTCTTGTTCGGTGCGCCCAACTACCATTGGTAATTGGCGAATCAAAGACTCTAATTGAGCTGCATCGGAATCGCCTAGAATTGGAGAAAGGGTCTCTACCAAACGCTGCTGGAAAGAGGCTTGAGAGTCACGATTCGTTGCTGTATTTAGAACTCCAGATACAGAGTTCATGGTTGTCATATCCGTCATTTAGAAACCTCTAGATCACCATGCCACGCATCATTGTTGGTCGCTTGCGCCTAGAGCCTTTGGTACTCGTGGCTTGCACTTGATGCTGTTGTTGTCTGCGGCGTTGTACTTCTTCAAGCAGTTCATGCTCTGCTTGTTTCATCAATTGGGGCGAAGCATTTAACCCATCGAGCAGAATATTGCCTGCTACTGGACCAACGCCTAATCCTTCAAGTAATTCATTGAAGACATCAGTTCTATCTTCCGCATTACGGATAGCAAGTTCTGATTTTTCAATGGTTTCGGTAAAGGGTTGCTTCATCTTGATACCTATCTTAAAGCGAAGCATCTCTTGGATGCTGTCAGTAACAGTCGAGAGTTTTTACTTTTTTCTCTTTTTAAGTGGGCGGTAATCACTGAGGCGCAAGAAGTACCAATCTTCTTGTTCATCGTGGCTCGCCCCACAAGCTCTTAAATAGAACTGCGCTAATCTTTGGCTACTCATATTGCTGCCTCGCAATACGTCAACGTTGCCGCGAATGCTCCAATCAAGTGGGTACAACCGGATCGCGTGTTCTGCGAGCAAAAACAGTGCAGAGAAAGGATTGCTCAAACCTTGATTAGGGCTTATTCTTCGCAGCAGTACGATGATGATTTCACCTTCTTCTACTCGGAATACCAGTTCCATACCGTCGCACTCGTATCGTTGCCCGAGCAAGATGGTGCTTTTCTGCCAAAAGTAAGGCGTCACTTCGATTCCTGACGCCATTAAAGACTGAGCGAGTTCACACGCCATTACATTCCTACCCTTCCCAGCGGTTGAATATTGATTTGCTGCGTCAGTTCTTGGAACGACAACACTGGCAGTTCGTAGTATTCAGATTCAATCAATTTACGTACGTAACGACGCACATCCATCGACACCACCAGCACAGGTTTATTTGGCATGCGGCTCAAATCACCGATGGTTTGCTTAACGTCGCTGACAAACTGTTGAGTCACAGAAGGGTCAAGCGCTAAGTAGCTGCCCGCTGAAGTCTGGCGAATACCGTTACGGATCGTATCTTCCAAGCTCTGATCCAACAGATACGCAGGCAGCATGTTTTGACCGCTGGCATACTTGTAACAGATGTAGCGTTTCAAGCTGGAACGGATGTATTCCGTCAGTTGAACCACGTCTTTCTCTTTTTGTCCCCACTCAACCATTGCTTCTAAGATCACACGTAAGTTACGAATAGAAATATCTTCAGAAACGAGGCGTTGCAGGATTTCCGTCATCTTTTGTAGAGGCACAATACGTTGCGCTTCTTTCACTAATTCGGAGTAGCTGCCTTCCATTTGTTCAAGCAAGTAACGGGTCTCTTGAATACCGATAAAGTCTTGCGCGTACTCTTTCAGTACGTGAGACAGGTGGTAAGTCAGAATGCGGTCGGGAGTCAAAAAGCCCACATGGCTGTTTTGCAGTTTTTCTCGGTGACTGTGGTCAACCCAAATACTCGAAATGCCCGGCAGAAAGTCGTCATCGCTTTCGTAAGGCACACCCAGTAAATCGATCTGCTCATTGCCCTCTGTCACCAGCAATTTTTCGCTTTCAATTCGACCGCGAGCAACTGGTACTTCTTGCAATTGAATCAGGTATTCACCATTGCTCATCCCTTCATTAAATCGCAAGTGAATGCCCGGGAATGGCACACCTAGATCGAGGTACAGCGCGCGTCTGACTCGTGCGAGTTCATCATTTAATGCCACAGCTTCTAGGCTCTCTTGTAAGCGAGAATCCAAGTCGATGAGCAGCGGTACTGTCATCGCAAACTCTTCTTGTTCACCCAATTTGCCTTTGCTGTTGCGAGAAGGGGTTGGTTTATTCGGTTTGGCAGCTGGCGAGCCCGCCCCTTGAGCGACAAAACTAGGTAGGTCAGAACTGTCAGATTCGCTTTGCTTTCTCTGTTGATAGAACAAGAAGAAACCACCACCGCCTACAACAACGGCAAGCACAAGGAAAGTGATTTTCGGGAAGCCTGGAATGAGTGCAAACAGCACCAATAGGACACCACCAATCAATAAAGCTCTTGGTTGCGCGGTAACCTGACCACCGATATCTGAACCTAGGTCAGAGGAATCTTCATTTGAAACACGTGTAACGATAATACCGGCCGTAATAGCGATAAACAGAGCCGGAATCTGCGATACCAGGCCATCACCGACGGTCAAAATAGCAAACAGTTCAAGCGCTTCAGACGCTGACATGCCCTTTTGAGTCACACCAATGGTCACACCGCCCAGAATGTTCACCACGATGATCACCAGACCGGCAATGGAGTCCCCTTTTACGAACTTCATTGCACCGTCCATCGAACCGTACATTTGGCTTTCTTTTTCGATCAATGAACGACGATGACGCGCCTCATGAACGTCGATCACCCCAGCACGCATATCGCCGTCGATACTCATTTGCTTACCCGGCATCGCATCAAGGGAGAATCGAGCACTGACTTCCGCAACCCTTTCAGAACCTTTGGTGATCACCATAAACTGAACGATGGTGATGATCAGGAACACCACGATACCCACGACCAAGTTACCGCCAACTACGAAGTTACCGAAGGTATAAACGATCTGACCGGCGTCGCCTTGCAGAAGGATAAGTCGCGTTGTCGTAATAGAAAGTGACAAGCGAAACAGCGTTGTAATCAAAAGAACCGCCGGGAATGCAGAGAATTCCAGCGGTGAGGTAATGTAGATAGCAAGCATCAAAAGGACGACCGCTATACTCATGTTGGTACCGATTAGTACATCCACCAATGCCGTCGGTAAAGGCAAAATCATCATAAAGACGATCGCCAATAGCATCACGGCGAGCATGATGTCTTTGCGTTGTCCAACTTTGTTTAGAATATCGATCAACTTATTCATTTGATTCACTATTTAGAGATTTCAGATAACGTCGATGAGCACGGCGTGCCCCCTCAACATCATTTTGTTTCCAGCGCGCTTGGCTGAGACAAAACCATAAGCCCGCTTTATTTGAGTTGTTTGCTTCCAATAAGCTTTCGCACAGCTCGATTGAACGTGTGTAACGACCAGAATTCAGGCATGCCACCGCCAGTGTTTGGCGAGCTTCTTGATGCTCTGGTTCGATTTCCAACAACGCATCCAGCAACGTGATCGCCTGTTCGGGCTTTTGATATTGAACTTGGAGTGCTGCGTGGATAAGCAATAGCTCCACATCTTTTGTTTGCAACATGGGGCTTAAACCTGAATCAGTAGATTCAACGCCATGGTGAGATAACGTTGGTCTAATTGCGTGTTTTGCAGCGTTTCCACCGCTTGGGAAAGCGCATGGGAACCGTTTTGCTGTGCCAATTCCTGAAGTCGCTGCTGAGTCGTATCAAACTGCTGACGATACTTGTCTGGGCGAAGTAGCTCTGAATGGGTAAGCTTTGGCTTGGCGAGCGACATCAAGTACTGCTCAGATGGGCGAAGCTCATACAGTTTCTCTAAGTGCGTCGCGATGGCTTGACCATCAGGCAACAGTTGAAAGCGTTGTGGGAAATCGTTTTCAACTTGCTCAAGAGAGACATGAGTAAAGCCTTCAATACCAACGTTTAACGTACTAATTCTACTCATGAATTCGCCACATCATTGTGTAAGCGAACCAAGAGCGCGAATGCTTGTTCGATGGTTGGCAATGTCACTTCATCACCTTCAATTTGCGCAGAGAAAACCAGCGTCTGTTCATCGAGCAAGCCAGTTTTAATGGTAAATGGCCAACCTTGCCCTGCATGGCAAAAGCTCAGTGCCTTCTTGATCGGCTCATTAGATTGATGCCACGGCAGCGCTTTCGCCAACATAAGAAACAAACAGTCCTGATGCTTCTCAAGGTGCAAAGTACCGCTCTGTTCAAAGCTCAACTGAACACGTCCTGCTGACGAGAAATCCACAGCGTCAAGCCCCATTCCTCGGCAAAAATCATCCACTGACGCATCAATCCAATTCATCGTCCCACATTTCCTCTTCTTCTAAATCAATCGCTTCATCAAGCGCTTTTTGCACGGCTTGTATTAGGTTTTGTCGCTGTTCTTCATCGTTAAACACATCAATTGGGATATGCCGAACCAGTTTATGCAGCTCTCTGAAAAAGCTAATTTTTCGCTCGGTGGATTCCAATTCCATGGCATTCGCTAAGTTCCAGATCTCTTCACTGCCCACCCAGCGCTGCTCAACCAAAGCAATGACATCTGACATCAAATCAGTAACTTGATAAGCCATGGCTTGCCTGCTGAGGTTTAAACATCTGATAGAGATTGCCAACTTGGTCTTGAAGGGTGTTCAGCGTTTTAAGCTTTTGCATATCTGACATCAAAAGCTGCAACTTAACTGAGTCGATATTGCTACCTTGAACGCTTAAATCAGCACTCATGCCTTGCAACATAAAGTCGACCGCCGTAGACACCTCTTTTTCACCAAAGCGCTCAACCACATCCTTGTATGCTGAGCCTAAACCTTGGTAGCTATGTACGGTGTCGCGATAGAAACCACGCAGTTGGTGCAAACTGCTGAAGCCTTGTTCTTGGCTGTATTCGTCAGCAAAACTGGATACGCGAATTTCAGTATCAATTTGAGACCACGAATCTGGGTTTTGTTCAAAGTTCAGAAGGGCTTGGTCGATCAGCGCCAGTAGGTTCTTACTTTCTGGGTTAGCGCCAAGAAACTTTTTGACCGCTTTTAATGCAAGGTACTGGTGGCTTTTCTCTTCAGAAAAACCATTAAGGTACGCTTGTAACTGGGCAATTGTTGATAAGTTGCCACTTGCCATTTTGGCAGCAAGGTCTTTGATCTTTTGGTTCTTCTCAAGATCAGGCACTTTTCTTAGGTAATCAGAAACCAACTCGTGGGCTTCATTAACGCGAATACCGCCATCTTTCACTTTGCGTTTGGTCAGATCTTTTTCCGCTTTTTCTGAGCCTAATGACGTCAGCTCTTCCATCGCGTCAAACAGTGATTGAGTAGCATTGTGTACACGGACAGTTTCGCCTCGATAGTTGCCACCAATTGACTCCCCAGAACGTGAAGACTCAAGACCGCTTCGAATTGGCGTGTCAAACTTGTTACCCGTTGTAATTTGATTATTGATAATACTCATTCACTTGCACTCCTTTCGTACAATATGAGCGAATTATAAGAATTGCATTTGCAACGGGCTGTCAAAATCAGACGTGTTTTTTTAGGGCGTTTTAAGTTTTCTAAAAACTCCCGACCAATAGTCACTATAAATACTGCACCATCCTTTTTATTCTCTCAGCATCAGTTATTGCGCATGTTTTCCTAAATTGAACGACTTCTCATACATCACCGAAACCCAACAATCTGCAATCAAACAGACACGTTTGATCCAAATCCGCGGTCGAGTTACTCAAGTTACCGGCACCATCATCAAAGCCGTGGTGCCAGGTGTACGTGTCGGTGAACTTTGTGAGTTGCGTAATCCGGATCAAACCTTGTCACTACTAGCGGAAGTGGTTGGCTTTCAACAACATCACGCGTTACTCACCCCACTTGGCAACATGTTTGGTATTTCCTCCAATACCGAAGTAAGCCCGCTTGGGAAGATGCACGAAGTGGGTGTTGGCGATCACCTGTTAGGGAAGATTCTGGATGGTCTGGGTCGTCCGTTTGATGGCACCCAAAGCAAAGAGCCGAGTGCTTGGTATCCGGTTTACAGAGACGCGCCGCCGCCGATGCAGAGAAAACTGATCGAGAAACCTATTTCCATGGGGGTTCGTTCGATAGACGGATTGCTCACCTGTGGCGAAGGGCAAAGGATGGGTATTTTTGCGGCAGCGGGCGGTGGTAAAAGTACCCTACTCGCAAAACTTATTCGTTCTGCCGATGTTGATGTAACGGTCCTCGCCCTTATCGGTGAGAGGGGGCGTGAGGTAAGAGAATTTATCGAGCACGACCTTGGTGAAGAAGGCATGGCAAGGTCAGTATTGGTTGTTGCGACCTCCGACAGACCAGCAATGGAACGTGCCAAAGCAGCGTTTGTCGCGACCTCTATCGCGGAGTACTTCCGAGACCAAGGTAAACGTGTCTTGCTGCTTATGGATTCAGTGACGCGCTTTGCCCGAGCTCAGCGTGAGATTGGCTTGGCTGCTGGTGAACCACCAACACGACGAGGCTATCCACCTTCTGTTTTCGCTGCACTACCAAAACTGATGGAACGTGCGGGTCAATCAGACAAAGGTTCCATTACCGCGCTGTATACCGTACTTGTAGAAGGTGACGATATGACAGAGCCAGTTGCCGATGAGACCCGCTCGATACTGGATGGTCACATCATTCTTTCTCGCAAACTGGCAGCGATGAACCACTACCCAGCTATCGATGTACTTCGCTCCGCGAGCCGTGTGATGAACCAAATCGTGGACAAAACTCATCAAGCGTCGGCAGCTCATATGCGTGAAATGTTGGCGAAATATGAAGAAGTGGAACTGCTGATCAAAATTGGTGAATACCAACATGGTGCTGACAGCCGCGCGGATATGGCGATTGCACAAGGTGATGATATCCGAGCATTTTTGCGCCAAGGCACACACGAACCAAGTGAACTCGACGAAACCGTGACTCAGTTACGAGGACTGGCGGGCTTATGATCGAGCAGTTACTAGAGATAAAAAAGATTCGAGCTGATCGAGCAGACAGTGCCGTTCAGCAGCAAGAGTATCGAGTCAATAGTGCGCTTTCTTTATTGCGAAAAGCCGAGCAGTCCGTGGTCGATTATCACCAATGGCGAAAAGAGGAAGAAGAGCGACGGTTTGCCAAAGCGAAGCAGAAAACGGTGGTACTAAAAGAGCTTGAAATATTACGCCAAGAAATCGCGCTATTAAGGGAGAGAGAAGCAGATTTAAAACAACGTGCCGCAGAGGCAAAAAAAGCATTAGAACAAGAAAACCAACGGCTTAAAGAAAGAAAACAAGAAGCCCTTGCCGCTCATAAAACAAAAGAAAAATTCATTCAGCTAAACGAACAAGAAATTGCTGAACAAATGCGTCAAGTGCAGTACCAAGAAGAGCTCGAACAGGAAGAGTTTCGTAGCGTCGTTGTTTCATAGAAGGTAAAGATGCGAGTCAAACACGATCACCCAAACACAACAGAATTCTCACAACAAGGTCAACAGAGTCCAGCAAGCAACATCTCTGAAGAACTTGAGTCTCGCTTTAACAACGCTCTTAAGCCAATGCCGTCAGAAGCGGAGCATAGTCAAGAGACAACTCGTTTGTACAAAGCGGCATTGAGTTTAGATAAGTTCGAGCCCCTGAAGCCTAAAGCTCAGCCTGAGCAAGAAAGAGCCAAAGACCAAGCTTCTTCTGAAAAAACGGACAAAGCTGGCAATACAAACGGTGCTGACAGTTCAGACAGTGCGAAACATGCTGCTAAAGCCAATCTTTCTCCGTTAGAAAAAGACTCTACGCTAGGCACAAATCATCAAGCTTCAAAAAACGCTTCGAACAGCGATGCTGTAGAACAGCCAAAGACCGCGACAGAAGCGGAATCAGATATCACAAAACCCGTTAAGCCTAACTCGTTAGTCGAGCAAGCTATTGGCGATAAAGAACGCATAAAGCATGAGAACAGCTTGCACAATACAGGGATAACAGAGCGCCCAAGTAAGGACAAATCTCCTGCCGAAAACAACGATAAAGACGCTGCTCAATCTCTATCTGAAAAAGCGCCTCTGAGTAATATGGCAGGTAAACATGCACAGCAGCAAGAGGAAATCATTGTGAAAAACCAATCCGTCGGTTCCTCAGCAACAAAAGAAAAAACGACTCGTGATAACCAAGCTGATTCAGCAGGCTCAACCGCATCTCTTGATGGTCTGTATCACGATCCTAAAGCCATTATTGGCAGTTTCCAAAAAGACTTGAATAGTCAACCAACGCCAATCCAGCTTGATGGCAAAGCTGCTACCGCCGTGCAAAACGTATTAAATGGTCAGCGACAAAAGCCAGATACGACAACAAAAGAAGCAGGCACTTTAAGTAACGCGCAAACTAATGCAGAAGCGAAAGCTGCGTTGTCAGCGTTTGAAGAGAAGCTAAAACACTCGAAGCACATTGATTTACATCATTCGACGCCTGAAGCCGACACCAAACTGTTCTCGGCGTCGAATATAAGCCAGCCGACCACCCAAGGTGATGTGATCCTCAAGAGTATGGAGGCACAAGCACCACAAAGTTCGGCAAGAGATGTGAACGAGCTGATCAGCAAGTTGGTTGACAAGATCTATGTGTCTTTGCCAAGTGCGAACGAGAAGGAAGTCCGACTGCTTCTCAATGAAGGTCAGTTAAAAGGTGGCGAGATCTCGATTAAACATGACAGTTCTGGTTACAGCGTCCTGATCAAGCAAGAGCATGCCCTGTCACTGATCAATCAAAACGCTAAACAAGAATTGGTTGAGCGCTTGCAACGCTTGGGTATCGACCAACCAATTCGAATCTCGGTCAGCGAACAAATGAACCAACAACAAGATCAACAACGCTCGCGACAACAACGCAGTATTTATGATGAATGGAAACCTGAGGACGAACGATGATACTTGATTTTCCCAAGGTCGACGCATCGAGCATCGCACTAAGCAACCAACTGTGTGCGAAGCAATGTCACTTTCAAGATAGCCAGAGCAACAGCCTGTCGGTCACGCTTGGACAAAAGCCTGAATTTTCGGGCTACCGTTTAACGCTACTCATTGGCGGACAAACGATTCAAATCGATTTTTGTGGTGCGCAGCTACAACAGTGGCTACATGGCATGCTTGACTCAACGGCATTTGAATCGCTGCCAAACTCATTGCAAATGGCGCTACTCAGCAGTCAGATTGAGCCCTACACCGATGTCATTAAGCGTCTGTTTGGGCAACTGCCAGTGTTGAGTAAATTGCAAGCTCATGAACAGCAAGCTCAGCAAGAGAATGTGTTGATGCTTACCATCAACCGTGATGAAGCCTCTCTTAGCCTATGGGTAAATGAAGGTCGAGATGTGCTGATTGACGCCTTGCCACAAGCACCGTCTTACCTAAGCCAAAACATTGCGCTGCCGTTCTGGCTGAGCTTTGGCAAAACACGTTTAGCACTCGGTCAATTTGAACAATTGGAACTGGGCGATGTGGTGTTCTTCGATGATTGCTACATCGCACAACATCAAGTGCTCTTTCAGGTATCCAATCAAAACCTTTGGCGATGCCAACTCGACGAAACCACACTCCATATCCTAGAAAAAGAAACCAATATGAACGATATCAATAGATCTGAAGCACTTACCGATCACCAGCAACTGCCAATTGAACTCACGTTTGATGTTGGTCAGCAGACCATTACTTTAGAGCAACTTAACACTCTGCAACCTGGTTTTACCTTTGAACTTAACCAACCAATTTCTAACCCAGTGACAATGCGAGCAAATGGCAAAATCATTGGTGAGTGCGAATTGGTGAACATCAATGAACGCCTAGGTGTGCGTGTACTTGAACTGTTTGGCGGTAGTCAGGAGCCAGCATGATCCAGTTACCTGATGAACTGAACCTCATCGTTACACTCGCCCTACTTGCTTTGATTCCTTTCATTGCAATGATGGCGACTTCTTTCGTTAAGTTGGCTGTGGTGTTTTCCCTATTGCGAAACGCACTGGGTGTACAACAAATACCACCTAACATGGCGCTCTATGGATTGGCGATCATTCTGTCGATCTTCATCATGGCACCAGTGGGTTTTGAAACCTATGACTACGTGACGCAGCATGAAATATCCCTAGAAGATTCCGAGAGTATCGAAGGACTGATTGAGAGCGGATTGCAACCGTATCGCGAGTTTTTGAAGAAGCACATTCGTGAAACCGAATCGGTATTTTTCACCGATGCGGCAAGAACATTGTGGCCACAAAAGTACGTCGATCGTTTGGAATCAGACAGCTTATTGTTGTTGCTCCCCGCCTTTACGGTAAGCGAGTTGACTAGGGCGTTTGAGATTGGTTTCTTGTTGTACCTACCTTTCATCGCAATCGACCTGATCGTGTCCAACATCCTATTGGCAATGGGCATGATGATGGTATCGCCGATGACGATCTCGCTACCGTTCAAACTGCTGCTGTTTGTATTGCTAGACGGTTGGACCAAGCTGACTCATGGCTTAGTACTCAGTTACGGATAGTAAGGAGAGAAGCATGAATCCGGCTGAAATAATCCACTTTACCACTCAAGCTTTGACGCTTGTTCTGTTCTTGTCGTTGCCACCGATTGTCGTTGCGGCGCTGGTTGGTACTTTGGTCTCGCTCATTCAGGCGTTAACTCAAGTACAGGAACAGACGTTGGGTTTTGTCGTTAAACTGATCGCCGTCATCATTACCTTGTTCGTCACCACACAGTGGCTAGGCGCAGAACTGCATGCCTTTGCAACATTAGCTTTGGATAAAATCCCGCAAATACGATGAGTTACGATGATTTGCACCAAGCGTTGTTCCTATACAGCTTAACGCTTCCTAGGTTAATGGCTTGCTTTATATTTCTGCCCATCTTAAACAAGCAAACTCTTGGCGGCACCATGGTGAGAAATGGTGTCTTGTGCTCCCTTGCGTTGTTTATTTTTCCGATGATTAACCAGCAGGATTTGCCCACAGAAACGGATGGGATCTGGTTGATGATCATCTTGGGCAAAGAGGTACTGTTAGGTCTGCTGATTGGCTTTGTTGCGGCGATCCCTTTTTGGGCAATCGAGGCGGCAGGCTTTCTCGTGGATAACCAACGAGGCGCAGCAATGGCGAGTATGTTCAACCCTACCCTCGGCTCACAATCGACGCCAACCGCAGTACTGTTGACTCAAACTCTAATCACCTTGTTCTTCTCGGGCGGTGGCTTTGTCGCTTTTATTTACGCGCTATTTAACAGCTACGCTTCATGGCCCGTCATCAGCTTTTTCCCGTCCGTAACGGAAGAGTGGGTACACTTTTTCTATGCCCAGTTCGAACAATTAATGTGGCTTGGGGTATTGATGTCTGCGCCTTTAGTATTGGCGATGTTCCTTGCCGAATTTGGTCTGGCATTGATCAGCCGTTTTGCACCACAGCTGAACGTTTTCTTCTTGGCAATGCCAATCAAAAGTGCCATCGCCAGTGTGTTGTTGATTGTGTACCTGGCGTTGATGATGAATCACTTTCAAGCACTTTTCTCTGAAATTGTACTGTTCAGAGAGCAGCTCAATACCATTTGGTGATCGCATAAGAACACAGTGGAGAGAGGCGAATAGGTGACTGTTCACTAGCTTCCGTCTCTCCGATGATTAAAACGCTTTTAGATTGAACTAAATTTAACTACGAAAGATAAACAGGCCCAGTAATGAGCGGAGAAAAAACAGAACTCCCCACCCCGAAAAAACTCCGGGATGCCCGTCAAAAAGGGCAAGTTGCAAAGAGTCAGGAAATCGTTTCATCGGCGTTGATTCTGGCTTTGATCACCGTGCTATTTGCGTTTGCCGATTACTATATGTCGCATATCTCCGCCCTGCTTTTATTGCCAAGTGAGCTGGCGTATCAGGGCTTTCAAGATGCTCTTCTCGATGTAGCAATCGCCATTGCCAAAGAAATGGTTTATCTGCTCGCGCCGATCATCTTAGTCGCCGCTCTCATTGCCATCATGGCGAACATGGGTCAGTTCGGCTTTCTGTTTAGTGGCGAATCTGTCAAACCAGATATCAAGAAGATCAACCCTGTCGAAGGGGCTAAGCGAATTTTCTCGTTAAAGAGCATTATTGAGTTTATTAAGTCGATCCTTAAAGTTTCGCTGCTTTCATGCATTATTTGGGTAACGTTAAAAGGTAACTTAAACACTTTACTGCAAATTCCTACCTGTGGATTAGAGTGTGTACCGACCATCACTGGCGTGCTAATCAAACAATTAATGATCATTTCGGCAGTTGGTTTTATTGTGATTGCTGCTGCCGACTTTGCTTACCAAAAGTTTGACCACACCAAACAATTGAAGATGACCAAGGATGAAGTGAAGCGCGAATACAAAGAGATGGAAGGCAGTCCAGAAATCAAAAGTAAGCGTCGTCAGTTGCACCAAGAGCTGCAAGCCTCCAACCAAAGAGATAACGTTAAACGCTCGAATGTTTTGGTAACAAACCCAACGCACATTGCCATTGGTTTGTACTACAAGAAAGGCGAAACACCTCTACCTGTAATTACCCTGAAAGAGACCGATGCGATGGCGAAACGCATGATTGCAATAGCCAAAGAAGAAGGGATTCCTGTCATGCAGAAAGTGCCACTCGCACGTGCGTTATATTCGGATGGCCAGCTAAACCAATACATACCTGGCGATCTTATTGAAGCCACCGCAGAGATCTTACGTTGGGTTGCGTCTTTGGAGCAATCTGAAGAGCAATAAATAAGAAACAAGAAGAAAGAAGCAAGTTTTGTCTTTACAACAGCAAGCCTTGGCCACGGTTGTTTTGACTTTTTTCATTAGACGGTTTTTCATCAAAAACAAAAGGGAGCATCTGCTCCCTTTTGTGTTTTCTTGTTCGCTAGGATTTCACTGCGGACTTTGGTTTAAAGCCAAATCAGTTAAATCCAACCTTCTGCTAAGTACATCAAACGTAGTTGGCTTGGCGAACCTAGCTTTTCCAGCGCCGAAAGTTGCCCATCATCAAGGTTCGGGCTTTTATCCAAGTACACGCGTCCATTCGCTGCATCAAGAGGCAGTTTGTAGGTCAAAGTCTTATTGATGTCCTGCGCCTTACCTTGATCAATGGCTCGGACGGCTGGCATCAACCAGTCCCAATCTTCATTGAGCAGTTTCTTAAACGCACCATTCGCCACCGATTCAGTTTGACTTGGAGCATCTTCCACACTCAGTTTAAGTATAGGGTCGACATCTGGTACTAAATGCTCACTAGCATCTGAGCCCAACATCTTCTTAAGCGTCAAACGCGCAGCTTCCATTTCTTGCGCTTCTTTTGGTGCTTGAGGCGATGTCATAGACTTGTCTTCCTTTGGACCTAAGTACGCCATTAAAGCGCGCACTGATGCTGCATCTTGCATGCTGAAGGTAAAGTCACCCTTGCTGTTAGACACTTCAATACGTGGTAACACGCCAGACATCGGCTCTTGACGAAGTTGATCTTGAACTTCGTTGTTCAAGCCGTAAGAGCCAGCTTGACCAGCAACAAAACCAGAGCCACTGATTAAGCCCGATGCTGCCACACTGCCTAGTGCTTCTTTTGCAACAGGAAGTACACCTGCGGTACCTACGGAGGTAACACCAAATGCTCCAAGGCTACCTGTTGCCATACCTAACGTGGCACCAATCGCGCCTTCTGCCGACAGAGTTGCGTGCCCATGTGCAAGCGCTTGCTGCATTGGCAGTGCCAACCTTTGGTCACGTCCGGGTAACTGGGCAATTTGATCCAATTGGTGGTGGTATGCCTCTGCATCACCATTGACGGCGGCTTTATGCAATTCACGCCCAGTGGCAACCAACAAGCCAACACCCGGTAGCGCCAAGTTAATCGCTGCGTTGACACCAGTCCCTTTAATCTTCTCTTTCGCCATCTCAAGTAACTCAGCACCAAAGCCATCCATCTTTCCTGGGTATTGGTTTTCGATGCTGACTTGTAAACGTGGGTCTTTGCTGATCGAATCGAACGTGCCTTTTAGATTTTCATAAGCGCTTCCGTCAACCTTTACTTCTTCCAATAGGCTGACGACTTCAAGGATCTTACGCTCAGTCAAAGGCTCGCCGCGATAACCTGATGGGCTAACAAGAGAGAACGCCAACAATGCCGTTTCTGGTTTTTCTTCTTTTAACAGCGCCTGTTTTAAATCTAAGTGAGTCTTAATGTTTTCTTGGAAGTACTTTTGATATTTCGAGCGCAGCACGTTTTCACTCACCGCTGCGAATTTTTGCCCTTTATGGAAGGTCGATGGCTCTTTGACTTCACCGCGCTTACTGATAACGCGATCATCTTTTTGTGCCGCGACAGAACGGAATTGATCCAAGCTCGGAACGGGGCTTTGACTGATTTTGCTGGTTGGACTTACCATGGGAGAACTCCTTAAACTCGAAGCGTCTGAACGTGAGATTGTTCTTGATTGATAAATTGGGTTGGGTCTTGGTCTAGCATCGCAAATCGAGCCTGCCAGAGTTGCGTTTGCTCATTGAGGGCATGGAACCAAGTTGATAGGCTCGCTGCGTTTAAATGCTCAATTGGCTTTCGACCCGCAAGAACCAACTGCCGAGCATTGGGTGCAAGTGAAAGCGTTAAGCTCCCATCCGCAATACCGAAATAATTAGCATGGGCGAGAAGTTCGAGACCTTTCAGTCTCAGTTCACCGCTTTTTTCGAGCCCACCAAAAGCCACCGATAAAATAAGATCGTTTTGTTCTGTCGCACTAAAGTAAATAACGTAACGATCATCAACCAATAACTGGCAACGATTTTCTTCAGAAAAAGAAAGTGGTGGTAGCTCGTTTATTTCGCAAAACTCTTTCAATAGAACTTGTAATGTATTCATCGTTTATTCCTTCTGTTTCACTATTGCTAGTAAACAACGAATGGCATAATTACGATGTCGAAAATGGCTTTTATTTTGTTAGTTTCACGATACTGTCGTGATTTGCACCACAAAAAATGAGAAATAAACAATGAGTAATTTTTAGTTTAATAAATGAAAAAAGAGCAGCGAAATGCTGCTCTTTGAAGAGATTAAATATTAACAACCGATTATGAAATCTTTAATTTAGCTTATGGCTATCAAAAATAACTTCAGACGGTGGGAACATATTAGAAACAGGTGGATGAGCAATATCACCAAACATTCTTGCGCCAAAAGCTGATGCTGCCCAAGGGTCTACAATCTTCACATCTTTATTCCATGTACTTGGGTCTTTGATATCACTACCATCTTGTCGACCAACCAGAACATACAAGTGCGTTCCTGAGTGTCCTTTCTTGAATGCCACTACTTCAACCTTGGTGTTTTGATCCATTTCACCTTGCATTCCTTGAATCATTTCAGAGGCGGCGGCAAAGGCAAACGTCGTACAGCAACCGGCTTTAGCATCTTGAACAGATTTCGCGATGTTTTGCAGTGTGCCCATTTGAGGGCTATTGCCTCTTTGCGCTGCGACTTGAACCATGTTTGCCGACATGGTTGCTTTTTTATCTTGTTGAACTCTCGCTGGGTTGGCGTAGAACCCCTCTAATCTTGGTTTCGCTTTCGATTGATAGAACTCAGATCGCTTGTCACCGAACGTATTAAGGTCAGTACAGGCAAAATCACCCAGCTTTTGCAGTGCGCCTTGGTGCTTTCTGATCAGGGCATCTGTAGGGTCTGTTTTACCCGTACTGGATGGCTTTGAAGTGCTTGAAACACTCGGCCAGTTCTCTCGCGGTCCTGTCGATAGTCGCTCTAAATCTTTAAGGTTTCCAAGAGTCAGCTTATTCTCACCATTAAGTACGTTTTGCATCATGGCTTTTGCGACGTCTTTCGGCAGACCTTGCTTAACCAATAAACCCACTACAATCGCTTTCGCTTTGTTTTGGTGATTGATACGAGCGCTTACACTTGTGTTTTTCGGTGCACCTTCTTTAACGAAGATATCCTTGCCACCATGAGCTCGAACTTCTTTGTCATCTGATTGATTTTGCGTAGATAGGTGTGCAGTCAGCTCGCTGAGCGAGTGCATATGTGATGTATTGATATTTACCATGACCCTAACCTTTAAACAGAGATGAAAGAATGCAGCTTTTCGTGTTGTTCAGCCGACTGATGCTGAGTCGTTAGATATTGATTCCACAACTGGCAAAGCTCCATAAGCTGAGTAATCATGGTCGAAACTCGACTCACTTCTGACGTCATTGGCATGCTTACTTGCATGTGTACTTCTTGGTTTTCTGGGTTTATGCAGAACTGCACGCCACCTGATTCGCGGTATAAGAAGTTATATTCTAAAAGTGTCTGCAGTTTTTTAAGCTCAAATGCTTCTTCACCTTGGCAAACCTTGATTGAAAATAACAGTTCTTCTCTCTCATCCAAGCTTTGAACTTCAACTTCTTTGCCTGCAGACATATATACAGCCCACATTTGATTATCATATGCCGTCACTCGATCAATATCGAGCGTGTTACCAAGTTCAATTAGTAAGGTATTCACCTTATCCATACTCACCTACTATCCTGATATTTAATATTGATGTATTAATTTAACAACCAGATATAAAATCTCGAATTTAAAATACATCTATCACATCATTTTTGTTTTATTTTTTATTACTATGGTTAACTTTATTAAACTAACCATTACTGCAAAAACCAAATTAAGTATTCTTGAGCAAACGTTCCGCTCTTATGAGGCAATAGTAAAGCCTTTAAAGATGAACAGATTGTCAGTTGATGGGAGTATTGTGCTCAATAACAGCGACAAAATATGCCAGATATGGTCGGCTTTTTTTCGTTTTAAGCCGTTTATAGAAAGGTATACCCAAGAAACCTCAAGGCGCTAGGTTCAGCGAGAATGACTTGGGTATATGGTGAGAATCAAAGAATCTCACCATATACCCAGCTTTACTCTTTCAATCTCAAGCAAGTTACAGCTGCTGAGATACTTCAAGTTGAATGGATTTCGTTAATTAGATGAGGACTTAGCTAAACAAAGCCACCAGAATACATCGGTTTAAAGGCTTCTGTTGCCGCTTTATCCGCATTCGCCACACTGACGTTTGGTGCACTGGATTCTCGGCTCAAAACCACAACTTTGGTTTGCTCTTCCATGTTCGAGCTATTTTTCTTGATATGATCAATCAAGTCAGCAAGCTCCGCCTCTCCTTTTGGATCGCTTTTACCACTCAAACCCGCTTTTTCCATCTCTGGCGTCGTCACACGTATGGTCACATGAGGTTGGCGGCGACCCATCGCAACTTCTGCATCGTGTATTCGCTTTTTCATCATAGTATTGGCTGAAGACGGGTAACCTTTCTCGAGATGTAAGGTGTAGCTTTGTTCAACAGTAAAAGACGTCCCCGCAGGAACCAAGATTTCTCTCTCACCTTCAGCTTTGCTGATAGGTTCAATATTCATCCCGATGTCTGGCGTAGGGTTGATGACTAAAAGCGCACCTTTCGCCATATAACTTTGTGCCACGTCTGGAGCACGCGTTGTACTCATGAATCCAGGAAACTGAAAACCGGTTCCTTTCTCTAACGCCGCATCGGCGACACTAGTGTGACAGCCATGCCAGACTTTACCGGAGTATCGCTCAAACATTGGAGAGTCTAGCGCAGCCTGCAACATATCCACGGTCTGACGATACTCTTTTTTCGCCTGCGCTCGCTCAGCAGAACTGGTGTATTGGTTACGTTTTAGGAACGATTGAAGACGAATCTCCATTTCACTCTCGTTCTTTGGCGGAGCAAAGTCGCCGTAGCCTGGGTTGATAATATTCGCGCCATTCCCTGTGTAGAATCGAGTCGTCGCCAGCAGCATCACGTTAATCAACGTCGCTTGGTTATTCGCATCATCACCAATGGCTTCTAATACGGCTTGTTGGCGTTCAGCTGGCGTAGCTTTGCTACTCACGACATCTTGCAAAAAGGCCAACGCATCTTGGTGATCAGGTTTGTTTTTTAGCACCAACTGAGCATCAAGCATGTTTGACTTATCTACCGTACGAAAAGTATCCCACACATCATTACGGTCGCCGTAACGAAAAACATTACTCAGCGATCCTTCCTGTGAAGATTCCGCCAACAAAGACGCAGCATTGCTGAGAAGCTGTTGGTATTGCTCAGGAGACTGACGCTCTAACCAATTGCCTAACGCTTCCGCTTTAACACCGTCAATGAATGGCTGTCCTGACGGTGTTCGCTCAGGCAATTCCGGCATGGTTCTCTGCTCGGTATTGTATAACTTCAAGTCGTTCATATTTTGTGCAGCGTAGAGAATTTTCTCAGAAGCCAGACCAAAGGTATCGTCCGCCTCTTGATGACTCTGAGCAGCCTGCGCCAGTGCGTCAAGATATTCACTCCCGGCATATTGTGATGGGTAGCCTTTCCCTTGAGTCACAGAATGGTCGAACTCCTCAACACTCATTTTCACCGGTTCAATCGCAGGTAAATGAATTTCTTGCCCATTTAGCGTGATTGTCTTGGCTTCCATTCCGGGTAAGTCGATGTCTTGGCTCACTAGCCCCTCGTAAGCACCAAGCCAATTGCCCGTCTCGCGCGCTTGCCACGCCATCATGCCATCACTGTCTACCGTCGCAGCGCCGTGGTCGTTGTGCTCCATCGCATAAGCATCCAGTGCTCCCATGATCTCTGTAAAACTGTGATCACGTGGCTGAATCATCCACCCCAATAGCAAGGCTCGAAATGCTTGCGCTTCAGAAGCGGGCATTTTGAGAAGGCGTGCCACTTCGTACATAAAAGAGGTGGTACTAGATGGTCCAGCAAACATAGGTAATTTCTTATCCATGTTCTGTTGGCGCCAGTTGACTGAAGTTGGCTCATCCTGACCAATCGTGGTTAAGGTTTTATCATTGATAACGAAACCACCATAGCCGGACTCATGCTCTGAACGCTCTTTTAAAGCAACGGCGTCGTTGTGATAAGCCGCAGGCTTCATGGCCTCCTGCATTCCTTGAAACTTGAATCCGGTCCCTTTATGAGGGTCGCCGTTTTGACGACTGCCGATAAAGTCATTGCCGGTTTTGTTGCCAAGCGCTTCACTTGTATTCCAATCGGCATACTTAAGCCATGCCCAACCGTGGGGCTGGGTTGTGGTCGGAGTCGAGATCTCAGGTTTTGCCCCTGCACCGTGTGAGTGGAAAATGTTCAGCCTTTGATTCGCTTCTTTAGCATTCAGCAATGGCTGATTCACGGCATCGCCCATCATCTTAAGTCGCGAAGGATCACGAAATACCCTCAAATGACTATAAGCTAATGTAGTCAGTACCCGAGCATTGGCTTTAGGGTCATTGAGTACGCTGTTGAGTTGCTCTGCCCACTTAGTGTCGTCGTCACTCCAGCCGTCCAGAAAACCGATACCTGCGTCTTCATTTGTCTTTGCTACTGGCACTGAAGGATCTTTCGCTTGAGCGATCGCTACGTTTTCTAAGATTCGACGCAAAAACGATTGAGACATGTACTCAACTGCAGGGTTCTGCAGCAGGTCATTGCCCAAATGGTTAAACTCAAATGCTTGGTTGGCTTCTGCAATCTTCTCCACCGACTGAGCAACTATCTGGTTTTTCACCGCGTCAGAGGTTGTTGGAAACTGCGCATTCACCTTATCTCGGACCAAATTTTCAATGCTGCCTTCATACTGTGCAGCACGCATGATGGCATGGTTAAACTCCTCCACAGCCTGACGCAATGGCGGCATTGAGACAGGTTGCGTGTTCAGCGGCGGCTGATTACCAACTAGGGAAACGGAGACCGATGGGGTCTGACTTAAAGAGGTATTAACCGCTCTTGGTGTCTGTTGCGAGGACAGTAAAGCCGCGGTACTTGTCGCCCCGTCTGTGCGAATCGTCGTTTGCATCGATCACCCCGCAGTGGATTCAGTGATCGCATCAAACAAGGCACTGCGTAAACTGAGCGCATTTTGCCAAAAGACATTGAGGTCACTATTCACCACGGAGTCATCCGGCAGTGAAAAATTGAGTACAACAGTAGCGTTGTCTGCCGCTAACGAGAACGACGCAATGCCGACGACATCAGGGTGAGAATTAAGCGCCAGCAGTTTGGAAGGCGATATGCCCCCTTCTGGCTGTTTGGCTGGTGACAAAGGGAACATGACCACCATGCGATTTTCATAATTGAAAATCGTGGCGTAATGCATACCATCTTCGCCAACCAAGTTACATTGACCATTCAAAAGCTGCCATTGCCCACCAGATAAGTCGGATAGCCAGTTGTTTATGATTTCTTCTTTGTTCATTGCGAGGACCCCTTTTCGTATTGAATAATCAAAACGATAAGCGCAAGGGCATTCGCCATATATCACTTTTGGTCAGAAGTTTTTAGGGCGGCTTTTATCAGTTAGCGCTCGCCGCTTTCATTTGCATGCTAGTGAGAGAAAATTGATACTGAATCTAGAAATAGCCAGCCACTGAAAACAAAAAAGCCCAGCATCGCTGAGCTTTCAAGTTTCAAAGATAGGCGTTATGAAAGTACCTGTTGGCGCTCGCTGAACTGCTTGGTAATCGCTTGTTTGAGCGCTTGCAACTGTCCGTCGATACTGGCATCAATGATGCCGACTTCCGTTTCCAAGATACATCCGCCATTTTTGAGTCGCGCATCGGCGATCACTTCAACATAACCAACTTCAGGGAAGTCACTGAGTATTGAAGAAACCTTTTCTCGAACCTCAGTCACTTGCTCTGGATGCACATGCAAGATCACTTGTTTTTGGTTGCTAACCAGTTGAAGCGCTTCTCTTACGACACTTGCAGTTGTATCCACATCATCAAAGCTGCTGATGATCTTTCTGACTGCATCCAGTACTACACCTGTCATTTTCTGTTCGACCTGCAAGTAGTATTCATTACATCTTGCTAGCGTCGCCATCATGGTTTCCGCGTTCTCGATCTTCGCTTGATCGATACCATCTTGATAACCACGTTGTCTTTCTAACTCATAGGCTTCGTCGGCTTTAGCAACAATGCTCTCGGCTTTGGAATGTGCTGCTTCAACCAAATGTTGCGAATCTAAGTAACTCACATAATCTTTTGCTTTGAGAATTTTTAGACCCGGAGCCAACTGTAAGTTGTCGGTTTTTATTTCAACAAATGAAACCATTGAGGAATTACCTGTTTTGCGATTTTCTTTATAAGTCGATAAGCAAGATCTCGATGCGTTTCATCCAACCAATCTGCATTGAGTGTGGTTTGAGTGAGTGAACGTTCGAGTTTGAACTGCCATCTTTGCACGAGCTCAGAGGGCGATTTTGCCAATAGGAATCTTATCCATAGATAGCCGAGCTCACGGGCAGTCTTTTCAAAGCTGGCTTCATCTAAAGTCGGCGGCAACGATTTTTGCCAACCGCTTGGCCAGTTTGAAATCATCATTGGTCCTTGCTGAATAAGAAAGCGGGTTTCATCGACACCAAAAACATGATTGAGACACTGTTTAGGCTGTTTCAATACGACTTGGCGCATCGATTCGCAATACATTGCTCCGCCAATCATCAACAACAATCTGTTGGTCGCTTCGGCTGGCAACAGTGCCAAACTGTTAAATGGATGATTAAAGACATGGTCAGTAATCGACGATAGCTGCCACTCTTCAATACACCACTGATTTATCGTCGCTTGCTCCCTCCAGCCTTGGAGTCGTAACAACCAAGGCTGTTTTTCGCTTACCCAGCTCTCATCAATATAGCTGCAAGGACAATAGTTAAACTGATGCTGAATCTGAGAAACCGGCGTATCAGAATTAACCACGTTTTGCATTCCTGCGGCACCATGCAAACGTCGCCGCGTTAGAACCAATGACGATTAGCACTAAGAATACGAGGATTGCAATCAAATGGCTTGCCGTGTCTTTGGTTACTTGAATCGACAAAATACTTTCAAATTGGTTGCCCTGAGCCGTCACTCGAACTTCTGAAGATGGCACCATAACCACGCTAATACGATCGTAATTCAGCCCTTCGATACTGTTGTTCACCAACAGCTTGATTTGAGGGACGTAAGAATCCAGAGCGACATCCGCTGCGTGTTTGATAAACACAGATGCCGATGCTGGCGTCGGACGCTCACCTGGACGAAGGTTTTGATCTTCAAGTACAACGTGAACGCGAGCCACTAGCACACCATCAATTTGTGACAAGGTTGAAGACAGCTCTTGCGATTTCGCGTAGATAAGTCTCGCTCTTTCAGCAAGCGGAGACGAGATCAGGTCGTCTTTCGGGAACACTTCTTTCAGTGTTGAAAATTGCTCTCTCGGATAACCTTTACGTTTCAGTGCATCAACCGCAAACGCAATCTGGGCGTTATCGACCATCAATTTAACGGTGTTGTCTTTATCCGGCTCTTTCGTTGCCACTACGCCCTCAGAAAGCAGAATAGACAGCATTTCATTGCCTTCTTTCTGGCTTACTCCAGTGTATAGCTCCGTCTGACAACCGACTAAAAATAAAACGAGTAACATGCACGCGGCACGCATTGTCTTCATCATGACTATTGGGCCTTCAACAGTGTTTCTACGTTCTGTGTCGTTTTACCTACCGTCTTAGCAATCAGCTCTTCTTGAAAGGTAATTCGAGTCAACGCCCACTGCATCTGCAAAAGTTGAGCGGGATCGTCACCGACCATTTTCATGCTGTCGGTTAAACTGGTTTTTGCATTGTCGATGGTATTTTTCAGTTCGCTAATGTTTTCTAACAAGCCACCTTCTAAACCGTGGTTTCCCTCCGGCGCTAGCATCGCTTGCTCGAAACGCTCACTAAGCCCCTCTTCAGCTTGTGCGTCTTGCACTTGCTCGAGGTTGGTTTGCATTACTTCTGTGTACTGCGTATTGATCATATCCGTTCCTATGAGAGGTCTAGTTTATGGCTGTAAGTCAACATGTTCTTGACCATGGCATTCTTTTGTATAACAAAGCTCAGCTCTTTTCGGACCATGTCCAACACTGGGGCTTGATCGGGGATGTCTTTCAACTCTGCCCAACTGTGCCAAAGCGCTTGTTCTTTTTGCGCGCCAAGCGGGAAATGCTCAGAAAGCAACGCTTTCAACTCTTGGCGGTCTTTAGGGGGTTCCGCTAATAAGCGCCCCGAAAAACTGCCCAACAACTCTTGCTCTAATGATGCCAACAATTCTGGTGACGCTTTATCGGTGCCCTTTGCACTTCTCTCCTGACTAAAGGCGTACCATAACGCTTCTTTCTTCTCGCTAGGCGAGGAAAACGCACCTTCAAGCGTACTGTTGAGCGTAGTAGCACTGAAATTTCCAGTACGTTTTAGCGTCTCGTACCATTCCTTTATCGCCGTTGTTTTGGCTTCGGCTTGTGTGACGCTGTCCGTGCTCTTTTGCGTCGACGATGTGCTCTTATCTGATGAGCTATCACTCATTAAACGGCTCATCTTGTTCGCATCATGTGCATCAACTCTAGAAGGTTGCTGCACATGACCGAGCGTGTAGTTGAATGCGTTGTTTTCAACCTTCATTAAAGGTTCCTGATGTCCTTAGAGAAACTCATGGCAAAGGCTTGGTTTTCTTCACTGCCTTTTGATGCCATATCTAGCCAAGACTCCGCTTTGCTTGATAGCCCAGCTTTTCCTGCTGCTAACGCTGCCAGACTGATTAAGTCTGGGTACGTCATACAAAGCGGTTCAAGTAGACGATGAGCGTCTTCGTACAAGCCACGATTCATCAAACTCATTGAACGAATCATAGCGACGACTTCTTCTGCACCACCTTGTGACTCAAGGCATTCCGCGATGGTATTTGCCTCTTCATGACGATGCAGACCGGTTGCCATCAACGCTGTTTCAGCCAGCAGCAAACGCATGTCTTTATCCATAACTTACACCTTCTGCAGAATCGACTGCATCACGTCTTTGATTGCACGAGTTGTGGTCGCGTTGATGTTGTAAACCACAGACCATTTGTTGATTGTGTGCTGCAGCTCTGCAAGCTTCGACGGATCGTCTGCGTTCGTTTCTAGGTTTTTGATTGCCGTGTTTACGTCTTCGTTCGCTTTTTGAGCTTGTGCTTCTAGTTTCGCCTTAACGTCGTCGAGATAAACACTTTTACTCGAATCATAAAATGACATAGGTATCGCCTCTTTTTATTTATTGTCTTTGAAAGTTTCAATTACAGTTAAGGCTGCTTGATACGCCTCATGCTGTTTGAGTAGCAATTGATATTCTTGTGGTGAACAACCAAGATCGAGCTGACGCTTTACTGCTGACTGCGCTTGCTTGAACTTGAGGATGATCGCCTCTTTTTCTTGCTGTCCTGAATCGCCTTGTAATAACTGCTCAAGATTTGTCATTGGTATTTTCACCTTCGTACCCTAGATCAATAGTGATCACTCGCCCGCCTTTTACGAGTTCAATCCCTGCTGGAGTAACGCTAGAAATGCGATATCCTTGAGGAGTGCGGGCACCTACCATGTAACGAACATTATCTGTGAGGATGACGTAAGGGACTCGACCAAAGTTCACGCTACGAAACGGAAAATCGATGTTGGTTCCTTTGCTTACCTTAGGAATGGACTTCAAAACCAAATAAGGTTTCTCGCCATACTGCTCACGGAAATCTCTCGTTACGCCATAAAATCGAGTGGTCTCAATGTCATCAAGCTCACCACGAACTTCGATGCGGTCACCGCTAGTCACAAGCTGAACTTTCTTCAAGAGCTCCGCTTTTTCTAACAGTTCTTTAAGCGTATCCATGTACGCACCCGCTCTTTGTAGCTCGACCTTCCAAGCAACAAGTCCAGGGACATCGCGTTCTAATATCTGCTCAACTTGGCTCCAACGACTTGCGTCATCGATATAGCCCGTTAGCAGCAGCGTGCCTGTCTCATCACCATTTTCGACTTTGACTTGGTGATAACCGAGGTTGCGCAAGATAAAGCGCACACCACGGCGTATCTCTTCCATCGTTCTCAGGTCACTTTTGTAGTTGATACCTAAGGCATCAATCCGACCCAGTAGTTGGAGTTTCTGTGTTCTGTCTTCGACGTAACCTTCAAGTACCGCCTGTCGAGCACTTGCGTTCCATTCAACACGAACATCGTCAAGTTTGAGCTCGCTAAGAATGTTGCGCACCAAGACAATCGGTTCTGCTGCGGTGATGGCGTCTTTGTCACTGGCATGAATTTGACTGTACCAAACGCCTGCAAATATCACGCTTGGAATCAAGCTACACATCAATCCAATGAGCAGTGTTCTCTTCCAACCTGACGATGGTTTATGGCTGACGGGGGCAGCTTGCTTGTCTGATGCATCGCTTGCCACATCGATAACCAAATCGTCTTCTAGATAACCGACTGCAAAGGTTAAACGACCCACAGAGACCAGCGCGTTTCGCGCCAGCTCAATGCCACCAGCATCCACGGTGACACTCTCATTGTTGATGGAGACCTCTTCACAATCGCGCAATAAAACTGTTTCGCCATCGCAAACCAAAACAAGATGACTTGCTTTGATGCCAGAGTCGGTTAACACCAAATCTGCAGTAAAATCATCACTACCTAATACCAATGAATCATTGGGTAAGGTGACTTCCACTCCGGAATGGACACCGGAGAGGATACGAATTTTCCATTGCTGCATTGAGGCTACTGCTCCTCTAATGGTCGAACGCAATGATTCTCTGAGCCATTACACTCTTTAATTTGTACTCGCCATCCTTTTTGTCCCGTAGGAAGCTCGCATTCTGCTAGCAACGATGACTTTCCTTGTGACAACAAATCTTGCTGGTAACGCTCGGCTTGCACTTGAGTCGTACAGCTGTACAAGGCAAGCGCTGATTTAAGGTCTGCACTGTTGTTTGAAATGTTGTTTAACGTGCCAATCTTTGGTCTTAAATCATATTCATTGCCGATGAGAACGTTGTCGCCAATACCATCCACAACGATTCTTGGCTCGATAATGAACATACGTACCGTTCTTCTTGTGGTGTTTTCCGTACTTCTAAACAAAGCACCAAGGTATGGAATGTCTCCTAGTAAAGGGACTTTTCGCAGCTTGTTGCTGATTTCGTCACGGTATACACCACCGATGAGCAGGCTTTGTCCCTGTTTCACTGTCGCCAGTGTGCTGATTTCTGTCTTGCGAATTGAAGGCACACCGTCGATGTCACCATCAGAGATTTGCGCACCATCTTCTAAGTGCAGACTCAGGTTGATTTCTGGTCTTTCCACAAATCGATCGCCGACGATACGAGGCACGATTTTCAATAACGTACCGTACGTCACTTGCTCTAATGCTGCCGTCTCTTTACCGATCAACTTGACGTAAAAGGTGCTGCTGTTATTGAGTACGGCTTCCACGTTTTCTTGTGTTAGCAAGGTTGGTCTTGAAACTACCTGCGCGCTGCCTCTAGATTCAAGCAAACGGATTTGAGCCAATAGGTAATTCAAGTTCGTTGCGTCAAGCAAAGACTTAAAGGTTTGTCCGCTGCCAAGCTCGACATCGCCATCACCGACGTCACCCGTTGTTTTGAGATCCAGAATGCTGTTGTTACCAACCGCAACACCAGCTCGCCAGTCAACACCAAGCTGACTCAAATCGTTCGCGCTGATATCAACAATTGAAAGCGCCACTTCGATTCTTGACTGCGGCTGATCCAACTGAGCAATCAACTTACGATACAACGGCAATCGAGCTTGCGTATCGCGCACAATGATCGCGTTTAACCCTGGCTCAGCTTCTACCGATGCGCCGCTATGGACAGAAGCTTTTTTAGTCACTGTCGCAGACTTACTCGCTCCTGTTTCGTCGCTCTCATTCGCCACCTTAACTTGAGTTTGAACACCGGATAGAACTCGGCTCAATACCGAAGCAATACCTGGTACCGTCACCCCTTGATCACGATAAGTGATCTCTCTATCCGTCGCAGAGGCGTACTTCAACGGAATAATGTCAACAAACAACTCATCCGTAGAGTTGGATTTTTGTACCAGTCGGCTTTCCAGCGCTTCTGCTGTTTGGACAACTAGATCGACGTACCTCGGAGGACCAGCCAAGTAAACCAAACCTTTGTTTTCTGCTGCGCGCCAACCGTAACGAGAATCCCAGATCCCGGTTGAAATCAGCGTGCTACGCAGTTCACGAGCCGTTAGCAGTTCTAGCTGTAGCAATCGCGAACGAGTTTCCGTCGCTTTGTATACATGAAGTACCGCACCATCGAAGTACCACATCAAGTTGTAAACTTGCGCCAGATAATCGAGAAACTCGGCTGGGTCTTCTGGTGTAAATCGACCGCTGACACGGTCATTTACTTTGTCGCTCACCGATACAGAAACGCGGTAGTTTGCGCCAAAGTTGTTCAGTAATTCTTTTAGCGAATCATTGTCCGCGTAGTAACGAAACGGTTGATCAGACCAATTAAGCTCAGAAGCATGAGAAGGAAGTGCCATCATCAAGCTTGAAGCACACACCGCTGATAACACGAGTCTGCGCATTTGTGTCTTTAAAACTGCAAGCATTATGGAATCCAAACACTGTGGCTAACGGTATGATTAACACGCTGGTGCTCGAGCAAATCGCTGAACTGCTCCACCAAATTCACGTGTTGAGAAAGTTGCGTACAAAGCGCTTCTGTCGTTGCGCTTTCCATATTCATTTTGCCTTGCACAATCAACTGCGCTTTGTCGTTCACCGTTAACGTGCAACGCGTATCTCGCAACGTTTTCAAAGAGAGCTGCATACAGTGCTTTAGCGCCTGTTCTTTCTGATAATCAAGGTGCTGTTCAAACTGAAATGGGAGAACGGTTTCCCACAAGACCCATGATGATTGCTGCCGAATGTTAAGCAGCATCTGGTCGACTTCGATGTCATAGGAACCATTATTTGAGGCAATAAAATCCCCAACCCCTAGCGTTGCCGCTAGAGATTTCATCATTTGATCTAACATATTTAGCCCTATTTAAATCTGGCTGAGATGGTTACAAGCTTGACCGCACTGGTTGCTCTGAATGTCAAAGTAGTAATGATCTACGCTGCCAACGGTTTGCATGTCTTGAAACCATTGCCAAATTTTTGCGACGGCATTTAGGTCGCTGTATACAAGATCACACGCATCCCAAACATCGTTTAGATCAGGCGCTTGTACTCGCGCTTCGCTACACCATATTTTCCATTCAGAGATAAACTTATCCGACGTTCTGCTGTACTCAGATAAGCCCTTGAGTTTTTCTAGAGTTGGTTTCCACTCTTCAACCAATGCTCGATGAGATTCAACCACTTGGTTTTGCTGCTCATTGAGAACACTTAGCTGCTCATGCAATTCACTCTGCTGGCTCTTAATCAGTTCCAGTTGTTGCTCTGCAAAAATCGCACTGCTCTCTTCTCCAGACAATCTCAACCAATACTCTTTCTGAATACTCAGTTGATTGATTAACTGTTCAAGCTTGATGGAATCATGCAACACAGTCTGATCCGTCTGCTGATTAACCCACTCATTTAGAGTCAAGTACATCGAAAGGATCAGCGTTTTAGGTGACGCTAGATTGAAGCGGTAACCTAATCGGTGATTAATGTAATCCAGTCTTTGTTCAAAAGTGCTCAACGCACGATTGTCACTGAGTTGCCCACCCACCTCTAAAAAGAGGCGCATAGCAAATCGATCTAGAGACGTACCAAGCTTTTGATATGTCTTAATCAGCTGACTAGCACATAAACAATCGACGACATTGCGATCAAGCAAGCGCTGGAGTAAAGACAATTGGTCGTAACTCAGAACGCCTTCACTGAGTAGCTGTCGGTGATTGACATTAACAACATTGGGCTCTTGCGATGATTGGGATAAACCTTCGTATCGTGCGCCTCGCTGTAATACAGTGACCTTCCTTTGCGTCACAATGTTGTTAGGAAAAAGCGAACGGCGTCGCCAATGCTGCTTTTTCATTTGTGTTCTTCTCCGCATCTACTTCGAACAATCCAGAAGGAAGTAGAGGTAATAGTTTTGTTCGTTGTTACGCTGAGCATAATAGAGTTTACGTCAGTTAATGCCTTTCAAAATTAGTCAGAAAATTTTAGTCGTCAGACATTTCACTTAGCAATTGCTACTTGTTCATCTCCAGAACGAACCTTACTTGGTGTCGTTCCGAAGCGGCGGCGATAACTTTGTGTAAAGTAAGATTGGCTTGAGAACCCCGCTTCCATCGCAACGTCGACGATGCTCATTTTACTTGTGAGCAATAGCTTGTGAGCATGCAATAAACGACGTTCACTGATCCACGCTCTAGGAGAAATACCATAATATTCATTAAAGAGCTCTTTAAACGTAGTCAAACTCGCACCAAATTCTTGGGCGTAGTCGGTCAGTTTCCACTCTTTAAGGTAATGAAGCTCCATAAAGCGACGCAGTCGATCTGAGGTTCGGTTTGTCAGTTGTGATAACAACGCGTAGAGGTGTTCACCTTGGTCCCCATGCAACAATAAGATGAGCATTTCCTCATACTTTAAGCGCATAATAGCATCAGGAAAAGACTGTTCTTCTAGCGTCTTCATTCCTGATAGTGTCTGTTCTATCAATAAGTTGAGAGTAAAAGGGAATAATCCAGACTGAACATTCTCAACCTTTGGCAACGACATCAAAAGATCACTATGCTTTTGCAATAGTTGACTCACCAGTTCATTGTCAAACTCGATAACAGAAGCCGTATATTGACCATCTATCGGTGTGTATTCTAGTAAGTAATCCCCTTGAGAGAGATAAATTCCACAACCAGCAACAACGTCTAGCGTGCAATCCCCTGTTTGGACTCTCAGTTGACCATTGTGAACGACAACAATGTGAGATTGACTAGAATGAAATACTTCATCGTGTTTTTCATAGCAGCAAGCACTATGGATTTTTCGCAAGCGCGAGTCGACCCTTTCTGTGTTTAGTTGGCCTAACACATCCATTTTCTACCCTTCATAATTTTAATTTCTCTAATCCCCATCAGAGAAACTGTCAAAGTCCCGCAGTGCGAAGACAAACGCAGGACAATTTCAATTAAAGAAGCAAAGAAAAGAGCATAGAAGCGCATAACACTCCCATACCCCCCGAATAATAACGAATAGCTCAAGCGCTACCTTTGGTAGCAAAATAATCTTGGCAAAGAAACCTTCCCGATATTGTTATGTATTGTTTTCGGGAATTAATAAGCTTTTGCTAAAGTTCAACTTATAACTAGTGATACTAAAACAGCAAAAACTCTTTTTATATTAGAATAAATGAAAGTACTAATGTTAAAGTCCACTTCATTTATATTGATATTTCTAACAACTTTGAGCTGTTTATTTTTAAACCATTCTACCTAGCCAACGTATCCAAGGCGGTGGATATAACCATAAAAATTATGATGGGCGCAACCGATATTCATATAAAGACAAACTGACCCGATGACCTAAGTTGATTGATTAATAGAGACCTAGGTCTGGAGATATTACTTTCAATTGTCTTAATTTTTTTAAATAATAAAGACAAATGAAAACGATTACTTTTTTTAGTAATTCTTATAAGCTTCTAGCTTTAAGTCCTTATGTACACTGCCTTGCGTAAAAATATACTGCTCTTCTTTTTTTGCGATAATTTCACCTTGAGAACGCAATATAGCGCGCACTTTCATTTCGCCATTTCCAGCTTGTATTGGAGCAATAACAACCGAGTACTGAACAGGTAACTGAACCCCTTGATAGTCTTGCTGTACAACTGTAAAGCATTGATTATCTGAAACCTGACATACTTCGACGTTTACAGAAGTACTCACTGGAGCGACGTAATCATCAAACGTTATCCAACCAAATAGCGTTCCTTGAATATGATTAGAAAACCCATCTGATACCGTATTTGTGGTAGCACAAGCGCTGAGAAGCAATGCACTTAGTATCGGAATATACGTATTACATTTCATTATGGATTCTATTTGACTGAATATGTTTTAAATAAAAATGAGCAGGCGCAATTTTGGTACACAAATATATAAAAGATCAACTATTATTTTATACACCATTCGGACAATATAGATTCTCAAAAGTAAGACTCATTATTATTTGATAAGGAATTTTTATTGCCTTTATTTTATAGTTGATACTGCTTCCAAATAAATGCTCAAACTTTCTGCAAAGGTAAGTGGTACAACACTTGAGACATAAGCAACATAGTTGATAAGTTTTTATTATCCGCATAGAAAAAACGCTTATATAAAAAATTCCAACCAATATTGATAAACATCAGTTTTAACTTTCCATAATTTCGATGATAAAATTCTAAAAAGGACTGCTTCTATGTCAGCGCGCCAAATCGTAGATGAGGTTTTGCTTAAGTTTGCTCATCAAATAGGTTTGCCTGAATTACATTTGACTGAAGACGAACTGGGTTTAGCTTTTGACGATAACTTAAGAGTGCATTTCATTTTCCACCCAGATACAGAAACGCTTCAACTAGAAGCAGAGATTGTCGACCTACAAATTGTTAATTCTGATCTTTATCGTTCTTTTTTGGCATTCAACTATCATTGGTCTGAGCATCAACTGTTTTTTAGCCTAGATAACCACAGGCACAAGCTTTGTTTAAACAGGTTGCTTCAGGCCGAGCAGCTCGACTATGAGTTGTTTGAGAGTGCGCTTGCTGAGCTGCTCACACAGAGCGAATCTTGGGAGTCATTGTTGTCTGCCCATATCGCAATGGAAGTTTCACCATCTATGCTTCAGAGCTCGGACTTAAGAGTTTAGGTACCCTATGTCCAATGACATCCAACCAACACCAAAGAACTTGTCTATCGACCGGTTAGAACATACCGAGCAAACAGCCTCTGTAAAGCAAGGCTCGTTTCTAGGTCGAACCGTTGTGCAGATAAGCCCTAAAGAGCGAGAGGTGAACCGAGCTAACTCCAAGCTAGAGTTAAGTGAGTCTCTGTCGATGCTTGCCAACGTCGATATTTGCAACTCAATCTTAAGCTTCGAGAAAGATTCCAATGCGGTACAAGCTTTGTTAAATAGAAAGGTTCAAGTGCTCAGTCAACCTCAATAAGACCGACTTTAAACAAGCACTCGCTTCGCCAAAAACGAAAAGCCCCGAACTCTCGGGGCTTTTGTTGTTTCTAAACTGCAGATACAAAAAAAGACGTCCTAGGACGTCTTTTTTCAAGAATGTGGCGGTGAGTGAGAGATTCGAACTCTCGATACGTTGCCGTATACACACTTTCCAGGCGTGCTCCTTCAGCCACTCGGACAACTCACCGAATCAAATTGTGGTTAGCATCGTTGGCTAACGAGGCGCTAATTTAATGATTATGTTCCTGATGGTCAAGGCTAAACACGAAAAAAAGCGCCCTTTTGCGTTTGTTTGCTCACTATCTAGCTAAATTGCGCAAAACTGGGGCAATTAGGCTTCTTGATAGTAACCTGGCACTCGGAACCAACGGCGACACTGATCTAAGAAGTAACCGTAAAGGACACCCATGCCACATGACACAACTGCATTACTTGCTACTGCCGTGATGATTTGGTCAGTTGACGCGCCTACTGCCAGCAAAATGCCCGCATAGACTGGAGATTGGAACAATACGTACGCCACCAAGTCAGACACGTTCTTCATAAACGAAGAGGGTGATAGTTTGTTACCTTGGCGTAATACCCAATCACGGAACATACCGTAAGGCCATGCAATCGCGATGTTTACTGGGATAGACAATGTGCGTGATGCTAAAGACTGCTCAAACGTCATACCCGAAATCAAGATCTCGATAATCATCCCTGTAATAAAACAAAAAACCACCATAGCAAAAGTATCCGCTGCGGCATTGCGAATACAAAATGGTCCACGAGACTTCATTTACAACCTCTAAAATCAAATACCAATAAAAACGACATCTATAAAATCATTTACTGCACTTAAAACCACATAGCAGTTAATAGCGCTATTAAATCACATTATTTTTAGTTTATGATTCCGTTTTAAAATATGAGTTGTAAATTAATAACTAACTTTCAAAGAAAAAGTAGCAGCTTTCACCAAAATCAGTAAAAAGCCCCATAAAACACTTCAAAATGGAGTTTTAAAACGTAATTTATTTACTTTTAAGCCAGTTAGCTCGCGAAAAAACACAGAAAACTAGAGAAATATCTGGCAAATGAATTTCAAAAAGATCGTCTTATGCTATTGGATCAAGCAAATTCAGAGTAAACACGAAGTTTATAGAATGGGAAGTGAAGATGGAGGTTATACCCAAGTAACATCGAGATGCTAGGTTCAGCAAGGATGACTTGGTTTGTAGGCGCAGCGGCGATTTAAAGATCTAGTTACTCTAAATCAAGAAATGACAACGCTCTGAGTCCTGCATCTTGAAATCACTTGGGTATAAGTAGTGTAGGAAGTACCCTACACTACTTAGTGAATGCACGGAGTTAGTGTTCTGCTAACAGTACCGTCAGTTGGTCGATGTCCTCTTGCTCAGGGGTAAGCGCTTTACTCAAATAGTCTTCGATGCGTTGGATAACTTTATTCAGTTCATCAGAGACATTTGGTTTGGCACTTTCGAAAATGTGAGAAAGTGTCGTCATTGCTTGTTCCAAGTTGCCATCATCTAATGCCATATAGAAGTTCAGCAACAATGCCTCGGCGTTTTGAGGTTTAGGTTGTTCTCCGCTTTGCTTGTCTTGGTATTGATAAAGTATCGACGCATGACGATACAAAGCATCATCGAGTTCTGATTCAACAATCGGTTTGGCGATGATATGGTTTGCTCCGACATCTAACATACGCTCCTGCGTTTCTTTGAAGACGTCTGCAGTACAGCCGAAGATCAAAACCGAGCGAGCTGGTGCATCCATAGAGCGAATAACAGCAATCGCCCCTACGCCATCAAGTACTGGCATGTGGTTATCCATCAACACCAAATCAAATTCATGCTTCGACACCTGCTCTACTGCTTGCTGCCCATTCTCGACACAAACACATACAAACCCTTTAGAGCGCAAGAAGGTCTCCATAATGATGGTGTTCGTACGGTTGTCTTCCACGATAAGCGCACGTAAGCCTTGGCAATCAAGTTTATGTGTATTAGATGCTTCTAACACCCCAGCCTTACAAGGATTGAGCTCAAGTTCGACAATAAACTTGGTGCCAATACACTCTTGGCTTTGAACAGTAATACTCCCGCCCATATGCTCTGAAATCTGCTTCACTATCGCCAATCCAAGACCCGTGCCGCCATATCGACGTGTTGTCGACGATTCTGCTTGTTCGAATGGTCGGAAAATGCGTTTCTGCGCATCAGGGCTGATACCAATCCCTGTGTCTTTTACACTAATGGTTAGTTTGGTTATGCCATCTTTCACATGCTCAGTCAGTTCGACTTCAACAAAACCACGATCCGTGAACTTCACTGCGTTATTGAGGAGGTTAAATAACACCTGGCGCAGGCGTGCTTTGTCATTGTTGTACCAACGTCCAAATGGAACATTAGAAATAACTCTAAATTGCAGCCCCTTTTCGGCACATAAAGTGTGATACACACTGTTGATACTACCGAGAATCGATTCGATTGGGAAAGGCGTGTTGTCGAGCTCAATGTGTCCTTGCTCAATTTTCGAGTAATCAAGAATTTCATTCAGTAGCGTCATCATGTGATCGCCAGAATCATACAAGGTATTTAAGTGCTTTCTTTGTTCGTCAGTTAGATGAGTTTTCAGCAGTATTTGTGCGGTTCCCAACACCCCATTCATCGGCGTTCGGATTTCATGAGACAAGGTTGCTAAGAAGGCTGTTTTTGCGTTTGTAGATGCCTGCGCCTTAACCCGTTCACGCTCAAGGTAAACCGTCTTTTCATTGAACTTGGTGATTAAGTGCCCGATTTCATCTTCACTCTCATAGGCGATATCAATAATGCCACCCGTTTTGGAGTCATCCACTTTCTTAGCAATTCGGACAATCGGTTCTACAATGTATCGGTTTAATAGGTAGTAACCCACCAACACGCAGAGTAGTAGGAATGGGATAACACCAGTCTCAACGCTCATTACTTGATTAAAGACTTGATCCGATACTTTGACCTTGGCATTCACCACATCCATGCGCCAATTAAAGCCACCAAACCCGAGCTGGCTGATGTATATGTTCTTAGTAAGCTGAAAGTTGTGCTCAATCACAACTTGGTCATCGGCATCGCGAATCACAACACCTAATGAGTATTGATTTGTATGTTCACGAATGAACTGGAATAACGCTTCCAAAGACAAGTCTACGGTTGCCACTCCGGCAAAAACACCCTCTTTGTAGTAAGGCGCTGAAGCCGTGATCATCTGAACTTGCGTGAAGGTATCGATATACACGCCAGACCAACTCACTGCCCCTGCAGGTTTGTTTGCAACAGACTGGTACCAAGGTTCGTTGTCGTAACCACCAGACTCTGGATTATTGTAGGAATGGATTTGATCCAAGCTGCCGTTGTCATTCTTATTGAAGAATAAGCTTGTATATTGCCAACGTTCATCTTCCAATGTTGGTTTTGGCCATAATCCGCCACTGACGATGATGTCGTCGCTCACCGCGAGTAACTGGGGAATCGTATCTTGAAGTGAAATACTTGGTGTTGGCGTCTGCCCTAAGCCTACAAGGCTATTGAGCAAACCAACGGAACTGGTTAGCGGTCCTTCAATCTGTGAGGCGAGCAATTGAGTTCGCAAATCCAAATTACGCTCAAGCTTTTCACGCACTGGTGGCTCAACAACAAGGTAAACAACAGAACCAATGGTCGCGATGAAGAAACACAAGTAAAGTGTCAGGGCGAGAATGCTTTTGTTTCTGAGTGACGAACGAATTTCCATAGATGTAGACGAATCATTCCCTAATATCGATTTATCACTGATTGATTGGTAAGATTAGCCAACCAACCAGCCCATTAACAAATGGTATTCTATTTTGAAACTACAAGACATCCTTTCTCTTCCAGAACTTGATGGAAAACTACTAAACCTAGCGAAAACTCAAGGCTTTGTTACGTCTATGGCATGTGCGCCAAACGTGTTGAATCCTCAAGAGTGGCTACCATTCCTATGGGGCGGTGAAGAAACAGCACCTTTCTCTGATGGTGAGCAACTAGAACAGTACATCGATGAGATCATTCAAATGTGGAACCAAACACGCCCAGCGCTTCTGGAAGGTGCATGGCTGTGGCCTGAAGGATGCGAGCTGGATGATCAAGATATCGTATCTGCAAACACGCGTGATTTCTGTGAGGGTGTACTTCAAGGCTGGCAATTGTCTCGTGACGATTGGGAAACGTTGATGCCTGATGACAGTGAAGACAGTGCATTGCTTGGTGGCGTACTGCTTTCTCTAACTATGCTTTACGATCCAGAAACGACAATCACGACACTTGCAGAGCAAGGTATGGAAGGTCTAGAGCAGTTTGAAGAGATCTTCAACGCAATGCCGATGATGCTTTGCGGACTGACTCAACGTGGCGTAATGCTAGCTGAGCAAGAATAAACTCACCACCCTGTGAGATACATAAGACAGAATGAAAAAGCTCTCCAATCCGGAGAGCTTTTTTGATCAATCTAGAATGACATGGGGGATATATCGCGCCATATCTTGGGTAACTAAACTGCTGTCTTCTCGAATGGAGATCCCGGCTGCTTTATCATTCACTAACCAACTGCCAATCAACGTATGGCTTGAGCCAAACTTAGGTAGCGGATGATATTGTTGAATGATGTTTTGGCTCGATTCATACGGACCCGGTGTTTTCACCAATCGCTGACCATTTTTGACAATCTCAATATTGGCACCTTCGCGAGAAAACAGAGGTTTAATGACATAGTCTTTTAAGCTAGCCGCTTTTGGATCATTGGCAAAATACGCGGGCAAAAGATTCGGATGATTTGGAAACCTCTCCCAAAGCAAGGGTAACAACGCTTTATTAGACAGAATCGATTTCCACATCGGCTCTAACCAATTCACACTCGCAGTTGCCAAGTACTGGCTGTATTCCTCTTCGAACATGAACTCCCAAGGGTAGAGTTTGAACATCCAGCGAATCGCTCTGCCATCGACATCCACAAATTGCCCATCTTGCGTCACGCCAATATCTTCGACAAAAACAAAGGCGGTTGCTAACCCAGCTTCTCGCGCACAGTCTTCGAGGTATTGCACCGTGCCTTTATCTTCTTCGGTGTATTTGCAACAACTAAAATGCAGCGTTTGACCCGGCTGCAATTTGGCAATATCGGCAAAGCGTTGAATCAGAAAGTCTTGCAGAATATTAAACTGATCCGCACTTTGGTGAATGCGACCTTTATTGACAACATCCTCTAACCACACCCACTGCCAAAAGCCAGTCTCAAACAATGACGTTGGTGTGTCTGCATTGTTTTCTAATAACTTTGCAGGAGAGGAGCCGTTGTAAGCAAAGTCCATCCTCGAATAGAGAGAAGGCTCTCTTCGTTGCCAAGAGGAAGCGACTTGTGACCACATTGCTTCAGGAATCGCACACTGTGTCAGTAACTGCTCACTTCGCACAACCTGATCGACGATTTCAAGACACATTTGATGAAGCTCTTCCGTTGGGTCTTCAATGTCTTTCTCTATCTGTTCAAGGGTAAATTGATAGTAAGCACTCTCATCCCAATACGGTTGGTCGTACATAGAATGGAAGCCAAAACCAAACTGGCGTGCCAATTCACGCCAGTTTTCTCTTTCTTGTATTTCTCGTCGAAACATTTCAGTTAACCGCCGCGGCTGACTGACACAGCTTTACCAAAGCCACCGCGAGACATCGCACGACCAATCGTACCGCCGCCGCGCTTATTTAGGCTACTGGTAGCAACCTTAGTGGATTGATTGCGATAAGAGCCGTAAAACTGCCCTGCACCGTTGTAATACTTCGATTTATAACGATACATCGGCTCTGAGTAATAACTTTTGTTGTAACCCTTAAGCCCACTCACCGCGCGACTGAAGAAGTAACCACCAACAAATGGGACATATGAGTGATGACGAGAACTGTAGTAACAATCATCCTCGTAAAAGTCATTTTCGCACTCATATTTGTTGTTGTAGCGCGGCGCATTTTCTTCTGCACGCGCCATTGCTTCTTGGTAGGCGATGTCACACTGCTCACTGAATTCAGGCGCGGCAGATTTACACTCGTCAGCATCGACGTAGATATAGCCTTCCGTTTCTGATTCTTGAGTTGCGAGGAAAAAAATCCCACCAAAAGCAACGAATGGAATGATTCGTCCGACTTTAAAACTCTTGTCCATTGAGGAGCGTTTTACATTGGAACTGCGTTTCATCGTTCCTCCTAGTAGGTCATGCAAGCTGCGTTAAGCACACCGACAGACACAGAGACGGCAGCTAAAACAATACCCGCTGGTACTTCATCATTCTCAATACGCTCCGATACTTTCGGCAGCAGAATAAAACGTACAATACCAAACGCAATGATCTGTGCCAGCATCGCTACAACGCCCCATACCATGAAATCCACAATATTGACTGAGTTAGTCGCAGCGCCGGCAATAGCCAGACAGTAACCAAGAAAAGCACCACTTAACGCAACTGCCGCAGCGGTATTTTTCTCTTCCTTGATCAGATGCCATTCGTCATAAGGCGTCAATCTGACGTAGACGAATTTAAACGCCAGCACGAAAACGATCGAAACAGAAAAGTAGAGAAGAAAATTGGGAAAACCTGCCAACAGGTCGGCAATCATATGCATTATTTGTCCTTGTTCATGTCTGTCCAAGCGAAGTCATCAATTCGCTCGTCGGCAATGTAAAACAGCTTAGTGCTTGGCGGCACTTGAGCATTTAAATCTGGGTTGAGTTCAATCCCATCACCAAGATCGAACGCGATCAACGTAGCTTGGTGATGCTTCTTGATAAATCCGAAGATCTTTTCCACGCTGGTTGTCGGTTGATCTTGTGGGTAAATCACCGAGTACTGTGTCATACCCCGAGTTGAAGCAAGTAGCTCCTGATGAAGTGCGCTCGAACCCGGATCTACTGCCGCTTTCGCAAGCATCTCCGCGCCAACGGCTGGAATGCATTCCGCTTTTGGACAGTGCTCACTCAACAGTCGACCTAGCGCTTCATCTTTAAAATAAGCCAGCAAGTGTGCATCAGGATTCACTGAGGCACAATACAAGGCGGCAGAGAGAGTAATATCATCGCTAAGATTATCGACAATAATACAGTTAGCATCGGTGATGTTGGCGTTTTTCATCTCTTGCGCGTCGGTGTAACTGTTCACCTTGATAAAACCAATTTCACCTGGTAATGGGTTTTCAATGTCTGAACGACTGCATAACACAATTGGGCGTTTGCCCTCTTCTTCATGCTGCAACATGCGGATAAGGTGCATGGTTCGTGCGCCATTCCAACCCAATAATACGATATGGTTATCCACTCTTACTCTCCGTTTACCCAGTATGCCTGCTCGCCAATAGTCAATTGCGCCACCAGCCACTCGCCCCAAAATGGCAGCAAATAAACTCAAACCACCAGGGATAATAAACAAAACCACAACCCACTTACCCATATCACTTGAGGGTGATAAGTCACCATAGCCAACCGTTGAAGCAGTCACCATGAGGTAGTAAATAAAGTTAGAGAAGTTTTCGGTCAGTGCATGCTCTCCTGCAAGAGCCAACAATAACCACGAGATGGCAATGTATGCGCCACTAATGACGAGAAGGTTTCGGTTGCTTAATTTGAAAAGATGGGTGCTTAGCCACTTTTTCAGTACTAGCCATACAGCCATAAGTTTCCGATTCCTTTCTGATTGCTATAACTAAATACTAACCTATTGATTGTAAGAAATAAAAAAACCAGCCACATTCGGCTGGTTTTTGAGATTTATATTAACAAACTACAGTCTAAGTAGACGGAATGACTATGCGTTGCCTTTAACTTGCATGTTTAACTGCTCGGCAAAATCTAGCATGCGGTTGAGCGGAATCAGTGACTTCACACGTAGTGCTTCATCAACAAAGATTTCGTGCTCTTCACCACCTTCACGCAGCGCTTGCTCAATTGCTTTAAGACCGTTCATCGCCATCCAAGGGCAGTGTGCACAGCTACGACATGTCGCGCCAGCCCCTGCTGTCGGTGCTTCAATCAGTTCTTTTTCAGGCACTAACTGTTGCATCTTAAAGAAGATACCTTTGTCTGTTGCGACGATCATTTGCTTTTGAGGCAGCTCTTTCGCTGCTTTGATTAGCTGACTTGTCGAGCCTACTGCATCAGCTAGCTCTACAACACTTGCAGGTGATTCTGGGTGCACTAGGATTGCCGCATCCGAGTATACGTTCTTCATCTTGCGTAGCGCATCTGCAGAAAACTCGTCGTGAACTACGCACTCACCTTGCCATAGCAACATGTCTGCACCAGTTTTGTTTGCAATGTAAGAACCTAAGTGGCGATCCGGCCCCCAGATGATTGGCTTATCTTCTGCGTCTAGATGCTCGACGATTTCAAGCGCGATACTAGAAGTCACAACCCAATCAGCACGTGCTTTTACTGCCGCAGATGTGTTTGCGTATACCACCACCGTGTGGTCAGGGTGAGCGTCACAGAACTCGCTAAACTTGTCCGCCGGGCAACCAAGATCCAGTGAACATTCTGCTTCTAGCGTTGGCATTAGAATGCGTTTTTCTGGTGTCAGGATCTTTGCAGATTCACCCATAAAGCGAACCCCACCAATGATCAGTGTACTTGCTGGATGGCGGTTACCAAATTTTGCCATTTCTAGCGAATCACCAACAAAACCGCCGGTCTCTTCAGCCAGAGCTTGGATTTCAGGATCAGTGTAATAGTGGGCGATAAGTACCGCGTCTTTTTCTTTAAGCAGCTTTTTGATTCGCTCGATGTAATCGGCTTTTTCTTGTTGGCTTAATGGGATTGGTTTTGGTGGGAATGGGTAAACTGTGTCGATTTTATCTAATATGTGGCTCATTGCTCTTGCTCTACGCAACTTCCTTTAATCCGAGTATTGTAACCTTGTTGATTTTCAAAAACCAACCCGTAACCGGAATTTATAGCAGTCTAGCCGTATATCTTTGTTGTGAGTGACAATTCTGATTGTTGCAGCGAAGCATTCATTACATCAATGATCGGCAAGCAAGCCGATCATGATTTTCTGCCGTGTTTATAGTGAGGATTTAGGCTAAATCATTTGTAACAAAATCTTGGAGCCTTTTGATTAATTATATGCGCGAGCCAATTTCCCCTTTCCTTTATATTGATAACTCTTGGTATCATGACTAATGAACATCGATTCACCAACTCGGAGCTGGATACTTTCTTTATCCGACCAAATAGTTACCTCACCCTCTATGCAAAAGAGGATTTCTGCACTTCTTAAATATTGGGGAGAGGCTTCTATATCGACTGATATAATGTCAAAGCTGAAATCATCAACTGGCACGGGATAAGTTATTCGATTCTCTTTGCACAGTGGTGTTATAAGTAAATTTTCCGAAGAAGTCGGAACAAAGCTTGTGTTATCAATCAGCTCTGGAATATCGACGTGTTTCGACGTTAAACCAGCTCTTAGTACATTGTCCGAATTTGCCATGATCTCCAACGCCGTCCCTCGGATATAGGCGTGTGGTACCTCAGCATGAAAAAACATCGCATCACCAGGTGCAAGCTCAATAAGATTAAGCATTAATGGCGCAAACAACCCAACATCATCGGGATAGTATTGTTTAAATGACCGACTGTAATGTATTGCTTGTCGACTAAGAGCCGTTATCTGAGTTGCTTCATGTGCGACATACAATTCACGCAGAGCTTGCTGCTTCTTATCTCCACTTAACGACAAAATAGCACTAAAGAATGCCTTAAGTCCTTCTGCGTTTTGGCAGCGTTCCAAATGTTTCAACTCTTTATCAAGCGCTGAAAGCTGTGCAGCCCTAAATAATGCGATGATCTGCTCAATGGGCCTGAAACCGTTCATCGCTTCATAAAAAGTGAGTGCGTATACCAACTCAGGTTTATGATTTGGGTCTTTGTAATTTCGAGTATCAGCAGCAATCGGAACGCCTAGCTCGTTCTCTCTTCTATAACCAGCTTGGGCCTTTGCATTGTTAGGGTGAACTTGAATAGAAAGCGGTGTCTCTGCGGCAAGAACTTTAAGTAAAAAAGGAAGTTCTCCAAACCGAGCACTGGTGTAATCACCTAGTATTGCGGTCCTATTTTCGCCGATAACGTGAGAGAGCAACTCTCCTGTATCTTTTATCTTAGAGCAACCACTCGGGTGTGCGCCCATCCACATTTCTGCTTGAGGCTCTACGTTGGGATTTGCGATTCCGAACATACGGTTAATAGAAGATAAACTCCCCCACTGATAGTTTTGAATAACAGTATCGAGCTTTGAAATCGACATAAACGACCTCACTTCATAAACACTTGGATTGTTTTGGCGTCATAACATCCGACTTAAGATCATCTGAAACTCGCCAAGTTCATTTTTAATAACGCTTACATCACGCCAATTGTCGACGATGTAATCCGCTTCAATGAGTGCATCCTTTTCACCATGACTAAACATACCGACAACCTTTGCTTTTGCTGTTTTTCCAGAATGAATACCCGCACTGGCATCTTCAAAACAAATACAGTTTTCAATGTTTAAGTCGAGCTCCTCGGCTCCTTTTAAATAAGGCTCTGGATCTGGCTTGCCTTTGCTAATACGCTCCGGCGTTATGAGTACGTTGGGCATCGGCAGCTTTCCGGCTTTGATGCGAGCACTGGCAACAGGAATGGTTCCTGATGTCACAATAGCCCAAGGCACCTCAAATTCGTTAAGTTGATGAAGCAACTCTTGAGCGCCAGTAATCACTTCAATGCCCGTCGTATCTCTAGCTTCAAACTCTTCTAACCAAATCACTTCATTTTGAATTTCTTGTCTAGATGCATTCGGCAAAAGTTCAGAGATAGAATCGATAGCAGGACGTCCATGAATACGAGACAGAACGTAATCAGGCTCCAAGCCTTTTTTGATCGCCCAAGTCGTCCAAGATCGGGTTACTGAGGGAATAGAATTCACTAGCGTACCATCTAGATCAAACAATAAACCCGCAAAAGGAATCGTGATCATTTATGTTCTCCAATAGTAATCAGCCCCACTGATTTGCAGGAAAAAGCGGGGCTGAATGTAATGATAAGCAGTGCTAGATCTTGCGACGTAACCCTTCTGCATTTGCCGCTTTCATCGCTGCAAACACCATATCTGGAGTGACAGCTCGAGGTTCGTTGTGAATAGTCTCCCCTTCTGCACATGCGGCTTCAGCTACTGCCAATAAATCTTCATCAGATACATTTTCTAAACCGATTTGAGACAGAGTCGTGGGCAAGCCTACTTTTTCGCAGAAGTCATAAACAGTTGCGATGGTCTGAGCCGATTTGTCAGTAAGGAATAGAGAAGAGAGCACACCAAATGCGACTTTTTCACCATGCAAGAACGCATGTGTTGGTTCCAATACTGTTAAGCCATTATGAATCGCATGAGAGGCAGCAAGACCACCACTTTCGAAACCTAATCCACTAAGCAACGTATTTGCTTCAACAACGCGTTCGAGCGCTGGAGTGACCACACCTTGTTCGTTCGATGTTTTAGCCATTACGCCGTATTCAAGCAAAGTGTCGTAACATAAATGCGCTAAGGCGTATGCAGATAAAGAACCGACGTGACCTGTCATATTCGAGGCAAAACTTTGCTGGCATGATTCTGCTTCAAACCATGTTGCTAGCGCATCACCGATCCCAGCGATGAGTAGTCGAACAGGTGCCTTGGCAATGATTTGTGTGTCGACCAAGACAAGATTCGGGTTTTGAGGAAGGATAAGGTAACGCTTAAACTCTCCTTCTTGAGTGTAAATAACGGATAGCGCACTGCATGGCGCATCGCTCGCCGCCAATGTCGGTACAATAGCCACAGGAACTCTCGCTTCATAGGATGTTGCTTTCGCGGTATCAATGGTTTTACCGCCACCTAAGCCAACCACAAACTCACCCTCAAAGCTTTTCAACATGGTTGTCAGACGTGTTATTTCTTCGTCACAGCATTCACCAGCAAACCGGACCACCTCAACTTCAACGGTCTCGAGATAAGGTTCAAACTCAGAAAGTAATGTGTCATAAACAAATGGGTCACAGATCATCAGACCTTTTTTGCCAAAGCGATTGAGTTCTGCTCCGAGTTGTTTTCGAGCATCTTTACCTTGAACATAACGACCTGGAAATATAGTTGTTGTTAGCATGGTAACTCCTAGATAACTGATTTAATTTTTGCTGTATTCGAGAGCACATCTCGACTTGGAATTACCTCAAAATAGCAAGCAAAACCTCTTCATCACATAGCATATTTGTTCGTCTAACTGGAGATTTGTCTTTAGAAAGTCAAATTGTGATGGCGATACAAATAACCACCTAAGTTATTAAAAATTAATGAGGTTATATAAAGCCACTTATTATTACCTCTTGTTATTTCAAAGCAGTATCGCTTCACAAATAGAGAAAATTGTATCTAGCAGCGACACACTTGAATGACATACACTGATGTTGTTATTTGCTCACTCGGTTACTCTTGATGCTCGACAAAAACTACCTGCTTGAATCTCTTCATCATTACAAAGACCTCAGTGGGGAAATCAGTAATGTGGTTTGCGCAGGCAACTTGCCTAAGCCACCTCAACTCGCCTTTCAAGTCCATTTTCCTCGTATTGAAATGGTGTTATTCGGTGAGCTAGAGATGGAGCTAGGGAGCCAAACCGGCGTAGAACAAAAAAGAGTATTCAAGCAAGGTGACGTGATTTACTTACCAGCAGAAAGTTGGAACCAACCAAGCTGGGGAAGCAAACCCGTTGTCACTATGACTGTGATGGCTGGTAAGCAAAGTTTTGGCTTAAGTTTGTTAAGTTGGGATGGTGAGAAGTTCGACTCCGCGATCAAAGAAACGGTTTTACGTCGGGGACCTCGTGTCGGCACGTTTATTCTTAATGCCCTAGAAGAATTGACTCGACAGATAGAGTCACAAGCAACAATGAAACTATTGGTTAGTTCGCTGTTTAGCCACATCGTGGATCTTATCGAACAACCACTTGAAACGCCTTCAAAAAGTCATGCGCTATTTGAATCGGTGAGAGATTACCTAGAACAACATTATCAAGAGCCTTTGACTCGTGAATCGGTTGCCGAGCACTTCTATGTGTCACCGAACTACCTTTCACAACTGTTCCAAAAGGAAGGACAGATTAAGTTCAATGAATATTTGAATCACATTCGCTTAGAGCGCGCTAAGTTTTTGTTGGTCGAATACGATATGAAGGTAAAAGAAGTCGCGCACCGTTGTGGCTTTAAAGACAGTAACTATTTTTGTCGTGTGTTTCGAGCGCAAACCGAGCGCTCGCCATCAGAGTATCGAGCGCAATACCTCAGCGCTCATGTTGAAGAAGATTAATGTTCAAAAACTAATTTCAGCACCTCGGGGCGCTTGACGAACTTTATCGATAGCGCTCATCACCTCTTCCGTACTACGTAGAAAATGAGCAATAGAACAACGCACAACTCGACTGTTTTCAAATCGTTCCGCGCCCTCAATGTTAATATCAGAAACGATCACTGCGACATCTGCACCATCAATCAGATCTTGCGTTAACTGATTTTCGCTACCCAAAGCGCCTTGGGTTTCTACTGTCACCTTGTGACCGAGCTTACGCCCTAATTTTTCGAGCGCTTCAGCTGCCATATAAGTATGCGCTACACCGCTAATACATGCGGTTACACCAACTATTTCCATAAGATAAAAACAAAAATGACCAAGCTTATAAGTGAGTTTAATCTCATTAAGCATGGTCATTATTAATCTTGGTCAGCTTTTGCGTTACAACCAAGTCTACAAACTATTAGAGCGTGTACTGGATCACATTAAAGAACATCAAGAACGTTAGTGCCCTCGCCGTAAACCGTTTCCCAATCTGAAACAAACCCCGATACACCCGAGTCAGTTAATGGATGCACAAGCAGTTGGTCAAAAACGTCCGGGGCAATCGTAACAGAATGAATGCCTGCCAGCGCCAATTGATGGACTTGTTGAACATTTTTAAATGAAGCACCAAGCACTTTCGCATCAAGGTGGTAGTTATCGATGATTTGCGCCATTTCCGCCGCGACAGCGACACCATCACCACAAATGTTATCTAAACGATTCACATAAGGAGCAAGGAATTCCGCTCCCGCTTTCGCTGCCATAAGCGCTTGTTGCGAAGTCAGGATCGCAGTGGCGGTTATGCGGTAGCCTTCTCCATGAATCAACTTCATTGCTTTAATACCTTGCGGCGTTACCGGCACTTTGATAATGATCTCTGGATCAATTGAACGCAGTGCTCTGGCTTCTTTCAGCATAGTTTCCGCATCTTTACCCATAACTTGCGCGTGTAACATACGCTCGTCACCAATTATCTCACGGATATCTAATAAGATTTCTTTCAGTGGGCGTTTTTCTTTCGCAATAATTGACGGATTGGTCGTTACACCTTCGATCGGATAAAGGTCTACTGCTTTTTTGATCGCAGCAATGTTTGCCGTATCTAGCATGAATATCATGGTACTACTCCTAATTTAACAGCGACCACTCAATTGTTTGGAGTACTCGCCTGAGTCTTTTTCTTGAAGAATAATGTCTATAAATCGTTTACATTCCCGCCCATTAGGCAGAAATGTAATGAAATTCTTGTAAGCATTTAGTGATTGCGGCTTTGCTCTCTGTAAACACGACTCCTTGCCCAGCCAACTTATTGGTGTTGAGTCTGACATCTCGAGTTTTGGGCGCGTCATTCGCTTGAAGTAGATGATCGAGGCGACTTTGTTGCCCCAACTCGGTCAAAATATGCTCAGCAATCTCATAACGACTTGCCGGGTTATTTGCCCCCGTATGGTAAGTGCCATATGGAATGGTGAAGATTTTTGGAAACTGCTCTATAAGTTCATGAACATAAGTTAATCCACGGAACTCATTTCTGCGCTCTTGCATCACTTCACCGTTTGTTAAAGCTTGCATGGCATTCCAAACCACATTTGGATTAATGGTGGTATTTCGCTCAGGTAACCCAAATAGCCAGGTAAAACGCAAAATCCACATGTCTTCCAAAATAGAACGCAACTCACCTTCTGCTTCTAGCTTATTTTGACCATATACAGTGTCTGGTACTGGCGTATCTTGCTCACTATATGGTCCTGCTTCGATATTCCCATTGAAGACTTGTTCAGTAGAGATGAACACGAGTTTTGAACCATTTGCTTTACATGCGTTCGCTACATTAATTGCCCCTTGAACATTCACCTTGTGCGCAATGTCTGGGTGTTGGTTACAAAAATCCGTGACTGCAATTGCCGCAGCGTGAATCACGAAATCAGGTTTAAATTCAGCGAATGTTGTATCGACCGCACTCTTATTGGTGATATCAAGTTGCTCAACGTCTAACCCCAAAATATCGAACTCATTGCGATAACGGTTGATAAAGCGCGTCCCAAAGAAGCCTCTCGCACCAGTGATCAGTATTTTCTTTTTCATATTAGCCTCCAATGACTACTTGGTATCCACTAGCCTGTATATGGCTGCGGATGGCTTCCACTTCAGATTGAGTAGGAACGGGAATGTCTTTCATTAGATAATCCATCCCTAAAATCTCATATTTGTTTGCGCCGTATTGATGGAACGGCAACAGATGAATTTCTCTGATATTGAAAGGTTTTAAAAAGCGCAAAACACTTTCAATATTGATTAAGTTCAAGGTATAACCGGGGATAAGTGGTAAACGTGGAATTACGTTACATTCCTGCTCAACCAACATCTTGAAGTTTCCAAGTACTTTCTCCATGTTGAGCCCAATCACGCTTTTAGCTTTTTGTGCATCCATGATTTTAAAATCGAACAACACTTCATCACACAACTCTCCAATACGACTCAATTGCGTGCTATTACCATGACCAGAAGTTTCAACAGCGGTGCGATAACCAAGTTGCTTTAGTTTGGTCAGAAGCTCGATGGCAAAATGCGCTTGGGTAAGGATTTCTCCACCAGAAAGCGTGATACCGCCATTTGAGGTATCAAAAAACACATCATCTTTTGCAACTTGTGCTATCACTTCATCCAAAGTCATGTCCGTGCCCACTTGCTCGTACGCTCCACTTGGGCACTCTTCAACATCCATTTCACATTCATCACACTCAAGGCATAGTGCTTTACGACGCATATAAGTGATTTTGTGTGAACGTGACTCTGGGTTGGCACACCACGGACAACTCAAAGGACAACCTTTGAAGAACACCACAGTCCTAATCCCTGTCCCGTCATGGAGTGAGTAGCGCTGAATATTGAATATCCGCGCGCTACTTTTGCTTCCATTAGCTTGATCACAGCTCATGGGCAGTTCTTCGAATGATGTCATCTTGAATTTCTTTCGATAACTCGACAAAGAAAGCGCTGTAGCCAGCTACTCGAACGACCAACCCTGAGTAGTCCTCTGGCTTTTCTTGCGCTTTTTTCAGTGTTTCAGCGTTCAACACATTAAATTGAATATGTTGTAACTTGAGCTTCATAAATGCGCGGATGAAATCGGACAGTTTGCTTAAACCTTGATCCCCCTCTAACGTTGCAGGTGTGAATTTCACGTTGAGAAGACTGCCATTGGACAGCAAGTAGTTATCTAATTTACTCACTGATTTTAGAACGGCTGTCGGACCTAATTGATCTTTTCCTAACATTGGTGACAAACCACCATCAGCAAGCTGTTCTCCTGACAAACGTCCATCAGCAGTAGCGCCCACAACAGCACCGAGCGGCACGTGAGCAGATACGGTGTAGGAGCCCGGGGTGAACTTTCCGCCTCTAGGGTTATCGTATTTCTCTACCTCTTTACAGAATAAACGCAATAACTCAGAGCCCAGAGCGTCCACCTCATCAATGTCGTTGCCGTACTTTTCGTACTTATTCATCAAACGAGCGCGGACTTTTTCACCGTTTGGCACCTCAAAGTTGCTATCTAATGTGGCGATAAATTCTTTGAACGTGCAGCGTTTTTCTTCGAATACATAACGCTTAAGTGCATGGAGAGAATCAGACAGATTAGCGATACCAATTCCTTGAACACCAGAAAAGTTGTAACGCCCTCCACCGTATGTGATGTCTTTACCATTCTCGATACAATCGCTGATAAATGATGAAAGAAGCGGCACTGGAGCCCAATCACGGTGACCAACATCGCAGATGTTAGAGCCTTCAATCATCAACTTGACGTAGTGCTTAATGTCTTGATGAATATCACTCATCAAGCTGTCAAAGGTAATATCTGGGTTGTTTGCATGACGTTGCATCGCGAGTTCCATGACCTTCAGGAGGTTAAACATAGCGATGTCGTGCAAGCCATAAGTCTTGCCTGGGATCGACAGCTCCACACAACCAACCACCGAATAATCACGTGCATCCTCTAGCGACACACCACGATTTAGGAAGGCAGGCACGACCACTTCGTCATTAAAGATTTGAGGAATCCCCGTCCCCAAACGAATCGTTTCTGCGGTTTTCATTAAGAAGCCACGATCCATGAACTCGTTTACGCGCACACCCAAGTTAGGTTGAGGCAGCTGCACACTTTGGTAGGCATCCAAACATAATGTGGATAGTGCATTCACAGCGCTGCGCCCTACTTCGCTCAAACCTCCTAATAGAATCGTGTAACCCGTAGGGAAACCCGCAAAAAACTTGGCGCTACCTGAAGAACGTAACAGAACAATATCATTGGTCTTGATCCACAAACTTTCCAACAACTCACGAAGATAATCCGGAGACTCACCTCGTGCTAACGATTGCTCGTAAAATGGCAACATATATTGATCAAAGCGACCCAGCGATAAAGAACTCGCATTCGATTCGTATTGCAGAATAATGTTCATGTACCAGAACAATTGGCATGCTTCATAAAAACCATCTGGAGCTTCTGTTGCAATTTTGCGAGAAATAGCCGCAATCTGAATCAGCTCTTGCTTACGCTGTTCGTTATCAGTGGCTTGCGACATGTTCTCGGCTAATTCGGCATAACGATGAATATGACGAATCGACGCTTCCAACAAGATCACAACTGACTTGAAGAATTCGTTCTCTGGCTGGCTAAAACTCAAGCTTTGCAGCTCATCGAGAAGCGCACCTAAACCGTTATCTAGCAGACGATCAAAGTCGATAATAATGTGACCTTGACCTTTGTCTGTTTGGTTAACACTAAAGATCTTTTGACCAACAGCAGATTTTACCTCTAGCGGAATTTGAGCATTGATGAAGTCTTTCATCGACCGTTCAGCCCAGTAAGGTAGTAATTGCTCACGGTAGGTTGTTTTGTCTTGCTCAGAAACAAAGAATTTATCTTGAGGGCGAGATTCGAAAATATCTAACTCTTTCTCAATCCAATAAGGGTCCATTTCAGGAGAAGCAATACCCGCTCTTGGTTGTACCGTTCGATTACCAGCAATTAGCTCATCTTCACGAATAGAGATTTCAACATTGTCCATCACATAGGCAGTTGCTTTTGCACGACGAATTAATGTCGGTTCTCCTTCTGTTTGCTTATGACTTTCTGTGTACAACAGTGCACGTTCCAATGAGATTTCGCGTTTTGCGGCAAACAGTGCGGACTTAAGACGTTCTATGCGTGGGGTACTCATATATAGACTCCTGAGAATACCTAGTTGTTGAGCGATTTAATGGTTTTGTATAGCTAAGAAACCCTAACGAGAGTCACTTAGCTATACAGAGCAGAGAGACCAAAATTTCTCTGCTCTGTAATTTAGTGGGAGGCTAAGCTGCTACTGATTCAAGATGCTTTTCAATCTTATCCATCACGGCAGATGCACGTTTTACAGCATCACTGACACCGATGCGTACGATGGTTTTGCCTGTAAAGCGCTCAGCATTCTTGATATCGATATCTTTGGTAAGAATGACGACATCCGCGGTTTTGATCGTGCTTTCATCTAACTCGTTTTCGATACCAATTGAACCTTGTGTTTCCACTTGGCAAGACCAACCTTTGGCTTTTGCTGCTGCTTCGATGGCCTCAGCAGCCATGTATGTATGTGCAACACCTGAAGGGCATGCTGTTACTGCTATAATAGAAGTCATAATTTTGTTTCCTGTATTGTTTTGGAGAATTCTTAATTTTTCGTTGTTTTGTATTTACCTTGGCGGCTATTCAGCTCACCAAGCTATAAGTCTGTTCTGCGGATCAACCGATCTCGATATCAAGGTCTAAATCATCGGACTCTTCTTCTTTTTCTTGCGTGACAGAGCGACGTGCTTTCAAGAAGTTGACTAACAAAGCAGTAGCCAATGAGCCAACAGCAAGTGCGATAATGAAACTAAAGCGACCTTCAACCACAGGAAGTACAATCAAGCCGCCCCAAGCTGCATAACTTTTCACACCAAGCACCGCTGCTGTTGCAGAACCAATTGCTGTGCCAATCATGATGGACGGCAGCACACGCAATGGATCAGCAGCTGCGAAAGGAATAGCCCCCTCCGTAATACCCATCGTGCCCATTAGAATCGAAGCTCGTCCTGCTTCTTGCTCACTGTAGTCGTAAAGCTTTTTATTGAGGAATGTTGCTAGACCCATACCGATAGAAGGCACTGCCACAGCAACGGAGGAGATACCAGCTACGTTATAGATACCTTCACCAACACACATAATGACGAACGCATACGCAACTTTGTTGACAGGACCACCCATATCAAAGGCGATCATAAGACCCATGATGACAGCGAGAAGAACGATGCTCTCGTTTTGCATGCCTTTAAGAAAATCCGTCAGAGCTGCAGTCGCTGCACCGATTGGCTCACCAATCCCCCAAACAATGGCACCGGCGGTGATGAAAGTACCAATGATTGGAATCACGAAGATCGGCATTACAGAGCGAGCGTAAGATGGAACTTTGATCTTCTTCAGGTAGAACACCACGATACCACCTAACAGACCGGCAAAAATTGCCCCAAAAAAGCCCGTGTTATACATATTTGCGCCGATGAACGCCGCTATCGCAGAGGGTGCTAAGGCAGAGCGATCAGCGATTGAGTAACCAATGTAAGCAGCTAGAATCGGCACCATCAATTGGAAACCAGCAACACCAATGAAAAACAGATCGTGTAACCATGTGCCCTCTTCTGGAACGGCACCTTCTCCGTAAAGCATGACCGACATTGCGAGCAAAATACCGCCAGCAACCACAAATGGGATCATGTGAGAGACACCAGTCATCAAGTGTTGGCGAGTGTCCTTAAGTATTGAGATTAAGTCTTTCATAGACTTCTCCTTGGATAAGTTTTTTTAAACTGTTTCACGTAAAGGGTTAAAACTTCAGCCGGCCGTGCTTTGGTATCTAATATAGTGAGCAATAGTACTATTCAGTTAGAGGACAAAAGTTCTATTTACTGGATTTTTGTTCGATTAAAAAGAAAAGTTGATCTGTCTCTCGAAAAATATCCAGAATGAAACAAGAATAATTAAAAACTTAAAATACAAATACTTATGTTACACCGAAAATAAAAACCAAACCTAGACCATGTTTAAAGTCACATTTTTAACTATAAATTTGAGATGTATCACAGTTAATTTTCAACCTAACAAAAATCCAGTTTTTCGTAGTTTTGTCCCATAGTTTGTACTGTCTACTTTGATATTGTGAATGCATAACGAAAGGCAGTGAGCATTGCCAAAGTAAAAGGACAATATGAAATGAAATCTTTCTCTTTCTCTTGCGAACTTCCAAATGGAGTTCACGCTCGCCCTGCGAGTCATGTTGAAGCGGTTTGTAATAGCTTTGATTCTTCTATTACATGGCAAAACCAACGTACAGGAATGAGTGGAAATGCGAAAAGCGTCCTCTCTCTAATTAGTACCGATACGCTGTTAGGTGATGAGTGCTTAATTACTATCGAAGGTCAAGATGAAGACAGTGCATTGACGCAACTAAAACAGTTTATTACTAACGAGTTTCCTCATTGCGACGCCCCACTTGCCACAACCACTCACGAAGATGAAAACCTTGCTCCTCTCCCAAGGAACTTTTCGAATTTAAATGTGACTCATATTCGAGGTCGCAGTGTCAGCGAAGGTTTTGGTCAAGGCGTATTAACAGCAATGGGAGCGATTAACTTTGATGCACTCACTGATTTACCACCAGCAAAACCTCTTAATGAAGAGCGTTCACAACTCAATTCGGGCTTGGAGGCTGTTGCTAAATCTCTGACGATTCAGTTGAACTCTTCTGAACACACTGAAGGCGAAGTGCTCAAAGCACACCTATCAATCGCTAAAGATGAAGAGTTTAGACAAACCATCGCGAGCAACCTGGTTGAAGGACGAAGCAGTGCAGACGCGATTATTGCCACTGCTAAACACTTTGGTGAAGTTATGAAGAACTCATCGAGTGCTTATATGCGTGAACGTGAATTAGATATTCGTGATGTGTGCTACCAGCTACTGCAAAGCATTTATGGTGATGAACGTTTTGGCAGTCAAAACAAGCTCACACAGCCTACTGTTTGCTTAGCTGACGATCTTACCCCTAGTCAGTTTCTTGAGTTAGATAAGTCTCTCTTGAAAGGTTTAATCCTCTCTCATGGTGGCAGTACTTCACACACCGTAATTTTGGCGCGATCTTTCGCAATTCCGACGATTGTGGGGGTTGAAGGTTCTCGCCTAACTGATCTTCTAGACGAGGAAGTGATTGTTGACGGCACTCTCGGAATTGTGGTGACAGAGATAGCCGAATCTGTGGAACGTTACTATGTTCAAGAAAGTAAAGTGAAAGAAATTGTCTCTAGCCGACAAGCACAATTTCGTGATGTAGCAGCACAAACATTCGACGGGAAAGTTCTTGAAGTTGCAGCCAATATTGCTCACTCAGTAGAAGCGAAAGCCGCCTTCGCAAACGGCGCAGAAGCCGTCGGTTTGTTCCGCACAGAAATGCTTTATATGGATCGAACCAGCGCGCCAGATGAAGATGAGTTGTACAACATTTTCTGTCAAGCGTGTGACGCTGCAAATGGAAAATCCATCATCGTTCGAACTATTGATATCGGTGGTGATAAGCCTGTTGATTACTTGAATATTCCAGCAGAAAACAATCCATTCCTAGGCTACCGTGCGGTACGGATCTACCCCGAGTTTATTGAGATGTTCAAAACTCAATTGCGCGCCATCTTACGAGCTTCTGCTCATGGAAACCTCAAAATTATGATCCCTATGATTTCCTCTTTAGAAGAAATATTGTGGGTAAAAGACATTCTCGCTGAAGTGCGCCAAGAGCTACGTAAAGAAGCCCTTCCTTTTGCTGAAAAAGTTCCGTTAGGCATCATGTTAGAAGTTCCATCTGTCGCTTTCATCATTGATCAATGCTGCGAGGAAATAGACTTTTTCTCAATTGGATCCAACGACTTAACTCAATACCTAATGGCAGTGGATCGCGATAACGCTAAAGTGGCGGCTAGTTACAACAGCCTCAACCCTGCTTTTTTGCGCACTCTGGATCATGTGGTTCGCGAAGTTCATCGACACGGCAAATGGATTGGGCTATGTGGCGAACTTGGTGCCAAAGGCTCGGTACTCCCTCTACTTGTTGGTTTAGGTCTCGACGAAATAAGCATGAGCTCACCAAGTATTGCCGCAACCAAAGAGCGCATTGCGAAACTTGATAGCCGCGAATGTCGTCAACTGCTCAACAAAGCGATGCAATGTCGAACGATCCAAGAGGTTGAGCATGTGCTTGCTCAGTTCCGTATGACTCAGTCTGAAGCGCCAATGGTTTCTGCAGACTGTATTAGCCTGGATAGAGATCTACGAAACAAAGAGGAAGTGATCAAAACACTGTCAGACAATTTGTTCTTAACCGGTCGCTGCCGATACCCAAATAAACTGGCGGATGACTTATGGGCTCGAGAAGATGTCTTTTCTACTGGACTTGGCTTTGGCTTTGCGATTCCGCACACCAAGAGTGAACATATCGAGCAATCTGCGATCAGCGTATGCCGACTTGCAAAATCGATTGAATGGGGGGATGAAGAAGCACAATTTGTCATTATGCTCACTCTCAACAAACATGCTGCAGGCGATCAGCATATGAAGATTTTTTCCAAACTCGCGAGAAAGATAATGCACGCTGATTTCCGAGAGCAGCTCATGACAGCAGAAACCTCATATCAGATTGAGGCTTTGCTAAAACAAGAACTTGAACTGAACTAAGCCTTCCCCCATTTTGCATTTTGGCAGTATCAACTTCTCCGGTGGTGCTGCCTTTTTAGGATTGCCCATGACTCCAATTAAAACCGCCATTGTTGGTTTTGGCATTTCAGGTCAATGTTTCCAAGCTCCTATCATCAATTTCTGTAAAGACTTAGATCTTGCTGCCGTTGTCTCAAGTAATGCACAAAAAGTTCATACTCAACTAACAGATGTAAAAGTTTATTCTGAGATTAACGAAATGCTTGCTGACGAAAGTATCGAGTTAGTCATTATCTCAACACCCAATAACCTTCATGTTCCTCAAGCCAAGCTTGCATTATCGGCGGGAAAACATGTAGTTATCGAGAAGCCTTTCTGCGTTTCAGTCCAAGAAGGCAAAGAACTAATCGCACTTGCTAAACAATCAGATCAACGAGTATCAGTCTACCAAAGCCGACGTTACGATGGGGATTTCAAGACTATTCAAGCACTCATTGAGCAAGGAAAACTTCCAGGCATTCATACCTTTTACTCAAGCTACAATCGCTTTCGTCCTGAAGTCAAAGACCGTTGGCGCGAACAAGCTTTACCTGGCTCCGGCATTCTCTACGACCTAGGAGCTCACCTCATTGATCAAGCATTGTGCCTATTTGGCAAACCGGAAAGCGTCACTGCAGTATTGAGAAATCAACGGTCAGGTTCCCAAGCTGTTGACCATTTCCATTTGATTCTCAATTACCCCACGCACGAGGTCATTTTGCATGGAAACTGTTTAAGTACAACCGAAGGACCAAGGTTCCAAATCTTTGCTAAAGATACGAGCCTGATTAAATATGGGATGGACACCCAAGAAGACTTTTTGCGGAATAAACAAGGTCCAGAAACATGTGGTTGGGGTAAAGATCGACCAGAGTACTTCGCCACTATCACCAGTCATCAAGGGCAGGTTTCCACAATAGAGACTCAGATAGGTGGCTATGAAGCTTTCTATCAACAACTTGCGAAGTCGATTCGAAAAGGTGACGATTTACCTGTATCACTAGAGCAAGCACTAGACGTAATTCGTATCATAGAAGCAGCTTACTCAAGCTCACAACAGCAACGGACAATCAAACTTACTGAGGTGTAGCATGATCACAGACTTAGACTTACTACTCGCACAAGAAGACAGGCTTCAGTTCACCGAGTTCAACCCAAATATCGCATGGCAGCTAGGCAATCTAATTAAACAAAATGCAGAAAATAAAGGGGCAAGCGTTGCGATTGATATCACCTTGAACGGACATTGCCTATTTTCATATGCGATGCCTGGTACCTCTATCGACAACCAAGAATGGATAGCTCGAAAGCGTAATGTTGTGGTCAGATACCAACACAGCTCTTGGTATATGGGTCAGTACTTTAAAACTAAGGGGAAAAGCATAGAAGAAGCTTCTCTTGTGGATCCAAAACAATTTGCGCCGTTCGGAGGAAGCTTTCCTCTCTCTATAAGAAACGTCGGTGTTGTTGGTAGTATTTCCGTATCCGGGTTACCGCAGTACGAAGACCATTTGTTGGTGATAGAAACTCTTGAATCCTTCTTAGGCTAAATGACTTTCTTAACAGAAAACCATCAAGAGTTTTATTATTCTTCTCCTTCTCAGCATGAAATGTTTAATACGTTAGGAAATCAATATGCATAAGCAGCACTCCACGGAAGATATTTGCCAATTAGGACGCGGCGTTATTGAACAAGAGCTAGACCAAGCTCGGTTGCTACTCGACTCTCTGACCACTTCATTCGCAGAGGCTTGCAAAGCTATTCTCAATTGCGAAGGTAAGGTCATCATTACGGGCATCGGTAAGTCTGGTCATATCGGCAAAAAAATCGCAGCGACCTTTGCTTCAACGGGCTCACCGGCTTTCTTTGTTCACCCAGCAGAAGCACTACACGGTGACCTAGGGATGGCTCGCCAAGGCGACGTAGTTATTCTGATTTCTAACTCCGGTGAAGCCAATGAATTTAAAATGATGGTACCGCTTCTAAAGCGCCAAAAAATTACCACTATTGGCGTCACCGCAAATCTCAATAGTTTTTTAGCGAAAGAATGCGATATCACCTTAGACATCGCCGCTAAGAAGGAAGCATGCCCTCTTGGTCTAGCACCTACCGCAAGCGCCACCAACACCTTGTTATTGGGCGACGCTATCGGCATTACAGTGATGACGATGCGAGAATTTGATCAGAATGACTTTGCACTATCTCACCCTGCGGGATCACTTGGTAGCAGGCTATTAACCAATGTAGGACAACTGTTAGACGACCAACACAAAAGCGCACATTGCTCACCCAATGCGACATTACAAGACGCAGTAAGTGTAATGTGCCAAACAGGTTATGGGTTAATTGCAATAGCTGAACAAGGGAATTTAAGAGGAGTCTTCACGGATGGTGATTTGCGACGAGCGTTCGCAAAAGGTGTAACACCAAGTACTGCTATTAAGAGTTTGGTGAAACCGGGAGCAATCACGGTCCAGCATTCCAGCCTTTGCGTTGACGCCTTGGCGTTGATGAGTGAAAACGCCATTACTGCTCTCCCCGTATTAACCGAAGACGGAGTATTTGTAGGAGTAATTAACCAGCATACGATCCAAAAGGCAGGGATCTATTAGTAAATCCAAGCTTTGACGGGATTTTACTAGTACCAGAAATAGAAAAGGGAGCCTGAGCTCCCTTTTGTTGTTTTACTTCAGCTTAGAGCTAGCGACTTTCGCCGATGCACTGCCTGGGTACTCATCCACCACTTGCTGATAGTATTTCTTCGCTTGCGCTGCATTGTTGTTACGCTCAGCAATATCGCCTAGCTTGACTAATGCATCTGCACGCTTGTTGGAATCTTTGTAAGAAACCACGGCTGCAAAGCTCTTCACTGCTTCTTTATCCTGTTTCTTCGCGAAGTACAACTGACCTAGCCAGTAATGTGAGTTCGCAGAATATGTTGAATCAGGATAGTCCTTTTGGAACTGTTGGAATGCAGCGATAGCACCGGTGTAGTCGCGTTTTTTAAGGATCAAATCCACCGCGTCTTGGTAAGCCGTTTGTTCATCGGCATTCGATGTATACTTACCACCCGTCTCTGCTGGTTTCGTTTCTTTAACAGGTGCGGCTTTCATTTCGCCACGTACTCGATCAAGCTCAACAAACAGCTCACGCTGACGTTTCAGCATTTGCTGCATCTCGTAGCTATTACGCTCTAACTGACCACGTAGATCACTGATCTCTTGTGACATTTGGTCAATTTGCTCTTGCATTTGAAGCTGAACGCGGTTGCGATTTTGCAGCAAGCGCTCTAAACGCTCGATGTCGGTTTCTGAAGAAGATCGAGTAGATACTGATGACGTGCTGTTGAGATCTGATACTGGAGCTGGTGCAGCGAACGCGAAGTTCGCTGCACTTGCCAGTAACGTAAGCGTAACAGCGCGCTTAGTGTTACTGAACATGAGGTTTACCTCGAATTAGTATACTAGAACCGCACGACGGTTCTTAGCGTAAACTTCTTCAGATTGACCTAGAAGAAGTGGCTTCTCTTCACCGTAGCTAACGATAGAGATTTGGTCAGCTTGTACACCTAGTGCTTGTAGGTAGTTTGATACTGCTTCTGCACGACGCTCGCCTAGTGCGATGTTGTACTCAGGAGTACCACGCTCATCAGCGTGACCTTCGATAGTTACTTTTAGAGCAGGGTTCTTGCTTAGGTAAGAAGCGTGAGCTGCTAGCATTTCTTCGTAATCACCTGCAATTGTTGAGTTGTCAAATGCGAAGTAGATAGTTTGAGTTTCACGTAGCGCTTGCTCTTTTAGCTCTTGCTCCGTTAGCTGACCGTTTTGGTCGATCGGAGTAACGACTGTTGTTTCTGCAGCACCAGTGTTTGTTTCTGCACCAGTGTTAGAAGCAGCGTCATCGCTTGAACTACATGCTGTCATAGCCATCACAGGAATCGCGATTAGTAGCCCTTTTAGAACCTTGTTCAGTTGCATCTTATTTTCCTTTATTAATCAATTTTTTCTTACTACAAAAACGGTGACCATGCGGGAGCTCTTACACGCCCATTTGTTGCCGGTAATCTAGCTTTAAATCGACCATCAATTGACACCATCGATAGTACGTTTTTCTTGTTGTAAATCGAGCTATAGATAACCATGCCACCATTTGGGGCAATGCTCGGAGACTCATCAAGCAACGTTTTTGTTAGCACCTGAAGAGCACCTGTTTCCAAATCTTGTTTAGCCAAGTTGAAGCCCGAATCACTGCGATTCACCATGACAAGGAATCGGCCGTCAGGAGTGATTTGTCCACCCAAGTTCTGACTGCCTTGCCAAGTCAAGCGGTTAGTTGAACCGCTGCCCAAATTTACTTGATAAATCTGAGGTTTACCACCCCTGTCTGATGTGAAAATCAGCGATTTGCCATCGGGGTGCCAGAACGGTTCCGTATTATTTGATCTGCCACGCGTAATTTGTGTCAGCTTACGTGTTTTTAGATCCAAGGTGTAAACCTGAAGTGAACCTGTCTTAGACAGTACCAAAGCAAGTTTACTGCCATCCGGCGAGAATCTTGGCGCACCATTATGACGAGGGTATGACGTTACCTTCTCACGCTCACCGGTATAGATGTTCATGATGAAGATTTCAGCCTGACCATTTTGGAAGCTCACGTACGCTAGCTTCTGGCCATCTGGTGACCATGCAGGAGACATAAGCGGTTGCTTAGAACGAAGTACCAAACGTTCGTTGTAACCATCGTAATCCGCAACGCGAAGTTGGTATGGGAAGCGATCTTTGTCATTTACAACAACGTAAGCAATACGCGTCATAAATGCACCGCGTTCGCCAGTAAGTTGCTCGTAAACAAGGTCAGAAATGCGGTGCGCGTATTCACGCATGCGTGGAGCTTCAACCGTTGCTACTTTATTGAAAAGAACATGATCTTTAGAAAGTACCAGCTCACCATCACCACCAAGAGCTTTACTCTGACCGCCCGTTAGCTGACCACGAACAACGTCCACTAATTGGTAGTTAACCACATAGTTACCTTGCTCGTTTTGCTTAATTGAACCAGTTAGCAGAGCATCAACGCCAAGGCCAGTCCACGCATCAAAGTTCACCTCTGATTCATTGAATGGAGTTTGTGGCATTTTGCTCGTTGGTACAGGACTGAATTTACCACTGCGTTGCAAATCAGAAGCAATCACAGCTGAAATATCAGTTGGAAGAGGTTTACTGCCTTCCCATTTGAATGGAACAACAGCAATTGGTCGCGCTGAATCAATACCATCGGTAATCACCAGCTCTAGTGCAGCATGAGCCACACTCGTTAGACTGCCAAGCAGTACAAACATTCCTAGTAAAAGGCGTTTAATCACGTCTCAGTTCCTTAATTTAATAATCAACCGTTAAGTTAACATCACGAATTTTATCTATAATGGCGCGGTCTTTTGGCATAGGGAAATTACCAACTTGATTAACTGCGCTCTTTGCTGCGCTACATAAACGAGCATCACCACTGATAATTGAAACACTACTCACTACGCCATCTGTTCCTGTTGGCACAAGCTTAATGTTCAACCTACACGACTTTCCCACAAGATAGTCATCCTTGATGATACGACTTTCGATTAGCTGTTTATAGATCGCACCATAACGATCAGCTTCCGAATTAACATGCTGATTCTTTGCTTCTTGGTTAAGTTCAGATTCACTTTCTAGACCAGAAAAGATGTCATCCAACGCTGCTTCTTGCTCTTTACGCTCACGCTCTAATCGCTCAAGACGCTCTTTTTCTTTGCGCGCTTTTTCAGCGGCCTCTTTCGCGGCTTTTTCTTTCGCAATACGTTCTTGCTCTGCTTTTGCTGCGGCCTCACGTTCACGACGCGCTTTCTCTTCTGCTTCTTTCGCAGCTTTCTCGCGCGCTACACGCTCTTGTTCCGCTTTTGCTGCGGCAGCTTCTTTAGCAATGCGTTGCTGCTCAGCTTTACGTACAGCTTCTTCTTTGGCTTTACGTTCTTTTTCTGCTTTTGCTGCACGTTCTTTTTCTTTACGAGTGCGTTCTTCCTCTGCCTTACGCTCTTGCTCTTTCTTCTTGCGAGCAGCTTCGGCTTCGCGAGCGGCTTTGGCATCTTTCGCCTGTTGCTCTTTCAGTTTACGAATCTGTTCTTCTTCTGCTTTGCGATTTTTCTCAAGCTGCTCAGCTTCACGTCTCAGCTTATCAAGACGGTCTTGCTCTTTCTTGGCCGCTTTTTCGCGTTGCTGACGAATCTCTTTCGCTTGCTGTTGAACAAGTTTAGGGTCAATGACCACTGCCTGCACCATTTGCCCTGTAGGTTCCGGCTTAGACATTGTGAAATCCGTACCCCAAAGCAGAGCAACGACTAACAGCGCATGCAAACCAACCGATATCACTACCGGCTTGGTGTATTCTTTGCGTTTCTTCTTGTTGTCTTTCATAGATGTACGATGTCTATTCCTTGATATCAGTCATCAGACCCACTTTTGGGATGCCTGCACGACTTAACTCGTCAAGCAAAAGTACAACGTCAGCATATGGCGTCGCCGCATCGCCACCCACCGCAACAGGTGAATCTGGCTTGATAGAGCGTTCTGCTTTCACTCGTACAATCACGTCTTGTAGTGATAGACCGCGCTGAACCTCTTCGTCATTCACGCTCAGACCTAAATTACCGTCGCGATCAATTTCAATGATGATAAAGCTGCTGTCTGTATCACCCGCTATATTTTGCATCGATTCAGCTGTCGATGTTTGTGGAAGATCCACATCAACACCTTGGGTGACAAATGGAGCGGTTGCCATAAAAATGATCAGCAATACGAGCATGACGTCGATATATGGCACGACGTTGATCTCTGCTGTCATTTTACGCTTTTTAGGTTGGTAACCCGCCATGCCTTATTCCTTACTTGCGCTGTCTCTACCCGCCATCGCTTGACGGTGCAGGATGCTGTGGAATTCTTCAGAGAAAGTCGCGTAAGTGTGCTCTAACTTACTTACTTTGTTACTTAGACGGTTGTAAGCCATTACTGCTGGAATAGCGGCAAATAGACCCATAGCAGTTGCAATCAGTGCTTCTGCGATACCAGGAGCCACCATAGAAAGTGTCGCCTGCTTCACTTCACCTAATGCAATAAAGGCGTGCATGATGCCCCAAACAGTACCAAATAGACCAATGTACGGGCTGATTGAACCGACTGTGGCAAGAAATGGTAGGCTCGTTTCCAGTTCATCGACTTCACGAGCAACGGAGACACGCATCGCACGACCCGTGCCTTCCATAATGTAAGCTGGAGAATTCGCATTGCTTTTGCGTAGACGTGCAAACTCTGTAAAGCCTGCGTAGAAGATTTCTTCCGTGCCAGTGATGTCATCTTTACGAGCTTTTACCTTTTGGTAAAGCTGAGAAAGATCAGTACCTGACCAGAATTTGTCTTCAAATGACTCGGCATCTTTTGATGCTTGAGACAACACTTTGCTGCGCTTGATGATCATTGCCCAAGATGCGACAGACATACCGAGTAGTGTCAACATCACAAGCTTTACCAACAGACTGGCCTGAAGAAAGAGATCTAAAATGGAAATATCAGCAGTCACTATTTGTTAGCTCCGAATTGATAAAAGATGGAATAGCTATTGGTTTCATTTTCTCAATATCGATACATGCTACCTTAACTATTGTCTTGCACAATGTTTTGCCTTCATCATTGACTAATTCCTGACAGAACTGCAAAGACGCACGTTTTATTTCTGACACTCGGGTAAGAACGGTCAAATGCTCGTCCAATCTAGCCCCTTGGTTGAAATCGATATCCATGTGTCGGACAACGAAACCTATATTTTGTTCCAACAACAGATTTTGAGAAATGCCTTTTGCACGCAATAACTCAGTACGCGCACGTTCAAAGAATTTTAAATAATTTGAGTGATAGACGACGCCGCCCGCATCAGTGTCTTCGTAATACACCGTGATTGGCCAGCGGAAGGAATTTGATGTGCCTTGCAAGGGAGTACCAATATATTCAATTCTTTAAAGCAATTACTATAACTGAAGCGACAGCAATTGGTACTGAGCTAAGGGAATATTTTTGAAATTTGTAGAAAAAATAAAAGCCAGACTATGAGTCTGGCTTTTATTCGATGATTTAGTAACCGACTTTATTTCAGTCTGTAACGCTTACATGAAATACAGTGCAGTTAGATAAATTAAGATAGCGAGCGAGAAATAAGGACTGAACAGCACCTGCCAGTACCAATTTCTTGGCTTGAAGCCCACACCATATACCATGCTTGAGCACACTGCCCAAATCAGCGCTGGTGCGATAAACGCATTAAAGCCACCAATTTCTCGATGGTATGCGTTTGGGTCCCACATCACCAACCCTACATGCATAAAGCCGAGGATTAAGGCCAAGACTCTCAGTAGAGTCTTGTCCATTGGTGCGTGAAGTTTCGCTACCTTGTCAGCGAGATTACTCACTGTCTTTATCCATCATTTCTGAGTGCTCTAACCAAAGAGCGTTGATGATACCGAATGCACAAGCAAGTAGTACACCTAGAATCCATGCGAAATACCACATAGTAATAGCTCCTTAGTATAGTGAGTTTTTGTTTTCTTCGATGAACTGGTCATCCAAGCGGCCGAACATCTTGTAGTAAGTCCAAGACGTGTAAGCAAGGATGATAGGAACCATAACAAACGCTACACCTGTCATTAGGTTCAGAGTCAGTTCAGATGAAGTTGCATCCCACATTGTCAGACTTTGGCTTGGCATTAGGTCTGAAGGCATTACGAATGGGAACATTGCGATACCAGCAGTAAAGATAACACCAGCGTTGCCAAGGCTTGACGTTAGGAACGCGATACCACACTTCTCTAGGCGAGATGCCAATACAGCTAGTAGCGGCATAGCAACACCCAGTACAGGTGCAGCCCATAGTAGTGGGTAAGCTTCAAAGTTGTTCATCCACGCACCAGCTTCACGGATAACCTCTTTGTTTAGAGGGTTAGAAGCCGCTGCAGTGTCGATGCCACCTACGATAACGTAGCCTTCGATGCTTTGGATCCAGAAACCAGCAACCACAAATGCAATAACAGTTAGTAGACCTGTTAGCTGAGCCACATTACGAGCACGAGTATGTACTTCGCCAGTTGTCTTCATTTGAAGCCAAGTTGCACCTTGCATCAGGATCATGAACAAGCTTACTAGACCACATAGTAGAGCAAATGGGTTTAGTAGCCCAAAGAATGAACCGTGGTACGTTGGCATTAGGAATTCGTTCAACTGGAATGGAACACCTTGTAGAAGGTTACCAAACGCTACACCAAAGATGATTGGTGGAACGAAGCCACTGATTGAGATACAGATATCCCAAGTGTTACGCCATTTTGGATCTTCGATTTTTGAGCGGTAATCAAGACCAATCGGACGTAGCCAAAGTGCCGCTAGAGTTAGGATCATCGCTAGGTAGAAACCAGAAAACGATGTCGCGTAAACCAAAGGCCATGCTGCGAACAATGCACCACCAGCAGTGATAAGCCAAACTTGGTTACCATCCCAGTGCGGAGCGATTGAGTTAATCATGACACGACGTTGTGTGTCGTTTTTACCGATAACAGGTACAAGCGCGCCTACACCCATATCGAAACCGTCAGTAATAGCGAAACCAACTAGTAGAACACCGATCAGTACCCACCAGATGAATCGCAAGATTTCGTAATCAAACATCTTGTTGTCTCCTTACCTTACGCTTCTACTTGGCGGCTAACTTTGTCTTCAACAGAGTCAGCGTTTTGCTCGAAGTGGTAGCGACCAGTTTTCAGGCTGCTTGGACCTTTACGAGCGAATTTCACCATTAGGTATACTTCTGCAATTAGGAATGCAGTGTACAGCGCTAGGATTGCAAATAGTGAAGTCCAGATTTCACCTGCTGTTAGTGCTGAAGCCGCAACGTGTACCGGTAGGATTTCACCTACTGCCCACGGTTGACGGCCGTACTCAGCAACAAACCAACCTGCTTCGATCGCAATCCATGGAAGTGGAATGCTGAACAATGCAGCTTTAAGAATCCATGGTTTCTGTTCGATCTTCTGACGACATGTTTGGATAAATGATGCACCAAATACGAATAGCATGATGAAGCCACACGCAACCATGATACGGAATGACCAGAATAGCGGCCATACTGTTGGGATTGAGTCATCTGCAGCAGCTTGGATTTGGTCTTCTGTCGCGTCAACAACATTTTCTGTGTAACGTTTTAGAAGTAGACCATAACCTAGGTCACCCTTCACTTCGTCAAACGCAGTCATGTTTGCTTCAGACTTGTCGCCTGCACGCAGTTTTTCAAGCAATTCATATGCGTACATACCAGTACGGATACGGTCAACGTGCTCTTCACGTAAGTCGTGTAGACCTGTTACTTGCTCGTCAAATGAACGTGTCGCGATGATACCCATAACGTAAGGGATCTTAATTGCGTAATCGGTGTTCATTGTTTCTTGGTTTGGTAAACCGAACAGTGTGAACGCCGCTGGTGCTGGTTCTGTGTGCCACTCAGCTTCGACTGCTGCAAGCTTCACTTTTTGAACTTCACCAAGCTCGTAACCAGATTCATCACCTAGCACGATAGTAGACAGGATTGCTGCCATACCGAAAGAAGCTGCGATAGCAAACGAACGACGAGCGAACGCCACATCACGACCTTTCAATAAGTAGTAAGAACTGATGCCTAGAACAAACATTGCACCACATGTGTAACCAGACGCTACTGTGTGTACAAATTTAACTTGCGCTACAGGGTTTAGAACAACGTCTGCGAAGCTCACCATTTCCATACGCATGGTTTCAAAGTTGAACTCAGCGCCAACTGGGTTTTGCATCCAGCCGTTCGCAATAAGAATCCAAAGTGCAGAGAAGTTAGAACCCAGAGCAACCAACCAGGTTACCGCTAAGTGTTGACGTTTAGATAGACGATCCCACCCGAAGAAGAATAGACCAACAAAAGTTGACTCCAGGAAGAAAGCAACCAGTGCTTCGATCGCCAGTGGTGCACCGAAGATGTCACCTACATAGTGGGAGTAGTAAGACCAGTTCGTACCAAACTGGAACTCCATGGTAAGGCCGGTAGCCACACCAAGTGCAAAGTTAATACCGAACAGCTTACCCCAGAACTTGGTCATGTCCTTGTAGATTTGCTTGTTCGTCATTACGTACATCGATTCCATAATGGCCAAAAGGAAGGCCATACCAAGAGTCAATGGTACGAATAGGAAGTGATACATCGCTGTCAGTGCAAACTGCAACCGCGACAGATCAACTACGTCAATCATGGTAACTCCTATGTGTCGGCTGAATGACACTCTCTACATATTGCAATCCATACACAAGTGTTATTCACACTTGAAAAATGTTGAATTATCACAACGCTTTGTTGCAAAAATGTGCTTCATTGGTTAGTTAATTGTTAAGCATCAGCTAATATAGCTAGATCTAATATTACTTGTAAAAACAGTTTGTTTCAAAAGGTTTATGGCGGGAAACCGCTTTGATATACATCAATCTTTATGCGCTGATTTTGCACAAAAATCCATCACATTGATCCAGATCAATCGATATTCGATGAGTATGTTAATAGAGAGTAATCAGGAGAGAAAATAATCAGTTAGGCAAGAACATAGAGTTAACAATCTATAAGTTTCTATTACCTATTTAGTATTAGAAGAGATTTAATAAATGAGAGGTCGGTCAACATTGGTGAAACGCTGAGCGCTAAGCGCCCAGCGATGGAATCTTACTTTTCAATTCCGAAATGCAGATAAGCGCGATCTGTGGCAATTCTACCACGGGGAGTGCGTTGCAAGTAGCCTTGTTGGATTAGATATGGCTCAAGAACGTCTTCAATGGTGTCTTTCTCTTCGCCAATCGCGGCTGCCATGTTGTCTAAACCGACAGGTCCACCGCCAAATTTCTCCATGATCGCAAGCAACAGCTTACGGTCCATGTAATCAAAGCCTTCTGCATCCACATCAAGCATGTTCAGCGCTTTGTCTGCTGTATCAGCACATATATGACCATTACCTTTCACTTCGGCATAGTCACGAACACGGCGCAATAGTCGGTTAGCAATACGTGGTGTACCACGAGCACGGCGAGCGACTTCCAATGCACCTTCTGATTCCATCGACAAGCCCAAGCAATCGGCACTGCGCTGAACGATATCTTGCAGGTCTTTTACTTTATAGTACTCAAGGCGCTGCGTAATACCGAAACGGTCACGAAGTGGCGAAGTCAGAGAACCTGCACGCGTCGTTGCACCGATCAAAGTGAAAGGTGGCAAATCAATTTTGATAGAGCGTGCTGCAGGACCTTCACCAATCATGATGTCCAACTGGTAATCCTCCATTGCTGGATACAACACCTCTTCAACCATTGGGCTTAAGCGGTGAATCTCATCAATGAACAGCACATCGTTTTCTTCTAAATTAGTCAGCAGCGCCGCCAAGTCTCCTGCTTTCTCAAGCACTGGGCCAGAAGTGGTTCGAATGTTCACTTCCATCTCATTGGCGACGATATTCGCAAGCGTGGTTTTACCCAAGCCCGGAGGACCAAAAATCAAAAGGTGGTCAAGCGCTTCATTTCGCAATTGAGCAGCTTTGATGAAAATCTCCATCTGATCACGAACGTGATCCTGACCTTGGTAATCTGCCAGTTTCTTAGGACGAATCGCACGGTCGATGACATCTTCATCACGAAACGAAGGATTTTCTGGAGCGATTAAACGATCGGCTTCAATCATATTGTTCCCTTGGGCTTTCCGTTACACCATTGATTTTAGTGCTTCACGGATCAGTTGCTCACTGGTCATATCCGGTTTAGCGATCTGAGAAACCACTTTCGACGCTTGAGTCGGCTTGTAGCCCAGAGCAAGGAGCGCACTGATTGCCTCTTCTTCAGCGTTATTAGAACCCGCAGAGCCAGAGTCCGCAGGTGCTGCATCCGTAAATGGCGTAAACAGATCGCCAGCACCCCACCCTTTCAAACGGTCTTTCATTTCTACAACTAGGCGTTCAGCAGTCTTCTTGCCAACACCTGGTAGCTTCACCAGCGTTGAAATGTCTTCACGCTCAACGCAAGAAACGAATTGGCTCGCTGTCATACCAGAAAGGATACCTAGACCTAGCTTAGGCCCAACACCGTTCGCTTTGATCACTTCACGGAAAAGCGCACGCTCTTTTACTGTGTTGAAACCGTAAAGCAATTGCGCGTCTTCACGCACAACAAAGTGAGTATAAATAATGGCTTCTTCACCGACATTTGGCAGTTCGTAGAAACAGCTCATTGGCATCTGAACTTCATAACCAATGCCATTAACTTCAATTAAAACTTCAGGTGGTTGCTTTTCAAGCAGAGTGCCGCGAAGACGTCCAATCACTATAAATACTCTTTGGAAATGAATTTGCGACAGGATAATAAAGAACTGGATAGACATCCAGTCCTTTATGCGGTGGGGTTAGATTTTTGAGACAACTTGATCAAGCTGTTGAGTCAGATTGCGCACCGCGACCACTTGCCCGTTCAGTTCGCTGCCGTATTGCGCGACAGTTTCGGCAATGGTTTTGGTGTTCACTACGCCGTTAGCAACTTCACTGCTGGCTTCATCTAACTCTTTTAAAGCCGTCATTTGCGTCGCCATGATGCCAGACAGACTCTGCACATCGTGAGAGATGGTGGTAACTTGCTGAATAATGGTGTTCATTCGCTCTGTACTCGATGTCACGACGCTTTGACCATGCTTCACTTCTTGCTCACTGCGATCAAGCAAGTTCCGAATTTCCACCGCCGACTGACTGCTCTTAGCTGAAAGCTCTCGCACTTGGTCCGCAACGACCGCAAAACCTCTGCCCTGCTCACCCGCTCTCGCCGCTTCAATAGCGGCATTCAGAGCGAGCAAGTTGGTTTGTTCCGCAACTGACGTAATCAAGTCCGCCACTTTCATGATGTCTTCATGGCTGGTAATGATCAGGCTGATAGCTTGGGTAGAGTCCTCCAATAATTCCGAGCTTTTCTCAGCTTGTTGATGAACGCCCTCACTCTTCTCACGCAGCTCTTCGACAAACTTGCTGGACTCTTCAATCCCAGTCGTCATGTGATGCACTTGCTGACTCATTTGCTCGGCTGCACTGGCTTGGGATTCACTGTTTACATTAAGGGCGTTCACTTGAGCATCCAATTGCGATGATTGTTCATCCAACACTTGGGAGACTTGTTTCAACTCACTTGAGTTTTGATTCGCCTGTTCTAGCACCTCTGCTAAACGTAGCTCCCCTTCTGTCGCCTTTTGTGCCACCAACTCACTTTCTGCTTTAGCTTTCTCTGCACTTTCAATCGCGATGTCTCGCTGCTTGGCGGTAAAGGCTTGCGCAATACAAATCACCACCAGCGGTAACACGGTACCTGACCATATCTCCACACGCTGCGCCGATTCAGACAACAGGAGTTGGGGAAAACCAAAACCAGACACATGCTGATACGTCATTACCGCAGAAAGCACTATCACTAACGCGCTCCAAGAGATCGCCATAATACGAGTGCCAGATAAAAAGAAAGCGACGACTAACAAAGGCACCCAGTAAGTTTGGGTAGAATCGACCACGCCACCACTTTGATAGATGATGTTGAGTGCATGCACTGACATGCCAACAAAACCAAGATTGAGCGACAATGCTGGTTGTTTGAACCACCTCAGGCTAAAGGCGGATATTAGTTCGAGTGCGATTAAGAGTACTGAGGTGAAAATTAGGCTTTCATGTCCATGTTTGGACCATTTGATCAGGCTGTAGATACCGACGAGGAAAGCGATGAAGGTAAATAGAGAGAGGATGTCTGCTTGACGTTGTTGTGTTCTTGTCCATTGAGTTTGGCGCGGCATAAATGCACTGCGCCACAGCGTGGCTGGATTCATGTTCAATCTTCCTTGATTGATTCCTTGTTAGACCTCTGACCACTATAGTTTTGTAACATTTTCTCAACAAATCCAATCCATAAATCTGTCTGAGATGTCTCATTTTTAATACGAGAATACGCCTAACGGTAACGACCTTTTCTTGCACTGGTTGCTTTGCCTGCGAGCGCCACTAGTGTCTTATTGGTGTTAGCGTGACAAATGGCAACACCCAACGCATCGGCGGCATCGGCTTGAGGCTTGGCTGGCAATTTAAGCATGTGTTGAACCATATGTTGAACCTGAACTTTGTCTGCGCCACCAGTGCCTGTTACCGCTTGTTTAATGAGACGAGCCGCGTACTCATGCACCGGAAGATCCGCATTCACAGCCGCCACAATTGCACTACCACGCGCCTGTCCTAGCTTTAATGCAGAATCAGCGTTCTTCGCCATAAACACTTGTTCGATAGCAAATACATCTGGTTGAAACTGGGTGATGATTTCCGTCACGCCTGCGTAGATTTGCTTGAGACGACCTGGCAACTCTTTTTCAGAAGTGCGAATACAGCCGCTGCCTAGATATTGCAAATGACGACCTTGCTGGCGAATCACGCCATAACCGGTAATACGAGAGCCTGGGTCAATACCCAAAATAATTGACATGAAGAGTCCTAATCAATAACTCACTAAATTTATTAGAATATATGCCATTAAAACAAAAACTCCCGCAGGTGCGGGAGTTTTTTCTTTAATTGTTGTGCGCTTATTCTGCGTCTTTTTCTTTCGCAACTGTCACTGCAATCGCTAGCTCTTCTAGAGCCGCTGGGTTTGCAAGGCTTGGAGCGTCTGTTAGTAGACACGCCGCCGCAGTTGTTTTAGGGAACGCGATAACGTCACGGATGTTCTCTGTACCACATAGCAGCATCACTAAACGGTCTAGACCGAATGCAAGACCTGCGTGTGGAGGCGTACCGAATTTTAGCGCGTCCAGTAGGAAGCCGAATTTCAGTTGTTGCTCTTCTGCATCGATACCTAGGATATCGAATACCGCTGCTTGCATTTCTGCGTTGTGGATACGTACAGAACCACCGCCTACTTCGTAGCCGTTTAGAACCATGTCGTATGCGTTTGAGTTCGCTACTGCTGGGTTCGCTTTTAGCTCTTCCGCAGTCACACCTAGAGGTGATGTGAATGGGTGGTGCATTGCGTGTAGGTTGCCTTCGTCGTCTTCTTCGAACATTGGGAAGTCAACAACCCATAGCGGAGCCCAAGTGCCTTCTTTAGTTAGACCTAGGTCTTTACCAAGTTTAAGACGAAGTGCACCCAGTGCTTCAGCAACGATGTTAGCTTTGTCTGCACCAAATAGGATGATGTCGCCAGATTCCGCTTGAGTGCGATCTAGAATGCCGTTGATCACGTCTTCGTTTAGGAATTTAGCTACAGGAGATTGGATACCTTCCATGCCTGCTGCACGGTCGTTAACCTTCATCCATGCTAGACCTTTCGCACCGTAGATACCTACGAATTCTGCGTAGCCATCGATTTGCTTACGAGTAAGCTCAGCACCACCTGGAACACGGATAACTGCAACGCGACCTTTCTCCTCGTTTGCTGGGCCAGAGAATACTTTGAACTCAACGTCTTTTACTAGGTCAGCAACATCTACTAGCTCTAGTGGGTTACGTAGGTCTGGCTTGTCAGAACCGAAACGACGAATCGCTTCGCTGAATGGCATTACTGGGAATTCACCAAGGTCAACGTTCAGTAGCTCTTGCCACATTTCACGAACCATTTTCTCAGTCGTTGCACGAACTTGATCAGCCGTCATGAATGACGTCTCGATATCGATCTGAGTGAATTCTGGTTGACGGTCAGCACGCAAGTCTTCATCACGGAAACACTTAACGATTTGGTAGTAACGGTCAAAACCAGACATCATTAGAAGCTGTTTGAATAGCTGTGGAGACTGAGGAAGCGCGTAGAAGCTGCCTTTGTGAACACGGCTAGGTACTAGGTAGTCACGAGCGCCTTCTGGTGTCGCTTTTGTTAGTACTGGTGTTTCGATATCTAGGAAGCCGTTGTCATCTAGGAAACGACGAACAAAGCTAGACGCTTTAGCACGTAGCTTGATGCGGTCGCTCATTTCTGGACGACGTAGATCTAGGTAACGGTATTTCAGACGTTGCTCTTCAGAGTTCTTTTGGTTGAAGTCTAGAGGCAGAACATCAGAACGGTTGATGATTTCAAGACCTGTAGCAAGGAGCTCAACTTCACCTGTTGCCATGTCTTTGTTTACTTGGCTTTCTGGACGAACGCGAACCTCACCAGTTAGCTTGATACAGAATTCATTACGAAGTGTGTTAGCCACTTCATACGCATCTGCCATATCTGGATCAACAACTACCTGAACGATACCTTCGCGATCTCGCATATCGATAAAAATAAGACCGCCTAAATCACGACGACGGTTAACCCAGCCGCAAAGTTCTACAGTTTGTCCTGCAAGGGACTTGTTCAGGTGACCACAGTAATGGGTACGCATAATGAAATTCCCAATCTCTCAAATATTGTTAACTACGCTCTGTCAGCCTCATTGCCGAGCAGAGTAAAGATCCATTTATACGCTGAAAGCCTATGAAAATCGACTACTCAACATACAATTAAGTGTGTTTTATCATTCATTGGTGGTTTTTAGTACAACAAATGTTCAAAAGCGCACCAAAGCGAAAAAATTGGTGGGGATTATAGCGTGAAATTACCCATTTCAGCAAAACTCTCGTAAAGTGGGCTCAGGAAAAAACGTAAAGCAGAGATATGGATAATTTACCCCTTCGACTTGGATTGACCATGTGGTCGCACAACCAGTGGCAACAAAGCTTTTATGGCAGTGGCACCAAACCAGCAGAGCGACTCGAAAAGTACGCGCAGGTGTTCCACACCGTAGAAGGCAACACCACCTTTTACGCCACACCGACGCTCAACACGGTGCAAAACTGGAAAGCCGCGACTCACAACGATTTCAAATTCACCTTTAAGTTGCCAAAAGCCATTACTCACGAACAGATGCTCAGAGGTTGCGATGAGCAGTTACGTGACTTTATGAAGGTAATGGAACCGCTTCATGAACGTGTTGGACAATGGACGATTCAGCTCCCTGCTGCATTTGGTCCAGAACACCTCGATAGATTGAAGAAATTCTGTGCCAGCTTTCCGCCGAATTTCCCTCTGGGAGTTGAAGTTCGTCACATGGCGTTTTTCTCCAAAGGTGAAGAAGAACGTGCGTTGAATCAGTGGCTGTTAGAGAGCGGCATCGACCGCATTATTATGGACAGCCGCCCTGTATTCGCCGCGCAGCCGATAACAGAAGCAGTGATCGATGCCCACCAGAAAAAGCCTCGCGTTCCGGTTCATGCAATCGCAACCGCCAAACACCCGATGATTCGTTTTATCGGTCATCCAGACATGGACGACAACCTGCGCTTTTTCGAACCTTGGTTGAACAAGCTGCCGATGTGGATTGAACAAGGCATTCAACCGTACTTGATGATTCACACACCAGATAACGTCTTAGCACCAGAACTGGCTGAAAAGCTATATAAGCAGCTACAACTTAAGCTCTCACTGCCAAATTTGTCTGTATTTCCTGCCAACGATGGCAACTCGCAAATACAAATGTTTTAGACAAGCTTATAATTAAGCAAATGACAGAGGCGCGAATTTCCCATAAAATACGCGCCTTTTTTGATGCCTGACATTTCAGGCGGCTTGTATGCAGAGATTTGGTTATGAACCCTAAGAGCAATCCAGATACTATTTTTTCGGCTCCAATCGATAAAATTGGGGATTTCACGTTCGATGAACGCGTGGCGGAAGTTTTCCCTGACATGATTCAGCGATCGGTGCCGGGTTACAGCAACATCATTTCTGCAATTGGTATGTTGGCAGAGCGTTTTGTTAAGCCTCACTCAAACATCTACGACCTAGGTTGTTCTTTGGGTGCTGCTACGCTGTCTATGCGTCGTCATATCAAACAAGAAGGTTGCCAAATCATTGCAGTGGACAACTCTCCTGCGATGGTTGAACGCTGTAAGCTTCACGTCAACGCATACCGCAGTGATACGCCAGTTGATGTAGTAGAAGCGGATATTCGTAATATCGAAATCGAAAACGCATCTGTGGTGGTATTGAACTTCACGCTGCAATTCCTTTCTCCAGAAGACCGCTATGCTCTACTAGAGAAAATCTACGCGGGTCTGCGTCCGGGCGGCATTTTGATTCTGTCTGAAAAGTTCGTATTTGAAGATGAAGTGTCTAACGAGTTGTTGATTGACCTTCACCACGACTTTAAACGTGCAAATGGCTACAGCGAACTTGAGATCAGCCAAAAGCGCAGCGCAATTGAAAACGTGATGCGCCCTGATTCGAAGAAAGATCATAAAGAGCGTTTCGCAGAAATTGGTTTCTCAAGCTACGACGTTTGGTTCCAGTGCTTTAACTTCGGCTCGATGTTTGCGATTAAATAAGCTTCGCGACACAGTTCGCTCTCATTAGGACGTCATCCTCAAGAGCGAGGAACGAGCGAGTTGGGGATCTCTTATCAAAAACGATAAAAACCGAGATTCCCTATCATGTTCGTCCCTCACTGTAGGGAATGACACATTTAACTTTTACCCAGGGTCTGCTGACTCCATAAACTCAGTGAAAAACTATGTTTAATTTTGCTAATTTTTATCAGTTAATCGCTCAAGACACTCGTCTTCAGCCGTGGCTAAACGTATTACCTCAACAGTTAACAGATTGGCAAAATGCTGAGCACGGTGATTTTGGTCGCTGGCTGAAAGCGCTGAACAAGATCCCACAAGGTGCACCAAACCAAGTGGACATCAAAAACTCAGTAACCATCAGCAACGATACGCCTTTCCATGAAGGTGAGCTGAAAAAGCTAGAAAGCCTACTGCGTACATTCCACCCATGGCGTAAAGGTCCATACACAGTGCACGGTATTCATATCGATACTGAATGGCGCAGTGACTGGAAATGGGATCGCGTTCTTCCGCACATCTCACCACTAAAAAACCGCAGCGTGCTCGATGTAGGTTGTGGTAACGGCTACCACATGTGGCGCATGCTGGGTGAAGGAGCACGCCTAACGGTTGGTATCGACCCATCTCATCTGTTCCTAATTCAGTTCGAAGCGATTCGTAAGTTAATGGGCGATGACCAACGCGCTCACCTTCTTCCTTTAGGGATTGAACAACTGCCTAAGTTGGAAGCGTTCGATACCGTATTCAGCATGGGCGTGCTTTACCACCGTCGCTCTCCACTGGATCACTTGGTGCAGCTAAAAGACCAGTTAGTATCAGGTGGCGAGCTTGTTCTAGAGACACTCGTTATCGAAGGCGATGAGAACGCGGTATTGGTTCCGACGTCTCGCTACGCGCAAATGCGTAACGTGTACTTCTTCCCGTCAGCGAAAGCACTGAAAGTATGGCTAGAACTGGTTGGCTTTAAAGATGTGCGTATTGTAGATGAGAACGTAACGTCTGTAGATGAGCAGCGTACGACCGACTGGATGACGCACAATTCACTGCCGGATTACCTAGATCCAAACGACCCAAGCAAAACCGTTGAAGGCTACCCTGCACCTCGCCGTGCGGTGCTTGTCGCAACCAAGCCATAATTAACTGAGATTTCTGACATTGTCTTAACTCACTCCCTCCATTAAGACATTAACCTCTCTTCAAATCTAATTAAGGATGCGTCTTGCGTCCTTAATTTTTTGGCTTTTCGTCACTATTCCTCATTCTGTAAGAGTCTGAAGCAGATTCTTGCTTGTGAGCCTTTGGCGATAACGCTAAACTCTTAAAAAACAAACAACTTACTCCAATCCCAAGGTTTTCAATGTTTATACGATTGACTCCGGTTGTTGCCATCGCCTTACTATCTGGATGTACTTTGACCAAAGGCGAACAGTACCACCAAGAAACGTTAGCTGCTATTCAGGCTTCAGAAACGAATTTCAATACTCGCGTTACCAACTTAGAGCTTCAACTTAGTAACCAGTCGGATTACATCGAAAGTTTGGAAGACCAAGTGGATAAGTTAAATGGCGAACTCAATACCTTCCGTAAAGAAGCAATGGACGAAGTGAGAAAGCCTAAAGAACCTATCATTGTTCAAGCTCCTGCTCCCGTTCAAGCAACTCCTACCCATGACATTGTCCTTGGCTCAATTGAGCGAGTGACGATCGATTCAATCAAACAAACGTTCGACGCTCGCGTAGATACCGGCGCGGCAACATCTTCACTGAACGCTGTTGATATCGAAGAATTCGAAAGAAATGGCAAAAACTGGGTGCGTTTCCACCTAGCTGATAATACCAAGTCAGATGAAGAGAAAGATATTTGGATTGAAGCACCAATTATTCGCTACGTGAAAATCCGTCAAGCAACCAATGAAGAACTAGAGCGTCGTGCTGTAGTTGAACTTTGGGTGCGCGTTGGAAAAATTCATGAAAAAGCGCAATTTACGTTGGCAGATCGCTCTCAAATGAACCATCCTGTGTTACTAGGAAGAGAATTTATGCGCGACATCGCACTCGTCGATGTGAGTCGTAAATATATTCAAACGGAAGAAGATAAAAAATAATAAGGTAGATTATGACGTCAAGAATACCGTTTTACCTGTCAATCATCCTTTTGGTGGTTGCGGGCATCGCTTTGAGTGTTTTCAGACATCAGAATTACGGCGTTCCATGGACTCCAGGTGAAACGCGTCAAGTTTGGGATGTTGAAGCCCGCATTGAGTTCAATGCAAATGGCGGTGAAGTTAAAGCTTCTCTCGCTGCTCCTCATACACAAAAAGGCTACACCTTAATCGGTGAGTCGGCGTCATCTCCTGGTTATGGTGTTTCTTACGTAAACTCTGATTCAGGTCGTCGTGCTGAATGGTCTATCCGCCAAGCAACTGGCGCACAAACCATTTACTACAAAGCCCAATTCTTGGTTGATCCACAAGCAAAAGTGGATGAACAGCCACCAACCGGTGAAATTGCCAAACCAACCCTTTCAGCACCTCAACAAGCGGCAGCAAATGCGTTGATTGAGCGTGCAATGAGCCGTTCAGCAGACAATGAGACATTCGCTCGTGAGCTGATCAAAACTCTGAACGATCCAGATAGCCAAAACGCAGCACTGATTCTAAATGACTTTGATCGTACCGATGCTCTGCACAAAATTCTGCTTACCGCTGGCGTACAGAGTAAGACCGTTGGCGTTATCGAGCTGGAAGATGGACGTCGCCGTCAAACGATTCAACCTATGGTTCAAGTTTGGTCTGGCGATAAGTGGGTACTCTTCTCACCAAACTCTGAGCAAGCTGCAGCGCAGCCTAACCTGCTTGTTTGGGATGAATCGAATGTTTCGCTACTTGACCTAGTGGGCGGCAAAAACAGCCAAGTTCACTTCTCTATGATCAAGCAGGAGCTTACACCGCAAGAAGCAACCAACAACAAAGTGGAAGCTGACGGTCTATTGAACCTGTCTATCCACAGCCTACCTCTTGAAGAGCAGGCGATGTTTAAGACCATCATGCTGATTCCAATTGGTGCTCTTATTGTTGTATTCCTGCGCGTTATCATCGGTCTTAAGACATCCGGTACCTTCATGCCAGTTCTTATTGCGGTTGCCTTTGTACAAACGCAACTTGTAACAGGTATCGTCGGCTTCCTACTGATTGTCGGTACGGGTCTGATCATCCGAAGTTACTTATCGAGGCTAAACTTACTTCTGGTCGCAAGGATATCCGCGGTTATCATCACAGTAATCATGATCATCTCTGTGTTTACCGTTGTGGCATTCAAGATTGGTCTGACTGAGGGTCTAACCATTACCTTCTTCCCAATGATCATCTTGTCATGGACGATCGAGCGTATGTCGATTCTATGGGAAGAAGAAGGCGCGAAAGAAGTTGCCCTTCAAGGTGGTGGCTCACTACTGACAGCGGTACTGGTTTACTTGGCAATGACCAACACCTACATCCAGCACCTAACGTTTAACTTTATCGGCCTACAGCTCATTGTACTGGCAGGTATTCTACTACTAGGTACATACACGGGTTACCGTCTAACTGAGCTACGTCGCTTTAAACCACTAGCGGAGGACTAAACGATGTTTGAACGTTTTACTTCGCCAGCAAAACTCCGCCATAAAGGCATTATGGGGATGAACAAGCGTAACCACAGTTACATTGGTCGTTACAATGATCGTTCTAAATACCCTTTGGTGGATGACAAGCTCAAAACCAAAATTATCGCTGAAGCAGCAGGCGCGACTGTGCCTGCTCTTATTGGCGTGATCGCCAGCCAAGCTGAAGTGAAAAAGATTCACAAGATGGTTGAGAACTGGCCCGGTTTTGTAATCAAGCCAGCTCAAGGCAGTGGTGGTAAAGGTATCTTGGTTATCACTTCGCACAAAGATGGCGTATATACAAAGCCATCGGGTGCTACCTGCAATAAAGAAGAAGTTGAGCGTCACATCAGTAACGCACTCGCGGGTCTTTTCTCCCTTGGTGGTAAGAACGATGTAGCTGTGGTTGAGAACTTAATTAAGTTTGATGACTGCTTCGACGGCTTCAGTTACGAAGGTGTGCCAGACGTACGTATTATCGTATTTAAGGGCTACCCTGTTATGGCGATGATGCGTTGCTCTACAGCAGCATCGGATGGTAAGGCTAACCTTCACCAAGGCGCGGTAGGTGTCGGTATCGACATTGCTACTGGCAAAGCCATTCGCGCGGTGCAATTTGACCAACCAGTGACTCATCACCCAGATACGGGGAAAGACCTGTCGACGCTGCAAGTGCCTCATTGGGAGCGTTTGTTAGAGCTTGCGTCCAGTGCTTGGGAAATGACAGGTCTAGGTTACATGGGCACCGACATGGTATTGGACAAAGAAGAAGGTCCAATGGTTCTGGAGCTAAACGCTCGCCCTGGCCTAGCAATCCAAATTGCAAACGGTGCAGGTCTCCTACCTCGCTTGAAACACATTGAGAACCTTGGCACTCCTGCTGAGTATCCAAAACCAAAAGAGCGTGTTGCGTACGCAGCAGAGCAATTTGGCGTAAAATCTCAGTTCTAATCTAATCGCTAGCAGCCATTCTCGTGGTTGCTAGCTTTCTTTTCATATTTGAGCACTATCGCTCTCTTCCTAAGTAATTCATCGTTTTTATCACTGCAATCGATGATCCAGCTAACAAAATACACATCGATCGTTTCTTTTTTCTGCCGATTTTTGATTTTATATTTTCTCCCCCTTACTCAACTCGAGAGGTTGGGCGATGCTAACAAAAGAAACTAATAACAATGATACTCCGCTTGTTGAACAAGAGAACTTTGACCAACACCTACAACGTTTGTCGGAAATCTCTGTCCAAGCACTTGATGAGCTTGCTGAAATGATCGAAAAAGGAAACGACTTTTCAGAAGAATAGGACTTACCTTTTCACATTTAAGCGCCTGCAAAAAAGCCGAGCCTGTTGCCCTAAAGACTCGGCTTATTTCGTTTTACAAATACAAAAACGCCCGCGTTTCTTGCGGGCGTTTTATTAGCTTCGGAGTTTAGGACTCAAACTCTTCAATCATCTCTTGTGCTTCAGTCTTAGGTTTATCGTTTTGACCAAAACCACGCAGACCAACTACGTGTACATGCTCGTGGTCTTTAAACACCTTACGCACCAGTTTGTAGGTCGTACCTTTCTCTGGGCTAATATTTTCTGGCGCCGCGATAAGAAGCTGCATATCCAGACGGTCACACAGTTCAAACAGCGTTGAGATAGATTTCGCATCCAGACGTGCTGCCTCATCAAGGAACAACAGACGACATGGCACGATATCTTTACTGCGCAAACGGCGTGATTCTTCTTCCCAGCTTTGAACAACCATCAGTAGGATTGACTGACCAGTACCGATCGCCTCACCCGTAGATAGCGCGCCAGATTCAGCTTGTAGCCAGCCGTCAGAACCACGGTTCACCTCCACACTTAGCTCTAGGTAGTTACGGTAATCCAGTAGCTCTTCACCCAGAACCTGAGGAGAACGTTGACCCATATCGATATGTGGGTTCACGCGTTGGAACAGTTTCGCCATTGCTTCAGAGAAGGTAAAGCGAGTCGATTCAAACAGATCTTTATGCTGCTCTTGTTGTGTCGCTAGACCGTTAAGTAGCACTTCGTGACTTTCGCGGATCTTCACGTTTAGACGTACGCCCTTCACCTGACCGAACGAGATGTTCGACAAACCTTGGTTCAACATACGAATACGGTTTTGCTCACGCTGAATCGTCTTCTTGATAATGCTCGCTACTGACTCAGAGCTGATCGCTAGGCGGTTTTCACGTTGCGTTAGCTCTTCCGTTAGACGAGCTAGCTCCACTTCCATCTCTTCGATCGCTTCGACTGGATCATCAGTACGGATGATATCCTGACGAATACGTTCACGAAGATGTTGGTAAACCGCGATGTAAAACAGAACTTTACGCTCTGGACGTGCATTGTCTTCTGATAGACGCAGCGCATCACGCAGGTCATCATTATTCGCAACCGCTAGACGCAGCGCACCCAATGATTTATCCGACATTGAACGCAGTTCATCCGCTGACATGTAAGCCAGTTCACGCTTGTGTAGACGACGCTCAACATCGTTCTCACGCGCTAGACGAAGTACCGAACACCAGCCAGCTTTCGCTGCAACAACGAAGGTACGCAGCTCAACGTATTCTTTCTGAACTTTCTTCAGACGTTTCGCCAAGCCTTTCATCTCTAGTTCAGTGGAGGTGATTGTGCGCTCGTATTCGCTCTTACGGCTACGAGAAGTGTGTAGACGCTCATGCAGTTCATCACGACGACGCATTGCACGCTCTTCTGCACCTTCGTCAGCGTTCACGCCAAACTCTTGAAGTTCTTGTTTGAACTCTTGAACCGTTTCCAGTTTCGCTTGGTGTGAACTCTTCAGAGAAGCCAATACTTGGTTGTATTGGTTCATTTGACCTTGCGATTGTTTCAACTCTTCACGAGAGCGAGTACGCATTTGTTCAGCTTGAACCAGTTTTGCTTTTAGCTGTTCGCTCAGCTCACTGCTCTTGTTCAGTAGGTCTACTGAATCTGAATAAGCGAAGTAGTGGCGACGTTCAACGAGATCCGAGAGCGCAAAGATTTGCTTCTTAAGATCTTGTAGCTGTTCGTCTGCCGCTTTGTATTCTGCTTCTAGCGCATCGAATTGCTCTGGGTCAGCATCTAGGGCAACTGCGACTTTTTCCAGTTCTGCCACCGCTTTCGCGTGGTTATTTAGGAAAGCTTTTGCTTCTGAAAGCTGGGCGATTTTCCCTTCCAACTCATCAAAGCGTGCTTGCAGCGACTCATCTTCAATCAGCGTCATGTTTGGTGCTAGCTTGTCTAGAGAAGACAATGCTTGCTTGCTGGTTTGCAGTTGAGAACGTTGCTGCTGCTCTTTTGCATCCAGATCAGCCAGTACGCGCGCAATTTGGTTACGCTTGTCGCGAATGGTTGCCAATACTTGCTCTGGGTCAGCTTCGAATGCTACTTGAATGTGGCTTGCCACAAACTGGTTGAACGCTTGGTACAGACGCTGCATTTTTTGCGAATCGAATGCCGCTTTCGCGTGCTTCTCAACCACTTCTTCACGTTCGTTACGCAGTAGCTCTAAACGCTGCTCACGTGCTGCACGACCAAACAATGGGATTTCAGGCAAGCGAGAGTAACGCATTTGGCGATCGTTCATACGAACACAAACCGCGCCTTCTAACTCTTCTGCGTCGAATGAGCTGTCATCAAAGGCATCGATGTCACCTTCAATGATGTACAAGTCTTCTGGACAGTCGTCTAGCTCTACCAGTTTCTCTTCGATACCAGATAGGTCAGAAACAACGATAGCGTGACGAGCCGGACCGTACATCGCACTGAAGTAAGGCGCGTCATCAATAGTGATGTCATCATAGATCTCTGACAGCAATACGCCGCCTAGAGTATCTGCCAAACCTTTCAGACGAGGGTCGTTTGAACCACCAGGAGAAGCAAGACGCTCAATCTCGGTATCAAGCTGACTGCGACGCTCTGCCAGTTTGTCTTTTGCCAGAGAAAGGGTTTTCTCTTGCTCAAGCACCACTTGCATTTGGCTCATGACTGACTGGCTATCTTCTAGCTCAGCGCCACTTTGCTCACGCAGTTTTTCTAGCGCATCGTTCGCAGCAATCCACGTTGGAGCAATGGCTTCTAGCTTGTTGATTTCCGCTGCTGCATCTTGCTCTAGACGACGCTGTTCGCTGCGTTGCTCACGCACGTCTTCCTGCGTCATTTCTAGCGAGTCGATTTGCATCGCATGACGTTCACGCTCTTGTTCAAACGTGATTTCGTCAGTCAGTTCAACATGGAATTGCTTTTGGTATTCGTTGACTAGCTCGCGCGCTTGACGTTGCTGGTTAAGGCTACGCTCAAGGTCACGGTGCTGTGCACGCCATTGTTGTTCGTTTTGCGCGACTTGCTGAGATTCACGCGCTTTCGCAATTGCGGTTTTCGCATGTTCAGACGCGTCTTTACGCTCAACTTGACCAACGATGCTTTGTACCAGTTTAAGCGCCGTTTCGAATTGCTCTGCTGCTGCAGAAGACATATCCAGTTTGTGCTTAACCGATAGCAACGCATTGGTGCTTTCTGATTCTTTGCTCTTAAGCTCAGAGACAAGCGCTTGTGCCGATTCTGCCGTTAGGCTGTCATCGCCAAGTAGTTGCTTCGCTTTTTCCAGCGCTTGAACCGCTTGTTGGTATTGAAGGGCGCGAGTTTGTTGAACGTCGAGTGCTTGTTGGTAGTCAGCCAGCTGCGTCTTAAGGCTGTCCACCTCTTCTTCCGCAACGGTCGCTTGCTCTTCCACCATCATCACACGTTCTTGCGCTTCTTCCACTACCATCATCTGTTCTTCAAGACGCTCACTCAGCTCTTCAAGATCTTCTTGGTAGCGTTCGATCTTCTCTTGCTGGCGTAATGCGTTTTGCACCAGTTGCAAGTGATCCGAAGCCGCTTGGTAATCTTGCTCTAGCGCAGATTCCGACTCGATCAGCAGTTCCAGCTCTTCTTGAACACGGTTAAGCAGGTTGTTTTGCTCAACGAGAGTTTCACGAGAACCGAACAGCTCTGAACGCAATGACAGCGTTTTATCCAGCTTATTACGACGATCGTTCGCGTGACGCATGTAGTCCGCAGCCACGTAGTTGGTTGACTCTGTGATCAAGTGTTTGAACAAGTCACGGTCTGCTTGCGTGGTTTTGATCGCTTCTAGCGTCATGCGGTTTTCACGCAGTGCTGATTCCATATCTTGGAACGCTTTCTTCACGCCGCCGTTTTGTGGCAGAAGGTAGTCACGAAGCGAGCGCGTGATTGCACTTGAGATACCACCGTAAAGCGATGCTTCGATCAGGCGGTAGAATTTAGAACGGTCACCAGAGTTACGCAGTTTCTTCGGAATCACACCGAATTCGAACATCTGCGAGTGGTAATCCACGATAGAAGAGAAGGCTTTAAATTGAACGCCTTCAAATTCTGCGATCGATTCTTTTACTTCATTGATTTGACGTACACGAGCTTGAGTCGCAGATACGCTTTCAATCAAGATATCCGTTGGTTTCACATGGCTTGGAAGACCTTGGATAACAAACGGTTTGATGTCTACTTTCTTATCACGACCAGCAACTTGCTGCAGTTTTACTGCGAACAATAGGCGTTGGTTACGTGAGTTCACCACGTCTAGCGCCGCATAACACGCGCCCGGCTGTAGCTTACCGTACAAACCTTTGTCGCGAGACGACTGGCTGCTGCCCGCTTCTGTCGTGTTACGGAAGTGCAGTAGCGTTTGGTCAGGAATCAATGCGGTGATGAAAGCCGCCATTGTGGTTGATTTACCTGCACCGTTACCACCTGATAGCGTGGTGACCAGACCATCGATGTCAAACGTACGGGCAAAGAAGCCGTTCCAGTTGACCATGGTCAGCGATTGGTATTTACCGCGTTCAATCATGCTCATGCTTCACCCTCTTCTGTTGTCTCTTCTTGGGCTTGGTCGTCTTGATCTTCTTCAGACAATAGGCTGCCTTGGCTTGGTTCTTTGGTGTGCACTACCGCTTCACCATCACGGATCAGACGCAGTTGCGCTTCACGCATGTCATCGCCAATACGTACATCGGCACCAAAGCGGAATACCGCTTCACTAATGCTGAATTTACCGGTTTCACCGATGTTGATGATCATGCCTAGGCGACGCAGGCGACGGAGTGACGTACGTACTTTTTCAAATAGCTTTTCTTTATCAAGATCAGAACCAGTCGCACGGTTCGTCACTAGCTTCATCAACTTGTTTTCATCAGCCAGAGCAAGTAGCTCGTCGTACAATTCTTGGTTAGTGAAGATGCCTTCGTGCGCAAGACGTTCTGGGCTTAGGTAAAGGAAACACAGTACCTTACCCACTAGCATATCCAGCTCAGAAAGAACGCTACGACCAATCAAAGACGTTGAACGTGGACGAAGGTAGAAGAAACCTTCTGGCGCTTTCACCAATTCGGTGTTGTAGCGCTGGTAGAAAGAAGAAAGCTCAAGTTCGAAATCCGACAACAACGCGTGGTTGTCCAGATCTTCACTTGAAACATGACGCCCTGCTCGAAGCATGCTGTCTAGCGCTGGGAACAGAGGGTTAGAAATTGCTTTTGCCAGATTCTCTGACATGTATTCATTAGTATCGGTCGATGACATTCGCTTGTACCTTTGCCCCAAATTCGTTGATTGCTTTCCAGTCTGGCTGAACAGCTTGGTAGTCGGATTCTGAATAACCCAGACGTACCGCCTGATCAACGACAATGCGAGCTAAATCAAAGTGATGAGTATGAGAGTGCTGTGCAAGGTAATCTCGCAGTACCACGCTCAAGTCAATAGGTGCGCCTTGGTCTTTATGCGCTTTCAGCATGTCACCAATTCGCTCCGCCAACTCATCATTGACTTGTTGAAACTCTTCGTATTCCACTTCCATCGGAACTTGACCTGTTACCTCGTCATCACGCAGTACTAGGGCTTCATCACGAAGGTCAGAAAGCCTTTCCGCATCTGCATAAGTCAGATACCAAGGCGAATCAAAGTAGTCTTTAACGGACTGGCGCAGACGCGAGCTAAACGCACGGTTCTTATCCATATCAATTGCAGTACGGATGAACTTGTGTACGTGTCGGTCGTAGCCAATCCAAAGGTCGATCGCTTGCTGGCCCCAGCTTGTGATTCGGTCCAGTTTCATCTGAAGACCAAACAAGGCTTCCTCGATAAACTCAAGCTCAGGGTCACCATAGACAATCTCTTGAATGTCTAGGATCTGAGTTTGCAGTTCATCACTGGCAGCTTGCAGCGTATCTTGAAGTTCACGCAACGTGCTTGATGTTTCTGACAGAAGCGCTTCACAGTTGTTGATTGCTTCACGCCAGTCTTTGTTAAGCAGCTCAGCAATCTGTTGTTTCACAGATTGTTGCTGCTCATCCATCACACGTTGGTTGAGATCAATTTGATCGAAGATTTCGCCTACAGAATATTTCAATATCCCGTACACGTTCTTCTTCCAGTGGCCCGGAGTGCCGCCTTTTTGTGCCGCTTCAATCGCTTTCGCCATTTCATCAGCGACCATAGACAACTGAATAGAAAGGCGCAGTTTCGAGAACTCACGATGGCGCACGTAGTAGTCGGTAATTCCTATCGCTAATGGCGACAAGCGGTAAATGCTCGCTCCGTCAGTAATCTCACTGACAAAACGGCTCATAAGACGCTGCTTAACCATCTCGTTAATGGCATTGTTCGCACGGAAAGCCGAAGCTTCTCCCGTCTCATCAAAAAGTCGAGTGACGATGGCAAATGCGTCGTGCAATTCACCTTCACCCAATTCTTCATCGAACCTTTCATTACTTAATACAGCGATAGCAATCAAAAATGCCAGTCGCTCAGTGGTCAGGTTCAACGAGAAATCGTGCTGCTTTACCCAGCCAACCAACTCATCGATTGGTTGCTCTGCAGCATTGAGAGTCATCTCACTCATCGTTATTCCTGTTTATCGTTCTTCTTAGCCCACACATGAATATAGCGGCCTAATGAGAGGTATGGCTCTTGTCGACAAAGTTGTTTTTCTAGCGCCAACACATCTTCAAACTCGTAATCGCCCATGTATTGCATATTACCTATGTAATCACTGAATGAACGAATACCAGATTTACCACAAATACTAAAACCAGAATCTTCTATCCATTGATAAACCTCTTCAGGTTTTAGCCCTTTTTGTGGCTGTAGTTTAAATCTTTTTCGGTGAGGCATGCCGTCTAAAACATGAGGAATGTTGCCACAAACCACATTTTTATAGACCAAGCCGTGGTGGTTATAGAACATAACCGAAGCGATGCCCCCCGGTTTGACCTGCTCCAAAAGCGTTTCAAGTGCGGTTTTCGGATCAACCAACCACTCCATAACGGCATGGAACATGACAAGGTCCACCTGCGCTTCCATGTGTTCAGCAATGGATTGGACAGGCGAATGAATCAGGCGATACTGCTCAAGCAAACCGTTTTTTTCAATATCCTGCTTTGCTAGTTGCAGCATTTCCGAAGATAGATCACACAAAGCGACATGATGTCCGAGCTTAGCAAGCTTTTGCGACATTTGCGCTAAACCACCACCAGCATCAAGGACTTGTAGTGCTTGATGGTCGGCGTCTAATTCACTTAGAATCTGTAGAAAATCTTCCCACACAATGATTTGTCGGATCTCCCCTTTATCGGAGCCGTAAATATTTTTTGCAAATTTGTGGGCGATATCGTCGAAATTGCGGTCTTCTGTCACTTCTGCTGAGTTATCATAACGGATTGTGCCGCTATTCTGTCACAAGGAAAGCAGGAATAAAGAGGGTTATCCTCATTTTTATTATCAATTGATGTTTTTTCGGACTATTTATGTATGTTTGAGCTGAAAAAAGTAATGTCAGCCTTGTTAATGCCGCTTCCGGCATTGTTAATCATAGGCTTGTTAGGTCTTGCTCTCATTAGTTTTACCACGAAACGTAAAACTGGCTGCTTTGTTGTTCTATTCTCTTTTGTCGGCATTTTCCTCGTTGCCTTCCAACCTGTTTCAACCAAGCTTCTGATGCCTCTTGAGCGCGAGTACAAAGCGTTTTTACCTGTATCAGGTAGCATTGACTATGTCATGGTGCTTGGTAATGGTCATGTCGTCGATGATGAGATCCCACCAACTTCTCAACTAAGCCGTACAGCGCTAATGCGCCTTACCGAGGGCATCCGTATTTTACGTATGTACCCTGGCGCTAAGTTAATTTTGTCCGGTTACGCAGGTGGATCTGAAATCAGTCATGCGCGCATGATGGCTAACGTGGCACTTTCTCTTGGTGTCGCAAAGTCCGACATCATCCTTCTCGAAGACGCTAAAGACACATGGGAAGAAGCCCGCCAAGCCGCTGCCTTTGTGAAGCAAAAAGACATTGTGCTGGTAACCTCAGCAAGCCATATGAAGCGTGCTTTGTACGAGTTTAATGCTGCAGGTATCAAGCCAATCCCTGCGCCAACTAACTTTATGGCAATTGATGACATCGAACAGCCATGGCAAAAGTACACTCCGAAAGCTCGTTACTTAGAACAAACCGAGTTGTATTGGCATGAGTATTTAGGTGGGTTGTGGCAAAAGTTGCGTGATAACGTAGGTCAAACACCAATGGTTGAAGTAGAACAACCATAAAACACTTAAAAGCGATTCAGTGGTCAAATTGCGGAAACAAAAAAGGAGAGCCAATGCTCTCCTTTTTCTTTAGGTATGATTTAATCACCAGCAAACATGTAGCCTTCACCGTGAACCGTCACAAAGATTTGTGGGTTCTTAGGATCAAACTCCATCTTAGCGCGCATGCGGCGAATCAGTACGTCAATCGTACGATCATTTGGCGCATCCACTCGGTGGCTGATCATATTCAAAATACGCTCGCGGCTTAGTACCTGATTTGGGTACGAGGACAGTGCAACCAATAACTCGTATTCAGCTTTGGTTAGTTTCACTGGCTCACCATTACGGCTTAGAGCTCGACGCTGAATATCAAACGTCCACTCACCGAAGCGCACAATGTGTTCTTCATTAGTGTCGTTCGCTGCTTTTTGAGAACCGCTGCGTGCCGCAGAGATGCGCCATAGCAAGTTCTTCACGCGAACCAATAATTCCCTTAGTTCAAAAGGCTTTGTCACATAATCGTCTGCGCCCATTTCTAGACCAACGATTTTGTCAATGCTATCCGTGCGTCCTGTCACTAATATGATGCCGATATCTGATTGGCTGCGTAATTCACGCGTAAGCATAAGGCCGTCTTCGCCAGGCAGGTTAATATCCAGCATGATTAGGTCAACATCACCGCCTTGAAGCACTTCGCGCATCTCTGCGCCGCTTTCTGCTTCACTGACTTTGTAACCTTCATTTTGGAAATAGCCCGCGAGCTTACTGCGAGTTACAACATCATCTTCTACGACTAATACGTGATAGCTCATTTACACCACTTTCTGTCTTTTTTATTTTCCAAGACGTATTCTATTCATAACTAGTAACATTTCTAGTCATAGATACATTAAAAAGCAAGATTTTGCGATTTTATTGATTCAAAGCAAGCTTATTTACAGCCATTCACAAATACGCATATTTTCCAATAATGCATAACAATTATAGTTACTGCTATTCATCTTAATTGTTTACACTTAAGGGATAACCATTCAGGAGCAAAAAAATGCAAGAAGTGAAAGCTTTTAACGAGAAACGCGCAGAAATCTATTGGTGGTTTTCTAGCCTGTTCGCAAAAGAACTGACAGAGAAAGAACTAGAAACCTACCACAGTGTTGAAATTCGAAGCTTTTTAGCGGGTCTTGGTGAAAACGAATCACTAAAACCAGCTGTTGATACCCTTGTTGATGCACTCAACCGTTTACAAGACCGTGAAGACGCTCAGTTAGAATTAGCAGCGGACTTCTGTGAACTCTTTCTAAAAACAGAAAAACACGGCGCACTGCCTTATGCTTCAATGTACATCGGCGAATCTGGTTTATTAAATGATAAGCCAGCAGAAGAGATGGAAAAACTGATGGCAGACTTTGGTGTGCAAGTGGACGAAAATCTGAAAGAACCAGCGGACCACTTAGCGGTCGAGCTAGATTTTCTAGGCAACATGATTATCCGCTCGAACGAACTAGAGCAAGATAAACATATGGAAGAAGCGTTCGGAAAACAGAACGAGTTCATCCAACAACACCTTATGACTTGGCTGCCACAGTTTGCTGCTAAATGTAAGCAATTCGACGAATTTGGCTTCTACATTAGCGTTGCGCAACTATTAATTGCATTTTGTAAACTGGACAGCACCTACCTTCTTGGTGAATAATTGCCACCTATTTTGGGGAGTCTGTCATTCAGACTCCCTATTTTATTCGTTTGTTTTTAATCTGGCACAGAGAAATACAATCAATTTAGCCGTTAAAATGTGACCTCAGGGGCACAAAACAACTGCCTAGAATATTGCCAGCTTGCTCGCATCAGTCTAAAATGTGAGCGCAAACGATTAAATATGATTTATATGTAAACCGCTGAAATAAAGCGGTTTTTGTGTTTTCTTAACAGGATTGCTGACCAATTCCTCACTTATATAAGAAAGGAATATGAGACTCAGCGATAAATGTTGCTACAAACCTTTTTATACCGATTTCGGAACAACCGCTGCCAAATATCTCAGCAATGCCCCTATTCGCAGTTGCTCGGTTTGCGCAAGACCCTAAGCGTATGGTTGTCTTCACTACGGTATTTACAGTAGCTCGATACAGGACATCATTTATGGCCACTATTAAAGACGTTGCTCGCTTAGCCGGCGTTTCTACCACTACGGTTTCGCACGTAATTAATAAAACTCGCTTTGTTGCTGAAGCAACTCAAGAAAAAGTAATGAAAGCAGTGGATGAACTTAATTACGCACCAAGTGCCGTTGCGCGCAGTTTAAAATGCAACTCAACTCGTACCATCGGTATGTTAGTTACTCAATCTACCAACCTATTCTTCTCTGAAGTAATCGACGGCGTTGAGAGCTACTGTTACCGTCAAGGTTACACTCTGATCCTATGTAACACGGGCGGTATTTACGAGAAGCAACGTGACTACATCCGCATGCTAGCTGAGAAACGTGTAGATGGCATTCTAGTAATGTGTTCTGACCTTACGGAAGAGCTAAAAGAGATGCTTGACCGTCATTCAGACATTCCTAAAGTTGTCATGGATTGGGGTCCTGAAAGCTCACAAGCAGACAAGATCATCGATAACTCAGAAGAAGGCGGTTACATCGCAACAAAATACCTGATCGACAATGGTCATACTGATATTGCTTGTCTGAGCGGCCACTTCGAAAAAGCAGCTTGCCAAGAACGTATTGCGGGTTACCGTCGTGCGATGGCTGAAGCAAATCTAGCCGTTAACGAAGATTGGATTCTTGAAGGCAACTTTGAGTGTGACACGGCTGTCTTAGCTGCAGATAACATCAGTGCTATGGACAAACGTCCAACCGCTGTTTTCTGTTTCAATGACACAATGGCACTTGGCTTGATGAGCCGTCTACAACAAAACGGTATCAAAGTACCTGACGATATTTCTGTTATCGGTTACGACAATATCGAACTTGCTGAGTACTTCTCTCCACCGCTAACGACGATTCACCAACCAAAACGTCGTGTGGGTAAAAATGCATTTGAGATCCTACTTGAGCGCATCAAAGATAAAGAGCATGAGAAGCGTGTTTTCGAAATGCAACCAGAGATCGTTGTGCGTAATACAGTTAAGAAATTGAACTGATCTCTCACTTGATTTTATAAAGCGCTCCTAGGAGCGCTTTTTTATTGCCTAAAAATAACTTTTTTTGGACATTTCATCAGAAAAATAATTTAAAGAACGAAGATAAGTTGCTGTTTTAACTCAAGGTAGCACATATCCTTGATAGACCTTTTGTATTACAATTATACATTCCAGCATATGAAACTTTACACATCAAATTACCACTATTAACTGAACCAAGATCACACTTCAACGTTTGAAACGTGATGTTAATTCAATATACGAAGTATCCTCAAAGAGTCACGCACAGGGCAAACCATCCGAAAGGGTGGGACGCAAAGCCTCCGGCCTGAACCATCTTATTAGATGGAAGGTAGCGGGGTTACCGATGGCAAATATGCATTAAGTGAGTTTACCCTTTAATGACATTGTGTCTGCATGCATTTGCTAACCTCTCGGACCTGATTTTTGGTGGCGTAATATTAATTACACCGAGATAACACACCATGGATAAACCGATACTCAAAGACTCAATGAAGCTGTTTGAGGCACTTGGTAATATCAAGTCGCGCTCAATGTTTGGTGGTTTTGGGCTCTTCGCCGATGAAACGATGTTTGCGCTTGTCGTAAACAATCAACTTCATATTCGAGCTGACCAACAAACTTCATCTGACTTCGAGACTCAAGGACTAAAACCGTACGTCTACAAGAAACGTGGTTTCCCAGTCGTTACGAAATACTATGCAATTTCTGATGATCTTTGGGACACAACCGACCGCTTGATTGAAGTTGCCAAGCAATCCCTCGAGACTGCTAAGCAAGAGAAAAAACAACAAGCAAGCACCAAGCCTAATCGATTGAAAGATCTACCTAACCTGCGTCTAGCGACTGAGCGTATGCTCAAGAAAGCGGGCATTGACTCTGTAGAGCAACTTGAAGCAGAAGGCGCGCTAAACGCGTACAAAGCAATCCAAGATACGCATGCCTCTACGGTAAGCCTTGAACTGCTCTGGGCGTTAGAAGGTGCAATCAAAGGCACACATTGGAGTGTCGTACCTCAGTCTCGTCGAGAAGAATTGATGAGTGCTCTTTCCTAAAGCATTTATATCAGCATGACATTGAGTAAAAACCGCAGTTTTCAAACTGCGGTTTTTTTTTTGAAATTTTTTATTGCCCCATTCTGTCTTATTATCTAAGAAGCCAAACGGAGCTATTGATATGAATAAGAAACTGATTTTAGGACTGATCCTACTCGCGACGATTATCTTTTTAGGCGTGAATTTTGGTCAATACCTAACGCTAGAAAACGCGAAGGCGCAACAAGAAGCGTTGAACACTTTTATTAGCGAAAACTTCGTATTCGCTGCTGCCACTTATTTCTTTGCTTACATTGCCATCACTGCGTTTTCGATTCCAGGTGCAGCAGTGGTGACTTTGCTTGGTGCGGCGCTATTTGGTTTCTGGACAAGTTTGCTGCTGGTTTCTTTTGCCAGCACAATCGGTGCAACGATCGCCTTTTTAAGCAGCCGCTACCTATTGAGGGAATGGGTACAGAGTAAGTTTGGAAACAAGCTAGGTGCGATCAACCAGGGTGTAGAAAAAGACGGCGCATTTTACCTGTTTTCGCTACGCTTAATCCCTGTTTTTCCATTTTTCCTAATCAACTTGTTAATGGGCCTGACACCAATGACTATTGCTCGATTCTACTTAACAAGCCAAATTGGTATGTTGCCTGGCACTGCGGTTTATCTGAATGCAGGTACACAGCTAGCAACCATTGATAGTCTTTCTGGAATTGTGTCACCAACCGTATTAGCATCGTTTGCTCTACTTGGTTTGTTCCCTATTATCGCTAAATGGGTTATGAATAAGGTTCGCCCTGCACAAGTACAGAATGGAAACGCTTAATGAAAATATACATCGCTAAAAATCCGGCTGAAGCTCATATCGTTTGTGAGCTTCTTAAAACCGAGCAAATAGCCTGCGAAGTGCGAGGTGAAGGCATGTTCGGATTGAAGGGAGAGTTGCCTTTTAGCGATGATACTGACCCGTATGTTTGGCTTTTACATCCGGAGCAACAGTTGAAAGCATCAGCCATCGTCGAAGACTATCGAAAACAAGCAGAACTTATTTACCAAGATTGGCAGTGCCCACAATGTTCGGAGCAAAATGAAGGTCAATTTGGCGCTTGTTGGCAATGCGGATATCAAATAGGGGAGCCTTAAAGGCTCCCCTATTCTTTTCAATCATTTTAAGTTTAAGCGGCTAAGCTTTGCTGCTTAATGAACTCGATAGAGTGTTGATTGAAGTCATCAGGTCGTTCTACATTGCACACATGACCACAGTCTGGAATCTCGCGTAGAACACTTTGCTTATGTACCGCAACCATCTCTTTAACTGGCTTGATGAACATGTAATCCCTATCACCCATTAAATACAATGTTGGGATAGGCAGTTCACGATCTTTAAAGTATTTCATCAGAGGATTAACGTCAGCGGCTAAGATGAACCATCGTTTGAATTCTTTCTGGCACAATTTCTTTGCTTCGCGGATAAATAGGTGACGTGATTCTCGTTGGTTTTTTTGCGGCATAACAATGTAGGCAAACAACTTGTACAGCCACATATAAGGCAGAATGTGCTTTCCTAGATTACCTAACTTCACCAGGATTTGTGAGCGGGTATTTAAACGCGTAACAGCGCCACCAAGAACCATAGAGCGTACTCGCTCAGAGGCTAACTCAGCCAAATTACGAACAATAATAGTACCCAAAGACATACCGACAAAGTGCGCAGACTGAATCTTAAGATGATCCAAAACTTTTAGAATATCTTGAGTCACCGCCGTAAAGGTATAGCGACTTGTCATCAATTCTTTAAGCAGTTGGTTAGATTTTCCATGCCCTCGAAGGTCGATCAGCAGTAAGTTAAAGTGCTGCTTATACGCTTTGATCTGCTTAAACCATATCGAAGAACTGCCACCAGCACCATGCACGAAAACGACCCACTCTTTGCTAGTAGGGTGTATATAGGTTTTATGGAATAAAAGTGGCTGAGTCATGTATCAGTATGAAAAACATTCTTTGTGAACAGGAATGGATAAATGCTACCACACTCCTTATGGGTAAGATAATAAAGGCACCCTATTCGGTGCCTTTCGTTACACTTTTTAAAGATTTTGCGTCAATTTAACGCGGCTCTATACAACTGCAAGTATTCTTCCGCAGCTTTGCGCCAACAAAAGTCTTTCTGCATTGCATGAAGCTGTACACGCCTTACTTCGTTCGGACTCTGTGCGTAAAGCAACAGTGCCCTTAGCATCGTCAATAACAACGCTTGTGGTGTTGGCTCATAGAATACAAAACCTGTGGCTTCTTCAAGATCTGCGTCGTAGTCATTAACACTGTCTTTCAAACCGCCTACACCACGAACAATCGGCAACGTGCCATAAGCCATACTGTAGATCTGATTTAAACCACAAGGTTCAAATTCTGAAGGCATCAGGAAGAAATCTGAGCCAGCCTCAACAAGGTGTGCGAGTTCATTATCGTATGCTTCAACAAAAACCAACTTATTAGCGAACTGTGCTGAGACGTCTCTCAGTTGGGCAGCAAGGATAGGATCGCCAGTCCCCACGACGACAACTTGAACATCATGTTTGAGGAAGTCAGCCAATGCTGGTAGCAAATAATGCACGCCTTTTTGTTGCGTTAAACGGCAAACCATACCAAACATAGCGCAATCAGATGCTTCAAGACCCAGCTTTTCTTGTAGGGCTCTCTTACAAGCGTTTTTGCCACGCACCATGCTTTGTCGGTTCGCTTTGTAGTTCAACGGTAAACTAGAGTCCGTTTCTGGATTCCACGCACTGTAATCACAACCATTTAGAATACCCACTAAATCGTCAGCGCGTTGTTGAAACTCCCACGCCATACCATGACTACCTAGCTCAGTCTTAAGCTCTTCTGCGTAAGTCGGGCTTACTGCATTGATTTTGTCTGCATTCATCACCCCCGCTTTGAGCATGGTGATGTGAGTGGCACTGACGGCTGCATCAGGCACATTTCGACTATGGAACTCTGGAAGGCATTGAACATCGTCGTAACTAAATACCCCTTTGAACACCGCGTTGTGAATTGAAATAACGCTGCGAGTGTTTGCAAAGAAGGCTTCATTGCCGTATCGATGTTTGAGCAAGAATGGGACTAATCCTGTATGCCAGTCATTAGCGTGAACAATGTCCGGCTGGAAGCCAAGCTTAGGTAACATGTCCAAACACGCTGCACTAAAGAATGCAAAGCGTTCACCATTGTCTGTATAAGCTTGGTTGTTTTCGGCGTACATAGAAGGACGATTGAAATACGGCGGACAATCAATTAAGTAAACTGGATTATCTCCAAGCGTTAACTTAAGCACTCGGTACGCCGTATGTGGCCAACTCGTTAACTCTGTTTCTAGAACCGTTTCCGCTTCCGATAGTTGCTCAATGCCAGTATAGGCTGGAATAGAAATTCGTACATCTTGCTGAAGATTTTGAAGGGCTTCCGGCAGTGCCTTGGCTACATCAGCCAAGCCACCACTTTTAATTAGTCCTTCGACTTCAGACGCTACAAACAGAACAGACAAATTGTTAGTAGCCAACACGTGCTCCTTTTGGAATTACAACGATGCCATCATCTGACACATGGTAGTGTTTCTTATCTTCTTGTAGATTTACACCAATTTGCGTACCCGGCGCAATATCTGCGTCTTTATCTACAATCACGCGACGAAGCACACAACCTTCCCCGACTTTCACATCACCGAGCAAAATACACTGGCTGATGTCACACGCCGAAGCAATGTTGCTACGGAAACCTAATACTGATTTTTCAATACGTGAACCACGCACGTAGCTACCGTTACATACCAAGCTATCGATGATCTGAACTCGACCATTAACAGAGTCAGTAAATGTCGCTGGTGGCAATGGTGGGTAATAAGTATGAAGTGGCCATTTGCGGTTGTATAGAGAGAACGGTGCGTCTTTCTCAAGAAGATCCATATGAGCTTGCCAGTACGCATCAATCGTACCTACATCGCGCCAATATACTTCTTCTTTCTCACCCGTGATGCGGTTGGTACTGAAGTCATAAACAAACACATCACCACGCGGGAACATTTTAGGAATAATGTCTTTACCAAAGTCGTGCGTTGATGCTTCGTTATCAGCATCTTCAATAAGCTCGGCAAACAGTGTCTGAGCTTCGAAGATATAGTTACCCATAGACACGAGTGCGTGCTCTGGATCACCTGGGATAGATTTCGGATTAGCTGGCTTTTCTTCAAAGCCAATCATGCGACCTTCGTTGTCTACTTCGATAACACCAAATTGAGACGCTTCAGATAACGGCATTCTTAGCGCTGAAACCGTTAGCGAAGCCTCTTTCTCTTGGTGGAAAGCCAACATCTGTTTAATGTCCATTTTATAGATATGATCGGAACCAAAGATACATACTTGATCAGGTTCTGCCAACTCCATAAAACGCAGGTTTTGGTAGATAGCATCTGCCGTTCCTTCATACCAACGCTTGCCTGTACGCATCTGCGCAGGAATTGGGTCGATAAAGCGGTCGGTGATGCCATTGATGTTCCACCCTTTCTTCAAGTGGTGGAATAGAGATTGAGATTTGAATTGAGTAAGGACGTAAATGCGCATTAAATCCGCATTTACAAAGTTATTCAGAGCGAAATCAATAAGTCGGTAACTTCCGCCGAAAGGGACCGAAGGTTTACTGCGGGATTCCGTTAAAGGTCTCAAGCGAGAGCCTTCACCGCCAGCAAGAATCATTCCCAAAACACCAGCCATTCGTTGTTCTCCATATAGTTATAGCTTGGAACTGGTACTCGCTTGATATGAGCAGAACTCGGGGAGTCAAGCGAATACGTTAATACGTCCATACTGATGAGTTTCTATGAACCCTCACAATACGGACTGAAAAAGCTATTGCACATCCTCGTACGCACACGCCTTAGTTATTCTTTATTTTCGGCGCTAAATAACAGCATACAGTTGCATTATCTGTCTAATAAGTTATCGAACTGGAACTAAATTACAATTTAAAATATGCCATTCCGTGTAGTGTACAGATGTTGCTTACTCAATACGGTATCTTGATCACACAATGGGACGCAAACGATTACATTGTGAAAACAATTTACAAACCGATTAACTACACAAGTGCAGTTTTGCGACAGGATACGATGAAACTATGACCGTTGGATGAAAACAAGAATGGTGAAAAATGGAAGAAAAATGATTGGTGAAATGAATGAATTATAAAATAGCAGGTAAAAAATAAGGCAGCGTATGAGCTGCCTTATCGATTCAATCTCTAGGATTATGCTTTCGCTTTTTTGCGCTTGTCCGTGATTTCCCACTTACCATCGATAAACAATGCCGTCCAACCACTTGGTTTGCCATTGTCTTCAGTGCGCACGTAGTTCTCTTTGCTCTTGCGGCTAAAGCGAACAACAGCAGGGCGACCATCAGGGTCCGCAGTTGGCGCGGTAGTCAGATACTTAAACTTCTCAGGAAGACGTTCTTCGAAGCGAGCAAGTTCAGAAACTAATGGTGCACGAGTCTCACGTGATTTAGGGAAGTTACTCGCAGCCATAAACAGACCAGAAGCACCATCACGTAAAACAAAGTACGCATCTGAGTTTTCACATGGAAGTTCAGGGAAATGAACTGGATCTTCTTTCGGCGGTGCTACTTCACCGTTCTTAAGGATCTTACGAGTGTTCTTACACGTTTCACTTGTACAATCCATGTATTTACCGAAGCGACCGTTCTTAAGCACCATGTCAGAACCACACTTGTCACACTCAACAACTGGACCATCATAGCCTTTCACTTTGAATTCGCCATGCTCGACGATGTAGCCTTCACAGTTCGGGTTGTTACCACAAACGTGCATCTTGCGTTTATCATCGATCAAGTATGCGTCCATCGCCGTTTCACAGATAGGACAACGCTTCTTAGCACGCAGAGCTGCTGTTTCCACATCTTCTTCTAGAACGTTGATGATACCGTCTTCGTCACCCAAGTTGATGGTTGTCTTGCAACGCTCTTTAGGTGGCAATGCGTAACCAGAACAGCCTAGGAATACGCCTGTTGACGCGGTACGAATACCCATAGGACGGCTACAAGTCGGACACTCGATATCTGTCATCACAATGTGATTCAACTTCATGCCGCCTTCGTTCTCGTCTTGCTCCGCTTTCTCTAGATCGCCAGTGAAGTCTGTGAAGAAGTTATCTAGAACATCTTTCCACATCACATCGCCTTCAGCGATTTGGTCAAGCTTCTGCTCCATACGCGCAGTGAAGTCGTAGTTCATTAGATCGTTGAAACTGTCATCCAGACGGTCAGTAACAATCTCGCCCATCTTCTCTGCGTAGAAACGACGCTGTTCTACTTTTACGTAGCCGCGATCTTGGATCGTAGAGATGATTGAAGCGTATGTAGAAGGACGACCAATGCCGCGCTTCTCAAGTTCTTTTACCAGTGCCGCTTCTGTGAAACGTGCTGGTGGCTTGGTAAAGTGCTGTTTAGGATCTAGTGATTCAAGATCTAGCTTATCGCCCAGTTGAACAGCAGGAAGAATCGTATCTTCGTTTTTACCCATTGGGCGTTGAACGCGAGTCCAACCATCAAACTTAAGAATACGACCTTTCGCTTTTAGCGTGTACTCAGCCGCTTTCACACTGATGGTGGTTGAATCGTATTCTGCAGGCGTCATTTGACACGCAACGAATTGATTCCAAATCAGCGCGTACAGCTTATGTGCGTCCGCATCAACACCTTGTAGGTCTTCAGCTTTCACAGCAACATCGGAAGGACGAATTGCTTCGTGCGCTTCTTGTGCGCCTTCTTTGCTACCGTATGTTAGCGGTTTAGCTGGAAGGTATTTGTCACCAAACTCAGAACCGATGAAACCGCGAACTGCATCTACTGCTTCCGCGCTCAAGTTGGTTGAGTCGGTACGCATATAGGTGATGTAACCCGCTTCGTATAGACGCTGCGCCAGCATCATTGTCTTCTTAACGCCGTAGCCTAAACGAGTACTCGCTGCTTGCTGAAGTGTAGACGTAATGTATGGTGCAGACGGCTTACTTTTCGTTGGGCGGTCTTCACGCTTACATACTTCGTAGCTTGCGTTTTCCAGTACCGACATCGCCGCCTTGGTTTCAGCCTCGTTAACTGGCTTAAACGCAACGCCATCTTTCTGCGCAACAAGCAGTTTGAACGCCGTCTTATCTTTTGTGTGCGTATTTGCGTTGATATCCCAGAATTCTTCTGGAATGAAAGCGTTGATTTCACGCTCACGCTCAACCAGTAGTTTAACCGCTACTGACTGTACACGACCAGCAGACAGACCACGCGCCACTTTCTTCCATAGCAATGGAGAAACCATGAAACCTACTACACGGTCCATGAATCGACGTGCTTGCTGTGCGTTAACACCATCCATGTTTAGCTCACCAGGCGTCTGGAAAGCTTGCTGGATTGCATTCTTCGTGATCTCGTTAAACACTACGCGTTTGTATCGCTCTTCATCGCCACCGATGATCTCACGAAGGTGCCATGCGATTGCTTCCCCCTCGCGGTCTAAATCGGTTGCGAGATAAACGTAATCAGCATCTTTGGCTAATTTTTGCAGTTCGCTAACGACTTTTTCTTTGCCTGGAAGGATTTGGTAATTCGCATCCCAGTCATGATATGGGTTAATCCCCATTTTTTTGATTAGAGCTTTACGGTCTTTTTCTTTTTTGACACGCGCTTTTTCTTCCGGGCTCATTCCTTTAGTAGAAATGGCTGCGGCTTTTTTCTCACCAGTGCTTTGACCGGCCGTAGGCAGATCACGCACGTGACCAACACTAGACTTAACAATAAAGTCTTTACCAAGGTATTTATTTATCGTCTTAGCCTTGGCTGGTGACTCCACTATAACGAGCGATTTACCCATAACTGACTCTAACGTCCTTCATAATAATGCGGGTAACTAGCCCAAAGGAAGCTACCCGCATAATGTTCTATTTCATTGCTTCTTTTTTTACTATTGTGCGAGATGAAAAGAAGATCAACTGCTTTTTTGAAATTCAGATCCGATTGGTTGACAATTCATCGCCTTTGTACTTTGACGAGGCAGGGTACTGCAAAAGGTCTTGAGCGGCATATACTAAGCAGGCAAAGTTTCCTCTCGCTAGTCGAATTCGATAAATTTTGTCTCTCATCACAAAATAATTTGTCTTACGCGATCAGAACGTAAGCTTAAGTTATGCCAGTGAAATATCGGCTATTTGCAGATGAGAATCGCTTCGCTACTCCCTCTATATTAAGGTGTGACGTTCGTAAAACACGCAATCACTGTTTTTAGTATGCAAACCCTTCACAATTGTGGGTATACTGCCCCCACTTAAAGTTTCATTGAATGACGAGAATGGTATGTCTGATAGAAAACACATTGAAGAGTTCGACCTTCTTTTAATTGCGAACCAAATCATCCAAGAGCACGATGACTACATTGAAGGCATGCGCGCAACAAGTGTAGAAGAAAAAGACGGTGTTTTGGTGTTTAAAGGTGAGTACTTCTTAGATGAAAAAGGTCTGCCGACAACCAACACTACTGCGGTTTTCAATATGTTTAAGTACCTAGCGCACCACCTTTCAAAAGAGTTCACATTGAACAAGTAAGCGCTTCAAATTCCAATAAAAAAGCCAGAGTCTCTACTCTGGCTTTTCACTTTCAATAAGGCGAATTAGCAGCTTAGTGCCTTTAACTTATCGAAGTAGTCTGGGAAGGTCTTTGACGTACATTTAGGGTCGTTAATCGTCACTGGAGTATCACTCAGTGCCACTAATGAAAAACACATCGCCATGCGGTGATCATCGTAAGTATCAATCGCTGCGTGCGTAAGCTTAGGGACTGGCTTCACGATGATGTAGTCCTCACCTTCTTCCACCTCAGCACCGACTTTACGAAGCTCAGTCGCCATCGCTGAAAGACGATCCGTTTCCTTTACGCGCCAGTTGTATACATTGCGAATTGCGGTTGTACCTTCAGCAAAAAGCGCTGTCGTTGCAATAGTCATTGCTGCATCAGGGATATGGTTATAATCCATATCGATGCCTTTTAACTGACCAACACGAGAAATGACGTAATCATCACCCCATTCGATTTCTGCACCCATTTTTTCAAGTGCATCAGCGAATTGGATATCTCCCTGAATGCTGTTCTTACCAATACCGGTTACTTTTACTTCACCACCCTTGATGGCAGCTGCGGCCAAAAAGTAAGAAGCAGAAGAAGCATCACCTTCCACCAAAAAATCACCCGGAGCGATATATTGCTGACCAGCTGGAATCACAAACTCTTGGTAATCATTGTTGATTACGTTGACACCAAACTGCTTCATAATATGGAGTGTAATGTCGATGTATGGTTTAGAAACCAACTCACCGTCAATATTGATGCGAATCTCACCATCAGCCAGCGGTGCTGACATTAAAAACGCTGTCAGAAATTGGCTAGAGATTGAACCATCAATCGATACAGAGCCAGACTTAAGTCCAGTACCAGTGATTTTCAGCGGTGGGTAGTTTTCGTTCTCTAGATATTCGACGTCAGCGCCTGCTGCTTTTAAGGCTGTCACTAAGTGACCAATTGGGCGTTCTTTCATGCGAGGTTCGCCAGTAAGAACGTATTCACCTTCACCTAAGCACAAGGCTGCTGCCAATGGGCGCATTGCTGTACCTGCGTTACCCAAAAATAGCTCAACAGGTTCAGAAACAGAAAATGGACGACCAAGCCCCTCTACAACACATTCTGTCTTGTCTTCAGACAACTGATACTGAACACCAAGCTTAGTCAGAGCGTTCAACATGTGGCGAATATCATCGCTGTCGAGAAGGTTGGTCAACCGAGTCGTGCCTTTTGCTAGAGCGGCAAGAAGCAAAGCTCGATTGGAAACGCTTTTTGATCCAGGAAGATTCACTTCCCCTTGAATTTTATTGATAGGTTGTAACGTTAGGCTTTCCATTAAAAGTTGTTAATCCTTTGTGCTCTCACTTCACAATTTTTGAGAGCTAAACAATTCTTCGTGAATTCAGACTAACGAAAAAGCCACCACAAAACCAGAGCAAATCTACGCTAATTTTTGAATAATTAGTCAACTTCGTTTTTGCAGTACAAACATATACCCAAGTGACATCAAGATGCATGGTTCAGACCGTTGTCATTGACTCGAGAGCAAAGAAAACAACGCAGTGTATTGGTTGCCAACTTTTGGCTTGGCTCCACTGAACCTTCAAATCCTAACCACGCTAACAAACCAAGCCATTGTCGCTACCCCAAACATCTCGAGGTTACTTAGAAATATCTAATACGCAATATCAACCCTGACACCATCATCAAAATACAGAATGCGTACATCATCACCACGGTTAAACAGCATACTATTATCAACGTCTTGAATGACGTTGATAAGTTTGTTGCCATCAACCTTAATTAGCAGCTCAACCAATTTATACTCAACCGTGTATTCGTAGTTATTTCGATTTCGAACGACTGCGGCCCCCGCGAGTGCGCCCACGGCAGTTGCGACTTCTCTACCTGTGCCACCACCAAATTGGTTGCCAACTAGACCACCAATTGTGGCACCAAGAAGCGTTTCCCAACCGTTACTTTGTGATTGCTTTACTTCTTGTTGAGTTATGTATCGCACAGAATCGACTTTGCCATACACCACTTGATTGACTGGTTTTGCTACATTTCTTTCATAAGCTGCATTGGCGAAAAATGGCAAAAACAGTATGATCCATGCCCATCGTTTTATATTAAGTCTTTCTCTGCTCATAATAAGCTCCTATAGGCTCTGATGTTGGTAAACTTCTCTTTATGGCTATCTATTTAACTGAACTTGATGATTCGCTCTCTTTTCCATCTCCCTATGATGCGCTGAGCGATCCAAACGGTTTATTGGCGTTTGGTGGCGACCTTAACCCCGATCGCATCCTATGTGGCTATCAACAAGGCATTTTCCCTTGGTATGGTCCCGGAGAGCCAATTCTCTGGTGGAGTCCATCACCACGAGCTGTTTTCGATCCTTTGACCTTTACGCCTTCCAAGAGTTTGAAAAAGTTTCAGCGTAAACAACAGTATAAAGTAACGTTAAACAACGCAACCGAACGTGTCATTCAGTTTTGCTCTTCCACCCGCCCTGCGGAAGAGACTTGGCTCAATGACGAGATGCAAGCTTCTTATATCGAGCTTGCAAAGCGTGGTCATTGTCACTCAGTAGAAGTATGGCACGACGATCAATTAATTGGCGGTCTATATGGTATTAGCGTCGGTCGACTTTTTTGTGGTGAGTCGATGTTTAGCCTCAAAGACAATGCTTCAAAAATCGCATTGTGGTATCTGTGCGAACACTTGGCGTCAAATCAAGGTCAATTGATTGATTGTCAGGTGATGAACCCACACCTAGCATCGCTTGGTGCATTTGAACTCCAACGCGACGATTTCATACAAAAACTACTATCTTTAAGAGATAAGAAAACCGATTTGGGCACGTTTGAGCCACAGATTTTGCAGGGCGCGGTATCATGAGCACAGATCTCCAACATATTCGTATTGGGTTAACCAACAACCATCCATGCAGCTATTTACCTGAGCGTGAAGAGCGTGTGGCAGTAGCTCTTGATGCTGATTTGCATACAGAGCAAAGCTATCAAGTATTGATGGCTAATGGTTTCCGCCGCAGTGGAGACACCATTTACAAGCCGCATTGTCAGCACTGTAGTGCTTGTCAACCAATCCGAATCGCAGTACCGGATTTCGTAGCATCCAAAAGCCAGAAACGTTTGCTAAACAAAGGAAAGGCACTGCATTGGGAGATGAAACCTGAGCTCGATTCAAATTGGTTTGAACTCTACAGCCGTTATATTTGCGAACGGCACCAAAGTGGTACTATGTATCCACCTCGGGAAGACGAGTTCGCGCGATTTGCTCAAACAACATGGTTAACGACTGGCTTTCTTCATGTTTATGATGACGAAGCGCGCCTAGTAGCCGTTGCTGTCACTGATATTATGGAGCATTGTGCGAGTGCGTTTTACACCTTCTTTGACCCAGATTATCCTTTGTCTCTCGGGACCTTAGGCGTGCTTTTCCAGCTAGAATACTGCCGACAGCACAACAAACATTGGCTGTATCTAGGGTATCAAATCGATGAATGTCCGGCGATGAACTACAAAACTCGCTTTCAGAGACACCAAAGGCTAGTAAATCAGCGTTGGCAAGGGTAGAATACGCCCCAACTTTACATAATTACTGTTTAGCGGCAAAATTAGCCCGCTAATACCGCCTAATTTCTAAAGAGGATTAAATGGCTAAAGAAGACGTAATTGAGATGCAAGGCACTGTGCTTGACACTCTACCAAACACTATGTTCCGCGTTGAACTTGAAAACGGTCACGTTGTGACTGCACATATCTCTGGCAAGATGCGTAAGAACTACATCCGTATCCTTACTGGTGATAAAGTAACTGTAGAGATGACTCCATACGACCTATCTAAAGGCCGCATCGTCTTCCGTGCTCGTTAATCTCTGATTTTCGAATACAATAAAAAACGGAGCTCGTAGCTCCGTTTTTTATTGCTTGTCATTTGTTTTAGAAACCAGTCTGGCTTTGGGAATTCAATTCACGCTACAAGCTATACTCAAGTGACTTCAAGTTACAGGATTCAAAGCGTTATCATTGATTCTCTGTTTACCGAAAGTAAGCAAGGAAGACAATGAAGCGAAATAGCCAGCGTTTCAAATAGTTGCCTGCCTTCAAATCAAGTCATTCTCGCTGAACCAAGCTCATTGAGGTTAATTGAGAATATATAGCAGGCATAAAAAAGCGCACGACTAAGCGCACGCTTTTAGAACTCAACAAGACCTAAGCTTAGTGAAGCGCAGCTTCTTTCTCACTTAAGTACTCAAACTTAAGCTCGTCTTTCACCAACGTAACTTTCACTGTACCACCGTCAACCAGTGATCCAAATAGAAGTTCATTCGCCAAAGGTTTCTTAAGCTGCTCTTGGATAACACGTCCCATAGGGCGAGCTCCCATCGCTTTGTCGTACCCTTTGTGAGCCAACCAATGACGCGCATCTTGCGATACTTCCATCGACACACCACGAGCGTCCAGTTGCACTTGTAGCTCCACGATGAACTTATCAACCACTTGATGGATAACCGTTTCATCTAGGCTATTGAACCAAATGATATTGTCTAGACGGTTACGGAACTCAGGGGTAAATACCTTTTTGATTTCCGCCATCGCATCATGACTGTTGTCTTGTTGGATAAGACCGATCGATTTCTTCTCAGTTTCAGCTACACCTGCGTTCGTGGTCATTACAAGGATCACGTTGCGGAAGTCCGCTTTGCGACCGTTGTTGTCCGTTAGCGTACCGTTATCCATCACTTGCAGTAGCAAATTAAAGATATCCGGGTGTGCTTTTTCAATCTCATCAAGCAGCACGACCGAATGAGGATGTTTAATCACCGCATCCGTCAATAGACCACCTTGGTCGTAGCCAACATAACCTGGAGGCGCACCAATCAAGCGACTGACCGAGTGACGCTCACCATATTCAGACATATCAAAGCGCAGTAGCTCAATGCCTAGCAGTTTAGAAAGCTGAACGGTAACTTCTGTTTTACCAACGCCTGTTGGACCTGCAAACAGGAATGAGCCAACGGGTTTGTTATCCACTCCAAGACCAGCACGAGATAGCTTGATTGCTTCTGACAGTGCATCGATTGCCGTATCTTGACCGAACACAAGCATCTTCATCTTGTCATCCAGATTCTTCAGAATGTCTTTATCTGAAGATGATACTGATTTCTCTGGAATACGTGCCATCTTAGCGACCATCGCTTCGATGTCTGCAACACCAACGGTCTTTTTACGACGACTTGCTGGCGCTAGACGACTGCGGGCGCCTGCTTCATCAATAACGTCGATCGCTTTGTCTGGCAAGTGACGCTCGTTGATGTACTTCGCTGACAGCTCTACCGCTGCACGCAACGCTTTATTGGTATAACGTACTTCGTGGTGGGCTTCATACTTAGGTTTCAAACCAATTAGGATTTTGGTTGTATCATCCAGAGAAGGCTCTACCACATCGATCTTTTGGAAACGACGGGACAATGCACGCTCTTTCTCAAAGATGTTGCTGTACTCTTGGTACGTCGTTGAACCGATACAACGCAACTTACCACTACTTAGTAGAGGCTTGATCAGGTTAGCGGCATCGACTTGGCCACCAGAAGCGGCACCCGCACCGATGATGGTATGAATTTCATCAATAAACAGGATCGCGTCTTCTTCTTTCTCTAGCTGCTTTAACACAGACTTAAAGCGCTTCTCGAAATCACCACGGTATTTAGTACCAGCGAGTAAAGAGCCAATGTCCAGTGAGTAAATCACACTGTTTTGAATCACTTCAGGAACCTGCCCCTCAACGATTCTCCAAGCGAGACCTTCGGCAATCGCCGTTTTACCTACGCCAGCTTCACCCACAAGTAATGGGTTATTTTTGCGGCGGCGACAAAGTACTTGGATTGTACGCTCTAGCTCTTTATCACGACCAATAAGAGGGTCGATATTACCGGCTTTTGCAACTTGGTTTAGATTTGTAGCAAAGCTTTCTAAACGTTCTTCTGGGTTGGTTTCTTCAGGCGCTTCCGAGCCAAAAGAGTCGGACGAAGAAGAGTCTTCGCTTGAACCAGAAGCTTTGGTAATACCATGAGAGATAAAGTTAACGATATCCAAACGAGAGATATCATTCTTTTTCAGCAGATAAGCGGCGTGAGACTCTTGCTCACTAAAAATAGCAACAAGAACGTTTGCCCCGGTCACTTCGCTTCGACCAGACGACTGAACATGGAAGACGGCGCGTTGAAGTACACGCTGGAAACTCAATGTCGGCTGGGTTTCGCGCGTCTCATCGCTTTCTGGGATGAGCGGCGTTGTTTGGTCGATAAAAATATCGAGTTCGTTACGCAAAGCATCAAGGTCCGCTTTGCAGGCTAGAAGGGCTTCCTTAGCTGCATCATTCTCCAATAATGCAAGTAGGAGGTGTTCGACAGTCATGAACTCGTGGCGTTTGTCACGTGCACGAGCGAATGCACCGTTAAGGCTTGACTCTAGTTCTTTATTTAGCATAAGTACCTCCCGAAAGAACAACTTTGGTTGCTCGAGCAAGTCTTCTTATTACGCTTGCTCCATAGTACATAGTAGCGGATGCTCATTTTCCCTTGAGTACATCGTCACTTGCGCTACTTTTGTTTCGGCAATTTCTGCACTGTATGTGCCACAAATTGCCTTTCCTTCATAGTGAATCTTGAGCATGATTTGCGTTGCTTTATCAATATCATGTGAAAAGAATCGCTCAAGCACCTCTATGACGAAATCCATAGGTGTATAGTCATCATTATTGAGTACAACGTTGTATAGCTTTGGCGGCTGAACTTTTGTACTTTCTCGCTCCAGAAGATCTGAGTCTGGAGTCACCCATTCAAAATTTTTACTCATGGCAATTCAAAGATATCGTATCAAAGGGTTGATGTTTTCGACCTATAAAAACAATCTACCATAAGCATGCCGTGCGGTGTAGTGAGATATGACACCTAATTCGATTTTGATAGATAAAATTTGCGTCCTCATATAGAGACTAATGCACCTCCGGCAGGCGCGCAAATAAAAGATTTTTATCTCTTAGAACGCTTATTTTTTGCTGTTAGAACTATCAATTTTTGCTCTGTTTCCATATAACCGATAAACATTCTTAAACTGCCAAGATCACACTTACAACGGAAAAGTCGCTAAATATCACGAAAACATCACTTTTTATTCATTTAGTAGAATCTTCTAATGTACACACTTGGTTTAGAATGCCTTCGCTCTATTTCAATACCTTGCAGACCTTTTATCTAAACTTCGGCGAACCACCTCGATTGAGTTTGCAAAATTGTTAATCTCAAAAGTGATTTGTTTTCAAATATGTTTCTTAATGTTGTCTTTCACTATTGACTGACGAGATTCATTGACTACAGTGGAAAGTGTTGATGCATAAATCCTCATTCTGAATTTGTTGGATTTCTAACAATTTGATGAATGTGGATGTGCACACTCGACGTGTGTTAGCAATTACTAGCATAGCAAGGCTAACAATGAGACCAAGCTGAAGGGATGGCTTGGGTGAAGTAACAACATCAGTAAAAAATGCATGAGGGATGTAAAAGCATGGCTACAGGTACAGTAAAGTGGTTTAACAACGCCAAAGGATTTGGGTTTATTTGTTCAGACGAAGAGGAAGGAGACATTTTCGCCCACTACTCAACTATCCAAATGGACGGTTATCGTACACTGAAAGCAGGCCAACAAGTCTCATACGAGATTGAAAAAGGTCCAAAAGGTTCACACGCAAGCAGCGTTGTTCCAATAGAAGGCCAAGCCAAATAAATAGAGCGCTGTCGGAAAGACAAATCATTTGCTCTCGTAGAAGCACACGCTTTTATGAAGAGAAAAATAAACCCGCGTAAAGCGGGTTTATTGTTTCTATAGGTCTACCGAAGTAGCGTGTACAAGATTATTTATTGATAATAGCGTTCAGCGTTGCGCTTGGACGCATCAATGTAGACGCTAGAGAATCATCAAGAGAGTAGTAACCACCTAGCTCGCCTTTTACACCCTGCGCGTTGTTTAGCTCAGACACAATCGCTTCCTCTTGCTCTGCCAACGCTTTTGCGACAGGGGCAAACTCTGCTGCAAGATCCGCGTCTTCTGTTTGCTCAGCCAATGCTTTCGCCCAGTACGATGCTAAGTAGTAATGGCTACCACGGTTATCCAACTCACCTACTTTACGAGAAGGTGATTTATTTTCGTCTAAGAACTCGCCTGTTGCTTTATCAAGAGCGTCAGCAAGAACTTGAGCCTTCGCATTGCCCGCCACAGAGCTTAGGTGCTCTAGAGAAGCTGCCAGCGCAAGGAACTCACCTAGAGAATCCCAACGTAAGTGGTTTTCTTTTTCAACTTGCTGAACGTGCTTAGGTGCCGAACCTCCTGCTCCCGTTTCAAATAGACCACCACCGTTCATTAGCGGAACGATAGATAGCATCTTCGCTGAAGTACCAAGCTCCAAAATTGGGAACAAATCGGTCAGGTAATCACGCAATACGTTACCCGTTACAGAAATGGTATCTAGACCTTCTTTGATACGCTCTAGAGAGAATTTACATGCATCGATTGGCGCAAGGATCTTAATTTCTAGACCTGAAGTATCGTGTGCTGGAAGGTAGGCATTCACTTTTTTGATAAGTTCTGCATCATGAGCACGCGCTTCATCAAGCCAGAACACAGCCGGCGCACCCGAAGCACGAGCGCGAGTTACCGCAAGTTTCACCCAATCTTGGATTGGCGCATCTTTGACCTGACACATACGGAAGATGTCACCTTCTTCTACTTCTTGCTCAAGAAGAACCGCACCAGAAGCATCTACAACACGTACAGTACCTGCTGCATCTAAAATGAATGTCTTATCGTGTGAACCGTATTCTTCAGCTTTCTGAGCCATTAGACCTACGTTTGGTACGCTACCCATAGTTGTTGGGTCAAATGCACCATGTTCTTTACAGAAATCGATAACCGCTTGGTAAATACCTGCATAGCTACGATCTGGAATCATTGCTTTAGTATCTTTCTGTTTGCCGTCTGGTCCCCACATTTGACCAGATGCACGCAGCATTGCTGGCATAGAAGCATCAACGATGATGTCACTTGGTACGTGCAGGTTGGTAATACCGCGATCTGAGTCAACCATCGCGAGTGCTGGTTGTGTTTCGTATACCGCAAGGATCGCCGCTTCGATTTCCGCTTTTTGTTCAGCAGGTAGCGCGTCGATCTTCGCGTATACGTCACCGATACCATTGTTTACATCAACGCCTAGCTCTTCGAATAGCTTGCCGTATTTCGCAAACACGTCTTTGTAGTAAACCTTAACAGCATGACCAAAGATAACTGGATCCGATACCTTCATCATGGTCGCTTTCATGTGTAGAGAGAGCAGAACGTCTTGCTGTTTTGCTTCTGCAATTTCCTTCTCAAAGAACTCAACAAGCGCTTTCTTGTTCATTACCGAACAATCGATCACTTCTTTGTCTTGTAAAGGGAACGCCGATTTAAGTTCTTTCACCGAACCATCTGCAGCGACAAATTCAATTTTTACGTCAGTAGCACCAGAAACGGTTACCGATTTTTCACTACCGAAGAAGTCGTTGTCTGCCATGCTTGAAACATGAGATTGAGAATCCGCTGACCATGCACCCATTGAGTGCGGGTTCTTCTTCGCGTAATTCTTTACTGAAAGTGGCGCACGACGGTCTGAGTTACCTTCGCGTAGAACCGGGTTAACCGCACTACCTTTGATTTTGTCGTAAGTCGCTTTAATCGCTTCTTCTTCGTAAGTGCTCGGCTCTTCTGGGTAGTTTGGTAGCTCATAGCCTTTTGCTTGCAGCTCTTTGATAGCAGCTTTTAACTGCGGGATAGATGCAGAAATGTTTGGAAGTTTGATGATGTTTGCTTCTGGCGTTTTCGCCAACTCGCCAAGTTCTGCTAGCGCGTCACCGATGCGCTGTTCTTCTTTTAAATGCTCTGGGAAGTTAGCGATGATACGACCTGCTAACGAAATATCACGAGTATCTACATTAATGCCAGACGATGCAGTAAACGATTGAATGATTGGTAGTAATGAATAGGTTGCTAACGCCGGGGCTTCATCAGTGATTGTGTAGATAATTGTAGGTTTTTCTGTAGGCATGAAATTTCCCTATTTTTTACTCAACTAAGCTGAACAACTCAGCAACTGAGTTCGTTGAATTTACGCATTGCTTAACGTTAGTAGTGCATTCCTCCTCACCAACGTGACATGCGGTTTGCACTCTTTCTTATAGTTTGAAGCTCTATGGCTCTCTATCCATGAGTGCACTTTGTGCCAAGTTTGCTTTCATGAAGTTCTTTTGCAAAAACACCTCTCTAAAAGCAACTTGGCTATATCATTAAACAAATAACACGAAATAGTCTATTATTCTGTGCGCTTTTGTTAGTTTTAGGCGCGCAAATGATAGCCGATAAGAAGAAAACTTAAAACTTTCAAACACAGTTCATTTACATTTTTGCAAGGTAGTTAACATGTCATCTCGCACGGGTCATGAAAAAGGTCGCCGTAGTAACCACTCTAAACCGAGCCATTTTAAACGCTCAGGCAAGTCAAACCATTCAAATGGACAGGCGAAAAATCGACCAGGGCGCTCTACCCGTTCATCAAAGTCAACAAAACCACGCATTGCACCAGAAGACCGTAAGGTGATCATCTTCAACAAACCTTATGATACGTTGAGCCAATTTACCGATGGAGATGGTCGTAAAACGTTAGCGGATTACATCCCTGTCAAAGATGTATACGCGGCAGGACGGTTAGATAGAGATAGCGAAGGTCTGATGGTGCTAACAAATGATGGCATCTTGCAAGCAAAGTTGACACAACCTCAATCAAAGTCGCCAAAAACTTACTGGGTACAAGTAGATGGAGCACCTGATGAAGAGGACTTGGAAAAACTTCGTAAAGGTGTTGAATTGAAAGATGGCATGACATTACCAGCAAAAGTAGAAGTGATGCCTGAACCAAAGATCTGGGATAGAAATCCGCCCGTTCGGTTTAGAGCTAATATTCCTACAACTTGGCTAGCAATTACGATCATTGAAGGTCGAAATCGCCAAGTACGACGAATGACAGCACATATTGGCTTCCCGACACTGCGTTTAGTACGTTACTCCATGGGTGATATTGCGCTTGACGACTTGAAGCCGGGAGAATGGCGAGAAGTCACTCTCTAAGCTCGTCTAAGCTCGCACATCAAAAAACACTCGCATCAAAAAATATAAAAAGCAGGTCTTGACCTGCTTTTTATATTTTTGTCGTCACCAATAATATTTATTGTTGAGCAACCCACTTCATGAATGCCTGACGTTCTTCGTCTGTCATTTCTAGGTAGGCAATCTTCGCTTTTGTTACCGGTGATTTTACTCTTTGCGCGCTTTTGCTAGTTGCCGTTACAGCCGTCGCTGCTTGTAGCTCAGACAATTCGACTCTCTTACCGTTAGCAAAGAAAACGCCATTAGCTTCATTGTATTCCGCTAGTTGCTCATCTAGGTTTGAGTAAGGGAACGCACCTTTCTCACCTGGCATTTTATATTGAGAGTAATCAATAGACTTATCGTTGAAACTTACTTTCCAGTCCATTTTGTCTTGTTCGAACAACTTCTCAGCCTGACGTTGCTCTCTAAAAGACGGCGCATCAATGTATAGCTTTCCTGCACCCACACTCAAGCCGATAATATATGGTGAGGATTTAACTTGGGTACGCTTTTCACCACGACCAATCCCCTTATTAACTTTAACTACAATTTGGTTTGAGCCTTCAACTAGGGGAAACGGTGCACTCAAATCGTCCGCATCAACGCCATTTATAAACAGCACTTGAACGCCTTGAGCGGTAGTTAAGGTTGCTGAAGTATCAGCTTTATTTGTTGTGTCTGCGTTCGCTGTTGTACCAAACAACCCAAGCACAAATGCTACAGTCCAAGCTTTTAGTCTCATATCCTAATAACCTTAAAATTCAATTAATTACATCAACAGTGTTAAATCTCGTTTACCGTTCATCACAGTTTGAGGAAATCATTGCTGAAAAGCCAATCATTTCTACATCATTGACTGTAGATAATTGGTAAACGCACTCAACCCTTGACGTTTCACACTCTTTCACATTAACCAGAGTTCAAGAAGGATTTGCTTATATACTCTATAGAAAAAAGGTCGCAATAACTGCGACCTTTTACTATATCTACTTAAGTTCAGTAATTAGAACGTGTAGTAAACACCAGCAAGAACTAGAGTATCTTCAAGTTTCGCAGTGCCGTTGTCAGCTTCTGCTACTGAGTATTCTAGGAATGAAAGAACGTTGCTAGTCACTGCGTAATCAGCACCAAACGTGTAGTAGTTAGCATCTGCGTCTGAGTCATCAATATCAGTGAAACCGAATGAAGTGTAAACTCGAGCTTCATTCATTTGGTATGCAGCAACAGCAGACCAAGTGTTTACGTCAACGTTGTCCCACTCTTCAGCAATGTAGTTAACCGCTGTAGAGAAGTTATCCATGTTGAAGCGAGCTGCGATACCCAAAATTTTGTGGTCTACAGTCGTTTTAACATCAGCGAATTTAACTTCTGCTTTACCTTGATCTTGGTAAGAAGCACCTACGGTGAACATGTCGTTGATTACGTATTGTGCAGATAGACCGAATGCAGTATCAACATTTTCGTCTTGATTTAAGTATGCATCTGCAATAACAGTAAGCTGGTCAAAGCTGCCCTTAACAGATACTGCGTGACCAGCACTTTCAAGAGAACCTAGGAAGTCATCAGCGTAACCGTAACCTTCGTTAGTGTTGTCGATTGTGATCGCGTCTAGAGAGTCACCGAAGTCACCAATTTCACCAACAGCAACACCCCAGTTATCACCGAAGTAAGCACCAAAGTAAAGGTCGTCTGTGCTAACCTTGTTGTTGTCTGCGTCGTAACCGAAACCGTTACCGTTTTCTAGCTCAAATGAGCCAAACACTTTAACGTCATCGTTGATTTTATGAGTAGCATCAACTTGAACTTTTGCCCATAGGTCAATGTCAAGGTCGTTTTTCTTGATTTGCTTGCCTGCTAGCTTAGCTTCTCTTGTACTTAGGTAAGTATCGATCTCACCCTTAAGGTTGAAAGAAGTTGTACCGTTGTCGTAGATGTTGCCTGCTGCTAGTGCAGACGTAGAGATGCCTGCTACTGCAAGAGCTACTAGAGTCTTTTTCATAATTAATCCACTGCCTTTTCTTAGATTGGGATATCCTTTCCGATTCCCTTTTTTATATTTTTGAGGTCGCTTGTTATCAAATCGCAACAATGCTTTACCTGCAAAATCTGGGCACTAGAGTGCAAAAGATTATTCTGGCTGTCAAATTTTCTAAATCACAACATCAAAAAACAAAAAAATCTTTATTTTACAGCAACATAGAAATTTAAGTTTCAATTATTCGATGAAGTTCTAAACAATCGACTTGATTTTTCTTAATTTAGCAAAAGATAAACAAAAGAGATAAACAACCTTAAAACAACAAAAAACCGAATCAATTCAGAATAAAATTCTGGTCAAATGGTATTTTTGAAGCTTTATATTTTTCACCTAATGAAATTATTTTCATTTAGATTGAGTTCAATATTTTTTTGTGAACAAGATCTACATTCCACATAAAAGCATTCCGTTTTGTGAACTACAGTACAACTAGTGATGTGTGCTACTATGCGCGCCCCACGCGTTTGAGGCACTTATGCTAACTAGTAACATCCAAAAATCGATCAGAACCAGCTACCAGAACTTACAAGCTCAACTGGATAACTTTGTACCTCGAAGAGCGCAAAATTACCTAGTCGCAGAGATTGCTAAGACGTTGTGCGGGCAATACCACAAATCGAATAGAATGCTTGTTGCAGAAGCAGGAACAGGGATCGGTAAGTCATTGTCATATCTGATGGCAGTTATTCCCGTGGCAGTCTACAACAACCGAAAAGTCGTGATTTCGACTGCAACAGTCGCGTTGCAAGAACAGTTGGTGAATAAAGATCTCCCATTATTTCGTCGTATTACCGACCGAGAGTTTTCTTTTATTCTGGCAAAAGGGCGACAACGTTATTGCTGCGCGGAGAAACTCGCAACGGCAAGTGGTGTCGATGGCGGACAACTTGCCATGTTTGAGACTAAGCCAAAAAAGAAAGACATTGATTTGTTGGAAACCATGTACCGTTCTCTTGCTCAAGGCAAATGGGATGGCGACCGCGACTCCTGGCCAAAACCTATTGATGACCATATCTGGCAATTGATTGTCAGTGACAAGCACAGCTGTAATAACAGCCTACCAGCTCATCGTAACTGCCCTTTCCAAAAAGCACGTTCAGAACTGGATAAAAATGATGTCATCATCGCAAACCATTCATTAGTAATGGCAGACGCCGATCTGGGTGGTGGCGTAATTCTGCCCGAGCCGGAAAATACTATTTATGTCTTTGATGAGGCGCATCATCTTCCGCACGTTGCACGAGACCACGCTTCCGCATCTGCAAGCTTAAAAGGAGCGGCAGCTTGGTTAGAGAAACTCAATCAGTCCACCAGCAAATTCTCATCATTGGCAGACGAGAAACGCGTCGCACGCTTTCGCAATGACTTGCAGGAGTCGGTACAAGAACTCATTCCCACGCTTAGCCAATTAACAAAGCAATTTGACCCAAACCAATTTGAAGAAAACATCTATCGCTTTGAACATGGCGAACTTCCAACTTGGTTAGAAAATCAATCTAAAGATTTAAAACAGCTCAGTAAAAAAGCAAACCAAAGTGTCGCGAAAATTGCGGATTTGATTGCTGAGCGAGTAAAAGACGGGGAACTTTCTTCAAGGTTAGCAGAGCCAGCTCTGGCTGAATTGGGGTTCTACATTCAGCGCTTAGAAAATCTTGCTCAAGTTTGGAACTTGATGGCAGAGCCAACACGAGAAAAAGGGGCACCGTTAGCAAGGTGGCTTGAGAAGCACCCAGATCGTGAAGGTGACTATATTGTGAGCGTTTCACCTTTGGAAATTGGCTGGCAACTTGATCAACAAATCTGGAGTCGTTGTATCGGTGCGGTATTAGTCTCTGCTACGATGCGTGCACTGAATTCATTCCATTACTTTTGCCATCAAGTGGGAGTAGACGCAAAACCTGAGTCAGGTACGCAGTTTTTAGCCTTGGCGTCACCTTTTGATTATCAGAACCAAGCGGAGCTTTTAATCCCTGCGATGAAGTATGAACCTCAAGCGCCACAGTTTACCGAATATCTTATTGAAATTTTGCCTAAGTATTTAGAAGACAACAAAGCGAACTTGGTATTATTCTCGTCATATTGGCAGATGAACCAAGTCGCAGATGCTCTAAGTGCTGATTTTGTAAAACGAGGCTGGGCACTGCAAGTACAAGGCGAAAGTTCACGTGCAGAAATTCTAAAAAAACATAAAAAGCTCGTCGACCAACAGAAAACCAGTATTCTCTTTGGCACGGGTAGCTTCTCGGAAGGTCTTGATTTACCAGGAGAGCTATTGGAAAACTTGGTCATTACTAAGATTCCTTTTGGTGTCCCTACCTCACCCGTAGAGCAAGCGCACTCAGAGTACATAGAAAAGAAAGGGGGCAACCCATTCATGCAAATTACTGTGCCTGATGCGAGCAAAAAACTGATTCAAAGTGTCGGTCGTTTACTGCGCAAAGAGCGCGATTCTGGTAGAGTGACCATCCTTGATAGACGTTTGATAACAAAACGCTACGGGCAAGCCTTAATTGACTCGTTGCCGCCATTTAAACGCAAGATAGAATATTAGAAGAATAACGATTTATGGAAATGATTGAGCCAACCATGCTGTTGGTGTTGGCGCTCGTCGCTTTTGTTGCTGGATTTATCGATGCAGTTGCAGGCGGTGGCGGTATGCTCACCGTCCCTGCCTTATTGTCGTTGGGACTCCCTCCGCACATTGCATTGGGCACAAATAAACTGGCAGCATCGTTTGCCTCTTCTACTGCCGCTTTCACATACTACAAGAAGCGTTTGTTTAAACCACAATGCTGGGGGCGAGCGTTTGTGGCGACTCTTGTTGGTGCCACGCTCGGCACATTGTTTGTCGACGCAATCAGTACTGAATGGCTAGAGAAGGTTTTACCTCTCATTATTCTTGCTGCCGCGATGTATACCGTGTTCCATAAAGCTCCACAATCGACTCACCAGAGCCCGACACCCGAACCATGCCCAATGTTGAATAAAAAGCAGTATCTGCAAGGATTCTCAATCGGCTTCTACGATGGTCTAGCCGGACCAGGGACTGGCGCATTTTGGACTGTAAGCTCAATGGCGCTTTATCGGTTGAACATCTTGCTCGCTTCCGGCTTAGCAAAGGCGATGAACTTTACTAGCAACTTCACTTCTCTTGTCACTTTTGCTGTTTTGGGTCATATAAATTGGGTGCTAGGATTAACAATGGGCGTATGTTTAATGGCAGGCGCATTTGTTGGTGCTCACTCTGCAATCCGCTTTGGTTCTAAATTTATTCGCCCTGTGTTTGTTTCTGTTGTCAGCGTATTAGCAATTAAACTCGCTTATGATGCGTGGTTTGTAGGCTTATCATGAACATCAAACAGCTTTCCAATGGTCTAGAACAAATGTCTGAGAAAGCGGCTTCACTTGACCATCAGCGAGGTCACCATGAGGCAATGCTGTTTGATGAACGCCTATTTCGCTGCCGCTCTCGTTTGTTAGTTCCTTGTGTCAATGAAGCAAGAGCGACATTAAACGACATCATCAAGGAGCAAAAAGAAGGTAAGTTAAATGCGCAACGAGCAGAATATCTGACTGACCGATTGGTTGCCCAAATCACGGCAATTCAACGCGAAATTTCTATCGCCGAGATACCTAAAGCAAAGCCTAAGAAATCCGCTCGACAAGACAAGTCCCTTGATGCACTAAAACAAGAAGTCGCGCAGCATAAAGAATGGGCTCGTCGCTTGCGCGAGATGGTTATAGAAAAACAACAAATAGTTGCCATTGCTCCAGCTCATTTACGCACCGAAGCGCAGAAAGCTGTATTAACGGCAAAACAACGACTGATTCGCTGTGAAGCTGCATTAAACGAGCTAGAAAAGCAAGTAATCCAAAGAGAGAACAATTGAGCATGTCTGAAGAATCGAAATCACCACTGGATGATGCCCCAGAAGAGATCAAGCTAGCTGTCGATTTAATTTACTTGCTAGAAACGAATGAAATCGATCCTAAAATAGCGCTAAAAGCGATTAAGATCGTACAAAGCGATCTTGAAAATAAGATCAACGCAAACTGATAGACAACAAATAGACAAAAAAGAGGAGCGATTTCGCTCCTCTTTGTTTAAGCTGAGTTTGCGTTGATACCACGTTATACTTTGAATTGAGACATTAAGGTTTGCTGTTGATCAGAAAGTGAGGTCATCTCGATACCTGTATTTTCCGACGTTTGCGCTTGATTAAGGATTTCTCTGCTCAGATCGCGAATGTTCGCCACACTTTGATTCACCTCATTAGAGACAGATTGCTGCTCTTCTGCCGCTTTTACTATCTGATTATTCATATCACTTATCGCAGCAATTGACTCAAATACTTTCTGTAATTCCTCTACCGCCATATTCACCTGTTGAGAAGAGGATTGCGCACTTTGATTCCCTTCTGTAATGGACTCAACAACCGCTTGCGTGCCCTTTTGAACATTAGCAATGACATCTCGAATTTCACCCACCGAACTTTGAGTTCGACTTGCTAAGCTCCTTACCTCATCAGCCACCACAGCGAAACCACGACCTTGTTCACCAGCTCGTGCGGCTTCTATTGCTGCATTGAGAGCTAACAAGTTGGTTTGCTCAGAAATGCCTTCAATAATAGAAAGAATTTCGGTAATGCTGGCGTTGTTCTTCGCTAGCTCTTCTACAACCGGGACGGCATTCATCATGGTCAATAATAGTTTTTGCATCTGAGCTTCAGACGCCAAGATCACTTTCTGACCGTTTTCTGCAGATTCACTCGCCTCACCAGCCGCCTTTACCGCAACTTCGGCATTTTGTACCACCAACGCCGCTGTTTGCGTCATTTCTTCAGCAGCAGTCGCGACTAAATCAACTTCTTTAAACTGCGAATCACTGCTATTTCGAGTAACGGCTACAACGTGTTTTGCATGTTCGGTCTTATCTGCAATTTGTCGAGATGTTTCTGCGACTTCTTTAATCGTTAATTGCAAACGCTCAAGAAATCGATTGAACGCCCTCGCAAGTTGACCAATTTCATCGTCTGTTTTAACTTCCAAACGCTGAGTTAAGTCTCCTTCCCCTGTCGAAATATCTTCCAAACGAGCGACAACTTCTCGAATCGGCTTCACTAAGGTCTTAGCCAGCAGTCCGGTTGTAATCAGTCCAACAACGACAAGTGCGACACCAACACTTAATTCAATAATAACGCCGTCTTGCATCTTATTGGTAATCAAAGCGTCTAACTGATCCGCATCAGCAAGCACTGCAGAACGAGGCATTTCAAAGATCACACCCCACGTTTGATTCGCTATTTGGATAGGCGAAAAGACCGTCATCCACTCACCAGAGGCACCCCATTCAACCTTGGCTTCACCGCCAAACAATAAATCAGTGAGATTGTCATTAGAAATGGTGGAACTCGAAAAAGGCTGTCCAGGGGAATCAGTGTTACTATCTGAAGCTAACAAAGTTCCATCGAGACTGATCATTGATACCTTTCCAGCCCCAGCGAACAAGCTTTGATCAGAATTAATCGCAATGCTCGCTAACTGGTCTAATCGTAACTCTATACCCAAGAAGCCAATCGGCATACTCTCGACAATGAGTGGAATGGAGATCGATGTTGTTAAGAAGGAACCAGCATCGTTGGTGTTAACCCGCGGCGATGCAATGCAAGTTTGACCAGACGAGAGCGGACAGTAAAAGCGCTCAGCATTGTCGTTCTCATTCAAGGCTTGCTCACTTATCGTACTCGCTAACACGTTTTCACCATTGCTCGCTTTGGACCAATAGGTCGCAAACCGACCGACTTCATTAGAACCGACGTAATCGGCACTTCGATAGTTGGCATCTTCACTGTCGAGCATGTCGGGATTAAACACCAGATAAGCCGCTTGCATCGTGTCAAAGCGTAACACTGCCTGACGAATCATTTCATTCAGAGCGGAGCGAAGATCTTCACTACTGCCAAAATTCTCTTCCGAGTTGGTTTTAAAAAACAGCGCATTTGCTGCCAACATTTCAGCGCGGTAAGTCGCTTCATTGAGATACTCAGACACTTCCGTCGCGTTTAATAACGCTCGTGTCTGTAAGAGTTGTTCAGATTTTTCGATAACAGAAGAGCTAGTTTCTCGCTGCAACAACTTTTGGTTACCGAGCGCGTTGTAGACCGAAAAACCAATTAAAGATAAAGAAGTGACGAGCAGGCAAAGCCCGGAGAGTAATGTAATTTTCCACTGCACAGATATGGTTCGCATACAACATCCTTATTCAAGCAAACTCATTTTTGAGACTCATTAAACCATACGCAGGCACAATAGCAATTACATATTTAACAATTCTTTAAACTTATTCCGTTTACATGAGAACCATTTTCAGCTTGCCTTTGCAATGGTAACATCATGCTCAAACACGCCCTCTGAGAAGGATAAAAAATGAAAGTAATTAGCTTTAACATCAATGGACTTCGTGCGCGTCTGCATCAACTCCAAGCACTCATCGACAAGCACCAACCTGACGTGATTGGTCTGCAGGAAATCAAAGTTCACGACGAAGCCTTCCCTATCGACGATGTAGAAGCAATGGGATACAAAGTTTACTTTCACGGTCAAAAAGCCCATTACGGTGTGGCAATGCTATGTAAACAAGAGCCTATCAGCGTTCAAAAAGGTTTTCCAACCGATAATGAAGAACACCAAAAGCGCATGATCATGGCGACGTTTGAAGATGAAAACGGTGAAAAAGTGACGGTTCTTAACGGTTATTTCCCGCAAGGCGATAACGTTGCTCACGAAACTAAGTATCCATACAAACGTCAGTTCTACAAAGACTTGATGACTTACCTCAACGATCACCACACTAACGATGAGCAGCTGATTGTCATGGGCGACATCAATATCAGCCCAATCGACGCAGACATCGGTATCGGCGAACCAAACCGTAAACGTTGGCTGAAAACGGGTAAATGTTCTTTCCAACCAGAAGAGCGTGAGTGGTTGCAAACGCTTCTAGATTGGGGCTTTGAAGATACTTTCCGTAACTTACACCCTGAAGTCGATGACCGCTTCTCGTGGTTTGATTACCGTTCGCGTGGCTTCGATGATAACCGTGGTCTTCGTATTGATGTTATTTTGGCAACACCATCACTCGCAGAAAAATGCATAGAATCCGATATTGACTATGAGTTACGAGGCATTGAAAAACCTTCAGATCACGCGCCAATCTGGTCAACCTTCAAGTAGTTCTTACTAACATCGACTAAAAATAAAAAAGAGCGCCAACAAGCGCTCTTTTTTGATGTTTGTATTGTCCTACATGAAGTGGAATTAACAAGCCATCTTGTTAGCTCAATGGTCTTAGGTACGCCAAGAAGCGCTTCTCTGCCACTTTGAAGCACCACAAAATAATAAATGTCAGCGCCATGTAGAAGAGTCCCGCTGTCAAGAATGACTCAAATGGTGCGTAGTATCTTGAGTTCACCAAACGGGCTGCACCTGTCAGATCCATAATGGTGATGATGCCGGCGACCGCACTGCCATGAAGCATGAAGATAACCTCATTCGAGTAGGCAGGTAACGCGCGCCGCAAAGCACTTGGAAGAATAATGCGACGGTAAGTCATAAACGTACTCATGCCGTATGCCTTAGCTGCCTCTACCTCTCCCTTCGGCAAGCCATTGATTGCCCCGCGAATAATTTCAGCAGTATAAGCGGACGTGTTGAGAACAAACGCCACCAGAGCACAAAACCATGCGTTTTCCCAAAGCGTGTCTTTTACCGGAAAAAACTGGTCCATGCCGTAGTAGATCAGATACAGCTGCACCAACAAAGGAGTGCCTCGGAAAAAGTAAATAAACGCCCATGAAGGCAGGCTTAGTGCGTAGTTTGCACTATTACGTGCAATCGCAAGAGGAATCGATACGGCTAACCCAATCACCAGTGCTAACGCAACAAGCCATACCGTCGTCCACAATCCATCTAGGTAGACCGGGAAACTTTCAATTATCAATGAAAAATCCATGGTTTACCTCGCGTGAATACTAAATTTGCGTTCAACCAACTTAAGTAAGCCTGTTGAAACACTGGTAAAGAACAAGAAGATGATTGCAACCGCCATGTAAAAAGTGAATGGCATTTTGGTTGTACCCGCAGCCAACGAGCTAATGCGCACCATATCTTCCAGACCAATGATGGATACTAACGCGGTCGTTTTCAGTAGAACCAACCAGTTGTTACCAAAGCCTGGTAGAGCATGTCGGATCATTTGAGGCAATAGAATTCTTCGGAACGACATTATCGGGCTCATGCCATAAGCTTTTGCGGCTTCTAGTTCACCCTTGTCTACCGCCATGATAGCGCCACGAAACGTCTCTGCCATGTATGCACCGAAGATAAACCCAATGGTTAAAACGCCAGCAATAAAGGGGCTGACATCGATGTAATCTGGCAAATACGAAGTCCACTCATGATTTGGGTCACTTGCAGTAAACCATTCATTGAGTGTTTCATTGATCGAGTAAAGGCTATTGTTAAGTAGAATTTGACCACCAAAGAAGATAAGCATCATCAGAACTAAATCAGGGATGCCACGAATGATGGTGGTGTAAAGCGTCGCAACTGCTCTTGCCCACTTGTACGGTGCCAACTTCGCCAATGCACCCAGCATTCCGAGAATGACCGCTAAAAGTAAAGAAAGTATTGCGACTTCGATGGTTACTAGAGCCCCTTTTAAGATCGAGGCTTCATATCCTTGTAGATCCAGCATAGGTGAGTTCCTAATCCCTAAACTCAAAAGATCGACCGTTGGTTACTTCTAGGAACAAGCCAACGGTCGCTTAATTACAGCTTATTCGCCGTAAACGTCGTAGTTAAAGTATTTACCTGCGATTTCTTGATAAACACCTTTTTCACGTAGTGACAAAATAGCTGCATCGAGCTTTTTCGTTAGATCCTTGTCTTGCTTACGAACTGCAATACCAAAACCATCACCAAACCACTTAGGATCCGTTAGTGAAGGACCAACAAATTCATAAGCATCGCCACCAGCTTTGTTTAAAACACCTTCTTCTAGTGCAGACGCATCACCAAGCACTGCCGCAACACGACCGTTTGCAAGATCTAGGTACGCTTCGTCAAATGATCCGTAACGCACGATTTCAACTTTGTCGCCATAGTTATCTGTCAGGTATTTGTCGTGAGTCGTTGCACGCTGCACGGCAATTTTTTGACCATCAAGGTTATCAAAATCGAGGTTTGCGCCTTTCTTAGCGATGAACTTGTTTGGAATCAGTGCGTATTTTCCTGTGAAGTCGACTTTCTTCTTACGTTCTTCAGTGATCGACATTGCAGCAATAATCGCATCGTATTTACGAGCAAGTAGAGAAGGAATAATTCCATCCCAGTCTTGAGCAACGATCTGACACTTCACTTTCATCTCTTCACAAAGTGCGTTCGCCATATCCACGTCGAAGCCTTTTAGAGAGCCGTCCGTTTCTGTCCAGCTAAACGGAGGGTAAGCGCCTTCAATACCAAAGCGAACGGTTTTCCATTCTTTCGCTTGAGCGACACCAGACACTGCTGTTGCAGCAAGCGTTGCTGCTAATAACCACTTTTTCATTTCCATACTCCTGTGATTGCTTTTATTTGGTTTTGATTGTTGTGCTTATGAGTGGCAAAAGACTGCCACCCAAGAAATATTAGTAGATAGATGAGATAAATTGCTGTAATCGTTCTGAATCTGGGTTTGTAAATAGCTTAGCTGGATCTCCCTGTTCTTCCACTAAGCCTTGATGTAAAAACATCACATGGTTAGATACGTCACGCGCAAATGCCATTTCATGGGTAACGACCAACATCGTTCGCCCTTCATCTGCCAAATCTCGCATTACTCCTAACACCTCACCAACCAACTCAGGATCGAGTGCTGAGGTCGGCTCATCGAACAACATCACTTCTGGATCAACAGCAAGAGCACGAGCAATAGCAGCACGCTGTTGTTGACCTCCGGATAGATGTCCAGGGTAGTAATCTTTACGTTCGTACAATCCCACTTTTTTCAAAAGCAGTTCAGCGTTTTCGATGGCTTGAGCTTTCGGTACGCCAAGCACATGAACTGGTGCTTCAATCACATTTTCTAGAACGGTTAGATGTGACCAAAGATTAAAACCTTGAAACACCATGGCTAAACGAGAGCGAATGCGCTGAACTTGTTTCTCATTAGCTGGAACTGACTCTCCTGCTCGGTTGTTCTTCATCTGGATAAGTTCACCATTTACCCAAATTTCACCGGCGGTCGGAGTTTCAAGAAGGTTAATACATCTAAGGAAGGTACTCTTACCTGAACCGGAAGAGCCGATGATGGAGATAACATCACCTTTATGAGCGGCAAGTGAAATGCCTTTCAAGACTTCATTTTGTCCAAACGTTTTGTGCAGGTCTTTTATATCTAGCGCTGGTACATCATTCATGCGCCTTACTCCCTGTGTTTTTGTCACTGCAATTAAGGGACTCCGCCCTCTTTGAATTGGAACAAACTATCACCACCCATCGCAAGTTGCAACAAATTATTAACCTAAATAATTCGAATAGATAGATACAACAATTAAATGAATATGCAATTTTTAGCAATATATTCTTTTAATGCTGAATATCAGGCGTAAAAAAGCCCCTCACTGGAGGGGCTCTTTTTTGTAAAAATGTTAATTATTACTTAATCAACACCATAAAGTCAGACTTCTGAGCATTCGTATTGACCTTCTCAGAATCAACTTCACTGATCACAAGACCATCGTGATCCACTTTAAGATCGGTCACATCACCATGAGAGAAAAGAGAAACAAAGTCATAGCTATTTAGGTTTGCTTCAGCAGACTCCACGACAATAGATTGTGAGTAATCACTGGTAGAAGAAACTTTCAAATCTTGCTTCACACTGTCATCGAATGTGTAGTAGTACAATTCCGGAACAACGACATCACTCTCTAAAGTTGTAAATATCTTGTGTGTTACTCGGTGTAGTGTTCCAGAGTTAGACTCTGCACGATATGCGAGGCGGCTAAAGCCTTTATCTTGGTCATTGAAAGCAAAACCAGTATCAATCGTTGAACCTCTCACCACATGTGCTGCAGGCAGAGCATTTAGGTTGTAGTAAGCGCTTGGATCAATTGAGATATCCCATTTTGCGTCCTGGTACATCTTTTGGTTCAGCGCAACTGTCCAACCATTGATCGGTTTTTCAGCTGCAACACTGTAAGTCCAAGTTTCCGTTTTAGGTTCAAGCGGGTGGTAGAACTTCGTCGTTGACATAGGTAACTCTGCAACTTCGTAGTTGTAATCACCAACCAGTACACTGATGTCTAAAGTGTCATATTTAAAAGATGTTGGGTTCAAGATTGGTGAAGAACCAGTCATGCCAACCAACGGCAATGGTGATTCACTTGACCAATCGCGAATACCATATTGGTGCAGTTCTGTCTTCGCTGCGTCCGCATATTGCAGCACGACTGTCGACTCCATCTTCGAACCAATAGCTCTCACATCCAAAGAGTCAATGGAATAAGCAGGCTTAGACTCTTTAGCAACTTGAGATATAAAGTTGTACTCTAAGCCACCAGCTTCTGTTGCCACATAGTTAAGATCGGTTCGGGTAGTCTTATTAAAGTTACCATTTTTGTTACAAGCAGACACCGCCTCTCGATTCATCGAGAACGTTGAGTTTCTGAGGTTATTGTCCTGTAAAAAGTCTCGACTAAAGCTGTTTGCCGTAAATACGGTTCCAGAAGCATCAAGCAACTGATAAGTAAAGTAGCCGTCCTCAGGAATGTCTTCTAGAACAAATTTCAAAGTAGTGCCTGATGGGTAGATAAAGTCGCCTTGACGGACACCATTCTTGTCAGAATAGAAACCAACAACCTTATCCCCTGTTAACTGTGCACTTACAGCTGGTTGATAAGTTAATACTTGATTGATGCCATTGCCATCTACTCTACGCTCGTAAACAGTACAACTATCTTTTTGTGCGTTTGCTTCACTGATGACATTTGGGGCAGCAAAAGTAAAAGTGAATGTAGTTCTCGGTGTAGAACTGCCACCGCCGCCACCGCCGCCGCCGCCGCAACCGACCATTAATCCCGAAATGATTGCCACTAGCGGCAGTACTTTAAGCTGTTTCATGTCTTCTTCCTAAACTGAGCGGCAATGGTTAGCCAAAAAATCGTCTTTGCTCGGTACTAAGCAAGAATAAAGCCAGCTTTTAATATCACTCATGAATGATATCAATAAATATCGTTGAGTATTATTTCCGCAAAACCACATCTAATTTTATGCAACTTGTGTAATCGAATTACACACGAAATAACCAAGTTGTTCGCATGCCAGACACTTTCTGTAGTTTTCTTTCACATCTATTCTTAAAGTGATCTAAATCAATCACCCCAAAGGGCTATCTTGTTAGACTCCGCCCCAATGATGAGGAATTTTTTGTGCCTCAACACAACAAGTTATTAGCTATGCTTAGGCACGAAATATTCGTGTGACAAAATCTAATAATAGCTAGCATAGGACGTGCCGCAGGAAGCGGAAAAACACAATTCAATTTAGAATTCATAACTTTTAAATATATGAGGAATCTATGTCAGACGCAGTTAATAAAGCGCACTCTGATTCGGATATTGAGACTAAAAGCTACCGCGAGCTTCATCGTCCATCATCTGAGTTCGCAAGCCGTTCAGACTACCTAGACCACGAACTACAAATTATGAAGCCACGTCGATTTGGCTTGAACTTGCCAGGTCGTGACTTCCGCTTTGAGCTTGAAGACCTTGTTCCAGCACTTGCTGGTACTATCGGCATTATCGCAATGTACTCTGCGGTAATGATGTCTTGGGCTGAAGGTCTTACTGCAGCATGGGACCACGTCAACTTGGGCAAAGATTTTGCTATCGAAGTTGCACGTGTAGAAATGCTTATCCCTGCACTTCTTTTCTGTGTACTTGCTTCTGGTTTTATTAACCCTAAAGCCAACCTTGCAGGTAACCACGGTCCAATGATCCCTCTTATTGGTACCATCGCTCTTGCTGGTGCTCACCCTCTTGCATTGGCAATTCTAATCGGTGTGTTCGGTCTTCTACTGAGTTTTCTAAAAGGCGGCTCCAAACTGGTGAACCTCACCTCGGAAGGTACAGCCGGTGGCTTGCTTATCTTCTTGGGTTTGACTGGTACCATGAGCCAGATTACTTCGATTCAAGAATGGGCAGTTGGTCTGCAATCTTCTACTGTTGAAGCTGGTAGCATGGGCTATGTTGGTCTGATCGTACTGGCAGTCACTATCGCACTATACGCATTCCTTGCAAAAGTGAACAAGCGTTGGCTTGCTATTCCGGTGTGTGCTTTCACTGGTCTTGCAATCGCTTTAGTACTAGGTGCAGGTTTCGATATTAAATTCGTCACTGAAACAGGTCTTCCTAACCTAAACCCTGTTTACTGGTGGGGCAGTACTGAAGAAGGTTGGATGCTAGGTCTTCCTAACATGGAACACTTCATCGCATCTCTACCATTTGCAATCCTTGCCGTGGCAATGTGGTCTCCTGACTTCCTAGGTCACCGTATCTTCCAAGAATTGAACTACCCTAAAAAGACAGAAAAAGTATTGATGGACGTAGATGACACAATGACAATGTGTTCTATCCGTCAGATGGTAGGTACAGCAGTAGGTGGTGGTAACATCACTTCATCTTGGGGTACTTACATGATCCCAGCAGCGATCGCAAAACGCCCTATCCCTGGCGGTGCAATCCTTCTTGGTCTTCTGGTAATGATCATTGCAATCCTTGGTTTCCCAATGGATATCGCAGTATGGCCACCAGTAATGCGTGTTGCTCTTCTTGTAGGTGTATCTCTACCTCTACTTGAAGCAGGTATGCAGATGGTGAAAGACTCGAAAGATTCTCAAGCAGCAGGTATCTGTATCTTTGGTTCTGCAGTCGTTAACCCAGTTCTTGCTTGGGCACTGACTATGCTGCTAGACAACAATGGTCTGATTGGTGATAAGGAGCGCGCTTCTCGTCTATCCTTTGTCGATAAGATTGTGATCCCTGTAGGTGTACTTGTTATCTGTTTAGTCGCTATGCTTGCAGTAGGTATGCTAGAAGGACAATATGGCATTAAAGCTTGGCTATAATGCCATTCGTTCAAAAATTGTGTGGGTAGCGCTCGTCGCTACCCAATTTTTATCGAGATTTTTTAGGATTTATTGATTTAGTTTAAGGTTTGCAAATTTTTTTTAGTGTAGCCTTGAATTGTGGTTGGGAAGAACCCACATTGTTAGCAGTGACAATATTTATAGTTTTATGACCCACTCTTTCTTATTTAAGACTATAAATATTGTTATTCATTAAGAGTGTACTGTTCTCCGTTTAACAGTGGAGATAGCTGGCTCAACGGCGAACCAGTACGTATTTTTTTCTACTACAAAGGTAGGTATGTCATGGCAGAGCAATTTGCTAAAGCTTGGGAAGGTTTTGCTGCAGGCGACTGGCAAAACGAAGTAAACGTTCGTGATTTCATTCAGAAGAACTACACTCCGTACGAAGGCGACGAATCTTTCCTAGTTTCTGAAGGTACTGAAGCGACTAACAAGCTTTGGGCTAAGGTAATGGAAGGTATCAAACAAGAGAACGCGACTCACGCTCCTGTTGATTTCGATACTTCAGTTATCTCTACCATCACTGCTCACGATGCAGGCTACATCGAAAAAGACCTAGAAACTATCGTAGGTCTACAAACTGAAGCTCCTCTTAAGCGTGCAATCATCCCTAACGGTGGTATCCGTATGGTTGAAGGTTCTTGCAAAGCTTACGATCGCGAGCTTGACCCACAAGTTAAGAAAATCTTCACAGAATACCGTAAAACGCACAACGCTGGCGTATTCGATATCTACACTCCAGATATCCTAGCATGTCGTAAATCAGGCGTTCTAACTGGTCTTCCAGATGCCTACGGTCGTGGTCGTATTATCGGTGACTACCGTCGTGTTGCTCTATACGGTATCGACCGTCTAATGCAAGACAAGCTAGCTCAATTCAAATCTCTACAAGAGCGTTTTGAGAACGGTGAAGATCTACAGATGACTATGCAGCTTCGCGAAGAGATCGCTGAGCAGCACCGTGCACTTGGTCAAATGAAAGTTATGGCTGCTAAATACGGCTGTGACATCTCTCGTCCAGCTGAAACTGCACAAGAAGCTATCCAGTGGACTTACTTCGGTTACCTAGCAGCTGTTAAATCTCAAAACGGCGCAGCAATGTCTCTAGGTCGTACTTCTACTTTCCTAGATATCTACATCGAACGTGATATCGCTGAAGGTAAGATCACTGAAGTTGACGCACAAGAAATGATCGACCACTTCGTAATGAAACTACGTATGGTTCGTTTCCTACGTACTCCTGAGTACGATGATCTATTCTCTGGCGACCCAATCTGGGCAACAGAGTCTATGGGTGGTATGGGTCTTGACGGTCGTACGCTAGTTACACGTTCAAACTTCCGTTTCCTAAACTCTCTATACACAATGGGTCCTTCTCCAGAGCCAAACATCACTGTTCTTTGGTCTGAGCAACTACCTGAAGGCTTCAAGAAGTTCTGTGCAAAAGTATCTATCGATACTTCATCAATCCAGTACGAGAACGACGATCTAATGCGTCCAGACTTCGAGTCTGATGATTACGCAATCGCATGTTGTGTATCTCCAATGATCATTGGTAAGCACATGCAATTCTTCGGCGCTCGCGCTAACCTAGCTAAGACTCTTCTATACGTTATCAACGGCGGTGTGGATGAGAAACTGAAGATCCAAGTTGGTCCAGAGATGCCTAAGATCACTGACGAAGTTCTAGACTTCGACGATGTATGGGGCAAACTAGACCACTTCATGGATTGGCTAGCTAAGCAGTACGTGACTGCACTAAACAGCATCCACTTCATGCACGACAAGTACAGCTACGAAGCTGCGCTAATGGCTCTACATGACCGTGACGTTCGCCGTACTATGGCTTGTGGTATCGCAGGTCTATCTGTTGCAGCTGACTCACTATCTGCAATCAAATTCGCGAAAGTTAAACCAGTTCGTGACGAAGATGGCGTAGCAATCGACTTCGAAATCGAAGGCGACTACCCTAAATTCGGTAACAACGATGCTCGCGTAGATGACATCGCTTGTGAACTTGTTGAAGTGTTCATGAACAAGATTCGTCAGCTTAAGACTTACCGTGACGCAATCCCTACTCAGTCTATCCTAACTATCACTTCAAACGTGGTATACGGTAAGAAGACTGGTAACACGCCTGACGGTCGTCGCGCAGGTGCTCCTTTCGCACCAGGTGCTAACCCAATGCACGGTCGTGACGAAAAAGGTGCTGTAGCGTCTCTAACGTCTGTAGGTAAACTACCGTTTGCTCACGCTAAAGATGGTATCTCTTACACGTTCTCTATCGTACCTAACGCTCTAGGTAAAGATGAAGGTTCACAACGTGCTAACCTTGCTGGTCTAATGGATGGTTACTTCCACCATGAATCTGGTATCGAAGGTGGTCAACACCTAAACGTGAACGTTCTTAACCGCGAAACTCTAGAAGACGCTGTTAAGCACCCAGAGAAATACCCTCAGCTAACAATCCGTGTATCTGGTTACGCTGTACGCTTCAACTCTCTAACTGCAGAGCAACAAGCTGACGTAATCGCACGTACATTCACTGAGTCTCTATAAGACTGATTGAATTAGCACTTTAAGTGATAGAACAAAGGTCGATGCTGAAAAGTATCGACCTTTTTTTGTTTCTTGAACTAAAGTTGTGACATTACAAAAGATTTTGTCTGGGATCTTCCGTATGATGCGTAAAAAGCTTGCAAACATACACTATGAAACTCAGTAAATTATTCATCCTTGCGCTGCTATCACCGGCAGCAATCGCATCCACCAAATCCACAGTATCTTTCACTCTCGATAACGATGGCATTTTTGGCGTTGACCAAGATTATACCAATGGTATTTTTCTCTCTTACGCGACTGAACAATTGCGTGAAGACGCAGAATGGAAATGGTTTACATTAAATGATTCTAGCCAAAGCAACGTCGATAAGATTGAATTAGTGCTTGGGCATAAAATGTACACGCCAAGTGACATCGAAGCCGACTACCCACTTGTCAACGATCGTCCTTACGCGGGCTACTTACATACTGAAATCAACTATATCTCACTCACCGCTGATAAAGCTGTTCGCTACAATTTCACTATCGGCGCAACAGGTGAGAGCTCACTGTCTGAAAAGGCGCAAGAGCTGGTTCATAGCATTACTGGTTCAACCGATCCACAAGGTTGGGATTACCAAATTGATGACGAGTTGGCATTTAGCGTCGGCTACCGAGCGTTCAACAAATTGATGCGTAGCGAAGGCAAAACGACACAGTGGGAAATTACCAACGTTAACGATATTAACGCAGGTAATTTCCGAAGTGACGTTTCACAAGGTGTCATGTTTCGTTGGGGTACTAACTTAGCCAACAGCATAGGTGCCGCAAACATCAGCGTTGAAAGTCCATTCCATGCCAGCATGTTAGCTAAGAGCACATCAAGTTGGTTCTTATTCACGGGCTTTGAAGGTCGTTACCGCTTTAACGATATCACTATTGAAGGCGACCGTTCAGGTCTACCAGAGCCATCAGACCAATATGATGTCACACTACAGAACTGGCAAGCGAGTGCCGTTGCAGGTGCGGCTTGGTACAACCAAAACTATGGCGCAAGCTTAACATTTACAGTGAAAACGCCAGACTATGAGGAAGCCCAAACTGACGTTTACGGTACAGGCTCTTTGTCTTTGTTCGCCTTCTTCTAAAGAAATCTCCCCATACGGCGTGTGAGTTTTCATTCGCCGTTGTCTTTGCTCAATATCTCGCCAACGAAAGCCCACTTAGACTGTTTTAACCCTGCAATTTGTAATAAAATAACGGTCAGAATTTATTAAAAATGAGAGCAAAAGATGTCAACAACTGGTCGTATTCACTCGTTTGAGTCATGTGGTACCGTAGACGGACCTGGTATCCGTTTTATCGTCTTCTTGCAGGGTTGCCTAATGCGTTGTAAGTATTGCCATAACCGCGATACATGGGACACGCATGATGGCAAGGAAGTTACGGTTGAAGAGATTATTGCTGAAGCAAAAACTTACCGTCACTTCATGAAAGCATCAGGTGGTGGCATTACTTGTTCCGGCGGTGAAGCGATGCTTCAGCCTGAGTTCGTTCGTGACTTCTTCCGCGCAGCTCAAGCAGAAGGCATTCACACTTGTTTGGATACTAACGGCTACATCCGTAAACACACCGACGTGATCGATGAAGTGTTGGATGCGACTGACCTAGTCATGCTTGACCTAAAACACATGAAAGATGAGATTCACCAAGACTTCATTGGTGTGTCTAACCGTCGTGTTTTAGACTTTGCTCGTTATCTACATAAAATTGGTCAAAAGACTTGGATTCGTTATGTGGTTGTTCCTGGCTACACGGACGAACCAGAAGCCGCTCATATGCTTGGTGAATTCATTAAAGATATGGATAACATTGAAAAAGTAGAGCTTCTGCCATACCACAAACTCGGCGCACACAAATGGGAGGCGCTTGGTGTTGAATATCCTCTTGATGGTGTAAATCCTCCATCTAAAGAAACTATGGACGAAATCCAGTCAATTCTTTCCCAATACCACTCAAATGTGAAATACTAAGTAGCATTAGGTTATTGAATAGATTAAAAATACCAGCAACTTGCTGGTATTTTTTTACCTATACGTAGGTATATGTGTCTAACGGACCAGCAGGTCTTGTGCCCTATCCAACTCATATTAGACGTATTAGGAATACAAAACCGTAAGTAAAGCTCACAGGAAAAGCGTTGGGATAACACATGGATTGGTTTAATTTTGTTTCGATCATCATTATTTTCTGGGTCGTCGTCGTTTATTGTCTCCCCGATTGGCGAAGAGTCGTTTGGCCAAAAATGGAACAAGAAAAGCCATTCCAACATTTAGTCTTCGCGACACTTTTCTTGATTAGCGTTTTGTGGTCTGCCCAAGCAGGGGTAAAAGAAGGGTTACAAATTCATTTCCTTGCTTTAACCACGCTAACTATGATGTATGGTTGGCGCATGGCTTTTCTATTTTGCCTCCCTGCGATGGTCGTCAACCACTTGATTCATGACATATCGTTGTTGATGTTGCCAAGTGCGCTGGTGCTCTCTGCACTGATTCCAATACTTATCAGTTACAGCATCTTTCTTCTGAGCTACCAGTACTTACCACGTAACATCTTCGTTTTCATTTTTGTGGCAGGATTCTTCAATGGTGCACTTACCGGCAGCCTCCACTTGCTGATCAATTCTTTTTACCACCTATCTGTGGGTCATTATGACTGGCAAACCATCCAGCACAATTACTTTGTGTTTGTGCCGTTACTCGCTTTCCCTGAAGGTCTTCTTAATGGAATGGCTTTAGCGGTACTGACCGTTTTTAAGCCTGAGTGGCTGAGAGTTTTTTCGGACCGTGACTACATATACAACCATTATCACAAATAAGTTGTAACGCCCCATTCATACTGCATTTGTAAACTGGTTAAATTCGATAATTCTTGCCATTTTTCATATTAAATATGTGTTGAGATCATGTTTCACCTTCATCCGAAACGTTAACCTAAGCACATTAAAAATGTATTAGATTATTTAGTGAGGTCACCATGGAAATGTCAAACGCTCAACGTTTGATCCTATCAAACCAGTACAACCTAATGTCTCAACTTGATCCTAACAACGCGGCAAAATACAAGCGTCTACAGACTATTGTAGAGCGTGGTTACGAGCTACAAATGCGCGAGTTGAACAAAGATTTTGGCTGCATTACAGAAACCGAGTGTCGTGAAATCATCGACATCATGGAGATGTACCACGCAATGCAAGAATCAAACAAAATGCTGGATGACGAAGAGCGCGGTAAAGTCGACCAGCGTCGCCTTCAGTTCCTTGGCTTTGATATTGCGACAGAAGCACAACAAGTACACTATGTGCGCTTCCTAGTGGATTCAGAAGGTCTTTACCCTCAATTTGATAAAGCTGATCACCACTTCAATAGCCAAATGCCAATGTTAGACAAATACCGCCGCATGCTAAAAACCTGGCGCAACTGTCCTCGTCAATACCACCTATGTGCAAACGAGCTAGCACAAATCTTTAGTGCATAATTCAGCAAGTATTTGAAAAGGAGGGCAAAGGCTCTCCTTTTTTCTTTTCCCCTGTCACAAGTCAAGCTCATTCTATCAGCACAGTTTTATCTTTCATTCTCTAGACTTGTATACGAATCACTAATATCAGTGATTCAAAGCCAAATATCTGATTTCTATCACTCCTATTCACAACATAAATTTTTCAATCTCCAAACAGTGATTCAAATGTCACTTTTGCAATAAATTCATAATTGTTAAGCAAAATTGGAAATCCCCGACTAGGCTTAAAATGAGAAAGGGAGTGATTGAAAGGTACCTATCCATCGTTCTCCGTTGCAGTGAAAAAGTGTCCATAAAGCAAAGTCTTTGGTGTTGTCTAGCTTACTTCCAGTACAAACCAAACGTGATAACAGGACGTATAACTTCATACAACGAAGGGCATATCAAAGGTGGATAAGCCTGCGTCAACGTTCGTCGGTAGACTGACTAGTTAAAGGGGAAAGCGACATGAGTATTTTCGACCACTATCAATCAAGATATGAAGCTGCAAAAGATGAAGAGATGTCGTTACAGGATTTCTTAGCCCTGTGTAAAGACGACAAAAGCGCTTACGCTAATGCTGCAGAACGCCTACTGATGGCTATCGGAGAGCCAGAAGTCATTGATACTGCTCAAGATCCAAGACTGAGCCGTATATTCTCGAACCGAGTCATCTCACGTTATGAAACCTTCAAAGACTTCTATGGCATGGAAGATGCGATTGAGCAGATTGTTTCTTATCTCAAACATGCCGCACAAGGCTTGGAAGAGCGTAAACAAATTCTGTACTTACTCGGTCCTGTTGGTGGTGGTAAGTCATCACTTGCCGAAAAGCTAAAAGCCCTAATGGAAAAAATGCCCGTTTATGTGCTTAGTGCGAACGGAGAACGAAGCCCAGTTAACGATCACCCTTTCTGTCTGTTCAATCCGACAGAAGATGGCGAGATCTTGAAGAAAGAATACGGCATCGAACATCGTTACCTACGATCTATCATGTCACCGTGGGCAGCAAAACGTCTGCATGAATTTGGTGGTGATATCACCAAGTTCAAAGTGCTGAAAGTACGCCCTTCCATCCTCGACCAAGTGGCTATTGCTAAAACCGAGCCAGGCGATGAAAACAACCAAGACATTTCGTCCCTCGTTGGTAAAGTCGATATTCGTCAGTTAGAGCATTACTCACAAGACGACCCAGATGCCTACAGTTATTCTGGCGCGCTGTGTAAAGCGAACCAAGGTTTGATGGAATTCGTAGAGATGTTCAAAGCACCAATCAAGGTGCTACACCCTCTATTAACCGCAACTCAAGAAGGCAACTTTAATGGTACCGAGGGACTGTCTGCGATTCCATTCGACGGTATGATTCTGGCTCACTCGAACGAATCTGAGTGGCAAACCTTCCGCAACAATAAGAACAATGAGGCGTTCTTAGACCGTGTGTACATAGTGAAAGTACCTTACTGCTTACGTGTGTCGGAAGAAGTGAAGATCTACCAGAAACTGCTTGAAAACAGTGAGCTTTCTAAAGCACCTTGCTCACCAAGTACGCTCGAAACTCTGGCACAATTTAGTATTCTTTCGCGACTTAAAGAACCTGAGAACTCGTCCATCTTCTCTAAGATGCGAGTGTACGATGGTGAAACACTGAAAGACACCGATCCGAAAGCGAAGAGCTACCAAGAGTACCGTGACTACGCAGGCGTTGACGAAGGTATGAACGGTCTATCAACTCGTTTCGCCTTCAAAATCTTATCTCGCGTGTTCAACTTCGACCAAACGGAAGTAGCGGCCAACCCTGTTCACCTGTTCTATGTTATTGAACAGCAAGTAGAACGTGAGCAGTTCCCTTCAGAAATGGCAGAGAAGTACCTTGAATTCTTGAAAGGCTATCTAGTGCCTCGTTATGTCGAGTTCATTGGTAAAGAAGTTCAAACTGCATACCTAGAGTCTTACTCTGAGTACGGTCAGAATATCTTCGACCGTTACGTCACCTATGCAGACTTCTGGATCCAAGACCAAGAATATCGCGATCCAGAAACAGGTCAACTGTTCGACCGTGCTTCTCTAAATGCTGAATTAGAGAAGATCGAGAAAACAGCGGGCATCTCTAACCCGAAAGATTTCCGAAACGAAATCGTAAACTTTGTGCTTCGTGCGAAAGCCAATAACAATGGTCAAAACCCAGTTTGGACCAGCTACGAAAAACTGCGCACGGTAATCGAGAAAAAAATGTTCTCCAATACCGAAGAGCTGCTTCCGGTTATCTCATTCAATGCGAAAACGTCTTCTGAAGATCAGAAGAAACATGACGACTTTGTCGCTCGCATGATGGAAAAAGGCTACACCGAGAAACAGGTTCGCCTACTTTCTGAGTGGTACCTACGAGTACGTAAGTCATCCTAACCAGTTTGAGTTAGGTCGCTTGTGAAACATGAAGAGGGCTATTTCATGGCGCAATTTATAGACCGAAGGCTCAATGGCAAGAACAAGAGCGCTGTTAATCGACAGCGCTTCTTGAAGCGCCATAAAGAGCAGATTAAAGAGTCGGTAGCTGACGCAGTGAATCGACGCTCGATCACGAACACGGAAACGGGCGAAGACGTCGCAATACCGCACAAAGACATTAACGAACCTATGTTTCATCAGGGTAAAGGGGGCGTACGTGACCGTGTGCACCCTGGTAACGACCAATTTATCACGGGTGATAAAATTGAACGTCCGAAAGGTGGAGGTCAAGGCGGCGGTGCTGGTGAAGGCAATGCTAGCCCCGACGGCGAAGGTCAAGACGAGTTCGTTTTCCAAATCTCAAAAGACGAATATCTCGACATCTTATTTGAAGATTTAGAGCTACCAAATCTCGAGAAAAACCAAATTGCCAAAATCACAGAGTGGAAGACCCATCGCGCGGGTTATCAAACCGCGGGTATTCCATCCAACATTGCCGTCGTTCGCTCGTTACAACAATCTCTGGCGCGACGCACCGCAATGACAGCAGGTAAAAAACGTCTTCTTAACGAGCTAGAGGATGAACTAACTCGCATCAAGAACATTGAGCCTGCACAACAGCTCGAAGAAAATCGCTTGAAGAAGGAAATCGAAGAGTTACGTAAGAAAATCGAAAGCGTACCCTTCATTGATACCTTCGACTTACGTTTCAAGAACTATGAGAAGCGCCCTGTGCCATCGAGCCAAGCGGTCATGTTCTGTCTAATGGACGTATCCGGTTCTATGGATCAAGCCACCAAAGACATTGCAAAACGCTTCTATGTGCTTTTGTATCTTTTCTTAACTCGCACGTATGAGAATGTTGAAGTGGTCTTCATTCGCCACCACACCCAAGCGAAAGAAGTCGACGAGCACGAGTTTTTCTATTCGCAAGAAACGGGGGGCACTATCGTATCGAGCGCGCTCAAGCTGATGAATGAGATCGTTCAAGACCGCTACCCTGTGGGTCAATGGAACATCTACGCGGCTCAGGCATCCGATGGCGATAACTGGGCAGACGACTCACCCCGTTGTCGTGACCTACTCGTAAATAAGTTACTGCCAAATTGTCAGTACTATTCATACATCGAGATCACTAGACGTTCCCATCAAACGCTGTGGCATGAGTATGAAAAGCTTTCCGAAGCCTTTCCAAACTTCGCCATGAAAAACATCCGCTCTGTGGAGGATATCTTCCCAGTCTTCCGTGAACTATTCCAAAAAGAAAATGCGTAAGGAGGCTAGCGATGAATACCGCAACGACAAACCTTTCGGGGGAAACCTCGAAGAAACGCAGAGATAATATGCTGCCAGATGGTCCAGACTGGACCTTTGAACTGCTGGAGCGTTACCACAAGGAAATCAAGCGTGTCGCGGAGCTTTATCGCCTCGACACCTACCCTAACCAAATCGAAGTCATCACCTCAGAGCAAATGATGGACGCATACTCAAGCATCGGTATGCCTATCAACTACAACCACTGGTCGTTTGGTAAAAAGTTCATCCAAACAGAGCAGAACTATAAGCACGGTCAAATGGGTCTAGCTTACGAGATTGTCATTAACTCAAACCCATGCATCGCTTACCTGATGGAAGAGAACACCATCACTATGCAGGCACTGGTTATTGCTCACGCATGCTATGGGCACAACTCATTCTTTAAAGGCAATTACCTGTTCCAAACTTGGACCGATGCCAGCTCTATCATCGATTATCTATTGTTTGCGAAGAACTACATTGGGGAATGTGAAGAGCGTTATGGTGTGCACGAAGTCGAGCAACTTCTAGACTCTTGCCATGCACTTATGAACTTCGGCGTTGACCGTTATAAACGTCCTGAAAAGATTTCAATTAACGAGGAGAAAGCGCGTCAGGAAGAGCGTGAAGCTTACCTGCAATCGCAAGTGAACGAGTTATGGCGCACCGTTCCACAATCGAAAACCAAAGAAGAAGACATTAAAGTTCGTTTCCCTAGCGAGCCACAAGAGAACCTGCTCTACTTCTTTGAAAAACATGCTCCTCTGCTTGAACCATGGCAACGTGAGATTGTGCGTATCGTGCGTAAGGTAAGCCAATACTTCTATCCTCAAAAACAAACTCAGGTCATGAACGAAGGCTGGGCAACATTCTGGCACTACACCATTCTTAATCACCTTTATGATGAGGGTTTGGTGTCTGAGAAGTTCATTCTCGAATTTCTACACAGCCACACTAGTGTGGTTGCACAGCCACCATATAACAGCCCTTACTTTAGTGGTATCAACCCTTATGCGCTTGGTTTTGCGATGTTCCGCGATATCAAACGTATCTGTGAAGAACCAACAGACGAGGACAAAGAGTGGTTCCCTGAACTAGCAGGAACAGACTGGTTAGACGCGGTTCACTTTGCCATGCATAACTTCAAAGATGAAAGCTTTATTAGCCAATACTTATCACCGAAGCTCATGCGTGATTTCAAGTTGTTTGCCATCAATGACGATGATCGTAAAAACTTCATCGAAGTTGCCGCCATTCACGATGAGATCGGTTATCGACGCATTCGTGAAACGCTAGCTGCGCAATATAACTTGGCGAATTTAGAGCCAAATATTCAGGTTTTTAACGTAGATGTCCGCGGTGACCGCTCATTAACGCTGCAATATGTCCCCCATAACCGTATTCCTTTGGATAACAGTTATGAAGAAGTACTTAAGCATGTATATCGCTTGTGGGGCTTCGACGTGATTTTGGAAGAAGTCAAAGACACCGGACACAGAGAGATCCTCTCAACATGTCCGAAACGCAATCAGTACGACACCAATATCTAACCGATACAGCTTCCAATCTATCGTAGATACAAAAAGGCTCCTCAACGAGGAGCCTTTTCTAATTTTGAAATCAATACCAAGCTTATTGTGCTTGCTTAGCGACAATCGCACGTACTGCTTCTAAATCTTCTGGCGTATCCACACCAGCTGCTGGCGCTTCTTTTGCAACTTCCACATGAATCTTTTCGCCGTACCAAAGTACGCGAAGCTGCTCTAGGCACTCGATTTGTTCAAGTGCACTTGGCTGCCAATTCACATAGGTATTGATAAAACCAGCACGGTAAGCGTAGATGCCGATGTGACGCATCAATGGGTTCGCGATCGTTTTGTCTTGTTTAGCAAAGTTGTCACGATCCCATGGAATCGTTGCTCGGCTAAAATACATGGCATAGCCACGCTCATCCGCGACCACTTTTACTGCATTCGGGTTGAAGACTTCCTCTTCCGATTCGATCTCCACCGCAAGCGTTGCCATGGGCGCATCGCAACCTGCTAAGTTATCAGCCACTTGGCGAATGATAGACGGCGGAATCAATGGTTCATCACCCTGAACATTCACCACAATGTGGTCTGCAGGAATCGCCATTTTCTCTACTACTTCGGCTAGTCGCTCAGTGCCAGATTCGTGGTTTGGCGAGGTCATACAAACCTTGCCACCAAACTGCTCTGCTGCCACTGACACTCGCTCATCGTCAGTTGCAATAATCACATCTTCTGCACCCGCTTGTAACGCTTGCTCGTAAACCCATTGGATCATAGGTTTACCACCAATATCTGCCAATGGCTTACCTGGTAAGCGGCTTGACGCATAGCGTGCAGGAATGACAACCGTAAAAGACATTAGCGTCCCTCGTCCATGCTCATGGTTCGAGCTTCTGGCTCAAGCAGAACAGGAATACCCTCTTTTATTGGGTAAGCAAGGCGATCCAATTTGCAGATCAACTCTTGATTATCTTTATCGTACGTCAGCTTACCTTTGCACACAGGGCAAGCTACAATCTCAAGCAGACGGTGATCCATAAGTCGCTTTAACCTCTTTTATTCGATTTAAAATTCGCTCTGCATCGTTTGATTCAAACTGAGCAGAAACAGGCAGATACCACCAATTATCTTGCGCATAGCTGTCACATTTGACGGCATCTTTTTCTGTCATAATCACATTCGCCCCTTGTTGAGCCAATGCGTGCAATTCTTGCTGGTCAAAGTCTTGATGGTCGGCAAAACCCTTCGTTACTTTAACGTCAGCGTTCATCGCATTAAGTGTATTAAAAAATCGTGGCGGATGTCCGATCCCAGCAAATGCAACGAGGTCTTGCAGTTCGCTCACCTCGACTTGCTGTTTTGTCTTTAAATTAACGGCTTTCGATGGCGCTAAAGACATTGGCATTTCGTTTTGCTGAGCTTGACCACCGTTAGTGATAATAAAATCGACGTTAGAAAGACGCTCTACCCCTTCGCGAAGCGGACCAAGCGGTATAAGGCTTTCATTACCAAAGCGACGATTACCATCAACAATAACAAACTCGATATCTCTCTCAAGCGCGTAATGTTGAAGCCCATCATCCGTAACAATGATATCAACGCCCACTTCTAGTAATGCTTTCACTGCATTAACACGGACTGGATCCACTGCCACTGGTGCGCCAGTTCTGCGATAGATAAGCTTAGGTTCATCACCACAATGTTTAGCAGGCGTACTATCATCAAGCAATAACGGATATTGCGGTGCTTTCGCGCCATAGCCTCTAGACACCACTCCAGGCTTAAAACCAAGCTGCTGCAATTGCTCTACCAGCCACACCACAACTGGGGTTTTGCCGTTCCCACCAGCAGTAATGTTACCAACAACGACAACAGGTACAGGCGCTTTATACGCTTGTTTTTTTCCAGATTGGTATTGTTGTCGCTTAGACTTACTAATTGCACCGAATAGCAGACTAAGTGGCCACAGCAGCGGCCACAGTAAGTACTTGAGAGGATGGTTTTCGAACCAGATTTTTTCAATCACAGCGCTTAAGCACCAAATTGGATTCGGTGAAGTTGGGCATAAGCGCCATCTTTCGCGATTAAATCGGCATGGCTACCGCGCTCAACAATTGTACCTTCGTCCACAACCAAAATTTCATCTGCATTCTCAATCGTAGATAGGCGGTGGGCAATCACCAATACGGTTTTGTCTTTCTGTAGCTCATCCAGAGCAGATTGGATTGCACGTTCAGATTCGGTATCTAGAGCAGATGTTGCCTCATCAAGAATAAGAACTGGCGCATCACGTAATAAAGCTCGAGCAATTGCTACACGTTGACGCTGCCCACCAGAAAGGCTTGCACCGTTCTCACCTATCATCGCGTCGAGTCCACCATCCATCTTACTGATGAACTCCATCGCGTGAGCTAGGCTGGCTGCGCGTTCAATGTCTTCACGTGAATACTTATCTTCTGTTGCGTAAGCAATATTGTTCGCAATCGTATCGTTAAACAGATGCACGTTTTGCGACACTAGAGCAAACTGCTCACGTAAGTTTTTCAGTTCATAGTCGCGAATATCGTGACCATCAAGCGTAATACAACCACTGTTTACATCGTAGAAACGATTAAACAGACTCGCGATAGTACTCTTACCTGAGCCTGAACGTCCCACTAAGGCAACTGTTTTGCCTCGTGGAATATCAAAACTGACATTTTCTAGTGCAGGCTTTTCTGTACCTTCATAGGTAAAGCTCACATTCTTAACCGCAACATCACCTTGTGCGCGCTCAACGATGAATCTACCTTCGTTTTTCTCTGTTCCAAGATCAACAAGTGCAAATAAAGTTTGGCTCGCCGCCATACCGCGTTGAAACTGCGATGTTACGCTAGTCAATGCTTTTAATGGACGCATCAAACCAAACATCGCAGAAAATACGACAGTAAATGTACCCGGCGTTAACTGGTCTTTAATTGAGTCAATACTTGCCAGATAAAGCACCACAACAATTGCAACAGACGCGATCATCTGAATGATAGGGTTAGCCGCCGCTTGAGCACTCACCAATTTCATGCTTTGTTGGCGCATTTGGTTGCTCACTTTCTCAAAGCGTTTACCTTCGATATCTTGACCACCATAGCTCAGAACGACTTTGTGACCTTTCAGCATTTGCTCTGCAGAAGCAGTCACATTACCCATCATCGTCTGCATGTTTCTTGAGATCTTTCTGAATCGTTTAGAAACAATACTAATACCAAAAGCAACAACAGGAGCTACAGCAAACAAAACCAAAGACAGTTGCCAGCTGTTATAGAACATCAGAACCAGCAAACCGATAATGCTCGCTCCTTCACGCACAATGCTCACTAGCGCGGAGCTAGTAGCTGCAGAAACCTGTTCCGAATCGTAAGTAATTCGTGATAGCAAGCTACCTGTTTTTTCTTTATCAAAGTAAGAAACTGGCATATGCATAAAGTGGTTAAACACCATGCGGCGAATTTGCATTACCACGTTACCGGATACCCAGCTCAAACAATAAGTGGAAACAAATCCACTTACGCCACGAATAAACATCATGGCAAAGACAATAAGCGGGAGTGTTCGTAAAAAATCTGACTCTGCGTTACCAAACCCCTCGTCGAGCAACGGCTTCAATAGAGAGATCATATAAGTATCAGAGATAGCATTAACAACCAATGCTATAACAGCAACGATCAGACCAGATTTATAAAGACGGATAAATTGCCAAAGACGCTTAAACGTCTGCCAAGTCGTTTCATCAGTATTTGTTGACATAGAAGTGCTTTATTTTCTTACATTAAGACTCTTATTCTACTCCGTTACGCAGCATCTGCCTATACCAAGGGTCAAATGTCTCACTTCGTTTCGTTTCAAAATACCAATTCTCTTGCTCAATAAGGACGCTTATTTGACCGCCATTCCCCGTATCCAGCCATTTCGCATTGGCGTTCTCGTACGCTAGAACCACGTTATTTGCAGGCATTCCCCACTGATTCCCTTTTGCCAGAGATGCGATCGCCAGTTTTGGGGCAATCGCTTCAACAAACTTGGGATTAGAAGAGCTCTTACTTCCGTGATGCGGGACAATCACAACATCACTTTTTAACTGATCGGGGTTTCTCACCAAGATCCATTCACTAACTGCTTCAATATCGCCCGTTAATAGCAACTTAAAATCCGTTTTGGTATCGACGACACGAATCACGCATGAATGTGGGTTATATGCACGTTTAACCAACTTCGGCGGCCAAAGAACTTCAAATTCTAGCGCTTGCCATTTCCATCGCTCCCCCGCAATACAAGGTTGGTAGTTAGCGTAGTTTTGGCTACTAAACTTACGAACTGGGGCGAAGTGCCTTTCGATATATGCACGTCCTCCAGCATGATCTGAGTCGGCGTGACTGACGACAAACATGTCGATAGAACCGAACCCTCTGCGATACAAGATAGGAGCAATAACTTGTTCAGCAATACTTCCATAAGCCCATGTTTTACCCGTGTCATATAAAAGCACTTCACCGTCTTTTTCTAGGAGCACTGCAAGTCCATGCCCAACATCTAACACATCAATACGCCAACCATCGGATTTTCGTTCATACCACAACGCCAGACTTGTGATGACCAAGAACAAAACACCTGAAGCTTCTCGATTTAAAAATCGTATCGAAAGCACACAAACGCCCAATACCAGCACCCACAACGTTGCCTGTGAGCTAAGAGATTGCCAACTCCCCAAAGCAAATGGCAAAGACCAAGTAAGGGGTACAAGCATCCAATCTAACCACTGCCACAGCATGTTCGCCAAGTGCACTGAAAACGGGGTAATGATAAGTGCAACAAACATCAGTGGAACGACAACAAAACCGAACCAAGGGATAAAAATGAGGTTATATAAAATAGAGGAGAGGCTCGTCCCGGCAAAAAACAACCCACTAATCGGAATGATCAACACAGTGAGTACTAACTGAATTTTGAATAAGGTACCCAGTTTCCTAACCCAATTGCCACGGCTATGTTGTACACAATTCACTGCAAATAAAACGGCGATAACAGAGAGATAAGACAGCCAAAAGCTCATAGTGAGTGCAGAAAACGGCTCGATGCACAACTGTATTGCTACAGCAAGGAGCAGCACGCGCCAAGCGCTCCAATAAATCAAAGCAGACTTTAATAACAAGTAAATCAAACATACTGAAAAAGCTCGAGTCGTAGGCAAAGAGAAGTCTGCTAACCATGAATACAAAAAAGCAGTAGCAAGCCCAAACAAGGAAGGTAAAAAGACAAATTTTGGCAAAGCGTACCTAACAACAACCCCAAAGCTCATACCAAAAGCAAACGCCATTCCTATATGTAAACCCGAAATCGAAACCAAATGCAGTAAGCCACTATCACGTAGGAGTTGCCAGTCATATCGAGACAGAAGCGTACGGTCACTAAACGCCAAAGCACGAATAAGAGCGAAATGTTCAAGCTGAACAATGTGCTTATGAACGACGGCGATAATTTGCGTTCTTAATGATGATCGCTCACGAATAAGCCACGCAGAATCCTTTGAAACCGTCGCCCTTGCGACAATGCCCTTTCCTACTGCCTGCTTTTCGGCGTCATGACCTGCTTCGTTTAAAAGCCCAAAGATGGGTTTAATTGTCACTTCGGTAGTGAACTCACTGTTAACGGCGAGTGGGAAAGGCGTTATCAACCGGATTTTCGGTTTAAAAAAAGGTAACAAGTTTTGAGAATTCACCTGATGGACACGCGCAATTCCTTCATATCCGTGACTTATTTGCGTAAAAGGGCTGTCAACTTTGCCATTTATGGTAATATTCACCCCTGCTTGAAACAGGGCTTGTCTTTGATGCTCCATAACATTGCCGTGGATAATGACAACCATAAAGCCCGAAATTACGCCTATGCTCAATAAGCCACGTCGTAATTTTATTATTGAGCCAGTGGCAATTATTCCCAGCAGCAACCAACGCCAATCTGGTATCGTCGGCCACCATGCAGACGAAATAACGCTCGCTACAAATAAAGCCAAGGTCAAACTTTTTTCTAAGAGAGTCATGTCGTCCTATGCCTAGAAAGCTGATAAAACGCTTCATGCCAGATCATGAAATGATCAAACGCCAAAAAGCACTAAAGGTCTTCGGCAACGTTTTATATAACCCAAACTTGTGGTGTTTAAATCGTCGCTCTGCATCTGGTGCTTTTGCTGTTGGTCTGTTTATGGCGTTTGTCCCGCTTCCGAGTCAGATGATCATGGCGGCAGGTCTTGCCATCATGCTTGGTGTTAACTTGCCTCTATCAGTCGCACTTGTTTGGATCAGTAACCCAATTACCATGCCAGTGCTGTTCTACTTTGCTTACAAGCTTGGTGCCTTGGTCATGCATGTACCACCACAACCATTCCACTTTGAATTGTCGTGGGAATTCATCATGCAGCAAATGAACACCATAGGACCTCCGTTCTTACTTGGCTGCGCGATCTGTGGCGTAGTGTCAGCAATCATTGGTTATTTCGGTATTCGTGGTCTTTGGCGTTATTCAGTCGTGAGAAGCTGGCAAAAGCGTAAAGTACGATAAGCGCTTATTCACCAGTTGGCAGGTTATGGCGCGTTGAATGGAAAACAGTTAACGTTAGAAATGAAAGGTGATGTAACTCAAGTATGAAACGCATCGAGCCAATTAGAGATAGCAACGATATAGATAAAAAGGACCGATAATAATCGGTCCTTTTTTTGTTGTCTGTTATTTGCGAACGGCTCGCTGAGCTTTGTAGATTACTTGGAACTCAATACCGCCGCTGGATTAAGTTTCGCTGCACGGGAGGCTGGGTACCATGTTGCCAACAAACTCAAGATAATCGCCGTAATTGAAACCAAAGCAACATCTGCCCAATGCAATTGCGATGGTAAGAAGTCGACAAAGTAGATATCCCCCGAAAGAAATTGGTGACCAATTAAGGCTTCTAACCCCTTAATAATCGGTGTGAGGTTGAGAGCGACAAGAACGCCAACGACACTACCCGCAAGACTACCAAATACGCCCGAGAATACGCCTTGCCAAACGAAGATACGCTTAATCAAACTGTCTTTTGCACCCATAGTACGAAGAATCGCAATCTCAGCCGCGCGATCTTTAACCGCCATCATCAATGTCGAGACAATATTGAAACACGCGACACCAATCACTAGCACCATTACCAGGTACATAATGGTACGAACAAGTTGGATATCACGGTACAAAAAGCCAAATTGTTGTTGCCAGCTTTTTAGGTAAACATAAACATCAATTCGGCTACCGACTTCACGTACAATTGATGGTGCATTCAACACATCATCCGTCTTCAGCGAAATACCCGTAACGCCATCACCTAAGCGGGCATAGGCTTGAGCATCCTTGAGTGGTACTAGCGCTAATGAATGATCGATTTGACCGTTAAGCGTTAAAAAACCAGCGACTTTGACTCGGACTCGCTTTGGGGCTTGTACCTTATTCGTACTGCCTGATTGCGGGATCATTAAAGTAATATAGTCACCAACATCGACCTTTAACTCATTGGCGACACCACGCCCAAGAATCACTTGCTGTTGACCTGAGTAAAAATTTTGCCACGCCTGTGGGTCAATAAAGTCAGACATACTAGAAACAGCTTGCTCAAAAGCTGGATCCACACCGCGAACTTCTATTGCTTTTAGCTTACTGCCCTTCTCTGCTAACCCTGTAAACCGAACATAAGGTGCGGCAGCAACCACATGCTCATGACTTAGGGCTTGCTTCATGGTTTTGGTATAGTTGTGCAGTGGACCATTCACCCCCTCTAACTCACCATGTGGAATCACAGAAAGCACACGAGACTGTAACTCTCGTTCAAAGCCATTCATCGCAGATAAGCCAATGATGATGACTGCTACGCCAACCGCAATACCTATGGTGGAGGAAAGAGAAATGAACGATACCATCTTGTTACGCTTTTTAGCGCGACTGAAACGTCCACCAATCATCAATGCTAAAGATGAAAACAAAATTAGCCCTCCACGGTTGCTGTGTCTGTGGTAAAACGATCCACCAGCAAACCATCTTGCATATGCATTTGGCGATCCATTTTCGCGGCCAGCTCGTTATCATGAGTGACAACTAAGAAAGCAATATTCGACTCCTGATTTAACTCACGCATTAAGTCGTAAATCGCTAGCGCCGTATTGTGATCTAAGTTACCAGTCGGCTCATCTGCTAAAACCAAGTCAGGCTTATTGACCAAAGCTCGTGCGATAGCCACACGTTGGCGCTCACCACCAGAAAGTTCTGACGGACGATGATCCATTCGATGTCCCAACCCCACCTTCTCCAGAAGGGCTTTTGCTTCCGTTTTCGCATCTGCAACTTTCGCCCCACCAATCAACAGTGGCATTGCAACATTTTCAACCGCTGTGAAATCAGCCAGCAGATGATGGAATTGATACACAAAGCCAAGATGCTTATTGCGCAATGCAGCTTGTTTGTTGGAGCTCAAAGCAGACAGGTTCTGTCCCAGAAAATCCACTTCTCCTTGAGATGCATCGTCTAATGCTCCAAGAATGTGGAGCAACGTACTCTTACCCGAGCCTGATGAACCGACAATAGACACTAACTCGCCTTTATCAATATCAAAACTTACACCTTTGAGCACTTCAGTATCTAACGAACCCTCTCGGTAGACTTTACGAATATCACGACATTCTAATAGCTTATTCATAGCGAAGTGCCTCAGCAGGTTTAACAGAAGATGCTCGGAAAGACGGGTAAACAGTTGCAGCTAGACTCAGAGCAATCGCCAGCACTACCACTAGTAAAATTTGGAATGAATCAATCACGATAGGTAAGTGACCACCGAAGCTAAATAGTGCCACTCCCGCCGCTTCAAGAATTGCATTGAGGTTAAGTGATAAAGCAACGCCCATTGCACCACCAACAATGGCACCAATCACACCACTGCTTGCGCCTTGAACCATGAAAATCGCCATCACTTGAGATTGAGTCATACCTTGTGTTTTAAGAATCGCGACTTCAGATTGCTTCTCCATCACCACCATGATCAAAGCGGAAATAATGTTAAACGCCGCAACACCAACGATCAGCCCAAGCATCAAGCCCATCATATTCTTTTCCATTTTGACGGCTTGGAAAAGCTCACCACGTTGTTCTCGCCAATCACTCCATTGCCAACCATCAGGCATTGGCTGATCAGCAAAATCAGTCACCATAAAAGGGTCTGAGAAGAACACACGCCAGCCAGAGACTGTATCTTTCGGTAAACGCATCAGCTTTGCCGCATCAGTCATATTAACAATCATAAGCTGACCATCGACATCTGAGCCCGTATTGAAGATGCCAGCTACCGTGAAATTACGTTGGCTCGGAATTCGACCCAGTGGGGTAAATTGGGTGGCATTGGTGACCATCAAACGGACTTTATCGCCCATCGACACTTTCAATGAGCGCGCCAAGCTGTGACCAAGGAATACTTTGTACTCACCTGCTTGAAGAGAAGATAAACGTCCTGCGATAAGGTGGTTAGAAATCGGGTCGCCAAGTTTGGGCTCTATACCAATTAAATAACCAGCTGTCAGTTGTGCTGAGCTTTGAATAACAGCCTCACCACGAACAATAGGTTCTGGTTTTGCTATGGTCGACATATCTTGAATGAACTTAGGAGCAGCTTCACTGAGAGGCGTTTTACTATCGTGTTGCGAAATCACAGCATGAGGAAGCACTCCTAAAATGCGCTCTTTCAACTGGGCTTCAAAACCGTTCATTACGGAAAGCACCGTCACTAACGCCATCACGCCAATTGTGATACCGGCTGTCGACATATAAGAAACAAATCGGCTAAATCGGTCTCCGGAGCGTCCCCGAAGGTACCGCAAGCCAATAAACAAAGAAATAGGATGATACATATAGGACAAACCAACTGGTTATCTAGTTATGAAGCCATTACTTAGCTAGTTAATACGGGTTATCTTACCTTACTCTTACAATGAAGAAGACAAGATAATCGCTAAATTTGTCAACGACATGCAATAAGTCCCCATTTACAGCAAAAAGTTCAGCCAGAGAAACGGGGAAACTTGATAACTTAACCTGATTAGCGATAATCAACCCCCTATCCTACTCATTCCTAAATGAAATGAGAGCGCTCGATGGCAGAAAAGGACCGAATTATGACAGAGCAAGAATATTTTACCGTACACCACAATCTGACTATCAACGTCGAAACGCTAGGGACGGACTTTGCTCTGCCAGATGAAGAGACTTTCCAATCCGAAATTCCAGCGCCTTTTATTGTCGCAAGTGAATTTAGCCATTTAGATATGTTAGCTGATAACGCGAGATTGGAGCTGCAAAACAAAGAGTTAAAACACGTCATCCATTTGCTGGATACTCAAAACTCTAAACTCAACTTACTGCTCAGCTTTATGCTCTCGCAACAAGATGACATTGCACTCCGTTTCCAGACTACGCAATTCGGCGCAAGCCAACTGAGCTACCGTAGCGATTCTGCCGTAGAAAAAGACCAACTGGTTCGTGTGAAGCTCTTCTTAGGTCATCCTGCTGCAGCAATTTACTGCTACGCTCAGGTAGTAGAGTGCGAATCTGCCGAGCAAGGCTATGCAGTCACACTAAAGTACAAGTTACTTCGAGAAGCTGACCAAGATTTATTGATTAAAGCCGCACTATACCAACAACAAAAACTACTCCGTCAGCGCTCATTAGAGCGAGATAACAAATAATTACCATGACAAAAGCAACGATTCTGTCCGTCACCAATCCGTCTGAGCGTGGCGATAAAAAACAGCTTGGCAACTTACCGGGAGCGGCATTGCCGATGGCGATTGCCGAGCTAGCAAAACAACACTCAAGCCACTCTCTGCTAGTGGTACCAGACCCGCAAATCGCACTCAAACTGCAAGCAGAAATTGAGCAATTTACCGACCAACCGGTAAGCCTATTCCCTGATTGGGAGACGCTGCCATACGACAACTTTTCTCCACACCAAGAGATCATCTCAGATCGTATTGCCCGCTTATATCAATTGCCAAACCAAAATCGTGGTGTGACCATTGTGCCAGTGAGCACGGTATTACAACGCCAGTCCCCGCGTGATTTCTTACTTCAGCACACCTTGATGGTGAAAACGGGCGACCAATTCTCGCTGGAAAAACTGCGTGTGCAACTAGAGAACTCTGGCTACCGTCACGTTGATCAAGTGTTTGGTCCGGGTGAATATGCAAGCCGAGGTTCGATCCTAGATTTGTTCCCAATGGGCAGTTCAGATCCATATCGCATTGATTTCTTTGATGACGAGATCGACACCATTCGCACATTTGATCCAGAAAACCAACGTTCGATCGAAGACATTCAGCAAATCCAGCTTTTGCCTGCGCATGAATTTCCGACGACGAAAGCGGCTATTGAAGATTTCCGTACTCGTTGGCGCTCTCAGTTTGAAGCTCGCCGCGAGCCTGAATCAATTTACATGCAAGTCACCAAAGGCACTTGGCCAGCGGGCATTGAATATTGGCAGCCACTGTTTTTCGATCATACAGAAACGCTTTTCGATTATTTACCCGATGACTCTCAACTGATCACCTACGGCGATATTGAAGCCGCAGTCGATACCTTCTTGAATGACGTTGACTACCGCTACGATCAAAAGAAAATCGATCCACTGCGTCCGTTGTTAGCACCACATGAATTGTGGCTGAAGAAAGATGAGCTATTCACTCACTTCAAACAACTACCACAAGCTCAGCTGAGCCTAGAGAAAATCGTTAAACGTGCAGGTCGCCAGAATCTCGCCGTTCAATCTCTGGCAGAGCTTGGTGTTCAACAGCAGAACAAAGAGCCGTTAGCGCGTTTACGCCAATTCAGTGAACAGTTTGCGGGTAAAATCGTTTTCTCTGTCGAGTCAGAAGGTCGCCGTGAAGCATTAACAGAGCTACTGCAAGGCATTAAAGTGCGCCCAGTAGTCCATGGTTCACTATATCAAGCGCTGGATTCTGACGATCGTTTCAGCCTAATTCTAGGTGCTGCGGAACATGGTTTTATTCATGAAGAGCTAAATTTCGCGCTGATCTGCGAAAGCGATCTGCTTGGCGATCGCGTTATCCAACGTCGCCGTAAAGACAAAAAAGCGGTCAACAGTGACACCGTCATACGCCACCTAGCTGAACTTAAGCCGGGTCAGCCTGTTGTGCACATCGATCACGGTATCGGCCGCTACATAGGCCTACAAACTCTTGAAGCTGGCGGTATGAAAACGGAATACGTAACACTTGAGTATCAAAATGATGCCAAGCTTTACGTACCCGTATCTTCACTGAACTTGATTAGCCGCTACTCTGGCGGAGCTGAAGAAAGTGCACCGCTGCATAAACTAGGCGGTGAAGCATGGGCAAAAGCTCGCCGTAAAGCTGCAGAGAAAGTTCGTGACGTTGCAGCAGAGCTTCTGGATGTTTATGCCAAGCGAGAGCTAAAACCGGGCTATAAATTTGAGCTCGACCGCGGTCAATACGCAACTTTCAAAGCAACTTTCCCGTTTGAGGAGACCGACGATCAGTCAATGGCAATTAATGCGGTCTTGTCTGACATGTGCCAAGCAAAAGCCATGGACCGCCTAGTTTGTGGTGACGTTGGTTTTGGTAAAACAGAAGTCGCAATGCGCGCTGCATTTGTTGCCACAGACAACAGTAAGCAAGTGGCAGTCTTAGTACCAACCACTCTGCTTGCACAGCAACACTTTGAAAACTTCCGCGACCGCTTTGCTAACTTGCCAATTCGCGTAGAAGTCCTATCACGCTTTAAATCGGCAAAAGAGCAAAAAGTGATTCTCCAAGATGTCGCTGATGGCAAAGTTGATATTGTCGTTGGTACTCACAAGTTGCTATCAAGCGATATTAAGTTCAAAGATCTTGGCTTGTTGATTGTTGATGAAGAACACCGATTTGGTGTGCGTCAAAAAGAAAAAGTGAAAGCAATGCGTGCCGATGTCGACATCTTAACGCTTACCGCAACACCAATTCCGCGCACATTAAACATGGCAATGAGTGGCATGCGCGATTTGTCGATCATCGCAACGCCACCAGCACGCCGCTTGGCGATTAAGACCTTCGTGCGTCAACGCGAAGACTCCGTAGTACGCGAAGCAGTACTCCGTGAAATCATGCGTGGTGGTCAGGTTTACTTCCTACATAACCAAGTCGAAACGATTGAAAAAACCGCCGAAGATTTGCAAAAGCTGATTCCGGAAGCGCGAGTTACCGTTGCACATGGTCAGATGCGTGAACGCGAGCTCGAGCGTATCATGAATGATTTCTATCATCAGCGCTTCAACTTACTCGTATGTACTACGATCATAGAAACAGGTATTGACGTACCAACCGCCAACACCATCATAATGGACCGAGCAGATAACCTAGGTCTCGCGCAGTTGCACCAGCTTCGTGGTCGTGTTGGTCGTTCGCACCACCAAGCGTACGCTTACCTGTTGACGCCACATCCAAAAGCAATAACGAAAGATGCAATTAAGCGTCTTGATGCAATTGCGTCACTGGAAGACCTTGGTGCTGGCTTCACTCTTGCTACCCACGATCTTGAAATCCGCGGGGCTGGTGAGTTACTGGGTGACGAACAAAGTGGTCAAATTCAATCGGTTGGTTTTACACTATATATGGAAATGCTTGAACAAGCCGTTGAAGCCTTAAAAGAGGGCAAAGAGCCTTCACTGGATGATCTACTTCGAGAACAAACTGAAATCGAAATGCGCATTCCAGCTCTTTTGCCAGATGACTACATACCAGACGTCAACACTCGCCTATCTATGTACAAACGAATCGCGAGCGTGACAGATAAAGAAGGGCTATCAGAATTAAAAGTTGAACTGATTGATCGTTTCGGCTTGCTACCTGATGCAACGAAGAACTTACTGTCTGTCTCTGAGCTAAAAATTGCTGCTGCATGTCTCAAAGCTAAGAAAATTGAAGCTCATGACAAAGGTGGTTTCATCGAGTTTTACCCTGATGCTGACATAAACCCAGCATATTTAGTTAAACTCCTGCAATCACAGCCGCAAAAATTTGCAATGGAAGGTCCAACTAAGTTCAAGTTTAGCGTACCATTGACGGACCGACGTAAACGCATTCAGTTTGTTCAAGACTTACTGAATGATTTTAAACAGAATTTATTACCAACGAGCTAATAGTCGAATGAGAATACTGATCCCATTATTACTTCTTTGTGTCTCAATGCCATCATGGGCTGCGCGTCAATTTGATATTGAAGTAATTATTTTCAAGCGAGCAGTCGACGCTGAAAGTACCAGTGAATCATGGCCAAACAAACTGCCAACTATCGAAATGAGTAACGTCGGCAGCTTACAAAGCGGTTCTTACCGTCAATCAAAAGGCGTCACCCTGCTTCCTCGTTCTTCTTACAGATTGAACGCTCAAGAAGCAGCACTTAACAACCATGCAGGCTTTAAAGTATTGAAGCACGTAGCGTGGCGTCAAGGTGACCGTGGTAAAGCAAGTGCACCAGTTTTCCGCATTGTTGGCGGGCGTGATTTTTCAGGATCATATAATCCGGATGGCAGCTCAATCACTGGCAATGCACATTCCTTAGCGACCAATGGCTATAACGAAGAAAGCGTTAAAGGTCCGCTTTATGAGTTGGATGGCAAATTACAAATCTACGTTCAGCACTATTTGTTTGCCGAGACAACGATGGACTTACGTGAACCGAGTGTTCGGGAGGTTCACATTGAATCGCAACCTTCAGAACAATTGTCTGAAGAATTTGGCGAAGTCGATGGTAACGTGCAAGTCGGTAACTTAGCAGAAGTCTCTCCGACTGTGACTGAAGAGACATTCTTGAAGAGCTTCCGAATGGATCAGAAGCGTCGTATGCGCAGTGGCGAAACCCACTACTTAGATAACCCATTAATGGGGATGATCATTCAAGTTCGTCGAGTACAATAAAACACAGTACCAACAACAAAGCGCAGCACTTGCTGCGCTTTGTTTTATTTGAAATCTAACATGGAAGTTGTATGAGTCCAGATTTTGAAATCATAACCCCTCGTTTGGCTCTCAGATTAATCCCATCTGAGGAAGCCCATATTCTACAACGCATACTGGCAGAATCCCCTTCCCTACACCAATGGTTAGATTGGTGTGATGAAAATGTCTCACTAAGAGATGCGCAAGATTTCTTGCTCGCTACGCGACTGAACTGGGTAAAAACAGAAGCGTTTGGTTTTGGCATTTATGAACGAAGTAGCGATAACCTTGTTGGTATGGTTGCTGTCAATGAGCTTTATCATACCTTCAATATGGCAAGCATTGGCTATTGGGTTGCGGACCGTTATCAACGCAAAGGTTACGCTCAAGAGGCAATCCGCGCGCTTGCCGAGTTCTGCTTCGCTAAACTCAATTTGACTCGCGTAGAAATCGTCTGTGATTTAGATAACACAGCCAGTCAGGCTTTAATTGAGTCTGTTGGTGCACAGAAAGAAGCGATTGCCAGAAACCGATTTATCTTTCATGGGAAGCCAAAAGATGGGGTCGTTTATTCACTGTTACCCAATGACTTGGAATGAAAAAAGCCACCGACATGCGGTGGCTTTTCTTCTATTTGTTATTTGATTCTCTCGCCAAATCTTCAACAAAGAACCAAAAATTCAAATTAGTGCAGTTTCAAGTTTGGACGCAATACGCGGTTGATACGACCAACCAGCATCATCAAACCCGTTTTAATCACACCGTGTAGCGCCATTTGGTGCATACGGTACAGTGAAATGTAAACTACGCGTGCGATGCGACCTTCAACCATCATAGAGCCTTTGGTTAAGTTACCCATCAAGCTACCAACGGTTGAGAAGCGGCTTAGAGACACTAGAGAGCCGTGGTCTTTGTATTCGTATGCTTTAAGCTCGCGACCATTAAGCTTAGCCACAATGTTAGTGAACGCTTGACTTGCCATTTGGTGCGCAGCCTGAGCTCGTGGCGGCACAAATGAGCCATCTGGCTGGGTACATTGAGCCAAGTCGCCGATAACGAAGATGTCGTCATCACGAGTGGTTTGCAACGTGTTTTTCACGACTAATTGGTTAATACGGTTCGTTTCTAGACCGGCAATATCTTTGATGAAATCAGGCGCTTTGATACCCGCAGCCCATACCATGATTTGTGCAGGGATTTTCTCACCATCTTTGGTAGTCAAACCGTCTTTGTCCGCTTGTGTCACCATGGTCGCAGTACGCACGTTTACACCTAGCTTAACCAACTCTTGATGCGCTGCAGAAGAGATACGTGGTGGAAGCGCAGGCAGAATGCGCTCACCTGCTTCAACTAGGTTTACATTTAGTTTGCTAGAGTCAAGATCGCCGAAGCCATACGTACGTAATTCTTTTACTGCGTTGTGAAGCTCTGCCGATAATTCAACACCAGTTGCACCCGCACCAACGATCGCGATATCTACCGTACCGTTACCGTTTTTTGCATGCAGTTTTAAGAATTCATTATTCATTTCACTACGGAAACGGTGCGCCTGTTCAGGGCTGTCGAGGAAGATACAGTTTTCACGAACCCCAGGCGTATTGAAGTCGTTTGACGTAGAGCCAATTGCCATAACCAGAATATCGTATTCAAGTTCACGGCTTGGCATCAGAAGTTCACCATGTTCGTCTTTTAGTTCACTTAGAATGATCACTTTACGTTCACGGTCAATGTCTTGAAGGCTACCCATTTGGAAATCGAAGCAATGGTTTTTGGCATGAGCACGGTAGCTCAATGCATCCACACCTTCGTCTAATGAGCCTGTTGCCACTTCGTGCAACAGTGGTTTCCACAAGTGGCTCGCTTTACGGTCTACCAGTGTAATTTGCGCACGGTTCTTACGACCCAGAGTGCGGCCCAGTTTGGTAGCCAACTCAAGGCCACCAGCACCGCCGCCTACAACGATAATGCGTGTCACAATGTTATCCTCTACAAAAATGAATATATGGGTTCAGCTCGACGTAGACTCACAGTTACGCTGCGGTCATACATCCAACCGATGAATTCTTTGGTCTCTAGAGGTGAGCTCACTTTTTGGATAAATCCCGATGCCATCATGTTATTGCCTACTCTTGTTTTCGGCTTATGGTCCATCGGATTATTCGCCTGAAACACACGATCTCAGACAAAAAATGGGCAAGTTTCTTACTCGCTCTCAATTTTTTTTGATATTTATCAAATTATTTTTACCAAGTTCATTATATAGAGCAATCCTTTGATGGCAACAAAAATCCTTACTCTGGATACGGATTGACTACTTTTCATCTGCTTGACGGTAACGTTTTCGTGCCACAAAAGGTTAAATCGATAAATCAAGCCGATAAATCGATACAAAATGTAAAATTTGGCAGAATCAGTGCGATAGAGTCAAAACCAATAGATACAAAAACAGCACTTCTTGAAGTGCTGTTTAAAGGTAGTTAAATTTTTATCTATTGGGCAATTTATGCGTTCTTGAATGCCTTCATCGCTTGCAGATGATGAGAGATTTTCTTGAACTTGTGCGTTTGGTTCTCATCCCAAATAATCTGATAATGCTTGTCCAACTCTGCCGCAGTTTTCGAATTGTCATGTATTTCATCTTCTTTGGATAAAATCACTAAACAACGATCTTGGTTTTTGGTTCGGAATTGCTCGACACATTTGGTCGCGATATCTTCATATTCTTCAGGGCGATCAATGCGACCTGCCATCGTTTTCTCTGGATGCAGGTTTGGGTTGAACATCACCTGCTTAATGCCGCAAAGAAAACCGATACGCTCTGACCAATATGCGCCAAGACCAACACCACAGATAAGTGGGGCTGGGTCATTCGCTTGGTCGATGACCTTAGACACTTCCTTCAACAAGTGCTGCATATCGTGCTTAGGATGAAGTGTGCTGTAATTGATGAAACGAACGTCATCATCGATGAATTGCAATTGAAGAACTTTTTCGTGGTTACCTGGGCTTGTACTATCAAAGCCGTGCAAGTAAATAATCATGTGTACCTCTCCCTGTGACTTGCTGGTACTTCACTTTAAACTACCACTATTTCCTTATGGTTAAAGAGGAAAAAGTCATGAGTTATCAAAACAGTGATCTTCCATACATAATAAGTCTTTAAACTCATTCGCACTGTCTAAGTATTGTTCATCATCCCACAATTTGTAGGCGATCAAATACCATAACATCGCCATCATAATGGTCCTTGGCATCCACGCACGTACGCCTTCCAGCCACAGAGACACATCATCAATTTGACGAATCTGGCAATACTGATCAACACCCTGCTCAATTGGCACATCGGCAAGCTGCAAAATCAAAGTGAGGTCTAATCTTGGATCAGATAAAGCGGCGTATTCCCAGTCTATGACCTTCACCCCCTCTTCACCACGAACCAAGTTATAACAACCAAGATCGAAGTGGCACAGTGCAACGGGAACTTGTTCAACACTTGGTTCCGACCGCCATTTTCGATACAAGGTTTCAAACTCTGTACCAATGTACTTACCACCTAGCTCTAACCAGTAGTGATCAATTCGTGACAAGTAAGAGAAAGGAACCAAAGGAATCGCCGTCGACGGATATTCATGAATAGCAGCAGCGATTGGCAATAATTCATCAATATCGATACCAGGCTTAGTCAATGTCTCACCCGGAACCCACTCCACTAGCAAACCTTGCTCATGAACAAAGACAGGTTTAGGTCCGAGGTTAAGCGGGGCGATTGCGTTGAGCACTTGATATTCGTTATGGCGAGATATAGCAAAGGTCTTGCATACGTTACTGGTTGGTCGCCAGACATACGCAAGACCCTCTGAAGATTCCAACCGCCAACAACGATTGGTAAGTCCACCAGTGACGGTTTGAACCTTCACTGGTGGTGAAGTAAAGAAGCCATCAAGAGTATTTAAACTCGGATCTAACTGTTTCGCTTGTTGCCAAGAAAACCACGCCATGAATGACTTCTCCACTCAAGGTCATATGACCAAAAAGAATCAATTAAAGACCAAATAGGCTCTTAGATTGCTCTTTACGGATTTCTGTTTCATCCGCCCATTCAATCAGACCTGTTTCTAGATCCATTAGACGCATCGTCATTTTGTAGTAAACGTCTTTGTCACTGCCTGCATTTTTCACGATGCTAGAAAGGTTGCCGTAAAGCATGTATTGCGCACCGACCATTTTACCGAATTGGATAGCTGTGCTTTGGTTCACTAGCTCGTCAGTGTTTTGGAAGTTAAGTTGCTCACGAACAGATTCCACACGATCCATGTCTACAAAACGGAACTTACCAGAGTTCAGCATCTTAGTAGAGATAGTGTCAGTAATAGATTCAGTATCGATGTGCTCACTTGTTTTGTTCTTGATGCGCTCAACAAACACGATAGGACGTTGGTCACGAGTAATTGCTGCCACTGAACCTGACATCATCATGCTGTCGACCATTTCGCCAGCAATTTTTTGTAGATCCGTCGAGCCGAAATCAATCGTTGTTGTTTCTGTCGCTTGCGCATCACCGTAAGAGACCTTGTTTGAACAACCACCCAGAATGACGGCAAGACCTAAAAGAGCAATAATACTTTTTTTCATGAGAGTTCCTTAGTTTGTGTTTCATACCAAGGTGCCTCCACCTTGGCAAAGCAGCATAGCCGCCGAAATTGTGTTACTCGAGTTGAGTTAGTTATCATCTGCTTCGCGAATTTGTACGCGAAATTGTGTTCCGTTTGGGTTCACCGTCACTTCAGACAGAGTCACCTGTTCGAATCCACGCACAATCATTTTGCGCCACGGACCAGGTTTGGTGTTCACTTCCAGACCTGTATTGTCATACCAATAAAAGCGATAAAGAATGTGCTGGTCACCTTTGTAGTTACTACTTAACTGCACGACACCTCGTGGGCGATCATCCACGTAAGTCGTTGTGATGTTGTCAACTAACAAACGGCTACCCAAAACATTGTCATTAAAAAACACCTTTTGAGTTTGACCATCAATTCGGATACCTGCGGTGTTGTCAGCACACCCGGCTAAACCAATGATCACCGCTAAGCCTATAAGCCATGCTCTCATTACAACCTCCCTAGTTGTTTATGCCACACTGTTGAGTGCGATCCCTGACGGGACACCCAAACCAACGTGGTTTGTTGTGCTGGCACGTCAAATTGATACACCTGATCACCTAAGTTAAGACTCTGCTTGCCCGGCTTCACCACTTTCGAAGCCGTTTTCACCGTCCCCGGGAGCGTCTGCCAACTTCTAGTATCAGGTTGTTCAGTTAATGTATTCCAAACATTGAAAAGAATGTTGCCGACGTCATCGCCTTTCTTCGCTGCTTCTTTTCGAATTCGGTCTTTTGCCCAAACACGAATTGCCTGACGAATAACAATCGTCGTTAAACGTTCGTTCAAATCGTTTTGAGCCATCGAGTTAACATCGACTAAAGTGCTCGATGGTAATTTGCTGCCATTCAATGCCACATCGCCGAAACGCTGCGTTCCGCTTTTTGGGTAATAAGGTAATGCGAGCGAATAAATTGCACCATCACCTCGGCTGTCATATATAGGCAAATCTATACGCCAACCTTGTAATGCTTCTACAACACCTTGTTCGTCGATCACGATCACGCGACCTTGCGACTTACTCAACCCTGAAGGTGCTTTACCATAACGTTTTTCAAGTAAACGTAAGTCTTCACGCATGCCGAGCTTTTTTGCGGCATACATGGTGCTTTCAATCACTTGCTTATTGTTTGGCATCACCGCAAGGGCACGACGGTAGTCTACATACGCACTATTCAAATCTCGTGACGCTTCATATAAAAGACCCGACAGATAGAACAAGTAGCCATTTTGTACTGAACTTAGCTTTTTACCCGCATCTGGGTAGTTTGCAAGCACGCTACCTAGGTTCGCCGACATGCCTTGACTCTTAAGATCCTTCTCTGCGCGTTTTAGTTCCTTTTCACGTGCTTTCTTCGCTGCTTCTTGCACTTGGTTAGCACGGCGCATTTCTACCAGCGCACCTTCGAGATCATTCTTTTGCAAATAGTTTAAACCTAAGTACAAATGCAAAAAGCCGAGCTCATAATCGGCAGGCTGATATTCATTTAGATTGTCGTTAACGGCAAGAGAACCAACGCTGGTTGCTGTTTCCGTAACAGAAATGGTTGCACGATCTTGTTGTTTACGAACTGCACGATCGCTTTCTTCTAATGAGTTCAAGCTGGTAGGGTAATCCTCAGCAAGAAACGAAATTCTTCCTTGTTCAAAGTTTCCAAGGATTTCGCCACCTACATCACTTGATTGCAGTTGTTCAGCTTTGGCGTATTCACCAGCAACCACCGCTTGGTAGACTTCTTTATTTTGGTCGCTGTAATGACTGAACAGATTGCCAGCGGATAAGTTCGCACATCCCGTAGCAAGCAGGACCCAGCTCATCAATCCAAATAGCTTCACACCATGTTTCACATTTATCTCCACAAATGTGTCGTTCACAGAAATATACCCAAGTAATTTCAAAACATTGGCTGAGCCAAACATCCCGAAGTGCTTGGGTATAAAGAAGTGGATGAACTGCTTCATCCACTTCTAATAGATTAGCTCAATACCATTGGACCTAAAGGACGACCGCCCACTAGATGCATATGAATATGATAGACTTCCTGACCGCCATGTGAGTTACAGTTTACAATCAAACGGTAACCGTCTTCTGCAATGCCTTCTTCTTTAGCCAGCTTTTTCGCAACCGTGAACATGCGCCCCATCATCGCTTCATCTTCGGCTTCCACGTCATTAGTTGTCGGGATCAGCTTATTTGGAATGATAAGAATGTGGCTTGGTGCACGCGGATTAATATCACGAAACGCCGTTACTAAATCATCTTGGTAAAGGACATCTGCTGGGATTTCTTTGCGAATAATTTTGCTAAAGATGGTTTCTTCCGCCATGGGTACTCCATTTTATAAGGTGTGTAACCTATTTAGTATGCGCTAAGCCAAAAGCGAGCTCAATAAAAAACAGTGTTCACTTAACATTATCAATATAAGCCGTTACGTTGAAGCTTTTTTTGTCGTGTCCGTCATAAAACGTGCGTCTCAAACTCAATACAATCCAATGAATTTTGTTACTTTTTTAAGACATTTCTTATTTATCTTGTCTATTTTTGGGAGAGGAAGCTCACTTATGCGAGGTTCAGTTATTAAACGGATGTATGCAGGCTTCGCGCTAATCATCGTCCTGTTTGCGGTCACGATTGCCATTATGATGGGGGGCATGAATGATATTCACGGTAAGTTTGAGACAGTATCCAAGTCTTCACTACCACTTGTTTCACTATCTAACCAGACCAGTGTGGAACTGCTTTCCGCAGATAAATCTTTTAAGGATTTCCTGACCACAGAGAATAAACAACGCATGGATGAAATGCGTCAGGAATTTGCTAAATCTCAACAGCGCTTTGAAGGGACATTGAGTCAACTTGAAATCGCGAGTCAAATCTACCCTTCTCTTGCCGAACCATTTTCTCAACTTAAAGAACTTGAGCAGAGCTATTTTACCGAAGCAAAAGAAGCCATGGACAACTATGAGGCAATGTTCTCTGCACAAGAAGAAGTGCAAAAATCATCGCGTCGTTTCCAAAAGCTCAACACAGAGCTTTCTGTTGGTCTTAAAGAATACGTTGCAGATCAATCCAGCATCTCAGTGAAAGTGATGGCAAAAAGCTACTTCATTAAGTTAAAAGATGCTGAAGTTATTACCTCGGATGCGCTGGCAAGTACCAACCCAGAATTCGTAACTCAAGCGGTAGCAAAAAACCGTAAAGCAGTCACGCACCTAAACTACGCGTTCCGTGGACTTGTGACACAACTGCCTGAGCTGCAAAAAGCCTTCGGCGAATCCGTTGAGCAGTTTACTCGCGACGTAGGTATGCGTGGCGGAGTATTGGATCAACACAACAGTTACTTATCGGCTCGATCGGCGTTGTACAACAACATTGCTAACCTAGCGACAAAAGTAGACTCTAGCATGGCAATTCTTGAACAATTCACCACAACCGCAACCGACAAGCTGAACGAATCTCTCGCTGACGCTGGGGACATCTACTCAGCGGGCGTGACTAAAGCGATTGTCATTGCTGTTATTGTGGTTCTCTTTGCAACAGCGATCGGCTACCACATCGCGCAAAGTGTTCGTGAACCACTAACTCGCATCTTAAAAGCGTTGGAAGGCCTTACAGAAGGCGATATGACGCAACGTATCGACAACCGTTACAACAACGAATTCAGCCGTGTGAGCGGTCACATCAATACGCTCGCGGATAGCTTGCACAACATCCTTGTGAAACTAAACGATGCATCAGACAACTTAGCAACAACCGCATCAACCAACGAGCAAACTTCTTCACAAGCACAAACACAATTGAATTCTCAACGTGAGCAAACCGCTAATGTGGCGACAGCAATGACTGAGATGTCTCACTCAGTACAAGAAGTCGCGCAGAGTGCACAAGGCTCGCTAGAGATGGTACAACGTGTTGAGACAGCGTCTGACCAAGGACGCAACGTGATGAACAGCAATATCTCGACCATCAACCAACTTGAGACACGTTTAAACGAATCAGTGTCTGCGGTTTCTGAATTGCAGAAAATGAGTGGGCAAATTGGCTCTATTCTGGATGTAATTCGTAACATTGCTGAACAAACCAACCTACTCGCACTGAATGCCGCCATTGAGGCAGCACGTGCTGGCGAGCAAGGTCGTGGTTTTGCAGTTGTTGCCGATGAAGTTCGAGTGTTAGCTTCCAAGACGACACAATCGACAACTGAGATTGAGTCAATGATCAGTAACCTACAAACCAGTTCACAAACCGCGAGTCAGGTGATTCAAAGTTGTATGAGTGATATGGAAATGTCGGTGGAACAAGCATCAAAAGCAAACAGTTCAATGGAAGAAATCCAAGCACTGATCATCGAAATCAGCCAAATGAGCACGCATATATCTCAGGCGGCAGCTGAGCAGAGCGAGACTTCTGCCGATATTGCACGCAGCATTGAAGACATCAATAGCATTGCAGACCAAAGCTATCACGCGATGTCTAGCATTGCGCAAACCAGCGAATCAATGACGCAACTTGCGCATCAGCAAAATGAACTGGTTCATCGATTTAAGCTATAACATCGAACGCGACAAGTAGCGGATTTATTGCAACCAACTGTATAAGGGTGACTTTTTATTAAAGTCACCCTTGTTTTTTATGAGCCTTGTCTACATATGGTTATTATGGCTTGCTCATCCCTTTTCTTTTCTCTTTTCGAGCAAGCCAAATAAGAAGGAAAACCTATGGCTGTTCATGTTGGTATTATCGACCAAGATCCAGTGAGATTAGTCACTCCTCTTTTGGATAATCGCACTGTAAGTACACATATCGTCTTCATCGGCGACAAAAGCCAATCCGATATGTACGAGCGACTGAGCGCAGTATTAGAGCAGCGAGAAATTACTTCCGAATTCTTTGAAATTCCTTCTGCAGTAAACACTTCTCTGATCAAACAATCTGTCCACAAATTGGCAAAAGACCTCCACGACCGAGGCGAAGAAGTTAAACTCAATGCAAGCTGTGGTCTTCGTCACCGTCTGCTTTCCGTGTACGAAGTCTTTCGTACTTATCGCTGGCCAATCTTCGTTGTAGAGCCAAACAGTGACAAATTATGCTGGCTTTACCCAGATGGCAAAGAAGACACGCAAGTAGAAGACCACATTACGATTTCTGACTACCTTACAATTTTCGGTGCGCGCGGTGAATTCCACCACGTAGACCTTCCTCCTCAACTTGACCAAAAGTTGTATGAACTTGGTGAGCGCTGGGCGTCTAACGCGTTAGAGCTCGGTCCTGGTCTTGCTACACTAAACTACCTTGCAACAACGTGTCGTAAAGAGCAAAAGCTAGATGTTGAGCTTTCTGAGAAACAACAAGGCTACCGTGAACTGAACATGTTGTTGACCGACTTGGTCGAAGCGCAAATCGCCACTTACGAAAACGGCGTACTGACGTTTGCTGACGAAGATGCACGCCGCTTCTCAAATGGTGAGTGGTTAGAAACTCTGGTTCACAGCACCGTTAAACAAATTCAAGACACCATGCCGACCATTCAAGACCGTTCATTGAACGTGCAGGTTTATCGCAAACTCGGTGAAAGTGAAGTTCGCAATGAGCTTGACGTGGCAACGGTGGTGAACAACAAGCTTCACATCATCGAATGTAAAACCAAAGGCATGCGTGACGATGGCGATGACACGCTCTACAAACTTGAATCGCTACGCGATCTTCTTGGCGGCCTGCAAGCAAGAGCGATGTTGGTGAGCTTCCGCCCACTGCGCCATAATGACATCACTCGTGCAGAAGATTTAGGTTTGGCACTGATCGGTCCTGATGAGCTCAAAGATCTCAAAACTCACCTTTCTGCATGGTTTGAAGCCGCTGGCGGTTCTGACGAAATCTAGTTTTTAACCTCCAAGCAAAAAACAGAAAAGCAGCCCTCTCGGCTGCTTTTTTTTATTGCGTCAGGTTTAAAGTTGTTGCACCCAAACAAAACGAACAGATAGAAAAAACCAGAGGCGAACCTCTGGTTTTTCCCGTTTGTTTAAATGCCAACTAATGTTGTACTTAAAGCATCTTACGAGCGGCTTCTACTACAACTTTAATTGAGCGAGCTTCCGTTTCTTTCAGAGTTGAATGATCTGGAATCTCTTTTTGTGTACGGTTGATGATTACACCCGCCACACAACCTGCTTTCAGGCCAGAGCTTGCACACATGGTTAGCAATGTTGCTGACTCCATTTCGAAGTTCAGAACGCCCATGTCTTGCCACTCTTGCATAGAACCTTGGAAACGCTTAACAACACGACCAGAGAAAGTATCGTAACGCTCTTGACCTGGGTAGAAAGTGTCACTTGAAGCAGTCACACCCATATGAACTGTTGCACCAGACTCTTCAACTGCTGCTTTCATTGCTGTTGCGATTTCGAAATCTGCTACTGCAGGGAACTCCATTGGAGCAAAGTGTAGGCTCGCGCCATCTAAACGAACAGAACCTGTCGTAACGATCATGTCACCTACGTTTACGTGTGGTTGGATTGCGCCAGTAGTACCAACACGTAGGAAGGTACGAACACCAAGTTGCGCTAGCTCTTCTACTGCAATAGAAGTAGATGGACCACCGATACCTGTAGAACAAACCACAACAGGTTTACCGTCTAGCTCTGCACGGTATAGCGTGTATTCACGGTGACTTGCTAGAAATACTGGGTTTTCCATTTCTTCTGCGATTTTTTGTACGCGTGCTGGATCGCCTGGAATGATTGCTAGAGTAGCACCATTAAGATCAGCTTCAGTAACACCTAAATGGAATACAGCTTGAGACATAAGTCGCTCCTTGTTGTGGCTTATTTTGTAAACAATAAGCTCATTAATAAGTTGTTGGGTACAGATGCACTGTAGCGAACCTTTCACCAACATTGAGTGATCACAATCACAATGAAACAATGTAATAAATCTACACTTTCAAATAAAAACGGTTTGGATCACACTTTGCAGACCAAAAGATCATTTCATTGCATAGTAATCAGTGATTCACCAAACGAAACCATCACTAAGACCATCTCGATTAACAGATATAAAAAAGCCTGAGACGTCTCCGCCTCAGGCTAATTCTTAATACACGTTTATGATTATTTTACTTGCTTAGTTTCAAAGCGTAATAGTCTTAGAGCGTTCAAAGTCACCAAGGCAGTAGCCCCGCTGTCGGCTAATACCGCAACCCATAACCCGGTAATACCGAGTAAGCTTGTCACCAAGAACACGCCTTTCAAGCCTAAAGCCAACGCTACGTTCTGACGAATATTATTGAGCGTCGCACGTGATAGCTCAATCATCGCAGGCAATTCAACCAAGCGGTTGTGAGTCAGGGCCGCATCTGCGGTTTCTAGCGCAACATCCGTACCACCACCCATGGCGATACCGATGCTGGATGCTTTCATCGCCGGTGCATCGTTAATACCATCTCCGACCATCGCGACAGTGTGTTGCGCTGATATCTCTTCCACATAGTGCACTTTATCCGCTGGTAACAGACTGGCTTTGTAATCAAGACCAATCTGGTTAGCAATAGCTTCTGCACTACGTGGGTTATCACCGGTTAACATGACTGATGAAATACCAAGTTTCTTCAGTGCAGCAACCGCTTGCTGGGCGTCTTGGCGAAGCGTGTCTTGCCATGCGATCAAACCAATGACTTCATGATCATGACGAGCAATAACGACCGTTTTACCCTGCCCTTCTAACTCAACCACTTGTTGCTCAACCTGTTGCGAGATTGGGAAGTCTGCTTTCGATGGTGCGATGACTTGAACCAACTTCCCTTCAACCACACCTGTCACACCAGAACCAACCTGCGCAGTTTTATCTGCCGCTTCAGGAATATTGATGCCTTGCTCTTGCGCTTTACTTACCAGCGATAACGCTAGTGGGTGACTTGAGCCAATCTCAATCGACGCCGTTAAGCTTAATAGCTGCTCTTCTGTTACATCGAATGGAACCACGTCAGTCACTTGCGGTTTACCTTGTGTCAAAGTACCTGTTTTGTCGAACGCGACAGATTCAACACGTCCCAACAGTTCCAACGCTGCACCGCCTTTGATCAAGGCACCTCGTTTTGCTGCCGCGGCTAAACCTGAGGTAATCGCTGCAGGAGTAGAGATAACCAAAGCACATGGACATGCGATCAATAACAATGCTAAACCGCGGTATACCCAAGTCTCCCAAGGTTGTGCAAACAGCAATGGCGGTGTGATGATGACTAATAGAGAGACAAGCATCATCAGCGGTGTGTACCAACGACTGAATTTATCTAGGAAGCGTTCAAGCGGTGCTTTGCGTGACTCTGCTTCTTCAATCAAATGCAGAATACGGTCGATCGCGTTTTCACCTTGGCGAGACGTCACTTTCACTTGCACGACTTTGCCGACAACCACGGCACCCGCCATGATTTTTCCACCTTCAGCATGTTCAACTGGAACGGATTCACCGGTTAGTGCGCTCTCATCAAAGCTTGCTGCTTGGGTCATAAGTAGACCGTCAGCAGGCATACGACCACCAGGAGCGACTTCAATAATGTCACCTGGCTGAAGCTGTGACGCTGGCACTTCTTGACGTTCGCCGTCCACAATTAGTGTCGTATTTTCAGGCACTAAGTCCATCAATGCCTGAACACCACTGCGAGCACGAGATGATGCGTATGCTTCTAACTTTTCACCAATAAGGAAAAGCAATAGCACCATCGCTGCTTCAGCAGTTTCGCCAAGGTAAAGTGCACCTAATGCTGCGACACTCATTAATGTTTCAATCGCAAACGGAGTGCCACTACGAGCCAATTTCACCGCTTTCATTGCGACCGGATACAAACCAAGCAAACAGGTTAAGGTAAACAGCCAAGTACTTAACGTTGGGTTGAAATCAGAAATGATGCCAGCAAACGCCATTGCACCTGCGATCGATAGGATTTGTACATTGTCTTTAACAATGCCTAACCAACCTTTCTTTTCTGCTTTTGGCTTTGGTGCATCGGTAGAAGTTAATGGAAAACCAGTTTGTTGAGAGACCTGCTCAATTACAGCCGCGACGGCACGGTTATCAAAATCGACGACCAATTTTTCGGTTGCGAATAGTACTTTAGCGTTGGTAACCCCTTCTACAGAGGTAATCGCCTTCTCTAGCTTTTGGGCACAAGAAGGACAGTCCATACCAGACACTAACCAGCTATGACGAATGGAGGATTCGAGGGGTTCGGCAGGACCTTCGTCTTCGGCAGACTCTGAGCTACAACCGCCGCTACTGCAGCAAGAGCCTTCTGAGCCGACCACGCTCGCTTGCGTGATATTGAGAGTTGGTTTTGCCGGTGCGCAGCAAGAGTCGTTTGCACCTACCGCCACCGCAGATTTGATTTTGCCAGATTGGCAACCTTGATGTTTTGTACACATAATTCACTTTCCTTATTGGTGATGAGTCTCTTTCTGCCACTAAGGATAAACCTTGGAGCTAGCTCCAAGGTCAAGAACAATATGATGAATTAAGCAAAATTACGCTTTTTCTTCTTCCAAAGCCGTTGCGACTTCGTCGATCAATACCGCGTCATGCGAACAGAAAGGCTGAGTGTTAACACAAGTAATCGCAGGGTCATCTTCAATAATGTCTTCCCCAAAGTTCTGCATCAGATCTTTGATGTGCTTGTTCAGTACTACCAGTGCAAGTAAACCAAATACAATCGTACCCACCGCTTGTCCATATAGCACACCAAGTGCGCCATACCATTGAGCCCCAAAGTACACAAATGGTAATGTACCAATTGTCGCTTTACCCAAATTCAATGCCGTTGAATAAAGCGGTTTACCAAGGTTGTTAAACGAGGTATTCGCAACAAATAAAGTGCCATTGAATACAAATGTGATAGCAACGTAAGTGCAGAACGCGACCACAATAATCGCGGCATCCCCCGTCAAACTAAACATAGCGACGATGTAATCTTGCAAAACATAAAGCAAGGCACAAACACCCAGCGTGTAAATAGTGGTAACCAACAAAGAGTCTGTCAGTGTTCGCTTCACGCGGTCCATTCGCTCCGCGCCAAAGTTCTGCCCAATGATAGGACCAACCGCACCAGACAATGCAAAAATCACAGCAAAACACACTGGTGTTAAACGCCCTATCACCGCAAAGCCTGCGACAAAGTCCTCACCGAATTGAGCAATATGTGTCGTTACAATCGCGTTGCCAATTGGCGTTGCGGTATTAGTGATGATTGCTGGAATGGCAATCGCCAAAATCGGCTTAAGGTTATTTTTGAAGATATCGAATGTTGGAAAGGACACCAACTGATGCACTTTCACCAGTGGATAAAGGGAGAATGCCAATACCGTAAAACGAGCAATCACCGAAGCCGCCGCCGCACCTTCCACGTTCCATTTGAAGACAAAGATAAAGAGAGGATCAAGAATCGCATTAACGATACCACCAGCCAACGTGGCCCACATCGAGCGTTTAGCATCACCAGCAGCACGCAAACCTGCACCGGCTGACATACCTAATGCCAAAATTGGCGCACTTGGTAGAAGAATGTTGAGATACGCTTCAGCACGCTCCGCTGCAACTCCTTCCGCACCAATGGCTGCGAGTAATTCGGGAATGTGGATGAACATACCAATGGTAATGACCAAGCTGATCATAAAAGCCACCAGCATGATGCTACCACTGGTCAACTTCGCTCGTTCGAAATCCTTTGCACCGATCGCTTTGGAAACTAAAGCGCCCATCGCTATCGAGGTACCTATCGATGCTGAAGTTGAGAAGAAAATTAATGTTCCCGCGAAACCAACCGCCGCAGCCAACTCGACCTGCCCCAACATACTGATGAACAACATATCAAGCAAATCGACGACAAACAGCGCCATTAAACCCACGGAACCCGCTCCGGACATCACCAGAATGTGGCGCATGGTTGAACCTTGGACAAACTTTGCGTCTTGCGTAGACATATTCTTCCTCAACGACAAAAAGACGCCGTAGCGTCTTTCGTCTTCATACTTATTGTTTTGTAATTAAACGGGGTGTTTGAAACATTCGTTCAGCGTTTTTCCTATCGCTCTCAGCACATCGCGTCTTGTAATCACACCGACGAGTTTCTCTTTATCATCTACCACAGGGTACATTTTTGGCTTGCCTATCTTCATCATGTCCGCCAACTCAATGATCGACATATCCGGCGATACAGACAAAACATCATCATGCATACACTCTTCTACTGTGTGCGTGTCCTGACAGTGGTAACTGGCTTTAACGAGTTTGTCCAAAAGGTCTTGTTCAGAAAGGAATCCAATGACTTTCTCGTTTTCGTCGATAACAGGTCCACCTAGAGTAACACTTTGCATCACCTTGTCCAAAGCCGCCGTCAACGACATGTTCTTGGTGAAAGTCACTGCCTGTAACGTCATGTAATCTTTAACTTTTAGTGAGTGCATTCTTATCTCCTTAGCGGCACATTTTTGCTGCCTTTAAGATAAGTGTCGTCTAATTTCTTGATTTTACTAAATGGAAATTAGCAATTTTATCCATAGATTTAGTCTATCGATCTCTAATCGAATCAATACATAAGACAAAACAATAGATGCTCAGTTGCATATTTATATACCATCAACACCGCCCTCAGATCGATGAATAACCATGAGAATATAAAGCATGAGAAGAGGTTGGATAAGTAACCAGTCGTTCAGAAATTTAAATGAGAAATAACTAGCTATGCAGCAAAGACAAAAAAGCCAGCCTATGATCGGGCTGGCTTTCGACGTTATATCACGCGACTAAATTATGCATTTTCCAGTGAAGCTACGATGTCACGCGCTACGGCTTCCGCCACTTTGATGCCATCAATACCCGCAGAAAGAATACCACCAGCATAACCGGCACCTTCACCCGCAGGGAAGAAACCTTTTAAGTTAATGCTCTGGAAGTCTTTACCACGCTTGATGCAAACTGGAGAAGACGTACGTGTTTCAACACCTGTAAGCAAACCATCTTCTAATGCAAAACCTTTGATCTTACGATCGAATGCTGGAATCGCTTCACGAATCGCTTCAATAGCAAATGCAGGTAGCGCTTTTGACAGGTCAGTCAATTTGATGCCCGGAGTGAACGATGGCTCAACATCACCCAGTGCGCTTGGATCGCGACCTTTCAGGAAGTCACCAATTTTCTGCGCTGGTGCGTCGTAGTTCTCACCACCGAGTGTGTAAGCGCCCGATTCCAGTTCACGTTGGAAACGGATACCTGCTAGTGGATCGCCTGGGTAATCTACCTCTGGTGAGATACCGACGACGATTGCGCTGTTCGCGTTACGCTCCGCACGAGAGTACTGGCTCATGCCGTTCGTTACTACACGACCTTCTTCAGAAGTTGCCGCAACTACCGTACCACCAGGGCACATACAGAAGCTGTAAACCGTACGACCATTCTTACAGTGGTGAACCAGTTTGTAGTCTGCAGCACCAAGAATTGGGTGACCTGCGTTTGGACCAAAACGCGCTTCGTCGATCATCGACTGTTTATGCTCGATACGGAAACCAACAGAGAATGGTTTCGCTTCCATGTAAACGCCACGGTCGTGCAGCATTTCAAAGGTATCACGAGCACTATGACCTACCGCTAGTACTACGTGACGAGATTTGATCTCTTCACCGTTTGATAGCGTTACGCCTGTGATTTGACCATCTTCCATATGCAGATCGTCAACACGAGTGCTAAAGCGGATCTCACCACCTAGCTCGATGATTTTCGCGCGCATCTTCTCGATCATGGTAACCAGTTTAAAGGTACCGATGTGCGGCTTACTTACGTATAGAATTTCTTCTGGGGCTCCAGCTTCAACAAACTCAGTGATCACTTTGCGACCGTAGAAGTTTGGATCTTTCACTTGGCTGTAAAGTTTACCATCAGAGAAAGTACCTGCACCGCCCTCACCAAACTGTACGTTCGATTCTGGGTTAAGTGTACGCTTGCGCCAGAAGCCAAACGTGTCTTTAGTGCGCTCACGTACTTCTTTACCACGCTCAACGATGATTGGGTTAAAGCCCATTTGAGCCAAAACCAAACCCGCAAAAAGACCACAAGGACCGAAACCGATCACCACTGGGCGCTCAGTTAGGTTCTCAGGTGCTTTCGCCACGAACTTGTATTCCATGTCAGGTGTTTGGCGAACATGTGGGTCTTTTTCAAATTTCGCTAGCAACGCTTCTTCATCACCTTCAACGATGATGTCTAGCGTGTAGATAAGATGAATATTGGTTTTCTTACGAGCATCGTAGCCGCGTCTAAAGACATTAAAAGAGATAACTTTCTCAGCAGCAATGCCAAGCTTTTTAGTAATCGCGTCCAATAGCGCGCCTTCCTCGTGATCAAGAGGAAGTTTAATTTCATTAATACGAATCATGTGATGTCTCGTTATGGTAGGTGTCTTAGCCAGAACTGCTATTTTCTCCTCGTTAATATCAAGGGTGAAAAAGCAGTCAGCTCACAATGGCGCGCATTTTACGAGAAATTGAATTGTCTGTCATACTAAATCCAAGTTGCGCGGCGGAATTAACGTAGCGAATGTTGAATTTTGCCTTGGGATGAGTATTATCCCCATTCTTCAATTTTGACTAACTTAAGAGCTGATTATCATGGCGTTTGTCGTAACCGATAACTGTATCCAATGTAAATACACTGACTGTGTCGCGGTATGCCCTGCTGATGCCTTCCACGAAGGTCCAAACTTTATGGTAATCAACCCGATTGAATGCATCGATTGTGGCTTGTGCGTGGATGAATGTGCCGCAGCCGCCATCTTCCAAGAAGACGAGCTACCAGAAGATCAAGTAATCTACAAAGAGCTCAACGCAGAACTTGCAGAAATCTGGCCGGTACAAACTGAAGTGAAGCCAGCAATGGATGAAGCAGAAAAGTGGAACGGCGTGCCAAATAAATTGGACATACTAGAAAAATAAGCGCATTAAAACGAAAAAAGCGTAATGAACCTCAACTTGAAAAAGTCTGGCTCGTTACGCTTTTTTTGTATCTATGATTCGTTGCTGCGATTAGCTGTGTTGACGACGCATGTTGTCGAGAATAATACCTGTCGCCATTGCTACGTTTAGAGACTCTGCACCACCAAATGCTGGAATAGTAATCTTGTCAGTCACAAATTTAGACGCCGCTTCACGCACACCATGAGATTCGCTGCCCATCAACAAAATACCGTCTGCTGAGAATTCCGTTTTGTGCACGCTCTCGCCTTCAAGAAAAGCACCATACACAGGCAAGTTTGCCTCTTCTAAGTAGCTTGGTAAATCCACTAGGCTAACTTGCACACGACCAAAGCTACCCATGGTTGCGCTGATGGTTTTTGGGTTGTATGGGTCGGCACAATCCGTACTCGCGATGATGTGCTCGATACCATACCAGTCTGCTACGCGAATGATCGTACCTAGGTTCCCCGGATCAGATACGCCATCCAACGCAATCATCAAGCCTTTTGCCTGAGGTACGGTTACGTTTGGAATTTCAACCACAGCAATGGCTGCGTTATTGCTGACCAGGGTACTTGCCTTGGTTAAGTCATCAAGTGACGCTTCAATACATTCGAAACCGTTTAGTTCTTGGCTGTGCTGCTCTAGAAACTCAGCAGTCGCAAAAATCTGCTTTACCGTGAGCGAGCTGTTCGCTAACTCCAGTACGTTCTTTTCACCTTGAACCAGAAATAAGCCGTGCGCTTTACGCTGCTTCTTTTGACCTAAAGCACGCAGCAGTTTTAGTTGGTTTTTTGAAATCATGAAAATATCCCAGATGAAAGTTGGTGAAGTACCAGATGAAAACGGGGGGATTATAGAGTAAACCTTCGCACAGCTAAAGAGATGCCTTGCTTGAGAGAAAAGAAAAGCCCGCCAAGCTATCACTCTCGGCGGGCTTTAGGTCTCTGTCACTTCCCTATACTGCAAGAATCGACATCACCATACTTAAACGACTTTGGTTTTCGTCATCTCTTTGATACCAGACAAAATGAACGTTGGCAGTGAAGACACTAATATCACACCAAATAGGTGACCAGCACTCAGCGCCTCGGTATTAAAGATAAGCTGACCAAGACTCGTGTAAATAACGCCAAGAGACAGCATTGCTGATACTGCGACTGCCCCCAGTAGGTATTTGTTGGTGAATGGGTTCTTACGATATAGCGAGTTAAACGTACGCGAATCAAACAAGTGCCATAACTGGGCAAAAATCAACATTGCGAATGCCATTGTCTGTGCATATTGAGCGCTTTGACCGCTACTCAATGCCCAGTTGAACGCCAAATAACTCATTCCGCCTAATGCTAAACCACGCGTCACAATACGTGTACCGAGATGGTCGCTGAAGAAACTTTCGTTACGCTTGCGCGGCTTACGTTCCATCAAGTCTTTCTCTTCTGGCTCAACACCCAACGCCAAAGCAGGCAAGCCGTCAGAGACTAGGTTAATCCAAAGAATCATCAATGGCGTGAGTGGTAGAATCGCCTCAGGTCCCATCATCAAGAAAGCAAATAAGATAACCGACACTTCACCCACGTTCGCTGTCAGTGCTTGGCGAATGAACTTACGCAAGTTATCGAAGATCTGACGTCCTTGGCGCACGGCTTTCACGATCGTACTGAAGTTGTCATCCAGAAGGATCAAATCACCTGAATCTTTGGCCACCGAAGTACCGGTAATACCCATCGCAACACCAATGTCAGCTCGACGAAGGGCAGGTGCGTCATTAACGCCATCACCCGTCATCGCTGCCACTTCATTATTGTGTTGCTGAGCTTGAACAATACGCAGCTTGTGTTCTGGCGTCACGCGGGCAAAGACTGCCACTTCCGGGCAAATCTTACGCAATGCCTCATCGTCCATTTCATCCAGTTGTGCTCCCGTTATAACCAAGTCTTTTTCACTGCGGATAATGCCGATTTCGCGTGCAATTGCCGCTGCAGTGAGTGCATGGTCACCCGTGATCATTACCGTGCGAACGCCAGCGTTGTAACAACTCTCTACTGCATCTCGAACCTCTGGACGCGGTGGGTCCATGATTCCATACAAACCAAGCACGGTCACATCTTTCTCTAGCTCAGCAGGATCACGCTTTAGGTCATCCTCTGTCAGCTCTTTGTAACCCACCGCCAAAGTACGAAGCGCTTGCTCTGCGAAGTCCTGAATTGCCGCTTCATAATTCGCGATGACCTCTTCTGCTGGACTTGCCGCTAACGCAAGGCTACCTGTCGACATGGTTGGAGCTGTTGGTAGCTCACCACCATCAACCATAAAACCAGAGGCATTACGCAACACCACATCTGGCGCACCTTTGATAGCAAGGAAGTGCTTACCATCAGGTCCTTTAACAATCACTGACGCCATCTTACGTGCAGAGTCGAATGGGAACTTCTCGACGATAGAGTAACCGCCTGTTGATAGCATGTCTGATTGTTCCAGACCCGCTTTTGCCGCGGCAACAATCAGCGCACCCTCGGTTGGGTTACCACGCACTGACGAATTATCACCATCTTTGATGTATTCCGCATCATTACACAGGGTCGCAACTACCAAGCCTTTCATCATTTCTGGGCTTTGCTTTGCATCAACCGTATGACCTAGAGGTTTGAATTCCCCCTCAGGGCTAAAGCCTTTGCCCGACACTTCCCAGTAACGACCACTTGCATCGTACGCTTTCATTACCTGCATTTGGTTTTGTGTCAGCGTACCGGTTTTATCCGAACAGATAACCGTGGTTGAACCGAGCGTTTCAATCGCAGAAAGCTGCTTCGCCAATGCGTTGTTCTTCACCATACGTGTTGAGCCCATGGTCAACACAATTGAAATAACCGTTGGTAGACCTTCTGGAATTGCTGCTACCGATAGAGAAATACCCGTGTTGAGGATTTCGAGCCAAGGCATACCATGGTAAAGACCGATACCACAAACCACAGCAACCACACCCAAAGCCGCAACCATCAAGGTCTTCGCGATGGTATCCATACGTTCTTGCATTGGTGTTTTGGTTTCTTCGGTGTTTGCCATCATATCCGCAATATGACCGACTTCCGTCTTCATGCCTGTGCTGACTACTACACCTAAGCCTGTACCTGTCGTCACAATCGTGGTCATAAAGCCCATATTACGCTGATCACCAAGACCAACGGTTTCGTCTTCAATCACCTTGACGATTTTATCAACCGGCTCAGACTCACCAGTAAGCGCAGCCTCATCTACTGCGAGACGGTTCGCTTCGATGATACGCACGTCCGCTGCGAGGATGTCACCCGTATTAATCTTTAGGATATCGCCTGGCACAATGTCACGCGCCAAGACATCAACCCATTCTCCATTGCGACGAACTTGTGCGGTTGGGGCTGCCATTTCTCGCAGTGCTTCCATGCCCTTCTGAGCTTTAAACTCTTGCCAAAATGCAATGATGGCATTGATGAATATGATCACAGTGATGGCAATCGCATCAACTAGGTGGCCAGTGAAGAAGGAAACAATCGCACCAATACCCAGAATGAAGATCAATGGGTTCTTAAATTGGTGTAGAAATAGCTCAAGCGCAGATTTGCCTTCTTGCTCTTGTAGCTCATTTTTGCCGTGTTCAGCCTGACGCTGTTCTACTTCTTCCGAAGTCAGACCTTGCTCAGTTGATACATTAAATTGAGTCAGTGTTTCTTCAACCGACTCAGTAAACCACTTTTTAGTCATGGGGGTCTCCAAAAAGCATTCAAGCGACATCAGTACAATTTCAAACTGATAAAAAGCATTCGCTGAATAGAATTGAGTTAAATCACCTCGCTCGTCACCTTTGCACCGTTTATTTTCATTTTGAATATTTATCAAGAATCTATTCAGTGTTATGTCAGCGAGTAAAAATAACCTACCCGAACCAATGAATACTTGTAATTAACTTTCAGCCCCGAAAAAGGCGAATGCGGACGAATCTTTGACCCCAATCAATCTCAATTTTATTTTGTCATACAAAAAATAAAACAAGTGTAAAAGATCATGAATAAGACCCCGAATAGACGGAAAATACACTTCATATTTCCCGAAAAGTGTAATTTTTCTACAGATTAATTTTCTTAAAGATTGCTAACAAATCTAACAAGCAGACAAACCATTCGAATAAACAGGAACGAGAAGATAAAAGAATTGCTAACAGAAAATAATGATGCGAGCACTGTAAGAATATAAAGCCTTGCATTCATCGGTAATGAATATTTATTTTCTGATCATATTCTGGGAAAAATGAATAACGCGGGGAAAAGCGCGACTTTAGATTCCTTACCATAGAATGAAGCTCGTCCATGTGTACCCAAGTAACCTCGAGATGCTTGGTTCAGCGAGAATGACTTGGTTTGAAGGCGAGGCAACAATTTGAAGATCTAGTGGTTCTAAATCGAAAATTGTTAACGAAGCATGCGAACCAAGGCAACTCGCCCTTCGGGAGCGTGTCACTGAAGCAACTTGGGTATAGGTACAGAAATCAGGGTATTGAATGGCTCTAAAGTGCAGAAGATAAAAACGAAAAAGCCTCGCTGTATAAGCGAGGCTTTTTGTCGCTAAAACCATAATGCGTCCAACCACATAGTTTAAACTCAACAAGTTACATATCGATTGAAACCATAATTTGTCAAGATTTAAAACCATAACATGTCCTTTTGGTCAGCTTCAACAAAAACACAGAGGTTAGGTGTAAGAAAGTTACACAATACTAGAAGCAGTCAAAATGTGGTTTCTAAAACAGTGGCAGTAAGTGTTCATCTCGTTACACTATTGGATGCGTTCTCTATCAAACCGGTGATGAGTGCAGAAGAATTTAGGGGGAAATAAAAACATCCCCCTTTATCACTAATATGCTTTAATTTCTCATATTATCTGATTATATGTAGTTGCCAATCTTATAAAAAGAGCGCGTTATTTATACTTATCACCTAACTTATAATCACTCAATTTAAAGAATTTAAACTCAGAGTCTTTGACGTACTTGTTGATTTTATTAACTATGCTTTCATGAATTAACAACCCGCCTCCTGCTACTTTATGAGGTCGTATAATTAGACGATTTTCTTGTGGGATAGCATCTAACACTTCATTCTTGAACTTATACTTTATGACCTCATGCCTACTGTCGTCAGGGGAGTAGTCGAGTATCTCACTACGCTCGAAATCAATACAGTCAAGGTTTTCATACGCATTAAAGAAGAAAAAATCTTCATGCCACTCTTCATCATCACCAATCAAAACAGCAGGGAACAATTGGAAGCCATTTATATTGAGCGGCAGTAATTTATCTGCAATCTCCTTAGATACTACAGGAAAAAAACTGTGGAGATTAAAGTCACTTACAATGAAAGGCATATCACCTTTTTCTGCATTAGTAAAGAATATAGGGCCATCACCAAAATCTAGTTTAGTGAAGCTGTAACGGCGACGTCCTGTATCCAATGATGCTTTTAAATGAAGATAAGTATCTCTAAATGGGATTTCAAATACCTTGTAGTATTGTTCTTCGTAACTATTCATATTCCCCTCTTTGGTGACCAACTTGTTCCAAAAGATATTTGAACTTCTGGAGTATAACCTTTGAATTCATCCCACTCCCCCCTGTGACCATTCTTTCCATTCTCACAAGGAGTTATAGATTTTGATAGCTCGCCTACTTTCCCACTGTTTGCGCACCCAATATAGATTTTGTTTTTCTTATTAAAATGCTCACTAACCTTTGTCAGTGGCAAGCTAAAGTTCAAAATCCTTTTTAATAGTTTCTCACTGATCGGATCCATGTGTTTTTTATGGATCTCTCTTTTCGGCTCTACGACTTCGGTGGTGCCATAACAAAGATAAATATCTTGAGCTATATCGACTAAATAGTCGATCACTTCACTATGGTAATTGGATGCTTTTATCTCTGAAAATTGATTACTTTTAAACGTATGCCCTGTCCTGTGAACTTGGATACCAAGGTGGCAAGCCCCTTTGTAGCTGGATGGTAAACCAACAAGGTTTGATAAGCTATTTATATTATAACCCTTATCTATAAGAGCTTCTTGCATATCTTTGTCAATTTCACTTAGTGCCTTCCCTGATATGAGGTGGTGAGTATCCATCTGAATGCCATTACAAAATGGATGTGCTTTTTTCTTATTATACTTATTCGCACTTTTAATCCATTCTTCTCGGTAGTCAGGTACCTTCTTACCATTAACTTTTTCTTTAGGATTTTTTTCTAAGTTTCCTCTTATTTCTTCACTCATTTTATTTCCTTTCTAGCTCACCACGATAAAGCTTTGGAGTACGGTGTTTGCTGCTTTTACACACTGTACACTTGCCTTTTCGCTTTTTACTCTCAACTTCTTTTGACAGCGTCATGTTTGCTCGGCCTTTGATGGTGTCCCCTTTACGTTTAGCCAATTTGTCCGCTAAGCCTTCCAGATCTCCCATGATTTTGCTCATTTCATCCAAGGTCTCACCAAAAGTATCGAGTGCTTTTTGAGCTCCGGCGATTTGTTTAGCACGTTTCCCCTTAACTACGAGCCTCGCGGCAGTGGAAGTAGCTCGAGCTGCGACACCTGCACCTAGAGTAAATAACCCTAACACGAGGTTCAGAACGACTTCTAGCAATACGTAGATACCTAGCTTACCGCCGTAATAGGTATAAAAGTTTGGTGGGATCGCATCCAATATCAGGACAACGTAAGCACTGTAAGTTATTGCTGATGAAGGATCTCGCATTACTGCCATGGCCTTCGGTAAAGCGCCCGTATCATCAATTTCTTTCGCCCACTCAGGAGCTATCTCTCTTAAGGCTGTGTCAATAAATGTTTGAAGTGCTCTCGCATCGTTTTCGGCAATATACTTCGGAAGCGCAATAATCTCTTCATGATATTTGGCAATCAACCGAGCACGTTCAACAGCATCCTCCGCGCCATCATAAAACTCTATTAGTTTCTCTTTTAACCGCTCACCATTATCTAACATCAGGTCACTCAGGGATTCCACACCATCTTCAAGTGCCTTTCCGAGCAAGTCAGTCACATCGTCGAATGACAATTCATTTACAGGTTTTGTTGTATTCGACAAATACCATCCTGCCCCTGCTCTTACTTGATCTTCAAGGGACTGCTTTATGAAATTGTGGGCTTCAGCAGCATAGACAACACCTGTATCTAACACTGATGCGCCAGCATCCCAAACAGTATTACCAAAGCTACTCCAGAAATCTTGACTAAACATGTCTGTGAAATCTTTGCCCCAGTCAACAATGCCATCATCAATACCGTCTGCCAAACTTGCAACACCACGCGTTTGCCACTGTAAAGCGAAGGGTTGCATTGCTTTGCAGACTTGGACATAAACGCTGTCTAGACGGCGTTCGATGAGCTCTCGTGTGTCCTTAATCTGACGCTCTATTCCGGGCTCACCAATTATCTCAACAGTAACGAGGTCAGTATTCGGCTTCAGATCATCAAAAGCAGCTACCCCACCTTGCTTCTCACTACTCTCTATAGCATGAATAGCGCTATCAGAGACGGTACTCTTATTTGGCAGCTTGTTGAGTGCTACCTGTTCAGCATGTACGACTGAATTCGTCTGTATGCGTATATTGTCAGCAAGGAAAGGGGTCTGCCATAGGTCATCATAAAAGAGCTGGACTTTAACCCACTTCTGCTCTTCTAAGTCGATTTTTAAAATCGCATTTATGACAACTTCAATATTCCCTGCCTCTGCTGAATACACGTTATCCGGTGCCTGAATGACTGAAACTTCAGAGGTATCATTCATCAAGCTTTCCGCTTTGGTTTGAAGACGCTCAAACGCGCTTGAAAGGTTATCGGACAGTTTTTTCGAGTAGGTATTTATCGTACTTACATGTGCGTCATAGATATCTGACGAGAGATACAGGTAGTTTAATCGGCTAGCCTCAGAGCTAAGTGATTCGAGACGCCCTTTTACTTTTGAAAGCACCGCTTCAAGCTGACTACTAAGCGCTTGCTTTGCACTTTGCCAGTCGTATTCTTGTAAGAACGTTTGTGGGTTCCCTTTCCCTCTTGCTCGCATGTATGCCAGCATTCGATCTGCTGTTTCATGTTTTGGTAAACGGAACAGAACCGAAAGTAATTCACCTTCCTCTAGAACCAAGGGTAAACCAAGAGAAAGAACACGATCCATACTCTCTTCAGACATGCTTTCAATCCCTGCTACTAAGGCTTCAGCAAAAATGCTGAATGAAAAGTCTGGATGACGCTGGAGAAAATGTGTTTTGACCTCTAAATCGACAATGTCTAAAAAATAACGATCGGCAGTTAGACTTGTCCCCATTGCTCCCCATCCTTCAGAGGGAGGAGCTATACGGTAGGGGTGCCAAAATGTTTGCTGACCTTGAGATGCTCTATCGAAAAAGTCTTCATCAGTTAGCGTCATCAAATAATGTGGATTATCAATTCGCACAACTTTAGGAACAAACGCATTCGTACTTTCTTTAGCCAAAATCTTAATTTGTCCCGGTTTTAAACCAGAGACTGTGCTTTTTCCAGAGTCATCAAAGTGCCCGCTCGTTAACACACTTCCTGATGGGTCGGTAATATCAAAGTCAGCATCTTTGAGCAGAATGCCGTCAGGATAGCGAGCTTTCACGTAAACCGTGTATGTCCCTTCTTCATCTTCTGTCACGCTGACAGCAGGGTTTTGAACGCCACCCAAACACATTGTGTTAGCTTTGTTCATTGTCATCTGATCAGAGAGGCGAGCGACGCCTTTTCCTTCAATCAGGACATCGGGAGAAGCTGAAATGAATTTTGCTTCCGCCTCGATAGTACCCGAGGCGACACCTTTTTTATCACCTGCTGCATCGCCAGTACTTTTTGCAAATGTGCTGCCTTTTAATGCAATGCTATTCCCACCGTCAGCGGTCACCGTTGTTGAACCGCCAGCTAAATCAGACGATTTAGCATTATTACCGTAAGGGATAGGTACGATGGGCTTCCCCACTTTTGTTAGACAGACATCTGGCAGTGTTGCATTTGCTTCGCCGCCCGAACCTTTATGGACAACACTGAGTCCATTTGCACTTATTGTTACTGCCATAATATGATCTACTCAGGATTAAGTGGATTAGTTGAGCTTTACTTTGGAGCCCTGAATCTTCTGAATTTTTTCAGCACTACTACTTACATGCTTAGCCGTTGTAGTAATACGCCCATCCGTCCCACTAAATTTAGTTTGTGCCTCGCTGGAACCAATAAGCACTTCTTCCTCTGCATGAAGTGTTATTTTCTTTGCTTTAACAACAAGCTCTTGTTCTTCCAGCAAAGATATGTAGATATCAACTAATGTTGGAATGGTGAGGTCTTCGGATAGAAAAGAGATACGGCAATCGAGTTTATTATCGATGGCCATAAAAATTTCTGACCGAGTAAAAGCACGGCCTAATGATGCCCAAATTGGTTGAGAAAATGGGTTATTCTCAAAATCTACTTTTACTCTATTCTTCTCTGGATGAACTTCCACTATCCAACCAATTCGAGAGCAGGGTTTTGAAGTGATGTTAAGGTTGTCTAGGGGTAGTTCTTGATTCATAGTCGACCTAGTACTTTTTTAGATCTAACTATTTTATCCCTGAGCGGTTTGAATAGGTAATGTGGAAATGAATAGTTACTACGATTGAAGTACGGACTTAAAAGACATTAGACCCAGACAATATAACTAAATTAGCCAGTAAATTGGTTTAATCGCGTGTGTTTTTCACTTTTCTATAGATTTATCTCGCACTCATAGTTGTGAATCAAATCACACAAGCGAGGTTGCGATGTCATCACTATAACTTGAGCGTAAAGAGTAACTTGTCAACCTTTACGCCTTTCCTCGTTCTCACACTTCAGTCTGTGCAAACATAACTCAAAACCCTCACTCATCACTACCTTCCCAACCAATATACCAGAGTAAAAGCGTTAACAAAGGCTATCAAATAATCCAGTTCTCTAATGAGCCACAAAGTTTGAATGGGTAAGAAAAAGTCAGATTATGATATTTCGATTCTGGAATTGCCCATCGAAATCGTCTAGCGAAAACACACTGAATGAATAACGACAGCTTAGAAAAGCTTTAATTGTCAGACCTTGTTTGTATGACAAACTTTTGATTCCCCTAACTGACATGACACTAATAAACAAAAAACCATCAAGCCTAAACTCGATGGTTTTTATTAACTGCTTGTTCAGCAGGTCGGTTGCTTTCTTCCTGACCTATTCTTAGCTGCCTATGCGGCAGGACACAAGAAGTTAAGGTTAGCATTTACCCCTAATGAATTCCTAGCTGCCTATGCGGCAGAACACCAAGGTTTTCGGTGAACTGAATAAACGCCCTCATTCTTAGCTGCCTACACGGCAGGACACTGTAGAATATAGTCTCTAAACATCTGATTCTGCATGCTTAACGTCACAATTCACCAAAATACCCTTTTTCTTCTTGCATCTGTAAGTCATTGTTTTTGAATCTCTAAAAAACAGCTTTAGAAAAAGGGTTAAAAACGTAACTCAGGTACCGTGCCTTTTCTTTCTTGATTGGTGGCTAAACCGTAGCTATTAAAGTTCGCTGCACCGCGCTCACTAACAAGCTCCTTTTGTACAAACAACATATAATCTTCCCCAGATGAACCGCTGCAGATTGGTATTCGATGGAAGCTATCGATGACACGCTCTTCGTTCGTTACTGGCAACGATGGTTCAAAACCAGATAGTTCGGCTCTCGCCATGCTACGTTTGATTCTGCGTTTCTTAGAACCTAAGAAGCTTTTCCCAATCGTTTGGTTACGGACAAACCTCACCTCAATCGCAGAGTCTGGCACTTCACAAACACTAGAAATCTCAAACAGACCTTCATTTACCATCAAAGAAAAATAGGGCTGAAAAGAGAGTCCAACCATCACCTCCTTATCGTCAGCAACAAAGGCGATGGTTTGACCAACTGTAACGTCACTCCAGTCGGGAAAGCTCACACCTATTTTATTCATGACTTGACGGTTATTGACCATAAACAAGTGCATTTGAGAGATACAACGCCCTGCTAACAGCTCATAGTCGGCTTGAACAGGGGTATAACGTATACAGAAGTAGTAACGCTTCGTCATAATCATCCTTACTTCGCTTTGGAACAATTGAAGAGACCACCCTTGATCAAGACCGACATAATAAAGTGCACGTCATTTGGGATGGTCTGAGAAGCTGTCATACTTTCGATCCAGTTCTCTGTATTTCTGAGCAGTTGATAGAAGTCATTTCCATGGGACACGTGTCGCCTTGCTATAACGTATTCTCGATCTGCCCCATATTCGTTCACTCTTAATGGTTTATCTGCGTTTTCATGCCACCAATCGTCAATCGATTGCAACGCTGCACCAATTTTTTGACCATGAAATGCAACAGTCTCCTCTCCGTTCAATAATTCGACAGTAGCTAACTGCCTAGTAGGAACACCATCTTCTCGGCTATCTAAAAACTCTTGGCTTGGGTAAACCTCATCCCCCCAACCAACTCCAATTTTAGCTTTGACATCCATATAGAAATATTCGGTTGGGTCAGACAGGGCTCGCATCAAATAGGCTGTGAGCTTTTCTAGGCATTCTGCTGACGCCTCATCCCAATGACCATACCAAGAAAGCTTTGTTGCGTTTTCTACAATCAAGGTTTGTGAATCACTGGTGGTCACTTCTATCGACAATTTTCGACACTCTCTGTTTCTCCAAAGCCAACTACCAAGCAGAATGTTCTTCGCGTATCGTAGAGCAAGTTCCTGATACCCATTGAGCTCTTGATATGTTTTAGCAAGTAACGAAAGTTTAGAACGCACTTCATCATCAATACAGGTATCTGGAGTTAGAGAGTTGGCTCGAATTCGAAGGGGGAATGCACAGTAGATATCATCAACACCAGGTTTGACATAACACTCTTCGATGAACTGAGGATTGGAGTAAGCTAAATCTTGTGGAGCAACATTCTTTTCTACAAACTTGCCCCCTTTGTATGCTTCTGCATAACCACCTTTTGGTGCGCGCAACCTAGTTCTATCAATTTCAAGGGGGCACATCTCACCACTTTTAGATAGATAGTAGAAATATGCTTTGCCAGCAGAGAGTGATCGAACGTAGTTCAGCTGAGTGCAAAGTTCCATAAACGATTAATCCCTATAGTTTTTTATAAGAATAGTTTCGCTACTGCATTCTATCGACCAAAAGGCATGGTTGAAAAAGTGATCTCTTCCACTAAAACGTACTTCTATCGGATTCACTTTCTTAGCTAACCCTATCGCATTCTCTGCATAGGCGTGACAATCGGTGATCGAGTTGCACCGTTTAGTTGGACGTTCTAACAAATGGTAGCCAATAGAAACTGGCAAATTATTAGCGTCTTTCGTTATTAAATGCTCTAGGTCATCAAAGTCACTCGGCTGGTTGTCACTTGGATATAACCAGCGCCCGTAGGCTGGCAAACCTTTTATGACATGGAAAAGCTCGCTCCTACTGGTAAACGTCCTTAGCCACTCAATCTGCGTCGAGAGCTGTGGTTGGTATAACGCCCCTCCGGCGAAAGCAACGGGAAGTGCCGTTTTAAGCGCAGCCTTAAAATCTGAAATTCGGCTTTCACTATGAACTCTAATAACTAAGTCTATTTCTAGGTCCGCCAATCGTTCACTACGAATGGTAGGTCGTTTCGCGTTCGAAACCGTTCTAGCTTTAGCAACCGAGTTAGGCTCGGTAAGCTTCGCGGTCGATTGAATGTTCTCGCTTCGGACATAAAAAGAGAAACTCGAAAATTCAAACAGGGAATCACAATTAACTAGCTTATTGAACTCCCTTTGATAACGGTGCATGACCCCCCAAATAGCCGTCAAAGAAGGAGCACCACACAAATAAGGGCTGCTCATTGCGACAGCATCTTGCACTTTCATTGATGACAAATAGATATACTGCTCGCCCGTTACCTTATCTGCATTACCAGTAGGTTTACTGAGCTGTTCGAGAATCCATACAATTTGGGCTTTAACGAGCTGCATAAGCTTAGGGTGATAGGCAAACTTGGCAGCATACTTATTATTCTGAAACGTAAGATGTAAACGGCGATTAAACTCACTGGCTAAGGAGCCTAGGTCCGATTCTGGTAGCGCCAGAAAGGCTTGAGCTAAAGTGTCATCATGTTCCAATTGCTGTTGATTAGGATCAGCATCAACGATATCTCTTAACTCAATTAAAGGAAGCATCCAAAGGGCTATCTGCTTTCGCAATATCTTACTTCTAACCTTGCGAGCACTCTCTCTTTGCTTCTGTGTTTTTGATGGTTCTGATCCAATTAAGTGGTTTAACACCTGACAAATTTTGGCGTTAGTTACCTGATAATCATCAAAGTAGTGACCACTCTTTTTTCGACTTTCAGGTAACTCCACCTCTCGCTGGTTTGACGTCTAGCGGGTAGTTTAGGGCTTTCATATTCCCACCTAAACTGCCACACAAGTTCCCAATACTTGCAGAATTTGGCAGTGACGAAGACACAAAGCTAAGCTTACTTTCTCGATTTCTCGATCTCACTTCTAACTCGCTCTGAATGGCATGGCTGACCACTGGGGTCAACGAAATATAATTATCCCCCCATGGAAACCGTAGCTGCTTACTGTAAGAACTGACGCTATCGGGAAAATGATTATCAGGGAGTTGCTCTTCAATTGTATGTTTTAAGCGAGCAAGTGACTTAGCACTTAGACCGAATTCGTTGAGCAACTCAATCCAAATGGAGCTTTCTTGCTTGATAAGTGAAAGGATGCATACGGGCTGTGATTGCCAACTAAAAGGATTCAATAACCACAATGTGTGACGATATACCGCAGAGTTATGCGCCCACCCCAAGCGCTGCTCTAATACTCCGCTTGAAATGAATACCTCGGTTGTCGTAAGAGGCTGCGCGACTATCCGCTGATCTTTAACTCGGCAGTCTGGAAACTTGAGATTATGAGTGTGGAACCATTTAATTTCATCAAGGGACGCTTCTAAGTTCTCAGTCGCTTTTAAATGCCTTTTAGCTCGGGCAACATCCAACCAATCCGAGCACCTATCTGATTGATGGCTTGAACTGAGATTAAGCAAAATCGTTAACGCTTCTTTTTCAAACCCTTCAACACAGACATCTTCTGTATAAGGCATGAACATCTTCTTTAGCGTAACCTGCTTTACTGCTTCGTCTTCAATTGCTAATAAGTCACTTAATTTCGTCATAATTACCACTCAGGCAGATATACACTTAAACCATCACTTTCAGAGCTCATTCGAGTCAGCTTTGTTTCGATGGCACTTCTTAAAGTAAACGCCGATTCATGACTCGCTATCTTTGTATGCATTCGCGGCCTGATAGCGGCTTTAATCTCACCAAACTCATACAACCGATACACTTCATCGGTGGTGCAAGAAAGCAATGTAGAAGCTTCTATGGGGCTGAGCAGTACATCACCGATATTTCCTTTGGCGCTTGAGGGCACTGTTGCCATTAGCTTTGTAAAGTAAGCTAACACCTGTGCAAGCACGATATTGTGACTCAACTGCCGACTGGGTAACTGACGACAATCTTTAAGCAGATCGCCAAAGGCTTCATTGAAAAACACCTTCTTCCAATCTTTTACTCGAACAAGTTCTGCCTTCTCTTTCAAGGTATCGAGGTCTTGCCATAGCGCCGTTGGCCAAGCGCTACAGTATTCAACTAATGACTCAAAACTGAGGTCATCGATATCACCATAGCGATTTACATACCAAAGAAAAAAACCATAGCGCTCAGATAATGTCATTTCCCCCGTTAACAATCCCAAGGGTTTTGAATCATTTCTTGACAACCATCGAGCGACCAACACCTCAGCCTCTGGCGCATCCTCTACAGGCGAGTTTCAGAGCTCAAAACCACATTCACATTGGCTAATACTCTCGGTACTTTGATATTCAAGTCTCGACTTACACTCAGGACAGTGATGAACCAGTTTACAGCCATGATGTTCACAAGCTTGGTGAGAGATAAGTTGCCACTGCTGGCGAATGTAGGGTGCTTCGTCAATACACAGAGGGCAAATAGGCGTGAAGCGTTTGCGAACAAAAGCATAAGGGTAGTCAACACCAAACCTATGAACAGCTTTGTATTGCGGAGAGAATTGAGCTTTAGAATGTGATAGCGCTAGGCGCAATACACCGAAGTTGTTGAGCCTTAATTGGGTCTCAAGGTGGATAAGAACCCGCACTCGCATTTGGCTTGTGGTTTGAGCGTGGTAGATATTGACTCGGTTGAGTTCTAAGGGAAAGGCACCAGCAATCGCTTCATGCTGATCCATCGTGTCAAACCAGATATCTTCGGCAAAATGAGAAAATCGCTCGTAACCTTGCTCTTGCGACAAGCGCAACAAGAAGCTTTCGAGCGATTCGTCAGGGTAAAGTTGAATGTCCGTTTTCACATGTCACCACTAAAACTTAGAATATCTAAGTTTTAGTTTCGCTGATATTCCCATTAATGCAAATTTTAACTGTGATAAGTATGAAAGCAGATCACTGTAGAGAATGAATAAAAGACGACCAAAAGTATTCTGCTGCACCTTGTTGCGTAAGTTGTTCTTCCGTGTCACTTGTTCGATAAAAATTCATCCCGCTAGCTTTTAAATACAATGAAAAACCATCATTTTCAACACTTAGCCAATCATTCATACTGTTATCATTCTCAGAGCTTGAATAACAAATAGTATTGCGCTCAAAGTGCCCACTACCATACCAAATATTACACACGCTCTTCTGACTGCCGTTTTCATAAATATAAGCACAAAAACGTGTCGAGGTAATTTGCTTAAAACGAACTTGTATCTGCTGGTTCCGATTACCTAGTTCTTCTAAAGAGCCTTCAAAATAACGAGCTATGTAGTCAAAACTTGTCTCCAAAAAGCAATCTCTATCATGATCACTAAACTCTTGTTTTAGTCGCATATTACTCGAACGTGGTAAAGCGACGCTTTCTGACTTGATAGGAGGTTGAGGACTAATGAAGCTAGTAACACTTTTGGGGATGGGACTACTTGGAAGTTCTTCAATTGCCACTCTGATCTGTTTTGCGATAATTGTGAATGCTTCTTGTTGATTCGCAAACATGCTTACCGGCTTTCCATCTGTAGGTGTTGCCAACAGCTTTCCAAAGGGTGCATGATGCCAATCACACGGATGTAGAATGACAGGGATCACTTTCGCTTCCCCGAGTTCATGCTTTTCTAGTGCTCTAACCATTTCTTTTTCATAGCAATAATTTGAAGCCAAGAAATGAGCACTTACCAAAAGAAGAATTACATCTGAATCTTCTAAATTTTGACTAATATCTTGATCAATTTCAGAACCAACCACAATTCGGCGATCATGCCACGTAGTAATCAGTCCTTGTCTTTTAAGCATAGCAAGGTGGACTTCTAATTCATTTCGTAGCTCTTCATCAACATGACAGTACGAAAAAAATAAATTTGCCATTACCTCTCCCTCTCTACTTTAAATCAATACTGAATTTTGTTTGGAATTAGAGGCTTACGAGACCAGTGTTCATCAATAGTTTGAGTAAAATCAGCCCTGACTAATTTGGCTCGTTTCTCAAGCCAGTTCCCTTTATCCTTCCTCAAATAAATACCTTCAATTTTATTAGCACCGTAATATGACGGTTGGTCTAACATCAATTTCAAGTCTTTGAGACTAAATCTACCTTGATTCAACGGTGAAACAATGGGGATACCCACATTCACTAGAACCTCATTCCTTCTTTTAACAGAATAAAATTTGCCTGCTGATCGACTATAGAGATCAAAACCAATAAACCAATTTGGTAGCTTTTCATAACCAATTGAGTGCTCGGCATAACACCATTCACCAAAAAGTATTAGATCCTTATCAAGAGCTAGTTTAAGTTGATACTCATATTGTTTTATCCATTTCCACAAATGCTTAAACTGACCACCTACACCTTTATCTATCCAAGCCCCTCGATTTTGTGCTCTTAATTCCCCATGCTGATCAACTGAGAGGCCCACATTAGCCCCATCAACTTTCTCCTCAACAACTAGCTCTGAAGATAAAAAAGATTCCACTTCTAATGGTGACAGTAGTTTATCACCCCTAGGTTCTCGACCACCTAACCAAGCGATATGGGGAGTATGAGGAAATCGGAAAAATTCAGGTATCATTTTGCTTTCTTTTTTCCCCAGCTCTTTTTGTTCCAATCATCAATAAGCTGATGAACATTGACGCCTGCAGCCACTAATTCGGTTTCCCAATCATACCAATCGGTATCACAAGCATTAACAATCGTACATTCTGGTTGTTCTTCATTTGCTTTAATACAAGCAGCGACCATTTTTGTATCCGCGAGGTCATGAACAACTGTTTTTAAAGGCTCGTTTAAAACGGCAACTTTGGTAGTGTGAGCGGGGTTGCTATCCCACTCGATATCTACGAAGTCAACCTGTTTTCTATCCATCTTATCGAATAGAACACGTCTACCATAATCTTGATCGGTGAGCTTATTATCGTATTCACCCATTATTTCATAGTCATAATCTACGACCATATGACGGCAGCTCTTATCAAAATCTACCAGCCAATCAAGGACTTTACTTGCCTCTTTAGCGTCTTCAACTGGGTGATTTTCAGAGCGAAAGGGGGATTCAGGGTGCTCTCCACTGGCTACAATAAGTACGTTAGTATCAACTACATGTCTCCTCATTGTTTCGCTCGCTCTGCTTTCATTCGTTGCATCGTTTCTTGAGCTTGCTTTCTCAATTCACCAGTAGCATCACCGAAAAAGTTTTTCGGCCATTCTTCTAGTCTTCCATATTTATCCATACTCAATGTTTTCAACACCGCATCTGAATTTTTTCGTTCAACAAAATACAGTGCACACTGATCTGGCTTCGCCTTTTGGGTTGCAACCAAAGTTTGCATACGTCTGAATAAGTGCTCGGAATGTGTCTCAACGATAAATTGAACATCACGTTCTAAGCTAACTTCCAAGAATAACTCAGCAAGTAATGACTGAGCCAGAGGATGCAAATGGATTTCAGGTTCTTCTAAGATAATCGTTGACTTTTCTGGTGCGAAATATGCTAATACAAGCACAGGAAGCACTTGCGACACACCTGTGCCAACATCAATTAGATTTGCCGCTACACCATCTCGATGAACAAGTATGTTGTAGTTACCTGCACCAATATGTTTGACCTCAAGCTTATCGGCGATGCGCATTTTTTTGAGCCACTTTGATACCGCTTCAACTAGGCCATCGCTCTTTTTGCCTGATGTATTATTACTAGCTAACAATGCAAAAACGGCCTCGCTACCATCAACTCCGATGATTCCTGGCCGAGTTCTATTCCAAATATACGTTCTTCTAGGCTTGCTTCTGAGAGGGCCTAAGTAAGAGACAACCTCAAGATCCCTTAATACCGATAGGCTGATGTCTTCTACGTCACTTCCACTTGGTCCCAAATTGTAAATTGCATCTTTAGAAAATGACACACCACGCTCAGGCGAATACTCTCTACTTTTCAAGCTAGTTCGAGTCTCATTTGGCAAATAAATATTAAAAGCCCCTTTGTCAGAACGCTGAGCTCTGAACCAATTTTCACCATCTTTACTGAGTTGGAGTTGATCGATAACGGGGCTTTTTTTGGAATCCTGAACATAATCAATTTTTAGAAAGCTGCTGCCTTGTCTTCCGACAACATCCATTTCAATAGAAATTTTTCTGTTTTCAGGATCTTTCGTTAATAGATCGTCAAATGATCCCATGTCCACATAGTCATTTGCCTCGTCTCCACCCAGATTTAAATGAATCGTTCTATCTGGGGATGTTGCCGTCTGTTTCATTAATAACAGGCTTTGTAAGAGGCTAGATTTCCCTGTTGAGTTTTCACCAAGCAAAAGAGTCACAGGTGCAAGATCGACATCTCCTGACTCACGCCACGCTTTAAAATTGGTAAGTTTTATTCTCTTAAACATAAATTATCCTGTTTTCTAGACCCTAACTATCGCCAGCTCAACAATCGCGTCAGTAAGCTGAAATTGTCTTTGTTGGCTATCGCGAAGACGTTGTTTTAGCTCATCGCACATACCTGATAGCTGGTTTACTCTCTTAACAATTTTGATTTGTTCTTCAGCAGGAGGCAAAGGGAATTCAATTGGAATCAAACGTGCAGCACTTAGGTGAGCCATATTAGTCGTTTGTTTTACTGCCTTCTGAAAGCGCCCAGAATACAAGCAGTGCCTAAAATAAAGTAAAGAGTATTCAGAGCTAATATTATTGTGAGCTTTGAATCTGAGTAACGTGTTTTGAAAACAAGCGTTCGCCACGTCATTTTTAAACATGGCTGGTCGACCTACAAGCTCTTTACTTTGGCCTTCATTCAGTAATATATCACCATACTCTAATCGATATACTTTTTGTTCTTCAGGTGTAAAATTCATCTCTTTTACATCTGATGTATCAATTCTATTGTCGTGAACGTTTGCTACCCGAAGATAAGGGATCATGTGAGGTCCAGAGTGATCTTTCGGAGAACGCTGCCTACCCAACTGTATGTTGCCTGCCTCCCCTGTTCGACACCACTCCCAACCATTTGGTAGTTCAAACGGCATTTCATCATCAGAAATCGGCGGCAGTGCTTTCTGCTTTTTGATTTTCTTCTCTTTGATTAACTGCGCTTTTTCTTCCGCAATACGCTCAAGCAGCTTTGCAGCAGGTTCATCATTTGGATCTTGTGGGACAAGCTTACCCATTACCGCCAGTTGTAGGATGGTTTGTTTTAGCTGGTCGATGCTCTCTTCTGTGGTGAACAGGGTATCGAAATGCTCCGCAGCCATTTGCCAGTTTTGCATTAGCTCTTCAGCATTTGCAGAGTTGGTTAGCGTGTCTAACAGCGTTGTTACCAATACCTGATGTGCCGCAATGCTGGCTTCGGTTTGTTGCTCTAGTTGGTCACAGAGTGTCATTAGTTCATCGACTTTGGCGACAATGCGGTGTTGTTCTTCTTGAGGAGGCACAGGAACAAGTAATTCAACAAAATTTGAAACCGATATACCACCAATAATACCAGTCATTTTCTCTGAGAACTGTTCAAAAAATAATGGCGTTAGGTAAAGTGACAGAAGAAAGCTAGACTTAATCCCGCTATATGGAACATTTGCAAACAGCTTGTTCCCGAAAAATATATCTCTATCAACTAATCCGCACTTTTTACCTGCACTACCACCTTCAGCACAAATCAACACTGTGTTTTTGGGTGCAAGTTTAAATTTTGGTTCGTTTTCAGGTACATGTGTGTCAACAGTATAAGATAGTTTATCAAACCCATAACCAATGTCTTTAGTTGAAAGGTATGGTAATCCAACACCATCTGAGTATTTTTCTGATTTTAATCTTGTACTAATACTGTTTCCATTAAACACATTACCTACCGTACCTAAACGTGCCCAAGCCCAGCCTTTAGGCAGTGTAAAAAGTTCATCTTCCTCTTTAATTTCAGATAGCTTTTTAGGTTTCTTAATCCTCTTATCTTTCACCAACTGAGCTTTTTCCGCAGCAATTCGCTCAAGCAGAACAGAAGCTGGTTCATCACTTGGATCTTGAGGTACTAACTTACCTCGCACCGCTAACTCTAAGATCAGCTCACGCAGTTTCTTAACGCCATACAACTCTAGCTTTTTACTACTGCCACGCCCTGTGGTTGCTTTAGTTTTTACCGTTGAAGTCCAAGTATCGATATTGTCTGTAATCAACTGATTGATAGGTGTTTGGTCAAAGCTCATCATTCACCCTCACCTACAGATGATTTCAGAGCATCACCAAGAATGCCTTTCAGCTTGTTACGCAGATCTGTGATATCTTGTTGCTGCTGTTCATAACTTGCCAATAACTCTTGTGGATCATGGCTGACAACTTCTTCTTGATATGGGTTTTTAATATCGAGATTGAAGTTACGCTCGATGATCTCTTCAATCGAGACTTTCCAAGCGTGGTTATTCTCAACACGAAAAGCAAAACCGTCGTCTTCACTGCCCCACCACTCTTGCTCTTGTTTGAACTCTTCAAACTTCATTGGCTTAGTTTTGCTGTAGTTCTTCACGCCCTCTGGGTATGGGTGTTCGTAGAACCATACGTCTTTAGTTGGCTTACCTTTGGTGAAGAACAGAATGTTGGTTTTGATACCTGTGTATGGGTTAAACACACCATTCGGTAAGCGAACGATAGTGTGCAGGTTACACTCTTCAGTCAGCATTTTTTTGATTTTGGTTTTAACGCCTTCACCAAACAATGTGCCATCTGGCAGTACTACGCCTGCTCGACCGTTGTTTTCATCAAGCACTTCAATAATAAGTTGTAAGAACAGATCGGCAGTTTCACGCGTCTGCATTTCGGCTGGGAAGTTCTTTTCAATGCCGTCTTCTTCTGTACCACCAAACGGAGGGTTGGTCGCAATCACATTGATGTTACTGTCCCAACTTGAAAGCGGCTTGTTCAGCGTATTACCGTGTTTGATTTGCACTGGAACTTCAATACCGTGCAGCATCATGTTGGTGATACACAGTAGATGCGGAAGCTGTTTCTTCTCTACACCGTGGATTTGCTTTTGCAGCGTTTGATGGTCAGCCGCCGTTTTCACGTAGTTGTTTTTAACGTGATCGAATGAACAAGCAAGGAAGCCACCCGTACCCGTTGCTGGGTCCATAATAGATTCGCCAAGCTTAGGATCTAGGCGGTCAACGATAAAACGAGTCACGGCACGAGGGGTGTAGAATTCACCCGCGTTACCCGCGCTTTGCAGGTCTTTCAGGATTTGCTCATAGATATCACCAAACAGGTGGCGCTCTGAAGAGTCAGTAAAATCAATTTCATTCAGCTTGTTGATCACTTGGCGCAGCAACGTACCGTTTTTCATGTAGTTAAACGCATCGCTAAAGGCTTCTTTCACCACAAAGCCTCGCGGGTTTAGATCAACAGGTGCAGTTAAGTTTTTCAGTTTGTAGAACAAGTCGTCGTTTACGAACTCAAGCAGCGCTTCACCGGTAATGCCTTCGGCATCTTGAGCCCAATTACGCCATAGATATTGTTCTGGGATTGGTGATTTGTAGTCGTCCAGTTCGAGCTCTAACTCTTCTTCTTGAGCGTCAAATACTTTAAGGAACAATAGCCAAGACATTTGACCTAGACGCTGCGCATCGCCGTCGACCCCCGCATCTTTACGCATGATGTCTTGAATAGATTTAATTACTGAACTGATAGACATATTTTTCTTACTTTTCGTATTCTAAAATTAAGGCGGTATTATATCAGGTATAAGGACCTGATTAGTGCCGTAAAAAGTAATAAAGGCCAGCATTTCGCGACCTTTATTATTATTTGGTTAATTGCTAAGCAGATTTGTAGATTGCGTCTTCTAGCTCTTTCACAGCAGCAAGGTACTTAGGTTTTCCACCAAAACCTTTTTTAACGATGTCACTCATGCTGCCTAATTCGTTGAAGGGTGCTACTTTCAACACTGTAATATTTTCAACTTCGCTAACACCGCTATCAGCGTATTTATCTAAAAGTCTATCTAACACTTGTTGCGCGGTTTCACCGTACTTAGTGAAGTAGTTACGCTTTTTCACGTTCTCCGCTCGCTCTTTTCGAGTCAATGGCGGTTGGTCATATACAACGTGACAAATCATATCAAATGGGTCCATGTCTTTGCCCACTTCGTCTTCTAGCGCTTCCCATAGAATACCGGCTTCTGCTAGCTCATCGATAATGGCTTGCTTGCGGTCAGATTCGTTCCAACGTTTGGTGAAGTCATCTAATGAAGAGAACTGCTTCACCATAGTTTTACGGGTGTAGTCTTTAAATGACTCGGTTACAAGCTTACCGTCTGAATCATAATATTGAACACGTTCAGCAAGGGCTTTTACTGGAACGCCATTCACATGGAATTTGCGAACTCGATTCTCATCACCCCAATCGTCTGCACCGCCTGTACTTTCAGGGGAGTTTCCAAAACCATCACCATAGGTGGTCTCTGGTTCTTGAATTGAATCGGGGTCAATGTCTTCATCACCGAATGGGTTGTCAGCATCGATATCATCAACGCCGTCGATGATGTCATCTAAGTCGTCTTGATCTTCAAACTGCTCAGGAGTCGTGACCTTCACACGTTCTGGTGTCCCGTCGAAGCGTTCGTCAGCGAACAATTCGGTCGCTTTTTTAAAATCTAAGATAGTGAACCAAAGCTTGCCATAGCGATCATCAATACGAGTACCGCGACCAATGATCTGCTTAAACTTGGTCATTGATTGAATACCTTGATCAAGTACCACTAGCTTACAGGTTTTTGCATCAACACCCGTCGTCATTAGCTCCGATGTAGTCGCTATCACAGGGTACTTCTTTTTGGGGTTAATGAAGTTATCTAGCTGAGCTTTACCGAACTCATCATCACCCGTAATCTTCATTACGTATTTATCGTTCTTCTTAACCTGTTCAGGATTCAGATTTACTAACGCACGACGCATACGCTCTGCATGATCGATATCGTTACAGAACACGATGGTTTTGGCCATTGGGTCAGTGCGTGTTAGATAGTTGGTAATGGTTTGTGCGACAAGTTCGGTTCGCTCATCAATGACCATAGTGCGATCAAAATCTTTTTGGTTGTAGATTCGGTCTTCAATTACTTCGCCATTTTTATCGGTTTGCCCTTTGGTAGGTCGCCAACCTTGAACATCCACATCAATATCGACACGAACGACCTTATATGGAGCTAAGAATCCATCCTCAATACCTTCTTTAAGAGAATAGGTATAAACCGGATCGCCAAAGTACTCGATGTTAGAAACTTCATCTGTCTCTTTTGGTGTAGCCGTTAAACCGACTTGAGTCGCACTGCTAAAGTATTCAAGAATTTCACGCCAAGCGCTATCTTCTGAAGCACTACCACGGTGGCACTCATCAATAATGATTAAGTCAAAGAAGTTAGGGTCTACTTGCTTGTAGGCTTTCTGTTCTTCTTCTGGCCCAGTAAGTGCTTGATAAAGAGCTAGATGAACTTCAAAAGCAGGATCGACTTTACGGCCTGTAATCTTGGTCATTGCCGTACCAAAAGGCTGAAAATCATTCGTTTTGGTTTGATCAACAAGAATATTTCGGTCAGCTAAGAACAGAATTCGTTTCTTAGCCTTAGCTTTCCAGAGGCGCCAAATGATCTGGAATGCGGTGTAGGTTTTACCCGTACCTGTCGCCATAACTAACAAGATTCGGTCTTGACCTGATGCTACCGCTTCAACCGTTTTGTTAATCGCTTGAAGTTGGTAATACCGAGGTGACTTACCACTACCATCATCGTAATAGTCTTGTGTAATAATTGGTAAGTGCTCTTCTTTATAACCTTTCCAAACACAGTATTTATGCCAAAGCTCTTCAGGAGACGGGAAATCCTCTAGACGAATTTCAGATTCTAGTTGAGCGGGATTAGTTAAATCTCTGAAGATGAAGCCATCACCATTCGAAGCAAAAACAAATGGCACCTCTAACAACCCTGCGTAGACCATACCTTGTTGCATGCCTTTACCAACTTCGTGCTTATTGGCTTTTGCCTCAATCACTGCAAGCGGCATACTAGGTTTATGATAAAGAACAATATCGGCTGATTTTACTTTCTGACGAGCAGCAGCTTGACCACGAACAATCACCTTACCGTCTCGCAATTTCACTTCTTGGCGAATTTGGGTCATATCATCCCAACCAGAACCTTTAATGGCAGGTAAGATGAACTTGGTGATGATGTCTGTTTCAGAAAGCTTAGACTTGGAGAACTTTTCGACCATACGACTTTGATTCCATACTGAATTGCGACGGATTATATAACAAAGTTCATATGATTGAAGAATAAGAACGCAACAATAGTGTGGTTAACAAGTAATTCGATCACAAATTGCAGACTTGGGAGGTTAAACATAATCAAAGGCTGCTATCACCCGCTCTCGAAAAGCCCCAAGCCTTATGCGTTCTGATTCTTCAATCGCTAAAAAATCTCTATTCGCTTTTTCTATAAAAGTATCTGTAGCCCACTCAATTTGTAGAAAATCATTTGTTCGTGGTTCAGAGGTAATGCACTTCTCTTCAAAAGAGGAGTTTACACAAGTTGGAATTTCTGACCTTTCAATTTCAAGAAACGTACAAGATTCTGGAATATCTTCTTCTACACGCTCTGCGAACTTGACCAAACTTTCCTCAGCGAAGGTATACAACCATGCTTCTTGGTTGGGTGAATCATTAACTCTCAATATCCTTCCAAGGACTTGTCTAAAGTAAAGCTCTGTTTTGACCGAACTCATATGGCAACAAACCTGCAGCCGAGGGATATCCGTTCCTTCGCTTATCATTCCAACACTGACTATCCACTGAACATTCGAATGACGAAAGGACTCAATTTCATTCAACGGATTATCATGATGATAAGTCACGATGCATGCTGATTGCTTAAAGTGCTCAATCAGTCGCTTTTGAATATGTTTAGCGTGCTTGATAGAGGCAGCGACAACTAAACCACCTGCATTTGGGGACTCTTGTCTTATTTGGGCTAGCTTTTGGCAACCACTATTCAATATATAGTTCATAGCATCTTCATTGTGAATGACACTGTGATAAGAGACATCAGATTGTTTAAGGCAGTCCAGAATGGAGGAAAAGTGCTGATTACTACTGCCTTTCTGGATACTCAAATGCTCATTGTCTATCAGGGCAATTTTAGGTTGGCGGCATACCTTATCAACAACTGCCTGTTGCAAGCCATATTGATAATCACAAATGAGCATACCATCAGGGTCGGAATACTCGGCCATAACTATCGGTAACCGATCAGAGCGCCAAGGAGTACCCGACAGCGCTAATGTGTAACGGGCAAAACCTTGGATCTTACTGACAATTTCTAACCCCCATGAATTTGACCTACCCTCATCATCAAACGAGCAATGGTGGATCTCATCAAATACGACTAGTACCCGATATTTACTGACGGTGTTCCAGAAGTTTTCATCTAAAAAACGGATGGATTGATAGGTATAAGACCCACCTAAAGAGCCCAAGCCTCCATTAAAGGAACATTCCAGTTTCCATGAAAAGGTCTTTTTCATCCCTTCAGCGACCGAAAGTGATGGTGAGAAACAGAGAACTAAGTCAATCATACCTTCTTGAAAAAGACGCTTAGCAACCTCTGATGCCATAACGGTTTTACCAGCACCAGGAGTGGCTTGACAGAAAAAATGTGGGCGTCGATTTGATGAGAACTTATTGATAGCCAGCTCTACGCACTCAGCTTGCCATGTTCTTAACATTGGGAAGCCTTGCTTTGGGCTACTTGCATCCAGTTGGTTAGTGCATTGATTTTGCCCAATAGCTTAGCTGATCGCTCTCTCGCTGCATTGAATAACGGCTCCATATCATGCTTGTTGTTTGGAAAACGCGTTAACAAAGATTGGTATTCCTCAATCTCGCCCAGAGTAATCGCTAACTCACCTTCATGTTGTTTTTTCTCTTGTTCTAGTGCATTTAGAGAGAACTCCGGAGTTTGAACAGTTATTGAATCAACTTTAGCTTTCTTATTTCTAGCTGCTCGAGGCTCAATTGTAAGCGCTTTAAATTCATTAGTTTGATGGTAACGCTTGCCTCTGCGAGTCCCAATGACAGAAAGCCAGCCTTTCTCCTCAAGTGATAGAAGTTGCTTATAAACATACTTTCGAGCTTCGTCACTGCTCGTAAAGGTTGAAGTACTATTTAACAAAGCATCCCTAGCTTCTATAACAGAGAAATCATCCATCCCTTTTTCAATCAATAGGTTAAACATATCAGGGTTAATTCTGGTTACTTTCTTCATGTGACTCTTGCATGCAATAAAAACTTAGGATTGCTAAGTATACAAAAATCAGTAAAACTTAGACAATCTAAGTTATCTAAAGGTTGAAAAGAAATGTGTAAGTGCAGAAAGACAACCCAATCCCAGCGAGGCTCAAAGCTGCGCGTAAAAAAGCCAAAATCACCCAAAAAGATTTAGGGGTGAAAATCGGCATGGAACCAAGTTCTGCTAGTGGGCGAATGAACCATTATGAGAAAGGTAGACACGTACCAGATATTGGTACACTCGAACGAATGGCTGAAGAATTAGATGTTCCCTTGAACTATTTTTTCTGTAGGAACGAATTGAGTGCTGAACTAGCGTGTGCCATTGATAAGATGAGTGATGAAGAGAAGGCGGTGTTATTAGAAAAACTGACGCCATCTAGTTAACTCTGAGTAAGGTGCTTCACTAACCAATAAGTTGCTGTATCGATAGTTTGCTAAAAACCTGCTTTACAAAACGAAGTTCACCAGTCTCGGCATCAGTTACATAATTTTCATAAGAAGCTATTTGCTCTATGGTTAGAGCATCTATCTGCACAGTGAAAGGATTTATATCATTCGGATCGTTAATTTTCTCGTAAACAGCAGCAAAGTCTTCCTCACCAATATAGTCCTTATTTTTCGCCAAAGCGACGTCTAGTGCGGCTGCAATTAACTCTTTAATTTCACCAAGTATACCTTTGCTTGCTGATAACAGTCTCATTGCGAAATCGACGTCGGTCAACGGCACCTTGAATGGTAAAGGCACCGTCTTTTCCAGAGCTTGTAAAACATCTAAATAGTTATCAATTGCGGACTCATCTGTGATCTTAATGTAAGGGAGTGTGCGTCGAACCATAATTCGCCTGTTCCACTGAGAGTCCTCTAAGATTAGCCCGGCACTATGAAGTCCTACAAACACTATCGGCAAATGACACTCATCACTAATCATTTTGAGGCGATCTCTAATATCCTGCCTCTGGTTATGACTGGTTCGTTCAAACAACTCTTGACACTCCTCAATCACTAATAACTTAAGCCCAACTCTTTTCGATGTCTCAATCACACAATCCGTTAATCCAATCTCTGAAGGCTTGGCTCTGCTATTTCTGTAAGCGCCAAGCTCTTTGGCCATCCATAGTAAAGTCTCAAGTAACGAGGGTCTTACACGAGTAATAAGGACTTCATTCCTTGATAAGTTTTTCTCGATAAAGTGATTAATAGTGGCGGTTTTACCTGCACCGGTGCCTGCTGTCAGAAGCATCGATGGCGCAAAAGTGCCAAACTTCCTGCGTTTAATTATCCATTCGAGTCCAGAGAGAACTTTTTCAACCTCTGGGTAAATTGAAAATGAGTCATGATAGTTTGCTAAAACTTCGTCTCTATTTAAATTCCTTCTCGCTGCTGTCACAACTATTTCCTTAGATTTCTGCGCTCGTCCCATTTAGCTCTGAAGCTCTCTAGCGGTGTTGTATCCGAGCTTTTTTCTGACTCTGCGACCTTTTTGTTTGGTTTAGGTGTTCTGTCACTTAGTTTGGAATGAGGGGTGTCGCTATTAACACTCGATATTTCTGCAACTTTCTTGGTAGATTTCGCCTTTCGTTTTCGCTCAGTGTGAGTTAACTGCATTAAGTCTGCTTGTTCTGATTCGATTCGGTCATGCAGTGCAAGTCGAGCTTTTGCTAATGACAGCACATCCATTTCCCCCTTTATATAGGTTCTATGAGCCGCCAAAATCTTTTCATGTTCGCAAACGCTCAATCTGACTGTGTAACCCATTGGGTCCTTACTCGGAACCTTCACGTACCCTTGAAGTTCATCGAGGTAAACATAAATAGCGGATAAATCATCTGGATCTACTTTTATTTTCTTTTTTGAAGACTCGTTTGTTTGGGGGTATGTTTTTCGATAATCAGACAGCGCCACACAGTCATATTCTAAGTGCATGAACTTAATGCCTTTATCTGTCAGTTTTCTATACTGAAGAATCCCCATAACTACCCTAAATGCTTGCTCGTGCTCAGGTAAGAGTTTTAGTGGTGATAAAGCGTCATAGCTTTGTTTCCAATAAAGGTTTGGTATTCTTTTATAACGACTATCAGCATTAGCATTGTGCACATCTACTATCCAACGGTGAAACTCCTCTACAAAGGTACTAAAGCGCATAACTGCATCTTTTTCTGGCTTATAGTCTTCTTTTTCCAGCACGTTGGAGAATGTTTTACCCGGCACCCAACCGACAATCCCTTGAACAATTTCACCAAACTTACGTTCAACAAATGGCTTTAACCATGGTTTCCGAACCTTGTTATAAACGACATTTATCCCGACCTCCAAACATGCATCCTCCCAGCTTTTTGACCAAAACTCCGCGCCGTTATCGACCACCAAGTTCTCGATTTTCCCTTCGCAAAGCCACTCATTGTTGAATGAAATAGGCATTTCAGAAATGTAGCTCTTACTTTTTGTCGCATGAATAACGGCTCTCGATGCCGACACATAACTAGGAGCCTTAAAGCCAAGATGAAAGCCTATTATGCACCCACTAAAAACATCCACGAGTAGTGTCAAATGCGCTCTACCTAATGGGACCATTAGAGCATCATGCAATAAAATTAAATCCAACGGGGTGTGATCCATTTCGACTCGCTCCAAAATTCGAGTCGGCATTTCTACAGATTGGTAATAGTTAAAGAGCTTATCTGCGTAGTATTTACCATGGCGAGCTAGCGCGACGCTGTATGGTTCTTCTTTACGAATACGCTTCTTAAATGCTTCATATGAGACTTTCGGGATTCTTCCGGCGACAATGGCCTCATTAGCTACGGTTATCCTATCGCAGTAGAAGGCGTGTGCTGCGCGAATCGACTGTCGCCTTGCGTCTAAAAACATCTTCAGGGCTTCATCATAATATTTTTCATCACCAACAACTCTGGCATCTCTGTTACCTTTGAGGTGGTTTTTATCGACTAAGCTAGTAAAACTTCCATCCGAGTCGACAAACGAATTATGCCAACGTTGCAGTGATTTATAGCTTGGTTTTTTGGTAAGGCGTGTTTTGTCGAAGTGTTTTTCAATTAGAGGAGTAAGGTTTTTAGAGGTCCAACCTCCATTAAGTTCATTCGCAACTAAGCACAACAATTTGTACCTTTCTAGAGCTTTGTTCTTCTGTTCCTCTGGATAAGAAGAGAGGTCTCGCTCAATGATTTGTGTTGACTGTAATCTCGAGTACTTTAGACGTTCTGTCTGAGCTGCGGGCAAAAACTCATGCTTTAGATCAGAATCTTCGTCGTACTCAGGCTCAAACTCGTCATGGAATCGGCCTACCATTTCATCTCACCGAAACAGTTGTACTTTCACTCAACTGAGCGATGTCTAAATCAACATCAGCTTTTCCTACTGCAATAAGTCTTAAAACAGAAGCGAACACCCGACCAACAGACTCTCCGATTGAGTCTGCTAGATCACTAATTTTCATTGTGTTCTGTGCGATCAGATAGGAATATACTTTTATTGCAAGCTCATCGCCTGCGATACACCCACTATAGCGGTGCACAAGCTCAGTATTCTTGAGAAAGTACCCATCTCTAATTTGCTTGTCAGTCACTAAAACAAGACTAACCCCTCTTCGGTTGGCGGCCTCTTTACGAGCAGAAAATTCTTGTTTAAATGTTTTTGATAATGTCTTCTTGTGTGGCTTAACTTCGACATATTCGAAGGTGCCGTCGTGGTAGGTAACTAGAAAATCGGGTGTGTAAGGGCGCTTCTTTCCATTGAAGTCATAGTAGAAACCCTCTGGCTGAGATTCGTACCGAACTACATCTGGATCATACTCGAAATGATAGCAACAGTCTTTCTCCAAACTACCCTCACACATAACAGCGTCTCGGTTTTTTAGACTCGAGAACTTAAAGATGTTCTTATTAGGTGACGGTTTGCGAAGATTACGGATATACATATGCGTCCCTTTTGTTGTAAAAAAACAACCAAAGTAAGCTTAGGACACTTTATGGATTTTAAAAGGACAGATTATGGTTTTATTGGGACAGGTTATCGTTTTAACGACACTTTTAAAGGGTGGGACCCCAGCCACATCCCGGCACACAAGTCACACGCTGCGGCTGCTTCCTTCCGGACCTGACCGAGTTCACGAGCTATTGTTGCGAGAGGACCAGAGCCCCATAATTCTTGCTTTGAGAGCTTGTCTCAAATGATGTGAGGATTATTCAGCATCGCCTCTCGGATTGCAAGGGCTAAAGCGACGAATTTGTCCTTTTCACTTCCGTTTGGACAAAACTCGGTCAATTCAGTCTATTAAAGCTAAACCATACAAGGGTTTGCTTCATTACAATTCCGGGAAGCTTGTTTGCTCGAGTACATATCTTCATCTGCTAAATGCAGCGCTTGCTCAAGACTAACGCTTCGCTCTCGCTTGGCGGAAACACCCACAGAAATGGTTACCACATTCAAACCATCAGATTGTTCGTCTTTGACATCCAGTGAACTCAGTTCTTCAACCGCTCGACTTAACTGAACCTCAGTAGGATAGCCAAGCAAAATAAACTCATCACCACCAATCCGATAACTTCTACCCGCCCACACACGATGTATTTTGAGCGACAGCAATTGCAACACTTTATCCCCTGCTCGATGTCCAAACGTATCGTTGATTTGCTTGAAGTGGTTAATATCGAGATATAAGACCGCAAGATCCTTTGGTACACCCTGTCGGTACTTAAGTTGTAACGAGCGTCGATTTCTCAATCCAGTCAAGTTGTCAGTGTTTGATTGACGGTATAGGTACAAGCTGACACCAACCGCAAACACCAGCACAAAAACAAACACAGCTTGAGTCTGCGTCGCCAAACGAACTTCATATTCTAAGGCGGTTCGCCAATCTGGTCTTAAGTCATACTGAGCAACAATTTTCTCCAAATCTAGCATGGAGATTGCTCGACTAAAGTATGGGGCGAGAATTTCACCACGCTGATTGGTTGTTAACCCTATCGACAATTCCGATTCGTAAAACTCACCAATCGCATCGTCTTGTTCAATTGGAATTAACTCACTCAAACGTAAGAAATGATTCAGCATAGCGGTGTCCATCGCAATGTAATCAATCTCTCTGGCTAACAAGGCATCTAATGTTGCTTGCTGAGAATCAAATCGCTTGAGTTCTTTTAATGGCAGCATTTGGGTAAGCATTTGATCAAAAAAGTCATCTTTTACCACACCAATACGTTCAGAAATAAGCTGAGAAACATGGGAATATACGTTGGGCTTGTAGCCCAAGCGTTTCACCATAACCGACGTTGGTTGGTAATGAGGCTGAGGGAAGTAACTGAAAGCACGTCGTTCTCGACTGATGGTCAGTGGCGCTAATAAATCGAATTCACCTTGGATAAATTGGGCGTACATGGACTCCCAACTTTCATCAGGCTTGCTGATAACCACACAATTCAAAGCCAAAATTTTACAGCTTTTCATTACGACGTCTGCTGTCATCCCTTCGATAGAGCCGTCCTCTTTATAAACCACGTAAGGAAAGATAGATTCAAACTTGATAGTAAGAGGCTGCTCTAAATCGATTGGCAGTCGTTTGATAGATTCACGCAATGCTGTCTGTCGAAGTTCAAACTGATATAGCGCAACTTGTTCGCGTAAATGCTTTTGTACCGATTCATCGTGAATAAAATTGGCAAACGTCGACAACTCATCAAGATGTGATCCTTTCTGGCTAACAATAGAAACAGGCTTGATGGAGATTTGGTCATTAAGAAGTTTGGCATCAAAGCCTTCTAGCAACATAGGTTTGAGTTGATTGATAGCATCTACTACCCCATCAACTTGACCAGAACGTAGCAGTGCCACCGCTTCTTCATGCCCTTGATAAGGAACTTGAAGCAACTCAGGGTAGTTTTGTTGAATAAGCTCTGCATAGATGGTGTCTTTTGGTACCCCAACAACACTCGCTTCACCTAAGGTCGCGTCATTCAAACCATACAGGTAAGTATATTCAATGTTAGTTGGACGTGAATAACTGAACTTCAGTGCACGTTCTGAGGTGTAGGTGATATTCGCAGCAAAGTCGCTCTCACCGTTCGCAACAGAATCCAAAATAGCGTCGAAACTCGAGTAATTCACGTACTGGATCGAAACACCAAAATGTTCTGCTACTGCGTCAAATAACACGCGAGTAACGACATCATCCGCCTCCGTCGCTACCTTATAATTAGGGGCTTGTTCCGGTTCTGCTTTGAGGCTCAAACTCAATAGAAAGCAAGCAAAAACCAACAGCCTTTGAACTACTTTAACCATGACAAACGTTTCTAAAAGGACCCTTCATACATATTGAAGGTAGGATTGAATTTTTATTATTAAATGCACAATAAATATGAAAGGCCGAACATATAACATTCGGCCTATTATTTCATAAACAAATCAAGAGTCTGCCGCACGGGTCACTATTTACCCAGAGCGACTACAACTATTTCATAACTCTGCCTGCTCATCGCTACTACGTAAGATGTAGTCCGTCATCCAAGCCGTTCCGAGCAAACAAATCCAAACAACAAAGACAGGGTTTGGTACTTCAATGTTTGGGCTAACGACTAATGCAGCGAACCCTACGGTCGGCAAAGTCCAGCAGAGCAACTTACCCCAACGCATCGGATTTCGAATCTTAGTTAACGCCTCCATAGAAGCCAGAATTCCCGTAATACTTAGTGCGACAAGCACAGCATAAGGCAAATCAGCTAACCACAGTGGCAGCAACAACAGCAATGACCACCAACTGTGTTTTTCTGAAGGTTTCCAATGATTTGCTGCCCACCACATGACTATCACTGATAAGGTTTGTACCACTGTCAGCCACGCAGAGCCATCAAGCTTCCCGGCTTGTTGTGTCACCATAATGCCTACTTGTAAGGTCAATACAATCAGACCAGCGGTAAGCAATACGCCTAGTGAACTACGACGTGAGAACACGACCATTAATAGTGGGAATAGGATCAAAACGCCCACTGACAATGCAATCGGCTGCATCGACAGAGTGACACCATAAACGGTCATGGCACCGAGCAGAATCAAACCGGCAATTCCTCCTTGTGGCAATATCCACAGTGCGGGAATCATTAAGGCGAGAACGGGGATCTCTCCTTCGCTCAAACTGATGGCACGAGCACACACCACGGCAAGAAGAGTCGTAATAAGAAATTGAAGTGTCGAAAAAATCATAGCGCCTCCTGGCTTCCCCAACCAACTTGGTAACTCAACGGCATGTCAAACTGGGCATTAAAAGTCGTTGAGCGGGTCTATATGTAAACTAAGCATAAGCTTGTTTTTGTATTTCCAACTTACTCTGAGAGATCACTTGAAGCTCACAAAAGAAACAATAAAAGGCGGTGAAGAGAGATGAGCGACAAATGATGTTAAGGAGCAAGAACTGATAGCGAAGTACAAGTCTTGTGTATTACCATTCCTTGGTAAACAACAATGGACACTTTCAGTATGGACCAATTTTTAATGCAAATCTTTGCTGTAATTCACCAAATTCCCACCGGACGTGTTTCTACTTATGGTGAAATTGCCAAAATGGCTGGCTATCCGGGCTATGCAAGGCATGTTGGTAAAGCGTTAGGTAATCTACCCGAAGGCAGTAAACTGCCATGGTTTCGTGTCATAAATAGTCAGGGGAAGATTTCGTTGAAAGGTCGCGATCTGGAAAGACAAAAGCAAAAGCTTGAAGCTGAGGGAATTGAAGTGTCTGAGATTGGAAAAGTCTCGCTCAGAAAATACAAATGGCAGCCTTAATAGCTGCCATTTTAACAATCAGTTGGGCTAACGATTAACGAGTACCAACAAGACGAATGTTTGCTTGGTGCGTTTGTTCTGCATCTGTAATGACAGGAATGCTAGTGTCATTGATAAAACGCAATTTACCATCCACTTCGATACGAGCACGTAGGCTGTAACGGTGGTTTGGTTTGATATCGTTGCTGTTGTAACTCAGTTCAAATGCCAAAGGTACTTGTTTACCTTCTGTCTCGAATGTTTGTTTCGCTAGTACTTTAGCTGGGGCATCCGCAAGAGAAACATCTTCTAGCGCAACCGTAACGACTGCGTGCGGAGGCAGTGCAATACGCTCACGGTAAGCCACTGTACCTGTAATTGTCTTCATAGACGCCTCAGCTGATTCCATTTCTGTTGTTTGAGAAGTTTGGCAACCCACTAGTGCAGCACCGAATAGTAAAGAAGTAACAAGTAGTAGTGTTTTTTTCATAGTTTCCTCAACGGGTGTATCAATTCGCGCTAAGTATAGAGGGAGATTATTAAACTGTCTGCTGTACGCTTATCTATTTGACAATAGTTTGACTAAGTTAGAAATTATCAAACAGTTGATTTTGTTTCATAATTGAAGCAGCAATAAAAACAAGGTGAGGAGACATCATGAGTAAACCACTAAGAGAATTGCTCAGCCTACTACAACTCGAAAAACTAGAAGAAGGCTTGTTCCGTGGTCAAAGCGAGAACCTAGGTTTACCTCAAGTTTACGGTGGCCAGGTTATTGGACAGGCATTATCTGCTGCACGTTACACTGTAGAGGACGCACGCACAGTGCACTCGTTTCACAGTTATTTCCTCTATCCTGGCGATCCAGAGAAACCAATCATCTATGACGTAGAGAACCTACGTGACGGGCGCAGCTTTAGTACTCGTCGAGTCAAAGCGATTCAAAATGGTCGTCCTATTTTCTATCTAACGGCGTCTTATCATGGCGATGCTCCTGGTTTTGATCATCAAAACACCATGCCAGATATTCCTGGACCGGAGAATTTCCCTTCGGAAACTGAGCTTGCCAGCCATATTGCAGAGTTCTTACCCGAGCGTTTACGCAAAACATTCTGTGGCGAAAAACCTATCGAGACTCGCCCAGTCAACATCGTAAACCCATTGAAACCTAAGAAAACTGAAGCGAAACAGTACCTATGGATTCGCGCCAATGGAGAAATGCCAGAGAACCAACTGATTCACCAATATCTCCTAGCTTACGCGTCGGATTGGGGCTTCCTAACAACGGCACTTCATCCACACGAAGTGTCATTGATGACTCCGAACTTCCAAGTGGCAACCATCGATCACTCTATCTGGTTCCACCGCCCGTTTAAGATGGATGAGTGGTTGCTGTATGTAATTGAAAGTCCAACCGCCAGTAACACTCGCGGTCTAGTTCGTGGGGAAATCTACAACCAACAAGGTCATCTTGTTGCAACGGCCGTTCAAGAAGGTGTGATGCGCTTTACCAAATAGCTCTTCTCACAAATTGGGACTAAAAAGGAGTGCTTATGCACTCCTTTTTATGTCAGTTAGTTTTTTTGATATTCAAAAGTAACAACAGACCACTCGTACAAGCTGTCTGGAGGACCGTACTCACCTTTATGATAAATCACACCTGGTTCCGCGTATTGCCCCCCTTTCTTAGTGGCCAGAAACTCGCGATGTCCACGTCGGTACTGAATCAATGGGCTGACCATCTCGTATTTGGTTCCTTTTTCAAGCTTGCTGTCATCAATAACCAAATAACGAGTCATACGGAAGGTTGCACCGGTTTTACAATAACCTTCCGCTGAATAGTCGATCGCTAAAAATGGGCGAGGATCATTAGGATCCAATAATGCAGCACGACAGCCATCAAAACGAGCAATATGCATCCACACAGCTCGTCGCTCCATTAGGTCATCACTATCTTTAGGTTTCATCTGCAACAAGGCAACTTTACCTTCGCCATTCTCAACCAATTCAGTATCTGTAGGCTCTCGTAAGAAGCTCGCTCCCATAATACCAAATTCACTTTCTTTTAAATTAGCGAATTGTTGTGCATTCAATTCACTACCAACGACCGTTTGACCACCTGTTAAATGTGTGTACTTATCCGCTACGCCAGAAGCAGAGAGGTTGAGTACTACTGTTACCGGAGTGTCACGCATCTCTTTGTAATCGCGAGTTTCTTTCTCAGCAATATTAATTTGCACAGCGCTACTAGAATCATAACCTTTTAAGGTAATAACACCGCGTGAAGGATCTAGTGACGCTATATTTTCGCGTCTGGTGTTGTGTAGTACGTAACTGCGTTCGCCAATTGCTCGACCAAAATCTAGCACCACTTCTTTGAAGGGTTCAAACTCTACCTCTTGACGAAGTACAGACAAACCAGGGTGATCGGCTTTGCCTATTTTCCCCTGATAGCTGACCTTTTTAGTTAGGTAGTTACGTCCTGTCAGAGTGGCTTCAACCGTGTAATCTCCAGCATGCAGTATCGTTAACTCGCCATTGTTTGAAGCCATTTTTACAGACGGATCTGATTGGTTGATCAAGCGATATTCAGCTTTGACACCATCACCGTTTAAATTAGGTTTTAACTTGTCACCAGGACCATATGTCGCTTGTGGATAGGTAATAGTCGCACGGCTCTCAATCGGTTTAACGGTAACAGCAAAGCTTGCTTGTCCAGCGGAGTATTGCTCATTGCCCACATCAGACACGACAATTCTTGTGCTGCCAGCATTCAGAATTCGCATTTCACCTGAGTTAGGGTCTAATGAAACCACATCGGTTTCTGAACCTTCAGCAAACGCATAGCTGACCTGACCAACCACTCCAGAAATTGTCGGTTTGGCTACCGATGGTTTAAGCGCGTTCCAATTAACTTCGACATCAGAGCTAATCTGGATTCGACTCGGTGCACTCAATATGGTGAAGGTTACCGTTTGATCTGGTCCCGCGGTATAGTTCTGACTCTCTTTACGACGTAACGTTAAGGTTGTCACACCCGCTTTATACACGTGAACCAGACCATTCGCGATGGCATCAGCAACACTCGGCTGGGTATTATCGAGAACTTCAATTCCATCACCAGAAGCGAGCAACCCAAAATCACGTAATAACCGGAACTGATGATTTTTGCTGTATACAACCTCATAGTCTTTCACCGGCATGGCTGAGCCTTGAGCCTTGGCGACACTAAGAACGACGTCAAACTGAGTCGATTGATAATACTCACCACCATCATCTTCAAAACGTAGCGTGTAACTGCCAGCTCGATTTACATAAATTTTACCAGCAGCAATTTGCAGCCCTTCAGGAATAGAATCAACTAATCTGAGTTTGCCTTTCTGACCAGCAAACTGCAGTGGAACCGTTAACTCATCTTGATAGGTGAGAGCAATTGCAACATCTTCCATGCCTGGGTGCGGTGCTGGAGCAATATCAACCGTGATTTGAGTTTGCGTATTAGGAAAATTGCGTATCTCTCGCTCAATAATGTCGATTTTTGCTTGACCGACACCTTGTATGATCAGAGCGTCTCCATTTTGGGATACACGAACAACATCTTGTCCTTCAGCCACATCAAAATAGTAGTCGCCCTTTGCATTGCTAACGAGAGGATACAGCGATTGGTTAGCACTGTAGTTTGCTGCGATATTGACAGAGTGGAGCGGCTGACGCTTACCTTTGGCAACGTTCACCACAAAACGGGCTGTTTGTTGTTGTTGAACAAAACCTTGGCTGTATGTTGCCGTCGCCTCTATTTCGACCTGCCCTGCGTTATGAATCAACAGTAAACCGGTGTTCTTATCAAGAATTTCAACAACATCGGATTGGACGCTACTGTCAGCAAGCTTAAACGTAAGACTCTCAGTTTCGACGTCATCCAGTCGAACTGGTTCTAGTGTTAAACCTTCCCTATAAACAGGACTTAGAGGCGCAAACTGTAATTGTTCAGCACCAACTTGGAAAACATGGACATTGGCATAAATATCGCGCGCTTGGTAATAATCATCTCCCGTATCGTGAATACGGATTCGCGCCTGACCTTGCGCTCCAATAGCATACACGCGACCATTTTGGTCTACGCGAACCAAGTGCTCATCACCATCGACCACTTCGAAGCTTATTTGCCCTCGCTGACCACGAACAACCAATAACTCACCATCTTTATTCAATGCGTTCAAATTGAGTTCGTTGACCACTAAATCAGGGTTAGTGCCTTTGTTCACTGTCACAGTGAACTCTGCCTCAGAAGACTCATAAGTCGAGCTATTGTCAATCACTTTTACTTTCGCAATACCAGGACGCAAAATTTGCAATTGCCCGGAATCATCGACTTGGACCACATTCGAAGGTGTTGAAGAGAGGATTTTGTATGTGATCGTACCCTTTACGTTACTCATCTTGGTTTTAACAACGTTTCCAACACGATCAAAAGTAAACGTTGTGTCTTCCACCTTCAACTGAGCACGGCTTTGCTTGGTCGTTTGAGTTGAAGAGTTTGAATTATCGGGTTTGGAATCACCGCCCCCCCCACCGCAGCCTGCAAGAACAGCAGCGAAAAACAAGAGAAAATAATATCTTTTCATTTTTTGTAATAATTTCTTACATCAGGAATTTAGCGCGATAATAATACGATGTTTTATTAATCACCACCCCTCTTTTGGATTAATTTCATACCCATCAACCCCGAAATACATTCACAAAATCCATAAATTGCCGACAATTTTCGAAAACTTGCAAAAAGAAAAGGCAAGCAAACGTTTACCTTACGTTAAGTTATTAAATTAGCGATAATAAATATTGGATTTTCAACAGGTTAAAATATAAGCACCAAATCACACTTTGAGGTGCTAATAATTGTGAGAGGTAAAAGAAGTGAGGCCTAAAAAGGCGCTCACGGAGATGTGAAAGAGAAATTAAACGCCATAAATTGGTAGCTCAGTAGTGTACTTTATCGGTTCCATAGCAAAGGTTGATGTTACGTTGGATAAACCTTTTACACTGTTCACCAATCGTTTATAGAACTCATCAAAACACTTCATGTCTTTGACGACCACTTTCATCATATAGTCGTATTCTCCTGCCATGCGATAGAACTCCATCACTTCAGGGAAATCACTTACGGTCGTCACAAAATGGTTATACCACCCTTCTGAGTGATCACTGGTTTTGAGCTGCACAAACGCAATGAAGGATAAGTCTAACTTCTCCGCACTCAGTAGCGCGACACGCTTTTCAATATAGCCTTCATCTTCTAGCTTTTTTAAACGCTTCCAGCAAGGCGTGGTCGTCAGATTAACTCGCTCAGCTAAGTCATTTAATGACAAGGTTCCATCATTTTGGAGTAAAGAAAGCAACTGCTTATCGATTTTATCTAAGCCCATTACTATAAAAACCCTTTAATGTAGAAAATTTTTCTACTTTTGATAAATAACAGAACAATAATAGCAAAGTTTTTCTCTGCAGTTATAGGTAGATTATCCCTATAGACAAAAACAACTACCCTACAGAATTTCGAGGAGTCATGTTATGTGTACTGACCACAACTGGATCAACAATGCTGTACGCAAAATCGAAGCAGACTTTCAACGCTCAGCAGATACCCACTTATTCAAGTTAGATCTACCTTCTTTGGAAGGCATCGATATCTACTTAAAAGATGAAAGCACCCACCCGACAGGCTCACTAAAGCACCGCTTGGCACGCTCGCTGTTCCTTTACGCGATTTGTAATGGTTGGGTTGGTCCAGAAACCACGGTGATCGAAGCATCATCAGGCAGTACAGCGGTTTCTGAAGCGTACTTCGCTCGTCTTCTTGGCTTACCATTTATTGCGGTGATGCCAAAAACGACGGCACGCAAGAAAATTGAACAAATCGAATTCTACGGCGGCAAAGCGCACCTTGTTGACCGTTCAGACCAAATTTACGATGAGTCTCGTCGACTAGCGAAAGAGCTAAACGGTCACTACATGGACCAATTTACTTACGCTGAGCGCGCAACTGACTGGCGTGGTAATAACAATATTGCGAACTCTATTTTTAGCCAAATGGAGTTGGAAGATCATCCAATTCCAAGTTGGGTTGTAATGAGCCCAGGTACAGGTGGTACGTCGGCAACCATTGGTCGCTTTATTCGTTACCAAAAATACGACACAAAACTGTGTGTGGTTGATCCAGATAACTCGGTATTCTATGACTACTTCCAGTCTGGCAACGCAGAGATTAAAGGCGAAAACGGCAGCAAGATTGAAGGTATCGGTCGTCCACGAGTAGAGCCTAGCTTTATCGCAGGTGTGGTAGACGAAATGCGCAAAATTCCTGATGCAGCAAGCGTAGCAACAGCACATTGGCTGTCTGGCTTAATTGGTCGTAAAGTTGGCGCGTCGACAGGCACCAACCTATATGGTGTTCTTCAGCTTGCATGTGAGATGAAACAACGGGGTGAGACTGGCTCTATCGTAACGCTTCTGTGTGACTCTGGTGAACGTTACCTAGATACTTACTACAACACGGATTGGGTAAAAGAAAACATCGGTGACATTCAACCTTACCTAACACAGCTTGAAATTATTCAGTCAAAAGGTTGCGTTGAACCAGCATGTTGCGGTCCAATCACTGAGTAAAACTCAGACGCCAAATAAAGAAACAAGCCCGCTCAATCAGCGGGCTGTTTTTTATCTGCTTAATACAGAAAAATCACTTCTTCTGGCGTGCTTCAAATGCAGCCAATTGCTCTGGCGTTGCTTTAGGTTGGTGGTTCTGTTTCCATTCATCGTAAGTCATGCCATAGACACGCTCACGAGCATCATCGATATCGATATCCGCACCTAGTTCTTCAGCTTCTGCTTTATACCATTTGCTAAAGCAATTGCGGCAGAAACCAGCAAGGATCATGAGATCAATGTTTTGCACGTCTTTATTTTCATCCAAGTGAGCCAATAGGCGACGAAATGTCGCTGCATCAAGCTTGTCTTGCTCTTCTTGGGTTAGATTTTTGTACTTGAATTCAGCCACTTTACTTTCCTTTTATTTCTCTCGCAGTTCATAGCATAGAAATGAGTGAGCGTGATGAGTCTAAAATTTGCGTCATTACAACAAATTTCCCTCTAAAACCACGCACTCACCCAAAAGACTGATATGATAACTGCCAGTTATCTTATTGATTAAATTAATACTAATTCTAAAAACGGTCTTTCACAAAGGTTATCGCCAAGTTATGAAAAACGCCATCCTATTATTATCTGCATTGACCATGAGTCTGCCAACTTTCGCTACTCAAGAACAAACTCACCAATCTTATTTGTACCTTGGAACTGGTAATGTGGGCTTCGACACGCCGGACTTTGGTTCTGATCGAGACAGTGGTTGGTCAACACCTCATATTACAATTGGCTGGGGCTACAACGTAAACCAATACCTTGCGTTTGAGGGTGTGTTGCGTTATTCACAAAATGAACTTAAGAATGATTCTCTTAAGACAGACTTAGACCTTCATTACTACCAAGCAGGTATGTCAGCCGTACTAACAAGCGATAACTTGGGTGATACACCATTGTCACTATTTGGTCGCGTGACCGCATTGGGTACTCAAGCAGAAATGTACATTCCTGATGTTCAAAAAGTCACCGATGACTCTGGCGCGCTATTCAACGTTGGTGCAGGTATTCACTGGGACATGAGTAAAGATATTTGGCTTCGTGCTGAGTACATCTACAATGTGGCAGATATGGGCTTTGATAACTTTTATGACAGCTATGAAGGTGTCCAAGTAAGCTTAGGTAAACGCTTTTAATCAGACTTTCCCAAGCTTATATTACGTTCAGAATTGAAGACAAAAAAACCGAGGTCATTACCTCGGCTTTTTTGAATTTATTGCACGGAGTCACTAAGCAACTTATTGTTCAGAAAACTGACCAGCGGTGTCTTGCTTCACATGACTACTGCCTTGACCCGCATCCAATGAGGTCAAAATGTTTTCTTGGCGATCTTGAATCGCGCCTGTTAACTGCGGTAATGCAGTTGTCGCTAATAGCGCCATTGCACCAGCAACTAAAACCATCTCAACCATGTAACTGCCACGGAATTTTTTCAAGGGAACACCTCAATAGTAACGCCAGCCAAAGTATTAATCCTCAGATACATTGCCTGCCAAGACCCATCATTCGGTCAAACACGATGAGCGAGTCCTGTGCCCCTCGAAGAAGTGGCGAAATAATAACCAATAATTATCATTAGATCTATAAATAGCCAAGCGGAAAATATAAAAAAACCGAACAAAAATTGTTCGGCTTTTATATTCAACGTCTTAGCGGTAACACCTTATGGATGAGCAATACGTCCTTTTGTGTCGTGGCTTAGCGCTTTGTTCAACTCAGCCTCTACATGACCAGGTGAACGTGTCTTCGCAGAGATCAATCGGTACATCGCAGGGATAACAAACAGTGTCACTAATGTCGCAAAGCCCATACCGAAGAAGATAACCGTACCGACAGCCACACGGCTTTCATAACCCGCGCCTGTCGACATGATCAAAGGAATCGCACCGGCAAGTGTTGTGAATGCAGTCATCATGATCGGACGTAGACGACGAGCTGCCGCATCAGTAATCGCTTTTTCAAATTCAATGCCACGGTCACGTAACTGATTAGCAAACTCAACGATCAAGATACCGTTCTTAGTTACCATACCGATCAACATGATCATGCCGATCTGACTGTAGATGTTCATCCCTTGGCTCATCACTACCAAACCAAGGAAGCCACCAAAGACCCCCATCGGCACAGTGAACATTACCACTAGAGGGTTGACGAAGCTTTCGAACTGTGCCGCCAATACGAGATATGCAACTAACAATGCCAAGGCAAATACAACTGCAACACTGGCTTGGTTCTCTTTGAAATCCTTTGACTCACCAGAATAGCTCACTGAAATATCACCCGGCAGGTTATCAATCGCTTCTTGGTCTAAGAAGTCAAGCGCCTCACCTAAAGTGTAGCCTTCTGATAAATTGGCAGTAATGGTGATGGATTTCTGTTTGTTATAGTGGGACAAACGAATCGATGCAGCCACTTCTTCTACCTTAGTCACCGTATCTAAAGTCACTAGCTCACCGCTGGTAGTGCGCAAGTAAATCTGGCTTAAGTCAGCCGCGTTATTGAAGCTATTTTCATCACCTCGAAGGTAAACATCATATTCTTCACCACGGTCAACATAAGTCGTTTCACTTTTACCACCAAGCATGATTTCCAGAGTTTCAGAAATGTCTTGAACACTTACGCCAAGTTCAGCCGCGCGGCGTTTGTCGACAGACACCAATAGCTCTGGCGTTTTCTCTGAATAATCGATTTCAGCGCCTTCCATCATTGGTGATTCTTCAGCTTTGTTCTTGAGCATTTCTGCCCAGACTAATAGCTCATCGTAGTCCGATCCGCCCAAGACAAACTGCACTGGTTCGCTCGATCCACCACGAAAACCCGGCATGAATGGGAAGACACGAACGTCAGGAATACCTGCCAGTGATTTGCGAACTTGATTCAACGCATCTTGAGCTGTGACATCACGTTCGTTCCAGTCTTCCAGAATCATGATAACGAAACCCGTTTGGTCACCCGCTTGACCACCGAATGCTGGTGTTTGGATACTGAACGATTTCAAGAATCCTTGCCCTAGTAACGGCATTAAGCGATCTTCTACAATGTCCATGTTCGCTGACATACGATTATAGGAAGTTGCATCAGCACCACGAACAAAGGCAAAGATCACGCCTCGGTCCTCTTGCGGAGTTAACTGTGCAGGCACTTGATTCATCAAGAAGTAACTGCCACCCATACACGCGATAATAACCAAAGGTGCAGCCCAGCGGACTTTCAACGCACCGCGCAGCGCTGTACGATAACCTGCTTCCAATTTCGCAAACAGCTTATCAACGGCTTGATTAAATCGGTTTGGTTTCACGTTCGCTTTTAGAATTTGACTGCCTAAAACAGGAGTAAGCGTCAAAGCAATTAAGGACGAGAAGATCACCGACATTGCCAACAAAACTGAGAATTCAGTAAACAGCAAACCGACCATGCCATCCATAAAGGAGATCGGCAGGAATACCATCACAAGAACTAACGTTGTGGCGATAACAGCAAAACCTACTTCACGCGTACCTTTGTAAGCCGCCAATAATGGTGATTCACCACGTTCAATATGGTGGAAGATGTTCTCTACTACTACGATTGCATCGTCCACAACCAGACCAATAGACAGGATCAACGCCATCAAGGTAATGAGGTTAATAGAGAAACCAAAATAGTAGGCAGCGATGAATGATGAAATCAGTGACACTGGTACCGTCACCGCAGGAATCAACGTTGCTCGTGCTTGACCGATAAAGATGTACAAAACCAGAATTACCAGACCACCCGTAATAAAGAGTGTACTGTAGACCTCATCGATCGAACGTTCGATAAAGACAGTGGCATCATAATCAATAGCTAGACGAGTCCCATCTGGCAAAAACTTCTGGATTTTATCCACTTCAGAACGTACAGCCTGCGCAACTTCTAAAGGGTTCGCATCTGATTGAGGCACCACCCCCAAACTGATGTTCACGACACCATCACTCTTAAAGGTCGAGTTTTCGTTTTCTGCACCGATAAACACATCAGCCACGTCTTTTAGGTAAATAGGCGTGTTGTCACTTGCACGTTTCACCACAAGGTATTGGAAATCTTCTGGCGTGTTGTATGTACGGGCAGTTCGCACTGACATCACTGTCGAATCGTTTCGAACTTCACCACCCGGACTTTCTAAGTTTTCACTACGAAGCGCTGCTGTAATATCAGAGGCAGTAACCGAACGTCCTGCCATCAGATCTGGTTTGAGTTTCACGTACATCACTTTGTACAAACCACCAGACAGATCGATAGAACTAACACCCGAGATCAAACTGAAACGGTCCATAAGCACACGTTCGGCATAATCCGTCAATTGTGTGCGGTCCATCTCTGATGAGCTGAGGTTAATATAGAGAGAAGCTTCACCAGAACCATTGTTTTTGTAAACAACAGGATCATCAGCTTCATCTGGCAACGAACGCTGTGCTCGAGCTACCGCATCACGAACATCACTTACGCCGGTATTAAGGTCATAACCCAATTCAAAAGTGATGGTGATACGCGACATGCTGTTGCGTGTAGTGGAGCTAATTTCATCAATTCCACTGATGCCCGAAAGTTGATCTTCCAGTACCGAAGTAATTTGGCTTTCAATGATGGTTGCAGAAGCGCCTTCATAACGAGTGCTGATCGATACAACTGGACTTTCGATATCTGGCATTTCACGCACTGCAAGTTTGGTAAACGACACAAAGCCGAATACACATAGCAGCATGCTTAATACCAGCGCCGCAACAGGGCGTTTTACGGAAACGTCAGAAAGTAACATTAATTTGCTTCCTTAGCCGCTTCGTCTTGCGCGCCCTGCTCACTGGTTGCATTCGCAGTTTTCGCTTTTCCTGGTGCGATGATTTCTTTCACTTCGACGCCATCGCGCATGTTCACAATACCTTGCACGACAATCTTGTCGCCAATCTCTACACCAGATTCAATCACCACTTCATTATCGACACGCGCCCCCAAGAACACTTCTTGACGCTGCGCTTTGTTGTCTTCATCAATAACATACACAAACCGCTTCGTTCCGGAATATTCCAGCGCTTGAACTGGGATAATTGGTGCTTCAATCGCAGGGAATGCCAAAGACGCATTCATAAGCATGCCCGGCTTCAGATGGTTTTCTGGGTTGTCGAATTCAATACGAATACGTAAGTTCAACGTTTCTGCACTGATACGAGTATCGATGCCTGTGACTTTACCGACAAAATCAACACCGCTCCAAGCGCTGGTAGTCGCGTGAACCTCCATACCAACAGATAACATCGATAGGTAACGCTCAGGTACTTGCAGATCCAGTTCCATTACGGACAAGTCATCTAACGTCAGCAACTCAGAGCCTGCACTGACCATTTTTCCTCGACTAAAATCGATAAAACCAACCGTACCGGCAAAAGGTGCACTGATATTTAGATCCGCTAGGTTAGCTTTTGCTGCATCTAGACGCGCTTCCGCAATCTCTACGCTTGCTTTTTGCGCATCAATTTCCGTTTGAGTAATGGCATTACGTTTCACCAAACGCTGAAACTCTTTTAACTTACGCTGTTCATCTTTTAGGTAAGCTTTTGCTTCTACTAATGCTGCTTGCGCTTTGTCATCATTTAGTAGAATGAGCAGCTGATCTTGTTGAACGTTTTGATTGGCTTTTACGGGGATATCTTTTACCTTGCCAGCAACTTCAGAAGCAACAATCACTGATTGGGCAGCTTCTAGCTTACCAATCAATGATAGAGATTGGTTGATTTGATGCGTCTCTACTTGTTCAGTTACGACCGTAACCGTCGATGGACCACGTTTTGCAGCAAAAGCCGCAGGTGATGCCATTAAAATAGAAAGCGTTAGAACGGATAAAGTGGCTCTCATACTCATAATTTTGACTACTAAACAGATAAACTTATGTCATTAAACTGATTACAGTTTATCAGTTGATACGACGCCTAACGTCAAGTAGTGTAAATTCAAGTAAAAAGTCAGTTTCTTTTTTGTATAAACGACATACAAAACGCTGACTTTCTACCATCTTTGCCCAAAAAGGCAGCATTCAACTTAAAAACGTAAGAAAAACGCTTTACAGCTTGAGCGAGTTTGCTATGATGCGCTCCGCACTTGAGAGATGTGTTGGGAAAACATTCTTAAGTATAAAAATACCCTGGAGGGGTTCCCGAGTGGCCAAAGGGAGCAGACTGTAAATCTGCCGGCACTGCCTTCGATGGTTCGAATCCGTCCCCCTCCACCATATTCTTTCTTATGTTTTTCCTTTGAACATGAGAACAACTTGGAAGTTAGGTTGGGAAACTAATTTTCAAGCATGCTCTTTGTAGTATGAAAACACCCTGGAGGGGTTCCCGAGTGGCCAAAGGGAGCAGACTGTAAATCTGCCGGCACTGCCTTCGATGGTTCGAATCCGTCCCCCTCCACCATATTCTTTCTTATGTTTTTCCTTTGAACATAAGAACAACTTGGAAGCTAGGTTGGGAAACTAATTTTCAAGCATGCTCTTTGTAGTATGAAAAACACCCTGGAGGGGTTCCCGAGTGGCCAAAGGGAGCAGACTGTAAATCTGCCGGCACTGCCTTCGATGGTTCGAATCCGTCCCCCTCCACCATATTCTTTCTTATGTTTTTCCTTTGAACATGAGAACAACTTGGAAGCTAGGTTGGGAAACTAATTTTCAAGCATGCTCTTTGTAGTATGAAAACACCCTGGAGGGGTTCCCGAGTGGCCAAAGGGAGCAGACTGTAAATCTGCCGGCACTGCCTTCGATGGTTCGAATCCGTCCCCCTCCACCATATTCTTTCTTATGTTTTTCCTTTAAACATGAGAACAACTTGGAAGCTAGGTTGGGAAACTAATTTTCAAGCATACTCTTTGTAGTATGAAAACACCCTGGAGGGGTTCCCGAGTGGCCAAAGGGAGCAGACTGTAAATCTGCCGGCACTGCCTTCGATGGTTCGAATCCGTCCCCCTCCACCATATTCTTTCTTATGTTTTTCCTTTAAACATGAGAACAACTTGGAAGCTAGGTTGGGAAACTAATTTTCAAGCATACTCTTTGTAGTATGAAAAACACCCTGGAGGGGTTCCCGAGTGGCCAAAGGGAGCAGACTGTAAATCTGCCGGCACTGCCTTCGATGGTTCGAATCCGTCCCCCTCCACCATATTGAAGAAGCCAGCTCATTGAGCTGGCTTTTTTCGTTCTATACCTATCAATTTTCAATGACTACCCCACTATCTGGCTAAATCTAGTCTCACTCACAGCGCGATTTTTAGTGATCTTTCGTTAAGTAGTACGACACCTAGATACTTTTAACTAGCTCTGCTTGAGAGGGAATCAAAGTGTCAGTTGGTTTATTTTAGGTCAATGGAATCAAGCCATAGATCATCTCATTAGCTCTATCTTCACCATTCCCTATGTGTGACTCATCGTTTCCCTTGTAAGGATCCTATTTGCTCGACTTTAACCACTCGAAATTATATCGATAGGTTTCGATTCTCTGATTTCCAGACATAAAAAAACCCGCTCGAAAGCGGGATTTTACTAAGACTAAATTGAACGCTGCTGGTGATTAACCTTGAATACCGACAATCAACCAAGGTGCGTTTGGTACCGTTAGGTCGCGCTCTAGGTGCCAGATATCTTCGATATCTTCTTCAATGCCTTCTGCTGCATCACGGTAGCGACCACTGAACTGCAGACTAAGCTGTGCTTTACTTGCATCGTAGTCAGCGCGAACGATTTCAGCATCTACATACATCACATCGGTGTGTTGCTCGCCATCTAGCTTCGCACGTTCTGCTTTCAAATCTTCAAATAGGCTTGGTGAAACATACTCTTCAATCGTGTGAAGTTGGTTATGGTTCCATGCGCCTTGCAAGATGCGGTAGTGCTCACGAGAGCCATTGATGAATGCAGCTTGGTCAAAACCCGGTGGGTAGTTATGTGGGATGTCAGTTTGAGCACCGAAACCGCCAAAACCACCAGCGTTTGTATTTGGCTGTTGCTCAAAATTCTGCATGTTTGGTTGCTCGAACTTAGAAGCATTACCGCCAAATGCTGGCTGTTGACGATGCTGATTCATACTGCCCTGTTTAGCGCCAAGCATGCCGCGCATCAATTTGAAGATAACAAATGCAATCAAACCGATGATTAGGATATCCATAAATTGGATACCTTCGAATGCACCACCAAAGAATGCTGCTAACAAACCACCAGCAAGAAGACCACCAAGTAAGCCGCCCATCAAACCTTTTTTGCTTGATGATTTAGCACCTTGTTCTTTACCAATGGTGTTTGTGTTTTGTTGCTGCTGTTTAGGAGCAGGGGCTGTTTTATAACTCTTACCGAAAGACTTACCACCACCGAACTTTTTCGCTTCCGCGATAGGCGTTACAGCAACCGTAAACATCAGTAGGGCGACAATCGAAAATAAACGTTTCATCGTTATCCTTAAAATTGACGATATGTACTTAATCGCGCTGCATGATAGTGAAATGAACGAGCATCTAATATCAGTAGCACGCTAAATATGAGATGTGTCCATCATACTCCGTCGGATTCAACAATGAAACAATCCGTAATAGAAGACATGTATCAGAATATTGCCAACCCACAGGTTTCTGACTTGTTTGCGTTATTGACGGTCAATCAGTAGCTGACTATCATATTGAACGTTGTTCAATAAGTAGTTTTAAATTATGGCGCGCAGAAACGATCACACTAGAGAAGAGTTAGTCAATTTGACTCTTACCACAGTCAAAGACTTTTTAGACGAAAACTCTTACCACGACCTGAGCCTTCGCAAGATCGCTAATATGATAGGTTACGTGCCAAGTACTCTCGTTAATATCTTTGGCAACTATAACCTACTGCTTTTACATGCCGTTGCACAGACATTGGATGAGTTGCAACAAGAAGCAGTAACCGCGACCAAAAACAGTAAGGATGCTCATCAAGCACTTTTTGAACTGGCATACTGCTACCATGACTTTGCGCAAAAACACCCTTACCGCTGGCAACTGGTATTTGAGCACAACATGAATGGTGCTGAGCTTCCAGAGTGGCACGCGAAGCGCATCGATGGTATGACAGGAATGTTGGAATCCTTATTGGCACAAATCGCTCCCCATCGTACTGAATCTGAAGTATTACAAGCGAGTCGAGTATTATGGTCAGGTGTTCACGGCATTACACTTCTGAGTGTCGATGACAAATTTTTCTCAAGCGAACCTATTGATGGTAAAGAGCTTATCGATAACCTGATTTCAAACTACCTGATCAGCTGGTAATAAAGGATTGTTCATGTCATCAGACAGCCAGTCGTCTTTGCTTAGGCAGCGAAAGTTCCTCCCCTACTTTATTACCCAGTTTTTTGGTGCTTTCAACGACAACATATTTAAGAACGTACTGCTGCTGTTTGTGGCTTTTGCTGGGTCAAGCGCGTTACCAATTTCTAGCAACCTTTTCATTAACTTAGCGGCAGGCTTGTTTATTCTTCCATTCTTCTTATTCTCTGCATCAGCTGGGGTGCTCGCGGATAAGTACGAGAAGTCATGGTTTATTCGAAAGGTAAAGTTGTTCGAGATCGGCATCATGCTATTAGGCGCAATTGGTTTTATCACCGAAAGCTATGGCGTCCTGCTCTTATTGCTGTTTTTGATGGGCACCCAATCGGCGTTCTTTGGACCAGTCAAATATGCCCTACTTCCTCAACAACTTAATGAAAAAGAACTCGTCCCTGGCAACGCATTAGTCGAAGCTGGTACGTTTATCGCAATTCTGGTCGGTACTCTCGGTGCCGGTATTATTGCCTCAGCAGAGAGTGCCAAATATCTTGCTGCTTTCTGCGTTGTCATCTTTGCTGTTTTGGGCTACCTATCTAGTCGCTTTATTCCGTTTGCATCAGCCAGCGCGCCGGACATTCAATTCAAATGGCAACCATATAAACAGACCAAGCACACACTCGCGATTGCTAAGTCTGATCGTATTGTCTTCCAATGCATCATGGCAATCAGCTGGTTTTGGTTCCTAGGTGCGGCTTATCTGACTCAATTTCCAAACTTCACCAAGGTGTATTTGAACGGTACCGAAAGCGCGGTTTCTTTCCTTCTAGCGCTATTCTCTGTTGGCATTGCTGTTGGCTCCATGGCGTGTAATTGGCTCTCAAATCATCGTATTGAAGTCGGCATCGTGCCGATTGGTGCTCTGGGTATCACAATCTTCGGTTTCTTGATGGCAACATCAATTCCGACCGATCTGCCTCGCTTCCATACTTTCGCTGAGTTTGTTAGCTACGATGCATTCTGGTCCTTGTTCTTCTACTTATTAATGATAGGTGTATCCGGCGGTCTCTTTATCGTCCCCCTTTATGCCTTGATGCAACACCGAGCTAAAGAAACGGAACGAGCGCAGGTCATTGCAGGCTTAAACATCTTTAACTCTCTATTCATGGTAGGCAGCGCTGTATTAGGCATTGTTTGTCTAAGCGTACTTGAAATGAGCATTCCTCAATTATTTGCTCTTCTGGCGGTGCTTAATTTCCTCGTTGCAACGTACATTTTTTTGCAGATTCCTATCTTTGTGGTGCGCTTTGCAATGTGGGTGGTCACTCATACCATTTACCGAGTGAAGCACAAGAACTTACACCACCTACCAGAACACGGCGGGGCATTGATCGTCTGCAATCATGTCAGCTATATGGACTCACTGCTATTAAGTGCCGTTTGTCCTCGTCTCATTCGATTTGTGATGGAAGAAGACTATGCGAACCTTCCTCCTTTGCGACGATTTCTTCGCCGAGCAGGCGTGATCCCCATCTCGGCTAGCAATCGAACATCGATTCGCCGCGCATTTAATGATGTTGAGAAAGCACTGAGTGAGGGTCATATTGTGTGTATTTTCCCAGAGGGACGTTTAACGTCAGATGGTGAGATGAACGAGTTTATGCGTGGTATCGATATCATCCTTCGCCGCAGCCCTGTCCCTGTTATACCAATGGCACTGAAAGGTTTATGGGGCAGCTATTTCAGCCGTGCAAAAGGTCGCGCATGTAAGGGGTTACCAACCCGTTTCTGGTCTAAATTAGAAATCGAAGCAGGAACACCCGTCGATCCAAAACAAGCCAGCGCGCAAGTTATGTTTGAAAAAGTAAGAGGTCTTCGAGGCGACTGGCGTTAAACTCAGAACAGCACTTTCATATTCTTGAACATGCGTTTAGTTTAACTGAACGCATGTTCAATTCATTAAGACTTTCTGACCAAAAGCGTTACTGTATACTCCACGCTTTAACTCATAACAACGAACGACACCCTTGAATACAAAGAATATCCCCTTTGGATTGGCACTGCTGTTTTGTTTAACCCCTTTCGTGTCCTCTCCTATTGCGCTTGTGATCGGTTTTCTATTGGCGAGTTTTAGCCTAGTACCGACAGAACTTCCTATTGCCTCTTTTACCAAGAAGTTGCTTTCCTATTCAATCATTGGCTTAGGCTTCGGTATTCACTTTGAGCAGGCTCTAGCAGTCACTTCTGACGGCATTGGTCTTATCATCGCCACCATTCTTGGTACGCTTGTGCTCGGTATGACGATCGCGAAGATGATTAAGTTAGAACGAACGACCGCTTACTTAATCGCTTCTGGCACTGCAATTTGCGGTGGCAGTGCAATTGCCGCTGTCGCTCCAGCGATTAAAGCGAAGGATGAACAAATCGGTCTTGCACTTGCAACGGTTTTCGTTCTGAACTCAGTAGCGCTATTTATCTTCCCAGTGATTGGTCACGCAATAGGCTTGGATCAGCATACGTTCGGAACATGGGCGGCGATTGCGATTCACGACACTTCTTCAGTTGTGGGTGCCGCGTCTGCTTACGGCGAAGAAGCACTTACGACAGCAACAACATTGAAACTCGCCCGAGCATTGTGGATTATCCCTGTCGCACTGATCAGTGCTGTGATCTTTTCTCGAGGTAATGGAGAGGAAGGCAAAAGTAAGTTAGTGATTCCTTACTTCATTTTCTGGTACTGTGCTGCAATTGCATTCAGCGATTTTTTCCCACAATTTGAAGTGGTATATCAAGGCATCTTTGCCATTGCTAAGCAAGCTCTTGTGGTTTGTTTGTTCTTGATTGGTTGCAGTATTTCAGTCTCAAAACTCAAATCAGCAGGCGCAAAGCCATTACTGTTTGGCGTCACGTTGTGGGTACTGATTTCTACTACGTCTCTAGGCTGGTTACTTCTCAGCTAAACCTTGATCGATTTTCTGAGGCTGGGTTGGCTCGACTTTTCGCGTGCTTTGACTTTTGTGTACCAACACTAAAGCTATTGCAACCAGAAAGGCAGTTAACTCAGCCAATGAACGCATTAACCCCTCACTGCTGACAGCTACACCGATTTGCAATAATACCGCCGCTGCTAACGCTAATTTGATCATCCTGAACCTTATGCCTTATTCCTTTATCTTTGAGCATGATTATGATTCAGAGTTACAAGGATACGAAATTACCTTTTCGACTAATTCATTGCGAAATCAACTATACCCAAGTGACTTCAAGGTGCTGGATTCAGAGCGCTGTCACTGATTCAAGTTCAAGGAAAACAACGAAGCGTAATAGCAAGCTCTTTCCAAGTTGTTTGACGATGAAATTGTTTCAGTGACACGCTCCCAAAGGGCGAGTTGCCTTGGTTCGCATGCTTCGTTAACAACTTTTGATTTAGAACCACTAGATCTTCAAACTGTTGCCTCGCCTTCAAACCAAGTCATTCTCGCTGAACCAAGCATTTTGAGGTTACTTGGGTATATGACTTTCTATCCATGAAATAAAGGTTTTCACTTTAGGTCGATGTTCATAGCCAGATGGACAAATTAAATCGTACCCCAAGTTCGTATCCATTGTCGGATAAGGGCTAACCAATTCTCCTTTATCCAGTAGATCTTTGACGAATCGATACCGCCCCATCGCCACACCAACACTATTTCTCGCCGCGAGCACCGCCATATCTCGATGGCTAACACAATAAAAATGCTCAAAGATATCAACATCAAGTCCCACATGGGCAATCCATCGTTGCCATACATCCGAACCCAATGCATGGATAAAGTTGATACGATGAAGTGATGCCATCCCATCCTCTAAAATATTCTGTTCTTTCATGTACTCAGGTGTACAGACCGGGATGTACTTTTCACCAAACAGTCTTTGGCGATACACATCAACCAAATGCTCCGTATCATAAAAAATCGCAGCATCAATGTGATTAGTCACTAAATCTAATTGGTTTTCCTGTGCAAACAGGTTGAGGTTAAATCCCGGATAAAGACGTTTAAAATCCGCAATACGTGGCATCAACCATCCATTTAAGAATCCCGGAGATGCAGCGATATTCAGTTCACCAACTAAATCCGTTGATTTTATTTCTTCAATTTCATTAAAGATGGTGCTCAGTGACGATGATAATGTCTTTTGGAATCGGTACCCTTCTGCGGTCAAATCTAACTTCCGCGTACCTCGCACAAACAGAGAAAAACCAAGCTCCTGCTCTAGCACTTTGATGCGATGACTCACAGCGCCTTGAGTGAGGTGCAACTCTTTCGCTGCCTGCGTAAAGCTGAGGTGCTTCGCTGCGATACTGAAGGTATGAAGGTTTCTAAGCAGTAACTGTTGGTTAGCCATAACGCACCATGCATTAAAAATATTAATTCATGATAGTAGTGATTTCGTTTGTTTGCGTCGATAATTAAGTTTCAAATAGTCTCTAGAAACTAAATAAAAACGCCACTTTCAAACATAGATCATGTTTTAGGTGGCATTAAAATTATAGGGGCAAATATGAATATACTCGGCTATATGCAAAAAGTCGGTAAGGCATTAATGGTACCCGTGGCGACCCTACCTGCTGCGGCAATATTAATGGGGATTGGCTACTGGATTGATCCGGTCGGTTGGGGCTCTGAAAGTGTTTTAGCGGCATTCCTAATTAAATCCGGTGGAGCCATCATTGATAACATGGCGGTACTGTTCGCCGTTGGTGTCGCTTTCGGATTAAGTAAGGATAAGAATGGCTCTGCCGCTTTATCTGGTTTTATCTGTTTTATGGTGCTAACCACATTACTAGCACCGGGTGCCGTTACTCAATTGATGGATATTAGTGCTGACGAAGTGCCTGATGCGTTCAACAAAATCAACAACCAGTTTATCGGTATTCTAGTTGGCGTGATCTCAGCAGAAATCTATAACCGTTACTCTGGTGTTGAGCTACCAAAGGCGTTGGCATTCTTCAGTGGCAAGCGTCTGGTTCCAATCTTAACCTCTATCGCTGGCATGGCTTTGGCTTTTGTCCTGCTTTATGTATGGCCTGTGATTTACGATGCATTAATTATTTTCGGGACTAAGCTCGAATCCATGGGGGCGTTAGGCGCAGGTCTCTTTGGCTTCTTTAACCGTTTGATGCTGACAATCGGCATGCACCACGCGCTCTACCCAGTCTTCTGGTTTGATGTGGTTGGCATCAACGACATTCCAAACTTCTTAGGCGGCGCACAGTCTATTGCCAATGGTACGGCTGTGATCGGCAAAACTGGTATGTACCAAGCTGGCTTCTTCCCAATTATGATGTTTGGTCTACCAGGTGCCGCTCTTGCGATTTATCACTGCGCTGATAAGCAAAACAAAACCAAAGTGTTTTCTATCATGCTGGCTGCTGCGATGGCGTCTTTCTTCACTGGTATCACAGAACCTCTAGAGTTCAGCTTCATGTTCTTAGCGCCAGTGTTGTACCTGATTCACGCAGTATTAACGGGGATCTCAATGTACATTGCGGCAAGCATGCAATGGATGGCAGGTTTTGGCTTCTCTGCAGGCTTCGTTGACTTCGTACTATCAAGCCAAAACCCGCTGGCGACCAAATGGTACATGCTGATCCCACAAGGTTTAGTTTTCTTCGCGATTTACTACAGCGTATTCCGCTTTGCGATTATTAAGTTCAACTTACGTACACCCGGTCGCGGCGAGGATATGGAAAAAGAAGTCACTGAGAACATAGGTGAATTGGCGAAAGACTACATCGCAGCGATCGGTGGTGCAGATAACATTCTCGAGGTGGACAACTGTATTACTCGCCTTCGCTTGACCGTAAAAGACTCTTCTCTAGCCGATGAAGCTAAGCTAAAACAACTAGGTGCTGCTGGCGTAGTTATGATTGGTAAAGGCGGCTTACAAGTGATTATCGGATTGGGCAAAGTAGATAAAGTGGCTGAGCAGATGAAAGTCGCGCTCGCTAACTAAAGAATTGTGGTGACTCACCATCACCACATCCCCCTGAAGTGCAATAACGCTTAGTCACCGTTTTGCACTTCATTTTTTAACCAGTCTTTCACTGCTTTGCGCGACACTTTAATACCACCACCCAACAGAGTTTGAGGCATTGCGTAATACGCTACTGGCCATTTGAATTTCTCTAGCTTAGTTTTTAGGTATTGCTCGTACTGTACTTTGCTCAATAACGATTCAGTTTGAATCACTGCCACTGGTCGGTGTCCAAATTCCGCATCTACTACTGGCACAACAATGCTTTGCGAAATACCCTCGATTTGGTTCAGTACTGCTTCAATTTCTTCGCAGTGAGCATTCTCACCGCCAGAGATGAATTGGTTGTCTGCTCGTCCAATGATCTTAAGTTCATCGCCTTGCCACTCACCTAAGTCTTTACTGTCGAACCAACCATCATCATTAAGCAGAGAAGTAATACTTCCTTGATTGAAGTAGCCAGTTGCGAGAGTGAGCCCGCCAATATAAATGCGTTGCTCCTCCAGCTTAATATCTCGATTTTGCAATAGGTGACCTGCATTGCTGATGCTGTCTATTTGCTTTGCTGTCACCGTTGAAGCGGCTTCCGTCATGCCGTAGCCTAGCCAAGTCTCAATGCCTTGTTGTGTCGCTCGTAGTGCGAGCTCATGTGCGACGTGGCTACCACCCAGTAATACATGCGTGAGAGACAATTCAACTTGTTCGTCCAGCAAACGCTTAAGCTGGGTCGAGACTAAAGAAGCATGAGAGACACCAACAATATCGTCCGTAAGGCTTCCACTTCCAACCTTAATGGTTGCACCAGCGAACAGCCAGCGATACACAATGGCAAGACCAGAAACATGATAAAGCGGCAGAGAGAGTAACCACGTACCTTGTTGGTCGAACCGAAACTCAGCCAACAGACCTTGAGCTGAAGAAAGGTGTTGTCTATGTGTATGAACAACCGCTTTGGGCGTACCGGTTGAACCAGAGGTAAATACGATAGATGCGAATCCATCATGCGAGTATCCGTCAGTAGAGAGCACTGATACATCATCGGTGTTAGTGTCTGGAATCGACAACAAGGTAGCACTAAGTTGTGATAACTGATTTTCTGAGTACAAACCAACGGCACCATCAGCAAACCAAACAAAGCGTTGCTGGTTCGGTTTGTATAATGTCGTTAGTTTGCCAGACAGAGCCTCAAAAGGCTGCGGCATGGTTAAAGCAACAGTCGCTCCTAACTGCTGAGCGGCAATATAAAACCACAGGGTTTCAACTTGATTCTTACCGACTAACGTCACCACATCTCCATTCATCACACCTTGCTGTTGCAGGGAATGAACATAATGGCGAATCCGTGCCGCTAATTGCTGCCAATTGAGCGACGCTTTGTTTGTTTCAAGCGCAATAGAAAAAGGGCTCACTTGAGCCCAGTATTTCCAAGGTGCAATCGCAATATCATCTACGCTGAATGCCACACTAACTCCTGCTCTGACAGCGGAATAACTGGAAGATCGCACTTCGGCCAGCCCTGCTCTAATTGTGCTTTAAACAAACCAATGGTATCCAAACCTGGGATCTCATTTGGTAGTTGCCATTGTGCTAAGCGCGCAAGTTGGTTGAGACCTAAGCTCGATTCAATGCTTGAGCTGATCACGGCTTTAATGCCCAGCGTCTTCGCCTTTTCAATCAGCTTAATACAGAAATCAACCGAGCCGATTAACGTTGGCTTGATGATGATGGTTTTCACACCAGTAAGATCTTCCAAGCTGAAATCTTCACGACGAACCGCATCTTGCAACGTCTCATCCCACGCGATAGCGATCCCCGTATTGATTGCAAAAGACAGGCTGTCGCCAGGAGAGCGACATGGCTCCTCCAAGAAGGTGATGCGCTGGCGTAGTGATGGTGCAATGTATTTTGCAAACTGCTGCGCTTTTTCTGGCGTCCAAGCACGGTTTGCATCAAGACGAAGCGTTAGCTGTGGAATCGACTCAAGAAACAAGTTCACCAGCATACCGTCACGAATCGGTTCATACAGACCGACTTTTACTTTCGCGACTTTTTCGCCTTCCATTTCGTTCAGTTTTGGGATCAGATCGTCTGGGTCACCGTTACACAAAGGCGCGACTTGGTGCTTACCTTGCGTAGGTAAACCACCTTCAAGCTCCAGTTGAGCCATCGACAAACCAAACGCAACCGATGGATACATGTGGTTGTAATCCAAAGGTAAGTTCGCAACCCAGCGTTCAACCTGAGCTTGCAATTGAATACCGGCTTCTTCCACACCTTCCAAGCTAAAACCAACCAGTGGAGCGACTTCACCACGACCGATTTTATCGCCTTCGGACAGTTCAACGATGTAACCTGTACGTTCCGTCAACTTGTTATCACGCAGTATCACGCCACTGTCCATTGGCAAGCAGTAACGATAAATCTTCGCTTTACGCATAATTCGAATCCTATGTAATGCCGTATATTCTGAGCTCTTTAGCGAGACAACCCGCTAGCCTCCCAGAGGGCGAGGCGCTCAGGACGAAAACGAAATAGAGGAGCGCATGGCTCCTCTTCTTATACGGATTATGGGTTACGAGGGAATTTGTCGAAGTCTGGGCGACGTTTCTCGTTGAATGCGTTACGACCTTCTTGGCCTTCATCCGTCATGTAGAACATCATTGTCGCGTTACCAGCAAGCTCTTGCAGACCCGCTTGACCATCACAGTCTGCATTGAGTGCCGCTTTCAAACAACGTAGCGCCATAGGGCTATGTTGTAGAACTTCACGACACCAGCGAACGGTTTCTTTTTCTAGGTCTTCTAGTGGCACAACTGTGTTCACTAGTCCCATATCTACTGCTTCTTGTGCATTGTAGAAGCGACATAGGAACCAGATTTCGCGAGCTTTCTTCTGGCCAACAATGCGAGCCATGTAAGATGCACCCCAGCCACCATCGAATGAACCGACTTTAGGACCCGTTTGACCAAATTGTGCATTGTCAGCAGCAATCGTTAGATCACACATCATATGAAGAACATGACCACCACCGACAGCCCAACCTGCAACCGATGCGATCACTGGTTTTGGACAAGTACGGATGTCGCGTTGGAAATCCAATACGTTTAGATGGTGAGTACCTTGGTCGTCTTTATAGCCGCCGTAATCGCCGCGGATCTTCTGGTCACCGCCAGAACAGAAAGCGTCTTCGCCTAGACCCGTTAGAATGATCACGCCAACACCAGAGTCGTAGCGTGCATCTGCCAACGCATCAATCATCTCTTTCACCGTTTGAGGGCGGAACGCATTACGCACTTGTGGACGTGCAATAGTAATTTTCGCGATACCGTCTTCAGACTTGTGGTAATGAATGTCCTCGTATTTCTCGCCGCAATCTTTCCATTGAACCGGAGCGTAAAGTTCTTCTTCAGAAATGCCTACTGTTTTAGCCATGGTGATTCCCATTGTTCTCGTTGCTCTCACCCAAAGTGAGAATGAAATATTTGATTAATGTGCATCGCAAATTGTTGTGGTTGCTCTTGATGGACATTGTGTCCAGCCCCCTCAACTTGTCGATACGCCAACCCGCTACTCTCAGCCAGTTGACTAAATTTCTTGTCTTTTGAACCGCAAATGTAATACAGCGGAATGGTTTGTTGTTGCAGCGCAGGCAGCAAGTAAGATTGCTTTGCTAAAGACGTCGCAAGCAACATGTCCGCAACTGCTGAACCAAGATTAGCACTTCGTTTCTCAATCAATGTTTGTCTTTGCTCATGGTTTAGTGAAGAAAAGACCAACTGTTGGTACCAATCGTTCAAAACACAGGCAAGAGGCTCTGTTTTGAAGCGTCTCGCCCAATGCGCATCGTTGCTAAACCGTGCTTGTTTTTCTGACTCGCTTTGCAGCCCGAAGTTTCCCCCTTCGATAATCGCACCGCAAATATTGAGATCCAGAAAACACTGGTGCGCAAGACCATGCATAGCAATGCGCCCACCCATTGAATAACCAATCAGAATAAACGGTTGTAGTGAGGGAAATAGTAAAGATAGTGTGGAATGGAGCAGTTTGCAGCAATCATTCAGGTCACGGCAAAAAATAGATTGGCTATGCCCATGCCCGGGTAAGTCAATCGTTACTCGGTCATACTGTGGCAAAGCTGCCATACACGTTTGCCAATCCTCACCACTGCCAAGCAAACCATGCAAAAACACCAACGTAGGTAATTCGCTACCTTGGTGTTTTTCCGTTGCAGGAAAGTGTTCAGAATAGAGCATGTAGATTCTTATTGAAGGATTTAAGATGCTCTACCGCTTGATTTGACGGCGTTTGCACTTCGACCACCAATGCTCCACGACCTGTCGCCAAATGTTGTGCTACTAACGTTTGGTACTCTGCCAGCGTGCTTGGTTTACTGTATTCTAATCCAAACTGCTTAGCGGCATGCTCAAACTCATAGCCATGGGGCATTTGGTAGAAAGACTCCCTATGCTCTTGTGGCACTGGCAGTAAATCAAAAATCGCACCACCATCGTTATTCGTGATCACTAAAACCGAAGGTAATTCACTGTGTGTAAACAGCGCTAGTGAGTTCAATCCATATAGAGCAGAAGTATCGCCAAGGAACATCAACATTGGATTTTGACGAGCTCGTTGCACACCACTTGCCGTAGCAAACAATCCATCAATACCCGAAGCGCCACGGTTAGTGAAGACTTCGGTATTGTCCAGTTTGCCAAACATATCGATTAGGCGAACAAACAAGCTATTACCAACAAACAAGTCCACCCCTTGAGACCGCTCCGCAACATCTATTGCCAAAGCAATTTCACTCAATTCACTCTTAGGATCGGAGACAAACAAACCTTTCGCATGCTGAGTCACCTGTTTGATGTCAGCAGCAAGGTCATCTGCCCAGCCGGAATACTCCGATTCAAACTCTGTAGTACGCTCTACCCACGCGCTTGGCTGCTCTGCCCAATGCCATTGAGGCAAGTGGCTTTGATTGTCACGATCCAATCGTGGAGAGACATACCAATATTGAATATCCCCACCATGCTGATTGCGAGAAACATGTCTCTCTAACCAATGATTAAAACGCTTAGAAATGATTCGGCTGCCGAACTGAACAATCAAATCGCAGTCATCAAGCTGGCTTGCCAACCTTGGGTTTTGTAGCCATAAATCAAAGTGCGCCCAATCAGAACTCACTCCACTTTGTGGGTCGGCAAGTATCGGCCACCCCATCTGTTCCGCAAATACACGAGCCGCTTGCGCTTGAACTAATGGCAAGCTTCCGATGACTACCACGCCTTTGTTATCGCCGCAACTTGGGATCGCACTGCTGGTTTTAGGGTTAAATCGCTGACAATACGTGACTTTGCTGTCTCTCCAACCTGCAACCGTGTCCGAGTAGCTTTGGTACGTACTCTTTTCAGTGTTCGAGTACAAAGGCTCGGGAAAGGCACAGTTAATGTGTACCGCACTGCCTCTTAGGCGTTGCGTAAACATCACTTCATCAACAGAAGTCAGCAACCAATTAAGAGGCGTTGATAATGTCGGACTCGGAAGGTTTAAACTGTCCGATACATGCTCAGCGAAAATACCCAATTGGTTGATGGCTTGGTTTGCACCGCAACCTACTAATTCAACAGAGCGGTCAGCGGTCAGTACCACCAGCTTTTCACCAGTCAACTTTGCTTCAGCAATCGCAGGCAATAAGTTCGCTACGGCAGTGCCAGAAGTCACAATCAATGCGACCGGCTCTTTGCTTGCTTTAGCAAGTCCGAGCGCCATGAAGCCTAATCCACGCTCATCAAAATGAGTATGAATAGTAAAATTGGGGTTATCTGCCGCTTCTACTGTTAAAGGTGTAGAGCGAGAACCAGGCGCAATACAAACGTGATTCACACCGAAGCGGTTCAATTCTGTCAGGATGGTTTCAGACCAGATGCGATTCAAAACAGCTTGATCGGCACTCATGATGCAACCCCAAGCGGTGGGTGATCTGAAATAAGAGAAAGTAACGTCGACATTTTTTTATCTAACTCGGCCCATTCATGTTCTGCAATGGAGCCTGGAACAATACCCGCGCCAGCAAACAGTTGAACTTGATCCCCTAAGATCAAAGCACTTCTGATCGCAACGCAAAATTCTGCACGTTCATGGCTAATATAACCCATCGAACCTGCATACCAACCACGAGCAAACGGTTCGTTATCCAGAATAAACTGCATCGATTCCTTGCGTGGTAAACCCGCTACTGCAGCGGTTGGTTGTAAAGCGGAAAGAAGCTGAACCCCATTGATTCCAGCTTTCAGTTCAGCGTGAATATTACGCTTCAAGTGCTGAACTTTTCTTAAACGTACTAAGCGAGGCTCGTTTTCGACCTCAACGCTTTCTGAATGCGGCGACAAACGATCGATAATGTCATCCACTACATATTGGTTTTCATTCAGATTTTTAGAATCTTGAGATAGCCAGTTTGCTAGCTCCATATCTTGCTTTGCATTATCGCCACGACCAATAGTGCCGGCTAAAGCTTCGGTATGAAGCTCATGACCAACGCGTGAATAAAGACGCTCAGGCGTTGACCCCATAAAACTGTGTTTACTGTCTAGACTCAATAGAAAATGAAAGCTGTGGTGATTATTTAAGTAGCTTGCTTTAAGTAACTGCGCAGCAGAAAGTGTCGAATCTAGTTGAACCACTGTTTTGCGAGCCAAAACCACTTTCTTGAAATCATCGTTTTCAATACCTGTCAGCACTTTTTCTACTAGCGTGTTCCACTCAGGCTCAGTTGGCGCGTGGTCAATAGATCGAATATGAGAAGAAATAGGCGCAAGGCTAGGCACATCACAAACCAGCTTTTTTAAGCCTGCTAATGTACGGGTTTTATCTTCTGAGATATTGACTGCGAGCGACCATTGTTGATCGAAGCGAATCAACTCGATTTGAGGAAGAAAAAAGAAAGATGGCATGCAGCGACGATTTTTCTCGTGCTGACCATCGAATGAACGACCACCCCATACACGTTGACCTTCTCCAAGGATCGTATATGCAGGTCCCGGCTCAACAAAAGAATGGAGCTGACCTAGGGCAACAACCTCTTCACGAGTATCACGGGACTGCCAGTAAAACTTGGGAAAAAGTGGTTGTGCTTCAAGCCAGTCAATAAACGCGAAATTTGGTTTCTCGTTGAGTGGCTCGACTAAACGTGTTTGATTGCCTTCCGTTTGCTGAACTCGCTCGATAATTCTATTTACGGCTTGATGGAACTGTGACAAATCAACCTCGAAATATGTGAGGATTAGTGGTAACTGACGGCTACTCTAAGTTTAGACCCAAAGCAAATCAAGGTCGTATGCGATCTTTTACAAAATCCTGTGATGGCGACAGGACAAAACTTAGCCACTAAACGGATAATTTACAGATTTATATTCTAATAAAAAACAAATTATTGTATTTTAATAAAGAAATTAACGATTTTTTAGGAATTAAACAATGCAAAATATCGGGATGTCGTCAAAACTCGACAATGTCTGCTACGACATTAGGGGTCCTGTACTCAAACATGCTAAACGCATGGAGGAAGAAGGGCATAAAATCCTAAAGCTAAACATTGGTAACCCCGCCCCATTTGGTTTTGACGCCCCTGATGAGATTCTAGTAGATGTAATCCGTAATCTACCAACTTCTCAAGGCTATTGTGATTCCAAGGGTATTTACTCAGCACGTAAAGCCGTCGTGCAGCACTACCAACGTAAAGGCATCCGTTCTCTGGATGTGGAAGATGTATACGTAGGCAACGGTGTTTCCGAACTCATCGTAATGGCAATGCAAGCGCTATTAAATAATGGCGATGAAATGCTGATCCCAGCACCGGATTACCCATTGTGGACGGCATCTGTTGCGCTATCAGGTGGTAAGCCTGTTCATTACTTATGTGATGAAGGTGCGGACTGGTATCCAGATCTAGAAGACATCAAAAAGAAAATCACGCCAAAAACACGCGGTATTGTTCTCATCAACCCGAACAACCCAACGGGTGCGGTTTACAGCCGTGATTTCCTTTTAGAAGTGATTGAGATTGCGCGTCAACATAAGTTGATGATCTTCGCCGACGAAATCTACGACAAAGTACTTTACGACGGTGCAACACACACTTCTGTCGCAACACTTACTGACGATGTATTGGTAATGACCTTCAACGGTCTGTCAAAAGCATACCGTGTTTGTGGTTTCCGCGGTGGTTGGATGTTCCTAACGGGTCCTAAACATTTGGCTCAAGGCTACATCAACGGTATCGAACTGCTGTCTTCAATGCGTTTGTGTGCCAACGTACCAATGCAACATGCAATCCAAACCGCGTTAGGCGGCTACCAAAGTATTAATGAGTTAATCCTGCCAGGTGGTCGTCTTCTTGAACAACGAAACCGCGCTTACGAACTGATCAATCAGATCCCTGGGGTTTCGTGTGTGAAGCCAAAAGGCGCGATGTACTTGTTCCCGAAAATCGACACCAAGATGTACAACATCAAAAATGACCAACAAATGGTCTTGGATTTCTTAAAACAAGAGAAGGTATTGTTGGTACAAGGCTCTGGCTTCAACTGGCCAAAACCCGATCACTTCCGTATCGTGACTTTACCCCACGTAGAAGATCTCGAAACCGCGATTAGTCGCTTTGAACGGTTCTTAACAACGTATAGCCAGTAGTAATTACTACTGAACTCTCATATGCTTAGAGGAGCTCCTAGTGAGCTCCTTTTTTTGTATCAGAATCAAAATTGGAGACAGCAATGAAAGAAAGCCATTTTTTCGCCCACTTGGCACGAATGAAGCTCATCCAACGCTGGCCCTTGATGCGCTCGGTATCACCGGAAAACGTTTCTGAACACAGCTTGCAAGTCGCGTTTGTCGCTCATGCCCTCGCCTTAATCAAAAACAAGAAGTTTGGCGGCAACCTCAATCCTGAACGGATAGCAATTCTAGCCATGTACCACGACTCCAGTGAGGTGTTAACTGGGGACTTGCCAACTCCTGTAAAATACTACAACCCAGAAATCTCTAAAGAATATAAGAAGATCGAAGCAGCTGCGGAACAAAAGTTACTGTCCATGTTGCCTGAGGAGTTTCAAGACGATTTTGCTCCCTACCTGTTGTCGCACTCTGCGCATGAAGAAGATGCATTGATCGTGAAACAAGCTGATTCCATCTGTGCATATTTAAAATGTCTTGAAGAACTTAGTGCAGGTAATCACGAGTTTGCTCTCGCCAAGAAGCGTCTCGACATCACTTTGCAAGAACGTAAAACACCGGAAATGGAATACTTCCTTCATACCTTTGCCCCAAGTTTTGAATTATCGCTGGATGAAATCAGTTAGTTGATGGAGAGAAACGTGTCGTTTGAATTAGATACTTCATGGCAAGAACGCCATGACGATGAACATAAAATCCGCCGTGACGATCATCGCAGCCCATATCAGCGTGACCGTGCGCGCATCTTGCACTCTGCGGCTTTCCGCCGCTTACAGGCGAAGACTCAGGTCCACGGCAACAGCTTAGAAGACTTCCACCGAACTCGCTTAACCCACTCTCTCGAAGCCGCGCAATTGGGAACGGGTATCGTAGCGCAGCTCAAGAAAAAGCAACCAGAGTTTCGAGATCTTCTGCCGTCTGACAGCTTGATCGATTCTCTCTGTTTAGCACACGACATTGGTCATCCTCCCTATGGACATGGTGGTGAAGTAGCCCTCAACTACATGATGCGTGAGCATGGCGGCTTTGAGGGGAATGCTCAAACATTTCGTATCGTCACCAAACTAGAGCCATATACTGAGCACTTTGGTATGAACTTATCGCGACGCGCGCTACTTGGTTTGATCAAATACCCTGCGCTACTTAGCCAAACTCGTGCAGTCTGCTTACCTGCCCCAGTCGAACACCAACGCAAGCTAAAAGCCAAAGACTGGTGCCCAGCAAAGGGGATCTACGACTGCGATAAGGATTTGTTCGATTGGGTCATTGCACCATTAACCGACAACGACAAAACCTTGTTAAGCCAAATGCGCTGTCGTCCGGAATCAGAGTTTGAACACTGTAAAACTCGCTTCAAGTCACTCGATTGTTCCATCATGGAACTCGCCGATGACATTGCTTATGGCGTACATGATTTGGAAGATGCAATTGTGCTGGGCATGGTCACTCGCCAACAATGGCAAGAAGGAGCAGCAAGCCAACTGGCAGATTGTGGTGACCCGTGGTTTGAAGAACACATTGGATCAATCGGGCAGATGTTGTTTAGTGGCAAACATCATGAACGCAAAGATGCGATCGGCGGTATGGTCAATGCGCTGCTTACCAGTATCTCAATTAAAGTCGTCGATGAACCATTTAACAATGCGCTACTGGCTTGGAACGCCTGCTTAGAACCACAGATGGCAAAAGCGCTTGAAGTCCTCAAACACTTTGTTAGTAAGTATGTGATTCAAGTACATCAGGTGCAGATTGTTGAGTATAAGGGTCAACAGATCATCATGGATTTGTTTGAGGCATTAAGTGCCGATCCTGAACGCTTACTTCCAACACACACCCAAACCTTGTGGCAAACTGCCACCACCGAGAGCGCAAAAATGCGTGTGATAGCAGATTACATCTCAGCGATGACTGACGGGCATGCACAAAAGCTACACCGTCAGTTGTTTTCTTCAATCGTGCTCTAACCAAAAAGGACGGCTTTAAAGGCCACTATGAACCTTAATCCCCTTTCAGCTTAACGAGCTTTCAGATAGTTCTTTTCAAATACGCCCGGAGGCATCTGGGCGATTTGGAACTCAATCATCTTCTCAAACGCCGCCAATAAAGGTGTGAAATCTTGGTTTGGCTCTAACAAGCTTAACGCATGATACCCAGCTTCTACCGTCGATAAGCTGTTTTCAGACGGTGCTTTACGAATGGTGTAGTGACCTTGTAGATTTTCCGGCAACTTCACCGTGGGGATAGACTGTAAATTGGTCGAAAGCTGCCACATCTTGTAAGCTTTCTTCCATGTCCCATCAAGTAAAATCAAACGAGTTTTCTTAGTAGAATCAGATCGTTCATCTGCCAACTGAGAAAGACACAACGACTGCTCTGAAGGATACAGAATAAAGTGCTGGTACGTTGCATCCTCAAGCAAGGCATTTAAAACTGAATCGTCAGAAAAATCTTCACCAATCAAGCAAGTACAATGATTTAAGCTTAAATTGAGAATCCGTGCCGTACCGAGAGGACGATGCTCTTCACTCGTATGCTGAAGGATGATAAGTTCAACCTCGTTTGCTAGCGATACAATCCATTGGCAGATACAAGCTTTGCGCGATTTTCCACACTGAGAACAATAACGAGACATAGAGTGAACCTTTATACATTGCTGAGCATCATCAGCGTCATCTGTTTAATACTTCAATTCGAGCCAATGGCAAGTCTAACTGAATGGCATGCATACAATATACGCCATGGCGAATGGTGGCGAATCGTAACAGGAAATTTGACGCATACCAACTTTGCTCATCTTGGTATGAACTTAGCTGGTCTATGGATTATTGGTTTTATTTTCCGCCCTACCGTGCGCAACTTTCTCATTGTGTTCATTATCTTGTGCGCCTTTGTTGGTGCAATGAACTTGTTCACTAATATGTCGGTTTACGTTGGTTTATCAGGGGTACTGCACGGATTGTTCGGTTTCTGGGCTCTGAGTGAAGTTTTTGATGGCAGAAGAAGCAGCATGCTGCTCGTTGGTGGTCTAATTGCGAAAATCGCCTGGGAACAGTTCTACGGTCCTTCGACTAGTACAGCTGCAATGATTGGGGCTCGTGTTGCTGTTGATGCGCATTTATTTGGCGCAATTGGTGGTCTAGGTATGGCTGGGTTAGAAAAATTGCTACACCGTCGTCTCTTTGGTTAGCTCCCTTGGCAAAACGCTAAAAAGAGCTCTTCACACTCCATTTTCGCATTTAAGCTAACCAAACAAAAAAATCCCGAACCATTAAAGAAGATTGGTTCGGGAAAGCAGTAATAGGAAACAGAAACTTCGCTTTTTAATGGCAAGAACGTTGATTACAACAAAATACGCTCTTCATTCTTTTTCACCGTGGCATCGCCAATGCCCTTCACTTTGGTCAGATCCGCAACGGTTTTAAAAGGACCGTGTTCATTACGATATTCGACGATATCTTTCGCTTTCTTTTCACCAATACCCTTTAGCATGGTGGCAATCTCTTGCGCTGAAGCTGTATTTACGTTTACCGTAATCTCGATACCTTCGTACTTAGCTGCTTTTGTGTTAGCCGACTTACTCTCTTCTGCCCAGCTCATCGGTGCTAAGAGTAATAAGCACAGTGTTAACATCCATTTCATTTGAGCACCCTCCCTTGAGTTTTTGTATTAAAACGAAAACTACTCTATGCAACGCGCTGTTTATGTTGAAGTTTATTCAAACAAAAATAAAACGGGCCGCGAATGCGACCCGTTTTAGTTAACATGCAAATTACATCAGTAATGCTTAGTTGCTCACAACAAAGTACTCAATGTCAGTGTTTGCGCGTAGTACAGAGATTACCGAAGTAAGATCTTGTTGAGCAGAAGCACGTTGCATTTGCATCGCAACTTGCTCTTCCAATGCGCTGTCTAGCTCAGCATGAACAGCATCAAGCTCAACAACAACAATGTTGCCTTCTAGATCTTTAGATTGACCAAACACTGGTTTGCCATCAACAGGTTTCGCCATTGCAAATACTGTTGCTGCTAGTGGAGAGCGACGATCAACAGACTCTTGCTCACCAAACGCCAAACCATTTTCAGCAAGAATAGCCGTGTTGCCTTCTTTCAGAGCAGCAACAACTTTCGTACCGAGTTCGATCGCACCTTGCTCGCCTTTAACGCGAGACAGTTCTGCAACCACTTGATCTTTCACTTCAGCTAGTGGAAGAACTGTTTCGTCACGAGCATCTTCGACACGAACAACAATGATGTGCTCAGGCGCCACTTCGATTGCTTCAGAGTTCAGACCATCTTCTTTCACTTCTGGGCTCATAATTGCCTGCATCACAGCTTGGTTCTTAAGAGCTTCTGGCGCATCAACTTGAGAAATGAAGTCTGTCGTCTTCACTTTTTGACCAACCGCTTTAGAAGCGTCATCTAGCGAATCTGGGTATTCAAACGCTACTTTTTCAAGTTCGTTTTGTAGTTCATAGAACTGATCTACCGCTTTCTGGTCTACCATTTCTTGTTTAATTTCAGCTGCAACTTCAGAGAATGGTTTCGCCACTGCACCTTTTAGCTCTTCAAGCTTAATGATGTGGTAACCGAAATCTGACTTCACTAGACCAGTCATATCACCTGGGTTCTTAAGTGCAAATGCCGCTTCTTCAAAAGATGGGTCCATTACATCACGTTCGATCCAGCCTAGGTCACCGCCATTTTCAGCGCTACCAAAGTCTTCCGATTTTTCTTTTGCTAGTGTAGCAAAATCAGCACCTGCGTTTAGCTCGTCAAGAATTGCTTGCGCTTTCGCTTCATCATCACCTTCAACTAGGATGTGTGCTACGCGACGTTGCTCTTCTGTTGAGTACTTATCTAGGTGCTCGTCGTAGTATTTCTTAACTTCTGCGTCAGAAACTTGGATTTGCTTCTTAAGCTCTTCAGCAGAAAGCTCGATGTAAGCAACTTTAACTTGCTCAGGACGAGTGAAGTTATCTGGGTTTGCTTTGTAGTACTCTTGAATTTCTTCATCAGTAAGATCTACTTTCTTAGCAAACTCAGCCAAATCGATAGTGATTGTGCGAACGTCACGAGTTTGAGTGAACAGCTTGCCTTCTGTCTGAACTTCGCCAGGTAGCGTGAATTCACTTGTTTGCAGTGCGTTCAGCAGTTGCTCACGAACCAATTCACGGCGCATGTACTCTGCGAATGAGTCTGGAGAGAAGCCTGCGCGACGTAGAGACGCTTGGTAGATCTCTTGGTCGAATTTACCGTTAGATTGGAACTGAGGCATGTCTAGAATCATGCTGCGAACTTGTGCATCGCTAATGCGTAGACCTAGAGCTTCAGCTTGTTGGTCAAGTAGCACATCGTTGATCATGCGGTCTAGAACAGATTTGCGGAACGATTCAACGTATGCAGGGTCAGCCAGCATTTGAGAGAAGTAATCACCCAATTGAGCTTGCATGCGGTTACGCTCATTTTGGTATGCCATCTCAAACTCACCACGAGCAATCTCGGTGTTCCCTACTTTCGCTGCCGCGTTGTTGTTACCGCCAACAATGTAGCTACCTACACCAGCAAAAACGAAAGAAAGGATGATAAGTCCAAGGATAATTTTGACCGCGATGCTGTTCACGCCTTCGCGTAGTCGATCCATCATAATTTAACTGCTCTCCACAATTGAAGCCGACTGCTTCTAATAGAAAATGTAATGTCGCGATAATATCAGAAAAAGAAATGCGCATCAGTAGGATGCGCATAATTTAAGAAAGTTCGGCTCTTAGTTTGTAAAATTTTGTTCAAATCTGACTATTTGGACAAAAGTTATGCAATGACCGTTAGCTGAACCAGCTCTTGTGTCTTCGACACAAAAAATTAGTTACAAGCGTCTTTTAGAGCTTTACCAGCTTTGAAAGAAGGTACTTTAGCTTCTGCGATTTGGATTTCTTCACCAGTTTTTGGGTTACGACCTGTGCGTGCTGCACGAGTACGTACGCTGAATGTACCGAAGCCAACAAGAGCAACTTGGTCACCAGACTGAAGCGTACCACTAACTGCTTCGATGAATGCGTCTAGAGCGCGACCAGCTGATGCTTTAGAGATGTCTGCGTTTTCTGCGATTTGTTCTACTAGTTGAGTTTTATTCACTGTGATTTCCCCTTTGTGTCATCTGTGATTATTTTTGTGATGACTTTCGTTCCATAATTAAAAAAATATGCTTCAACCCTTATCCTTCAAGGGCTGGAAGCTATCGAACTTAACTTAGCGTCCAAAAAAAACGCTGACAAGCCTTTTTAAGCCTATCAGCGTAAAGTTTTACTTATTTTTGCTACACATCACTATTTTTGAGACTGAAACTCAACGCCCGTCGGGTCTCGCTCAAGTGCAACTTTAAGAACTTCGTCGATCCACTGTACCGGGATAACCTTCAGATCCGCGATAACATTTTCTGGAATCTCTTCCAAATCACGCTCATTGTCTTTCGGAATCAGTACCGTTTTGATGCCGCCACGGTGTGCCGCAAGTAACTTCTCTTTTAGACCGCCGATAGGTAGAACTTCACCACGTAGAGTGATTTCACCCGTCATACCCACTTCTGCTTTCACAGGGTTACCTGTCAAGCTAGAAACTAGCGCAGTACACATTGCGATACCCGCACTTGGACCGTCTTTTGGTGTCGCACCCTCTGGTACGTGTACGTGAATATCACGTTTCTCGTAGAAGTCTGAGTTAATACCCAACTTCTCAGCACGTGAACGTACAACCGTCATCGCCGCTTGGATAGACTCTTTCATTACGTCGCCAAGAGAACCTGTCTGCGTCAACTTACCTTTACCTGGCATCGCTTCCGTTTCGATAGTCAGTAGATCGCCGCCCACTTGAGTCCAAGCGAGACCAGTTACTTGACCAATACGGTTGCTGTCATCTGCCTTACCAAAGTCATGACGTTGAACACCTAGGTATTCTTTCAGGTTATCCATCGTAACTGTCACTGACTTCAAGCTTGAATCAAGCAGGATGTTCTTCACTGCTTTACGACAGATCTTAGAAATTTCACGCTCTAGGCTACGTACACCCGCTTCACGCGTGTAGTAACGAATGATACCGATGATTGCAGAATCTTCGATGGTAATCTCGTTTGGTTTCAGACCATTACGCTTAACTTGCTTATCAACAAGGTGGCGTTTTGCAATGTTTAGTTTCTCGTCTTCTGTGTAGCCAGAAAGACGAATCACTTCCATACGATCCAATAGCGGTCCAGGAATGTCCATCGAGTTCGATGTAGCAACGAACATAACGTCAGAAAGATCGTAATCTACCTCTAGGTAGTGATCGTTAAACGCATTGTTTTGCTCTGGGTCTAGAACTTCTAATAGTGCTGATGATGGGTCACCACGCATATCTGAAGACATTTTGTCGATTTCATCCAGAAGGAACAGCGGGTTTTTCACACCAACTTTCGACATTTTCTGAATTAGCTTACCCGGCAGAGAGCCGATGTAAGTACGACGGTGACCACGGATTTCCGCTTCATCACGTACACCACCCAATGCCATACGCGTGTATTTACGACCCGTTGCCGCTGCAATTGAGCGACCTAGAGACGTTTTACCAACACCAGGAGGACCTACAAGACAAAGGATTGGACCTTTCAGCTTGTTGATACGGTTCTGCACCGCTAAGTACTCAAGAATACGCTCTTTCACACGCTCTAGACCGTAATGGTCTTCGTTTAGAATCTCTTCTGCTTTCGCCAAGTTCTTCTTCACTTTAGAACGCTTGTTCCAAGGCACGCTTACCATCCAATCGATGTAGCTGCGAACAACTGTCGCTTCTGCCGACATTGGAGACATCATCTTAAGCTTTTGCAGCTCTTGTTCTGTCTTTTCACGTGCATCCTGAGGCATTTTCGATTCTTCAATCTTTTGCTTCAGCGTTTCAAACTCGTCAGGCGCATCTTCCATCTCACCAAGTTCTTTCTGAATCGCTTTCATTTGCTCATTCAGGTAGTACTCACGCTGAGACTTTTCCATCTGCTTCTTAACGCGACCGCGGATGCGCTTTTCTACTTGAAGAAGATCGATTTCTGATTCCATCTGACCCATTAGGAATTCTAGACGTTCAGTTACATCAATAATTTCAAGTACTTGTTGTTTGTCCACCAGCTTAAGAGGCATGTGCGCAGCAATGGTATCTGCTAGACGCGCAGCTTCATCAATACCGCTTAGAGAAGTCAGTACTTCTGGTGGGATTTTTTTGTTTAGTTTGATGAAGCCTTCAAATTGGTTAATCGCACTGCGAACAATCACTTCTTGCTCACGCTCATCCAACTCAGGTGTTACCACAAATTCCGCTTCAGCAAGGAAGAATTCGCTCTCTTTGAAATGGTTGATTTTAGCGCGCTGCTGACCTTCAACGAGCACTTTTACTGTGCCATCAGGTAGCTTAAGAAGTTGAAGAATGGTTGCAACTGTACCTACTTCGAATAGGTCTTCAACCGTCGGCTCGTCAGTGTCAGCTTGCTTTTGTGCCACAAGCAGAACTTGTTTGTTTGTTTCCATCGCTGTTTCTAGACAGCTAATCGATTTCTCACGACCAACAAACAATGGAATAACCATGTGTGGGTATACCACTACGTCACGTAGAGGTAATACCGGGATCTCGATACGCTCGGAACGTTCCAAGTTCATATAATTCTCTCTTCCGCTTTCACGTTTAACGTATTACTTAAGGCAGTATATGGGGGCTAATTATTTGGATTCAATAAAAGAAATAAAAAAAGGAGGTAATTACTTACCTCCTTTTTATTTATGGCTGAATTTATTCTGCTCCAGCAGCCTGATTATCGGCATTGCTGTAGATGAGCAATGGTTCTGATTCACCGTTAATTACTGATTCATCAATCACGACTTTACTTACGTCAGTCGCTGATGGCAGTTCATACATGGTTTCTAACAGAACGCTTTCTAAGATTGAACGTAGACCACGAGCACCCGTCTTACGCTCCATCGCTTTTTTAGCGATAGCACGCAACGCGTCTTCACGGAACTCAAGTTCTGCGTCTTCTAGTTCGAACAATGCTGCATATTGCTTGGTCAACGCGTTCTTCGGTTCACATAGGATCTGAATTAGCGCTTCTTCATCAAGCTCTGTCAGTGTTGTTGTTACAGGCAGACGACCAATGAACTCAGGGATCAAACCGTACTTCACTAGATCCTCAGGTTCTACCTGAGTAAATAGTTCACCAACGGTTTTGGTTTCGTTCTTCGAGCGCACTTCTGCGCCAAAACCAATACCTGTGCCTGTTGCTACACGTTGTTCAATCACTTTATCTAGACCAGCAAATGCACCGCCACAGATGAACAGGATCTTAGACGTGTCCACTTGTAGGAATTCTTGCTGTGGATGCTTACGACCACCTTGTGGTGGAACCGATGCAACCGTGCCTTCGATAAGTTTTAGTAGCGCCTGCTGAACACCTTCACCAGATACGTCACGCGTAATTGATGGGTTTTCAGCTTTACGAGAAATCTTGTCAATTTCGTCAATGTATACAATGCCGCGTTCAGCTTTCGCTACATCGTAATCACATTTTTGCAGAAGCTTCTGGATGATGTTTTCAACGTCTTCACCAACATAACCAGCTTCGGTTAGTGTGGTAGCGTCAGCCATTGTAAATGGCACATCCAGGAATCGAGCTAGTGTCTCAGCAAGCAGTGTTTTACCACTACCAGTAGGACCAATTAGAAGGATGTTACTTTTACCAAGTTCCACACCTTCGCTCGTTGTATCACCATTGCGTAAACGCTTGTAGTGGTTATATACCGCAACTGCGAGCACTTTTTTCGCGTAATCTTGTCCGATCACATAGTCATCAAGGTGTTCACGGATCTGTTTTGGCGTTGGTAACGCTTCAGATTCTTTCTTAGGGAGAACATCCTTGATTTCTTCGCGAATGATATCGTTACATAAGTCGACACACTCGTCGCAAATGTAAACTGACGGACCTGCGATTAGCTTGCGAACTTCGTGCTGACTTTTGCCACAGAAAGAGCAGTACAGCAATTTGCCGCTGCCGCTTTCTTTGCTTTTATCTGTCATTCGCTAACCTCTTAGCCTTTACTCTTTATGAATGAGTGTATATCAAATTTAGCCAAAATGCGCTGGCTAAATTACTCGCCGCGATGGCTCAACACTGCATCCACAATACCGTATTCTACTGCCTGATCTGCCGACATGAAGTTATCACGATCAGTATCGCGCTCAATCACTTCAAGAGGCTGGCCAGTATGTTCTGCTAATAGGTTGTTTAGCTTCTGCTTGATAGTCAGGATTTCCTGAGCATGAATTTGGATATCAGAAGCTTGACCTTGGAAGCCACCTAGTGGTTGGTGGATCATCACACGTGAATTAGGCAGAACGTAACGCTTACCTGGCGCACCACCTGCAAGCAGGAACGCACCCATAGAGCAAGCTTGACCCATACATACTGTGCTTACATTTGGTTTGATGAACTGCATTGTGTCGTAGATAGACATACCTGCAGTCACGCTGCCGCCTGGCGAGTTGATGTATAGGAAAATATCTTTATCTGGATTTTCAGATTCTAGGAAAAGTAGCTGAGCCACGACAAGGTTTGCCATGTGGTCTTCCACTTGACCAGTTAAAAAGATCACGCGCTCTTTAAGCAAGCGTGAGTAAATGTCGTAAGAGCGTTCGCCGCGGGAAGTTTGTTCAACCACCATTGGCACTAGCGCGTCAATAATTGGCGACATTGCGTTTTTTTCTTGGTAGCTCATATTCTTATGTCCCTAAAATAAATGGCCCGGATGATGTGTATCATACGGACCATTGTTAGCAGAATAGTCGACGTTAAGTCAACCTTCTACGCAAGATATTGCTTATTAAGCAGCAGGTTGTTGGTTAAGTAGCTCGTTGAAGCTTACTTCTTTCTCAGTAACCTGTGCTTTAGCGATGATCGCGTCGATAGCTTGCTCTTCTAGAGCAACGTTACGCATGTTGTTCATCATTTGCTCGTTTTGCTCGTAGTAAGCAATAACTTCTGATGGATCTTCGTAAGCAGTTGCCATTTCTTCGATTAGCGCTTTCACTTTCTCGTCGTCAGCTTTTAGCTCTTCAGACTTGATTACTTCGCCTAGTAGAAGACCTACAACTACGCGACGTTTAGCTTGCTCTTCGAATAGTTCACGTGGAAGCTGTGCAGCTGCTTCTGGGTTACCACCGAAGCGTTGTGCAGCTTGTTGACGTAGAACTTGGATTTCTTGGTCGATAAGTGCAGCTGGTACGTCGATTTCGTTTTGCTCAACTAGACCGTCGATAGCTTGCTCTTTGATGCGGTTCTTAACAGCTTGCTTAAGTTCGCGCTCCATGTTCTTACGAACTTCAGCTTTAAGTGCTTCAACGCCACCTTCAGCAACACCGAACTTAGAAACGAACTCGTCGTTTAGTTCTGGTAGTTCACGAGCTTCAACTTTGTTCACTTTGATTGCGAACTTAGCTGCTTTACCTTTTAGGTTTTCAGCGTGGTAATCTTCTGGGAAGTTTACGTCGATTTCGAATTCCATACCTTTAGTTTTACCTTCGATACCATCTTCGAAACCTGGGATCATGCGACCTGCGCCCATTTCTAGTGGGAAGTTCTCAGCTTTACCGCCTTCGAACTCTTCACCGTCGATAGAGCCAACGAAATCGATGCTTACACGCTTACCAGCTTCTGCAGCTTCTTCAACTTCTGCCCAAGTAGCTTGTTGCTTACGTAGAGTTTCGATCATCTCTTCTACGTCTGCATCTTTAACTTCTGTTGTTGGTTTTTCAACAGTGATGCTGTCTAGACCTTTAAGCTCAACTTCTGGGTAAACTTCGAAAGTTGCAGTGAAAACTAGGTCTGCGCCTTCGTTGTTTTCAACTGGAGCGAAAGTTGGAGCGCCAGCTGGGTTGATTTTCTCTTTTACGATCGCTTCGATGAAGTGGCGTTGCATAACTTCACCAAGAACGTCTTGACGTACTGCTTTGCCGTACATCTTAGCAACCATTTTTAGAGGCACTTTACCCTTACGGAAACCATCGAAACGACGGTTTTTAGCGATGTTGCGTAGTTCAGCTGTTACAGCGTCTTCGATGTTTGCAGCTGGAACAGTAATGTTTAGACGGCGCTCTAGGCCTTCTAGCGTTTCAACAGTAACTTGCATTATTTATAAACCTCTAAAGTGGCTCGGTTTGTCCGAGCGTATGAGCGAGACTCTCCGGAGTTCACGCTTCATCCTTGTGTAGTGTCCTGTCCGAACACCTAATTTAAAATCGAGTATCGATGCTGAAAATCAACATCGGACTAATCAGTGATATCTTCGGTGTCATCACCAAAGGTATCTCCTATTAGCCTCAGGACAGAATTTTTAGACGCGACATTCTAGCGATCTGTCGCTACCCTGTCGAGCCAATAGCCACTATGTGGACATTGTCTGCGCTAAATTCTCGAATACTGACCCCAAAATTAGCGAAAAATGCGATTTGAACACCGCTTCATCGCTGTCAGCATATCTAGAATGGGGACAATAGCGACTTTTTCAAGAGAATCGACAGCTTTTTTTATTGAAAAGCCTAAAAAGAGATCTTGCTCTTGTTTTACTCCACAGAGTTGGAAACTAAATCCCTATTCATCTCTACAAACTATTAACATTTTCTTACGTGACAAAGGGAAGGTGTCAAGGAGCGTGGGATGTCGCAGAGAAACCGTATTATACTGATTTTTTTCGCCTTCTATTTCCTCTGCGCGTTCATCGGTGGTCACTGGGTTTGGAGCCATAGCTACCAGTCATTACTCGACAAGCATCAATCACAGTTGGAGCGCTTTTCTAGCCATATTCAAAATAAGTTAGATAAATATGCTCACATCCCACACCTGCTTTCTAAGGATGAACCTTTGGTCGAAGTGCTGCTTAACCCAGAAAACAGCGCACAACTTGAAATCACCAATCGATACTTAGAATCGGTCAATGGCGTCATTGAAGCGGCTGACACCTATTTAATAGACAAATGGGGAACAACGATCGCTGCAAGCAACTGGCGTAAAGAACGTTCTTTCGTCGGACGCAACTTCGCCTTTCGTCCCTATTTTAAACAAGCGATTACAGGGCAACGCAGCCAATATTACGCGCTGGGTTCAACATCGGGTAAGCGTGGTTATTACTACTCTTACCCTATTGTCTATGCTGGGGGGGTGCTCGGCGTCGTCGTGGTTAAAATGGATCTGAGTAAGATAGAGGACAACTGGCAACAACCCAACAGTGTTTTCGTAGCAAGTGACCCGAACGGTATTGTATTTATGAGCAGTCGCAATGACTGGTTGTTCAAAAGCCTGCAGCCTCTCGAAGAGCCAACTGCAGCAGAGGTGTGGGCAAGTAGGCAATATTTGAACACCACAATCGACTCACTTGGATTCGTCGGTGACATGAGCTTAGCGCATACCGAAGCGAAGCAAGGCTACCCCTATAACAAGGGGACACTAGTGGTTTCATCCTTACCTTTAGAAAACCTCAAACTCACTATTCGAGTGCTTTCTCCTAAGCAATCTGTCATCTGGTTCACCATGGGCTATTTGCTTGTTCTCACGCTTGTTTTTACTGTGCTCTTTCTCGTTGGGCAGCTCATTTATCATCGCCAGCAGCGCCATCGACAAATCGAACGCATTCAGCAAGAAGCAAATCAGAAATTGGAATATCAGGTAATGGCTCGCACCGCTGAATTGCAAGCAGAGATAGCACAACGTATCGAGACAGAGCAAACCTTACGCGTTACCCAAGACGAGCTGGTGCAAGCCGCAAAACTTGCTGTGCTGGGACAAATGTCGGCAAGCATCAGTCATGAACTCAATAATCCCCTCGCCGCCATTCGTAGTTTCGCTGAAAACGGTAAGCTTTTCTTGCACAAAGAGAAATATGAACGGACGGAAGAAAACTTAACGCGTATATCCGCCCTGACCGACAGAATGGCGAACATCAGTCAGCAGCTGCGCTCTTTTGCTAAGAAGACCAGTGGGAACGAGCTGGCGCAAACTCACCTTCTGCCCGTTATTGCCTCCGCAAAAGAACTGATGAAGCCGGCATTCAAATCAGCCCGAGTGACATTAAATACCAAACTCATAGAACAAGACGTAGAAGTACAGATCAACACAATTCAACTCGAACAAGTGCTGGTGAACTTATTGACCAACGCTATAGAAGCGACCAAAGGGCAAGAAAACAAGCAAGTCCATTTGTCTATCGAAAAAGATATAAAAGCCGAACTCGTATGGATTTATGTCGATGATAATGGCACGGGGCTCGGAGAGTTCACCTTTTCACAGCTATGCGAACCCTTTTTAACCACCAAGCAAAATGGCTTAGGTTTAGGGCTCTCGATATCGCAACAAATTTTAGCTGGTATGAATGGCAAATTAAGCGCCCAGAATCGAGAGCAAGACGGAGCTCGATTCTCCATTTGCTTACCTCTTATTTCATCACACACCACATAACAAAAGGATTGAACTATGTGTCAGGTGTTTTTTATTGATGACGAAGCCGATCTCAGACTGGCGATCGAGCAAACCTTTGAACTGGCAGACATAGAAGCCAAGTTTTTTCCGGATGCAGAGTCGGCTTTGATCGCGATGCAACAAGGAGAAGGCTCGGGAGTGGTCGTCACCGACATCTGTTTGCCGGGCATTTCTGGTATGGATTTACTGACCACAATAACCCAGCGCGACCCAAATTTACCCGTCATCATGATCACAGGACACGGCGACATTTCAATGGCAGTTCAAGCTCTTCATCAAGGAGCCTATGACTTTATTGAAAAACCATTTGCACCTGAGCATCTGGTAGAAACCGTCAAACGCGCAATTGAGAAACGCAAACTGACGAATGAAAATGAGAAACTGCGTCAATCCCTGAAAGCCAGTCAAACCTTGGGACCACGTATTATTGGAGAAACCGAAAGTATCCAACTGCTACGTGAAACCATCACTCACATTGCTGACACCGATGCGGATATATTGCTGTTTGGAGAAACGGGGACAGGTAAAGAACTGATAGCTCGCTCTCTGCACGAACAAAGCTCTCGTCGGAACCAAAACTTTGTCGCGGTAAACTGTGGGGCAGTACCTGAGAACCTCATCGAAAGCGAGCTTTATGGTCACGAAAAAGGGGCGTTTACCGGAGCAGAAAGTCGTCGCATCGGTAAGTTTGAATTTGCACAGGGTGGCACGTTATTTTTGGATGAAATCGAATCTATGCCAGTTCAAGCACAAATCCGTTTACTGCGCGTTTTGCAAGAAAGAGTGATTGAGCGGGTTGGTTCCAATGAGTTATTGCCATTGGATATTCGAGTGATTGCAGCAACAAAGGTGGACTTAAAGCAAGCCTCTGAACAAGGCACATTTCGCCAAGACCTCTATTATCGCCTCAATGTGGTAACACTGGATTTACCGCCGATGCGCGAGCGTAAGGAAGATATTCCCGCACTATTCCACCACTTTTTACTGGTTGCCGCATCACGCTATGGGAAAACCTCTCCTAGCCTCTCCTCACAAGATTTGGCTCAGTTAATGGCACATGATTGGCCGGGTAATGTGCGTGAGTTACGTAACGCGGCAGAACGATTTGTTTTACTTGGGAAACTGATACAGCTAGGCGACGCTTCGTGCACACCTACTTCCCCATCGAGCCTTTCTGAACAAGTGGCAGAGTTTGAAAAAGCAGCCATAGAGAGTGCTCTACTGGAGAACAGCGGGAGTATCAAGCAAACGATGGAACAATTGAATGTGCCTCGAAAAACCCTGTACGACAAAATGCAACGCTATCAGATAGATAAAGATCTATATAAATAAAACGCCGTTTGCGGTTTGTTGTTATATCCAACTTGAATCATACTTTTTACTAACGAGAGTTTAATGGTTCATATGGATATGACAGAGAAAATCAGGATACCCGTTATCACAGATACCGTGATGGTCGACGGGCATTATCAGGAAGAAAGGCGATCCGGTGAAGATCGGCGCAAAAATAGAAAGAAGTGGCTTGGTTACGAGCGCAGAGTCAATCCCGACCCTCGTAGACCTTCCTATAAGTCAATAAACGAAGAGGTGTGAATCGTCACACCTCTTTTGTTTTAACTGTTTCGGCTCTTACCGTTCACTTGCTCACCGCTACTTAGTAATGATTTCCGGTCCCATCAGCGTCGTTGGCAACCAAGTTGACACCCAAGGAACGTACGTCACGATAATGAGGAATAAGAACATCACCGCCACCCACGGTAGCGCCGCTTTAACTACATTCATCATCGACATTTTGGCGACCCCAGCAGTCACAAACAAGTTAAGTCCAACAGGTGGCGTAATCATGCCAATTTCCATGTTAACGACCATCATGATGCCAAGGTGAATCGGATCGATGCCCAGAGCGATCGCTATTGGGAACACTAGCGGTGCCACAATGATCAACAAGCCAGAAGGTTCCATAAACTGACCACCAATCAACAGCAGCACGTTCACGACAATCAAGAAAGTAATAGGACCTAGCCCCGCCGACAGCATAGATTCAGTGATCATTTGCGGTATGCGTTCTTCTGTCAGCACATGCTTAAGAATCAAAGCGTTGGCAATGATAAACAGTAACATGATGGTCAGCTTGCCTGCTTCATACAAGGTGTGTTTGGTGTCTTTATGAACGAAAGTCTGAAACACTTTAACTAAGGCTGGTTTACTATTTTGCTTATCAGCAAAGGGACCCATATCTTTGTAAACGAAGTTGGCAATGAAGAAGGAATACACCGCCGCCACTGCCGCCGCTTCTGTTGGGGTAAAGATACCGCCGTAGATACCACCCAAAATGATCACCACCAACAACAGACCCCAGCTCGCATCTTTGGCGGCATCAAAGGTTTCTTTCCAACCCACGAAAGGCTGTTTGGGCAAGTTCTTGATCCGTGCGGCAATGTAAATGGCGATCATCAACATCACTCCCGCAAGTAAGCCTGGAATCACACCACCAAGGAACATACGTCCAACCGACACATCAGTTGCAGCGGCGTACACCACCATCACAATCGAAGGAGGAATCAAAATACCCAGCGTACCCGCATTACAGATCACGCCAGCAGCAAACTCTTTGGAGTAACCGTTTTTGATCATACCAGCGATAACGATACTACCGATCGCAACCACCGTCGCAGGGGACGAGCCAGAAAGTGCAGCAAACATCATGCAAGCTACAACTGATGCCATCGCTAACCCACCGCGGAACCAACCTACAATGGCAATCGCGAAGCGGATAATGCGCTTGGCAACGCCACCCGTAGACATAAAGCTAGAGGCCAAAATAAAGAAAGGTATCGCTAACAAGGTGTAGTGGCCAGCAAACGCGTTAAATAAGGTTTGTGCTACCGATGCAAGAGAAGCATCTGAGTGCATCAATAAGAAAAGAATACTGGACAGACCCAGTGAGACAGCAATTGGCACACCAATCAACATGAAGCCAATGACCATCAAGAATAACAACAGAATATCCATGATTTATTGCTCCTTGCGATCTGATGACGAAGAGCCGTTTGGAATCGCATCAGCGGCTTCGCTCAGTTCTTCTTTAAGTGCTTCCAACTCTTCTTCTGCTTCATGACCTGCAATCAAACGGTCTAACTTACCCGTCGCGATCTGCCATGTGATTTGTACAAAACGAAAAGTCAGAAGTGCCATACCAAGAGGTAAAGCAAAGTAAGGAATAAAACGAGGAAGCTTCTCATAGCGTTCCCCTTCGTTGAGCCAGTCCGCTAGAAACTGAAACATCTCAGGCATAGGAATATCGTCGGTTTCATACCATGCACGCTCAGTGACAAACGGATACCAGTAATTCCAAGAGCCGATTAACAGTAGAATGGAAAATGCCAAACAACACACAGCAGCAAGCAGTGCGAGGATCTTACGTTTGCCTTCAGGGACCATGTTAATGATGACATCAACACCGATATGAAAGTGCTTCTTCACACCGTAGGAGGCACCGACCAAAACCATCCATGCGAACATGAATACCGTCAACTCAAGTGCCCAAAGGATGTTGTCGTTAAAGACATAGCGGAAAATAACATTGGCAAAAGTCAGCAACGTCATTGCACCAAGAAAGAACGCAATCAGCGTTTCTTCAATCGCATCGGTGACTCGTCCTGCCTTGGAAAAAAAAGTCTGTTCCATAATTACATCACGTCATTATTGGGATAAAAGGGTCCCCCTCCTCGATATTGGAGTACGCGAGGACCAATCGTAGTGCTTAGTGCTTTTTACTTATGAGCCCAAAGAACTTGGGCTGTTTGATTATTGGTTGGAAGCAAGAGCGGCATCGATAAGATCTGAACCAATGTCTTTCTCGAATTTCTTCCACACAGGTTGCAGTGCCGTCACCCACTCTTGACGCTGCTCAGGCGTTAAAGTACGAACCACACCACCGGCTTCAATGATGTTGTTCTTATTTGCAAGGTTCACCTTGGTTGACTCGGCATTACGCTGAGCCGTCACTTCTTGAATAATGGTATTAAGCTGTTCGCGCTGATCGTCTGGTAACTTTTTCCAGAAATCGTTCGATGTCACAACTAAGTAATCTAGGATGCCGTGGTTAGTTTCAGTAATGCCATCTTGTACTTCGAAGAACTTCTTACCGTAAATGTTCGACCATGTGTTTTCCTGACCATCGATAACTTTGGTTTGAAGACCGCCATACACTTCTTTAAATGACATTTTTTGAGGGTTTGCACCAAGCTGTTCGAACTGAGCCACCAATACGTCGGAAGCTTGCACACGGAACTTCAAACCTTCTGCATCGCTAGGCAACATCAATGGCTTGTTGGCAGACATTTGCTTCATACCGTTATGCCAAAATGCCAGACCTTGCAAGCCACGACGCTTCATTGCATTTTTTAGCTTTTCACCGGATTCCGAGTTTTGGAAACGGTCGACAGCCGCCACATCCTCAAAAAGGAAAGGAAGGTCGAAGATACGGTACTTCTTGGTGAATTTCTCAAACTTAGAAAGAGAAGGGGCAGCGAGTTGAACATCACCATTAAGCAGAGCTTCAAGCACCTTGTTGTCGTCGTAAAGCGTCGAGTTAGGAAAGACCTGCATGCAAACTTTGCCGTTCATCTCTTCATTTACACGCTTTTCCAGTAGCGAGGCAGCAATGCCTTTAGGGTGTTTATCTGTGTTCGTTACGTGACTGAACTTGATCACGGTTTCACCAGGGTCACAGTTTGCAGCAGCATTAAAGCTGGTGATGGCTAGAGCAGATACAGACAAAAGGGTTAGAGGCTTAAACATTATTATTCTCCTTGTTGAATCACATCCCATCCTTTCCATGAATACCAAACGGGCAGAGGGTGATGGGTACAGATGTTCAACAAGGAGCAAGTTGTAGACCAACTCAATTATCAACTTAAAATCAGTAAGTTAAATTAAATTCAAAAGTTAGCCAGTGCAAAAAGGGGTTAAATCCACCCATGCTAATCTGCATGATGGGTGGAGAATGACACATTTAAGAAGAGCAGCTAATTTCCATCTTTTTCCCCCACTCTGGAGGCAGTTTGGCGTAGTCATCCAACTCTGGCTGCTCGTCATAAGGACGCTTGAGCAGTTCAGCCAGACGGCTTACTTCACTGAAGTCTCCTTCCTCTGCTTTATCAATGGCAAGTTGAGCTAGGTAGTTACGCAAGATGTATTTTGGATTCGCTCGACGCATCTTTTCACAGCGAGTTTCTGCTGATACGCACTCACCGCGCTCGTCCACTTCCAACTCACAGCGGGCAAGATATAAGTCTACCCATGCACTTGCAGCTTCTCGATCAATAAACAAATCAATCACAGCTTGGGACGAGTTAACGTCTAAGTTAGACAACTCACGGAAGAATCGCGTGTAGTCCGTTTTGTTTTGGTTCAACAGTTCAAACATGGCTTCGAACAAGCGTCCGTCTTCTTCTATTTTGGTCAAAAGACCGAGCTTGGCGCGCATCAATTCACTGAACTTCTGGCTAAGGCGCATTTCAAACTTTCCTAGTGCGGTCTCCAGATCTTCCCGCTGCACAAGCGCTGACAAAGAATGTGCTAAAGCCGAAAGGTTCCAAAGAGCGATACGTGGTTGCTGTTCAAAGGCATAACGCCCTTGGTAGTCCGAATGGTTGCAGATGTAATTAGGATCGTAGTCGTCGAGGAAGCCAAACGGTCCATAATCAAAAGTTTGCCCAAGTATCGACATGTTGTCGGTATTCATCACACCGTGGGCAAAACCATAGGCTTGCCAGTACGCAATCATCACTGAGGTTTTCTCCACGATGTTCTCGAACATGGCAGCATATGGTTTCTCCACTTCTAAACAATCTGGGAAATACCACTCGATGACTTTATCAGCGAGGTACTTTTGCTCACTAAGTTGGTTGGTGTAGAAAAAATGCTCAAAGTGACCGAAGCGAATGTGCGTTTCAGTAATTCGAATCAGTAGCGCGCCATATTCCATCTTCTCACGGTAAACAGGCGTATCGCTGTCCATCATGCCAAGCGCTCTGGTCGTAGGAATGCCTAACCCAGCCATGGCTTCACTGCACAGATATTCGCGGATCGTAGAGCGCAATACTGCCCGACCATCCCCCATCCGTGAGTACGGCGTGAGCCCTGCTCCTTTGAGGTGAATATCAAACCAAGTGCCATTTTGGTGTTGCATCTCAGCCAGTAACAACCCGCGACCGTCACCTAAATCCGGGTTGTACACGCCAAATTGATGCCCTGCGTACTTCATTGCCAAAGGAGCAAATGATGCAAATTCGTTTTGCCCTGCAAACACATTCAACAACTCTTCATTCGCGCTTTCTGGTAAGCCAAATTGCTTCGCTAATTCTCCGTTCCAAACAACCCAACGTGTGTTATCTAAAGGCTGTGGCGTGACATAAGTGAAAAACGCAGATGACAGGTCACTGAAGCGATGGGTGAAATTAACACCTTCCCAGATGGACATAGTAGTTCCTTAATAAAACGACTTCCTAAACGTGAGTATAAGCGCTGAACAGGTTTCTCTTCAGCCACGAATTATTCATGGGTATTTACGAAATACCGATAACGACAGACCAACGTGAGATAACTTCACAACGCGTCACTGTACTACGGGACGAGACAACTAAAGAAATAAAAAAGCCACTCGGCTGAGTGGCTTTAATGAATGAACAAGAGACGCTTATTGCTCGCGACGACGCCAGCCAAACAGCCCTAATAACAATAGTGCCCAGTAAGACAAAGCACCACCGCCACTATCCGAATTGTCAAAACTTAAGCTGCTTACCGAAGCCACCACTGACACATTCACTGAGCCAGTCGCCAAGCCACCATTCCCATCCGACACGGTGTATTCCAGTTGAACATTCGTCACTTGATCTTGAGGTGCTTGGTATTGGATCTTTCCATCCACCACACTTGCCGTTCCCACGCCGGATGGATTACTCACGCTCTGCAACACTAAGCGATCTTCATTGAAATCTGAATCATTGGCGAGCACGTTGATCATAATGCTCTTTCCAGACTCAACACTGGCGCTATCTTGATTAGTAACCGGCGGCGTGTTCTCAACATCAACACTAACCGTCGCGGTTGCAGACAAACCGCTAGGGTCCGTGACCGTCACTTGGAAGGTAAGCGTCTCGCCCGCCTTCGTTCCTTGCGCCACAGTAAACTTCGCGTTCACACTATTCGCATCTGAAATAATGGCTTTAGTACCCGTCGTTTGCTGCCATCTATAGTTAAGTGCATCACCATCAGGGTCAGAGCTTGAAGAAGCTGACAAGCTGCCTTGCCCGTTCGCTGTCATGCTACTGGAATCAACTTCGGCATTGGCTGTTGGCGCTTCATTTTGACCATTCACACGCACTTGCACCGCCACTGGCAGCGATTTCAGTGCGCCATCTGAAGAAACAAGACGATATTGGAAACTGTCATTACCCACGAAGTTTTCTTTAGGTGTGTATTGGGTGCCGCTCAATGTGCCATGCGTAGGTTGTTGAGTGTATTCCACATTGAATTGATAGCCAGGGGCAATAAAGTCATTCGACATAAGCGCAAGCGTTACAGGCACGTTTTTGTCCGTCGTCACCGTGTCCGTTTTAGCCTCTACGATATTGCTTGAATCAATATCAAACAGCGCGCCAAAAGGAATGTAAGAGAAGTTTTGACGCATTAAACCTGAAGAGTAAATACGTTCACGATCTCCTGCCCAAATCGTTGGCACTGCTTCTTGTTCCGTCGCTAAGGTGCTTCTAAAGTTATAGTTAGATTCAAAACGCCCGTTCTCAATTTCAACCACAAGCAAATGCTTACCTGCCGCTATGCGACTTGGCTGTTCAAACAGAATACGAGTGCTGCTACGAAGTGAGCCTTCCTGCAGAAGCTGCGCCTCATTTTGATCGAACTGCAAACTGAACGATTCAAATCCAGGATGTGGGAAACGCCATACCTTGTAGTTCATCACCCCAGCATTGTCATTAGGTGTCACATAAAGTTGCAAGCCATCCAATTCTGAAGCCACTTTAAGATCCAAAGAGACAGCCAAAGCGTCATCAGAGCTTGGGTAAACATATCCTCGATGAAACGAGTTTTGCCACGCCGACTTGTTTGGCTCACTTGGCATGGTTAGTGAAAACGTTGCCGAGTTTGATTCACTTGAGATATTTGAGATACGAACACCCGTGTTGAAGCCTGCTATGCCGGTCAAACTAGGGTTGGAATCGTCAGAAATGCTCGTGCCACCATTTGGATAAAGATCTCGATCGTCGCTAGGAAAACCGGCTTCCAATTGTTTGCGTCCGTCAGCTTGCATGATCTGCACCTGCATATCACCGACATCGTTGAATCGATTTAAGATATTCACCGACGTTGCCAACACCCCTTCTGATACCAATGCTCGGTCGTACCCTTCAAACCGTCTATTCTCAAGGTAGATACGAGGACCGAACTCTTTAAGATAAGGATCAAGATAAACGAGCTTCACTTGCCCATTTTCAACCGAAGCAGATTCATCGCTGGATTGCGCAATGTCCGGCAGTACAAAGCCCGCAGCATGCTTACTCCAAGCACTCATGTTGACCGGTGTATCTCCAGCATAACGGTCGCCTTCTTTCTTCGCCCAAGAACCACCACCCATCACGCCCCACTGACCAATAGATGCATCGCTGTTGTAAGAGTACAAATCCGGTAACCCAAGCATCAGGTGGCCAAGTTCATGGACGATCACCCCCAATGTGGATTGATGCGTCTGCTGAAAGTCAGCAAACACACAGTAGTCTCTGATGGTAGTTCCGTCGATTGACACCGTATCATGTGAGTATTTGTGCGGCCATATAGAAGGACGATCTAGCTGGTTTGCCGCCAAGTCCCCACCAGCAAAAACAAACATAACCGAGAGCTCTGTTGGTTCGACACGACCGCTGCTGTCGGTGTCGTATTGAGCTAAGTTGATGTATTGGTCTAGCTTTTGGTACGCCTCAGAAAAAACCGCCTTAAGCTTGGTATTACAAGCATCACCGCTGGTTTTGGTGCTACAGTTAGGATGGTTTTGGTTCACCGTGACACTAATAACGCCATCATCCGCAGTGCCATAGCTTTCCTTCGCTGGTACGACGCGATACTTCCCATGTGAGTTCTTGTCATAATAATCCACCACGCTTTGACGATTTTCGCCAAACACCAACTGTTGAAAATCGTTAACCATAGTCTGGTTATTAAACGACACCTCAACCACCAGCAAAGGCTGTTGAACCACACTCGATGAACTCATTGCTCGGTATCCTTGCTGAGCTTGGCGCATCAAGTTTGCACGAGCTTGGGGTTCTAGTGTTCTCAGAGAAGAAAGAGAAGGTTTTAATAGTACATCAGGGCGGTTTTTCGATACTTGTGGAGCGATTGCAGATTGTGTTTTTTCTACTCCAGTCGAGACAAGTAGCGGCTGATCCGCTTCTCGCTTGATCTCAGCAAAAAACCAAGTGTCACCGTCTTTGATTAACGCATTTCCTTGCTTATCTTCATGCCAGTAGAAACTAGCGGTACCGCGAACCAGAATTTCACTGACCGTCCCATCACTGAGAGTCACGGGTTGCCAAATAGGAGATGGGGGTGTGGTTGCCATGCTGTGACCAGAAATCAGCGCGGTCAACATGGTGAGTGCGAGAGTCTTTAACTTCAAACTACGGCTCCATGAGTTCGATGTGTAAGCCATGCATCTCATATGCAAATGATTACAACAAGTTATATATAGTGGAGCTATGAAATAGTACAGAAATCGAGAAGGAATGAAATGCTGTGACAGGAGTAGATCGAAATTATTTGCATTCGCTCACTAATTTTATAAAAAACGCGAGAGCCGAATAATCAAAACTCTCGCGTAAGCTATTAATATTAAAAGATTAAAATGCAATTAACCTGTTAAAACGTTATCTTCTGGGTATTTAATTAATGTCGGTTCTGGTCGCGCCAGCATGTAGGCTAGTGTCAATGGACCAATACGACCGATGATCATCACAACGATCATGATGTACTTACCTGGTTCCGACAGTTCTGCTGTCAATCCAGCCGTCAAACCTACCGTCGCAAAGGCAGAAATGGTTTCAAACATTACCTTATCAAACGCGGCTTTCTCAGTAATCATCAACAAAAACATCGCAGTGGTGAGGATAGCGCCACTTACCACGATAATCGCTAATGACTTGGTTACGGTTTGCCAATTCACCGTGCGTTTAAAGATCACAACATGCTTTTTCTGGCGCAAGAACGCCCATGTTGCCATAAATGCCACTGCAAAAGTCGACACTTTAATACCACCACCTGTAGAGGTTGAGCCCGCACCAATCAACATCAGTACGATCATCACTAACAAAGCAGGTTGGGTAAACTGAGCCAAATCTACGCTGTTAAACCCAGCGGTACGTGCACTTGCCGATTGGAAGAAAGCCGCTAGCCATTGCCCCGCAACAGGCAAAGACGCCATGGTATTTGGGTTATGTCTTTCCAGTAGCCAAAACAAAATAGTACCGACACCAAGCAATGCAGGTGTCGCGATCAACATGATTTTGGTGTGCAGATGCAAAAAGTGAAAGCCTTTACGCCAATGCAGCCATAAATCACCGATCACGGTGAAGCCCAAGCCACCGAAGATAAACAAACCCGCTAGGGTGAAAATCACCACCGGGTCGTTAACAAAGCTCATCATACTATCGGAGAACAACGCAAATCCTGCGTTATTGAATGCTGAAATAGAATGAAACAGCGCATAAAACATGCCTGTTTGCCAGCCCATTTCTGGCACCCAGCGGAAAGATAGGAAGATAAATCCAATGGTCTCAGCAATCAGAGCAAAGACAACGATTTTCTTGACCAATTTACGTAAGTTGACTTGGCGATCTTGCCCTAATGCATCTTTCGCAAGTGCTTGTTGACGCAAACTCAAACGAACACCAAACATATACAGCAGCACCGCAGACAGCGTCATCTGCCCTAGCCCACCAATTTGCATTAAGAACATCAATAGCACTTTACCCGCCAAGGTAAAGTGCTGCCCGGTATCTACGACACCAAGCCCCGTTACACTGATAGCCGAAGTCGCAGTGAACAAAGCGTCAGTGATAGAAAGCCCGGTTACAGAAAAAACCGGCAGGGTCAGCAAAACAGCAGAAGGCAATAACACACCGAGAAAGCTCAGCAATATAATGCGCGGTTCGCCACCTTTCGCTTTATCTCGTTTGCCATCTGGGGCGTAAAACACGCCTCTCTGATGAAATTGCTTCATAGTGATTTCAACTTGCTCGCAAGTTTGTCTTGGGGTCCCACAACAATGATGAGATCGCCGATCTCCAGCGTTGAATTGAGATCCGGTGCTTTGGTGATTTCTGGACCGCGTTTAAAGCCAAGCACTTGTACACCTTCCACCTTACATAAGGCTAAATCGCCAAGTGTTTTGCCCATCCAACGAGAGCCAATCACAAACTCTGTCATGGCTAAGCCACTGCCTAGTGGATGAAACTCCAACACACGTTTATCCAGCATCTTACGCGCTACACGAATACCCATATCACGCTCTGGCATGATGACGTGGTCTGCACCAATTTTTTGTAGTACACGCGCTTGGAAGCGATCATTCGCTTTTACCCAAACCGATTTCACACCCGCTTCTTTTGCGATAAGTGTTGCGAGGATGCTGGCATTGACGTCTGCACCAATAGCAATCATGACCATGTCATAATCATCAAGCTTGAGTTCTGCGACTGTCTCTTCATGAGTACAGTTCGCTACGATGGCTTGGCTAACAAATCCCGCCGCTTCTTTCACTCGGTCTTCGTTAATGTCTACCGCCAAAACTTGTGAACCTGAATCCTGCAGTTCTTTACAAACGGCCAAGCCGAAACGACCTAGACCAATTACAGCAAATTGCTTATCACCAGTTTTCATTCGTGCCTCATTTATGCGTTGAATAGCAGGCGCGAAAGTCTGCGCCTATTCCTCACCATCTGCAAACATGACGACAAAAAATTGACAAAACCCTAACTCAAACCTTCGCGCAAGATCTAACCAAAGCGTAAGACACATTGAACGAGTTTTCCTAATTATTAGCAATTAAATCAAAAGAATAACCACATGCTTCACACTTCATCTGTGCATGGTTTTCGCTATCAAATAAAGAAAGAAAACTGAGACCACGTTGAACAAAAAGCCAGAGAGAAAAGAAAAAAGTAAAAAATAAGCCGCATCGAGGTGCGGCTTATCATGTAGAAAAGAGCTATCAAACGTTATTTAGCGTTACGTTTATCACCATTTTCGCGACGTGGACGTTGATCTTGCGGCTTACGCTTGTTCTTCGGAACATAGTTCAGAATCGAAATTGGCACAGGTTTTCTCGGTGCAAAACCTTCAATTTCTACACGCTCTAGCAAATGACCAAGGCGGCTTTCGATCATGCACAGGTTTTTGAAATCGTCTTTCGATACCAGTGAAATCGCCTCGCCCTCTGCACCAGCACGACCAGTACGACCAATGCGGTGTACATATTCATCGGCTGGGTAAGGTAGATCGTAGTTAATCACGACAGGCAAGTTATCAATATCGATACCACGTGCCGCCACACCCGTTGCCACTAAGTATTGGATTTCACCGGCTTTGAACTTCTCAATCAGTTCTTGGCGAACACGTTGGTTACGACCACTGTGGAAAGCTTCAGCCACAATGCCACGCTTCTCTAATTGAGTAACCAGTTTCGCTGCGCCATGTTTTGTCTCGATGAACACCAACACTTGCGACCAGTCGTTCTCATTCAACATGTGGCTCAGTAGTGAAGATTTCATGTCTTTATCAACGGTGGTGATCCATTGCTTAATGTTTGACTTAGACGCGCTGTGCTTTGCAATGGTGATTTCTTCAGGATCAACAATTGCATTCTTTGCCAAATCACGAACTGGGTTAGATAAGGTCGCGGAGAACAGCAAGCTTTGAATATCTTCTGGCATGCAATCGATGATCTTATCAATCGAATCAATAAAGCCCATATCCAACATTTTGTCAGCTTCATCTAGGACCAGCATTTCCACTTCATCAAAGTGAATAGCACGCTGACCGTAAAGATCAATCAAACGACCTGGAGTACTTACGACAATGTCTACGCCTTCAATCAACGCTTGTTTTTGCGGTGCGTAATCCACACCACCGAACATCGCCATAGAACGCAATGGTAGATTTTTGCCATACGCTTCAATGCTCTGATGAACCTGAAGAGCCAATTCGCGCGTTGGCGTTAGGATGATCGCACGTGCACGCTTTTTACGTTGCGTTTCGCCGTGGCTCAGTTTTTCTAAGATTGGTAATACAAAGCTGGCAGTTTTACCTGTACCCGTTTGTGCTGCGGCAATTAGGTTGCTACCACGCAGAACAATAGGAATGGCTTTTTGTTGGATAGAAGTCGGTTTTTCGTAACCCAGCGCCTTCACAGTATCTGTGATAGAAGCACTTAAACCAAGCTTAGAAAATGGCATACAAACGTCTCAACGAAGAAATGGGCGCGTAGTGTATCAGAATCCGAACTAAGTAACAGAATCTATCTGTCTCCAGCAGAGGCTTACTGAAATCTACTCGTGGCGACAAAGAAATTCTATCCTTTTAATAAGTCATTCAATTGTTACAGCGTGATGATTTATTCGCCACTTCACGTTTCTTGTATTTGAACCTCGTTATGCTGCTAGGGTGTGCATCACTGGAAAACTTCATGGATATTTTATTACTGGTTGGATTAATCGCGCTCAATGGTGTGTTCGCCATGTCTGAGATTGCATTAGTGACTGCCAAAAGCGGTCGACTGAAAAAGTCAGCCGAACACAGCTCTTCCGCTCGTCTTGCTTTAGAGCTTAAGAATAACCCCACTCAATTTCTCTCTACTATACAAATCGGCATCACCGTCATTGGCATCCTCAGCGGTATTTTTGGTGAAGCAACCCTCTCAGTTCCATTCGGGCATTGGCTCGTCGCACAAGGTTTAGAGCGTGAGATAGCAAATATCCTTGCAACGGCAATCGTGGTGGTCATGATCACTTACTTCGCCATCGTGATTGGTGAGCTCGTGCCAAAGCGTTTTGCACAAAACAATGCCGAACGCATCGCTGTCATCGTTGCCTACCCAATCCACTGGCTAGCAAAATTGACCACGCCATTTGTCATGCTACTGACCGTTTCGACCGACACACTGCTTAAGCTTCTACGCCAAAACAACGCAGGCGAAATCGTCACAGAAGAGGACATCTTTGCTGTCGTTAGCGAAGGTTCCGAATGTGGTGCTATTGAGCCTCAAGAACAATTGATGATCCGTAACTTGCTCCACCTTAATGACCGACTAGCACTTTCACTCATGACACCGAGATGCGATATCCATTATCTCGATTTAGATTTACCTCTCGATGCGATTTTGAGGAATCTACGTCAAACTCAGCATTCTGTTTGGCCCGTCTGCAAAGGAGGGTTAGATAACATTATCGGCACCGTTTCCTCTAAGGCGTTATTAGATGAATACGATGAGCTATCCATTTCTCGCTTAGCCAAGCTGTTGAAACGGTCGCGCTTCGTACCCGAATCAATGAAAGGTCTACCACTGCTCAATTACATGCAACAAACCAGTACCGAGATGGTGTTTATCGTCGACGAATATGGCGATGTGCAAGGACTAGTAACTCACTACGATCTGCTTAAATCCATCGCTGGTGAATTGGGCATGGCACCACAGCAACTCTGGGCAAAGAAACAGAAAGATGGCAGTTGGATCATGGATGCGCTGATCCCACTTAACGAGTTGAAGTACAAACTAACGTTGAACCATATTGAAGGCGAAGAAATAGAAGGATTCCAAACATTGAATGGTTTTTTGACGTGGTTAATTGGGCGCGTGCCGACTCAAGGAGAAACCGTCGAATATCAACAATGGCAATTTGAGATACTACACGTGAAGAATAATCGCATTGTCCAAGTCAAAGTCACCGAGTCGCTCAGCGAAATGAAAAGCGATTAAAGCGGAATAAAAAAGCAGCTTCCGGCTAGGAGGCTGCTTGTTAGATCAAACCAGTATTCGCTTTAGAATAGGTAAGTTGCACTTACGTATGCACTGCGACCTTTCTCTGAATAACCGTAGTAGTCGTCTTCATCATCAAGCTCGACATCAAAGATGTTGTTCAAGCCAGCTTTAAGATTGAGCTGTTGGAAGTCATAAGCAACACCAAGACCGACAAGCGTGTAGCCATCTACTGTTTTGTTCTCACGGCTTAGGTTTGTGATCACCTGTTCACCAACGTAGTTTACTCGCGCAAACGTAGTGAATGCATCAAACACTTCCCAGTTCAAATCAAGATTTGCAAGATGCTCTGGCGTCTTCATTAGCGTATCACCCGTGCTCTTGTCTTTCGCGTCCGTGTAGGTGTAGTTACCCTTTAGGTTGATGCTGTCAGTAATATCATACCAACCTTCAAGCTCGATACCTTTGATCTCTGCTTTACCGATGTTTTGGTAAGTGAAGATAGGCATTTTACCAACCGCACCAACTGGCTTGGTTAGGTCGCGTTCAATCTTGTTCTTAAAGTCCGTGTAGTAGTACATCAAACCAACACCCATAGACGTGGACTCATAAGCAAAACCGGCTTCGTAGCTTTCTGATTCTTCAGGTTTTAGATCATCGTTACCCGTTAACCAACAACGGTTACCACAACTGATTACACGCACTTGATCGCTGCTTTCCATCATACCCGGCGCACGGAAACCACCACCCGCACCACCTTTGAACACAAATTCATCGGTGAAGCTATAAACTGCATATGCTCTTGGACTGAAGTGACTACCATACACTTCATGGAAGTCTTGACGACCACCAAGTGTCAGCGCCAATTTATCGAGATCGAACTCACCCTGAACAAAAACCGCGCCTTGATAGTTATCGATGTCGCCTGATGGTACATCTCGGCTGTTTTCCAATTCAGAAGTACGGTATTCGCCACCAAACACCCACTCATGTGAATCACGCCACAAACCAGAAACTTTAAAATCAAGCGTGTTGTTTTGTAGCTCAACATCAGCAGCGCCATTGGTGTATGCCGTACTTGCATCATCAAGCTTCATATTTTCGCCATACAAACGTACTTGTGTATCCACAGATTCCCATGCACCTTCATGCGTCAGTCCGTAGTTCCAACGCGTTGAGTCTTGAGAATTTGTTTGCGCACCCGAACGAGGATGGACCCAATCCGCTTCACGCTCATCGTTGGTGTAAATCACATCGGCGATCAAACGCTGTTCATCAGTAAGCTGCCAAGCCATCTCACCAAATACATTGGTGGTGTCTTTCTTTTCTAATGCATCAAAGGTCGGGTTAGTATCGGTACGCCACGGATCTCTTGAAGAGCTTTCAACAATGATGCTGCCTTCAAGGTTTTGTGCGAGTTCACCACTAGCGTAAGCATGACCTTTAACACCATCACCACCGTCGCCTTCAAGAATGCTTTCGTATTCCAAACCAACAGAACCTGATGTCTCTTTGGTTGGCGACTTCAAGATAACGTTGACCACACCACCCATCGCTTCAGACCCATACAGGGAAGAAACCGGACCGCGAACCACTTCAATTCTCTGAACCGCAGTCAGTGGGATGCTTGATAAGTCAAAATCGTTACCACGAATCAAAGCATCTTGAGAGTTAATACGACGACCGTTAATCAAAACCAAGGTGTGCTTAGAATCCAGACCACGAATACGAATGGTGTTACGACCGTAAGCTGTACTACTCAACACACTCACCCCGGTAGCACTACGCACCGCTTCTGAAATGTCTTTTACCGGCATCTTAGCGAGATCGTCAGCGGTAATCACCGACACTGATGCCGGTGCAGTCAACTCTGAATGCTGTGTTAAAGACGCTGTCACGACCATGCGTTCCATTTCCACAACATCATCTTTATCGTTAGCAACTGCATGACCACTGAGTGCCGTCAAAAGTGCACCGGCAAGCACTGTCGGCATAAATGTGGGCTTTTTAACTAAACTATTCACTGCATATCCTTATATCTATTTTATAAATAAATTGAGCTCGCAAACTCTAATAAACGAATGTATAAATGACAATCATTACTACTCGTATTTACATTTAGATTTGAGCTGGGCTATATTTTTGAACTGCAACACATTGAAAAGCACCGAGCTGGGTAACATTCTCGACCCTTTCTGTCTTCAATTAGAAAGTGTCAGTCCAAGGGTTCACATCGTAAAAGCCACACCGGAGATGTATTCCAAATTGGGCTTTCCCGAGGAAGAGCAACAAATTCATAAGTCGATAGCTAAACGCCAGCGAGAATTCAGAGCAGGACGCAACGCGGCTCGTGCCGCCATACAAATGCTCTCCTTAAGCCAAGATAACGGGAACTCCCCGCTCATTTTGACGGGAAAATCCAGAGAGCCTTTATTCCCTCAGCCAATCAGTGGCAGCATCAGTCACACTGATGGTATTTGCCTCGCGGGTTGTGCATTAAAAAGTGACATCGCAAGCTTAGGGATCGACGTAGAACGCAATGTCCCCCTCGCCTCACACCTTTTTACAAGCATCTACACAGGTGACGAACAGAACTTAATCAAATCGTCTAGCCACCTACCTGATGCTCTGATATTCAGCATCAAAGAGAGCTTGTTTAAATGCTGCTTCCCCTTTGTTCAGGTGTATTTCGATTTTCTAGAAGCACAAATCACGCTGCTGCCTGAGAGTAAAAACTCAGGACAATTTCGCTTCGAGCTGATTGGAAATAACCAAACCTCTTTAACCGCCAAATTGCCCGACCTTCCATTTCATGGCTACTACTGCTTCAACAAGCAGTTTGTTTTCTCACTGTGCTATTTCTCCTCATGAAGTCGTCATTCATTTCTATTCGATGACCTTTTTGATCACCATTTGCTGTCGTTCATTAACCAGCGGTAAGCGCTGCTCTAAACGCCACTTCCACATTTGTGGGATTGAAATACCTACTGTATCGAGTTGCCTTGTCTGCGGCCCCAAGTACCAATAAGCATCAACCAATTCATCTAAGCAGGTAAAAGCATATGGATTCACGGGAGGCTTTTTCGGGATCAGTTCAAGAAACGAGCGCTGTTTTAGTAAAGGCTGATCCGTCGGGTAAATGCCATGTTCAGGGGCATTCAGTTCGCTAGATAAGATGTGTGGCCAAACTGATACATACTGCTCACCAAACTTGTGTTTCGCTAGCTCACCGAAGGTGCTGTGTTTTGCCATAAAGCCCAGCGTTGGCGAGCACTTTAGAATGTGTCTCGCGCCAACTAACACCACCACACCAAGCCCACATTTCGACGTTTGTTTTTCTACTCCTTCAGCCAAAGCTTGATCACGTTGTGCACTGAGCTTTGCTAACTCTTTCGAATGTTGGATGTCTTCCCAGCTGAACGATGGTTCGGTCAACACTATCTTGATCGGCACCTTACGCGTGCTATTTACAGCACGAACTCGCTCAAAGAAAGCACCGTAGCAAGGATGCAACCAAGCGGGAAATGCGACTGAGTCCAACCACACCGCCGCTAATTCAGCTTGAGTAACCGTCTCTCCCGATAAGTAGTTATTGAGTAATGCTTGATGTTTGGCATTCCCAAATTCAATGAACAAATGAGAAAACGAGCCATCCAATTCAGGTGCAAGTAAGGCTTCCGTTATCTTCTCGAACAGTTCGCTAAACCAATGAGCTTCACCGATGGCAACTACACTGCCAGCGTTAAGTTTGCTTTTGAGAAAAGCCAGAGGGGAAACCGCCCCCTCCAACAAATCCTTAGTTTTTGCTTTGGTTGAGGTATCAAACATCAAATCTCTCTCTCAGTTCTTCAACCATATGTGAACCAATCAAGCGCAGCATATCTGGGCGCATCATTTCACGATGAATACACGCGACATCGATCACTTTGAGCTCGCCATCCATGTATTTGAACCATCCATTGCGATCAAGAAATGCCTCTTCTGGTGGCTTCTCCGCATTGAAAAACAACACATCCCCTTGATACTGATAATTGACGCTATCGCGTACGCGATGGTTGTTGTTAATGACCACTTCCACCATTGCCGTAATGGTTTCAGCACTCAGGTGCGCCATTGATGATCCTGCATCTTGTAAGATGTCGATCACTTCAGGTCGCGTTAGGCTAGAATGCAACGATTCATCAAACTCTACCCCAGCCATACGAATTAACGCGCCAAGCGCTTTCTCTTCGCCAGGCGGGTGCATACTTTGCCATTGCTCCGTTGGGTAAGAGTCCAACAAGGTGACTAAGCCAACTTCTTGACCTTGCTGCTGTAAGATACCCGCCATTAAATGCGCAATCATGCCGCCAATAGACCAGCCTAGTAGGTGATATGGACCAAAGGGTTGTTCTTCTCGAATCGCCGCCACGTAATCCTCAGCCATTTCGGTCATTGATTTAGGCAGCGGAGAAGAAGGGTCACCGAGGTTTTTCGCTTGTACGCCGTAAAGAGGCACATTGGATGGAATAATCGGAGTCAAAGCCGCATAGCACCAACTCAAGCCACCAGCAGGATGGACACAGAAAATAGCTGGCTTGCCCTCTCGTTTTCGCAGAGGCAGTAAGATATTGAGCGCTTCATCGCTTTCACTGCCATTTAACTTGGCGGCAATACCGGAAACCGTCGGAGACTCAAACACCGCCGCAAGCGATAGCTCAATTCCCATGATCTCTTTCACATGCGCAATCAACTGAGCAGCAAGCAACGAGTGTCCGCCTAATTCAAAGAAGTTGTCATCCACACCAACCGCCGGTAAATCAAGTAAGCGGCAAAATAGTTTGCATAAACGCTCTTCAACAAGGTTACTTGGTCCTTTTGTGCTCACTTGAGCAGACAAATCTGGCTTGGGTAGCGCATCACGATCCAATTTACCATTCGGTGTTAAAGGGAAGCTTTCAAGCTCAACAAAATAGCTTGGTACCATGTAATCCGGTAATGGCTCAGCAAGGTACTTTTGCAGTGCATTAGTATCAATTCCCTGCTCAAGATCCTCTGCCGACACATAAGCAACAAGGCGTTTATCATTCTCAGTATATTCCTGAGCTAACACGGCAACTTGCGCAACACTTGGGTGGTTTGCTAAGGCATTTTCAATCTCTTCTAACTCGATTCGGAAACCACGAATCTTGACCTGAAAATCGCTTCGCCCACAGTATTCAATCGCACCATCTTCGCGCCAGCGCGCCAAATCACCAGACAAGTACATTCGGCTACCTTGTGGGCCAAAGGGATTGTCAATAAAGCGCTCTTGAGTCAGTTCTGGCTGACCATAGTAGCCCATCGCCAACTGTCGACCTGCAATGTATAAGTTACCCACCACACCAGGAGGTACAGGATTAAGTTCGTCATCAAGAATATAGATTTGCGTGTTCCATACAGGACGACCTATAGGAATCGAATTCCCTTGCGTATTCGCCTCACTCGGCCAGTAAGTTACGTCCACCGCAGCTTCTGTCGGACCGTACAAATTATGCAATGGTGCATCAAACTCTTGGTAATAGTGATTGACTAGCTCCATTGGCAACGCCTCCCCGCTACAAAAGACTTGGCGTAGACTTTGGCACAATCTGGCATCCGCTTGTTGTACGAAAATTTGCAGCATTGAAGGCACAAAATGCAAGGTGGTGATCTGCTCTTTATGAATCAAATCTTGTAGGTATATTGGGTCTTTGTGTCCGTCTGGTTTCGCAATAACAAGGCACGATCCGACCATCATTGGCCAGAAGAACTCCCATACTGAAACATCGAACCCTGCTGGCGTTTTTTGTAATACCCGGTCTTTCGCATCAATTGGATATTGGTCGTGCATCCACATGAGTCGATTGACAATCGCATCATGCGTAACGACGACGCCTTTTGGTTTCCCGGTCGAGCCCGAGGTATAAATCATATAAGCTGGTGAATGAGGTTCTGGCTTAACTTGAGGAGGCAACGGTTCTACTACTTTGTATATCGTAGGCAGCGTCTCATCATCCACTAGCTTTACATCCACCTCTTGCGGCAGTTTGTCTTGAAGCGTCTTGGTTGAGAAAACAAATTTCGGTGAAGAAGATTCGAGCATGTAGTGGATACGCCCCTCGGGGTAGTCAGGATCCACAGGCACATAAACCGCGCCAGCCGCTAAAATGGCTTGCTGTACTACAATCAGCTCTTCGCTTCTTGGGACACACACAGCAATGCGGTCACCAAGCTCAACGCCTTGCGCTGTTAACCAGTTGGTGAGTGAATACACTTTGCGAGCCAGTTGCTCGTAACTCAACGTCTGACCTTCAAAGATCAAAGCCGGAGCGTGTGGTGTCAAAATACGTTGGCGAGCCATGATGGCGGACAGCGTCGTTTCCGGCACTTCGCGAGCGGTATCGTTCCATGTCTCGACAACCTTCTCTCGCTCACCAGCCAGTAAAATACTGACATCACTCACTTGGCAATGAGAAGAATCTTGAGCTTCTGCGCTTGTAAAAAAGTCACTCATAAAATGGAACAAGCGTTGTTGATGCTCATGAATCTCTTTCTCTGAATACAGCTCTGGATTCACATCCATATCGATGTGTAATTGCCCAGCTAATTCATAGCAATAGAAAGAAATGTCATCGACCGGTCCGGCTGATAAGTTGTGTGCTTTTGAAGTGAGGTCACCGAATTTATGCTCGTACTCAAACGGCATAATATTCACCAATGGACCAAATAGATTACGATGATCTTTTACCAAATTTAGCTCGCGATGAAGCTCTTCATAGCGATAGCTTTGATGACGGCGAACCGATGCAAATTCTTGGTTAACTTGCTTCACCAACGTTTTGATATCCAGTCCTGATTCAAAACTGACTCGTACGGGAAGAATATTGACGCGCATCGCCGGAGTTTGAATGGCTACCGAGCCCAAACGCCCCATCAGAGGCACACCAATCACCACTTCATTGGAGCGTGTCATACGGTGTACATAAGCCGCGATAGATGCGATAAGTACGCTATACCAGTGTGTTCTGCACTGTTTAGCTAACGACTCCATTCTCTGAAAGTCAGAGGCTGCCATTGCACCTTTTAGACGAAGGAAATGGTCTGAAGTCACTGTCGGCTTACCCGCAAGGTTTACAGTGTCAGAATGGTCGGCATAACGCTGTAAATAAAATGCGCGATCTTTTTGGTATTTCTCAGAAGCTTTATAGTCGTCATCTTCTTTCAAAAGAGCCTGTTGGTCTGCAAATTCAAGCTTCTCAAAGTGCTCTCCTTTAACCAACTGACCATAAACATGCGCCACCCGCCCCGCGACCAGCGACATGCTGTAACCGTCTATCGCAATGTGATGCAGTGAAAGGAACCAAACGTATTGATCATCGGAGAGCTTAAGCAATGCCATGATGAATAAAGGACCTTGTTCCAAATCGACAGGTTGCTTTAACTGATCTTTCATCCAAGTCACAGCGGCATCAAGCGGTTTAACGTGTTGTGAAAAGTCGATACGTTCGACTTGCCAGGTTTGTCTATCTATCACCATTCGCGGTCCTTCGGTGGTGGTAACAAACTTAGCGTGCAACGAGTCGACTTCATCAATTGCCGTTTTGACTGCTTCAACAAAACAAGGCTCATCCACCTCGCCTTCAATAACCAGGTATTCGCCAGTCTTATAAATTGGGTTTTTAGGGTCACGTAACTGAGCAAACCAAATCCCAGCTTGGGCATCCGTAAGCGGCAACAACTGCTCTGCCGTATAAGGTAAATCGTACATGTTCATTCCTTTGTCATTCTTCCGCTTTGGCTGTTAGGTCAGCTTCTTCTCGATCAGTCTCCACCAATCCTGCAAACTCGGTTTCGCTGCTAATTCCATAAAACTCACATCAAGGCCCGCCTGTTGCCAATCTCCGACCAGCGACATCATGCGTACCGAATCCAAACCAAAATCAAGCAAACTATCCTCTGGCGTCATCTCATCGGCTGGTACCTCTAACAGCGCCGCTAACTGTTGAGTAAGTTGCGGTTGCGACTGAGGAATCACAAAATCACCAGCTGCGAGTTCGTTCGCACTTGCCACTTGTTCGAGCAATTGCTGCTTGTCCAAGACATAACCGCATCGACCCGCCACATAGTTGAGCGCCATGTCATGATCGCTCGCTGAGAAGTCAGCAACGGCATCGGAAACCATGAAAGCTTTAATGTCTGTCATGAACGCTTCTGCCGCGGTTTGTAAACAACCGATGTGAGCATAAATACCCACGATAATTAGCTGATCACGCCCCGTTTCATCCATCATGGATTTAAGTGGCGTACGTTGAAACGCACTGTAACGCCATTTGGTGTAAACGGTGTCCTGCTCCGTTGGCGCAAGTGCTGGGGAGATTCGAGTAATGTTGTCATCCGCTTTTAAACCGGGGCCCCAAAAATCGGTCAATAAAGCGCGATCTTCTTGGCGTTGGTCACCGGGCTGCGCGGTATAAACCACTGGAATGCCGGCATCAATACATGCTTGTTTGATCTCTTGAATGTTGCGAGTCAACGTTTGAATCAGCTCGCTGTCTGCATCGTAGAAATTGAGAAAGTACTGCTGCATATCGTGGATTAACAACACGGCACGATGTGGTTCTACTGACCAGTTAACGCGATTTTCTGGCTTCACTTTCGTTAGTGAGTAACCAGAGATAGATGGAATGGCCATTGGGCTTATCTCCAAAGTAATCAAAATGCCAAGCACACCAAATCAACCTTGGTGTTTCGACCTTGGTTAAACGAGTTCGAGTAATTTATTTTTATTCACTTTACCTACTGGCGTTTTGGGTAATACATCAACAAAAACGACCATATCTGGGATCTTAAAATCAGCCAGCCCACGCCCTCGTAAGAAACGCTTTATCTCGATCGGTTTCGGGGCTTGCTGCGGGCAAACTAAGGCAGCACAACTGCGCTCCCCAAGGTAATCATCTGGGATGGCAATAACAGCAGCATCATGGACACAATCGTGCGCCAGCAAATGGTTCTCGACCTCTTCTGCTGCGATTTTTTCACCCCCTCGGTTAATCTGATCTTTGTCGCGACCAACAACTTTCAAATTGCCCTCTTCAGTCAGCAGTACCACATCGCCAGTACGGTAGTAGCCTTGCTCGGTGAATGAACGCTGATTGTGCTCTGGAGCCCGGTAGTAACCTTGAATGGTATAAGGTCCACGCACGAACAAAATACCTTCCGTACCTTGCGGGACAGGGTTACCCATTTCATCGAGTATCAACAGTTCATCAGCAGGTGACATTGGGCGACCTTGCGTCGTGACAATCACGGACTCAGGATCATCTAGACGGGTGTAGTTAACTAGCCCTTCAGCCATGCCAAATACTTGCTGTAAGGTACAACCAAGTTCAGGTTTGATACGCTTTGCCGCTTCCTCACTAAAACGAGCCCCCCCAACTTGCAGCACTTCTAATGAAGTAAGGTCATGTCGAGTTCTTGCGGCTTCATCGAGCCACAATAGTGCCAACGGTGGCACTAAAGCGGCTACGGTAATTCGGTACTTTTCAATCAAAGAAAAGGCAGTTTGAGGGCTTGCGTCTGGAGCAAGTACAACGGTGCCACCCGCCATAAAACAGCCCAACGCACCGGGAGAACTCAATGGGAAATTGTGGGCGGCCGGTAAAACACAAAGGTAACGCGTATTTGGCGAGAATTGGCAAACCTCATTGCTCGCTCGCACACTGTATAGATAGTCGTAATGTGTGCGAGGAATAAGCTTAGGTGTGCCAGTCGTACCACCCGATAATTGGAAAAAGGCAAAATCTTCACCGCGATGAACTTGAGGTTCAACATTGTCTAGCAAGAGCGCTCTAAGGGCTACGCTACCAATCGGCATGGCGCTCATGTCACCCGCCCAAACGATGTTCTTTAAGCTTGGTAATTCAGACGCTACTTGCAGCGCAATATCAGCCGTATCGACGCCGAGTTGAGGAGCAGTGATTAACGCTTTTGCCTGTGTAAAATGACAAAAGTATCGAATCTCCGAATAACGATGAGCGGGTAACGCAAGCACGGGTTGAACGCCAATTTTAAGCAGTGCAAAAAAGCTAATGTAAAACTCGCCTATGTTAGGCAAATGCAAAACGACCTTGTCGCCAGATTTAAGATTCAGAGTCGATTGGAAACCAGCAGCTAACTTATCAACATGCTCAAGTAACGATTGATACGTCCACTGTCGCTCCCCGTCAACTAGAGCAACATGGTTAGGAGAAATAGAGACGCTTGCCTCAAGCATCTCTGGAATGGTTTGCTCTGTCCAAAAACCCGCTTGGCGGTATTGCTTTGCTAAACCTTCTGACCAAGGTGTAAAGCCAGGGGCATTCATGCTTAAGCAAGTCATTGAACCACCTCCATATTCTCACGAATTTCAATACCCAGCGCGTTCAATACAGTGCGCATTTTATTTCCTGTTTCTTCAAGCTCACTTTGTGACTCAGATCCGGAGACGATCCCAGCTCCGGCATAAACTCGAATACGCTTCTTCTCAACTTCAGCGCAGCGGATAACAACAACCCATTCGCCATTACCACGAGCATCTACCCAACCAACAAGACCCGTGAAATAGCCCCTATCAAAGGGCTCCACTTGACTGATGAAATCGTAAGCTTGAGCCGTAGGATAGCCACACACGGCAGGTGTTGGGTGAAGCGCACTCGCCAATTTCAGAACGCTGGTATTGGCATCGGAAACCGTCCCTTCAATACGAGTCGAAAGGTGCAACATGGCTTTGGTTTCAATAACCGACGGCACCATAGGCACATAAAGGTTATGACACCAAGGTTGAAGCGCTTTTTCTACCGCATCGACCACCACCGCATGCTCATGAAGATCTTTGCTACTCTCCATCATGAGCTCGCCTTGCTGCTGATTCATTGATGCATTTTCACAACGTCGACGAGAACCTGCCAGAGGGTTTGAGCACACATGAGGACCTTTGCGGGATACCAGTAATTCAGGGCTGGACCCCATCAAATAAGCGTCAGAATGACCACCGCCGATACGAGTAGAAAAGGTATAACCACCAGGATTTTGCTTGAGTAAGGTTTTGAGGAAGCGAGCTCGATCGATTTCATCTTGTGTATCCACTTGCATCGTGCGTGACAACACCACTTTATCAAGAGCGATGTTTTCTTGGCTGCAACGATGAGTGGCAAGCTCAACACTATGCATGTATTCAGTAGGCGTCGGGATAGGTTGAATAGAAGAAGGATGACAGTCGTTGCAACCATCGATATCTAATACTTTATCCGGTCTGATCGGCGACGTCGTGATCAAACGCTCAGGGACGATAAAGTGCACGGGATTATGTTCAGAAAACGGTATTACACCAACGGCAATAGGGTTGTCATTCCCCTCTTCCTTCGCCGATTCTAGTAATTTGCTAATGTGAGTATCTAACTCTGAGAATTTAACTTGTTGGGAAAATTCTGCAGCAATGCCTTGCGTAAGCAACGTCACCGTCGGTGAGCTAAAGAAGAACGAAGCGTCATCCGTATGGGCGTTGAGAAACTCTGTGAGCATAGTACTGCTTCCCATGGAGTTACGAAGCATAATCATCTCTCAAACTGTATTAAACATAGCGTCCCAAATGAGATTCCTTCTCATTTGAAGAGTAAGACTACACATCTAGTTACAATTATTCAATCATTTTTGATAATAATTATCATTCGCATAACTTATAGTTTTATAAATTAATATTCTTAAACAAATAGAATCTCAAATAAACAATTCACCATATTTATATCTAAGTAACTTCAAATCTAAGTAACTTCAAGGTGGAGGATTCAGAGCGAGTTGCCTTGGTTCGTATGCATCGTTAACAATTTTTGATTTGGATCCATAGCCAAAAAGAAAGGGCTGACGCCCTCAGCCGTCAGCCCTTTCTCAATCTTTATTCCAATTAACAGCGCATCAGTTGTTATCAACAAAGCCGTATTTCTTATCACTTAATGAGCGAATCTCATTGAAGCGGTCTTGCGTCTTCCCACCGATAATATCGACGCGTCTTTGCATCTCATTTACCCACTCCCGATCTTCCATCACATCACGAGGGAATACCGTTGTTCGTTGGTTATCACCCAGATAAAGAAAAGCATCAAACAAACCACCGACTTGGGCGTCCATGTCGTCCATCGCAGCAAGCTTATAACGGGCTTTTGGTAATAAATCGATAAACCTCAGATCAGCAATCGGACTTTTTGCGACCTCAAGAAGCGCCGGAGCTTTTACGTCATGAAACGTCTTTACCACTTCTGGTTCCGTCATTGGCCAAATCAAGTAGGTACTATTGGGAAACGCTTGCTCTAATCGTGTCGCCAATGGCCAAGCACTGGCTTGTGTTTTTGCAACGTAATCCCGCGGCGCATTCACCAAATGGAAAGCCCCAAAAATCAACAGTGCTTTCTGATTGTTTTGTATACGCTCAGCAGCAACTTGATAAAAATGATCCGTCTTGTTTTTAGCAGCTTGCTGCCATACCTTTTCATTACTCACAGTGCTCCAATCAAACGGTGCTTCGGCTAAATGCACATGGATTTTTTTCCCTTTAGGTAGCGTTTGATTTCGCACTTTTATCGCTTTGAAGAAATCGGCATAAGCATCTGGCATCCAAGCCATAAAGTAGATCGAACCTCGCAAAATTGAGCGAAGCTGTTCATCACTCACGTCCCCACCAGCTAAGTAGTTATCCAGTACAGGTTGGTACTTTGCATTGCCAAACTCCACCACAATATGCGTGACTTGATCTGAAAATGCAGGAGTCGAAACCAGCTCTGTTGCATAGCGCAAGAAAGCATCATTCCAATGATAATCGCCAATACCCACAAAGTTGTGTTGCTTAAACGCATTAAGAATCGCAGCGTCTGCTGATTTAGCTTGCTCGACCACTTGTTCGATTTTTTGCTCGGACAGATCTACCTCTGCGTAGTGTGGTAAATACTCACATCCAGCCAACCCGACAAGCCCTAACGTGAGCAACCAAGGTTTGATTTTCCAACCTAGTTTGTTCGTCAATTTCATTACCTCCTTGTTAATATTATGACAACGATAACAAAAATCATTATCATCTATCTAGTTTGGATGTGATATTTGCAGCACGAAGGGAGAGGGTTATGAGTGAAAACAACACAGAATTCAAAAGTAAACTGTGCCTAGTGACTGGTGCAGGGCAAGGTATTGGACTTGCCTGTGCCAAAAGCTTATTGGAACAAGGGGCTACTGTGATTGCCTGCGATATGACGCAAGCTCTGCTAGAGGAATTCAAACAATCTTTGCCAAAAAAACAGCAAGCTCGAACGTTGCTACTTCCCTTTGACTTAGCCAACACCACAGCCGTTCAGTATGCGTGTCATTATCTTGCTCAAGACAAGCTCATTCCTGACTACGTGATTACATGCGCCGGTGCGCTACATCTTGGTTCTGTTCTGGAACTCCCTCCTGAAGCGCTCATTAAAACGTTAGACGTGAACCTAAAGGGGACCATGCTACTGACACAACAACTGGCGAAATTGCTGGTTCAAAATAACAAAAAAGGCGCGATTGTTGCGGTAGGTTCGAACGCAGCAGACACCCCAAGAGTCAACATGTCGGCGTATTGTTCGTCTAAAGCGGGACTTCATATGTGGATGCAATGTTTGGGGTTAGAACTCGCGGCATACGGCATTCGCTGTAACATTGTTAGCCCAGGCTCAACCAGAACACCGATGCAAGAACAAATGTGGAATGAGTCCTATGGAGAACGAGAAACGATTCAGGGTAACTTAGCGTCACACCGGATTGGTATTCCTTTGAACAAGATTGCAGAAACCAAAGACATAACCAATGCGATTGAATTTTTACTGAGTGAGAAAGCGGGTCACATTACCATGCACGATTTAAGAGTGGACGGCGGAGCAACTTTCTAGTTGCTCCAGATTTAAGAGAATGAGCTAGCCTAAGAACTTAGGATGCAGTCCCTTTTCTAGCTTACGTCTCACTTTATATGACACATCGCCTAGTGTGATTTTCCCAGCGTTATTGCGGTCGATCCCTGCATTCTGGCGATAAGCAATTGATCCTTGTTTGAATAATACATGAGCAGCGGGTTTACCAATAGCCGCAGGATACAGGATCGCCATATACACATCCTCAAGAGAAGACAGGCGGTTTCGGTAAGGCATAAAATACGCTTTCACATAATCGAGTTGCTCTAACGCACTCATTTGAGCAAGCTTCTTTGTGCTCGTACCAAGTGCTTCCGCGGTTGATGGCATAAATTGAATCAAACCCGTCGCCCCACTCCCCGAGCCGTTTTTAATGCTGGGGCTGAATGTCTCTGCTGTTTCAAAAGCCATGCAAGCCATCAGATGATTTGGATCGATGTTGAGATCTCGGGAAATATCATTCACTTTACTTTTAAACTCAGGAGATACGCGACTCCCCCAAGCAAGAACATCTACAGAAGGCGTCGAAAAGGGCACAGAAACATGACCTTTCTTGTAGAAAAATGAAGATGGAGAGAGGATTTTTAGAATTTTCTGATTCTTTTGAGTGTACGCATCAGAAAGGGGAAAAACCTTATCTTTCTTGTGTTTAAGCTGCTTAATTTTTGTCAACTTATACAATAACTTAGAAACCGTTTTCACGATAAAACCACATTTGGAAAACATGCTCCAAACTGTAATCCATTTCTCACTTATTTAACATCGTTATCAGTAATAACAAGCAAAAGTGTGAGATGGATCCTTTTGGCTTTCTGAGAGCGAACGAAGAAAGGACATAAATGCTGATTTCATCTTCATTCGTGTTCAATTTATAAACCCTTAAATATTACCCCTCTATGGTGACCTAAGTAACGCTTATGTCTATGATGCACCTGAAAGGACATGTCTTCTTGTAATCCAAGAACCTCGGGTTTCTCTAGATAACTTGAAATCAAAACCTTCCCACTATCATTGAATGATATGAATCCAAGATCGAATGCCTTATCGATATTTGGAATTAACAACAGCCCGTTAAATCTATCTAATCGCTCTTCGTTATCCGATTCACGCCAAGGCTTAATATGAGATGCCAATAGCAACTGCGTGTTCTTAAAACCCGTAACGGCACAACCACCCCACATATCAATTAATTTTGACCTGAAGTGCCCCTGCCCCATTCTTGTATTAACTAAAATAGTCTTTTCCGTCGAGCTGAGCTGCTTATCGTTCATTACTTGTCGAATATCTGCATTAACATCTATCTGAGATAAGTCGACAAAAAAGTTTTCGTAGTGAGAAAGCGCAGCACTGTACATCCCTTTCCCCTTGATATCTCGAATTTTAAACTCAGGTAAACTTTGGGCTTTGAGCTTATAGTTCTTAAATTCACCGTATGATTTCACATCTGTAATTGGTTCTTGAATCTGTCCAGCATCCATAAGCCAGTTCGATATTGAACCACGAACTGCGCCCAAATAGTTTTTCGCTGTTTTCTCTGACTTACCTAGGTCAATCAACCAGCGATAAAACAAAGACGCTAAATCTGAAAGGTTTGAAACAAGAGCATCTTTCAATTCATTTGAAACGATATAGCTACTCATATAATCATAAAGCTCATCATCAAGATAAGCATAAGCAATCGCTTTTGACGAGTATCGTTTGGTAGATTCCGCTTGAAAACCATCATTGTAAGACAAGTGCCAAAATCCCTCACTTCTCAGAAAAAAGTAAGGATTTTCCGGTGTATCCCTATCATTCCCAGTAGCAAAGTTTGCTAAGTGATAAGTGAAACGCTCTTTGAGGACCTAATTAAACTCTATTTTGTTGGAAGAGATATGTCCCGCCTGAATGAGCTCCATAACCGTGAGCAACATGCACACTTTATGAGGGCTCTTTTTCCCATTAGAGCTATTCATATTCAGGCTACGGAATTTATCTACATAATATTGAAGTGACACGGCTTGTTCTTCTTTCACTTTAAAATCACAACGGTTTGCCAATAAACATCATCCCTCTTGAGCTGATCTTTACTGTCAGAAACTTGTCTAACGATAAGCGCATTGTTCTTTGCCAACTGCTCTAACTCTTGAACAGAAACAGGATAAGCTTTGCGCCCATCAGTGAACTCTCCATGGCGAAGGCTTATGACCAATCGACCATTGGGCGCAAGCAGATTAGAGAGCTTACGGAAAGCACGTTCACGATGAGAAGTAGCAAGATGCATCCAAACCGCGCTCACTAACACAAGATCAAAGCGAAGCCCCAAGTTGGTGGTTTTCTCAAGCGCTGGCAAAGAATCTTCCAACCAAACGACAGAATCATCAGTTTCAGCTTTTCCTAGTTTTAACAGCGACGTTGCAGGTTCCAGCGCAATAACCTCGCAGCCTTTTTTGGCCATCCATTTAGCATCTCTTCCGGAGCCTGCGCCAACATCCAACACACGATCACCAACAAGAGGCCAAAAAGCCTGCCAACTTGTATGCACTTGCTCAAAAGTTGTTGAATCATATTGCTCTGCTAATGAGCCAGCATTCTGATTATAAAAATGAAAAGTCGAAGACATGGTTGGGCTGCTGTTATTAAACTCATTAAATCATAAGGTTAAACGAAGACAGACACCATCATGAGTGTTTAAAAATTTAGGTTCAACCGACGAAAAAGCCCCGCGATTTTTTGCGGGGCTTCGGTATTAAAAAGAGTGGGAGGATTACATCCCCTCATCTCTCACTAGCTCAGCTAGGGTCGCTAAGCGCTGCTCACTCTGTTTTACGTATGGGTTGGCTTCATCCCATGCGTAACCCGCAAGAATCGCACTGATCATCTGTTTGATACGTGGATTGGGGTTTTGGTAGAAGATAACATCTTGCAACATGCCGTTATACCAACCTTCCACGTAAGTACGGAAAGTATTGACGCCCACCATTAGGCGATCAGCATAATCAGATTGCCAATCGACCGTTTCACCATTTAGCTGGCGTTCAATGCAGTCTGCTGCAAATTGTGCTGACTTCATGGCAATAGTCACGCCTGAAGAGAAGACAGGATCAAGAAACTCACCAGCATTACCAAGCAACGCGTAGTGTGGTGTCGCTAAGTGTTTTACGTTCGCTGAATAGCCACCCAGTTCACCAGCAGGATTTGGGTACTGAGCTTGGTTAAGGAGCTGCGCAAGCCCTGGTTCTTCACTTGCTAACTGCTTAAGAGCGGCAATCTTATCCTCGGGATAGTTTTCAAAGAACGTCGGTTCGCCAACCACACCAAATGAGCAAGTACCATTTGAGAACGGGATCAACCAATACCACACATCATGATTTTCAGGATGCACAGAGATCAGGATCTTGTTGCGATCGTATTCAATCCCTTCTGCAGTAATGTTGTCTTCAATGTGCGTAAAAATTGCTTTTCTTGGTGGCAGGCATGAAGGCTCTTCTAGCGCGAGCAAACGAGGAAGAACGCGACCAAAACCACTAGCGTCTAGCACGTAATCGGCTTCAATTTGGTAAGCTTGTTTGTCAGCGTCAAGCACATTAAGAATCGACTTGGCACCTTCAAAGTCGATGCTTGTCAGTTCGTGTTGGTAACGAATTTCAACACCTTGCTCCACTGCACTGTCTGCCAGTACTTTATCGAAGTTACCGCGTTGAACTTGGTAAGTGGTACCCGGTCCTGCAGTGAATTTGTCGGTGAAATCAAATTGGGTATAAACGCCATTGCGACGAAACGCAGCACCATCTTTGTACTGGAATCCATATTGGTTCACCGCTTCCAACATACCGGCTTGCTCTACCACTTCCATGCAGGCAGGAAGAAGGCTTTCACCGATCGAAAAACGTGGGAACAACGCTTTCTCAATCACAACGACATTAATTCCGCGCATATTGAGCAATGCGGAAACGGTAGAACCTGACGGCCCTGCACCAACGACGACGACTTGCTTTTGTTCTTTTATCATTCTGCTTTCTAGTTTGCTTGTAGTTTTAATAACGTATGACCGAGACCAATGTTGTCGGTTCTTTCTGTCACGACTAAGCCTGCCGCTTCAACAATTTCCAGAAAATCATCGCTGCGGTAGAAACGACTGTTGCCGTTTGCTAAACAGGTAAAGTAAAGCGAGGTCGCGTTCAAGCTATAAGAAGCACCCGCGTATTTTTGTGCATCCCAGAACAGTTCTAAGATATACACCGTATCGCCTTCTCGAAGCTGCGCTTTCACTTTCTTAAGAATATTGAGAATTTCGATTGGTGAGAAGCAATCAAGGAATTGACTCATCCACCAGATATCAGCGTGCTCAGGTAACACTTGAGCTTTATCCAGCATGTTGGCTGGGAATGGAGTGATGCGCTCACTCAGTTGATTTTCCTTGGTATTTGCCATCGCAACTTCTAGCTGCTGAGGAAGATCAACAATTGTAATGTTCACATCTTGATCGTGGTTACAGCACTGCATTGCCCACTTACCAGTATTGCCACCAATGTCCACAATGTGACTTGGTTTATTAGCAAATACTTCTTTAAGTAATAGTGGGAAAGAGCGATCAGAGTAAAAGTGGTCAAAGTTGAACCAGCTTTGTTTCGCTTGTTCTGGCAATGTTGATAACCCTTGGTAAATGGTTTCCCAATCACCAAGTTCTTTAAGACCTGACGGCTTGCCTTCTTTGATCGCATCCGTTAGGTGCATCATAGCGGCGTAACAAACATCGGCAGTGAAATCCATGTTTGCTTGCGTCATGCCATCATAAAGTAAGTAAAAGCCTAGGTTAGCCAAGGAATAGTTAGGTTTTTCCCACAAAACAATGTGCGCACTAATGGCCATATCCAACAATACTTTCACGCCGTATTCAGACACACCCGTTTTTTCTGCAATTTCTACAGCGTTCATACCCTTTGAGCCTGCACTGTCGAGCGCGGCTAAGATACCAAGTTCTCTTAATGTTCTCGCAGTGTGGAAAACAATAGGGGCAAAAGATAATTTTTGAGCTTCTGTTTTAGCTTCAAAAGCGTTGAAAGGATCAATATTTTGATTTAACACGAAAAAACCTAACTTCAATTAATATAATTATTACTGGGACTCTGCGCCTAAAAGTGCAAGCGCGCGTTGAATATCAACATTTAAGTTGTTCACCCAACGGTTGTAATTACGATGGATTTTGCCATCACTTGCTTTTAGATTTACTGAGTTGAGATAAATAATTGAATAATATTTGTTGCTATATGGAATTTTTACTTCCGCAAAGTGACTACGAACGTTGATTTTTGCAATTAATACACCTGGGCTTGTTTCTTCAATCGTCCAACCGCGATTAGTTGCTGATTGAACAATCGCCGCTTTTACTTGTTTATTTTGAAGATCATAAGCAACTGGAGTATCCTCCACATTCAATACAGGTTGCACTCGACCACAACCGACAAGAAGCAAAGTTAATAGCACTGATATAAACAGCTTTAAACGTGACATGATAATTTCCTTTATTATGGTTTCTGCTGAAGCTTAAATTGTATCGAGCGGTAAAATAAAGCAATTTAATCAAATATGCCAAACTCCAAGATCAAAATTTCGTTTAATATCGACGCTTGGTCAGCTAACTCTCAAGGGCTTAGTCAAGTCGATGAGTGGAAACAATGGACCTCTACCGGTCAGTGGCCAGAAGAAGGCAAACTGAACGTATCTGATATCCCACCTATGATGCGCAGACGTATGAGCCAACTGAGTAAGTTAGCGGTTCAAACGGCGATTGAGTTGCTCAAGCAGCACGATGTTGACTACCTTGTTTTCTCTAGCCGTCATGGTGAACTTCATCGCAGTGTGGCGTTGGTAGAAGACATCCTCAAGGGTGAAGAAGCTTCGCCAATGGCATTCTCTCAGTCTGTGCATAATACCGCAGCGGGGCTTGCGACCATCGCAACTAAACAGCCGATCCCTCTCACCTCTATCGCAGCTGCTGAAAATACCTTCCAAAGCGCGTTAATCGAAGCGTGGCTATTCCTGTATGACAACCCTGACAAGAAAGTTCTGGTTGTCGATTTTGATGAGCCACTCCCAGAGTCATATTCTGAGTTTGAAACGCACGCTTACCATGGATATGGTTTAGGTCTGGTGCTTTCTCATGGCGATACTTTTAGTGTACAAGCAACAACCGAGAAAACAGACGAAGATGCCTTTCCGCAAGGGCTTAGCTTTATTCAGCACTTTTTATCATCAGCAAACAATTGGACGATTCATTCGCCTCAACAATCATGGGAATGGCGTCGTCAATGAGAATGTTGAATCAATATTGGCGAGTATTCGCGACAGGATTTTGTTTCTCGGTTTTTGGTTTAGGTGGCTTGGCACTCAGCTTTATCGTCATTCCACTTATTCACCTGACTACATCGGATATAAAACAGAGAGAATATAAAGTTCAAGGGGCGATTCAATATTCTTTCAACACTTTTTGTAATTTGATGAAGCTTTGCGGCGCAATTGATTACCAAATCATTGGTGCCGACATTCTTCAACAAGATAAAAACTGTCTCATAGTTGCGAACCACCCAAGTTTAATTGATTACGTTTTGATCGCATCCCAATTAAAGCGCTGCGACTGTTTAGTTAAATCCGCAATTTGGGCAAACCCATTTATGAAGCACATTGTTAAGGCTGCAGGTTATATACCCAACGAAGCACCTGATGATTTATTAGCAATGTGTGAAGAAAGATTTGACGATGGTAACGTTTTGCTTATTTTTCCTGAAGGCACAAGAACCACTCCAGGTGTAAAATCGAAATTACAAAGAGGCGCTGCGCAAATAGCGGTTAGAACCGAGCGAGATTTGCGTGTCGTACATATTACGGTCACGCCAAGCTTCCTAACAAAAGAGAAAAAATGGTATCAAGTTCCAAAGACAAAACCATTTTTCAAGGTTGAAGTTAAGGATAAAGTTGAGATTGAGCCTTTTATAAAGCAAACTACGTCCCCAACGATAGCGGCTCGTCGCTTACAACAGCATTTGGCTGAAACTATATTTCCAGAAAATTCGTAATTATAAGCAGGTCCCAGTGGAACAATTACACAACGATATCAAGCAACTTATTATTGACGCTCTAAACCTAGAAGATTTAACCGTCGACGATATTGAAACAGAAGCGCCACTTTTTGGTGATGGTCTTGGCTTGGATTCTATCGATGCTCTTGAACTTGGATTAGCAATTAAAAAGCAATACAACATTGTCATTGATGCAGACGATTCGAACACTCGTGAGCACTTCGCTTCTGTAGCTAACCTTGCGAAGTACATTTCTTCTCAAACCTCTTCTCAAGATAATGAATAGTTTTTAGGTATATTCATGACAGACGTAAATAAAGATCAAGTATTTGAACAAGTTAAAGATGCGCTTGTGGAGCTATTCGAAATTGAAGCTGAAGACATTCAGCCAGAAGCCCATCTTTACACCGATCTAGACCTAGACAGCATTGATGCCGTAGACCTTGTTGTACACCTACAAAATGTCACTGGCAAAAAGATCAAACCAGCAGAATTCAGCACAGTTCGTACTGTCGATGACGTGGTTAATGCAGTAACTGAACTTCTCAAGGAAAGTTAATGCGCCAATTGCTGACGGTTTTGTCTGCAATTGTATTATTTGCCTACCCCTTCGCGGTTTACTTCGGTATCGACCGATTTGGTTTAAATCTGGTTGGTGGCTTATTGGTTGCAGCGTTGCTTTTGCGGTTACTCGCTGCAAACAAAACACCACTCAAAGAGTTTAAGTTCCTTGCGATCACCACGGGCGTTGTGGGTATTGTCTTAGTCACCTTAGGTGTTGTTTTTAAGCAGCACGGGTGGCTAAAGTTCTACCCTGTTGTCGTCAACCTTTGCATGCTTGGCGTGTTCTCACTGAGCTTGAAGCAACCGCAAACCATCATCGAGAGACTGGCCCGCCTTCAAGAGCCTGAACTTCCTCAAAGTGGCGTGATCTACACACGAAAAGTTACGATCGTGTGGTGTGGATTCTTTATCTTGAATGCATCGGTAGCACTGTATACCTGTTTTCAACCTATCGAAATCTGGACGCTGTACAACGGCTTAATCAGTTATTTACTCGCTGGTAGCTTGTTCGCTGGTGAATGGATAGTGCGTCAATTTGTACGAAAGGAACATTAAATCGTATGAACACAAGTTCGTTAAACTTCTCCTCTATTGCGACCTTAATGACAGCCAATAGAGAGGCACAATCCACGATTGCGTATGACAGAAACCAAACCATGACGTGGGAGTCTTTTCAGCATAACGTCGCCAGTTTGCGAGCAACGTTAGAAGCGCTTGATGCCCAACGAATCGCGCTCTGTTTTGGCAACAGCTACCTTTTTGCGCTCAGTTTCTTTGCTTGTTGCCATGCTGGAAAATCCATCGTCCTTCCCGGCAATTACCAACCTGAAGCTTTAAAAGAGCTCGACGAGCACTTCGATCTTGTATTGCACGACACTGAAGTGATGATTCCGACAGGGCTCTCAGCTTTGCACGTGAATACAAGTTTCGATTCTCTCATTTGTGAATGGCAAGCCTTGCCACTTGCGAATATCAACGTCACGCTGTTTACCTCAGGTTCAAGCGGTAAACCAAAAGCGATCAGAAAAACACTCAAACAACTGGATGTGGAAGTCGCCATTCTTGACGGCTTATGGGGAGACAAACTGGAAGGTTCTCATATCGAGAGCACAGTATCTCACCAACATATCTACGGATTGCTATTTCGCGTTCTCTGGCCATTGTGCTCTGGGCGCCCTTTTGCCGCTCATAACTTAGAATTTCCAGAGCAGATTGTGCATTTTGCCTCTACTGAGACAACATTGATCAGTAGCCCTGCATTACTTAAACGCCTGACAGAAGAGCATCAACCATCGGCGTTACGCTGCGTTTTTTCTTCTGGAGGTCCTTTAGCTAATGATGCTGCCAATCACAGCCAGCAATTGTTTGGTGATTACCCATTAGAGGTCTTCGGCAGTACCGAAACGGGTGGTATCGCTTATCGACAGCAATTATCTGCTACCCAACCTTGGACTCTATTCCCCGGTGTAGAAGCCGCTCTAAATCATGAAAACTGTTTAAAGCTTCGCTCCCCCCACATTGATGAAAACGCGTGGTATCAAACTGCAGATGAATGCTATTTCCATGATAGTATTTCCTTCGAACTACGCGGTCGCACCGACAGAATAGTAAAAGTTGAAGAAAAGCGCGTTTCGTTGGTTGAAGTCGAGAAGCGTTTAGAGCAATTGCCGTGGGTAAAAGAAAGCGCCGTCATCCCAATGGAAGATGCCGGGCGGCTGTCTCTATTTGCAGTGATAGTCTTGACCAACGAAGGCGATCAAACACTGCAAGAACTCGGGAAAGGTAAGTTCTGGTTAGCGCTAAGAAAAGCCTTGCGTAACTGGTTAGAGCCGATTGCTATTCCAAGAAAATTCCGCGTTTTAGACGAGATTCCGCTCAATAGCCAAGGCAAGCGCCAGATCGCTGAAATAGAAAAACTGTTCCAAGAATAAAAGAACTCATCATGGACAAAAGAAAACCAACGCTCAAACAGGTTGATATCGACAATCACATCGCGACGATTAAAATGCGTGTCGATGCCGACATCTTGGATTTCCAAGGTCACTTTACCCATTTCCCATTGTTGCCAGGCGTAACACAAATCGATTGGGCGCTGTTTTATGCGGTCGAATACTTGAACACACCAACACTGTTCAAAGGCATGGAAGTCATCAAATTCCAAGAACCTATCCTACCGGACATGTGCGTTAGCCTCACGCTTTCCTGGGATGCAGAGCGTGAAAAACTGGCATTTAAGTATACGTCGATCTCGGGCGAGCAAACCGTGGTTCACTCTTCAGGCAAAATGAAGCTAGGGAATTAACGTGACAAGCGCAAGCAACGAGAACCAATACCACCCTTGTTTTCTTATTCCATGCTACAACCATGGCAGCACGATTGCGGCTGTAGTTGAGTCGTTGTCTGTTTTTTCCCTGCCAGTTTTAGTCGTTGATGACGGCAGTAATGAAGAGACAAAACGTGCTCTAGATGCTTTAGCAAATGAAGAGAAAATCACCTTGATTCGCCTTTCAGAAAACCAAGGTAAAGGTGGCGCAGTAATGGCTGGTATTAAGCAAGCGCTGCTACAAGGGTTCTCTCATGCAATTCAGATAGATGCCGATGGGCAACACGACCTTGAGGCTGTGCCAACGTTATTGCAGGCTTCGCAGGCTAACCCAAACAGACTAATTTCTGGACAACCGGTTTACGACGAAAGCGTACCTAAATCACGTCTCTACGGACGATACGCGACCCATGTTTGGGTGTGGATTGAGACGCTATCGCTTTCTATCAAAGACAGCATGTGTGGCTTTCGAGCTTACCCTCTTACCCAAACTGTGGACGTGCTCCACAAGTACGACATTGGTAAGCGCATGGACTTCGACATTGAGATCTTAGTTCGTATGTATTGGGAAGGCACCGATATTGATTTCGTACCAACACGCGTGATTTACCCTGAAGGTGGCATTTCTCATTTTGATGCACTTTGGGACAACGTAAAAATCAGTTGGATGCACACACGTTTGTTCTTTGGCATGTTGCCTCGCATCCCTTCATTGCTGGCTCGTAAGCACAAGCGTGCAAACGAATCCAAGCAAGCAACATCTCGCGACGCTCATTGGTCAAAGCGAAAAGAACAAGGCACCGTGTTGGGGATCAAAACCCTATTAGCCGTTTATCGAGTATTTGGGCGCAAAGTTTTTGACCTCATTTTGAAGCTCGTAATGCGTTACTACCACCTAACAGGTAAGTCTGCTCGACAAGCTTCTGAGATCTACTTAGATCAATTGCAACAACACGCGAAACAACAGAACATCACCCTACCTCAACCTTTGGACAGCTATCAGCACCTGCTGTCATTTGGGCGAACCATGCTTGATAAGTTGGCAGCTTGGCAAGGTGATTTCAGTGTGGACAATCTTACCATTCATGGTCAACACCACTTCGAAGAGATGGCTGAAAAACAACAAGGCGTGGTCATTCTTGGTTCCCACCTTGGTAACATCGAATTGTGTAGAGCGCTTGGTCGCCGACATTCACACGTGAAAATCAATGCATTGGTGTTCACCGAGCACGCCGAGCAATTTAATGCCGTGATGAAGGCCGTCAACCCAAGCTCCGAGCTTAACCTTATCCAAGTGAGTTCGATGGGACCCGATACCGCCATTTTGCTTCAACAAAAAATAGAGCAAGGCGAATGGGTGGTGATTGTTGGCGATCGCACTTCCACCAGCGTTGAAAGCCGCGTCGTTTGGGCGGACTTTTTAGGCAAGCCAGCTCCCTTCCCACAGGGACCATTTATGTTGGCTTCAGTGTTGAAAGCTCCAGTTTATCTGCTGTTTGGTCTACGAGACGATAACGCCGAAACGCCGCACTTTAACGTATATTTTGAACATTTTAGTGATCAAATCGTCTTACCACGTAAGAGTCGCCAAGAAGCGCTGGACAACGTGGTGCAGCAATATGCGCAACGATTAGAACATCACACACTGCAAGCTCCATTGCAGTGGTACAACTTTTTTAATTTCTGGACTTTAAGTAATCAGCAACATGACAATGAACAATAATCAAAGCATCACCTTTGGTGCAGAACGCCTTTCGATTGAAGATGTCGTCGCGATTGCACACGGTGCAAAAGCAAACATGAATGCGTCACCGGAATTCACATCGAAGATTGATCGCGGCGTGGCATTCCTAGAAAAATTACTTAAAGAAGAAGGCGTAATTTACGGCGTAACCACTGGGTATGGCGACTCTTGCACTGTTGCAATCCCACCAGCATTGGTCGATGAATTACCCCTTCACCTCACTCGCTTTCATGGTTGTGGTTTAGGCGAGATCTTGTCTCATGAGCAAGCAAGAGCCGTGCTGGCAACTCGCCTATGTTCTCTATCACAAGGGGTTTCTGGTGTTTCGCATGATCTATTGAACCAAATCGTCAACCTGATCAACCACGACATTGCACCACGCATCCCACAGGAAGGCTCAGTTGGCGCTAGTGGCGACTTAACACCACTGTCTTACCTTGCTGCGGCGCTTATTGGTGAGCGCGATGTGCTTTACAAAGGTGAAGTACGCCCAACTCTTGATGTATTTACTGAACTTGGCATTACTCCAATTACGCTCAAACCAAAAGAAGGTTTGGCGCTGATGAATGGCACATCCGTGATGACTGCTCTGGCGTGTATTGCTTACAAACGCGCAGAATACCTTGCTCAGTTGTGCACTAAGATCACGGCGATGGTATCGGTAGGTATGCAGGGCAATGATTTCCACTTTGATGAAGCCCTCTTCGCAGTGAAACCTCATCCGGGTCAACAACAAGTTGCGGCATGGCTACGTAACGACCTTAAAGCGGAACGCCCACCACGCAACAGTGACCGCCTGCAGGATCGTTACTCTCTGCGTTGTGCTCCACACGTGATCGGCATGGTTCAAGATTCTCTTCCTTGGTTGCGTCAATTGATCGAGAACGAGCTTAACAGCGCAAACGACAACCCAATCATCGATGGCGACAACGAACGCGTACTGCATGGTGGACACTTCTACGGCGGTCATATTGCAATGGCGATGGACACACTGAAAACAAACATCGCGAACCTAGCGGATCTACTGGATCGTCAGATGGCTCAGTTAATGGACTACAAGTTCAACAATGGTCTGCCATTCAACCTGACGGGTGCGGAAGGCGAACGTAAGCCAATCAACCATGGCTTTAAAGCGGTGCAAATTGGTATTTCAGCTTGGACAGCAGAAGCGCTAAAACACACCATGCCTGCAAGCGTGTTCTCACGCTCAACAGAGTGTCACAACCAAGACAAAGTGAGCATGGGTACGATTGCAGCTCGCGACTGTATGCGCGTTCTTGAGCTGACAGAACAAGTCGCAGCGGCATCTTTGCTGGCGAGTGTTCAAGCGGTAGAGATTCGTCGCCGCCATAATGAGCTAGACGAACACCACATGAGCAGTAACTTGAAGATGATTCGCGATGCGGTACTGGAAGAGTTCGAGTTTGTTGTCGAAGACCGTCCACTAGAGCACGATCTACGTAACTTCATAGCTAAAATCCAACAACGTCACTGGTTGTTGTACGCGGAGGCGTAATGCAAGAACAAGTCCTTTACCCGCTAGAAACTGAGGTGACAATGGTCACCTCATTTCAGGATGCTGATCCGATGGGCGTCATCTATCACGGTAACTTCTTTCGTTACTTCGAAGAAGCACGCCGAGTGCTAATGGAGAAGATTGAGTACAGCTACCGTGATATGCAAGCGTCGGGCTACATGTGGCCAATCATCGACACCCGCGTGAAGTATGTAAAGGCAATCCCATTCAACCATGAAATTCGCATTACCGCGACGCTCACTGAGTGGGAAAACCGCTTGCGCGTAGACTACGTGATTTATGATGCCAAAACCGATCAGCGCATGTGTAAAGCTCATACCACACAAGTGGCAGTTTCTATCGAAAAACAAGAAATGTGCTTTGTTTCTCCTGCCGCTTTTCTAGATAAAGTAGAGCAGTGGCATAAGTGTGGGAGCTTATCTTAATGCGCAAATCCTTGTTCTCTTTATTTGTGTCTATGGCTCTGCTCGTATCATTCTCGACTCCGAGCTGGGCAAAAGTGGTGGATCTCGACTCGTTGCAGGCACAGTTGTCACAAAACGAAGTAGTCCGCGGCGATTTTAAACAAAGCCGTCACCTAGAGATGTTTAATCAACCGCTTACTTCAACAGGCATTTTTACTCTCAGCAAATCGCACGGTTTACTTTGGCAACAGCAGATCCCATTTGCCGTAAACTTGGTTTTAACTCAAGACAAGTTACGCCAGACCTTTGCTAACCAAGCGCCAAAAACCATCACCGCACAAGAAAACCCAATGGCATTCTATTTTAGCCATGTATTTCTATCAGTTTTCCATGGTGATACCGCTGCATTGAAAGAACAGTTTACACTGGACTTTTCTGCTCAAGATAGTGGTCAATGGCAATTGGTTCTCACTCCAAAACGAGCGCCACTTAACGCGGTGTTTAAAGCCATCACGCTCTCTGGTAACACTCATATTGACCAATTAATGCTAGAAGAACTGCGCGGAGACAAAACAGAGATTGAGTTTACTCAACAAGCGTCTTTGCCAAAGGAATTAACGGATGCAGAAAAGGCTCAATTTGATTTCTAAATTCCGTCTAGGTTCATACGCATTGGCTTGGCTTTGGTTAAGCTTAGTTGTGATCGCAAGCGCTCTGCTATTAAAACAATGGGTGGGGAGCGAACACTCGCCGATTGAAACCAACATCCTAAAACTGCTGCCTGAAAATCAGCAAAATCCAATCGCAGAGCAAGCGTTTGAAGCAGTCTCCACCAGTATGAGTGATCAAGTCATCTTTGTACTGACCGCTGCCGACAAAACACAATTGCTAAAAGCCGCTGGCGCATTTGAAAAAGGGTTAAGAGAAACCCAACAGTTTACCAACGTCGTCGGGAAAATATCACCTGACGCTCAACAAGCTTGGGCAAGCTACTACTTCAATCATCGTTTCCAGCAACTGACTCAAGCACAACGAGAGCGACTAAGCCAAGACCCACAAGCTCAAGTGCAATATGTGGTTCAATCCCTTTACAACCCGTTTTCGGGCGTAACAGGTCAAGAGCTACAAAACGATCCGTTCTTACTGTTTCGTGATTACTTAAGCCAAGTCACGCAGCAAACATCAGCGTTTAGACTCGATAATGGCTACTTGTCTGTCGAAAAAGATGGTCAACAATACCTCTTAATCACTGCGACACTCAGTGGTTCTCCATACGCTCTCTCGACTCAAAGTGTCGTCCCAAAAATCGAACAGCTAGAGCAATCCATCGCCGCACAGTTTGGTGCTAAAACCGCGCATACCGGCGTACTGTTTTACGCAGACTTTGGCACTCAGAGTGCGAAATCAGAAATCAGCACTATTGGCGTGTTCTCTTTATTGGGCATCGTCGTGTTGTTCTTGGTTGTGTTCCGCAGTTTAATGCCACTCTCTTTAGCGCTGTTATCCATTTCGGTTGGCTTGCTGATTGCTCTTAGCGTCACCACTTGGGTATTTGGCAAAGTCCATCTATTCAGTTTGGTCTTCGGTGCAAGCTTAATTGGTGTTTCAATAGACTACGCTTTCCATTATCTGACTGAACGTTTATCTGAAGGCAGCCAGTGGGACAGCCGAAAAGGTCTCAAACATATTTTTGCTGCCATCACTTTAGGTCTTATCACCAGTTTGATTGGCTATTTAGGCATGTTGATTGCGCCCTTCCCTGGCTTGCAGCAACTTGCTCTCTTCTCCTCTATCGGACTGATTGCCGCTTACGCAACTGTAGTAGCTTGGTACCCGATTCTCGCAGTGAAACCTTCTCGCAATGCGATGACAGTACCGGGTCATCGGTTGTTGTCTGCATGGTTATCTGCGTGGCAGCGTCTTAGTGTGAAAGTTGGGCTGCCGCTTATCTGTCTTATCATCAGTGGCTATTTTCTCACTCAGTTGAAGTACGACGATGACATTCGCCAATTGCAAGCCATGCCAGAAACGCTAAAGCAGCAAGAAGCTTTGATTACAAAAGTCAGTGGAATGCAGGCTTCTCAGCAAATGCTTGTGGTCACCGCCGACACGGATCAATCTCTACTTCAACGACTAGAGCAACTTGACCCTACGCTACAGCAATGGCAACAAACCAACATCATTGAAGGCTATCAAAGTTTGAGTAAGTATCTGGGCTCAACCGAACGCCAACAAAGTGATTTTGCTCTGATAGCGAATCTGTACCAAACGCAAGCTTCTGCTTTAGCATCAGGCTTACAACTGGCACACAAGCCAAAACTGACAAACACCCTTGTGCCAGTCAGTTTGCCAGACTATCTAAACAATCCGGTGTCCGAACCAATTCGCTTCCTCTACTTGGGAGAAATCGAAGGCCAATCGGCAGCGGTCATCACGTTAAACAAGTTGAACGACCCAGAAATTGTAATAGCATTTGCGCAGTCTCAACCAGATATCAGTTACTTAAACAAAGCCGAAGAGATCTCGACATTATTTGGCGAGTACCGCATTAAAATCATGGAGCTGTTATTTGCTGCTGCCGCGATTATTTTTGCCGTTCTAGTCAAACGCTACGGCTTTCACCACGGTTGGCGTATTTTACTCCCTTCAGCAATTGCTTGTATTGGAGGTCTCGCTGCCGCGGTTGCTGCTGGCTCGACACTCAACTTATTTAACTTGTTAGGCTTGATCCTGATCTTGGGAATAGGTATCGACTACACCCTATTTTTTGCTGAGAAAGCACGCAGTTTGAGCACTCTTCTCGCGATTACGCTCTCTGCCATCACAACGGTATTGTCTTTTGGGTTACTCTCTCTCAGTCAAACCCATGCGATTCATAGCTTTGGTGTGACCGTTTTAAGTGGCATTTTCATCGCTTGGCTACTCTCGCCGATTGCTATTATGACTAAGGAAAAATCACAATGAGCACTTCCACGGCCGTGCGTATTTTCATCACAATGATTTTTGTAACTTTGCTCAGTGCTTGCAGCTTAGTACCCAAACAATCAACGCCTAGCGTCGAAATAGAAAAAGGCGTCTCTGTCGCGCTCCCTGCCCCGAACGATCTCGGTTATCACCTCACAGCAAGCCAGTTGATTACTGCGACTTGGACCGCAGAAGGAAAAGAGAAACAAGAACAACTGCCAGTGCAATTACAAGTGAACAGCAACGATGTAACACTAGCCGGCTTTTCCTCTTGGGGTACCCGAATTTTATCCCTCAACTACAATGGTGAGCAGATAAATGCAGAAATTTTAACCGGTCTCGATGGCACGTTGCCAGAACCGGAGCAAGTACTATTCAACCTAATGATCACGCTGTGGCCGAGTTCTGCTTGGGAAGCGCCGCTAAATAAGGTAAGGTGGCGAATGATTGATGATGAATATTCTAGAGCCGTGTTTAATAGCGACGGTGAAAAGATCATAGACATCCGCTATGAGAATCACGACAAACTGAAAGGTAAGATTAGCTTTAATCACCTTCAGCATCCGTTTTCGATTTCTATTCAAACACTGCAGTATCAATTAAATTAAGAACGATCCTAATACAACACTATGTCTACTCGCTCTCCTCAACCTTTGTATATTCAGGCCTGCGGCTTTCATTCCGCGATGGGTAACGATGATGCAAGCATTCATCAATGTCTATCGGGTTCTAAGCCATCGAACATGGTCATGGATAAAACCATTCTGAATAACGATCGAGAAACCGTTATTGGACGCGTCTTAGAACCATTACCAACGCTTCCGCAGGCGTTGCATTCGTTTGACTCTAGAAACAACCGACTCGCACTCTCTGCCATTTTGCAGATCGAACCCAAAGTCCGCGAAGCCATTAGCCAATATGGCTCAGACCGCATTGCCGTGGTGATCGGGACCAGCACCTCCGGCATTGCAGATGGTGAAATTGCCTTTGCAGAAAAGCTCTCAGATGGTGCGTTCCCAGACGATTACCATTACCGTAAGCAAGAGCTTGGTCATTGCAGTGACTTTGTCGCCGCGTATTTTGGACTGGCAGGTCCTCATTACGCCGTATCGACAGCTTGCTCTTCCAGTGGACGCGTATTTATCACCGCTCAACGTCTTTTAAAATCGGGGCTAGTCGATGCCGTGATTGTTGGTGGTGTCGACACCATATGTCGCCTGACCTTAAATGGCTTTAGTGGTCTAGAAGCCCTGTCAGACAAACACTGCTTACCATTCGATGCAGATCGTTCGGGTATTAATATCGGAGAAGCCGCGTCCATCATGCTATTGAGCCACACGCCCGCCAAAGTGGCGTTGTTAGGCGCAGGAGACAGCTCTGACGCACACCATATCTCTGCACCACACCCAGAGGGACTAGGTGCAGAAGATGCCATGAACAAAGCCCTTTCAAACGCAGGCTTAACGGCTGAAGATATTGGTTACATCAATGCGCATGGAACCGCGACCCCATTGAACGATTCGATGGAAAGCAAAGCCATTTTCCGCTGCTTTGGCGATGCTGTACGAGTGAGCTCAACCAAACCGTTAACCGGTCATACTCTAGGTGCGGCCAGCGCAACTGAAGCGGCAATCGCATGGCATATTTTGAATTACGATCTCGATCTCCCCGCCCAGCATTGCGCGAACAAAGCGGAAGATATCGAAATCTCCCTCGTTGAAGCACCATCAAAACTTGGTGGAAAAGCGATTTTAAGCAACTCTTTTGCTTTCGGCGGTAATAACGTTAGTCTTATTTTTGGTTACGCTCATGACTAAACTTCCCCCAATTGAACAACTGCTTCCGCACGATAGACCAATGATCTTGGTTGATCGTGCTATCGATATTCAACAAGACACCATCCATTGTCAGGTTGATATTGGCGAGCATAACCCTTTTTTCAACCGTCATACTCAAACGGTTCCGGCGTATGTCGGCATAGAGTTTATGGCACAGTCTGTTGCCGCTTGGTCTGGCTACCATGCCCTTATTCAAGGACAGGAGCCACCTATTGGGTTCTTATTAGGCAGTCGACGTTACACCTCTGAGTGCGATGCCTTTACTCAAGGTCAACAGCTCGACGTATATGCCGAGAAAATGATGGAAGACAATGGCATGGCGGTGTTTTCTGCTCGCATGGAGTGGCAAGAAAAAACCATCGCTACCTGTCAGTTGAACGTATACGTTCCATCAGAAGAAAAATTAAAAGAAATGAAAATCAGGAGTCAACAATGACCCGACAAGTCCTCGTAACTGGTGCCAGTAAAGGCATTGGTAAAGCCATCGCCGTTCAACTTGCCAAAGACGGTTTCCACATCGTCGTGCATTACATGGGCGATCAACAAGGCGCACAAAACACTTTAGAGACCATTGAACAACATGGTGGCTCAGGTCGTCTGATCCAGTTTGATATCAGCAACCGCGAAGAATGCCGTACTAAACTAGAAGCCGACATCGCAGAGCATGGTGCTTACTACGGTGTCGTCAACAATGCTGGCATCACTCGCGACACTGCTTTCCCAGCTATGACGGAAGAAGAATGGGATGGCGTGATTCATACCAACCTAGATAGTTTCTACAACGTACTGCACCCTTGCGTAATGCCAATGGTACAAAAACGCAAAGGCGGTCGTATTGTGACTCTCGCGTCGGTGTCTGGTCTGATGGGCAACCGTGGTCAAACCAACTACAGCGCGGCAAAAGCTGGCGTGATTGGTGCAACGAAATCTCTCGCGCTTGAACTCGCAAAACGTAAGATCACCGTGAACTGTGTGGCACCAGGTCTTATTGATACTGGCATGGTGGATGAGCACGTAAAAGAGCACGCGATGCCGCAAATCCCTCTTCGTCGCATGGGTGAACCAGAGGAAGTGGCTGGTCTGGTAAGCTACTTGATGTCTGATATCGCAGGTTATGTTACCCGCCAAGTTATCTCAGTAAATGGAGGCTTAGTATGAGTCGTCGAGTCGTTGTGACAGGTATGTCCGGTGTTACCGCCTTTGGTAACGATTGGTCAGCAGTAGAGCCTAAACTGCGCGACTGCCAGAACGCCACTCAATACATGCCTTCTTATGAGCAATATGATGGTTTGAACACCAAGCTTGCTGCACCTGTAACTGACTTCGAACTACCGAAGCATTACAAACGCAAACAAGTCCGCGGTATGGGTCGTGTCTCTAAGCTTGCGACTGTCGCAACAGAAAACGCGCTAAGCCAAGCTGGTCTGATTGGCAATGATGTTCTCACTAACGGTCAAACCGGTATCGCTTACGGCTCATCTACAGGCAGTACCGATGCCATTGGCGCATTTGGTGTAATGCTAAATGATAAAACCACCAAAGCGATTACCGCGACAACTTACGTACAAATGATGCCACACACGACTGCAGTTAACGTTGGTCTGTTCTTTGGCTTAAAAGGTCGCGTAATCCCAACCAGTAGCGCATGTACTTCTGGCAGCCAAGCGATTGGTTACGCCTACGAAGCCATTAAGCACGGTTACCAAACCGTGATGGTTGCAGGTGGCGCTGAAGAGCTTTGCCCAACAGAATCGGCTGTGTTTGATACCCTTTTCGCGACCAGTTTGAAAAACGACGCACCGAAAAGTACCCCAAGACCCTACGATACCGAGCGCGATGGCTTAGTAATTGGCGAAGGCGCAGGTACATTGGTTTTAGAAGAGTACGAACACGCAGTGGCTCGCGGCGCGAAAATCTATGCCGAGATCATTGGTTTTGCAAGCAACTGCGATGCTGCACACGTAACACAACCTCAAATGGAAACCATGCAAATCTGTATGGAGATGGCGCTACAGAACGCAGGCATTTCGGCAGATCAAATCGATTATGTATCGGCGCACGGTACGGCGACTGACCGCGGCGACATTGCAGAAAGCAACGCCACGGCAAATGCACTCGGTAAAGTGCCAATCAGCTCATTGAAGAGCTACTTTGGTCATACCTTAGGTGCTTGTGGTGCTATCGAGGCGTGGCTAAGCCTAGAGATGATGCACGGAGGTTGGTTTAACCCGACCCTTAACCTAGAGAACCTAGACCCACAGTGTGGCGACCTAGATTACATCTCAGGACAAGGTCGCGAGCTCAATGTTGAATACCTAATGAGCAATAACTTTGCGTTTGGCGGTATCAACACCTCACTCATCTTTAAAAAGATCTAAACCCCTTTTAAACAAAAAGCGCTAGCTTCTTAACTAGCGCTTTTTTGTTCTATTCGTAAGCTACAGAGCGGTGCTTACAGCGATAAATATCTGCTGAAACTGACGTTGGGGTTTGTCCATCGGTTTCTATCACCTTCACCACGTGATATCGGTTACCACCCGCCATATAAACTTGGTTTGCAAGTTCCTCAAATAACGAACCTTTTTGTTGCTCAGACACAACTTGGTTACCGATGACTTTACACTCATTGTTTTCCACCTCTGCAAATGAGATTGGCTGCACCTCATTGGCACCAGGCAATAGCATGGTCTTGGTTGCTTTAGCCACACTTACGCTCGGTGCCGATGGACAATGATACAACTCAGCAACCACACTGGAAGGACGACCACGACTGGTATCGAGCACGGTAGCAATGTGATAACGGTTACCTCCCGATGCGTATGTTTGATTCTTCAACATACGGTCAACGTTGTTAGGATGGATATCTTCAATCGTGTAAGAGTCCACCATCTGACAATTAAGATTTTTAATTGCTACGTCAGTAATCGGAGAAATATTGACAGCTTGTGGAAGCACACGAACTTTACGCGTGACACATCCACTTAAAATAGAAAGCACAACTGCGGTTAGAATTATTTTTTTCATGATTTACTAAATGGAATAGAAGAGAACCAAATTCTATGAAATGAGTCATTTTGGACAATCCAAAACGACAAAACCCCGACAACTCAGAGAGTTATCGGGGCTTTTGAATAAATGGCACGCCCTATAGGATTCGAACCTATGACCACATCCTTAGAAGGGACGTGCTCTATCCAGCTGAGCTAAGGGCGCGCTACAGGGACAGGATTATACGAGTTCAAGCGCTTAAATCAACGAGTTTTCATAACATTCTGATCTGAATGCCTAAAAAAAGGGCACCAAAAGGCTAAATGTTCAAAAACACCACAAAGCAAACGTTTGCGTATGGATGTTAAATAGATTTTCTGCGACAATGCGCCGCAAATAATTTGCCTTCTCAATTTAAAAGGAAAGTCATGACTGCTCAAAATATAGATGGAACTCTTATTTCCCAAACTGTTCGATCCGAAGTTGCAGCACGTGTGAAAGCTCGTATTGAAGCTGGTCTTCGCGCTCCTGGTCTTGCAGTTGTTCTAGTTGGTGAAGATCCAGCTTCTCAAGTATACGTTGGCAGTAAGCGCCGTGCGTGTGAGGAAGTTGGCTTTGTCTCTAAGTCTTTTGACCTTCCTGCGACAACGTCGGAAGAAGAATTGCTGGCTCTAATTGATGAGTTGAACAACGACGCAGAAATCGACGGTATTCTTGTTCAGTTGCCTCTTCCTGCTGGCATCGACGCAACGCACGTTCTTGAGCGCATTCACCCAGAGAAAGACGTGGATGGCTTCCACCCTTACAACGTGGGTCGTCTAGCACAGCGCATTCCTAAGCTTCGTTCTTGTACACCAAAAGGCATTATTACGCTTCTTGATCGTTACAACATCGAACTACGTGGCAAACACGCAGTTGTGGTTGGTGCATCAAACATTGTTGGTCGCCCAATGACTCTTGAGCTGCTTCTTGCTGGCTGCACAACAACGACTTGTCACCGCTTTACCAAAGACCTAGAAGGTCACGTTCGCCAAGCAGACCTTGTTGTAGTTGCGGTTGGTAAGCCGAACTTCATTCCTGGAGAGTGGATTAAGAAAGGCGCGGTTGTGGTTGATGTGGGTATCAACCGTCTTGAGTCAGGCAAACTAGTGGGTGACGTGGAATACGATAAAGCGCGTGAAAACGCGAGCTTCATTACCCCAGTACCAGGTGGTGTTGGTCCGATGACAGTGGCAAGCCTAATTGAGAACACAATGCTGGCATGCGAACAGTTCCACACCAAAAAGTAAGTACGCCCCCCGATGAAAAAAGGCTCCAGCGGAGCCTTTTTTATTGGCTGTAACTCTAACCCCAGCCGTTAATAACAATATGACTCAATAGAGAGTGAGTATTTTTTGAACCACTTCTAAGTTCATTCAAACACAGCCAATACACAATTTAGTCGCGGTATAGTGGTTTTTATTTGTTTCTGTACAGCTAAACACCATGCGAGAAAGAATACTGTTTGATGGTCCATCACCAAAACAAAACCTACCGGATTATGAGTTTTACGCGGAAGGTGGAAGCCCCAAATTTACTGATTTCATTTGCAATTTTATCGACCAACAAAAAGAGCAGATCGAAGAGATCAATCTCGCGCTGTATTTATGCAATAACAAGTTGATGCTGGAAAGTATGATTGGATCAGCGTTGAAGGCTGGAATTACATTGAATATCTTCTCTATTCCTTTAGAGGGCTACGATAAAACTCCGGCGCAATCTCCCACTTTCGCACCCAAGCTAAGCAAAAACAAAGCACTACAAAGTAAACAGAAAAAACCGTTCTCCAAAAAGGACATCGCCCAATATTTATATGGCAGATTTGCCAAGTCTGAGAATCCAAAAATCAACTTGTACATCTGTGATCATATGTATGTCCGATCGAAGTATGTTAAGCCCTTCTCTCGAGGAAGAATGCCCTACTCTCTCCATATCAAACACCTATTTATTAAGTTCAAATCGGGGTCTAGTCACTCCATGGTCACGTCTTCAAATATGGCTGTCAGGGACTTAATTAAGCATGAGTTATTGGTTCATACGGAAAACTCAGAACACGATCATCAAAGGTGTCAGGAGTTTTTTGACCACTTAAAAATCAATAGCGAAAACATCAAACATTACGAGAAAAAACGAGGGTATAGCTATCAAGAGAAGACACAAGAGAGATTGTCTTCCCCCTCATGGGATCAAGGCATCTACTTTACCGCTCACTTTTTAAATGAATCCAATACCATTGTGCAGGATAAAATTTATACCCTGATTCGCAATGCGAGAAAAAGGGTCATTCTGTGTGCACAGCACATTAATGATCAGAACTTAATACCTAACCATCCCGATGTCGAGCTGCGCGTCATTTCCCAAACCTATACGGATGAACACAAAATTAAAAAATCAGGTAAACACTACGTTTGCATCAGCCAGCAGTTAGTGGAAACGCGGATGCCTTCTAATACCACTAACTTTCTCCAGATGGTCAACTTCCTCAAACAAAGACCAAACACGGCGTATTACTTCAACACCTCTTTGCACGCTAAATTTATCATCGTCGATGACACAATCATTATCTCCACGGGTAACCTGACAGAGACTCAATTTATTTACCGTTATGTTGCATCAATGAATCTCGTCAACATGCCTGATACCACCTACGAAGGGACACATTCCGAGGTGAATGCCTACTATTTGAGTCGCAACAATCCAAAACTTGCCGATGAGCTTGTCACTTATTTTGAAGTATTAACTCAATGCCCTCTCACCCATCGCGCTTTCTGAGTCTGGCTTCTACTATACCCAAGTGACTTCAAGATGCAGGATTCAGAGCGTTGTCATTGATTCGAGAGTAAGGAAAACAACGCAGTGTAATAGCCAGCTCTTTCCAAGTTGTTTGACGCAGCAATCGGGTCAATGACACGCTCCCAAAGGGCGAGCTGCCTTGGCTTGTATACTTTGTTGCCGATTCTTGATTTAGACCCACTAAACCTTTAAATCGCCGCCGCGTCTACAAACCAAGTCAGTCTCGCTGAACCTAGCATATCGAGGTTACTTGGGTATAAGTGCAGCCATACATTCAACTTATTGAAATAACGTGAGAAAAAATCACTGGCCTTATGTACAGTAAGTTGGTACAATACGCCCATTATTTAGACGACATATATCAGAGCATGACACAACGAATCGTTTCTTTTTTTGCTGGGGCTGGTGGCTTAGACCTAGGGTTCGAACAAGCTGGGTTCAATGTAACTTGGGCTAACGAATACGATAAAGATATTTGGGCGACATACGAGAAGAACCATCCTCACACTACGTTGGACAGACGTAGTATTACAAACATTGATGCGGATGAAGTGCCTGAATGTGATGGTATTATTGGTGGTCCACCATGCCAAAGCTGGAGTGAAGCGGGTGCGCAACGTGGTATCGAAGACAAGCGTGGTCAGCTGTTCTTCGATTTTATCCGTATCCTAGAAGCGAAAAAGCCTAAGTTCTTCTTGGCTGAAAACGTAAGTGGTATGCAGCACACACGCCATGCAAACGCGCTCAACAACATCAAGCAGATGTTTAAAGATGCTGGTTATGATTTGTATTACCAGATGATGAACGCAGTTGACTACGGTGCTGCGCAAGACAGAAAGCGCGTTATCTTTATTGGCTTCAGAAGTGACTTAAACATCAAGTACACGTTCCCAGAACCAATGGAAAAAACAGAACGTCGCACCTTGAAGCACGTGATTGCAGACCTTGATGGAACGGCAGTGCCTGCATTAGACAAGCAGAAGCCAAACCCAGATGTAAAAGTGCTAAACCACGAATACATGATTGGCGGTTTCTCTACGATGTTTATGTCTCGAAACCGAGTGAGAACTTGGGATGAGCCTTCTTTTACCATTCAGGCTGGCGGTCGCCATGCACCAATTCACCCAGGCGCGCCAAAAATGGAAAAAGTAGAGACAGACAAGTTTAAGTTTGTGGAAGGTCATGAAGACAAATATCGTCGTCTGAGTGTGCGTGAGTGTGCACGAATTCAGGGCTTCCCGAATGACTTTGAGTTCGTTTACAACAATGTTGCTGCGGGCTACAAGATGATCGGTAATGCTGTTGCTGTCCCTTTTGCAAAAGCATTGGCTTTAAGCATTCAAGAGCACCTAGCTCAAGCAAAAGATCTTAAAGCTGCTTAACGAAAAAAGTATCCCTAAATGCCTTTAGGGATACTCATTTCTTCTCTTTCTATTACTTCAATTGGAAGAAGATCCCCACTTAAGGGAACCTTCCATCGCCTTTCAATTAAAGACTCAAAATCACGCCAGCGATTGATGCACTCATCAGGTTCGCCATTACGCCTGCTGCGATTGCACGGAAGCCGTATTTAGAGATGAATGAACGCTTCTCCGGTACGAGTGAACCTAGACCACCAATTAGCATCGCCATGGTTGAGATGTTTGCGAAACCACACAGTGCGAAGGTTACGATAGCTTGTGAGTGTGCGCTTAACTGAGACTTCACTTCCATCAGTTGGATGAAGGCAACGAACTCGTTTACCACGATCTTATTACCGATCAGGGAGCCTGCCACGATAGCTTCATTCCAAGGAATACCTAGCAACCATGCGATTGGTGCGAATAGGTAGCCAAGTACTAGCTCGAAGCTCAGTTCCATACCGAATAGACCGCCGAACCAGCCTAGAATGCCGTTTAGCATCGCAATAACACTTACGAACGCCAATAGGGTTGCACCTACCGCCACTGCGATACGTAGACCAGACATTGCGCCGTCTGCCATTGCTTCAACCACGTTGGTTGCGCGTGGCATTTCTACTTGGTCTAGGTCGATATCTGGTGTTGTGGTGTCTGTCTCTGGCATCATGATTTTTGCCATCAGAAGACCTGCAGGTGCTGACATGAATGCTGCCGCGATTAGGAAGTTAAGATCCACACCCAGTGATGCGTAACCTACTAGCGTGCCACCAGCAACCGATGCCAAACCACCAGTCATTACTGCGAAAAACTGAGAATCACTCATGTGCTTCAGGTATGGCTTTACTACAAGCGGCGCTTCAATCATACCAACAAAGATGTTCGCTGTTGCAGATAACGATTCTGCACGACCTGTACCTAGCAAACGCTGAAGACCACCACCGATTAGGTTGATCACTTTTGGCATTAGACCGATGTGGTACAAACCAGAAATCAGTGCCGAGAAGAAGATGATGATACCAAGTACGTTAATCGCGAAGGTAAAGCCGTTGGTCGCAAGACCGCCGAATAGGAACGCGATGCCCTCTTGACCGTAGTTGATTAGGTTAGAAACCGCGCCAGTTACTGCGTTAAGCGCTTCTTTACCCGCTGGTACATACAGTACCAATAGCGCGAAGATTACTTGCAGAGCAAAAGCCAAAGACACCGTTCGTAGACGAATGTTCTTACGGTTAGTCGAAAGCAGCCATGCTACGAATAGGATGGCTACGATACCAAGAATTGAGTTCATAAAATGAATCCGACAAAAGGGGGAACAGGAAAGGCGTCGGATTGTATAGAGCGTAAAAAATGCTGCAAGTTGGGGATGTTAACAGGCTGAGAATCTTGTCTGCTCACTCTTTAATCAGCAAAATAACTCTTTGAATTAAATAAAGATAAACGTTTGCCTAAAGTTATTATTTCCAAATGGAAAAGATGTTTCTGGATTTGGAAAAATTTTGTGATTCAAATCACCTTATGTATTCCCTACTTCGGAATCGAAATATACGGTGCTAATCGCTGATCCCAATGGCAAGGCGATCCGATCTTTTGTTTGATGAATTCGATCACTGCTGAGATCTTTTTCGGCATATGTTGACGGCTTGGGTACACCGCATAAAACGGCATGGATTGGCTGGCTCTCCAATCAGGTAGAAGCTGTATTAGTTTGCCTGAGCGGAATTCATCCCCCAGCAAATAAGTGGCTAAGTAAGCAATCCCCCACCCTGCGATTGCGGCATCACGCACCGCTTCTGCTAAATCGACCGAGTAGTTACCAGAGACTTTCACGTTGAGCTCTTGCTCGCGATTGGTGAACGCCCAACTGGTGTAGTCACGCTCCCAACTGCGGTAAATAAGGCAGTTGTGCTGCGACAAGTCATTCGGTTCGGTTGGCGTATCGAACTTGAGTAAGTAATCTGGCGAAGCAGCAACCACAAATTGGCAATCTGCTAAGCGCTGAGCAATGTAACCTTCTGGCAAATGTTCATTATTGGTAATCCACAGATCCAAGCCTTCTTCGAGCATATCGACTTTGTAATCGAACAAATGCACTTCGACTTGCAGTTGCGGGTATTTCTCACGAAGTTCTTGAATGGCAGGGATGATGTGCAACGTGCCAAAAGACTGCGACAAACCGAGACGAACCAAACCGGCGACTTCATCGCGTTGGCTTTCCATCTCTAACGTGGCACTGCTAACGGCTTGCACCACTTGTTCACAATGGTGATAGAAGGTTTGCCCGGCTTCGGTTGGCGTGAAGCTGCGCGTGGTGCGTTGCACGAGCTTGATACCCAGTGACGCTTCCAACTGGCTGAGCTGTTTACTGACGTGAGAAACAGACACGCCTAGGCTCTTTGCCGCAGCGGTAAAGTTCTTATGTTTGATCAACGCTGAGAAGATCACCATTTGTGCAGCACGTTCAGATAACACGCAAACCTCGTTTCAAATAGAGAAAACAAAGGGCTCCGAAGAGCCCCTTTTTATTCGTTTATATATTCAATCTAGAATGTGATGCGGTCAGCTAAATGACTTACCGCTAGTGCGAAGTAGTAAGAGCGGTTCCACTTCATCAACACATTGTAGTTGTTGTACACCAGGTAAGTACGACCGTTCTCATCGTCTGGCATGATCAACCAAGCCTTGATGTCTTCGTCCAGCTTAGGAAGTGGGCTGCCATCGTATTTGGTGATGCCAAGTTTGCTCCAGTCTTGCAGGTACTTACCTTTTTCCGCTTCGCGACCTTGCAGGTTGTGGTCAATGCCGTGTGGCACTTTAACCTGACGACCCCAAGTGAACTTATCATCCCAGCCAGATTTGCTTAGGTAGTTCGCAGTAGAAGCAAACACATCAGCTTCTGATTGCCAGATATCCTTCTTGCCGTCGCCGTTACCATCCGCGGCAAAGCGTAGGAATGAGCTTGGCATAAACTGACATTGACCCATCGCACCAGCCCAAGAACCTTTGAAGTTCTCTAGCTCGATATGACCTTCATCTAGGATTTGTAGTGCCGCCATGGTTTCTTTACGGAAGAACTCTTCACGGCGGCCCTCAAACGCCATGGTCGACAACGCGTCGATCACGCGGAAGTTACCAGTGAACTTACCGAAGTTACTTTCCACGCCCCAAAGTGCAACGATAAAGCGCGGCTGCACGCCAAACTCATCACCAATGCGTTTTAGCTCAGCGTAGTGTTCTTTGTACAGTTGCTTCGCTTGTTTTACCTTCCACTCAGGTACCGCGCGCGGAATGTATTCATCTAACGTCAGTTTCTTCTCAGGTTGGTTACGGTCGGCTTTGACTGCTCGTGGTTTGTATTCCACATCAGCAAAAGCGGCACTGATCACCTGTTCGGAAATGCCTTTATCACGCGCTTCTGCACGCAATTTATTTAGGTATTCATCAAAGCCATCGCTGCTTGCAAAGGCTGAAGTGCACATACCAACGCTGAGCATTACTGCCAGTATCTTTTTCATATCGCCCTCCTTGAGCGAGGCAGAATTCCCAGATGAAAAGCGGTGACGTTATTCGCCTTTCTGCTGGGCTTTTTGTTCTTTGTATTTTTCTAGTAGGTTTTCCGGCGGAGGCGGAACCTGTAGGAAGAAACCATCATTGATTAGTGACGTTTTCACTTTCTCGACATCAACTTGTGCCAAAGTACGACCATCAAGTTTGATTGTCATCACCGGCATAGGCTTACCGAACATCTGCATTAACGTGTCAGGAACCTGTGAGAAATCATCCTTTTTCGGAATATAGAGATAAGTGCCTTCTTTTCTGGAGCTTTTATAAATAGAACAAAGCATGACGAGCCTTTTGTGCTGATTTACCCGCTTTGAGTGCGGATTTTGTTGAAAACGTAAAATTCTCGCAAACTTGATAGCAAATTTGAGATTAATTCACTTATTTGCCCGCTTGAGAACTTGCTGCGCTAAAGGATGAAATATAACATGACAGACCTAGTTTAAGGCAACGCTCTTTCAATAAAGGCAAGAAGTCCACGATGACCCATTCACCTGACCTTAAAGGTAGCAGTTTTACATTGTCAGTTTTACACCTTTCTGACAACGAGATCGCTAAGACTGTCGAATTTTTGCAAGAAAAGGTTTCTCAAGCACCCTCTTTCTTCGCATCCGCACCTCTGGTTATCAATATAGCAAAAGTAGAAGGCGACATTGATTTCACCACACTTAAACAAGGCATCGCCGATGCAGGGTTTATTCCGGTTGGTGTGACTGGCTGTAAAGATAAGCGCGTTCAAAACCTTGCCTCAGAAGCGGGCTTCGCCATCATGTCTGCGAGCAAATCTCCAACTCAAGCACCAGCGAAAATGGCGCCGACCAAAATCGTTCGTACGCCTGTGCGTTCTGGTCAGCAGATTTACGCCAAAGACGGTGACTTGGTTGTACTAGCACACGTAAGCGCTGGTGCAGAAGTGATTGCTGATGGCTCTATCCACATTCATGGCACTCTACGCGGACGCGCCATTGCAGGGGCGAGTGGTCAACAAGAAGCACGAATTATTTGTCACGATTTACAAGCTGAACTGGTTTCCATTGCAGGAGATTACTGGTTGAGCGATCAAATTGAGAGTGAGTATTGGCAAAAGAAAGTAATGATCAGTAAAGCCGAAGAATCATTACATCTAGAAACACTCACGATTTAGTCTAAAAAGGAAATAAAATGGCACGCATTATTGTAGTAACGTCTGGTAAAGGTGGCGTTGGTAAAACCACTTCAAGCGCAGCCATCGCCTCTGGTCTGGCTCTTAAGGGCAAAAAGACTGCGGTGATCGATTTTGATATCGGCTTGCGTAACCTCGATCTTATCATGGGCTGTGAACGCCGCGTGGTGTATGACTTTGTTAACGTCATCAACGGTGAAGCAACGCTTAACCAAGCGATGATTAAAGACAAGCGCACAGATAACCTATTCATTCTTCCAGCTTCTCAAACACGTGATAAAGACGCGCTAACCAAAGATGGCGTGCAACGTGTGTTCACTGAGTTGGATGAAATGGGCTTCGACTTCATCATCTGTGACTCTCCAGCAGGTATCGAGCAAGGTGCTCTGATGGCACTGTACTACGCAGATGAAGCGATTGTAACGACCAACCCAGAAGTGTCTTCGGTACGTGACTCTGACCGCATCCTAGGTATTTTGGATTCTAAGTCTCTACGTGCTGAGCAAGGTCTTGAGCCTGTTAAGCAGCATCTATTGCTGACGCGTTACAACCCATCTCGCGTAACACAAGGTGAAATGCTAAGCGTTGAAGACGTAGAAGAGATCCTACACATTTCTCTACTGGGCGTGATTCCAGAAAGCCAAGCCGTTCTAAACGCATCAAACAAAGGTGTGCCAGTGATCTTTGACGAGAACACAGACGCAGGCATGGCTTACTCTGATACGGTAGACCGCCTACTGGGCAACCAGGTTGAATTTCGTTTCCTTACCGAGGAGAAGAAAGGAATCTTTAAACGACTATTCGGAGGCTAGAAATGTCACTATTAGAATTTTTCCGCCCGCAAAAGAAAACTTCAGCGAATCTAGCCAAAGAGCGTTTGCAGATCATCGTTGCTGAGCGTCGTAGCCAGAACGATCCTGCGCCTTCTTACTTGCCTCAATTGAAAGAGGACATCTTGAAGGTGATCAGCAAATACGTTGCGATTGATCCAAACATGGTGGATTTGACGTTTGAGCACAAGGACGATGATATTTCGGTTCTTGAGCTAAACGTGAAGTTGCCAGAAGACGAGAAGTAATTACTTTTCGACTTTGCTTGAGAGTCTTCCTCTTCGTCATTCTGGACAGCGAGGTACGAGCGCGATTCAGAATCTATTACCAGAGTACTCGGCTTGGTGAAAGAAGGTTTTGGCTTTAAAGCGGGCTGTCAGTAGATTCCTAGTCTCACTTAAGCTTTTGGCTTTCACCCAACTTCGCTGGAATGACTCAAGACCCCTTCGTCATTCTGAACAGCGAGGCACGAGCGTGATTCAGAATCTACGACTAGCGTGCTCGGGTTGTTGAAAATAGGTTTTGGCTTCAAAGCCAATTACAAATGCGTGTTACAAAAAAGGTTGGCGATAATGCCAACCTTTTTTATTTGGTACTTACTTCAGCACCTTATTCATCTTCTCGCCGAGTAATTCAAGACGCCAGCCTTGCATCACATCCGGTAGACGCGCTGGATCGCGGTCTTTCTTCCATACCCAACTGATGATTTGGTTGATCTGCTTTTTAGACGCCAAGAACTCGGTCGCCAAGCCTGATTTTTGCGATGCTACCTTCACCACATCTTTCATGTTCTTGAAGATTTGCTTGTAGCCTGGGTAATCCATCAAACGCTCGATTTTAGCTGGGTAATCATCGGCAGGTGTTTGCTTTGCACTTTTCACGATAGCAGCAATTCGTGCGCCATGGCGGTTAATCGCACGAATGTCGATGCCTTCCGCTTCCATCTTCTTAAAGTTTGTCAACCCAAGGCGAGCCACCGTCAGCAAGTCGCCTTCTTTAAAGATGAAGTTCAACGCTAGGTCACGCTTAATCGCTTCGCGGTAGCGCCAAGTCGCCAAAGGCTTAAGAATCGCAAGTTCAGCCGGTCTTAGCTGCCATGCACCTTTGATGTCGAGGTAGACGGTTTCTTCATTTAAGTTACGAATACGCTTTGATACAAGCAGGTCGCTCTCTTGCTGAACCGCTTCCCACCAGCCAGCTTCGTTGACTTTATCTAATAGCTTCTCATAAAGAGGCATTAGGTAGTGTACGTCGGCCGCGGCGTAATCAAGCTGCTTTTGAGTAAGTGGGCGCGCCATCCAATCAGTGCGAGATTCGCTCTTGTCTAGCTCCACGCCTAGGTATTCTTCCACCAGCGTAGCAAAGCCCGTCGACAGACCGTGACCCAAAAATGCCGCCATCAGCTGAGTATCCACCATTGGGAATGGTGTGCAGCCAAAGGCATTTTGGAAGACTTCTAAATCTTCACCACACGCGTGCAGTACTTTTAGCACTGAGGTGTCTTTTAGCAACTCGACGAACGACGTCATGTCAGTCAGTTCGGTCGGGTCGATAAGGGAAAGTTGTTTGCCATCGAAAAGCTGAATCAAACCTAGCTGCGGATAGTAAGTCCTGATTCGCACGAATTCGGTATCCAGCATAACTACGTCGGCTTCTCTTGCTAGAGCGCAGACTTCTTCTAGGTCTTTGTTTTTCGTAATGATCTGATAGTTCACATGCTTCTCGCTATAAAAAAATGCCAGCAAAACGCTGGCATTCTAACACTATTTGGCAATAAATGATTGTTGCACAAAGAAATCCGCTTATGCGCTCTTCTTCGCTAGCTCTGCATCGTTCTCTTCACGCAATACGCGACGAAGGATCTTACCTACATTGGTCTTCGGTAGATCTTCACGGAACTCAACCAACTTCGGCACTTTGTAGCCAGTTAGGTGTTGGCGACAGTGTGCAATCACTTCGTCTTTGGTTAGGCTTGGATCGCGTTTTACAACGTAGATCTTCACCAACTCGCCAGACACTTCGTGAGGCTGACCGATTGCCGCGACTTCTAGCACTTTACCGTGCAGAGCAACCACGTCTTCGATTTCGTTCGGGTAAACGTTGAAACCAGACACAAGAATCATGTCTTTCTTACGGTCAACGATGTGCAGGAAACCTTCATCATCAAACTTAACGATGTCACCCGTCGATAGCCAACCGTCTTCGTTGATCACTTCTTTAGTCGCTTCTGGGCGCTGCCAGTAACCTTGCATCACTTGAGGACCGCGAACTTGAAGCTCACCTGTCTCAGTATTTGCTAGTGGGTTACCTTCTTCATCAACAATACGTACTTCAGTTGATGGCACAGGCAGACCGATAGAGCCGTTGTATTCCACTAGGTCGTGCGGGTAAGCCGCCACCAATGGAGAACATTCTGTCAGACCGTAACCTTCTAGTAGGTAACAGCCTGTGGTCTTTTGCCATTTTTCAGCGACAGCACGCTGCACGGCCATACCACCACCTACTGCAAGGCGAAGGTTGCTGAAATCTAGCTCATGGAAATCTTCGTTGTTCACTAGCGCGTTAAACAGCGTGTTTACACCGGTAATCGCAGTGAACTGGTATTTTTGCAGCTCTTTCACAAAGCCAGGAATATCACGCGGGTTAGTAATAAGCAGGTTGTTGCCGCCCATTTCGACGAACAGTAGACAGTTCACCGTCAGTGCAAATACGTGGTAAAGAGGCAGTGCCGTAACAACAAGCTCGCGACCCGGAGACAATACAGGACCATAAGCGCCTTTCGCCTGCATTACGTTAGCGATCATGTTGCGGTGCGTCAGGATTGCACCTTTCGCTACGCCCGTTGTACCACCAGTGTACTGTAGGAATGCAATATCATCGCCAGACATAAATGGTTTCACGTACTGAAGACGACGACCTTTGTGCAACGCTTTACGCATTGAGATTGCACCCGGTAGATCGTACTTAGGCACCATGCCCTTCACGTACTTAACCACGAAGTCGACAAGCGTACCTTTTGCACGTGGCAACATTTGACCAAGGCTGGTCAGAACCACGTGTTTCACTGGCGTGTTTTCTACGATTTGCTCTAGTGTGTTCGCGAAATTAGAAACGATAACGATCGCCGTTGCGCCAGCATCGTTTAGCTGGTGCTCAAGCTCACGAGGAGTGTAAAGTGGGTTCACGTTCACAGCGATACAGCCTGCACGCAAAATACCGAATAGCGCGACAGGGTATTGAAGCAGGTTTGGCATCATAAGAGCAACGCGGTCGCCCTTCTTCAGCTTAAGTTCGTTTTGTAGGTATGCGGCGAATGCGCGGCTACGCTCTTCCAATTTGCGGAAGGTCATGACCGAGCCCATGTTCATGAATGCCGGTTGGTCTGCGTATTTTTGAACAGACTGCTCGAACATTTCTACCAAAGACTCATATTGCTCTGGATTAATGGTTTCAGGTACGTCACTTGGATAACGTGAAAGCCATGGTTTATCCACGATGTTACTCCTCGTTTATAACTGGCTAAAAAATAGCGTCCTTTTTATTTTGAGCACTATTACAGCACAGCAAACGTGCTTGAGCACGTAACTCTCAAACACTTGTTTAAATTTTGTTAACTACACCAAGAATTCGCTTTGCGACCTCGAGTGTTTGCTCTAAATGGCAATGATGCCCACCCGAGACAGAAACCACTTTCGGTGGATTTTCGCCCCAATCGACTTGGTTAGACTGTAAATGCTGAAATCCTTTGTCACCCAATATGATTAGGTGCGGACAGCGTATTTGGCTGGTGATCGAGTTCGCGTGATCCTGAGCCATGCGATAAAGAGAATCGCACTTTAATTTGGCATCGTGTCGCCAAAACCATTGGTTCTCGCGACATTCGGTTCCGCGCTCTACGATTGGCATCAACTGCTCGGCGGTCAGGTGATTCGCTTGCATGCGTAGCTTTAACGCCAGATCGAAAGAAGCGATAGCTCGCTCCGGTTTGTTGCGTTGACGTTGCCGGCTAAGGACACCATCACGCAGTCGTTTTACGCTATTGGAAGGTTGTTCTGCGAGTGGACCCGCTCCTTCAATTTGCACTAACGCTTCGACCTGTTCAGGAAAGGCAGCACTATAGCAACTTGCGATTAAAGCGCCTAGTGAATGACCTACTAACACCAGTCTGTTTGGCGATAATTCATCCAATAATTGGTGTAAATCAGCAATGTAGTCGTGGAAGGGGTAGTAATTGTCTGAGGATTTATGACTGGATAAGCCATGACCAAATAGGTCAATTGCTAGTAAATGAAGATCAGGGTTGCAGTGATGGATAGCTTGCATCAAGGTTTTGAAGCTGCCTGCGTTATCCATCCACCCATGAAGAAAAACGACTGAACAAGCAGTCGTTTTTTCATTTCCGATCTCTAAGGCTGCCATGCTCCCATTTGGGAGTTCGAAACGGCGCTCATTCATCACAGATTATTTAACCTTCTTGATCACCTTACCGTCTGGCGGGAAATCCGAACGCATCATACGGCAGTTTATGGAGTAACAAGGGTAGTAATAGGTTGGCGTGTCGTACATACGTACTCGCTCTTCAATCTTCCATAAGCGGTAACCATCGCCTTTGATGACAGGGAAGATGTATTGATGCTCGCCAATTTTACCTTCTTCTTCGCCCGCACCTTTACCCACCACGGTAATGATTCGACCTTTACTGAAAGCAACCGGCTCTAGGTAACCATCAAAATAAACCGCGAAGCGACCCGTTGGTTCTTGGTCGATGTCTGGCTTGCCTGATTTGCTGATTGGTAGGTTTACAATCTCCAGACGCGTTTGGTCTTTCAAGTTATCCACTTTCGCGATAACACCACCAAGACGGACATCATTAGCAGCCTGTCCTTGGTCTTCAGCAAAGGCTTTGTAATCCGTCAAAACCTGCTCGGTGCTTGCATTCAGCTCTTCAGGAAGAGAACTACAGGCAGAAAGCCCGAATGCCGCGATAATAACCAGAAAAATACGTCCAGAAAGTTTCATAAACCCCCACTATAAATTCGTTGTTTTACACATAGATATCGACACCAAGTAACTGAGCAAGTTCCTCTTTCTTCGCTCGATTCATGACGTCCATATACTGTTCCATTGCTTTGCGAGCATGACCCTCGGGCAAATCATATTGCACTTGAGCGCGATGAATCTGAGACTCATCCACTTGCTTAATGGAATGCGCGACAGCGTTCGCCACCTTAGAAGGTTGACCAACGGGCTGCTTATCTTGAGCTTTCTTTACCTGCCCTTTTTTACCGACTTTATTGGTGCGATTTGCACCCGGTATTAACGCAGGAGGTAAACCATTGATAGACGCCATAACGCTCCATAAAAATACAGGGCGAATGCCCTGCACTTTGTCAAATCATTGAAAGACCGATTATTCGCGACCCGGAAGTTTCTTCCACGTCACATTATCACGCAGATAAACCGGGCTCGATTCTTCTACTGGAACTGTGTTGCCTTTCTTAAGCTCCTGCTCAGCAAGAATCACAATGTCTTGTGAATCAGGGTAAAGCACATCACCGCTCGTTAAGTTGAGTGGCAGTTTGCCAAGATCTTCTTGGTAAGCATCCCAACCAGTACCTGCTTTAGTCCACGTTTTGTCGTCTGCTTGCGCTTCTTCCGCAAGTCGTGCTGGTGGAATAACGCATTCTGCATCCACACCTGCCCATTCACCGTTTTCTTGGCGAGTGTAACGTGCCCAGTAAACTTCACTCATACGCGCATCAATCGCAACCGCAACATCCGTTGCACCGTGCAGACGGTAGCTTGCTTGTGCCATCGCAGCCAACGTTGAAACGCCAATCATTGGTAAGTCAGCACCAAACGCCAAACCTTGCGCGATACCAATACCGATACGAACACCAGTAAAGCTGCCCGGACCACGACCAAACGCCAATGCGTCTAAATCTTGTAGAGTTAGACCGGCTTCTTTCAGTACTTCGTCTACCATAGGCAGCACTTTCTTAGTGTGATCACGAGGAGCCACTTCACTGCGTGAAATCACTCGGTCATTAACCAGTAGCGCAACTGAACAGTTCTCAGTTGCCGTATCGATAGCAAGAATTTTTGCGCTCATGTAACTCTCTACAATTCTTCTTTAATTTATTGATGCCACAGCGCATTAGTCTGCGGCAGGTTGTTCTGTTTTTAGGAATGTTTTGATTCGTTCCAAATCCCGTGTTCTTGGGATTGGCGGTAAACTGCCAAGGAAGATGCCACCATAATCACGCGTCACCAAACGGTTGTCGCAAATGATTAAAGCCCCATGGTCTTTTTGGTCTCGAATCAAACGTCCTACGCCCTGCTTTAACGTGATAACCGCGTCTGGGATTTGCACTTCTGCAAACGGCTCACCACCACGTAATCGACAATCTTCGATTCGGGCTTTGAGTAGCGGGTCATCAGGGGCAGTAAACGGTAATTTGTCGATGATAACACAGCTCAGCGCATCACCTCTAACATCGATCCCCTCCCAGAATGCCCCAGTCGCCACCAGCAGCGCGTTACCCAGTTCCATAAACTCGGCAAGGGTCTTTTGTTTGCTCATCTCACCTTGCATCAGCACAGGCAGATCCAGTACTTCACGGAAACGTTCACCAAGCTCACGCATCATGCTGTGTGAAGTACACAGAAAGAAACAACGCCCATCGTTTTCTTCAATTACAGGCGCAAGCATTCGCACCAGTTTGTCGGCTAAGCCAGGGCTGTTTGGCTCTGGTAGATAACGAGGTACACACAAGCGTGCTTGCTTCTCGTAATCAAACGGAGATGGCAACGAAAACTGCTGCTTCGGCTTCAATCCAAGACGGTCGGTAAAGTGTTTAAAGTCCCCCGAAACCGCAAGGGTTGCTGAGGTAAAAATCCACGCACCTTGTTTGATTTCGATTTGCTCATGGAATTTATCTGCCACCGATAGCGGCGTAATGTGCAGAGCAAAATGGCGGGGAGATGTGTCGTACCAGTATGAGTAACCAGTAATATCGACATCACAGACGCGGTCAATTCTCCCTTTGATCAGATTGGCACGCTCAAAGGCGGTATCCAGCAATTGGCTTCGACCTAATGCCAGTTTCAATACGTCAATCGCCAAGTCTAAGCTATCGGTTAAGCGCACCAATTCACGTTTGATCGATTCCGACTGCAGCGCTTCACGCCAGTTACCGCGAAAGCCCGGTTCACCCAGTACGATGCGCATATCCATGGCACTTTGCATCAGCTTATCGCCCACTTTTTGTAGCTGGCGCATGTCTTTTGCTTCAGTACGGTAGGCAATCTCAATGTCCTTAGCGAGCTCTTGGATCTGTCGGCTAGAGATCGATTGTCCGAAGTATTCGCTGGCAATGTCTGGAAGCTGATGAGCTTCGTCGAAAATGAATACATCTGCCTCAGGGATCAGTTCACCAAAGCCAGTTTCTTTGATCGCAAGGTCTGCAAGGAACAAGTGGTGGTTAACGACAACAATGTCTGAATCCATTGCTCGTTTGCGTGCTTTTAAGACGAAACAATCGGTGTAGCTCGGACACTCTTTGCCCAAACAGTTGTCGTTGGTTGAAGTAATGGTCGGGATGATCATGCTGTCTTCTGGCAGATCCTCACAGTCCCCTAAATCGCCCGTTTTGGTCTCAGACGACCAAGTTCGAACCTTCACCAGTTGGGTCAACAATGTTGGATCGGCTTCATTGGTATGGCTCTCGACCATTTGTCGACTTAGACGATCCAAACATAAGTAATTGGATCGACCTTTTAGTAGCGCGACTTGTCCATAAAAGCCTAAAGCACTGACCATCAACGGCAAGTCACGGTGATACAACTGCTCTTGCAGGTTCTTCGACCCGGTACTGATGATGACTTTTTTGCCGCTTAATAGCGCAGGCACAAGGTAAGCGAAGGTTTTACCCGTTCCCGTTCCTGCTTCAACCACCAGCTGAGTTTGGTCTTTGATCGCACTGCTGACAGCTTCTGCCATATCGATTTGTGGCTGGCGAGCTTGAAAGCCCGGAATGGCTTTGCCTAACGCGCCCTCAGAGGAGAATGTTTTTGCGATCATGCCTGACATCTGGTTGGAAAAATTGTCGAGAGTATATCAGGAGTTGAGCGTAAACATCAGCCAACAAAAGCACTAGGTTTTAGCATCGCGCGGATAATTTGTTGAAACCGCGCCGAGAATAGATTATTTATGAAGTCAGATTGCAGTACGATTCACGCTTCTGACGTGACCCTTTTATTCGTACGCTAGAAAAATAATGCATGGAAGTATCTGATTTATGGAAAAGAAAACACTGTTAACCCATTGTTCTGACGCACCGGGTTTGATCTCAAAAATCACCAATATCTGTTATAAGCATCAGCTGAATATCGTTCATAATAACGAGTTTGTTGATAACACCAGTGGACACTTTTTCATGAGAACCGAGTTGGAGGGTTACTTCAACGATCAAACGCTACTCGCCGATTTAGACCAAGCACTGCCACAAGGTGCAAAACGCAAACTCATTAGCTCTCGCCGCAAACGCATCGTTATCCTAGTAACTAAAGAAGCACACTGTCTGGGTGATATTCTGATGAAGACTTACGATGGCAGCTTAGATGTTGAAATTGCTGCGGTTGTTGGTAACTACGACAAACTGCAAACACTCACTGAGCGTTTTGATATTCCCTACCATCACGTTACTCACGAAGATCTTAGCCGTGAAGAGCACGAACAGAAGATGCTTGAAGTGATTGATCAATACGATGCCGATTACCTTGTACTTGCGAAGTACATGCGAGTTCTCACTCCGACTTTCGTAGAGAAATACCGTCACAAGATCATCAACATCCACCACAGCTTCTTACCCGCGTTTATCGGTGCTAAGCCATACCAACAAGCTTATGACCGCGGTGTGAAGATCATCGGTGCAACAGCGCACTTCGTGACAAATGACTTGGATGAAGGTCCAATCATCAAGCAGGACGTTATTCCAGTGGATCACACGTTCAGCGCACAAGATATGGCGCAAGCAGGTCGTGATGTAGAGAAGAACGTATTGAGTAAAGCTTTGAATAAAGTGATCAATGACCACGTTTTTGTTTACGGCAATAAGACGGTTATCCTTTAAGTTCACCGCATTTGAAAAAAGAAAGGGTTGCTCATTTGGCAACCCTTTCTTTTTTATAGTTATTCAGAGCCAACTTATTCAGCCTGCTCAGATTCCACAATACGCTTAAGTGAATGCGGGTGCAGCTTGATACAAATGCCTTGATACTTAAACGCCACAGTTGGGTTGTTCAAGCGTTCGCCTTCCCCTTTCGGGCTCGACAGTTTGATCTTCACACCCAGCTCTTCCAACTCGTCAAAACGCGCGCCAAACGTTGGGTAAGTGTGTTTCAAATCAGCAAGAAACTCATCTGCGGTATCGGCGTGAGATGGAATCACGAACTCCACATGCTCCCAACTTTCGCTTGGGTAGATTTTGCCTTCCGCAGGGTATGGCAGCTCCAGACACTCAATCTTCCAACCACGGCTTTCCAACGCTTTGTCGAATTCGATAACAATAATTGGGCGACCGTTAATTTTCGCTTGTGAAATCACCTTACCGTATTGATTCCATGCTTCATGCGCGGCTTTCGCTGTTTCAGTATCATTAATACGCAGCGCAATATGGTCAGCTTGAGCAAAGCTCAGATCCAGTTTTAACAAGGATGCAAGCTCTTCAATCTTCGCCATAAATGCATCCAGATCTTGGATCATCAATTCAGGCGCTAGGCGTTTTTCAACTAGTTGAGTCGTCATTGTGGCTCTCTCATGGGGCGATTTATCTCATTACTCTGAGCGCAATAGTAAACGCAAACCAAGCCACATTTCCATTCAATCGAAAAAGTATAAATTTCCCCAATTCCTCTCTGTATGAAAAGCAATAAAGTTGTTATCATTAGCCCCATTTTTGTGAACTCCAACAGAACTCGGCACTTACTTCGCCGAGTTCTTCGTCCTTGAATTGAAGGAAACGCGTGTGAATATCCAAGCACTTATTAATGACAAAGTATCTCAGGCTCTAGAAGCCGCTGGCGCACCTGCAGGCAGTCCTGCGGCAGTACGCCAATCAGCAAAGCCACAATTTGGTGACTACCAAGCAAACGGCGTAATGGGCGTTGCTAAAAAACTGGGTACTAACCCACGAGAATTTGCACAGAAAGTACTGGATGTTCTAGACCTAGATGGTATTGCGAGCAAAACAGAAATCGCTGGTCCTGGTTTCATCAACATTTTCCTAAGCGAAGAGTTCCTAGCAAAACAAGCGGAAGCAGCACTGGCTGATTCACGTCTTGGCGTTGCAGCAGACGAAGCTCAAACTATCGTTGCTGACTACTCTGCACCAAACGTTGCTAAAGAAATGCACGTTGGTCACCTACGTTCAACCATCATCGGTGATGCAGTAGTACGTACTCTTGAGTTCCTAGGTCACAAAGTGATCCGTGCGAACCACATCGGTGACTGGGGTACTCAGTTCGGTATGCTTATCGCAAACCTTGAGCGTGTACAACAAGAGTCTGGCGAAGTTTCTATGGAGCTGGCTGACCTTGAAGGCTTCTACCGTGAGTCGAAGAAACTATACGACGAAGACGAAGAATTCGCAGTGAAAGCACGTAACTACGTTGTGAAACTGCAAAGCGGCGACGAGTTCTGCGCAGAAATGTGGAAGAAGCTGGTTGACGTAACCATGATCCAAAACCAGCGTAACTACGATCGTCTAAACGTATCTCTATCTCGTGATGACGTAATGGGCGAGAGCATGTACAACGACATGCTACCTAAGATCGTAGCAGACCTTAAAGCACAAGGTCTTGCGGTTGAAGATGACGGCGCGCAAGTTGTGTTCCTTGAAGAATTCAAGAACAAAGACGGCGAAGCGATGGGCGTTATCGTTCAGAAACGCGACGGCGGCTTCCTATACACAACGACGGACATCGCATGTGCGAAATACCGTTACGAAGAACTAGGCGCAGACCGCGTACTTTACTTCATCGACTCTCGTCAGCACCAACACCTAATGCAAGCTTGGACTATCGTTCGTAAAGCGGGTTACGTGCCAGAGTCAGTATCTCTTGAGCACCACGCGTTCGGTATGATGCTAGGTAAAGATGGTAAGCCATTCAAGACTCGTGCAGGTGGTACAGTTCGTCTTGCTGATCTTCTAGATGAAGCAGAAGTTCGTGCAGCACAACTGATCGAATCTAAGAACCCAGAACTAGCAGAAGACGAGAAGAAAGCGATCGCGAACACAGTTGCAATGGCAGCGGTTAAATACGCAGACCTTTCTAAGCACCGCACCACGGACTACGTGTTCGATTGGGACAACATGCTAGCGTTCGAAGGTAACACTGCACCGTACATGCAATACGCTTACACTCGCGTAGCATCTGTATTCGCTAAAGCAGGCGTCTCTATGGATGATCTACAAGGTGAAATTAAGATCACTGACGAGAAAGAAAAAGCGCTTATCGCAAAACTTATGCAGTTCGAAGAAGCGGTTCAATCTGTTGCTCGCGAAGGTCAGCCACACATCATGTGTAGCTACCTATTCGAACTAGCAGGTCAGTTCTCTAGCTTCTACGAAGCATGCCCTATCCTGGTTGCTGAAGACGAAGCAGTGAAACAAAGCCGTCTGAAACTGGCAGCCCTAACAGCGAAGACCATCAAGCAAGGTCTATCTCTACTAGGTATTGATACTCTAGAGCGTATGTAAGCGAATCGAGAATCGAGAATCGAGAATCGAGAATCGAGAATCGAGAATCGAGAATCGAGAATCGAGAATCGAGATGATTTCGAAAGGTTGGCGTGAAAGCGTCAACCTTTTGTTTTATCTGGCGTATACTGATGTCATTCAATTCAAATCGGATAATATAATGAGTTTTGAACTGCACCCTCAATTGGCAAAAGACACTACCGTTATCGGTCACTTCCCACTGTGTGTGGCGCTTCTGCATAAAGACAATGCCGTGCCATGGGTTATCTTGGTACCAAAACGTGCAAACCTAAAAGAGCTTCACCACTTGCCAATGAAAGAACAGCAACAGTTTTTGCTAGAGTCTCAGGCAGTAAGCCAAGCACTAGAAGCAACATTCCGTCCAGACAAGTTAAACCTAGGCGCACTAGGTAACATGGTACCTCAGCTACACATTCACCATATTGCTCGCTTCAAAGATGACGTAGCATGGCCGGGACCAGTTTGGGGCAACACCAAAGGTGAATTCCGTACAGAAGAAGAGCAAAACGAATTGCTTGGTCGTATTAAAAACGTGCTATCACTGAGCTCTATTTTCCAAAAAGCATAGCCGCTGCCAGCGAAAATAATTCGCCTTTGAATACGGCTGAAACAGACAGAGAAAGATTAATACGTATTTGTAACAATCTTTCTCATTTTTCTAGGATTATCACTAAAATAAAACTTGTGTAGACTGCCAACTCAGTTAGAGAGGGTCATCATGAAACAAGTCTTCAACACATTCCGATACGTCAGCTGGATCGCCATCATCTGTTCTATGGCTGCTTCATTCTTGCTTTTTGTTATGGGCGCAGCAAAAACCTATTCGGCATTTGCGGTCTTCATTCTCAATCAAACACCTCCAGAAGCACTCGCACATTTAGATAAAGCAGACATCGCGATCGCATATTTGATCAAATCACTGGATACGTTTCTTGTCGCACTAGTTTTGTTCATCTTTGCTCACGGCATCTACACACTGTTTATTTCCAACAAAGCTAAAGCGAAAACACAAGAACCGTCGGTTTTGCATTGGATCAGAACCCCAAACATCGGCCACCTAAAAAACATTTTGGCTGAAGTCATCATCGTGATCTTGTTTGTGAAGTTCTTAGAGCTCGTGCTGATTAACTTCGACAGCTTAGATTGGACGATCTTAACATTACCTATTTCGATTTTAGTTTTAAGTCTTGGTTTGAAGTTCCTAGGGTTAGGCGTGACTAAACACTCTGAAGAGCATTAATTTCGCTGTATTCACAAACAATAACCAGCAAAAGAAAAGCCGCATCATTGCTGATGCGGCTTTGTCGTTTTTACGTAATAACTTTTTAGGTGACTAATTTTGACAATCGCTACATGGTGACTGTCAAAGACAAACCATCTTGTTTAGTCACTGAGTAGCGAACACGAGTCACATCATGAGCTTTATTAGTGTCGACTAGGCGGCTAATTTTGCCCTTCTTAATCCACACGTTTAACATCGCGTCGGCGCCATCTTCACTCATCCCAAACTGTTTAGCCAGATCTGACTGGGAGACGGTTCCTTTGTCTGCAATGTATTGATAAAGCTCTTTTAAAATCATGCTACTTGCGCCTCTAATGCACCGTTTTGTTTCTTACCAACTTGTTTGAACACGCGGTAGGTACCAAAGAAGATAGCAACGATCACAGCCATCCAAATACCACTTGTCACTGGGCTATCTGCGAAATGCGTCAATTGGTTGTAGAACGTCGCACATAGGTAAGCTAAGCCCATTGTCCAAACCGCGATAAAGCGTGCGAACTTATGACCAAACTCACGTACGTAAGCACCCATCGCCGCCACACAAGGTGTGTACAGTAGGATAAAGATTAGGTAAGCAAATGCGGCATTGCCAGAAGCAAACTGCGATTTGATGTTACCGAAGATAGAAGCATCGACTTCTTGTTCTTCTGCAACTGCATTTGAGTCAGTTAAGTCACCCACTTCAATGCCTAGTGGATCTGAGTAGCTCAAACCTGCTAGGTTTTCAGGGATACTCATTACTGCCTCTTCTAGGCTGCCCATTAGGTCAAATTCTGCGTCTTCACCATCGCTTGGTGTAGTGTATAGGCTGTTAAGCGTACCAACTACCGCCTCTTTTGCGAAGATACCGGTAATGATACCTACCGTCGCCGGCCAGTTGTCTTCTTGAACACCGATTGGCGCGAATACTGGAGTCACAACTTGCGCTGCTTTAGAAAGCACAGAGTTTTCGCTGTCTTCGTTACCAAAGCTGCCATCAGTACCCAATGAGTTGAAGAAACTCAGAATAGCAACAACGATAACGATGGTTTTACCTGCACCAAGAACGAAGCGCTTTAGCTTTTGCCAAGTTTTGATCACCACGTTTTGTAACGTTGGAAGCTCATAGTCAGGCATTTCCATTACTAGGCTGTCACTGCTACCTGGGTAAAGCGTGTGCTTAAGGAAAAGCCCCGTGAAGATCGCTGCCACAATACCAAGTAGGTAAAGTGCGAATACAATGTTCTGACCAGAACCTGGGAAGAATGCCGCAGCGAATAGTGCGTATACTGGTAGACGAGCACCACATGACATAAATGGCGCCATAGATGCAGCTAGTTTACGCTCACGCTCTTGATCTAGAGTACGGGTTGCCATGATTGACGGTACGTTACAGCCAAAACCAAGAACAAGCGGTACGAATGCTTTGCCTGGTAAACCAATCTTCTGCATCACTTTATCTAGTACGAATGCGGCACGAGCCATGTAGCCTGAGCTTTCTAGTACCGCTAAGAACAAGTACAAACACGCGATAACTGGAATAAAGGTTGCAACCGTTTGGATACCACCACCAATACCATCAGCAAGCACCGTCACTAACCACACAGGCAAATGACCGTCTAACAAGTGGTGTCCACCATCAACCAACAGAGCACCGACACCGATATCAAAGAAGTCGATGAACGCACTACCAATGTTGATAGAGAACATGAACATTAGGTACATAACAATGAAGAAGAATGGAATGCCCACCCACTTGTTCAAGATAAATTGGTCTAGCTTTTCAGTCACACTGCGACTTAGCTTGCCCTCACTGCGACGTACTTTCTTACACTCTTCATGAAGGTGTGTGTATTTTGTATCTGCAACATGTAAGTCAACATCAAGCTCAAGCTCGGCAATCGTATTTTCAACACTATTGCGGTCTGCATCCGACATGCTGTTAAGGACCAGTGCATCTTTTTCCAGTGCACGAATTGCTAGAGCACGGTTAGAAACGGTTTGATCATTGAAAAGAGCCGAAACGTTGTTGATCGCCGCTTCCATTTGTTCGCCGTAATTCAAAGCGATGTCTTTTAGTGCAACACCTTGAACCACTGACTTGTGCAACTTCTCTTTAAATTCTGCAACTTGTGCTTTATTTGTCGCTGATAGGCTAACGACTGGACAACCCAAGGTTTTTTCTAGTTCTGCAACATTGATGACTTGGCGTTCACGCTTCAGTGCGTCCATTTTGTTTAATACAACAATCATAGGACGACCAAGTTCACGCAGTTGTAGCGTCATGTATAAGCTGCGCTCAAGACTCGTTGCGTCTACTACGTTGATAATCAGATCAGCAGGGTGCGTCAAAACCGCACGCGACGCGATAGATTCGTCGATACTATTACTGTCATTGCCACTGTCGAGGGAGTAGATACCCGGAAGGTCCGTCAGAAGAAATTCATCACCAGCATGTTTGAACTGACCAGTTTTCTTTTCAACCGTTACACCAGCCCAGTTACCAACTTGTTGTTTTGCACCAGTCAGGCCATTAAAAAGTGTGGTTTTACCGCTGTTTGGGTTACCAACAGTAAGAATTTGGTATTGCATTATGCTCGCTCCACTTCGATGTTTTGCGCAATAGTCTCTCGTAATGCAACAGAAACACCACGAACTTCAACTTGCAGTGGGTCTCCCATTGGTGCGCGTCGAATAACTTTAACCTCAGTATTAGGAAGTAGTCCCATTACCATTAGCTTTTTTCTGACGTCCGACGTAAGTCCTTCTAACAACCGAATTGTCACTGTTTCGCCAGGTTTGATTTCTGATAGCTTCATAGTGGCCCTTAAGAGTAGTGCAAATGATAAATATTATTATTAATAGTATAGGGCGCTAATGTTACTCTTCTATACCCTCTCATTCATTGTGTGAAATCAAAGATTTCATTAATGCTTTTGGCGAAATCTAACGTCAACTCCGTTAATTAATTTCACGTCATTTTCGTCAAAATTGAATATTTTCAGACAAATGCAAATTAACACAAGCGTAACATTTGCAGTTTCGAAAAATTAAAAAACCAATAAATTCAGCACCTTAAATAGAAAAAGGCAACTTGTCGCTTTTCTCACATAAAGCTGTCGTTATTTTTATAAGAAAAATAAGTAAGGTCTCGTATAGTTAACCCATCGAGAGACAACAGCCTCTCAAAAGAATTCCAGAGGTGGCATGGCAACATGTCACTCCGGCAGCAAGCGAAGGTGTCATTGACACCCGTGGTATAGTCCCCCCGGCTATACCACGATATTTTTTTCTTCTCTTTCTTCATTCGCTTCTCAATTAAGTCCCAATAATTCCTAAACGTTTTACTCGAACAAATCCCTGTTATTCTCATTATCTATCAACACTATATCGCCATTGTGCTGCACGTACTCTGCGTTATATAGCTCGAGCCCTTTATCACGCATCACGCATCACGCATCACGCATCACGCATCACGCCAGACTAAATGTCATTCCCTTGTGTCCAGAATCTATATTGAGCTCTTTACGATACCGTTTACCTTACAGACGTAAAAAAGCCCAACGCTAAGGCTGGGCTCGGTAATGTCGAATTAAGAGCTAGAGGCTTGTTTGGCTCTCTTGAGTCATTGCGAACTTAGAAGGTGGCAGCCCGAAATGTAGCTTAAACTTCTGGCTAAAGTACGACGGGTCATTAAAGCCGCAGTTAAAGGCAACTTCACTGATCTTCTCACCAGCGAGCAATTGTTCACATGCGGTTTCCAACCTAACTTCCGTTAAGTAGTCTTTCAATGTTCGTGAAGAAGCAGATTTAAATCGTCGTTGTAGGCTTCTTTCTGACATGTAGAGCATCTTCGCTGCAGACGCTGTACCAAATTCTGGGTCGTGATAATGTTCTGCGACAAGTTGATACACTTTCATCAACCATTCTTGTTCCGGCGATGTATCTTGCTGTGGTTTCTCTACTTCTGCAAACTCCGGCAAGACCTCTTCGACATGACTCGGTTCTTGAGCACATGGCCACGTGATTTCAATTTTATTTTGAGCATCCGACGCAAACATAGATAAATGACCACCGCTGACCGCCACCAATTGAGGCAAATTATCCATACTTAAATCAACATTGCTGCTGTTTGATGGTCGCATCGTCGAAGCCTTACTCGGTAACTGGGTACCATGATCGATAAAACTTAACGAGACAATGTCATTCCCCTCCTCCAATACCAGCTTAACCGACTGCCCTCTAAAAGAGCGTTTAATAATATTGGCGAAGATGCTGTTAAAAATGACATCAAGATTAAAGCTTTCGAGTGAAATACGGCTCGCTTTGTTGTCATCTTCTAACTCAACACTAATGCCAGCTTTAGTGAAGTCCTCTCGCCACACATCAACGACGGACTGGGTAATCTGGCTTAAGTTATAGTTTTGACTACCATTGCTGGTATCTTCTGGTGAGCTCTTAAGCTCGTTCAATTGCCAATAGGTTTTAGAAAGGTGATCTTGAGTTACTGAATCTAAATCCAGTGGAAGCTTATGGGCAATCGAATCCACACTAGATTTAATTGATTGTGCAACATGGTCCACCAGCAAGTTTCTCACTTGAATTTGCTTTCTAAGCTGTTGATTGCTCGTCAATAGAACTCGACTTTGATGACGTAACTGATTGGTTTTTAATGTCACCTGCGCCGCTAGATCACGGTTCGCTTGCAATACAAATCGCGAACGCCAGTACATCAGGAGTGCTAACGTTGCGATCGTAATTAACGTAAATCCAGATATTGCCAACTTTGACAAATACCAAGGCTTGAGTACCGTAAACTTAGATTCAAGTCCAATCAAACCAGAGGCGAGCTGTGAGTCATTACTTACTTGAAGGTGATAATCTCCGGAATTTAAGTGCTCTAGTGTTAACTGTCCACCTTCCAAAGATTGCCATTGTTCACTCTCATTCAAGCGATAGTAGAGGTTTTGGTTATCTGGTTTTGGCATCACACCAAACAAGAAACTCAATGAAGACCCATAAGGCAACTTCATATCTTCTAAGTTAGAGCTTCCTACTTGAACAACATCATTTTCCAACATGACTTGGCTAACAATAAGTTTGGACTCTGGCGTATTAGACACTAGCAGTTTTGATGAATCAGCTTTCACTAAACCGTATTGAGATCCAAAGATAAGTTGGCGGTCACTATCCTCTGAACGTCGAATCAGATTACAAACGCCTGGAAGAAATTCATTATTAATTAAGCCTGAAGAAGAGGAATAGTGCTTCATCAACTGACCGGAGAGATGGTAATAGCTTAACCCTACCGATGAAGCGAGCCAAACCCCTTCAGAATCACTCAGTAAACAAGTGGGCCGAGAGTTTGAAACACTCATTTCCATCACCTGCTTTTCGTTACGACCCGGGATGGTTCGAAAAACACCGTAAGCAGATGCAAACCACTGGGAGCCATCATTGGCAGTAATGATATCAAGCGACTCTCCGTACTTTTCAGAGAAACGGTTAAAACGAATCCGCTCTCCATCATACTCATAGACACCGTGATCGGTACCAATCAGCAGCAACTCTTCTTTGTCATACAAACGAGTAATTTTGGCAGGTAGATACTGACTCACTAACCAGTCACTGCCAAAGTTACGCATTTCTTGCTTTTCAGCGTCGATATTAAACAGTTGATAACCACTTGATACCCACAATCGGCTCGCCCCGTCAGCCACAATATGATCAACGGCTCGTCCTGCAATGACTTGCAAATACGGGAAGGTCATTGGGGTTAAGTTCTCAAGATCGAATATTTCAAGGCCATTTGCTGTCGCTATCCATAACTTATCACCTTGAAAAGCGAACTCATTAATCTGAGAAGATAAATCTAAAACCTCACTAATTGCCTTGGGTCCTGAGCGATAAAGCTTATGATCATCAGCAAACCAAAGCGCACCATCAGGTCCCGTCAACGTTTGGCGGATTCGCCCAGAAAGTGTCAATTGATCGTAACTACTGAACGTTGTTCGCTCGAATTTTTTACTAAATAATGAGTAATAACGAATACCTTGGTTGGTAGCAATCCACATACCGCCCATGTTGTCGTTCAATAACGAGTAGATCTTAGTGGTCGCTAATTCCAGCTCAAGGAAGCTTGCCGGGGTGACTTGAGTTACATCTCCGCTTAAGAACGAATACAAATAAAGCCCTTGCTCCGTTCCGACCCAATACTCTTGGTTGGTTTCTGCAAATGTAAGAACGTGAGATGTACCAATTCGAATGACAGGTTTATCTGGTTCGGAGATATTAAAAATCAGCGCGCCTTTTAGCGTTCCGACCAGAATCTCTCGACGAGTATGTGAGTAATACACTTTTTCTATGTAGTGTTTACCCGACGAAACAACATGGTTGAACTTGCTCCCCTCTGATAGATATACACCTGATGTCGTCGCTAACGCCCACTTCGTTTCGACGAAAATGGCGTCATTAATATAGACGTAACTGTTGTTACTATGCTGATAGAGTTGCAGTAAAGAGAAGGAGTTAAGTTCACTGGTTTCAATATTGTAGGTATAGAAATGCGCGCCGTCACTAACCCAGATAAAATTGCCAGATGAGCCAATCTTACGAATTTGAGAACCAGGATTGAGACTAAAGACCAAGCGACGTTCTTGGTTAGGGTAAGTCTGATATACCTCGTTTTCGATAAACGTCCAGAATGAGCCTTTGTGGTATGCCAGTTGTTCTACTTTCGCTCGTAGAAAACTGCCTGATTTTGGCAAAGTGGTTTGCCCATCATAAAACAGCACCCGTCCGTGGACATCGTGAATCCAAAGCCCACCATGCTCACCCGGGAACAATTTTTTTGCCGCAATAAAAGTCCCCTTAACCTGATTTGGCAAAGGGTAAAAGATCGCATTCGCTTCACTTGAAGCAAACGCTTGAAATGAGAGGATAAAAGCCCAGAAAAAGAGGGCTAATTGGCGCAGCAAGATAAAATCCTTACATGTATCAATACATGCGACTCATGGTTCACTCATGCCTTCCATAGCTAAGTGTCTATATGGTTATTTTGAGCCGCTAATTATTGATAATGATATCTCAAATCCTTTGATAGAAAAGACTCACTGCGCTTAAGGTTTGTAATTCTTACTGCCAGATCACGTTAAAAACGTATTCCGTGTAGAGAAGCACAACACAATTGTTACTTTTCGCTCAAACATTGACTAAAGCTGTTGGACATTCCTTTAAGAAATTCGAAGTAACTTCCAGATTTCACCTCAACCTCACTACCCAGCGGATCAAGAACACCTGAACGAACGTCACTGCCGCGCATCACACTCTCAATAACCGCCGGAGTAAACTGAGGTTCAGAGAACACGCACGCTACATCACCGGTTCCCAACGTTTTACGGATACGAATCAGTGTTTTTGCACCAGGTTTACGGTCCGGTGAAACGGTGAAGTGACCCATTTGATTCAAACCATAACGCTCTTCAAAATACCCATAAGCATCATGGAATACGAAGTAACCTTTATCTTTGACTGGAGCAAGCTGCTGTTTAATCTCAGAATCAGTCGCGTTCAACTTTACTTCAAATTTCTTCAGGTTGTTGGCGTACGTATCGGCATGTACTGGATCAACTTCCGCTAACTTGTGTGCAATTGCATTAGCGACCTGTTGTACTGTTTCAACACCCAACCAAAAATGAGGATCATGTGTACCATGGTCATGACCATCGTGATCATGAGAATGCTCGCTACCAAACTCTCGCAGCGACAAACCTGGAATTTGGCTTAGTGTCAGTGTGTTCCCTCTATCTGTCACCACTTTTTCAAGGAATGGTTCGAGGTCATGCCCATACCAAATCACCAGATCCGCTGCTGCTACTTTCTGGACATCAGAAGGGCGCAACGCGTAATCATGCGGAGATGCATTGTTTTGTAGCAATACGTCCGGAGCTGTTACGCCTTCAGTAAGCTCGGTCGTGATCATTTGAATTGGTTTGATACTGGTTAACACAGTTACCGCGTGAGCAGGTAACGTTAATATTGCTGAGACAGCAAGAATAATAGCTCTTTTCATAGTTTTACTTGGGGTATGGCGTGGAAAGTGAGATAATGTTACATTATAACATTATTATTTTGCAAATGAGTTTCATTCATGTCTTCACTAGTCCGTCTTGAGCAACTGTGCGTCGAGTTTGACGAACGCAGAGTTCTCGACAATATCACTATGGAATTAGAAAAGGGCAAGATCACCACCCTAATTGGTCCCAACGGAGCGGGAAAATCGACATTAGTCAAAGTCATTCTAGGTCTCCAAAAACCGACCAGCGGTAAGTTAACGAAGCAACGTAAACTGAAAATTGGTTATGTTCCTCAGAAACTGAAACTCAACGATTCACTGCCACTCAATGTCATTCGCTTTTTGAACCTTGCTGGCAAGTATAGCAAGCAGGAATGTCTCGATGCGCTACGCCTTGTTGGAGCTGAGCATCTCATCGCAAGTAACATGCACCGTCTATCTGGCGGAGAGAACCAACGAGTATTGCTCGCACGCGCCCTACTACAACGTCCAGAATTGTTGGTATTAGATGAACCCGCTCAAGGGGTCGATGTTCAAGGTCAGATCGATCTCTATGACTTAATTGAGAGCATCCGCCACCGATTTGACTGCGGTGTGTTCATGGTGTCTCATGACTTGCACTTAGTGATGGCTAAAACTGACGATGTGATTTGCTTGCATCATCATGTGTGCTGCTCTGGCTCACCGGCAACCATCACCCAGCACCCTTCTTACATTGCGCTGTTTGGTAATGCGACTCGAGAATCTCTGGCTTTTTACCATCATGATCATGAGCATCACCACCACGATTTAGCGGGTTCACCAGTCACTGGCGATGCTACATCTTGTTCAAACCATTCTCACGGACATCATCATCATGATTGAGTTTTTATTGCCTTCAATTCTGGCTGGTATTGGTATTGCGCTCATCGCAGGTCCACTTGGCTCATTCGTGGTTTGGCGAAAAATGGCTTACTTTGGCGATACCCTTGCTCACGCCTCGTTAATGGGGTTAGCGCTGGGCTTTTTACTCAATGTGAACCTATATCTTGCGCTACTAGTTTGCTGTTTAGCGTTAGCGGTCCTGCTTGTGACTCTGCAAAAACAACAGCTTGTGGCGACAGATACCTTGCTTGGTATTTTGGCGCACAGTGCACTGTCCATTGGTTTAGTGTCCGTCAGTTTCTTAGACAACGTTCGCGTAGATCTTATGAGCTACCTATTCGGTGACTTGCTTGCGGTCTCGCCACAAGATCTGATGTTCATCTACGCTGGTGTTGTTGCTGTAAGTGCGTGTTTGTACATCTTTTGGCGCCCACTGCTCTCCAGCACAGTCAGCGAAGAGCTTGCCGCCGTGGAGGGCGTGAATACCGATCTAGTGCGTTTGGTATTAATGCTGATGGTGGGTGTGGTCATAGCAGTAGGTATGAAGTTTGTTGGCGCATTGATCATGACTTCTCTACTGATTATCCCTGCAGCCACTGCGCGTAAAGTTTCCTCATCACCAGAGCAAATGGCATTGTTTGCCTCGATTATCGGTTCGATTGCAGTGTTAATGGGGTTAAGCCTATCTTGGCACTTCGATACGCCAGCAGGTCCTTCTGTTGTCATTAGTGCAACATTCCTGTTTATGCTTAGCCAATTGATTAGACGTAAAGCCTAATGTACTGATAGAAAAAGAAAAGCCTGCGAAATCGCAGGCTTTTTTGATGCTTTTGTAATGGTTTGGTTGATTACCAACCTGTCACTTCACGTAGACCTTTGCCAATCTCTGCTAGAGATTTCACAGTCTTAACGCCAGCCGCTTCTAGTGCTGCGAATTTGTCTTCAGCAGTACCTTTGCCACCAGAGATAATCGCACCAGCGTGACCCATACGTTTACCAGGAGGAGCCGTTACACCAGCAATGTAAGAAACCACTGGCTTCGTTACGTTTTCTTTGATGTAAGCAGCAGCTTCTTCTTCCGCAGTACCGCCAATTTCACCAATCATTACGATTGCTTCAGTTTCTGGGTCTTCTTGGAAAAGTTTAAGGATATCGATAAAGTTTGAACCAGGAATTGGGTCACCACCGATACCAACACACGTTGATTGACCGAAGCCTTCATCCGTTGTTTGCTTAACCGCTTCGTACGTTAGAGTACCTGAACGAGAAACGATACCTACTTTACCTTTCTTGTGAATATGACCAGGCATGATACCGATCTTACATTCATCAGGTGTGATAACACCCGGACAGTTTGGACCGATCATGCGAACGCCAGTTTCTTCTAGCTTCACTTTAACATCGATCATATCTGTTGTTGGGATGCCTTCCGTGATGGTCACGATAAGCTCAATACCCGCATCAATCGCTTCTAGGATTGCATCTTTACAGAATGGCGCTGGCACGTAGATTACTGTTGCTGTTGCGCCAGTCACTTCGACTGCTTCACGTACAGTGTTGAATACAGGAAGACCAAGGTGAGTTTGACCACCTTTACCTGGAGATACACCACCAACCATTTGTGTACCGTAAGCAATTGCCTGCTCTGAGTGGAAAGTACCTTGACCACCCGTGAAGCCCTGACAGATTACTTTAGTGTCTTTGTTAATTAGTACAGACATTATTTAGCCTCCGCAGCAGCAACAACTTTCTGAGCAGCATCTGTTAGCGACTCAGCAGCAATGATATCAACATCAGAATTAGCAAGAACTTCGCGACCTAGGTCAGCGTTAGTACCTTCAAGACGAACAACAACAGGTACCGTTACACCAACTTCTTTCACTGCACCAATGATGCCTTCTGCGATCATGTCACAACGAACGATACCGCCGAAGATATTGACTAGAACTGCTTTCACGTTGTCATCAGATAGGATGATCTTGAACGCTTCCGCTACACGCTCTTTTGTTGCACCGCCACCTACGTCTAGGAAGTTAGCCGGCTTGCCACCGTGTAGGTTTACGATGTCCATTGTACCCATCGCCAGACCTGCACCATTAACCATACAGCCAACGTTGCCGTCTAGTGCTACGTAGTTCAGTTCCCACTGAGCTGCGTGCGCTTCACGCTCATCTTCTTGTGAAGGATCGTGCATTTCACGAAGCTTAGGCTGACGGTATAACGCGTTTGAGTCGATGTTGATCTTACCGTCAAGACACAACAGGTTGCCTTCGCCAGTAATAACCAGTGGGTTGATCTCTAGTAGCGCTAGGTCGTACTGAGAGAACATAGTGCCAAGACCCATGAAGATCTTAACGAATTGTTTGATTTGGTCACCTTCAAGACCAAGTTTGAACGCGAGCTCACGACCTTGGTAAGCCTGAGGACCTACTAGTGGATCGATTGCTGCTTTGTGGATTAGCTCCGGTGTTTCTTCCGCAACTTTTTCGATTTCCACACCACCTTCAGTTGAAGCCATGAATACGATCTTACGGCTTGCACGGTCTACAACCGCACCAAGGTAAAGTTCGTTAGCAATGTTAGATGCTTCTTCTACAAGGATTTTAGTAACAGGCTGACCATTTGCGTCTGTTTGGTAAGTAACCAAGTTCTTACCTAGCCATTTTTGTGCGAATTCTTTTACACCATCTTTTGTATCGTGTAGCTCTACGCCGCCCGCTTTACCGCGACCGCCAGCGTGAACCTGACACTTTACAACTTTCTTTTCAGTAGTGATGCGACCCGCTGCTTCAAAAGCTTCTTGTGGCGTATCACATGCGTAGCCTTCCGGTACAGGCAAACCGAATTCTGCAAACAGCTGTTTGGCTTGGTATTCATGCAAATTCATTTTGATATTCCGTTTGTTTATCCCTTAAGGGATTTATTATTTCCATAACACCACTTCATGCGGTGCGTCTGTAGGGTCTTCTCAAATCAACTGCTTATAGATTATATCGGGGGCAGTTCAAGTGAAGGCCAGACGCTGAGCCAGTCTAGCCTTGGATGCTGTAGGCGTCGAGCTATCAGGGACAACTCGACGTTTTAGCGATATTAAACGTCTAATAACAGACGCGCTGGATCTTCTAGTAGCTCTTTAATTGTTACTAGGAAACCCACTGACTCACGACCATCAATCAAACGGTGATCGTAAGATAGTGCTAGGTACATCATTGGCAAGATTTCTACTTTGCCATCAACCGCCATTGGACGCTCTTGGATCTTGTGCATACCCAAGATTGCTGATTGTGGTGGGTTAATGATTGGCGTAGACATCAATGAACCAAATACACCGCCGTTAGTGATAGTGAAGTTACCGCCCATCAACTCATCAACCGTTAGCTTGCCGTCACGACCTTTGATTGCTAGCTCTTTGATGCCTTTTTCGATGTCAGCAAAACCTAGCGTGTCACAGTCTTTTAGAACTGGCGTCACTAGACCGCGTGGCGTAGAAACCGCCATACTGATATCAAAGTAGTTGTGGTAAACGATGTCATCACCATCAATAGATGCATTCACTTCTGGGTAACGTTTTAGTGCTTCAGTTACTGCTTTCACGTAGAAAGACATGAAGCCAAGACGAGTGCCGTGACGCTCTTCAAACTGGTCTTTGTACTGCTTACGAAGGTCCATGATTGGCTTCATGTTCACTTCGTTAAACGTAGTTAGCATTGCCGTGTTGTTTTTCGCTTCTAGAAGACGATTTGCCACTGTCTTACGTAGACGCGTCATTGGAACACGTTTTTGGCTGCGAGCTGCCGCAGGCGCTTCAACGGCTGCTGGAGCTTCTGCTTTCGGAGCTGCTTTTGCGTTTGCAAGGTGCGCTTCGATATCTTCGCGAGTAATGCGACCGCCAACACCAGAGCCTTTCACTTGGCTTGCTTCTAGACCGTGTTCAGCAAGAAGACGACGAACCGCAGGGCTTAACGCATCGTTGCTCTCTTCTGTCAGCGTTGCTTTATGACGCTTGTCAGGAGATGCTTCTTTGTCTTCTGTTGAATCTGTCGTTGGTTCGCCTGCTACGGCACCTGGCTTAAGTTTTGCAATCAACTGCTTAGAAAGTACTGTCGCACCTTCTTCTTCGATAATGGCTTCTAAAACGCCCGCTTCCGGAGCAGGTACTTCAAGCACGACTTTATCAGTTTCGATATCAACCAGAACTTCATCACGCTCGACTACGTCGCCTGGTTGTTTGTGCCATGTCGCTACGGTTGCGTCAGCAACTGATTCAGGTAAATCTGGAACCAGAATTTCAATTGTCATATCTGTTTCTTCCTTTAACTTCTAGTTCTTAATTCGAAGTTTTTGAGTTCACGTTCAGAGCGTCTTCAACCAACGCTTTTTGTTGTTTCAAGTGCACCGACATGTAGCCTACTGCTGGCGAAGCAGAAGCTGGGCGACCTGCGTATTTAAGATCTGCGCCTGCTGGAATAGCAGCACGGAAGTTGTGTTGGCTACAGTACCAAGCACCCTGGTTTTGAGGCTCTTCCTGACACCATACAAAGTCTTCAACATTCGTGTATTGCTCAATAGCGGCTTGAACTTCTTCCATCGGGAAGGGGTATAGCTGCTCAATACGCACAATAGCAACATCATCTTGTTCGTTATTGCGACGCTGTTCTAGAAGGTCGAAATAAACCTTACCCGAACAGAACACAACACGTTTCACTTTGCTTGGTTCCAGATTATCGATTTCTGGAATCGCTGGCTGGAATGTACCTTCAGAAAGATCTTCCAAAGACGATGTACAAAGTGGATGACGCAGTAGCGACTTAGGTGACATAACAATCAGTGGACGACGCATTGGACGCACCACCTGACGACGGATCATGTGGTAAACCTGTGCTGGTGTAGATGGCACTACAACCTGCATGTTTTGTTCAGCACACAATTGTAGGTAACGTTCTAAACGCGCTGACGAGTGCTCAGGACCTTGACCTTCATAACCGTGTGGCAACAGCATCGTCAGACCACATAGACGAGCCCATTTTTGCTCACCCGACGAAATGAACTGGTCGATCACCACTTGCGCACCGTTTGCGAAATCACCAAATTGTGCTTCCCAAATGGTCAAACCGCTTGGCTCTGCCGTTGCGTAACCGTACTCAAACGCCAGTACCGCTTCTTCTGACAATACAGAGTCAAAGACTTGGAATGGACCTTGTTTGTCATGAATATTCGCTAGCGGGATGTAAGTGCTCGCATCGTTTTGGTTATGCAAAACAGAGTGGCGATGGAAGAAAGTACCACGACCTGAGTCCTGACCAGAGATACGAATACGCTTGCCATCGTCAACTAAGGTAGCGTACGCAAGTGTCTCTGCCATACCCCAATCTAATGGCTTCTCACCACTGATCATTGCAGCACGATCGTTGTAAAGCTTGTTTACACGGCTTTGTAGCTTATGGCTATCCGGGTATTGAATTAGGCGTTGACCAAGCTCTTTCAAGCGAGTTGAATCAAATTTGTTATCCCACTCAACATCCCAGTCGTGACCTAAGTACGGAGACCAGTCAACAGAGTGAAGAGCCATTGGACGCCACTCTTTCACCACAACTTCACCTTTATCAAGCGCGTCGCGGTACTCATTCACAAGCTGAGTTGCAACTTCAATGTCTGATTCATTTTTATCGATCAGTACATCAGCGTATAGCTTACGTGGTGTTGGGTGCTTTTTGATTTTCTGGTACATCAACGGTTGAGTCGCATTCGGCTCATCCGCTTCGTTGTGACCATGACGACGGTAACAAACCAAATCAATCACAACATCACGCTTAAACTCGTTGCGGTAATCCAGAGCAATACGAGTGACAAAAGCAACTGCTTCTGGGTCGTCAGCGTTAACGTGGAAAATCGGAGCCTGTACCATCTTCGCAATATCAGTACAGTACATCGTCGAGCGAGTATCACGAGGGTTCGATGTTGTAAAACCAACTTGGTTGTTCACAACGATACGTACCGTACCGCCGACACAGAAGCCACGCGCTAGAGACATGTTAAACGTCTCTGCTACCACGCCCTGACCTGCAATTGCTGAGTCACCGTGAATAGTGATTGGCAGCACGCGGCTACCATCAAAATCACCAAGGCGATCTTGACGCGCACGAACCGAACCGATAACTACTGGGTTTACAATCTCAAGGTGAGATGGGTTAAATGCTAGCGCTAAGTGGACATCGCCACCTGGCGTTGCAAAGTCTGCAGAGAAACCTTGGTGGTACTTAACGTCACCCGTACCCCATGTTTCGTCATGTTTGCCTGCAAACTCGTCAAACAAATCTTGTGGCTTCTTACCTAGAACGTTGACTAGCATGTTCAAACGTCCACGGTGAGCCATACCGATAACCACTTCACGCATGCCGCTCTTACCAGCATGACGAATCAGCTCTTTTGTCATCGGAATTAGTGCATCACCACCTTCTAGAGAGAAACGTTTAGCGCCCGGGAACTTAGCACCCAAGTAACGCTCAAGACCTTCAGCAGCAGTTAGCTCCTCAAGGAATGTACGTTTTTCAGTTTTATCGAAAGATGGCTGACCAACCACAGACTCTAAACGTTGCTGAATCCAACGCTTCTGTTCTGTGTCTGTCATGTGCATGTATTCAGCACCAATAGAACCACAGTACGTTTTCTTCAGAGCTGAGTAGATGTCTTTCAACTGCATGGTTTCTTGCCCAATAGCAAAAGAACCTACGTTGAAAGTTTCTTCGAAGTCATCTTCGGTGAGATTGTGGAATGCAGGGTCTAGCTCCGCCACAGGTGGACGTTGCCATAGACCTAGAGGATCAAGCTCAGCAGCTTCATGACCGCGGAAGCGGTATGCGTTGATAAGCTGTAGAACTTTTACTTGCTTAGCGTCGACATCTGGATCACTAACTTGGACACTGTAATGCTTTGTTTCTTGAGCGAGTCGTCGGAAGTAGTCACGGACACGCGAATGCGGCTGTTCTGCCACTTCTTCTGAGTTTTTAGGTAACTCATCAAATACGCGTTTCCACTCCTCACTTACCAGATCGGGATCACTTAGATACAGTTCGTAGAGGTCCTCTACATACGTTGCATTGGCGCCAGCCAAGTGTGAAGACTCGAGCCATGCCTTCATCACGCCGTTGTGCATATTTTCCCTTAACCAGTAGTTTTCACGTTTGCTTCGGTCTGCGCCGAGCTATTAAGAGCCGACCCATTTGGGTCGGCAATTTTTGTTGTTAATTAAATCGAACGATTCACCAGCATCGACTTGATGTGACCGATGGCTTTCGTAGGATTTAGCCCCTTAGGACAAACACTTACACAATTCATGATGCCATGGCAACGAAAAACGCTAAATGCATCATCAAGATCGGACAAACGTTCATCAGTTGCTGTATCTCGGCTATCAATTAGCCAACGGTAAGCCGCTAAGAGACCAGCAGGGCCGATAAATTTATCTGGGTTCCACCAGAATGATGGACAAGAAGTTGTACAACATGCACACATAATACATTCATACAATCCATCTAAATGCGCACGTTCATCTGGCGATTGTAAGTTCTCTCGCGATGGTGGTAGAGCACCGTCATCAATCAAGAAAGGCTTAACTTTCGCATAGTTATCGTAGAACTGTGTCATGTCAACGATAAGATCACGTACTACTGGTAGGCCAGGTAACGGTCGGATGACAATCTTGTCACCTTGAAGCGCAGATAACGGAGTAATGCACGCTAGACCGTTTTTACCATTCATATTCAGACCATCAGATCCACATACCCCTTCACGACATGAACGACGGAATGCAATGCTCGGATCTTGCTCTTTTAGTAAAATCAGCGCGTCCAGAACCATCATGTCTGAGCCTTCTTCCACTTCAAGAACGTAGTCTTTCATGTAAGGTTTTGTGTCTACATCCGGGTTGTAACGGTATAAAGAGAAGTTCAGTTTCATAGTCATATCCTCCCTTTAGTAAGTACGTACTTTCGGAGGGAAAGCTTCACGATGAGTTGGCGTCATATTCACATCACGCTTAGTCATTGCTTCAGTTTCCGGGTTGTAGATTGAGTGGCATAGCCAATTTTCATCATCACGCTCAGGGAAGTCGAAGCGAGCATGTGCGCCACGGCTTTCAGTACGGTAGTTCGCCGCTACTGCTGTAGAGAATGCAGTTTCCATCAAGTTGTCTAGCTCTAAACACTCAATACGTTGCGTGTTGAATTCAGAAGACTTGTCAGCTAGGTGTGCATCTTTTAGGCGCTCACGAATCACTTTCAACTCTTCCAGACCTGTTGCCATTGCGTCGCCTTCACGGAATACCGAGAAGCTGTTTTGCATGCAAGATTGTAGATCTTTACGAATTTGAACTGGGTCTTCACCACCAGTGCTGTTCTCCCAACGCATAGTACGCGCTAGTGAAGCTTCGATGTCAGACTCTGTTGCTGGACGAGCTTCAGCTTGTGCAGCCAGTGTTTCGCCAAGGTGTAGACCTGTTGCGCGACCGAATACCACCAAATCAAGCAGTGAGTTGCCGCCCAGACGGTTTGCACCGTGTACCGATACAGAAGCAATTTCACCACAAGCGTATAGACCTTGGACTTCGACATCATTACCGTCAGCAGTCTGTTTGATTGCTTGACCTGAAACTTGCGTTGGAACACCACCCATCATGTAGTGACAAGTTGGGATTACTGGAATTGGCTCTTTAACTGGATCAACGTGCGCGAATGTACGCGAAAGCTCACAGATACCAGGCAGACGCGACTCAAGAACATCTTTACCTAGGTGATCCAATTTCAGCTTGATGTGTGGACCCCAAGGACCGTCACAACCACGACCTTCACGGATTTCAATCATCATAGAACGAGCTACTACGTCACGACCCGCAAGGTCTTTCGCGTTTGGCGCATAACGCTCCATGAAGCGCTCGCCATCTTTATTTAGAAGGTAACCACCTTCACCACGACAACCTTCTGTAACAAGAACACCTGCACCAGCAATACCCGTTGGGTGGAACTGCCACATTTCCATGTCTTGCATTGGAACGCCTGCGCGAAGTGCCATACCAACACCATCACCAGTATTGATGTGCGCGTTAGTAGTCGACGCGTAGATACGGCCTGCACCACCTGTTGCTAGGATGGTTGCTTTCGATTTGAAGTAACAAATCTCACCCGTTTCCATACAGATAGCCGTACAACCCATGATCGCGCCGTCTTGGTTTTTCACCAAATCTAGAGCGTACCATTCAGAGAAAATGGTTGTTTTGTGTTTTACGTTTTGTTGGTAGAGCGTGTGAAGAAGTGCGTGACCAGTACGGTCTGCCGCTGCTGCTGTACGAGCCGCTTGCTCACCACCAAACTCTTTTGACTGGCCACCAAATGGACGTTGGTAGATTGTTCCGTTATCAAAGCGAGAGAATGGAAGACCCATTTTTTCTAGTTCGATAACTGACTCAGGACCATTTTTACACATGTACTCAATCGCATTTTGGTCACCGATGTAATCAGAACCTTTTACCGTATCGTACATATGCCATTGCCAATCGTCCTTGTGCGAGTTACCAAGCGCAACTGTAATACCACCCTGCGCGGATACAGTATGAGAACGAGTTGGGAAAACTTTAGATAGCAAAGCACATGATAAGCCTTGCTCCGAAATTTGTAGTGCAGCGCGCATGCCCGCACCACCAGCGCCGATTACTACGGCATCAAACTCACGAACTGGAATAGACACTTACGCACCCCACAGAATAAATAGACCAGAGAAGACATAGCCGAACAGAACGGCAACAACACCAAGTTGAAGTGCACCGCGAAGTTTCGAGCACTTAATGTAATCGGTTAAGACTTGCCATAAACCAATCCACGCGTGAATCAGAATAGAAACAAGTGCCAACATGGTGAAAACTTTGGTGAAAGTACCACCAAAGAATTGGGTCCAAGATGCGTAAGAGATATCTGAGAAAGCACAGAAGCTCACTAGATAAATCGTGTATAGCGTCATAATGATGGCTGAAGCACGAATCAATAAGAAATCGTGAACACCATTACGACCAAATGAAGAAACGTGTTTTACCATACCAAGATCCCCGCCAGTAGTGATAACACTGCAGTTGCACCAAATGCGACTTTAGCGCTCATCGCGCCTGAATCGAGTTCTTCGAAATGACCTAGGTCCATCAATAAGTGACGAACACCACCAGCAATGTGGTAGGCAAGTGCAGTTAGAATGCCCCATAGAATGAATTTCACGAAGAAGCTATCGACAATGTCAGCGGCTTCCATAAAACCCATCGGGGACGACAGAGAAATGGACAGTAACCAAAGTAATATACCCACCGCAACAAACGTAATCACACCAGATACACGGTGTAGGATTGACGCGATTGCTGTGATGGGAAAGCGGATGGTCTGTAAATCTAAATTAACAGGTCTTGACTTTCTTTCTTTCACGGGCTTGCTCACTCAGCTCCATTGAGCATTTATTGTTATAACCAATTTCAGCTTCCAAACGTACAAAAGTTAACATTTGATTAACAAATACTCGCAATAAGCTCGGAGATAATTGTAAACACTTTGTTAACAACCGGAGTCCACAAACAAACCTCACTTTTGTTTCTAGCCCCGAATTTATAAGGATTTAACTAAAATTTTCTGTGCCAATATACGGCTAGCAACATTCTAATACAATTGATGTAACAAATTATGCTACATAGAACAGATTTTTAACGATTTTCATGAGAAAAATCATAACAAGTGCACACAAAAATGGAGAAAAATTGACTTTAAGCTTTAACAACAGTACAAAAATGGCACATAAACATCCTGGACGGATTAAATAATAAACAAAGGAGATTGTTATGGCGGATAAGAAAGCTACCCTTCATGTTGAAGGTCATGCGCCGATCGAACTGCCAATTATGGACGGTACGCTAGGTACACCTGTGATTGATGTTCGTAAACTGGGAGCCAATGGTTACTTTACTTTTGACCCAGGTTTTCTTGCCACTGCATCTTGTGAATCGTCAATCACGTACATCGACGGCGGCAAAGGTATTCTTTTGCACCGCGGTTACCCAATTGACCAATTAGCCAATAACGCAGATTACTTGGAAGTATGTTACATCCTGCTTTATGGCGAAGCCCCTACCCGTGAGCAATACGAGCAATTCAAAACAACGGTTACTCGCCATACAATGGTGCACGAGCAAATCGCAAGCTTCTTCCATGGCTTCCGTCGCGACGCTCACCCAATGGCAGTAATGTGTGGTGTGGTTGGTGCACTAGCGGCCTTCTACCACGATTCACTAGATATCAACAACGACGAACACCGTGAAATTGCGGCGTACCGTCTGCTATCGAAAATGCCAACATTGGCGGCGATGTGTTACAAGTACTCAATCGGTCAGCCATTTATCTACCCTCGTAACGACCTAAGCTACGCAGAAAACTTCTTACACATGATGTACGCAAACCCATGTGAAGAATACGAAGTAAACCCTGTTGTTGCTCGTGCGATGGATAAAATCTTTACGCTTCACGCAGATCACGAACAAAACGCATCAACATCAACCGTTCGTCTATCTGGTTCTTCTGGTGCGAACCCATTCGCATGTATTGCCGCAGGTATTGCTTCTCTATGGGGTCCTGCACACGGTGGTGCAAACGAAGCATGTCTGAAGATGCTTGAAGAGATCGGCAGTGTAGAGAACATTCCTGAGTACGTTGAGCGTGCAAAAGACAAAGATGACCCGTTCCGTCTAATGGGCTTTGGTCACCGCGTTTACAAAAACTACGATCCACGTGCTACAGTTATGCGCGAAACATGTCACGAAGTTCTAAAAGAGCTAAACATTAAAGATCCACTACTAGACGTAGCAATGGAGCTTGAGCGTATTGCACTTTCTGACGAATACTTCGTGTCTAAGAAGCTTTACCCGAACGTAGACTTCTACTCAGGTATCATTCTAAAAGCGATCGGCATTCCTGTATCGATGTTTACGGTAATCTTCGCGATTTCTCGTACTATCGGTTGGATCGCTCACTGGAACGAAATGCACAGCGACCCACTAAACCGAATCGGTCGTCCTCGTCAGCTATACACAGGTGAAACTCAGCGTGAGTTCTCTCCACTGCACGAGCGTGAATAACCGTTAGAATCGATAATCGGATAAGAGTTGGGGTTGACGTGAAAGCGTCAACCCTTTCTTTATTTGAAGAGATGAGAACACGCAGCGTTCTATGAAATGCGTCGCATCGAGAGACTATTTCTCTACGCTCTTACAGCTATTACACAAGAAATTCCTGACGTTGCTCCTACCTCACAATCGGAGATGACGTCGTGAAGACTTCAGAGTTTTCGTCTTCTTTATGAGCGAGGCACAAGTGAGTTGGGGATCTGCTCTTTCTCTCTGTTTAGAAAGCAGAGCGTCCCCGTATCACGAAGGATGAAGTCCGTCCCGTCTATACTGGATTATCAATATCGATAAACGTGACATCTAACCCGTGCTCTTGCGCCAACCATTCACCCAACGCCTTAATACCGTAACGTTCTGTAGCATGGTGACCCGCAGAGAAATAATGAATGTCTAACTCACGAGCGGTGTAAGTTGTTCGCTCTGAGATCTCACCCGAAATAAACGCATCTAATCCGTGCTGAGCGGCAAGCTCAATAAAATCTTGACCACCGCCAGTACACCAACCGACGGTCTCAATCATTTTGTCTGCATTTTCAGGTGCGATATGCAAAGGTTCACGGTTTAGGACTTGATTAATTTTGTTCGCAAACTCAGCACCTGTCATCGCTTGTTTTAAACGACCAAACATCGCCACGGACTGAGGGTGACCTTCTAACCCACCTTCAACCGAGATATTCAACAAACGAGCAAGCTCAGCGTTATTGCCGAGTTCTGGGTGAATATCTAACGGTAAGTGGTAGCCGTAAAGGTTGATGTCGTTTTTAATCAAACTACGAATGCGCTTACCTTTCATACCACGAATAGGCTCTGGTTCACCTTTCCAAAAGTACCCATGATGCACAAGCAGAGCATCAGCTTCCAACTCGATGGCTTTATTGATCAAGGCTTGTGAAGCAGTGACACCAGTTACGATACGTTTGATTTCTGATTTACCTTCTACTTGCATTCCATTTGGCGCGTAGTCTTTGATAAGTTGCGGCGACAATTTCTCGTTGAGGATCTTTTCCAACTGTAAATTATTCATTATTACTTCCAATACTTGTGGCTTGAGCAAAGTGTATATCGAACCGCAACCCAGATGCCAGTTGTGACATCCCCAACTCAAACAAATTTAGATACAATAGAAAGGCTTTACCCGTGACAACAAGGATAATGGATGAATTCACTACAACGTTTCCAACAATGGATTGCTAACACCCCTCCACTTTTCAAACTTAAGTCCCCTTTTGTCACTGTCAAAGATATTCAGACGCAGACTCTGCCAGACAATGAAAAATATGATGGAAACCCTCGCCTTGGTTTTCTGTATCAGTACCTTTGCACCAAGTTGCTAACCTGTTCGCCTCGTTATGAACTGGTTGCTGAAGAGATTCAATTAAATGACGCCACAGGGCGAACCATTGGTGCTGTCGATCTGATCTTAAAAGACGTAGAAAGTAATCAACATGAGCATTGGGAAGTCGCAATTAAATTCTACTTACTTCATCAAGGCGTTTGGTATGGACCGAATGCTCACGACCAACTGCACAAAAAGCTCGAACGCATGCTCAACCACCAGCTAAAAATGAGCCAAAGGGAAGAGTTTCGTCAGCAACTACTGCTAAACAGTGAACCGAGTGAACATTTACTAATGCAGGGACGTCTGTACGTAAACCCTTTTTCAAAAGAGCCTATCCCTACAACCTGTTTAGGTTATGAATTAGACCCTATACAAATATCTGGTTTCTGGTGTTATCAAAGCCAATGGGAACAAATTAAACAGCCACTTTACGCACTTCCTAAACCGCTCTGGGCAACTGGTAATGAGGAATTCTTGGATCCAATCGACAAACCATCTGATAGGTTTGTTCACGCGCAGACAAAGGACGGTCAGTTTTGGTTTGTTGTACCGGATACGTGGCCCAATTAAAAACGAAAGACATTTTATTTTGTCTTTTTAGGGACAAGTTCTTTCAACGAGCTAATCTTGACATTTCCGGTTATAAGAAAGATTCTCGACCACAACCTTTCGCCGCTTTCGAGAATGACGCTGCCGAGGTCCAGTATATCCAGTTCATCACCTTCACAAGGGAGAAACGAACGAGTTGGGCTCCCTGTCTTTTTGCTCGCCTCTCCAAGCGAGACTCCTTCGAATCTTGAAGCGAAGCATTACCTCTTCACAAACAAAAAAGGGTCGACACAAAGTCGACCCTTTCAAACAATAATCGCTTAAGTTACAAACCAGCGGCTGCAAATACTTGATTAACGATTTCTTGTGCTTCAGCTTCGATTTGTTTTAGGTGCTCTTCACCTTTGAAGCTTTCACAGTAAATTTTGTAGATGTCTTCAGTGCCTGATGGACGAGCTGCGAACCAACCATTAGCGGTCGTGACTTTAAGACCACCAATTGCAGCGCCGTTACCAGGAGCGTGCGTTAGACGAGCAGTGATTGCATCGCCTGCTAGTGTTTCAGCCGCTACCATTTCAGGTGAAAGCTTCTTCAGTACGTCTTTTTGCGGACCATTCGCTACAGCTTGAATACGGTTGTACTTAGACTCACCATGCTTCGCAGCTAGCTCCTCATAGTAATCTTGCGGGTTCTTACCCGTTACCGCAGTGATCTCTGCCGCTAGAAGACATAACAAGATGCCATCTTTGTCTGTTGACCAAGGCGTACCATCTTTACGAAGGAAAGACGCACCAGCACTTTCTTCACCGCCGAAGCCGAACTTACCAGTGTATAGACCATCAACAAACCATTTGAAACCGACTGGTACTTCGCACAGTTCACGACCTAAATCAGCCACAACACGGTCAATAAGAGCACTTGATACTAGCGTTTTACCAACAGCAACATCTTTGCCCCACGCATCGCGATGACGGTATAGGTAGTCAATACAAACCGCTAAGAAGTGGTTCGGGTTCATCAAACCTTTTGGCGTAACGATACCGTGACGGTCGTAGTCAGGGTCATTACCAAAAGCTAAATCATATTCATCTTTCAATGCCAATAGACCAGCCATTGCGTAAGGAGAAGAACAATCCATACGTACAACGCCATCTTTATCGAGAGACATGAATTGGAAAGAAGGATCAATCGCTTCACTTACTAGCGTTAGGTCTAGGTTGTACACCTGACCAATTTGACGCCAGTAATCAATACCGCTACCACCCAATGGATCAACACCAATTTTCAAGTTTGCTTTTTGGATTGCTTCCATATCGATAACATTAACTAGGTCATCGATGTACGGTTTCACCAAGTCCATCTCTACAAACAGATCCGATGCTTTTGCTTCTGCTAGAGGTAAGCGTTTAACACCTTGTAGACCTTCGGCAATTAGCGCATTTGCACGATCTTCGATCGCTTGAGTCAGTTCAGCTTCTGCAGGACCACCGTGAGTCGGATTGTATTTGATACCGCCGTCTTGTGGTGGGTTGTGAGATGGTGTGATCACTATGCCATCTGCCTTATCATCGTGCTTGATGTTGTAAGTCAGGATCGCATGAGAAATACCCGGCGTTGGTGTGTAGCCGTTGTCTTGCTGCACAATCACTTGTACACCGTTTGCAATCAATACTTCAACCACACTTGAAAAAGCAGGCTCAGAAAGCGCGTGAGTGTCTTTACCCACAAACAATGGACCCGTTGTGCCTTGTTCTGCACGAACTTCCGCTACCGCTTGAGCAATCGCTAAGATGTGGTTTTCGTTAAAAGTGTGTTTGTCTGCAGTACCGCGATGACCAGAAGTACCAAATTGAACTTTATGTTCTGCATTAGTTGCATCTGGCTGAAGTAAGAAGTAATTAGCAACGAGTGCTGGGATATTGTGAAGATCTTCCTGCTGCGCTTTTTGCCCAGCACGAGGGTGCATAGCCATGTTTGACATCCTTTCTTTAAATACAAATAAAATCAAAAAAGCCTCATAATATCCGCTACACGCTACACATTATGAGGCTTCTATCAGGTTTCTTAGATTGAACCTGTTACTTTCTCTATTAAGTCAGGCTGGAATTCCATGTGCGTCATCACCTGCTCCACCATTTGTCGTTTACGACTGGTGTTGTTGTTAGTGATTACCCAAAATGGCGTACCAGGAATTGCTTTAGGTTTGGTAGTGTTACCATTTGCTAGTAGAGTCTCTTCGTTATCAGCAAAGTAAACACGTTTGCGTCCCTTCACTTTTGTCGCTTGGGAGAAACTCTCTGGATTTAGTTTGTGTAAGGTTGATAGTACCAACATGAAGCGATCAATCGCTTTCTTAAGACCAGCAAACTCATCAGAGATAAGTAGAGAACGCATCTCTTTTACGGTATCTACTGATTCTGCTTTACCTGCATCTTTACTTACTACAATCCCTTGTGGCTTTTCTACTACAGGTGCAACGACTGCTTCCTGCAACTGACCATCAAGGTTCAAAAGGCGTCGTAAAATATCCGAGGCACTTTCACCGATATGCTTGGTTTGACCTGCAATGTAACGGTATAGATCCTCATCAACCTCAATTGTTTTCATTCGCTTTTCACATTCTCAATGTTTAAACTCTGGGGGATTATAACGAGATCCTCGCGGATACTCCACGTTAAACCCATCACGAATAAGATAAAATGTCAGCATTACTCAACTATAAGCAGGAAGGGCAAGGCCAAACGGTTGTTTTGATTCATGGATTATTTGGCAGTTTCAGTAATCTAGGTTTACTGGCTCGCGATCTCGTTCAAGATCACTCAGTGATCAGCATTGATCTCCGAAATCATGGTCTTTCTTTCCATTCAGATACACACAATTACGAAGTGATGGCACAAGATGTTGCTGATTTACTTCACCATTTAAACATCGAGCCAGCGTTAGTTATTGGTCACTCAATGGGTGGCAAAGTAGCGATGAAACTCGCAGATGTCGCACCTGAATTCGTCAAACAGCTGATTGTATTAGACATGGCTCCTGTGGCTTATCAAACCAACCGTCATGACAATGTATTTAATGGCTTGCGAGCAGTAATCGAGGAACAACCAGCCAATCGACAACAAACTATGGATATTCTCGCTCAACACATCGAGATGGATGGAGTCAGACAATTCTTGTCAAAGTCCCTATATAAAAACGGGAACAAAATGGATTGGCGTTTTAACGTCACGGGCTTACTGAACAACTACGACAACATCATCGGTTGGAACGACATCGCACCCACCGACATTCCAACTCTATTTGTTAAAGGCGGCGATTCCGACTACTTGATGCCAGAGCACCAGCCTGCAGTTAAGCGTCAGTTTAACAATGCAAAAGCGCACATTATTGCTAACACAGGACACTGGTTACATGCAGAAAAACCAGCAGAAGTTATGCGGGTGATCAGGAAATATATTTCCAGTTAACAAATTCGGAAAACAACGCCAGATTATTGAAATAACCCTTCTTGTTGTGCATTAACTTTACGGTTTAACAGTGGTATAGTGCGCCCAAGAATTTTTGGCATGAAGGACGACAATGCTATACGACTATATGGACATGCTCGAGTCGATCGGGCTCGATCTTCTTTTTGCTGCTATCTTCTTTTTCATCGGGATGGCAATAAAAGATGTACTAAAACAAGGTAACGTACCTGTTTTCGGTCGTCGTATTGTGTGGTTGGTTCTTTTCCTTGGCTGCGCTGGCTTCATTGCGAAAGGTCTGATTCAGCTCAGTTGGGAAGGCACAGGGCTCGGTTAAGCTCTCTATCCCATAGCCAGTAACAAACAATGTAAAGGTATAGACTCTATGGCAAGTGTAGGTATCTTCTTCGGTAGCGACACAGGTAATACTGAAGCCGTTGCAAAGATGATTCAAAAGCAACTAGGTAAACAACTAGTTCACGTTCAAGACATCGCAAAAAGCAGCAAAGAAGACATTGATAACTTTGATCTTCTGCTTCTAGGTATTCCGACTTGGTACTACGGCGAAGCACAATGTGACTGGGATGACTTCTTCCCTGAACTTGAGCAAATCGACTTCTCGACAAAGCTAGTTGCTATCTTCGGTTGTGGTGACCAAGAAGATTACGCAGAGTACTTCTGTGATGCAATGGGTACAGTACGTGATATCGTTGAAGCGAAAGGTGGTACTATTCTGGGTCACACTTCAACTGAAGGTTACGAGTTCGAAGCATCTAAAGCACTTGTAGAAGGTGATGATAGCCAGTTTGTAGGTCTATGTATCGATGAAGACCGTCAACCAGAACTTACTGATGAACGTGTTGAAAACTGGGTTAAGCAAATCTACGAAGAGATGTGCCTAGCTGAGCTTGAAGGCTAATTAAAAGCATTCATTAAAAAGACCTCCACTCTGGAGGTCTTTTTGTATGCGGTAATCAAGATACCTCAGTAGCAATTTCTTCTTCGCGGAATTGTGGTTTCTTGCGTACATACAATTTGCGCTGAACTTCAGAGACCACATTGCCTTCCTTATCTTTGACGTGGGTAATAAACTCAGGGAAACATTTTTCTCCATTGCGCGTCATCTGATAGATGTCGTCCAGCATTCCTTCCGTCACCTCAAATTCAGCAAACAAATCACTTTGTCCTGGCTTGATAAAGTTGATGCTCGCCTCTTTGTCCCATACATAATATTCTTCACGTAGAATACCCATGAGCATCAGCGAGTAGATAGGATCCGTCAGGGAAAAAATGCTCCCTCCATATTGAGTGCGATTGGCGTTTTTATTCCACCATCTCAACTTCAAACGTACTTTAACCGTTCGAAAGTCTTCAGAAATATGTAAGATTTTAATACCCGCCCCCCAAAATGGCGGCCAAATATTGAGCGCAAATTTCACAATTCCCGGTTTATATATCTTAGCAAGTCGCTTATTCATAACTTTCCATGTCTTTGCGATTCTGATGTTATCAATTTGTAACTGGTCTGATCTGTAATATAATCGACCTGTTTCTAATTTACAAAAAGAATCTATTAACCCTTTGAAGTTCGTGGTTTAATGTTTCGAACGCTTCGCCTATAATGGTAGGAATATTGAATTCTGTTAAATCGCTGCAGATGATCCAACGGGAAAGTATATGTCAGACAATAATCAGGCGCTGAAGGATGCGGGCTTAAAAGTAACCCTTCCGAGGCTAAAAATTCTAGAAGTACTTCAGCAGCCAGACTGCCAGCACATCAGTGCTGAAGATTTGTACAAAAAGCTGATTGATCTCGGTGAAGAGATTGGTCTTGCAACCGTTTATCGTGTACTCAACCAATTCGATGATGCTGGTATTGTAACTCGTCACCACTTTGAGGGCGGCAAATCAGTTTTTGAATTATCAACGCAACACCACCACGACCACCTTGTTTGTCTGGATTGTGGTGAAGTTATTGAATTTTCTGACGATGTTATTGAGCAACGTCAAAAAGAAATCGCCGCTAAGTACAACGTGACGTTGACTAACCACAGCTTATACCTATACGGCAAATGCAGCGACGGTTCTTGCAAAGATAATCCAGACGCACACAAACCAGTAAAATAAGAAGTATTTCTTTTTATTGATAAACATAGTAAAACGTCAGCTAAGGCTGACGTTTTTTATGGAGAAGAGCAATGAAGAGAAGGAATCCTCAAGGCTTTACCCTACTAGAACTTATCATTGCGATCGTCATTCTCGGCATCCTAGCTGTTGTTGCAGCTCCTCGTTTTTTAAACCTCCAAGACGATGCGTATCAAGCAAAAATGGAATCCATCGCTGACCAATTCGAAACAGGCGTGCGATTTACCCAAAGCCAATGGTTAGTCAATGGTGGAACACAGGAAGCTCAAACAGATATCGATGGATATGGTGGTGGCGAACTGGATGTAAATGAGTTTGGCTTTCCGCTTGGCACTAACAAGGGCAACAGAAATGGCGTGATTGGCAACCCGTATAACATAGGACAAGGGAATGCTGGTTGTATTGCCGTGTGGCAAGCTTTACTCGGCAATGAATACTCTCTATCAAATAATCGTAACGCGAACGATAGGTTTGATTTTATTACCCGACGAGTCCAAGACAAAGAATCCCACCAATCTGTTTGTTATTATACCTTTACTAAAAAAGGTTACGATCGCAATCCTGATAACTCTAGCTTCGTCATATGGTATGACTCAAAAACAGGCAGCGTCACGACATCAAAACCAACTAGATTGGAATAACAAACAAAAATGCCAGCAATGATGCTGGCATTTTTATTAGCGAAGGATTGAGATTATTGGTTCTCGATTTTCGCCCAAGTATCACGTAGACCAACCGTACGGTTGAATACTAGGTTCTCTGCTGAAGAGTCTTTTGAATCTGCACAGAAGTAACCCATACGCTCAAACTGATAACCTGTTTCCGCTTCTGCGTTTACTAGGCTTGGCTCAACAAAACCGTTTAGAACCACTAGTGATTCTGGGTTGATTGTCGCAGCAAAGTCATCCGCAGCCGCTGGGTTTGGTACTGTGAACAAACGATCGTACATGCGGATTTCTGCAGGCAATGCTTTGTCTGCTGATACCCAGTGAATTACGCCTTTCACTTTACGGCCATCTGCAGGGTTCTTACCTAGCGTTTCAGCATCGTAAGTACAGAAGATTGTTGTGATGTTGCCTTCTGCGTCTTTTTCGATGCGCTCAGCTTTGATCACGTATGCGCCACGTAGACGTACTTCTTTACCTAGAACCAGGCGCTTGTACTTCTTGTTCGCTTCTTCGCGGAAGTCTTCACGCTCGATCCAAACTTCACGAGTGAATGGCACTTCACGCTCACCCATCTCAGGTTTGTTTGGATGGTTAGCAACAGTCAGCGTCTCTACCGCGCCTGCTTCGAAGTTCTCGATAACGATCTTAACTGGATCTAGAACAGCCATCGCACGTGGTGCGTTTTCATTTAGATCGTCACGAATACAAGATTCTAGTGAACCGAACTCAATCATGTTCTCTTGCTTCGTTACGCCAATGCGCTTACAGAATTCACGAATAGATGCTGATGTGAAGCCACGACGACGCAGACCAGACACTGTAGGCATACGTGGGTCGTCCCAACCATCAACCAATTTCTCAGTCACTAGTTGGTTTAGCTTACGCTTAGACATCACTGTGTATTCAAGATTTAGGCGGCTGAATTCGTACTGGTGTGGACGACAATCAATCGTGATGTTGTCTAGAACCCAGTCGTACAGACGACGGTTGTCCATGAACTCTAGAGTACAGATAGAGTGCGTAATGCCCTCTAGCGCATCAGAGATACAGTGCGTGAAGTCATACATTGGGTAAATGCACCACTTATCACCAGTCTGGTGGTGAGTCGCGAAACGTACACGGTAAATAACTGGGTCACGCATTACCATGAATGAAGAACCCATGTCGATCTTCGCACGTAAACACGCTTTACCTTCTTCGAACTCACCTGCGCGCATTTTTTCAAATAGCGCTAGGTTTTCTTCGATTGGACGATCACGGTATGGGCTTGGTTTACCCGGAGCCGTTAGCGTACCGCGGTATTCACGAATCTGCTCAGGACTTAGCTCATCAACGTACGCTAAGCCTTTATTAATCAATTCAATTGCATATTCGTAAAGCTTGTCGAAGTAGTTTGATGAGTAACATACTTCACCATCCCACTCGAAGCCCAACCAGTTTACATCTTTCTTGATAGACTCAACGTATTCGATGTCTTCTTTTTCAGGGTTTGTATCGTCGAAACGTAAGTTACATTGACCCTGGTAGTCCTGAGCAATACCGAAGTTCAAACAGATAGACTTAGCATGACCGATATGCAGGTAGCCATTTGGCTCCGGCGGGAATCGAGTATGCACGCTAGTGTGTTTACCATCCGCTAGATCTTTATCAATGATCTGGCGAATAAAGTTTGATGGACGAGCATCAGCTTCACTCATCTATAGCACCTCAAAAATATTAGTATTGTCAGAGAAAACAGTACTCCGTAGCCTTACTCGGTTTACAGAGTGCATTGTTCCTAATGATCCACAATTCTTAGCGATTAGACAACAAGAACCGTCGTTAAAACGGGAATATTTCTGTTCTTCGCTTGAAAGCGCAGCATATTAAATCCGTATAAACAAAAAAAGACCTCCCGAAGGAGGTCTTTATAGAGAGTCATTAAGATGTAATTAAGGAAGTTTTACATCTGATAGGTCTTCACCTGCACCGATTGCTTTCATTTCACCAGCAACGATTTCTGCAAGAGGACCAAGGATAACTTGAAGGTTGTTTTCGCCTAGCTTAACAACACCTTTCGCGCCTAATTTCTTAAGTACTGCTTCGTCTGCAACAGAACGATCCTTAAGTGTTAGACGTAGACGAGTGATACACGCGTCGATTGAAGTTAGGTTGTCGTGACCACCTAGCGCTTTTAGGTATTGACGAGCTAGGTCACCTTTTGCTGCATCACCAGCAGGAGCTGCAGATGTTTCATCTTCGTCATCTTCACGACCAGGCGATTTCAGGTTGAAAGCGCGGATTGCGAAGCTGAATGTGAAGAAGTATAGAGCACCGAAAGCCAAACCTAGAGCAAGTAGTACTAGAGGCTTAGTTGCTAGACCGTAGTTCAGTACGAAGTCGATTAGACCTGCAGAGAAACCAAAGCCGTGTAGCGTGCCAAGCATGTTTGCAAGTACTAGAGATAGACCTGTAAATACAGCGTGGATAGCGTATAGAGCAGGAGCTAGGAACACGAACATGAACTCTAGAGGTTCAGTGATACCTGTTAGGAATGAACAGAATGCTACTGAGAATAGTGCACCACCAACTTGGCTACGCTTCTCAACCGGAGCTGCTAGGTACATAGCAAGTGCTGCACCAGGTAGACCGAACATCATTACAGGGAAGAAACCGTTCATGAATACACCAGCGCTCTTATCGCCGCCGAAGAAGCGGTGTAGGTCACCAGATTTCAGAGTTTCAGTTACTTCTTTAACTGTTGCTGTGATTTCTGGAGTTACAGAGTTAGCGAATTCGAATGTGTGAGTTTGACCAGCAACAAGAGTCTTAGCTAGAGCTGGGTCAACACAAAGCTGTTGTAGAGCAGGAAGCGCTTGACCCGCCGCTGTTGCGCCAGATACTAGAACTTCTTGACACGTACCCATACCGAACCAGAAGTACGAGTTTAGTACGTGGTGTAGACCTACAGGGATTAGTGCACGGTTAAGCGTACCGTATACGAATTGACCGATAGCACCAGAAGTAGAAACTGCGTGCGCTAACGCGTCAAGACCGCCTTGGATTGTTGGCCATACAACACCAGCAATTGCACCAGCAACTAGCGAGAATAGACCCGCCATGATTGGTACTAGACGTTTGCCAGAGAAGAATGCCAACCACTCAGGTAGACGAGTAGCGTGGAAAGCGTTGTAAGAGTGACCAGCGATGATACCTGCAATGATACCGCCGAAGAATGACATGTTAACGCTTGCATCGATCGTTGCTGCTGTCGCAGTAAGAACGAAGTAAGCAACTGCACCAGCTAGACCTGCAGCACCTTGACCGTCTTTAGAAAGACCAATCGCGATACCTAGACCGAATAGTAGTGGAAGTTGACTAAAGATTGCATTACCAGCAGATGCCATAAACGCAATATCTAAAAGGTCAGGCTGACCCAAACGTAGTAAAAGCGCTGCAACTGGAAGCGTTGCGATAGGAAGCATAAGAGCTTTACCTAACTTCTGCGCGTATCCAAGAATATTCACCTTAAGTTCCCCCTATAGGATTTTATGTTTTGTTGAATGACTTATTTCAGTCGTTCAATTTAGTCGCTATCAGTTTATGATATTAATTTTGCTCCGCAAATTAAAACCTCATTGTTTGTGATCATAATCACCAGAAATTGGTCATTCAGAAGGTTTTTGCTAGCGAGATCATAAAACTTATTTTATTATACGAAAAAATGGCGTTTTAGAGATAAGATTCTCGTACTTTATGCAAGACAGAATCAGTGTTATTTTGGTATCTCTACAGATGATTCGCAGTAACTTCGCTCTGGAAAACAATCATAAAAACTAATTCATTTATTATTTTTCAGTTAGTTACTCTGATAATGACATCGATAAAACGCGACTTGCTGTATGTGACTCGTTATCTAATTCAGTGATACAAACTAAGTACCAGCCTGACTCATAGAGTCACCAGTTAGATAACGGGACAGAAAATGAATTCTCATCTATAAGGACTAGCTGACTATGTACGCGCTAAGTAACTGTAAAATCTATACCGGTAGTGATGTTCTTACCGATCATGCTGTCATCATCGACAATGACCAGATTCAATCAGTTGTACCAGTGACTCAACTACCAGAAGGTATTGAAGTAAAAGACCTGGACGGTGCTAATCTAAGCCCTGGTTTTATCGACCTACAGCTAAATGGCTGTGGTGGTGTGATGCTTAACGACGAAATCACACCAGAAACAATGCAGATCATGCATGAAGCTAACCTAAAGTCGGGTTGTACAAGCTTCCTACCTACCCTAATCACATCTTCAGACGAAGATATGCGTGCTGCTATCACTGCTGCTCGCGAGTACCACAACAAATACCAAAACCAATCGCTAGGTCTGCATCTTGAAGGTCCGTACCTTAACGTAGCGAAAAAAGGTATTCATAGCGTTGACTTCATCCGCCCTTCTGATGACGGTATGATCGATCTAATCTGTGCTAACGCAGACATCATCGCGAAAGTAACGCTTGCACCAGAACAAAATGATCCTGAACACATTGCACGCTTGAAAGCAGCTGGCATTGTTGTTTCTATCGGCCACACGAATGCAACTTATGCAGAAGCTCGCCAAGGTTTCGATGCAGGCATCACATTCGCCACTCACCTATTCAACGCGATGACACCGATGGTTGGCCGTGAACCAGGTGTAGTTGGTGCGATTTATGACACCCCTGAAGTCTACGCTGGTATCATCGCTGATGGTTTCCACGTTGATTACGCAAACATCCGAATCGCTCATAAAATCAAAGGCGAAAAGCTTGTTTTGGTGACGGATGCCACAGCTCCAGCAGGTGCTAACATTGATCACTTTATTTTTGTCGGTAAGAAAGTATATTACCGAGATGGTAAGTGTGTTGATGAAAATGGCACACTAGGCGGCTCAGCTCTGACTATGATTGAAGCAGTTCAGAATTCAGTTGAGCACGCAGGCATCGCTTTAGAAGAAGCTCTACGAATGGCTACGCTTTACCCAGCAACCGCAATCGGTGTTGAGGAGCGTCTTGGCCGAGTTCGAAAAGGAATGGTAGCTAACCTGACCATTTTCGATCGTGACTTCAATGTAAAAGCGACGGTTGTTAACGGACAATACGAGCAAAATTAAGCATGAATGGCGGACAGATTGGTAATGTAGATTTAGTAAAACAGCTTAACAGTGCTGCGGTATACAGGCTGATTGACCAACAAGGTCCAATCTCCCGTATTCAAGTCGCGGATGTTAGTCAGCTCGCCCCAGCGAGTGTTACCAAAATAACCCGCCAACTATTAGAGCGCGGCTTGATCAAAGAAGTCGCGCAACAAGCTTCTACCGGTGGTCGTCGAGCCATCTCGTTGACCACTGAAGTAAAACCTTTTCACTCTATCGCTGTACGATTAGGTCGTGACTATGTGCAATTCTGTTTGTACGACCTAGGCGGAACGGCACTTGCAGAAGACCAGCACGAACTTCACTATACCAATCAAGCAGACCTTATCGCAGGTTTGATTGACTTGCTAAAGGACTTCGTGAGTCGCTGCCAAGATAAAATTGACCAACTGATTGCTATCGGTATTACACTGCCTGGTTTGGTGAACCCAACCACAGGCGTAGTGGAATACATGCCGAATACAGACATCGATAACCTTGCACTGGGTGAAATCATCCGTGAAAAGTTCAATACCGCTTGTTTTGTCGGTAACGATGTTCGTGGTATGGCATTGGCTGAACATTACTTTGGTGCAAGCCAAGATTGCCAAGACTCAATTCTTGTCAGTGTTCACCGTGGTACTGGTGCCGGCATCATTGTTAATGGTCAAGTATTCCTTGGCTTCAACCGTAACGTCGGTGAAATTGGTCACATCCAAATCGACCCACTTGGCGAGCAATGCCAATGTGGCAACTTTGGCTGTCTAGAAACGGTTGCAGCAAACCCAGCAATCGTACAACGCGTTAAAAAGCTTATTGCACAGGGCTATGAATCAAGCCTTACTCAACTAGAGCACATCACAATCGATGACGTTTGTACTCATGCGATGAACGGCGATGAACTTGCTAAGCAAAGCTTAGTGCGCGTAGGCAACCAACTTGGTAAAGCTATCGCAATTACGATTAACTTGTTTAACCCACAAAAAATCGTCATTGCCGGTGACATTACGGCGGCTGAAGAAATTGTTTTCCCAGCAATCCAGCGCAATGTTGAAAACCAATCTTTGAAGACTTTCCATAACGAACTTCCGATTGTTGCTTCTCATATTGATAAGCAACCAACAATGGGCGCATTCGCAATGATAAAGCGCGCCATGTTGAACGGAGTTTTGTTACAAAAGTTACTAGAAGACTAAGTTTATACAACCAATTGAGTTACAATCTCGGGCTGTGGTTTCACAGCCCGTTTTTGTATATCAGGAATATAGCTCAATAGTATGGAAATTATTCTAATTACAACGGCGTTTCTCGCCGGCTTCATCGCTCTAAAATGTAACCTTCCGCCCTTGGTTGGTTTCCTACTCGCAGGCTTCGGTCTTCACGCGTTTGGCTACCAAAGTAATGACGTCATTGTCACGCTTGCTGATCTTGGTGTGACCTTGCTGCTTTTCACTATTGGTCTAAAGTTGGACGTAAAAACGCTACTTTCCAAAGAGATTTGGGGTGGCGCAACCGCGCACAATATTCTTTCTACCCTTTTCTTTGCGCTGGTTCTCGTTGGTCTAAAACTGCTCGGTTTGTCATCACTGGCCACTATGGAACACAGCCAGATTCTGTTGTTGGCTTTCGCTCTGTCTTTTTCTAGTACTGTCTTCGCGGTAAAAACCCTGCAAGAAAAAGGTGAGATGAATGCGACTTACGGCACCCTAGCAATTGGTATTCTGGTCATGCAGGATATTTTTGCTGTGGTCTTCCTTACCGCTTCAACAGGTAAAATTCCGGAGTGGTATGCGATAGGTTTGTTTGCTCTCCCTCTTATCCGCCCATTGTTCTACAAACTCCTAGATAAAGTAGGTCACGGCGAGATGCTGGTTCTATTTGGTATCTTCTTTGCGCTCGTCGTCGGGGCTGGTTTGTTTGAACTCGTCGGTATGAAGCCAGATTTAGGCGCGCTGATTTTAGGCATGTTACTAGCCGGGCATCGTAAAGCATCAGAGTTATCAAAATCGCTCTTTAATATGAAAGAGCTCTTCCTCGTGTGCTTCTTCCTCAATATTGGTTTGTCAGCATCATTGAGCTTCACTGGTGTGGGTCTTGCGCTGCTATTCATTTTGTTGCTGCCAATCAAAGGTCTGCTGTATTTCCTTACTATCAACCACTTTAAGTTCCGTGTTCGGACTTCATTACTGACGTCTCTTTCTCTTTTCAACTACAGTGAATTTGGGTTGATTGTCGGTGGACTGGCTTACAAGATGGGCTGGATGCCTAGTGACATGCTAGCGGCTATCGCTGTGGCTGTTTCGATTTCATTTATCATCTCAGCACCGTTAAATCGTCTTGGTCACCAAATCTACCAACACTCGGGCAAATGGTTACAAGAAACGGCGGCAGAGAAATTGAACCAACGAGATCAATTAATCAATCCAGGGCATGCCCAAGTATTGATCCTAGGTATGGGTCGAATTGGCACCGGTGCTTACGACGAATTACGATCTCGCTATGGCAAAGTTTCTCTTGGTGTTGAAGTAAGAGAAGAAGCTGCGCATAAACACCGCTCTGAAGGTCGTAACGTTATTTCAGGCGATGCAACAGACCCTGACTTTTGGGAACGCATTTTAGATACAGCAAACGTAAAGTTGGTCCTATTGGCGATGCCACACCACCAAGGTAACCAAACCGCGCTTGAACAGCTTCAAAGCCGAAACTATAAAGGGCAAATCGCAGCAATTGCCGAATACCCAGATCAACTTGAAGGCTTACTAGAGACAGGGGTCGACGCCGCATTCAACATCTATAGCGAAGCTGGTAGTGGTTTCGCACGCCATGTTTGCGAACAACTTCAACCTCAATTTACACCGATGAAATAAGCATCAAACGTAACTCTCCTTATTGAGCCCTCTTCTAATAAGAGGGCTTTTTTGTGCACTTTTTAAACCAAACCTTGATCTCATTCACCAGATTAAGGTTATTTTTAAACAAAATCTAACCATCAAGCCTTTTTATCATTTTTTTCATCATCAAACGTTGCTTTTTTTACTAAGAATGGCAAATTGAACCCATACCGATTAAAAATTATTTAGTTTAAAAAGGATGTTGTATGTGTTCAGTATTTGGCATTTTAGACATTAAGAGCGATGCAGCAGCATTGCGCCCTATCGCACTTGAGATGTCGAAAAAGCTTCGTCACCGCGGTCCAGACTGGTCTGGTATTTACTCATCAGAGCGCGCGATTCTTGCGCATGAACGTTTGGCGATCGTTGGTCTAAATAGTGGTGCTCAACCACTATACAGCCCTGATAAAAAACTCATCCTTGCTGTAAACGGTGAAATCTACAACCACAAAGAAATTCGTGCTCGCTACGAAGGTAAATACGAATTCCAAACTGACTCAGACTGTGAAGTTATCCTAGCGCTATACCAAGACATGGGTGCAGACCTTCTTGAAGAACTAAACGGTATTTTTGCATTCGTACTTTACGATGAAGAAAAAGACGAGTACTTAGTAGGTCGTGACCACATTGGTATCATTCCTCTTTACCAAGGTTATGATGAACATGGTAACTACTACGTTGCATCAGAAATGAAAGCACTGGTACCAGTATGTAAGACCGTGAGCGAGTTCCCTCCGGGTTGTCACTACGGCAGTGCAGATGCAGAACCTCAACGTTACTACATTCGTGACTGGAATGAGTACGCAGCAGTTCAAGGCAACAGCACAAGCAAAGAAGAACTTACAGAAGCTTTAGAAGCTGCGGTAAAACGCCAACTAATGACTGACGTGCCATATGGTGTACTTCTTTCTGGTGGTCTGGATTCATCGATTACATCTGCTGTAGCAAAACGATTTGCAGCAATGCGTATTGAAGACGACGAAAAGTCTGAAGCTTGGTGGCCACAGCTGCACTCTTTCGCTGTAGGTCTAGAAGGAGCACCAGATCTGAAAGCCGCTCGCGAAGTTGCAGAACAAATTGGTACGGTTCACCATGAAATGACGTACACCATCCAAGAAGGCTTGGACGCGATTCGTGATGTGATTTACCACATTGAAACATATGACGTAACGACTATCCGCGCTTCAACACCTATGTTCCTAATGGGTCGTAAGATCAAAGCAATGGGAATCAAAATGGTACTTTCTGGTGAAGGCGCTGATGAAATCTTCGGTGGCTACTTATACTTCCATAAAGCGCCAAACGCGCAAGAGTTCCACGAAGAGACCGTACGTAAGCTTCTAGCTCTGAACATGTTTGACTGTGCACGTGCAAACAAATCGCTAGCGGCATGGGGTGTTGAAGGTCGCGTACCATTCCTAGATAAGGAGTTCATTGACGTAGCAATGCGTTTGAACCCTGCCGATAAGATGTGTGGCAACGGTAAGATGGAGAAGCACATTTTACGTGAGTGCTTCGAACACTACCTACCGGAGTCGATTGCATGGCGTCAGAAGGAACAGTTCTCTGATGGTGTTGGTTACAGCTGGATTGATACGCTAAAAGAAGTCGCAGAGCAAAAAGTAACAGATCAGCAAATGGAGACGGCTCAATTCCGCTTCCCTTACAACACACCTACAACTAAAGAAGGTTATGTATACCGCGAGATCTTTGAAGAGTTGTTCCCTCTACCATCAGCTGCGGAATGTGTTCCTGGTGGCCCATCAGTCGCGTGTTCTTCAGCGAAAGCGATTGAATGGGATGAGTCATTCCAAAACTGTGTTGACCCATCAGGTCGTGCCGTTCAAACCGTACACAACGATGCATACTAATCGTATCACGTGTTAAATAGGGCTGAGTCACCAGCCCTTGAACACTGGTAAGTTAACACGATCAAAAAGAGGTGCATTACGCACCTCTTTTTGATCTTTCAATGAGTTGGTTTACATAAATTCCAAATCATTATTGTCAATGCTGACAGGCACTCGCTTAGAGAGCATTTGAACCAACATAATCGAACGCTTTTCACCATCTTGTTCGTGATAAATCGCATCAATACCAGCAAACTGTCCGTTCATAACACGAACATGATCGCCTGGTTTCGGCATACATTCTGGGCTTGTCGGCTCCTCAGCACACTTTTCAATCTGCTTTAGTTCATAAACAAGATCACCTTGAATCTCTTTTGGTTGTGCTCCGAAGCGTACGAAGTCAACGACACCTCGAGTGGAACGTACCGATGTAAAATTCGGTCCTTGTTCATAATCAAATCGAGAAAAAACATAGCAAGGGAATAATGGTTCTTCGACCTTTTGTCGCTTGCCGCGTAAGATCTTTTCGACCTCCACAGTTGGGTAAAAACACTCTACTCCTTGGTTTTCAAGGTGTTGCTTCGCCCTAACTTGCTCTCCTCGTTTACAATACAATAAATACCAACGTTTCATTTTATTACTAGCCAATTATATTTTTATTTCATCCTAGCATTAAGCCTAGAACGAGTCATGGGTATTCAAGAAACCTATCAGTAAGCCTCTTAAACATAACATGCATAACTTACACTTTTTCGAAGCATTAAGAAAATAAGTCTATAGGCAAAAATGGAAAGTAAGTTTGTAACACGAACGATTCGCCGATTAAAACCCCACAAAATCAACGCGGAGCCATCATTTAATAAGGCAAATGAATCGTCACATAAAATTTTATTGTTTGTAAGTCATCAAAATGACATGTATACGTAGATTTCTTTAAAAAATGTAATAACTACTATTAGAAGAGCTTATGTCAAACCAACATCAATACTTTGGTCACCCACGTGGCTTGTTCTTATTGTTCGGTACTGAACTTTGGGAACGCTTTTCTTACTACGCAATGCGCGCCATTCTAGTACTGTATTTAACTGACACAACAATGAACGGTGGCCTTGGCTGGTCGACTAAAGATGCCCTAGACCTATACGGCATCTATACTGGACTTGTCTACATTACTCCTCTCATCGGTGGTTACCTTGCGGATAACTACTTAGGTCAACGCCGTTCTATCTTGATTGGTGGCGCGTTGATGGCAATCGGTCAATTTACACTAGCAATGCCTGCTGACGCTCTAGGTCTTGGTGCTCTACACACATTCTATTTAGGTCTTGCTCTACTTATCTGTGGTAACGGTCTATTTAAGCCAAACATCTCTACAATGGTTGGTGACTTATATCAAGAAGGTGACAACCGTCGTGATGGTGCTTTCACTATCTTCTACATGGGTATTAACCTTGGTGCATTAATCGCTGGTGTTGTTTCTGGCTCTGTAACAACTGAATTCGGTTGGAAAGCGGGTTTCGTGGCTGCTGGTATCGGTATGCTTATCAGTCTAGTCATGCAGATGACGTTTGCTCAAGCATGGCTTGGTGATATTGGTCGTGTTCCAGCTGCAAAACGTGATCTAGCGATTAAAAAATCTTCTCAAAAAGAACCGTTAACAAAAGAAGAAACGGATCGCATCAAAGTAATCCTAGTGATGAGCCTATTCACTATCGTATTCTGGGCAGGCTTTGAACAAGCTGGCGGTCTAATGAACATCTACACTCAGCAATACACAGATCGAATGATCGGTGGCTTTGAAGTGCCTGCTGCGTGGTTCCAATCACTAAACCCATTCTTCATCATCACGCTAGCACCTGTACTAGCCGTACTATGGGTGAAACTAGGTAAACGTGAGCCAAACTCACCAGTGAAATTTGCTTTAGCGATGTTCTTCCTAGCGCTTGGTTTCCTATGTATGGTTGGTGCGGTTATTGAGCAAGGCGGTGACACTACAGTTAAGACATCCATGTTGTGGCTTGTTGGTGCATTCTTCTTCCATACTCTGGGCGAATTGTGTCTATCTCCGATTGGTCTGTCTCTTGTTACTAAACTGGCTCCGCTGCGTCTTGCTTCACTAATGATGGGTGCATGGTTTGGCTGTAATGCAATTGCAAACTACGTTGCTGGTTATGTGGGCTCTCACGTTGGTGAGCTAGGTGCACTGGCTATCTTCAGCGGTATTGCAGTAACAGCGATGGTTTCTGGTGTCATTCTTCTGTTGTTCTCTAACACGCTTGTTCGTTGGATGCACGGTGCTGAAAACACACATAGCACAGCAGAACAAATTGAAGAGCAGCAAACTCAAGTTGCTTAATATATAAAGTGCAAATAAAAACAAAGGGTCGCAATTGCGACCCTTTTTGTATTCAAAGCTCTAAGTGAAAGAATGTAGGACACAGACGCTTTACAACTTTGAGCGAACCAAATCCACCATCATCTCGATGTGTAACTCGTTGTCATTTAAACACGGAATGTAGCTAAAGCTCTCACCACCAGCTTCTAAGTAAATTTCACGGCACTCTTCTGAGATCTCTTCCAGTGTCTCTAAGCAGTCAGCAGAAAAAGCTGGCGTTACGATATTCAGCTTTTTTTTACCTTGGCTAGGTAGGACTTCTAATGTCTTGTCCGTGTATGGTTGTAACCATTCTTCGCGACCAAATCGAGACTGGTAGGTCATACCAATTTGATCCTCATTCAAACCAAGGGCCTCACCAAGCAAGCGAGTTGTCTCAGCACAATGTTGAGGATAGATATCACCATTGTCCGCGTATCGCTTCGGAATACCATGGTAAGAACATAGCAAGTAATCACCCTTACCATTTGCTTCCCAATGCTCGCGTACCGACTGAGCTAAAGCTTCAATGTATTTAGGGTGATTGTGGTAATCGCGAATAAAACTAAACTCTGGCATCACAGGCATATTCTTAAATGCCTTTGTCATCCCGTCAGAAACTGCAGCTGTCGTTGTTCCTGAGTATTGAGGGTAAAGCGGCAAAACGATCACTTGTTCAACGCCTTGGGCTAATAGCGCCTCAAAACCGGTTTGCAAGCTAGGGTTGCCATATGTCATTCCTAGCTCTACTGGCATGTCTAAAGCTGTGCTCAGCTTCTTTGCCTGGCGTTTTGAATACACCATGAGAGGTGATCCCTCTTCCATCCACACCGACTCATACAGCTTGGCAACTTTTGGAGAACGAACTGGAAGAATGATGCCATGCAAAATCGGGCACCAGAGCCACCGTGTCATATCAACAACACGGTGATCATGAAGGAACTGACTTAGAAAGCGTTTAACGGCTGGCGGAGTTGGCTCATCAGGCGTCCCAAGGTTGACCAATAACACGCCCTGCTTCTTATTGTTGTTTTTCATAACATCCTATTCATGGTAAACGGCTTGATTTGTACGGCATATCTAAGAGAAAAGTTCATCGTACTAACAGGCAGAATAAAAAAAGCGACCCAAAGGTCGCTTTTAAATATATCAAAATATTAAATTTTGCCGTTAGCAAATTATGCTAGCGCTTTCTCAATATCTGCGCTTACTTCTGCAACTTGCTTAGTGCCATCGAATTTAAGGTACTTAGTGTTGCCAGCTTCTGCTTCTTTGCCGTAGTAGTTGATCAGTGGTGCAGTTTGCTCGTGGTAAACGCCTAGACGTGCGCGTACTGTTTCTTCTTTGTCGTCATCACGAACAACAAGATCTTCACCAGTTACGTCATCTTTACCTTCCACTTTTGGCGGGTTGTAAACAACGTGGTAAGTACGACCAGAAGGAAGGTGAGCACGACGACCAGCCATACGCTCAACAATCACATCATCAGCTACGTCAAATTCAATCACGTAATCTACGTCAACGCCCATTTCTTTTAGGCCATCAGCTTGAGGGATAGTGCGAGGGAAACCATCTAGTAGGAAACCTTTTTCGCAATCGTCTTGAGCAATACGCTCTTTGATTAGACCAAGGATGATTTCATCAGAAACTAGCTGACCAGCGTCGATAACAGCTTTAGCTTGTTTACCAAGCTCTGTACCTGCTTTGATAGCAGCACGAAGCATATCACCAGTAGAGATTTGTGGAATACCGTATTTATCCATGATGAAGTTTGCTTGTGTGCCTTTACCTGCACCTGGAGCACCTAGAAGAATGATGCGCATGATTTATCCTCTTTAATATTTAAGATTTATACCGAAGCTCACAATAGCTGGACTTCTAGGAATCACCCTCGAAGCACTGGCAACGATAAGTTTCGGTATAACGTTTAGGCGAGCCAAAATACACGCCTTATTACTCACATTCAAGTGTTGAGATTCTAACATAGGTTCACTGTGTAATGAGCAGATTAAGACTAAAGAATGTTAGCGATGCCAGCTTTCCTGTCTTATTGACTACTAACTCAACACTTAAAGTGTGAATCTATGCGTTTACAAACAAAAAGCTCGCATTTCGCGAGCTTTTTAGTGGTATTTAGTTATTAAACCTTAGTCAAAAGCTTATTGATGGCACCTAAGAATTGAGAAGGATCTTCCATCGAGCCACGCTCGGCTAACATTGCCTGACCCAGTAACACTTCTACCCAGCGCCCAAACGCTTCTTCGTCTGCTTCATCCGCCATTCGCTTCACGAGCTCATGTTCAGGGTTGATTTCGAAGATGTACTTCACTTCTGGTACCGCTTGACCTGCAGCTTCAAGAAGCTTCGCCATTTGCGTCCCCATTTCGAAATCGTCCGTCACCACAACAGCAGGTGTTGTTGCAAGCTTGAAGGTTGTACGAACTTCTTTTACGCGGTCACCTAGGTAAGACTGAGTGCGCTCAACAACAGACTTAAACTCTTCTTCTGTTTCTTTCTGCTTTTCTTTTTCTGCTTCGTCTTCGAACTTGCTCAGATCCAGACCCGCTTTGGTGATCGATTGGAACTGCTTGCCGTCAAACTCTGTCAGGTAGTTCATCAACCACTCATCAATTCGATCGAACATCAAAATAACTTCAATGCCTTTCGCCTTAAATTGCTCTAGGTGTGGACTGTTTTTCGCCGCTGCGTAGCTGTCTGCTGTTAAGAAGTAAATCTTATCTTGACCTTCCTTCATGCGTTCAACATAAGAAGCCAAACCAACAGATTGCTCAGCTGAGTCCACTTCAGTAGATGCGAAGCGCAATAGACCGGCAACTTTCTCTTTGTTTGCCATGTCTTCAGCAGGACCTTCCTTCATCACCTGACCAAACTCTTTCCAGAATGATTGGTATTTCTCTTCGTCATTCTTCGCCATGCGCTCCAGCATTGTCAGTACACGCTTAGTACAAGCGTTACGCAATGACTGAGTCACTTTGTTGTCTTGAAGAATTTCACGAGAAACGTTCAGTGGCAGATCGTTCGAATCAATTAAGCCGCGGACGAAACGCAAGTAAGACGGCATAAACTGCTCTGCGTCATCCATGATGAATACACGTTGTACGTATAATTTCAGACCCGACTTGTGATCGCGGTTCATCATGTCCCAAGGTGCCTTCGCTGGAATGTAAAGCAAGCTTGTGTAATCGTTCTTGCCTTCTACGCGGTTATGACTCCAAGTTAGAGGATCTGCAAAGTCGTGAGAAACGTGTTTGTAGAACTCTTGGTATTCTGCTTCAGAGACGTCTGATTTGTTGCGAGTCCAAAGTGCTTGAGCTTTGTTGATTTGCTCCCACTTCTTCTCACTTGTTTCGTTGCCTTCCTCATCGCGAACAGCAGTTTGGATAGAAACTGGAATACCGATATGGTCGGAGTATTTGCTGATCACGTCACGTAGACGCCATTCATTTAAGAACTCTTTCCCTTCTTCACGCATGTGAAGCACGATATCAGTACCACGAGATTCTTTCGTGATCGTCTCAATAGTGTATTCGCCTTCGCCCGCAGAATGCCATTGAACCGCTTCATCTGCAGAAATACCTGCGGCACGAGTGCGTACCGTCACAGCATCAGCAACAATGAATGCAGAATAGAAACCCACACCAAACTGACCAATAAGCTGAGAGTCTTTGCTCTGCTCATCGGATAATTTAGAGAAAAACTCTGCTGTACCTGATTTTGCAATGGTACCTAAATGTTCAATCACATCATCACGGCTCATACCGATGCCGTTATCAGAGATTGTTAGTGTATTAGCACTTTCGTCAAACGCCAGCTTAACACCCAGATCCGCGTTACCCTCATATAAATCTGGGTTAGATAGCGCTTGGAAACGAAGCTTATCTGATGCGTCAGACGCGTTTGAAATCAGCTCGCGTAGGAAAATCTCTTTGTTTGAGTAAAGAGAGTGAATCATCAGATGAAGTAGTTGTTTTACTTCTGATTGAAAGCCACGAGTTTCTTTGTTTTGTGATACGGTTTCGCTCATGTTTGCTCCATAACATCTAAACTAAAAAGACTTTTAATGACAAAGTCCTAACCGCCACCTTAAAAAAGCAGCATTACTAAGATGTCATTTAACATGTGGCTGACAAATGTAAATTCAAGGTCAATATTGCTAAAAACGGTGTTTTTTTAGAAAATTTTAATTATCCTACGTCCCTAAAAGCATCTAAAACGTAGCACATGTCTTTTTGCGCACGCCTTATTATGTGACGCAAATCACTTATAATTACAGAATCATCCATCTAAGAAGAACTAAATGACTAACATCGGCACCAAATTTCTGCTTGCTCAAAGATTTGTCTTTGACCCAAATAGTAATTCGCTCGCTGACCAACAAAATGGCAACGAAGTTGTACGATTAGGAAGCAACGAAAGCCGTATTCTACTCATGTTGGCAGAGAGACCCAATGAAGTATTAACGCGTAACGAGCTTCACGAGTTCGTATGGCGGGAGCAGGGTTTTGAGGTGGATGACTCAAGCCTTACTCAAGCGATTTCCACTCTACGTAAAATGTTGAAAGACTCTACGAAGTCGCCTGAATTTGTAAAAACGGTGCCAAAGCGCGGTTACCAACTGATTTGTTCAGTTGAACGTTTAAGCCCACTATCTTCTGAAGCAGCACTCACCGATGTTGATGCTCAAGAGGAAGAAAATGAAGCTCCAGTCGTTGATCTAGAGCAATTCGCAGAGCCCACTGCTGAGACAAAAGCAGAAACAGCCGTCGAACAAGTACCGACAGCTCAACCATTAAAATCTGCACCTGCACAAAAGAACACAAACTGGTTATTCAGAATCATCGTGTTAGTTGCCCTGCTACTTCCTGTTGGCGTGTTAATGCTAACCAACCCTGCAGAATCACAATTTCGTCAAATTGGTGAATATCACAACGTGCCAGTGATGACACCGATCAACCACCCTCAATTAAACAATTGGCTGCCGTCCATTGAGCAATGCATTCAACGCTATGTTGAACACCATGCTGCTGAGTCTTCACCAGTCGAAGTCATTGCAACAGGTGGTCAAAACAATCAATTGATTCTGAACTACATTCACGACAGTGATCACTCATATGAGAATGTAACACTGCGTATTTTTGCTGGTCGTAACGACCCAACTGACATCTGCAATTAAGGGAGGCTGAAATGAAGATAAGAATAGCATCTGCGGTTTTAGCCGTATCCATCCTTTTTAGTGGTTGGTTGTACTGGGGTAGTGACCTTAAAGTTGAGCAAGTCCTTACGTCAAATGAGTGGCAATCAACCATGGTGACACTTATTACTGATAACTTGCCAGATGATACCGTAGGTCCGCTACGCAAAGTCAACGTTGAGTCGAATGTGAAGTACCTACCTAATGGTGACTATATTCGCGTGGCAAACATCAAGCTATTTGCACAGGGCTCAAACGTCGAGTCTACGATCAATATCTCTGAAAAAGGTCGTTGGGAAGTCAGTGATAACTATTTGCTGGTCTCTCCTTCTGAGTTTAAAGACATCTCCGCATCACAATCTAAAGATTTTTCGGAGTCTCAACTTCGTCTTATCACTCAAATCTTTAAGCTAGATGCTGAACAGAGTCGTCGTATTGACGTCGTTAACGAAAAAACTCTACTACTGACTAGCCTGAATCACGGTTCTACGGTACTGTTTAGAAACTGATTTTGATTCGATAAGAAGGGGGCAAGATGCCCCCTTTATTTTGCATATGGATTGGCTAGACACCCTCACCCTCTTCTTCGGTTCCCTTGTCGCAAATACGCTTGCTTCACTCTCTGGCGGTGGTGCGGGATTACTGCAGTTTCCACTTCTTATCTTTCTTGGTCTTCCCTTTTCTGTCGCACTAGGTACGCATAAAGTCGCTTCAGTCGCACTCGGTTTAGGCGCAGCAAGTACACACCTTAAAGCCGGTACGATTAAACCAAAAGTCGCCCTCTATCTCATACTCACCGGCAGTATTGGCGTGGTGATTGGCGCTAATCTCATTGTACAAATCCCAGATGGCGTTGCTGAAAAAATGCTTGGCGCGATGATCTTAGCTCTTGGTATTTACTCTCGGTTTAAGAAAGAGCTCGGTCAAAGGGAAACTAAAACACATCGTGACAGTGCCGGTTGGCTTATTGGTGGACTGGGTTTACTGCTGATTGGGATTGTAAACGGCTCACTCACAGCAGGTTCTGGGTTGCTTGTGACACTCTTTCTTGTCCGCTGGTTTGGTTACGATTACAAGCAAGCGGTAGCTTACACCATGATTTGTGTCGGTCTGTTTTGGAATGGCATTGGAGGTATTGCCGTTGTGCAAGCTGGTGCTCCTATTCATTGGGCTTGGTTACCTGTTTTATTATTCAGCTCATTTCTAGGTGGCAGCTTAGGCGCATGGGCAGCAACTCGATACAGCAATCGCGTCATCAAAGTTGCCTTTGAAGTGCTCACCTTCGCCGTTGGAATCAAATTGCTCCTCTGACGTTTTAAAAAATTTGAAATTAAGGAATTCGGAAATGGATAAAGCCATCATTGACATTTATTACTGTCGCCAGTGCAATTGGATGCTACGTTCAACCTGGCTCTCACAAGAGCTATTACATACCTTTAGTGAAGAAATAAAAACGATGAGCTTGCACCCAGATACGGGCGGTCGGTTCGAAATCTTTTGTAATGGCACCCAGATTTGGGAGCGTAAGAAAGATGGTGGCTTTCCTGAGGCGAAAGTCCTCAAACAACGCGTTAGAGACATCATCGACCCAGAACGCGATCTAGGACATTCAGACACAAAATAGGGAGCCATTCGCTCCCTTTATCTTTTCTTTACTCGCAAGGCTATTAAATCGTAGTTTGTGCTAGTACTTCGCCTTCTGGAGTTTGAACTGTTAGCGTATTACCTTCGAGTACACCATAACTGCGTGGTAAGCCATTTCTCGGGAACGTCATTGAGCCCGGATTGAAAATGATGACACCATCTTGCATCTCCGCCACAGGAACATGAGTATGACCATGGGCAATGATGTCGCCCTCACGCAACGGCGGTCGCTTTGTAGTGTTGTATAGGTGACCATGAGTCAAGAACATACGCTTACCAGACTCTAACAGAAGCCAAGCATACTCCGTCATCATTGGGAAATTTAACAGCATCTGATCCACTTCACTGTCGCAGTTACCGCGCACAGAGATAATGCGCTCACTGTATTGATTCAGCAATTCTGCCACTTGTGGTGGGTTATAGCCTTCTGGTATTGGATTTCTTGGTCCGTGATTAAGCGTATCGCCCAATAAGATTAGGTGCTCTGCACCAGAGGCTAAATAAAGCTTGATGGTTTCTTCTGTGGCTGGCAAAGAACCGTGCAAGTCTGAGGCAAAAAATAGTTTCACGACATCGTCTCCTCAAAATGTATGAGGGTATTCTACGGCATTCCTATAGAAGCTCAACCACAGTGAAACCTCTAATGACCACGCAACATTTCCACCAGCATCGGAACCAGGTAGAACCACGCGACATAACCAACGCCCACTAAGACAATCATCCAGAAAATGAGGGACAAGAACTTTGACTTAGCAAGATGGTTAAGTGGATCTGGCTCTCCGCAGCCAGGACAAGTATGAGCTCGTTTTGAAATTTGTTTCTCGCACACAGGACAAGCAACTAGCGGCATGACATGACATCCTCAATTATTTCTTTAATTCTCAAAGGATAAGCCTCAGATCGAGGATATGCAATGGCGCTAATACGCTAATCTTCTTAGCTAGGCAAAATGTCGCTGACCTGAGAAATTATCTTTACCAGCAGCGCGCGAACCACACTCAAAACCGTCGCTATACTTCTTCCCGAGCCATACCATTGATAACAATATTGTTATAACTCACCATGCCAATGACCTCTCCATTTTCAATGACTGGCGCGCGGCTGATACCAAAACGCTCAAACAAACGCGCACAATATTTCACATTCATCTTGGGGTCGACGGTTAACGCAGGTTTGGTCATGATTTCATAGATGTTGGTGCGTTGTGGTGAACGGTTTTTTGCCAACACTTTTTTCGCTATGTCGTTCATTAAGACGATGCCATATTCATCATCGTCATCACGCTTTTTCACCACCAGCGCTTTCACTTCACTCTTCCTCGCTAGCGTGATCCCTTCGTGAACCGTAATCAACCCATCGACAATGATGTATGTTGCCGCCATTACGTCTCTGACTCTAATCAGCTCATGACTACTCATAACTCATCCTCTACCACTTTAGTTAGCTTCTCGACTTGGTGTGCGACACCGACAGCATCCTCGACATCAATCTGCACGGCAATCCCTTGACCGGATTCCTGATCGAACTCTCCAACGTCACTGATGGTTTCTAAAATGTGTCTCGACAAATGCTCCTCTACAACAAATAACAGCACATCTTTTTGCACCTCCAAGGTTAATCCAAAGAAAGTTCGTTTCTGGTTTAAACCTTGTCCTCGGGCATTGTTGATCACCGTAGCCCCCGTAGCTCCTGCATCTCTTGCTGCATCGAGCACCTTGTCGGTTTTGCTGTCTTCAACAAAGACCAAAATCAATTTAAAGCGCATTTTCTTTTTCCTCCGCGGTTCCTTTATTCAACCACTGGGTAATCTGGGCATAGCCCATCACAGAAATCATTGGAAACAGGCTGGCAAACGCTATCAAGCCAAAGCCATCTATCATTGGGTTTCGACCTGGTACGGTTGAAGCTAACCCCAACCCAAGCGCGGTCACTAAAGGTACGGTCACCGTCGAGGTAGTAACACCGCCTGAATCGTAAGCCAAAGGTACAATCAACTTTGGCGCATAGAAGGTTTGAATCACCACTACGATGTAACCGGCGATAATGTAGTAGTGAATAGGATCACCAACGACAATCCGATAGCTGCCTAGAGCAATACCAACTGCCACCCCCAAAGCAACGGCAACGCGCAATCCATTCACACTAATACTGCCACCAGAAACCTGGTTTGCCTTTATCGCCACTGCAATAAGAGAAGGCTCTGCGATTGTCGTGCTGAAACCGATAAAGAAAGCAAAGATATACACCCAGTAGTAGTCTACCCAACTTAAGGCTTGACCGATGGATACTTTAAACTCGCGTAGAAATGCAGGGGCAGTAAGCTGCGTTGCCATGGTTTCACCCAACGGAAACAGCGCCATTTCTAATCCAAGCAAAAACAGCGACAAACCGAGGATAACGTAGGCAAATCCAAGCAGGACTTTAGGCAGGTTAGAGATGGGACGTCGTAATACTGCAAGCTGGAAGCCAAAAATAATGGTCGCAATCGGGATCACGTCACTGATAGTAGAAACAAAGGTATCGAAGAAGTGCTCAAACGAAATCATGCCACCACCATCCCGTATACCATCACAAACATCATTGGTAGCAATGAGGCAAAGGCGATCAAACCAAACCCATCAATCATAGGGTTTCGCCCTTTAATCGCAGAAGCGAGCCCAACGCCAAGCGCTGTGACCAAAGGAACCGTGATGGTGGATGTCGTCACTCCTCCAGAATCATAAGCCACCCCAATGATTGATTCAGGCGCAAATCCCGTTAGTATCACAACGCCAATATAACCACCTATGATCATGTACTGAATCGGCCAGCCCTTGAGAATTCGCAACACGCCGAGCACAATCGCTACACCTACCGACAAAGCAACCGTTAGGCGTAATCCATCTGCGTACTCTTCCATAGATTGTTCTGTATTGGCAATCATGCCCCCTTCAGCCGCAACTTCTGATGCTTCCTCTGCAACAGCGGTCAAGGCTGGTTCTGCAATGGTGGTACCAAAACCCAAGCAGAACGCAAAGATCAGTAACCAGAAAACGCTGCCTTTATTAGCGAACGCTTGTGCCATATTTTCCCCAATGGGAAACAAACCAAGCTCTAATCCAAAGATAAAGAAGGTTAAACCGAGAATAACCAGAAGAAGACCAAATAGAATAGAGACGAGATTAGGCAGCGGTTCCTGAAGCACGACCAACTGAAAAAAGGTGATGACAATAACAATAGGTAGCAAGTCACGAGCACTACTGAGCAACGCTCTAAATAGAGCAACAAATGCCTCCATACTCCCTCCTATCTACTGACTGTTATTCTCCTTTAAGTTCAGCATGACACAGTTTCCCTAAGCTAAGTGTGAGCTTTGCTAAAGGCTTGATAACATTTTGTTACATTCTTTCAAATTGTGAACTTCGCATCGCTTCCCAACAAAATGCTTCTAACTCCTTAGGAACTAATAATAAAATCGACACTGCAAGTCATTGATATGATCACGCTAGGCGTATAACGACTATAATGTTTGAATAGTTTTACCATCAAAGGGATGACATGAAGATACTACTGACCGGCGGCACAGGCTTTATTGGCTCAGAGCTACTTAAGTTACTGACCACTCACCAAGTCATTTTGCTTACGCGTAACCCAGAGCAAGCAAAACAACGACTTAATCATGCCGATGTCGGTAATATTGAATATCTCGACTCCCTTGATTCACTTGAAGATCTTAATGATGTTGATGCCGTGATTAACCTCGCAGGTGAACCGATCGCAGACAAGCGCTGGAGCAAGGAGCAGAAAGAGATCATTTGTAACAGCCGTTGGAAGGTTACCGAACGTATTGTCGCACTGATCCACGCAAGTACAGAGCCACCATCGGTGTTCATCAGTGGATCTGCCGTTGGTTATTACGGCGACCAGCAAGACCATCCTTTTGATGAGTGCTTACACGTCAATAGCGAGGCGTTCGCTCACTCCGTTTGTGCTCGTTGGGAGCAGATAGCAAAACGCGCAGAATCCGAACAAACCCGAGTATGCTTGTTGCGTACTGGCGTTGTCCTTGGTCCAAATGGTGGCGCACTTGCCAAAATGATTTTGCCTTACAAACTAGGTTTAGGGGGACCATTGGGTAGCGGTAAACAATACATGCCATGGATCCATATTTTGGATATGGTTCGTGCCATTATGTACTTGCTTGAAACGCCACACGCTCATGGTGAATTCAACTTATGTGCTCCCCACCCTGTTAGCAATCGAATCTTTAGTGGCACACTGGCGAAAACGCTAAAACGTCCACATATTCTCTTCACCCCTAAATGGGTGATGAATATGGCGATGGGAGAATCCTCTTGCTTACTGTTTGATAGCATTCGCGCCAAACCGAAAAAGCTGACCGAATTGGGTTTTCAATTCAGCTACTCTCGCGTCGAACCTGCACTCAAGAACTTGCTTCAAGATCGAAGTTATTGAATCATAAGGCTCACTATACTTTCGTGAGCCCTCTAATATGAAAAAATCCATTCTTATCACCGGATGCTCCACTGGCATCGGCTACGTTTGTGCCCATGCTTTGAAAAAAGAGGGCTTCCACGTGATTGCCTCCTGCCGGCACGAACAAGATGTCGAACGCTTAACAAGCGAAGGACTAACCTGTATTCAATTGGATCTTAACGATTCTGAAAGCATCTCTTCGGGAGTCAAGCAAGCATTAACACTAGCCGACGGAAAGTTATATGCCGTATTCAATAACGGGGCATATGGTCAGCCTGGCGCGCTAGAAGACTTGCCGACAGAGGCGCTCCAAGCTCAGTTTCAAACCAACTTTTTTGGCTGGCATCAGTTAGTCAGAGAAGTACTGCCACATATGCGCAAACAGGGTGAAGGAAGAATCATCCAAAATAGCTCTGTGCTTGGGTTTGCAGCCATGAAATATCGTGGTGCCTATAATGCCTCTAAGTTCGCACTCGAAGGCTGGACCGACACACTACGTTTGGAATTGATGGACACCAACATCAAAATCGCACTGATAGAGCCGGGACCTATTGAAACCCAATTTAGACACAATGCATTAAAAGCCTTCGAGCGATGGATTGATGTCGAGAACAGCCCACACAAAGCCGCTTACGAAGGTCAGAAGCAGCGTCTAGATAACGACAAGTCGAACAATAGATTTGTGCTTCCTGCAGAATCTTGCATCGAGCCAGTGCTTCATGCGCTCACAAGCGATAAACCAAAAATCCGCTACCGCATTACAACGCCAACTAAAGTATTTGCCGTGTTAAAGCGCCTATTACCAACGCGTATTCTTGATAAGATTCTGCGACAAGCAGCATAAAAACTTTTTATCACAATGTAATTTTACCGTAACAATGTGATGTCATTATGAGCATGTAGGTTAAGAAAGCCTCAATGTTCGAATCAATTTCTAAGTTAGTATCTTCATCTATCGAGCCTGAACACGATGTTGATACTCACTTTAGATTTGGTATCGCCACCCTTTCTGTTTTGTATTTACGCGAGACAATAATGACATTAAATCAGCTCAACTGGCTTAGTGTGGGTGTAGTGTTGACTGTGTTCATCCTATTTTGATACCTCACCCAGCACACAAAGATAATGTCTAACAAGACTCCCTAATTCGTGCTGGAATAGCCAAAGTTTTATAGCACTTTCGCTTGCTATCAGGATTACGCTGCTTCGGCAGCGTTTTTCCTTTCTATCGCTTGAATTTCCCAAATATCAACTCCATATCTACAATCAACGACAAGAAACAAAAAGCAAGGACACTCTGATGCAATCCCCATTTATCGTTGAGTTAACAGAACAAAATTTCCGCGAGACTCTTGAAGGGTCAATGAACACGCCAGTGTTGATCCACTTCTGGGCGAATGCTCAACCAGAGAGTGCGCAAGTGATCCCTGAGCTACAAATGCTAACTCAGCAATACAACGGTGCATTCACCCTTGCTCTATTGAACTGTGAGCAGCAACCAGCTTTAGCATCACAGTTTGGCGTACAAGTCTTACCAACTATCGCGTTGTTTATGAACGGTCAAGCGGTAGATGGTATGGGTGGTCCTCAGCCGATTGATGCCATTTCAGCCATGCTGCAAAAACACCTCCCAAGCCAAGACGAAATGCAGTTAAAGCAAGCAAGCGAGTTGCTACAACAAGGCGAACATGCTCAAGCTCTAGCTATTTTGCAAACCCTTTCAGAAGATCTGCAAAACCGCGGTGATGTAAAACTAGCGATGGCAGATTGTTTGCTAGAAACCAAACAATTTGAATTGGCACAAACGCTATTAAGTGCAATCCCACTGGAATATCAAGATAACTACTATAAGGGATTGATTGCCAAGTTAGATCTGCACCTCCAAGCAGCAGATAGCCCAGAGCTTCAACGCCTTGAACAAGAGCTAGCCGCAAACCCAGATAACTTCGAATTGGCATGTGAGCTTGCAGTTCAATACAACCAAGTTGGTCGCGATGAAGAAGCGTTGGAGCTACTTTGGAATATTTTAAAAACCAACCTCGGCGCACAAGACGGTGAAGTGAAGAAAACTTTTATGGATATCTTAAGTGCATTGGGTCAAGGCAATGCATTAGCAAGTAAATTCCGTCGTCAGTTGTACTCTATTCTCTACTAATTAAAGTACTAACCTGCTGAATTAAAAATATAAAAAGGTCGGATTAATCCGGCCTTTATTCTGTCTATAATTTATCGAGGCTCTCATTTCTACGATTGTGTCATAAGCCTAAATGAGTAAAAATGAAACAAACATTATGCACTTAAGGGAATAGAACATGCCAATCGACTCATTGATCACCATCGGGATCTTAGTTGTACTAGCCATTATTGTCCTCGCTTCTGGGATCAAAACCGTACCACAAGGGAACAACTGGACCGTCGAACGCTTCGGACGTTATACCCACACCTTAAAGCCAGGTCTAAACCTAATCATTCCTTTCGTTGATCGCGTAGGTCAAAAAGTCAACATGATGGAACGTGTACTGGACATCCCGGCACAAGAAGTCATCTCAAAAGACAATGCGAATGTTGTTATCGATGCAGTCGGCTTTGTCCAAGTCATCGACGCAGCCAAAGCGGCGTATGAAGTCAACGATCTAGAACACGCTATCCGTAACCTAACACTAACGAACATTCGTACCGTGCTCGGCTCAATGGAATTGGATGAGATGCTTAGCCAGCGTGACATGATCAACACCAAATTGCTCTCTATCGTTGACCAAGCAACCAACCCTTGGGGCGTAAAAGTAACCCGTATCGAGATTAAAGACGTTCAGCCACCAGCGGATCTAACAGCAGCAATGAACGCTCAGATGAAAGCAGAACGTAATAAGCGTGCTGAAATCCTAGAAGCTGAAGGGATACGTCAGGCAGAAATCTTACGAGCAGAAGGTCAAAAACAATCGGAAATTCTGAAAGCGGAAGGTGAAAAGCAATCGGCGATCTTACATGCGGAAGCGCGTGAGCGTGCAGCTCAAGCAGAAGCAAAAGCGACTTACATGGTATCTGAAGCAATCGCTAAAGGTGATGTTCAGGCGGTTAACTACTTTATTGCCCAAGGTTATACCGATGCACTGAAGAGTATCGGTCAAGCGGAAAATGGTAAGATCATCATGATGCCGATCGAAGCGACAGGTTTAATGGGCTCAGTCGCGGGTATTGCTGAAATGTTCAAACAAAGTAAGGACTAAGGATTGCCTATGGATTTATTTAGCCTATTAGAAAGCGTGTCATTCTGGCATTGGATTGCGCTTGGTTTAGCCTTGCTCGCTGTAGAGCTATTGGGCACAGCAGGCTATTTTCTTTGGCTAGGCATTTCCGCCCTGATCGTTGGCGCTATCCTATCTTTCTTACCAATGAGTTGGCAGATGCAGTGGCTTGCCTTTGTGGCTTTCAGTTTGGTTACCACTTGGCTATGGTGGAGAAAGCAATGGTCCAAGGATCGCAAAAGTGATCAAGCCAGAGATCTCAATCAAAAACACAAACAGCTGATAGGTAATATTGTCACGCTCGAAGAAGATTTTCACATTGGAATGAATCGTCTTAGAGTGGCAGATACAACGTGGTCAGCTGAATGCGAACACGAATTGCCGACGGGAACTCGGGTCGAAATTATCGCCGTAGACGGCATAATTTTGAAGATTAAACCGGTTTCTCGCTGATTTGTGTCAAAATAAAAGGGTGCTCAGCATCCTTTTATTTCCTTTCCGTGACTAATGCTTTTATTTCATCTACTTATTTAAATTAACCACAAAAATTAAGTAATAAAAATATTATTAATATTCTCTCCTTTATCAAAATAGCTTCTCCTACTAAATTAAAATTTCAAGTACATAGATAAATATATCCCAAGATTTAAAATCTAAATTCATTTTAAAAAATAAAACACTGTTGAATTAATTTTTGATCTTTCTAGGTCTCTATACATACTTAACGCATAAGCATGGCAATTAAATGCTTATATTTTTTTAAGGTAAGTAAGAGGATGTACTATGAAGAAGTGTTTTTTGTTTTTAGCGTGCAGCGCGTTTGCGTTTTCTTCATTCGCCTATAACAACGGGAATGGAGGCACCACAAATCTAGGACCTATCGTTGAATGTGTTTTACCAAGTGGCGATGTTGCCCATCTACCTAGTGAGATGTGCCGCTTTCAAGGTGGTTCATGGGACAACTAAATCGTAGGTTAGATTAAGGAGCAGAACGCTACGCTTTAATATTTCCCACCTATACAACGAACTCAAGTAATTAAGTGAAATTAAAAAGAAAATACATTCTAGATTACAAGGTAAATAATATGAAACTGGTAACTGGATTATTAGTCGCTATCGCTGCATTAATGCCATTGACTTCGCTAGCAAATGGCGCTTCTGGTGGTAGAACATTAGCACCAGAAATAAAGTGTGAATTGCCCAACGGCAACGTACACATGCTTCCTCCCCTATATTGCAAAATGTATGACGGAAAAGAAGTAAAATAAAAAAGGAGCCGATTGGCTCCTTTTTCTTAACTTCTAAATATTAGTGGAAGCTGTATGGGATAAGAACTTGTAGACGTAGGTCTGTCTCATCCGCGTCTGCTGCACCAGCAAACTCGTCACGCTCTAGGATAGTACCGTGTAGACGCACGGTTGTACCTTTAAGAGAACCGCTTTGTAGAGAGTAAGAAACTGTTGCGTTAACTGCGTACTCGCTCTCGTAATCCCAGTCACCAGATGCGCCGCTTGCTGCAGAGTCTGCACCAGAACCGTAGCCGAAGCCTAGGTAGTAGTTCCAGCCGTTACCTTGGTTGTAAGATAGACGGTTGTACCAAGCTAGCTCGCCAGCTTTGTTCCAGTCAGATAGAGCATCCCACCATTGTGACCAAGTACCATTATTCATACCGTAAGTATGGATTGTACGAGGAACGAAATCTGAACGGTTGTCTGTGTCTGTGTAACGTAGTTCAGACATCCAAGACAGTTTACCGAACGATTGGTTTAGAGATAGACCAGTGTGGAAACCTAGACCATCGTATTTCACATCGTCATCAACACCGTAGAAGTCAAATGCAAGAGTAGTACGGTCACTTACTGTGTACTTCAAGTAAGCTTTGTATGACGTGTTATCAGTTTCGTCATGGTAGCTAGTTACTTGACCTGCACCCCAGTCGATACCGTTAGCATATTTAACGCCTGTCGCTTGACCAAGACCAACTTGGAAGAATAGAGCGTCAGTAATGTTACCGTTCAAACCTAGAGAGTGTAGGTAGCTCCAAGAAGTGTCTGACCATAGTGCTGGCGCGTAGTCATCTTCGTGTAGCAACCATGGTGCTGTAAATTGGTCTGCACCAAAGTAGCTTAGGTTGAAATCACCCAGCTTCGCGTTTAGTTCGAAACCACGGTAAGTACCTGGTACGAAGCTCCAAACGTTACCGATTGTGCCATTACCACCAGCTTGCAACATACCGAAGCGAGCGTTAAAGTTTTCGCCAGTCTTAAACTTCAGAGCAGCTTTGTAAACTTTAAGTTGATCACCGTCACCTGCACCCCAGTCTAGGTTAGTACAAGTAGAGATCTCGTTACATAGGTAACCGTCTGCGCCTTTCAAGCTATCGTTGTATAGGTCGCCAGAGTAGTAAGCTGCTACGTCTGCACCTAACCAACCATCATGGTAGCCAGAAGTGAAGTCAATGATCGCGTTGTAAGATGAGTAGTTTAGACGGCTCCAGCGGTCGCCATTCTCACCACCAGGTTTACCTGTTGTACGAGTACGAGAACGAGTATCAACAACGAACATTGCATTAAGACTTGAGTCTTGCATAAATTCGTTAACTTTTTCTACATACTCACCACCAGCTGCACTTTCAGTAGATGCTGTAGCCGGAGCTACTGCAACCGCACCAAACATCGCAGCTGTTAACGCTGAAACCTTGAAAAATTTGTCCATGGAAAAAACTCCTAAAAATGGATATAGCTGTATTTTTCTATCTCGCCTTAAGTTGGCCGCCGAAGGAGAGAAGTAAATTCCTGAGTGAACCTCAATATTTCTAAATTGGTTCTTTTTAGTTCCTGCATACACACCGTGTATCCACGCTTCTAAGACTAACTTCGCATCTAAAAACATCCAAATGGAACTTATTTTTTTTCTAAAAAAATATGACCAACGCCAAAGTTCCATATAAGTTGTTGATCCAGATCTTATTTTTAACACCAAAGACACAAACTAAAGAAAAGACTTTAAATATCAAACACATAATGAAAACTCATCCATTCTATTTTGAAGTCGATCGCAGAGTTTTAGTTATAAAAGAAGAATAACGTAAGGAGAGATCCTGATCACTGAAATCAGGAAAAGTGGTATTTGAACGGTTATTGAGTGACTTTTTAATTGCCAAGAAAAAGCCCCAAGCGACTGACACTTGGGGCTTTTAGGTATTTTTTATCTTTTTTGAGGAGAGTTATTTCATCAAATTGAGTAAGTCTTGCTCAGTTTGAATCTCAATTCCAAGTTCTTGAGCTTTAGCTAGCTTAGAACCGGCATTTTCTCCAGCAAACAAAATATCTGTTTTCTTCGAAACACTACCAGTTACTTTTGCGCCTAAATTCTGTAGTGCTTCTTTCGCCTCTGAACGACCTAACTGAGAAAGCGTACCGGTTAACACCACGGTTTTACCTTCCAAAGGTAATTCGACCCCTTCCTGTGGTGTGGCGATTTCTGGCCAGTGAATGCCCTGCGCCAGTAGGTCTTGTACAACCGCTTGGTTTTTCTCTTCGCTGAAGAAAGTGGTAATGTGTTTTGCTACGACCACACCAATATCTTGAACCTCAACCAACTGCTCTTCTGTTGCTTGCTCAATGATTTCAAGATTCTTGAAATGTTGTGCAAGGTTTGCAGCTGTAGCTTCACCGACTTCTCGGATACCAAGTGAGTACAAGAAACGTGGCAATGTTGTTAGTTTTGATTTCTCAAGAGCATTAACAACGTTGGTTGCCGATTTCGGTCCCATTCGTTCCAAGACCGTCAGTACGCCTGCAGAAAGCTTGAACAGGTCAGCTGGTGTTTCGACCATCTCACGATCAACCAATTGTTCAATGACCTTCTCGCCCAATCCGTCTACATCTAGCGCCTTACGAGACACAAAGTGTTTTAACGCTTCTTTACGTTGAGCCTGACATACTAAACCACCAGTACAACGTGTAACGGCTTCACCTTCGATACGTTCAACATGAGAGCCACATACCGGACAAGCATTGGGGAATAGGATCTCGCGCGCCGTTTCTGGGCGACGTTCTTTGATAACAGAGACAACTTGCGGAATCACATCACCAGCACGACGAATCACTACTTGATCACCTACCATCACTTGTAAACGTTCAATCTCGTCTGCGTTGTGAAGAGTTGCATTACTTACCGTGACACCACCAACAAATACTGGCTCAAGCTTAGCTACTGGCGTAATGGCACCGGTACGACCAACTTGGAACTCCACATCATTTAGCGTGGTAATTTCTTCTTGCGCAGGGAATTTATACGCGATTGCCCAACGAGGAGCACGAGCAACAAAACCCAAACGCTCTTGAATTGCAATATCATCAACTTTAATGACGACGCCATCAATTTCATACGCCAAAGCTTCACGACGGTTAAGAATGTCTTGGTAGTAGGCTTTTACCTCTTCCAAGTTATCGACTCGCTTGGTTTCAGGGCACATTGGTAAGCCCCAAGATTTGATTTGTAAGAATCGCTCGTAGTGGCTGTTTGCTAACGTAGCACCTTCAACAACGCCAACGCTGTAAGCATAAAAGCTCAATGGACGCGAAGCGGTAATACGTGAATCTAGTTGACGCAGACTGCCCGCCGCCGCGTTACGTGGGTTAACAAAAACTTTCTCGCCTTTTTGACGAGCGATCTCGTTAAGTTTGTCAAAACCCGCTTTTGGCATAAAGACTTCACCGCGAACTTCTAGACGTGTCGGCCAGTCTTTACCCTGCAGCTTTAATGGAATTGCGCTGATGGTACGCACATTTTCCGTGATGTTTTCACCAGTAGTACCATCACCGCGTGTCGCAGCCTGAACCAAGACACCATCTTCGTACAATAGACTTACAGCCAAACCGTCAAGCTTAGGCTCACAGCAGTACTGTTTGATGGTATGACCGACAACGCGATCTTGAGCGCGTTTATGAAAACCATCCAGTTCCGCATCATCAAAAGCGTTATCCAACGATAGCATCGGCACTTCATGAGTAACTTGGCTGAACTCAGACAGTGGCTGACCTCCTACGCGTTGACTTGGAGAGTCGACGGTAACCAGTTCTGGGTGTTCGGCTTCAATATCCAATAATTCACGCATCATACGATCGTATTCTGCATCTGGAATCTCTGGGTTATCTTCCACGTAGTAACGAACCGCGTGGTAATGCAACGACTCTTTTAGCTCTTCTAGTCGCTGATGTACTGATTCAGACATATTAAAGCCCCGTGTATATTCATTAATGAGGTTGGGAATCTAAGAAAAAGGGCTCCTAACGGAGCCCTATCATTATTTGGTGTTAAGGTTATGCGTTAGCAGCATTAAACTCAACTATTTGACGTCGATATGATGCTAATCGATCAGGTGTCATCAGGTTACGTTGATCATCCAGTACATTCCCCCCCATGTCGTCCGCGACTTGCTGTGCAATACGCAGCATAAGGTTGAAGTTTTGGTCTGCTTCACCATAGCAAGGGAGAGTCATAAAGAAGGAAATACCTTTCGTTGAAAACTCTGCTGGGTCACCGTGCTCTAACGTACCCGGCTGCATCATGTTTGCAACACTGAATAACACTTTACCATTGCCAGACAAGTCCACATGACGATGGAAGATATTCATTTCACCGTAAATCAAACCGTTTTGCTGAAGGCTATCGAATAGCTTAGTACCAATAAATGGCTCTTCGCCTGCACAGTGCACATTTAACACAATCACTTGCATTTCTGGCTCTGGCTTCGGCTCTTCAACCGCTACCTCTGTCATTACAGGCGCAATCTCTACTTCTGCCGATTCTGGTACAACCGTTGTTTCAAATACCGGTTCGATAATTTCTTCTTTTTCCGCGATAGTTTCGTTTTCAGCAAAAGTGTCTACTGACTCTTGTAAAACAAGCTCTACCACGTCTTCTTCTGTTTTTGTCGCAACAAAAGCTGGGATTTCTTGCTCTTCTTTATGCTCTTTCTCTTCTTTATGCTCTTTCTCTTCTTTTACATCAAGAACATCATCGATCAGAGGATCAGAAGCGAATTTATTATCAAATGAATTCTCCATCCCAAAGTCTGGCTCTTTGCGATCTTTACGGATGATTTCGAAGTCGTCTTCTGGAGCAGGAGCAAAATCACGCTCTTGTTCTGGAGACTCTTTATCCTCTTGGTCAACATCCAACTTACCAAGCGGCTTGTTACCAAATTTTGCTTTGCCTTCTTTTTTGCTTGTCCACAGACCATGAAATAGCAATGCGGCGATGGCTAATGCGCCAACAACAATGAGTACGAATCGCAATTCCTGCATTATTTACTCTCAATCTACTTGTTCTACTACTCGCACATCCTTGAGCAGTAACCCAAGTGCAATAAATCCGAATGATGCTTTTACTTTACCAAAACTATATGTAGGTTTAGAACAACTTAATGCAAGAAGTTCGGTTTTTTGTTGTGATTCTTGCCACGATTCCACTTTACAAGACCCAAAATGTTAGGGCATTGAAAGAAAACCATCCACAGGTACAATGAGTTTTCACTTACACGAAACAAAATAGATATGAAGTTGAATAATCAGCCTAGAACCGGATTCGGTTACTTCCTATATGGGATTCAAATAGCACTCTCTCCGGAGATCCGTCGCTTTGTGGTTTTGCCATTACTTGCCAACGTATTACTCGTGGGTGGCGCGATTTTCTATCTATTCTCCCATCTCGATGTTTGGATCCAGAACTGGATTGGTCAGTTACCAGATTTTCTCTCTTGGCTTACCTACATATTATGGCCAATATTGGTGTTAACTATTCTCGCCACATTCTCTTATTTCTTTAGTACATTAGCTAACTTCATCGCCGCACCATTCAATGGTTTACTCGCTGAAAAAGTCGAAGAGTCCTTAACGGGTCAAAAAGTGAATGATGATGGCATGGCTGCGGTGATAAAAGATGTCCCTCGCGTGCTGGCACGAGAATGGCGAAAATTGCTTTATGTCCTACCAAAAGCAATTGGCTTGTTTCTTCTTCTGTTGATCCCTGCACTCGGGCAAACGGTTGGACCTTTCTTGTGGTTCATCTTCACCGCTTGGATGCTTGCTATCCAGTACTGTGACTATCCGTTTGATAACCATAAAGTGTCTTTCAACGAGATGCGTTACAAATTGAAACAAAAGCAAGGGAAAGCCTATGGCTTTGGAGTGTTGGTTTCGGTGTTTACCACGATTCCAATTCTTAACCTAATTGTTATGCCTGTTGCTGTCTGCGGTGCAACTGCAATGTGGGTGAACGAATTTAAGCATCAACAATAACTCACACTTTCATTCGATACGGGGAGGTTTTAGACGCCTCCCCTTTCATTTTGCTCAATTCTCGACCAACCTCATAAGATATAACTTTTTAATCCTTTTCCCTTTTTTTGAGACCGCATATTCTTCTACTCATATTCACAATATCGTGTAATGAAGGAACATCACTATGAGCAAGATCTACGAAGACAACTCTCTTACTATCGGTAACACACCTCTTGTTCGCTTGAATAAAGTGAGCAAAGGTAAAGTTTTGGCGAAAATCGAAGCGCGTAACCCAAGCTTCAGTGTTAAGTGCCGTATTGGTGCGAACATGATTTGGGAAGCAGAAAAGGCAGGTACTCTTAAGCCGGGCGTTGAGCTAGTTGAGCCAACCAGTGGTAACACAGGTGTTGCACTTGCATTCGTAGCAGCCGCTCGCGGTTACAAGCTCACTCTGACAATGCCAGAATCAATGAGCCTTGAGCGTCGTAAGCTTCTTAAAGCGCTAGGTGCAAACCTAGAATTAACAGAAGCAGCAAAAGGTATGAAAGGCGCGATCGCTAAAGCGGAAGAAATCGTTGCAAGCAATCCAGACAAATATCTTCTTCTACAGCAGTTTAACAACCCTGCCAACCCAGAGATTCACGAGAAGACAACTGGTCCAGAAATCTGGGAAGCAACAGACGGTGAAATCGATGTATTCGTAGCAGGTGTAGGTACAGGCGGTACCATCACAGGCACAAGCCGCTACATCAAAGGTGAGAAAGGCAAAGCCATCACATCTGTTGCAGTAGAGCCAGCAGAATCACCAGTAATTGCGCAAGCGCTAGCAGGTGAAGAAATCCAACCAGCGCCTCACAAAATCCAAGGTATTGGTGCAGGTTTCATCCCTGGTAACTTAGATTTAGAACTTCTAGACCGTGTTGAGCAAGTGACTTCTGAAGAAGCGATCGAGATGGCTCGTCGCCTAATGGAAGAAGAAGGCATCCTAGCTGGCATCTCATCAGGTGCAGCAGTCGTTGCAGCAAACCGCCTCGCGGAACTTCCTGAATTTGAAGGAAAAACAATCGTAACAGTTCTACCAAGCTCTGGTGAACGTTACCTAAGTACAGCACTATTTGCTGGTATCTTTACCGAGAAAGAGAACCAACAGTAATATGTGGTCAAATCAATTTTTCGTTTAAAAAAGCCCCGTTCAGGGGCTTTTTTGTTGATCCCTGCCCCACCTTTGGTAATATCAGGGTGTTTTATTTTTAGGTTCAAAATAAAGAATCTAAACCAAAAAGGTTTCAGTGTAATTACGCACGCAAACAGTTGCGTAATTACCAAACTTTTGACTAGTATCAGTTCTGACACGCTTTGAACTCTCCCGTGCTAGCGCACAAGGTGTAAAGCAGTTAAGCTAAAACTTAGTCACAAACTAACAAAAAAATACATTTATTGGGGTATATCACATGTACGAGAAGCAAGTAGAAATCACAGCAGAAAACGGTCTTCACACTCGTCCAGCTGCACAGTTCGTTAAAGAAGCTAAAGCATTCGACGCGGACATCACTGTGACTTCTAACGGTAAAAGCGCTAGCGCTAAGAGCCTATTCAAGCTACAAACACTAGGCCTAGTAAAAGGTACTCTAGTAACTATCTCAGCTGAAGGCCCACAAGCTCAGCAAGCAGTTGACCACCTAGTTGCTCTAATGGACCAACTACACTAATTCGGTCTCCTATTTCAGAAGCCATTTTGTGAAAGCAAAATGGCTTCGTTGGAAATAGACTCAAAACTAAGCTAAAACTATTCGTTAGCGCACCCATTATTCTCCCGTTTTATAAAGTTGACCAACTTAAGGTAAGGCTATGATTTCAGGCATCCTAGCATCTCCTGGTATTGCAATCGGTAAAGCACTACTACTTCAAGAAGATGAAATTGTCCTAAACACAAACACTATTTCTGATGATCAAGTAGAAGCAGAAGTTGCACGTTTCTTTGACGCTCGTAACAAATCTTCTGCTCAACTAGAAACTATCAAGCAAAAAGCGCTTGAAACGTTTGGCGAAGAAAAAGAAGCGATCTTTGAAGGTCACATCATGCTTCTTGAAGACGAAGAGCTAGAAGAAGAAATCCTAGCACTTATCAAAAACGACAAAATGTCTGCTGACCACGCGATCCACTCTGTGATCGAAGAGCAAGCAACGGCTCTTGAGTCTCTAGACGACGAATACCTGAAAGAACGTGCAACTGACATCCGTGATATCGGTTCTCGTTTCGTTAAGAACGCTCTAGGTATCAACATCGTTTCTCTAAGCGATATTGATCAAGAAGTTATCCTAGTAGCTTACGACCTAACGCCATCTGAAACTGCGCAGATCAACCTAGACTACGTTCTTGGTTTTGCTTGTGACATCGGTGGTCGCACTTCTCACACTTCAATCATGGCTCGCTCTCTTGAGCTTCCAGCTATCGTTGGTACTAACGACATCACTAAGCAAGTTAAGAACGGCGACATGCTGATTCTTGATGCGATGAACAACAAGCTCGTTATCAACCCATCTGACGCTGAGCTAGAAGAAGCAAAAGCAGTTAAAGCTGCATTCCTTGCTGAAAAAGAAGAGCTAGCTAAGCTAAAAGACCTACACGCAGAAACAACTGACGGTCACCGCGTAGAAGTTTGCGGTAACATCGGTACTGTTAAAGACTGTGACGGTATCATCCGTAACGGTGGTGAAGGTGTTGGTCTGTACCGTACTGAATTCCTATTCATGGACCGTGACGCACTTCCAACTGAAGAAGAGCAATACCAAGCTTACAAAGAAGTTGCTGAAGCAATGAACGGTCACGCTGTGATCATCCGTACTATGGATATCGGCGGCGACAAAGATCTTCCATACATGGATCTTCCAAAAGAGATGAACCCGTTCCTAGGCTGGCGTGCAGTACGTATCAGCTTGGATCGTCGTGAAATCCTACGTGACCAGCTACGTGGTATCCTACGTGCATCTGCACACGGTAAACTGCGTATCATGTTCCCAATGATCATCTCTGTTGAAGAAATCCGTGAGCTTAAGAAAGCGATCGAAGAGTACAAAGCAGAACTACGCGCTGAAGGTCATGCATTCGACGAAAACATCGAAATCGGTGTAATGGTTGAGACTCCAGCTGCAGCAGCTATCGCGCACCACCTAGCGAAGGAAGTATCTTTCTTCTCTATCGGTACAAACGACCTAACTCAGTACACACTAGCGGTTGACCGTGGTAACGAGATGATTTCTCACCTATACAACCCACTATCACCAGCTGTACTTACTGTGATTAAGCAAGTTATCGACGCTTCTCACGCTGAAGGTAAGTGGACTGGTATGTGTGGTGAGCTAGCAGGTGATGAGCGAGCAACACTTCTACTTCTAGGTATGGGTCTAGACGAGTTCTCAATGAGCGGCATCTCTATCCCTAAAGTGAAGAAAGTTATCCGTAACTCTAACTTCGCAGAAGTGAAAGCAATGGCTGAAGAAGCACTTTCTCTACCAACAGCAGCGGAAATCGAAGCAGTTGTAGAAAAGTTCATTGCAGAGAAAACTCAATAATCAACTAATTCCAATGAGATAGGCGGTTAAAAAAAGTCGTCTATCTCGAAAGATTGGTATACTATAATTCGACAGAATTAAATAAAACGTTAGGAGCATGACACAATGGGTCTGTTTGACAAACTTAAGAAGCTAGTATCTGACGACAGCGCTGACGCAGGTGCAATCGAAATCATCGCACCACTTTCTGGTGAGATCGTGAACATTGAAGATGTGCCAGATGTTGTTTTCGCTGAGAAAATCGTTGGTGATGGTATTGCTATCAAACCTGCTGGTAACAAAATGGTAGCTCCTGTAAACGGTACTATCGGTAAGATCTTCGAAACGAACCACGCGTTCTCTATCGAGTCTGACGACGGTGTTGAGCTTTTCGTTCACTTCGGTATCGATACTGTTGAACTTAAAGGCGAAGGCTTCAAGCGTATCGCTGAAGAAGGTCAAACTGTTAAAGCTGGCGACACTGTAATTGAATTCGACCTAGCTCTTCTAGAAGAGAAAGCGAAATCAACGCTAACTCCAGTTGTTATCTCTAACATGGACGAAATCAAAGAGCTAAACAAGCTTTCTGGTTCTGTTACTGTTGGTGAAACTCCAGTTCTACGTGTAACTAAGTAATTTTTACTTAGCTGAACACGAAAAAAACGCTGCCATTGGCAGCGTTTTTTATTACCTGAAACTTTTGTTCCTGAGCGATGTTCATCGCTGTAACCCGTTCAACTGAGCAATCCAAGTGCCGAGCTCGGTCTCTGCTTCGCTTGGGCTAATAATGCGGTAGTCGCATCTTGCAGCACTTGTGACCGTACCATCTCCGTCGACTCACGAGCAAAATCAGTATCGCGTATCCGCCCTTTTGATTCGGTCACACTCCGGTTCACCGTGTTAAGGTTATCCATCGTGCCGCTAACCCGGTTTTGGAAGCCACCTATTTCACTTCGATGCGAATCAACATACTTAATTGCCGCATCAATCACTCCAATCGAAAGCTGCGCCCCACCAACAGTCGACATATCGATGTCGTCCATTGTGATGAGCCCATCAGCAGTAACATCAAGCTCATCCGCCAAACTACCCTCTAACGTTACACCTTCAGGTGCATTCAGCGTCGAGGCAAAGAATTGCAGTTCATTGTTTTCAGTCACTGAGGCACTCACTATCGATTGCTGTGCATTGATGTAAGTGGCAACCTGCTCGATGCGATCTCCTAGTTTGAGCCCAATAGATTCTGTTTGGGTTTGCCCTTTACTGTCTTGGTATTCAAATTTAAGGGTTTGATTATCTTTAGTGACTCGCCAATCTTTATCGACCGCATCACCAACATAATGCTGCCCTCCCATCTCCGGGATGTGACTGCGCATATTCCGCAGTGTCAGAGAGATAGAGTTGGCATTCGCTCCAATATGGAAGCTTTGCGAGCCGTAAGAACCATCAAACAGGTTTTTATCTGCAAATGTCGTCGTGATCGCGACACGATCAAGCTCATCTTGCAGCGCTACGACCTCGTATTGAATACTTTGCCGATCACTTGAGTCATTACTGCCGTTTGCCGCTTGAAGCCCCAGAGAGCGCAAGCGTTGCAATATATCACTGCTCTCATGCAAAGCGCCTTCTGCGGTTTGTGCCACCGAATACGCATCGTGCGCATTTCTCAAGGCGACATCAAGCCCTCTCGTTTGGACATTAAGAGTATTGGAGATTTGCAGACCTGCAGCATCATCACTGGCGGAATTAATCCGATAACCCGAGGTGAGGTTTCGCTGAGACTCTATGTTTTGCTCAGCCGCATGACTGAGATGTCGCTGCGTCATCATCGCAGTGACATTGGTATTTAAAGAGACCATCTAATCGATACAAACTCCTTGTCACCTATCCTATTCGGTGTCCCTAATGCGTGATTCGAATATGCAAAAAGCCAGGGATGAACCTGGCTTTTGTATCGCGTCGTATTAGGTTGATTAACCTAGTAGGCTTAGCGCTGAGTTAGGCGCTTGTTTCGCTTGCGCAAGGATTGAGCTTGACGCTTGCGATAGAATTTGTGACTTAGTCATTTGAGTCGTTTCTTTCGCGAAGTCGGTATCTTTAATACGGCTCTTCGACGCGTTCACGTTCTCGTTGATGTTGTCCAAGTTGCTGATTGCGTGGTTGAAACGGTTTTGGAAAGCACCTAGCTCTGCACGGTGGCTATCTACGTATTTCAACGCCGCATCAATGATAGCGACAGATTCTTGTGCGCCACCTACTGATGTTACATCGATGGTATCAACCGTTACTTTCTTACCATCGCTTAGACCTAACTCACCAGAAAGACCGCCAGAAAACTCTACTTCGCCTTCAACTTTGTTGTTACCAGCGAAAACTTGCAGTTTACCGTCTTGGTCTACTGACGCTTTCACTAGGTCTGTTTGACCGTTGATGTAAGTCGCAAGCTCTTCGATATCGTCACCCGCTTTTGCGCTGATGTTGATTTCTTGCTCTTTACCGAAGCTGTCTGTCAGACTGATTTTTAGGTCATTTTTGCCCGCTTCAACACCCCAGTCTTTATCTTTGCCTTTTTCAGCTTGGTAGCTCACGCCGCCCATCATTTGTTGTCAGAGCGCATGTCTTTTAGGTTTAGCATCACGGCTTCACCGTTATCTGCACCGATTTGGAAAGACTGAGTACCGTAAGTACCGTTAAGTAGACGGTTACCACCGAATGATGTTGTTTCAGCGATACGGTTTAGTTCGTCGTTTAGTGCCGTTACTTCTTCTTGAATCGCAACACGCTCAGATTTTGAGTTAGAGCCGTTCGCTGATTGAAGAGATAGGTCACGCATACGTTGTAGGATGTTGGTTGTCTCGTTCATTGCACCTTCTGCTGTTTGTGCAATCGAGATACCGTCGTTCGCGTTACGAACAGCCACATCCAAGCCACGGCTTTGTACGTTCAAGCGGTTCGAGATTTGAAGACCCGCAGCGTCATCTTTCGCGCTGTTGATTTTGAAACCTGAAGACAAACGTTCCATTGAAGTTTGTTGTGCTGAGTTTGCGTTGTTTAGGTAACGCTGAGCGGTCATCGCTGATACGTTAGTGTTTACATTCACTGCCATGGTGATTTCTCCAATTGATTTTCCGATGTAGCGGTTTCCGACGTCTCGGAAAACCAAGTAGTTCTCTCAAAGTTACTTCTATTAACGACTCGGATTTCAGAAGCTTTAGAAAAAAATAAAAAAAAGTGAATTAGCGAGATTTGGCTAGAAAAATGGGAGAAAAGTAGAAAAAAGCGCTCAAGTTTCTTAGATTCACGCCGAGCGGAATGTTTTGTACATAAAACAACCAAAAGCGAATAAAAGCAGTCAGTTAGAGCGGTATCAGTAAGGAGATTTGCTGGAAGAAAGAAAAGAAAAAGCCCCTTTTCCTTTGAGAGAACCGGGGCTAGGTTGGTAGCCAGAGCCTATGTGGAGATCAAGAGAAATGAACACATATCCGACACACCGGGTGCAACCTTACATTGAAAATGATTGGCAGGTGAGAGATGAGAGAGCCGCACATTCTATTATAAAGTTGCTTGCCAAAAGCCTGCATTCCCATCCACGTCTGAATGTATTGAGTACAGGCTAGGTAAACTACTGCAATAGTGACATCGCAGAGTTTGGCAATTGTTTCGCTTGAGCAAGAATCGAAGTACCTGCTTGTTGCAAAATTTGCGCTTTGGTCATTTGCGTTGTTTCTTTCGCAAAGTCCGTATCTTTAATTCGGCTGTTAGACGCATCGACGTTTTCTTGGATGTTTGCCAAGTTGTTGATGCTGTGGCTTAGACGGTTTTGCTTCGCACCTAGGTCTGCACGTTGTGAATCAACATACTTAAGTGCTGAATCCAATACTGAAATCGCGTTTTGAGAACCTTGCACGGTTGTCATATCGATGTCTTGTACTGATGTACGTACTGGCTCATCACTTAAACCCAAATCAGAAGCTAGACCACCAGAGATTGAAATCTCACCTTGAACGTTCGGGTGCGCTACAAATACTTGCAGCTTGCCGTCTTCACTCACCGATGCGTTAATCATATCAGATTGGCCGTTGATGTACGTTGCCAACTCTTCAATATCATCGCCTGCTTTCGCATTGATGCTGATTTCTAGATCATCTGGGTTGCCATCTTCATCTTCACCCATACCTGGTAGTGTGATTTTTAGATCTGCTTTAGCAGGATCAACACCCCAGTCTTTGTCTTTGCCATTCTCAGAGAAGAAAGTCACACCGCCCATACGTTGGTCATCCGCACGAATGCTTGTTAGGGCCATGATCATTGCTTCACCAGAGCTTGAACCAATTTGGAATGCTGCTTCACCAAACGAACCGTTCAATAGACGACGACCACCAAATGATGTCGTTTCTGCGATACGGTTTAGTTCATCCGTCAACGCTGATGACTCTTCGTTGATCGCCTGACGCTCAGCCGGAGAGTTAGTACCGTTTGAAGATTGGATCGCCAAGTCACGCATACGTTGCATTACTGACGTCGCTTCGTTCATCGCACCTTCCGCCGTTTGGGCAATCGAGATACCGTCGTTTGCGTTACGCATTGCCACATCTAGACCACGAGACTGAGCCGTTAGACGGTTAGAGATCTGTAGACCTGCTGCGTCGTCTTTTGCACTGTTAATCTTGTGACCAGATGAAAGACGTTCCATCGAAGTATTAAGTTCGTTGGTCGCCTTGTTTAAATAACGCTGCGCGGTCATCGCGGAGACGTTAGTACTAACTGTTACAGCCATTTTGCTCTCCTTTTGAGTTCGCAAGCTTTTGCGAAGCGGCCAGCTTTACTCTCATTTGGATAAGCACTGACCGTAAAAATTACTTGCTAAATCTGCCTATATGGCAGGGTTTAGAATCTCGTAAGTCTGTTCTGACAACATCAATACAATTTGTGTGCCAACTTGAGTTTAATAACTCACTCTTTTAAAAACGAGCAAATAAACAACAAGTTAGTTCAGCAATGAAAGGGCGTATTCGCCTTTTCCTTCTGCTGAGTTACGTTATCAGCCAGTTGTTGATCTATTGCCGCTTGATTTGCCGCGAACCTCATTGCCGCTTTCGGTAAAATCGTGCCGCTTGGCTCGCATTACTCGGCATTTTCCGTTGATTTCTCGCGCTTAAGGCTTTGCACATAAGGCATTAAAATTACGGATTAAAGGCGTTACTCTTCCATTCAGATGCTATGGGCATCTCGCTAGGTTTCAGCAGCGCTAGATCGAATTAAGTGTCGCTAAATATAGTTAAATAGCGTTAGGTCTTTGGTTTTACCAAAAGCCTGTTGCGAGGCTTGCAGTGCACGTGAGTTCTCGCTGAACTCGATGACCGCCTTGGAATAATCCAAATCCTCAAAATTGCTCTTTGCTTTCGCCAGAGACAAATTAAAATCTTCGTGGTTTTGCTCTTGAATATCGAGCGTGCTCAACTTAGCACCCAAATCGGTTCTTACTTTGTTCATGTGAACAAATGCCGCTTGGAATTCTTCTGTCATTTGATGCAGCTTCGCGGTCGCCGAAGCGTCTGATACTGAGCTCTCCGACCATTGCATGGTTTCTCTAAACGCATCAAAAATACTAAAGGTTTGGCGTGGCTCTAACGTAATGCTGTCGCCAGCCGATACTTGACCTTTAAGCTGAATATTCACGCCTTCGTATTTGATGCCATCAACAGGTGAATAATCATCAACCTGCACGATGCTGCCATCTTTTTCTAACTGATAACCAAACTTGCCGTTACTCATATCCACAAAGGTCACTTTGTAGTTTGAGTTATCTTCTGACGCACTCGTTGCTTGACCAAGCAACAACTCAGAGCCTTCTTGTAAATCGTATTGTGGTTCGAAATCACCAAACGGATTCGGGATCTCTGAAAACAAGTGGTTACCCGGGTAGTTGATGCCTAGCTCAATATTGCTCGCAATCTTCATCTTGCGTTGGTAATCATCGCCGGTGTACACAACGCTGCCATCGTTATCTCTAAAAAACGGCTGAGTTTTCGGCTTAGTACCGGCAAAAACGTAGTTACCTGATTCATCTTGAGTGTTCACTAGCGCCAAGAAGTTATTGGCAATCTCTTCAAGCTCGCGCTTTTTCGCGGCACGGTCTTCTGGAGAGTAAGCACCGTTGATCATTTCCATCGAAATACGCTTCGATTCATCGGTGAACTCCTCAGCATTGGCAATCACGACCTCTTGGTTTTCTAGTCGGTTACGAACCAGAACGATTGCATCAAGGTACTGCTTTAGCTGTTCTTCTTGTTGACCAATACTCTGTATGTAGTGCGTCGCCAACGGGTTATCGCTCGGCTTGGTCAACTGCTTACCAGAAGCAAGTTGCTCCTGATTGTGGTGAACTTTGTTTTCCTGACGGCGCAAATCGTTTTGCACCGACTGGTAGTTATGGAAGCTGGAAATTCGAGTTAACATCTACGGCCTCCTGTTATCGCAATTGCAAGATGGTGTTGAAGGTGTCATTTGCCGCCTGCATCACACGAGAAGAGGCCATATACGCCTGTTGGAACTTCATCATGTTTGCCGCTTCTTCATCGAGGTTTACCCCCGAGATCGACGCCACTCGCTCTTGCGCTGCTTCACTTTCTAATTGAGCGACATCGGCTAAGCGACTTGCAGTGGATGTCTTCAAGCCCACATCTGTGTTCAAGTTGTAGTAAAGACTAACCAGAGTCGACTCATTGCCGTTCATCTTCTTGTCGGTTTGAATATTCAGCATCTTACGTAAGTTGCCGTTATCACCTTCAGAAGGCACAAGGTTGGCCGTAAACTTATCGTTAGGTAGTGCACCACTCGTGAGCTCAAATACCGTCGCGCCACCGTTTTTATAACCCGGATGGTTACTTGGTAGGCTTACCGACACAGGTCCAGTTGGAGGGTATGGCTGCGGAGCCATAAGCACATTGCCTTTGGTGTCCGTAACAGCAAATTGATCGCCGGTAGGAGAAACCACTACCTCAAACTCTCGTAGGTCACCTGCGTCAACGATTTCAAACTTCGCGTTGCCTTGAGCGAATGTGGTTGACGCTTCATAGCTTTGCGCTGCAATGGCTTTTGGGTCGTTGGTTTCAACTTTTATCTGTGCCGCACTGCTGCGCGTTGGGCGAAGTAAAATGTGCTCACCGACTTTAGGTTCATTGCGCACTTCCACTCGCATACCATCAAGATAGAACGCATTCCCTGAATCGGTGTTCAGCTTAACGGTTTCACCATTCGGCTTCGTCACACTGTAGCTGTCGCCATCGTAACGAAGCGAATACTCACCGCCTTTCAGCGCACTAATGTCGTTGATGTATACCGCCATATCAGCAGTAGATTGAGGTCCGGCTACTACACGAGATTTCGCTAACGGCTCTGAGTTCACATCGGTAAACAAAGGGTCACCGACATTGCCGTAGTGGTCCAAACCTTGTGATTGCAAGTGGTTCACTTCACTTGAAAAAGCAACCGATAGGCGACCAAGTTCATCCATCACTTGAGGGATGTGCTCGTCGCGCATTTTCAATAGTGCCCCAATTTTGCCGTCAATATCGTCCGATTTGATCGCTTTAATGCCGCCACCTTCAACCATAGCAAGACGACGTTCATGGACGTCAGGAAAGCCATCAATCATCTTCAGCTGGCTAGCTTCCGTGCCTGAAACAAGCGTATGTCCGTTACCAATATGCACATTGAAACCTTCAGCGTTTTTTCGCGGGGTCACGGTAACTTTGGTGTATTCAGACAGCTCTTTAATCAGCTTTTCATGTTGGTCCATCAAATCGTTATGAGGACCTGGGGTTCGCATCATCAATCGATGAACATCGCGGATCTCAACGGCAAGTTGGTTCACGCGTTCAATGCCCATATCCAGTGACTTATTCGTCACATCGGATTGCTGACGTACGGTTTCGTGGAATTCGTTTAAGGTATCGCTAAGTAGTTTGGCTTTTTCCAATACTACTTTACGCGCCCCCATGTCATTGGGAGTGTCCGCCATGGTTTTCACAGCATCAAACCATTCGTTCATGTTCTCTGGGATCTTTTTCGATGCCACAGAAGACAACATGCCAGACAGCAAATCGAGGTTCTTTTCGTTATCTAGCTTATTGGCGTAGTTGGTGGTGGACAAATTAAGCTCTTTAACGGCAAATTCATCCCATGAGCGGCGAACATTTTCCACATGCACGCCCATGCCGTAGGTAGAGCCGCCAAATTGGCGTGGGTCATTGGTGCCTTGGATAACAGACTGACGGCTGTAACCCTCTGTATTAGCATTAGAAATGTTATGACCAGTCGTATTCAACTGTCGCTGAGCAGTAAGCACACTTTGTGTACCCACATTCAACAGATCTGACGCCATACATGCCCCCAAAAACGAAATAAAATCGGTATTGACCGATCACCTAGTTAGCACTTAGCAAAAGATGTGCCAGTTTAGAAAAGAAAGAGAAACCTAGGAAAAAAGAAAGGCTTGCACCATAGCAAGCCTTATCAAGAAGTGTCTTAAGCATTCAAAATCGTTATGAATTACATGCTCTCGATTTTCTGCTTCACCTGCAGTACTTTGTCTGCGTAATTTGGATCGGTTGCGTAACCTGCACTATGGATACCACGAATAAATGATTCCGAATCACCTTTCTGTTGAAGAGCGGTTTCGTAGCGCGGATTTTCATTCAAGAAACGCACATAATCATTAAAGCTGTCTTGGTAGTTAGAGTAAGAGCGGAATGCGGCAGTCTCTTTCACTGGCGTATTGTCATGGAATTCCAAGGTTTGAGTCGTTACCTTATCACCCTGCCAGCTTCTGTCCGCTTTGATGTTGAATAAGTTGTTGCTGCTACCACGCGCATTCTTCACCACCTTTTGCCCCCAGCCTGTTTCTAGCGCGGCTTGAGCAAGCAGTAATGACGGCTCGACACCCAGTGCTTTTGCTGCGCGATCAGCGTAAGGCTTCATCGAGTTAACGAAGGATTCTGGTGTATCAAAACGTGACGGCTCTGAACCTGGACGAGACAGCTGACCCGATTCAATCAAGCGCTGCTCAATCTCGCGCGCTTTTTTAGGGTCTACACGACGATATTCCACAGCATTGTTTGCCGCATCGCGCATTGCTGTTTCACTCTTGTCATCGCCCTGGCCTACCGTCAACTGCTTAACAATCATGTCAGCTAGCCCCATTGAACCTGAAGCACTCAGTTCACTTGCCATTTGTTCATCAAGCATTTGGCGGTAGAACTTTTCGTTCTGACTATTCATGAAGTTCGATTCGAAGCCTTCATTCGCCTCACGCATTGATTTCAGCATCATCGACGTAAAGATAGATTCAAACTGACGAGCAGCCGCACGCAGTGCTTCATGCTCGCCGTCTTTGCCTTCTTTTACGGCTTTCTGACGCAGCGTATCAAGGGAGCTGATGTCGTGAATAAAGCCGATATCGTTAGGATTGTTCACCATGGTTTGCCTCCTAATCGATTAGATGATGATCAACTGGCCTTCAATGGCACCAGCTTGTTTTAATGCTTGCAGAATCGCCATTAAATCAGAAGGTGCTGCACCAACTTCATTAACCGCACGAACGAGATCATCCAGTGTCAAACCCGGTTCAAACTTGAACATCTTGCCTTTTTCTTCACTCACTTCGATATCAGAATCCGGCACGACAACCGTTTGACCACCAGAGAAGCTGTTCGGCTGACTAACGTTAAGGTTTTCTTTGATTGCGACTGTCATACCACCATGCGTTACGGCCGCTGGTTTAAGACGGACATGCTTACCGACCACGATAGTGCCAGTGCGAGAGTTAACAATGATCTTTGCTGCGCCATCTGCCGGGTCAAACTCTAGGTTCTCAATTGCCGATAGGAATGCAACGCGTTGGCTGATGTCTCGTGGAGCACGAACACGCACAGACGTGGCATCGACAGCACTTGCCATCTGAGGACCAAGGAAGTTGTTTACCGCATCAGCCATACGCTGCGCAGTCGTGAAATCAGAATCCAGTAGGTTAAATGTGATGTAGTCGCCACGCCCAAATGGGTTTGGGATTTCACGCTCTACTGTTGCACCGCTAGAGATAAGGCCGACCGTCGGGTTGTTACCAACGATTTTTGAGCCGTCGGCACCTTCTGCACTGAAACCACTGACAACAAGATTACCTTGAGCAACCGCATAAACTTGTCCATCTAGACCTTTTAGGAAAGTTTGTAACAAGGTACCGCCACGTAAACTTTTCGCGCTACCGATTGAAGAAACCGTCACGTCAACTTGCTGACCCGGTTTCGAAAACGCAGGTAGCTCAGCCGTTACCATTACTGCGGCAACGTTTTTGATCTTTGGCTTTGTGCCCGGCGGCATCTGAATGCCGAAGTTTTGCAGCATTGCCGCGAAGCTTTGTTCTGTAAACGGATTGGATTCACCCGTTCCTGGTAAGCCTGAAACCAAGCCATAACCCACGAGTTGGTTACTACGCACACCTGCCACCTGTGCGACGTCTTTGATACGTGCAGCTTGGGCTGTGGTTGCGAACAGTGCAACGCTCATCAGTGCTAATAGGATTCTTTTCATGCTTACTTAATCTCTTGCAGTCAAATTGCCGTCAATGCGGCGTTTTATAGGGCTACATTAAAGAATCGTGCCAAGAAACCAGGCTCTTGCATATCTTGTGGTAGGCCCGTGCCAGAGTATTGAATTCTTGCGTTAGATACGCGATTTGACGCAATAGTATTGTCGAAGTTGATGTCATCAGGACGAATTGTGCCGCTCAGGCGAATGTACTCGTCACCCGTATTTAGCGTCATCCACTTTTCGCCACGGATCACTAGGTTGCCGTTTGCCAGCACCTCAATCACTTCCACCGTAATGTAACCGCTGATGCTGTTACTCTGTTTCGCCGAGGAATCACCAGCAAACGTGTTGGTGTTGTTCAAATCGTAAGAGAAGTTGTACTTACCGCCCACTTGCAGCTCTTGACCACCCACCGACAGCGGTTCCATCTTCGCGTCGTTGGTTTTCGATAGATCCGCATTTGCACTCTTAGTCGCACGAGTCGTCTCATCGAGCGTCACGGTAATGATGTCACCAATGCCACGAGGTTTAGAGTCATCGTACAGGTCAGTAATGTGTTCTGCGCTAAACAAAGAGCCCGTTGCCGCCGCGTAATGCTCTGGCTTTTGCTTAGGATGAATCGGGGCCCATGCCGGATCGCCTGCTACTGGATCGCTTCTGCCACGCAGAGTATCAATGATGCCGCTGCTCTCATCTTTCGACTTATCGCCTTCAACCGCATCAACCACTGTTGTTGCTTGGCTGACTTCATCTGTTTCGATAGGCTCTAGCATCGTACAGCCAGACATCGTAGCGATAAGTGCAAGTAGACAAATACGTTTCATCATTGGCTCCTAAATCCCGATTCTAGCGATTAAAGCTGCTGGTTAACGAAGCTCATCATCTTGTCGACAGATGAGATCACTTTTGAGTTCATTTCATACACACGCTGCGCTTCGATCATGTTGACCAACTCTTCAGTTACGTTCACGTTTGATGCTTCAAGCATGGATTGACGAATTTCGCCCAAACCATCAAGACCTGGGACACCTTCTTGTGGGTCACCGCTTGCGCCTGTTGGTAGGTAAAGGTTTTGACCGATTGGCTCTAGACCACCAGGGTTTACGAAATCGGTAATGGTTAACTGACCAACAACAACGTTGTTTTGCTCACCACGGATACGTACAGAGACTTCACCGTCAGTACCGACAGTAATCGAGATAGCATCTTCAGGAATCACGATCTCTGGCTCAACTGGGTAACCGGAGCCAGAGGTCACTAGCGTACCTTCGCCGTTTAGCGTGAACTGACCGTTACGAGTGTAACCAATGTTGCCGTCTGGCAGTGTCACTTGGAAAAAGCCATCACCCTCTACCATCATATCGAGAGCGTTAGTTGTAGTTTGCGCGTTACCGTGCGTGTGCACTTTTTGTGTCGCAACCACTTTAGAGCCGGCACCCAGCATCAAACCACTTGGCAGTTCAGTGTTTTGAGACGATTGACCGCCAGGCTGGTTAATGTTTTGGTAGAAAAGATCTTCGAATACCGCGCGGCTTTTTTTGTAGCCCACGGTAGAGGCGTTCGCCAAGTTGTTCGAAATCGTTGCGATGTTGGTCTGCTGGGCATCTAGACCCGTTTTACTTACCCATAGTGCTGGATGCATTGTGAACCTCTAACTCTGTTAACTCATACGAAGCAATGAATCTGAAGATTTATCCATCTCTTCAGCGGTGCTCATCATCTTGACTTGCATTTCAAACTGACGCTGAAGGTCAATCAGAGCAGTCATTTCACCCACGGCATTTACGTTACTACCTTCAATTGCACCGGTTTGGATGCTGATAGTGCCGTCTGCTTCGTAAGGCTGGTTTGGAGTTTTATGGCGGAATAAGCCATTGGTATCTTTAAATAAGCTTTGATCGTCTGTGCGTACAAGCTTAATACGATCAACCACTTCTAATTCTTCGGCAGGCGCACCTTGAGGCAGTACAGAGATGGTGCCATCACGACCGATTTCGATTTTGGAGACTGGAATGGGCAACGTAATTGGCGCGTCGTTTTCGCCCAGTACCACATGACCACTAGCGTTTGTCAGCAAGCCATTTTGATCAACTTTTAGGTTACCGTTACGCGTCAAACCTTCTTTACCAGTTTGGTCCATAACCGCAATCCAACCGCTGCCTTCCACTGTAATATCAAGATCGCGACCTGTAGTGATCACACTACCTTGCGCAAAGTTGTGCCCTGGACGTTCCGTCATGCTGAATACACGTGAAGGTAAACCTTCACCATAAGCTTGCATAGAACGAGCTTGTGCCAAGTCAGCACGGAAACCCGTTGTACTCACGTTTGCCAAGTTGTTGGCACGCAATTGCAGGGCCTGCATATTTTGCTTGGCGCCGCTCATTGCGAGAAACAGTGCGCGATCCATAAATTACTCCAAAAATTCTCTGTACGAAGGAGTAAAAGCAATAGTTATGCCAACATTAAAATAATGTTATTAATCAAAGACTTGAATGTGAAATGTAGTCTTTAAGATGGCAATTCAATGAGAATCAACCAAAAGAGAGGCAATGTTTTGATCCGCTTAGCGGCAATAGCGGCAAGCTGGAGATCAAAGCATGCCCAACCTGAATTGAGGTAATTTCAGGTTGAGCATCAGATGAATGTCATGATGTTATCAAACGAAGCGGCAAGCGCACGCAGCGTTTGATTAAACAGATTACCTAGTGAGCTATCAATTAGCGCTCTAGCGAATCTGCAGGATATTTTGTTGTAGCTGGTTATGTACTTCTAGCGCACGAGAGTTCGCTTGGAAGTTACGCTGAGCAGAGATCAGATCCACCAGCTCCTGAGTCATATCAATGTTTGATTGCTCTAGCATACCGTTGTTAATAGTACCGAAAGAGCCCTTGTTAGATTCACCCCAGATCTTGTCACCAGAGAACTGTGTTGAATCCCATTGAGTACCGCCTTTTTTATCCAAACCTTGCTCGTTAGGAACACGAACCAGCGCTACACGACCCAATGTTACGTTTTCACCGTTTGAGTAAGTACCCAACACGCTACCGTTCTCATCAAAGTCGACTTTGGTTAGGAAGCCTGTTGTCGCACCATCTTCATCGAACTTAGTTAGCTCAAATGGAGCGGCAAACTGTGTTGCTGAACCTAGACCAAAGTTAAGTGTTTGCGCAATGTCCGCACCGTTCAGATCAAGTGGTGTCGTGTTTGTCGCAGGATCGCCCAACGCTACCGATGTGATTGGCTGACCATTGTTTAGGCTCGCCAATGTACCGTCGTTGTTGAACTTCATTGTGTGACCAACATGACCCGTTGGCGTTGCCGCATCACCGTTTGCGATGTTCAATGGCTTCTCACCACCTTTATCTGTCACGGTGTAGTAGGTTTGCCACGTGTTCGGTTGAGTTTGGTCTTTCAAGTAGTACGTAGTTAACTTGTAAGACTGACCCATTGAGTCATAAATCGTCGAAGACGTAGAGCGGTTATATGTATCCGGGTCAGAAAAATCAAACTGAGTTGGATCTTTCAAATCACCGTTAGCAGGTAAGTTCACACCCACTTCAATGTTCGCTGTTTGTTTTGGCTTACCAAATTCTGCAGGAATATTGATTGGTTGTGGCTCGTAAGATGAAACCTCACCAGACTCTGGGTTTACTTGGTAACCAAGTAGGAACTCATCGTTCGCTGTTACCATGTAGTTGTCTTTGTTCAAATGGAATGCACCGTTACGTGTCATTTCATTTTGTTGTGGGATAAGACGATCTTTCGCTACCGCGAAGAAGCCCGTACCCGATACACGCAAATCCATTGGGTTATTGGTGTAAATGCTTGAACCTTCGTGGAACTGTTGCGCCACTTGGTTCGCTTGTGCACCACCACCCGGAGTGGTTTTTGCGTTAGTGAACAAAGAGTTTGAGTACACATCGCTGAATTCCGCACGAGACTCTTTAAAGCCGTACGTGTTGGCGTTCGCAATGTTGTTACTGGTGGTGTTCAAATCCAGTTGAGCGGAGGACAAACCGCTTAAAGATACATATGACATTCCAAAATCTCCTAACCTGACGTGCTATTGATTACGCTTTGCCAACTTCCAAAACTTCTGCAAGTCGAACTGGCGATTCAAAGCCTGCCAGATTGAGTAATACGTTACCGTCACCCTTGCCTAGCAACACACTGTTCACGTTCGCGTACGTAGATACTGGGAACTCTTGAGACTCCCCTTCTACCAAGCCAGACGCTTTCACATTGTATTTGCCAGCAGGCATCGGATTACCGTTTTCATCATTACCGTCCCAAAGTACACGAGTATCACCGGCTGGTTTCGCACCTACCTCAAAAGTACGCACCAGTTGGCCCGCTTCGTTTTCTACTCGGACAAATAAGTTGTCGATCGGTTGTGCTAGCTTAACCATTGCCGCCATTGCCGCATTGTCTTGCTTCACACCCGCCGCACCTGGGACCAATACGTCACGACCAACCAGAGAGGAGGCTTGTAACGCTTGGTTTGATGTCATTGACGAGTTTAAGCTCTCGAACTGAGAGTTCATCTTGCCAATGCCATCTACGGTCGCAAATGACGCCATTTGCGCAATCATCTGGTCATTACTTACCGGCTTAAAAGGGTCCTGTTGAGACAATTGCTTAGTGAGCAAAGATAGGAAGTCTTCCTGTTTCAGGTCCTGCTTACCAGTACTCTCTTCAGTCTTCTTGTTCTCTTGTAGGCTTTTAAGCTGGTCGATATAGGACAAGCCGCTTTGACCAACGTTGTTAATTCCGGCCATACGCTACCCCCTTATCCTTATTGACCCATCTGCAGCGTACGCAGCAGCATTTGTTTACTAGAATCAGCCACTTGCACATTAGTTTGGTATGCGCGAGAAGCTGAAATCATGTTTGCCATTTCTTCCATTACATTCACGTTAGGCTTGTAGATGTAGCCTTCCTCGTTTGCAAGGGGATGGTCAGGGTTGTACTCCGCACTAAGCGGTTTATCGCTTTCTACAATACCCATCACTTTCACTGGCACCGTATCACCGCCACGCATGGCGTTACTTAACTCAGCACCAAACACAGCATGACGAGCCTTATAAGTGTCTTTCGCAGAACTGCTGACACTGTCGGCATTCGCCAAGTTGCTTGAGGTAGTATTCAGACGAACGGACTCAGCGCTCATTGCGGAACCTGTCACATTGAAAACGTTAAATAAGCTCATCTAAATTATTCCCCTTTGATTGCTTTGGTTAAGTTCTTGAATTTGCTGCCTAGAAAGTCGAGTGATGCTTGGTGTCTAATTTGGTTTTGCATAAACAAGTTACGCTCTAAATCCAAATCAACCGTGTTGCCATCGCCCGTATCTGGTTGCGTAGGTAGACGATATAGCTTGTCCCCGACCAACGTTGTAGTGGCAGGAATGTGCCGACCATCTGTGCGGCTAAGACCAATGCTTGCCCCAGATGTTGCCGCCTGCAATTCCTTGGCAAAGTCTAAACCTCTTGCTTTATAACCAGGCGTGTTTGCTTGCGCGATGTTGGTGGAAATCACCTCCGCGTTGCGCTCACGTACGCCCACCGTGTACTGGTGGATGCCTAGTGCGTTGTCAAAAGATATAGCCATGTTTGCCTCTACATTAAGAACTGACCGTAATTAATAACTAAAAAGCAATTAGCGTGCCAAAAATAGAACATGCCATTTTGCCGCTTCAGTTATCGACGTAGTGGTTTGCAATAAGCAAGCCAATGTTATTGATGGAGTGTCATACGAATCGAGTAATCAGCTCGACTCTTTAAAAAATATACACCCTATGGTCGGGAGCAGGCAAAAATGGCGTGAGCTTTTAGGACAAGGGCGCGAAAAAGCGATGTAAGAATAAGAGACGTGAAAAAAGACAAGGAAAAAGAAAATCGAATAAAAAAGAAAAGCCTGACACAAGGTCAGGCTTTGGAATGGGTTAAAGAGTCCGCTATTTTAACTTGTAAATAATGCCAGGGTTGCAGCGCACCATTTCAAATCGGTCAGTCAAACCTGTTAGCGATTCTGACGCACCAAGCAATAAGTAACCACCTGGGTTAAGGCTGTTTGCCATTTGGTTTAGTACTTTAGACTTCATCTCTGGCGAGAAGTAAATCAGTACATTGCGACAGAAGATGATGTCGAATTTGCCCATAAGTGCATAACTGTCCATCAAGTTCTGAGGACGGAAGTTCACTAGGCGTTTTACGTTGTCTTTCACTTTCATGCGACCGTCTCCCGCATCTTCAAAGAAGGTGCGGCGACGCTCAGGAGAAAGACCACGTCCCAATGCTAGGTTGTCGTACAAACCCGCACGACACATATCCAACATGCTCGATGAGATGTCCGTAGCCGTAATCGATACGTTCGGAAGCAGTCCTGGTTTACGTTGTTGTGTTTCCAGAACAGTCATCGCCATTGAGTAAGGTTCTTGACCTGACGAGCTGGCTGCAGACCAAATTTTGATTGGTCGTTTGTTTGCCGCCATCTCCGGCAATAGTTTATCAGCTAATACCGTGAACGGATAAGTATCTCGGAACCACAATGTTTCGTTAGTCGTCATTGCATCAACAGCAGCAATACGCAGCTCACGATTGCGACCTGTCACGACATCACGCAGCAGATCCGACAAAGAAGCAAGCTTGAACTTAGTCACAAGCGGGCTCAGTCGACTGCGCACTAGGTACTGTTTGCTGTCACCTAATACGATGCCACATTGTGATTCTAGAAAACGGCTAAAGTCACGATACTCTTGATCACTGATTGTAATAGCAGTCATTAATGTCTCTTTTATTGTGTTAAAGCAGATTTAACCGCGTTACCCAATTCGTCTGGGTTAAATTTCGCAATGAAGGTGTTCGCACCTACACGCTCAACCATGGCTTGGTTGAAGACGCCACTCAATGAGGAGTGAAGGATAACATAAAGGTTCTTCAAATCTGCATTTCTGCGAATTTCAGCTGTTAAGGTATAGCCGTCCATCTCTGGCATCTCGATATCCGAAATCACCAAGGAGATCTGATCGTAGATACTACCCTCTTGTGCCATTTCGATCAGCTTATTGTACGCTTCTTTACCATCTTTCACAGAGACAACTTCAAATCCGATAGAAGTAATTGCTCGTTCAACCTGTTTACGCGCAACCGTAGAGTCATCCGCAATCAAAATACGACGTACGATTGGCTTTTCTTGTTCTGCGACTGCAATTTCTTCACCGATGGTTGAATCCATGGTTTCATCTACTGGTGCAATCTCAGCCAAGATCTTCTCAACGTCCAGAATTTCAACTAGCTCGTTGTCGATGTTAGTGACTGCCGTTAGGTAGTGTGCTTTACCTGCGCCATCTGGCGGCGGCAAAATCGCTTCCCAGTGCATGTTAATGATACGCTCAACAGAAGATACCAAAAACGCCTGGATTGTTCGGTTGAACTCAGCGATCACAACAAAACACTTGTCGATATCAGTCGTCGGACGACCACCAATAGCCAAGCTTAAATCGATCACTGACACGGTATGGCCACGGATATGAGCGACACCTTTAACCAGCGGGTGTAGATTTGGCATCGAAGTCAGCTTAGGGCACTGAAGTACTTCTTTTACTTTGAATACGTTAATGCCGTAGCGCTGTCGACCCATCAATCGGAAAGTAAGTAGCTCCAATCGGTTTTGGCCGACGAGTTGCGTACGCTGATTCACCGAGTCAAGAATCCCCGTCATATGCTCATCTCCATCTCAAACTTTTTGTTTTTAAATGATACTCTACCACTGGCAGGCATAATACCAGAGAAACAGTATGGCGTATCATAATATAAATTCGACACCATTTACTATGACAATATGTAGAGCGTTATTTACAAAGTACGCTAAGTTTATCGGCATTTTGCTCAGTATGTTTAGCTTTTTTGTTCATTCAGCAACGGAAAGTCAAATTGAGCAAATCAGAACCGCCGCTGAACAGCACATTCTTAGCACGGTAGAGCAGCCAGCGGGAGGGAAATTAACAGTCAATGCAGCAAATATTGATCCACGTATCAAAGCCACGGATTGCCCAGAGCCACTGGAAACGTCTGCATCATCAACCAGTAGCACACGTAGCAACATCAACGTCTTAGTCGAGTGTCTGGCTGACAACTGGAAAGTTTATGTCCCAGTTAGGATCTCAGCGTCAGTGCCAATGATCGTTTCTACCCGCCAATTGGGTCGCGGCGAGATCATTAGCGCTTCAGATGTCACCACATCAATGATCGAGCTTCAGCGTTTTCGCAAAGATGGCTTTACTAACTTTGAGCAAGTAGTTGGCGCAAAGTTAAAACGCAATGTTCGCTTGGGTGACGTGGTCGAACGTAACGATGTGTGCGTAGTTTGCCGAAATGAAAAAGTGACGATTCGAGCCGTAAAAGGCGGCATGACCATCACCACACAGGGTACGGCATTGCAAGATGGATCATCTGGTGATCAAGTAAGAGTGAAAAATGATAAGTCCCAACGTATAATAGAAGGAATTGTGACAGGTATTGCGGAAATCACCATCACCTTCTAAGGTAGGCTGGTGTACGGCAAATCGATCAATAAAAATGCAAAAAATCTCTAAAGTTATTTTGCGCTTGGTCGATAGTCTGGATACCAGTATTACGATACGAGTTTAAGGTTGAGATATGGCAGGTATAGATAATATACGTTCAGGTCAGATGATGACGACGACAAGTCGCGCTCCTGCACGTACTGATTCTAGTGCGACCAGCACAACAGAATCAAAGAAAGCGCCAGCACAACAAGACGCGGTATCATTAAGCCAACAAGGCAAAGCAGTCAGCAAACTCCAAAAGGATATGGCAGCTTCTCCGGCTTATGACAGCGCGAAAGTGGCGGCAATTAAAGAAGCAATTGCAAACGGTTCATACAAAGTTGACCCAGAAAAACTGGCTGACAATATGATTAAGTTTGAAAATGAATTGCAAGGCAAAAGCTAACTGACTTAGGCCCAAGGTAAGTATTCATGGCAGCATTAGTCGATCTTGTAAACTTCCAACTAGAAAATGCAAAAGCACTTTCTGGTGTGTTACGTCAAGAAACACAGGCGATCAGCGCTCGTGTATCTACTGAGATCGAAAAACTCGCCAAGGAAAAGATGACACTCATTGGTCAACTAAGAACCACCGACCAGCGAATCGCCTCTCACCCGCACGTCAATCAACTTACCGAAGATGAAAACCTGAGTCAGGTTGTCGCTCAAATCCAATCTATCGTTCTCGATTGTCAGCAAGTAAACCAAATGAATGGTGAATCGCTCAATCGTGCCCAATCGAGTTTCAATAAACTCAACAACATGCTTCAACGCACGCACGGAAAGGTCGGCATGACTTACAACTCCGGCGGTAAAACTCACACCATCTCCACACTAGGCACCAACATCAAAGCCTAGCTCTTTTCTTCTGTCCCTCAGTCTATTTAAACTGCCGTCTAATACAGCAAGCTTATTAGCTTCACTCATTCCCAAAAAGTATCACGAATAAAAAAGCGACCAATTGTTGCCAATCAGCCGCTCAAAAAGATCATCTGTTTAGTGAAGATTGAATTAGAACAAGGTCTGCTGACGCTTCTCAGGCACCTGCTGCACTTCACCGTAGTCGCGCAATTTATCCATCTTACGGATATCCAAACGCAACTCTGTCACATAGCTGTCTTCAACTAAGTAACTACGTACCACTTCTGCACCACGAATCACACCGTCTACAGCACCGCTTGTGCTTTCAATGCCTAAACGTTGGTCTTCCAACTGCGCACGACCACTTACGCGCATGCCATATACTTGCTCGGCAAGTTCGCGGTACGCATCGATCTTAGATGCACGCATTGCACGAACGCGCTTCTCTTCCATTGTGCGACCGGTTTGCTCACTAACGCTTGCATAACCCACCGCCACTAAAATTTCGTCTTGACGCATCTGCTGCAGAGGCTGACAACCCACCAGCACTAAGGTCGCGATAATAAATAATAACTTCTTCATGTCTGTTTCCTACGGGCGGAGAATCACTGTGTATGGCTGACGGATAGTTGGGTCAGAACGAATTAACACACCATCTTGAGTACGGATGCTATTAAGCGTATCCAGATCACGACCGATACGGTCCGCAGGTAAGAAGCCTTGCGCCGTAGCAACAACAATGCGGCTCTGCATACCGACAATGCGTGCGTTGACGAGGACACCGCCTTCTTGACGTAGCATTGTGCCCGTCAATACGTACTGGATCTCTTGCTCTTGTGCCAGATCTTGCCAATCTCGGCTCAGAGCGAAATCACCCTGTTGGGTTACTTGGATTGAACCTGTCGTTTTAAAGTCGACAACTTTAAAACCGCGACGTTGGAACTGGTGGATAAACCCTTCCGATACTGAGTTACCCAACCAATTGGTTGAATCCATGTTTTGCAGGTCGACAAAAGAAGTAATCGCAACGGGCGTACGTGACGACACTGCAACGTTTGAAACCATCAACTCTTCAGTCATGCTTTCAATAAAGAAATCCATCGTATGGCGTGGACTGTCCATTAACATGAACTGACTGCCAGAGTACGGTTCTTTACCATTATAAATTGGTGAGTATGCGCACGATGTTAAAAGCGTCATCATCGATGCGGCAACAAGCCATCTTTTCATGGTTTGATTCTCCAGATAATCTTAGGTGTTACTGCTCTTTACTGACTTCATTTCTATAAAGTGCAATCTTGGAACAGTCTTTGCTTTTCTTCTGTTTGTCGAACGAAAGAAAGCTCACCAAACTTCACTGAAATTGGTAAAGCAATATTTATACCCGAACGGTTACAAACAATGAAAAAAATATTTTTTAGCCTTATATCAATCACTTTCATATTGATCCTACCATTTCGTGCGGTGGCATCTTGGTATGAAGTGACAGGCGTTGCCACGATCGTTTCTTCAGATGAAGCGGCAAGGCTACATGCGTTAGAGGACGCACTCTTTAAAGCCGTCAACTTTTCGGGTGCGGATATCGGTAGCATCAGTAACTTGATGCCACTGCTAGAAGAAAGCCGTAAAGAGTACCAATTCACGAACCATGAAGTACGTTACATCTTGGTAGAATCTGAACGTAAACGTGGCGGCAAGATGGAAATGAGGATCCGAGTGGACATCTATCCGTCGGCAACGGGTTGCCACGTGAATCAATACAAGAAGACGGTATTAGTCGGCAATATTGATGTTGCCTCTCCGCAGCAAGCGGTGATGGGACAGATCTACAACGTGGGCAATGATTTTAGTCACGTCGTCAACCGCCAGTTAGATCAAACATCGCGCAGCTTTGTTTCTGTCGGCACCACAGACTATTCGATCTCAGCGAAGTCACCAGAACGCACCCAGATGATTGCTCAAGATAATGGCGCTCAGTACATCATCGGTGGTGTGATTACAGACTTAACTGCAACCATTGATGCCAAACTACTCCAAGATGATGTGATCAACCGTCAGTTTGCACTAGAGATGAAAGTCTTTGATGGCAAGACAGGTCACGAGGTCTACCACAAAAACTATCGTGAAGTGGCACACTGGCCTTTTGCAAAAACCAGTCAAGTAGATACTCGTAGCGCACGTTTCTGGGCATCGACTTACGGTGAGATGATGCTGCGTGTGAGCCGCAATATCATGCTAGACCTAGAATCAGAGCTATCTTGTAAGATCACGCTTCCTGAGGTCGTTGCAGTATTTGGCAATACCGTAACCATGGATCTTGGTCGTATGCACGGCGTAAAAGAAGGCGACCAGCTACAACTTTGGCACACGGCGTCGTTCATCGATCAAAATGGCTTGCCGCGTAACAAGGTGTCTCAGAGTGAAATTACCCTAACGGTTTCTCGTGTTTACGAACACGAAGCGGAGCTCACGATTGACCAGCCAAACCTTGCATCTAGCGTGCAAATTGGCGACGTAATGAACAAGATGTTGTAGATGCACGTATAAAGCATTGCCATATGCCTACTTTTGAATATCATAGGCAACGCATCTTATTTGATTACGCCCCCATGGCACAGCTGGATAGCGCAGTCCCCTCCTAAGGGACAGGTCGTAGGTTCGAATCCTACTGGGGGCGCCACATAGATCAACGCCTTAGCTATAACTTTAGCTAAGGCGTTTTTGTTTGTATCCACAAAATGTCCATGCATTGAGGTTGATGCCCCGAATTCTCCCAATAAGCAAACCTTACTCAAGGTAAAACTGAGCCATCCATTCTTTTAAGTCTTCATAACTCATTTCATATTCTTTTTTGAAGGCGATCTTTGCTTGTCAAAACGTTAATAAACGATTGCATGATGACGCCTTGCCTTTATCGACTACTCTTAGCAGACAAACTTTTTGCCGGCTTTGAGGGAGTGCCTAACTCAAGAATTCTGTCTTGATTTAGATGTATCAGAAAAGATTCAATACTCATGCTATTTACAGTTTTGTATTTTATTACTTTAATTATCTATGAGTTTTGCTTACCCTTTTAGCTATTAACAAAACTATTAGTTAGCACTATGTCTAAGAGCAATTTAATTACAAACACTGGACACCGCTTCATCTCGAAGGGCAAAACGGCCTTCAAGATTCATATCCACACACCGGATGACACGGTTTTACACCGCTCCGTAGGTTTCGTTCGCATTGGAGAAAAGAAAGGGCTTAAAAAGGCTATCAAGCTGCGTAACGAGCTTGGACGGGAGATGTGGGGTAAATTTTGGCGTCGTCTGCTGAAAGACCCTTATTTAATGACCAGACTGCCGCATAGCGTCGAACCAAAGATTGTCCATAAGCCTAACCCTACTCTAGAGGATCCTGATAATAGAGACACCTGCTACATTGCGAAATGGCGTGAGTTTAACGATGCTGGCGAGTACAAGTATAAAACGGTCGTGCGCTCTATTAACAAGTACGGCAAATTGGCCGCCTATATGCAAACAAAGAAAGCGTTGCTGGATGCACACAAAGATAACCTGGAAATCCTGACGTTTATGGGGCGTCTCAACAGCATTGACCTCAAGTGACCTTTATTCCTTCCTTTCATTGAGTGTTCTTCGCTGATAAACAGATATACCCAAGTAACCTCGAGATGCAGGGTTCAGCGAGAATGACTTGTTTTGTAGACGCGGCGACGATTTAAAGGTCTAGTGGACCTAAATCAAGAATCGACAACAAAGTATACAAGCCAAGGTTCTTGCTATTTGCAAAGAGTACCCTTTGGGAGTGTGTCATTGACTCGCTTTTTTATTAAACCAATGGCTGCGCAAACAACTTGGAATGAGCAGGTACGCTACGTTGTTTTCCTTGCTTGCTTTCGGTAAATAGGGAATCAATGACAACGCTCTGAATCCGGAATCTTAAAGTCACTTGGGTATATAAAAAAACCCCAAAAGAGCGAACTCTTTGGGGCTTTTCGTATCTAGCTTTCTAACGGTTAGTGTTAGATTTCGCGATTATTGTTGAACTTGGTATTCAAACTCAGGAACAACGATTTCTACGCGACGGTTTTGCTCACGACCTTCACGAGTGTCGTTTGAAGCGATAGGGTTGTTTTCACCTTCACCACGAGCGTGAATGCGAGAAGCATCGATACCTTTCTCTACAAGAGCATTTGCTACAGATTCAGCACGCTTCTCAGAAACTTTTAGGTTGTATGCCGCTGGACCAGAAGTATCTGTGTAGCCAATTACATCAACGTTTGCTTGTGGGTACTCGTTTAGGAACGCTACTAGGTCGTCTAGTTTTGCTGCGCTCGCAGGTTTAAGCGTTGTGCTGTTTAACGCAAAGCTACCTGTACCGATTGTTTGAGTTTCGAAAGTTTTCGTTACAACAACTGGTGCAACAACTTCTTCTACTACTACTTCTTCAACTACTGGCTCTTCTTCAACAACCACTTCGTCTTGACCGCCAAACTTGAATGACACACCTAGAGTTGCTGTGTTACCCATTGCTTTTACTGAATCGTTGTTGATGTCTGTGATTGTTTGGTATTCCGCACGTGCTGTTACGTTTTGGCTAACGTTGAACTCAAGACCAGCCGCACCTAGGTAAGAGTAATCGTCTTTACCGTCGTTCATCATTAGGTATGCGCCACCAACTTTACCGTAAAGAGCGATGTCTTCAGTGATTGGTAGGCTGAATTTAGGAGCAAGAGTGATTGCTTCTACGTGACCGCCGAAAGAAGTTTGGTCAAAATCACCAAGGTTGTCGAAGCCTGCTTCTACTGAGAAGTAGTCATTCATTTCGTAACCAACAAAAGCACCTAGAGTAGAGCCATCTTTGTCACAAGCTTGACCAGCTACACAAGCGTCTTCCATCCAAGACTTACCCATCTTACCGCCCACGTACACTTCTGCGTGTGCTGCTGAAGCCATAAGTAAAGAAGCTGAAATTACCGCTGCTAGTTTTTTCATTATTGATTCCTCTAAAAGAAGTTCTCTTGTTCGTAACGAAATGCGCCGCCTGACTGACGTTGTATTTCAATTCTTTTATTCAAATCCTTTGATTTTGATACCGAAGTAACTTCCGCAATTTTGCATAAAAGTTACTTGGGTATGGATCCTGACCAGTGATGCATATTGCTGCTTCACTGACGGCGAGCACTATAACTCCAAGAAATCCCAAGACAAATCCCAAAACTGTCAATTTAATGTCATCGAAAAGCATGACTTTATGTGATCTAGAGCACTCAAATACGAGTGATAGCAATGACGCAAACGTTTGCGTGTCATTTCAAAATAAAATAAGTAAAGCAAATTAACTTCTCATTAATGAGACGATATTTAAGGAACTTTATGGATTTTGGTGCTAAGTCAGAGAGATATTTTGTATTAAAAGGACAAAAAAACATTCGTCGAGGATATATTTGGATAAGTAAAACTTATTAACCTTTCGAACTATTGTTGGGAAAACATACAGATTTCGACGTCATTTATGTTGAGTTAAGATGTTTTCTTAACGTCAGGCACAAAAAAGCCGCGAAATATATCGCGGCTTTCTGATTATTTATTCAAGTAATTATGCGTTTGCTTCGCGCTCAGCGATGAACTCAAGAGCCATTTTGATGCGTGCAACACAACGCTCTTTGCCAATCAGTTCCATTACTGCGTCTACAGAAGGAGATTGACCGCCACCTGTTACTGCAACACGCAGTGGCATACCGATTTTGCCCATGCCGATTTCTAGCTCTTCGCACACTGCTGCGATAACGCCATCCTTGATGTTCGCTGTCGTCCACTCAGTCAGTGCTTCAGCTTTCGCTAGAGCAAGCTCTAGAGGCTCTTTAGCTACGCCGCGTAGATGCTTCTTCGCTGCGCCCGCTTCAAACTCAGAGAAATCTTCGTAGAAGTAACGGATCTGCTCAGCTAGCTCAACAAGCGTGTTGCAACGCTCACCAACAAGCTTGATCACTTCCGTGATAGCTGGACCATTAGTTACGTCTAGTTTTTGTTGATCTAGGTGCCATTGTAGGTGCTGTGCAACGTACGCTGGATCTGAGTTTTTGATGTAGTGGTTGTTCAACCATTGCAGTTTGTCAGTGTTGAATGCAGACGCTGACTTAGATACTGCGTTTAGGCTAAATAGGTTGATCATCTCTTCTTGAGTGAAGATTTCTTGATCACCATGAGACCAACCAAGACGCACTAGGTAGTTGTTTAGCGCAGCAGGTAGGTAACCCATATCGCGGTACTGCATTACAGATACTGCACCGTGACGCTTAGACAGTTTCGCGCCGTCATCACCTAGGATCATTGCACAGTGCGCAAATGTTGGTACTGGCGCACCTAGCGCTTCGTAGATGTTGATCTGGCGAGGTGTGTTGTTGATGTGGTCTTCACCACGAACAACGTGAGTGATACCCATATCCCAGTCGTCAACCACAACACAGAAGTTGTACGTTGGAGAGCCGTCAGTACGACGAATGATCAGATCATCCATTTGGTCGTTGCGGATTTCAATGCGACCACGAATTTGGTCATCAAATACTACGCTGCCTTCTTTCGGGTTACGGAAACGGATAACACATGGATCGCCATCTTTTGCCGCTTCGTTTGCCGCTTTAATTTTTGGATGGTTAGCATCGTAGCGAGGCATTTCTTTGTTTGCTTCTTGCTCTGCACGAACTTCGTCTAGCAGTTCTTTAGACGCGTAACATTTGTATGCTTTGTCTTCTTCTAGAAGCTTATCAACCATCTCGTTGTAACGATCAAAACGTTGAGTTTGGAAATAAGGGCCTTCGTTCCACTCAAGACCTAGCCATTCCATGCCTTCTAGGATCGCATCAACCGCTTCCTGAGAGTTACGCTCAAGGTCAGTATCTTCGATACGTAGAACGAATTCACCACCTTGGTTTTTAGCGTATAGCCAAGAGTAAAGTGCAGTACGAGCACCACCAACGTGTAGGTAGCCAGTTGGGCTAGGAGCAAAACGAGTTTTAACCGTCATTTGAGTTCCTTAGGGATAATGAGCAACGAGAAGGCTCTCGTTGTAATGTCAAGGATAAAAGTGGCGACATTTTACCACCGTAAGTCAATACTACAATCCTTCCTTGTGGTTTAACGCCAGAAATAAAAACGGGCAGCCACCGAACACGATGCTGCCCTTTGATTTATCTCTTAAGTACAATTGTTGCTAGATAACTACTATCGCTATAGAAAGCCTATATAAAAGAAGAAAACCAGATTACTTTAGGTTACGCATTGCCCATTGCATGAACTCTTGCTGCTCTTCACGGCTTAGATCGTTGAACGACTCTTTCAGTGTTTTTGTTACCGCTGGAGAAGCTGCAATGCTCGCTTTTGTCGTATGCTTGTTCATTGCTTGGTTGTAGTCAGCGACTTCACGTTCGTAGTCACGGAAACCTTGTAAACCACCTTTGCGAAGTTGAACCATTGAGAACTTAACGTCTTTGCCGTTCGCATCTTTTAGCGTCAGTTTAGGGTCCATTTCAAAAGCCTTGGCTTCTTCAATAGTGCGGAACTTGTTGTATGTCAGCGTAAGCTCAGCATCTTTCGGTGCATCAAATTCAAGTAAAAGCGGCTGTGAATCAAACTTACGACGCTTGCCATCTTCAAACACAATTTGACCAACATTTACAGCAAGTTGGTTTGCACCATCTTCAACTTTGATGCTGTTGTTGTCAGAGATCCACTCAGGGTAGACGAACTCACTGTTGAGAACGCGAGGAACCAATTCCGCTTGCAGAGTCAGTTGAGCAGCAAATGCAGGCGCAGAAAGGATTGCGCAAAGTCCTAATAGTGTGGTTGTTTTTTTCATCATGGTTTTCTCGTTTTATACCAATTTAGATAAGCCACTGAAACTAACAGGCCAGTCATTCCAATGGCTTATGTGAATAAGTATCAAGACAAAAAGGGCGTTTCCGCCCTTTTTGCTGCTTCTTTATTAGAAGTAGTATTCAACACCTACAGAGTATTCGTTGTAGTCACCGTTAGTACCTGATGTCCAGCGAGCTGCATCATCTAGACCATCTAGACCTTCGTTGAAATCGTTCATACGTGCACGAGCGTATAGCACTGCAGATGGGTCAACAAAGTACATGATCTGTGCTGAAACAACATCATCAGATGTGTTAGATAGTGTCTTACCGTCACGTTCTAGATCGAAGTTCGCTGCGTAACCCAGTTTGTACTGCCAGTCACCTGTTGTGTACATCAGACCTGCTGACATTGCATCTTGCTTCTCGTTTACACCGTTGCTTGCGTCAGCTTCCATGTATTTGTATTGAGCGAAGAAAGAGATACCGTTTTCAAACCAACCTTGAACACCTACTAGGTATGTGTTGTTTTCCCAAGTTTGACCTTCAGCTTCAATGTTGCGGTTACCTTCGTAAGCTGCATCCAATTGTAGTGGACCTAACTTGTAGTGAGCCGCGATGCCGCCCCAGTAGTCATCACCCGCACCTAGACCAGCTTTATCACCAGCACCAACTGCTGCGTCGATAGAGAATTTGTCAGCGTACATTGGAGAGTCCCAACGAATAGTATTTGATTGACGGTCTTGGTATTTAGCACCACCGATCGCACCACCCCAGTCGTAAACATCGCCTAGACCTGGGTTCGATGCTGGCCAGTCAACCAACTCGTACATTGGAGTTAGAACACGACCTAGACGAACTTGACCCCAAGAAGCACTTTCAAAACCGACGAATGTGTCACGTTCACCAAGACCTGCACCTTCACCACCGAAGCTTGGGTCTACGTAACCACCTTCGATTTGCCAAATGAACGTTGGCTCAAAGTTAGCGAATTGCTTTTTACCACGGAAGCCGATACGTGATTCGTTGTTTAGCTGCATACCACCAAGGTTATCATCTTGTTTTGCATCACCAGAATCGTAATCGCGGTACGCGGCCTGCATCGCGATAATGCCGTAAACTTCGTAAGAGAAAGAGTCTTTAGTTAGGTACTCTTTCGCTGCATCACTGTTTGCACCATCAGCAAAAGCTGAACCACTGAACATCATGCCTGTGATTGCAGTAGCAAGTAGGCTTTTCTTTAGGTAAGACATTTTAAACCCCTATATTTTTAGTTTTTTCCATTTTCAAATTCGCTAACTAGGACATTGCAGGAACTTGAAACAATGTGTGGACGGGGCAAATATGACAAACTTTTTTCGCAGTAAAAAACTTTCCCAGCGGCAATCTGAGCAAGTTCAAAATGAGAAGATCAAAAAGAATATAAACATTTAAATAACAGCCACTTATAGTGACAAATAAAAATATAAAAACGTCAAAATCGTTCTAATCAACTTCGTTTTTATATAAAAAGCTCAAAAATCGTGAGCGACTTCACTCAGGTTTTAGGCGTTTTAACGGAACTTTATATTCAGAGAGAAAAAACTTTGAGATAACTCGCAACAATAGGGGCGTAAGGTCGGCTCAATAAAGTGGATTTTGACGAATTTGTTTCGCGTCGAAAAGCTTGACCTTCCCCTTGCAGGAAGGTTTATGCTCTGCACATTACTATTATTGAGGACAAATTATGTATCAGTTTGTTGTACCTATGTCGGGACTCAACTGCATGGGCTGTGCGAGAAAAGTTGAGAAAGCTTTACATGCCAATCACAGTGTTGAGATCATTAATTTGTCCCCGACGATGGTAGAGGTGAAAACCGAATCTTCACTCTCTTCTATTATCGAATCCATCGAATCGCTGGGCTACCGCGCCGGTCACCAATATCAATTCCATTTGACGGGTTTGAGCTGTGGTGGCTGCGTGAAAAAGCTCTCTTCTTTATTAGAATCAAATCAAGACGTCATTACATTCCAAGCCGCTACAACACAACTTGACATCACAACCCTACTCTCTGAGCAGCAAGTGATCGATCTCGTTGCGACATTGGGCTATACCGCTAGCATCGAGACTATCGAGGCTAAAGAAGAAGTCACAGAGCAAATAACGCCCGCAATAAAAGAAGCGCATCTCGATCGTAACCAACCCGAATCTGCCAATGTTCAGCTACAGATGCTGATTCAAGGCATGACATGTGCCAGCTGTGTATCTTCGGTCGAGAAAGCACTCACTAATGTCGAAGGCATAGAGAAAGCACAGGTCAATCTTGCAGAGCAGAGCGCGTTAGTATTTGCAAACCAAGATAGTGAAATGCTTCATCAAGCCATCATCGAGTCGGTAAAACAAGCGGGCTATCAAGCAGAAATCCTTCAAGACGCAGCAACGCAACAAGAAAAACAAGCAGCACAGCAACTTGCTCAACAAAAGCGCTTTAAACTTGATGCTATCGCAGGCTTAGTCGTTGGTGCACCATTGATGCTCTGGGGGGTATTTGGTGGCAACATGGTTATCCGAGATGCCAGTGATCAAATGGTTTGGGGTGCGATAGGTATTCTCTGTCTATTATTGCTGGCGACAGCAGGTAAGCACTTCTTTACTAACGCATGGTTAGCAGCCACTCACAAACGTGCCACCATGGACACTTTAGTTGCCCTAGGTACTGGTGCCGCGTGGTTCTATTCAATGCTTGTGGTGATTTTTCCTGATTGGTTCCCACTCGCCTCTCGCCATGTTTACTTTGAAGCAAGTGCGATGATCGTCGGTCTGATTTCTCTTGGTCACTATATAGAAGCAAAAGCAAAGGCAAATACAACACGCTCATTGCAAGCTCTGATTAACCTACAACCTCAGCAAGCCACCGTCATTACTGAAAATGGCGATCAGCAAATTGCGGTTGAGCAAATCACGTTGGGCATGAAGCTACGCATCAAACCGGGTGAGAAAGTGCCCGTTGATGGTATCGTGATTCAGGGGGAATCGTACATTGATGAATCTATGCTAACTGGTGAACCCGTACCCGTGTTAAAAGCGCAAGAGGCTCAAGTCTCTGCGGGCACACTAAATACCGATGGCGCTCTGATTATTGAAGCCACCGGCATCGGCGCAAATACCATGCTAGCGCGTATTATCCGTATGGTGCGCACCGCACAAAGCAGTAAGCCAGCAATTGCCAAATTAGCGGATCAGATTTCTTCTGTATTTGTCCCTGTGGTTGTCGGTATCGCAATCCTTGCTGCTTTGGTTTGGTTCGCAGTAGGTCCAGAACCTAAAGCCAGCTACATGCTTGTGGTAACGACGACTGTACTGATTATTGCCTGTCCTTGTGCTCTGGGCTTAGCAACACCATTGTCGGTCACCGTAGGCGTGGGCAAAGCCGCAGAACTGGGTATCTTGATCAAAGATGCAGACGCACTGCAATTGGCGAGCAAAGTCGACACCGTCGTATTCGACAAAACAGGTACGTTAACTCAGGGCAAACCCAGTGTGCAGCAAGTATTTACTCACGCCACCAGCCAAGAACACTTGTTAGCATTAGCATACGCAGCAGAGCGTCAATCTGAGCACCCATTAGCAAAAGCCGTGTGTGATTACGCTAAGGAAAATGCGGCTGAAGATATCGAGTTGGACGCTTTTGAAAACATTCGCGGTCGCGGCATTCTTGCAACTTACCAAGCACAACCACTGCTGATTGGTTCATTGCAGTTTATGCAAACAGAGCAGGTAGATACTTCCGCGATGGAGCAAGCCATTCAAGATTGTGCCAACAACGCATGGACACCGGTTGCCATTTCCCTCAACAACGAACTGATTGGTTTAATTGCCATCGCTGATCCAATTAAATCTGATGCCAAACAAGCAGTCACTGCACTAAAATTACAGGGTATCAACACAGTGATGCTCACTGGTGATAATCAACACGTAGCGACAGCCATCGGCAACGAATTAGGCATTGATGAAGTCATTGCTCAGGTGATGCCAGATGAGAAAGCGCAACATATAAAACAACTACAATCACAAGGACAAACCGTCGCCATGATTGGTGATGGTATTAATGACGCACCCGCTCTCGCCCTCGCCGATCTCGGCGTTGCAATGGGCAGCGGCAGTGATGTGGCGATCGAAAGTTCACAAATGACGATTCTTAATACATCACCAATGGCAATTGTTCATGCCATCGAACTGTCTCGTGCAACATTGAAGAACATGAAACAAAACCTGTTTGGTGCCTTTGTTTATAACTCGTTGGGTATTCCAATCGCCGCTGGCGTGCTCTACCCAGCATTCGGATTCCTACTCAGTCCTGTTGTTGCTGGCGCAGCAATGGCACTGTCTTCAATCACAGTCGTGAGTAATGCAAATCGACTACGACTGTTTACCATTAAGTAAGCGACACTTCTTATAGAGGATATTATGAAGTTGAAACTATTGACCTTTACAATGCTTGCTGTCACATCGGCGAACGTATTAGCCGCTGATGTCATCAACCACAAATCGCCATACTGTGGCTGCTGTGGAGAATGGACGAAACACATGGAAGAGAACGGCTTTACCGTCGAAGAAAAACTACACGATGACATGAACGCGGTTAAACGCGACTTGGGCATCAAGAATGAACAGCTTTACTCGTGCCACACCGCAGAAATTAATGGCTACGTATTTGAAGGTCATATTCCTGCTGACGACATTAAAGCCTTTTTAGAAAACCCACCTCGCAACGCAAAAGGCCTTGCGGTACCCGGCATGCCTATGGGATCACCGGGTATGGAGTATGGCGATAAAAAAGACAGTTACGCCGTCTACGCCTACAACGACAAAGGTCAGGTTTACGAATACCGCTTCCACAAAGGCAACGACCAGTAAAAACAAAGCCCAGCGAGACATACCGCTGGGCTTTTTCTTAATGGACAGTTAAGACAAAACTCTTTAATTAGAAGCCGTAAGACGCACCAAATACGAATGCGTTGTTCACTAGGCTATCACCCGCCGCATTTTCCGCACCGTGTGCTTGGCTACGGAACTCGAAGTAAGGCTGAACGCCCTTACGAGTCCATGTTGCACGTAGCTCGTGGTCCATCGTTTCTGCTTCAATCATGTAAACGTTGTTGTAGCTCAAAGTCACATCTTCGTTCATTACGTAACCAATGCGGTTATCCATACGGTAGTCTGTTTTCGCGTCTGCAGACGTTGCATCGATGTGCGCGCGAGTACGGTTGCTCAATGAGATGCCGTTATCAAAGTTGTAGCCGATCTTTACAAGTGGACGGTACTGGATGCTCTCACCCGCAGAGAATAGGTGTTGGTAGCCCGCAGCAACCCATAGATGATCAGTGATATTGAAAGATTGCTCACCACCTACAGTGATGGCTGGCGTTGTGTTGCCTGCGCCGCCATTTTCAGTTTCTAGTTTGCCTAGCTGAATACCATCAAACTCAGTGTAAACCGTAAGACCGCCGAATTGGTTATCAAACGTATGACCCGCTTCTAGCGTAGATGTCATGTCTGAACCGTGAATTCGACCGTCATCGTGGAATTGGATGTTACCAGTTACATAAGATGAACCCGCGAAAGCGCTTGAAGCGAAAACAAGAGAAAGTGCACTTAGTGCTAAAACGTTTTTCATAATTACTGCCTTTATTTGTTCACGTTATGCGACGAGTTTTTTGGCTATCACTTGCCTCTCATCACATACTTTGGGATGTGCCTCCCTGGCGACGGCAATACTGCGCAATTTAATTCGCATTGAAAAATAAATCGTTTAAAACAGTGATCAAATTCAAATCGTGATTTTCGAAAATAAAAAAAGTTTATTAAATACAGTGGGTTGATATAAAAACTAAAAATTCGTCAAAAAAATAAAGTGTGAAGTAAGGCATATCTCCCCTTTTATTTGACAGTTAAATACACATCCAGATCACACTATGACAGACACCCTAAATTAGAAACTTAATTATCAATAAAAAATAATTAGACATTGATCACGCTTATTTTCCGAAGAAAAATAAACAAAGCCCCCAACATAAGTTGAGGGCTTTGAGTAAGGAACTATGATTTTAGTGAATACTGAGCACTATTATTTCACGCTAGTGATACGGCTTACCTTCTCACCTGTCGCAGATACCGAGCGGATGAAGACTTCACCAGTTACATTTGGACGAGCGTTGTCTGCATAAGTCAACCAGTTCTCACCATCCAGAGAGTATTGAAGCGTTACGCCAGGGAACTGAACGTTCATTGCTAGCTTACCATCTTCTACTTTTGCACCTGGTACTGGTAGGCGGTAGTCGATACCTGATTTTTCTAGCTTAGCCAGTTCACGTTGACCAAGTACGTTCGCAAAGCGGTTGTAGTCTTGGTTTAGCGATGCTTTATCAACTAGATTAGAGTTTTGCGAGTACTCAACACCAACTTTGTAGTCGTTTTCCCAGTCAGCGCGGTGCCATGCACGCTCAGCAGCAGCGAGGACGCGAGGGAATACCATGTACTCGTATTGCTCGTCGTTACGTACTGTCTCAGACCAAAGTTGTGCAGATAGACCGTAGAAAGGTTTCGCTTCGATTTCACCTTTACCAGTAAAGCCATTGCCATCGCGATCTACAGAAGTTTCTGCGTTTTGAGGCATGTTCTCTGGTGCAAAGCCAAACATCTTACGAGTATCCGTTGCACGTGTTGCCCAGTAGTAACCACGCTCTTTCGGGTCAACTTCGTATGGCATATCCATGTACACGTAATCTGGGTTAGAAACAATCACGTCGTAACCTTTCTTAGACCACTCGTACACTGACGAAGTACCGCCCCAGTAAAGAACGTCCCAGAAGTTTACGCGAGTATTTTCTGTAGCGAACGCTTTTTCGCCGTCACTGTATTTCAAACCATCTTGCCAAGCTTGGAAGTTTGGAATGCCTTTCTCAGCAACAATCTTCGACACTTCTTCCGCGAAGTGGCTTGGTAGGTGAGCAAAGTCACTGACTGTGCCATCTGTGATTAGCGTCTGACATTGTGGAGACTGTGCAAACGGCTTGTCTTGTTTAGACAGGTCAATCGTGCCTTTCCAGCTTACTTTATCTTCTGCGTTAACGTCTTGGAAACCAGCACCTAACTTGATGTTCTTCGCTTCGTCACCACCGAAGTGCCAAGTTGTTAGTGGAGCGCCAGCTTCTTGGTGCATTGCTGCCACTTCTGAAATCACCTTATCAACAAAGCGAGTTGAAGATTCCATACATGGGTTGATGAAGCTTTGCTTATTGTAGAACTGAACCGTCGTTACGTTTGATGTATCTTGAGGATCCATCAGACGGTATTCGTTCGCTTCAGCTTCTTTACCTTCTTCCATTAGGCGGTCGTAACGAGCTTCCATTGAAACTACTGCTGCACGAGCGTGAGCTGGCATATCGATTTCTGGAATCACTTCAATGTTACGTGCTTTCGCGTATTTCAAGATTTCCACGTAGTCTGCTTTGCTGAAGTAGCCAGAGCCAAAGTTGTCTGTCGTTGGACCAGAGCCAAGCTGAGGCAGTAAACAGCTTTTCTCTTGTGTATCGAAACAACGGTTAGCACCCACTTCTGTCAGCTCAGGCAGACCCGGGATTTCTAAACGCCAGCCTTCATCATCGGTTAGGTGAAGGTGAAGTTTGTTCATCTTGTACGCTGCCATTTGGTCTAGCGTTGCAAGGATTGCGTCCTTAGAGTGGAAGTTACGAGCCACATCCACCATCACACCACGGTAATCAAAACGAGGCGCATCTTTAATAGACAGTTGTGGTAGAGAATCAGCATTTTGGCTATCTACCAGGCCAAAGATAGATTGTACTGCGTAGAAAGCGCCTGCTTGGTCGAACGCTTTAATCACAATACCGTCGCCTTTGATGCTCATTTCGTAAGCACCAGATTTTGCTAATTCACCGGTGAAGTCTGCAGGAACAACAGTGATGCTTACAGGAAGATCACCACGAACGTCCACACCTACCACTTCTGCACGATCTTGAATCGCTGCGAACTGAGTCGCATCGAATGCGTCTTTAGGCAACGCAATACCATCCGCGATATCTACTTTGCCTTTACCCGCTTCAACGTGCATTGGTGTTGGTAGTAACGTGGTTGATACGTCTTGTGTTGCTAGGTCTTCGTTTTTCTCAAAACGAGACACAGCGTTTGCAAATACATTGTTGTCGTCTGGTGTACGTTTTAGGTTATTACCTTCAAGACCCGTCACAAAAGACGCAACATCTTCAGTATTCAGAGAAGCAATCATCTTAGGTTCTGCGTTTGGAGCAGAAACGAATGCACCCGGCATGAAGTCAGTTTCAAATAGTTGCCAGTATTCACCAACCAATGGAAGAACAACCTCTTCACCGGCAGCGAAGCCGTCAAACTTATCTGTTGGTTCTAGCTTATGTAGGTCACCCGTTACACGAGAGATTTTGAACTGCTCGTTGTTAACATCCAGAATCAGACGAATGCTGTGGAAGTAAATAGCCCAATCTTTTGAGTCAACAGCTTCACCTTGGTTAACAAGCGTCATGTTTACTTTGTTACAAGAAGCCCATTCTGCGCCCATATCTTGGCACGCAAGACCTTCGTTAGCACCATGGTTAGTTAACACTTCATATTGGATATCAAGGTTATCAGCCAGTGAGTTTACAACTTGTTGCTCAGAGCTCTGTAGTGAAGAGCAGCCTGCCAATGTAGCGATAACAGAAGCAGCAATCAGACTATGTTTCAACATCTTACTTTCCCCAAAAAGTCAGTGGTTCAAAACGACATTTATTAAAAATGGTGAGCACCTAAATGCGAGGCGCTTAACAGTTGCATTCAACATACAAGCAGTTATTTCTAAGCGTAAAATTAATAAAACTAAGAAGTGATCTGGCTCAAATTAAGCCAAGCATTCAAAAATATAAACATAATAATTTCAACAAGTTAAACTTGACGTTAAAAGCGGCTAACTTTTTTTGACGAGTTTGTTGCGATCTCAATCACGAATATCGATGGGTTTCGACTGATTTTGTAGGATTCTGATCACTATTGGTTATTAAGTGAACCATTAACAACAAACTCAATTGAAACACTTTCGTGAATTACCTCTCATTTCCTAGCCGTTAAAACTCGTCAATTTTTTAAAAAATGACGATTTTGCCGAACCATGTTATAGATAAAGTGCTTATTGAATTCGAGGAGCAAAATATGTTTCGACTCTTGTCCGTGATGTCATCTCTGATCGTCTTTTTTACTTCTTATTCTGTTCAAGCCGAACCACAACACTGGCTGGCAAAGAAGGGCGAGACGGAATACATGATTATCGGGTCTGTACATGTCGGCGATAAAAACATGTATCCATTACCAGAAGCTGTGACTCGGTTCCTGACAAACAGTAATGGTTTAATCATCGAAGCAGACATTCGAAATACAGAAGGGGTGACTTACCCGGAAACCTCGCTTCACGCTAGGGATGTTTTAGATAAAACACAGCGCAAACATCTTGCTGAAATAGCCAATGACCTAGGTCTACAAGAAGCACAGTTACTCAATGCACCGCCATGGTCTGCGGCTTTGACAATCCAATTAATGTTGGTGAACAAACTTGGTTACGCGTCTGATCAAGGTGTAGACATGCACCTAATTAACTTAGCTGACCAACAAAAAGTACCAGTACTTGCTTTGGAGAGTGTGCAATTCCAATTGGACTTAATCACAGGACAAAAAGATGGCGGTAAAGAGTTTCTGCTCTCTTCTATTGAAGAATATGACGGTGGCGACAAACTAGTACAATGCTTAATCGACAGTTGGAAGAGCGGCGATGGTAGCTCACTTGAAGCAGCATCGGCGAGTGAACAATCAAGTGATGAGTTCAATGACGCCTTTCTCTATTCCCGTAACCGCGACTGGGCTCAGAAACTCGATACAGGTAGTGTACTACCGAAAAAATCCGGTAAATACACCGTGGTGGTAGGCAGCTTACATCTAGTAGGTAAAGACAATGTAATCGAACTATTAGAAAAACGCGGTTTCACTGTCAAACCACTAGCAAAAACTCACAAAGCAGACTGCGATATTGGATAAAGAAGATAGCTCCATTTGCTGGTATGCTTACATCTACTTATCGTGTTGTATTTGTAGGCAAATGACGCTTACATCACGCTGACAAATGCGGTCACCTATTGGATACTATCGAGTCAATCCTTAAACAACTTCAAATTTGATAAGAGCCTTTATGACGTTCAAAGCCTCATTATTATGCCTTGCTAGCGCGCTACTATTGCCATCGCTTGCCCATGCAAAATCGTCTTGTACGATTGAAGACTTCCAACCTATTGATATTACGCCGGATACAAAAGGCGGTGTTTTGGATAAAGAAAGTGGACAGTTTCTCATTAACCAAAAGCCTATGATGCGTTGTGCAAACATCACTTTTTCAACCGCCCATACTCGTAACCGCGTCGCTCATATGATGAACCAGAACTTTGAAGCTACTTACTTTGATGGCAAAACTGGTCAGTCTCATTCCGCTACTTTTGATGAAGATGAGCTAAAAGCTGGGTACATTAAAATCGGTCCAAACCATCCAAAAACGGCTTACGTTTGTTTCACGACGTCCGAAACTCCGATTAAAGACATTAGTTGTGATGTGAAGTAACAGGATTCGGGATTCGGGATTCGGGATTCGGGATTCGGGATTCGGGATTCGGGATTCGGGATTCGGGATTCGGGATTCGGGATTCGGGATTCGGGATTCGGGATTCGGGATTCGGGATTCGGGATTCGGGATTCGGGATTCGGGATTCGGGATTCGGGATTCGGGATTCGGGATTCGGGATTCGGGATTCGACTTTATTTTGCTTTTCTAGGAACAAGTTCCGTCAACACCTCCTTAATAAAAATACCTTTTCCTATACTCTCAACGAGTACCTCTCGATTCCAAAAGTGAAACGCTCCCGCCTCTCGGAGCGTAGCGTTCCTAACTGAGAGATTCCCGACTGCACTCCTTCGTCGCTTTCGGGAATGACGCCTTTGAATTCAGTGCTTTTTATTCGTCATCCTCAAGAGCGAGGGACGAGCGAGTTGGGGATCTCTTACGTTTTCATTTACCAGTTGATGAAAGCTGATTTGCCTCAAAGCGTTCCTTCTCTCGCATCTCGAAGAGCAGAGTCTGTTCCCGAAGCGAAGCGTTCTCGATTCAAAAAGCCGTAAAACGCAAAAAAGCCGTAGCATTTCTGCTACGGCTTTCTCTAATACGGTCGGTGAAGAGCCATATTCTAACTTCAGGCGAACCCCATTTGGTTCACTACTATCAAAGCCAAATTTGCGACCGCTAAAACGACGAAAGCCTGCTCATTGAGCAGGCTTTCTGAAAGTGGTCGGTGAAGAGGGATTCGAACCCCCGACCCTCTGGTCCCAAACCAGATGCGCTACCAAGCTGCGCTATTCACCGAGATGTTTAACTGAGGACTTATCCCCGTCAACGGATGCGTATATTACGGATTCTTTAGTTAGACGCAAGCGCTTTTTACAAAAAAACGTAATGTCTTAATTCGTTTGACGATTTACTGAACACTAGCACGTGAAATGTGACTAAGAACCCACAATAAAACACAGTTTATTAACCTTGGCAACATAATTGATCCAGATCAGTGTGCAAAAAAACACCACCCATTAACGTTATCCATGTCGGAAATATCTTGGAGGAAACGTATGGACTTTTGGCTTGATCTCCTATTTGGTAATGCGGTGGGACTATCGTCAATGATAGTAATCTTTGGGGCAATTGGTCTGATGTTGTTTTACGGCGGTTTCTTCATTTACAAGATTATGAACGACAAATCTCCTCACTAGATCTCGCTTAGCTCTAGAAACGCTTTGCACCGGAGTTGGTTACTTGCCTGCTCCGGTTTTTTATTTGATCTCAATGCACTACTCATTGATATAATCTTACTATTCCTACCCTGTTCTTTATGAGATTGCCGTTATGTCTCAAGACGACGATTTTGATCTGTTTCAACAGATGATGGGCGACGTAAAGCCTATCGACCACGATACTGCAGAGCACAAAAAAGTGCACCAAGTGACGGACGCTCAGATGGCGAAACGCGAAGCCGCAATTTGGCTTACTGAAGACGACCCAGAGTACCTGTCGATTGACCATGCAGAAATGCTCAAACCCGATGACTTTATCGAGTTCAAACGGGATGGTGTACAAGATGGTGTATACCGCAAACTACGCCTTGGTAAATACCCAATTCAAGCTCGACTTGATCTGCACCGTAAGACACTGAAAGAAGCACGTGACGAAGTAGTCAAATTCCTCAAGCAATGTATTGAGATGGATATCCGTACCGTCGTGATCGTACATGGTCGTGGCGAGCGCTCTAATCCACCAGCATTAATGAAAAGTTTCGTCAGCAGTTGGTTACAACAGATCCGTGAAGTGCAATGCGTGCATAGTGCACAACGATTCCACGGTGGCAGCGGCGCCGTTTACGTTCTATTAAGAAAGAGTGCTGAAAAGAAAATGGAGACGCGTGAACGTCATCAAAAACGTTTAGGCTAACTCGAATCTCGGTGCTAGAATGCCCGACCTTATCTTGTCTTGCTGCAATTAACTGCGGCAAGACAACCTTTATTAACCGCCGTTGTGAAACGTTAGGAGACCAACATGTCACAAGACAACGCAAAACGCTTAAACAAATACATCAGCGAAACGGGCTTCTGCTCACGTCGTGAAGCCGACCGTCTTATCGAGCAAGGTCGTGTCACCATTAATGGTCAACAACCAGAAATGGGAACAAAAGTACTTCCAGGCGATGACGTTTGTGTCGATGGAAACCCTGTTGCAGCAAAAGAAAAACCGATTTATATCGCGTTGAACAAACCAACGGGCATCACCTGTACAACTGAACGCGACATCCCGGGCAACATCGTTGATTTCATCGGTCATAAAAAGCGTATCTTCCCTATCGGTCGTCTGGATAAGCCCTCAGATGGTTTGATCTTTCTGACTAACGATGGCGATATCGTAAATAAGATTCTGCGTGCAGGTAACAACCACGAAAAAGAATACGTGGTGCGTGTTGATAAGCCTATTACTGGCGAATTCCTAAAACAGATGTCGAGCGGTGTGAAAATCCTCGATACAGTCACGCTACCTTGTCAGGTAACAAAAGAAACCAAATTCTCTTTCCGCATCGTGTTAACGCAAGGTTTGAACCGTCAAATCCGTCGTATGTGTGAAGCGCTCGGCTACGAAGTATTTAAACTGCGTCGCGTGCGCATCATGAACATCTCACTTGATGGCATTCCAAATGGTAAATGGCGTTACCTGAGTGACGATGAAGTGGCAGAGATCCTAGCAATGTGTGAAGGTTCAGTGGGCACAGAGGAAGCGTCAAAGACAGATTCTAAAGGTCGTAACATTCGTAAAGCGACCGATGCCAAGCTATTTGATAGCCGCGAAGAAAACCAAGGTTCAACGGCACGCCGTAACCAAAAAACACGTACCTTCCGTGGTAACAACGCGGATGAATTCCGACATGCGCCAAATTCTAAAAAAGGTCAGCAAAAACGTCGCCAACGTGATGATGAGAATGCACGCCCTGCAAAAGAGCACTACAAAGCGAAACCACAAGGTGAACGCAGTAAGCCTCAAGGTGATCACAATAAACCTCAATCACCGAGCAAGCCTAAGCAGCATTACATGAATCCAAATGCAGCGAAGCCAAGCAAACCAACGAAACGCACAGGCGGCACGTTGAGCCTGAAGAAGTAACCATTCGCTCCATCACAAGATCAAAAAAGGACGCTCATCAGCGTCCTTTTTATTGGTCATGTATTTACAGACAAAGAGGAGCAAATTGACCACGTGTTAGACTCAACAAATCTTGGGGTGCCAATTCAATTTCTAAACCACGCTTACCTGCGCTCACACAGATCGTCTCTTGCTGCGTTGCACTTTCATGCAGAAAAGTAGGCAGCGCTTTCTTCTGCCCCAATGGGCTGATTCCACCCACAACATAACCTGTGGTCTTTTGAGCAATTTCAGGATCTGCCATGTCCGCTTTCTTACCTTTCGCAGCTTTCGCAGCCAATTTTAGGTTCAATTTTTGATCGACAGGAATGATCGCAACGGCAAGGTTCTTAGGCTCGCCGTTTAAGCAAAACAGCAAAGTCTTAAATACTTTCTTTGGATCTTGTCCCAATACTTCTGCAGCTTCTAATCCGTAGCTGTCTGCTCTGGGATCATGCTCATATTGGTGAATGGTGTGTGAAACTTTTTTCTTTTTCGCAAGATTAATGGCCGGAGTCATCAAGATTCTCCTTATAAAACAAAAAACGCTGCCCCTAGTGAGGAGCAGCGCTTTAAGTTAATGGTATCAGCGACTTTGAGTCAATCGCTTTTTACTTGTAAACCATCTCACCTGAAGGCGCGTATTCGTTTACGTCAATTGGGCTGTGTGACTCTAGGTACTCTTTCAGTACTTCAGCATCCGTAAAGCCTGTATTTACGTAACCTGGGTGAGTGTTAACTTTCGGGTAGCCGTCACCGCCTGAAGCGTTGTAACTTGGTACAGTAAAGCGGTACTCACCATCAAGTCGAAGCTGTTTGCCACCGATAAATACATTTGCTACTTTGCCATTCTCAACAGTCATTGAAATACCAGCGAACTGAGCGTAAGCGCCAGAATCAACAGGTTTCGTTGCAACAACATTTAGGTAGTCTAGTACTTCTTTACCAGACATATCTACGTAAGAAACCATGTTGCCAAATGGTTGAACGGTCAGCACATCTTTGTACGTGATGTCACCCGCTTCAATTGAATCACGAACACCACCTGAGTTCATTACAGCGAAGTCTGCTTTCGCACGCTCCATGTGTGCTGTTGCAATCAGACGACCAAGGTTCGTTTGTTGGAAACGTACCACATTACGATCACCTTCCAGTTTGCCATTGGATTCTGCAATCTTAACGTTTAGCTTGCCTTGACCTTTTTCTTGGTAAGGACGTAGGAAATCAAGCATAGCTTCATCTTGCGCGATCTCATCTTGGATAAGCACGCGTTGAGATTTACCATCAACTTTGATCTTCTTCTTCAGGTTCACAGGGATCAGATCGTAGCTCACCATAGACAATTCGCCGTTGCGGAATTCGTAATCAGCTCGACCAACGTACTTACCCCACTCGTACGCTTGTACGATGTAAGTGCCGTTTTGCTCATCTGGTTTACACTCTTCACCCGGCTTGAAGTTCTTCTTAATAACGTTTGGACCTTCCATACATACAGGCTCTTGTGAGTGACCACCCACAATCATGTCCAAATCACCTTCATTTAGGTAGCGAGCCAATGCAACATCACCCGGAGCGTTCACACCACGGTTGCCGTTTTCGTAGTGACCCATATGTGTCACTGCAAAGATAAGGTCTGGCTTCTCAGTTTCTTTTAGCTCAGCGATCAGCTTCTTCGCTTCTTCTTTCGGATCACGGAAGTCAACTTGACCAATGTACTCTGGGTTACCTAGTTTTGCTGTGTCTTCTGTCGTTAGACCGATCACGGCAATCTTGATGCCTTGCTTATTGAACATTGCGTAAGGTTGGAACAAGCGCTCACCGGTTTCCTTATCGTAAATGTTCGCAGACAGCATTGGGAAGTTAGCCCACTCTTGCTGCTTGAATAGCACGTCAAGTGGGTTATCGAACTCATGGTTACCCAACGCCATCGCGTCGTAACCAATTTTGCTCATGCCTTTGAAATCTGGTTCCGCATCTTGCAGATCTGATTCAGGAACACCTGTATTGATATCGCCGCCTGACAGTAGAAGAACGCTGCCACCCTCTGCTTGAATTTCTGTACGTAGCTCGTCGATCAATGTCTTGCGAGCTGCCATACCATACTCACCGTATTTGTTTTGCCAGAAGCGACCGTGGTGGTCGTTCGTGTGCAGTACAGTCAGTTTGTATGTTGTATCTTCATTCCATTCATGTGCTGGTTGCGTTGCACATCCGGCAAGAGTTGCCAGAATCGCCGCGCTCAAAGCGGTTTTTACAATCAGGCGTTGCTTCATTGTTTTACCTTTTTATCGTCTGGGGTCCACTGCAGACGCTCTTAACCCTTTAAAGGAGCTCCGTCCATATAATTAAGAGCGCTAAAACTTGACGTAGTTTATAGGAAGAATTGCACGCTAACATATTGATTTCATAATTATGATGCATGGATCACTAATGACTATTTTAACAACTGCAACTCTGACGCTACGTTTCAACAGATTATAGACCCATTCACAGGCAATCGTTTTGCTGTGATATTGGCAGGTATTTCAATGCAATTGGTAAGCGAGAAGCGAGAAGCGAGAAGCGAGAAGCGAGAAGCGAGAAGCGAGAAGCGAGAAGCGAGAAGCGAGAAGCGAGAAGCGACAAAAGAATAATTTGGCAGAATGAATATGCCAATACAAAAATGGTCAGCACATTGGCTGACCATTTCCCACAAACATTCAGTAAACTGATTATTTGATATCGATGCTGTCGAAGCTCTTAATTAGGTCATCTAGTGACTTCATTTGCGCTAGGAATGGCTCAAGTTTATCTAGAGGCAGTGCAGACGGACCATCACAGCGAGCTTGATCTGGGTTCGGGTGCGCTTCAATAAACAGACCTGCGATGCCTGTTGCTAGACCCGCTTTCGCAAGTTCAACGGTTTGCTCACGACGACCACCAGATGCCGCGCCCGACGGATCGCGCATTTGTAGCGAGTGCGTTACGTCAAAAATGATTGGGCTGCCTTTTGATGCGTTCTTCATGACACCAAAACCAAGCATATCAACCACTAGGTTGTCGTAACCATGGCAAGAGCCGCGCTCACATAAAATGATGTTTTCGTTACCACACTCAGCAAACTTCTCAACGATGTTACCTACTTGACCAGGGCTCATGAACTGAGGTTTTTTAACGTTGATCACCGCGCCTGTTTTCGCCATTGCTTCTACAAGGTCAGTTTGACGAGCTAGGAATGCAGGAAGTTGGATAACATCAACCACATCAGCGACAGGTTGAGCTTGTTCCTCAGTGTGAACATCAGTGATGATCTTCACGCCAAACGTGTCTTTCAGCTCTTGGAAGATTTTCATGCCTTCTTCCAGACCAGGACCACGGTATGAATGAACAGAACTGCGGTTTGCTTTATCGAACGATGCCTTGAACACGTATGGGATGCCAAGTTTGTCGGTTACTTTTACGTAGTGCTCACAGATCTGCATAGCAAGATCACGAGACTCAAGAACGTTCATACCTGCAAATAGGGTGAATGGCTTGTCGTTAGCAACCTGAATGTCGCCAATATTAACGATTTTCTGTTCCATTTTGATTCTCTTTTGTCTGTCTTCAACACGCCGCTTTCAGCATGCCGATAAAATTTAGTGAAGCGTAACGTGCTTTTCGCTCATCGCGTTAACTTGTGATTTTAGTAGCTCTGATGCCGGATCGTCTGGGCATTGGTCAATAAAGTACTGAAAATCTGAAACCGCTACCTGATGGCACTCCAATTGTTGGAAGATAAAGCCTCGGTCACGAATCTCGTATGGGTCGTCCGGTACGAAAGTCAGCGCAAGGTTGGTGCACCGTAGTGCTAACGTATAACGCTCTTCACGCAACATCGCACTTTTAATTAATGCCAACCAACGACCTATTACTGTTGGGTTATCCGCTTCTTCAAAGTGCTCAGGCTTCAAGGTTGCAAGTGGACCTTCTTGACCAATCAGCCAAGCTTGAAGGATTTTCTCACCGACGTATTCACCGTTAAATGGATTAATGTAGTCCGGCGTTTTGTGCATCCAATCTACTTTGATCAAAAATTGCGTCGGAAAGGTCACGCCTTTCATCGGAAAACCAAGTCGGTTCCCCAAGTAAAGTAGGACCGCCCCCAAACTAACGGGAATGCCTTTTTTACGCTCCAACACTTTATCAATGAAGCTATTGTCAGAGATAAAGTACTCTTGATCGTCGCCTTTAAAGCCCCATTCATAAAAGAACAAACGGAGAAACGAATCAAAACGTTGTTCTTCGTCCGTCTCGTGAACCAGAATAGCTTCCGCCTCTTTATAAAGACGTTCTAATTCTTGCTTTGCCCAATGCACATTAGTGTCTGGATTGATGGAGTGGTTCAGTTCTAACGCGCCTTCCACCAACGCCATGTTGTCAAAATCTTCGTCAAAAAACTCAAGCATGAAGATTACCCAAATAAGTTTGGATTTTTAGATACGGCAATATTAGCGGCCATCACTAGCCAGCCTAGAGCACCAAAGAAGGCGAAAATTCTCAGCAGCTTGTTCTTTGCCATCTTTAAAGCAAAGAAACCAAGAGCAATGTACGCAAGCACACAAGTGATCTTGTTGGTTAACCAAGGCGCTGCATCCGTAAATGGAATAAAGCCTGTCACCATGATCAGACCAATACCGGAAAGGAGTAACGCGGTATCAACAATATGTGGGAAAACTTTTAGGAATCGGTTGTTGCGCTTTGGAGAATCCATCATCAACAATACGAATCGGATCGATAGTAGCGTCGCGCTCAATGCGATCGTTACTAAGTGAATGTGTTTTAGAGCTACGTACATTTCATTTCTCTTTTATAAGTTACTGCTGACTTGCTCGTTATTATGAAGGCTTGTAACAACCAAGTGTCACTCGGTCGTTACCGCCGTAGTCTTTTTCCGTGACTACTTGTTCAAAACCAAAATGAGTCATGATCTCACGAACAGCTTCGCCTTGGTCATAACCATGTTCAAACGCGAGCCACCCATCTTCTTCCAAATATTGACGAGCAAGATCAGAGATATGGCGAATATCCGCCAAGCCATTCTCATCCGCAACGAGTGCCGATTTTGGCTCAAAACGCACATCACCTTGCGCGAGATGTGGATCTTTTTCGTCGATATACGGTGGGTTGGAGACAATTAAAGCAAACTTTGTTCCGCTGGCAATAGGTTCGAACCAACTACCTTGATCAAAAGTCACATTTTTGATGTTTAACTGCGATGCGTTGTACTCTGCGAGCTTTTTCGCTTCATGTTTAAGGTCAACCCCCATCACTTGGCGCTTGGGTAACTCAGACGCCAATGCCAATGCAATCGCCCCAGTGCCAGTGCCTAAATCAAGGATTGGTCCTGTCTGCTCGTAAGTTTTATCCAATGCAACTTCAACCAAACGTTCCGTGTCCGGTCTTGGAATTAATGTGGATGGAGAGACTTTAAGAGGTAAAGACCAAAACTCGCGTTCACCGATAATGTAAGCCACAGGCTCACCCGTGATACGACGAGCCAATAACGCATCAAACTGAGCTTGTTGCTCGGGGTCCAATGCTTTTTCAGGCCAAGTCAGAAGATAGGTTCTTGGTTTGCCAAGGACATGGCAAAGAAGTACGGCTGCATCGAGAGAAGGCGACTCTTTGCCGCCTTCAGTCAATATTGCCGTCGCACTTTTCAGCGCTTGCTCAATAGATTGAACTTGGCTCATCGATTAGTTGTTCTCTGCGAGCGCCGCAAGTTGGTCTGCTTGGTGCTCTTGAACCACAGGATCAATCAAACTTTGCAGGTCACCTTCCATCACTTCGTTCAAACGGTAGATGGTTAGGTTGATGCGGTGGTCAGAAACACGACCTTGTGGGTAGTTGTAAGTACGGATACGGTCACTACGGTCACCAGAACCTAATAGGTTACGACGTGTATCAGAAACTTCTGCTGCACGACGTTCTTCTTCTGCTTGAACGATGCGAGCAGCAAGTACTGCCATCGCTTTTGCTTTGTTCTTATGCTGTGAACGCTCGTCTTGACACTCTACTACTGTACCAGTTGGCAAGTGGGTAATGCGGATTGCAGAATCCGTGGTGTTAACGTGCTGACCACCCGCGCCAGATGCACGGAATGTATCGATTTTTAGGTCTGCTGCTTTGATTTCTGGCAGATCCGCTTCTGGGATTTCCGCCATAACCGCTACGGTACACGCAGAAGTATGAACACGACCTTGAGATTCTGTCGCTGGTACACGTTGTACACGGTGACCGCCTGACTCAAACTTCAGCACACCGTATGCGCCGTCACCGCTCACTTTCGCGATCATCTCTTTGTAACCACCGTGTTCAGCTTCGTTTGAAGACATCACCTCGATACGCCAACCACGCTTTTCTGCGTATTTGCTGTACATACGGAACAGGTCACCAGCGAAGATACCTGCTTCGTCACCACCCGCACCTGCACGGATTTCTAGGAAACAGTTACGGTCATCGTTTGGATCTTTTGGAAGAAGAAGAATTTGTAGCTCATCAGTTAGACGCTCAATCGTTTCTTTTGCTTCTTTGATTTCTTCCTGCGCCATTTCACGCATTTCTTCGTCGTCTTCGTTCGCCATATCTTCAGCAGCGACAAGATCGTCTTGCGCTTGTTGATACGCTTGGAAGCACTTAGTAACTTCTTCTAGCTGAGAGTACTCTTTTGATAGAGCGCGGAATTTATCCTGATTTCCAATTACATCAGGATCACCAAGAAGATGTTGAACTTCTTCGTAACGTTCTACTAGCGTTTCTAGCTTAGTCAGAATAGAGGCTTTCATAGTGTCGTTTTCTTAATAAAAAGCGTGAGTTACAGATCATCCAAACCAAGGGTCTGACGGATAACCGTTAATTTTGCTGGTTCGCCCTGCTCTGCCGCACTTTGCAGCGCGCGAGTTGGAGCGTGAATCAGTTTGTTGGTGAGTTTATTACTAAGTTCGCGCAGCACTTTCTCTGGGTCTGCACCGGTTGCCAATGATTGTAGGCTTTTACTTAGTAAGTCTTCACGAATTTCGTTGGCCGATTTGCGATAATCACGAATGCTATCCACAGCTTGAAGTGAACGCAGCCACGTCATAAATGCCGCGCTTTCTTCGCTAACGATCGCTTCTGCTTGAATGGCTTCTACTTTACGTTGTTCGATGTTGCTATCAATGATCGACTGTAAGTCATCCACCGAGTACAAGTAAGCGTCACTCAATTCCCCAACCTGAGCTTCCACATCGCGAGGTACTGCGATATCGACCAATAACATCGGTTGATGACGACGTTTCTTCAACGCGGTCTCAACCATGCCTTTACCAATGATAGGTAGAGGACTCGCCGTTGAGCTGATGACGATGTCTGCTCTTGGTAAATGGTCAGGAATTTCATTCAAGCTGATCACTTCTGCTCCAAATTGTTCTGCTAGACCAAGAGCTCGCTCTCGAGTTCGGTTTGCAACAATCATCTTAGTACAGCCGTTCGACGCTAAGTGTTTTGCCACCAATTCGATGGTTTCACCTGCACCAACCAACAGTACGGTTGAGTCAGACAGTGATTCAAAGATGTGTTTCGCCAATGTACAGGCAGCATAAGCCACCGACACGGCGTTACCACCAATATCAGTTTCTGTTCGAACACGTTTTGCGACTGAGAAAGTCTTTTGGAACAACTTATCAATCGACGCATCCACCGCCTGATGATCTCGGGAATCAGAAAACGCTTGTTTTACCTGACCCAAAATCTGAGGCTCACCTAGTACCAGTGAATCAAGGCCGCAAGAAACACGCATCAAGTGCTTAATCGCCGCTTGCTCTTCATGGACATAAAGGCTCGGCATCAAGTCTTCTTGACTAACTTGATGGAACTGGGCTAACCAGTCGATAAGCTTATTTCGCGCTCCTTGCTTCACGTCGCAGTACACTTCGGTACGGTTACAGGTAGAAACAATCACACTGCCATTGACGGCTTCATGGTCTCTGAGTTGCTCAAGTGCTGGTCCCAATTTATCGGGTCCGAACGCCACTTTCTCTCGCAAGTCAACAGACGCTGTATTGTGATTGATTCCAATAGCAAGCAAGGACATCTAACGTGGTATCTCTGAGATCGGTTATAAAATAGGTTCAGAATTTTACTGTAAGCACGCATTTATTGAAAGGGTAAGCCGGATTTGTTTTCCTTCACTCGGCTTTTCAATGCTATAGTTGTGAGCGATTACCGATGAAACTGATTAATAAGCCATCAAACATGACCTTACGCTCCTTTCTCATCTTGCTCATGTCGAGCATTGTTCTCGCAGGTTGTAGTTCTGTTCCTGAAAGTGTCACCAGCGTAGAGTGGCAGGCACACGAGCAGCGACTTGAAACCATTAAAAATTTTCAAGCCACAGGTAAACTTGGCTACATTGGTCCCGATCAAAGACAAAGCTTGAATTTCTTCTGGAAGCACTCTTCGTCACTAAGCCAGTTACGCTTAACGACCTTACTTGGTCAAACCGCATTAAAGCTCACTATTACGCCACAAGGCGCAACCGTCGAAACCTATGATGACCAAGTACTCTCCGCTCGTGATGCTAACCAACTGATTTACCGATTAACTGGCTTAATGATGCCAGTTGACCATTTACCTGATTGGCTACTTGGCTTACCAACAGATGCCGACTCTTTCCAACTATCACCGACCAATACTCTCCAAGCACTGGACAAACAGATCGGTTTGAACGACTGGAATATTGCTTACCAGCGTTACGGTGATATTGAGTGGCATAACCAGACGTTACCTCTCCCAAACAAGCTAAAACTCAGTACGTCTGACGTAAAAATTAATTTAGTGATCACAAAATGGAACATCACCCAATGATCGATCTTTCAACCCGTTGGCCATCACCAGCGAAATTGAATCTCTTTCTTTATATCAATGGTCGGACCGAAAACGGTTACCACGAGTTACAAACTCTATTCCAGTTCGTCGATCACGGCGATGAACTAACCATTCAAGCAAACGATTCAGGTGAGATCACGATTTCGCCAGAGATCGAAGGTGTTCCTCTGCAAGACAATTTGATCTGGAAAGCGGCGACCGCACTTCAACGTTATGCGAAATGCTCTTATGGGGCACATATCGATCTTCATAAGATCTTACCTATGGGCGGTGGCATTGGCGGCGGCTCATCCAACGCAGCAACTACTTTGGTTGCGCTCAATTACCTATGGCAAACCCATCTTAGTGATGATGAATTAGCCGAAATTGGTCTTGCACTTGGTGCAGATGTGCCTGTATTTGTGCGTGGTTTTGCCGCATTTGCTGAAGGCGTTGGTGAGAAACTTTCTCCTGCTCATCCAGATGAGAAATGGTATTTAGTTGTTCGTCCAAATGTTTCTATTGCAACCGCCGACATATTCGGACATCCGGATTTGACTCGAAACACGCCAAAACGCGATTTAGAAACGCTTTTGAACACGCCAAGCGTAAACGATTGCGAAAAAATTGTACGAATGCTCTACCCAGAGGTTGATAAGCAACTTTCATGGCTGCTACAATACGCGCCGTCAAGATTGACGGGGACAGGATCTTGCGTTTTTGCTGAATTTTCGAGCAAATCCGAAGCAGAAACTATCCTTGCACAACTCTCTGATAAAGTCTCGGCATTTGTCGCTCAAGGGCGAAATATTTCGCCACTAAAAGAGACTTTGGCTGAATACCAATCAGCCTCACACCGACCTATTTAAACTGGACGCAAACCCGAGGTTTCCACCGTGCCTGATATGAAGCTATTTGCTGGTAACGCAACACCTGAACTAGCCCAACGTATTGCTGATCGTCTTTACATCTCTCTTGGTGATGCATCTGTTTCTCGCTTTTCTGATGGCGAAGTTGCAGTTCAAATCAATGAGAACGTTCGTGGTAGTGATGTTTTCATCATTCAATCCACTTGTGCACCGACTAACGACAACCTAATGGAATTGGTTGTTATGATTGATGCAATGCGCCGTGCTTCAGCAGGTCGTATCACTGCAGTAATTCCTTACTTCGGCTACGCTCGCCAAGACCGTCGTGTACGTTCTGCGCGTGTGCCAATCACTGCAAAAGTTGTTGCTGATTTCCTATCTAACGTTGGCGTAGACCGCGTTCTAACTATCGACCTACATGCTGAGCAAATTCAAGGCTTCTTCGATGTACCAGTTGATAACATCTTCGGTACACCAGTACTTCTAGAAGACATGCAATCTCGTGGTCTAGAAAACCCAGTAGTGGTTTCTCCTGATCTAGGTGGCGTTGTTCGTGCTCGTGCAACTGCAAAAGCGCTAGGCGACATCGACATCGCTATCGTTGATAAGCGTCGTCCACGTGCAAACGTTTCTGAAGTAATGAACCTAATCGGTGACGTTGAAGGTCGTGACTGTGTGATCGTTGATGACATGATCGATACAGGTGGCACTCTATGTAAAGCAGCTGAAGCGCTAAAAGAGCGCGGTGCTAAGCGTGTATTCGCTTACGCAACTCACGCTGTATTCTCTGGTAACGCTGCGGACAACATTAAGAACTCTGTTCTTGACCAAGTTATCGTGACTGACTCTATCTCTCTATCTAAAGAGATGGCTGCAACTGGCAAAGTAACCACACTAAGCCTATCTCGCATGCTAGCTGAAGCGATTCGTCGTATCAGCAACGAAGAGTCAATCTCTGCAATGTTCAACTAATACGAACATTTCAGTTAAACTGATTTCAAAAGCACCCCTCTTTGGGGTGTTTTTTTATTTGTATCGATAGGCAGAAAATCCCTTGGTCGCCCACTGCGAGAATTCTGTGCTATCATACTGCGCTTTTTGAGATTCCAGAGAGATCCTAACCTTGACTCAACCAATCAAACTTCTTGTTGGTCTTGCTAATCCGGGACCAGAATACGCCAAAACTCGCCACAATGCGGGCGCTTGGGTTGTAGAAGAATTAGCACGCGTTCACAACGTTACCCTGAAGAATGAACCAAAATTCTTTGGCCTAACAGGACGCATTATGGTCAATGGCCAGGATCTCCGTTTGCTAATCCCAACCACTTTCATGAACCTCTCTGGCAAAGCAATCGCAGCACTTGCGAAGTTTTACCAAATTAAGCCAGAAGAGATCATGGTTGCTCATGACGAGCTAGACTTACCGCCAGGTGTCGCTAAGTTTAAGAAAGGTGGTGGTCACGGTGGTCACAATGGTCTGCGTGACACTATTAGCAAACTGGGCAATAACAAAGATTTTTATCGTCTTCGTATCGGCATTGGCCATCCGGGACACAAAGATAAAGTGGCGGGTTTTGTACTAGGCAAAGCTCCAGCGAAAGAGCAAGAGCTACTAGACGCCGCAGCTGACGAATCAGTGCGCTGTCTAGATATCCTAATTAAGGATGGTCTATCAAAAGCACAAAATCGCCTCCACACGTTCAAAGCTGAATAAGGTTACTATCATGGGTTTTAAATGTGGCATCGTTGGTCTACCTAACGTTGGTAAATCAACTCTGTTTAACGCACTAACTAAAGCGGGTATTGAAGCAGCAAACTTCCCGTTCTGTACCATTGAACCAAACACTGGTGTGGTTCCTGTGCCAGATCTACGTCTAGATGCTCTAGCAAAGATCGTTAACCCACAGAAAGTTCTACCTACCACAATGGAATTCGTAGACATCGCAGGTCTAGTTGCGGGCGCATCTCGTGGTGAAGGTCTAGGTAACAAGTTCCTAGCGAACATCCGTGAAACTGACGCAATCGGCCACGTTGTACGTTGTTTCGAAAACGACAACATCGTTCACGTTGCAGGTAAAGTATCTCCAATCGAAGATATTGAAGTTATCAACCTTGAACTAGCAATGGCTGACCTTGATTCTTGTGAACGCGCTATCCAGCGTAACGCTAAGAAAGCAAAAGGCGGTGACAAAGACGCGAAATTCGAACTGACGGTTCTAGAAAAACTGCTTCCTGTACTAACAGAAGGTGGCATGGCGCGTACTGTTGATCTTGCAAAAGAAGAGCTAGCAGCAATTGGCTACCTAAACTTCCTAACGCTAAAACCAACAATGTACATCGCTAACGTGAACGAAGATGGTTTTGAAGACAACGCATACCTAGATGCAGTACGTGAGTTTGCAGCGAAAGAAAACAACGTTGTTGTTCCTGTATGTGCAGCTATTGAATCAGAAATGGCTGAACTAGAAGATGACGAGCGTGAAGAGTTCCTAGCAGACCTAGGTATCGAAGAACCAGGTCTAAACCGCGTTATCCGCGCAGGTTACGAACTACTGAACCTACAAACTTACTTCACAGCTGGCGTGAAAGAAGTTCGTGCATGGACTATCCCTGTTGGCGCTACGGCACCAAAAGCGGCAGCGAAGATCCACACAGACTTCGAAAAAGGCTTTATCCGTGCTGAAGTTGTTGGTTACGATGATTTCATCCAATTCAACGGTGAAAGCGGCGCGAAAGACGCAGGTAAATGGCGTCTAGAAGGTAAAGAATACATCGTTAAAGATGGTGATGTTGTACACTTCCGCTTCAACGTATAATTAAGTGAATGAATTCTAAACACTTCATTTACATAAAAAGCCAGCCATAGCGCTGGCTTTTTTTATACCTTTCTAAAACAACAAGAAATTAAGTCCCTTACTGCAAGCCATTTTATTTCCAGTTTTAGATCATAAACGCGCCTCTTTGTTTAAAAAGGAAGCGAACGATGGATTTTGCAGGATTTATTGAAAAAAACTGTTGACGGATCTCACTCAACTTCGCATAATGCGCGCCGTTCCCGACGACAAGGCAACTTAGCGACGAGAACGAGAAAACATGGTTTTGGCTACGTAGCTCAGCTGGTTAGAGCACATCACTCATAATGATGGGGTCACAGGTTCGAATCCCGTCGTAGCCACCATTCCTAAAGGTTCTTTTTTAAGAGCAATTAGGAATAGATGCGGAAGTGGCGGAATTGGTAGACGCACCAGATTTAGGTTCTGGCGCCGCAAGGTGTGAGAGTTCAAGTCTCTCCTTCCGCACCATGTTTTAAGTAGTTTTACGACTACTGTCTGCAGGTCTATCGCCAAGCGGTAAGGCAGCGGCTTTTGATGCCGCCATTCCCTGGTTCGAATCCAGGTAGACCTGCCATTATTTAAAGTGGGATTCCTTTGACAAAAAGGGTTGTCACTTAGAGCGTGAAGGTTTATATTGTCTCGCTCAAAAAGATGGCTACGTAGCTCAGCTGGTTAGAGCACATCACTCATAATGATGGGGTCACAGGTTCGAATCCCGTCGTAGCCACCATTCTTTCTTTTGAAAGACAAAATTTAGTTGTTAGTTTTTACCAATTAACTGACAACTTATAGAGTTCAAGATGCGGAAGTGGCGGAATTGGTAGACGCACCAGATTTAGGTTCTGGCGCCGCAAGGTGTGAGAGTTCAAGTCTCTCCTTCCGCACCATCTTGAAATGCTCTAAACAATATATGCGGAAATGGCGGAATTGGTAGACGCACCAGATTTAGGTTCTGGCGCCGCAAGGTGTGAGAGTTCAAGTCTCTCTTTCCGCACCATATATTGAATAGTCTTTTGACTATTGCCTGCAGGTCTATCGCCAAGCGGTAAGGCAGCGGCTTTTGATGCCGCCATTCCCTGGTTCGAATCCAGGTAGACCTGCCACTATTTTGATTATTGAGTTTACTCAGTAATTATGCGGAAGTGGCGGAATTGGTAGACGCACCAGATTTAGGTTCTGGCGCCGCAAGGTGTGAGAGTTCAAGTCTCTCCTTCCGCACCATTATTAAAGTCTCTTTTATTAGAGCGCTGTAGGTCTATCGCCAAGCGGTAAGGCAGCGGCTTTTGATGCCGCCATTCCCTGGTTCGAATCCAGGTAGACCTGCCATTATTCTTCCTTGAAACATAGGAATGTTATTGATGTTTTACCAATTATATCAGTAACGACAAATCAAGTTGCGGAAGTGGCGGAATTGGTAGACGCACCAGATTTAGGTTCTGGCGCCGCAAGGTGTGAGAGTTCAAGTCTCTCCTTCCGCACCATCTTGATTTAAAGAATATTGTGTTGGCTACGTAGCTCAGCTGGTTAGAGCACATCACTCATAATGATGGGGTCACAGGTTCGAATCCCGTCGTAGCCACCATTTATTTCGTTGTTTAGGTTTTACCAATTACCTTTATGACGACAGAAAAGTTGCGGAAGTGGCGGAATTGGTAGACGCACCAGATTTAGGTTCTGGCGCCGCAAGGTGTGAGAGTTCAAGTCTCTCCTTCCGCACCATGCTTTTCTAACTTGATTAGTCTTTATGACTATCGCCTGCAGGTCTATCGCCAAGCGGTAAGGCAGCGGCTTTTGATGCCGCCATTCCCTGGTTCGAATCCAGGTAGACCTGCCACTATTTTGATTATTGAGTTTACTCAGTAATTATGCGGAAGTGGCGGAATTGGTAGACGCACCAGATTTAGGTTCTGGCGCCGCAAGGTGTGAGAGTTCAAGTCTCTCCTTCCGCACCATTATTTGATATGTCTTAGGACTATCGCCCGTAGGTCTATCGCCAAGCGGTAAGGCAGCGGCTTTTGATGCCGCCATTCCCTGGTTCGAATCCAGGTAGACCTGCCATATTCAATGCTATTGATGTTTTACCAATTACATCAATAACTACAGATCAAGTTGCGGAAGTGGCGGAATTGGTAGACGCACCAGATTTAGGTTCTGGCGCCGCAAGGTGTGAGAGTTCAAGTCTCTCCTTCCGCACCATACTTGATTAAAGAATATAGAATGGCTACGTAGCTCAGCTGGTTAGAGCACATCACTCATAATGATGGGGTCACAGGTTCGAATCCCGTCGTAGCCACCATTAATATAGATTTTAGATGCGGAAGTGGCGGAATTGGTAGACGCACCAGATTTAGGTTCTGGCGCCGCAAGGTGTGAGAGTTCAAGTCTCTCCTTCCGCACCATCTAAAAATAATCTATACTTTGCGGAAATGGCGGAATTGGTAGACGCACCAGATTTAGGTTCTGGCGCCGCAAGGTGTGAGAGTTCAAGTCTCTCTTTCCGCACCATACTTTCCTTTATCGGAAAGCACTTAGTTGAAAGGCTAAGACTTGTAGGGCTATCGCCAAGCGGTAAGGCAGCGGCTTTTGATGCCGCCATTCCCTGGTTCGAATCCAGGTAGCCCTGCCATTACACAACGTTGTTGAGGTTTTACCAATTACCTTGATAACTACAGAATAAGTTGCGGAAGTGGCGGAATTGGTAGACGCACCAGATTTAGGTTCTGGCGCCGCAAGGTGTGAGAGTTCAAGTCTCTCCTTCCGCACCATTCTTAAGAAACCCAGCATTAGTTTGCTGGGTTTTTTCTTTTTTCTAATTCTGGACTCGGTAGATCTCTGATTTATCGAATTAAAAAAGCGAGCTCATGGCTCGCTTTTTTTCTATCTATTGCTTTCCTATCGACCGCTTTCTATGTGATCAGAAGTCTTTTACATACCTAGCGCATACTTCAATACTTGCGCTTTGATCGGTCCTGAGTTTTCCGCCAGCTTCAATGCTGCATTACGAGCGAACTTCAATGGACCTAAATCATTACTAAAGCCTTTGTAGAACACATCCATGCCCGTTTGCATTAATAAGTTATCTGGTCGACGGGCGCGCTCATACTTGGCGAGCAAAGCATCATTAAGTTGCTCTTGCTGATTGGTAACCGAAAGCAGAACATCAACATCTTTGAAGCCGAGATTCACACCTTGCCCAGCAAGTGGGTTGATTGTATGAGCAGAATCCCCCACTAACACGCAATTCTTGTTTGAATAGCTTTGGGCATGGCGACGAGTGAGTGGGAATGAGCCAAATTGTAAAACTTCAATATCGCCTAACTCAGCAGGGAAATGACGTAGGATCTCCTCTTTTAACTGAGGTTTCGTCATCGCACACAATTGTTTAATGCGTTTTGGCGAGTCATACCACACCAGCGACCCCTGCCCGACTTCTTTACCATCCTCAGTTAGTGAACATAACGGCAAGAACGAACGTGGACCTGAGGGAGTAAATTGCTGCCAAGTGATGTCTTGTTGAGGGAGTTCGGTTTTTACGTTGATCAACATGCAGTGTTGACGGTAATCCCATGCGGTTACACCAATACCCGCCAATTGACGAACTTTCGAGTTCGCGCCATCGGCACCAATCACCCAATTAGCTTCAAACTGCTCGCCGCTTTCTAGCGTTACACAGTTTACTTCGGCAAATTGAATATCTTTCAATCGCTCTGGGCACATCACCGTTAAGTTGTCGTATTGTGCGAAAGTTTGCCAAAGCCCCAGTTGGATTAGGCGGTTTTCAACAATGTATCCTAACTGCTCCAATGACAGTTCATCAGAGTGAAAACGAGTACGGCACTCAGGATGTTCCCACGTTTCCAAACGACGATAAGGGCACACACGCATGCTTTCAATCGCGGACCATGCACCTAATGAATCAAGTAGCTTCACCGACTGATGAGAAATCGCGGAAACGCGAATATCCAACGCTTGAGAAGACTCAAACGCCTTTGGCTCTGCGCCTTCTACCATTACAACGCTTCTGCCTTGCTTGGCAAACCCAACAGCCACCGCTGCCCCGACCATGCCGCCACCGATTACGGCGATGTCATACTTGTTCATTTTTTGCTCTTCATCATATTGATTAATTGGCGTTTTTTAATTGTACGTTCCATGGCTATTTTTACAAAATTGTTTAACAAAAAACCTTGCTGTATATAGGGCAAAAAACTAGATTTCATCAGGGTTTGCAGAGAATTCGTCAGATCACTAGTCAGGTGCTTTTTAAAGCAGTACAATACGCCGCTTACCGCCGAGATGGCGGCTATAATTTGAGCAATAGCTCTCCGATTTAAGTACAACTGAACGAGCGAAAGTGAGATGAGTAAGAAACTGCTAATTAAAACCTGGGGCTGCCAGATGAACGAATACGATTCATCAAAAATGGCCGACCTGCTTAATGCTGCAAACGGCTATGAGCTGACCGAAGAGCCAGAGGAAGCAGACGTACTTCTACTTAACACCTGTTCGATCCGTGAAAAAGCGCAAGAGAAAGTTTTCCACCAGCTTGGTCGTTGGAAGACACTAAAAGATAAAAAACCTGGCGTAGTTATCGGCGTAGGTGGTTGTGTAGCAACTCAAGAAGGGGATCACATCCGTCAGCGTGCTCCATACGTTGACGTAATTTTTGGTCCACAAACTCTTCACCGTCTTCCTGAGATGATTAAACAATCTCAATCGGATGAAGCACCAGTAATGGACATTTCATTCCCAGAAATCGAAAAGTTTGACCGTCTACCAGAGCCTCGTGCTGAAGGTGCAACGGCATTCGTTTCTATTATGGAAGGCTGTTCTAAGTACTGTACTTACTGTGTAGTACCGTACACTCGTGGTGAAGAAGTAAGCCGTCCAATGGATGACGTACTGTTCGAAATCGCACAGCTAGCAGATCAAGGCGTACGTGAAGTAAACCTACTGGGTCAAAACGTAAACGCATACCGTGGTCCTATGCACGACGGCGAAATCTGTTCATTTGCAGAACTGCTTCGTTTGGTTGCGTCTATCGATGGTATTGATCGTATCCGCTTTACAACAAGCCACCCATTAGAGTTTACTGATGACATCATCGCAGTATACGAAGACACACCTGAGCTAGTAAGCTTCCTTCACCTACCGGTACAAAGTGGTAGTGACCGAGTGCTGACTATGATGAAACGTCCTCACACTGGGATTGAGTACAAGTCGATCATCCGTAAACTGCGTAAAGCACGTCCTGATATCCAAATCAGTTCAGACTTTATCGTTGGTTTCCCTGGTGAAACAGACAAAGATTTCCAAGACACAATGAAGCTAATCAAAGACGTAGACTTTGACATGAGCTTCAGCTTCATCTTCTCTCCACGTCCAGGTACGCCAGCGGCAGACTACCCTTGTGACCTATCAGAGCAAGTGAAGAAAGAGCGTCTATACGAGCTACAACAAACCGTAAATGCACAAGCAATGCGCTACTCTCGTCTAATGCTAGGCACTGAGCAACGCGTTCTGGTTGAAGGTCCTTCTAAGAAGAACCTAATGGAGCTTCGCGCTCGTACAGAAAACAACCGTGTAGTAAACTTTGAAGGTAGCGCAGACCTAATCGGTCAGTTCGTTGACGTGAAGATTACGGATGTATTTGCTAACTCGCTACGTGGTGAGCTAGTACGTACTGAAAAAGACATGGACCTTCGTAGTGTGATTTCACCAACGCAAATGATGGCGAAAACACGTCGCGAAGATGAGCTAGGTGTAGCTACTTTTACGCCATAAGCTCGTACAAATAGCCATTGAGAGCCTGGTCGTTATCAGGCTCTCGTTAAGTGGCATAAAATGAGAGGCAACATTGAGCAATAAAATCGTAACGCTAGAAATCAATCTAGAACCTTCAGACAACCGCCGACTAGCAAGCCTGTGCGGTCCATTCGATGACAACATCAAGCATTTAGAACGTCGTCTAGGCGTTGAAATTAACCACCGTAGCGACCTTTTCACCATTGTCGGTAAACCTCATACCGCAGCTGCTGCGCTGGATATCCTGAAAACCCTTTACGTAGACACCGCTCCTGTCCGCGGCGAAACGCCTGATATCGAACCAGAGCAGATCCATCTGGCAATCAAAGAATCAGGTGTACTGGAGCAAAACACCGAGTCACATTTCGAACACGGTAAAGAAGTCTTTGTTAAAACGAAAAAAGGCGTGATCAAGCCTCGTACACCAAATCAGGGTCAATACCTGATGAACATGGTGACGCACGATATCACTTTCGGTATCGGTCCTGCTGGTACAGGTAAAACTTACCTCGCGGTTGCAGCAGCCGTCGACGCACTAGAGCGCCAAGAGATCCGCCGTATTTTACTTACTCGTCCAGCGGTTGAAGCGGGGGAGAAACTGGGCTTCCTACCTGGTGATTTGAGCCAGAAAGTCGACCCATACCTACGCCCTCTCTACGATGCCCTATTTGAAATGCTGGGCTTTGAGCGCGTAGAAAAGCTGATTGAACGTAACGTGATTGAGGTAGCACCTCTTGCTTACATGCGTGGTCGTACTCTAAACGACGCCTTCATCATTCTTGATGAGAGCCAAAACACCACCGTCGAGCAGATGAAGATGTTCCTAACGCGAATTGGCTTCAACTCTCGTGCGGTTATCACTGGTGACGTCACACAGATTGACTTACCTCGCGGCGCGAAATCAGGTCTTCGTCATGCCATTGAGGTACTGAGCGAAGTTGACGACATCAGCTTTAACTTCTTCCAAGCTGACGACGTAGTGCGCCACCCAGTGGTTGCTCGTATCGTTAACGCTTATGAGAAGTGGGAAGCGCAAGACCAGAAAGAACGTAAAGAGTTCGAAAAACGCCGTCGTGAAGAGCGTGATGCCAAATTGCTAGAAGCAGCAAAAGCAGAACTGAGCGCACAAGTCGCGGCAACTAAGGAATAACCATGGCAATTGAACTTGATTTGCAACTGGCAGTCGAAAATGAAGAAGGCTTACCTTCTGAGCAAGATTTCCAATTGTGGCTAGATAAGACCATTCCTCTTTTCCAACCACAAGCGGAACTGACGATTCGTATTGTCGACGAGCAAGAAAGTCACGAGCTAAACCACGAATACCGTGGTAAAGACAAGCCGACCAACGTGCTATCTTTCCCATTCGAAGTACCACCGGGTATGGAAATGGACCTACTGGGCGATTTGATTATCTGTCGCCAAGTTGTTGAAAAAGAGGCAGTAGAGCAGAACAAGCCTCTACTAGCACATTGGGCGCATATGGTTGTACATGGCAGCTTGCATCTGCTAGGTTATGACCATATCGAGGATGATGAAGCTGAAGAGATGGAATCCCTCGAGACAGAAATCATGCAAGGTATGGGTTACGAAGACCCGTATATTGCTGAAAAAGAGTAACTTTGGTTGCTCGACAGGGAAAGGCGAACCACCCAGATAACCATCTCGTGCTCGTCTTTCTATGTGAGCTATCACACATCTGATAGCGTTACTTAATTGAGAAACAATGAACGAAGATAATTCTCCCTCTTCTAATGAAGGCAAGAAAGAAAAGGCAGAAGGTCCGAGTAGAAAGTCCTTCTTTGAACGTCTAGGTCAACTATTTCAAGGCGAACCAAAAGACCGCCAAGAGCTTGTGGATGTAATCCGCGACTCTGAAATTAATGACCTGATTGACCACGACACCCGCGACATGCTTGAAGGTGTTATGGAAATCTCTGAAATGCGCGTGCGTGACATCATGATCCCGCGTTCGCAAATGGTTACCGTTGAGCGCACAGACGATCTTGATACTTTGATCGCGCTAATTACTGATGCTCAACACTCTCGCTACCCTGTGATCAGCGAAGATAAAGACCATGTGGAAGGCATTCTACTAGCGAAGGACTTACTCAAATACTTGGGCTCAGGCAGTAACCCATTTGATATCGAAGAAGTGATTCGACCAGCAGTCGTAGTACCGGAAAGTAAACGTGTAGACCGCCTGCTAAAAGAATTCCGTGAAGAACGTTATCACATGGCGATTGTTGTCGATGAATTCGGCGGTGTTTCTGGTCTTGTAACTATCGAAGATATCCTTGAAGAAATCGTAGGGGATATTGAAGATGAGTTCGATGATGATGAAGAAACCGATATCCGTAAGCTGAGCAAACACACGTTTGCTGTCAGAGCTCTGACAACCATTGAAGAGTTTAATGAGACATTCGGTACCAACTTCAGTGATGAAGAAGTGGATACCGTTGGCGGCATGGTAATGACTGCTTTTGGTCACCTACCATCGCGTGGCGAAGTCGTGGATATTGAAGCATACAGCTTCAAAGTAACGGCAGCCGACAACCGTCGTGTCATTCAACTTCAAGTGACGATTCCAGACGAAGAAAAGCTGGTTGAAGCCACTCAAGAGTAACGCGATACCCTAACATCGGGAATATCAGAAAAATAAAATGATGAATGTACTCTTTCATCGCCTCAAGCGGCCCTTAGTGGCCGCTTTTGTTGGCGCCTCCACTACCCTAGCATTTGCTCCTTATCAGCTATGGCCGCTTGCCATACTTAGCCCTGCTATCCTACTTATTCTTCTTGCAGACCAGTCACCTAGGCGTGCGCTTTGGATCGGTTATTCATGGGGTTTAGGGCAATTTGCGACAGGAGTAAGCTGGGTTTACGTTAGCATTGCAGGCTTTGGCGGCATGCCGCTGATTGCAAACCTATTCCTCATGGGCTTGTTAATCGCCTACCTATCCATATACACCGGTTTATTTGCGTGGCTCACTAACAAGTTTTTCCCTGAATTTACCCTAAGCAAAGCATTGCTTGCTGCTCCTGCGTTATGGCTAGTGACCGACTGGCTGCGTGGCTGGGTTATGACAGGTTTCCCTTGGCTATGGCTTGGCTATAGTCAAATTGACGCACCATTTGCCAGCTTTGCACCCATCGGTGGTGTAGAACTACTAACACTGTTCATCATGATCAGTGCTGGTGCATTGGCGTATGCTTGGATTCACAAGCAATGGTTAATGATCATCATCCCTGTGGTACTGTTAAGTGCAGGCTTTGGTATTCGCCAATACGATTGGGTAACTCCTCGCATTGAAGACACAACCAAAGTAGCGCTGATCCAAGGTAACGTTGACCAGAACCTAAAATGGCTACCGAGCCAACGCTGGCCAACCATCATGAAATACGCAGACCTCACTCGTGAGAACTGGGATGCTGACATCATCGTATGGCCAGAGGCTGCCATTCCTGCATTTGAAATTGAAGTCCCGTCGTTCTTGAGAAACATCGATACTGCGGCGAAAATGAACAACAGCGCCATTATTACGGGTGTGGTAAACCAAGGAAAAGACGGTCAATTCTACAACAGCATTTTATCGCTGGGTGTAAATCCATACGGTGATTACAGCTTTGATATGGACAAGCGCTACCACAAGCACCACTTACTTCCGTTTGGTGAGTTCGTGCCGTTTGAAGACGTATTGCGCCCACTTGCACCATTCTTCAACTTGCCAATGTCTTCCTTCAGCCGTGGCGATTTCATTCAGCCAAACATCGTGGCGAATGGAAAGCACATGGATCCTGCACTGTGTTATGAAATCATCTTTAGCGAACAAGTTCGTCAGAACGTGACCGACGATACTGATTTCATTCTAACGCTTTCTAACGACGCTTGGTTCGGTCATTCAATTGGTCCACTACAGCACATGGAAATCGCTCGAATGCGTGCTCTAGAGCTGGGTAAGCCACTTATTCGTTCGACCAACAATGGCGTAACCGCAGTGACCGACCATAAAGGTAAGGTGATTGAACAAATCCCTCAATTTGAAACCGCAGTGCTTCGCGCAGAACTTGTTCCTACCGATGGTCAAACTCCGTATCGCATCGTCGGCACTTGGCCTCTGTATATTTGGGCTGGATTAAGTTTGATGTTGGCTTGGTGGTTATCAAGGAAGAAAAAGTCATAAGTGAAAAAGAGGCTCTTAGGCCTCTTTTTTTACGTTTGTTAAAGCTGTTCTTATGGCTTGAGAGACTGACGACTAAAGCCAGTATGATTGCACTTAATGCATGGAATGATCACAGTTGGGTGGTTATATGTCGTCTTATGACCACATTCATCGCAGACCAATGTGCCAAGTCCAATAACCTCTCCCGCCTCATAAAGACCTTGATGTTCTAAGTCATCAAACAGTTCAACCCACTCCACTTTGGTTCGGTCTGTAATTTCGAGCAAACCTTGCCAAACGGAATCGGCAATTGTGAGATAGAAGGGTCCACTCTTACCTTCTTCATAGCTATCAGAAAACTCTTTTAAATCGGCTTTGACATAAGCTGATATCAGTGAGAGCTCGTCTTTGGTCATGTCGTTGGCAGCATCCACCACTTTGCCCGACGTTTCGAATACTTTGTTAACTTCATCCGGACTGTGCTTCAAGGTTTCAATCACATCCTCGAGCATTTCCTCATAACCTGCTTTACGTTTAGGCATAACTGACCTCCATCTTTCTACTACCAAGCACCATTTCAAGGCGTATGGGTACAGATTGGCTATTGTTGTGATCCCTAGCTTTAGGTATTCTATGACGATCTATTTAAGTCTGTTCTAACCGAACTCACAAATTCCAAGATAACCGGATACCATCGATGCAAGAACAATACAATCCACAAGACCTTGAACAGAAAGTTCAAAAGCACTGGGATGACAACAAGACCTTTGTTGTAAGTGAAGACCCAAATAAAGAAAAATTCTACTGTCTATCCATGTTCCCATACCCAAGTGGTCGACTGCACATGGGTCACGTGCGCAACTACACCATCGGTGACGTAGTATCTCGTTTCCAACGCCTACAAGGCAAAAACGTAATGCAACCAATCGGTTGGGATGCATTTGGTCTACCTGCAGAAAACGCAGCAGTGAAAAACAACACTGCACCTGCACCATGGACTTACGAAAACATCGAATACATGAAGAACCAACTTAAGCTTCTTGGCTTTGGTTACGATTGGAACCGTGAATTCGCAACATGTACACCTGAGTACTACCGTTGGGAACAAGAGTTCTTCACTAAGCTTTACGAGAAAGGTCTGGTTTACAAAAAGACTTCTTCTGTTAACTGGTGTCCAAACGACCAAACTGTTCTTGCGAACGAGCAGGTTGAAGATGGCTGCTGCTGGCGTTGTGACACTCCAGTAGAGCAAAAAGAAATTCCTCAGTGGTTCATTAAGATCACAGAATACGCTCAAGAGTTGCTGGATGATCTAGACAAACTTGAAGGTTGGCCAGAAATGGTGAAAACCATGCAGCGCAACTGGATCGGCCGTTCTGAAGGTGTTGAGCTCAAGTTTGAAGTCAAGGGTCAACAAGACCTAGAAGTTTACACAACACGTCCAGACACGCTAATGGGCGTCACTTACGTTGGTATCGCTGCAGGTCACCCTCTAGCGACTATCGCGGCTGAGAACAACCCAGAACTTGCTGCGTTCATCGAAGAGTGTAAGAACACCAAAGTAGCAGAAGCTGAACTGGCGACAATGGAGAAGAAAGGTATGGCGACTGGCCTTACTGCTATTCACCCATTGAACGGTCGTGAAGTTCCTGTTTACGTAGCAAACTTCGTACTGATGGACTACGGTACAGGCGCTGTAATGGCAGTACCTGCACACGACCAACGTGACTTCGAGTTCGCAACTAAGTACGGTCTAGACATCGTGCCTGTTATCAAGCCGGTTGATGGCAGCGAGCTAGACATCTCTGAAGCGGCATACACTGAGAAAGGTGTGCTGTTCGATTCAGGTGAATTCGACGGTCTAGAATTCCAAGCGGCATTCGATGCAATTGCAGCGAAGCTAGAAGCAGAAGGCAAAGGCACTAAGACTGTTAACTTCCGTCTACGTGACTGGGGTGTATCTCGCCAACGTTACTGGGGTGCACCAATCCCAATGGTAACCACTGAAGACGGTGAAGTTCACCCAGTACCCGCTGACCAGCTACCTGTTATTCTTCCAGAAGACGTAGTAATGGATGGCGTTACTAGCCCAATTAAAGCAGACAAAGAGTGGGCAAAGACAACCTTTAACGGCGAACCTGCTCTACGTGAGACAGATACATTCGATACGTTCATGGAGTCTTCTTGGTACTACGCTCGTTACTGTTCACCACAAGCTGATGACATCCTAGATCCAGAAAAAGCAAACTACTGGCTACCGGTAGACCAGTACATCGGTGGTATCGAGCACGCTTGTATGCACCTACTGTACTCTCGCTTCTTCCACAAACTGCTGCGTGATGCAGGCTACGTAACGTCTGACGAGCCGTTCAAGCAACTACTGTGTCAAGGCATGGTACTAGCGGACGCGTTCTACTTCGAGAACGAGAAAGGCGGTAAAGAGTGGGTTGCACCAACTGACGTTAAAGTTGAACGTGACGGTAAAGGTCGCATCACTTCTGCAACGGATAACGAAGGTCGCAACGTTGAACACTCAGGCATGATCAAAATGTCTAAGTCCAAGAACAACGGTATTGACCCTCAAGAGATGGTAGACAAGTACGGCGCAGACACAGTACGTCTATTCATGATGTTCGCGTCTCCAGCAGACATGACACTTGAGTGGCAAGAGTCTGGCGTAGAAGGTGCTAACCGCTTCCTGAAACGTGTTTGGAAACTAGTAAACGAGCACACATCAAAAGGTGCAGCAGAAGCAGTAGATGCAGCAGCACTTTCTGGTGACCAAAAAGCTCTTCGTCGTGACGTTCACAAAACTATCGCGAAAGTGACTGATGATATTGCTCGTCGTCAAACGTTCAACACAGCAATCGCTGCAATCATGGAACTGATGAACAAGCTAGCGAAAGCGCCTCAAGAATCTGCGCAAGATCGTGCAATCCTTGATGAGGCTCTAAAAGCTGTTGTTGCAATGCTTTACCCAATCACTCCGCACATCTCATACGAACTATGGGCTGCGCTAGGTGAAGCAGACATCGACAATGCTGTATGGCCAACGTTCGACGAGAAAGCACTTGTTGAAGACGAGAAGACTATCGTTGTTCAAGTTAACGGTAAACTGCGTGCGAAACTGACTGTAGCGGCTGACGCAACGAAAGAACAAGTTGAAGAGCTTGGTCTAAATGACGAAAACGTTACTAAGTTCACAGATGGTCTAACAATCCGTAAAGTAATTTACGTACCAGGTAAACTGTTGAACATCGTTGCTAACTAGTCTTTCACGACAAACGATACGTAGATAGCAATAACTCAAAGCAGAGCGAACTTATTCGCCTGTAAAGAGTCATTAAGCAGGGTAGTTCGCTACCCTGTTTATTTACCTCAAGCCATTCATGCTGAGTGGTTTAAGGTAAATAACCCCTTCAATTTAGGATGAATACAATCAATGCGCTTTTTCTCTTTGATTAAACTACCAGTGGTATTGGTATTAGCGGGGCTTCTTTCTGCCTGTGGTTTCCACCTTCGTGGCGAATACTCGGTTCCGGAAGAACTGCATACCATGTCTTTCACTAGCTACGATGAATACAGCCCATTGACGCGTTATATTCGCGCTCAACTTGAATTGAACAAAGTAGATTTAGTACAACCATCTTCAAGTACACCAAATCTGCACCTGATCGAAGCGACTATCGACGAACGTACACTATCGCTGTACCAAAACAGTCGTGCGGCAGAGAAAGAACTTACTTATGTAGTGAAATACCGTGTGACCATTCCTGGCTTCGGTGCAAAAGACTTCAAAACAACCGTAAACCGCAACTACCTTGATAACCCATTAACAGCATTGGCGAAGTCGGTAGAACGTGACGTTATCGAAGACGAAATGCGTCAACAAGCGGCGAGTCAAATGATGCGTCAGCTAGGTCGAGTTCGTGCGGAATACGAACAAGGTCAACCTACCCCTGATGTGATGAAGACTAACTCTACGAACACTAACTCTTAATCAGAATGCGAATTTTTGCCGACAAGCTGGCTGACCATCTAGCGAAACACATCAAACAGGTTTACCTGATTTTTGGTAATGAACCTCTGCTTATTCAAGAAAGTCGCCAAGCGATCCAAACAATGGCGCACCAGCAAGGTTTTGAAGAAAGACACCGTTTCGCGGTTGACGCTAGTTTAGATTGGAACCAAGTATATGATTGTTTCCAAGCACTAAGCCTATTTTCCAGTCGCCAACTAATTGAACTTGAGCTACCAGAAAGCGGCGTAACGACAACAGTTAGTAAAGAACTGCAAACCCTATGTGAAATGCTACACGACGACATTATGCTGGTGATCGTGGGCAGTAAACTGACAAAAGCCCAAGAAAACGCAAAATGGTTTAAAGCGCTGAGTGCAAAAGGTGATTGGGTAAGCTGCCAAACACCAGATCTGCAACGTTTGCCGATGTTCGTACAGGCTCGTTGCCGCACATTAGGGCTAAAAGCAGATCAGCAATCACTGCAAATGTTGGCACAGTGGCATGAAGGGAACTTGTTCGCACTCTCACAAAGCTTAGAGAAGCTCGCTTTACTCTACCCAGATGGCGAACTGACGGTTGTGCGCCTTGAAGAAGCCTTGAGCCGACACAACCACTTTACGACTTTCCATTGGATTGACGCTCTCCTTGCTGGGAAAGCCAACCGAGCACAACGCATTTTGCGCCAGCTTGAAGCCGAAGGCACAGAGACTGTTATCCTTATCCGTAGTGTACAGAAAGAGTTCAACCAATTACTTAACATGCATCGAGACCTTACCCAAATGGGCATGAGTCAGGTGTTTGAAAAGCATCGAGTGTGGCAAAATAAACGCCCATTCTATAATGCTGCGCTGACTCGCCTGTCAGCCTCAAGAATTTGTGCCCTTTTATCCTTGCTCACACATGCTGAGATAAAAGCCAAAACCCAATACGATGAATCTGTGTGGCCAACTATCCATCAATTGAGCCTAGAAACCTGCTCTCCTGATATTAAGCTGGCAATTTAGCTTTCAAAGCGTGATATAGTGCGCGACCAGTTTTAACTCAACGAGATTAAAACGCCCACAGACAAAAAAGAAAATACCGAGGAAAACCGAGTGCTTCGCGAAGAACTTAAAGACTTTTTAGCCGATAAAGCCGACGACATGAAAGCGGAAGAGATTGTTATTCTGAATGTAGAAGGCAAATCAAGCGTGACAGATTACATGATCATTTGTACTGGCACGTCGAAGCGTCACGTTTCATCTATCGCTGATCACGTCGCATCTGAAGTGAAGAAAGCTGGTCTAGAGCCACTAGGTATGGAAGGCGAAAATGAAGGTGAATGGGTTGTCCTAGACATGGGCGACGCAATGCTTCACGTGATGCAAGAAGAGCATCGCGAGCTATACCAACTAGAAAAACTCTGGGGTTAATCTTTTGAAAATTCAACTAATTGCCGTTGGCACCAAAATGCCAAAATGGGTCGAAGAAGGTTTTCAAGAATACCGTCGTCGCTTCCCACATGATATGCCACTTGAGTTGGTTGAAATCCCTGCGGGTAAACGTGGCAAAAATGCAGACATCGCACGCATCTTACAAAAAGAAGGCGAAGCGATGTTGGCTGCGGTACCTAAAGGTGCGCGTATCGTCACTCTCGATATTCCAGGGAAAAAGTGGGATACCCCACAGCTAGCAGAACAGCTAGAAGCATGGAAACTAGATGGTCGTGACGTGTCGATCCTAATCGGTGGTCCTGAAGGCTTAGCGCCAGCTTGTAAAGCCGCAGCAGATCAAAGTTGGTCACTGTCAGCACTGACACTGCCACACCCACTTGTGCGTATCGTGATGGCAGAGAGTTTATACCGAGCGTGGAGCATTACTGCTAACCACCCTTACCACCGCGAATAATCGCTACTTAGCTGTAGAGACAAGCGTTAATGATTCGTAAACGCCGCAGTCAAATTCGAGATTACCAAGCAGAAGCGCGTCTATTTTCTAGTCGCGCTATTGTTGCATTTATAGGTATCGTGATTTTGATGGGCTTGCTGGTTGCCAACATGTACAACATTCAGGTAAACCAGTTCCAAGACTATAAAACCCGTTCTAATGACAACCGCATTAAAGTGGTTCCTATTGCACCAAACCGTGGTTTGATCTACGACCGCAATGGTGTTCTGCTCGCTGAAAACCGCCCCGTCTTTAACCTGGAACTGACCCCAGAAAAAATCAAAGACATTGACGGCACCATCAAAGAGCTACAAACAATCCTTGAAATCACACCAGAGCAAATCGAACGCTTCCAACGTGAGCGTAAGCGTACTCGTCGCTTCAAGTCAGTTCCGTTGTTGACTCAATTGGATGAAAACCAAGTTGCGGTTTTCTCTGTCAATCAATACCGTTTCCCGGGCGTTGAGATTAGCGCTACGCTAAAGCGTTACTACCCATTCAGCGAAGTACTGACCCATGTGATTGGCTATGTTTCTCGTATTAACGACCGCGACATGCAGCGCTTAGTGCGCGAAGAAAAAGACGCCAACTACCAAGCAACTCGTGACATCGGTAAGTTAGGTATCGAGAAGTACTACGAGGACCTATTGCACGGTACGGCGGGTTACCAAGAAGTGGAAGTAAACAGCCGCGGACGTGTCATTCGTACTTTGAAATACGTTCCACCTGTGCCAGGTAAAGACATCGTCTTAAACCTCGATATCAACCTACAGCTCTATGTGCATCAGTTATTAGATGGACGTCGTGGTAGCGCGGTAGTACTCGACCCTCGAGACAATGGTGTATTGACTATGGTTTCTAGCCCAAGCTACGATCCAAATGCGTTCGTACACGGGATCTCAGGTAAAGCATACCGAGCACTATTAAACGATAAAAACCGTCCATTGGTGAACCGCACAACGCTTGGCATTTACCCACCAGCTTCAACCATCAAACCCTTCATTGCTGTAGCGGCTCTGGAAGAAGGTGTTGTGACACCGAAAACCACCCGAAACGATCCTGGTTACTGGCGAATTCCAAATTCAGATACTCGTCCATTCCGTGACTGGCTACGTTGGGGTCATGGTCGCGTCGACATCATCAAATCAATTGAAGAATCCGTCGATACCTTCTTCTACCAAATTGCCTACGACATGGGCATTGATCGCCTATCGAATTGGATGATGATGTTTGGTTTTGGCGATTATACGGGCATCGACATTTACGAAGAAAGTAAGGCAAACATGCCAACTCGTGAATGGAAAATGGCTCGTCATAAAACACCTTGGTACAAGGGCGACACTATCCCTGTTGGTATTGGGCAAGGTTACTGGACAGCAACACCAATGCAGATAGCGAAAGCGACCTCAGTATTGGTTAACGAAGGCGCTGTAACAGCACCTCACTTGCTAAAAGCAACCATCGACAACGGTGGCGACTTTGAGGAGCAAGAAAGCTCTGAATACGAAACCTACCCTCCTATCCAAAATGTGCCAGACAAATACTGGAATATGGCGAAGGAAGGCATGCGTTTGGTTAACCACGGTCCAAAAGGTACTGCTCGTCGCTCTTTCTATAATATGGATTACCAAACTGGTGGTAAGTCAGGGACCGCTCAGGTATTTGGTCTTGCAGAAGACGAAGAGTACAACGCAGATGAAGTCGCAGAACATTTACGTGACCACGCGTTGTTTACCGGTTTTGCGCCATTCGATGATCCAAAAGTCGTCGTATCAGTGGTACTGGAAAACGCAGGTGGTGGTTCGAGTAACGGCGCGCCTGTTGTGAGAAAGATCTTCGACCGTGTCATCCTTGGTCCTGAAAAAATCGAGTCAGATGAAGAACAAAACAATGCGAAGAAAGAGGTAGCGCAGTGATGAAAATGGATCCCTCTACAGGCAAAAACCGTGCTCTGTTTGAACGCTTCCATATCGACTTGCCGTTGTTACTCGGCATCTTTGCGTTGATGGGCTTTGGTCTTGTCATCATGTACAGTGCCAGTGGTCAAAGTTTGGCGATGATGGATCGTCAAGCAATGCGCATGGTGCTGTCACTGGTTGTCATGATCGTATTGGCACAGATCTCGCCCAGAACCTATGAGAGCCTTGCTCCATTAATGTTTGTTGGTGGCGTTATTCTGTTGTTTGGCGTGCTCTTCTTTGGTGAAGCCTCCAAAGGCGCCCAACGCTGGCTCAATCTTGGCTTTGTTCGTTTCCAGCCCTCAGAGCTCCTTAAGCTTGCCGTACCTTTAATGGTGGCGCGCTACATCGGTCGTCAACCACTTCCTCCGACGTTCAAAACGCTCATTGTTGCACTAATCATGGTTTGTCTACCAACCATTCTTATTGCAAAACAGCCAGACCTTGGTACTTCAATTCTGATCGCCGCTTCTGGTATTTTCGTTATCTTCCTTGCGGGTATTAGTTGGAAAATCATTGCCGCAGCCGCCATTGCTCTGGGTGGTTTTATTCCTATTTTGTGGTTCTTCCTGATGCGCGAATACCAAAAGGTACGTGTGCGCACTCTATTTAATCCAGAGTCAGACCCTCTTGGTGCCGGCTATCACATTATCCAAAGTAAGATAGCAATCGGCTCTGGTGGTATTTCAGGCAAAGGTTGGCTGCAAGGTACACAATCTCAATTAGAATTTCTTCCAGAGCGACACACTGACTTTATCTTTGCAGTAATCGCTGAGGAATGGGGTATGATTGGCTTCCTTTGCCTATTAGCCATCTACCTATTTATTATCGGTCGAGGTCTCTACCTCGCAAGCCAAGCACAAACAGCGTTTGGTCGAATGATGGCGGGCAGTATTGTACTCAGCTTCTTCGTGTATATTTTTGTAAATATCGGCATGGTAAGTGGCATCCTACCTGTAGTAGGCGTACCTTTACCGTTGATCAGTTATGGTGGTACTTCAATGGTGACACTGATGGCTGGTTTTGGCATTCTTATGTCGATCCATACACACCGAAAAGCATTCTCTAAGGCGACCTAGACCATGCAAAAACGCGCTTTATATTCCTTAGTTTTTTCTGCTTTGATTTTGGCGGGTTGTTCATCCACCGATCAAAAAACGCAGGAAGGACGTTATGAACTTGAATCTGATGTAGCTCCAGAAAAGCCATTATCAGTCGAGCACATTGAGGATGCGCACCCAAAATACGAACCATACAGCTTAGGTGGTAACAGCGATTACAACCTTCGAGGTTCAGACTACAAAATCGTTCGTGATGCAAAAGGCTTTACGGAAAAAGGTCGTGCCTCTTGGTACGGCAAGAAGTTCCAAGGTCATTTAACCTCGAATGGCGAGATTTACGACATGTACTCGATGACTGCTGCGCACAAAACGCTGCCATTACCGAGCTACGTGAAAGTCACCAATACCGACAATGGTAAATCCACGGTTGTGCGAGTTAACGACCGAGGTCCTTTCCATGAGGGTCGCATCATTGATTTGAGCTACGCGGCAGCTTACAAGCTTGACGTAGTGAAAACTGGGACGGCGAACGTAGAGATCGAAGTCATCATGGTGGATAAACCGACCGATGAAAAGTCGTTAGCGGCCCATCCTAAGTACGTCATTCAGGTTGCTTCTTCAAAATATGAAGATCGAGCGCGAACTTTAGGCCAAGAGCTTGGTCAAAAGCTGGATACGGAAACTTTCTTGGAGTCCACGGAAGGTTCGTATCGCTTGTTGTTAGGTCCATATACTGACTATTCTCTGACGCAAGCCACACTGGATAAAGTAAAGTTGCTCGGCTATTCGTCCGCATTTATTAAAAAACACAAAACTGGCAAATGACCTTGGTGTCATGATTTTCTATGCAGAGCCCCTCTTACATAAGTGGGGATTCTGTTAAGATGTCGGCAGTTAACCAAAAAATTTGAATTACCATGAATAAAAATAAGTTTGTGAAATCTATTCTCGTTTCTTCGGTTGCACTATCAGCAACCATCGCTCAATCTGCTTTTGCTTCACCAGTTGTTGTCCCAGATGCTCCTCAAATCGCAGCCAAAGGCTACGTACTTATGGATTACAACTCAGGTAAAGTTCTGGCTGAGAAAGAGATGAACACAAAATTGTCTCCTGCTAGTCTGACAAAAATGATGACCAGCTACGTAATTGGCCAAGAGCTAGCGCGTGGTAATATTTCAGAAGACGATGATGTAACCATCAGTAAGAATGCTTGGGCGAAAAACTTCCCTGACTCTTCAAAAATGTTCATTGAAGTTGGCACGACGGTAAAAGTAAAAGACCTGAACCGTGGCATCATCATCCAATCTGGTAACGATGCGTGTGTGGCAATGGCTGAACACATTGCTGGTTCAGAAGACGCATTCGTTGATCTAATGAATGCTTGGGCGGATACGATCGGTATGACGAACACGCACTTTGCGAACGTTCACGGTCTAGACAACCCTAACCTATACTCAACACCTTACGATATGGCACTGCTTGGTAAAGCACTGATCCGTGACGTACCAGACGAGTACCGTATCTACTCTCAAAAGAAGTTCACTTACAACGGCATCACTCAGTACAACCGTAACGGTCTACTGTGGGATAAGAGCATGAATGTTGACGGTATCAAAACGGGTCACACAAGCAATGCTGGTTACAGCCTAGTAAGCTCTGCAACAGAAGGTCAAATGCGCCTAGTTGCGGTTGTGATGGGAACAAAAGATGCGAATGCACGTAAATCAGAAAGTAAAAAGCTTCTGAGCTACGGTTTCCGTTTCTTCGAAACAGTGGCACCTCATAAAGCGGGTGAAACTTTCGTAGAAGAAAAAATCTGGATGGGTAACAAAGACACCATTGCTCTGGGTCTTGACCAAGATACCTACGTAACCCTACCTCGGGGCGAAGCAAAGAACCTAAAAGCAAGCTTCGTACTTGAAAAAGAACTTGAAGCCCCAATTAAGAAAGGTGATGTAGTTGGTAAGCTATACTATCAAATTGATGGTGAAGATATTGCTGAGTACCCACTAATGGCACTGGAAACAGTAGACCAAGGCAGCCTATTTAGCCGCATGTGGGACTACATCGTATTGTTGTTTAAGAGCTTCTTCTAACAGTCGCTTCTGACCAACAAACAAGTCTACAAAGCCGCCAACTAGGGCGGCTTTGTTAATCTTGAGTTCACCCTAATTTGACTGTACTATTTCGCACCGCAACGAATACCAACTGGAGTTACCGATATGCTAACCATCAACTCTGATGCAAAATTGAAAGACCTGCTTGAGTTCCCTTGTTCATTTACTTACAAGGTAATGGGTCATGCAAAGCCTGAGCTTCCAGAGCTAGTTCTAGAAGTTATCCAGCGCCATGCTCCAGGTGACTACAGCCCAACAGTAAAACCAAGTGCTAAGGGCAACTACCACTCGGTGTCTATCAACATCACTGCAACGTCTATCGAGCAGGTTGAAACCCTATACAAAGAACTGGGTGAAATCGACATCGTACGCATGGTTCTATAATTTTTTGATAAATTAAATTTTTTTTGAAAGCAGCTTCGGCTGCTTTCTTTTTATTTATCATACAGATAATACAAACCACTCGAACTTTCAGTTAAAAATCTGTTACTCAGCTGTAGAGCATCAGGGTCATCCGGTTTATAATCCAAAAACTTTATATATTATCGACAGGAATTCCCATGCAACACCAACTTGTTGTGAAACGACTTGGACGCCAAGATTATGAGCCTGTATGGAAGGCGATGCATGAGTTTACTGACCAACGCACAGACGACACGCCTGATGAAGTTTGGTTGGTAGAACATAACCCAGTATTCACTCAAGGTCAGGCAGGTAAAGCCGAGCACCTGATTAATACCGGAGATATTCCTGTTGTTCAAAGCGATCGTGGCGGTCAGGTGACTTATCATGGTCCGGGTCAATTAGTCGCGTACTTCTTGATCAACCTACGTCGCAAAAAATTAGGAGTGCGAGATCTCGTTACGCACATCGAGAACCTCGTTATTAACACTCTTAAGGCATACAATATCGATTCTGCTGCACGACCTGATGCCCCTGGCGTTTATGTCGGCGGTAAAAAAATATGTTCTCTCGGACTTCGCATTCGAAAAGGATGCTCATTTCACGGCCTAGCGTTGAACGTCAATATGGACTTAGGTCCTTTTTTACGTATTAACCCATGTGGCTACGAAGGAATGGAGATGGTTCAAGTCAGCCAAGTTGGCGGTCCTGAAGACATCGAAGCCGTGGAAAAACAACTAATACAAGAACTCGTTACTTTGCTTGATTACGAGCAAGTAGATTTCAGCACAGAAGCACCTTCTCAAGGTAACAAAGCATGAGCAAACCAATCCAGATGGAAAAAGGCGTTAAATACCGCGACGCCGACAAGATGGCATTGATTCCCGTAAAGAACATGCCAACAGAGCAGAAAGAAGTGCTACGTAAGCCTGATTGGATGAAGATCAAGCTACCAGCCGACAGCCAACGTATTCAAGACATCAAATCAGCAATGCGTAAGAACAACCTTCACTCTGTATGTGAAGAAGCGTCTTGCCCTAACCTAGCTGAGTGTTTTAACCACGGTACGGCAACTTTCATGATCCTTGGTGCGATCTGTACTCGCCGTTGTCCTTTCTGTGACGTTGCCCATGGTCGTCCTCTTGCTGTTGAAGCTGAAGAACCAAAGAAACTTGCGAAAACCATCGCAGACATGAAACTGAAGTACGTTGTAATCACTTCTGTTGACCGTGATGATTTGCGTGATGGTGGTGCAGAGCATTTTGCTAACTGTAACCGTGAAATTCGCGAACTAAACCCGCACATCAAGATTGAAACTCTGGTTCCTGACTTCCGTGGTCGTATGGACGTGGCACTTGATCTTATGAAAGACAACCCGCCGGATGTCTTCAACCACAACCTAGAAACCGCCCCTCGCCTTTACCGTAAAGCTCGCCCAGGCGCGAACTACAAGTGGTCATTGCAATTGCTGCAAAAATTCAAAGAGCAGCATCCAAATGTACCGACGAAATCAGGTCTAATGATGGGTCTTGGTGAAACCAAAGAAGAGATCGTCGAAGTACTAAAAGATCTTCGTGCACATGGCGTAACTATGCTGACACTTGGTCAGTACCTAGCACCAAGCCGTCACCACTTGCCAGTAGAACGTTACGTTCCACCTTCAGAGTTTGATGAGCTAAAAGAGATTGCACTAGAACTTGGCTTCACCCACGCGGCGTGTGGTCCATTTGTTCGCTCTTCTTACCATGCTGATATGCAGGCTCAAGGTATTGAAGTGAAATAAGCTCTCGCTTGTTTTGATAAGAAAAGGTTGGCTCTGTGCCAACCTTTTTTGTCTCCATAGAACATAAAGCATCGTCATTCGAACAATAACCCTACTGGTTAAAACCAAACTCGCTATTTCGAAGAACCTACGAGATATCAGGATATCTTGTTTCAACACTCTCTAAGTAACAACGATAATTAGAGATTCCCTATCCCGCTCGTTCCTCGCTTGTAGGGAATGACAACGTTGGGCTCTTGAGTAAATCAAAAGTATATTCAGAGTCTAATAACCTTTTTCGTTTTCCACTCAAATACTCCCAAGCCTCCACATAACAACCTGTCTCTCAGAAACCAAAGCACGCTATTTCGAAAAGCCTAAGCTGATATTTCCATACGCTAGAAAAACAAAAAGGTCCTCAAACGAGGACCTTTCATCAATCAAATTATCACACTGAATCGCAGAAGTAGAACGAGTCAGCCTGTACTACTTTGCAAAGAAAGCGAATTTACACAGAGAACTATGCGTAAACTGGTAGACGCTTACAGATCTCTAGAACTTTCTGCTTCGTCGCTTCGATAACTTCCTCGTTGCCGATGTTATCTAGAACATCACACATCCAGTTTGCTAGCTCTTTCGCGTCATCTTCAGTGAAGCCGCGGCGAGTAATTGCTGGCGTACCAACACGGATACCAGACGTTACGAATGGGCTGCGTGGGTCGTTTGGAACCGAGTTCTTGTTTACTGTGATGTTTGCTGCACCTAGTGCTGCATCTGCATCTTTACCTGTAATGTCTTTGTCAATTAGGTCAACTAGGAATAGGTGGTTCTCAGTACCGTTAGATACGATTTTGTAACCACGCTCTTGGAATTGACCAACCATTGCTTTCGCGTTTTTCACTACGTTAGCTTGGTAAGCTTTGAATTCAGGTTCCATCGCTTCTTTGAACGCTACAGCTTTACCAGCAATAACGTGCATTAGAGGACCACCTTGGCCGCCAGGGAATACCGCTGAGTTCAGCTTCTTGTACAGCTCTTCACCTTCGTTAGAAAGGATAAGACCACCACGAGGACCTGCTAGCGTTTTGTGCGTCGTTGTTGTCACAACGTGAGCATGTGGAACTGGAGTCGGGTACTCGCCTGCTGCGATTAGACCAGCAACGTGCGCCATGTCTACGAATAGGTAAGCATCAACTTTGTCTGCGATTTCACGCATGCGTTTCCAATCAACGATTTGCGAGTAAGCAGAAAAACCACCGATGATCATCTTAGGCTTGTGCTCAAGCGCTAGCTGTTCCATCTCGTCGTAGTTGATTTGACCTGCTTCGTCGATACCGTAAGGAATAACGTTGTAGTGCTTACCAGAGAAGTTTACTGGTGAACCGTGAGTTAGGTGACCACCGTGCGCTAGGCTCATACCTAGAACTGTGTCGCCTGGGTTTAGAAGCGCCATGTAAACTGCGCTGTTTGCTTGAGAACCTGAGTGAGGCTGTACGTTCGCGTACTCACAACCAAATAGTTGGCATGCACGATCGATCGCTAGTGCTTCAGCTTTATCTACGTACTCACAACCGCCGTAGTAACGCTTGCCTGGGTAGCCTTCAGCGTATTTGTTCGTTAGCTGAGAACCTTGAGCTTCCATTACACGTGGACTTGTGTAGTTTTCAGAAGCGATAAGTTCAATGTGTTCTTCCTGGCGAAGAGTCTCTTCCTGGATAGCTGCGAACAGTTCCGCATCGTAATCTGCGATGTTCATATCACGCTTAAGCATCTGTATCTCCTGACTCAGATTGGTACTGAAAGTTGCAAAAAAACTGAATAACGACCTAACGCAAACGTTTTCGTCGACCTAATGGCGCGCATTCTACATAATTTGATCTAGGTCATAAAGAGAAATTTACAATTTTTCTCATGCAGTTTTTTCATGGTGACAAGCGAGAAATATCATGACGATGTTGCAATCGTTTAACCATGATTCCCTGACTGTCAATTTTGTGCTTTACACCCTGTAAAACAACAATTACATAGGTTTACCGCAAATTTTACCCTCTAGCTACCGAAAAGATCATCTTTTTACTACTATGCACGCCCGAATTATCACAAACGACTGCATATTAGATGGAAAAACACTCAAGAAAAGAAGACTGGATGGCAATTCTTACAGGTACCTTTTTGGTAGCTCAAGGCGTTTTCTTTCTCCAATCCGCGAACCTCTTAACTGGAGGCACAACCGGATTGGCTCTGCTTATTAGCCAATTTACACCTTTTACGTTTGGTGTGCTTTACTTTTTAGCCAACTGTCCTTTTTACTTGCTCGCATGGAAACGCTTCGGTCGTCACTTTGCCATTAACAGTGCAATTTCTGGCGCTTTGGTTTCTATCTTTGCTGATCACCTGTATTTACTGATTTCATTGGAATCAATCAACGAAATTTACTGCGCGGTAGCGGGTGGCTTGCTGATGGGCTTGGGTATGTTGATCCTATTCCGTCATCGTTCAAGCTTGGGCGGCTTTAACGTATTGTGCTTATTCATCCAAGATAAGTTCGGTATTTCTGTAGGTAAATCCCAGATGGCAATTGACGCATGTATCTTGTTTGCGTCTTTCTTCTTCGTCACACCTTGGGTTATTGGGTTGTCGATACTTGGTGCCTTCGCACTGAACCTCGTGCTTGCGATGAACCATAAACCGCATCGCTATTCGGTCAGCTACGGTTCATAGCCTTTCCATGATGATTGGAGCGCAATTTATAAGATTTTGCGCTCCAATGACTATATAATATCTCGCCATTCACTAATCACTCATGATGGTATGCGAGACTTTCTACAACAAGCCAAACAAACCAAAAGTCAGATTGCTATTGGCGAGCTTATCTACAATCCAGAGACTCAAACTCTGCATAAACAAGCAGTCAGTATCGATCTTGAGCCGCGTACCGTCGAGTTACTGGAACTGTTACTCACCAGTGTTGGGCACCCACTCTCTGCTGAAACTATCATCGAGACCATTTGGCAAAGTAAGTTCATTTCAAAGAATGTCCTAACCAACCGAATCAGTACACTCAGAGCTTTGCTTCAAGAACACTTGCCGGAGCACGATGCAGCCAAATTGTTGGTCACCTACCCACGTAAAGGTTACTTCCTTAATCCAGCCAATATTCAATTGCTACCTCCAGCCCAGAAGGCTCAGCAAACCAAAGAGCCAGCTAAGAGCAACCTTGCCCCTGCGTCTCACAAATTCAAACTTGTTTATGGCTTATGCGCCGCACTTGCGCTAATGAGTATTGGGCTTGGGGTGACGCTGTGGCAGCAGCAAGGCATTTCAACTCAGCAAACTCGAAACCAACTCTTAATCCCTAAAGTAGAGTTATTGCTGAACCGTGTTGATGCTATAGGCACCACTGCTCGTGAGTACCGAACTCTAGTGAAAGCGATCTTGTTGCAGCAACAAGTCGAGTATCCTTATACCGATATCGCTAACCAAGATGCGCCGAGCTACTTTCTCGACCCAATTAATGAGACCCCTTATTTCCCTGGCGCACGAAACATGCAAACCAGCGATTATCAGCTCAACATTGAGCTAAAAGATGATTCCACAGAAGGGGGACTCAAAGCGCAAATGAACCTAATTTACCCAGCGACGGGAAAATTGGCGTTTCGTAATCAATACGAGCTCCGTATCAGCCATCTACAATCAGATATCTTTCGTATGCATGCAGATATCGCTCAATACTTTAATTTGCCTGCGCCTTCTCAGAGCAATTGGCAGTTAACCGATGCACACGAGAAGATGTTACTGGATGAGCAATTCTCAATGGATGGTATTAAAAACATGGATGAGTTTACTGCCATCACGATAGCTCGCCATCTCGCGTTGTACGAACAAAATCAAACTAAACTCGAAGGTTTTCTTTATCAAGTACAATCCGAGTTCGATGCCTTACCCGATGAGCTTAACTTATGGATGGGTATCCTCAATTACAAGCTCGGCAATCTTGATAAGGCGAAAACCTTATTGACGACACCGGCGGGAGACTCATTAATTCAGAATGCCCTGATTTACACTTTTGTATCTCATATTGCCTACAAGCAAAATAAGCTTGATCAGTTCCGCTTAAATTACATGGAATCGCTCGTAGCTCTTTTACGTGTTATGCCTTCTGAAGAGTTATTCAGTCGTTTGTCTCAGCCGGAATCGAAAGAAACCTGCTTACAGCCTTGGAAGAAGTTGCGTGTCAGTATTAAAGAAAAGGAAATTGTGATGCGCTGGAAGGCATTAATTGAAGAATACTGCACCAATATCGAAGAAGATATTAACCCAGAAAAAACAAAGACCTAAATATAAAATTAAGCTTTCATTTAACTCTATTAGTTTTTGTTTTTTGCCCTTTTTCTCACTCAAAACTTAGCATGGCGACATTCAAATAACGGCTCGATTTATCAGCCTTCTAAAATTAGGAATGTAAACTCATGCTTAAAAAAATGACGCTTCTCGCAGCAGCTACGATCGCACTTTACGGCTGTGGAGGGGGCGGTTCTTCTTCTGGTTCTACAAGCGAAAGCAAAGGTCCACAATCAAGCTTCGACTACCCAATCCAAAACTCATCTTTCAAACCTGAAGCAAGTACAACGCTTCACTACGTCACTTCTGCTGACGGTCAACAGGGCGAACCTATAACGATAAGCTTTGAGCCAATGGCTGTTCAAAAGCTCATCGACCGACTACGCGACACCCAGCAAGATGACCCTTTTATTCCCGTTATCCAACTTCTGGAAAACAACGGCATTACACAGTTCTACCTAGACAGTAGCGAGCAAGAAGGTAATACCATTTACTTTGCTGGTATTGACGGTGCGCTGCATGAAGTTACCGACCTTTATCTCATTGACTCTCTATCCAACGTCATGATGATGAACAGCAGTCCTCTATTTCGGTTAGAGGGGGCAACGGTGAAAGAGAAGGATCCAAACATTGATATCAGCAAACATCTTGTATCTGTAATCGTAGATTTGTCAGGAGAGCAAGTGAAACGCATGCTTGATTCCTTTGATGATAATCCTTGGGTAAACGCGTTAGCTGATAACGCTCAGTGTAAAACCACTTGGAGCCAACAAGTTGGGGAAACAGGTGCCCGTAAGACGTTTAATGTCTCCGGTAAATCGGTTGAAGCGGCATACCTAACCGAGAAAAATACTTATAACCTTGTATGTGACGGTATGGAATTGATCGATTCAAAAGAGTTTGAGAGTTCTGCTGAACGCTGGTTTAACCCAACTCTAGGATTCATTGAGCAAGTAGAACTGCTAAAGAGTGAACAGATTCAAGTGAGAGAAACGAAAGTAACTTTGAATAAGATCGAAAAAGCTTAATTCAGCCATCAAATCTTATTTAGATAAAAAGCAAAGGCTTTGGGGAGCACTCCAAAGCCTTTTGTTTAGGACCGAAATCCTTAGGGGAAGCTTAATTTTTACTCTTCAATCAGCAAGATGCGAGTTTCGTAAGGACGCAATACCTGATGACTAGAAGCAATCGCGCTGGTCGCATTTTGATAGTTGGAAAGCAGATTTTTGGCTTTACTCATATCAAAGCGCTCTGGTAATACACACTCTACTTCTTCGCCGTAATAGTTGTTAATACACAGCAGCGTTTGCTTGTCGTTCTGACGTGCGTAAGCAAAAATACGTTTGTGCTCAGGCAGTAAGTCCTCGTAACGACCATCGGTGATGACTGGTACCTGTTTACGCAGTTCAATCAAGCGCTTGTAGAAGTAGAACACCGAGTTTAAATCGGCAATCGCGGCTTCTGCGTTGATCTCTGAATAGTTCTGAGCCACCTCTAGCCACGGCGTGCCCTCAGTAAAGCCCGCGTGTTTCGCGCTGTTCCATTGCATTGGCGTACGTGAGTTATCACGCGACTTCTGTGCCAAAATCGCCATCATATCGTCGTGAGATACGTCATCGCGATTGACCATGATGTCGTACATGTTCGTGCTTTCAACATCGCGATATTGGCTGATTTCGGTGTAGCCCGGGTTGGTCATGCCGATCTCTTCACCTTGATAAACATAAGGTGTGCCTTGCATCATGTGTACCGATGCCGCAAGCATTTTGGCAGATTCAACACGGTATTGTTCGTCGTTACCTAATCGGCTCACAACGCGTGGTTGGTCGTGGTTACACCAAAATAGCGCGCCCCACCCTTTGCCATTTAAGCCAGTTTGCCAATGGTTGAAGATCTGTTTCAGTTGGATGAAATCAAACGGCGCTTTCGTCCACTTATCACCATTTGGGTAATCAACTTTTAGGTGGTGGAAGTTGAACACCATTGACAGCTCTTTGCCATCTTGCGCTGAATACTGCTGACAATGCTCTAGCGTGGTGGAAGACATTTCACCCACCGTCACGCTACCGTACTTTTGGAACACAGCTTCGCTGATCTCTTGAAGATATTCATGTACGCGAGGACCGTCAGTGTAGAAACGGCGACCATCACCAATATCATCACTTGGAAAATCTTGTTGCTTGGAAATCAGGTTGATGACATCTAGACGAAAACCATCCACACCTTTCTCTGCCCAGAAGCTAATGACTTCTTTCACCTCTTCACGCACTACCGGATTTTCCCAGTTTAGGTCCGCTTGCTCTTTAGCAAAAAGGTGCAAATAGTACTGACCCGTTTTTTCATCCAGCGCCCAAGCGTTGCCACCAAACTTAGATTGCCAGTTGTTTGGCTCTGCGCCATCTACCGGATCTTTCCAGATGTAGTAATCACGGTACGGGCTGTTTTTATCACCCAGTGCTGATTGGAACCACTTGTGTTCTGTCGAAGTATGATTCACCACGATATCCATGATGATTCGAATACCCAGCTGGTGAGCCTCAGCCAACAGGGTATCGAAATCTTGCATGGTGCCGAAATCTGGGTTGATCGCATAGTAATCGGAAATGTCATAACCGTTGTCGATCATTGGTGATTGATAAACCGGCGTCAGCCAAATCGCATCCACACCAAGGTGTTTTAGATAATCCAGCTTAGAAATGATCCCTTTGATATCGCCCGTGCCTTTACTTCCACTGTCACAAAAGCTTTTTGGGTAAATTTGGTAGATGGTTGCGGTTTTCCACCAGCTCTCATCATGCTTGGTCATTGCCATTTCTAACGCTCACTTACCATTAAACGGAAACTTAAAAATCTTAAAAAAATAGAGGAGATAAACGAGGCAGCCAAATCACTGCCTCAGTTTGAATTACGCGTTAGCGGTTTCTAACTCGCCTTTCATCTGTGCGCGCTTATACAACACAAGCGTCAGCGCGACTGGGACGACAATCGCCACCAACATCGCCAGAGCAAATACGCCCCAGAACTGCGGTTGGATAGACAAGATGCCCGGCAAACCGCCCACACCGATGCCGTTCGCCATCACACCTGCACTACCACAGATAGCAGCGGCAATCGCACTACCGATCATCGCGCTCAGCATTGGGAATTTGTATTTCAAGTTGATGCCGTACATCGCTGGCTCAGTCACACCAAGGTAAGCAGAGATAGCCGCAGGCACCGAGATATCACGCTCACCGTGTTTTTTACTGATGATAATGATGCCGACTACTGCAGACGCTTGAGCAATATTTGAAAGAGCAATCAAAGGCCAAATTGGCGTGCCACCTAGCTCTTGCATCAGTTGAAGATCAACCGCGTTAGTGGTGTGGTGAATACCGGTAATTACCAATGGCGCATATAGGAAACCGAAGATGGTTGAGCCAATCATTGCGAAGTCACCCGTCATGGCTGCTTTTGCTGCGAAAGCAACGCCGTCACCTAACATACGACCAAATGGACCAATGATAGAGTGCGCAAGAATCACAGACACGATGATAGAAACAAACGGCACGACCACTAGGTAGAGGTAAGAAGGAATGATGCGTTTTAAGTTGGTTTCAATAAACGCCAGAGCCATACCAGCAAGCATCGCTGGAATCACTTGCGCTTGATAGCCTACTTTCTCGATGGCGAATAAGCCAAAGTCCCATACTTCAGGCACTTGCTTACCAATTAAATAGGCATTCATTAACTGTGGCGAAACCAGCGTCACGCCCAATGTGATACCCAGAATCGGAGTACCGCCAAGCTTTTTCACTGTCGACCAACACACGCCAACCGGTAGGAAGAAGAAGATCGCCTCACCAATTAGCCATAGGAAAGAGTGTACCGTTGCCCAAAACTGGCTGATTTCCGTTAGCGTTTGACCATCAAACATCTTGATGTCGCCAATCACGTTACGGAAACCAAGAATCAAACCACCGGTGATGATCGCTGGTAGCAGTGGTACAAAGATTTCAGCAAGGTGGGAAATACCACGCTCAACGATGTTCATATTTTGACGAGCAGCGTTCTTAGATTCATCTTTGCTCGATTCACTTTTGCCGCTAAGCTCGATCAGTACTTTGTAAACCTCATCAACTTCAGTGCCGATAACGACCTGAAATTGACCGGCATTGGTAAAGCAGCCCTTCACCATAGGCAGTGCATCTAACTGTTTTGTATCGGCTTTGTCAGTGTCATTCAACACGAAACGCAAGCGAGTTAAGCAGTGGCTTACACTGGCAATATTGTCCGATCCCCCGACCAGCTCAATAAGACGCTGTACATCTTGACGCGCAATCTTACTCATAACTTTGTCCACCCTGTATTGGATACATTCAATTCATCGTTTTATTTTTATAATGGGAACATTCCCACTCGATGATTTTAATATTGCCATTTCGCATTCAAAAACAAAATGGGAACAGTCCCATTAATTGAGAATGATCACAGTATAATTTTAGAGCAGATCATCGAAAGGAGGATTAATGACGGATAGGTTGCTGGGTAAAATGCACCACAGACTCATCACCATTTAATTGATTTATCAGCATGTTAGCGGCTTTTTCACCAGCATGAGCGTAGCCTGGATCCACGCTAAAGACCTTCGGGAAGAGAAAAGAAAGCAATTCGTTACCACCGACACCGGTAACCACCACATCTTCACGTCCCACTTCTTGCAGACGTTTAATCACACCTAGAGCGATGGTATCACTGGCACAAACAATGGCTTGTGTATCGGATTGAAGAACGTGATCCACCAGCTGATACGCACTTTCGTGGCTAAGCTTGCCAGTTTTAAAACATGGTTCGATGCGCTTTTTCTCACACCAAGCTTGGTAAGCATTTAGGCGAGCGAGACCTGTAGTGCGGTCTTCTGGATCAACACCAATGTAGGCAATACGAGAAATAGATTGTTGTTCCAGGTGGGAGAGCGCCATATCGATAACGCCTTGGTTGTCGTAGTTGATCGAGGAAACCATTTGTGTGTCCATCGCGATCACGACAATGCGATTGCCCCACTCCGCTAACGCTTGCTCATCACATCCAGTAAAGCCAAACACGATCACCCCATCGACATTGCGACGTTTAAGCACATCCAAATGCTCATTGGTTTTATCACGATCGAACTGGCTCTCCATGATCACGACATCGTATCCGGCTGAGTACAAAGCGTTGAGCATGGTCCCAACAGCGCGGTTTTCTGATGGTGAATCCAGACGAGAGATGATCACACCGATCACCTTTTGGCTGCCGCCACGCATCGACTGAGCCGATTTTGAGGGCACATAACCTGATTCACGAATGATTTGCTCTACCTTCTCACGCGTTTGCGGTTTTACCTTGGGATCATTGGTAAGCACACGACTGACCGTCGACTTGCCTACGCCAGCCAGTTTCGCGATATCAAGAATGGTGAGTTTTTTGCTCATAAGTGTTCAGACTAAAAGAAGGAATCAAACAAAAGGGAAGCAGCGGCTTCCCTTATCTCAGTCAGTAATGAAGATTACTTGTTTAGGTACGCAGGCACGTCTGCAATGCTATCTAATACTACCGTTGCAATCGCTTCGCCTTGTTCTGTTACTGGCTTACCAGTGCGAACCAAAATCTTAGTGCCAACGCCTGCCGCTTCTGCTGCCATCATGTCTTCGGCTTTGTCGCCGATCATCACAGATTTCTCCATGTCGATCTTCAAGAAGTCACGCGCAGAAATAAACATACCTGGTTTTGGCTTACGACAATCACAATCTTGCTTGTACTCGCCAATGCCATGCTCCGGATGATGCGGGCAGTAGTAGATGCCGTCGAACTCAACGCCATTATCAGCGAAGTTCCAGTCCATCCATTGAGTCAGAGACAAGAAACGGTCTTCGCTGAATTTACCACGTGCAATGCCAGATTGATTGGTCACAAGCACCAGCAGGTAGCCTTTATCTTTCAGCGCTTTTGTCGCTTCAAAGACACCGTCAATGTACTCAAAATCATGTTCGTCATGAACGTAGCCGTGGTCAACGTTGATCACGCCGTCACGGTCGATAAAAACAGCAGGTTTTGCCAAAACGTATTTCTCTATTTACTCGGTTTTATCAGATTATTACATACCTTATAAGCACTCACACTATCTAATTGGTGTGAGTGGGCGACAAAACAGTTGATTTGTCGCCCGAGAATCGGTAAATCTTGAGTATCCCTCTTATATATGCCCTTCCGCCAAACATTCTCTGTTTTCCTTTCCCAACAGAACATCCATACATTTAGACGTCTAGACGTAAAAATATCTATTGACTTAATACTACTTAACCCATAGCATCAACTGAGAATTGAGATAGAGTTCAAAATTTACTCCTGTTAAAAGCCGTTTTTAACAGCGAAGTTCCCAGTATCTCTGTGCAGGTTGAAACATGATAGAAATAAAAAACGTCAATAAAGTGTTCTACCAAGGCAGTAAGGAAATTCTTGCCCTTAAGGACATTAATCTAGATATCGCGAAGGGCACCATCTTCGGTGTTATTGGCTCATCGGGCGCGGGTAAAAGTACCCTAATCCGCTGTGTGAACATGCTGGAAGCCCCGACATCGGGTTCCATCATCGTAGATGGCGTTGATCTAACCAAATTAAGCAAAAAGCAATTGGGAGACACTCGCCGTAACATCGGGATGATCTTCCAACACTTTAACCTGCTGTCGTCTCGCACCGTTTTCGACAATGTCGCACTCCCTCTTGAGCTAGCAGGCAAAGACAAAGCGCAAATCACAACAAAAGTGACTGAGCTACTTAAACTCGTTGGTCTTTCAGACAAGCATGAAAGCTACCCAGCAAACCTAAGTGGTGGTCAAAAGCAACGAGTAGCGATTGCACGTGCACTGGCATCAGACCCTAGCGTTTTGCTGTGTGACGAAGCAACCAGTGCACTGGATCCAGCAACGACTCAGTCCATCTTAGAACTACTAAAAGAAATCAACCGCAAGCTCGAAATCACCATTCTTCTGATCACTCACGAAATGGAAGTGGTTAAGAGCATCTGTCACGAAGTGGCGATCATCGGTGATGGTGAGCTAGTGGAAAAAGGTACCGTTGGTGAAATCTTCGCGCATCCGAAGACTGCACTGGCGCACGAGTTCATTCGCTCTACTTTGGATCTTTCTATCCCAGAAGATTACCAAGCTCGCTTACAAACCACGCGCGTAGAAAACAGCTACCCATTGGTTCGCTTAGAATTTACTGGCGCAACCGTGGATGCCCCTCTAATGACGCAGATCGCTCGTAAGTACAACATCGACGTAAGCATTCTAAGCTCTGATCTGGATTACGCTGGCGGCGTGAAGTTCGGCATGATGGTCGCAGAGCTGTTTGGTAACGAAGAAGACGATAACGCAGCGATTGAGTTCTTGCGTGAGCACAACGTGAAAGTAGAGGTACTTGGCTATGTCCTTTAATACGATTTCTGAATGGCTGAGCCTAAACTGCAACCTACTTTTGGGCGCAACATGGGAAACCCTATACATGGTTGCGGTTGCTGGCATCGTTGGTTTCGCAGTTGGTATTCCACTAGGCGTAATTTTGCACACCACTAAAAAAGGTGGCTTGCTGGAGAACACTAAACTTAATCGCGTGCTTGGCGCCATCGTTAACATTGGTCGCTCGGTTCCTTTCCTAGTGCTGATGGTTGCGATTATTCCAGTAACCAAACTGTTGGTTGGCACCTTTATCGGTACAACAGCAGCGATTGTTCCTTTGACTATCGGTGCAATCCCATTTGTGGCGCGTCTCATTGAAGGTGCACTGCTGGAAGTACCATCAGGTTTGGTTGAGGCTGCACAATCTATGGGCGCAACACCAACACAAATCATCACAAAAGTTCTGCTTCCTGAAGCAATGCCGACTATTGTTAACTCAGTAACGATTACCCTAGTAACACTTGTAAGCTACTCAGCAATGGCGGGTACGGTAGGCGGCGGCGGTCTTGGTGACGTAGCTATCCGTTATGGCTTCCACCGTTACGACGTAGTCATCATGGCAGTAACGGTCGTGATGCTGATTGTTCTAGTACAAATTATTCAGTCTATCGGTGATGCAATCGTACGCCGTGTAGACCACAGATAAGAATTGAAAATACCAATTATAAGGAGATAAAGATGAAATTTAGCCTTAAGAGTCTTTTGACTGTTGCAACTGCCGCTTCTGCACTGGTTCTTGCTGGTTGTGGTGACAAAGAAGTCGACGTGAATAAAGTAAAAGTTGGCGTAATGGCAGGTGCTGAAGCTCAAGTTGCGGAAGTTGCAGCAAAAGTTGCTAAAGAGAAATATAACCTGGATGTTGAGTTGGTTACCTTTACCGATTACGTAACACCAAACGCAGCACTAGATGATGGCTCAATCGACGCAAACGCGTTCCAACACAAGCCATACCTAGATCAGCAAGTAAAAGATCGTGGCTACAAGCTAGTAACTGCAGGCAACTCTTTCGTATACCCTATCGCTGGTTACTCTAAGCAAGTGAAATCAGTGGATGAAATCGAAGATGGTGCTCGCATCGCGGTTCCAAACGATCCAACTAACCTAGGTCGTTCTCTTCTACTTCTTGAGCAACAAGGTCTGATCGAACTGCGCGATGGCGTTGGTCTACTGGCAACAGTACGTGACATCGTAGGTAACCCGAAAAACATCACTATCGTTGAACTAGACGCAGCACAGCTTCCACGTTCTCTTGATGACGTTGCGGTTTCTATCATCAACACAACTTACGCAAGTTCAATTGACCTAACACCTGAGCGTGACGGTATCTTCGTAGAAGACAAAGAGTCTCCATACGTAAACCTTATCGTTGCTCGTGAAGACAACGTTCAAGCAGCTAACGTACAAAACTTCGTGAAAGCATACCAAACAGATGAAGTTTACGAAGCAGCGAAAGACATCTTCAAAGGTGGTGTAGTGAAAGGTTGGTAATCCCCTCTTTCTACAACACTTTAAACTTAAAAAGGGCGCTCATCGGAGCGCCCTTTTTGCATTTGTTTTCATTGCGGTTTTATATCGCTAGAACAGCTGAACTTCGTCTTGCTCAAGCTTCTTTTGCTCCTGTTCTTGCTGTGTATCCACTTGCGGATGTTTAAACACATAAGGCGCTAAAAACGCAGTAAACGGGATAGTAAGCACAATGCCTACACTGCCCGCTAACGCATTCACCACTGCAAGTCCCACCAGCGGCATATTCATAAACTGGCTCGCTGGCATGTTAAGACCCCACACCATCATGATAGTCGTCAATGAGCCACCAGCAAACGCCAAAATCAAGGTGTTAGTCATGGTGCCCATGATGTCTCGACCAATGTTCATCGACGCTCTAACCAACTGCTTTGGTTTGAGTTTCGGGTCGGTTTGTTGCAGCTCCGCATACGCCGATGCAATCGAAATCGCAACGTCCATAACAGCGCCAAGTGCAGCAACGACAATCGTCACGAACATCAACCAACGGATGCCCATCTTTACCGACGTTAGGTAAATCACGTCTTCGCCCTTGTCGAGGTAAATGCCCGACAAGTGCGCCATTTCACCGAACCACTGCGCCATTACACCCGCGGCGATCACACCCAATAATGTGCCGCCCATGGCACATAAACTCTTGCGGTTATAGCCAGAGACGAGAATAAAGCTGACCACGATGATCACCACCATCAGCAAAATACTAACCAGCATCGGATTCCAGCCAGCGAAAATACTTGGCACCAACACGCCAACAATCAATGCCGCGGTAAAATAGAGCGCGACCATAGAATTGATGCCCTCTTTCTTGCCAAAGCTCAGTAGCAGCGCACAGAACAGCACAAGCATAAGGTAAATCGCGTCTGAGCGTTTGTGGTTATACGCCCAATAAACGGTACCATTGGTGGTTTCGCGGATCATCATAATGAAAGTATCGCCTTCACCAACGTACACATTGTGCTGGCGACTAAGAGGATTGGTGACTTCCACCTCTAAACCTTCGCTCTCTCCCTCAAGGATTTTTGCCATGAAGACTTGCTTACCAGTCATCACATCCGGCACAAGCGGATCTGGCGCAACATGGTTTGAGATCGAACGCGTGACAGTCGCTTCAACAAACTCTTGTTGTTGACGAGATTTGGGACGGAAATCTTCACTCCACGAAGAAGAAAACTGAAAGATAAGCGTGGAGATAAGGGTAATCAGTAGGGTGAAACCCCATCGGTTATAGATTCTTTTGATCATGAAGCACTCTTCTACATCACTCACTAAACGGGCTTTGCCTCTGGTGAGTAAAATTAGGCGCGGTAAAGATTACCGCGCCCATATGCAGGATTAATGAGTTGGGTTACAACCTGCGACTTTCTCATCAAGCGTCGCCGCGTCTTTGTTAGGGTTAACAAAGTAGCTAGACGAATCATTGATGTTCACAGACTTAACAATTGCAGGGTATTTCGGGTTTTCCAAATCAATCGAGACACAGATTTCCATGTTCTTCAATTGATCCCACAGCGCCTTGCCTTTACCTTCTCTTAGTGTCGTAATTTCACCACTTGGCAGGTATTGCGTGAACGACCAGTTACCAACGTTGCCATTAAAATCTGCCACGTTGATGCCTTTGTTCTTCTCAACATAAGCCGTCAACATATCGCGGATTGCGTATACCGGCTCATTCACTGAGTCGTAGAACACGTCATCTTTGCTCGCCCAACCAAACTTCTGGATTTGCGAACCAAAGCGGTAGCTGTTCATTGCCACTTTGTAAGTTGCATTAGGATCGAACTGTTCACCGCCAATGCTAGTGATGTTGACGCGGCTGCCTTCATTCGTCACTGTATTGTTTTCATCCAGCTCAAGAGACGGCTTACTCAGATCCACAGTAAATTCGATATCACCATCAAATTGGTCGTATAGGTAAGCAGGAGCGCCTTTCTTGAACGAAACGGTAATATCACCCGGTTGGTATTGGTTGAAGTAAGAGTAAGACCATTCGATGAAGCGTTTTAGGTTGGCACCTGTCATCTCCACACCAAGCAAAGTGTTGTCGTATTTATACAAGTTAGTCGACTTACCTTTGGTGTACACTTCGTTGTCTATTAAGTTAGATTGATCAGAGAACAGAGATGCTGCAGAGACTATCGCGCCGTTACCTTTACCCATCGCCGCTTCGATTTGCTGCATTTGGATTTGGTTAATCACATCCATCAATGGTGTATCAACCACTTTCGCAAGGTGAATCGTCGAGTACAGGCGCTCTGCGGTGTAGTTGTAATCCGTCGCGGTCGCTTCATCTGGGAAGCCTGATGCGCTTGGTGTGAAGTTGCCCGTTACACGACCAAGCTCGCGCGTCGCGTCTTCAACCGAAATATCATGCACGTATTGGAATTTCGCTTGTAGAGCCTGCTCTTCTTTGACCTTCTTCGTGCCGATGTTGGTTAACGTGGTGTCTTCCATTGTCCACTTACCATCGACTTTCTTCAGTTGAATCTCAGCTTTGGCAAGGTAAGCACCCCACTTACCTGGCTCAATGATTTTCACGCTTTGTGCTCGGTTATCTTGAGTGTATTCGCCAGACTTGGCTTTATCTTCAATCAACGTATTTTCGCCGCCGATTTCTGATGTTGATTTGCTGATTGGTGTGACTGTGCCGTCCGCATTCACTTGCTCGATGTAGTTCGCGTGTTCGTGACCCGCTAGAATAACGTCGAATTTATCCGCCATTGCAGACGCAATTTCATAAACGCCCACACCACCGTCTTCTTGGCGACCAAGGTGAAGCGCACCCACAATCACATCTGGATTGTACTTAGACACCAGTTGATCAACCGCTTCTTTGGTTGCGTCCAATTCGTTCTCAAACTTCAAACCTTTGAAGTGATCCGGAGCTGAGGCTTCCCAGTTCGGCACGTTCGATGGCGTTAGACCAACGATCGCCACTTTCACACCTTCCACTTCAAACATTTGGAACGCGCGAATGTAGTTCACATCGTTACTTTCCCACTTGATGTTAGAAGACAGGACCGCACCATTAAAATGATCGAGGTTGCGATCGACAAACGAACGCTCAAAGTTAAATTCATGGTTGCCTGGTACCCAAACATCAAAGCCAAGAGAGTTCATGCTCTCAACCACAGGGTGAGTTGGGTCATCGTTGAATAGCTGCGCGGAGTTGCCCTGAACCGTATCACCGATATCAATCAGGATCATATTTGGATGTGCCGCTTTTTGGCCAGCAAGCAAGGTTGCGATGCGGGTAATACCAGCGTCATCGTCTACGGCATTTAGCGCATAGTCAAAACCAAACAAGCGACCATGTAAATCCGATGTCGCCGCGATAGCAATGGTGACTTCGTCATCTTGCGTTGCTTCACCTTTGACGACGACGTCAGGTGTGTTAGTTAGCGTTTTACCCTCTGCGACCACTGGACTGTAATCTGATGGTACCTCTACGTATTTGGTTTCATCATCGTTACAACCAGCCATCAAGCCGACAACTGCAATACAGATTAGGCTTCGTTTAAATAAAGTCATCTCAATTCCTTCCAGATTATTTTTTTATATATATTTTCGGAAGGGGCCCTCTTCCCAAAACCTCAAAAAGGGTATGGATATTATTTGAAATTTTTGAGAAGCAAACGTTTCAATGCTTATAAACCATGCAACTAAGTTACATTTTTCTTTGAACATGAACAAAGATCACAATCAAGGGGATGAGAGAAATGGTCAATGAAAATGCTTTTCGAATCAATGTATTGATAAAATAAATAATAGAAAATTTTACCAATCAACCCTGATTCATTTATAGCGATAGAAAAAAGCTGGCATAAACGCCAGCTTTTTAAAAATAGACTACTTGATGTGGTCCCAAGAGATATTGGAGACAATTCGGCAATCGTCACACTTAAAGTAGAAGATGTCGTGTAACGGTTCGTCTAGTAACCAGTCACCACCACATTTGGGACACTTGCGCGCTTTTTCCGCTTCCAGTGACTCACCACCAACTCGGTATTGGTAGTAATAAGTCGGGATCTTGGTGATGTATTCAATACGACCACGCAAATCCCAACCTCGACGGAACAGCACACTGTCAGCGTCGCAAATTTCATGCAGCGCAGCGTGTTCAGCACGACAGCCACCTGCCATTTGGATTTCATCACACGCTTGCCATTCGGTTTGCCATTTCACCACCGCTTTGTGGTCACCATTCAACGTAGCACCATTACGGTAAAGTGGAATTGGTAACAGTGTCTCGCCGCTGCGCAGTGGAGAACAAGTATGAACGTACGTGGTGTACAGCACTTGCCAGCTAGGTGTCTCTTCTTCCGCCGCTTCTTCTGAGTTCAAATCACGACCCAACATGCGCATTTTCGGCGCAAGCAACGAGGCTTCCGACAAACGATTCATGCACACTTTGACGAAATCAGAATGGTAACGAGGGTGCAAACTGTCTTGCTCTGGGCAAACCACGCGAACATAAAACTCGCCATCACCCATCACGATAGGAAACTCACGACCAAGCACCTGACCGTTATAGCGCAATGCGTCCATCAAACCATTAATCGCTTTATCAACCGCGCTTACGGTAGTGTTATCAAAACACTCAAACTGCAACTCAACAACGTACATGCTTACACTGCAGCCTCTAGTTTGCTTAGAAACTCGGTGAGCGTCTCAGCCAGTACGTCGCGTTTGTCTGAGCCTAAGCGCTCAAGAATCACATTACCGGTTAAGTTACAGATAGAAATAACATCCAACTCTGCATCTGTCGCTGCGATAAATACCGTCGGCTTTAATTTTAGACGGCGCTGAGTGACTAGATGACCAAGAATATTTTCTTGCAGACGAGTAAAGTCATCATCACTCCATACTTGCAGCAACGTCAGTTCGTTACCTTGCCAAGTTGCGTCCATATCAGCGCTGTACTGAGAACCGTAAAAGGTTTTGATGTCTTCATGCAGCGTCAGCTCAATTGCGTTCTCAACGTTAGTGAAATCCGCCATTTCTTCACGTGGGAATGCTTTCCACAATACGGCCCCGTCGCGTTTCTCTTCTACACATGGAGAAACAAGATCAGCAAGCTCTTCACTGCGTGGCAGTTCGTTATGCTCGTCTTGCCAAGCTTGTTGGTAGCGCAGGCTAAAGTCCTGTAGAGCCTGAGTAACGGTTTGGGTCATGAAGGTCTCCTGGTTAGTTTTTATCAGGTCGCGGTATCTGCCGGATGGCAATTAATCAGCGGATTCAGTAAAATTCTCGCCATTCTAATCGAAAATGACCACAAAGTATGAGCAAATATTCTGACGCTAAAGAGCTTGCTGGCCTAACTCTGGGTAAAAAGACCGAGTACGCAAATCAATACGACGCAAGCTTGCTGCAACCTGTACCTCGCAGCCTAAACCGTGATGACCTTGAACTTGGCGACAGCCTACCGTTTATGGGTCACGATATTTGGACGCTGTACGAGCTATCTTGGCTAAACAGTAAAGGCTTGCCTCAAGTTGCCGTTGGCGAAGTCTACATCCCAGCAACCAGCGCAAACTTAATTGAGTCAAAGTCGTTCAAGTTGTACCTAAACAGCTACAACCAAACGCGTTTTGCTACTTGGGAAGAAGTCACTGAGCGTTTAGCGCAAGATTTATCAGCATGCGCTGGCGAGCAAGTACTTGTGAAAGTGAATCCAGTTAGTCACTACACCAACCAACCTATTGTCACGATGGAAGGTGAATGCATTGACGATCAAGACATCGAAATCACTAGCTACGACTTTGATGCAGCGCTTCTAGACGGCGCTGCAGGTAACGAGCAAGTGGAAGAAGTACTTCACAGCCATTTACTAAAATCAAACTGTTTGATCACCAACCAGCCAGATTGGGGCAGCGTAGAAATTCGCTACCAAGGCGCTAAGCTTGATCGTGAGAAGCTGCTTCGCTACTTGGTTTCATTCCGTGAACACAATGAGTTCCACGAGCAATGTGTTGAACGTATCTTCACTGACTTGATGAAGTACTGCCAACCAACGAAGCTAACCGTATTCGCACGTTACACGCGTCGTGGTGGTTTGGATATCAACCCTTACCGCTCAACGGAACAAGACAAGCCAGCGCACAATAATCGCATGGCTCGTCAATAATCTGAGTACTTAATCAAAAGCGAATGAGCTAAATACTCAACACTCATTGCTTAAATACTCAAAAACGCCCAGCTATCTGTTGGATTGCTGGGCGTTTTTCTCTAATATTGTTTATTCAAAAACGACACAGTTCGAGGGAACGAAAAGGATGTTTTGGGACAGTTCGCGCCTATTAAGGCTGATTGGCTTTCTTTGCTTATTGTTAGCACAGCCACTTCACGCGACCATTTTATCTTCCGCTTTGCTCAATGAAGCTCAGCAATTAGCTGAGATCGAACCTTCACAAGCAAAACAAGCGGCCAAAAACTACCTTTTGCAACGCGAGCTGATTGAACGCCAAGAGAATGGCAGCCCTTCCGCGATGTCTCGTGAAGAGACCGACCGCAGTATCCGCACCCCGAGCAGCACGATTGAGGCGCACAAAATCATTGCACAAGCCGATTATGCAATGGGCAACATTCGCTCTGCCATCAACAACCTTGATGAAGCAGAACGGCTAGCCAAAGAATACCAATTGCCGTACATGAATCTGGATGTGCAACTAATGCGCAACCAAATGATTTGGATGTACGACAAAAACTACGCCGCAGCAGAACAAAAACTCGACCAGATCGAAAAGCAGATTGAAGAAGCAAATCCGGTTTTACAGCGTACCGACAGCGTTCGTTACCGCTTAGTGATGCAACGTGCCTTGCTCGCAGCAAACAGCGGTGACTCCGTAAACGCTGAGCGTTTGTATGCTAAAGCTAAAACCATGTTGGAAGACAATCGCTCAGATCTGACTCTGATTGACTACCACACAGCGGTAGGCGAATTTTACCTCAACAACAAGAAATACAACCTCGCGCTTTCAGAACTGCTTTACGGTTACTGGCAATCTATCGAGAGCGACAGTGGAGCCAGACTAGCAAAGGTTAACCGTCTATTAGCTCGACTATTCCAAGAGCGCCGCGTTTACGACAAAGCAATTGAATACCTCTCTCAGGCGGCGGACTTTTACGACAGTTACCCAAGCTCCCCAATTTTGGCTGACGTGCTAGAACAGATGGGCGATATCTACTTCTACCAAGGTAAGTTCAACCTCGCGCTGGTGCATTACTTCAATGTACTTGATCACGACAGCACCAGTAAGAATATCAACCGCATCATTAAAATACGTTTGAGCCTAGCTGCCACTTACCTTCAGCTTTACAACTATGCGTTAGCAGAGCAGTACCTAGACCGTTCCAAAGACTTATTGGAATACGCTGATTTACCTCAGCTAGAAGCCAAAGCTGCACTGCTTAAATCAGGTCTGGCATACCATCAAAATGACAGTAAAGATGTGATCGTCAATGCCAAGAGAGCGCTAGACCTGATAGAGAAAGCACCAGAAGATACGGGCTTCATTAAACAACAAAGCTATCGCTTACTGGGTTTGGGGTATGAGCAAGCTGGCGAATACCAGTTATCCCTTCAAGCGTACAAAAAATACATCAGCCTAGTGCGCCTAGAGCAAAAGCAGCTTAACCAAATCAGTGAAGATGCCTTCCGCCAACAAAAAGAGTTTGCTGAGCAAAGCATCCACTATGTAGGTCAGGCAGACAAGCTAGCTCAAGTTGAAATGGAGCATCGTAAATTCCAAAAGATCTCGTTCGCACTGTTTATTACCGTTTTGGTGATGTTCTTATTCATCATGCGTCGTGGTGTTATCAACCAACGTCAAACAGCTGAGATTGAAAAGCTGCGTAATGATCTGTTCACTCACTCTCGCTCACGCCTGCGTAACTTACGTATGCTCAACGTCAAGCTATCGCGTTCATTGAAGAAGTCGAGCGACACATTCGAACAATGGCAAATGGGTGAACTTATCCACGAGCCGTTGAATGACCGCTTACGCTTTGTGATGATCGATTTGCCATTCTTGCGCAGCATGTACGTTCAACATGGTTACAAAGCTGGCTTAGAGTTAGAACGTGCATTTGGTGAGTTCCTAGCAGAACGCATTCAGAAGCCAACACGTTTGTACCATTTCTCAGATGCAAACTTGTTGTACATTGAGCCAAATGCCGATCGCGATGCCTCCGCAGAAGCCACCTTTGATAAATTCCAAGGCTGGGTGGACGAGTTCGCAGCACAGCACAACGTTAATCGTATCATTCGCATGGGCATCAGTGATTACCCATTCTTGCCGCGTGCTTACACCGCGATTAACGATGAAGAACTGCTCGATCTACTGTTGCTTGCGACACACATTGCACGTGAAGTTAGTTTGAAAGATAAGCACAGTCATTGGGTATTCTTAAAGGCCATTGATAATGCACCTGCCGCGAGCTTTGCAACCGGTGACATAAGGACAGCTTGCCAACATGCCATCAATCAAGGGCTAATAAAGATTCATTCTTCGTACAAGAATGAGGACGACATCAAAAAAATATTAAAAAACGGATAATTAAACAACGGTTGAGCGTGATCAGTGATGACGCTATAAAGTTTTTTGTTATTATCAAATAATCGTCAGTAGTACATGGACTTAACCGTAGTCACTTCATGGGAATCTTGGAATCCGATATTCAGTCGCAGCTTCATCAGCTGAGTTGTCAACTTGACCAACTCAGGCTGACTCATCGTGATACTTCGCTCAAATTTCAACGTGAGCAGCAAGTTCTTAAGCGAGTTGTGGCATCATTGTCTTCTGCTTGTCAGGGTTCAAACTCTCAAGTATCCAACTACCTGCGCGAAATTCAGCAAGAGCTTGAACATCATAAAGATGTAAGTACGCTGATCCCTCGCTTAGCAGTGCTAGAAAGAATGCTCAAACAGCAATCTAAGACGATGGAAAAACAAAACGGTTATCTCGACGAACAAATCAAACACAGTGGTGAAACGCTTCAACGTATCACCGGCTTGCCTGCGCAGTTAAAACGTGAATTGCGTAACCTGATGAGCTTCTCGGAAGTCCATGCTGGTAAGAAAGTCGATCAAGCCACTAAGCTACTGAGCATCTACGAGCGCGCACTCAAGATAATCACCTCTAATTCACGCCTTAACCTAGGCGAGCTAGAACACGGTCCTGATAAGTCACAACTGGAATGCCTTGCAAGCGATCTACAACACACCATCACGGAACTCGATTTTGAAGGTGAGTCTGGCGATCAACTGTTGGATATTCGCGCTAAGTTACTTTTAGGTGTCAATGCTGAATCTCTGATTGAATTAACGCTACACACATTAAAACTGGTCGTGGAAGCGACCAAGTACGAGCGTAAATCATCAGAACAGTTCCTAGAACAGTTGAACACGTCACTGTCTAGCAATCTCAAAACCGTTCATCAGAATGTTGACCAGCACCAAACTTACTTTGAGCATCGTCAAGAGCTGAACGCTGAGATGACCACTTTGGTTGAACGCAGCCAAGAGTCTCTTGAGCAAGCTCAAGACTTAGACGAGTTAAAAGGCGAAGTTTCGCCACTGCTGGCAAAAATGGCATCACTGACTGAACGCTTGAGAATGACAGAAGAGCGTGAGCAAGCACTTCAAGAACGCCTAAGCTACAGCAAAAATCAATTGGAAGCAGTGTTCGAAACGACACAAGATTACCGTCGCCGCTTGGAAGACCAAGCTCAGCGTATGCTGCTTGATCCTCTTACAAAGGTCTACAACCGCACGGCTTTTAACGATCGTTTAGAGCTCGAATATCGTCGTTGGATTCGCTCACAGCAAAACTTGCGCGTGGTGCTGTTTGACGTGGATAACTTCAAAGCGGTCAATGATAGCTACGGTTACACAGCTGGTGACAAGGCGCTAAAAATCATTGCCCGCACGATGAACAAGCGGATTGCAGATACGGAAACCGTAGCGCGTTTTGGTGGTGAAGAGTTCATCTTGCTGATCCCGGAACAATCAGAAGAATACACGCTTGAGTTGATGAAAAACATTCAACGTGACATTAGCAAATTACCATTCAAGTTCCGTGAACAAAACATCATGATCACCTTAACTGCGGTTTCTACATCATTTAAAGAAGCAGACAACCCAGAATACGTCCTCGACCGTCTTGGTAACATGCTAAAAGACGCCAAACAGCGTGGTAACAACCAAGTCAACTGGAACTAAAAAGCGTTCAAAAAACAATCAAACGAACACTTTTTACGTGCTGTTTTGTCATATTGCCTCAAATTTTCAACGAGTTATCACGTTTCTCCTCTTCCAGTCTGCTAAGCTGTTTAAACGCTATAAACAAAGTCTGCCAACCACTGAGTAGAACGACACGTATAAGCTAAGTAGGTGAGTTGGTTTCTTCCCTCAAAGAAAGCACTAGCAAGGAGGCCTTATGATTACCCATATAAGCCCCGCAGGTAGCATGGATTTGCTATCACAACTGGAAGTTGAACGTCTTAAGAAAACCGCATCAAGTGAGCTTTACCAGCTCTATCGCAATTGTACGCTCGCGGTCCTCAACTCTGGTAGCCATACCGACAACTCAAAAGAGCTGTTAGATAAATACCTATCGTTTGATGTGAACGTAGTTCGACGCGAACGCGGCATCAAGCTTGAGCTTGCCAACCCGCCAGAACATGCGTTCGTTGACGGAGAGATCATCAAGGGCATTCAAGAGCACTTATTCTCTGTTTTACGTGACATCGTGTACGTAAACATGCATTTGGCGGACAACCAACGTCTTAACCTCACCAATGCCACGCACATCACCAACCTTGTATTTGGCATCTTGCGTAATGCTGGTACGTTGACGCCCGGCATTGAGCCGAACCTTGTGGTTTGTTGGGGTGGTCACTCAATCAACGCGACAGAGTACCAATACACTCGCGAAGTGGGTAACGAGTTGGGTCTACGTGAACTGAACATCTGTACGGGCTGTGGTCCTGGTGCGATGGAAGGTCCAATGAAAGGCGCAGCGATTGGTCACGCCAAACAGCGTTATACCGAGCAGCGTTACCTTGGCTTGACAGAGCCTTCAATCATTGCGGCTGAGCCACCAAACCCAATCGTGAACGAGTTGGTGATCATGCCAGACATCGAGAAACGTCTCGAAGCCTTTGTTCGCATGGCGCACGGCATCGTTATCTTCCCTGGCGGTCCGGGCACCGCCGAAGAGTTGCTGTACATCTTGGGTATCATGATGCACCCAGAAAATGCCGACCAACCAATGCCTATCGTACTTACAGGTCCGAAAGAGAGTGAAGCCTACTTCCGCTCAATCGATGCCTTTATTGCCGATACATTGGGCGAAGAAGGTCAGAAGCACTACCAAATCGTGATTGATGATCCAGCAGAAGTTGCTCGTATTATGAAACGCTCAATGGACGAGGTTCGTCAGCATCGTAAAGAAAAAGGCGATGCGTATAGCTTTAACTGGTCGCTAAAAATTGAGCCAGAGTTCCAACTTCCGTTTGAACCAACTCATGATGCGATGGCAAGCCTAGATCTGCATTTGAACCAACAACCTCAAGTTCTGGCTGCAAGTCTGCGCCAAGCCTTCTCAGGTATTGTTGCTGGTAACGTTAAAGCGGAAGGGATTCGAGAAATCGAACGCAAAGGTCCGTTTACCATCAATGGCGACCCAGTCTTGATGAAAAAACTCGACAAGCTGTTGAAAGACTTCGTAGAGCAGCACCGCATGAAACTGCCGGGTGGCACTGCGTATGAACCATGCTACCGTATTGCCCATCGAGAAAATGGTGGTCGATAGATAACTCAGCTTTCGTTACACTAGGGGCATTCCGCCCCTTTTTTATTGCTAAGTCATTATGTCTATTCATCTTGTTATCATTGATGCCCTAAACCTGATCCGCCGCGTGCACTCAGCACAACCCGATCCAACTGACATAGCAAGAACCATCACAACGACAGGCAGAACGCTGACTCGCATCCTATCTGAGGCGCAACCTACGCACATCATCGCGGTATTCGATCACCACGAGCAAGACCGAGGTTGGCGCGCGGAAATCCTTCCAGACTACAAACAAAACCGCAAACCTATGCCAGAGCCCCTGATGCAAGGTTTAGACGCAATTCAACAAGCGTGGTGGGAGCAAGGCATCGACTCACTGCTATCTGAAGGTGATGAAGCGGATGACTTAGTTGCAACCCTCGCCACTAAAGTCGCAAGTCACGGAGAGAAAGTCACCATCGTCTCCACCGACAAAGGTTATTGCCAATTGTTGTCCCCAACTTTGCAAATCCGAGACTACTTCCAACATCGTTGGTTGGATGAGCCGTTTATCGAAAAAGAGTTTGGCGTGAAACCCACTCAGCTTGCCGACTACTGGGGTTTAACAGGGATTAGCTCAAGCCAAGTACCGGGTGTACCCGGTGTTGGTCCAAAAGCCGCTAAGGAAATTCTCACTCAGTTTGAGGACATTGAAGCGGCATACGCAAGTGAAGAGCTGGTACCGAAATATCGTAAGAAGCTGGATGAACACATTGAATCTGCACGTCTATGCAAACGAGTAGCAGCGTTGAAATGCGACATCGAGCTCGGCTTTAACCTGCAAGACATTCGCTTTACCGGACCAAATAAAGCCGAGTAAGTGCATCTCTTTTACGCTGCTAGTTTTGGGTTAGACAACACGTTTATAAAATCTGTTGTGTAACCCTTTACATTCACAGCAATGATATTTACCTCATCATTAACCTACAAGATACTGATTAGTTTATAAGCTAATTCACAGTCTTAGTGAGTAATTTCATTATTTTCAAATCTCCCAATAACGGAGAAAAATAATGAAAAACATCATCTTAGTATCTTTAGTCACGCTCCTATCCTTCCCTACTCTTGCTGAAACTTGCGGTCAACACCTTGATAAAGGTATGCCTTCAACCAACAGTGATCAGTTCCTCTGCCGAGATGGCTATGCGGTTGGGTACAACTACGACACCAAAAACGCAGACTGGGTTGCTTACCACATTACCGCGGAAAGCGTGAATATCACCAACAAACGCAGTAACTCCTTCAAAGAAGACACTGAAATGCCGGATTACGCGCGCTCTACCCTAGCGGACTACAAAGGCTCTGGTTACGACAGAGGACACCTTGCTCCGTCAGCGACAATGGACTTCACCCGAGAGTCAATGAAGCAGAGCTTTTTGATGAGCAACATGTCGCCTCAACTTCCGGGGTTTAACCGAGTTGGTTGGCGCGTTCTAGAAGAACATGTTCGTGATCTCGCCAATGAATACAACGAACTTTATGTGGTGACTGGACCGATTTACCAAGGCAACGAAGGAACAATCGGTAATGGTGTGGTGATCCCGAGCGCGTTTTACAAAGTCATTCTTGATCCAAGCTTTGATGAAGCCATTGCGTTTATTGTCCCGCATCGTGATGTTTCAAGCTCAGAGTTAGCCAACTTTATTACCACTATTGACGAAGTTGAACGTCAAACTGGATTAGACTTTTTTGCTCAAACGCCAGATAGCATCGAAGACAACATGGAATCAGTAAAATGGGAAGAGATGTGGCCTACCAGCAACTAAGTAATGGTCATGGTTCTTAAACCGCAATAAAAAAGCGCCTGCATTAGGCGCTTTTTTGAACATGTTCAACCACATAGAAACGATAGCTTAGTGTGGTGAGATATTAGACAGACATTGAATGTGAATCGTGATCTCTTCGCGGTCATGGTATAGGTGCTTCGCTTGCAGCTTGAATTTCACCTTGTTCTCAATCAGGAACATTTTTAGGTTTTCAAGATCTTGCAGCACTTCATCGTAACGACCTTTCATTGGAAGCTTAAGGTTGAAAATCGCTTCTTTCGCCCAACCTTTTAGCAGCCATTGCCCCATAAGGTGCGCAACGCGTGCTGGCTTCTCAACCATGTCACATACAATCCAAGTAACGTTCTTACGGTCTGGTTCAAATTTAAAGCCATCTACCATGTGGTGTTTAATTTGACCCGTTTCCATTAGGCTATCCGCCATCATGCCGTTATCCACACAGTGAACAAACATCGAACGTTTCACCAATTGGTAAGTCCAACCGCCCGGACAAGCACCTAGGTCGACACCCCACATGCCTGGAGCCAAACGCTCATCCCATTCCTCACGCGGAATGAAGACGTGGAATGCTTCTTCTAATTTCAGCGTAGAGCGGCTTGGTGCATCTGAAGGGAACTTAAGGCGAGGAATACCCATGAAGAACTGCGAGTTGTTGCCTGGGTATGAGTAACCCACGTAACAATGACCCGGAGCCACAAAGCAAATATGCAGTACTGGCTTCTTCGCGTTGTCTTTGTTCCACATCAGACCTTTACCACGCATCGCCTGACGCATTGGTACCGTGAACTTGCGGCAAAACTTCAATAACTCTTTCGCTTCGTTAGTATCGGGAGTTTCAATACGCAGATCGCCACAACGTGGGAATGCTTCGATTTCAGACAATTCAGCAAGAATTGGGCTGATACGGTCATCGCTTGGTAGCGCTTCGAACTCGGCAGCCACAGCAAACATCTGACGTGCAAAAATCAGTGCGCTAAAGTCTAAGCCTTTTGCTAGCTTATCGGCGTCTCCATCTTGGTAACATTCGAAGACAACATAACCTGAGTTTTTCTTCACACGAGGGAAGCCATACACTTCCAATTGTGTTGCTTTGTCCTGAATTTCACCAGCACACTCTTTCTCAAAGCCAGAACGGCAATAGAGCATTAGTTGTTTCACTTGGAGACCTCTTTGATATTAAACGCAGCAAAAAAGAACAGACACCAACCGATCATGAACAAGAATCCTCCCATAGGAGTAATTGGTCCAAACCACTTAATGCCCGTCAGCGCCAGCGCGTAAAGACTGCCGCTAAAACAAAAGATGCCGATGATAAAGCAAATCGCCGCGATGAAAAAATACTTTTGTGCTTTTTGTCCCAAATTGAGCAACAGCAAAATCGCACAAAATGCGATAGCCAAAGTATGGATGAACTGATACAAAACGCCGGTTTCAAAGACGCCCAGTAAATAAGGCGATAACTTTGCTTTCAAACCATGTGCAGCAAATGCACCTAGCGCCACTGATGTTAAGCCAGAAAGACCAGTAAATGAGAGTAACCACTTACTTTTCACAGGACACCTCTTTAATAAATGTCGCTAACTGCTCCACTGTTGAAGCAATGTTACCTGCCTCTGTATAGCCAGAGCTCTTGCGTGGCTTAAAGCTGTGGTCACCGTCTGGCAGAAAGCTCACTGTGACCTGCTCTGATAATGCAAAGCCTTCGAACTCTTCGCGCTTGCCGAATGTATCGCGCTCACCTTGCAGGATTAAAGTTGGCTTTTCGATACTCGCTAAATGCTCGCCTTTGTATTTCTCTGGTTTACCGGGAGGATGAAAAGGGAAACCTAAACAGGCAACACCCGCCACCAGCGCATTATCGGCGAGTAAGCTCGACATACGCCCACCCATCGACTTACCGCCAATCACAATAGGTTGAGAAGTAAAGTGAGCGATCACTTCTTCATAAGCTTCAAGAAGTTTTGGGGCACGATCTGGCGGACGCTTCTTGCCATCTTCCGCTCGCTTAACCATATAGGGGAAGTTAAAACGCACCACGCGTATACCCTGCTCAACTAATCCTTTGGCGACGGCAGTCATGAAATCGTGTTCCATGCCTGCCCCTGCGCCGTGAGCAAAAATAAACAGCGGTCCGTTTTCAGGTCCCTCAGCTATCCAATGGCTCATCCAATACTTCCTCTTGTTCTTTTCTTGCAGTTGCTAGCATCCAGTCCCTAAACGTCGCGATACGTCCCATATCCGCTTGCTGTTCGTGACACACCACATAGAAGGCATTCTTCGACACCAATACCTCATCAAATGGCGCGATTAAGCGTCCCGCTTCCATTTCAGGTTTGGCTAGCACGTTGTTACCTAGAGCGACACCTTGCCCGTGCGCAGCAGCTTGAAGCACCATGGTCGAGTGACTGAAAATAGGACCATGGTTCACATTGATGCCTTCGATATTCTGCTGGCGAGCGAACTGCTTCCAATCTTTACGAGAGGTATCATGTAACAAGGTGTGTAATTTAAGGTCACTTAGAGATTCTAATGGTTTGTTACCTAAAAGTAACGAAGGTGAACAAAGTGGGATCAAAAACTCTTGGTAGAGTTTATCGGCACGCAAACCAGGCCAGTTACCACGACCATAATAGATAGCTACATCAACATCATCAGTCAGTGAACCTTCGTCCATATCAACCGCTTTAATACGCACATCGATGTCCGGTTCTTGGGCATTAAAATCCGCCAAGCGAGGTACCAGCCATTGGATTGCAAAACTTGGTGGCAAACTGATGGTCAACGCACCTTTTTCACTACGTTCCAATACCTTATCGGTCGCTTCTGCAATCGAAGTGAAAATATCTTTGATGTCTAGAAAGTAACTTTGCCCCTCTTCCGTTAGCAACAAAGAGCGGTTGCGACGACGGAAAAGTTTCAAAGATAAGAACTCTTCTAACGCTTTAATTTGGTGACTCACTGCTGCTTGAGTAACAAACAACTCTTCAGCAGCACGGGTAAAACTGAGATGGCGAGCAGCCGCTTCAAAAACGCGAAGTGAATTCAACGGAGGCAATCTGCGAGACATTATGGGACCTCAAGTAGGATTAGTTTTTTTTATCTGAAACATTATAAAATGTCCGTTGCCGAACAGCCAGATAAATTCTATATTTCATCCCGCAACACGAGCCTGAACGGCTTGATTCCTTTTGTGAATCAATTGGCTTCGTTGTTGCGATGTTGTGTTTGCAAACTCGTATTTCGAGTTAGGTAGATTTCTACCATATGTTTTGTCCACACTCCCTGTGACAAAACAGATACTTCCTGTATTTATTTTGACCTGTCTGTCAAATTTCTTGCACCGCCTTATTAGGCGGTGTTTTTTTATCTAAAAAATCCCACTGTCCCTCTTCTTCAGAAATTGGTATCAACATCACCTTTTCATCCTGATTTCGGATTAATTATCGTTATATCAATACAAATCCCGAAGCGTGCGATTGAGCTCAATCTTATCACTTCATTAGGGAAAATTTTGCGCGTGCTAAAACGAAAAAAGCGCAAACTGATTTCTCAATTTGCGCTTTTGTGATTGTCAGCATTACAACGCGATTATGGGCGGTAAACCTTCACGTTGTTGAAACCTTGCTCTTGCAAGTAAAGTGCTTGCAGACGGCTCATCACACCACGGTCACAGTACAGTAGGTATGTCTTAGCTTGGTCTAGATCACCAAACTGAGTACCCAGTTTGTAGAATGGAATATGTTTAACATCAACACCATCGATTTCTAGTGGGTTATCGTCTTCCTCTTCAGGGCTACGGATATCCAATACGATTGCGTTTTCTTCTACTGCTTGTACTTGCTCAACTTCTGGTGCTGCTTCCTGTGACTCTTTTGCGATATCACGGATGTCCATCATACGAGCTTCTTGAACCACTTGCTCAAGGATGCTGAAGTCGAATTTCTCTTCTTCTGCTTCTAGCTTGCCTTTCACCGCTTTAACAGTTGGCTTCTTAGAGATAACACCACAGTATTCTGGCATCGTCTTCGCAAAGTCTTCTGTGCCGATTTCACGCGCTAGATTGATGATGTCTTCTTTATCCCAGTTGATCAGCGGACGCAGAATCAGAGTATCTGTTACGTTATCGATATGGCGTAGGTTAGTCAGCGTCTGGCTCGATACCTGACCCAGTGCTTCACCTGTTACCAATGCTTCGATCTTCATCTTCTGAGCAATCATACCTGCCGCACGCATGAACATACGCTTCAGGATCACGCCCATTTGGCCGTCATCAACTTTCTCTAGGATTTCTGCAACTACAGGCTCAAAATCAACTGAGATGAAACGTACTTTTGCTGAAGAACCGTATTTGTTCCATAGGTAGTGAGAAACCTGCTTAACGCCGATTTCATGTGCTGGACCACCTAGGTTAAAGAAACAGTAATGTACTTTTGAGCCACGTTTGATATGTAGGTAGCTAGAAACACCAGAGTCGAAACCACCCGAGATCAGGCTTAGTACGTCTTCTTGTGTACCTAGAGGGAAACCACCTAGACCTTTGTGACGTGCCAACACTTGGTTTAGCTTGTCGTTAGTCACTTCAACGTTGATCGTTACGTCTGGCTTACTTAGCTTAACTCGAGCGCTTTCTACCGCTTGGTTAAGACCGCCACCTACGTAACGCTCTAACTCAATAGAAGTAAAGTCGTGTTTACCACGACGCTTAGCACGCACTACGAAAGTCTTGCCTTCGATCAGTGAACTGCTTAGCTCCAACACTTGCTCGTAGATGTCGTGCAAGTCTTTGAATTCAGTTTGTTTTACTTCAAGAATATGGTGAATACCTGGCGTGTGCGTCAGGATTTCTAAAACTTCAGCGTGGAACTCGTCACTCTCAGAGGTCACTTCAATGTGATCACGACGGTTGAATACCGCGACAGACTCCGTACGGCTCTTAACGATGTTACGAATGTTGCACTCTAAAATCTTTGTGAAGCGCTTACGCACAGATTCACTTTTTACAAAAATTTCTGGATGGGGCTTTACAATAAATTTCATAGTCTAGTTCGCAGGTTAGTTTCGCAATCAACAATGAGTGATACTCCACCTCGATGCTTCATACGCAGCAAAAGTGCGTTTTGGTCATAAAAGGTAGCCTGAGCTCACTTCAAAGGCGCAAGATTATACACCTAAGCGAAATGGAATGACAAAAAAAGCGAGCTAACGCTCGCTTTTAGTATAAGAACAAATATCCGCTTATTGAATTACGGGCACTTCTTCGCTGTAAAGTGGTTCACCTTGCATGATGCTGATTTCAACACGGCGGTTAAGTGCGCGGTTTGCATCAGAATCGTTTGGCGCTAATGGCTCAGTATCAGCCATGCCTCGCACTCGTAAGCGTTGGTGCGAGAAGCCTCTTACTTTCTCCATCTCTTGGGCAACCGATACAGCTCGTTGCGAAGACAAGTCCCAGTTAGAACGATACAGCTCAGAATCCAGCGGTTGGTTGTCCGTATGTCCAGACACTCGAACAATACCCGGTACGTCTTTCACCAGTTCGGCAATCTGGCGTACTAGTGGTCTGAATTTCGGCTGTAAGAACGCCGATCCTTCAGGAAACGCGCCTTTCTCTCGCATTCGAATCACAATTTGCTGACCGAGGTTTTCTACTTCAATCGCGCCTTGCTCAATCTCTCGCTCCAACGCTTTCTTGATGCTTTCCATCAAGGTTTCCATCTCTTGCGACGTTTGTTCAGACTGCTGTTGTTGCATGTCTGCTTCTGCCGATTGATTGTTTTGCGTTGAAGTTTCTGGTGATTGTCCCCCCGTCAGCTTACCTTGGTCACGTTTAGTACCACCTGCTCGGTCAGATTCCCCTTCATGGAATTCCAACGTCTGCTGAGTGATGTCCATGGTTTGCTGCATGATGACATCAATTGGCGTCGGCTCAGGGCGACCCGGTCGAAATTCCTGAGCGATGATGCTGGTACCTTTTGGGATGTCCTTCACTTCAAGTTGGTTTTGTACACCAAAAGCGAACTTCATCGAGCCCGCAATTTGTTTGAACTTCAATACGTCCATTTCCGAAAACGAAAGCAGCAGTACGAAGAAACACATCAGCAGTGACATCAAGTCAGCGAATGTCCCCATCCACAGCGGGAGACCGGGTGGCGGACAATCACATTTGTTATCTTCATCCATCAGATGACCTCCGGATTACTCGTCTATCTCGAGAGCGCGTTTACCCTCGTTGAGGTAGTTCTTCAAGTAACTATCGATAACACGAGGGTTTTGACCATCTTGGATCGCCAAAACACCATCCATAATCAAACGACGGTTTAACGTTTCTTGATCGCGACGTAATGAAAGCTTGTCTGCAATTGGGAAAAACACCATGTTAGAAAGCACCGCACCGTATAGTGTGGTCAAAAGCGCTACCGCCATCGCAGGACCGATCGCTTTTGGGTCATCCATGTTTGAAAGCATGGCTACCAGACCAACCAGTGTACCGATCATCCCCATCGCAGGGGCTACGTCACCAAATGCACGAAACACGCCTGTACCTTGCGTATGGCGTTCATCGGTAAGTGCAATGTCTTTCTGTAGTGCCGCACGTACAACGTCGGCATCATGTCCATCAACCAGTAAATCGATGCCTTTCTGCATAAAGCTGTTGTTGATTTCCATCTCTTCAAGAGCGAGGAAACCACCTTTACGTGCCGCGTCTGCCATTTCAACAATCTTAGCGATCAGATCTTCTGGCTCATCGGCTTTAAACATGAACGCTTTACCTGCGATCTTTGTCGCACCGAAGAACTGCCCCATGGTGAACTTCATCAACACAACAAATGCAGAGCCACCAACTACGATTAGGATTGAGGTAACGTCTACGAACATACCGATGCTGCCGCCTAGCACCATCGCCATGATGACGAATGCAAAACCACCGATCAAACCTATTAGGGTTGCTAAATCCACAAAGCACTCCTCTCGCTATACTTAAATATTGCCTAGTCAGGCGAATTATTACTTGTATCGACAACTAGAACAGTTTTTTTAGAAAAATCTTGGTCAATACGTCACAAAAAGATCGTTTAGCTCCGAAGTCTATGATCAATATCGTCTTATCAGACCTGTCTAACGCTAATTTTGTGACAATTATATAAGGTTAAATTTGACCAACTTAGTAGGCTAAGGTAACTTGCGTGCATTCTATTAGAGGCTCTATTAAGGCAGATAAAAGATGGCCGTCAAGAAACCAGAAAATATGACCTTCGAAGCAACAATTGAAGAGCTAGATAGCTTAGTTGATCAATTAGAGAATGGCGATCTTGCCCTTGATGATGCCCTACGTAAATTTGAACGTGGCATTGCACTGGCTCGTGCTGGTCAAACAAAACTGAGCGACGCCGAACAGCGCGTAAGCATTCTTCTTAGCGAAGATGATGAAGCACCACTGAGTGACTTCAACCCTGAGTCAGAATTATAATCAGTAGTGAGCAATGTGATGCAAGAGACATTGACGTCTTATCAACAACGAAACAACCAACAACTCAATCTGTGGCTTGAGCAATTGCCTCACCAAGAACAGCCGCTGATTCAAGCGATGAAATATGGTCTGCTGCTAGGCGGCAAACGTGTTCGCCCTTTCCTTGTTTACATCACTGGTCAAATGCTGGGTTGTAAGCCAGAAGATCTCGACACGCCAGCGTCTGCAATTGAGTGTATTCACGCCTACTCTCTGATTCACGATGATCTACCTGCAATGGACGACGATGCGCTGCGTCGCGGTCAACCGACTTGCCACATTAAGTTTGATGAAGCCACAGCAATCTTGACTGGTGATGCTCTACAAACATTGGCATTCACGATTCTTGCTGAAGGAAAACTGAATCCGAACGCGGAAAGCCAGCGTATAAAGATGGTACAAGCACTAGCGCAAGCTTCTGGTGCAAGTGGCATGTGTCTTGGTCAAGCGTTAGATTTAGGTGCAGAGAATCGTCGAGTTTCTCTCGCAGATTTAGAAGAAATTCATCGCAATAAAACTGGTGCACTGATTAACTGTGCGGTCAAACTTGGTGCGTTAGCCGCAGGCGAAAAAGGCCTGGCAGTATTGCCACACCTAGAACGCTACTCAAAAGCGATCGGTCTGGCGTTTCAGGTTCAAGACGATATTCTTGATATCATTAGTGACACAGAAACACTGGGTAAGCCTCAAGGCTCAGACCAAGAGCTGAACAAGAGCACTTATCCATCTCTACTGGGTTTGGAGGGAGCAATGGAGAAAGCTCACACTCTGTTACAGGAAGCACTTCAAGCATTGGAAGCAATCCCATACAATACTCAGTTACTCGAAGAGTTCGCCCGATATGTCATCGAGCGCAAGAACTAAACTATAAGCGCGCATTTATATGACTCTTGATATTTCAAAATACCCGACACTGGCGTTAGCAAATACACCGGAGGAGTTGCGTCTTCTTCCGAAAGAAACATTGCCGACATTGTGCGATGAACTACGCACGTATCTGCTAAATTCAGTGAGTCAGTCTAGCGGACATTTAGCGTCTGGCTTAGGCACAGTAGAGCTAACGGTCGCTCTGCACTATGTATATAACACACCTGTTGACCAGTTAATCTGGGATGTGGGTCATCAGGCTTACCCACATAAGATTCTGACAGGTCGTCGTGACCAAATGCCTACTATCCGTCAAAAAGACGGGCTTCACCCATTCCCTTGGCGCGAAGAGAGCGAGTACGACACTTTATCTGTTGGTCACTCATCGACTTCTATCAGTGCTGGTCTCGGTATGGCCATTAGCGCAGAAAAAGAAGGTCAAGGTCGTAAAGTGGTCAGCGTAATCGGTGATGGTGCCATTACGGCTGGTATGGCTTTTGAAGCAATGAACCACGCTGGTGACGTTCACCCTGACATGCTAGTGATTCTAAACGACAACGAAATGTCGATTTCAGAGAACGTAGGCGCGCTGAACAATCACCTTGCAAAAGTCCTTTCTGGCAGCTTGTACACTTCTATCCGTGAAGGCGGCAAGAAAGTGCTGTCCGGCGTCCCACCGATCAAAGAGTTGGTGCGTCGTACAGAAGAACACCTAAAAGGCATGGTCGTTCCTGGCACGTTATTCGAAGAGCTTGGCTTCAACTACATCGGTCCTATCGATGGTCACGATGTCAACGAGCTCGTCAAGACATTGAAAAACATGCGTGAGTTGAAAGGTCCACAATTCCTGCACATCATGACCAAGAAAGGTAAAGGTTATGAGCCAGCAGAAAAAGATCCTATCGGCTACCACGGTGTACCAAAGTTCGACCCATCACATAACAGTTTGCCGAAGAGCAGTGGCGGCAAGCCAACCTTCTCTAAGATCTTTGGTGATTTCCTATGTGACATGGCAGCGCAAGATCCTAAGCTGATGGCGATTACACCAGCAATGCGTGAAGGCTCTGGTATGGTTCGCTTCTCAAAAGAGTACCCTGAGCAGTACTTTGACGTAGCGATCGCAGAGCAGCATGCCGTGACACTTGCAACAGGTATGGCAATTGCGGGCGATCACCCGATCGTAGCAATCTACTCTACCTTCCTACAGCGTGGTTATGATCAACTGATCCACGACGTTGCGATCATGGATTTGCCAGTGATGTTCGCTATCGACCGTGCAGGTCTGGTTGGCGCAGATGGTCAAACTCACCAAGGCGCGTTCGATCTCAGCTTTATGCGTTGTATCCCGAACATGGTAATCATGGCACCAAGTGACGAAAACGAATGTCGTCAGATGCTGTACACAGGCCACAAACACACGGGTCCAAGCGCGGTTCGTTACCCACGCGGTAGCGGTATGGGTACTGAAATCGAAAAAGACTTCACTGCACTTGAAATCGGTAAAGGTCGTATCGTGCGTAAAGGCGAGAAAGTGGCAATTCTTAGCTTCGGTACCTTCTTAGGTAACGCACTGGAGGCGGCTGAAAACCTCAACGCAACAGTTGCTGATATGCGCTTTGTTAAGCCTCTTGATGAAGCCTTGATCCGTCAGCTCGCCGCTGAGCATGATGTTCTGGTCACACTAGAAGAGAATGCGATTGCAGGTGGCGCTGGTGCAGGTGTAATTGAGTTTATGATGCAAGATAAGATCATCAAGCCAGTACTAAATCTTGGCTTGCCAGATCGCTTTATACCTCAAGGTACGCAAGACGAGCTGCACGAAGAACTTGGTTTAGACGCAAAAGGCATCGAGAAATCAATCAACGATTACCTAGCCAAGTAAATAGCGTAAAGCAATAAAATCGCGTAAATACAAAAAAGGGATGCTCTAGCATCCCTTTTGTTTATTTGTCGATGGTCAGTGCTATGTGGTAGGTACTACATCCAACCTGCGTATTTCGCCACAAAAAACAGTGCGATACCCGCCATAATGCCCGCCACGATATCATCAATCATGATACCTAAGCCGCCATGAACACGTTTATCTAACCAACCGATAGGCCACGGTTTTACCATGTCAAAGAAGCGGAACAAGATAAAACCAGTAAGTAACCATTTCCATTCTGTTAAAGGAATATTCAGTGCAGGCACTAAGCTCATAGTGATCCAAAAGCCCGCAAATTCATCCCACACGATTGAGCCATGGTCATGAACGCCCATGTCGTCTGATGTCACTTGGCAGATCTTAATGCCAATCACACAAGAGATAAGTACGGCGACCACGTATAGTGGAAAAGGCAATTGGGCTAACAATAGAAATAATGGTACAGATGCCAGTGTGCCCATTGTGCCTGGCACTACAGGTGATAAACCGCTACCAAAACCTGTCGCCAATAAATGCCACGGGTTCTTTAATGAAATCAGAGAGAGAGGGTTGGTCATTTCCTTAAACCTATACTGCAAGTTTGGTTTCAATCTTAGGCTAGAGCCTAGCTCATATCATTTAAAGTGGTCAAAGCCACTCAGATCCCAATCAAGCGGTTGATTGTTATCATGCAGCTCGAAGGTACCTTTTGGTCGAATCTGACCAATACACGTGACTTTACATCCGATATGAGACAAAGCGCTTTGTAATGAGCCACGGTTTTGCTCTGGCACAGTAAAGCACAGTTCGTATTCTTCGCCACTTGATAGAGCATACTGCTGTGCGATGACCTTATCATCTAAAAACTGAACCAGTTCTGAAGAAATTGGCAATTGGGAAACATCTAAGCTCACACCAACATCAGAACGTTTGAGGATGTGTTTGATATCAGAGATTAAACCATCAGAGATATCAATCGCAGCCGAAGCCAACCCAACAAGCGCTTGACCAGCCAAAACACGAGGTGAGCTAAGATAATGCGCTGTCTCAAGTTCCTGCGCAGCAATACGTGAGCGCAGTGAATCATCCAGAATCACATCCAGACCGGCTTTGGCATCTCCAAGGTTGCCCGTGACATAAACCCAGTCCCCGACTTTCGCCCCAGAGCGAGTCAATGCTTTCCCTTCTGGTACAAACCCTTGCACGGTGAGCGTCAGGCTCAGTGGACCTTTTGTGGTATCACCACCAATAAGTTGAATACCAAAATAATCCGCCAGCTCAAAAAATGCATCACAGAAAGGCGCGAGCCAAGCTTCATCAGGCTTAGACATCGTCAATGCAAAGCTCACCCACGCCGGCGTTGCACCCATTGCCGCGAGATCACTAATATTTGATGCCAACGCCTTATGTGCAACCCAAGCAGGGTTTGCATCCGCAAGAAAATGGGTTCCAGCCACTAACGTATCAGTACTAATGGCAATTTGTACGTTATCTGGCGCTTTCACTAACGCACAGTCGTCACCCGCCGCTAGGTGTACGTCTTTGCGTTGGCTTTGACGTCCAACAAAGTACTTATCGATCAGATTGAATTCACCAGACATTATTCACTTACTTTTTGATGGAAAAGCTTTTGATACAAAAAAGGTCAGCATCTGCTGACCTTTTTAATGAAGAAATCGTTATTTCTTACGTACGTGTGGCGCCGCTTTATCTAGCACACCATTCACAAATTTGTGGCTGTCTTCTGCCGCGAATACTTTTGCAAGTTCAATCGCTTCGTTGATTACCACTTTGTAAGGAACATCTTCGCGACGAGTCATCTCGTACATAGCAAGACGAAGAAGAGCAAGTTCCATCATGTCTAGGTCCTGCATTGGACGAGACACGTATGGACGGATTTTGCTATCTAGCTCAGAGTGGCTAAGTACAACACCGCTTAGTAGTTCACGGAAGTAAGCTACGTCTGTTTCTGGAGCAGCAAGTGCAGGCTCAGATGCGTGAAGTTCTTCTTCATCGTATTTGTCGCCAGACAAAAACTGTTCTTCGATCGTGGCAACATTATCTTTAGTAATTTGCCATGAATAGATCGCTTGTAGAGCGAATTGACGTGCGTTACGACGTGCGGCTGGTTTCACACTGGCCCCCATTAGGAATCAATTTCAGATAGTACATTAATCATTTCAAGTGCGCTTAGTGCAGCCTCTGCACCTTTATTACCAGCCTTGGTTCCTGCGCGTTCAATCGCTTGATCGATAGTATCAACAGTCAATACACCAAATGCTACTGGAAGACTGTACTCCAGAGAAACTTGTGCAAGACCCTTGTTACACTCACTACAAACATAGTCAAAGTGCGGTGTACCGCCACGAATTACTGTACCTAGAGATACGATTGCATCGTACTTACCAGTTTTAGCAACACGTTGAGCTACTAGAGGTAGTTCTACGGCACCTGGGCAACGAACAACAGTGATGTTGTCTTCGCTTACTTGCCCGTGACGCTTTAGTGTATCGATCGCACCAGATAGTAGGCTTTCGTTAATAAAACTGTTGAAACGAGAAATAACGATAGCAATTTTTGCATTTGGCGCTGGGAAGCCACCCTCGATCACTTTCATAAGCTTTCCTTTAACTCTATTTATAAGTGAAAATTGTTCATCAAGTGAGAATCGCCGGATTCTATCACAATTTTGTGAGCAATATCTAATGGAAATTAGGGACGAATCACGAGTTCCTCGCCTTAGCGACGATAAGTGCGTGTAAGACTAGGAACTCGCTGGTCAGTTATTATTCGCAGACGTACTCAACCACATTCAGACCAAAACCGCCGAGTGCGTGGTACTTCTTGTTGGTTGAAGAAAGCAGGCGCATATCGTGAATGCCCAGATCAGCAAGGATTTGAGAGCCGACACCCACTCGGCGTGACGTACCTTGCTTCTTAGCAAGCGTTGGTGCTTCGCCTTTGTCTTGTGCTTCAAACATTTTCACTCGGTGAATAAGCAGATCGGTTGACTCTTCGTTGCCAAGTACAACCAGAACACCACCTTCTTCGCCAATGCGCTTCATTGCTTTCTCAAGTGTCCAGCTACGCTCTGCGTTGCGGTCACTTCGAAGGACATCGGTAAATACATCTTGTAAATGAACGCGGACCAATGGCGCTTCAGAAGCAAGGTCGCCCTTACACATTGCGTAGTGCACTTGGTTATCAATCGTGTCTTTGTAAGTCACAAGCGTGAACTCACCGAACTCTGTTGGCAATGCACACTCAGCAACACGTTCAATCGTTGTTTCGGTGTTATTGCGGTATTCAATCAAGTCCGCAATAGTACCTAGCTTTAAGCCGTGCTTTTCAGCAAACACTTCAAGATCAGGACGACGTGCCATCGTGCCGTCGTCGTTTAGGATCTCAACGATAACCGATGCTGGCTCTAGACCTGCAAGGCGAGCCAAATCGCAGCCTGCTTCTGTATGGCCAGCGCGAGTTAGAACGCCACCATCTTGTGCTGCTAGAGGGAAGATATGACCAGGTTGAACTAAATCAGCTGCTTTCGCATTTGGCGCAACGGCAGCTTGTACAGTGCGAGCACGGTCTGCGGCAGAGATACCTGTCGTAACACCTTCAGCCGCTTCAATAGAAACGGTAAAGTTCGTGGTGTATTGCGCATTGTTGTCTTGCACCATTGGCGGTAAACCAAGGCTTTCACAACGAGCTTTTGTCATGGTTAGACAGATCAAGCCACGACCATGCGTAGCCATAAAGTTGATTGCTTCCGGCGTAATGTGCTCGGCAGCCATGATCAAATCACCTTCATTCTCGCGGTCTTCATCATCCATCAGGATGACCATTTTGCCCGCGCGAATGTCATCAATAATTTCTTGAGGCGTGCTGATAGGCATATTCTGTTTCCCGTTATTCATAAATTTATTATTGCAGCAGCAATACGTTTAACGTTTCGGTTAGCCATGTCTACTGGCTTTAGCGCAGTTTGCAGCCAACCCTTATTAAGTCAATTAACCTGATAACGTTCTGTGATTATTGTCGGTTTCGCCTACGCAAAACCATTTTGCTGCAAGAAGTCCATGGTAATACGTGACTCTTGCGATTCTTCTTTTTGACCTTGCAGCAAGCGTTCCATGTAGCGAGCCAGTACATCCACTTCTAGGTTCACTTTGCGACCCACCTGGAACTGATCAATCGTGGTCTCTTCACTGGTGTGAGGAACAATCGTCAATTTAAAACCATTTTTACGTAGGTCATTGACGGTCAGACTAATGCCATCCACTGTGATCGAGCCTTTTTCTGCGACGTACTTACTGATTTCAGCAGGCATTTCTACCCAGAATTCAATCGCTCGACCAACTTGGTTGCGCTCAACAATCACGCCCACGCCATCGACGTGACCAGACACAATGTGCCCACCAAAACGTGTCGTTGGTAACATGGCCTTTTCCAGGTTCACTTTATCGCCAACTTGGTAAGCGGCAAAACCTGTTTTATTCAGCGTTTCCAGTGATAAGTCGGCACTGTAATAGTTGCTACCGAAGTCGACGACCGTCAAGCACACACCATTCGTTGCGATACTGTCCCCCAACTTAACGTCAGACATATCCAACTTGCCAACTTCGACCGTAACGGTGATGTCTTCGCCTTTTGGCGTGATTGCAGTTAGTTTGCCAACTGCTTCTACAATTCCTGTAAACATAATGCTTCTTTCTAGCTTTGGTTGCGTTTGACGGTTGCGGTAATGCGAATATCCACCCCTACCATTCGAACGTCGGTAATAGTTAAATCGATAACTTGTGCCATATCGGTTAGCCCAAGAGCACCAATCAAACCTCGCCCATCGCTGCCCATTAATTTAGGAGCAAGATAAACAATCAGTTCATCTACAAGGTTAGCTTTGATTAATGAACTCGCGAATGTAGCGCCAGCTTCAACCCACAAGTGATTAATATGATATTCGCTCGCTACAGCTTTTAATGTCGCCGTTAAGTCAATTTGACCATTTTCCGTCAGCTCAGGCGCAATATCGCCATCGTGACTAACGATAATACGCTCACCGTCAGTATTGAATAGTTTTAGATCATCGCTAAGTTGAGACTGGCGATCGAAAATCACACGAGGAGGCTGACGAACTTCATCTTGAGGATATTGAGCTCGCACACTGCATGGCAGGTCATCCCAACGCACATTCAGCGATGCATTGTCATCAATGACTGTCTTACTGGTAGAGAGAATAGCGCCACTCAACGCTCGATAACGCTGTACATCTTGGCGAGCCTTTGGGGAGGTGATCCATTGACTCTGACCATTATTGAGTGCACTTTGCCCATCGAGGCTGGCTGCCATTTTCAACTGAACATAAGGCATGCCAGTTTGCATGAACTTGATAAACCCTTTGTTCAGCTCGATCGCATCGCTTTCTAATAAGCCAACTTGAACGTCTACCCCCGCATCGCGCAGCATTTGAAAACCGCGTCCTGCAACTTTCGGGTTTGGATCTTCCATTGCACAAACAACACGTGCGACTTTGGCTTTGATTAGCCCCTCTGCACAAGGTGGCGTACGACCATAATGAGAGCAAGGTTCCAGTGTCACATATGCCGTTGCGCCTTCAGCTTTATTGCCAGCCATACGCATCGCGTGAACTTCAGCATGAGGTTCCCCCGCACGATGGTGATGACCTTCGCCAACAATCTCACCGTCACGGACAATAACGCAGCCTACATTCGGGTTAGGTGCCGTTGTATAAATGCCGCGCTTCGCTAACTTGAGCGCACGCGACATCATTTCGAAATCTTGAGAGGTAAATTCTGAAGAGAGAGATTGTTGAGCCATGATTCAATCAGTCTTCTAGGCGAGCAATTTCTTCGCCGAATTCACGGATGTCTTCAAAGCTACGATAAACTGATGCAAAGCGGATATAAGCGACTTTATCCAGCTCTTTCAATTGATCCATAACCAAATTACCAATCATTTCACTTGGTACTTCACGTTCACCAGTTGCACGCAGTTGGGACTTAATCATGCTGATGGCTAGCTCAATAGAGTCAGCACTGACTGGACGTTTTTCTAAGGCACGTTGAATACCACCAACCATTTTATCTTCATCAAATGGTTCACGGTTACCGTTAGATTTAATCACTTTCGGCATCACCAACTCTGCGGTCTCAAACGTTGTAAAACGTTCACTGCACGCAAGGCATTGACGACGACGACGCACTTGATGCCCATCAGCAACCAAGCGTGAATCAATTACTTTTGTGTCGTTCTCAGAACAAAAAGGACAATGCATATCACCTCCAAATAGCTTGCAATTGGGTTCGTCCCAAAAGCAAGACTAGTGTAGCGGAATTGCTATGTTAGAGAAAACAAAAAGGGGCATCGCTGCCCCTTTTTCAATCAATATCAAACGGTTTCTGTTAACTGCGTGCTAAGTAGTTCGCTTTACCAACCCATTTGTAGCTGGTCAGTTCTTCCAAACCCATAGGACCACGAGCATGCAGTTTCTGAGTTGATACCGCAACTTCGGCACCTAAACCAAACTGAGCACCGTCAGTAAAACGTGTTGCGGCATTTACGTAAACCGCCGCAGAACCGACAGAGTTAATGAACAATTCTGAGTTTTGTAGGCTGTTTGTCATGATCGCATCTGAGTGGCTCGCGTTGTGAACGCGCATGTGATCAATCGCTTCTTTCACATCAGCAACCACTTTTACACCTAGCGTGTAACTTAGCCATTCCGTATCAAAATCACCTTCACCCGCATCGCGAATTTGTTTCGCTTGTGCCATCAGTGCTTTTGCTTTTGGCTCTGCGACAAAAGTTACGTTTTCGTTCATGCGCTCTACGATCATTGGCAGGAACTGCGCAGCGATATTCTCGTGAACCAGCAAAGTATCTAGCGAGTTACATGCGGACGGACGTTGAACTTTTGAGTTTTCAACAACATTGAGTGATTTCTCTAGCTCTGCTGATTCATCAACAAAAATGTGGCTAATACCAAAACCACCAATGATCACTGGAATGGTGCTGTTCTCTTTACACATTTTGTGTAGACCAGCGCCACCACGTGGAATGATCATATCGACGTAGTCGTCTAGCTTAAGTAATTGAGAAACCAACTCACGATCCGGTTTTTCGATGTACTGAACAGAAGCCGCTGGCAAGTTTGCTTTCGCAAGTGCCGATTGGATAACCTTCACCAGCTCCATATTAGAGAAAAATGTCTCTTTACCACCACGTAGGATGCTTGCATTACCTGTTTTTAGACACAAAGCAGCAATATCGATGGTTACATTCGGACGCGCTTCGTAAATCACACCAACTACACCAAGTGGCACGCGACGACGAGACAGAGACATGCCGTTTTCTAGCACTTTGCTGTCAATTTCACTGCCCACAGGATCGTTAAGGCTGATCACATTACGAACATCGTTAGCAATACCCGTTAAGCGCTCTTCATTCAATAAAAGGCGGTCAAGTAATGCATCCGTTAGACCCGCTTCGCGACCTAACTCAATATCTTTTGCGTTTGCAGCCAAAATAGTTGCTGCATTTGCTTCTAGCTCATCGGCGATAATGGCTAGTGCTTGGTTCTTTTGTGCGGTTGACGCTGTCGCCAATTCGAAAGCTGCATCTTTGGCAGCTTTACCCATATTCGTTAAATCCACTTTGCTTCCCTCAATTTCTATTCTTGAATGACGACAAGATCATCGCGATGAATCACTTCTGAGCCGTAGTCATGACCCAAAATAGAGATGATATCTTTACTGTGCTTACCTGCAATTTTCGCTAGGTCTTCACTTGAGTAGGCACTGATACCACGAGCAACCAGTTTACCGTGGGAGTTTGTCACGCGGGCGACTTCGCCACGAGCAAAATCACCACTTACTTTAATAACGCCTTTCGCAAGCAGACTACTGCCCTTACCTACAACCGCGTTAACGGCACCGTCATCAATAATGATGTCACCAGACGCCGCAGGACCAGCTAAGATCCAACGCTTACGGTTTTCTAGTGCTTCAGAACACGGTAGGAAACGTGTGCCTTGTGGCTCTGAACTCAATGAGTCAAAGATAACATTTGGTGCGCTACCAGCGGCGATAATAACTTCAATACCAGCGCGGCGAGCTATGTCTGCCGCTTGAAGTTTGGTTGCCATGCCGCCCGTACCTAGCGTTGTGCCACTACCACCTGCAATTTTACGCAAAGTATCATCGATAGTTTTCACTTCTTTGATCAACTCAGCATTCGGATCTTTACGCGGGTCTGCGGTAAACAAACCTTTTTGATCAGTCAGGAGCAGCAATTTGTCTGCACCACACAAAATCCCCACCAAAGCAGACAAGTTATCGTTATCACCTACTTTGATTTCATTTGTTGCGACAGCATCGTTTTCATTAACGATAGGGATAATGTCATTCGCAACCAACGCATTAATGGTGTCACGTGCGTTAAGGAAACGTTCACGATCGTCCAAATCAGCGCGAGTCAGTAGCATCTGACCAATTTTGATACCGTAAATACCAAACAAAGACTCCCATGTTTGAATCAGACGGCTCTGACCCACGGCTGCAAGCAACTGTTTGCTCGCCATCGCGTTGGGCAGTGCGGGGTATCCAAGATGCTCACGGCCTGCTGCAATCGCACCAGACGAAACCATTACTACTGAATGGCCTTGTTTTTTAAGCTCAGCACATTGACGAGCCAGCTCTACCATATGAGCACGGTCTAACGCCAAAGTGCCGCCTGTCAGCACACTTGTACCCAGTTTCACAACGACGGTCTGTGGTTGTGAAACAACTGCATTCTGTTGATTCGTTGTCATGATGTCTTCTGAAATGAAAAACAAATAAAGAGTGGATGTTTTAGCAATCAAATGGGGATTTAACAAGCAGAAAAGGTGCGAAAACGCACCTTTTTGTCTTATCAGGGAAGAAAACAGCCAAATTAGGCGAAATCAAACGATTCGGTGTGATATTCCACTTCCAGTTTGAAATGCTCAGCCACTGTATCAATAAGCTTTTGATGGAAGGTACTTTGTGTCAAGTACACTTCCTCTACTACCTTATTTGGTAATGGTTCTGAGGTCCATTCCCCTTCTTTGTTGTATTTACCAATATGGTATTTTGCCGTAAAGCCACCTTCGATGGACTCCAAGTCCATCCACCAGCCCCAAAATTCACGTTTCTCAGGTGACTTTTTGTCGTCTACACAGACAGATAGACAGTCAAAATAGTAGTGCCCTTCTTGTGATTGTGGTTCGCGCAGGTACGGACCTATCGCCTTCAACTTTGACATCAAGCGAAAGTGAGTCGGCCCTTGTGTCGTCTCTGACATAAGAATCTCCGTTTCCATAGTAAGGATATTTAGCTATCCAAGAATGATTATTATTTTTAATTATCATGAGCTTATTTTTTGCTCACATATATCACTCTTAACTAAATTAGGAGATTTGTCATCTTAATAATTCGTCCTCCAACCACTTTATGGCTAAATCGAGGGATTGCTCATAACCTTTTGTAATTGTCTTGGAACTGATTTTCTTGGCTTGTCCGTACTGGCTAAACAGTGCTACCAACTGGTTATCACTATGAGGTGAAACTGGGTCCCCTTCGAGACTCAATGCTAAAATTGGCACCTTAGTTTTACGGCTACTTAGGAAACCTTGTACCTTGAGTGACCATGCCATCATCTGTCCGGCCATGCTATTGATGTCAACAGCACTCTTACCAAGGCGAGACGCTAATAGGTCAAGGTACATCTTCGGCATTTGCTGCAACTTTTTAGGCGACGTAAACAGATCATGCACTGGTGCTCCCAAAGCCACACAAGCTTTGATCTTTTCTTGCTCAACAAACGAAAGACGAATCATGGCATTACCGCCAAAGCGGAAGCCAATCAATCCAACTTTGTGGTGATCAACCCAAGGTAGAGAATACAGTTCATTCAAAACCGCTTGATGAAGGCAACTGGAGTTTTCAGTCAGCGGCCAATGTGAACTATGACCGACTGACGGCATATCAATAGTCACCATCGCAATGTCTTTTGGAGCTAAGTGGTTTCTGAACAAGCGCCACATATCCGTTTGCAAACTGTCCAAACCAGCACTGACCATTACAACTGGTAATTGTTTATCTGTGCGAGGAAGATGTAGGTTCGCGATGATCTTGCGTTTTTGGTAAGGCACTTCGATCTGCTTGATCACGTATTTAGTTTTTTCTGAGCCTTCTGAATACGCTTTGTTCGCCAATACCTGTGCTTGAATGGCTAAGTTATCATTCTTTAAATGTGGATAGCCTGCAATGCTAAAACACAATGAAGCCGTAAACAGCTCATCAGCCGCTTCCTCCCCCTTCATTTCATTCGCGCGGCGTTGATGCTCCATGCCTAACTTAATCCACTCAAACGTCCAGTTACCACCGTGGTAACCCATGACCGTATCAAGCCATTTATCTTCGGTACGAGAATGATTCGATGACGCGATTTTAGAAAGTACCCCTTCCATTTCGATAGGAGATAAGCCCTGCCACGCCCATTGAAGACGTCTCAAATGACGATACCAAGCACGATCTTCATGCTCTTCTCGCTCATCAAGAATCTTTTGGCTGGTCGGCATGTATTGAGTAAGTGCAGAGGTTTCTTTCGCTTGTTTGTGTTTGACAAACAAAGTTTCGGAGAGGTTTTTACTGACGTCTTCTGACATAGGAAGAACTCTAGGCTGGTTGCAATAGCGTAATAATAATAAAAAAAATGCCCCTATAAAGGGGCATTTCTCAATATTCTTAGTGCAAACTTATTTTTGCTTGCGATTTACTGGCTCAGCGTACTGGATAGACATATCCCAAGGTTGCTCGATCCAAGTGTCTTGTGCGATGTCTACTACGTAGTCATCAAGTAGCTCTTTACCAGAAGGCTTAGCACATACAGCAATCAGTTTTGCTTTCGGGTACATTTCACGAAGTTTACGCGCTGTATCACCGCTATCTACTAGGTCTTCAATGATTAGGTAACCTTCACCGTCACCTTCTGGCGCTTTAAGCACTGTCATGTCACGTTGATGATCGTGGTCGTAGCTTGAGATACAAATTGTATCTACGTAGCGAATACCTAGCTCACGAGCCAAGATAGCACCAGGAACCAAGCCACCACGGCTTACCGCCCAAATACCTTTCCATTGCTCAGCTGGCATTTGTTTCTCAGCCAGTTCACGGCAGTAAGACTGCATCGCATCCCAAGTGATAATGAATTTTTTACTCATTGTAATAACCTAATAATTTCAAAATATGCATCCCCGTGACCTAGCTGATGGCGCTGAAATGGACTCATCAATCTAGATTTCCCACACCAGAGGAAATGGGGGTTTCAAGCTACGCAAACGATTATTCTACCGAAACCCATGATTAATACCAACGCTGATATCAAAATTCTCCGTCTATTACGCAGAAAAATCGAATTCAGTGAACACGGCAAAATAAAGAAGGGAATGAATTTGAGAAGAAATGCTCCATAAACAAGGAGAAATTCCCCTCCAGTAAAAGCCCACAAACAAAAAGCCAGTGTGAACGAGTGCCCACACTGGCTTTTCTTTTAATCGTCAGAGTTAGCCTAGGATGTACTTCGCAATGAAGATAGCGGACATAACCCATACACTCATTGAGACTTCACGTCCTTTACCACTGAACAGTTTGATCGCAGCGTAAGCAATGAAACCAAGCGTGATACCTTCTGCAATAGAGAAAGTCAAAGGCATAACCAAACACGTTACGACAACAGGAGCCGCTTCTGTTAGGTCACGCCAGTCGATGCCAACAAGACCAGAAAGCATCAAGATAGCCACGTAAAATAGTGCACCAGACGTTGCGTAAGCTGGAATCATTCCCGCTAGTGGCGAGAACAATAGAGCAAGAAGGAACAATACGCCAACAACCACAGCAGTTAGACCTGTACGACCACCAGCGGCTACACCAGAAACGCTCTCAATGTATGACGTCGTGTTTGATGTACCTAGTAGAGCACCGACAGATGTTGCTGTTGAGTCTGCAAGTAGCGCTTTATTTAGGCGTGGAATGTTGCCGTTTTCGTCAGTCAAACCCGCTTTTTGCGAAACACCAACTAGCGTGCCTGCAGTGTCGAATAAGTCAACGAATAGGAAAGCAAATACTACAGAGATCATACCTACTTCGAACAAGCCAGAGAAGTCTAGCTGCATGAAGGTTGGCGCGATGCTTGGTGGTGTTGACATGATGCCGCCCCACTGAACGTCACCAAAGATCAGACCAAGAATTGTTACGCCTAGGATTGCGATCATAACCGCACCTTTCACACCACGGTGAACCAATGCAATCGTCATGAAGAAGCCAATCGCTGCAAGTACAGATGGTAGAGAAGTGATATTACCCATTGAAACTAGCGTTGCTGGGTTATCTACAACAATACCTGCGTTTTTCAGTGCGATGAAAGCAAGGAACAGACCGATACCTGCTGAGATACCAGTACGAAGAGAAAGTGGAATCGAATTGATGATCCATTCGCGAATCTTAAACACACTCAAGACGATAAATAGCAGACCGGAAACAAATACTGCTGCTAGCGCGACTTGCCATGTGTAACCCATGCCCAACACAACGGAATAGGTAAAGAACGCGTTTAGACCCATACCTGGAGCCTGAGCGATTGGGTAGTTTGCTACTAAACCCATGATGAAACAGCCAATAGCGGCAGCAAGACACGTCGCAACGAACACGGCACCACGATCCATACCTGTATCTGCAAGGATAGCTGGGTTTACAAAGATGATGTAAGCCATAGTTAGGAAGGTAGTAACACCTGCGATGATCTCAGTGCGCACATTGGTGCCATTTTCACTAAGTTTAAAGAGCCTTTCGAGCATGATCGAATCCTGTAAAAGGTAAAAAGTAAACGGTTGCGTAATCGATTGGCTCGAATTATAAAGTTATCAAATAACAAATTCCAGATAGAATCTTCACTCTAAAGGGATTTTTTTCTTGGGATATGAAACCCATTCGCTAGCGTTTTAAACAGCAAATAAATTTAGGTCTTAATAAACAATGACTAACGAACTTGTACTGAAAACAAACGTATGTGTATAAACTGAGCAATGTATTAAACTTTCAAACGCAAAGTCATCGTTTTGGACGCTAAATACCCAAAGAATTGGTCAGAAAATGAAACAAGTGAGATAAGCAATCGGAGAATTGAAGCTTGGTGGCGATAAAATAGGCGAGATTGGGATCAGAAGATAAAAAAACGCCACTCAATTTGAGTGGCGGTGAATCATGTCAGCACTATGCACTGAAAAAAAATTCCAATTTATAGGGGTGAACAAACTTGTTCGAGTCACATGCGTTGGCTTCAATTAGTAACCAAAGCTTGTTGGGTATACAAAGTTACCGGTGTAAACAGATTTGCTGTTCCAGAACATTGCACTTGGTAAACCTTTCATAAATATCACCTTCTAAATCAATTAATACTGTTAATTTGGTTGATTTCTCAGTTCCTTGGAGGCGATAAACGGACTCATCCTTTGAGCATTTCATTCTTCTCTCAGAAGCTGGTTACAAATATACCACCCAGAAATTTAATTACAAGCATTTTAGTGACCAGAATCACAAAAACTTAATAAATTGACCTTCATCAAGAATTAACTGTAATTAAATTACAGTTTAGTAAATAAAAAATTAAACAAACTTTCAGAACATACTAAGCTCGTTGCATTGGTGTATTACGTTGTGTTCATAATCTGTGACAGTTCTAGGGCAAATCCTTTTCACCACAACTACTAGAACCGCTTTTCTGGTGGTATGCTGAGGGCAATTCCAAGCCAATACCGATTAGCATTTACTGCTAAACACCCATTAAATTTACGGTTTAAATTTGGCAAAGCACATCAAAAGGAGTCTTCCGTGTCTGAATTCCATTCTGAAATCAGTACCTTATCACCTGCTCCACTTTGGCAGTTTTTCGATAAGATTTGTTCAATCCCTCACCCTTCAAAACATGAAGAAGCTCTAGCACAGTACATTGTTACTTGGGCAACAGAGCAAGGTTTTGACGTACGCCGCGATCCAACTGGCAACGTGTTCATTAAAAAACCTGCGACACCAGGTATGGAAAATAAAAAAGGTGTAGTGCTTCAAGCACACATCGACATGGTGCCACAAAAGAACGAAGACACTGATCACGACTTCACTCAAGATCCAATTCAGCCATACATCGATGGTGAATGGGTAACAGCAAAGGGCACAACGCTAGGTGCAGATAACGGCATCGGCATGGCTTCTTGTCTTGCTGTACTTGCTTCTAAAGAGATCAAGCACGGTCCTATTGAAGTTTTACTGACTATTGATGAAGAAGCAGGCATGACAGGTGCATTTGGTCTTGAAGCTGGCTGGTTGGAAGGCGATATCCTTCTAAATACAGACTCAGAACAAGAAGGCGAAGTGTACATGGGTTGTGCAGGAGGTATCGATGGCGCAATGACCTTCGATATTACTCGTGACGCAATTCCAGCGGGCTTTATTACTCGTCAACTAACACTGAAAGGTCTAAAAGGCGGTCACTCTGGCTGTGACATCCATACAGGTCGCGGTAACGCAAACAAACTGATTGGTCGCTTCCTCGCTGGTCACGCGCAAGAGTTGGATCTTCGCCTGGTTGAATTCCGTGGCGGTAGTTTACGTAACGCGATTCCTCGTGAAGCTTTTGTAACTGTAGCACTACCGGCAGAAAATCAAGATAAACTAGCGGAACTGTTCAACTACTACACTGAGTTACTAAAAACAGAGCTTGGTAAAATTGAAACAGACATCGTGACTTTCAACGAAGAAGTTGCAACAGATGCACAAGTGTTTGCGATTGCAGACCAACAACGTTTCATCGCAGCATTGAACGCTTGTCCAAACGGTGTAATGCGTATGAGTGATGAAGTTGAAGGCGTGGTTGAAACATCACTTAACGTTGGTGTTATCACAACAGAAGAGAACAAAGTAACCGTTCTATGCCTAATTCGTTCCCTGATCGACTCAGGTCGTAGCCAAGTTGAAGGTATGCTTCAATCTGTCGCTGAACTGGCTGGTGCTCAAATTGAATTCTCTGGCGCTTACCCAGGCTGGAAACCAGATGCTGATTCAGAGATCATGGCAATTTTCCGTGATATGTACGAAGGCATCTACGGTCACAAGCCAAATATCATGGTTATCCACGCAGGCCTTGAATGTGGTCTGTTCAAAGAACCTTACCCGAACATGGATATGGTTTCTTTCGGTCCAACCATCAAGTTCCCTCATTCTCCAGATGAGAAAGTGAAGATCGATACCGTTCAACTGTTCTGGGACCAAATGGTTGCGCTTCTTGAAGCCATTCCTGAAAAAGCGTAATTCAAAACAATACGCGAAAAACACAAAAGGGTGCCTCGGCACCCTTTTTTATTGTGAGCTTTTTATTACAGACTCTTTATAACAAGAGTATCGCAAACTATGCGCGAGTTTGCGCGTATGCAGCTAGCTCATCCATAGAAGTTTTAGCAACCACTTCACCATCGATGTAGTAAGTAACGAAGTCACCTTCACGAACGCCCATTAGTGTCGCTTTGTCACCGTTGTTGTATGTAATGTCCATCTGAACGGTGTTCTCGTCGATCTGTTGCATTTGACCTTGCTCGATAACACGGTTGTGCGTTAGAGGACCGATCGGTGCAGTCGTTAGAGATTTGTCTAACTGGTGGTTCACGTCGATGTAAGTATCCATCTTGGTATCAAAGATGTGTGGCTTACCGTTTAGTGGGTTTTTACCAGTCCAGAATTCTAGAGAGTTGAATACGATGTAATCCGCTGCAACAGCAACACCATAAACAGGCGCCAAAAGCATGTTTAGACCACCACGAGCGTAACGGTTATCTACTGCTTTTAGGTTAAAGCCCATTACGTAACCTGTCACTGCATTACTGCCCACACAGCCAGAAAGAGAAACTGCGACTGCAGTCAATGCGCCAATTTTAGCGAACGCCTTTTTCATCAAAACCTCTAGTTAAATAGTATTAGGTCAAAAATTCGGCGGGGATATTAGCGGATTAAAACCATAGGTAAAAGTCAGTTTTTCTTCAAAAAAATATGAGTATTAAATTTAACACAGCCTTATTTACTCGATGAATGTGCTACTTTAAAACACAGCGTACAGCCACTCAATAAACACAGAAATTAACCCAATGTGCTTACACAACTCATACATCTGGTGAAACTTTAATCTTTTCAATAAAAATTATTTTTCGTCACCTAAAGAAGAATGATTAGTGTGATTTTGAACCAGTTGTTACATTGTTGCTAACGTATTTGACAGAGATGGTTTATGGCCAGAAGTAAAAAAAGCAAAGTATTTGAGCTACTCGGGCATCAAGTACAACCAGGACAACGACTAGAAACCGAATTTGAAGCAGCACAGCTTTACACGCACTCACCACTTTCTATTCCTGTGGAAATCATCCACGGTAAACAAGAAGGTCCCGTGCTAATGGTGAATGCGGCGATCCATGGTGATGAGCTTAATGGCGTAGAAATCGTTCGTCAGATGATCAACCAACTGGATCCGCAAAAGCTGAAAGGCACCGTGATTGCGGTTCCTATTGTGAACGTATTTGGTTTTATTCATAAGTCACGCTACCTACCGGACCGCCGCGACCTAAACCGTTGCTTCCCTGGAAGCGAAAAAGGTGCATTGGCATCTCGCATGGCGCATGGGTTCTTTAACAATATCGCCAAACGCTGTGATTACATCTTGGATCTTCATACGGGTGCGATTCACCGAACTAACCTACCGCAGATCCGTGCGAACCTGAGTAATCCAGAAACACTGCGAATCGCAAAAGCGTTTGCCACACCAGTGATCGTAGACTCGGCACTGCGTGATGGCTCTTTGCGTAGTGAAGCTGAAAAATGCGATATCCCAGTGCTAACTTATGAAGCTGGTGAAGCTCTGCGCTTTGACCCTCTATCTATCAGCGCAGGTGTACTTGGCGTGCAGCGCGTCATGCAAGCCATCGGCATGCTTCGCGCAAGCCGCAAAAAGCTACCAGAGCCAATTATCGCAAAATCCACCAGTTGGGTACGTGCATCAGGTAACGGTATTCTGCGTACTGTCGTGAACCTAGGTGACAAAGTTGAAGAAGGTGAAACACTCGCATACATCAGCTCGCCTCTTGGCCACGACGAACTTGAACTGGTTGCACCAAAAGGCGGTATCGTGATCGGTCAGCAAACACTGCCTCTAGTTAACGAAGGTGATGCAATCTTCCACATTGCTTACTTCAAACAAGACGATGATGTCGTTGAACAAACCGTAGAAAGCTATATTGAAGAGCTAACGGAGTTCGATGTTGATCAAGTCACGACAGGGCAAATTCCGCTAGAAACTCAGCAATAAGTTTTTGCATAAACTGAAAGCCCAGAAATTCATCTGGGCTTTTTTGTGGCGAAAAGATAGACACATTCACTCCCCTACATATCTTAATCCCTATCAAAATCTGTTTTACCGTCATTTGGTGGATATAAAACTTTACAGGCATTCAAAAAAACACCATTGATAATTAATCTCATTATCATTTATTAATTTGTGCAGCATTCATATAATCCTCGCCTAATCAAATTACTATAAATGACGAATATGAAACGTTTATCCACTCATGGCTTCAAGGTAAGCCTTGTTTCGCTCGCAGTGCTCAACTCCCTTGCTTCCTATGCAGCAGAAGGCTCAGATGAAGAGCTTGAAGTCATTGGTGTGCATTACGCGAAACCAATCACTGTTGCAGAACCTGCTCAAACGACCATTGATTGGTCTCTTATCGAGGAACAGCAGTATTCCAATTTTGCAGATATGATCGACTCCGTGCCAGGAGCAACATTAGATGGTGGTGCTCGCTCTGGGGGGGAACGTATCAATATCCGCGGTTTTGATGACCCAAGTGACATCGCTGTATTTGTTGATGGCGCACCTATCGGCTTCCAACAATACCGTTACGGAACCTTCTTCTTTGACCCGTTCTTAATTGGTGAGGCAGAGATCATCAAAGGCGCGCACGACTATCGCGCATTGAATGGTAAATTTGGTGGCTCCATCCGTATCAAAACGAAAAGTGTCGATGATCTCCTCGATGGCGATCGTAACTTTGGTGCTCGTGTTTCCACTGGCTATAACAATAATGGTGATGAAAACTCATACACCTTGTCCTTATACGGCAAGAACGACGCCGGCTTCTACTTCTTAGCCAATGGCTCGGTAAAAGATTCAGATGACATCCAAGTTGGCGGCGGTGAAACGTTGGATTACTCGGGTTACGAGCAAGAAAACATGCTGGTGAAAGTCGGCTATGAAAATGACGACCACGAGTTCGAAATCAGTCATACGCGCTACAAAGACGAAGGTCGCAAACCTTGGGCGAACCGTCGTGGAAAAATGCCGAATATTTCCGACTACAACATCAAAAAATATGGCTCATTAGAGAAGGCGAAATACGCGTACACGGTCGACAACAAATACACCGACAATACGACGACGCTCTCTTACCATTACATGCCTTCCAATCCTTACATTGATTTCAACATCAAAATGGCACGCTCTGAAAACGATCGCCACTGGGTACGCCCTGATGTTGCATTCGAAAAAATGTTCGTCTCTGTCGGCAGCTACGGTCACGAGTCTTGGCTAAGTTACGAACGCGATTATGTTGATGTCTTCAACCAAGCACAAATTGGAGATCACGCACTAGTCACCGGTCTTCAGTACCAAAAAACTGACCGCGATTCACTGGTCTTCAATAAATCGTATGCCAAAAAAGAAGCAAAGAACTACGGCTGGTACACACCTTATTACGAGCCATCGGGTATACAGACGATTTACGCCGCTTATGTAGCAGACCATTACCAAGCGACCGATCGTCTAACCATCACGCCATCTTTGCGTTATGAATACATCACCAGCGAAGGTAAAAGCAATGCAGCGCCAGACTACAACGACCCGGCGGCTGGACATGACTACAGTGAGACGAGCCACAAAGGCTTTAGTCCGCGTCTCGATATCGATTTTGATGCCACTAATAATACGCGTTTGAATTTCTCTTACGCATACGCATTAAAAGCGCCAACGGTTGATAACATCTACTCTGTACAATATGCCCGCGCTACGGCGACAGCAACGGCAAGAGATCTGGATGTTTCGCGTATTCATGCCTACCAAGCGAGCATGATCAATTTAACCGAAGGTCTCGTCAGTGACCGTGACAACCTTGCAACGGAGTTTACCGTGTTTTACAACGACGTAAATGACACGGTCGATATCCGAACAGGTGCAAATCTAGATAAAAACAGTACAGAAAACCAAAGCTGGAATACGAACTTAGATGGGTTCAAAAACTACGGTTTTGAGTTGATTTCACAGTACCGTATTTCAGATTTCTATACTGATTTTTCAGCGAGTTACGTACGTGGTAAAAACAAAGGTAGTCTATCTGACTCCACTGGTTCTGATGACGATCACCCAGATGTACCACCATTGAACATCAACCTAGGCTTCGGTTACGAATGGCTCCCAGGTCTACGCTCAGGTTGGGAAGTACGTTGGTACGATGCACAAACCAAAACGAAGGCAGAGGGTAACAACCTGAAAGTAAAATCGCCTAGTGAGCAATATACGCTGCAAAATGCGTATGTCGTTTGGGATGTGCAACAAGTCAAAGGCTTGAGCGTTGGAGCGGTCGTGAAAAACCTGACTGACCGTTACTATGAAGCCTACCTATCTAACGGCGTGCCTTCACCGGGTCGTGAAGTTAAACTTAAACTGACTTACCAGTACTAATTAATCACATTATCTGTATTGGTCTTCAACCAGCTCGGGGCTATGAATGGCTCCGAGTTTTCGTTTATATCCAAGTAACCTCAAAATGCTTGATTCAGCCAGAGTGACTTGGGTCTATCACCCTCATTTTACATACAAACTTATGAGCCTTCGAAGAAAAACGCTGACATGGAAACAAATGTTATTTGTCGCTGCCCTAGCCTCTCCGCATGCAGCGAGTATTTCACAAGACAATATCTCTCAATATTTGGAAGAACACAGTAAGCGCCAGCAATTAGAAGATCATTACGCTGCCACTGTGACAGACAACTTAGATCTTGATGCTCAAACAGATGGTTTAACGTGGAAAGAAGATGGCAAACCCGATCATTGCCAATACACAAAAGGAGAGATAACGGAAGCGAGAGATTATGATTATGGGGAAGCCAAAGATCTTTCTGACGGCTTGCATAACATCGATTTGCCGCCCGTACATACTCCCAAAAACAGCCACAAGTATCGAACCTATTCGAATAATCCTCAATTGCTTGCTGGTAATAAACAATTTGCAGCCCCTGCAGAAGGTTCGGTGAGCTTTTCGGTATCTTCGGACTGCTTTTAAACGACACAAACAAAAATGCCCCGAGATGATCTCAGGGCATTTTTTAATTCATAATCGACGGCACAGATAAGCCATCTAGTAGGCTGAGATTACTCTTCGTCAGCTTCTACTTCACGCGCTTTGCGAGCTTCTTCTTTGCGAACTTTCGCCGCTAGTTGCTCAGCTTCACGCTCTTGACGCTGTGCTGCTTTACGCTCGTTACGAACAACTTGGTTTTGAACAAAACCCGCTAGTTCTTGCTCAGCCCAAGCTTGTGCTTTCTCTTCGCTGTCAAAACCAGTTTCACGTTTTGATACTACTGTCTTACGAGATGTCACTTGACGAGTGATCTCTGCGCTCCAGCCGTTACGTTTTTCAGTTACGCGGATAGCAAATTTTGGATTTTTAGACATTTCTTTCATTTCCTAAGGGATTAATCAGGGATTCGGTCAACTTGATAACTCCATCTAAGCTGAGCTGTTTAACACCATCCCTTGGTAAGCGCGGTATTAGAGCATAAAAGTTACCGAAACGCTGCAAGTTTTTTAAGGGAGACGGGAGACGTTCTCGATTCCCTTAAATAAAAAAGCGCCAGTCTTTCAACCAGCGCTTTATTCTTTTCGTTAACCTTGGACTACACCGTAATTAGCCGATGTTCTTACGTGCGTTTTGGAACATACGCATCCAAGCACCATTCTCGCCCCAACCTTCTGGAGCCCATGAGTTCGCTACTGTGCGGAACACACGCTCAGGGTGCGGCATCATGATTGTGACACGACCATCTTGAGTCGTTAGACCCGTAATAGCGTTTGGCGAACCGTTCGGGTTATTCGGGTATTGCTGCGTTGGGTTACCGTGGTTGTCCACGTAACGAACCGCAACGGTACCTGATGCTTCAATCGCTGCTAGATGGTCAGCATCACGTACTTCTACACGACCTTCACCGTGAGAAACTGCGATAGGCATACGAGAACCCGCCATGCCGTCAAAGAATACAGAATCAGACTTCTGAACTTCAACTAAGCTAAAGCGCGCTTCAAAACGCTCAGATTCATTACGAACAAAGCGTGGCCATAGGTCTGCACCTGGGATTAGCTCTTTCAGGTTCGATAACATCTGACAGCCGTTACACACACCTAGAGAAAATGTGTTGTCACGATTAAAGAAGCTTTGGAACTGTTCACGAGCTTGTGCATTGAACAAAATAGACTTAGCCCAACCTTCACCCGCACCAAGTACGTCACCGTAAGAGAAGCCACCACAAGCCACTAGACCGTGGTACTCATCCAGAGCCGCTTGACCTGTTAGGATGTCGCTCATGTGAATATCAGTCGCTTCGAAACCTGCACGATCAAACGCTGCTGCCATTTCTACATGAGAGTTAACGCCCTGCTCACGCAGAATAGCCATCTTAGGCTTCGCACCGGTATTTACCATAGAACCCGCGATGTAAGGCGCTGCGATGTCTTCGTTTACGTCGAAGCTTAGCTTAACGTTTAGACCTGGATCAGAGTTGTCTTTCTTCGCTTCATGCTCTTGGTCAGCACATGCTGGGTTATCACGTAGACCTTGCATCTTATGCGTCGTCTCAGCCCAGATAGTACGCAGTTCAGTACGGTTACGCTCAAGAACCACTGTGTCACCAGAAGTAATCACTAGCTCATCAGACGCTTCGACTGAGCCGATTACGTGAGAACATGCTTCAAGACCGTTCGCTGCTAGCGTTGAAAGTACAGCGTCTAGGTCATCGTTTTTAACCTGAAGCACTGCACCCAACTCTTCGTTGAATAGTGCTGCTAGTACATCTTCACCTAGGTCGGCGATGTCTGCTTTAACACCACAGTGACCAGCGAATGCCATCTCTGCAAGCGTTACAAATAGACCGCCATCGCCTTTATCGTGGTAAGCCACTACTTGATCGTTTGCTACTAGAGTTTGAACTCCTTCGTAGAAACCTTTCAGTTGTGCTGCGTTATCTACATCTGCTGGCTTATCACCAAGCTGCTTGTAAACCTGCGCAAGTGCTGTTGCGCCTAGGCGGTTTTGCCCGTTACCTAGGTCGATAAGAACCAGTGACGTGTCACCTTTATCTGTGCGCAATTGCGGTGTGATTGTCTTACGAACATCTTCAACACGAGCAAACGCAGTGATGATGAGAGATAGCGGAGAGGTTACTTCTTTCTGTTCGCCGTTCTCTTCCCACTTGGTCTTCATCGACATTGAGTCTTTACCCACAGGGATAGTCAGACCAAGTGCTGGACATAGCTCTTCACCCACAGCTTTCACCGCTTCGTAAAGACCTGCATCTTCACCCGGGTGACCGGCTGGAGACATCCAGTTTGCAGACAGTTTAATATGTTTGATATCACCGATGTTCGTCGCTGCAATGTTTGTGATTGCTTCACCAACCGCTAGACGAGCCGATGCACCAAAGTCTAATAGAGCAACTGGTGTACGCTCACCCATCGACATTGCTTCACCGTGGTAAGTGTCGTAACTTGCTGCAGTTACCGCGCAGTTTGCTACTGGAACCTGCCACGGACCAACCATTTGGTCACGCGCGACAAGACCTGTTACCGTGCGGTCACCGATAGTGATTAGGAATGTTTTTTCTGCAACCGTTGGAAGGCGTAGAACGCGATCCACGGCTTCGTTCAGCTCGATGCCGTCACGGTTAACCGCCGGGTTGTTTGCTTTTAGCGTTTTCGCATCACGGTGCATCTTAGGCGTCTTACCAAGAAGCACATCCATTGGCATGTCAATTGGCGTGTTCTCGAAGTGTGAATCTTCAAGTTTAAGCTCACGCTCTTCAGTTGCGATGCCTACTACTGCGTATGGTGCGCGCTCACGCTTACAGATTGCATCGAATACTTCCATGTTCTCTGGCGCAACCGCCATTACGTAACGCTCTTGAGATTCGTTACACCAGATCTCAAGTGGGCTCATGCCTGGTTCGTCATTTGGTACGTCACGCAGTTGGAAAATACCACCACGTTCGCCATCGTCGACAAGCTCTGGAAGTGCGTTAGAGATACCGCCCGCACCCACATCGTGGATGAATGCGATTGGGTTAGCATCACCAAGTTGCCAACAACGGTCGATCACTTCCTGACAGCGACGCTCCATCTCTGGGTTTTCACGCTGTACTGAAGCGAAATCTAAGTCTTCTGCTGATTGACCAGATGCCATTGAAGAAGCAGCACCACCGCCAAGACCGATGTTCATTGCAGGACCACCAAGTACGATTAGGCTTGCACCTACGGGGATCTCTTTCTTCTGAACGTGCTCGTCACGGATGTTACCCATACCACCAGCAATCATGATTGGCTTGTGGTAACCACGAACCTCTTCACCTGCGTGAGAGTTAACTTTCTCTTCGTAAGTACGGAAGTAGCCAAGTAGGTTTGGACGACCAAATTCGTTGTTGAACGCCGCGCCACCAAGTGGACCTTCTAGCATGATATCTAAAGCGTTAACGATACGACCCGGCTTACCGAAATCTGTTTCCCAAGGCTGCTCAAAACCAGGAATACGTAGGTTAGAAGTAGTGAAGCCAACAAGACCTGCTTTTGGCTTACCACCGATACCAGTCGCGCCTTCATCACGGATCTCACCGCCTGAACCAGTAGAAGCGCCCGGCCATGGAGAGATAGCAGTTGGGTGGTTGTGCGTTTCCACCTTCATTAGGATGTGCGCTTTCTCTTGGCTGTAACCGTACTGGCGAGTTTCTGGGTTCGGGAAGAAACGACCTACATCTGAACCCACCATAACTGCTGCGTTATCTTTGTACGCAGACAGTACGTTTTCTGGTGTGGTTTCAAACGTGTTTTTGATCATCTTGAACAGAGACTTCTCTTGCTTAACACCGTCGATAGTCCAATCTGCATTGAAGATCTTGTGACGACAGTGCTCTGAGTTCGCTTGTGCAAACATCATTAGCTCAATATCAGTCGGGTTACGTTCAAGCTTATTTACGAACGCATCGTAAAGGTATTCTATTTCATCATCTGCAAGTGCAAGACCTAGGGTAACGTTTGCGTTTTCAAGCGCAGCACGACCGCCGTTTAATAGGTCAACGTCTGCCACTGGTGCAGGTTCTGCAGCTTGGAATAATGCGCTTGCGTCGTCGAAGTCAGTAAAAGTAACTTCCATCATGCGATCATGGATGAGCGCTTTTACATCTGCAATTTGAGCATCGTTAAGAGGCGTCGCTGTTTCTACGTAGTATGCTGTGCCGCGCTCAAGACGTTTTACTTTGTCTAGACCACAGTTGATGGCGATGTCTGTAGATTTAGAAGACCAAGGCGAAATAGTGCCCGGGCGAGGAGTCACAAGAAGTAAAAGACCTTCTGGCTCATGCTCTTCGATCGTTGGACCGTAAGTCAGCAATTTTTCCAGTTTTTCCAACTCTTGGTCATCAAGGTCAGACTTTAGATCCGCAAAGTGCATAAACTCTGCGTAAATGCCAGTGACAGGCAGATCTTGTTCACGACATAGTTCCAGTAGTTTATTAACACGAAACTCAGAAAGAGCTGGGGAGCCACGCAAAATTCTCATGTGCTTAGGTCTCTTATTGCAAGTGATTAAGGTGATATTGGAATAAATTCAGTGGGTTATACTGTTTTCTTCGAAGCTATTCCCGAAGGTTTTTCAAACCTATGCCGATGCCACCTCTTCGTTGCGAGCGCATTATATAGCAATTGTTTTTGTGATGTAACACCAAAAGCAACCGTTTGCGTCATTTTTTTTGCCAAATTTGAATTACGACTAAAATGTCGATAAATCACACAATGTCGCACTCTATCTGTCTGATTCACTTTGCCCCACCAGCGCGCTTTGATATAAAGGCAACTAGAAATTTATCGAGACGTACCGAATTAATGCAAATAAGTCAGTTCAACCGACTCAAGCGCAGCGCCCTACTTTTCGCTTCTGTGCTTTTACTTTCTGCCTGTCAGATTGAGTCGGAACCTAAAAGTGAATTCGAGCAAATCCAAGAGCGTGGTGTCCTACGTGTTGGCACGCTAAATAACCAACTCTCCTACTACATTGGTCCAGACGGTCCTGCTGGCTTGGATTACGAACTGGCACGTAAATTTGCAGAACAACTAGGCGTGAAGTTGGAAATCAAACCTGCTTTCCGTCAAGCCGAGTTATTCCCTGCCCTCAAAAAAGGCGATATCGACATCATTGCGACAGGTTTGAATCAAACTTCGCAAGCGGTGCAACGTTTCCGTCCGGGACCTGCCTACTACTACGTAAGCCAACAGGTGGTATATAAGAAAGGACAACTTCGTCCTCGCGACATTGATCAGCTCATCAAGTATCAAGAATCAAAAGATGAAAAGGCTGTCGATGAAAATGCCAATGCAGGTGCAGAAACGCTACAGATCGTTGAACAATCACAGTTTGTTCCGACACTAACGTCACTACAAAAAGAATATCCAGAGCTTCAATTCGAGATTGTTGGCGATGCAGACACTCGCGATTTGCTAAAACACGTATCGACGGGTGAACTGCGTTTTACTGTAACTGACTCGGTCGAATTGTCTTTAGCTCAACGTTTATACCCAGATCTTGCACTTGCTTTTGAGCTAACAGAAGACCAACCCGTCTCTTGGTTTACTCGCCGCTCTGAAGATGAAAGCTTATACGCGATGCTGATTGAATTCTTTGGCAATATCCAGCAGTCAGGCGAGTTGGCGACACTAGAAGAAAAGTACATCGGTCATATTGAAGCATTTGATTATGTCGATACTCGCGCCTTTATCCGAGCGCTAGACAACAGCCTGCCTAAGTGGGCACCACTATTCCAAAAATACAGCGAAGAGTTTGATTGGCGCTTGATCGCCGCATTGGCTTACCAAGAGTCCCACTGGAAACCAAAAGCAAAATCACCGACGGGTGTACGTGGAATGATGATGCTTACATTGCCTACTGCGAAGAGCGTTGGAGTAACGGACCGACTTGACCCAGAACAGTCTGTTCGAGGTGGTGTGGAATACCTGCGTCGTATTGTCGCTCGTGTACCAGATTCCATTAATGAACACGAAAAGATTTGGTTTGCGTTGGCATCTTACAACGTTGGCTATGGTCATATGATGGACGCACGACGCCTGACTAAAGCGCAAGGCGGCGATCCAAACGCATGGGCAGATGTAAAAGAGCGTCTACCATTGTTGCGTCAGAAACGTTATTACAGCCAGACTCGTTACGGTTATGCCCGTGGTGATGAAGCACGTAACTACGTAGAAAACATCCGCCGTTACTATCAATCGATCATTGGTCATGTCAGTCAGAAACCAGCCATTGACGAAGATACGGAAGATCTTCAGGTCATTCCGCCACTCGATCCAAACCTATTGGTTTCTGGGGCGGTTGAAACCTTGGCTGAACAAGTTTCAGGGGCTGAAAGCACAACACCAAATGAAATGCAAAAACCAGAGACGAAAGTCGAACCTATTCCTGTTTCAGGGGCGGAATAAACCTTTCGAAAATAGCGAGCTCACAGCTCGCTATTTTTTTGTTGAGTCAACAAAAAAAGTTATCTAGAATCCGGTCTTTCGAGCTTATCTAGTTTGCGTTGCTATTTGGTGCCATACCAATACGAAGCGCGCAGAAAAGTAAGTTCTTTTGGTCACCTCTCCTCACTCGATGTCACCTTCATCGGAAGTGTGCATCACCAGAATGTCATCAATTGATAATGAATCGGACGCTTTGCTATGCGAGTGTCGGAGAGTGTGTTCGTTGTCTGCAAGAGGTTCTGATTATGAGAAAACGCAGAGTGCAGTCAAAACGTTTGAATAAGACAGTGGCTGCTAACCGCCGTAAGCGCAAGCTTACGTGTATGAAAAAGAAAGTCAGTGCACGTAACCGTGTTTTCGTTCACCTAGTGAATCACTGAGAACTTGAAGCAAACATCTACTTCCGAGTAGGTGTTTGCTAAAGAGATGAATTATTGCTGCGAACCTTAATTTACTCGCCTGAATTTATTCGCCCTTTGTATCCTGCTCATTATCTAACGCTTTCTGCGCTTGTTTTTTGGCTTTAATTTCTTTACGACGACGCTTAAAGAACGCTTGCAACTGAGCGCGGCACTCCTCTTCTAGCAATCCATTTTCTACTGTTGCGTAATGGTATGCCGCTTGGCTTTCGAACAAATTCAATACCGTCCCTGCTGCCCCTGCTTTTAAATCAGGCGCACCGTAAACCACTCGCTTTACTCGGCTATGTAGCAACGCACCAGCACACATAGGACAAGGCTCTAACGTGACATACAAAGTCGTATCAAGCAGTCGATAGTTACCTAGTGCCTCTCCTGCTTTTCGTAATGTCTGGATCTCGGCGTGTGCGGTTGCATCGTGAGCACAAATAGAACGGTTCCAACCTTCCGCAATAACCTCTCCATCTTTTACCAACACAGCGCCAACTGGTACCTCCCCTTCAGCTTCGGCTTGCTCGGCAAGCTCCATCGCACGGCGCATAAATAGTTCGTCTTGAGGAGAAAACTGAGAATCTGACAAAAGGGAGCTCCGGAATTTGGGATAGATCGTGATTGAAAGTGGATTTTAACCTTCAAAGAGGGGAAGTGGAAGCGGGATGATTTTGCCTGTTAGGGCACAAATACCGTGATTCAAAGCAGTTTGATCGTCATCCTCAAGAGCGAGGTACGAGCGAGTTGGGGCTCTCTTTATTTTGTATCCCGAAGGGCAAAGTCCGTTCCCGACTCCCAAAACAAAAAAAGCGCCAGTCTCTCGACCAGCGCTTTCTAAATTTACTAAATAGCTTCAGCGCTCTTACATTGTGTAAGTGTATGGCGCTTGGATACCTAGAGGAATGCCTAGCATCCAGTAAACCACTAGGAATACTGACCAGCCGATTAGCATTGCAATCGAGAATGGCATCATTAGCGATGCTAGCGTACCGATACCTGTCGACTTCACGTAACGTTGACAGTAAACCACGACTAGAGGGAAGAATACCATCAGAGGTGAAATGATGTTCGATACAGAGTCACCTACGCGGTAAGCCGCCTGAGATAGCTCAGGAGAGATACCCACAGCCATTAGCATAGGCACTAGGATTGGACCGATAAGAGCCCATTTCGCCGATGCAGAACCGATTAGAAGGTTTACAGAAGCTGTTAGAAGAATCATACCGATGATAGTAGCTTCACCCGGTAGGTTCATTGCTTTCAGACCTTCTGCACCGTAAAGCGCTAGCATCGTACCGATGTTTGATTGCGCGAATGCTGATAGGAACTGTGCACAGAAGAACGACATTACGATGTATGCGCCCATAGTAGACATAGTATCCGCCATCGCTTTGATGATGTCGTTACTTGTCTTGAACGTGCCTGAAACGCGACCGTAAACGTAACCCGGAATGATAAACAGGATGAAGATCAACGGAACGATAGACTTCATGATTGGCGCAGAGAACGCAGTGATCTCACCCTCAGGTGAACGCAGTGCAGAGTTTTCTGGAATAAGCGCCACAACAAGAAGAGCGATACCCGCCATCATTGCCCAACCAGCGTAACGGAACGCTTTAGACTCAAGCTCAGTGAAAGAACCTAGATCTGGTGCTTTCTCTGCGTCTTCGTCGATTGGTGTGTTCTTTAGGCGTGGTTCGATGATTTTCTCAGTTACGTACCAACCGATAGCCACAATAATTACTGAAGATAGACCAGTAAAGAAGATGTTCGCTAGAGGGTTAACCACGTACTCAGGATCTAGAACCTGTGCAGCTGTTTGCGTGAAACCAGCCAATAGAGGATCGATACCTGAAGGGATGAAGTTTGCAGAGAAACCACCCGATACACCTGCAAACGCTGCCGCGATACCCGCAAGAGGGTGACGACCTGCCGCGTGGAAGATGATACCACCAAGAGGAATAACTAGAACGTAGCCCGCATCCGCCGCAGTGTGCGACACGATTGCTACAAGAATGAGCATTGGAGTAAGAAGTTTAGCTGGCGTGAAGTTCAGCATCTTCTTAAGACCAGTGGTGATGAAGCCTGAAGAATCGGCAACACCTACACCCAACATCGCTACAAGAACGATACCAAGTGGTGCAAAGCCAGTGAACGTTGTCACCATGTTAGCAAGGAAACTTGCTAGTGCTTCGCCTGTTAGAAGGTTAGTGATTGTGAGAGCTTCGCCAGTTCGAGGATTTAGAAGGTCGAAAGAAACATTCGACAAAAGTGCAGACGCAGCCCAAGTAATGATTAGTGCCCAGAAGAACAGAATCGCTGGATCAGGAATTTTGTTACCTGCTCGTTCGATAAAGTTCAGGAAGCGATCCATCCCGCTCGGCTTCGGTGACGGTGCCTTATTTACTGCTTGGTTACTCATCGTAACTCCATATGAATGATGTTGGTGCCATGGCCTATTTGAATAATTATAACGGCCTATTTTCAACAGAGCATTCTAGTAAATAGCGCCTCAGAAAGCACAAGGTTCTATGTTTTTTTCCATATTTGGAGACATATTTTGCAAAAACGCCATATCAATTAAACATAAAAAAAACAGTAGCACACCATTCGCATTAACAGTTGTAAAACCACCCATTAACCACGCAATTTAGCAATAAAAAGCGTCAATATTAACGATAAAAGTAATTATAAGAGGAATACCTAATCCATCACTTTTCGAATTCACTATGACGCGAAATCATAGTTTTCAATTCAACTGATTGCGTTTCCCCCATTCGGTCAACCCAACTCGATTTGATAGTAATGGTCTTAAGCGATCCTGAAACCGTAGCTGCTGGAACTTCCCACTCAACAACATAAGATCCACTAGCAGAAGATCCGGTTGCAATCGAAGCAAAATTGGCAGGCGTAATGGTAGACATCGCCTCAGAAGCACCACGAGAGCGGAACCACTCAAGTTGATTTTCAGCCAGTCTCAACGCCTCGATACTATGAATCGCATAATCCGATTCACGTTCCATGTAAATTTGTAGTTTAGTGAGTCCGAGCGCCCCAATGCCCAATAAAAGAAAAGAAATCAGCACCTCAATTAAACTAAAGCCTTGTTGTCTAGAGATCATTCCAAGACCCCTTTTGCCAATATACTTTCTTTAGCTTCTTCCAAGGTTCGTCAATCACATCACGATTGTATTGGAAGGATAAAGCCGCATTGAAGAGTGCAAATGTTCCAGGCGCGTCCATGACAAAACCTCCTAATGGGTTAAACGCTCCGTGCTGAAAATAGCCAATCTTTGTCTTTTCCATAGGCACTGTTGCATCTAAAGCCGCGATAACGCCATCCAATGCTGGGTCATTCGCGGAAGCTGCCCAGTCGGTAAAATCTAATGTAGCCCCGGTTGTCGGGTCGACATACAGTGGAGAAATAAAATGGTAAAGCATACCTTTAAAATTCTGTGTCCCTATCGTAGAAAAAATACCGTCTTGAACAACTAGGATTATTCCGTTGCCCCCTAGGCTGTTATCTATTGCGTTCTTTATACTCGTGAAATCTGCCGTGTTTATTTCACAACCACCGTAAACCCAAATGAGATCTTTTCCATTTTCGATATTGCTAACTATCCCCTCCGCGCAAGTATCATTGAATACCGGAGAAGGAAGATCCGCTTCAGAGTCCAATGTCATACCATTCAACGACAAAGGTACATATCCAAACAAAGAGCTATCAGACATTACATCGAACCATTCACTACGCGGGACATCAAAGACATCTTTAAATGGGTCCATGTCCGAAGACTGGCGATAATCGCTCTTAGATGCCGCAACACTTGTGCCCCAACTGTAGTGTGTAGATGCACATTTTTGTTCCTGTCCAGCAGGACTATCAGGGAAACTTGAATAAGGTTTGTCGGATAGCTGATAAGGGTGAAAAGTACTTACACTGGTAGCGTAGAAAAAGTTGTAATAAAGAACAGAGGTGCACTCCCACAAATTACTACCGAGACTTTTACTCGGATCTGGAGAGCTCGTATAGGAACCATTAATAACCAGATCAGATTTAGATTTGATCGCCCCCGCCCCGCTACTTGAAGGCAACTTGATGGTCTTTTTCGTTTCCCGATGACCAATCGTTGAAGTCACGAGGCTTGAAGGACCAGAGGAAAATGTAAGTGCATCAAGTCCCATCGCTGTGATGCAGTCATTGACGTTAGTTGGCAATTCTTTATTTAGTTTGGTTTTGCTGTAAACACACTCTAACCCGCCTTCTGCACGCCAATGCTCTTGTCTGGATTCAATTTGATTGTTGGCACGTTTGATTTGATAGAAAAGGGACTTGTAGCTTCCCAGTGACATCATTAATGCCGCAACCAGCAACACGCTCACAACTAATAATGCTGCGGCTCCCTGTTGATTTCTCATTACTGCCAGTTCCTCTGCTTCACGGTAAACGACTGCTCTGTTTGAACACTTGTTGCGCCAACTAATTCCGTTCCTAAGGTAATGGTGACTACCGCGCTTTCAGCATCTGTGTTTTTCAGCGTGCGAGCGGCAAGATCAAAGCGGTTAATATGAATCGCTCTCTTATCAAAAAGCGTATTGCATGTACCGGTACCAGAAAGCGCAATAACTTGACTGACGTTCCAAATCGTCGTTTGTTTTTTCTCACAGACAAACAAAGACTCGGGCGTATTAATCCGCTGCTCATATACAACATTTTTATAAAGTGGTGCTGCACCTGAAGTCCCAACTTGATAGGCATATGCAATCAACCCCATCCCCGGAGTATCAAGAGTGTAAATCGTATCGGTCGCTCCTGAAATTTTGACTGAATCACTGCCACTTTCATTAAAGCCAGCTCGTTGGATATCGTTTCTTAACATCGCTAATACGCTGCCCGTGTTTTGCAGTAACATCAGCTCTTTGGAACGCTCCATCGCCACTTTTTGCCCACTGATGTAAAGCGATCCAACAATAGCTAGAGCAATCAGCCCTAAAGAGGATGCAATCATAAACTCGACGAGGCTCGCGCCTTTCTGCTTATACATATTCACTCCTCAAGAACAGGTTGAATAGCCGAAGAACTCGGTATTGTTGTTATCGCTGCATACCCGGACACGCGCAGACAAAGTGTGAGAGATAAGTTTTAAGGCTTTAGAAGACTCTCCGACCGGGTAAAAGCGAATGTTGCCTGAAGAAGGGCGACCATGGACGTCATCAAAACTGATTTGGTCTGAAGCGTAGCTCGGAGTAACCACAATGCCCTTGTAAGGCGCGCCTGAAAACGAGAATAAAACCGTACCGACTCCCTCGGAGCTATTATCTGTGAGCTCAATGCGCCAATTACCATCACTGGATGAACCTCCAGACATGATCAGGTGTGCCCAAAGCCTCTCTCGGCGCAATACCGCTTCTGACTTACCTTGAATAACAAAACCATGCAGTTCATTCGCTAAGCGCTGCATTTTGTTGGTTTCAAAAACATTTTGGAAAGAAGGAGCAGCAGCCGTGAGCAAAACACTCAGCACGGCGATAGTGATCAGAAGCTCCAATAATGTAAACCCGCGAGGCATTTCCCAAATTCCTATGCAAACGGCAAGAGGACCGTAATTCATCTTGCGCAGATGCTATCACCTGAGAAAAATAGGCGGAAAAGTGAAAAGGAAACTACTCGTCATGATTCGAATTTCTGGTTGTAACGGATACAACAAACGATTTAGAGGGATGACATTGATCGAAATACTGATAGCAGTTGTGATTATTGGAATCATCGCGGCTATCGCTTATCCGTCATATACCAACCACACCATTACGGCACATCGCACCGTTGCTCTAAGCGATATCAGTCGCATACAACTGGAGCTAGAAACCTCTTACAACGGTGGGTACGATTGGAGTAGTATCATCTCTGGCGGGACTTGTACGATCTGCGACTCCGATTCAAATCGCTTTTCATTTAGTATCGCAAGCACATCCAGCGCAGCTTATGTTATCGAAGCAACGGCAAAAGCCGATTTAGGGCAAAACAGTGATAACTGTTTCCCTAGTGGGGTAAATAAAATAACCCTAACGTCCACCAACATAGAGTCACCGAGTGCATGTTGGGATTAGCCCTTTCGAGAATAGATAAAGACAACTTAGACGACAAGTTCGATGCCATAAAGTCACTTTAAATAAAAAGAAAGCAGATACAAAAAAGCCTGCATCACAGCAGGCTTTTTATTGGATTCAACTAACCAGCAGTTAGCTTGTTAGGTCATCAAAGAACTTCTTCACGCCGTTGAAGAAGCCTTCAGATTTTGGTTTGTGCTTAGTTGCGGCATCACCACCACAAGATTCATCAAACTCTTTAAGCAATTCTTTCTGACGAGCGCTCAAGTTAACTGGAGTCTCTACTACAAGCTTAACGATTAGGTCACCAACACCGCCACCACGAACGCCTTTCACCCCTTTACCGCGCATACGGAACATACGTCCTGTTTGCGTTTCTGTTGGTACTTTAAGGTTCACACGACCATCTAGTGTCGGAACTTCAACTTCACCACCTAGAGCAGCCATAGCAAAGCTAACTGGCACTTCACAATACAAGTTGTTGCCTTCACGTTCGAAGATATGGTGCTCTTTCACGTGAACTTGTACGTATAGGTCACCTGCTGGTGCACCCATTTCTCCAGCTTCGCCTTCGCCAGATAGACGAATGCGGTCGCCAGTATCAACACCTGCTGGGATCTTAACGTTAAGTGTCTTAGTTTTCTGTTTGCGACCTTGACCATGACATTCGTTACATGGGTCTTTGATGATCTTACCTTTACCATGACAGGTAGGACAGGTTTGCTGCACAGCAAAGAAACCTTGGCGCATTTGAACTTGACCGTGACCATGACAGGTTCCACAAGTCTCAGCTGAAGAACCTTTCTTCGCACCGCTACCGTCACAGGTATCACAATGAACAAGCGTTGGTACTTCGATTTCTTTCGATACGCCACGAACAGCTTCTTCTAGCGACAGTTCCATGTTGTAACGTAGGTCTGCGCCACGTTGTGCACGTTGCTGACCACCGCCACGACGACCACCGCCAAAGATATCGCCAAAAACGTCACCAAAGATGTCGCCGAAATCAGCACCACCGCCACCAAAACCGCCGCCGCCGAAGCCGCCACCACCTTGTTCAAAAGCAGCATGACCATACTGATCGTACGCCGCTTTCTTTTGAGGGTCAGTGAGAATTTCGTACGCTTCTTTTACTTCTTTAAACTTATCCGCAGCAGATTCATCACCCTGGTTACGGTCTGGGTGGTATTTCATTGCTAGACGCTTGTACGCCTTTTTGATATCGCGCTCAGAGGCATCACGGCTTACGCCTAATACTTCGTAAAAATCACGTTTTGACATGTTCTTCGTCACCAATTAATTACTGCAAACGGCATGATTTACCGCTTGGTGTTTGTATCGTTCTAGGTAAGTGCACTTATTGCAAAATACTTAACTAGAAAGACAGCTTGGACAAACAGACGGGCGTAAGAGTTACCCCAAACGCCCGCACACAAAAGTCTTATCGACTCTAGGCGACCATAAGCCGCCTAGTTAAGAAATATTATTTCTTGTCGTCTTTAACTTCTTCGAACTCAGCATCAACAACATCGTCTTCTTGAGACTGTTGTGCACCAGCGTCAGCACCTTGTGCTTGTTGCGCTTGAGCTTGTTGTTGAGCGATTTCCATTAGCTTTTGAGCTGCAGTCATTAGCGCTTGAACTTTAGCGTCGATCGCTTCTTTGTCATCACCTTTACGTGCAGTTTCTAGCTCAGAGATAGCTGCTTCAATCTTCTCTTTCTCTTCTGCAGGTAGAGCTTCACCAGCTTCTTCTACTTGCTTACGAGTACCGTGAATCATTTGGTCAGCTTGGTTACGTGCAGTTGCTAGCTCTTCGAACTTTTTGTCCGCTTCTTTGTTAGCTTCTGCTTCTTGAACCATTTTCTCGATGTCGTCATCGCTTAGACCACCAGAAGCTTGGATAGTGATCTTCTGCTCTTTACCAGTTTGCTTGTCTTTCGCTGAAACGTGTAGGATACCATCCGCATCTAGGTCGAAAGTAACTTCGATTTGTGGCATACCACGTGGTGCAGCTTGGATACCTTCTAGGTTGAATTGACCTAGAGATTTGTTGAAAGACGCTTGCTTACGCTCACCTTGAAGAACGTGGATAGTTACCGCGCTCTGGTTGTCTTCTGCTGTAGAGAAAACTTGGTTCGCTTTAGTTGGGATAGTCGTGTTTTTCTCAACTAGCTTAGTCATTACGCCGCCCATTGTCTCGATACCTAGAGACAGTGGAGTAACGTCTAGTAGAAGTACGTCTTTAACTTCACCCGCAAGTACACCACCTTGAACTGCAGCACCCATTGCTACTGCTTCATCAGGGTTTACATCGCGGCGAGCTTCTTTACCGAAGAACTCAGCAACCTTCGCTTGAACCATAGGCATACGAGTCTGACCACCAACTAGGATTACGTCAGTGATGTCGTTTACTGATAGGTCAGCATCAGCTAGAGCAACTTTTAGTGGCTCAAGAGAACGTTGTACTAGGTCTTCAACTAGAGATTCTAGTTTCGCACGAGTCACTTTGATGTTCATGTGCTTAGGACCAGTTGCATCAGCAGTAACGTAAGGTAGGTTTACGTCAGTTTGAGAAGTAGAAGAAAGCTCGATTTTCGCTTTTTCTGCTGCTTCTTTAACACGCTGCATTGCTAGTGGATCGTTCTTAAGGTTGATGCCTTGCTCTTTGTTGAACTCGTCTACTAGGTAGTTGATTAGACGGTTATCAAAGTCTTCACCACCAAGGTGAGTGTCACCGTTAGTTGCTAGAACTTCGAATGTTTTCTCGCCTTCAACTTCATCGATTTCGATGATAGAGATATCGAATGTACCACCACCAAGGTCGTATACCGCGATAGTGCGGTCGCCACCTGACTTGTCTAGACCGTATGCTAGAGCAGCCGCTGTTGGTTCGTTGATGATACGTTTAACTTCTAGACCTGCAATACGACCAGCGTCTTTAGTAGCTTGACGTTGAGCATCGTTAAAGTAAGCAGGAACTGTGATAACTGCGCCAGTTACTTCCTCACCTAGGAAGTCTTCAGCAGTTTTCTTCATTTTCTTAAGTACTTCAGCAGATACTTGAGGAGCCGCCATTTTCTGGCCTTTTGCTTCTACCCATGCATCACCGTTGTCAGCCTTAACGATTTTGTAAGGCATGATTTCGATGTCACGCTGAACTTCTTCGTCTTCAAAACGACGACCAATTAGACGCTTGATTGCAAATAGCGTGTTAGTTGGGTTAGTTACTGCTTGACGTTTCGCTGGTTGACCTACTAGCGTCTCACCGTCAGTGTAAGCAATAACCGATGCAGTAGTACGTTCACCCTCTGCGTTTTCAATTACACGAGGTTTGTCGCCGTCTAGTACAGCAACACATGAGTTAGTAGTACCTAAGTCAATACCAATGATTTTACCCATCAGGCTATCTCCGAATAAATTCTATTTTGTTTTGCTATATCCCCTATGTGGGGACTTAGAATCGGGTTTCAACCCTTGCTCACAAACTAAAGTAATGTTGTTTGCTTCTCTTATGCCCAATAGATAAGGGCTGCAAATGGCTTTTCAAGGGAGAGAGTGAAAAAAAACAAAAAAAAGTTGCGCAAAAGGCGAGAACCGAGCACAACTCAGCCCCCTTCGACTCTTCAATCTCGATTCTCGTTTCTATAAAAGAAAAAGCGAGGCATATAGCCTCGCTTTTCAACTAAGAGTGTATTGCAAATTATGCGCTTGCTTGTGCAGGCTCTGCGTCTACGACTTCTTCTTTACCAATCTCGCCTTCAGACTTCGCAACAATAGTGTTTACTGCTGTATCACCAACTACGTTAGATGAAGTACAGAACATATCATTGATACGGTCTACAGCTGCAATGATTGCTAAACCTTCTGGTGGAAGACCTAGTTGGTGTAATAGAACACCTACCATCACTACGCCGCCGCCCGGAACACCACCAGCACCGATAGAAAGTAGCAAGATAGTTAGACCAAGAGTAAAGATATCAGCAGTATTGATTGGCTGACCAAACGCGTTTGCGACAAACATAGTTGCTAGTGCGATGTAGATAGAAACACCAGACATGTTCATTGTTGCGCCCAGTGGTACACCGAAACCAGCAACCGACTTAGAAACCTTAAGCTTCTCAGTTAGCGTGCGCATTGTTACCGGGATAGTTGCGTTTGAACTTGCAGTTGATAGTGAGAATAGGATCTGCTCTCGAGTTGCACGTAGGAACGCTTTTGGTGAAGTGCCCGTCGCAATACCTACCGCCATTGGGTAGAAGAAGAAAATCCAGAACACTAGCATTGCAACAACAAGTGCTACGTAGCCAGCAACAGACATCAGCGTGTTTGCATCCAGTGTTGCACCTAGTTGAATCATCAGAGCAAATACACCGTAAGGTGCAAGGCTCATTACTAGACCAACCAGCTTCATCATGATTTCGTTCGCCATTTTAAACGTACGAATTGCCGGGCCGCCTCGAGAATCCAAAGCTTGAATAGCAAGACCTGTCAAAATTGCCATAAAGATGATTTGTAACATGTCGCCATTTGCAAACGCTTGTACAGGGTTGCTTGGAACGATGTTTACAACCAACGAGAAAATGTCAGGTGTTTCAGTTGTTGTTAAGTTAACAGTTTCTGAAATCGTGCCTGCCAGATTTGCATCAGCACCCGGTTGGAAAATAAGACCAACAGTCAGTGCCGCAGTAATCGCGATGATGGTGTTGATAATGTATAGAGCAAAGGTTTTACCACCAAGACGACCAAAAGCCGTGATGTCTTTTAGGTCCACGATACCGCATACGATAGATACGTAAACAAGAGGTACTACTAACAGCTTAATCAATGATACGAACATACCACCAGCGCCTTCCGCTGCGCCAAGTAAATATGTATCAAAGAGAGCAACGCCACTAAAAAGATACTGAATTGCAGTACCGATCAGAAGACCCGCAAACAAGCCGATAAAAATCTTGCTAGAAAGCGATTTATCCATCATAAATCTCCAAAATGTTGTGTTTGCTATTTATGCTTTTATAGTTACATCTGCTGGTTTTTACGGCAGACCTCGCGAATAATACACACCACAGTTACAAAATAAAGACTTTCTTTACAGGATTGTTAATAAATAACATTAAAAGTAAACCACTAGATCTACATTCATATTCAGAATTAAATTTTGATTGCGAGTGATAACAGGTACTTATAGACACGCCCATTCCATAAGTAAGCAAGATAAAGAAAGGATATCCCTTATTGGAAAATTTTTTACCAATAAGAAAAAATTTGAAGGGGATCAAATTTCATTTTGCGCACATATTCAGAGAGATGAATATGTTATAGAGATGTTTGAAACAAAAACGCCCGCTATTGAATAGCAGGCGTTTTAATATATTTATATCAATGAGTTATTTAATTACTTAGCAACCATAACCATTGCAGGACGAACAACTCGACCGTTTAGCTCATAGCCTTTTTGCATCACAAACATAACTGTGTTTGATTCGTGATCTGGGCTTTCTTGAATAGACATAGCTTGGTGGAATTCAGGGTTGAATGCTTCACCTTCTGGGTTGATCTCTTTCAAACCAAATTTCGATACTGCATCTACAAACGTCTTGTGTGTTAGCTCAACACCTTCAAGAATTGGCTTAACCACTTCGTGCTCTGCATCTGCAGCTTGGATTGCACGCTCAAGGTTATCGATAACTGGAAGTAGTTCTTCAGCGAATTTGTTCAGAGCGTACTTACGAGCTTTATCGATTTCTTGCTCAGTACGACGACGCATGTTTTCTACTTCAGCTTTAGAGCGAAGAACCGCATCTTGCTGGTCTTTCACTTTTGTTTCGCTAGACAGTAGTGCTGCTTCTAGTTGAGCAATCTTAGCGTCTTTCTCATCACCAATTTCTTCAAGTTCTGCTTCAGCTTCTTGCGCTGCGGCTTCTACTTTCTCAGCTTCTTCGATGATTTGATCAAGCTCTTCTTCTGTAACTTTGTTTTCTTCGTTGCTCATGATATCTCCAGAATTCAACTTAATGTCCTTAAAGCCACTCACGTTTTGTGGGCTTTAACCACATAAAAATTCGCATATTTAGGTAACTTGCCATTATTATGGGGATGAAGATTCCTGATTCAAGCCTCTTTAATGCGGAAATGCTATGAAAAAACCATGTAACGTGATCGCGATTATCGGAAAACCACGAGATCAGCAGGCAATTCAAACTCATAGAGAGTTATACGAATGGCTGACATCCGAAGGTTACCAAGTATTTATCGATGATCGCCTTGCTGCAATTTTAGACGAAATCCCGCAAAGCCAGTTTGCTAGCCTCGTAGAGCTAGGTAAAAACGCCGATCTCGCTATCGTAGTTGGCGGTGATGGCAACATGCTGGGTGCTGCTCGTATTCTATCTCGTTTCGATGTTGCTGTGATTGGTGTCAACCGAGGTAACTTGGGGTTCCTGACGGATCTAAACCCCGACGATTTCAAAGAAGCATTAAAAGCCGTATTAAAAGGCGAATATATAGAAGAAGAGCGTTTCTTATTGGAAGCAGAGATCCATCGTCACGGTCAAATCAAGAGCCATAACGCGGCATTAAACGAAGCCGTGCTCCACCCAGGACAAGTGGCGCACATGATTGAGTTTGAAGTTTATATTGATGACAGCTTTGCGTTTTCGCTGCGTGCCGATGGTTTGATTGTCTCTACTCCAACAGGCTCTACGGCTTACTCCCTGTCAGGTGGTGGACCTATTTTGTCACCAAGCTTAAACGCGATTTCTTTAGTGCCAATGTTCCCGCACACATTGTCTAGCCGCCCATTAGTTGTCGATGGCAAACGTCGTATCAAACTGGTCGTGTCACCAGAAAACCGCGGTACTCAGGAAGTAAGTTGTGACGGACAAGTTTCGCTCCCCGTCTCTCCAGGTGATGAAATACACATCTACCAGAGCCCGAACGTTCTCAAACTTATCCACCCGAAAGACTATAGCTACTATCACGTACTAAGAAATAAGCTTGGATGGTCGAGCAAACTGTTTTAGCAATAAAGGTTGGTGTGAAAGCATCAACCTTTTTTCTTTGCTCATATTTCAGCTTTCTACTCTATCCCGATTAAGGCGACACAAAATAAAAACCTACTAAATCTAGATTTATAAAATTTGATCTTGTGGGCAGATTTTATACAAATCTTGGAGAGCAAATTGAATGATAGGTGTCTGGTGATATTCTTGCCATGAATAGAATATTAACTCTATTTCATACAAACTATCTCAAAGGACACGCTATGAAAAAAACAATTATATTGTCCGCTCTCAGTACTTTAGCGCTTATGGGCTGCCAGTCTGAGGAGGCAAAGGTTAACAATATATCAAACGCAAAAGCCGAGGATATAACCAACACGAAACGCGCACTCGCTCAGCAACTTAGTGAGAGCTATACCAGCATGGAGCCAATGCTACGTAGGGACATTACCGCGGAGCACACTAGCGTCCCAGTATCTTCCTTTGTTGAACAAACGCCCCAAGCTGCTTTCAGTAAACAGCTTGTACAAGCCGATAACCAGATCCGCACATGGAAAGGCATCGAACAATACTCAGATCAGTTGCTAGAAGTCCGTCTAGCGAATGAAGAGATGCTAAATGTATGGCAAGAAGGGAAAGTCGATCCCCTATTCGCTTTCGAGCCAAGCGGTGATGACTCGCAATGGCAGTATATCGAAGCGTACGATGTATATGGTCAAATCCACCAGCTCGATGTCTATCAGCTTCCTGACGTACCAGTATTGGTTGTCGACAATAACAGCTCAGCAGAACTAAAAGCAGGTCTGCAAGCGATGCAAGCTGAGATGAAGAGCTTAGGTCAAGCCACGATGGTTCAGCCATACCTAGCGAACAAACAGCAAGTTAATTCCCCACTTCTCGCTAGCGCTGAAAGTTCGGTTCAACCGATTCAGACTACGCAACTGAAGAAGATCCGTCTTTCTGATGACCAAGAACCATGGATCTCGGGTAAAGCAGAAATCTACGCCATCGTCACTGGGGTGAACCCAAGTCGCGACGAGCCGACGTTAGATTTAGTCGAGCTTCCATATTTGGATTATGACAACAAAGACTATTACCCGAATCAAATCATCATTCATTGGTCTCGTTACCGTTGGGGCGCGGCTGACATTGTATTGATGGAACAAGATGACGGTACGGATTACAAACAGTTGGCAAAACTGCTCGTTCAAGTTGCTGAAGAAGTATTAAAGGCGATTCCAGATCCAGAGGTGCAGGCGTATGCCATTATTCCTCAGATCACCAACAAGATCATTGATGCAATTCCTGATGGGGTTCTGACCAATGATGACGATTTCGTTGATGTTTACTACACCCTGATGCAAGACACATCTTACGTCGACCATCCTGGCGCGGGAGTCAATGCAGTCGTCACATTAGAACCGCTCACCATTAACCCAACTCGTCCGTAACTTGTTCAATTTAAATAGGTCGTTGCATTTTGCACGACCTATTTTTCTTCTCTTCATCACAAAAAGCCGCTTCTTTAAGAAAAAATACCGCACCTGACTTTACTGTATAAAGAAACAGTATATACTGTTTTCTTATACAGTGTTGTTCAGTTATACAGGTAAATAAAAATGCTGGCTCATCTAAGTGTTAATAATTTTGCGATTGTTAAGTCTTTACAGCTCGAGCTTTCAAAGGGCATGACCACCATTACTGGTGAAACAGGTGCAGGTAAGTCTATTGCAATTGATGCATTAGGTCTTTGTTTAGGCGGACGTGCCGATGCAGGTATGGTGCGCCAAGGCGAAGAGAAAACAGAAGTCAGCGCTGCCTTTTTACTGGATAACAATCTACACGCAACGCGTTGGCTAGAAGATAACGACCTGCTTGATGGCAGCGAGTGTATCTTGCGTCGCATCATCACCAAAGAAGGTCGCTCTAGAGCCTTCATCAACGGCAGCCCAGTCCCACTTTCACAACTCAAATCTCTTGGGCAGTTGTTGATCAACATCCATGGACAGCACGCACATCATCAATTGATGAAGAGCGAGCACCAAATGGCAATGCTTGACCAATATGCAGGACATTTAAACCTATTAAAAGGCACACGCAGTGCTTACCAGCATTGGCGTCAGGCAGACAATAACCTCAAGCAACTAAAAGAGAACAGCCAGCAAAATCAGGCACAAAAGCAGTTGCTCGAATACCAAATCAAAGAACTGAATGAGTTATCGCTAGGTGAAGAAGAATTCGCAGAGCTCGAACAAGAGCACAAACGACTGTCCAATAGCGGTGAACTTGCCGCTACCTGTCAGCAAGCCATCGAACTTATTTACGAAGGTGAAGAAGTCAATGCGCTTGGTATTTTGCAATCGGCCAATCACTCCCTAATTCAATTAGCTGAATTGGATGAGAAATTAGCAGAGCTACCAAATATGCTGGCAGAAGCAATGATCCAGCTAGAAGAAACTAAAAACGAACTTCGCAGCTACCTTGATGGCATTGATGTCGATCCGGGTCGCATGGCTTATGTCGAAGAACGCTTTTCTAAAGTGATGTCAATGGCTCGTAAACACCACGTTATGCCTGATGAGCTATATCAACACCATCAAGATCTGTTGGCTCAAATCGAAGCGCTCGATTGCTCTGATGAACGTTTGGATGAACTCGCTCAAGAAGTTGAACAAAAATATCAAAGCTTCTTGACCCAAGCGGAAAAACTGCACAAATCACGCAGTCGCTACGCAAAAGAGTTGAACAAACTGATCACACAAAGCATGCACGAATTGAGCATGGAGAAAGCGGTATTCAGCATTGAAGTGAACAACGAAAATACCCACCCATCACCGCTGGGAATGGACAGCGTCTGCTTCTTGGTTTCAACCAACCCAGGTCAGCCATTGCAACCCATCGCTAAAGTGGCATCGGGTGGTGAGCTATCACGTATCTCATTAGCCATCCAAGTGATCACCGCGCAGAAAGTAGATACTCCAAGCTTGATCTTCGATGAAGTAGACGTAGGTATCAGTGGTCCAACCGCTGCTGTTGTCGGTAAGATGCTGCGCAAACTAGGAGAGTCGACCCAAGTAATGTGTGTCACCCACTTACCTCAAGTCGCAGGTTGTGGTCATCAGCAAATGTTTGTCGCAAAACACACCAAAGGTGGTCAAACTGAAACACAAATGCGCTCACTAGATAAAGAGCAACGTGTGGCAGAATTAGCTCGTCTACTTGGTGGTAGTCAAATTACAGATTCCACATTGGCAAATGCTAAAGAACTGCTTATCGCCGCTTAAGATTATTACGGAGCCACCGCATATCAATCAGTTCAGTGGCTCTCTCCCATTTCAACTGCCCCAGTACTTTTGCTTTTCGCTAAACGAATGCGCAATGTTCCGCCAATTATTGTTCAATCTCAGCGAATAAATGCAACTCAACTCAAAATTCGTTGTCAGATTCCCTACCATACGACGCATAGCTTTTTACATCTGCGTCGAGCTTGTTTATTATCAGCGCAGTATTTTAAAGGTTACTAAGAAATTATTATGCAATTAAAGAAGTGGTTAGTTGCCGTACCATTAGCAATGACATTGCTGACAGGATGTTCGGTATTGGAAAAACTGGTTTATCGCATTGATATCAACCAAGGCAACTACGTAGAACAAAGTGCGGTTGATAAATTAAAGTTTGGGATGACTAAAGCACAGGTTCGCTACGTTCTTGGTTCACCTATGTTGGTTGAAAATGGCTACCCGAATACGTGGTACTACATTTACCACCACACTCCTGGTCACGGTGACTCAGTGCAAAAAGATCTTATCGTTCAGTTTAACGACCAAGGCACGCTGGCAGACATCACTGGTGACTACCCGAAAAGCGATGCATTTTACGAGAAGATTCAGTAAGCAACCTTTATTTTCACTGTATTCTTAAAGCCTCCTGACGGAGGCTTTTTTATTTCTGCTCAACAGAGCAAGGAAAGTTCGCCCCACAAAAAAACAACACCTCCCAATTGGGAGGCGTTGTTCGTAATCAAAAGCATTATTCCTCAGCTTTTCTCAAAGCATTGGGCTTACCGCCTGTCACAGGGTCTGCACTACCAGCGGCCTTTGCTTGCTCCGCTCGTTTACGACGAATCTCTTTTGGATCTGCCAATAGTGGGCGGTAAATTTCGATACGGTCTTTGTCGCGTACCGTTGCATCTAATCGCACGTTACGGCTGTAAACACCGACTTTATTCTTCTTCAAATCAATCTCCGGGTATAGCTCAAGCACACCCGACTGGCGGATAATATCTTCAACCGTTGCTTGATTGTTTACCACCAAATTGAATACACGCTGCTCTTGAGGAAGCGCATAAACCACTTCCACGTGAATCATGTCCGACTCAATACTCATAGCACTCGTACACCTGTTTCGCGCGTTTGGTAAAAGCATTCACCATGTTATTGGTTAGCTCATTAAAAATCTTGCCGAAAGCCATTTCGATCATCTTGCTTGAGAATTCAAACTCAAGCTTCAGTTCCACTTTACACGCCTGCTCATCCAAAGCAGTGAAGATCCAACCACCACGCAGTGTCTTAAATGGACCATCGACCAAATTCATCATGATCGCTTGACCCGGAATAATCTCGTTAGAGGTTGTAAATGTCTTACTGATACCTGCTTTTGCTACATCGACAGAAGCCACCATACCATCGTCCGAAGACTCAATGATTCGTGAACCTGAACAACCAGGTAGAAACTCAGGATACTTAGAAACATCATTGACCAGATCGAACATCTGCTCTGCACTAAAAGACACCAAGGCAGAACGGCTGATTTGCTTCATACACACTCCTATCGATACGCGTACATGTTTAAGGCTTGTGCCAATTCTACTTTTATTCCACGATAGCGCAAATAAAAGGATTTCCTAACCCATATCCAACCCGTATAATGAGTCCATTATGGTAAAGAAAAAATCAAAGCAAAAAGCGGGTAGCAACACTATCGCGCTGAATAAAAAAGCTCGCCACGAATACTTCATTGACGATGAAATTGAAGCAGGCTTGGAGCTACAAGGCTGGGAAGTGAAAGCACTTCGCCAAGGTAAAGCCAATATCGCTGAAAGCTACGTTTTCATGCGTGACGGAGAAGCTTTTGTCAGCGGAATGACCATCACGCCTCTTAACCAAGCTTCTACTCACGTTGTCGCAAACCCTACACGTGTGCGCAAACTATTGATGAGTCGTCGTGAACTCGACAACCTTCTTGGTCGCATCAACCGTGAAGGTATGACGCTAGCCGCATTGTCACTGTACTGGTCTCGCTCTTGGGTGAAGATCAAAATCGGTGTTGCGAAAGGTAAAAAACTTCACGACAAACGTACCGATCTGAAAGAAAAAGACTGGGCTCGTGAAAAAGCACGCGTGATGAAGAGTTCACTGCGTTAAACTTGACCACTTAGACGCATAGTACTGGACAGCTTAGGCTTTTCTGTTACTATGCCGATATTACCTCTGGGGCTGATTTAGGATTCGACGGGAATTCAGAAGTCTGAGGTGCATGCCGAGGTGCGGTAGGCCTCGTTAACAAACCGCAAAAAAATAGTCGCAAACGACGAAAACTACGCACTAGCAGCTTAATAACCTGCTCAGAGCTCTCTCGCCCTAGCTTCCGCACGTAAGACGGGGACCAACGAGGGATCAAACCCAAACGCGCTAGCCCGGATTCTCCCGCCTGAGAGATGAACGGCGAATTTTAATTCAGGATAGTCATTCATTAGCGTGTCGGTTCGCAGGTGGGTGGTGAATTTAAAGATCGACTAAGCATGTAGTACCAATGATGAAAGGTTTTCGGACGCGGGTTCAACTCCCGCCAGCTCCACCAAATGTTTGGAAAGGGCCAACTCGAAAGGGTTGGCCCTTTTTGTATCTGCGATTCGTATTTCCCCTCAACTCATCGCTTTGATTCCTAGCCAAAATCTCTTAGTCTGTGGTTAAGCATTCATCAATGGACATGAGTTTATGCTAAAAGGTAGTGAGTACCCTTCTATTCGTGCGCTGCGAACCTTTGTTGCAGTTGCTAACCATCTGAGTTTTTCTAAAGCGGCAGAGAGTTTGTGCGTAACTCAAGGTGCCGTGAGCAAACAAATTGCGACGTTAGAGCAACTGGTTGAGTTACCTTTGATTCAGCGTGGTATCAATGGTATTGAGCTCAGCGAAGAAGGAAAACGTTACTTACCCAAGGTGACCGAAGCGCTGGAGATAATCCAACATGCGACGGCAAGCTTGATTCAAACCAACACAGAGCAAGAGTTATTGGTGGTTGATGTTACGCCTTCTTTCGCCAGTTTGTGGTTGGTGCCAAACATTGATGCATTCCATCAAATCCATCCTGATATCCGCGTTAAAGTTCGCACCAGTGATGGTCCAATAAATCAGTTAGATGTAGACAGCGACATCACCATCCGTTGCCTTCCTCTCTCTAGTCACTACGAACATGGTCGATTGCTGCGTCAAGAAACGCTGCTGCTAACGGGCTCATCAAGTTCTTCAACGTGTAATGACAAACAATCCATTACGGATTTCGCTTTTATTCCTCAAACAACGCGCCCGCAGTTGTGGGAGCAGTTCAAACTAGAGCAATCTCTGCAAAGCGCGATTCATTATCACCCTGTCGGTCATGAGCATTTCTATCTCTCTTATGAAGCGGTAAAGCTTGGTAAAGGTCTTGCCCTCCTGCCTGATTTTATGGTGCAGCAGGCGATGTCGAGAGATGAGGTCTACCACATCCAACAATTGCGTATGCATAGCCATTATGGCTATTACGTATTTGTGCCGAACTACCGTCTAGCGGCGCGAAAAGTCTCACTGTTCAATGATTGGCTATTTAGTCAACTTGGAGAAGGCGTTGGTTAGATAACGACTCCGCTTCAATTTTTCAAACTGTGGTTGAAGCCAGCACATGTAAAGATATTCGCGTTACACTGAAGGGGTTGCCAACTGTAATGAGGGTTTATGACGTTATCTCCTGCCTTTCTGCGTAAAATCTGGTACTCCCCTTCTGTCAACCTTGGTTTGCGTGCCACCAGCGCGATTGTCCTATTCATGGGATTGGGTGTGCTATTCAGCCAAATCAATCTCGCCATGACAGCTTTAATGACCATGCCTGCAGCATTGATCAGCGGTTTAGACACTGCCGGTCCTAGACGCTGGACACGCTTTGCGATTACCGCTTTTACATGGAGCATTACGCTCGTCATCAGTTATGCTCTGCTGAATATGGGCTTACCGCTGTGGCTGACTTACGGCGTTATGGGAGCAATATTGGCGAGTACAGCAGTGAATGGTCCGTTTTGGGGACGTCTTGGCATGTCGAGCTTACTGATCGCGGTCGTGAGCTTGTCACTACATAATTCCAGCGCGGTACTTGGTCTCTATCCTATGTTGGTGTTGGGACCACTCACTTTTGCGCTGTTCAGTTGGCTTTGGTTTGCCTTATGGAAACATTACGCGCTGCGTGTTTGTCTTTCTGCGATTTACGAGACGCTAGCGGACTACATTCAATATCGCCAAGCTTTCTTACTTGGAAGCGAAAACGATGCTCCGAAACGACGCATCAAATATCAGTTGATTGAACTGTTCCAACAAGCGCTGCAATCAGAATCTTTTCGCTCGAAACATGAAGACGCCAACTCTCTACGTCAGGCTTTGTTTTTGGCGCTCGATACATTTGAAGTCGTCTTGAGCAGCCATACCAGCAACCCTGATCTGCTGAAGCAATTTCAATCCAGTAAACCGAAACGAGATCTGCTCTTGGTTTGGAGCCAACACTGCCAGCAAAGATTAAGACACAAAGCCAAACAGCTTTTGCATAACACGCATGAAGAGATGGAACACTTGAGCTCACTAGAGCAGGAAGCCCATGATTTGATTGAGGCGGTGAAGCTAGAAGACCAACCTCGCTTTCGCTACTGGGCATACGCGGTAAAGCATATTTCTCGTCGTATTGAGCTCAATGAGCCCGCTTATGAACGCTCCTTTGAGGTGCAACCATTCGAGCTGTCTTTTCGTTTGCCAAGTCGAGGCAACCCAATTTGGCGCCATGTGACTCGCGTTGGTTTGATGTTCGCTCTTGGAGCTGGGATTGCTGAATACTTTGAATTGATTCGCCCGGATTGGGTGTTGATTTCCATGTTGATGGTCATTCAACCGAGTTTCTTGGCAACCCGAAGTAAAACTTGGCAACGCTGTTTGGGTACGGCACTTGGGGTACTCTTCGCCACCTCCTTGATTCATCTTGGCGTACCAACGACCATCCTGTTGGTATTAATCGCGGTCCTATTACCCATCGCAATGCTCAATATTATGCGCCATTACTCGCTGGCGATTGGCTGTATTACCGCGCTGTTGATTTTGGTTTATCAAACCATGGCACACCAGGGGCTCGACTTTGCCGCTCCGCGCTTGATCGACAATGTCGTCGGTGGCGCAATTGTCCTACTCGGTTATGGCTTATTGTGGCCGCAGTGGCGAGGTAAGGAGATTCATACCCAAGCATTAAAAGCGCTCGATAGTTCAAAAAGCTTATTTGTGTATTGCTATGAGCAGTTACAAGTCGACACAGAGCAACGTGATCACATGGCGCTCACTAAGCAACGTGCCGCCATGCTCACTGCAGAAAGCGATCTTGAACTGATTTACAACGAGATGCAGCAAGAGCCAAGGCACACTCGCGCCGATCCGCATTATTATGAAGATATGTTGAGCCATTATCGCTTGTTGAGTCACTACCTCTGCTTGCTGATCCCTCTAGTGAGAGCGGGCACCCATTACCAAGGTTCATTGCAAGTAGAACGCCTGATTCATGATGCGATGGATGCGTTGATCAGTACGATTCGTGACAATCGCGTGCATGAGCTGCCAGCACTGAGCAATAAAACCGATGCCAATCATCCCTCCTCGACCGCAGGACAGCGCTCTGTCGAAGAGATCATCTGGTTAGCATTGATGACGATTAAGCAAATGCACGACTTAGTAAGGCGTAACCTAAAAGACTAAATACGCACCACTATTATCAACGGAATGTCAGATTTGACTATTTGAGAACAACGTCGATTGACCAAGCTAACTAACAGGAGTATCACTCCAGCTTCGTTCCACTTTGGTTAGAGGAAAGCATTTGGAACACATTAATGATTTACTGATGGCGATGAAGCCGCTGCTTGAGCAATATGGCTATCTCGCCCTTATCGTCAGCATCTTTCTTGAAGGTATTGGCATTCCGATGCCGGGGCAATCGCTGATGATTGCGGCGTCTATCATCTCATCTGAGCATGTCATGAACCTTAGCCTAGTGATGATAGTCTCTTGGTTGAGTTGCTTTTTTGGCAACACGTGCGGCTACCTGATTGGCTATCACTTTGAAGGTTGGTTAGACAAGAAAGGCTATATTTCTGGCCCTAAAATGCAGAAGCTACAAAATACAATTCAGAAGTATGGTCCTGCTTGCTTGGTTGTCAGCCGCTTTATTGAAGGAATGAAACAGTTTATGCCGCTTGCTTGTGGCATTGCTAAGATGTCGCGTAAAGAGTTCTTATTGGGCAACGCCCTTGCAACCACCATTTGGGTTGCCGTGTTCAGTTTGCTCACTAACTTTGCGTTTGAGCATCTAAGCGTTCTCAGCCAGTTCTATACCGAGCATCGCTACGTGGTTTGGTCGAGCGCAGCGTTGTTGTTCTCACTGATGATCTTCGCGCTCCTCAAACGAAAAAAAGCATAAATACTCTACACAAGTAAAATTCTACAAAGGCTCACAGTATCAATAAGATATGTTATGTGAGCCTTTTTTCTTGGTCTTTTCGATTAAAAATAACCAGCCATTTAGACGTCTAGACGTTGACAAGTCTTTGGTGTCAGATTAGTCTGCTCGCCTTATTTGTTGATTATGTTGTCGTTCACATGTCTGGTTCTAAAAATTCTAATAAAGCAATCGCACCATCAGCGGTCGCACTTTTACCTTTAGTGCTATTCCTTGCGCTGTTTATTGGCGTGGGCACTTACTTATCCTTGCAAGGCGTTGATTTCGCCTTCTACCAACTGCCAGCGCCTATCGCGGTATTGCCTGCTGTGATCCTTGCGCTCATCCTAAGCAAAGACAAACTCAATCGCTCTATCGAACACTTTATGCGTGGCGTTGGTCATCAAGACATCATCGCGATGTGTATGATCTACCTGCTTGCCGGTGCCTTTGCTGCAGTTGCAAAAGCGTCTGGCGGCGTAGATGCGACAGTTAACCTTGGTCTTTCTGCGATTCCAACTAGCATGATCTTGCCGGGTATCTTCCTGATTTCTGCATTTATTGCGACAGCGATGGGCACCTCAATGGGTACCATCGCAGCAGTTGCGCCTGTTGCTCTGGGCATTGCTCAATCAGCAGGTATGAGTCTTCCATTGACTGCTGGTGTAGTGCTTAGCGGCGCAATGTTTGGTGATAACCTTTCTATCATCTCAGACACCACCATTGCGGCAACCCGTTCTCAAGGCTGTGAGATGAAGGACAAATTCAAAGAGAACATCCGTATCGCACTACCAGCAGCACTGGTTGCGCTTGTGATCTTCGCCTTCAACAGCACAGCGACTCAAGTACCAGAAACCGGTCCTATTGAATGGTTGAAAGTGCTGCCATATGTGACGATTCTTATCCTTGCTGTATCAGGCATGAATGTGTTTGTCGTGCTTACTATTGGTATCGTTTTGGCAGGCGGCGTGAGCTTGTCTTCTATCGATGATTACGGTCTAACCAACTTCGCGCAAGACATCTACTCTGGCTTTGGCAACATGCAAGAGATCTTCCTGCTATCCATGCTGATTGGTGGTCTGAGTGAGCTTATGCGTCGCCAAGGCGGTCTCGCGTTTCTAACTAACCTAGTGAGCGGCATCATCCGTACGTTTGGCTCTAGCCACTCGAAAGAAGCAAATGGTCGTGCAAGTGAGCTCGGTATTGCTGGTCTGGTTTCGATGGTGAATACCTGTACCGCCAACAACACCGTTGCCATCATCGTATCAGGTAGCGTGGCTCGTCAGCTGGCAGAAGAGAACAACGTTTCACCGCGTCGCTCTGCAAGTTTGTTGGACATTTTCTCGTGTGTTATCCAAGGTGTATTGCCATACGGTGCGCAAGTTCTGCTATTGGGCTCGGTATTTAACCTTTCTCCACTAGAAGTTGTCGCGAACTCTTATTACTGTTTCGCGCTTGCAATTGCAGCTATCGTGGCGGTGTTTATCAAGCATCCGGCACGTCAGCCTGTCCCTCAGACTGAAAGCTAAAATTAACTTTGAAGAAGGGCTCCGATTGGAGCCTTTTTTGTGTCTTAAGAAAAGAAGCGATTCCCTACTCGCACCTTCGCCGCTCTAGATAATGACGCTATGTAAAACCAAGCATCAACCAAGGCTAACTCCGTCACTCTCGAGAAGGAGGAACGACTGAGTCGGGAATCTCTCAAATCAACTACCACTCAGGCTAAGGCGAAAACTCTCCGCATCATGCAGGGGCACATCGAGCAATTCACAAATCTCTTTCAATCGCCGAACTTGCTCTGCATTGCTTTTCGCGAGCTGACCATCCGAACTCAAATGGTTGTTCTCAAAGCCTACCCGAACATCCAATCCCAGTAACATTGCATGGGTTAAACTGTCTTGCTCTCTCACGCCAAACGCGCACACGGCACACCTAACATTCTCTTCGATAAATCGCTCCAAATGCAGTGCCCGTAAATTCCATGGTGAAGATTGTTGAGCCTCATGATATCGACCAAGTACCACTAACGCGTGTTGGTTTTGCTTTGGTAAAACACCTCGCTCTCTTAGGGAAAAATAGCGCTCGATGTCTGCCTGATCATACAAAATGATTTGGCTGAGAATGCCCTGATCAGCGACCCAATCAAAAAAGATAAGACCTAGCTCCTCACTCTGCTCATCAGGAATCAGTTCACGCAAAGCAAAAGAGGCGGCTTCTGGTTTTACCGCTTTGATCAGCGCCATTTGCTGTTGTGGTGAATACATACCAACAGCCTCAGTTGTGAGCTGAACTATCATCGAATTCCCAACCGCAGCTTTCACCGCGTGGTAGATTTCTAAGTTGTCATCAACCTCTAGAGAATGCCTGCCTTGCACATCTCTCGCGTGCAAATGGATCATGGTAGACCCTGCCGTTTGACATGCTTTCGCCTCGGCAACCATTTCTTCAGTATTCATCGGCAATTGAGCATGGTCTTGCTTGGTTTTTTTCGCTCCATTAGGCGCAACAATAATCGCGATTCGAGCTCTTTCTATTGGGGAATTTATTACCATGTTTTCGACACCTCTCTGAGTGTACGAGTGAGCTTTTCCACCAGCTCGTCGATGTGGCTTCGTTCGATGATAAAAGGCGGTGCAAGCAGGATATGATGCCCATTGACACCATCAATCGTGCCCCCCATTGGATAGCACATCAGTCCATTTTTCATCGCTTGATGTTTGATCTTTTTGTCTGCCAAAATTGAATTAGGAAGAGGGATTTTACTTACTTTGTCTGCCACAAGTTCAATGCCAAGAAACAGCCCTTTACCACGAATATCCCCAATATACGGGAAGTCTGAAAGTGCTGACTCGAGTTCTCTTTTTAACATTGCTCCTTGTTGGTTGACGGCTTGCAGGAGCTTTTGGTCACCGATGGTCTGAATGGTTGCAACGGCAGCTGCGCATGCGACGGGATGCGCCATAAAAGTATGCCCATGTTGAAAGAAGCCACTACCAGACGCGATTGCTTGATAGACTCTGTCATTGGCAACAACGGCTCCGATAGGTTGATAACCCGCACCTAATCCTTTCGCCATGCAAACTAAATCTGGGACGGCTTGCTCTTGTTCAAAAGCAAAAAAGCTACCGCTACGTCCAACGCCACACATCACCTCATCCATGATCAGCAACACATCATAGCGATCGCAAATCTCTCGTATTCGTTTGAAGTAACCTAGAGTGGCAGGTACTGCGCCAGCTGTTGCGCCAACAATCGGCTCTGCAACAAACGCCATGACGTTATCCGAGCCCAGTTCTAAAATTTTAGCTTCAAGTTCATTGGCAGCTCTCAGTGAGTAATCGAGCTCTGATTCACCTTCTCTTTGATGACGATAGGCATAGCACGGCGCAATGTGATGGCTTGGGTGCAAAATGGGTTTAAAAGGCTCACGCCGCCATTCGTTACCACCAACAGCCAACGCACCAAGCGTATTACCGTGATAACTTTGCTGGCGAGCAATAAACTGCTTTTTCTCTGGCTTACCACATTCCACAAAGTATTGTCTTGCCATCTTTAGTGCAGATTCAACCGCTTCAGAGCCCCCACAGACTAAGTAGACGTGATTGAATTGCGATGGCATTTGCTGGCAAATCAACTCAGCCAACTGCTCACTTACTTCACTAGTAAAAAAGCCAGTATGAGCAAAAGGTACTTTTTCGATTTGGTCGAGCATGGCTTGTTTAACAGCTTGGTGGCTGTGCCCAAGGTTTGATACGGCAGCGCCACCGCAAGCATCGAGATATTGATTACCTTGGCTATCGAACAGATAAACCCCTTCCCCTCTGGCGATAGTAGGCAACTTGGCGTGACAATGGCGGTGAAACACATAAGACATGAGCGTCCCTTCCTAGTGACTATTTGCTAAGCATAGTCAGGAAGATACGATTTATACGCAAGGTAAGAAAAGTTAACCGCGATGAGCATTTGGAATAGACGCAAGAGTAACGATAAAAACGTATAAGAAGCCTTGATTTGTAAATGATAATAATTATCATTAAGATCAAGTAACAGATGGAAGGTGTTTTATGGATTGCGTGATGACATGGCTAACTGCAGAGATTGACGACTATAAGGATAGATTACAAACAGCCACTTCAGAGTTCTTTCTTGCAGAGATGAATCTTAATCGTCATGGTCCGTCTGAAAAACGGTTATCAGAGTATTATCATGCGAGTCTCGACGTCGCCCTGACTGCTCGTGATAGCGGTGATGATATGAGTTATCTACTTTGCCTAAAAAAGCTCTACACCAGAATGATGGCTGAATTGAATGACACCAATAACGAGCTTTGCTGCCGCTCCCAATGCAAAGCCTACGCGCTTGATTCACTCAATCTCACTTGTCAACTCTACAAAGGCTATGACGTGATGGACAAAGCCAAGATCCTTCGCTCTGACTTTGCCAAACGCTCGTCCATTACCTAACACAGAAGCTCTGCGGAAATCACGCCATCTCTAGTGCTTGAACTTGCTTAAAAATACTCTTAACCATAGCTTCAATGCCTTGGTTTCTGGCCGGAGTTAATTGTTGCTGTAAACCTAACTCAGCAAAAATGCTTTTAATGTTAGTCTCCAACAACTGCTTCGGTGTTTTATCTTGCAATAACAAGCACACCACAGCGACAAGCCCTTTCACTAAAGCCGCGTCGCTGCTACCCAACAATTGCACTTTTCCTTGTTCTACTTGTACCTGAATCCATACTTGGCTTTGACAGCCGTAAATGGCCGTCTGTTCAGTCTGTAACGCTTCTGGTAAACGAGCAAACTTCTCGCCAAGCGAAATGATGTATAAGTACTTATCTTCCCAATCAATACATCGATTGAAGTTTTTAATTAATTGTTTTTGGTCCACTGCTTTCTCTTTCCTATCCGACTAACAAGGTATGGATACGTTTTAGACTAGAAACCAAAACATCAATATCTTGTTGATTATTATATAAAGCAACCGATGCACGACACATCGCAGGTACTTGGTAGTATTTCATCAGAGGTTGAGCGCAATGATGTCCCGTTCGAATCGCAACACCGTACTTATCTAAAAAGCTACCCACATCAAAGGCATGCACTTGTGCAAGGTTGAATGACACTACGCCGCAGCGCTCTTGAGGACCATAAATGACAATGTCTGGTACCGTCTTTAGTTGATCGTAGAGGTAGTCAACCAATGTTTGTTCATAGCGACCAATCGCTTCAAACCCAAGATCGAGCACATAATCAATCGCACACCCTAAACCGATAATGCCAGCAACATTAGGAGTGCCAGCTTCAAAACGCCATGGCGCTTCGTTATAAGTGGTCCCTTGGTACAGATCGACCTCTTTTATCATCGCACCACCACCTTCCCACGGAGGCATAATATCAAGCAGCTCTTTCTTCGCGTATAACACTCCAAGCCCTGTCGGACCATAGAGCTTATGCCCTGAAAAGACATAGAAGTCGCAGTCAATTTCTTGTACATCGACCGCTTGGTGCATCACTGCTTGTGCCCCATCTACCAGCACTCGGGTGCCATTCTGATGAGCCAACTCGATGATATTTTTGACCGGATTAATGGTACCAAGCACATTAGAGACGTGGGTGACCGCTAATAAGCGAGTACGCCTAGTCATCAGCGTTTTCAGCGTATCCAAACTCAAGCTTCCATCAAGCTCTAGCGGCCACACCACCACTTTGATCCCGATGCCTTGTTCTAGCATTTGCCAAGGCACAATATTGGCGTGATGCTCCATTTCAGACACGATGATCTCATCACCTTCCGTCAACTGCGCTTTCGCATAAGCATTCGCAACAAGGTTAATTCCGTGCGTGGTTCCATGAACAAAAACCACCTCTTCACGCTGCTTGGCATTAAGGAATTGCTGAACCTTATCACGCGCTTGTTCCATCAAATCTGTCGCATGAGCACTCAAATGATGGATTCCACGATGAACCGCTGCGTTTTCATGTCGATAAAAGGTGTCGACTCGTTCAATCACGACCGATGGTTTATGTGCACTTGCTGCGCTGTCTAAGTAAACCAAAGACTTGTTGTTTACTTCCTGATGTAAGGTTGGAAAGTGTGCTCGTTGCGCTGTTATGAAAGAGCTCATGCATTTACCTCTGCTAGCTTGGACTCTATATGCTGTAAAACCAGCGTACGAATAACGTCAATATCAATCGCCTCTGCGACTTCCGCGGCAAAGGCAAGGGTGATCAATTGTTCAGCTTGGTGCTTTGGTAATCCGCGAGCCTGCAAATAAAACACCTGCTCTTTGCTCAATGCTCCTGTGGTAGTACCGTGACTGCACTTCACGTCGTCCGCATAGATCTCCAGTTGAGGCTTACTGTTGACCTCACACGCTTTACTTAGCAACAAGTTGTGATTGTCCATTTGTCCGTCAGTTTTGAGCGCGTTTGGGGCGACTTTGATCATGCCGTTAAATACTGCTTTGCCTTGCTGACTGGCAATAATTTTGTGCAGTTGCTGACTCGTGCAATGCCCTTTGTTGTGTTCAAGGTAAGTACGCGTGTCGTACGTTTGCTGATGGCTAGGTAGTGCTAGGCTGTTGATTTCAATCTCTGTATTTTCGCCATTTAACTGGCAGCTGGTGTGGTGGCGCGTCAATTGACCAGAGAGCAAAAAAGTCTGGCTTGATACATTTGCATCTCGTCCAACGAAAAGATCATTGTGAGCAAAATGGTAATGTTCCGCAGAACCCAAGCAGAGCTTGTAATGGGTAAGTTCAGCGTTGTCCGAAACCTCCATCGTAAGCCGCGAACCGGAATAACTTGCTGCCACACGATTGCCATGACAAGCAGAAAGAAGGTGCTCAACAATTTTAACTTCGCTACTTTGTCCGACTTTTAGGTGTACGCGATGATGTGCCATACCACCTTGAGGTCGAGACTCAATTTGCATCAAGTAAATAGGCTTGGCTACGGTATGTTTGGCATCGACCTCAATCAACAAAGTCGTATCGGAAAATGCTTCCGTGAGATGCAAAAAGATTTCTGGTGCAATCGCGGCAGGCAACGCTTGTTTTGCATCACCATTAAGTAAAGAAAGTCGAAATGCCTCGCCATCAATATCACTCAAATTAGGTTGGAACTGACCGTTCACAAATACTAACCTTTCTGCATCCATATCAAGCTTGTGAGCCTGAACGAAAGCCATCGATACATCAGTCTCACGCTGGCTGGAAAAATCAATGGCATCGAAGCCTTCAAGCGAGGTGTATTTCCAATCTTCATGCTGACGAGTCGGTAATCCTTGTGCTAATGCGGCTTGCCAATGGTATTTGGCAACCTCATCTAACGCAGTCAGACGAGGCTTTAAATAGTCACTGAATGGCAATAGACAATTACTCCTCTCCGGTGAGCCAACCATAGCCCTTCTCCTCTAACTCAGCCACCATAGAGAAATCACCCGATTTGATGATTTTTCCTTGATACAGCACGTGCACAAAGTCAGGTTTGATGTAATCAAGAATGCGTTGGTAATGGGTCACAATGATGAAAGAACGCTTGCCGTCTTTTAGGCTATTTACGCCATTAGCAACTTCTTTAAGTGCATCAATATCTAATCCAGAATCGGTCTCGTCCAAAATGCAAAGTTGTGGGTCAAGTACCGCCATTTGCAAGATGTCATTACGCTTCTTTTCTCCGCCAGAAAAGCCGACGTTTACCGAGCGAGAAAGTAAGTCTTTCGGCATATTGAGAAGCTCAATTTTCTCCTCAATTAAATCCGCAAGTTCAAAGCGTTCCAATTCCGGAAGTTCACGGTATTTTCGCACCGCATTCACTGATGCTTGTAAGAAGAGATGGTTACTCACTCCCGGAATTTCGACAGGGTATTGGAATGCCAAGAACACGCCTTCGCCTGCACGTTCATCAGGATCTAATTCCAATAAATCCTTGCCGTTGAAATCGACAGATCCATCGGTAATTTCGTAGTCTTCACGTCCCGCGAGCGTGCTTGCCAGCGTGCTTTTACCGGAACCGTTTGGTCCCATGATGGCGTGAATTTCTCCAGGGTTAATCTGAAGATTGACTCCTTTTAGAATTTCTTGTTCTTCAATTTGGGCTTTTAAGTTGTTAATTGTTAACATTTTTCATTATCCAACGCTGTGTTCTAAGCTGATTGCCAATAATTTTTGTGCTTCTACGGCAAACTCCAGCGGTAATTCGGAAAACACATCCTTACAAAAACCGTTCACAATCATTGAGATCGCATCCTCTTCAGCGATGCCTCGTTGTGAACAGTAAAACAGTTGGTCTTCACCAATTTTGGTTGTGGTTGCTTCATGCTCGACCTGAGCGGAGTTGTTTTTTACTTCAACGTAAGGGAAGGTATGCGCCCCACAATCCGGACCGATGAGCATCGAGTCACATTGAGTGAAATTTCGCGCATTTTCAGCGCTCGGTAAGATCTTCACTAATCCGCGGTAGCTGTTTTCACTGTACCCAGCGGAGACGCCTTTTGAGATGATGGTGGACTTGGTATTTTTACCGATATGGATCATCTTAGTGCCAGTGTCAGCCAACTGCTTACCCGACGTTAACGCGATGGAATAAAACTCACCGATCGAGTTATCCCCTTGGAGAATGATGCTTGGGTACTTCCATGTAATGGCAGATCCCGTTTCGGATTGAGTCCAAGACATCTTTGAACCACTGCCTTTACACAGCGCTCGCTTGGTCACAAAGTTGAGGATACCGCCGTTGGTATCTTTGCCTGAGAACCAGTTTTGTACGGTCGAATACTTCACGTAAGCATCTTTGAGGACGATCACTTCTACCACCGCAGCATGCAGCTGGTAATTATCATGCGATGGTGCCGAACATCCTTCGATATAGCTGACATAGCTGCCCTCATCAGCAATCAAAATCGTACGTTCAAATTGACCTGTTTTTGCAGCATTGATCCGGAAATAGGTCGAGAGCTCCATAGGACACTCAACACCTTTGGGGATGTAAACGAAGGTGCCATCCGACGCAACGGCAGCATTTAGCGCAGCAAAGAAGTTATCTTCTGGCGGGACGACTGTCCCTAGGTACTCTTGTACTAGCTCAGGGTACTTGTGAATCGCTTCGCTGAATGAGCAAAAAATGATGCCTTTCTCTGCCAATTTTTCACTGTACGTGGTTTTGACCGATACGGAGTCAAAGATTGCATCAACAGCGACTTCGCTTCCCTCACGAACTGGCACACCCAGCAGGTCAAAAGCTTGTTCGACTTCTTTAGTCAAAAACTCCGGGTCTAGTGATGCTTCATCGCCAGCACAAGTATCATCGCACTGACCACAAGATGGCGCGGAATAATAGCTATAATCTTGATAGTTAAGCGGGTCGTAGTGCGCTTTTAACCAATGCGGTTCCTCCATGGTTTGCCAAATTCGAAACGCCCGAAGTCGGAACTCCAGCATCCATTCAGGTTCGTTTCTTTTGGCAGAAATCGCACGTACAACATCTTCATTGATGCCTTTTGCTAACTGGTCTGTCGCAATATTGCTGTAGAACCCTTGTTTGTAACTATCATCATCAACCCAAGCTTGAACATCTTCTTGGATCTCAATACCACTTTGTGTCATTGTCGGTACCATTTAAAACCAGCCACTGCCCTAGAGCAGTGCTCGCTTTTACACATTAAAACTTTCACCACAACCACAAGCACTTTGTACTTTAGGATTGTTGTACTGGAACATCTGGTTCAACCCTTGTGAAATGAAGTCCACTTCTGTTCCATCGAGATAAGGCATGGCATCAAGAGGCACAAATAACTTGGCGCCTAGATGCTCATATACAAGATCGTCAGCGATAACTTCATCCACGGTGGACAGTACATACGCGTAGCCCGCACAACCTGAAGGCTTAATTGTGAGTCGCAAGCCACATAGAGATTCGTCTTTTTCGAGCAGCTTGTTAATTTGATTGGCAGCTTTATCGGTCAGAGTTAGCCCTTGCCAACTGCTGCTTGGATCGAAGCTGTCTACTGAGTTGAGTCCCGACATGACTATTCACCTATTTAAAAACAAACACTGAGAATGATAGTTATTATCATTTATCCATTCAACCATAATGAATTTATGGGATTAAGGCATGCTGCTCGGTCACAATTTGGAATAGAAAACGAAATGGGATTTGAAAAAGAAATAGGGTCTGAAATGAAAGTTGAATATCGACGGTGTCTTCAAAAAGCAGCCCTATCAAAGAGCTGCTTTTCACTTTTAATTCAATAATTAAGCATTAAGGGCTTGTTCAAGGTCTACCAAGATGTCATCAATGTGTTCAATACCAACGGACAAGCGAATCATCTCTGGGGATACACCCGCTTGCTTTTGCTCCGCTTCACTCAATTGACGGTGCGTAGTCGACGCCGGATGGCATGCAAGCGATTTTGCGTCACCAATGTTCACTAAACGCTTAAAGATCTTCAATGCATCGTAAAAGCGCACACCAGCTTCATAACCATCTTTCAAGCCAAACGACAATATAGCTGATGGTTTACCTTGCATGTATTTTTCTGCCAATGGATAGAATTCCGAAGTAGGTAAACCCGCGTAGCTTACCCAACTCACTTTCTCGTGCTGGCTTAAGTATTCCGCGACTTTCAGCGCATTTTCGGTATGACGCTCCATACGCAGCGACAGCGTTTCCAGCCCCTGCATCAACATAAAGGCATTCATTGGTGACAAAGCAGAACCAGTATTACGCAAAGGAACGGTGCGAGCACGACCAATAAAAGCCGCCTCACCAAATGCTTCGGTGTAAACCACGCCGTGGTAAGAAGGCTCAGGCTGATTAAATACTGGGAAGCGATCTTTATGCTGTGCCCACGGGAACTTCCCAGAATCAATGATGATGCCACCCAGCGTCGTACCATGCCCACCAACATACTTAGTGAGCGAATGAACCACGATATCGGCACCAAATTCGATTGGCTTGCATAGCACAGGAGTTGCGACCGTATTGTCTACAATCACAGGCACGCCCTGCGCATGAGCCAGTTCGGCAACACGTTCTAGGTCTATGATGTTCCCTGCCGGATTACCGATGCTTTCACAGTAAACCGCTTTGGTATTCTCATCGATAAGCTCAGCAAGACTTTCAGGCTTATCGTCCTTGGCAAAACGCACTTCAATACCTTGGCTTGGCAACATATGCGCAAACAAGGTGTAAGTACCACCATATAATTGAGGAGTAGAAACGATGTTATCGCCAGCTTGCGCGAGCGTGAGAATAGCGTAGTTAATTGCCGCACTACCTGCACTCACAACCAAACCAGCAATCCCCCCTTCCAACGCTGCCATGCGTTTTTCCAACACGTCATTGGTTGGGTTCATAATACGAGTGTAAATATTGCCCGGAACTTCAAGATTGAATAAATCCGCACCATGTTGCGCATTATCAAACTCATACGCTACCGTCTGGTAAATCGGTGTCGCTACTGATTTGGTTGTTGGGTCGGTTTCGTAGCCAAAATGGATCGAGAGTGTTTCGTCTTTCATGCATCTTCCCTGAACTATTGAGTGAATGGTTATTCTTTTATATTGCCGATTTTTTCAACAAAGAAAAGCAGCTCAAGTCACAGGGGAGTGGATTATTTCTGTTCAGATGGTCCAAAAGAGAGGAATAACAACGTTAGCTTTTTCCGCATATGAAAATCATTGACTAAACTTATCCAATAATCATAAGGCTAGGATAATGTTATGAAAACAATCACATCATGGATGATCGTTGGGTGTTTAGTGCTTTTCGCTTTCTTCACTCAGGCAAATGAGACTTTCCCCCTCGCACCTCCCGATCTCTCTAGCCCTCGAAAAGCACTCACAAGCTTTGATACTTTGGTGTCACAAGCCAATCAGCAACTAACCGAAATCATTGAAGATCCAGCTCAAAATACAGAGCAAAACCGACAACGTATTTACGCGTTGTTCGATAAAGCAACGCAAGCCTTCGATCTGTCTAAAGTCCCAGAATCTAGCCAAACTCGAGTCGCTATTGAATCTGTCATGTTGATGAAGGAAATACTCGACCGAGCTCCACCTACAGACTTATCTCTCATTCCCGATAGCAACACCCTAACCCGCTGGCAAATTCCAGATACGGGGTTAGAGTTGATCAAGCAACCTGATGGTCAGTATCGTTTTTCCGAGCAAACCGTGCACGGCTTGTACAGTGATTATTTGCTGGTTAAACACTTACCCTCTCATTCCGGAGCTAGCTTAGATTACTATCAATATTATTCGCTAAGCGCGGGAAGACTTATTCCGCCAACATGGTTTCACCTCGTAGAAGCATTACCTAGCGTATTTATGCTGGAATATGGCGACCAAGCAATCTGGCAATGGTTAGGGCTGGCGTTGTCTCTTTCTGCGACCATCTCTGTGCTTGCTTTACTCTACAACCATATCCAGTCGCCAATTTCAAAAGCGATACTTGCCGTACTCACACTAAGCGGTTTTCTTTATCTCGCAGACTACCAACTCAATTTAACTGGCGTACTAATGTCGACACTCAATATCGTCATAGAGCTCATTTGTTGGCTATTGCTCAGCCAAGTCGCTTATCTGTTGATTTACAAAACGTGTCGCCTACTAATGAGTAAACAACGCACTAACACCACACTGCGCCAAAGCCTGACACAAATTATCGGTACTTTGCTGGGTTCGATGGCCGCTATTGCTTGCCTTGGTTATGGTTTGAATCGCTTGGGCGTTCCCGTTTACGGCATCGTGACGGGGTTGAGTTTAGGGGGGATGGCAATCGCGCTCGCTATCCGTCCAACTATGGAGAACTTAATCGGTGGGGTTATCTTGTTCTTAGATAAATCCTTGTCAGTTGGAGATTACTGCCAAATTGGCAGCCAGTCAGGAGTCATAGAACAAATAGGAGTGCGCTCAACACGCATCAGAGCAAAAGACAGAACGCAAATCACGATTGCTAATGGTGACCTTATCAAGCGAGAGATCATCAACTATAGCCGCCGTGACCGTTATCCTTTCAAAGCGACTATCGGGTTGCGCTATGAGACGAGCATGGCGCAATTACAGCTCATTACAGAGAAAATCACGGCATTACTCCAAGAACATCCAGATGTTTTAGATTCTCCCCTTCGAGTTCACTTTAGTGCCTTCAATGCGTACAGTCTGGATATTGAGGTTCTCGCTCATTTAAACACCACAAATAGGGAAACCTTCCTTAAGCTGCAACAAGAACTTCTGATGCTGATTGATAAGATCATTACGGCAGAAGGAGCTCAATTTGCTTTCCCTTCCACTACCACGTATCTCACAGCAGATTCTGTACAACTGACCACGGCACCCACGCCGGTTCAAGCCGTACCTCAAAACGCATAAAGCTTAAATGCATAAAAAAACCGCCTCGTAAGAGGCGGTTTATCTGAGGTTATAACTCCGCATTGTTAATCTTCTGTGTTCACTCATTGTGGCTTCTTAAACACATGAACCAAACATAACTCTCGGTAGTTACAACCGGACTTGTTGTAAAAGCCACTTTTTAAATCGTTCGGTTGGTTCGCTTTTCGTGTTAATGATCAAGTAGTACCCTGCGTTGGCATCAACGGGTTCAAATGGTGAAACCAAACGACCATTTTTAAGTTCATCCTCCACCAGTGCCATACGTGCCATCGCAATACCAACGCCGGCTTCAGCTGCGGACATCGCCATATCCGTTCGATTAAAGAAATGCCCAGAATCCGTTTTAAAATCCAGTCCCATACTTGATGCCCAATAGAGCCACTCATAGTCACGCGGCGCTTTATCCCATGGCATAGCATCGTGCAATAACGTCGCATCTCGCCATTGCTCTGGTGTCGTTTTAGGTGTTTTTAGCCACCCATGATCCTCAAGGTATTTGACACTCATCACTGGAAGAAGTTGCTCATCAAGAATCCGCTTCGCGTTTTTGTCTCGATACGGGTGCGGACCATAGTCAATTGCAACGTCGTAATCCTTGAGCTCACTATTCACAAGCGCTCCCTCTGCAAAAATCTGTACTTGCAGGTCGGGGTTATTTAGGTGGAAGCTTTCAAGCTTAGGAACCAGCCATTTAAATGCAAAAGAAGGTGTCAGTTTGAGGCGAATTTCATTGTGGGGCTTTTCAATCTGTAGCTCTTCAAGTGCTTTCCTAAGTTCAGAGAAGTGAAATTGCGAAGTCTGAGATAACTGCAAACCTTTAGGTGTCAGCCTAATTCCTCGCGAATGGCGTTCAAACAAAGTAAAGCCTAGTTGCTCTTCCAATTGGATAATTTGCTGGCTAATTGCGCCTGTCGTCAAGTGCAATACCTTTGCTGCACTAGTAAAACTGTTGTGTTCCGCTACTTGGCTAAATAACCACAATCCACTTACGACACTACTTTTCATCCTGAGCCTATAGTTTTTCTAAACGCTGGATGTAATTTATATCGATTGTTAACAAAAGGTAAAGAAGACAAACTGCGCACATCGAAAATGTGTGGAGCACATCAATGGAAGTCATCGTATTAGGTAGTGGTGTTATCGGTTTGACCTCAGCTTGGTATCTAGCTCAAGCAGGTTATCAGGTCACCGTGATCGATCGCCAACCAAGCAGTGCGATGGAAACCAGCTTCGCCAATGCAGGACAAATCTCTTACGGCTACTCCTCACCATGGGCAGCCCCAGGCATTCCACTCAAAGCCGTGAGATGGCTAACCGAAGAGCATGCCCCACTCAAAATAAAACCGTCTCTCAGCCCAGAGCTTATCCGCTGGGCTACGAAAATGGTGTCTAATTGCACCTTATCTCGCTATCAGATCAACAAAGCACGAATGCTATCCATCGCCAATCACAGCCGCACTTGTTTAGAGCAGCTAAGACGTGATCATGCGATTGAATACCAAGGTCGCCAACTCGGAACGTTACAAGTATTTCGATCTCAACAGCAGTTAGACGCCATAGAAAAAGACCTTAAGTTGTTAGAACAAAGCGGTACACGTTTTCAGCTAATGAACGTCGAGCACTGCATCAAACAAGAACCAGGGTTAGCGTTAGTAAAAGAAAAACTGGTCGGTGGGTTGTACCTACCCGATGATGAAACCGGAGATTGTTTCCAGTTTTGTCAGCAGTTAACTAAGCTGGCGAAAGCTTATGGTGTCAGGTTTGAATTCAATACAGAGGTAAGCAATTGGGTTACCGTAGGCAAAAAGGTCATGGGTGTCCAAACGGATCGTGGTTTATTTAAAGCAGACCAGTTTGTACTTGCTTCGGGCAGTTACTCAACGGCGTTACTCAAGCAGCTTGAGATCGATATTCCGATCTATCCCGTCAAAGGGTATTCACTGACGGTTCCGATTGAATGTGAACAATTTGCACCGCGATCTACCGTCATGGATGAGACCTATAAAGTGGCAATGACACGCTTTGACGATCGCATCCGGGTCGCAGGGACCGCTGAACTTGCGGGCTTTGATCCTTCATTACCGCAAAAGCGCAAGAATACGATTGAAATGGTGATTCGAGATTTATTTCCGCAAAGTGCCGATTTCACTCAAGCCGAATTTTGGACAGGCTTTCGCCCCATGACGCCCGATGGTACACCCATCATTGGTGCGACCCCTTACGACAATTTATTCACGAATACCGGACATGGAACGCTAGGTTGGACCATGGCTTGTGGGTCAGGACAACTCCTTGCCGACATTATGATCGGTGCAGAAAGCAAAGTAACAAATCACTCAGAATTGAGCCTAAGCCGTTACGCCTAAACACCTGCAAACCATTTCAAATAGAACATTACTCCACATGTTGAATAGCATTCAGAAGATATGACTTCCATATCTCGCAGCACATTTTCATGACAATGTGCTGCATATTCAATCAATTCATTGTCATTTCCAATAAAAACCACACACAAACATAACAAGAACCAATTTTTAACAATATTTAACCATTCTGTGTTCATCATCACGCTACAAAGGATTTTTAGTCAAAAAGGTTAACAATTACATTACAAAAAAGGGTAATGTGTTGTACGAAAAACAACCACAACCATAACAAACAGGGAAAATACTCATGCAGTCATTAGTTGATTTTCTGAATGGAATTATCTGGAGTCCGGTACTGATTTATTTGTGCCTTGGCGCTGGTTTGTTCTACTCGATCATGACGCGCTTTGTGCAGATTCGTCACTTCTTTGAAATGTGGCGCTTGCTACTTTCTGGTAAGAGTTCAACCAAGGGGATTTCATCATTTCAGGCTTTGGCCGTTTCACTATCTGGCCGTGTAGGTACAGGTAACATTGCAGGTGTTGCAGCCGCTATCGGTTTCGGTGGTCCAGGTGCTGTTTTCTGGATGTGGGTTGTCGCCTTCTTTGGCGCAGCAACCGCATACGCAGAATCAACACTCGCACAGATTTATAAAGAAGAAGACGAAGGCGAATTCCGCGGTGGTCCAGCTTATTACATCGAAAAAGCAATGGGTCAAAAGTGGTACGCTTGGATCTTCGCTATCGCAACCATCTTTGCATGTGGTGTTCTACTTCCTGGCGTTCAATCGAACAGTATTGGTAACGCAGTAGAAGCAGCATTTGGCTCAGGTGACATGATTGAAACCGCTATTGGTACCTTCAGTTTCGCTAAAATTTTCACTGGTACGGTTGTCTGTGTCATTCTTGCTTTCATTATCTTTGGTGGTGTGAAACGAATCGCGAACTTCACTCAAATCGTAGTTCCGTTCATGGCTCTGGCGTACATCATCACAGCATTCGTTATCATCCTACTTAACATCGGTGAAATTCCACGTATTGTTGGCATGATCATTGGTGATGCATTCACACCGATGGCGGGTATTGGTGCTGCGATTGGTTGGGGTGTAAAACGTGGTGTTTACTCTAACGAAGCAGGTCAAGGTACTGGTCCTCACGCTGCAGCAGCAGCAAGTGTTGATCACCCAGCACAGCAAGGTCTGGTTCAATCGTTCTCTATCTACATCGATACACTGCTAGTGTGTTCAGCAACCGCATTTATGATTCTTATCACGGGTGCGTACAACGTACACGGTGCAGTCGAAGGTGCGTTCTTAGTACAGAACCTTCCAGCAGATATCGGTGCAAATGGTCCTGTATTTACGCAAATGGCGATTGAAAGTGCCCTTCCGGGTGTGGGTAAACCATTCATCGCGATTGCTCTGTTTTTCTTCGCCTTTACAACGATTTTGGCGTACTACTACATCGCAGAAACCAACATCGCTTACATCCGTCGCACAGTAAAAGTAAACGGTCTGATGTTTATCTTGAAGGTCATTCTGATCTCAGCGGTATTCTACGGTACGGTTAAAACAGCTAACCTTGCGTGGGCAATGGGTGATGTAGGCGTAGGTCTAATGGCATGGCTAAATATTGTCGGCATTCTGATCATCTTCTTCATGTCTAAGCCAGCACTAAAAGCTCTAGCTGATTATGAAGAGCAGCAAAAACGTGGGGTTACAGAGTACACATTCAACCCTGTTGCGCTTGGTATCAAAGGTGCTGACTACTGGGAAGAAAAGTACAAACGTAAAACAGGCAAGGCGCCTACAGCGGATAGTGACACGGCAGAAACCGTAGAACAACCATCTACCTAATGCCTCATTAACCTCCTCCCCCAACAGGTTGGCGGGTATATAAGAAAAAGCAGTGGTCCGAAAAGGACATTAAAAAAGGGTTAGCCGTGGCTAACCCTTTTCTTTTGCATTCAATTCGAAGCGATTATGCTGCGATTTCTTGCGTTGCAACTTGAGGCTTTTGCTTTTCGCCGATTGGAAGAACCGTGCGACCGTACTCGTTGTTTAGTACTTGAGCCATTGCGAAGTAGATTGCGCTTGCACCACAGAAGATACCTTCAAAGCCTGCGATAGTGCCGATCAGCTCACTACCAGTAAAGTCACGTGCAGCTAGTAGGAAGAACAGGATAGTAAGAGAACCAAATACGACTTGCTTCGCTACTGGGTAGCATAGAGAACCAATAAACATGAAGCCAGTGAAGATGCCCCATAGTAGTAGGTACCAACCCATAAAGTGTGCTGGGCTTGCAGGAAGACCCATGTAAGGCATTACGATTAGACCAACCAGTGTTAGCCAGAACAGACCGTAAGACGTAAATGCAGTCGTACCGAAAGTATCACCACGTTTGAAGCACATCATGCCAACAAGAACTTGGCTAAGACCACCGTAGAAGATACCCATTGCTAGGATCATTGAGTCAATTGGGAAGAATCCTGCGTTGTGGATATTAAGCAGAATCGTGGTCATACCGAAACCCATTAGGCCTAGCGGCGCTGGGTTAGCCAGTTTAGTAGACATGTAAGCGTACCTGTTTTCAAAAATGTTGATAAAAATTGCGCGCGAATTTTAATGGACTAAAAAACAAAAGAGAAAAGACGTTATTGGAAACTTAGATTGCACAAATAGGCAATCAAATGAATAAAAAAAGACCCTACTAAAAAGCAGAGTCTTTATAGATACTTAGACTATTTATTGTTCAATCACTGGCAAGAGATCTCATCCCAGAACCAGTTACTCTGGGTTGGCGTTTCCCATACACCCGGACCGTTTTTCGCAATAAAACACTTACCTTGATAAGTCACTTTGTCACCATTGGCTACTTGAGTGACACCTGGTTCCCATGCGATAAAGTCCCCTGAAACAGGAGGCTCCGTCACCGGTGGTTCGGTTACTGGAGGCTCAGTTACTGGTGGCTCTGTCACAGGAGGTTCAGTCGTTGGTGGCTCGGTTGGCGTGCCCGAAACGAGCTTCCAAGGGTCACCTTTGGTCGGCTCATTGCCTTGTGACCACCACTTAGCTTCATATACCGCCCCCTTGTAAGAGACTTGGTCGCCTGTGTTATAAACCTTGCCAGCATCCCATGCAGCAACACCACCTACAGGTGGGTCAACCGGATCGACTGGGTCTAGTTTGTCGACAATGCGTACTTCAGGCCAACCCGCGTGAGATTGGTAGAAGTTGGTAACACATTTCTCGTAATCTCCTGCTACCAGAGCCGAATATGCGGTTTGGAAGCCAACCAATTCACACTCAAATGAATGACCCCCAGGGCGATCTGAGTAGTACTTCCAGTTACCATCCCAGTTGGTGTAAAGCACATCAGTCGCACCGTTAAGGTTTAAGCTACCGTACGGCATTTGTTGCCAACAAGTATTGGTTTCATCAGCTTCGATAGGAATTTGATAATGCGCTGCTAAACCTTCCCAGTAACGAATACGGTTAACAGGCTGACCTTTGTCTTTGTTTTGCTCGCCACATTCAATACCGCCATTGATGACGTTGATAGTGGTACCAAAACCGTAACCAATGCCCGCATCGATCTCACGTTGCGATGGCACCCATGTACGATCAATTACGTGTAACATCGCTGGTTTTGGCGCTTGAGGGGTTAAGAAGAACCAAATTGCAGAAGCCAAGTTCAACCAAGAGTCAGCGACTAAACCCGGATTCTTCAGCAGCACCGATGCATCGCCATCAAACATTACTTCAGAGAATGCGCCATAGTTAAAGTGGTAAGAAAGCTGTTTGGCACCACGCCCAAAATACCCTTGACCAGGTTCGCATGGCCAGCGCTTATTTTGCCAATCGTTCTGACCACAGCCTGTGGTGTAACCCTCTTGACCTTCAGACCATCCCATTTCACGTACATGCACGAGTGCCTGCTGCCACTCTTCTAATGCAAGTGGGTTGTCTGATACGTTATCAACCGCAATGTGACCACCAGTTTCTTGAGCAAAATGCGCAAATGCTGTCACGATGGATTTCTTACAGATTGCGTCAGAGTCTCGACCATCGGTGTACTCACCACAGAATGCAGGGAACTTACCTATCGCACGTAAGAAACGAGTATAAGTGTATTCAGGCGCAGCCATTTGCGTTAGGAAGTCCCACTCACTTTCGGGGAATACACGTTCAACACGTTTAACGTTTTCTGGGTTACCTGCTGCGCCCGGTACGATAGCTTCTACAACGTTGTTCGGACGAGTCTCTAACGCCTGTGCCCAGATGGCATACATTGGGTCAGATGTTTTGCTTTGCTCAACCGCTTGAATGTCACCACGAGCGATCACGTAGCCATTCGGGTTTTGAGGATCAGGTTGGATATTCATACTGGCATGAGCTTGTGCCGCGAGCACACAGCTTAATGCAAGAGGCAGATGTTTGAGTGCAAACATGTCTAATCTCCGTATTTATCAATACAATATACAAGGAATAACTAGACACATAGTGGATCATGTAGAAAAAACGCCGAGTAAAGCCCATTCATTCTGCGACGCAAAGTTTATAAATAAATACTGTTACACAGCGGGTATCACAAAAACTGTTACCTTGACTCAAAACAAAACGGGAGAACCTTCCCCCGTTTTTATTCTTGGTTATTGGTTGGCTGTTATCGACTCTAAAGCCTGCGAAGATTTCTGTTTAGAAAGCAATAAATAGACAGCAAACTGAACCACAACCGCCACCAGTACAATCACAGGCGAAGCCATTACCCCAGCGACAAGAAAACTTGCTAGGGCAATGGCACCATTAAGCACCGCATAAGGTAATTGAGTTCTAAAGTGTTCGTACTGCTCGCAACCAGCACCAGTCGAAGACAAGATGGTGGTTTCAGAAATTGGCGAACAGTGATCACCAAATAGACCGCCAGACAGAACCGCACCAATACACACCAACAATGGTGCATCAATCGCAACTGCAGTTGGGATAACCAACGGCATCATAATAGCGAATGTCCCCCACGACGATCCTGTTGCGAACGAAATAATACCAGCTAACAAAAATGCCACCGCTGGCAATAACCAATAAGGGAAACCAGCCTGCGCTTGTTCTGCAATGTACGCCGCTGCGCCAAGCTCCTTGCCAACCGAACTCAATGACCAAGCAAGAACCAAAATCACCGCAACGGACATCATGTTCGACATCCCTTTTAGGTAAACCTGAATGCCATCAGAGAGCTTTCTCACTCCATAAAACGCCATCAAACTAATTAGGGTAATTGCAGCAAAGAAATAAGCCGACGACAATGCAGCACGGAAGGTCGAGCCTGCGACTTTCTGAAATGGAAAACCGTGAGGCACTAGAATCGAGCAAAGCACAACTAGCATGACGAGCAGCGGTGCCCAAACAAAACTTGTTTTTGCATTTTTATGCTCAAACACATTTAATGAATCTTGCACTTTTCCAAAATCAGAACCCTGCTCTGCAAGCTGTTCGGCTTTCGCCATTGGTCCAAAATCCAGCTTGAAGAAAGAGACAATCGGAACAATCGCGATCGCTAAAAAGGCATAAAACTGGTAAGGGATCGCGCCAATAAAAGCATCCCAATCACTGATACCTACATCCAGTGCAGCAAACTCTTTTTGAATCAGGCTCATGATATAAACGCCCCAACCGATGAAAGGGATGAGGATCGCCACTGGGGATGAAGTTGAATCGATGATAAAGGCTAGCTTCTGGCGAGAGACTTTCAGTTTATCAAAAAGAGGACGAAAGACAGGACCAACAATTAACGGTGTACCAAGGTCTGAAAAGAAAATAACAACGCCGCCAAACCAAGCAGAAAGCTGTGCTTGGCATTTGCTTGCAACCCACTGAGTGACCTTTTTAGCGAACGCCACGCCACCGCCAGATTTCTCCATCAAGGCAACAAAACCACCAATGAAAACCAAAAGAAGGATGACGCCCGCATTGTAACTGTCAGTCAGTTGCGGCAACAGGTAACTTTTCATCAGTGCGCTAAACGAATCGAGCGGACCTTTGTCAACGAATGTGCCTTCTAACATAGCCACACCGCTAACAACACCGGCAAAAAGACCTACAACAACGTTTCTTGTAGTTAGCGCAAGGACTAACGTAATAATGATGGGGATGAGGGAGGTAACATCTGCCTGTTCCATAGCAATACCAACTTTAATATCTAAACACCAAAAATGAATATACATTCAACAATATCGCATGTATATATTTTCTAATAAAAAAGTTGAGACCTGCGTTCACACTTTTCAGGCATAAAAAAACCAGCCCGAAGGCTGGTTTTTAATTTGGTATATCTAACAGGAAATTATTCCCATTCGATTGTCGCTGGTGGCTTACCAGAAATGTCGTAAACCACGCGAGAAATACCGTCAACTTCGTTGATGATACGGTTAGAAACCTTACCTAGGAAGTCGTATGGTAGGTGTGCCCAATGTGCAGTCATAAAGTCGATAGTTTCTACCGCACGTAGAGATACAACCCAATCGTACTTACGACCATCGCCCATTACACCTACAGAGCGAACTGGTAAGAATACCGTGAACGCTTGAGATACTTTGTTGTATAGGTCTGCAGCGTGTAGCTCTTCAATGAAGATAGCGTCTGCACGACGTAGCAAGTCACAGTACTCTTTCTTGATTTCACCAAGAACACGAACACCTAGACCAGGACCCGGGAATGGGTGGCGGTAAAGCATGTTGTACGGAAGACCAAGCTCTAGACCGATCTTACGAACTTCATCTTTAAACAGCTCACGTAGTGGTTCAACAAGACCCATTTCCATGTCATCTGGAAGACCGCCCACGTTGTGATGTGATTTGATCACGTGCGCTTTACCAGTCTTAGATGCAGCAGATTCGATAACGTCTGGGTAAATCGTACCTTGAGCTAGCCATTTCGCGTTTTTCAGCTTCTTAGACTCTTCATCAAATACGTCTACGAATACGTGACCGATTGTCTTACGCTTCTCTTCTGGATCCGATTTGCCTTCAAGTGCTTTTAGGAAACGTTCTTCAGCGTCAACTTTGATGATGTTCAAACCAAATTGGTCGCCGAACATATCCATTACTTGTTGACCTTCGTTTAGACGAAGAAGACCGTTATCAACGAATACACACGTTAGCTTGTCGCCGATTGCACGGTGAACTAGCATCGCTACTACCGATGAATCAACACCACCAGATAGACCTAGGATAACTTCGTCGTCACCCACTTGCTCTTTAATACGAGCAACCGCGTCTTCGATGATAGATTCAGAAGTCCATAGACGCTCACAGCCACATACGCCAAGAACAAAGTTCTCTAGCATTTGTAGACCGCCTTTCGTGTGCGTTACTTCTGGGTGGAACTGAACGCCGTAGTACTTCTTCTCTTCGTTCGCCATCGCAGCGTACGGACATGTGTCTGTCTCACCAACTTTCACGAAGTCAGCAGGAATTTCTACTACTTTGTCACCGTGGCTCATCCACACGTCTTGAGTTAGCTCAAGATCTTTAAATAGTGCAGATTCACCAGAAACTTTAACTTGTGCGTAGCCAAATTCACGTTCTGTAGAACCCGCTACTTTACCACCTAGCTGCTCAGCCATAGTTTGCATGCCGTAACATACACCTAATACTGGCACACCAGAGTCAAATACATATTGAGGAGCGCGTGGAGAGTTATCTTCCGTTACGCTTTCTGGACCACCAGAGAGGATAATACCGTCTGGATTGAATTCACGAATATCCGCTTCTTCAACGTCCCAGCTCCACAGTTCACAGTAAACACCGATTTCACGTACACGGCGCGCTACTAGCTGAGTGTACTGAGAACCGAAGTCCAAGATCAGAATACGTTGGTCATGAATATTTTTAGTCATTTTGAGCAGTCTTATAAGCTAGGTTATTAAAACGGAGGCGAGTGTACTCGCCTCTTATTAATGCTTCAAGGAAAAAAGCAAACGTTTACGTCGAGTGTATAGGTTTTATTTTTACAACAGTAAAAATTAACCGCGACGGTAGTTTGGAGCTTCCTTAGTGATTTGAACGTCGTGTACGTGTGATTCAGCCATGCCCGCACCTGAGATACGAACAAATTCAGCTTTAGTACGCATATCTTCAATCGTTGCAGAGCCAGTAAGACCCATGCTTGAACGTAGACCGCCCATTTGTTGGTGTACGATTTCTTTTAGACGACCTTTGTATGCGATACGACCTTCGATACCTTCTGGTACTAGCTTGTCTGCTGCATTGTCAGACTGGAAGTAACGGTCAGATGAACCTTGAGACATCGCACCAAGAGAGCCCATACCACGGTAAGACTTGTAAGAACGACCGTTGTAAAGAATCACTTCACCCGGTGCTTCTTCTGTACCTGCGAACATTGAACCAACCATCACACATGATGCGCCAGCTACGATTGCTTTACAGATGTCACCAGAGAAACGGATACCGCCGTCAGCGATAACTGGGATACCGAATGAGTTAGCCACTTCTGCTGCGTCTGCGATTGCTGTTACTTGAGGAACACCAACGCCCGTTACGATACGAGTAGTACAGATTGAACCAGGACCGATACCCACTTTCACAGCGCTAACGCCCGCTTCGATAAGTGCTTTAGCACCAGCACCTGTCGCAACGTTACCGCCGATGATGTCTAGATCTGGGTAAGCTGCGCGAGTTTCGCGGATACGGTTTAGTACACCTTCAGAGTGACCGTGTGAAGAGTCGATAAGTAGAACGTCAACGCCCGCTTCAACTAGAGCAGCAACACGCTCTTCGTTACCAGCGCCAGCACCAACGGCTGCGCCAACACGTAGACGACCGCGCTCATCTTTACATGCGTTTGGTTTACGTTCTGCTTTGTGGAAGTCTTTCGCAGTGATCATACCGGTTAGTTGGAACTCATCGTTCACAACCAATACTTTCTCAACGCGTGCTTCGTGCATCTTCTCTTGCACTTCTTCACGTGTTGCACCTTCTTTTACTGCTGCAAGGTTTTCTTTTGCTGTCATTACTGAAGACACTTTCTTAGAAAGGTCAGTAACAAAGCGCACATCACGACCAGTGATAATGCCTACAAGCTCGTTGTTCTCTGTGATTACAGGGAAACCAGCGAAGCCGTGTTTTTCAGTCAGTGCAACCACGTCAGCGATAGTCGCTTCAGGGCTAACAGTTACTGGATCAGAAACGACACCAGCTTCAAACTTCTTAACTTTACGAACTTCAGCAGCTTGCTGCTCAATAGACATGTTTTTGTGGATAAAGCCAATGCCACCCTCTTGCGCTAGCGCGATAGCTAGACGAGCTTCTGTAACAGTGTCCATAGACGCTGAAATCATTGGGATGTTTAGGGTGATGTTCTTAGTCAACTGAGTGCGAAGATCAGCTGTGTTTGGGAGAACGGTGGAGTGAGCTGGCACGAGTAGTACGTCATCGAATGTCAGCGCTTCTTTGGCAATTCTTAGCATTTGCAATATCTCACAATTAGAGGAGTAAAAAGACAATCCAATCTCATCGTTTCGCATAATGAGGGTAACCAGTTTTAGGTTGTTGGCTACATTTGGATTAGATATTGCGGAGGGATTATACGGTTAACGCAATCGCTTGACCACAAATTTTTTAATTTTTTTCTTGCAATTACCCCCTTGATATGTATTATATTGCCGCTAATTTCCATACTCACGTCTACGGAATTAGCTGTGCTCTCCCAGACCAATCAAAACATCTTCACTGTTTCTCGTCTCAATGCCGAAGTGCGTCTGCTGCTCGAAAACGAAATGGGGATCGTCTGGCTTGTCGGAGAGATATCCAACTTTTCAGCTCCCGTCTCTGGTCACTGGTACCTCACTCTTAAAGATTCTCGCGCTCAAGTTAAATGTGCCATGTTCCGTGGTAACAATCGTCGCGTCACTTTCAAACCTGCTAACGGCAATCAAGTATTAGTTAAAGCACGTCTGTCTCTGTACGAGCCTCGTGGTGACTATCAATTGATCATTGAGAGCATGCAGCCTGAAGGTGATGGTCGTCTGCAACAAGAGTTCGAAGCACTTAAGATGAAATTGGCAGCAGAAGGTTTGTTTGCTCAAACCAATAAGCAGCCTTTACCTGAGCACCCAAAACGCGTTGGTGTGATCACCTCAAAAACCGGTGCAGCACTGTACGACATCTTAGACGTATTGAAACGTCGTGATCCTTCCCTACCCGTGGTGGTTTACCCAACCATGGTGCAAGGTGAAGAAGCCGCGATTCAAATTGCGCAGGCAATCGGCCGTGCAAACAGTCGTGACGAATGTGATGTATTGATTGTTGGTCGTGGTGGCGGTTCGTTAGAAGACCTTTGGTGCTTTAACAACGAAATCCTTGCTCGCACTATTGCTGCAAGCCAAATTCCTATCATCAGTGCAGTTGGTCATGAGGTTGACGTGACGATTGCTGACTTTGTCGCTGACATGCGGGCACCGACCCCATCAGCGGCGGCTGAATTGGTAAGCCGCGATAACAGCTACAAAGATCAAGCTTTGGTGACTCGCCAACATAAGCTAGCCAGTGCAATGCGTTACTACCTGGCACAACAGAAACAGCAATCCGCTCGATTAATGCATCGTTTAGAGCGCCAGCACCCAAGCTATCAATTGCAGCGCCAGACACAACAACTTGATGAGTTGGACATGCGCCTACAACGCGCGATGCAACGATTCATCACGACACGCCAACAAGCGGTAGAACGCAAACATCATCGCCTACAACTGAACTCACCAGTAAAACATTTGGCTGAGCAGAAGTCGAAGCTTGACCGCGTTGAGCAAAAGCTAATGGATGCAATGGATCGCAAGTTACTGACTATGCGTCACCAACTGGCAATCGCGGCAGAGAAGCTAGATACGGTAAGCCCACTGGCAACACTAAAACGTGGCTACTCAATTACTCAGACTGAGCAAGGTCAGGTTGTTACCCAAGCAAAGGATGTAAAAACGGGCGACGTTTTAGTCACCCGCTTATCTGATGGTGAGCTTCGCTCAACGGTTAATTAACTGACTTTTTGAAACTCAAATCGAACACGTGATTTCGATTTGAGTTCATTACAACTATTGCAGAAATAGTTTGCCGCACCACAAGCCTGTAGTTTTTCTAACTCCGCATCGCAATCTGGGCAAAACCCTACCTTCTTATAATATGAGTCGCACTGATTACAGTGATATTGCCCAGTCCATTCCAGTTCTACGTTGCAAGTTGGGCAAATATTTGGTTGCATAACTTCCTCTAAATAACTTCAATTCACTGACTTACAGTCTAATCATAAGCCAGCTTAACGCCTTGATCTTTATCACGCTCGCTTAGCACGCTTGTTCTGATACATAGCAACATCAGCTTGTTGAATAAGCTGCTGCAACACTGCACGCTCACTAGCTGTACTACAAGAAGCGCCAATGCTGGCTTTGACTTGATATTCTTCTAATTGGTAAATCTGATTAAGCTCATCCGCTAAACGAGAAACAAAGTGAAAGTAGGTCTGCTCATCTGGGAAACAACAAAAACCGACAAATTCATCACCACCGTAACGTCCGATCACCGAGCAAGAGCGAAAAGCTTGTTTTAAATGTTCAGCTACTAGTACTAAAACTTGATCACCAGTCTCATGACCAAATCGGTCATTAATATACTTAAACTCATCAATATCAACGAAGAAACAGGCGACTAAGGCATTACGACCACATTTACCGTTTATTTTCCGGTCAACTTCTGACAACAAAGCACGACGGTTAAAGCAGTGCGTGAGAGGATCTCGACTGGCATGAAAATGAAGCTGTTCTTCTAAACGGTATTTCTCTAGCGCAACGGCATACAAGGCAGCTAGCATTTCGAGCACTTCAAGTTCATAAGGGTGAGGTTTGGAAGGGACGTTACTGTAAATAGCAAATGTACCCAGAACATGACCATCCGATGCAATAATCGGCACTGACCAGCACGCATGAAGTTGGGCTTGTTGAGTGAGTTTAAGAAAAGGTGCCCAGTTAACATGATGATCGATATCGCTAACAACCACAGTTTGTTTTAAGAATGCAGCAGCACCACAAGACCCGACCTTTGGTCCAATGGGGACTCCTTCAATAGCTTGGTTGTAGAAATCAGGTAAATGCGGAGCAAATTCCAAGTGCAATGTATTGGTATCGGGGTGCAATCGAAGTATGGAAGCTTGCCTCTTACCGAATAGGTGTTCACTTAACTTAATAACCTCATTGTTGAGGCTATCGCGTTCCATTCCCAGAGCAAGCTTACCTAAAAGACGATTGACTGCTCGGTGAGCATCTAACAGTCTATCTTTATCCATGATGGCGTAATCATATCGTTATTATGTTTATTAACCTGAAATATAATAAATCTATTAATATGACACAGGTAACTAACTCACATTATGCGAACGCGGCACTATAAAAGATCGCATGCTGATCATCGGATATTACCCTTTTGATCAGCGATCACCCCTTAAAAGAATATTTATATAACCACATACCGAAAGCATAAGTTACATATTCTGCATCTCAATTTAAAACAGAATTTAAAACTACACTTCCGAACAAATAAACACACAAACAGAATATAATAAAAAGATCAAAAAGCTAAATTAGCGAATTACATCGGTGTGCATTTCGATGGTTTGTGAGTCTATCTCCACCAGTGTTACTTGGATGGAACCAAAGTCATTCAAATGGCTCGCATGCGTTCCCCCACAAGGGATGACAGCGATTTCACCTTCGCCTAAATCACACTGCCAGTAACGTGAATCGGTAAGGTGTTCACCATGGCAATCGATGGTGATCGCAACGTACCTTTTTAGCCAATCTCTCAACAGAACATTCACCTGTTGTTCGATGCTTTTTAGGTCAGACAGCATATCTGCACTGTTTAACCCCCTTTTACGGAGTGTTTTACCTAAACGATAGGTATCCAGACATTTATCTGGGGTAACAAAGCTAGTCTCTTGGGCATAGCTGTTGAAGTCATAATTACCATGTGGGTCTTTACGATCTGCATCTTTACGCCAATAGTTTTGTGCAAGTACCTTGTTGAGTGCAAGGTATGCGATGTGCCCAGCACTATGACCACGACTCAGTGACAGTTGGTATTCCTTATCTACTTCTAGTAATGCAGCATCACCAACGGCAATAGCTTCTGTACGTGGCAACACATGTACCACAACAAACACCCACCCTTCCGTATCACGTTTTACCGGAATTTCAGTACCGACGAACAACTTTCCACTCGCAAGTTCTACCGCACCAACTTGGCAATCGACCACTTCAAAGCTCATGCCCTTAATAGTTAGTGTGCCTTTGTCAGCGGGATGATCTGGCCAAATGTGGCTGACAGGATGAAAAGGGGTCTCCTCAGTAACAACGTAAGTGACTTCTTCAGTTGAGTGAGAAAGTTGTACTGGTGCTTCCAGTTGCCAAGTTTGATGACAGAAGCGAGTTTTGGTAGCTGTGATCGTCATGTTAGTCATACTTCTAATGCATTGGTTCGAGCAAAAATCTGCTTATAAAAAAATACCCAAGTCGAAACTTGGGTATTCAGAAAATCTTAGCGATTACTTGTTGCGGTTTTTCACCGCAGACATCATACGCTTGCGCTTACGTTCTTGAGACAGCGTTAGCTTGTTTGTACGGTTCTCGTACGGGTTATCGCTGTTCTGGAAGTTAATACGGATTGGTGTACCCATGATTTCCAGAGACTTGCGGAAGTAGTTCATCAAGTAACGCTTGTACGAATCTGGTAGATCGCGAACCATATTACCGTGAATAACTACGATTGGTGGGTTGTAACCACCCGCGTGCGCATATTTCAGTTTGATACGGCGACCACGAACCATTGGCGGTTGGTGATCGTCTGTTGCCATCTTCATGATACGAGTTAGAACAGAAGTACCGACACGTGTCGTTGCTGACTTGTACGCTTCTTGAATCGATTCGAACAAGTGACCAACGCCTGTACCGTGAAGCGCAGAGATAAAGTGAATACGTGCAAAATCAACGAAACCTAAACGGCGGTCGAGTTCTTTCTTCACGTTCTCTTTCACTTCGTTATCTAGACCATCCCACTTGTTCACGGCTAGTACGATTGAACGACCTGCGTTCAATGCAAAGCCAAGTAGACTCAAGTCTTGATCAGAAATGTTTTCGCGCGCGTCGATAACCAATAGAACCACGTTTGCGTCTTCTACGGCTTTCAGTGTTTTAACAACAGAGAACTTCTCTACTGTTTCGTTGATACGACCACGACGACGTACGCCTGCAGTATCGATCAACACGTATTCACGACCATCACGTTCCATTGGGATATAGATAGAGTCACGAGTGGTGCCTGGCATGTCGTATACCACTACGCGCTCTTCACCAAGAATACGGTTTGTTAGTGTTGATTTACCAACATTAGGACGACCAATGATTGCCAATTTGATTGGCTGGTCTTGCAAACGTTTGAACTCTGCTTCAGCATCTTCTTCGGTGTAATCTTCAATCGCTAGCTCTTCATCTTCGAATTCAGTCAGATCTTCAATCTCACCTTCTTCAGATTCGCTTGCTAGAAGATCATCGAAAAATGGCGCTAACGCTCGTTCCAACAATGCTGTCACACCACGACCGTGTGCCGCAGCGATTTGGTACATGTCATCAACACCAAGTTGCCAGAAATCGGCACAAGCAGCATCAGCATCAATACCATCGATCTTGTTTACTACCAGCATTGCTGGTTTTTCGATTTTACGCAGATGCGCGGCAATCGCTTCATCAGATGGTGTTAATCCAGCACGACCGTCAACAAGGAATAGCACTACGTCAGCTTCATCAATCGCTGCTAACGATTGTTCCGCCATCTTTGTTTCTACACCTTCTTCCGTGCCATCAATACCGCCGGTATCAATAACGATGAATTCATGTTCTTCGCCAAGGCGAGCTTGGCCATATTTACGGTCTCGCGTTAGGCCAGGGAAGTCCGCAACCAACGCATCACGCGTACGTGTCAATCGGTTAAATAGTGTAGATTTACCTACGTTCGGACGCCCCACAAGAGCAACAACAGGTACCATAACAACCTCTACAATAATCTTTCTTCTGTAGTTATAGGTAACGACTTGCTTGATGCCAAATCAAACCAGCTTTTTACCTATAACCACGTCAGGAATAACGGTTAATAAATAAAAATTTCAAACAACAAAACGGCTCCTAACTGTTACCAGCCAGGAGCCGAATGTGAATTATATCACGATATTATTCGTTGATGGTTAGTTTCTTTACATCGCCATTGCGAGTTGTAATCACGTAACCATCAGACAATAGTGTCGGACCAACAGCAAAACCACTGTCATCGACATATTGTTGTGCAACGAATTCGCCAGTCGAACGATCCATCCAGTGTAGGTAACCTAATGTGTCGCCTACCACTAGATAGTTATCAACAATCACTGGAGCAGTAAGCTGGCGGTATTCCAACTTGCTGTTTTCCCAAAGCTCTGTACCGCTGCGTGCATCTACTGCAACTACGTGATCTTTTTCTGTGATCACGAAGATACGGCTACCGTCTGTAGCAATATCAGTTGCTGACGAGTAGTTACGCTTCCAAATTGGATTTGCAGAACGTAAGTCGATTGCAATAAGTTGACCGTTGTAACCAACAGTGAAAAGAGTGCCGCCCAGTACAATCGGTGAAGAATCAACGTCTACAAGACGATCGATTTCCGTAGCACCTTTTGGAGTACCTACTGGTTGTTGCCAGATCAATTGACCACGTTCAACAATTGCCGCAGCTAGTCGACCGTTTGCTGTCCCCCAGAATACACCACCACCAATAGCCGTTGGCGTGCTATCGCCACGCAGCGTTAGGTTTGGAACTTCTGTGCTCAGCGCCCAGCGTTGCTCACCAGTACTTTCATCCAAAGCAATCAAAGTGCCTCGGCTAGTATTTACAATGATCAAACCAGAGTCAGCGACGGGTTTCGCTAACACCTCACCACCTACTTCGATACGCCAGATGATGTCACCGGTTTCTTGGTCAAGTGCAATCACTTCACCATTTTCAGAACCAATGTAAAGGTGTTCATACGCAGCTGTGATACCACCAGAAAGGCGTGCAATCACATCTTCTTCTAGATCAGTTTGCCATTTGAGCTTACCGTTTTCTGGATCTAATGCTTTGACTAGACCATCACGACTTGCAACAAACAATGTGTCGTTAGCAACAACAGGAGACAGCTTCGAGAAATAATGACCTACGCCATCACCAATCGACGTTGACCATTCCGCACTTGGCGTAAACTGACTGTCTACCTGAGGTAATGGAGCCATGACAATGGTATCTTCCTCGCCAGCACAACCAGCCAGAATTCCCACTGTTAATGCCCCTAACAAGGCTTTCTTAAAGACTCTTTTCATCCAATGCGGTCCTTATTTCGCCAGGTCGTCCAATTTCATTTGTAGTGCAGGGCTAGCATCTGCAGCTTGTTGAGCTTCAGTGTATGCCGTGTATGCTGCCTCTTTGTCACCTTGACGAAGAGCGATATCACCACGAAGTTCTGCAATACGACCCGTCCATGCAGCGTCAGTTACTTTGCCTAGTTCTGCATTTGCAGCGTCAAAGTTGCCCATTTCTGCTTCAATACGCGCAATACGGTAGCTGATAAGTGGAGTTAGCGCGGCATCTTTAGTGTTGCTTTTAGCCCATTTAAGTTGCTCAAGTGCAGCTGAAAGATCTTTGGCATCTACTTGTACTTTTGCTAGCTGAAGCGCAGCAAGTACTGAGTATTCTTTAACTTTGTTTGAGTCGATGAACGCTTGAATATCTGCTTGTGCGTCTGCACCTTTGGTTTGCAGGGCGTTCATTACTGTTGTGTAGCTTTGAGAAGCTGCTTCACTCGCCTGAATCACAGAATCCTGGTAGTAACGCCAGCCAAATAGACCACCTAAACCAACAACCGCACCGATGATGACGGCTTTGCCGTTTTCCTTCCACCAGTCTTTAATGGCTTCAACTTGTTGTTCTTCAGTATCGTAAAGTTCCACTTCCTGTCCTCTTAAAACATGTAAATGACAGCGAGGCTGCCATTGTTCCTATTTCGTCGAAAGGCTCCTATCTTGGGAGCCTTACTATTACGAATTAGGATTTTAATCTTTAGCTTATTAAAAGACTTAAATCAGTGCTGCGATCTTCTCAGCAACTTCTGTTTGGTTGTAAGTCTCTTGCTCACCACCCACCAAGTCTTTTAGTACTACGGTGTTTTCTGCAACTTCGTTTTCGCCCAGAACCAATGCTACTACAGCACCGACTTTATCTGCGCGCTTAAACTGTTTCTTGAAGTTACCACCACCGAAGTGACTCATCACACGAACGCCTGGAATAGCTTCACGAAGCTGTTCTGCTAGCTTCATACCAACCATCATTGTGCCTTCGCCTGCTGTCACAACGTAAACATCTACACTGCGACGAACGTCTGTTAGCTCTAGCGTTTCTAGCATCAGTACAAGGCGCTCTAGACCCATAGCAAAGCCGACGGCTGGTGTTGCACTGCCACCCAATTGTTCTACAAGACCATCGTAACGACCACCGCCACATACTGTACCTTGAGCACCTAGGCTCTCAGTGATCCATTCAAATACCGTGCGGTTGTAGTAATCCAGACCACGAACTAGACGCTCGTTAACTGTGTATTCGATACCTGCAGCGTCTAAAAGTTCACATAGACCTGCGAAGTGTGCTTTAGATTCTTCACCTAAGTACTCAGAAAGGCGAGGTGCATCACCTAAAATAGCCTGAACATCAGGGTTCTTCGTATCCAGAACTCGCAGTGGGTTCGTGTGCATGCGACGCTTACAATCTTCGTCTAGCACATCGATATGTTGCTCAAGGAATGCAACCAGTGCCGTGCGGTAGTCTGCGCGATCTTCTTGAGAACCGATAGAGTTAAGCTCAAGACGAACATGCTCATTGATACCCAGCTCACGCCATAGACGTGCAGTCATCATGATAAGCTCAGCATCAACGTCTGGACCATTTAGACCGAACACCTCAACACCACACTGGTGGAATTGACGGTAACGACCTTTCTGCGGACGCTCATGGCGGAACATAGGTCCCATGTACCACAGACGCTGTTCGTCACGGTTGATCAGACTGTTTTGAATACATGCACGCACACAACCCGCCGTACCTTCAGGGCGAAGTGTTAGGCTGTCTCCGTTACGATCATCAAAAGTGTACATTTCTTTTGAAACGACATCAGTCTCTTCACCAACCGCACGGCTGAATAGGTTTGTTTCTTCAACGATTGGCATGCGCACTTCGTTATAGCCGTATGCGCTCACAGTACTTTTTACTGCGTTTTCAAGTTTTTGCCACAGCGGAGACTGAGTTGGAAGGCAATCGTTCATGCCTCGGATTGCTTGGATTTTCTTTGCCACAATTATTACCGTCGCTTAGTAACCCGAGCACACTTAGTGTGCTCAAGCTATGAGATTAATCTTCTTGTTTGATATCGATGCGGTTAGCTTGATCTAATACAGATGCTTTCGCACGGATTTTCGCTTCTAGCTGATTCACTAGATCATCGTTGTCAAAACGCTCTTTCTGACGTTTGCCGTCTTCGTAGAATGCGCTCTTCTTGTTGCTGCCTGCCAGACCTAGGTGTGAAACCTCAGCTTCACCTGGGCCGTTTACGACACAGCCGATGATAGACACATCCATAGGTGTGATGATGTCTTCTAGGCGCTCTTCCAATGCGTTTACTGTGTTAATCACGTCGAATTCCTGACGTGAGCAGCTTGGGCAGGCAATAAAGTTGATACCACGTGAGCGAATACGCAGAGACTTAAGAATATCAAAGCCAACTTTGATCTCTTCTACCGGATCTGCCGCCAACGAGATACGTAGCGTATCACCGATGCCTTCAGCTAAAAGCATACCAAGACCAACCGATGACTTCACAGCACCAGCTCTTGCACCACCAGCTTCGGTGATACCGAGGTGTAGTGGCTGGTCAATCTGCTTTGCCAATAGGCGGTATGAATCCACCGCTAGGAATACATCCGACGCTTTCACACTAACTTTGAACTGGTCAAAGTTAAGGCGGTCTAGATGCTCCACATGACGCATCGCCGATTCCACCAATGCTTCTGGCGTTGGCTCACCGTATTTCATCTGCAGATCTTTTTCTAAAGAGCCACCGTTAACGCCAATACGGATTGGGATGTTTTTGTCACGGGCACAATCAACAACCGAACGAATACGCTCTTCGTTGCCAATGTTACCTGGGTTAATGCGCAAACAGTCAACACCGTACTCTGCCACTTTCAGTGCAATACGGTAGTCGAAGTGGATGTCCGCAACGAGCGGCACTGACACTTGCTGTTTGATAAGCTTAAAGGCTTCCGCCGCATCCATGGTAGGAACAGAAACACGTACAATGTCTGCACCCACTTTTTCTAATGCTCGGATTTGTGCGACTGTGGCTTCCACATCAGTCGTGCGAGTGTTTGTCATTGACTGTACAGCAATTGGTGCACCATCACCAATTGGCACATCACCCACATAAATACGCGTCGATTTACGACGAATAATTGGAGATTCGTGTTGCATAATATTTATAACGGTAAAGTGAATCTAGCTACTTTGCCTGAAGTATACCCAGAAAGGTCGACAGGTTCACTTGCAAATGTCATTGTTACGCCTTCAGGTGCGCCTAATATCACTTTAAACGGTGCTTTTCCGGCAAGTTCTACATCTTGACCCGGTTTGCGAGTACCACTTACCAGTGTTTTGCCGTTTGCGTCTTTAACTTGAATCCAGCAATCAGCTTTAAATTTCATAGTCAGTAACGTCATGCCTTCTGGAATAACTGGAGTTACTGGCTCTTCTGCCGCTTGAGCATCTTCGATAACCGCAACAGGCTCTTGAGCGGTTTCCTCAACAGCTTCAGCTGTCGGAGTTACTGTTGACTCAGCCATCCCCTCATCAGTCGCACTCATTGTCGTATCAGCTTCAGAAACAACCGCTGGCGCAGCAGATACAGGAGCAATTTCAGCTGGAGTGCTTGCGATTAGCTCATCTGCGCTCATCTGATCGATATCAGCATCATTGGCAACATGTTCTGTTTCTGCCGTTTCAGAACTCAACTGTGTAAGGCTATTCTCTTGTTGGTTTTGCCACCACCATGCCGCGGAGATACCGGTAATCACGATCGCGATGGCCCAAGTCAGCAACATAATTCGGCTGTTGTGTTTCTCGTGCTTGGTTTTACGAGAGAAGCTTTGCATCTCTGTTTCTTGCGGCTTCACATGAACTTCAGATGTTTGCTCTAAAGCTGCCAAAACAATCTTTTCATCAAGACCAACAAGCTTTGCATACGAACGCAAATAGCCACGCGTGAATGTCGTGACCTGTTGTTCTTCAAATCGATTGTTTTCAATGTCTTCAATAACAGAAACGCGAAGTCTAAGGCGATCAGCAACGTGCTTCTGAGTCATGCCTAGAGATTCGCGTTTGTTTTTTAGTATTGTGCCTGCTTCCATAGAAAGCGGCACTTCATTAGTCTTTTCGTGTTCTGTCATAATGGCGGTATTTAATCTGTTTGGTGGCTAACGCAGTTATTTATTTTCGTTTTTGTTCTAATTAAGCCTCACTTAAAGATAGCTAGCCTAAACGCGTTAACCAAAAATAATCTTTTAGAAATTCTCAGTAGTCAGAGTAAGAATGCTCGTCTTGCAATGGTTCAGCAAAGCGTATTGGAAAAAATACTGAGAATAGTCAATGTCGTAGTTATATTTCACTCACCATGATAAGCGAATGTTTAACGAAGACAAAAACTCTTTGCTCTCAAATTAACAGATAGCTCAAGCTTTTGTCCAAAAATTGACACAGCAAAGTAAAATTAGCACCGTTCAGTCTGTCAGCATCAAATGACAATCCACTTGTAATAAACAAAATAGCCAGAGCATAAGGCTCTGGCTATTTCTTTATTCTTGGCGTCTTAAACCGCTTTTACATCGATAGTTTCAGCACCACGTGCTGCTTTTAAAGCTGCGGTACGTTTCGTACGGTCAATAACATCACCGACTAACTGACCACACGCAGCATCAATATCATCACCACGTGTTTTACGAACCGTTACGGTGTGGTCATATTGCATCAATGTTTTTTGGAAACGGTCAATACGTGAGTTACTTGGTTTCTTGTAAGGTGAACCTGGGTACGGGTTAAATGGAATCAGGTTGATCTTGCATGGCGTATCTTTCATCAGCTCTGCCAACTCACGTGCGTGGTCCATGTCATCGTTCACATGATCAAGCAACACGTACTCTACCGTAACTTTACCGCGGTTAGCATTTGAAGACGCGATGTAACGGCGAACAGACGCGAGAAAATCTTGGATATCCCAACGGTCGTTGATCGGCATGATTTCACTACGTAGCTTGTCGTTTGGTGCATGAAGAGAAATCGCCAATGCTACATCAATTTTACCGGTCATCTGATCAAGACCAGAAACAACACCTGACGTTGATACGGTAACTCGACGCTTAGAAAGACCGAAACCAAGATCATCAAGCATGATTTCAAGCGCAGGGATAAGGTTCTTCATGTTAAGAAGTGGCTCACCCATCCCCATCATCACTACGTTAGTGATTGGACGGCGACCCGTTTCTTTCTGTAAGCCGATTTCACGTGCAGCACGCCATACCTGACCAATGATTTCAGATACTTTTAGGTTACGGTTGAAACCTTGTTGAGCGGTTGAACAGAACTTACACTCCAGCGCACAACCAACCTGAGAAGACACACATAATGTTGCGCGGTCATCTTCTGGGATGTAGACCGTTTCTACGTCTTGGTCACCCACCTTCATCGCCCACTTAATTGTGCCGTCTGAAGAATGTTGAGCCTCTGCTACCGTTGGTGCTTTGATTTCACACTTGTACTGCAGTTTTTCACGTAGTTTCTTGTTGATGTTCGTCATGTTATCGAAGTCATCAACACCGAAATGGTAGATCCACTTCATAACCTGATCAGCACGGAACGCTTTTTCGCCTAGCTCTTCCGCGAAAAATTGACGCATGCCCTTGCGATCAAAGTCGAGTAGATTGATTTTTTCAGTGGTCATGTTGCCTCTCAATGACTGAAACAAGAATAAGGGCGCGAATTGTACAGCCTTTATGCAGCTACAACAAGGGCTGTAAGACCCCGACTTCGCTAAGGCATTAAAATATTAATGATTAAATTTTAGCCAATTATTATCATTCATTCTTTCTAAGTAACAGATAAGAAAAAGCCCCGGAAAGATCCGAGGCTTAGGAAGCAAATTAGTACAAGATTAGCGAGGGCAAATCTCTGACTCTGGGAAGAAGTACTCGATTTCACGAGCTGCTGACTCAGGGCTATCCGAACCATGAACAGAGTTATGGCGCATGCTTAGTGCGTAATCGGCACGGATAGTGCCACATGCTGCTTCTTCTGGGTTTGTTTTGCCCATTAGCTCACGGTAGCGTGCGATTGCATCTTCACCTTCAAGAACCTGAACCATGATAGGACCAGATGTCATGAACTCTTTCAGTGCAGGGAAAAAAGGTTTGCCTTCATGTTCTGCGTAAAAACCGCTCGCCTGTTCTTCTGTCAGATGAACCATTTTTGCAGCAACGATACGTAGACCCGCCTTTTCGATACGGTGGTAGATTTCACCAATCAGGTTGCGTTCTACAGCGTCGGGCTTAACAATTGAAAACGTTCTTTCTAGAGCCATAAAGTTTCCTTTTTGTACTTGTAATAATAGTTTTATATGAGTGACTTGCGTCTCTCTTAGTTATACCAGTACAGACGGGGTGTCTGCACTGGTAAAAGTCTTATTTTGCCGCTTGTTCGTTCAAGAAACGAGCAAGTGTGCGAACACCCATGCCTGTTGCGCCTGCAGCCCACTTATCAGACGCTGACTTACGGTACGTGCCTGCACAGTCAAAGTGCAACCAACCTTTCTTGTAATCCTCAACGAAGTAAGACAAGAATGCTGCCGCTGTACTTGCGCCAGGTGAGTAATCGCCAGAACTGATGTTAGATAGGTCAGCAAAGTTTGACGGCAGCATGCCACGGTGAAAATCAGCAAGAGGCAGTGGCCACAGACCTTCTTTCTCTTGGTTTGCCGCCGTTAGCGCTTGATGAGAAAGCTCATCATCAAAGCTCATTAATGCATGGTAATCGTTCCCTAGTGCATTCTTCGCTGCGCCCGTTAGGGTCGCACAGTCAATGATCAGTTCAGGGTTTTGCTCACTTGCGTAAATAAGACCATCAGCAAGAACCAAACGACCTTCTGCGTCGGTATTCATGATCTCAACGGTCTTACCATTTTTGTAAGTGATGATGTCGCCCAGTTTAAGTGCGCGACCAGAGACCATGTTCTCCGCACAACAAAGGATAAGCTTTACACGCTTATTAAGACCACGAAGAATAGCAAGACCAAGACCGCCAGTAATCGTACCTGAACCGCCCATATCCGCTTTCATTGCTGTCATGAAGTTTGATGGCTTCAAGCTGTAACCACCTGAATCAAAGGTGATGCCTTTACCTACTAGACATGCAAAGACTGGTGCGTTTTCATCGCCTGTTGGGTTGTAATCAAGTTGCAGCATTGCCGATGTGCGCTCAGAGCCACGACCTACGGCATAAATACCTTCCCAACCTTCAGAAAGCAGATCTTTATCTTTAACGATACGAGCCGTTACTGTACCTTGTGGCGCGATAGATTTGATGAATTCAGCTGCCATGGTTGCCAATTGACGTGGCGCCACTTCTTCTGCAGTTTTGTTGATGATATCGCGAGTAAAGTCCGTAGAAGTGATGCGAGCGTGAAGCTCTGCTTGATCTTGCTCAGAAAGCTCACCCCATTCTAGTGTGCCGTGTTTTTTCGGGTTGCGGTAACCTTGGTGGAATGCCCAAACGCTCTCCAAATCCCAGTTATCACCAGCAAGTAAAACTGAACGAATTCCTTGGCCATCGAGTTGACGCGCTGCACGTTGAATCGCACCAAGATCGTGACCTTCACCTAGGTGAATGGTTGCGCCATTCTCAGCGAAAGAAAGCAGTGCTTTGTCGCCCCAATGTGGTGCCGCTGGTTCTTGGCTAAGAAATACAGACATCTGTGTAGACATGGTTTCTCCTTGTCTTATAACGGCGTTGCCTACGCCTCTTCTTTTTTAATAACTAACGGATGTTAGCATTATGTAGGGTAAAAATGTCAACTTGATAAAAAAACGGACCTAAAGGTCCGCTTTTTTTAGTGAGAATTGTTAACTCTGCTGCGTTTTACCGCCGAATTGAGCATTAGTCTGCTTCGTCCATCCAGCACAAGATAACCGCTTCTAGAATCTTTTCATTACAATGGTTTGGCTCATCGTCAAACTCATCCAACTCCATGATCCATTGGTGAAGATCGGTAAAACGTACGGTTTTAGGATCTAAGTCGGGAAACTTGTCACAAAGCTCAATCGCGATATCGCGAGAATCTGTCCATTTCATTGCTCATCTTCCTTTTGCTTCGCCCCTATGTTGGGGAGATAGTATTAGTGATCTTCCGACGCGTGGTTTAGCGTGTATTTTGGAATTTCAACAACCAAATCTTCATCCGCTACTTTTGCTTGGCAACCAAGGCGAGATTCAGGCTCAAGACCCCATGCTTTATCTAGCATGTCATCTTCTAGCTCTTCACTCTCTTCTAACGAGTCAAAACCTTCACGAATGATCACGTGGCAAGTTGTACATGCACATGATTTTTCACATGCATGTTCAATACCGATACCGTTTTTTAGTGCAACATCTAGAACAGTGTCACCAGTGTTTGCTTCCAACACTGCACCTTCTGGGCACAAATCTTCGTGCGGTAATACAATAATCTTAGGCATAACTACTTATCTCTTATATATCATTAACTGACTGACCTGACAGTGCAGCTCGAATCGATTTATCCATACGGCGCGACGCAAAATCTTGGCTTGCTTTGTCGGTGTCTTTGATGCCTTGCTCGATAGCGTCCGCATCTTCGCCGTTGCGCAGTTCAATCAGCGCTTCAATCACTTTTAATAGGTCTTGTTTCTCTTGGTCTGATAGTAGTTCATCACCATCAGCTTGCATCGCAGCAATCAAACCTTCAATCACACGATCCGCTTCTACGCGCTGCTCAGCCAGTGCACGAGCTTGCATGTCTTCTTTCGCGTAAGTCATCGAGTCACGCAGCATGTTTGCGACTTCGTCATCGCTTAAACCGTAAGAAGGTTTCACTTGGATTTCAGCCTGAACACCCGTGCTCTTTTCCATCGCAGTAACAGACAACAGACCATCAGCGTCCACTTGGTACGTCACGCGAATGTGTGCAGCCCCAGCCGCCATCGGTGGAATGCCTTTTAATGAGAAACGAGCCAGTGAACGACAGTCATCCACCATTTCTCGTTCACCTTGTACGGTGTGCACGCTCATTGCCGTTTGACCATCTTTGAACGTCGTAAACTCTTGCGCACGAGCCACAGGAATAGTGGTGTTACGTGGAATGATTTTCTCAACCAAGCCGCCCATGGTTTCAATACCAAGAGATAAAGGAATAACGTCCAGAAGCAGCATCTCAGAGTCAGGTTTGTTACCCGCTAGGATATCTGCTTGAATACCCGCGCCGATTGCAACAACTTCATCTGGGTTAATGCTTGTCAGTGGTGTACGACCGAAGAATTCGCCTACCATTTCACGAACAAGCAATGTGCGAGTTGAACCGCCAACCATAACCGCTTCAAGTACGTCTTCCGCATCCACATCCGCATCTTTCAATGCACGACGGCAAGACATCAGGGTTTTCTTCACTAGCGGACGAATCAGATCTTCGAACTGCTCGCGAGTCACAGAACCTTTCCAACCAAATACATCAACATCAACACTGTCTTGCTCAGAGAAAGCAATCTTAGTTGCTGTTGCAATGTTCAGTAGTGCACGGTTTTTCTCAGCAGAAAGCGGCGCTTCTAGACCAGCTTGCTCCATTAGGTAATCCGCTAATAGGTGGTCAAAATCATCACCACCTAGCGCAGAATCACCACCTGTTGCTAATACTTCAAATACGCCTTTTGACAAACGTAGGATGGAGATATCGAACGTACCGCCACCTAGATCGTAAACCGCAATCACGCCCTCTTGACCAGAGTCTAGGCCGTAAGCGATCGCTGCAGCTGTCGGCTCGTTAAGCAGACGTAGCACATGAAGCCCCGCCAATTTCGCCGCATCTTTTGTACCAGCACGTTGAGCATCATCAAAGTAAGCAGGAACAGTAATAACCACGCCAGCTAACTCGCCGCCGAGTGTCTCTTCTGCACGTTTTCCTAGTGCTTTAAGAATATCGGCAGACACTTCAATCGGGTTCTTGTCACCTTGTGCAGTTTGCAAAATAGGCAGACCGTTGTCGCTTTCTTTAAATTGGTAAGGCAAAGATGGGTAGCGAGCTTGAATGTCTTTTAGTGAACGACCAATCAGACGTTTTACCGAAATAATGGTGTTTTCTGGTTCTTGCTCTGCTTTTGCTTTTGCCTCGTAACCAACTAAAGCCGAGTCCTGTGCGTAGTTCACCACAGAAGGCAAAATGCTACGACCTTGATCGTCTGTCAGTGTGTTTGCGTCACCGCTGCGAACAGACGCAACCAAAGAGTTGGTAGTACCTAAGTCGATACCCGCTGCTAACTTGTGCTCATGAGGTGCCGAGCTTTGGCCCGGTTCTGCGATTTGAAGTAATGCCATGATGGGTCCTTGTCGCGCTAACTAGCCGAGGAGCTTGTCTTCAACCAGTTCAATTTCGTTCTTTAGCTTGGCAATGAATTTGAGTTTACGAACTCGGTCTGCAGCTTCCGCCCAAAGACCTTGGTCAAGTTCTTGTTCTACACTCGCCAAATGCTGTTTGTACATTTTGCTGACCTTAGAGTCGAAGTCAAAAAGCGCTGATTCAGGATCAGAGCTGTCAGCAATGTCTTCCAGTTCTTCACGCAGTTCCATTTGTTCCATTAGGAACATCGGGTCTTGCATGGTTTGTTGCTCACCACGAATTTCTGTGCCGTTTTCTGCCAATATGTATTCAGCGCGAGAGATTGGATGCTTAAGTATTTGATACGCATCGTTGATTTGCGCTGCTTTTTGAACAGCCATCAAGCGATCACGCTCTGAGGCAGTCGCAAAGTTGTCTGGGTGGAAGCGTTTTTGTAGTTCTCGGAACTGAGAAGAAAGAAGGCTACCATCCAGCTGAAACTGACTTGGTAGCCCAAATAATTCAAAGTGATTCATTAAGATCGGGTCCTAGTAAAGCCTTCTGGACTCGCTTGCCCAGAAGGACAGTCAATTAGACGTTGAAGCTTTCACCACAACCACATTCACTTTTCGCGTTAGGGTTGTTGAATTCAAAACCTTCATTCAACCCTTCCTTAACGTAATCCAGCTCAGTACCGTCTAGGTATACTAGGCTTTTCTTATCAATGATGATCTTTACATCCGACAGTTCAAAAACTTCATCTTCTTCGTTTAGATCATCAACAAACTCAAGAACGTAAGCCATGCCGGAACAGCCTGTCGTCTTCACTCCAAGACGCAAACCGATACCTTTACCTCGGTTATCTAGGAATGCTTTTACGCGACTTGCCGCTGATTCTGTCATTGTGATGGCCATACTGCACCTTAGTCTGTCTAAATTACGTTTTGGAATGGGAGCATTTCAAGGGCTCCCATTATATACGGAATAATTATTCCTGGTGTTTTTTCTTGTAGTCAGCAACCGCTGCTTTGATTGCGTCTTCCGCAAGGATTGAGCAGTGAACTTTCACTGGTGGAAGCTCTAGCTCTTCTGCAATCTCAGAGTTTTTGATAGATGCCGCTTCGTCGATAGACTTGCCTTTTACCCACTCAGTTACTAGTGAGCTTGAAGCGATTGCACTACCACAACCGTATGTTTTGAATTTCGCGTCTTCAATGATGCCTTCTGGCGTCACTTTGATTTGAAGCTTCATTACGTCACCACAAGCTGGTGCGCCAACCATGCCGCTGCCTACTGATGGGTCTTCTTTATCGAACGAACCAACGTTACGTGGGTTCTCGTAGTGATCAATTACTTTTTCGCTGTATGCCATGATAAATTACCTCGAATCCTCTATTCAGTCCGTGAGATTAATGGTGAGCCCATTCAACAGTGCTCAGATCAACCCCTTCCTTGTACATATCCCATAGAGGAGACATGTCGCGTAGCTTAGTCACTGCAACGCGGATTTGTTCAATTGCGTAATCAATTTCTGCTTCAGTCGTGAAACGACCAAATGAGAAACGTACTGAGCTGTGCGCCAATTCGTCGTCTAGACCAAGTGCACGAAGAACGTAAGATGGCTCTAGGCTCGCTGATGTACAAGCACTACCAGAAGATACTGCTAGGTCTTTCAGTGACATCAGTAGAGATTCACCTTCTACGAATGCAAAGCTCACGTTTAGGTTGTGTGGAACACGCTGTTCAAGATCACCGTTCACCGTTACTGCTTCTAGATCTTTAACGCCATCTAGAAGACGGTTACGAAGTGCTAGCGCGTGATCGTAATCTTTTTGCATGTCTTCCTTCGCTACACGGAACGCTTCACCCATACCCACGATTTGGTGAGTTGGAAGTGTACCCGAACGGAAACCACGCTCATGACCACCACCGTGCATTTGCGCTTCCAGACGGATACGAGGCTTACGACGTACGTAAAGTGCGCCAATGCCTTTAGGACCGTATACTTTGTGCGCAGACAGTGAAATTAGGTCAACTTTCAATTCTTGAACATCGATTGGCAGTTTGCCCGCAGACTGTGCCGCATCCACGTGGAACACAATCTTACGTTCACGACATAGTTCGCCGATTGCAGCGATGTCTTGGATTACACCAATCTCGTTGTTAACATGCATGATTGATACCAAAACAGTGTCTTCTCGCATCGCTGCTTGAAGTTTGTTTAGATCGATCAGACCGTTTGATTCTGGCTCTAGGTAAGTCACTTCAAAGCCTTCGCGTTCTAGTTGACGACATGGGTCAAGAACCGCTTTATGCTCTGTTTTACAAGTGATTACGTGTTTACCCTTCTTAGAGTAAAAATGTGCTGCACCTTTGATAGCAAGGTTGTCAGACTCTGTCGCACCAGATGTGAATACGATTTCGCGAGGATCTGCATTTAGAAGGTCAGCAATTTGCTCACGAGCAGTATCTACAGCTTCTTCTGCCTGCCAGCCGTAACGGTGCGAACGCGAAGCTGGGTTGCCAAATGTGCCATCCATTGTCATGTACTGAATCATTTTTTCAGCAACACGAGGATCTACTGGACATGTAGCGGAATAATCAAGATAAATCGGCAGTTTCATTCTCTACTCCAATGTAAAATGCTGACCGCTAAGAGCGGACGTTTACACCGATGGGCGCGGCGGTTGTATTTTTGTTTGAAAGCCCATGAGTTACCGCCAGATCAATGTCCTGACGATCAGAAATTTCTAAAACTTCATTGTCTGTCATTAGCTCACCGAGCGTAATGTTATTCAAGAAGTCACTAATACGAGAGCTCAGGTCACGCCATAGGGTGTGAGTTAAGCAACGAGTGCCACCCTGGCAATCGCCTTTGCCTTGGCATTTGGTTGCGTCTACTGACTCATCAACCGCGGCAATCACAGTGCCAATGGCAATGCTGTGCGCGTCTGCTCCAAGTCGGTAACCACCACCAGGACCACGAACGCTGGCTACAAGACCTGCTTTACGCAATTTTGAAAAAAGCTGCTCTAAGTATGAGAGCGAGATCCCTTGACGCTCTGAGATATCTGCAAGAGGTACTGGGTTTTGTTGCGAATGCAGTGCCACATCCAGCATGGCTGTCACCGCATATCTTCCTTTAGATGTAAGTTTCATACCACACCGTATCCACATGGTTTGTAATGATTAGGATTTTTCCATACCCGACCAAAACGGTCAAGTATTTATTTGACTATTTTAGTCAGGTATTCATCCCTACACCTAAAGTGGTTATTATTTGTTCAGAGTTTCTTTTCGATCGCCGTCAAAACACCGCGCAGAATATTCAACTCTTGCGCCTCTGGTCGTGCACGTGAGTACAAACGACGCAGCTTGTTCATCACCTGACCCGGCTGTTCTTTGTTGATAAATTGGGTATCAACCATCACCTTTTCAAGGTGCTCAAAGAACATTTCTAGCTCTTTATGACGTGGATACTCTTCAGGTTCACTTGGGGCGTATTGGCTTTGCTCTAGGTTGAGGTGTGCAACGCGAACTTCATAGCTCAATGTTTGGACGGCCATCGCTAAGTTAAGCGAACTGTATTCAGGGTTAGCAGGAATGCAAACATGATAGTGACACTTTTGCAGTTCATCATTCGTTAGACCGGTTCTTTCTCGACCAAAGACCAATGCGACTGGGTGCTTTTGCCCTTCAACTGCAAACTTTTCTCCACACTCACGTGGCTCAAGCATTGGCCATTCAAGTGTACGTGAGCGAGCACTTGAACCCACAACAAGACCACAATCTTCAATGGCTTCTTCAAGCGTACTTACTACAGTGGCATTTTGAGCAATATCACCAGCACCAGCAGCAAGCGCAAGGGTTTGATCATCGACTTCACATTGCGGATCAACCAATACTAGTTGGCTTAAACCCATGACTTTCATTGCTCGAGCTGCCGAGCCAATGTTGCCTGAATGAGAAGTTCCGACGAGTACGATTTTTACTTGATCCAACATCTGTGTTTGCTACCTGAATTAAAACCGAGGGATATTATCATAATTTTCTAATACACCCTAGAGTGAAGCGGGCTTCTATTCGCATTCTCATCAATTGTTTTCTTCTCTATCGACATAGCTATCACAACTCGTTTTGCTTGCGCACAAAAAATAACCACTTCCCTTTTCGTTTGACTCTGGTATACTCGCCGCCGCTTTAAATTGTTCTTTAACATCCGTTGGGAAATTCGTATGCATCCAATGCTAAACATTGCTATTCGCGCTGCGCGAAAGGCAGGCAATCACATTGCTAAATCATTAGAAAACACAGATAAAATTGAATCTACGCTAAAAGGCACTAATGACTTTGTTACTAATGTAGACAAAGAAGCAGAAGCTATCATCATCGATACTATCAAGCACTCTTACCCAGAGCACTGCATCGTTGCTGAAGAAGCTGGTCTTATCGAAGGTAAAGATAAAGACGTACAATGGATCATCGACCCAATGGATGGCACTAATAACTTTGTAAAAGGTTACCCAACTTTCGCAGTATCTATCGCGGTTCGCTTCAAAGGTAAAACTGAAGTGGCTTGTGTATACGATCCAATGCAAAACGAGCTATTCACTGCACAACGCGGTGCTGGCGCTCAGCTAAACAACGCTCGTATCCGTGTTACTCAACTTAAAGACCTACACGGTACTGTTCTTGCGACTGGTTTCCCATTCAAACAGAAGCAACACTCTGAGTCTTACATCAAGATCGTAGGTTCTCTATTCACTGAGTGTGCTGACTTCCGTCGTAGCGGTTGTTCTGCTCTTGACCTATGTTATGTGGCAACTGGTCGTGTAGATGGTTACTTTGAGCTAGGTCTAAAACCTTGGCAGATGGCTGCAGGTGAGCTTATCGCTCGTGAAGCTGGCGCAATCCTAACTGACTTCGCTGGCGGTACTGACTACATGAAGTCTGGTAACATTGTTGCTTCTAGTGCTCGTGGCGTGAAATCTATCCTTAAGCACGTTCGCGAAAACGGCAACAGCGCGATCCTTAAGTAAGATTCTGAAGTCATACTAAGCCCGTCACGCTGATGACTTTTGAATAGCCCCGCTCATTGAGCGGGGCTTTTTTATATCGAACAATCTGCCTGTTTATAGAAACGGTCGTAGTCAGGTAAATGGTCTATTTTTACGTGCTTAACCTTCCATACTTGTTCCTTCATTAGAAACTGCAACGAAACCGTGACTGGCTGGTATACATCTCCAAATCCGTTAACGGAAAGACACCCAACGCCTCCATCCTCACTGTATGCTTCAAAGTAAGACAGCTCCGTAACCAAACTTGATGGGATGGATGATAAAAATGGAAATTGATGACCAAATTTTATTGGGTGAGATTTAATACTATTTAGCTCTTCAATCGATAGGTTTGGTCCTGCCATAGCTTCTACCACCTCGATATACTGCATCTTGTATAAATTATTGCGTATATCAAGGTAAGTATCGTGGAGTGGGCTTGCTATGCAGGGCCCTGAAACACTGAGTAAAACCGGAATAGGTAGAATTCTATTTAGCATAATCAACTAAACCCAAGCTTCACGGAGCGCTTGATCAATTTTACTCGGCTTAAATCTGTACTTACAAAGCCTCCACTCGCACTGCTCTAAAAGCTCTCGGACATTTACCTGCCCAGTAACTAGCTTGGTGGTAACGCCTTTATAGTGTTTGTAAGAAATCTCTACAAACTTCAGTAACTGTACTTTTATTTCAGCTTGCCTTGACATTATTTCCCCCCGAAATTGTTGAACATACTTCCGATATTCAACTCAATCAAAAAACTACAATTCAAGCTGGAAATACTTCAAAGAAAAGTGAAACAATCAAATCTATCAAGCATAAAAAAACCGCTGACTGCTCAGCGGTTTTTGTTTTCGGTTCTCAATCTGCCTTATGGCATCTCGTCGAACTCTGCACCTTCTTTTTCTACTTGAGGTGGCATCAAGTGCTCTTTCTGAATGCCCAGTTTTAGCGCTAGCGCTGATGCTACGTAGATAGAAGAGTAAGTACCAACAGTGATACCTAGTAATAGCGCTGTTGCAAAGCCGTGAATCATCGCACCACCTTGCATAAACAGTGCAATTACCACGAACAACGTCGTACCAGACGTAATCAAAGTACGGCTCAATGTTTGAGTAATTGAAGCGTCCATGATGTCCGAAGGTTCACCCTTACGCATCTTACGGAAGTTTTCACGAATCCGGTCGAATACAACAATGGTATCATTGAGCGAGTAACCGACTACCGTTAGTAGCGCCGCTACGATGGTAAGGTCAACTTCGATTTGTAGGAATGAGAATACACCCAGCGTGATGATGATATCGTGTGCCAGTGCCATTACCGCACCAGCCGCTAGACGCCATTCAAATCGCATCGATACGTAGATCAGGATACAGATTAGCGATACAAGGATCGCCAGACCGCCCGCTTCTGTTAGCTCATCACCAACGTTTGGACCTACGAATTCAATACGACGCATTTCTACGCTTTCGCCAGTACCTTCTTTGATCGCACCAATGATTTGGTTGCCTAGCGTTTCACCTGAAACGTCGTCACGTGGACGAAGACGAACCATCACTTCACGAGCACTACCGAAGTTTTGAACTGTCGCATCGCCGAAGCCTTTTGAATCTAGTGCTGCACGAATTTCTTCAAGGTTTGCAGGTTGTTCAAAACCTACCTCGATTAGCGTACCACCAGTAAAGTCTAGACCCCAGTTCAACCATTTGGTTGATAGCGTGAAGATAGAAGCAGCGATCATAAAGATGGAGAATACGAACGCGACTTTCGACCAACGCATAAAGCCGATCGTGTTTTCTGCTTTTAGAATTTGAAACATATTAATTCCCAGCCTTAGATCGACAATTTATCAACGCGTTTGCCACCGTAAATCAGGTTCACGATACAACGTGTACCCACAATAGCGGTGAACATTGAAGTTAAGATACCGATAGATAGTGTTACCGCGAAGCCCTTCACTGCGCCTGTACCCACTGCAAATAGAATGATTGCAGTGATAAGCGTTGTGATGTTCGCATCGGCAATGGTACTGAATGCGTTTGCGTAACCTTGGTGGATCGCTTGCTGAGGACTGCGTCCATCTCGAAGCTCTTCACGGATACGCTCGAATATCAGCACGTTCGCATCGACCGCCATACCGACGGTTAAGACGATACCGGCAATACCTGGCAACGTCATGGTAGCGCCTGGAATCATCGACATTACACCAATGATAAGAACCAAGTTTGCCATCAATGCAATGTTAGCAATCAGACCAAAACCACGGTAGTAAAGCAGCGTAAACAGCATTACCGCAACCATACCCCAGATACATGCTTGGATACCCATATCGATGTTTTGCTGACCCATTGATGGACCAATGGTACGTTCTTCAACGATAGAGATCGGTGCGATTAGTGCACCAGCACGAAGTAGAAGTGCTAGGTTGTGCGCTTCTGCTGCAGAGTCGATACCCGTGATACGGAAGTTACGACCAAGAGCCGATTGAATCGTTGCTTGGTTGATAACTTCTTCATGCTTATCAAGGATAACTTTGCCTTCAGGCGTACGACGACCACTGTCTTTGTATTCTGCAAACACGGTAGCCATTAGCTTACCGATGTTCTTCTTAGAGAACGCGGACATTTTGTTGCCACCTTCGCTGTCTAGCGAGATGTTAACTTGTGGGCGACCGTATTCATCAACACTTGAACTTGCATCCGTGATGCTTTGACCACCAAGAATAACGCGCTTCTTAAGCACAACTGGGCGACCATCACGGTCCATCTTGATTTCGCTACCTGCTGGCGCGCGACCATTTGCCGCCGCTGATAGGTCAGCTTTATCGTCAACTTCGCGGAACTCTAGTGTTGCAGTAGCACCTAGAATTTCCTTCGCACGAGCTGTGTCTTGAACACCTGGTAGCTCAACTACGATGCGGCTAGCACCTTGACGTTGAACCAATGGTTCAGCAACACCCAGTTCGTTAACACGGTTACGAAGAATCGTGATGTTTTGTTCAACTGCGTAGTTACGTATCTCTTGTAAACGTTGCTCGGTAAAGGTGGCAATCAACGCGTAACGACCATTAGAATCAGAGTCGACAAAGTTCATGTCTGGGTGATTCTTTTCTAGCGTTGCTTTCGCTTCCGCTAGCTGCTCCTCATTACGTAGCAGTACTTCCACACCTTCTGTACCAGAAGGACGGATTGCACGGTAACGGATCTTAGCTTCACGAAGTTCGCTACGGAAAGCTTCTTCTTGTTGACCAACCAACTTCTCCATCGCCGCGTCCATGTCAACTTCCATTAGGAAGTGAACACCACCGCGCAGGTCAAGACCTAGCTTAAGTGGCGACGCACCGATTGCTTCTAGCCAATCTGGCGTAGATGGAGCAAGGTTTAGTGCAACAATTTTATCTTTGCCAAGCGCTTCGCTGATGATATCGCGGGCACTGATTTGAGTGTCAGTGTCATTGAAACGAACAAGGATTGATCCATTCTCGAGAGCAATGGATTTATGAGAGAGATGCTCTTTATCAAGAGCTTTGGTGACAGCATCCAGCGTTGACATATCTACAGAGGCGCCACGCGCCCCTGTAACTTGAATAGCCGGATCTTCACCGTAGATATTTGGAAGTGCGTACAACGCAGCGGTGATGATGGCAAAAAATACCATCAAGTACTTCCATAATGGATAACGGTTTAGCACAGCGAGGATCCTTTAGCTGTTTTATAGAGACTTCAGCGTACCTTTTGGTAGCACTGCAGTTACGAAGTCTTTCTTGATTACAACTTCATTGTTTGCATTTAGCTCAATTGAAATGAAATCGTTGTCTTCAGCAATCTTAGTGATTTTACCCACTAGACCGCCGCTTGTTAGAACTTCATCACCTTTGCCCATAGAAGACATTAGGTTCTTGTGTTCTTTAACACGCTTAGATTGCGGACGGTAGATCATGAAGTAGAAGATCACCGCGAACATGCCTAGCATGATTAGCATTTCAAAACCGCCGCCTGCTGGTGCGCCTTCTGCTGCTGCGTGAGCTTGAGAAATAAACATTAAAACATCCTCATTATATTTTATTGATAATCCAACAAGTTGGGCTTTCGTAATTTAGATTCAAGTTTGAGATTAAGTAATAGAGATCACCTTCTCAAAAATAACGTACGTTAGCCTACTTTATTAGCAAAAGCCTCTGGCAACATGCCAAAGGCTTTAATTCTTTTAATCTGTCAATTACTGCTCTTTTGCAAGCGGTGGCACTTCACGACCACGACGCTCATAGAATTCAGTAACAAACTCATCGAAACGATCTTCATCAATCGCCTTACGAATGCTTTCCATCAGACGCTGGTAGTAGCGTAGGTTGTGGATAGTGTTCAGACGAGCACCTAGGATTTCGTTACAACGCTCTAGGTGGTGAAGGTACGATTTGCTGTAGTGCTGACAAGTGTAACAGTCGCAATGCGGATCTAGCGGAGTTGTATCCGTTTTATGTTTCGCATTACGGATCTTGATCACACCACCAGTCACAAATAGGTGACCATTACGCGCGTTACGCGTTGGCATTACACAGTCAAACATGTCGATACCACGACGAACACCTTCAACCAAATCTTCCGGTTTACCTACACCCATTAGGTAACGAGGCTTATCTTCTGGAAGTTGTGGACATGTGTGCTCAAGAATACGGTGCATGTCTTCTTTCGGTTCGCCTACTGCAAGACCACCAACTGCGTAACCATCAAAGCCGATTTCTGTCAGACCTTTGATAGACACATCACGTAGATCTTCGTAAACACCACCTTGAACGATACCAAATAGGTTGTTCGGGTTTTCTAGTTTGTTGAAGTGATCACGTGAGCGTTGTGCCCAGCGTAGTGACATTTCCATCGATTTTTTCGCTTCGTTGTGTGTCGCCGGGTATGGCGTACACTCGTCGAAGATCATTACGATGTCAGAACCTAGGTCTTTTTGGATTTCCATCGACTTTTCCGCGTCCATGAAAATCTTGTCACCGTTTACAGGGCTACGGAAGTGAACACCTTTCTCAGTGATCTTACGCATTTTGCCTAGACTGAATACTTGGAAACCGCCTGAATCGGTAAGAATAGGACCGTGCCAGTTCATGAAATCGTGCAGGTCACCGTGCATTTTCATCACTTCTTGACCAGGACGTAGCCATAGGTGGAAAGTGTTACCTAGCAGGATTTCTGCACCAGTACCTTTCACTTCTTCTGGTGTCATGCCTTTAACGGTACCGTAAGTACCTACTGGCATGAACGCAGGAGTTTGAACAGTGCCACGTTCGAAGGTCAATTGACCACGACGTGCATTGCCGTTTTTCTTCTTAAGATCGAATTTTAATTTCACGATGCCTCCGTGTGTCAGAGAAACAGTCTGACTATTTATCCAGGGTGGTAAACCCTATTTTAAGGAGCGGTCGCTTTTCCGTGCGAGAGACAAAGCAGAGATTCCACTTTATTTCCTAGCTTACTGCTAGCACTCGTAAATCGTTAACTTTCTCCCCCTCCTAGCCTCACCCTTTTTTGAAAGGAGGGCTAGAGAGGGGTCAAAACATTATGCGGTCTTCTTTTTAATAAACATTGAATCACCGTACGAGAAGAAACGGTATTTGTTTTCCACCGCGTGCTTGTAAGCATTCATGGTGTTCTCGTAACCTGCAAACGCACTTACCAACATGATCAGGGTTGATTCAGGTAAGTGGAAGTTGGTGATCAAGCAATCCACCAGTTGGTACTCGTAACCAGGGTAGATAAAGATTTCAGTATCGCCAAAGAATGGAACCAGTTCTGTGCCTTTCTTAAGCGCGTCTTGCGCTGCACTTTCTAGTGAGCGAACAGACGTTGTACCTACAGCGATGATGCGACCACCGCGCGCCTTAGTTGCGTTAATCGCATCCACTACGTCTTGTGGTACTTCAACGTATTCTGCGTGCATGTGGTGATCATTAATGTCATCCACTTTAACTGGCTGGAACGTACCCGCTCCCACATGCAAAGTAACGTATGCTAGCTCAGCGCCTTTCGCTTTAATTTTTTCAAGCAGAACATCATCAAAGTGAAGACCCGCCGTTGGCGCAGCAACCGCACCAGGCTTTTGGTTATAAACCGTTTGGTAACGCTCTTTATCCGCGTCTTCATCTGGACGGTCGATGTATGGAGGAAGTGGCATGTGACCAATTTCTTCCAGAATCTCTAGTACCGTGTTATCAGAATTAAATTTCAGTTCAAACAGTGCATCATGACGAGCGACCATTTGTGCTGAGTATTCATCGTTTTCACCAACAAAGATCGTTGTACCTGGTTTTGGCGATTTCGAACAACGAACGTGTGCCAGAATGCTTTTCTCGTCGAGCATGCGCTCCACTAACACTTCTAGCTTACCGCCTGATTCTTTACGACCAAACAAACGCGCAGGAATAACGCGAGTATTGTTGAAAACCACTAGGTCACCGGCTTGAACCTGCTCCAGCACATCGGTAAACGTGCCATCAATAAGTTCACCAGTATTGCCGTCCATTTGCAGCAGTCGGCTAGCGGTACGCTCTGGTTGAGGGTAGCGAGCGATGAGTTCATCTGGAAGGTCGAAATGGAAATCTGATACTTGCATGTTACTTGTCTTATCTATTGGTCAAATCACGTCAAAGACGACGATAAAATTGCGACGAGTTTTTCGCAGCAGACTAGTATATGTTTACATGCTGCAATAGCAAGCAAATCCCCCTAGATTGACTGTAAAAGCTTTCACCAAGAGTGTAATAAAACGTGAAAGACGCAAAACAGACGCGCATAAAAAAAGCAGCGAAGTTCGCTGCTTTTTAAAATGTTTATCAGTCGTTGATCGTTTAACTTTTGCGTCGGCGCGCCCACACCAGTGGAACCAATAAGCCGAATAGCCAAGCGCCTAGGCTACCACCGTCGTCCTCAGAACCTCTGAAATCACAATTGTTGGTCGCAATGCCATCGTGGCACTCCTCTTCCCCACCACCACTTCCACTATTCGCTTCTTTGATGAAATTCGGCTCAATGATGTAACTGCTCGGTGGGCCACCGGCGGTGATGTAAGACTGCACCCAATCGTAATATTGGCTCACTTTGGTGTAGAAGCTTGGGATCGTCAAAGAGCCACACGTAGGCAGAATAAGAGGCGCACCACTAACAATTCCAATCTGTTTGCCCGTCGCCACATCCACCAGCGGACCACCACTATCACCTTTACACGCGGAGTTGCCATACTGAGTGTGGCTATCCGGTTCTAACACTCGGTTTTTCGTTGGTAGTGTACAGATTTTGGTTTGGTTCTCTCTGGAATCAATGATCCCCGGAAAACTGCTGCCAATTTCTAAACGCTCATAACATTTATCGATAGGTAAAAATGTACTGATGGTAGTTTTGAGCGTATTGGAAGGTTCAGATGCATCCGGCTGAGTGGTTCCCCACCCAAATACTTGCACGTTTTCGACACGTTGATTGGTCAGGTCGTTATCGTTCCAATCCGCTGCCAGACGCGCTTCGATATTCTCCATATCAGTTTTATTCGCTAAGTCAGCAAAGCGTGCATTTGCTACTGGGCGTGTGAGATACAATAACGCGATGTCTGAATCTAAACCCGTTTGGATAGGTTTCACATTGCCATTGCTGTCAATCTCAGCCTTTGAAATCCGCGTGTAATCGGGGTGAACCACAACGTGAGACGCAGGATAGAAGTTATCCAGCCCTGCAGAGTTAAGTTCATAAACGTTGGCATTCACCGACAGTTCCCCCGGCGGAGTTACATAGTAGCTCGCTTCGTTGGTTCCCTGCCCCATCACCACACAGTGTGCCGCAGTCAACACCCATCGTTTAGTCAGCATAGTGCCGCCACACAACGGGAACTCTGCCATGTTACTTGCTCGTAAAGTCACGCGATCTACCGGGTCGGTTTGCTCATCTCCTAGCACAATTGCCTGAGCAGATTGCATGCTGAATGCCGCTACTGTCAGCGCAATGAATTTGTTACACGTTGTTCGTTTCATTTAGGTTGTTATCTTCAATCTGGTAAGCCTGAGCGTATCTTCTTCCACAGGCTTATCTTGGAAAATCAAGCAAGTAAAAATGTGCGATTCAATTCATTGGATTAACTGCGGTCTACACACCTTATCAGTCAAAAGTGCAAACTGACTCGCATTGAGTTTCCACCCTGCAACTACCAATTAAAAACAAACTTATCAATAGAGATAAGGGCGACTATATTGAAAGTGAGCGATACGCTCTTTGATGATAAATTGAGGTAAGTATGAAGATCTTTCTAGCCACTTTAAGTGCTTCAATATTGTTGTTTTCTGCCAGCAGTTTTGGCGATGAGAGAACAGATTTGTTTCGAGCTCAGCAACAAGCTTGTGCCTTAAAACAAGTCCCTCGCCACTGCGCTGTGAACGTACCTGGTAAACACTACATTGGTCGCTGTGTCGATGCGAAAGCGTATGGTCTTATCTGTGTGCATTTCAAGCAACGTTAAGAGTAACCAAAGCTAAGGTTTCAACGCCTTAGCTTTGGTTATTTATGATAGCGCTTACATCCTAACATCGCCCTAAATGAGTAGCTGGATTTATGGAAAACACCAGTCCATTTTCACCTCTGATTGATCTCCATCTAATCGTATTATTTTATTAGTGAAAAACGAGTTAGCTCCCAGATATACAGCAAAATATTCTCTATATTTAAGAGAAGGACAATGCCGCTGGAGGTCTCTATGATCAAGGTTGAAGACATGATGACTCGCAACCCTCATACCTTGCTGCGTGAGCACACATTACGTGACGCAAAAAGTATGATGGACGCGCTTGATATTCGACATATTCCGGTTGTTGATGCCAATAAACACTTAAAAGGCTTGGTGACTCAACGCGATATTCTTGCCGCACAAGAATCCTGCTTGCACCCAGATGAGGCAGAACAATCTTTTACCCTCGATACTCCGCTTTACCAAATGATGCACACCAACATCATGACTGCCGAACCAAGGGCAGGTTTAAAAGAAAGCGCAATCTATATGCAAAAGCATAAAGTCGGCTGTTTGCCAGTGGTCAATAAAGGTCACTTGGTCGGCATCATCACTGATACAGACTTTGTGACTATTGCAATTAACTTGTTAGAGCTGCAAGAAGAAACCGAGCCGGAAGAAATCGAAGCGGATTAATACGCCACTACGTTTTTCTCGAATCGTAGACAAAAAAAGAGCGGCTCAATCGCCGCTCAAAGATGTCATTACTAACGTAGTAATAGTCGACTCTATGATGATTAAAATTGGTCTTCTTCAGTAGAACCTGTCAATGCTGTCACTGATGAGTTACCACCTTGGATTGTATTGGTCATTCTATCGAAGTAGCCCGTACCAACTTCTTGTTGGTGCGCTACGAACGTGTAACCTTTTTCTGCCGCTTCAAACTCAGGACGTTGAACCTTCTCAACATAATGACGCATACCTTCGCCTTGAGCGTAAGCGTGTGCCAATTCGAACATGTTGAACCACATGTTGTGGATACCTGCTAGCGTAATGAACTGGTACTTGTAGCCCATGTTAGCCAGCTCTTGTTGGAACTTAGCAATGGTTTCTGCGTCTAGGTTCTTCTCCCAGTTGAATGAAGGCGAACAGTTGTATGCCAACAGTTGGTCTGGGTACTCTGCATGAATCGCTTCTGCAAACTTGCGTGCTTCTTCTAGACATGGCGTTGCTGTCTCACACCAAATAAGATCCGCATATGGCGCATAAGCCAGACCACGCGAGATAGCTTGGTCGATACCTGCACGCACACGGTAGAAACCTTCTTGAGTACGCTCGCCTTCGATGAAGTCTTTATCGTATGGGTCACAATCAGACGTTAGTAGATCTGCTGCGTTTGCATCGGTACGCGCAATTACCAGCGTTGTCGTGCCAGCAACGTCCGCTGCTAGGCGAGCTGCGACCAGTTTTTGCACTGCTTCTTGAGTTGGAACCAGTACTTTACCGCCCATATGGCCGCACTTCTTCACGGATGCTAGTTGGTCTTCAAAGTGAACACCTGCCGCACCAGCGTCGATCATCGATTTCATTAACTCGTAAGCGTTCAATACACCACCAAAGCCTGCTTCTGCATCCGCTACGATTGGTAGGAAGTAATCAATACCGCCTTCGTCTTCTGGTGACTTACCTGCTGACCACTGAATTTGGTCTGCGCGACGGAATGAGTTATTGATGCGTTTTACTACCGACGGCACAGAGTCTACTGGGTACAGAGATTGGTCTGGGTACATCGTCGAAGCGGTGTTGTTGTCCGCCGCTACCTGCCAACCCGACAGGTAAATCGCTTCAATACCCGCTTTTGCTTGCTGTACAGCTTGACCACCCGTCAGTGCACCAAGACAGTTTACGTAACCTTTCTTTGAACTACCGTTGACCAGTGACCAAAGTTTGTCAGCACCACGTTGTGCGATTGTGTTCGCAGGCACCATAGAGCCACGCAGTTCTACCACTTCTTCTGCTGTGTAAGTACGCTTTACGTTCTTCCAGCGTGGGTTGGTTGCCCAATCTTTTTCCAGAGCTTCAATTTGTTGGCGGCGAGTTAAGTTAGTCATTGGTCTATCCCTCTTATAATGTGCACTTGTGCATGTGCGTTGAGTTTTCCGTTCTCAGGCAGTACATCCTTATCTGCCTCGAATCCTTCACGTATTGGTTAAGTAAAAATGTATTAGTTAAATAAAATTAGTGTTCCAAATCTTTGGGTTAATCCAAGTAGTCATAACCTGGAATGGTTAAAAAGTTGGTCAGTTCATCGCTTGTGGTGAGCCTAGCCATCAAATCTGCCGCTTCTTCAAATCGACCTGCTTGGTAGCGCTGCTCGCCAATTTCTTGCTTCACGACTTCAATCTCTTCTTTCAGATAGAGTTCGAACAGCTCTTTAGTGACCTTCAATCCGTTGTCGAGCGACTTACCGTGTTGAATCCATTGCCAAATAGAAGCACGGGAGATTTCTGCCGTTGCAGCGTCTTCCATCAGCCCGTAAATCGGCACACAACCATTGCCAGAGATCCAAGCTTCGATGTATTGCAGCGCAACGCGGATGTTATGGCGCATGCCCTCTTCTGAGCGTTCACCTTCGCACGGTTCAAGCAGCTCTGCGGCGGTTATTGGTGCGTCTTCTGAACGGCTCACATCCAATTGGTTGGTGCGCTGCCCCAGTGTGGCACTGAACACTTCCATTGCGGTGTCTGCCAAACCTGGGTGTGCAACCCAAGTGCCGTCATGACCGTTGTTAGCTTCTAGCGATTTATCGTTGTGGATCTTATCCAGCACTTTTTGGTTTTCTTGTGGGTCTTTAGCTGGAATAAAGGCTGCCATGCCGCCCATCGCAAATGCGCCACGTTTATGACAGGTACGCACCAACAATCTTGAGTAAGCGTTGAGGAATGGCTTGTCCATCGTCACTACTTGGCGATCCGGAAGTACGCGATCTGGGTGGTTTTTCAGTGTTTTGATGTAGCTAAAGATGTAATCCCAGCGACCGCAGTTCAACCCAACGATGTGCTCTTTCAGAGAGAACAGAATCTCATCCATTTCGAATACGGCTGGTAAGGTTTCAATCAGCACTGTTGCTTTGATGGTACCTGTATCCAAACCGAAATACTCTTCGGTGAAATGGAACACTTCGCTCCACCACTTCGCTTCATGATGCGATTGCAGTTTCGGGATGTAGAAGTAAGGACCGCTTCCCTTTTTCAGTAGCACTTTATAGTTGTTGTAGAAGTACAGAGCGAAATCGAATAGCGCACCTGGAATGATCTGACCGTGCCACGTTACGTGTTTTTCTTTTAAATGCAGTCCGCGAACACGGCAGATCAACACCGCTGGGTCTTCTGCCAGCTGATAGTGTTTGCCATTACCAGGGTTGGTGTAGCTGATAGTGCCATTAACAGCGTCGCGCAGGTTGATTTGACCATCCAGAACTTTACTCCACGCAGGGGACATCGAATCTTCGAAGTCTGCCATGAACACTTTTACATTCGCATTCAGTGCGTTAATCACCATCTTGCGATCAGTCGGTCCTGTAATCTCCACTCGGCGATCTTGCAGATCTTGCGGGATTCCAAGGATCTTCCAACTTCCTTCACGAATGTCTTGTGTCTCTGGTAGAAAGTCTGGCAGTTCACCAGCGTCGATGCGTGCTTGCTTCTCTTCTCGTGCTTCCAGCAACTGTTCAACACGTCCGGCAAATTTTTCACACAGTAGAGATAAAAAGGTTTGGGCTTCAACAGGGAAAATTGCTTGACGTTCAGGAGCAACGACTCCATTCACCTCAAGCATGCCTTGGGTTTGCTTTAGTTGTTGTGTTTTTTGTTCTGTCTGAGCAAGCATAATCATTCATCCTTAACGTGCTTTATCCATCTTGGGCAGTCAGCCTAAAGCTACATTTGTAAGTTATAAACAACAAATTACATCCTTCGATTTGGTGTTCACTTCGCTTCGTTGTGTCTATACATTGCGCAACCTGAATTGCTTTTTCAATCTAGACATAAGTCTTACAAGCCTTTAATTAAGCTAACCCAACAAAGATTTAAGCGAAACCCCTCAAGTAAACAAAACGTTAAATTCAAAGTTTTATTCGGTATCAAACAAGTGTTTGATTTTTGAGCTTAATTTGTAAGTTATTACGTAATTAAATTACATCAAATTTACAGGTTATTTTTGAATTCAAACAAGCGTATAAATAGTGAGGCAGGAGAAAAATCCTTGTATTCACAAGGGCTAGGAAGAGGAAATTAAACGCGACTTAAACGCGTTACACAGGCAGTTGTGTAAAATTAACATTGTGAAATTTCACTATTTTATGAAAGCTTCATGAAAGTTCATCTGTAAAATTTTACAAGTCAAAGTTCACGTACAGAATAAAATGCTAAAAAGCGCACTATTTTTAGTGCGCTTTTTGATATTAGATCGGGAGTAGCAGGCTAATACTAATAGCTAAAGCAGTTCAGAGACGACTTCTGCCAATTGATTGAAAGTGTTTGATCGTGACGAACTCGGACGCCAAACCAAACCAATATCGCGATACGCTTGCTGACCAGGAGGGTCGATCACCACTAAGTTCTGGTTGTGTAGCAAACCATGATCAATCGCCATTTGCGGGATAAACGTGGTGCCCAGACCATTCGCCACCATTTGCACCAATGTATGAAGACTGGTCGCGGTGAATGGGTTGATCTTCTCTTTGTCCGTCAACTTACATGCTGAAACCGCGTGCTCAGTAAGGCAGTGCTCTTTCTCTAATAAGAAGACGGATTCATCTGGCAAGTCTGCATAACGGATCGGCACAGGAACGGAATCCGCTTGATTGGCACTGATCACCATGCGGAACGGGTCTTGTCCCACTACTCGGCTTTCCATTCCTTCTATCTCTACAGGCAGAGCCAGAATCAACACGTCCAACTCACCGTGGCGAAGTGCTTGCAGCAAGTTAGTCGTCGTGTCTTCTCTTAATAGAAGGTTTAATTGAGGGAAGCGGTAGTTCACCTCCTGAACAAGGTCGCACAATAAGAACGGAGCAATGGTCGGAATACAGCCTACTTTAAGCTGCCCTTCCATATCATCGCCTTGGCATAGACGCCCCAGTTCAACAAGATCTTGCCCTTTAGCGAGCAGTTCTCGACCATGTTGCACCACCATCTCACCAGCTTGGGTGAAAACTAATGGGCTTTTTTTATCTTTCTTTTCATAAAGCGGGCAACCAATCAACTCTTCAAGGTTTTGGATGCCTTTACTTAAGGTAGATTGACTGACAAAACAACGTTCAGCAGCATCACTAAAATGTCGAGTTTCATGCAGAGTGACCAAATAGTGTAACTGCTTCAAGCTAGGCCATTTATTCATAATTCTATTTGTATCTATTGCTGTTCCAGTGATCGAGATAATAGTTTCGTTATTATCGCTTTTTTCGATGAACTCAATCTATTTATTTCGCTTTTTTCAATACTACAATCTGTACTATAGTTTGTCTCGCACAAACAAGGACCAAACCTAAATAACTGAATGTAGGTTTGGATCAAACCAAATTTTTTAGGAGCAAAAAAATGGTACTAGTAGGTCGTCAAGCCCCTGACTTTACTGCAGCAGCTGTTCTAGGTAACGGCGAAATCGTTGAAAACTTCAACTTTGCAGAATTCACTAAAGGTAAGAAAGCAGTAGTATTCTTCTACCCACTAGATTTCACTTTCGTTTGCCCATCTGAGCTAATCGCATTCGACAACCGTCTAGCTGATTTCCAAGCTAAAGGTGTTGAAGTAATCGGTGTTTCTATCGATTCTCAGTTCTCTCACAACGCATGGCGTAACACTGCTATCGAAGATGGCGGTATCGGTCAAGTTAAATACCCTCTAGTTGCTGACGTTAAACACGAAATCTGTAAAGCGTACGATGTAGAGCACCCAGAAGCAGGCGTTGCTTTCCGTGGTTCTTTCCTAATCGACGAAGAAGGTCTTGTACGTCACCAAGTAGTTAACGATCTACCACTAGGTCGTAACATCGACGAAATGCTACGCATGGTTGATGCACTAAACTTCCACCAGAAGCACGGCGAAGTATGTCCTGCACAATGGGAAGAAGGTAAAGCAGGTATGGACGCATCTCCAAAAGGTGTTGCAGCGTTCCTATCTGAGCACGCAGACGACCTAAGCAAGTAATAGACTACATAGCCCAAGCTCAACGGGCGTGTTGGTTGGATGTATATATAAAGCAAAAAGCTATAGCGGAAAAACCGCAAACGCCAATCAGTCTAAGTAAAGTCATAAAAAAGCCCAGAGTTCACTCTGGGCTTTCTTTTTATCAGCATTTTTGAAAAGCAAAAGAGGCAAGCATCACGCAAAAAGTTTACCTCTATTTCCCTCCGTCTCAGTACAGATTCTCCCCTTTCGTCCTGCTAGTATTTGCTGTAATTACAATAATTCAGGACAACCTAGTGAACACTCAACTTGAAGTCTGTATTGATAACATTGAATCTCTCCACAACGCGATTGCCGGTGGTGCAACCCGCATCGAACTCTGCTCTTCACTTGCTTTGGGTGGCTTAACCCCAAGCTATGGCTTTATGCAGCAAGCCGCTAAACGCTCTACTATTCCGGTTTACGCGATGATTCGCCCTCGCCAAGGCGACTTCTTCTACAGTGAGGAAGAAATCGAAATGATGCGTTGGGATATTGAAGCCGCTAAACAAGCAGGCTTGAATGGTGTCGTACTCGGCGTGCTCACTCAAGACGGCAACATTCATATGCCGTACGCAACTGCGCTGTGTGAATTTGCTCAAGCGCTTGGCTTAGGCGTGACCTTCCATCGTGCCTTTGACCAGTGTCGCGACGCTGAAAAAGCGTTAGAAGAAGTGATCAGCTTAGGTTGTGAACGTATTTTAACCTCCGGTCTTGCGCCTTCGGCACCGCAAGGTATCGATGTGCTTAAAACCTTAGTTGAACAAGCACAAGGACGCATTGCGATCATGGCGGGCGCCGGTGTGAATGCGGACAATGTTGGTCAGATCGTTGAACAAGCCAAAGTCACTGAAGTGCATTTATCTGGCAAGACAACTCGCCCAAGTCACATGACCTTTATTGCCGAGCAAAGCAAAATGGGCGCTGCCGATATAGATGATTTTTCGATTCCAGTCACCAACACCGATGCTATCGCGAACATGGTAACAGCTCTCAATTAAGAGCTTTCAAATCCCGTCTTTAGTTATTGAGTGCTAACATATTGATAACTAAGGACGGGAGGAAACATGGCGAAACTGAAGAAAAAGGAATACGAAGAAGCACTAGAACAACTGCAAATTGAGTTGGTTAAGCTCCAAGAGTGGGTCAAACACAAAGGGCTTAAAGTCGTGGTACTTTTTGAAGGACGTGACGCCGCTGGCAAAGGTGGCACCATCAAACGTATCACTGAAAAACTCAACCCTCGTGTCTGCCGTATCGCAGCCCTTCCCGCCCCAACAGAGAAAGAAAAAACACAATGGTACTTCCAGCGTTATGTGGCACACCTGCCTGCTGCTGGAGAAATCGTACTGTTTGACCGCAGTTGGTACAACCGTGCCGGCGTAGAGAAAGTCATGGGCTTTTGTACCCCAGATCAATATGAAGAGTTTCTCCGTTCTTGCCCGGAGTTTGAACGCATGCTTCAGCGCTCTGGCATCATCTTAATTAAGTACTGGTTTTCGGTCTCCGATGAAGAGCAAGAAAAGCGCTTTCTAGAACGCATCAACACCCCAATTAAACGCTGGAAGTTCAGCCCAATGGATTTGGAATCACGCAATCGCTGGGCAGAATATTCAGAGGCAAAAGATAAGATGTTTGCCTACACAGATACGAAAAACTGTCCTTGGTGGGTAGTCCCTTCTGATGATAAAAAGAAAGCTCGATTGAACTGTATCAGCCATCTGCTTAGTCAAGTCGAATACGAAGAACTTGAGCATCCAGTTATCGAATTGCCAGAGTTGAATAAAGAAGGTTATGTCCGTGCGCCTATCGACGATCAAACCTTCGTTCCTGATAAATATTAGAGATGTATCATGGCGAAAGACCTGTTTCACACCCTTGACCTGAATCTGCTCAAGACCTTTATGGTTTTGATGCAAGAGCGAAACATGCGTAAAGCATCACAGCGCTTGTTTGTCTCTCAGCCAGCGATCAGTCAGGCATTACAAAAGCTACGTAATCACTTCGATGATGAGCTGTTTGTGAAGGTCAAAACTGGTCTTGAACCGACACCGTTCGCCGAATCTCTTGCCAATGATATTACCCCCCATCTCGATGGTTTAGCTGCCGCAGTTAATCGCTCTCATCAGTTTGATCCTGCCGAAGTGGACAACAAAATTCGAATTGCACTGGCACCAATCACAATGACTTGCTTGCCCGGTTTCCTCTTCGAACAAATGAGAGCGTTAGCACCTAATGCTCAACTTGAATTAGTTGGTTGGTCGAACAGCACGGTTGATGAGATCTTGAAAGGTGAAACACTGATGGGAGTAAATTACGAGTTACTTCTGACCAATAAAGAGATCTACACACCGAAGCTACTGGATTTGAAAGGGCGTATTTTTGTCCGTGAAGATCACCCAATCACCAAGACTCATGTTGAGCCACATGATCTTGGCGGATACCCAATTGCTTCTTTGATTTCCCCAGGTTGGAACGACAAGTTCAGTTACGCATCTGAGCTTCTTACCGAAATGGGCATTGAACACAGCATTGGCTTTCGCTCAGAAATGGTCTCTGCAATACTTGATGTCGTCAAACACACCGACATGTATTTACCTCACTCCAATTTACTTCCGGTAGAGCAATTTCCGGGATTAAGAGCCGTTGATGTCACGATTGATGGTCAACCACAAATGAAGTCTATTCACGCTCATATGCATGTGAGAAACCGGAATAACCCACTAGTAAAATGGTTAACAGAGCTTATTCAACAAGGTCTAAAATTACAGGGTGATAAGATTTGATTATCACTGAGATAACGATAGCCATTTAGTCATAAATCATACTTCTCAATAAGATAGCCCTGCTTTTAAGGGAAATGACAAAAAGCGATTGCTTACAGTAAGGATGCTGTCCCTCGTTTACTTATTGAGAGTTCAGACATGACTAAAAAAATTGTAAAGCTTACCGCTGCTTGCACCCTTCTTGCTTCTTTCAGCTCAATTGCAGCTGTTATCCCGGATCGTCCACACCCAGGCATTCCAACCAACCCAATTCAAGGTGTGCCAGAGCAACCTGTTCTACCAGAAGTTGATAACGGTGTTCCTGGAGTGCCAGATCGTCCACATCCAGATCAATCACCAACACCACCAATCGAAGCAGCACCAGAGCACCCAACGCTTCCTGAACCAGACAACGGTATTCCTGAAGTCCCTGAGCGTCCAACACCGCAACTGCCATCAAACCCTATTGAAAATAACCCGACGGATGACCGTCTGAACCACTTAGAAGGCTTAGCCGCAGAATACGACTACCGCTTAAACCAACAAGCAGAACAAATGGACGGTATTCGCGCAAGTCTACACGCAGTCACCAACGCTCGCCCTTATGCAACCAATGGTGAACTGGCAATCGGTGCCGGTGTGGGTTTTTCTGGTAGTAAAGAAGCAGTAGCGATTGGTGGTGCGTACGGTCTAAGTGATCAAGTAAGCCTGTCGGGCACATTCCACTATGAATCATCAGGCAAATATTCTTCATCTGACGTTGCTGGCGGCGTTGGTGTTCAAATTAGCTTTAAGTAAAAACTGCACTCAATAAGTTCATAGCCAAGGAAGGCTTTTATTTAGGTAACTCTATGAAACGCAAATTCTTTCTCGCTGCCCTTATTCTCGCTCCTATTAGTGTCCAAGCTTCAGGTATTTATGTCTCTCCAGAAGTTAAGATTGGCTCATTTCGAGGGGCAGGTATCCAATTGGGGGCGACCGATATTGCGGGCTTTGATGCGCTGTATTTTGATTACTCTCAGATTACTTATAAGAGCGGTAATTATGATGAAACCATTGACGCCTACCGTATTGGCTTTCAACACTTATTTGGTCATCAACCACAGATGGGATTTCAAGCGAGCTTAGGATTAGCGCAGTACGATGGAACATATCGCAATGAACGAAGAGATGCGAACGGATTGAGTATTGGTGGCGCTTACGTATATCAAGTTAACCCAATATTATCAGTTCGAGCAGGTGCGGATTTAGACGTTTTCATGAACGATAAAACACACACCTACACAGACACTGCCATTAACTTTTCTCTAGGCTTTGGTTTGCGCCTCTAAGACTTACTTCAGTACGTCATCGATGCTTTGATCACCTAGATGGCGTACATCTTTTCCTTTCACGAAGTAGATAATGTATTCACAGATATTTTGGCAACGGTCACCCACGCGTTCAATGGCTCGCGCCGACCACATCACTTGCAGAATATGTGGAATGTTTTTCGGGTCTTCCATCATGTAAGTCATCAACTGACGAATCACCGCTTCGTATTCCGCATCCAACTTATCATCAAGCTTGTGTACTTCTGCTGCGGCTTCGACATCCATACGAGCAAACGCATCGAGCACTTGGTGTAACATTTGGATTGCTTGACGACATAAAGGCTCTAACGAGACTTGGAATTGGCGCTCTTTCGATGATGGGCTTTCAATCGCCACATAGGCAATACGTGTTGCAACATCACCAATGCGCTCAAGATCTGTGATGGTCTTAATGATAGCCATGATCAAGCGTAAGTCTTTTGCTGTAGGCTGACGCTTAGCAATGATGCGAGTACAAGCGTCATCAATCGACACTTCCATCGCATTAACTTTGTGATCATCACGCACAACTTTACGCGCCAGTTCGATGTCTTCCTTGTGCAAGGCTTGAATAGCATACGACAACTGCTGTTCTACCAAGCCACCCATGGTAAGTACATGGGTACGAATCGATTCTAGCTCTACGTTAAATTGTCCTGAGATGTGACGTCCAAAGTGCATGGCTTTCCTTTTAATCCTTGAAAGGTCGCGGCTTAACCGTAACGACCGGTGATATAATCTTCGGTTTGTTTCTTCATTGGAGAAGTGAAGATCGAATCCGCATCCGAGTATTCAATCAGCTTACCCATATGAATGAATGCAGTGTGGTCACTGACGCGCGCTGCTTGTTGCATGTTATGGGTAACGATAACCACAGTATATTGAGTCTTGAGCTCGTTGATAAGCTCTTCAATAGTTAAAGTTGAGATTGGATCCAAAGCCGATGTTGGTTCATCCAATAATAGTACTTCTGGCTCAATCGCGACGGCGCGAGCAATCACTAAACGTTGTTGCTGACCGCCAGAAAGTCCAAATGCATTTTCATGTAGACGATCTTTTACTTCATCCCACAATGCCGCAGAACGTAGTGAACGCTCGACCGCATCGTCTAGCATGCGACTGTTCTTCACCCCTTGTAGACGAAGACCGTAAACCACGTTTTCGTAAATTGACTTAGGGAATGGGTTTGGGCGCTGGAATACCATGCCTACTCGGCGGCGCAGCGTGGCAACATCCACACTTGGGTTGTACACATTCTTACCGTGCAAGCGTACTTTCCCCGTCACCTTACAACCTTCGACTAAATCGTTCATGCGGTTGATACAGCGCAGCAATGTAGATTTACCACAACCGGACGGTCCGATGAATGCGGTTACGCGTCCTTTTGGGATGCGCATGGAGATATCATGCAACGCCTGAGCCTGACCATAGAAAAGATTAAGGTTCTCGATCGAGATAGCCGTTTGTTCATCCGTCAGGTTGTGCACATCCAATGGCGGCTCATAACCTAATGTATTATCAAAGTTAAACATGCTTAATCTTGTCCTAAAGTTCGGTATTTCTCTCGCAGATTATTACGAATACTGATTGCTGTTAAGTTTAGTCCGACAATAACCGTCACGAGTAAGAAGGAAGTCGCGTAAACCAACGGACGCGCAGCTTCGATATTCGAGGTCTGGAATCCAACATCGTAAATGTGGAAGCCTAGGTGCATAAACTTTCTATCCAAATGCACGTAAGGGAATTGCCCATCTACCGGTAAGCTAGAAGCTAACTTCACGACCCCCACCAGCATCAATGGTGCTACCTCACCCGCAGCGCGAGCAATCGCAAGAATCAAACCAGTGATTATCGCAGGGGTTGCCATAGGCAAAACCACACGCCAAAGCGTTTCGAACTGCGTTGCACCCAAGGCTAACGAACCATGACGAACTGAACTCGGAATACGGGTTAAACCTTCTTCCGTGGTAACAATCACCACTGGTAGAGTCAAGACCGCTAGCGTCAATGCAGACCACAACAAGCCCGGCGTACCAAAGGTTGGAGCGGGTAATCGCTCGGCATAAAACAGGTTATCGATTGAGGCACCAATGGTGTAGACAAAAAAGCCCAAACCAAATACGCCGTAAACAATAGAAGGAACACCTGCAAGGTTAATCACCGCAATACGGATCACCCGAGTTAGGGCATTGTTCTTAGCGTATTCATGCAAATAAATCGCCGCAACCACACCCAATGGCATCACGATGATCGACATGATGATAACCAAGAAAACTGTACCGAAAATCGCGGGGAAGACACCACCCTCTGAGTTCGATTCACGAGGGTCTTCGGATAAGAACTTCCAAACCTGTTTTCCCCAATGGGCAACCTTTTCAGGCAGTGACATTTGGTTTGGATACCAGTAGTCCAAAATGTCTTCTAATGGAATCGAAACTTGAGTCCCGGTCATGTCTTCGACAATCAGCGCATAATCAGAGAAGCCCAAGCGCAGCCCGTCAAGTTGCATGTCTAGCTTGGCTAACTCTGCTTCAATTTCTGCTTTACGCTGACTGTTGTTTGCTAAAAACTCTTCAGTGATGGTGTCGTTAAGCTCGTGCTTACGTTTATCTAAGCGAAGCTGCTCTAACTGCCATCCCAAGTCTTTTACTTGGTCATCCACCAGCATATCGATTTCATGATGCAAGGTTTCGGCATCATCGAGCTTTTGATCCAAAAGCTTTTGAATGTTGTTTTCGTAGCGCGTGTTACCATCTTGGAAGGCAACAAACTTACCGAAGAAGTAGCCACCGCTACTGCGTTCAATCACTGCCCATTCGCCCGGCGTCGTTGGATCATCCAACTGCATTCTCAACACAGAAATAAAGTCCGCTGGGTACAATTCACGGTTGGCAATTTTGATGTTTAGGCGCGTCGCAAACTCTTCGTCTTCTGCGAGTTTATCTGCCGCTTCTTTTGGCAGGTAACTTCTTGGCACAAAGCTGCGCTCGTATACCTGACCAACCAGAATCGAGTTTTCATGCAACACTTCGCCCTGCACTGGCGTCAGCGCAGCAACATTCCATTGATAAAGTGGCGCCGGCCAGAAGTAAGTTAATCCCTTCCAGCCAATCAATAGCAATAACCCGAGGACAGAAAGCAGACTGATGCTTACCGCTCCCCCAGTTAACCAAATCCAAGGTGCGCCAGAACGAATCCAATTTAACACGCTATTACTCGCTCTTTCGTTAACTGATTACAACGCACGATATTTATCTCTTAGTCTTTGACGAACCCATTCCGCCAAGGCGTTCACCGCAAAGGTGAAGACAAACAAAATTAATGCCGATAGGAACAACAATCGGTAGTGCGAACTGCCTACTTCCGACTCTGGCAATTCAACCGCAATGGTCGCCGACAAGCTACGCAAGCCCTCTAGTACGTTCCAATCCATTAATGGCGTATTACCCGTCGCCATTAATACAATCATGGTTTCGCCCACAGCGCGACCAAGTCCCATCATGATTGCCGAGAAGATCCCCGGACTGGCTGTTAACAGAACCACATAAATCAGGGTTTGCCATGGCGTCGCACCAAGTGCTAATGAACCATCCGATAAGTGTTTCGGCACAGAGAAAATCGCATCTTCGGCAATGGTGAAAATCGTTGGAATAACCGCAAAGCCCATCGCCAAGCCAACCACCAGCGCGTTGCGTTGGTCAAAGCCAATGCCATGGTCAGTCAGGAACAAACGCATGTCCCCGCCAAAGAAGGCTTGTTCAAGCATTGGTGATACCCACACACCCAAACCGATCAACAGCAAAAGCAAAGGCATTAAGACCAAAGCATGCCATCCGTTTGGAAGGCGATTACGTATCGGTTGTGGAATCAGCGCCCATAGACCGCCCATCACCATGGTGCTCAGAGGCAGAACGAACAACATCACCACAACGGTAATCAAATGGTCTTCCACAATCGGGGCGAACCAAAGTCCGGCAAGGAAACCGATGATAACGGTAGGCAAAGCTTCCATTAACTCGATTGATGGCTTCACCACACGGCGCATACGTGGCGACATAAAGTAAGCGGTATAAATTGCGCCCAGTACAGCCAATGGTACCGAGAACAACATCGCGAACATCGCCGCCTTGATGGTGCCAAACGCAATTGGCACTAAGCTGAATTTCGCCTCGAAGTCATCACTGGCTGAGGTGGATTGCCAAACAAATTCTGGCTCTGGATAACCTTCATACCAAACCTTTTGCCATAAGGAGGACAGAGACACTTCTGGATACGGGTTATCAACGAACGCGACATTCAATTCGTCGTTTTGCCATGTGATCAGGTAGCGCTCGTTATTCGACATCCCTGCCATCACTGGCGCTTGTTTGTAGGCACGCTTAAACAGTACCAATTTCTCACTGGTGGTGTAGTGGCTTTGCAACGTACCGTTGGTGTAAAAACTATAGAAACCTTTACGGTGTGAATCGGGAAGTAAATACTTCAGCTCAGACGCCAACTTAAAGTCACGAATGTGAGTCAAAGTTCGCTGGTCGCCCTGCAACGTATCAAACCATTGCGATACACGCCCATCGTTATGCGTAACAAGCAGGGAATACGCCCCAGCCAACAAATCCATCGTTCTCACTGAGTGCTTTTTATCACCCTGAGTCAAATCGATCACTTCACGCACTGAAAACTTGTTGTCACCTTTCACCAAGACAATCAGCTCTGATCCATTTCTCAAGTAAAGGTTATTGCCATCTGGCGTCAGCAACATTTGGTCTGGCGCATCAAAACCTGAAGAGAAGGTGTAATCATGGGTAACAGGTGATGCATCTAACAGTTGAGGAACCTGCCAACGCGCTTTTATTACGCCGCTTTGTGTTTGCCAAACAAGGGTTGGAGCTTGCGTGGAAGTACTAAAAACAAACTTCTTAACTGGATCGGATGCATCTGTCAGTTGCATGTCCATTGAAGTTCGAAACGGCACGACTTCTGGTGGGCGAGTGTTTTCGCGCAGCGTTGCGTTAAATTCTGGCTTGAAGATGTGCGCTTTGCCTTGGTCATCAACCAAACCATACCACCCTAACCCTGGCGCAGACTGAGAAAATGCCACTGGGTTGTTGGCTATCAGCTGAGTGTACAGCGCAGGCTTGCTGGAATCATCGAGAGGAAGAAAACGCACTTCACCGGATTGGGTTAACACCAGACCGATTTGAGAGTAATCATCAACGGAAATTGCGAGTGGCTTCCCGCTTTGGGTAGCACGAGCGGCATAATTGGTTTCGATCTCTGCATCAGAAAACAGAGGAATGATCACCATCGCAAGGTAAACGAAGATCAACACAAGAGCAGCAAGAACGCCTACACCACCGGATGTCACTGCAAATCGAACCAAACGATCTTTGATCAATCGTTTTTTATCTTTTTCCTGCAATGAAAACTCGGCTTGTGCCATTGATCTCTCTACCCTTTTTGACTTAGTACTAGAATATGTCGTTAAGATGACAATTATATTACAGATCACATTAAACAACTGAAAAGAATACAACTCTTATGCAGACCGTGTTATGAAATAAATCTGTAACGTAAACCTCATAATGTTCAGGCTCATCTTTTTTATCCCACAGATGAGTGCGGATTTACTTCATTTTAGGCTAGGTAAGGTTATGAGCGCAGAAAAACTCTATATAGAAAAAGAACTTAGTTGGTTGTCTTTTAACGAGAGAGTATTACAAGAAGCCGCTGATAAAACCGTCCCCCTAATCGAACGTATTCGCTTTCTGGGGATCTTTTCCAATAACTTAGATGAGTTCTACAAGGTTCGCTTTGCAGACGTAAAACGTCGGATCTTGATCAGCCAAGAACGAGGTGGAAGCGATAACTCTAAGCACTTGTTAACTAAGATGCAAACCAAAGCATTGAGGCTGAACGAACAATTTGATGAACTGTACGGTGATTTGATTCGAGAAATGGCGCGACGCCGCATTTTCTTGGTTAATGAAAACCAGTTAGATGACACCCAAAAGCGCTGGATCACCAAATACTTTCGCAAAGAAGTCATGCCACACATCACTCCGCTATTGATTAAAGATGACATCGATGTGTTGCAGTTTCTTAAAGACGAATACGCCTACATTACCGTCGATCTGCGCAAAGACGATCATTCCCAATACGCTTTACTCGAAATCCCAACTGACCACCTACCCCGCTTCGTTATGGTTCCGGAGCAAAAAGGCAAACGTCGCAAGACCATCATTCTGCTCGACAACATCATCCGCTACTGTCTGGATGAGCTGTTTAAAGGCTTCTTCGATTATGACGAACTAAATGGCTACGCGATGAAGATGACCCGCGATGCCGAATACGATTTACGCCTAGAGATCGAATACAGCTTGCTCGAACAAATGTCTGAAGGAGTGAACCAACGCTTAACCGCTATGCCAGTGCGCTTTGTTTATGAGCGTGAAATGCCGCAAGAGATGCTCGATTTCTTGTGCAGCAAACTGCAAATATCTAACTACGACAGTTTGATTCCCGGTGGTCGTTACCACAACTTTAAAGACTTCATTGGCTTCCCAAATGTTGGTCGTGAGTACCTAGAAAACAAACCCATGCCACCGATGAAGTGTGCCGACTTCGAAGGCTACGCCAACAGTTTCGATGCGATCAAAGCCAAAGACATTTTGCTTTACTACCCTTATCACACCTTTGATCACATCTCTGAACTGGTTCGCCAAGCTTCCTTCGATCCTAAAGTGTTGGCGATCAAGATTAACATTTACCGCGTTGCCAAAGATTCGCGCTTGATGAACTCATTGATCGATGCGGTACACAATGGCAAAAGCGTAACCGTGGTGGTGGAGCTGCAAGCCCGATTCGATGAAGAAGCCAATATCGAGTGGTCAAAGGTTCTCACCGATGCAGGCGTGCACGTTATCTTTGGTGCGCCGGGTTTGAAAATTCACTCAAAATTACTCCTGATTAGCCGCCGCGAAGAAGGCGAAATCGTGCGTTACGCGCATATCGGTACAGGTAACTTCCACGAGAAAACCGCTCGCATCTACACCGACTTTGCTCTGCTAACTGCAGATCAAGAAATTACCAATGAAGTTCGTAACGTCTTTGGTTATATCGAGAACCCATATCGCCCGGTAAGGTTTAATCACCTCATTGTTTCGCCACGCAATTCGCGTAAACAACTCTACCGCTTGATTGATGGGGAGATTGCCAACGCAAAAGCTGGCAAGAAAGCAGCACTGACGATAAAAGTGAATAACTTAGTCGACAAAGGCATCGTCAACAAACTTTATGGGGCAAGCAATGCTGGGGTGAAAATTAATATGATCATCCGCGGTATGTGTTCACTCGTTCCGGGTATTGAAGGCGTGAGCGAGAACATTCGCATCATCAGTATTGTTGACCGCTTCCTTGAGCACCCTCGTGTCGTAATAACCCACAATGATGGCGACCCGCAGGTTTATATCTCATCAGCGGACTGGATGACGCGAAATATCGATCACCGTATTGAAGTTGCCGCTCCGGTTCGTGATCCACGTTTGAAACAGCGAATTATTGATATAACTAACATTCACTTTACCGATACAGTAAAGGCTCGTTTGATAGATAAAGAGATGAGCAACAGCTACGTACCGCGAGGTAATCGTAAAAAAGTTCGCTCACAAGTTGCCATCTACGACTATCTTAAAAATATAGAGAAGCAAACAAGAAAACAAAAAGCAGATGCCTCAAATACTTGAACAAGATGTACGCCATATTGCAGCCATTGACCTTGGGTCGAACAGCTTCCATATGGTGGTGGCGAAAGTTGTTGGAAGTGACCTGCAATTAGTCAGCCGCCATAAACAGCGAGTGCGCTTAGCTGCCGGACTCGATTCAGAGCTCAATCTTAGCCATGCTGCAATGGAGCGAGGTCTTGAGTGCCTCGCGATGTTCGCCGAACGCTTGCAAGGCTTTGAAGCTTCAAACGTTAGAATTGCAGCCACTCACACCTTAAGGCGCGCTAACAATGCCCACCTCTTTATAAAACGAGCCAAAGAGGTGCTGCCTTTTCCAATTGAAATCATTCCGGGCGAAGAGGAAGCTCGCCTCATCTACCTCGGCGTAGCGCACACTCAAGCGGAGTCTAACTCCAAACTGGTCGTCGATATCGGTGGCGGCAGTACCGAGATGATCATTGGTCAAGAGTTTGAGCCAGAGCTTCTCAACAGTAAGCAAATGGGCTGTGTGAGTTTTACCGAGCAGTTCTTCAATAATGGCAAACTGTCGCACAAGAACTTCAGCAAAGCGATTCTCGCCGCAGAGCAACGCGTGGAGTCCATTGCTGCAAAATACCGCAAGAAAGGCTGGGATATTGCCCTCGGGTCTTCAGGTACTATTAAAGCGATTCGCGAAGTCTTGATTGGATTGGGTCATGAAGATGGGCTGATCACCAATAAGCGTTTGGGTAAGCTCATCGACACATTGTGCGGATTTGAGTCCATTGATGATATTGAACTAGTTGGTCTGACCGACGAACGTAAGCCAGTCTTTGCCGCTGGTGTAGCCATTTTATCTGCCATCTTCCAATCACTAAAAATCAACCAGATGTTCTTCTCGGATGGTGCATTACGTGAAGGTCTGCTCTACGAGATGGAAGAACGCTTCGCTCGTTCTGATATTCGTATGCGCACCACAGAAAACCTAGCAAAACAGCATCGCGTTGATATCGAACACGCTGCACGCGTAAAAGGTCATGCAAGAGAGATGCTGTGCAATGTTCGTTCTGAACTAGGTATCAAGAAGAAAAGTGAGTTGTTTGATTTATTGGAATGGGCGGCTTTGCTACATGAAGTCGGCTTGAGCATCAGTCTGCGCGGTTTCCATCGTCACTCATTCTACATTCTGCTGCACTCAAACTTGCCCGGCTTTAACCGCGAGCAGCAATTGGTATTGGCGACTTTAGCTCGCTTCCAACGTAAATCCCTCAAGTTGAATGAGTTCCCAGAGTTTAACCTCTACAGAGAGAGTGACATCATCAACTTAATTAAGATTCTGCGTCTAGCGATTGTGGTCAACGGTCAACGCAATGATGACCCGCTACCAGAGCTGACATTATCGATAGAAGAAGATAAGTGGGTACTTACCTGCGTAGAGGAAGATTGGTTGGAGAATAACAAACTGCTCGATGCCGATTTACAGGAAGAACAGCAACGCTGGGAAAGCGCAGGATGGACATTGAACTTCTAACTACGAACTCAATGAGATAAAGAAAAAGGTCGGCTTATAAACCGACCTTTTTTAATTCCTCGGCAGCGAAATCAGCAGTAATCGGAACATAACCGTCTTTCGCGACCAGCGCTTGCCCTTGAGCTGAGAACATAAAGCGAATGAACTCAGCTTCAATTGGGCTTAACGGATAGTCCGGATGTTTATTCACGTATACATAGAGGTAGCGCGATAGTGGGTACTTACCTGAAATGATATTTTCACGCACAGGGCTAACGTAATCTGTGCCTGTTTTCGCAATTGGGACTAAACGAACACCCGCCACGCGATAGCCTACGCCTGAATAACCTACACCACTGATCGTTGATGCCACAGACTGCACCACTGACGCCGATCCCGGTTGCTCGTTCACACGAGTTTTAAAATCACCGCCACACAAGGCATTACTTTTAAAATAACCGTACGTACCCGATACCGAGTTACGACCAAACAGCTGCAAATTACGTTTCGCCCACTCAGCTTTGATGCCTAACTCACGCCAGTTGGTGATGAACTCACTTTCGCCACAGCGTAAAGTCGCGGAAAACATCGCATCCAACTGATGGAAATTAAGCCCTTTGATTGGATTATCTTGGTGCACAAAAATACCAATCGCATCAATCGCAACACGAAGCGCCGTTGGTTTGTAACCATGCACCCGCTCAAATGCTTCGATCTCACGCATACGCATTGAGCGACTCATTGGGCCGAATTGTGCAGTTTGTTCCGTTAACGCCGGTGGCGCAGTCGATGAACCAGACGCCTGAACCTGAGCATTAATATTCGGGTAGATAGATTTAAACTCTTCCACCCAAAGCGTGGTCATGCCCGCTAGCGTATCCGAACCGACTGACAATAAGTTGCCCGCAATACCCGTTGTCTTTTGATAATTCGGCAGCGGTTTATCTTGTGCAACAGCCACGCTAGAAAGCATCAACGTGGCTAGAGTGATCTTCTTAATAGCTTTGGATACAACACTCATTACTTCACCACTAAACGACTTGGTAGGATGAAGGAGAACTTACTGCCGACACCAACTTCACTGTAAATTTCGAGATGAGAGTCATGGTGGCTCAACGCGTGCTTCACGATGGCTAAGCCAAGACCACTGCCGCCGGTATCTCGTGAGCGGGCTTTATCGACGCGATAGAAACGCTCGGTCAATCGGTGTAAGTGTTGTGGTTCAATACCATCACCGCTGTCTTCAACCTCTAGACAAGCGCCTTGTGCGGTTTGATACCAACGAACGTTGATGTGTGCACCAGGTGGGGTGTATTTCACCGCGTTGTACACCAAGTTAGAGATTGCACTACGCAGTTGGTCATCATCGCCGAGCACGCGCAGACTAGAATCCACGTCGAACTTCAACTGATGTTGATCATCACCACTTAGGCTTACCGCTTCCTTTTCTAGCACTTCTAACATGCTAGGGACATTGACCACATCTTCCAACTCATGCATTGGTGCCGCTTCAATCTTAGACAGCGTCAGAAGCTGATTAACCAAGCTGTTCATGCGGTTGAGCTGCTCTGTCATCACCCCATGCGCTTTCGTCCACATTGGACCAACAATCATGTCTGGATCTTCCGTCATCTCAAGGTAGCCTTGCAGTACCGTCATCGGTGTACGAAGCTCATGAGATACGTTAGCGAAGAAGTTACGACGCATACCTTCAAGCTGTTTAAGTTGGCTCACATCACGCACCACCATCAGGTGTTCCCCTTCGGTGTAAGGTACGATACGCAGTTCCAACATTCGCTCGACATTCAATGGTGAGCGCATTTCTAGCGGCTCTGAGAAGTCTTGTTTATTGATGTACTTAATAAAGTCTGGAGTACGGATGAGGTTAGAAATAGGTTGCCCAGAATCTTCCGGCCAGTGGAAACCCAAAAGGTGTTGCGCGAGCTTGTTACACCATACGATGTTACCTTCAGCACGAAACACCACCACCGCATCCGGCAGCGATTCAGCACCATTACGGAAACGGCGAATCAAATTGGTAAGCTCTTTACGCTTACGACGCTGACGTTGTTGCAATCGGTATAAACCGTTGAATAACGATTCCCAGTTGCCACTACCTGACGGTGGCGTAAGACGCTTTTCATCCCACAGCCAAGCCGACAAGCGCACCTGATTATGCAAATGCCATACAAGCTGCAAAGCCGTGGCCGCCAAAAGCAACCACGGCATATAACCGAATATCCAACCTATTATCACCCAAGGGGTGTAAAAAAAAGCCAGCTCCCAGGCCAGCTTTTTCCAAGTCAATCTTTCAACCACTCATTACTCCAGAAATGGTATTGATAAGCTGCGAGCGATGTTATGCCTTCGTCGAGAAACGGTATCCTGCGCCACGAACAGTTTGGATGAGTTTGTCGTGACCTGCCGCCTCAAGCGCTTTACGCAGACGACGAATATGTACATCAACGGTACGGTCTTCTACATACACGTTGGTGCCCCAAACATTGTTTAGTAGTTGTTCACGACTGTAAACACGCTCTTGGTGCGTCATGAAGAAGTGCAACATTTTGAACTCTGTTGGTCCCATATCAACCGCTTCATCATTTGCGGTCACACGGTGAGAAACAGGATCCAACTTCAGACCTTGTACATCAATCACATCTTCGAGCGCAGTCGGTGTTACGCGGCGAATAACGGCTTTAAGGCGAGCAACCAACTCTTTTGGTGAGAAAGGTTTGGTGATGTAGTCATCCGCGCCAACTTCTAAGCCGCGCACTTTGTCTTCTTCTTCACCACGAGCTGTCAGCATCACAACGGGAATGTTTCGAGTTAACTCTTCGCGCTTCATGTGTTTGATGAAGTTAATACCACTGCCACCTGGTAGCATCCAGTCTAGTAGCACTAAATCCGGGAAGGGTTCAGCCAGTTTGGTTACCGCAGAGTCGTAATCTTCTGCTTCTACTGCTTGATAACCTTTCTGTTCAAGCACGAAGCATAGCATTTCACGAATCGGAGCTTCGTCTTCAACAACCAGAATCCTTCTAGACATAATTGAATAACCTTATGTTAGTTGAGCTAATGAATTTAAAGGACAAAGCGCCCCTCTATGCATAAGCATTATTACTACCAATTATGACACTTTTGTGACCTTTGAAAACAAATTTTCATATAACTTTCTTTTGAGATTCATCATGATCTTTTTCAATTCAATTAGGACAACGCCGGGAAAATTCCCTATGATTAGTCCCTTGTCATCAAGCCTAGAGAAGATTTATGTGGTTTAAAAACTGTCTGGTATACCGCGTTAACCGCGAGGTTAACTTCAACGCCGATCAACTGGAAACTCAACTAGCCGAGTTCCGATTCACCCCTTGTGGAAGCCAAGATAAGCAAAAGTTTGGCTGGGTTAGCGCGATGGGTAGAAATGGCGACATGATGACGCACGTTTCTGAAAACCGCATTCTGATTTGCGCTAAGAAAGAAGAAAAAATGCTGCCTGCTTCAGTGATCAAAGACTCACTAAATGCAAAAGTAGAAGCAATGGAAGCACAGGAAGGTCGTCCTCTTAAAAAGAAAGAGAAAGACAACCTGAAAGATGACATCGTAATGGACCTCCTGCCACGTGCGTTCAGCCGTAGCAGCCACACTTACGTGCTGATTATGCCAAAAGAAGGCTTCATCCTTGTTGATGCAAGCAGCTACAAAAAAGCAGAAGACGTATTGGCACTACTACGTAAGACAATGGGTAGCCTGCCTGTTGTACCAGCAATCCCAGAAGTTGCGATCGAAACAACTCTAACTGAATGGGTAAAAACTGGTGATACACCACAAGGCATCACAATGATGGACGAAGCAGAGCTTAAGTCTGTGCTAGAAGAAGGCGGCGTGATTCGTTGTAAGAAGCAAGAGCTTACAACCGATGAAATCCGCAACCACATCGCTGCAGACAAAGTTGTGACTAAGCTAGCACTGAACTGGCAAGATCGTATCGAATTCATCATGGCAGAAGATTCTGGCATCAAACGTCTGAAGTTCTCTGATGAACTAAAAGACCAAAACGATGATATCCCACGCGAAGATCAGGCTGCTCGCTTCGACGCAGACTTCTCTCTAATGTGTGGCGAGTTCAGCGCTTTCCTACCAAATCTATACGAAGCATTGGGCGGTCTGCCAAACCCTAACGCTTAATTTCGTACAAAGATTAACCATAACGCCCTCACTTTTTTTGAGGGCGTTTGTTTATCCAAACCATAATTCTCCTAGTCACAGGTCACATTTTGACGTAAAATTTGCGCCCCATTTCCATGAGGTGGAATTGGCCTGACTTGTGATCAGATATTAAGAGAATTGAGCAATGACAACAGAGAAAGCATTCGTACCAGAGCTACTATCTCCAGCAGGTAGCCTTAAAAACATGCGTTACGCATTCGCCTACGGCGCAGATGCAGTATACGCTGGTCAACCTCGCTACAGCCTTCGCGTACGTAACAACGAGTTCAACCACGAAAACCTACAAATCGGTATCAACGAAGCGCATGCCCTAGGCAAAAAGCTTTACGTGGTATGCAACATCCAACCGCACAACTCTAAGCTTAAAACTTTCATCCGTGACCTTAAACCAGTGGTAGAAATGGGTCCAGACGCACTTATCATGTCTGATCCAGGTCTCATCATGATGGTTCGCGAAGCGTTCCCAGAAATGCCAATTCACCTGTCTGTGCAGGCGAACGCAGTAAACTGGGCAACTGTTAAATTCTGGGCTGCTAACGGTGTTGAGCGCGTGATCGTTTCTCGTGAGCTTTCTCTAGAAGAAATCGAAGAAATTCGCGAGCATTGTCCTGAAACTGAATTAGAAGTTTTCGTTCACGGTGCTCTATGCATGGCTTACTCTGGTCGCTGCCTACTGTCCGGTTACATCAACAAGCGTGACCCTAACCAAGGTACTTGCACTAACGCATGCCGTTGGGAATATAAAGTCGAAGAAGGTAAAGAAAACGACGCCGGTCAAATTGTTGAAGCGTTCGATCCAAACGAAGCTCAAGCAATCGAAGTCGCAGACGAACGCCCAGAAACCACTATCGGTCGCGGCAAACCAACTGACGAAGTGGTATTGCTTTCTGAAAGTCACCGTCCAGAAGAAAAAATGGCGGCGTTCGAAGACGAGCACGGTACTTACATCATGAACTCGAAAGACCTGCGTGCAATCCAACACGTAGAACGTCTAACTAAGATGGGTGTTCACTCATTGAAGATCGAGGGCCGTACCAAGTCATTCTACTACTGTGCACGTACTGCTCAGGTTTACCGCAAAGCGATTGATGACGCAGTTGCTGGTCGTCCATTCGATGAGAGCCTAATGGGTACGCTAGAAAGCCTAGCTCACCGTGGCTACACAGAAGGTTTCCTACGTCGTCACACTCACGACAGCTACCAGAACTACGATTACGGTTACTCTGTATCTGACGCACAACAATTTGTTGGTGAATTCACTGGCAAACGTCGCGGTGACATGGCAGAAGTTGAAGTGAAGAACAAGTTCATCGTTGGTGACAGCCTTGAGCTAATGACGCCAAAAGGCAACGTAATCTTCACGCTAGAAGCGATGGAAAACCGTAAGTCAGAATCAATTGAAGACGCAAAAGGTAACGGTCACTTTGTATTTATCCCGGTTCCAGAAGACATGGATCTGGAATACGGTCTGTTGATGCGTAACTTAAATGCAGGTCAGGATACCCGTAACCCAACTGGTAAGTAATCATGGCACTACTTATTACCGATAAGTGCATCAACTGCGACATGTGTGACCCTGAGTGCCCTAATGGTGCAATTACTATGGGTGACAGCATTTTCGAAATTGACCCTGCTCTATGTACAGAGTGTAAAGGTCACTACGAAAAACCAACATGTCAGTCGGTGTGTCCAATTACGAAGTGCATTATTACCGACCCAAATCATGTCGAGACTGAAGAGCAATTGCTAGAGAAGTTCGTGATTATTCAAGGGCTAGCGTAATTGAAAGAGGTTCAACTTTGCGCTCAAAGTTGAACCTTTTTTTAACCTGATTTCTCGATAGGAATAATGTTGCAGAAGAGCTCTTTCTCGAAATGATACTCTAGCCTTTCACGCCAATTTTCAGCTTGTGAGACAGGTATCAAATAGAAATTCTCTCGACTCGTATCCGTAACGAAAGCCATCCCATATTGCATTAGTTCGTAATGCACATCATTAACAAATCCCGGGTCAAGACGCTGACGTCCTGTCAGGTGATTAACATCCTCTCGAGTCAGATAGACTCCCTTATTCTCACTGCTAAATCTGTGTCTTAACCACTCTGCAAATTCTTTTGCACAAATCATAGTCATGGTTTTGTCCTTGATTAACTCTTAGATGGGGAAAGTCTCCATACCCACCTCAATACACTTGTCTGCGTTGCCATTTGTCTTTCACCAACCAACAGACATATTGCTAAGAAACCAGAGAATCGCGACGAAAAGATCTTTGTAAAACCAGAGTTATAACTACAAGAAAAACCACATAACCCTTTGTTTAATTTAGATTTCTGTAATATGCCACCAAAACTAATTAGGTTGGTTTTTATACTGGTATTATTCACTGTAGACAAAAGAATGATCTTTCTCCAGTTTCATAATGGAGATACCTAGTAGGTTTAATCGCAGCTTGATAGGAAGGAATTACCCTTTACTTCTTAGTAATCAATGGCAGACATTGTGCCGGCATTATCTTTTTCTTCTTAGGCTTGGGCGTAGTTTTGACTGTCTTTTTAGCCACGGGAGGTGGCGTAGCTTTAGGTTTCCAACTCGCAAGTTCAGCTCCACAACCATCACCCACTGGAGGAGGAGCCTGGTTGATGCAATTAGCACTCGACTCCGGACAGTTTAATCTAACGTGGAAGTGATAATGATGCCCCCACCAAGGGCGAACTTTGCGTAACCACCCTCTGTCTTTTTCCCCTTCCTGCTTACAAAGTTGTTCTTTTATCACCGGGTGAACAAAAATACGAGCTACATCCTCACTTTGCGCTGCGCTACGAATCAGTTCAAAGTGTCGAGTTTCCCAACGGTTTTCCAAAATCTTATATTTTTTAAGATCAACTACGCTCATTGGTTTAGGCAGCTGGAGCTCATTGTACGACAAAGGTTCATCGGCTAGACGCAACCAGATATCGATATCTAAACCTGTTTGATGACTAGAATGTCCAGAAGAGAAACGCCCGCCACGAGCCAATGACAAGTCACCAACCAACAACGTTGTGCTTAAATCTTGATTCATTTTTTTTGCTAGTTCTTGAATGAAACTGATCGTATGTGGGTGCCCATAGTAACGCTTCGTTTTGCTACGTAGCACTTGGTAACCAATACCATCCAAAGGAAGTGGAGATGCGCCGTCTAGACAGCCATTGGCATAACTGCCGATAGAGGAAGAAGTGTTATTTGTGGGACCAGAGACCTGCTCCCACGGAGTTGCATAAAGAGAAGCTGAGAATAGAAAACTTAAACAAAAAGAAAGACTCAGCTTCATCACGCTCATTCCTTAATAGTGGTCACCATTATCATAGTAGCCTTTAGGAGAGAGTGCAGAGAAAATTACCGCAACATCGATATCTTCACCCACAATACCACGTACTTGTTGAGTTATTGCTTTTGCAACCTTGTTCTGCGTTTCTTGACCGCGATCGAACCATAAAACCTCAACAAAAGGATAAGCAGCACTTACTTCACCTTCGCTGAAAAATGTACTGTAGATATATTCGAACGTAAAATCTTCGCGAGGGCAGTCCATAAGAGGCTGTAGTTCGTCAGTAAGTGGTTTTGATAGCGCTTGAACCGCTTGTGGCTCGACCGCTCTAAATCGAAGATGTGGCATAGACTTGCTTCCTAATTATTAGAATTCAGCGCCGATAATAACAGGAAGTCGACCTCTTATCACGTTAGCTTCTGGCAACACTCACTTTAAATAACGAAGATGCGGAGAAGCTTCAGGACTTCTGTTGAAGACTTAGAAGATCCCAGAAGAACTAGGTCGGTAACTAACAGATTCGAGTAAATTATCGAGCAAGCACTCAGAGTTAGTCTGAAAAGACAAAAACGCAAAAAGCCCCAGCATTTCTGCTGAGGCTTTACAAGGTGGCAGGGGTAGATTGGACCGGCACTCCGGAAATTCGATATGACTTGCTACCAAGCGGGCTGGCGGCTCAGCTCCCAACACGCACTATTTAGGCATTAGGGGAATCTGCTACTCTTCCAGCTAGACTGGTACTCTTTCCTTCATATACGAAAAAGGCTCTAGCATTTCTGCTAGAGCCTTAAATATGGCAGGGGTGGAGAGATTCGAACTCCCAACACGCGGATTTGGAATCCGCTGCTCTGCCAATTGGAGCTACACCCCTGTAATTCGTGTTTAATGAGACGACTCTCGAATAAGTGGCGGAGCGGACGGGACTCGAACCCGCGACCCCCGGCGTGACAGGCCGGTATTCTAACCAACTGAACTACCGCTCCGCACTGGTTAGACCTAAAGTCTAAGTTTTTGTCTTCACTTTTTCATAAAAAGTGAAAATAAAATACAAGCCTGGCGATGTCCTACTCTCACATGGGGAAGCCCCACACTACCATCGGCGCTAATTCGTTTCACTTCTGAGTTCGGAATGGAAGTCAGGTGGGTCCAAATCGCTATGGTCGCCAAGCAAATTCTTTAATTCGGAAAACTGATTTTAAGTTCTACTTACACACATTCAATGTTCTTACATCGAGTCCATCAAAACCCCTTGGGTGTTGTATGGTTAAGCCTCACGGGCAATTAGTACAGGTTAGCTCAACGCCTCACAACGCTTACACACCCTGCCTATCAACGTTCTAGTCTCGAACAACCCTTTAGGATACTTAAAGTATCAGGGAAGACTCATCTCAGGGCTCGCTTCCCGCTTAGATGCTTTCAGCGGTTATCGATTCCGAACTTAGCTACCGGGCAATGCGTCTGGCGACACAACCCGAACACCAGAGGTTCGTCCACTCCGGTCCTCTCGTACTAGGAGCAGCCCCCTTCAATCTTCCAACGCCCACGGCAGATAGGGACCGAACTGTCTCACGACGTTCTAAACCCAGCTCGCGTACCACTTTAAATGGCGAACAGCCATACCCTTGGGACCGACTTCAGCCCCAGGATGTGATGAGCCGACATCGAGGTGCCAAACACCGCCGTCGATATGAACTCTTGGGCGGTATCAGCCTGTTATCCCCGGAGTACCTTTTATCCGTTGAGCGATGGCCCTTCCATTCAGAACCACCGGATCACTATGACCTGCTTTCGCACCTGCTCGAACCGTCATTCTCGCAGTCAAGCGGGCTTATGCCATTGCACTAACCTCACGATGTCCAACCGTGATTAGCCCACCTTCGTGCTCCTCCGTTACGCTTTGGGAGGAGACCGCCCCAGTCAAACTACCCACCAGGCACTGTCCGCAACCCCGATTAGGGGTCGACGTTAGAACATCAACACTACAAGGGTGGTATTTCAAGGACGGCTCCACACAATCTAGCGACCGTGCTTCAAAGCCTCCCACCTATCCTACACATGTAGGGTCAATGTTCAGTGCCAAGCTGTAGTAAAGGTTCACGGGGTCTTTCCGTCTAGCCGCGGGTACACTGCATCTTCACAGCGATTTCAATTTCACTGAGTCTCGGGTGGAGACAGCGTGGCCATCATTACGCCATTCGTGCAGGTCGGAACTTACCCGACAAGGAATTTCGCTACCTTAGGACCGTTATAGTTACGGCCGCCGTTTACCGGGGCTTCGATCAAGAGCTTCGACCGAAGTCTAACCCCATCAATTAACCTTCCGGCACCGGGCAGGCGTCACACCGTATACGTCATCTTACGATTTTGCACAGTGCTGTGTTTTTAATAAACAGTTGCAGCCACCTGGTATCTGCGACTCTCAATAGCTCCATCCGCGAGGGACTTCACCGTCGAGAGCGTACCTTCTCCCGAAGTTACGGTACCATTTTGCCTAGTTCCTTCACCCGAGTTCTCTCAAGCGCCTTGGTATTCTCTACCCGACCACCTGTGTCGGTTTGGGGTACGATTCCTTACAATCTGAAGCTTAGAGGCTTTTCCTGGAAGCATGGCATCAATGACTTCACTACCGTAGTAGCTCGACGTCGTGTCTCAGCCTTAAAAAGAGCCGGATTTACCTAACTCTTAAGCCTACGCACTTGAACCTGGACAACCGTCGCCAGGCCCACCTAGCCTTCTCCGTCCCCCCATCGCAATTGTAAGAAGTACGGGAATATTAACCCGTTTCCCATCGACTACGCCTTTCGGCCTCGCCTTAGGGGTCGACTTACCCTGCCCCGATTAACGTTGGACAGGAACCCTTGGTCTTCCGGCGAGGAGGTTTTTCACCCCCTTTATCGTTACTCATGTCAGCATTCGCACTTCTGATACGTCCAGCATGCGTTACCACACACCTTCAACCGCTTACAGAACGCTCCCCTACCCAATGCACTAAAGTGCATTGCCGCAGCTTCGGTTTACTACTTAGCCCCGTTACATCTTCCGCGCAGGCCGACTCGACCAGTGAGCTATTACGCTTTCTTTAAATGATGGCTGCTTCTAAGCCAACATCCTGGCTGTCTGAGCCTTCCCACATCGTTTCCCACTTAGTAGTAATTTGGGACCTTAGCTGGCGGTCTGGGTTGTTTCCCTCTCCACGACGGACGTTAGCACCCGCCGTGTGTCTCCCGGATAGTACTTACTGGTATTCGGAGTTTGCAAAGGGTTGGTAAGTCGGGATGACCCCCTAGCCTTAACAGTGCTCTACCCCCAGTAGTATTCGTCCGAGGCGCTACCTAAATAGCTTTCGGGGAGAACCAGCTATCTCCAGGTTTGATTGGCCTTTCACCCCTAGCCACAAGTCATCCGCTAATTTTTCAACATTAGTCGGTTCGGTCCTCCAGTTGATGTTACTCAACCTTCAACCTGCCCATGGCTAGATCACCTGGTTTCGGGTCTATATCCAGAGACTGAACGCCCAGTTAAGACTCGGTTTCCCTACGGCTCCCCTAGATGGTTAACCTTGCCACTGAATATAAGTCGCTGACCCATTATACAAAAGGTACGCAGTCACACCACGAAGGTGCTCCTACTGCTTGTACGTACACGGTTTCAGGTTCTATTTCACTCCCCTCACAGGGGTTCTTTTCGCCTTTCCCTCACGGTACTGGTTCACTATCGGTCAGTCAGTAGTATTTAGCCTTGGAGGATGGTCCCCCCATATTCAGACAGGATATCACGTGTCCCGCCCTACTCGATTTCACTTTAAATGCGTTGCCGGTTACGGGGCTATCACCCTGTATCGCACAACTTTCCAGAAGTTTCACCTGACGCATAAAAAGCTTAAGGGCTAGTCCAATTTCGCTCGCCGCTACTTTCGGAATCTCGGTTGATTTCTTTTCCTCGGGGTACTTAGATGTTTCAGTTCCCCCGGTTCGCCTCGCTGCGCTATGTATTCACGCAGCGATACTAGCTTATGCTAGTGGGTTTCCCCATTCGGAAATCCCAGACTCAAATGGTTTTTACTACCTAATCTGGGCTTATCGCAAGTTAATACGTCCTTCATCGCCTCTGACTGCCAAGGCATCCACCGTGTACGCTTAGTCACTTAACCATACAACCCGAAGGAGTTTCGAGTTGATGAACAAGTCACCAAAGTTGTCTGCAATTTTTATACATGATGCAGACTCGATTTTGCCGGACTCAAATTCCAAGAACACTTGAATGTGTTGTATTGGTGTTTGTCATAAAGACAAACATTGAGAACTTTACAAACAAACTTAAAAGTTTGTTTTGTCAGCTTTCCAAATTGTTAAAGAGCTAATCACTTCTAATGAAGTAACCATTTTTAAAAACTCTCAAGAGAGAATGTTTAAAGATGGTATCCCGTAGGGGAGTCGAACCCCTGTTACCGCCGTGAAAGGGCGGTGTCCTAGGCCTCTAGACGAACGGGACACTGTAGAATGCTTTGCAAAACACAAAACAATGTAGCTAGTGGTGGAGCTAATCGGGATCGAACCGATGACCTCTTCGCTGCCAGCGAAGCGCTCTCCCAGCTGAGCTATAGCCCCACATAAATCGCTTCAGCATTTTATGCAGAACCAATCTTTGCTCTGAAATCTAAACCATATCAATCTGTGTGGACACTCATCGTGACTCATTTGTCTTCACTTTTTAAAAGTGAAAGCAAACTATCCGTATCGTATAAGGAGGTGATCCAGCGCCAGGTTCCCCTAGCGCTACCTTGTTACGACTTCACCCCAGTCATGAACCACAAAGTGGTAAGCGTCCTCCCGAAGGTTAAACTACCTACTTCTTTTGCAGCCCACTCCCATGGTGTGACGGGCGGTGTGTACAAGGCCCGGGAACGTATTCACCGTGGCATTCTGATCCACGATTACTAGCGATTCCGACTTCACGGAGTCGAGTTGCAGACTCCGATCCGGACTACGACGCACTTTTTGGGATTCGCTCACTCTCGCAAGTTGGCCGCCCTCTGTATGCGCCATTGTAGCACGTGTGTAGCCCTACTCGTAAGGGCCATGATGACTTGACGTCGTCCCCACCTTCCTCCGGTTTATCACCGGCAGTCTCCCTGGAGTTCCCACCCGAAGTGCTGGCAAACAAGGATAAGGGTTGCGCTCGTTGCGGGACTTAACCCAACATTTCACAACACGAGCTGACGACAGCCATGCAGCACCTGTCTCAGAGTTCCCGAAGGCACCAATCCATCTCTGGAATGTTCTCTGGATGTCAAGAGTAGGTAAGGTTCTTCGCGTTGCATCGAATTAAACCACATGCTCCACCGCTTGTGCGGGCCCCCGTCAATTCATTTGAGTTTTAATCTTGCGACCGTACTCCCCAGGCGGTCTACTTAACGCGTTAGCTCCGAAAGCCACGGCTCAAGGCCACAACCTCCAAGTAGACATCGTTTACGGCGTGGACTACCAGGGTATCTAATCCTGTTTGCTCCCCACGCTTTCGCATCTGAGTGTCAGTATCTGTCCAGGGGGCCGCCTTCGCCACCGGTATTCCTTCAGATCTCTACGCATTTCACCGCTACACCTGAAATTCTACCCCCCTCTACAGTACTCTAGTCTGCCAGTTTCAAATGCTATTCCGAGGTTGAGCCCCGGGCTTTCACATCTGACTTAACAAACCACCTGCATGCGCTTTACGCCCAGTAATTCCGATTAACGCTCGCACCCTCCGTATTACCGCGGCTGCTGGCACGGAGTTAGCCGGTGCTTCTTCTGTCGCTAACGTCAAATGATAGTGCTATTAACACTACCACCTTCCTCACGACTGAAAGTGCTTTACAACCCGAAGGCCTTCTTCACACACGCGGCATGGCTGCATCAGGCTTGCGCCCATTGTGCAATATTCCCCACTGCTGCCTCCCGTAGGAGTCTGGACCGTGTCTCAGTTCCAGTGTGGCTGATCATCCTCTCAGACCAGCTAGGGATCGTCGCCTTGGTGAGCCATTACCTCACCAACTAGCTAATCCCACCTAGGCATATCCTGACGCGAGAGGCCCGAAGGTCCCCCTCTTTGACCCGAAGGTATTATGCGGTATTAGCCATCGTTTCCAATGGTTATCCCCCACATCAGGGCAATTTCCTAGGCATTACTCACCCGTCCGCCGCTCGACGCCGTTATCGTTCCCCGAAGGTTCAGATAACTCGTTTCCGCTCGACTTGCATGTGTTAGGCCTGCCGCCAGCGTTCAATCTGAGCCATGATCAAACTCTTCAATTTAAGATTTTGTTCGGCTCAATGAATACTGAACATTACATAAGTAATGTTTGAATTGACTGTGCTGAATCTTTCGATTCAATGGTCACTTCGTTTCATTGATACCTAATTTGATACCGAAGTATCTAATTGGATTATCATCAACGAGTGCCCACACAGATTGATAGGTTCTTATTTTTAAAGAGCAAACTTTGAAGTTCTCTTCAAAGTGGACGGTCATTTTAGCGAGATAACTTGCCGTGTCAAACACTTTTTTAAGTTATTTCTCTGTGAGTTAACTTCTAACTCACTGACCTTGTCATCTCGGTTTCGCTTAGCTTGCTTTCCCGTGACAACGGAGGCGCATTATAGGGAGTTCCTTAAGGAACACAAGCCTATTTTTCAAAAAAACTTGGCTTTTTAGTTCGTTCGTATAGAAAACAAACAAAACTCAATAAAAGTGTATTAAAAAGGGGGCTATTGCCCCCTAAAGTTTGAACTTTATCCCACTTTTCAGTGCATCAATGCAATTATTGATGAGCAATGATTTGGTCATTGCTAACAATCAGCTGTACTTTCTTGTCTGGTAATATCTCTCCAGCCAAAATCGACTTCGCTAATGGGTTTTCTACATTCTGTTGAATTGCACGTTTTAAAGGTCGTGCACCATATACTGGGTCGAAGCCAACTTGGGCGATCAAATCGAGGGCTTTATCAGATACCTCAAATTGGTAGCCTTTTTCTTCTAAACGTTTAGCCAAACGTTCTAGTTGAATAGACGCAATAGATTTAATGTGTTCTTGACCTAGTGGGTGGAAGACGACACTTTCATCAACACGGTTTAAGAACTCCGGACGGAAGTGTTTGCTTACAACATCCATCACCTCATTCTTGATTCCTTGGTAATCCAGAGTAGCAAAGTTCTCTTGAATACGAGCCGAACCTAGGTTCGATGTCATAATGACGACCGTGTTACGGAAATCCACCGTACGACCTTGTCCGTCAGTTAAGCGTCCGTCATCTAATACTTGCAGTAGAATATTGAACACATCAGGGTGAGCCTTTTCTACTTCATCTAATAAGATGACGGAATAAGGTTTACGACGAACCGCTTCAGTTAAGTAGCCCCCCTCTTCATAGCCGACATAACCCGGAGGCGCACCAACCAGCCTTGCCACAGAGTGTTTCTCCATGAACTCTGACATATCGATACGTACCATGGCATCTTCACTATCAAACATGAAGCTAGCGAGTGTCTTACACAGCTCTGTTTTACCTACGCCTGTTGGACCTAAGAATAAGAAGGAACCAATTGGTTTATTTGGATCGGATAAACCAGCTCGGCTACGACGGATAGCATTCGATACCACCTCAACCGCTTCAGCCTGGCCAATGACACGTTTATGCAGAACATCTTCCATACGGAGTAATTTCTCTTTTTCTGCTTCAAGCATTTTTGAAACAGGAATACCCGTCTGCTTAGAAAGCACTTCTGCAATTTCATTGTCAGTAACCTTATTACGCAGTAGCGTCATCTCTTGCATTTCTGCTTGAGTTGCTAGGTCTAATTGCTTTTCTAATTCAGGAATACGTCCATACTGCAGCTCAGACATACGGTTTAAGTCACCAGCACGACGAGCAAAGTCCATATCCATACGAGCTTGTTCTAACTCACCTTTAATATGTTGCGTACCTGATAGCGCTGCTTTTTCAGCATTCCACACTTCTTCAAGCTCTGCATACTCACGCTCTTTCTCGTTCAACTCATCGTTAAGCACATCCAAACGTTTTTCACTCGCTTCATCATGCTCGTTGCTCAGCGCTTGCTGTTCGATTTTCAGTTGAATGATTTTGCGCTCAAGTTTGTCTAGCGACTCTGGTTTAGAGTCAATTTGTAGACGAATACTAGAAGCGGCTTCATCAATTAAATCGATCGCTTTGTCGGGTAGTTGACGATCAGAAACATAACGATGCGACAAGCTAGCCGCCGCAACAATCGCCGGATCTGTAATTTCTACGTGATGGTGAAGCTCATAGCGTTCTTTTAAACCACGCAGAATTGCAATGGTATCCTCAACACTTGGCTCATCCACCAGCACTTTTTGGAAACGACGCTCAAGTGCAGCATCTTTCTCTATATACTGACGGTATTCATCTAGTGTTGTAGCGCCCACACAATGAAGTTCACCACGAGCCAGCGCTGGTTTTAGCATGTTACCGGCATCCATAGAGCCTTCACCTTTACCTGCGCCAACCATAGTATGAAGCTCATCAATAAACAGAATGACGTTGCCTTCTTCTTTGGCTAGTTCATTCAATACCGACTTCAAGCGCTCTTCAAATTCACCACGGTACTTCGCACCCGCAACAAGTGCGCCCATATCTAATGAAAGCACTCGGCGACCACGTAGCCCCTCTGGAACTTCATTATTAATGATGCGCTGAGCCAAACCTTCTACGATTGCTGTTTTACCAACACCTGGTTCACCAATGATTACAGGGTTGTTTTTAGTACGGCGTTGCAATACTTGGATGGTACGACGAATTTCGTCATCACGACCAATAACCGGATCCAACTTACCCTGCTCTGCACGTTCAGTAAGGTCTATGGTGAACTTTTCCAACGCTTGTCGAAGTTCTTCCGCATTCGGGTCATTAACCTTTTGGCCACCTCTGATCTTTTCGATCGCTTGACTCACTTTTTGCTCGGTCAAGCCCATCTCTTTCAATAACTGACCAAGTGGACCACGGTCTTCTAATGCTGCAAGCAAGAAGACTTCGGAGGAAATGTAGGAGTCCTGACGCTTTTGAGCCACTTTGTCACACAAATTGAAAAGCGTACCCATAGAGCTAGACAGCTGAACATCACCACCGATGCCACTGACTTTAGGCAGTCGATCTAACATTTCGCTCAATTTAGAGCGTAGATGAGTCACGTCGACATCTAACATTGTTAGCAGTGGACGAATTGGGCTACCGTTCTGATCAAGCAATGCCACCATTAGGTGCACTGGTTCGATATATTGATGATCGCGCCCTAACGCTAGTGACTGAGCATCAGAGATAGCGATTTGAAACTTGCTTGTGAATCTATCAAGACGCATATCTTCCTTCCTAACCTCAACTGAAGAAAATTCTTTTGACAGTTAGAAAGATGGATACGCAGAGAGGGAATTTCAAGGGAGAGAATTAATAAAGATAGCTTTGCAAAAATGAAGCTATGCATCTTTGTACTTTTGGGTTGTAGTGGTTAGTCCTCGATCCAAATAAAAGTCGCTTGTCTACCCGTCACACCATCACGACGATATGAGTAAAAATCTTCTCTATTTTGGAAAGTGCACAATCCGGAATCAAATACTTGAGTGACCCCAGCTTTGTTAAGACGTTGAGTTGCAAGCTTGGACATATCAGCCAGCCACTTACCTTCAACATTACGAGGTGTAAATGCTTGATGCGCTTGAGAGTCAAAATCTAAAAAGGATTGTAAGACATCCTCACCCACTTCAAATGCTTGAGGTCCAATTGCAGGACCAAGCCACGCTATTACTTCACCAGAAAATAGCGCTAGTGCATTTTCAACAATACCATTTGCTAAACCGCGCCAACCAGCATGCACGGCTGCCACTTGGCTGCCCTGTGTATTGGTTAATAGAACAGGTAAACAATCTGCAGTCATCGCAGAACAGACAATATTATTTGAAGAAGTAAACACACCATCAGCGTCAAGTACTTGTGTTGTTGGTGTGCTTACTTGAGCTACCACAGTAGAGTGAGTTTGATTCAACCAAATTGGCGCATTTGGCATATTCGCTTGTTGCGCCAACCAATTACGGTTCTTCTCTACTATAGACGCATCATCCCCAACATGCGCACCAAGGTTCAACCCTTGATATGGCGAAGTCGAAAAGCCTCCGACTCTTGTAGAGGCGAAAGCTTTAACATTTTTCGGCGCGGACCAATTGGGAACAATCGTCTTCATATTAGAACTCGTCAGGTAGACCGAACTCTTCTGTATCTTTACGCAGCGCTTCTGTCATCTCTACCATGTCATCAGGAACTGGAGCGTGGAACTCTAGCTCTTCACCAGTGATAGGATGTTCGAAACGTAGCATTACCGCGTGCAATGCTTGACGATCAAAACCACGAATCATGGCTGTTAGCTCTTCCGATGCACCTGTTGGGATACGAGCACGACCGCCATAAGCAGTATCACCGAGTAGCGGATGCTGTAGGTAAGACATATGAACACGGATTTGGTGCGTGCGACCGGTTTCTAGACGAAGACGGATACGTGTGTGTTCACGGAAATGCTCTGCAACACGGTAATGCGTTACCGCCGGTTTACCCAGAGGCGCAACTGCCATTAGCGTACGCTTAGTCGAGTGACGACCAATTGGCTGATCCACTTTACCACCCGCCGTCATACGACCGATTGCAATCGCTTCGTACTCACGGGTGATGTTACGTTTTTGCAAAGCGCGAACCAGACGAGTTTGTGTCGGAACAGTTTTCGCAACCACCATCAGACCAGTGGTGTCTTTATCTAGACGGTGTACGATACCTGCACGAGGTACTTCGGCGATGTCTGGGTAGTGATGCAGCAATGCGTTTAGTACTGTGCCGTCTGGTGTACCCGCTCCTGGGTGTACAACAAAATCACGAGGCTTGTTGATTACGATGATATCTTCATCTTCGTAGACGATATCTAGCGGGATATCTTGTGCTTCCCAGCGTTCTTCATCTTCCAGCTCGGCTTGCAAGGTAATTTCCTCACCACCCATTACTTTGGTGCGAGGTTTAGTGACAACTTCACCATTCACTTGTACCTTCCCGTCAAGCAACCACTCTTTCAAGCGAGAACGAGAGAAGTCCGCGAACAATTCGGCGATAGCTTGGTCTAAACGTTGACCTAACTGGCTATCTTTTACGGTGTTGGTTAAAACAATCTGCTGAGCCATATCGAACTTTTTTAAAAACTGTGAGACTAATGCTCACGACTGTGGAAAAATAGACTATTACGTCATTGTATCTGTTACTGGAAAGAAAGTAACGGCAGCTTAAGAAATATTTAGATTCAAGGAACAGACTCCTGATATGAAACATCAGACTTTAACAGGCCTTTTAGCGGTATCCCTTCTGTTTGGCTGTGCAAGCAAAGAAGAAATCGTTCCTGATGTGCCACCTTCTGAACTGTATGCAGACGCGCAAACTTCTCTGCAAAGCGGTAACTGGCTTTCTGCCATCGAGAAATTAGAAGCTTTGGATTCGCGTTACCCGTTTGGTGCCTACTCTGAGCAGGTACAACTTGACCTTATCTACGCGTACTACAAAAACGACGACCTAGCACTCGGTCTAGCAACTATTTCTCGCTTTATGCGTTTGAACCCGACTCATGAAAAAATGGACTGGGTATTGTACATGCGTGGTTTGAGCCACATGGCACAAGATCGTAACTTCATGCATGACCTATTTAACGTTGATCGCAGTGACCGTGACCCAGAGCCCGTTAAGAAAGCATTTGATGATTTCAAAAAACTGCTAGAGCGTTACCCGAACAGCCCATACGCGGAAGATTCACAGAAACGCATGGTGGCGCTGAAGAACCGTCTTGCAAACTACGATCTTGCGACAGCAGATTTCTACTTGCGTCGTGAAGCTTGGATTGCGGCGATTAACCGTTCTCAAGAGCTTCAAAAGACTTTCCCTGATACAGAAGCAGCTCGCAAGTCGCTTGAGATTCAACTAGAAGCTTACAAACAGTTGAAACTGGATGACGCCGTTGCCAGAACGGAAGAGCTTATCAAGCTAAACCCAGCAAACTAATCCTCAACCGCCACAGCTCAAACTGTGGCGGTTTTGTTTTCCCTTCTTATTTTTGCTCCACCCGCTAACTTGATGATTTTTTGAGCGCTACTTATGCTTAAAGTTCTCCTTCACCATCAACATGGATGTGAACGTGACATTATCAAAGTTATGGATAGGATTGCTGCTTCTACTCTCAGCATCGAGCTTTTCTCTTGAGCTCTCCCCTCTTAGACAACCACCTTACACGGGGGATCTGGATGTCATTAAAGAGAAAAATGTTTTACGCGTATTAGTGTCTGCCGACCTTGGTTTCTATTACATAGAAGGTGGAGAACCAAAAGGCATTGGTGCAGAACTATTGGCTCATTTCGAAAAAGAGCTCCGTAAGCTCAAACCAAAACTCAACATTCAAATTATCCCAGTTTCACGCGATGAGTTGCTACCTTCTCTTGAGCAAGGTTTAGGGGATTTAGTGGTTGCCAATCTCACCATTACCGATGCACGCAAGAAGCTGGTCGATTTTAGCGATCCTGCTATTACAGGGATTGAAGAATGGGTCATCACTAACAAAAAAACACCAGCAATGACGAAGATTGAACAACTGAGTGGCAAAGAAATTTGGGTTCGTGCCAGTTCAAGTTATTTCGAGAGCATTCAGGTATTAAACAAACAGCTTAATAAAAAAGGCTTACCACCAGTGGTGGTGCACTTTATTGAAGAGACGCTGCAAGACTATGAACTGGTAGGAATGCTAAACAATGGCTATATCAAAGCTATCGTACTTGATAGCCACAAAGCCAAGCTGTGGATGAACTTTATGGATGACATCCGAGCACACACCAAGATTCCGATTAGAGAAGGGGGTGAAATTGGTTGGGCCATGCGCCATAACAGCCCGGAGCTAAGAAAAGCGGTCAACAAGTTCATCCAAACTTCCAAGTCAGGAACACTACTGGGCAACGTCATTTATGGAAAATACATCGATAACACCAATTGGCTCAACAAAGCACTGAACCCCAAAAAGATTGCTCAGCTTGAAAAGCTCTCATCACTGTTTGCTAAGTATGGGGAGAAGTACGACTTTGACTACCTCCTCATCGCAGCGGTGGCCTATCAGGAATCAGGGTTCGATAACAGTCTAGTATCAAGCCGTGGTGCCGTTGGTATTATGCAAATCTTACCGAGTACGGCGAGTGACCCTAATGTGAACATTAAGAATGTCCGTAATCTAGAGAACAACGTTCATGCAGGGGTGAAATACTTAGCGTTTCTTCGCCGGTATTACTTCAGTGATAGCAACATAACTAAAGAGAACAAGCTCTACTTAACGTTAGCTGCATACAATGCTGGACCTGGAAACATTGAGAGAATGCGTAAACGTGCCGCTCAGCAAGGTTACGATCCGAATGTATGGTTCAATAATGTGGAGGTCGTAACACGTAGAAGCTTAGGGGAAACCATCAGGTACGTAACGAATGTGAACCGCTACTACGTGATCTACAAACAGTTAGAAAGTCTCGACCTAGCAAAAACTCTCGATAATGTTCTGCTTGTGCCTGATGACCCTGTCTTTATGACGCCATTGCGCAGCGTCAGCCAAACGCCTCAATTGAAAACACACTAGCTAGAAACCAAAAACGCCGCTCATTTGTTGAGCGGCGTTTTTGAATCTAACTTATTGTGCACTTTAAGAGTGATCTGATTCACATCTTTGATCTGGTTAATTTTTAACTAACTAGAATTACAGGCCGTATAACTCCCCTAAAAACGGGTTAGTTTTCAGCTCAGTACTCTATCCAATCTAATGATTTCGAATCCGATAACAAGCAATTTTCACATAAATCTCAGCAGTTCTTGAGTGAGATCACATTCATTTTTCATCTCGAAAAACCCATCCCAAAAAGCGATCTAGATCACATTCTTTTCTCCTCAAAGCGGTAATCTGAACTCAACCCATGAGGGATGAAACAGAGGAAAAACATTTATGACAATGAACATTACTGGTAAAAACATCGAAATCACCTCTGCAATCCGCGCTCATATTGAGAGCAAATTTAAAAAGCTGGAGAAATGGCAAGTAGACATCATTGGGTGCCAAGCAACATTCAGCGAGGAACCAAACAAACAGAAGAAATTCGAAGCCGTTATTAAAGTTCCTAAAGGCCAGCTAATCGCCTCAGCAACTCACGAAGATCTTTACGCAGCTATTAATGAAGTGGAGCAAAAACTAGAACGACAACTGAATAAGCTGACCCACAAACCTGAAGCTCGACGTGCGAATAAGCCTGAGCTAGTGGAAGAAGAAGAGTAAAACGTCCAGATTGAGGAAGTAGCGCCGAAAGGCGCTATTTTTTTGCTTGACGCTCCCCGCCTGCTTGCTTATTGTGTTTAAACACTCACAAATTAAGCACTATTTATGCACTCAACTAACCTGTTTCTTTTTGACTTCTTTTTCCTTCCATAGTTGGAGGGGCTAACTCGTTTGTGAAAGAAAAGTCAAAAACAAACAGAAAGCCTCCCAAATCGGGGGGCTTTTTTTATAAGGAAAGAATTGATGACTGACCAACCTATTTCCCTGGAAGAAATTCGTTTACGTTTGAATGAACTCGATGACGAGTTATTAAGCCTACTGTCCGAACGCCGTAAGCTCAGCATTGAAGTCGCTAAAAGCAAAGTTCAAACTTCGAAACCTGTTCGTGATGCCGTCCGTGAACAACAGCTTCTAGTAAAACTGATCACCAATGGTCGTGATAAATACGAACTCGACGCTCAGTACATCACCAAACTTTTCCATACCATCATTGAAGACTCGGTCCTTCTTCAACAAAGCTACCTACAAAACCTTGTTAACCCACAGCAAAGCCGTAAGCCACTTGCTCGTGTTGCGTTTCTTGGTGCGAAAGGCTCTTACTCACACCTTGCAAGTCGCGAATACTTCAGCCGCAAGAACACAGAGTTAATTGAACTCAACTGTGAACACTTCAAAGAAGTGACTCAAACGGTCGAATCAGGTCATGCTGATTATGGTGTGCTGCCAATTGAAAACACCAGTTCAGGCTCGATCAATGAAGTCTACGACCTACTGCAACACACAACGCTGTACATCGTTGGTGAACTGACTCAACCAATTGAACATTGCTTGGTGGCAACCAAAGACATTCGTCTTGAGAACATCAAAACGCTTTACTCTCATCCACAACCACACCAACAATGCAGCGAGTTCCTGAGTCGCATGAAAGGCGTGAAACTAGAATCTTGTGCAAGTACTGCAGATGCGATGCAAAAAGTGCAAGAGCTCAATCGTGATGATGTAGCGGCAATCGGTAATGCTTCAAGCGGTAAGCTTTATGGTCTACAAGCGATTCAGGGCAATATCGCAAACCAAACCGAAAACCACACACGCTTTATCGTAGTTGCGCGTAAACCAGTAGAAGTATCGACACAGATCCCTGCAAAAACCACACTGATCATGTCGACTTCTCAAGAAGCAGGCTCACTGGTTCAAACGCTATTGGTACTTCAACGTTACGGCATCAATATGACCAAACTAGAATCACGTCCAATCATGGGTAACCCATGGGAAGAAATGTTCTACGTTGACCTTGAATCTCATCTTGGTTCGAACGAAATGCAACAGGCAATTGATGAGCTAACTAAAATCACTAAGCACTTGAAAGTACTAGGTTGTTATCCAAGTGAGAACGTGAAACCGACTCAAGTTAAACTGAGCTAAAAGACATCCGTAGGTAAAAAGATCATGGCAGGCCAAAAAGTCGTTATCGCATCACTTAACCCAGCGAAAATCAAAGCAGTAGAGAGTGCTTTTCACAGCGCTTTCCCTGAGCAGAAGTTTGAATTCATTGGGGTCAGCGTTCCAAGTGAAGTCGCAGATCAGCCAATGACAAATGATGAAACACATCTCGGAGCTCTGAATCGCGTTCGTAACGCTAAAGCCGAAATAACGAATGCCGATTTTTATGTCGGTTTAGAAGCAGGTATTGAAGGGAAAGTCACATTTGCTTGGATGGTGATTGAATCTGATACGCATCGCGGGGAATCTCGCTCTGCAAGCTTGATGTTGCCACCAGAAGTACTACAGAAGCTTAAACATGCCAATGAACTTGGTGATGTGATGGATGAAGTTTTTGGTACCGACAACATCAAACAGAAAGGCGGTGCAATTGGGTTGCTAACTCAAAACCAACTGACTCGTAGCTCGGTGTATCATCAAGCTTTGATTCTGGCGTTGATTCCATTTACGAATCCCGAGCACTTCCCTGCGAATTTATAACTGCTTTTAGACTCATGGCTAAATAATACACGAATTAAAAAGGGCGGTTTTTCCGCCCTTTTTACTGTCTATGATATAGAAACTCAAACGACCTTACTGAGCACCTTGCTCGAGCAACGTCTTGAGTTTGTCCTTATCGACTTCCGACTTTGACTTCAACTCATTTGAGCCGCGAGTGATCGTTGCTATGCCAACCCCCAGCATTTGACTGATTTGACGTTGAGAAAGCTCACCTTTCAGCAATTCATTCAGAATGTTCACACGTGCGGTGAGTGATTCTCTCTCATCCGGTGTCATTAGCATGGTCAACAACATCTCATGTTGCTGGTTATCCACACTTGAGCGGATCAATTCAACAATCTGCTGCCAGTCTTTGTACTCAGGTTCGTGTGACATCAAGTTACCTCACTCAATACTTGGTATTGATCTCATTTGGGGTCAAGAACGCACCATCGACACCTAAAAGGTCACGGTAATACGTTTCAAACATCAAAATGTTCTGCACATAACCGCGAGTCTCTTTAAACGGAATCGCTTCAATAAAGGAATAAGCGTCCACTTTTCCTTGGGTTCGCTCTCGCCACGTTTTTACTCGGTTAGGTCCTGCATTATAAGCGGCGAGCGCAAAAATACGATTATTATCGTAATCCTCCATTAACCCTTGTAAGTAATGACTACCGATTTCAATATTCTTACCTACATTGTACAAGTCTTCCGTGCCTTGGTATTTAAGCTTATATTTACGAGCAGTGTACTTCGCGGTTGCAGGCATAATTTGCATCAAGCCACGAGCGCCAACGGGTGAGCGAGCCTCAGAGTCCAGTGCACTTTCTTGTCGAGCCAAAGACATCATAGTAATAGGATCGATGTTATGTTTCTCGGCATAGAAATTAAACCACCAGCGGTGAGCGACAGGAAAACGCAGAGGTATGTTGTCCCACATTTTAGCTTGAATACTCGCTGTTACCGTTAAATTATGCCAACGTTTAGAAGCAGCATAAGCCGCCAACATCTTTTTCTCTTCTTTACCAACACGACGCAGCAAATGTGCCCATTCACTTTTGGCAGCAGCAATTTTGTCGGTTTCAATCAACTCTTCAATTCGCACTAACGATTTTTGGTAAGGTTGAACCACCTTTTTATCGAGCTTCACGGTACTCGATGGATACTTAATCGACTGACCAATCGCATTCGCTGCAGCAACACTATAAAAATTCCGTTGACCCGCCAATTTAGCCAAGCGCTGTTTGCCCGCGACTTTATCACCCAACGCCATCTCACTGCGTCCTAACCAGTATTGCCACCGAAGCGTCGCTTGTTCTTTTTCATTTAAAACTGCAATCCACTTCTGTACCCCTTTCCAATCACCATTTTGAATCGATAAACGAATGCGGCTTTCAATCAAGGGTAAATTCTTACTCGATCTCGTCTTATCATCACGCCATTGAGCCAACGAATCTGACTCGGTACGAATCAAACGAATCGCAATATAGTCAGCTAATGCTTGTGCTTTTTCTGGTGAAAACTTCTGTCCTTTCACAACGATTGCGTAAGCGTCTTGCGCCTTTTTTGTATCCTTACGCGCTAGTTTTTCTAACGCGAATTCACTTTGAGCACGGTTGAAATCATTAGCAGGTTGTTTCTTAGCAAATGCAGCGACCGTTTCTGGTTTATCAAACAGTGCCTTCATCGCTTTGGCTTGCTGCTGCGCCTTGCTTGATTTAGGCAGTTTTTGTAGGTAACTCAATAAACCACCGTTACGCGCATCAAACGCCAGCAACATGCGTTGTAAGATAAGTTCATCAGAGCGCTCACCCGCTTTATCCCACGCAGAGAATAATGGGTCACACTCATCTGCAATGCTGCTGCCACGCAACCACATGTGTTCTGCACCTTTGAACGCAGCCACTTGTTTGCCTTGATTTAATTGGGCGACGTAAAAAATACATTGATAGCGCTCACCACTTGGTTCCACTCTCTGAAACTCAGTAATGGTTTTCCAATCTTTCTGACGATAAAGGTTATCTAAGTAAGGGGCACGAATTCGACGTGAGAATGGAAAAGCCTCATGGTCTTTAATAAATTCGTCTACCTGTTGTGGAGACTTACTCGATAATTGCCTCAGAAACACCCGATAATCCACATAAGGAGTCAGTGGATAGTTGGCGATTTTTGAACGGATAGATAAGTAACCATCAATGTCATTCTTATCTAATAGGTCTTGAGCTTGTTCATAGACCTGGCGCTGCTTTTCTAAACTCAGCGCAGCGTTTGCTGATACGCTAACCGCACATAAAGCGGCTGCATAACATACTCTTTTAGCCAATTCAGATACGTTGAATCTCATGTGCGTCATTTTCCTCAGACGTTTATCACTCCATGCCTTACTAATGAAGAATGCAAAGCGTAGTAAGTCATAAAGCATATGCATCTATTTACACCGTATTAAGTTCTCATTGTAAAGCGACTTGATGTAATAAATGTTGTACTCGTGAAACTTTAGAACCCTTAAAGACAAATAGATTCCCAACAATCCATTCTTCCTGATGAATCGCAGCACATTGAATTAAGGGTGAACAAGAAAAGTGTATACCCTAAAGTTGTGAGTTTCCGGTCAGCAATGAAGAAGAAATCACATGAGCGGCGAATTTCTTGCAATGCGGTAACAAAACTCAAGGAGTTGGTATAAAATAGACGCTTTGAATGACAGTTAATTTAGGAACGATCGGCAATGGCTGAATACGTATATACCATGTCGCGGGTGAGCAAAATCGTGCCACCTAAGCGTCAAATTCTTAAAGACATCTCTCTAAGCTTCTTCCCAGGTGCAAAAATCGGTGTTCTAGGTCTGAACGGTGCGGGTAAATCAACTCTGCTACGTATCATGGCGGGCATCGATACTGATATCGATGGTGAAGCACGTCCACAACCTGGTCTAAACGTAGGTTACCTACCTCAGGAGCCAGTACTAGACGAATCAAAAACCGTTCGTGAAGTGGTTGAAGAAGCGGTATCTGATGTTGCAGACGCGCTGAAGCGTTTGGATGCGGTATATGCTGCGTATGCAGAACCAGACGCAGACTTCGATGCACTTGCAAAAGAGCAAGGCGAACTAGAAGCGCTAATTCAAGCGAAAGACGGTCATAACCTAGACAACGCGCTAGAGCGTGCGGCTGATGCACTTCGTCTACCTGAGTGGGATCAAAAGATTGCAAACCTATCTGGTGGTGAACGTCGCCGTGTTGCTATCTGTCGTCTTCTTCTAGAGAAGCCAGACATGCTACTACTAGACGAACCAACCAACCACTTGGATGCTGAGTCTGTTGCATGGCTAGAGCGCTTCCTAGTTGATTACACAGGCACTGTAGTTGCGATTACCCACGACCGTTACTTCCTAGATAACGCTGCGGGTTGGATCCTAGAACTTGACCGTGGTGAAGGTATTCCATGGGAAGGTAACTACACGTCTTGGCTAGAGCAAAAAGATGCACGTCTACAACAAGAAGCATCTCAAGAAAAAGCTCGTCAAAAGACCATTGAGAAAGAACTTGAATGGGTTCGTCAAAACCCTAAAGGTCGTCAAGCGAAGTCTAAAGCACGTATGGCGCGCTTTGAAGAGCTGCAAAACACTGACCACCAAAAACGTAACGAAACCAACGAGCTGTTCATCCCACCGGGTGAGCGTCTAGGTGATAAAGTTATCGAAGTGAACAACCTGACGAAATCATTCGACGGTCGCGTTCTTATTGATGACCTATCATTCAGCATGCCTAAGGGTGCAATCGTAGGTATTATCGGTGCCAACGGTGCTGGTAAATCGACCCTATTCAAGATGCTAAGCGGCACAGAACAGCCTGATTCAGGTACGATTGAGCTAGGTGAAACCGTGAAGCTAGCGTCCGTTGAGCAGTTCCGCGACTCAATGAACGACAAGAACACCGTATTCCAAGAAATTTCTGAAGGCGCTGATATCATCAAGATCAACAACTTCGAAATTCCTGCACGTGCTTACTGTTCTCGCTTCAACTTCAAAGGTTCAGATCAACAGAAGATTATCGGCGAACTGTCTGGTGGTGAGCGTAACCGTGTACACCTTGCTAAGCTTCTTAAAGCTGGCGGTAACGTACTATTACTCGATGAGCCAACCAACGACCTTGACGTTGAAACACTACGTGCGCTAGAAGAAGCTCTACTAGAGTTCCCTGGCTGTGCAATGGTTATCTCGCACGACCGCTGGTTCCTAGACCGTATCGCGACACACATCATCGACTACCGCGATGAAGGTCAAGTTAACTTCTACGAAGGTAACTATAACGAGTACATGGAATGGCTGAAGAAGACGCTTGGTCCTGAAGCGGCTGAGCCACACCGTATCAAATACAAGCGCGTATCGAAGTAATTTCGACCGCAGGTTGATGTGCGGTATTTCACCTTACATCTCACCTTTGCTTGTAATTCGTACAAAGGTCGCTATCATAGCGACCTTTGTTGTATGTGTTGCATAAATAGCTCAAATGCCCTTGTAGCATGTAAAGAGCCTAACCTTTAGCCAGCATAACTCTGTAGCATTTTCGACATTTCAAACACAAAAATCGAACATTTTTTGTTCTATTTGGTATAGTCTTGCCATTATTTGACACTTTACGAGAAAGCTCTATGACGGAAAGACGACGCTTTTCACGCATCATCTACCAAGTACCAGCCTTAATTGAACAGAGAGATTTGGTAATACCAGCTACCATTCAAGACCTTTCTTTACATGGCTTGTTATTAAAAGCTGAAGATGCAACAAAACTGAATTTATTACAGCCCGTAGAAGTCGGTTTTTCGTTTATTCAATCAGAGCAAACCATGCGATTAAATGCTGACGTCATTTCAATTGCAGACAATGAAGTTCGGCTAAAGATCAGCAACATAGACATCGACAGTATTAGCCAATTAAAACGATTCATAGAATTGAATGCAGGCAATAACGAGCTCCTAAATCGAGAGTTAGAACACCTTTCGGATTTAGGGGAAGAATAAACTGAACGCCTGCTTTAGTAACAATAATCATGTCTAGAAAAATCATCATGCAGATCCCAACCAAAGATGGGAATCAGCAATTTCATTTGGGTCGCCTTTCGATCCTAACCATTTGCGCATCGGTCATTGCGCTACCGGCTGTCATTGGTGGTGCTTGGTATATGAACCAAAAACAGGTTCATGACGCACAAACATTAAACCAGACCATCGCAAAGCTTGAGAGCGAGAAAGCACAAATCACTGCATTGTACGAAGAGCAGTTGGACACCAACCATTCATTATCTCAGTCTCTGACGGACAAAAATAACCAAATACAACTTCTCGGGAAGCGCGTATTTGATGTTGAATCCGTACTCGGCTTGGCAGATGAAGAGTTAATAGGTGAAGAAAGCAATCTCGCGTTAGAAGAGCGGATCGATGCAGCTGCGATAGACTCAGCGGTCAGAGCCACCATGTTTCGCTTGATACCTAACGACAGCCCGATGACCTACCAACGTATTTCATCTTCATATGGCAGTCGTATTAACCCTATTTCTGGTAAACGCCATGTTCACACCGGTATCGATCTCACCTGCAAACGCGGTGAAGAGATCCTGGCTCCAGCCGATGGGGTTGTGGAGACAGTACGACCAAGTAACAGAGGTTACGGCAACTACCTAACTCTGCGTCACTCTTTTGGTTTCTCGAGCTCTTTTGCCCACTTAAACCGTTTTAAAGTGAAAAGTGGTCAGTTCGTAAGTAAAGGTGATGTGATTGCACAATGTGGTAATTCAGGTAACTCAACTGGACCACACTTACATTATGAGGTGCGCTTCTTAGGTCGTGCGTTGAACCCTCAATATCTGATGGATTGGACACCAGAAAACTTCAACTACGCATTCGAGAAAGAGAAAAAGGTGAAATGGGGACAATTGGTTCAATTGATTGATAATGTCGTTCGTCTGCAAATCAATCTGACTAACTCACCTTACCGTGATACTAGCATCAGCACCGTATCAAGCGAAGATAAGACAGGAACCGCAACCAACTAAGGTTTTGCGCTCCTTTTCTTCACTTCACATATAAAATGAGCAGCCTCAGGGCTGCTCATTTTATCTATCAAGTCGGTGTTTATCCACGATGGATATTGTCATTCGCTTGTTTTAGCAGATTCTGACTCTCGTTCATAAATTGTTGAGAGTACTCACCAAACCAATCACTGACTTGTTCAAAGCTTTCAACAAATTCTGCTTTGTCTTTGCTATCCAAAATGCTCAGCGCCTCACCAAAACGTTGGTGGAATCGCTTAATCATATCGATGTTCTCTTGCGACGAAAGAATAATGTCACCGTAGAGGTTTGGATCTTGACCAAACAAACGCCCTACCATCGCTAACTCCAAGCGGTAAATTGGCGAGCTCAACTTTAACAACTGTTCAATGTTTGGATTCTCTTTACTTAGGTGCATACCGTAAGCAAACGAAGTGAAGTGGCGCAGCGCCTGAATCAATGTCATGCCATGATCGTGCTCTTGCGCATCAATTTGGCACAGGCTTGCGCCCCAAATCCCAAATTGTTGCAATAGCCATTGGTATTGTTCGTTACCACGACCATCACAGTACACAATTACCTGTTTCGCTAAGCTTGGCACATCTGGACCAAACATAGGGTGTAAACCAACAACCGGACCTTGGTGCACATTCAACATTGCTTGCAATGGCTTAGACTTGATGGAAGTCAGGTCACAAAGAATGCAGTCTTTTGGTAGGTTGCCTAGCTTTTCAATCACACCTTCTGTCAGGTGAATAGGAACAGTAACCACCACCAGCCCAGCATCTTCCAAGATGTCGTCTGCATGATCCCAGTCTTTACTGCCCAGCACTTTAACTTGGTAACCAGACAGCTTAAACATTCGACCAAACAGACCACCTAACTGACCATTACCACCAATAATAACCACTGAGCGCAATTCTGGGTTCAAACACTTAAAACCGGAATCTTTCTCGCTGGCATAAGACTCACGCATTGTTCGACGAAGAATGTCTTCAATCAGTTGTGGAGGGATCCCCATTTTTTCAGCTTCAGCTCGTCGTGATGCCAGCATTGCCGCCTCACGATCTGGGGCATAAATTGGCAAACCGTGTTCGCTTTTTACTTCCCCTACTTTCTCTACTAGAGCCAAACGCTGAGCTAATAGCTCCAACATTTGCTTGTCGACTGCATCAATCTGATCGCGTAATGCGTTAAGTTCAACTGCCATTGATGTTCCTTAAATCCCGTGTTGTTAGCCTTTTAGACGATTCTCTAAGAAAGGCACCAGCTCTTCGTGTGCATGACGTAATAGTGCCTCAGTTGAATCCCAATTGATACATGCGTCGGTGATCGATACGCCGTATTTCATCTCTTCGAGTGGCAGGTCAGAAGATTGATTACCTTCATTGATATGGCTCTCAATCATCAAGCCAATGATTGACTTGTTTCCTTCACGGATTTGATGAATCACATCTTCTGCGACCAATGGTTGACGACGGTAATCTTTACGCGAATTCGCATGGCTACAGTCCACCATCAGCGAAGCATCGAGACCAGACTTCGCCATTTCTTGCTCACATTCAGTCACTGATACTGAATCGTAGTTGGTTTGCTTACCTCCACGTAAAATGACATGACCATTTGGGTTGCCTTGTGTCGTTAGCAGTGCCACTTGACCTTCACGGTTGATGCCCATGAAACGATGACTAGAAGAAGCCGCTTGCATCGCGTTAACAGCAGTTGCCAAGCTACCATCCGTACCATTCTTAAAACCAATAGGCATAGAAAGACCACTTGCCATCTCGCGGTGAGTTTGTGACTCCGTTGTGCGAGCACCGATCGCCGCCCAGCTAAAAGTATCCGCAAGGTATTGTGGGCTGATTGGGTCAAGAGCTTCTGTTGCTAGCGGGATTTCCATCTCTGCCAATTCAACCAGCAGTTCACGACCAACATGCAAACCATGTTCAATGTCGAAGCTACCATCTAGGTGTGGGTCATTGATCAAACCTTTCCAACCAACCGTGGTTCGAGGTTTTTCAAAGTAAACACGCATTACAATATACAGTTGATCGCTTAGTTGTTCTGAAAGGGCTTTTAGGCGCTTAGCGTAGTCCTTCGCTGCCTCTACGTCATGAATAGAACATGGTCCACATACAACAAGCAGACGATGATCTTTCTTGTGAATGATGTCAGCGATGGTTTGACGAGACTCTTGAATGAAACGACGTGCCTTTTCACTCAAAGGAAGCTTAACTTTTAGCTCCTCAGGCGTGATCAGTACTTGTTCTTCGCTGATGTTGATGTTGCTCAATTCACTTCTTTGCATAACTTCGACCTGTATATTTTTGTTTACACCCAACCAATTCCTTGGTGAGCCAACTAAGCTTTATCGACAAGATAACAGGCTAAAAAAGAAATACAAGCGTACATAATAAAAAACATTTAGTGTAAATTTAAATTTACACACAAAGAAAAAGCCGAAATGCAGGGCACTTCGGCTTAAAATAGGTGTTTTCGACAGTTTACGTATCCCCCAAGTAAACCAATACTCAAGGTTTACATGGCTAACCAATCAATCGCTTCATGGCTTCAGTAGCGTCTTTCCACTCTTGAGACAATTTTAACTCGCTTAGTGTAAAGTTTTGTTTTTTCAGCAAGGCATCAGCAAGAGGAACGGAAGTAATTGGCAGGTTATCGAGTACTTCCACTTGTGCATCGCGCTTGTTACAAACTAATAGCATGTCACAACCTGCTTTTAATGCCTGTATGCCTCGCTGGGCAGGACCACCCATAATTGCGGCACCTTCCATGGTCAAATCATCAGAGAAGATCAAACCCTTAAAACCAAGTTGTTGGCGCAAGATTTGTTTTAACCAGTACTCTGAACCACTTGCAGGTTGATCATCATAATTGGGGAAAATGACATGAGCAGGCATCATCGCATCTAAGATGCCGGAATCGATTTGCGCTTTGAAAATAGCCATATCTTGCTCAAAGATATCACTGCGCTCATCGTACGGAGTCTCTAGATGTGAATCAGCAATCACACCGCCATGACCAGGAAAGTGCTTACCTGTTGTTGCCATACCGACACTCTTCATGCCATGCATGTAAGCAGAACTGTGACGCAAAATTGTGTCCATATCCTCACCAAAAGCTCGACTGCCGATCGCTTTACACTGATGACCTTTATCCAGCACAGGCGCGAAACTTAGGTCAATGTCATGAGCTATCAGCTCTGCAGCCATCAACCAACCACCCATGCGTGCCAGTTCCTCACTATTTTGGTGCTTGGCATATTCGTCAGCCGCTGGAATGAGAGAGAAACCTTCACGGAAACGCTGAACGCGCCCGCCCTCTTGGTCAACACCAATCAAAATCGGACGTTTCGCCGCTTTACGGATAGACTGGGTAAGAGCTTGAAGCTGCTTGCTGTCGTGGTAGTTACGTGTAAATAAAATCAAACCACCAACCGTTGGATGTTCCAAAATTTCTCTGTCTTCTGCAGTCAGTTCGTAGCCTGCAACATCAACCCATAACGGTCCCATTGTTTCTCCTCAAAATCGGCTGAATATCTCGTATTCGATGAGGTTATTCGCTTCAGAATTGCTTTACAATAAGTGAATCGAAGAATTGACGGAATCGGCTGTGAATCTTAACAATCTGTACATTGGCGTAATGTCTGGAACCAGCATGGACGGTGTGGATACGGCACTGGTAGAAATTGAAAATGACCATGTTTGCCTAATTGCGCACGATGATTACCCAATGCCGCCTCACATTAAACAAATGCTTCTGTCGATTTGCACAGGACAAGACACTAACCTGAAAGCACTTGGCGAACTGGACCACCAACTCGGGCATTTGTTTGCCGATGCCGTATTACAACTACTGAATAAATCTGGCTATTCCGCTGAGCAAGTCCGAGCCATTGGCAATCATGGTCAAACCGTTTTCCACCAGCCAACTGGCGATCTGCCCTTCACCACTCAACTGGGTGATGCCAACATCATTGCGGTCAAAACCGGTATTGATACCGTGGCAGATTTTCGACGCAAAGACATGGCGCTAGGTGGACAAGGTGCACCACTTGTTCCTGCGTTTCACAAAAGTATCTTTGCGATGCAAGACTCCACAACGGTAGTGCTTAACATCGGTGGTATTGCCAATATCTCTGTATTACATCCCGAACAGCCGGTGATTGGTTATGACACCGGTCCAGGTAATATGTTGATGGACGCATGGTGTGAGCAGAATACTGGACAAGGCTTTGACAAAGACGCCCAATTTGCTCTGCAAGGTAAGATCAATGCAGCTTTACTGGCTCAACTGTTGGAGGCTCCTTATCTTGCGATGCCACCGCCTAAAAGCACAGGGCGAGAACTGTTCAATATCGATTGGTTACATCAACAGCTAACGGATCACCGTGTCTCTGTACAAGATGTGCAACGCACACTTTGCGAATACTCGGCAATGACCATTGCTGCCGAAGTGGAAAAGTTCACTCATGGTCAAAAGCCTCAGCTTTTAGTGTGTGGTGGTGGAGCAAGAAACCCACTATTGATGCAACGTTTGGCAGCCCTTCTCCCTCAGTGGCAAGTCGCAACAACCAACGACAAGGGTGTCGACGGAGACTATATGGAAGCCATGGCTTTTGCTTGGCTTGCACAGCGCCACGTTCATGGATTGCCAAGCAACTTGCCAGAAGTGACAGGGGCAAGTCGTCTTGCTTCACTCGGTGTGCTCTATCCTAAAAACTAAATGAGTTGTTCTAAATACAGCTTAAAGATGAAACGAATTCAGTATTCAAAAGGCTTAAATCACTATGACAAATGACGCGCTTATTGCCGCTCTCGCTCACCTTGTTTCAGAAGGTCGCAACCCAGATACGATGGACATCGACTTATTACCATCTCTGGATATTGTTCAGCGTCTTAATCAACAAGACAAACTCGTTCCACTTGCCGTTGAGAAAGCGTTGCCGGAGATCGCCCTCGCGGTAGATAAAATCACCGACGCATTTAAGGTAGGCGGTCGTTTGGTTTACATGGGCGCAGGCACCAGTGGTCGTTTAGGGGTGCTTGATGCATCAGAATGCCCACCAACATTTGGTGTGTCTGACAAGATGGTGGTTGGCTTGATTGCAGGTGGTCCAGAAGCCATCCTCAAAGCGAAAGAAGGCGCAGAAGACTCTCCAATTTTAGGTGAACAAGATTTGAAAGACATCGAGTTCACTCATCATGATGTCGTGGTCGGCATCGCCGCTAGTGGACGCACACCTTACGTGATTGGTGGTTTGGAGTACGCCAACGAGATAGGTGCGACGACAGTGGCACTGTCTTGTAACCCAGACTCACCAATTGCAGAGATCGCTAGCATCGCCATTTGTCCTGTCGTAGGTCCTGAAGCTTTAACCGGTTCAACACGTTTAAAATCAGGAACCGCGCAGAAGCTGGTTCTGAATATGCTGACCACAGCGAGCATGATCCGTTTAGGTAAGAGTTATCAAAACCTGATGGTCGACGTGAAAGCGACCAACAACAAACTGGTAGCGCGCGCCGCACGCATCGTTATGCAAGCGACCGATTGCAGCAAAGAACAAGCAACCGAAGTACTTAAGCAAACAGACTATGAAGTAAAACTGGCGATCTTGATGATCCTGACCGATCTTGATATCGATTCAGCTCGTGCGCATCTGCATCATCAAGATGGCTTCTTACGTAAAGCCGTTGAAAGTCACCAGCCAAAATGACGGGTGAGATGGTTAACCAGATTGACCAACACAAGAAAAACAAAAAGGAGACCTCAAGGTCTCCTTTCTTATTCTGATATCAAGAATCAGTCTTCATATAGCCACTCATCAAACTCTTGGTTAAGCTTGTCATTCGCTTTGCGCTTGATTTGATCAGGATTCGTCATGTTTTTCACACGGTCGACCTTATTGCTGTACTTGCTAGTGGTATTGTTTACCTTGCGCTTAACCTGGTTCTCCACATAAGTGCCATCGGTGATCTCTTTGATATTACGCTTAGTGTGATTTATGGTGTTGGTTATATGATGCTTGTCATGGTCATACTTTCGCTTCACCTTGATCGACTCTTTCAATACATTGGTTGCGCCAACGGTCAAAGGGAACAGTGCTAATACGACCAAAAAGACTTTTTTCATGCTTCTATTTCACTTCTGATTGAATCTAATCATATCAGTACATCAAAGCGATAAAATTCAAATGTCAGAAGATTAACAAGGCAAATTGCTGTCTTGATTATGAAACAGAACTAGTTACTGTATTCGTTCCAACCGCGTTGCCATTCCATTCGAAACTTCTGCGCTTGTGGTGTGCCTTCGCATACACCTTCATAGTACTGACCAGACAATCCCATCTGGTAAGCGAAATCAGGATTACAGTATTCCGTCACCCCTTCGAGATAACCTTGGTCGTAGTCACCTTGCTTAGCATTACCGAGTTGATTGAGTTCTTTCACCGTACGAGAAGTATGCCCTGCAATGCCATCTTGATAACCGATCTGATACCAATCACCAGATTGCGCTAATTCTTCCGTGGTCGCCGCACAGCCTGCCAATAAAGCCAGCGCCAAACCTAACGTTGCCTTTTTCATGATTCTTCCTTAACTAGTTGTTTTCCAAACAAGCTTACCACTAAAGCCCGTAATGTGCCGCTTATCTGTCGATTTCGCCACTTAACTCTTGAGGTAACCACTTACCCTTAATCACAGCCACTCAATGGTGAATAGAACCACTTAGCCCATCGTGCTACCACTAAGCAAACGATAAAACCACTTAATCTTTATATCGACCACTCGCTTCTCTATTCGACCACTCATCCACTGAGCGAATGCACTTAACAAAAGAGGCGAATACCATACATCCTGAGCTTAAAAAATTACCCTACCTAATAAACCAAGGACAATTGCTATGATGTGGTTTCTAACCTGTGTCGCAGCCCTTATCGGCGGATACTTCATCTACGGTGCTTTCGTTGAGAAAGTTTTCGGTATCAATGAGAATCGCCAAACTCCTGCCCATACAAAAACCGACGGTGTTGACTACGTTCCAATGTCAACCAAACGCGTTTACCTTGTTCAACTACTCAACATTGCTGGTGTTGGTCCTATTTTCGGTCCAATCATGGGTGCCCTATACGGTCCTGCCGCTATGTTGTGGATTGTTGTAGGTTGTATCTTTGCAGGTGCAGTACACGATTACTTCTCAGGCATGCTTTCTGTTCGTAATGGTGGTGCATCAGTACCAACGATTACAGGTCGCTACCTAGGTAATGGCGCAAAACACTTTATGAACATCTTTGCCATTGTCCTGCTGCTTCTTGTTGGTGTGGTATTCGTATCTGCGCCTGCTGGCATGATCACGAACCTAATTAACGACCAAACTAGCCTAAACGTCAGCATGACAACGATGGTTGTATTGATTTTCGCTTACTACATCATCGCTACAATTGTTCCAGTTGATAAAATCATTGGTCGCTTCTACCCACTGTTCGGCGCACTACTGATCTTCATGTCTGTTGGTCTGATGACAGCTGTCGCGTTTTCTAGCGAACACACTGTGATGGGTGATTTCCAAGTAAGCGATATGTTCACTAACTTGAACCCTAACGACATGCCTCTATGGCCAGCGCTGTTTATCACTATCGCATGTGGCGCTATCTCTGGCTTCCACGCAACTCAGTCACCACTGATGGCTCGTTGTATGGAAAACGAGAAAAACGGTCGCTTCGTATTCTACGGTGCGATGATTGGTGAAGGTGTTATCGCGTTAATCTGGTGTGCTATCGCTCTGTCTTTCTTCGGTACGCTTGACGGTCTTGCAGAAGCAGTGAAAAACGGCGGTCCTGGTAACGTGGTATACAGTGCTTCATTTGGTCTACTAGGTGTATTCGGTGGTGTGATTGCCTTCCTAGGTGTTGTAATTCTTCCAATCACATCAGGTGACACAGCATTCCGCTCTAGCCGTCTGATTCTTGCTGAATACTTCGGTATGGAACAAAAAACACTACGTAACCGCCTTCTAATGGCTGTACCACTATTCGTTATCGGTGGCGTTTTGACTCAAGTAGATTTCGGTATCATTTGGCGCTACTTCGGCTTCGCAAACCAAACAACAGCAGTAATGATGCTTTGGACTGCATCGGCTTACCTACTGCGCCATAACAAGTTCCACTGGATCACGACTGTCCCAGCGGTCTTCATGACAACCGTGTGTGTTACGTTCATTCTAAACAACAGTACATTAGGCTTTGGCCTGCCAATGCAAATCTCGACCATCGCAGGTATTCTGTTCTCACTAGCCGCTGCTGGCTACGTAATTAAAATCTCTAAAGGTAAAGGTGAGACTGAGCTTGCTGACGAAGAGAAACCACAAGCTGCTTCAGAAACTGCATAATGAATACCTTCGCTTGCTAACCGATTCATTATCAATGACTGGATAAAACCAAGAGCCTGCCCACCGCAGGCTCTTTTTGTTTCTCTTCTACGTTACAATAACAACATCATTTTTAGGTTAGGTTCGCTATGGAACTGGTCATCTCCCTTTTACAACAAATGTGTGTTTACTTGGTGCTGGCTTACATGCTGAGTAAAACGCCGATCATTTTGCCCCTGCTGAGTATCTCCTCTCGCCTCAGTCATCGGCTCATTTGTTATGTACTCTTCTCTGGCTTTTGTATTCTCGGCACCTACTTCGGCTTGCATATTAACGATGCTATCGCCAATACGCGTGCCATTGGTGCTGTGATGGGTGGGTTGTTTGGTGGTCCTGTGGTCGGTTTTGCTGTGGGGTTAACCGGTGGTATTCACCGCTACACACTTGGCGGTTTTACCGATTTAGCCTGCGCAATTTCTACCACGGCTGAAGGCTTGATTGGCGGCTTGCTGCATGTCTACCTTATCAAGCGTAACAAGGGAGCCATGCTGTTCAATCCAAGCGTGGTATTCAGTGTCACTTTCGTAGCAGAAATTGTGCAGATGATTCTGTTACTCGCTGTAGCCAAACCTTTCGACCAAGCCTATGCGCTTGTCTCAGCGATTGCCGCTCCAATGATCATTGCTAACTCGGTTGGTGCGGCACTGTTTATGAGTATCCTGCAAGACCGTAAAACCATTTTCGAAAAATACTCAGCCACCTTCTCCCGCCGAGCATTAAGCATCGCCGATCGCTCAGTTGGTATTCTAAGTACCGGCTTTAACAGTGAGAATGCAGACAAAATCGCCCGCATCATCTACGACGAAACCAAAGTAGGTGCCGTCGCGATCACCGACCAAGAAAAGATCCTAGCTTTCGTTGGTATCGGCGATGATCACCATAAGCCAAATACTCCTATTTCATCGCAAAGCACGCTAGATTCGATGGAAAAGAACGACATCATCTACCTTGATGGTAGCGAACGACCGTATCAATGCTCATTAGCACAAGACTGTAAGTTGGGCTCTGCATTGATCATTCCTCTGCGTGCAGGCAAAGAGGTGGTGGGAACCATTAAGCTTTATGAACCAAAACGCAAACTGTTCTCTACTGCGAATATGTCAATGGCAGAAGGGATTGCTCAGCTTCTTTCAAGCCAAATCTTGTATGGTGATTATCAGCAGCAACAAACTCTACTGGCTCAGGCAGAAATCAAACTGCTGCATGCTCAGGTGAATCCACATTTCTTGTTTAACGCGTTAAATACCATTAGTGCCATCACTCGTCGTGATCCTGACAAAGCACGAGAACTGATCCAAAATCTGTCTCATTTCTTCCGCAGTAACTTAAAGCAGAACATCAATACAGTAACGCTAAAAGAAGAATTGGCGCACGTGAATTCCTACTTATCGATCGAAAAAGCACGTTTTACCGATCGCCTAGAAGTTGAGATTGATATTGAACCAGAATTACTGGATATCAAGCTGCCGAGTTTTACTCTTCAACCTCTGGTCGAAAATGCCATCAAGCATGGTGTTTCTAATATGTTAGAGGGAGGAAAAGTGAAGATTTATAGCCAAGCACACCCTCAAGGTGCGCTGATAACGGTTGAGGACAACGCAGGTAGTTATAAGCCGCCAAAAGAGAATCATTCTGGTTTGGGTATGGAAATCGTCGATAAGCGCTTGTCGAATCAATTTGGGCGTGATTCAGCGCTAAAAATTACCTCTCAGCAGCATCAATTTACTAAAATGAGTTTTATCATTCCCCACTCGCGATAAGCGCAATGAAAACGCACAAAAGGTAATCTTGGATGTTAACCGCCCTCGTCATTGATGATGAACAGTTTGCTCGTGAAGAGTTGGCAGAGCTATTGGATGAAACGGGTCAAATTGAGGTGATTGGCGACGCGTCAAACGCCATCATGGGACTGAAGAAAATCAATGAGCTGAAACCAGATGTGGTGTTTCTCGACATCCAAATGCCTCAGGTGACGGGCATTGAGCTGCTGGGAATGTTAGACCCAGAAACTATGCCTTATGTGGTGTTTGTGACAGCTTATGATCAATACGCTATTCAAGCCTTTGAAGACAATGCCTTCGATTACTTACTCAAGCCCGTTGATCCATGTCGTTTGACCAAAACCGTCAAACGCCTTAGCAAGGTGATGAGTCAATCTGCGCTCACTCAGCAACTGTCAGCCATCGCACCAGAAAACCTCGACCAAATTCCATGTATTGGGCACAACCGCATAGTGATCATGGCGACGGAGACAGTTGAGTGTGCTTACAGTGATATTAGCGGTGTACATGTGCGCTCCACCAGCCAAACCGCAAGTACTCAATTAACCCTGAAAACCTTGGAAGAGAAAACGCCACTGGTACGTTGTCATCGACAGTATCTCGTAAGTATTAAAGCCATCAGCGAGATTAAGTTATTAGAAAACGGACTGGCAGAAATCATTACCAAAACAGGCTTTGAGATCCCCGTGAGCCGCCGCTATTTAAAAGTACTCAAAGAGCTACTCGGCATTAGTCATTAGTCATTAGTCATTAGTCATTAGTCATTAGTCATTAGTCATTAGTCATTAGGGTATATACCAAAATAACCCCGAAATGGCTGGGTATAAACCATCACGAGTAGATAGAAACCACACAATCAAAAAAGGCGACCTTCTGGTCGCCCTTTGCATATTTTCATCGCCTTAATCAACTTGCTTGATTTGTAGCTCTTTTGGTACTTCGAAGAACATGTTTTCTTCGCGACCAAGCACTTCATCTACGGCTTGCGCCCCAACCAACTCTTTGATGCGATCTAGGATTTGATTAACCAGCTCTTCAGGCGCAGATGCACCAGCAGTCACACCAACCTTGCCTTTACCTTCAAACCATTCAGGCTTAATGTCTTCAGGACAATCCGTTAGGTATCCTGGCGTACCTAGCTTTTCAGCTAGCTCTTTTAAACGCGTTGAGTTTGATGAATTCTTGGAACCTACCACGACCATCACATCTACGTCAGCAGAAAGCTCACGCACAGCATCTTGACGGTTTTGCGTCGCGTAACAGATGTCATCTTTACGAGGACCTTGAATGTCTGGGAATACGCGGCGTAGCTCTTCAATTACGTCAGCGGTTTCATCAACAGACAGTGTCGTTTGGCTCACGTAGTGTAGATCAGATGGATCCTTTACGATCGCTTTTAGCTTCTCAACATCCGCAGGTGTTTCCACAAGGTACATACCGCCTGTATCACTTGAATACTGACCCATTGTGCCTTCCACCTCAGGATGACCAGCGTGACCGATCAATACCACTTCCATATTGCGACGGCTTGCACGTGCTACTTCCATATGTACTTTGGTTACCAGCGGACAGGTCGCATCAAACACAGTTAAATCACGAGACTTCGCTTCTTGGCGAACCGCTTGAGATACACCATGAGCGGAGAAAATCACAATGTTGTTGTCTGGCACTTCGTGCAGTTCTTCAACGAAGATAGCACCACGCTGTTTTAAACCTTCAACCACAAAGCGGTTGTGCACTACTTCATGTCGAACATAGATAGGTGGCTGATACATCTCTAGCGCACGTTCTACGATGCTAATCGCGCGGTCAACACCAGCACAGAAACCACGTGGGTTAGCTAACAGGATTTTCATTTCATTGCTCATGGAAGTTATCTTTTATTTGGTTCGCTATTCTACTGACAAAATTTCGACTTCGAAAGTCACGTCTTGTCCCGCGAGTGGATGGTTGAAGTCCACTGTTACTGAGTCGCCAGCAATCTCAGTAATGATGCCCGGGATTTCCATACCATCGGGACCACTGAACGCCATAATAGTGCCGACTTCAACTTCCGCTTCGCCCACAAATTTAGTGCGATCCATATGGTGGATATGGTCTGGATTCGGCATGCCAAAAGCGTCAGCCGCTTTTAGTTCAATTGCCTTTTGTTCACCTACTTGCAAGCCTAATAGGCACTGCTCAAAGTTCTCACTTAAGCTGCCGTCACCCATCACGAACTTAGCAGGCTTGCCCATGTTATGTGTGCTGTCCGCTACAGAGCCATCTTGCATTTTGATGGTGAAATGCAGTGTTACTGCTGAATCTTGATTTATTGTTGTCACGTTACTGCTTCCTTGTTCTTGGGTTTTCCAGCGCTCTATATGATCACTCACCGTGATTACTTTTATTGTACGAAGATACGCGGATTGCGCTCCAACATAATAAAAAGCGTCTTCCGAATCAACGGACGACGCTTAGGGTTATTCGATATATCGCAAAAGATTACTTGTCAGCATCCTTTTTGCGGAAGCCATCAAGAATGATCATTGCCGCACCAATACAGATAGTTGTATCTGCAAGGTTGAATGCAGGCCAATGGTAGTTCCCCCAGAAGAAGTCTAGGTAATCAACAACAAAGCCATGAACAACACGGTCAAACACGTTGCCCACTGCACCACCAATAATCAGTGCGTAAGCGATGTTGTTCCATTTTTCTTTCGCTGGAAGCTTGCTCATCCAGTAGGTCAAAAGACCTGTAACAACAAACGCGATACCTGTGAACAACCAGCGCTGCCAGCCCGCTTGATCGCTCAAGAAGCTGAATGCTGCACCGTAGTTATGAACATAAAGTAGGTTGAAGAATGGCAGCACCTCAATTCGGTTTGCCCATCCGTAGCCCATGTTGTCCATCACCACCAATTTAATGCCAATATCTGCAATAAATACCAGAATTGCTAACCACAGCCAGCGAACTCCAGATTGCTTTAACGTCAGTGCTTTTTCACTCATTACTTTACCTACAAACAGCCCCAGTAAATACTGGGGCTGTTAATTTTAAAAAAAGTTCAGTTGTACTGGGTAATTACGCGAATTTACGTACTTCACCTTCGCCGTCAACGTTAGACACACAACGACCACAGATCTTCTCGTGACCTTCGATTGTGCCTACGTCTGGCGTGTGGTGCCAACAACGGTCACACTTCTCGCCTTCAGCGGCTGCCACTTCAACAAACAAGCCTTCGATATCTGTCGCTTGTGCTGCATCAGTCTTCTCACTTAGAGACTTAACTTTCGCAGCAGAAGTTAGTAGAACAAAGCGCAGTTCATCTTCTAGTTTGTTGATTTTCGCCGCTAGAGCGTCATCAGCAAATAGCGTCACTTCAGCTTGTAGTGCACCACCGATGGTTTTCTCTTTACGCGCATCTTCTAGAAGTTTGTTTACCGCACCACGAACCGCTTGGATCTCAGTCCAAAATTCGTTGTTCAGCTCTTCACCTTCAGCAAGACCGAATAGGCCATCGAACCACTCACCAGTGAATACGAACTTGTCGCGCTCGCCTGGCATTTCGTTCCAGATTTCATCTGCAGTGAACGACATGATTGGCGCCATCCAACGAACTAGCGCTTCTACGATGTAGTAAAGTGCTGTCTGACAGCTACGTTGAGCGTTACCGCCACGTTTTGCTGTGTACTGACGGTCTTTAATTACGTCTAGGTAGAAAGAGCCCATTTCGATTGAACAGAATTGCATTAGACGCTGAGTTACACCGTGTGTGTTGTACTCTTCGTACGCTTTAACAATCTCTTCTTGTGCTGCTAGCGCACGACCAACAGCCCAGCGATCTAGCGCAACCATCTCCTCAACAGGAACGATGTCTGTTTCTGGGTTGAAGCCGCTCAGGTTAGCTAGGAAGAAACGCGCTGTGTTACGGATACGACGGTACGCATCTGCGCTGCGTTTTAGGATTTCATCAGAAACCGCAACTTCACCAGTGTAGTCTGTTGAAGCAACCCATAGACGAAGAATGTCAGCACCTAGCTTGTTCGTTACGTCTTTTGGCGCAACCACGTTACCGATAGATTTCGACATCTTACGACCGTGACCATCAACCACGAAACCGTGTGTCAGTACTTGTTTGTAAGGCGCTTCATCTTTCATCGCGATAGATGAAATTAGAGAAGACTGGAACCAACCGCGGTGTTGGTCAGAACCTTCTAGGTATAGGTCTGCACTGTTGCCGTTGTACTCTTCACGAGCATCAACAACAGAGAAGTGTGTTACACCAGAATCGAACCATACGTCTAGCGTATCTAGTACTTTTTCGTACTGGTCAGCGTCAGCACCTAGTAGTTCTGCTGAATCAACATCCCACCACGCTTGAATGCCTTTCTCTTCAACCAACAGAGCAACCTTCTCGATAAGCTCTAGTGTATTTGGATGAAGTTCTGCTGTTTCTTTGTGAACAAACAGAGCAATTGGCACACCCCAAGTACGTTGACGAGAGATACACCACTCTGGACGACCTTCGATCATACCTTCGATACGGCTTTGACCCCACTCAGGCATCCACTCAACGTTCTTGATTGACTCTAGTGCTTTAGCACGTAGACCAGCTTGGTCCATAGAAACGAACCATTGAGGCGTAGCACGGAAGATGATTGGAGTCTTATGACGCCAACAGTGTGGGTAGCTGTGCTCGTAAGCGTGGTGGTGTAGTAGTGCACCTTTTTCTTTCAGTACTTCTACTACTGCATCGTTCGCTTTAAATACGTGCTGACCAGCAAATAGCTCAGTGTCCGGTAGGTAAACGCCGTTTGAACCAACTGGGTTTGCTACTTCTAGGTTGTACTTGTTACCAACCGCGAAGTCTTCTTGACCGTGACCAGGTGCAGTGTGAACAACACCAGTACCTGAATCAGTTGTAACGTGATCACCCAGGATCGCCGGTACTGTGAAATCGTAGAATGGGTGTTGGAACTGAGAAAGCTCTAGATCCGCACCTTTTGCAAAGCCTAGGTTGTGGAAGTGCTCGATACCAGCACGATCCATTACGTCTTTCGCTAGCTCAGCAGCAACGATAATACGCTCAGCGTTGTCGCCTTCTGTTTGGATAAGTACGTATTCTAGATCATCACGTAGACATACTGCGCGGTTTGCAGGCAGCGTCCAAGGCGTTGTTGTCCAGATAACGATAGACACGTCACCTTGACCTTCATGACCTTCTGTCAGTTCAAACTTAGATAGCAGTGCCGCTTCGTCAGCCGCTTTAAAACGAACGTCGATAGATGGCGATACTTTATCTTTGTACTCAACTTCTGCTTCAGCAAGAGCTGAACCACAGTCTGTACACCAGTGAACTGGTTTAAAACCTTTCAGTAGGTGACCTTTGCTTGCGATCTTACCAAGAGCACGAATGATGTTCGCTTCAGTTGCGAAATCCATAGTGCGGTATGGCTTGTCCCACTCACCCATGATACCAAGACGCTTGAAGCTATCTTTCTGACCTTCAACCTGACCGGCCGCGTACTCACGACATTTCTCGCGGAACTCAGCAGCTGTCACTTTTTGTCCTGGTTTGCCAACTTTCTTCTCTACCATCAATTCGATTGGTAGACCGTGACAGTCCCAGCCTGGGATGTAAGGTGCGTCAAAACCTGAAAGTGTTTTGGATTTAATAATAATGTCTTTAAGAATCTTGTTTAGTGCGTGACCAATGTGAATGTCACCGTTCGCGTAAGGAGGGCCATCGTGCAGTACGAATGACTTTTTGCCTTTCTTAGCTTTACGGATTTCACCGTAAAGATCTTCTTTGTACCAACGCTTAAGCATTTCTGGCTCACGATTGGCCAGGTTGCCGCGCATTGGAAACCCTGTTTCAGGTAAGTTCAGGGTATCTTTATACTCACTCATCGATTCTTAATTCCGTTATATTGGGCGAAAATTAGACATTATGTTGCACGGTGGAATAAACCGCTCAACGCTTAAGCTGACGCAGCCACACCCTTGCTGCTTCAGCATCCAATTCGATTTGTTGTTTAAGTGCTTCAAACGACTCAAACTTTTGCTCATCTCGAAGTTTGTGCAAAAGTTCCACTTCTAGCTGCTTGCCATATAAATTAGCGTGAAAGTCGAATAAGTGTACTTCTAACTGCTGGCGAACACCATTTACTGTTGGTCGTTGACCAATATTAGCGACACCGCCAACTGGCTTATCTCCTAAGCCAAGCGCTTGAACAACATAAACTCCGGAAACCGGAGAAACACAGCGTTTCAAAGGAATATTTGCAGTAGGGAACCCAATGGTTCGACCTAGCTTTCTTCCATGAGAAACACGACCGCTGATGCTGTAATCTCTTCCCAGCATCTTTTGCGCGGAATGCAAATCATCACGAGCCAGCGCTTTACGAATAGCCGTGCTACTCACTCGTAATTGCTGTAAACAAAAGCTTTGGGTACTCACGACTTCAAAGCCATACTTTTTCCCCGCTTCTTGTAACATTGCAAAGTTTCCTGTTCGACCTTTGCCGAAACAGAAATCATCACCAATGACAAGAAACTTAACACCCAATCGACCAACCAACAAGTCACGGATAAACTCTTCCGCCGTTAGGTCAGCAAAATGACGATTGAAGTTAACACACAGCAGACGATCGATGTCGAGCTTACTCAGCTGAACAAACTTATCACGCAGTCGCGTTAACCTCGCAGGTGCCTTATCTCGAGCAAACAGCTCCATCGGCTGAGGTTCAAAGGTCATCACAACCGAAGGTAACGAAAGTTTCTCCGCTTGTTCAGACACTTGCTGCAATACTTGTTGATGACCTCTATGCACGCCATCGAAATTGCCAATAGTCAGCACGCACCCATGATGGTGCGACTTGATATTGTGAATGCCTCTAATCAGTTCCATTGGATACTGCTTTATGCCTCTGTTTTTACTTTGCACTGTGTGAAACTGACGGATTATATACCAATCAACCTTATTCTGTCCCAGCTTTTAGGTCTTTTAAACGTACACCGAGTAAAAACACGACGGCTAGGTAAACACCTGCACCAAGCGCAATCAGCATTCCTAATACGCCACTGCGATGAGCAAAGCTCCAATCTAACCATACCGACATGTCTTCTAGCTGCCACAAAATAGCCGCAACCATCGCAGCTCCCGCGATCATCAAACGCATAATAAAGAAGACTGTACGTTTGGTCACTTGGTACACACCTGCGATATGGAGACCACGGTAGAGTAATGCCATATTTACAAAAGCAGAGAGCGCAGTCGCGATAGCCAGACCAACATAGCCATAGAAATAAGCAAAGATCGCATTGAATACCATGTTAGTTAGCATCGCAATGATGCCGTATTTCACTGGCGTTTTCGTGTCTTGACGAGAGTAGTAACCCGGAGCAAGAACTTTGATCAGCATAAAATTAAGCAAGCCAGAAGCATACGCTAATAAAGAGAGAGAAGCTTGATGCACATCCTGCGGAGAAAACTCACCACGCATGAACAGCACCATTAACATCGGCTTCGCCAGTACCATTAAGCCAAGCATTGCTGGGATTCCCAGTAAGGTCACCATACGAATGCCCCAATCCATGGTGTGTGCAAAGCCTTCACTGTGAGCATCTACGTGCTTACGTGATAACGCTGGGAGAATCACCGTCGCTATCGCAATACCAAACAGGCCTAACGGGAATTCCAACAATCGATCGGAATAGTACAACCAACTGATTGAACCGGTTTGTAGAAAACTGGCAATAAAAGTGTCAAACAGTAGATTGATTTGGCTTACAGACACACCAAATAAAGCAGGAATCATCAAGGTACGGATCTTCACCACCCCCGGATCGTGCCAACCCCATTTTGGCTTGATCATAACTCCCGCTTTAATAAGGAAAGGGATTTGAAATAAGAACTGAACCAACCCACCAAGAAAAACACCAATGGCAAGACCAATCTCTGGTTGTGACATCTGCGGAGAGATAAACCACGCCGCCAAAATGATCATCACATTGAGGAAGACGGGAGTAAAAGAAGAAACCGCAAACTTACCTAGTGTATTGAGAATGGCTCCCGATAAGGCAACAAAAGTGATGAACCATAAATAAGGAAAGGTAATCTTGAGCATTACGCTGGCAAGTTCAAACTTCTCAGCCGCGGGACCACCATGCATCCAGTCTAAAAACCAACCAAAACCAAATAAAGCAGTCACGACGCCAGAGCCAAGAACACCAAGGATGGTAACAATAGAGACAATCACACCCAATGTACCAGCAGCACGAGCAATCAACTCACGAGTTTTGTCCATGTCCCCTTGTGCGTGACTTTCAGTTAATACAGGAACGAAAGCTTGAGAAAATGCGCCTTCAGCAAACAAACGGCGTAAGAAATTAGGAATTTTATTGGCAAAGAAGAAGACGTCGGCACTCGCGCCTGCCCCCATCAAGTTTGCTACTACTACATCACGAACTAAACCTAGGACGCGCGAAATTAATGTCATGGCACTGACGATCATGCCAGACTTGAGCAGTCGTTTACTCACTGTAACCTCGGAATATCACCAAAAGATAGCCAACCCTATTCCTCTAAGCCTTTGAAAGCTACAAATGGGCGTTAAAAATATATCCGGTTATTGTTAGATCTAAGCGGATAATTATTAGCAATGGTCTAAAAATGCTGTTAGAATCCCCGCCATCTTAACCGCGATAACCTTTCTTACCAAAACTTGTTTTGGCTTCGATGGGTTTTTGCACAAATCATTTGACATTTAGGCGCAAATGAGGGATAGTCCTCGCCCTTAAATTGTCACAGAACTAAGTTTTTGGGAGTTAGACCCTTGGCAAATAGTAAATCTGCTAAGAAGCGCGCTATCCAAGCTGAGAAACGTCGTCAGCACAATGCTAGCCGTCGCTCAATGATGCGTACTTACATGAAGAAAACTGTTGCTGCTATCGAAGCAGGCGACAAAGAAGCTGCAACTGCTGCATTCGCTGCAGTTACACCTATCCTAGACCGTATGGCGACTAAAGGCCTTATTCACAAGAATAAAGCAGCTCGTCATAAGTCTCGTTTCACTGCACAAATCAAAGCTCTATAATAGAGAATTGATTCTACAGTGAAGAAAAAACCGGCTAACGCCGGTTTTTTTATACCTAAAATTCAGCAAAGCTCGAATTCAAGATAATAAAAAAGCTGGCACTGCCAGCTTTTCTAATTTGTGACCTGTCATCACGCGGTTGCTTCTGCACAATAAAGACCATGAAGTGTTTGAATTAGCGCTTTCACTTCATCGCTCTTCAATGTGTAGTAGACCGTTTGTGCTTCTTTTCTTGTCGCAACTAACTCATCACGACGAAGCCACGCTAAGTGTTGAGACAATGCCGACTGGCTCAACTCTAGTTTTGCGCAAAGTTCCCCGACCGAAAGCTCTTGATTATGCAGCATGCAAAGGATTTGTAGGCGTCTCTCGTTTGCCATCGCCTTGAGCAGCACGACAGCCTTGGCGGAGTTTTTCTCCATTTCTTGTAGATTCATGCGTTGGACCTCTAGCTACAACTTACTTTTCCCAACCCTGGCCAGTTTGTTGTGTGTTACAGAATTTTATAATTTCGAGTTATAATTTTATCGATAGTAATCTATTTAATTGAGCAACGGAACGTGTTCATTCAAACATTTGGCTAAAATCTGCATCACATACGTTCTTAACCGCTGGATGTTGTATCATTCGTTCCGCAAAAATGACGTAGTACTCTTCTTTTAAGTCTTCAACGTGACCAATCAGTTGTAAGTTTCGGTCATCTTCAATCTCCGACATATAAACTGTTGGAGCCAAAAAGATCACATCATCGCGGTAGCGTGCAAAAGCTTTCATGAGTGCCACATCATCAAACTCACCCAATACATCCGGTTGTAAGCCTTGGCGATCAAACCACTGCAATACTTTACGACCCATTGCCGTTCGGCTTGCCGGGATCAACAACTTTTTCTTCTCTAAGACTTCAGGAAAGCTCACTCCTGCGATTTCAGACGAAGCAAAAAAGCTCATACTACTTTCACCCAACTTCTTACTGTACAGACCCGGGCTTTGTGTCGAATCTACCGGGCAATCGGAAAGGATCATATCGAGTTTATGTTGTGACAAGCGCTCCAACAGCAACTCGTGTGTTGATTCATAACAACGCAAATGAATGCTGTTGTCTTCAGGAACTGTCGTCATCAAGACTTTGCTGACAAGACGTTTAGAAAGCGCATCGGCGACGCCGACTTCGAAAAGGATATTAGAGTGTTGGCTATAGTTAACAATATCGAGCATTTCGTAGCTCAAACCAAACATACGGTCGGCATACTTAAAAACTAACTGCCCAAGTTCTGTTGGTTCAACTGTACGTCCATTCCGTTTGGTCAACTTCCCCTTCATACGATCTTCAAGTGCTTTAATTTGTCCGGTAACCGTTTGAGGCGTCAGGAATAACGCATCTGCTGCTTTTGTTACCGAGCCTTGTTTACACACCATCCAGAAGTAATAAAGGTGGTTGTAGTTTAAATGTGACATAGCCAATCCCTATAAAGAAGATGACACTTTTTATATCAAATGTGACACCGACAAACAATAAGTTCGACAAAACCTACATAAAGCTACAAAACAAATGGTTTTACCGAAAATATAAGATTCACACTGTCATAAAACTTGAAGCCAAACGCACTTTTTTGATCTTACCCAGAAATAAACCCGCCGATCTATAAGCAATAAATACCCTTAACAATCAACACCTTAATTTGATGTGAAATTTTCTTCACGGATAACTATCAAAAAGAATAATAAAAATCCTCTATAGAAACCCAACTGTAATATTACTGAAATATTTCATCTCTAACATCGCCCTCAGTTTCAACAACAGACCAAATAAACGAACTGAAAGGTCCACGGAGAAAATTATGATGAACCAAGCTACTTCTACAGCAGCACCAATCTCGAGCACGACTCGCTGGTTACGCTGGGCTAACTTGGCATTCATGTTGTATCTGCTTCTTCTAGCAGTATCTATGGTTGGTAGCGGCTTCAAATGGGCGACTGGCGATCAAGCTAAAGTACTCTTTGAATTTGCGTCTCACCCAGTCGCAGGTCTAATGATCGGTTTGGTGGCTACGGCACTGATCCAATCTTCCAGTACCGTAACTTCTATTATTGTAGGTTTGGTTGCAGGTGGTCTACCTGTAGAAACCGCTATCCCTATGGTAATGGGTGCGAACATCGGTACAACCGTAACAAATACACTGGTTTCGCTTGGTCACGTTCGTTGTAAAGACGAATTCAAACGTGCATTCGCAAGCGCAACAATCCACGATTTCTTCAACTTACTTGCAGTACTGATCTTCCTACCACTGGAAATGATGTTCGGCATCCTAGAGAAAATCTCTCACTGGTTGGTGTCACCATTACTAAACACAGGTGATATGAGTATGAAAGGCTTTGATTTCATCAAGCCAATCACGAAACCAGTAGTAAGTGCAATCAAAGAGCCACTAGCAACATTTGGCGACACTATGGGTGGCGTAGCGCTAATCGCTCTAGGTATCGGTACTATCTTCGTAGCTATCACTGTTATGGGTAAGCTAATGAAGAGCCTAATGGTTGGTCGTGCACGTGACATCCTTAAGAACGCAATCGGTCGTGGTCCTATCCACGGTATCGTATCTGGCTCGGTAGTAACTGTTCTTGTTCAGTCTTCTTCTACGACAACAAGTCTAATGGTTCCACTTGTAGGCTCAGGTGTTCTAAAAGTACGTGACATCTACCCGTTCACTCTTGGTGCAAACATTGGTACATGTATCACGGCTCTACTAGCAGCAACAGCGGTATCTGGCGAGTTCGCAGTATTCGCACTACAAATTGCACTAGTACACCTAACGTTCAACATTCTGGCGACACTGTTCATCTTCGGTATCCCGTTCCTACGTGAGATTCCAGTGAAATGTGCAGAAGTGATTTCAGAAATGGCGATTAAGAACAAAGCAGTTGTAGCAGGTTACCTACTAGCAGTATTCATCGTGTTACCAGGTTCTATCCTTGCTCTGACAGCATAATAATAAGATTACCATCGCTTATTTAGGCTCCACTTCGGTGGAGCCTTTTTTCGTTTTGGGGAAGCAAGAAGCGCTCTCATTTCTTAATCACGCAGTAAACTGTGGTAAAAGAGATTCCCGACGACGTACCTTCGTCTCTTTCGGGAATGACACCGTTTGATTTCAGAGTGATTGAACGTCATCCTCAAGAGCGAGGCACGAGCGAGTTGGGGATCTTTTATTCCCTCTCACGTCTCGAAGCGAAGCGTTCCTCAGGGCAAAGTCCGCTCTCGAAGCGCAGCGTTCTATAGGGTGAAGCCCGTCTCCTTCTTTCCCTACCCTTCAGGCGTAAAAAAGCCGCCATGCAGGCGGCTTAGAAAACTCAACATACTCGTTAAACTGAGAACGGGTACTGAATTGGATCGTGATGCTCGTAACCTTCTACCCAGAAGTCATCTAGGGTTACCCATGTTTCTAAATCTTCTAGCGATTTAATTTCTGGGTTGATGTGGAAAGTTGCGGCTTTTAGTGGCTCACGTTTCAACTGAATGTCACGCATTGGTGCAAGCTGATCTTCGTAGATGTGTGCGTTAACAATCTTGTGGTATGCCTGACCAGGTTTCTTGCCCGTGATTTGCGCCATGATGGCCAAGAACACATACACTTGAACCATATTGAAATTCAGACCTAGCGGGACATCACAAGAGCGTTGCGTGCTGTTTAAGTAGAGCGTGTCACCTAACAGTGAGAAGTGGTGGCTGTACATACATGGACGCAAACAACCCATGTGGAATTCACCCGGGTTGTAGAAGTTTAGGATTTCACCACGGTCATCAACACCACGCGTTAAATCATCCACAATCTTACGCAGTTGGTCGATATGACCGCCATCTGGCTTCGCCCATGAACGACCTTGAACGCCATATACACGTCCCATGTCATCTTCACCTTTGCGGAACGGGTTGTTTAGCCATGCTTCATTTAGGTTTGCGTTCGCATCCCACGTTTTCGTACCTAGCTTACGGAAATCTTCTGCGTTGTCGTAGCCACGAATGTAGCCAAGCAGCTCAGCAACTGCCGCTTTCCAAAAGCTCTTACGTGTCGTAACTAATGGGAATTGGTTGTTGGCAACATCGTAGGTCAAGTCTGCGTTGATCACCGTTAGGCAGCGTTTGCCTGTGCGCTCGTTTTCAACCCAAGTGCCTTGGTCAACGATACGCTGACACAAATCTAAATACTGTTTCACACCAATTCCTTACTTCGTTTCTGCTTGGACTTTGTCTTGGTAAAGACCACGTTTGTACGCCCAAACCATCATAAGAACACCCAGAATGATCATCGGTGACGATAGGATTTGTCCCATCGAAATGTAACCACCAAATAGACCAAGCTGTGCATCCGGTTCGCGAACAAACTCAACTAGGAAACGGAATGTACCATATCCAGCTAAAAATAGCCCTGATACCGCACCTAAAGGACGAGGCTTTTTGATGAACCAGTTCAGAATGAAGAACAGCACAATGCCCTCTAGGAACATCTCATAAAGCTGAGATGGGTGACGAGGCAGTGGGCCACCATTCGGGAAGATGATCGCCCATGGCACATCTGTTACGCGTCCCCAAAGTTCACTGTTCATGAAGTTACCCATACGCCCCATGCCAAGACCAAACGGCACGAGCGGAGCCACAAAGTCAGCCACACCGAAGAAAGTTCGACCATTCTTATGTGCGTACCAGAACATTGCCGTGATAACACCTAACAAACCGCCGTGGAATGACATGCCGCCAGTCCAAACTTTAAATAGGTATAGGGGGTCTGCTAAGAACAAATCAAAGTTGTAGAAGATAACGTAGCCAACTCGACCACCAATCACTACCCCAAGGAAACCAGCGAACAACAAGTCTGAAACTTGTTCACGCGTCCAACCACTACCCGGTTTATCTGCGCGACGATTTGCCAACCATAGTGCGAACATAAAGCCGACTAGGTACATCAAACCGTACCAACGAACAGAAACAGGACCAATAGAGACTAAAACCGGATCAATATTGGGAAATTCTAAGTATCCCTGAGACATAACTCATTCTCTTCTTATTACTAATAAAACAGGTGGACTTTACAGCAGCATGGTCGCTGCAACAAACATCAAGAACACAGCAAAGATCTTTTTTAAGACTGCCGTAGGAAGGTTGGTTGCCATTTTAGCGCCGACTTTCGTCGTGAGCATCGACGTCATCGCAATCGCCGCTAAAGCTGGTAGGTAAACATAGCCAATACTGTAGTCAGGTAACCCCTCAACTTTGTAGCCATGCAAGATAAATCCAATCATGCCTGAAATCGCAATGACACAACCGCATACCGATGAGGAGCCAACCGCTTTGCGCATTTCAATGCCATGCTTGTTTAAGAAAGGCACCGACAGAGAACCACCGCCAATACCAGCAAGACTAGAGACTACACCAATTCCCGTTCCGTACATCATAGTGACCGGACTACTCGGCATTGGCTTCTCACTTTTCGTCTTGATGGAGCGAAACATTTGTATTGCTAAGCACAGCACAATCACACCGAAGACTTTCGGTAGGTAATGAGTCGGGATCCATTCCGCGATATTAGCCCCAACAAAACCACCGATAACCACGCCAGGCATCAACCATTTGACGACAAACATATCGACATTCCCAAGCTTCAGGTGGTTCAGTGCAGAAGAACCTGACGTGACAATGATACTCGCCAATGACGTTGCTAATGCCATATGCATGCTCATTTCAGGAGAGATACCAGCAAGAGGAAGAAGGTATAGTAACGCAGGTACGACAATCAGCCCGCCTCCGATACCAAGAAGCCCCGCCATCACGCCTACAAAAGCGCCTAGCGCGAGCAATAATATAAATAAAGAGATGGTCACTGTTCCCCTACTTCTTACCTGCACGAATAAAGCCGGCAAAGCCTTGCTGGATAAAGAAATCATGCATCATTTGATGGATTTCTTGCCCGTAAGAGCATGACATGGCTTTCTCGACGAGTTTTTCTAGTTCTTTTTGTTGGCTATGACGAATCAAATACTTCACCTTAGCCACGTTCGAGGTGTTCATGCTCAAACTGTTGTAGCCTAAGCCCAACAGGAGCAGCGCACCAAATGGATCACCTGCTAGCTCACCACAAATACACACAGGTACTTGATACTGGAGGCAAACATCGTGAATTTGTTTTAACGCTAACAACACCGCCGGATGCATGGATTCATAGACATCCGCAACACGGGAATTGTTCCGATCAACTGCCAACAAATATTGCGTTAAGTCGTTAGTACCCACCGAAACAAAGTCAACACGATGAGCAATGGCCGGTAACAAGTACACCATTGATGGGACTTCTATCATCACCCCAACCTTTGGTGCTTGAATTCGCTCATCCAGCAACACGACTTCACTGTACGCTTGATTGATAAGCGTAATCGCGTCATCGAGCTCTTTTATTCCCGAAACCATAGGAAGCAAAATACTTAAGTTGCCGCTTTCAGCACTCGCCCTTAGCATCGCTCTCAGTTGGATCAAAAAGATATCCGGATGATCCAAAGTAAAACGAATACCGCGCCAGCCCAAGAACGGATTATCTTCATCAATCGGCAGATACGGCAATGGCTTATCACCACCAATGTCCAAGGTACGCATCACAACGCGCTGATTCGGATAACTATTAAGAATTGCTTGGTACTGATGATACTGCTCATCTTCAGAGGGAAAGTGATGCTGAAGTAAAAAAGCGATTTCTGTTCGATACAGACCAACGCCATCGACACCTGAGTTGATCGCGATATTGCTATCAGCACTCAACCCCGCGTTAAGCATCACTTCAATGTGGCAATCGTCTTTTGTAATGGCTGGCAGTGCCAAGTCTTTGTTCACCATGGCGAACAGTTCAGACTCTTCACTCACAAGGCTACGATACTCGCGTAGAAGCTGCCTGTTAGGTTCTAAATAGATCTCACCAGTGTAACCATCCACAATCCCCTTCTTGCCATTCACGACACTGGTGTTAATGTTCGCGCCCATGATGGCAGGTACACCCAATGCCCTTGAAAGAATCGCCGCGTGAGAGTTCGCTGCACCTTCCAATGACACGACCGCTAAAAGGTGTTGTTTTGGAATCGACGCTAATAACGTGGCCGTCAGTTCATTGGCAACCAAGATCACCGGACGATCGATCGAGGCATGTTCTTGCTCGCTATTGTGCAAGAAATAGAGCAGGCGTTGTCCTAGTTCACGAATATCTTGCGCACGTTCACGCAGATACACATCCGACATACGTGCAAAGCGGTTCGAATAGGTCTCAACAACTTGTCGCAACGCCCAATCTGCTCGGTCGCCTTTCTCGATCTGCTTCTTCAGATCACCACGCAACATTGGATCGTTAAGTAAGTGGGTAAAAAGGTCGAAGATCGCCAAGGCATCTTTATTGATTTCGCTGTCGAACTTTTTCCGCATACGGCGAAAATCACTCAATGCCCTTTCTACTGCAACCGCTAAAAGTTCATGCTCACGCTCTTTATCTAACGCAGACGCAGGAAACACATCATTTAAGTTTGGTTGTGTATTATCAAACCAGAACTCACCAATCGCTACCCCAGTTGAAGCCGGTAGGCCTTTGATCACCGTAGGTTTGGAAGCAAGTTGCCAATGACCGAGGTTTTGCGCATGGGCAATGAGCACCGCAAGCTGTGCCGATAGGGTAACAAGGAAAGACTCTTCCATCTCACTGAACAAACGCGGTGTTTTCTGCTGGATAACTAACACGCCAAGTACTTGTTTGCGATGAATGATTGGCGTACCAAGGAAGGAGTGGTAAACCTGCTCGCCTAATTGGGGGAAGAATTTGAAATCAGGGTGAGTGGAAGCTTCTGCTAAGTTAAGTGGCTCTGCACTGCGCTTCACCAAACCAACCAAGCCTTCATTGAAGTTGATATGGATGCTATCGCCTTCAAAAATAAGGCCTTGAGTTGCCATTAACTCAAGGCGCTGCATTTCTTCGTTAGCAAGATAGATAGTACAACATTCAGTGCATAGGGCGGCACAAGTCTCTTTTACCAATATATCGAGTGCCAGATGCACATCATCGACTCTGGAGACTTTCTCAACTATTTCCCTTAGCTGACTGAGCATGTTAACCCTCTATCTACGTTGCTTTTTTCTTTTCCCTTTCGTCTTACGCTCTCGAAAAGGCATGGCTAAAGATGCAAACTCTTTCATTGCTCGACGGTATACGTCACGCTTGAAAGAAACAACTTGCCTAACTGGATACCAGTAGCTTACCCAGCGCCAACCATCAAATTCAGGGGATTTCCCGCGCTGCATATTGATGCGAGACTCATCGCACTCTAATCGCAGCAGAAACCATTTCTGTTTTTGGCCGATACAAACAGGCTTGGAGTCCCAACGCACCAATCGCTTTGGTAGCTTATATCTTAACCAATGACGACTTGTAGCGATGATCTTAACGTCTTTTTTCGTCAGACCGACTTCTTCATATAACTCCCTGAACATGGCTTGTTCAGGTGTTTCACCTTCGTCAATCCCACCTTGTGGAAATTGCCATGAGTGTTGCCCGTATCGTTTAGCCCAGAAGACCTGACCATGGTTATTACATATCACAATACCAACATTGAGTCGGTAACCATCGCCATCTATCACTGGCTAACCTCTATGAATAATTTTTTATTACCGTGATTTTTCCACATATCCCCATTACTAGCAAACTTACTGATGTGATATGAGCAAGATTTATTACCTTTCGCCCCGTTTTGGATATCTTTTGAACAGACATTATTTTATCAACACAAGTTTGAGACATAGCCCACATTTATTCACCTTTTCTGTGAATAACTTTGTGAAGAAAACGCTATCAACAAAGAATTTTGTTCAAAACCATTATTGTCGACATTTATAAAGGCTCAACCAAAAATAGATAACTAAATGATTAGAAAGGAATAAAAAGCAATATTGATGATTTATTGATCTTATTTGCCTTGATGATCTTTTCATCAAATACAGATCGGTCAAAGATCGCACAATCGGTTATTTATCCACATTCGACAGGTAGGACTTCATGGCATCTCAATAAAAGCAAGTCTCAATCGCTACCTAAACCCCTGTTTATTCATCCAGCTCAGCTAGAGATCCTATTGGTCACTTCCTAATCTGTGGATAAGTTATGAATTGATCATTCTTAATCCAGCTCGATGAAATCTTAGACAGAGGATTTTATTCAAATTTGTTAGACTAGATGTTTTCCAATACCACCTTGTCATTATGAAACCAGAACCACAATCCGAAGCTGAACTGATGGAACGCGCGCACGACATTGCTGGCTTAAGCTTTGCTGAGCTTGCCGAAGAGGCTGGCATGACCGTTCCAGGAAACTTGAAACGCGACAAAGGTTGGGTTGGTCAATTGCTTGAATGGCATTTGGGTGCGCCTTCGGGTAGTAAGCCGCAACAAGATTTCGCTAAACTTGGGATCGAACTAAAAAGCATTCCGATCAGTTATTCTGGTAAGCCATTAGAAACCACTTTTGTCTCTGTAGCACCATTGACTGGTGTACAAGGCTTAACATGGGAAACCAGTCACGTACGCAACAAACTTTCCCGCGTACTTTGGGTTCCCGTGGAAGGCGAGCGCGAAATTCCTTTAGCAGAGCGACGAGTTGGCAGTCCATTGATTTGGTCACCAGACCAGGAAGAGGAGCTAGTCCTAAAAAACGATTGGGAAGAGCTGATGGAAATGATCGTGTTAGGTAAGTTTGATCAAATTTCCGCCAGACATGGAGAGGCACTGCACTTACGACCGAAAGCTGCAAACGCAAAAGCTTTAACAGAAGCATACAGTTCAAATGGTAAACCGATCAAAACCCTGCCTCGCGGATTCTACCTCAGAACACAGTTTACTGAGCAGATCCTACTGAAGCACTATATCAACGCTCAATCCGAGTAACTAGGTTCTGTTGGTCTTTTGCGGTTCATTTCTACAGCGTTATCGGCTTCTCATGTAGGCTAGCTACGCTTCAAAGCCTTTGTCTTGTAGAAATTTCCCACAAAGTGCGGCAAAAATCAGCTCAAAAGATCAACAGCCCTTAATGCGTTACCAGTGACAATTCAATATCACAATATGAGGCTGCGCCATCGCTACCAAATTCATCGTACGCGTTGTGCAGTCTTAAATAAGCTTTATCAATCCCCAACCTAAGCAGTTCTTCTTTCACCAAGTCTAACGATCCAAAGTGAATCGGATCTTCGCCATCTTTGATCGGCTCAAGTTGGTGTTTGTACTCCACTGCTAATAGATAGTCAGAGACATCAGAACAACCTATCACAAAGACCTTCGGTGTTTTGTAGGAGTCTTTGTGGTGACCATGCAACCACATGTCGAGTTGATGCTTCTGCATAATGCACCTCCTTCACAAGATCTTTTAAGTCTAGTTACCGTATTGATAACTTTCGAGTTAATTACAAAGCGAAAGTTAAATCATTTGCGACAGCGACTAAAAATCCCCTATATTGGAATGACTTATTCAGTCGGTAATTCTTCAAGGACGTGAAATGCAATATACAAAACTACCGCACTCATCACTCGAGATCAGTAAGATCTGCCTTGGCACTATGACGTTTGGTGAGCAAAACACCGAACAAGAAGCGTTTCAACAACTCGACTTCGCCCTCGACCGTGGCGTGAACTTTATTGATACTGCAGAGATGTATCCCGTTCCACCAAAAGCAGAAACACAAGGACTCACTGAGCAATATATTGGAAATTGGTTAGCGAAAAGTGGCAAGCGCGAAAAAGTGGTATTGGCAACGAAAGTCGCTGGTCCACGCAACGTGCCTTATATTCGAGAGAACATGAGTCTGAATCGTCGCCATATTCATACCGCTATCGATGACAGTCTCAAGCGTCTACAAACCGATTATGTCGATCTATACCAATTGCACTGGCCACAACGCCAAACCAACTGCTTTGGTCAACTCAACTACCCTTACCCAGATAAGCAAGAAGAAGTCACACTGATTGAAACACTTGAAGCACTGACCGAACTAGTTAAAGCAGGCAAGGTACGTTACATAGGTGTATCGAACGAAACCCCATGGGGTGTGATGTCACTGCTGCGTTTAGCAGAAAAACACGATCTGCCTAGAATAGTTTCAATCCAAAACCCATATAACTTGTTGAACCGCAGCTTTGAAGTTGGTTTGTCTGAAATCAGCCATTATGAAGGCGTTCAGCTACTTGCTTACTCACCTCTAGCCTTTGGTTGTTTAAGCGGTAAATACCTCAACGATGCGAAGCCAGAAGGTGCCCGATGCACTATTTGGGAACGCTTTGCTCGTTACTTCACTCCACAAGGCGTGAAAGCAACAGAAGCATACGTCAATCTAGCTCGTGACCATGGTTTGGATCCTTCGCAAATGGCACTTGCCTTCGTCAATCAGCGACCATTTGTGGGTTCTAATATCATTGGCGCTACTAACCTAGAACAACTTAAATCCAATATCGACAGTATCGATGTTCACCTCAGTGAAGCGTTACTCAATGACATCCAAGCGATTGGCACCACTTACTCAAACCCTTGTCCGTAAGACTTCATGTTGACGTGACCAACACACTAAAGTAACGGACACTAAAAACAAAACAGGCTGACCATAGTGGTCAGCCTAATTTGTTTCTATCAAGCCCAAATTGAACCAAGTGCATTAAGGAAAGTTCAATTTGGGCTTTTGATTACGTCAGTATTCGCGAAGTTAAAACTCGGCGAAGATGGCGAACTCGACGATCAACTTTTACGGCGTCTGGGACGCTAGTTCGAGTTGAGCGGCCGTCTTTATCTAAGCCAATATCTTTTAGCAAGTGTTCGTTAGTCCATGGAATATCATGTGAGCTACGACGAACCATACGTTGCCATTGTTTTTCTTCACGTTTTAGATCTGCTTTCAATAGCACAGTTGCTAGTTTCAGATAGATAGAGTGACGCATAACTTATTCTCCAAATTGCGATAAAGGATCGACTGGGAAAAATAGTGCGTAATTGGACAGAAAAATTCTGTTGAGACTAAGCCGCTACTTTTCCGCAGCCTAGTAAAAGAGATAGGTTACGGATTAATTTAATCTAATGAGCCAGTGGCATCCTGTTTAGTCGCATCAAAGGTTGAGCGAACAGCAGGCATACGATCAGCGCAAGCAGTGGTGTTAACAACGTAATGTTTCATCTTGCGCCTCCTAGCTAAAAATTAATCCGTGATTGATGTGGTATAACTCTTTGAGTTACGGCTAAATTGTAAGCAACGGAGGATATTTATCAAACAATTTTTATCCTTTCGATTAAAAACAAACCAATGACCTAAAATTAGGTTTCATATGGTTTTTTGAATAACATATTCAACTAAGGAATATATAAAACATCGAGTTTTATAAATAACCGAATTCTATTCACAAAAAAGGAGCGCATATGCACTCCTTTTTGGGATAAGTTGTTTCGTCAGCACTTACTGATTCAAATTAGATTAAACCGTCTGCTCTGAAATCAAATTATGCTTGTTCAATAGTCTATACATGGTTGCGCGCGATACGCCAAGCTCTTTCGCTGCGTTCGATACCTGACCGGAATGTGATTCCAACACAACAAGCAGTGCATCACGCTCGCTCTTTTCACGAATTGACTTCAAGCTACGTTTAGAATCATTGCGTTGCGGAAGATCAAGATGATGTTCTTCAATCATTACGCTATCCGACATCAGTACAGCACGTTTGACTTGGTTCATCAACTCACGCACGTTACCTGGCCAGAAGTAACGTGTCAGTGCTTTCAGCGCATCTTCAGAAAAGCTTTTCGCCTGCGAGTTATATTCTTTTGAGAACTCTTGTAGGTAGAAGCGCGCCAATAGTGCAATATCACTTGCGCGTTCTTTCAAGCTTGGCACATTAATGCGAAGCACATTGATGTAATGGTAAAGCTCTTCATTGAAGTCACCATCAATCAGTGCTTTTTCAACATCAGAAGAGTTAGCAGCAAGAACACGAACGTTAACATTTTTCGCACCATCACGAGTTTCAATCGTGCCTTCTTGCAAGAAACGCAGAAGGTTCATCTGCTGTTCTTTAGAGATGGTCAAGATATCGTTGAAAAGCACGGTACCACCATCAGCCTGCTCAAGCAGACTTGCTTCCATATCGTCATCAGCATCAATGCCAAAGACTTCGGCTTGGAAGCGTTGCTCGTTAAGCGCGCGACAGTTAATTGATAGGAATGGCTTGTGAGAACGTGAGGATACTTTATGAATCGCACGTGCAACAGCTTCTTTACCTGTACCGCTTTCACCATAGATTAGAATACTTACATCGGTTGGACCGATACGTTTCACTTGGTCACGTAGACGTTTCATTGGGATAGATTCGCCGATCAGCCCCATGTCTAAGCTGCTACCAAAGCTTGGCCATACTTTTTTCTCTAGCTTCAACATACCAAGTTGGTGACCAATGGTACTCAATAGCTGTGCATCAGGGATTGGTGCCGTGAAAAAGTCGATACAGAAGTTCACAATGAACTGACAGATGGTATCAGTTCCGAGTTGAGATTCACGGATGAATGCTAACCAACGAACGTGCTTGTGAGAACTCACTAAGTTCGCCAAACCATTAAGACTGAACTCGTCATGGCTAAGGTCAACTATACCAATACATGGACCAATATCTTCTAACAATGTGTTGGCTTTACGTAAATCACCCACTTGGTGACATTTCCATCCCACTTGCTCTAGCACCGAAAGCCAAGGTTCATAAGTACCGCCAACTACTACAAGCGATCCCGGAATGGAATCCATCTTAAACTGCCCAGCCATTCTCTAACCCTTATTGATTGTTCATAGAAATTTCGCGCCACAAACCCATCTTTGCGAACGGGTAACATTATCGAGACTACGCGCGCTGAAGTCTGTCTCAATATTAAGACTATGCAACAGATTGAGATTTGGCGAATGCTTATTTAGACCTCTTATATACAATCAAATGCAAACAGTTGAATTTATTCAAATTAAAGATACAAAAAAACCACCCGAAGGTGGTTTTTTCATTACTCAGCGAGGAGATTACGCTTGTGGGCGCATCGCTGGGAATAGGATCACGTCACGGATAGTGTGCGTGTTAGTCAGCAGCATAACTAGGCGGTCGATACCGATACCTTGACCTGCTGTTGGTGGTAGACCGTGCTCTAGTGCAGTGATGTAGTCTGCATCGTAGAACATTGCTTCGTCATCACCAGACTCTTTCGCTTCCACCTGTGCTTTGAAACGCGCGTCTTGGTCTTCTGCATCGTTAAGCTCAGAGAAGCCGTTTGCTACTTCACGACCACCGATGAAGAACTCAAAGCGGTCTGTGAAGAATGGGTTGTCATCGCTACGACGAGCCAGAGGAGAGATGTCCGCTGGGTAGCCAGTGATGAACGTTGGCTGCATTAGCTTAGGTTCTGCAGTTTCACCGAAGATTTCTTCAAGAAGCTGACCACATGTCCAGAAAGGTTCGACTTCAACGTGCACTGATTTTGCGATAGAAACCATTAGGTCACGGTTTTGAATGTCTTCTTCTGTTAGCGCTTGGATTTGTGCGTGGTCTGGGTTGTAGTGCTTGATTGCTTCAAACATGCTCATACGAGTGTAAGTGCCACCAAACTCAACCGTGTCATCACCGTAAGGCATTGACGTTGAACCTAGAACTTCTAGAGCGACTGAGCTTAGTAGTTCTTCAGTTAGGTCCATAAGATCTTTGTAATCCGCGTACGCCATGTAGAATTCCATCATTGTGAATTCTGGGTTGTGACGTGGAGAAAGACCTTCGTTACGGAAGTTACGGTTGATTTCGAATACGCGATCAAAACCACCAACAACTAGACGTTTCAGGTATAGCTCAGGCGCGATACGTAGGTACATTGGCATGTCTAGTGCGTTGTGGTGCGTGATAAATGGACGCGCACTCGCACCGCCAGGGATAACGTGCATCATTGGCGTTTCAACTTCCATGAACTGTTTAGAGATCATGAAGTTACGGATTGCAGACATTACTTTAGAACGTACTACGAACGCTTGACGAGAATCTTCGTTAACGATTAGGTCAACGTAACGTTGACGGTAACGCATCTCTTGGTCAGTTAGACCGTGGAACTTCTCTGGTAGTGGACGAAGTGCTTTAGTTAGCAACTCGTACTCTTCCATATTCACGTATAGGTCGCCTTTACCTGATTTGTGCAGCGCACCTTTAACACCGATGATGTCACCGATATCAAGACCTTGGTATTTGTCTTTTAGTACTTTTTGAACCGCTTTGTCAGCGTAAGCTTGAATACGACCAGAAGTCTCTTGGATTACTAGGAATGGACCACGCTTAGCCATGATACGACCAGCGATTGCAACTACGTGGTTAAGCTCTTCTAGCTCTTCCTTCGTCTTTTCACCGAACTCTTTTTGAAGGTCGCCCGCTAGTGCGTCACGACGGAAGTCGTTTGGGTGGCCATTTGCTTTGCAGCTCTTTCGGATTTCATCCAGTTTAGCGCGGCGTTCAGCAATTAGCTTGTTTTCTTCTTGTACAGTTTCGTTTTGAACAGCATCAGTCATTTTCGATGTATCCTGTTTTTGTCGGTGAAAAGCTTTATAGACCTGATTTCAGGCTAGCTTCAATAAATTTGTCCAGATCGCCATCAAGAACCGCTTGAGTATTACGGTTTTCAACGCCCGTACGGAGGTCTTTAATGCGTGAGTCATCCAATACGTAAGAACGGATCTGGCTACCCCAGCCAATGTCAGACTTAGCGTCTTCATTAGCTTGTTTTTCCGCGTTTTGCTTTTGCAATTCAAGCTCAAATAGCTTCGCTCGAAGCTGTTTCATTGCCTGATCTTTGTTCTTATGTTGAGAACGGTCATTCTGACACTGAACCACTGTGTTCGTTGGTACGTGTGTAATACGAACCGCAGATTCGGTGGTGTTTACGTGCTGACCACCAGCACCTGACGCACGGTAAACGTCGATACGTAGGTCAGATGGGTTAATGTCGATATCAATGTTTTCATCAATCTCTGGGTAGATAAACGCAGAAGCAAATGAAGTATGACGACGACCGCCTGAATCGAATGGCGATTTACGAACTAGGCGGTGAACGCCTGTTTCTGTGCGTAGCCAGCCGTAAGCGTACTCACCAGAGATCTTCACTGTTGCGCCCTTAAGACCCGCAACTTCGCCTTCCGATACTTCGATCACCTCAGACTTGAAGCCTTTTGCTTCAGCCCAACGTAGGTACATACGTAGCATCATGTTGGTCCAGTCTTGTGCCTCTGTACCACCGGAGCCAGCTTGCAAATCAATGTAGCAATCAGAGCTGTCATGGTCACCAGAGAACATACGACGGAATTCAAGCTGTTCTAGCTTCTCTTCCAACTCAGCAAGTTCTGGTTCGATCTCGTCAAACGTTTCTTGATCTTCTTCTTCAACCGCAAGCTCAAGAAGACCTTCAACGTCCTCTACACCTTGCTCTAGTTGATCGATAGTTTCAACAACCGCTTCAAGAGATGCACGCTCTTTACCTAGTGCTTGTGCACGTTCTGGTTCGTTCCATACATCTGGTTGTTCAAGTTCTGCGTTGACTTCTTCTAGACGCTCTTTCTTAGCGTCATAGTCAAAGATACCCCCTCAGGACATTCGTGCGCTCAGACACGTCCTGTAGACGGTTTTTAATTGGATTGATTTCAAACATGTTGGCTCAACATTTTAGAATAGAATTTAACCGAGAAATTCTACTCAAAAATGTGACCGAGATACAGGAAAATTTCGGCTGGGAAATCAGATTGCAATTAGAGAGAGCACGGTCATAAAATTTTTGCCCCACAAAAAGGCGACCGTACTCTAAAAGAAGTGACTTTCTAGGTCCTACTTAGCTTCAATGTGATCAATCATTAACTGTAATGATTGATTGCCGCGAAACTCATTCACATCCAACTTATACGCGAGGCGTACTGTTTTCACTGATGCATCCGGCCAACGACGCAAGTCAACATTAAATGCAATGCCATCGATCATGACGTTTGTTGGATGACCTTTGAAAAGTGGTTCTAGCATCAGCTTAAGGTGCTTCTCACCGACCAGTTTCTGGTGCAATACTTTGAACTCACCATCAAAGATAGGTTCTGGGAACGCTTGCCCAAAAGGACCACCTGAGCGCAATTGTTCAGCAACATTCATCGAGAACTCTTCGGGTTTAAGCTCGCCGTCCGACATTACCACACCTTTCAGCGCCGCTTCGTCCAGTTCTTTCTTCACGACTTCATCAAACAAACGGCTAAAGCGCTCGAAGTCTTGTTCTTTGATGGTCAAGCCTGCCGCCATCGCGTGTCCACCAAATTTGATGATCAAGCCTGGGTTTTGCGTATCGATGAAATCCAGCGCGTCACGCATGTGTAGCCCCGGAATAGAGCGACAAGAACCTTTAATTGTCCCCTCTCCGCCATCGGCAAAGGCGATAACAGGACGATGGAACTTCTCTTTAATGCGCGAAGCAAGAATACCGATAACGCCTTGGTGCCAATCACGTTGGAACAGTGCTAAACCGTAAGGCAATTCACTGTTTTCACCAAATTGAAGACGCTCACAAAAAGCCATCGCTTCTTGCTTCATCCCTTCTTCAATCTCTTTACGGGTTTGGTTCAAACCATCCAACTCACTCGCCATACGACGCGCCGCATGGATGTTGTTACACATCAGTAGTTCAACACCGAAAGACATGTCATCCAAACGACCTGCGGCATTAATACGAGGACCAAGTGCAAAGCCAAAATCAGATGCAACCAAACGACGAGCATCTCGCTTCGCGACTTCAATCAGAGCTTGAATTCCCGGGCGTGCTTTGCCTGCACGAATACGCTGTAAGCCTTGGTGTACAAGAATGCGGTTATTTTCATCCAGCGGCACAACGTCGGCGACGGTGCCGAGAGCAACCAAGTCGATCAACTCCATCAACTTAGGCTCTTGCATGCCTTGCTGCGCGAACCAATTTTGTTTACGCATATACACACAAAGCGCCATCATCAAATAGAAAGCAACGCCAACCCCTGCCAATGCTTTCGATGGGAAAGCACAGCTGTCGAGGTTCGGGTTCACCATGGCATCCACATTCGGCAGCTCTTGCCCTGGTAAGTGATGGTCAGTAACCAGTACAGTAATGCCGTTTTCTTTGGCGTAGCGAACCCCTTCAATCGACGACACACCGTTGTCTACCGTCATAATCATCTCAGCACCCAGCTCTAACGCCTGGTCCACGACTTCAGGACTGAGGCCGTAGCCATCTTCAAAGCGGTTCGGCACCAAGTAGTCCACGTTATTACTGCCAAGCATACGTAGGGCAAGCACTGACAACGCCGAGCTAGTCGCGCCATCGGCATCAAAATCACCAACGACAATAATACGCTTTTGCTCATTAATGGCTTGGAACAACAACTCAACCGCCTGGTCAATGCCACCCAACTGTTGGTAAGAATGTAAGCCACGAGCAGAAGTCTCTAACTGTGCTACATCTGTGATACCACGGTTAATGTAGATGCGCTTGAGAATAGGTGGAATGGAATCGGGAAGAAGAGAAAGATCCGGTTCAGGACGTCGTTGAATTTCTATCATGTTTGAAAAGAGCCAACGAATACCGCTGGCTCTGCTCCTTAAAGGATTATTGTTGCTCTAAGCGTTTTAGTAGTTCAGCCGGTGGAAGGTAACCGCCTACGAGTTCACCACTTGGTAGGAAGATTGCTGGCGTACCAGAAATACCAAGTTCACGACCTAGGTTGTAGTGCGCTTGAATGGTTTCTTTGCACTGTTTTAGATCTTTCGCTGGATTGTCGAAAGTGCGCTCAACTTTTGCATTGTGCATTGCTGATTTCGGATCTTCTGCACACCAAATTGTCGCCATTTGTTCAGCAACTGGACCTGTTGCACCTTGACGAGGGTACGCCATGTAACGAACAGTAATACCCAAGTCGTTGTAACCTTGCATCTGGCTGTGTAGACGTACACAGTAACCACACGTGATATCGGTAAATACCGTCACCACATACTTCTCGTTGTCCGCTTTGTATTCAATCACGCTATCAGATAACTTCGCGATTTTCTCTGCGTTCAATGGTGCTTGACGCTCAGCAATCACGTCTTTGTAGCCGCCGTTATCATCAATGGCGTAAAGTGTACCGGCAATAAAGTGGTTACCATCGTTTGATGCGAACAACACACCACCATTGGTTTGGATTTCTAATAGTCCAGCAACGTCTGATGGTTGGATATCAAGAATAGACACACCCAGCTTAGAGAACTTCGCTTTTAGCGCAGCTTCATCAAAGTTCTGTTTTGCCGCTGGCGCGACTTGTTGTGCAGGAGTTTCCGTTTTTGCCTGACTTTCTTCAGCACCACAAGCGGTTACGAAAAACGGTAAAGTCAGCAGAGTTAGTCGGCGTAATACGCTCATTAAATTCACCTTAAAATAAAATCTTTTCATCCAATGAGACAAAGGATGAACCAAACCATCATTATGCTCTTGGGTGGTGTTGACTGTGGATCTGTTTCAATCGTTCAGTCGCCACGTGAGTATAAATTTGCGTTGTCGATAAGTCACTATGCCCCAACAGCATCTGTACGACCCTGAGATCTGCGCCATAGTTCAATAAGTGTGTCGCAAAAGCATGGCGCAATACGTGTGGAGACAGTTGGTCGGTATCAATACCCGCTATCACAGCGTAGTACTTGATACGGTGCCAAAAGGTCTGACGGGTCATTTGTCTCGCACGTTTACTTGGGAATACCACATCCGACGTAGTCTCTCCCAATAGAGCAGACCGACCTTGCTGGATAAAAGTTTCAATCCAATCGACCGCGTTTTCTCCCATAGGAACGAGGCGTTCTTTACCACCTTTACCGGTCACGCGCACTACCCCTTGACGCAAACTGACGTTTTCCATTGTCAGACTGACCAACTCTGTCACACGCAACCCAGTCGCGTAGAGTAGCTCAAGCATGGCTTTGTCTCGCAGCTCAACGGGATCATTAGGATCTGGCGCATCAAGCAGTGCGTCCACTTGCTCTTCACTGATGTCTTTAGGCAGACGCTGAGGCAACTTTGGGCTGACCAACAGCGCACTCGGATCATCGCCGCGTACTTTTTCACGGTGAATGTATTGGAACAAGCGACGAATCGCTGACAACATACGCGCGCGGGATGTCTGCTTGTAATCTAAATCAACGAGGTAACTTTGATACTCTTGCAGACCAGACAAACTGATGAAATCTAGACGGTAGCTATGTTGCTCCATCCACGCGAGCAATTTCATTAAATCATTTCGGTAGGAAGCCAACGTGTTCTCCGATAGACCACGCTCCATCCACATTGCATCTAAGAATTGTTCAACCAGACCAAAATCTTGTTGATTGACAGGCTGTTGTGCCGTCATGAACGCTTCCTTATCTGTTTATATTTACAGTATTGAGAGTAAGGCAACTGCTCAACCAATACCATAAAAAAATCATCTCCCGCGGGATATTCGCTGCAATCTTCCCCGATTTATGGTTAGAATCTGCCACAACAGCAACATAAAAAACGACGAATATAATGAAAATCGGACTCTTTTACGGCTCAACAACCTGCTACACAGAAATGGCAGCAGAGAAAATTCGCAATATCATTGGTGAAGACCTTGTCGACATTCACAACGTGAAAGAGACACCGCTGTCGCTGATGGCAGATTACGATTTACTGCTAATTGGTATCTCTACTTGGGACTTCGGTGAAATCCAAGAAGACTGGAGCGCTATCTGGGAAGATATTGCAACCACACCGCTAAAAGGCAAAGTCGTAGCTTTATTCGGCTTGGGAGACCAAGAAGGCTACGGCGAGTGGTACCTTGATGCGATGGGTCTACTGCATGACGAGCTAAAAGCAACGGGCGCGCAGTTTATTGGTTACTGGCCAAACGAAGGCTATGAGTTCGAAGCATCAAAAGCACTGACAGAAGATGGCAGTCAATTTGTCGGCTTAGCGTTGGATGAAGATTCCCAGTACGAACTCAGTGATGAGCGCATCGAGAAATGGTGTGAGCAAGTCTTAGTAGAGTTCCACGACACACTTTAAGTCATACGGCATCCAGCACTTGCTAGACAACAGATAAACAAAAAGCCCGGCGAATCACTTCACCGGGCTTTTTTGTTTTGCTAGTCAGCAATTATGCAGTTTCTTCAGTCAACTCTGGTTGTGAAGACTTAGCAATAAAGAACATGCAAACAATCGCTGCAAATGTTGGTAGAACCCAACCCATGCCCACTTCAAATAGCGGCAGCATGTTGAATGCAGACACGTCTAGACCCGCAACTTTCGCAGCATCAATCAATGCAAATAACAGTGATACTAGCAGTACAGAGCGGTAAGCCACTCGTGGGTTTGGAAGCTTGCTACGTACAAACGTTAGCGCAACCAATGCTACTGCTACTGGGTATAGCGCGAACAGAACCGGAACTGATAGAGAAATTAGCTGAGACAGACCAACGTTTGCAATCAGTGCACAAGCCGCGCCGTTGATAATAACCCACTGCTTGTAAGTCAGTTTCGTTTTAGAGCTGAAGAAATCTGAACATGCAGAGATAAGACCGATAGCCGTCGTCAAACATGCAAGCAATACGATGATTGAAAGTACAATCTGACCGTAAGGACCAAATAGCGCCTGAACGTATTGGCTCAGCACAGCACCACCGTTGTCTGCGCCTGCTGCAATAGTTGAACTCGTCGCACCTAGGTAGAACAATGAGATGTATACGAACGCAAGACCTGCAGCGGCAATACAGCCAGCACAGATTAGGTATTTTGTCGTTGCTGCACGCTCAGTGATGCCTTTACTGCGAAGTGCGTCCACCATTAGCATACCGAACATCAACGATGCGAACGTATCCATGGTGTTGTAGCCTTCAAGGAAGCCCTTAGTCAATGGTTGAGTTAGGTACTCGCCGTGCGCGCCCATCATTTCGCCTTGTGGGTCAATGAATACCGCAATAGCAAGAACGATAAGACCAAGGAACAGAACTGGCGTTAGCACTTTACCAATCAAATCAATCAAACGACCTTGGAACCAAGCGAAGATCATAGCCACCGCAAAGAACAAGATTGAGAATGATGTTAGATGCGCTTGAGAGGCATCTAGGAAGAATGGTTTCACTGCCATTTCGTATGCTACAAGACCTGTACGAGGTGCAGCAAATGCAGGACCAATGATGATGAAGATCAACGCCGCCATCAGCACTGCTGCTTTCTTAGGAAGATCTTGAGTCAAGTGATCCCAAGAGCCGCCTGCCACAGCAATAGCAACGATAGTAATAAGAGGTAGACCTACCGCTGTTAGCAAGAAACCGAACATTGCTGGCATCAGGTGATCACCGGCTAGCTGACCCGCTAGTGGTGGGAAAATGATGTTGCCAGCACCCAAAAAGAACGCAAATAGCATAAAGCCTACTGCGATAATATCTGTTAGTTTTAACGTCTGCTTCACAGATAACCCTTTTTCTCTAATTGATGAATGTTGTGTATGCATCGACCACTTTTTTGTATACCCAAAGTTAATGAGTACCTGTGGTTCAATCTATAAATTTCCGCCGCATAATGACGAAGTACCCATCATTTGGCAACCTTTAAGAAAAAAACACCATATTAATTTATTTAGTCAACTTAAAAGCAGTGAATATCACTACCTATAGATTTGAGACCAGTTCATTATCTCGATCAAATTGAAATACAATTTAATAACCAACAAGATAACAATCTATACAATTAAGAAACAATAGAGGAATTAACTCTATTATTGAGTAAAAATAAAACAATCATGAAGAGCGAAAAATTTCAGACTAAGGACTTCAAGTTCAAGCAGTTTTCGATTCACGGCGGTGAAAGTGGCATGCCCGTCAGCACTGATGGTGTGATGCTTGGCGCTTGGGCAAATTGCTCACCACAGAGTAAAATTTTGGACATTGGTACAGGCACGGGCTTGCTAGCACTAATGTGTGCACAGCGATTTCCTGCCGCACAGATCACCGCTCTTGATATTGAAACATCAGCGGTAGAAGCAGCGCAGCAAAACTTCACCCTATCCTCTTGGTCCGACAGGCTTCACATCCACCACGCTGATGTATTGCAGTTTGAACTAACACATCGCTTCGAGCACATCATCTGTAATCCGCCCTACTTCAACAGTGGTGAGCAATCGAAGCAAAGCCAACGTGCAACTGCTCGACACACGGATACTTTGCAACACGCTTCATTACTTAAACGCTGTAATGAACTACTCGAAGAAGACGGTACTGCCAGTTTTGTTCTGCCGATTACAGAAGGCGAACTGTTTATTGCCATGGCTAAACAGCAAGGATGGTTCTTATCGCGCATCTGTCGCGTGCAACCATCACAGAAAAAGCCAGTCCACCGTTTACTGTTTGAATTAGCCAAACAAGCTTGTGATACTCAAGAAACGCACTTGATCATTCACTCAAACGAGGGTTATAGCGACGACTTTACTCAGCTAACTCGCGAGTTTTATCTTAAGATGTGAAATAACATGTGATCCTTGTCACCAATCACTTTATAATGTGCGACCTTTTTATATTCTATGCTGCTGTGGCGAACCATTAACCAAGCTTTGCTTGTGGAGAACTCATTGTGATCAGAACCTTTGCTGAACTTGATCTAGACCAAAACCTACTTGAAGCCATTGACGAGATGGGCTACGAACGCCCAACTAAAATTCAGGCAGAAGCGATTCCACAAGCGTTAGATGGTCGTGACATTCTAGCGTCAGCACCAACTGGTACTGGTAAAACGGCAGCATTCGTCCTGCCAGCACTGCAATACCTGCAAGATTTCCCACGTCGTAAACCGGGACCTGCACGTATTCTGATCCTAACCCCAACTCGTGAACTTGCGATGCAGGTAGCGGATCAAGCTCGTGCTTTAGCGAAAAACACCAAGCTAAACATCTTCACCATCACTGGTGGTGTTCAATACCAAGAGCACGCAGATATCCTAGCAACGACGCAAGATATCGTAGTAGCAACACCAGGTCGTCTACGTGAATACATTGACGCAGAACGTTTTGACTGTCGTGCGATTGAATGGCTAATCCTTGATGAAGCAGACCGCATGCTAGACATGGGCTTTGCTCCAACTGTTGACCGTCTGTCTAACGAATGTCGCTGGCGCAAACAAACCCTTCTGTTCTCAGCAACACTAGAAGGCAAAGGCGTAGAGGGTTTCACAGCAGACCTACTGAACGAACCAGCAGAGATCGACGCAAAATCACCACTACGTGAGCGTAAGAAGATCGCACAGTGGTACCACCGTGCTGATGACGCAGAGCATAAACTTGCCCTACTAAAACACATCATCACAGAGCAAGCAGAACGCACTATCGTATTCTTGAAGACTCGCGAGCGTTTAGCAGAGCTTCGTGCCCAGTTAGAGAGCGCACAGATTCCATGTTCTTGGATTCAAGGCGAAATGCCTCAAGATCGTCGTAACAACGCGATTTCTCGCTTCCGTGAAGGCACTGTAAACGTGCTATTAGCGACAGACGTAGCGGCACGCGGTATCGACCTTCCTGACGTATCACACGTAATCAACTACGATATGCCACGTACGGCAGACGTATACCTTCACCGCATTGGTCGTACGGCTCGTGCAGGTAAAAAAGGTAATGCTATCTCAATCGTAGAAGCGCACGACCAACCAATGATGGATCGCGTTGCTCGTTACGTGAAAGAAGACATCAAAGAACGCTTCGTGAAAGAGATGCGCCCTAAACACAAAAAGCCTGTGTTTAAGAAGAAAAAGAAAAAAGACGATAAGAAGAAAGTAGCGAAAAAGAAAACCGCTAAGAAGAAGTAATCACGTCTGATTGATTTCAAATCTAAAAGAGCCGCAATCGCGGCTCTTTTTGTTTTTCATCTATAGTTGATGAGCAGGCAAGGTTTTGTCTTCATAGGCATCAGCGAAGCCATGGTTACGGTCACGGTGCCCCGCTTCATCCTCTCGAATACGCAAAATCACATCTCTTAGCATCGCATCAGTTGGCAGCTTGTAGTAATCAATCGCCAGAGTCGGGGCTGGTACGTTCTCCACTTCCCCGCTATCAATTTTCTCTAGGTACTCAGTGTAGCTGTTACACGCTTCTTCTTCGAAGTAACCAACAACACGGTGAGCGATTTTAGAAGACAGCAGATAGATGAAGCTGTACACAACAATGAAAACACCTTGTCCCAGCAACACCAACAAACGCTCAACCAAACTTGGCTTGGCAATATCGAGGAAAATCATCAGGTGCATGCGCTCGTTCTCAGCCTCATCGAGAAGTTCTCGGATCCAGCCTTCATCATCTTTCATTCGGCGTAGCGCTTTCAAGTGATTGAACATCCCAGCTACCATGCCCGGCACGGCTGCGATGGTTTCGAGAATTACCGCTCGTTTCGCGTATTTCTTGCCATAAAAGATGTTCAGAGTGAATTTCAGCAATTTGGTAATACGCAGTGCAACGTACTCCGATAACTTAGAGGCTTTTTTGTGTGTGAGCTTGAAGTCTGACATAGGAGAACTCCTTATTTTTTAAAGTTGCATTTAAAATACAACTTTAAACTTTATTACTCAACTATTTTTTAAGATATAAACTTTTTATGTAAAAAATTCGATTAAGATCAGATCGAATAGGCATAAAAAAAGCCGGATAACTATCCGGCTTTTTGGCGTACTTTATTTCGCTGAATCATCAACTCGCGATTGACTGACTTCAATCAGTTTTGCTCTTCTCGTTTGAAAACTAAGTCTGTTGGTGTCGACTCTTCTTCAACGAAGTAGTAACCCGCAACATCAAACTTAGTGAGGTCAGCAACACTTTCGATACGGTTTTCGATGATGTAGCGAGCCATCATGCCGCGCGCTTTCTTCGCGTAAAAGCTGATCACCTTATATTGACCATTCTTACAGTCTTTGAAGATAGGCGTGATCACTTGTGCATCCAAGTTCTTTGGCTTCACCGCTTTGAAATATTCATTTGATGCAAGGTTAATCAATACGTTGTCGCCTTGCGCAGCAATCGCTTCATTCAGCTTATCGGTAATGACATTACCCCAGAACTGGTAAAGGTTAGATCCCTTGTCGTTCGCCAGCTTAGTGCCCATCTCAAGACGGTATGGCTGCATTAAATCGAGTGGCTTAAGCAGACCGTATAGACCAGATAGCATTCTTAGGTGATCTTGAGCGTAGTCAAAATCAGCGTCAGAAAGGGTTTCCGCTTCAAGACCTGTGTACACATCGCCTTTAAATGCCAAAATGGCTTGGCGTGCATTATCTGTGGTGAAAGTTTCACTCCACTCTTGGAAACGACCAACGTTCAAATCAGCGATTTTGTCGCTCACTTTCATCAGTGATGCAACATCGGCAGGTGTTAATTTACGGCATACCTCGATCAGCGCTTTTGAATAGCTAACCAAGTCAGGTTGAGTAAACTTCTCGGTCGCGAGTGGTGATTCGTAATCGAGCGTTTTAGCTGGAGAAACTACGATGAGCATGACTTTAACTTCCCTAATTTTATTTTCCATTAGAGTACAAAAAAAGCCATGCATTGTCTGCATGGCTTTTTGAATCGTGTTGATAGCTTTCAACAATGATTGGCAGTGAACATCACTTAGTCTTCTTTTTTCGTGTTGTCCCAAATGCCATCTTCTAGCTGAGACTTCAGCTCAGGGAAGTCATTTGCATCAAACGTCGGCACTTTACCTTCGCTTAGCTGGCGGTTGTAGTCTTTCGCCAGTTTAATCACGATACCAGATAGCAATAGAATCGCCACCAAGTTCACTATCGCCATCAAACCCATTGATACGTCAGCCAGTGACCAAACCACAGGTAGTGATGCTAGCGCACCGAACATAACCATACCCAATACAATGATACGGAAGATGCCTAGACCTGCTTTGTGGTTGTGCTCTAGGAAGATTAGGTTCGTTTCAGCGTATGAGTAGTTCGCAATAATCGAAGTAAATGCGAAGAAGAAGATCGCAACAGCAACAAAGATGCTGCCCCAATCACCAACTTGTGAGCTCAATGCACGCTGAGTTAGCTCAATACCGGTCACTTCCGTTGCTTGACCAACGTACTCACCTGACATAAGGATGATAGCCACTGTCGCAGAACAGATAACAATCGTATCCATGAATACGCCTAGCATCTGAACGTAACCTTGAGATGCAGGGTGCGGTGGATAAGGGGTTGCAGATGCTGCTGCATTTGGTGCAGAACCCATACCAGCTTCGTTCGAGAACAGACCGCGTTTGATACCGTTGATCATCGCTTGTGCGATTGCGTAACCAAGACCACCCGCAGCTGCTTCTTGCAGACCAAATGCGCTCTTGAAGATAAGCATTAGCACATCTGGTAGTTTGTCTAGGTTAGAGAACATCACAAACAACGCCAGTAGTAAGTATGCTAGTGCCATCACTGGAACAATCAGTTCAGCTACTTTCGCAATACGCTTAATACCACCAAAGATAACGACGGCTGACAGTGCTACAACAGCAATACCAACATAAAGGTCATTCCAACCAAATGCAGTGCTCATTGCGTTTGCAATTGAGTTTGCTTGAACGGCATTGAATACCAAACCAAAAGCGATGATTAGGAAAATCGAGAACAGCACGCCCATCCAGCGCATGCCCAAACCTTTTTCCATGTAGTAAGCAGGACCACCGCGGTAGTTGCCATCATCATCTTTGGTTTTGTATAGCTGCGCTAGCGTACTTTCCGCAAACGACGTCGCCATACCAAGCATTGCAATCAACCACATCCAGAAGATTGCACCAGGACCACCTGCTGTCAAAGCAACAGCAACACCCGCCATGTTACCTGTACCTACACGTGCAGCAAGACTAGTACAAAGCGCTTGGAAAGAAGAAATACCAGCTTTGTCTGCTTTACGGCTGTTCTTCAGAACAGAGAACATGTGGCCGAAATGACGGAATTGAATGAATCCCAATCGAACGGTGAAGTAGATTCCTACACCAACAAGAAGATAAACCAGAATCGAACCCCAAAGGAGATCGTTCATCAAATTGATTAAGTCTGTCATGTGTACCTCAAAGTGAGTTGCGCCGGTCTTTGCTTCCAAGCCATCCACCAGATTGCCTGCTAAGTGTCAAAGTGTGCTTAGCTTTTTGAGTAATGTTTATTGCGCAATCTAGAATCGTAAACGTCGCTTCATGCATCCATTTTACGTACCAGCGTATTTTTTGACGGGCGGATAATGCAGCCTCGAAAAGCAAAAATCAATATGCAACAAGTAAAATAACCTTGTTATTTTTCACTAGAAAGTCACCAAAAGTTAACATAAAAGGAAAACTTAACGCTCACAAACAGCAACATCTTGTTTATCAAATCTCAACATAAATAGCCCTTCCATCATTAACAAAACGCAATACCATTTATTTTTGATGAGGCTAGTTATCACAAGGTATCTGAGAAAAATTTCTTACTCCGCTTTGTTACGATTGGATACATTTTAATCAAAGCGATGCTATGCAACCTTAGTATTCAAAAATTGAGTAAAATGAGCCCTTCGAATTAACATACCAAATCTCTTCATTTAATCGTTTTCGTGAGTTCGTTCGCTTATTTTTTGTCCACTTTAGATATGTGCAAAATGTGATTCTGTGAGTATTTTTACGCGAAAATGTCATGTTACCGACACAAATGCGAAATATATCATGGTTATTCTCACGCCTATTGTGGTACTTAAAAAGCTCCACAAGGACTGGATATAACAGTTTAGATAGAAAAAGGTAAAGGTGGCTTATGGAAGGCTTTCAACTCGATGACCTATTTGGTCTGGATACTACCTCAACAACCAAGTCTCGCTCAAAACCAGTGAAGCGTAAGTGGCGAGAAATCGAAGAAATGAACGATAGACGCAATTTGCTCAAAGAGCTGCGCGAACTTGATGTCTGCAACGACATCACTCTGGATGACATCAAACTATAATTCGCACAAAAGGCACCTCAATGGTGCCTTTTGTCATTTGTAGAGAGGACAAAAGTGGGTGATCTTCATGCTGATTTTATTGGCATGACGCCCATTCTTATCTATTGAGAATTTCCCTCAGTTTTCACTCATATTTTAAACGAGACAATTTCTAAACAATTCCCATCAGACAAGAAAATGACGAAACAAACTACGCACACGCAATCGATTACTTCGTCATTTTTATGTTTTAGACAAACTCAGCGTCGTTCTGACGCACTCGATCTGCAAGTTGCTTGTAGCGATCTGCAATAGTATTACCAAACACAGGATCGTCTTCGTTCTCATGCCATAGGCTTTCAACATATTGCCAGTCTTGCGAAGTGAACAACTCTTCAATTAGAGGTAAGATTTGGCGCTCTTCTAGCTCCAGATGGCGCTTTTGCGTCACGATGAAGTCTTCAAGCTGAGCAACGAACATATCTTGAGGGACAACAGCATCCTGCAAAATCATCTCAATCAACATTGAAAACGCTTTGGTTTTGTCCGCCAGCTCTTGATGTTCCTGTTCCAAGTTTTCCATGGTCTTTTGCTGACCATAATGCTCTAGGAAGTAGCGATAGAGAATATCTTCTTTAGGATGGTGAATTTTTTCTGAATGGTTAGAAAGATAATCCACGATCTCACTCACCAACGCATAGTTGATGGCGCGTTCTTGTTTAATCTCATTCAATTTGTGGCGCAGTATTGCCAGCAGACGGACCATATAGCCGTGTTCGCGTCGAATTCTTTCGATCATCATAGCGTCTCTCCTTAACACCTACTTTTAATAAGTGTATATGAGAAAGCGAAAACCTGACTCGACGGTGTTCAAAAAAACAGCGATCGTGATGTCACGATCGCTGTACTGATTGCTCTCTCCTTATATAAGAGGAAAGTGCACTTTACACCGCCATTGGTAGGTGCCAATTGATGACCTCTTTGCCTTGCTGAGAGAGGATCTGGTTCGCTTGTGAAAATGGTTTGCTACCAAAGAAACCTCGGTGAGCAGACAACGGTGATGGATGCGGTGCCGTTAACACATAGTGTTTGTTACGATCGATAAAGCGACCTTTCTTCTGCGCGTGTGAGCCCCACAGCAGAAACACCACTCCTTGTTGATGCTGGTTAATCGCTTCAATTACGCGGTCAGTAAAGGTTTCCCAGCCCGTTTTTGAGTGCGAGTGTGCTTTGCCCTGCTCTACCGTCAATACGGTATTTAGTAGCAACACACCTTGCTCTGCCCAGCTTTGTAGAAAGCCATGTTGAGGAATTTGGAAACCCTCAATATCTTGCGCCAGTTCTTTGTACATATTCACCAAAGATGGTGGCGTTTTAATACCAGGCAGCACAGAGAAACACAAACCATGCGCTTGATTAGGACCGTGGTAAGGGTCTTGCCCCAGAATCACTACTTTAACGTCTTTGAACTCGGTAAAACGAAACGCATTAAATACGTCTTTCGCTGGCGGATAAATGGCTTTGCCTGCCGCTCGTTCTGCTTCAACAAAATTCAAAGTATCGACAAAGTAGCTCTGCTCTTTCTCTTCGCCGATCACATCGTGCCAAGTGGGTAACTGATTCATGGAAAGTTCCTGTCCTAATGTTTCCCTCTATTCTAACGAGCGAAACTCAAACAAACAAAAACTTACCACCAGCTTGAGACGGCTTTTCAAAAACTGACGCGCAGACAGCTGGTGTTAATCCATGCTGGTTTGGCTAAAACCAGAATAACGCACAATGATAATGCTAATTGCGCTGCGGCGTTCGAAAGTGCCCTTGCCCTGAGATATGGCGGTTTGGGGCTGGTAAACGTAATACTCGTCGAGAGTGTGTCGCTGGGATAAAAGAAACTGGTCGAGACATATTGTCATCCTCCTAACTAGCTTCGCCTAACTACAACGTTGAGTTCAGGCGTTTAAAACAAGCGCATAACTGCTCAATGGTTTTAGCTAAGAAAGAAGGATGCCAACTTTGCCATCCCGTTAGGAATTAACCATTTCTTCAATGTGGAATTGGCGTAAGGTGTTGATTTCTTGCTGCCAAATATCTGGGTCAATTGTTTCTAAAATCAAAGGGATACCATCAAAACGTGGATCTTTAGCGATGTACTCAAAACAGCTCCAACCGATCTCACCTTTGCCTAATGAGTGGTGACGGTCAACCTTGCTAGCGAATTCGACTTTTGAATCATTTAGATGCATTGCTCTCAAATAGTGCATGCCTACGATACGATCGAACTCGGCAAAGGTATGCTCACAATCCTCTTTGGTACGCAGATCGTAACCGGCAGTAAACGTGTGGCAAGTATCAAGACACACGCCAACGCGTTCTTTGTCTTCTACTTGATCGATGATTTCAGCAAGATGCTCAAACTTCCAACCCAAGTTAGTGCCCTGACCTGCAGTGTTCTCAATCACTGCGATCACATTCGGCACTGCTTTGTGCGCCAGGTTGATCGACTCAGCGATCGTCGACAAACACGCCTGTTCTGACACTTTCTTTAAGTGGCTACCGGGGTGGAAGTTGAGCAAGGTTAAACCTAACTGGTTACAACGCTCCATCTCATCAATAAATGCCGCGCGGGATTTATTCAGCTTTTCTTCTTCCGGCGCCCCCAAGTTAATCAGATAAGAGTCATGGGGCAGAATGTGCTCGGCGCCAAAACCAAGCATTTTGCAGTTCGCCTTGAATGCACTAATGGTTTTTTCTTCGAGTGGTTTAGCAACCCATTGACGCTGGTTCTTAGTAAACAGAGCAAACGCATTCGCACCAATCTCACGAGCACGAAGAGGCGCTTGGTCAACCCCTCCAGCCGCAGATACGTGAGCACCAATAAATTTGTTTCCAAACTTGTTTTTCATGTTTGTCATTTAATCACTTTAGACTTTCAGTATGACTACCTAAATACAGGCAGTTGCGTTACCAAGGTTAATTTTTGAGCTCATTTTGTAGTAAATTTACAACAAAATTAACTTTTAAATATTTTTTATATTATCAAATAAATTGTAAATAGTATGTTTTCAAACGTTTTATTGATTTAACTCAAGAAAATCACCTTCAAAAAATTAAGGTTTTTGGTTGTTTTTTGACTTAAATCAATATTAAAATAATGGATATTGGCTATATAATACTTAGCTCGACAAAAATTCGAAAATTAACACCAATAATCACCACGTAAGTGGTCTAGGAGATAGTGATGATCCAAGGTATCCAAATTACTAAAGCAGCTAACGACGAACTACTAAACTCAATCTGGCTACTAGATAGCGAGAAAAACGAAGCGCGTTGTGTTGCTGCAGCATCAACTTACGAAGCAGACCAAGTTATCGCAATCAGCGACCTAGGTGAATACGAAAGCCGTGAAGTAGCAATCGAAACTGCTCCTCGCATCGAAGGTGGTCAACACCTAAACGTGAACGTTCTTAAACGTGAAACTCTAGAAGATGCAGTTGCACACCCAGAGAACTACCCACAGCTAACTATCCGTGTTTCTGGTTACGCAGTACGTTTCAACTCGCTAACTCCAGAACAGCAACGTGACGTAATCGCTCGTACTTTTACTGAGTCTCTATAATCTCTCAGTAAACTAGTTTGCTAGAATTTAAAAAGCTTGGTCAGCAATGACCAAGCTTTTTTTGTTTCTGGATCCTTCGAAACCCTTCCGATAGTAAAAAGCAACTCGCCTTCAAGGTGCATTTCTTTGCGAAGGATCTTTCTGAAACGCTTGTGCCAACGAGGTTGGATCAAGCCTATCTCTTTGCAGTGACGCCCCTTCTGCCCACCAAATCAGTTGATGCAGGGTGCGATTCATATAACTGTCCCACTGCGCCTGCTCCGACTCATTCGCAGCCACACCGTGCTCATCAAATACCTCTTGTGCTTTCGGAATGTGGATCATTGCCGACACAGGCAAGCACCCCAACTCGGATAAGAAAGTACGCATCGACACTGCAGCACGAGCACCACCCCATTGCCCGGCAGAGTAGGTCACGATAGCACTTGGCTTATAGGAAAACAGCGAACTGCCAAAGTGATTAAGCATGTTTGCCAAAGCTGGGCTCATCGAATGGTTGTATTCCGGGCTAACCATCACATACCCATCGGCCTGTTTGATTTTGTCTGCCAACTCACTTAGGTGCTGCGGCACTTTAGAGCGGTGATAAGCAAACTCGGGCTTAAACACATCGCCAAAGTCATAGTTCAATGGGTCAATGATTTCGACAGTATGTTGCGAATGCTGACTCGCGATAAGTTTTTCACACGCTCTACTGACTCGCATTCCTAAACGGGCTGGTCGTGGTGGCGTGCTGTCTCTCACTGAGCCAAGAAAAATCAAAAAATGCATGCTTCTCTTTCCATCTCATTTAGTTAAGTTCGTTTCTCAAGCATAAAGAGAGTTAAAACTTATCGGCAATAAAAAAGGTGAATGATTACTCATCCACCTCTCGCTATTTCTGTTTTGGTGCTTGCTGTGCTTTTGAAGCTTACTGCACGCGGCGCAGTACTTGTTTCAATGCGTCAAAGTCTGCGTCGAGATCTTCTGATAACAGTTCCATCGCAGCGTGCTTCGCTAGCGGTGCAGGAAGGTCAATGTCAGATTGCAGAATGTCATCCACCACTTCTTTGAACTTCGCAGGGTGTGCAGTACATAGGAACAGACCGGTCTCACCATCTTGCAGTTGCTCTTCAAGAACACGGTAAGCAATCGCACCGTGCGGTTCACACAGGTAACCTAAAGCATGTAAGTCTTTCACTGACTGAGCGCTTTGCTCATCAGATACAGCACCTTTTCCTAGCGTCTCCAAGCCCCACTCTTTCACGCGACACAACTCTTCGATACGAGGCCAGTTGTTTGGTTGACTCACGTCCATCGCGTTCGATGTCGTTGCAACCGTTGGTTTTGGCTCCCACTTACCCGTTTGTAGGTAACGCGGTACCGTGTCATTAGCATTAGTTGCAGCGATAAAACGTTTGATAGGCAGACCCAGTGCTTTTGCCAGTAGACCAGCAGTTAGGTTACCAAAGTTACCACTTGGTACAGACACGACTAGGTTTTCACGCTCTTGCTTACTCATTTGCGCGGCAGCTTCAAAGTAGTAACAGATTTGTGCCATCAAGCGGCTGATGTTGATTGAGTTTGCAGAGTTCAGACCGATCTCTTCACGCAATGCCGAATCATCAAAAGCTTGCTTAACCAGAGCCTGACACGCGTCGAAGTCACCATCGATCGCGACAGTGTGAATGTTTTTACCAAGCGTACAGAATAGCTTTTCTTGCAGTGGGCTGATCTTGCCTTTCGGGTAAAGAATCACAACGTTGATGTCTTCCATACCGTAGAAAGCATGCGCAACGGCTGCGCCAGTATCGCCAGAAGTTGCAGTCAGAATGGTGATCTTGCCGCCGTCCGAAACGGCTGCAAGAGATTGCGCCATAAAGCGACCACCAAAGTCTTTAAATGCAAGCGTTGGACCATGGAACAGTTCCAGAGCGTAAACACCGTCTTTCACTTGATTAATTGGCGCAGGGAATTGGAATGCAGCGTCAACCAATGCGTTAACTTGCTCTTCCGCCAGCTCATCACCAATCAGTGCAGATAGGATTTTCGTGCTACGAGAGACAAAGTCTTCTGCCAGTAGCGCATCAACGTCTTCAAATTTTGGTAGTTCCGATGGGAAAAATAGACCTTGGTTACGACCTAACCCTTGGCGAACGGCTTGACCAAAGGAAACTTGTTCATCATTTTCTTTTATATTGTAAAGCTTCATAGCTCACTTCCTGTTACTTTCGAACCCTGCTTATCTAGACGACAAACGTGGACGAATCCTTCTTCGTTTTGTACGTAGTTCTGTTCTAACCAGCGAGCAACTCGCTCAGCGACATCTTTCTCTTTGCAAATACTGAACAGTGTCGGACCACTGCCAGAAATACCGGTTGCCAATGCACCCGCAGACGCTGCGTATTGACGTGCATTTGCAAAACCCGGGAGCAGTTTCTCACGATACGGTTCTGCGATCACGTCTTTGATCATTTTTGCAGCAAGTTCTGGCTGACCAGAATGACACGCATGAATAAAGCCCGCAAGATGGCGACCATGAGCAATGATATCTTGTCGGCGATATTGAGATGGTAGGATCTCACGCGCTTCTGCTGTTGATACTTTGATACCCGGATATGCCATCACCCAGAACCAATCATCAAAGCAAGGCACTTCTTGGCTGATGATACCCAACTCTTCAAGCATCAATTGTACACCGCCAAGGTAACACGGTGCGACGTTATCGTAGTGAATACCACCAGAGATCTTACCTTCCATTTCTCCCATCAGCGCCAGTAACTCTGTCTCGTTAAGCGGCTGACCATGGAATCGGTTCAATGCATCTAATGCAGCAACGATAGAACATGCACTTGAGCCTAATCCAGAGCCGATTGGCATGTTCTTTTCTAGTGTCATTTCAAGTGGCTTTAGCTCGACGCCTTTCTTGTCTAGCTCGCGAGCAAACACTACCCAACAATCGTAAACGATGTTCTCTTTTGGCTCAGTTGGTAGCTTCTCAACAAAATCACCAGCCGTCTTTAGGCTGAACGGCTCAGCCCCAGACTTAACCAATACACGGTCACCCAATAGTGTGCCATCAACTGGGGACACCGCCGCCCCCAGAACATCAAAACCAACGCTTACATTACCAATTGATGCTGGGGCGTAGACCACTACATCCATATCACTTGAACTCATTGTCGTTATACCCCTAGCTTCCAACCTAAAGTACGCATCACATCCGAGAATACGCCCGCTGCCGTAACCTCAGTACCCGCACCGTAACCACGCAATACCAGTGGAATTGGTTGGTAGTAGCGGCTGTAGAATGCCAGTGCGTTTTCACCATCTTTGATCTTAAACATCGGATCATTTTCATCTACGGCAGCAATGCTTACCGTGCATTTACCATCAACAATTTCACCCACATAACGCAGCACTTTGCCCTCTTCCGCCGCTTTAGCTGACAGCTCTTTAAAGTACGCGTCCGCCTCTGGTAAACGTTCCATGAACTCTTCAACGCAGCCTGAGTCGTCAAAACCTGGTGGCAGAGCTTGATCAACCACAACGTCTTCTAGTTCTAGGGACATACCAGCTTCACGAGCAAGGATAAGTAGCTTACGCGCAACGTCCATACCCGATAGATCATCACGAGGGTCAGGTTCGGTAAAGCCGTTTTGTTTCGCGATGTTGGTTGCTTCACTTAGGCTCATGCCTTCGTCTAACTTGCCGAAGATGTAAGAAAGAGAGCCAGAAAGGATGCCGCTGAAGCGCTCTAGTTCATCACCTGCTGAGATTAAGTTTTGTAGGTTTTCGATTACCGGTAGACCTGCACCTACGGTTGTTTCATACATCAGCTTACGACGAGAGCTGCGCGCAACATCGCGAAGTTGATGGTAGTAGGCCATGCTTGCTGTGTTTGCTTTCTTGTTTGGTGTTACGACGTGGAAACCTGCAGCTAGGAAGTCTGCGTATTGATTCGCGATATCTTCACTTGAAGTACAGTCAACCAATACTGGGTTGATGATGTGGTTGCGTTGTACTAAAGAAATCAGACGCGCTAGGCTGAATTCTTCTGTCGCTGCCGACATACGGTCACGCCAATGCTCCAGTGGCAGCCCTTCACTATCAAGTAGAAGACCTTTACTGTTTGCTAAGCCGCATACGCGAATCACAATGCCTTTTTCCGCAAGCTTCGCTTGTTGACGCTCGATCTGATCCACCAGTTCACCACCAACGCCGCCAATACCAACCACGAATACATCTAAGAAGTGCTTAGAGTTGAATAGGTTCTCGTGACAGGCTTTGATCGCTTCAGAGATTTTATCTTCAGGAATCACGGCTGAGATTGCACGCTCAGATGAGCCCTGTGCAATGGCGACAATGTTTACGTTCACTTCAGCAAGAGATGAGAAGAAACGAGATGCAACACCGCGTGATGTACGCATACCGTCACCCACAAGTGTCACAATAGAAACATCATCAATGAACTCGACTGGTTCAAGTAGACCGTCTTTTAGTTCAAGTTCAAACGCATCCGCCAATACTTGTTGTGCTTTTGCTTTGTCTTGCGCTTCGATACAGAAGCTGATGCTGTACTCAGAAGAAGATTGAGTGATCAGAACGATAGACACTCCAGCTGATGACATTGCACCAAATACTCGGCTTGCCATGCCAACCATACCCTTCATACCAGGACCAGACACGTTAACCATCGTTAGGTCGTTCAGCGTCGTGATGCCTTTGATTGCGAGGTTATCTTCGCCAGTGTCTTGACCAATCAGCGTACCAGCCCCTTGTGGGTTAAAGCTGTTTTTGATCAGACAAGGAATATGGAATTGTGCGATAGGTGCGATGGTTTTCGGATGCAGAACGGATGCACCAAAATACGAAAGCTCCATCGCTTCTTGGTAGCTCAGTGATTTAAGAAGACGAGCATCTTCCACCAAACGAGGGTCACAGTTGTAAACACCATCAACGTCAGTCCAAATTTCACAGCAATCTGCGCGCAAACACGCTGCAAGAACCGCAGCAGAGTAGTCAGAGCCATTACGACCAAGTGTTACTAACTCACCTTTCTCATTACCTGCGGTAAAACCAGGCATGATATTTACGTGACCTTGAGGAAGAGGATTTTGGCGGAAGTTCTGAGTAGAGACTTCAACATCGACCATCGCTTCTAGGTGATCGCCTTTTGCGTATAGATACTCGACTGGGTCGATAAGATGCGCAGGTTGCCCTTTCGCTTCTAATACCGCTTTCATCAACTGAATCGAGACGCGCTCACCTTTACTAATGATGCGTGCGTTGACGTTGTTTGGGCACATACCAAGAAGATTGATGCCATGAACGAATTGGCGAAGCTGAGAAAGTGAAGTTTTTACTTGGTTATCAAATGCAGCACCATCGATGTTTGGCAATACATTTTGGATATCTGAAAATAATGCTTTGAACGAAGCTTCAAGTTCATTGATTTGCAACTCAGCTTCACCATTGCGAAGTGCACCTTCAATCACCGCGACCAGTTTATTGGTCGTTTTGCCTGGTGCTGAAAGTACCACTGCGACTTCTTCTTGCTGCGCATTGTTGGCGATGATATCCGCCGCTCTTAGAAAGCGATCTGCATCCGCTAATGATGAGCCGCCAAACTTTAATACTCGCATCCCTTCCTCCGATGTATCTTCTTAGATCTGTCTAAATTCTTTATAAAAAAGCATAAAAAAAGGCCTGTATCTTGTTGGATACAGGCCTTTCTTGTGAATTTCTTTCGCTCAGCAGCCTGCCCCAACATTGGTCGTGTCGGTAATAATAATGGTTGTGGTCATTACTACTTGGCTGTGAGATGTCATAAATAAATATTCAACGATAGTTGTGTGTTTTCTTAACTCTACGTTTACCGAGTTTCCGAAACAGAGTCAACAAAAAATTGTGTATTTTCCGGCCTTGTAGAGATTTCTGCTGCGCAATGTCGTTGATATTTAAGTGTAATTACAATGAGTTAGTCTGCTTACGATTTTATTCTTTTTTTTCAGTCATTCGCTCATGGTTCTTACAGATCTATTAGGATGAAGATCCTATGTAAGATCTTGATGCAAATATGCACAATCGAAAACTGATCTTTGCAGGTTCTATTTAACAACAACTTAACTGTGATCAAGGTTCCTAGGATCGAATTAAGTGGAAAATAAATGAGCTGGCTTTCATATTCTATGCTTTAATAGTGAGAAGCTTTTAGCACATACTAATAACAAAGTTAGACACAAGGAGTGGTCACATGAAAAAATGGATTTTTCTGTTGCTATTCGCCGTGTCTAGCGTTTGTCTTGCTAACGATCTTCCGCCTCTTCCAGGCAAAACTTCTTCGTCTCCACACAAGCTTTTCATCTCTAGTGAAAACTATCAAACAGATAGCTTCGATGTATGGAACATAGATGGTGGTTACTCATACGAGCTGTTTGATTCTGTTGATCTTTACGTTGGTGCGCGAGTCAACAACTCGCCAACAAAAAACCAAAGCGGTTTTCTTAGTGGGATCAGTTATCACTTTAATGATCGAGTAACAGTGAAAAGTACTGTTAGATCTTATAAAGCTGAAACGGCGGAAGGTATCCGAGAAGAAGACAGTAGCCTTGCTGCTGAAGTCTCAAGTCGCGTGAAAATCACCGAGAATTTGGATCTTCACGCCACTCTAGATTACCAAGATTGGCAACAAGGCTTCGAAGTAGGATTAGGTTTCCGCTTCTAGAAGTCCAGCGCTTCTTTCGAAATCAAAACCCCATTCCAGTCTGCGTAAACATAGTGTTTTGGCTGCACGATTTGGTTTTGCATCGTCAATGTCACGTTGACTTCTCCCACGCCACGCTTCTCTGTTTTAAACGGGCATGTACCCAAAGCTTGAACACCAATATCCATTTGTGACATTTGTGCCACATCGCGAATCGCACCGTAAACAATAATGCCTTCCCAACCATTTTCGATACCGAGAATCGCGAGCTGATCACCTAGCAACGCTTTTTGACATGAGCCGTGTCCATCAACAATCAGCACTTTTCCAGTGCCATCTTCGTTCAGTACTTCGCGTACTTTGGAGTTATCGTGGTAACAACGTACAGTGACAATCTCGCCATGAAAGGCCGTGCGTTGACCAAAGTTCTGCAATGGTAAGCTAAGCAGGATGACTTGGTCCTCAAACTGGTCACAAATGTCTGGTGTTATGTCTCTCATATTTCCTCCGTGAATTGTCTCACCTAAGCTGAAGCTCAGATAAGTAGTATCCTTCTAGACGAGTCGCGGCTGTATTGTTCCTAGCTTGTGCAAAACTTCAGGTTCTGAACAAGCAATCAAGTAAAGCTCGTCATCAATGACGTAATAAATCGCGTTTTGTTGAAATTGATTCGCCAGGTCTATTGCGGCTTGCGGTGTTAACTCAGCAGCATAGCTCTCTTCAAACCATTCAAATGTCTGATCGCCAACCGTGACAGGCACGTATTTAACGTGGTTTAATTGTTGTTCGAGTTTATGATTACTTATGCAGTTCTCTTCTTTTGACCGCAGATTACTGTAAGGGTTCCAAGCAGTTATCACCGCGTAGTTGGTTACCTCCCATTCAGCGTGAAAACGGAAGAAAGACTCTGAATAAGCATTCCATAACGATGCGTCTATGTTCGTATTACTTTTTTCTATCATAACTCTTAAACGATTAATAACAGTTACATTTCATCAATTGATGTAAATCAACAAACTGAATGGAATTAACATTTGAGCATTGTTAGCATGCTGTTAACAATATAAAATCCGCTCCATATCTTAGGGTGTTTACGTTTCAGGCTCCGTAATTACAGGGAATTGAAAGGTAAACAAGCCCTATAGAATAAACGTCGCCATCGGATACTGGTGAGTTGGCAAAATTCCAAGGAAGGCGGATAACTGAAAGAAGTGTTTTTTTGATCAACTTGATTTATTATCAAAATCACATTACCTGTATGTTATATTTTTGCCTAGAATTTATTCTATTAGCACAATTTTGTCACAAATTTAGGTACCGCCAATGCAAACCCCGCAGATTCTTATCGTAGAAGATGAGCAAGTAACTCGTAACACTCTTAAGAGTATTTTTGAAGCAGAGGGATACGCTGTTTTTGAAGCCAGTGACGGTGAAGAAATGCACCAAGTGTTGTCTGAAAATTCAATCAACTTGGTTATTATGGACATTAATCTTCCAGGCAAGAATGGTCTCCTTCTAGCACGTGAACTTCGCGAGCAAGCGAACATCGCACTGATGTTCCTGACTGGTCGTGACAATGAAGTAGACAAGATCCTAGGTCTTGAAATCGGTGCTGATGACTACATCACTAAACCATTCAACCCGCGTGAACTAACTATCCGTGCTCGCAACCTGCTAAGCCGCTCAATGAGCACTAACGCTGTACAGGAAGAGAAACGCTCGGTAGAAAAATACGAGTTCAACGGTTGGGTGTTAGACATCAACAGCCGCTCTCTAGTGAGCCCATCTGGTGACAGCTACAAACTGCCACGCTCTGAGTTCCGTGCTCTACTGCACTTCTGTGAGAACCCAGGTAAGATTCAAACTCGTGCTGACCTTCTTAAGAAGATGACAGGTCGTGAGCTTAAGCCACATGACCGTACTGTAGACGTAACTATCCGTCGCATTCGTAAGCACTTCGAATCAGTATCAGGTACACCTGAAATCATCGCGACTATTCACGGTGAAGGCTACCGCTTCTGTGGCGATCTAGAAGACTAATCTGCCCCAGCATAAACAATAAGGGCTTGCTCAATGAGCAAGCCCTTTTGCTATCTGTCACTTAGCAATGAATGCAAACTTAATGGTTAATACAAGCTTAGTGGCTAATACACTTTGTCGATCTTGATGCCTTTCTCGACTAACCACTCTTTCTTGCCTGCGTCATCTAACAATAACGCCAAATCGACCGACTTCTCCATATCCGCTTCGATTTGCCATACAAACGCCACTTCCCACTGATTTTCACTGTGGGTACGTAACTCTAATAAGTCACCATCAATTTCCCACTCTGAATCACCTTGCTTAATAATCAGAGCATCAACCGTTAAGTTTGCAGGCAGCTCATTATCTGCTTTTAGGTACAATGCGCCATGAACGTTCTGCTCTTGAACTTCACCAATGGTTGGCATCAGGTTTACCCATAGGTTGCTCTTTAGCTCAACGTTCACTGTATTCATAGTGACTTGGCTGCCTTGTTGCCATCCAACTTGAGGAGCAGAACTACAACCCGCCAGTAGCGCAATTGCCAGTGCTGCCGATGCAAATTTCTTCATTTTATTTCCTCTGTTCCAACCAACTCTTCAATACTTGAATATCATTTTGATATTCGTTTTTAATTTCTTCGACCCAATCCGATATGTTTTCCCACCAAGCAGGCATATCAGGAGATTGTGCTTTCTGTGCGACGCTTTGGATGTGTTTTAAACCAATCGAGCCTGCTGCACCTTTAATTTTATGTGCTTCAGAAACAATACCGTCTTGGTCTTTTGCCGTCATGTTTGAGTCCAACACCTCGATATAATCAGGCATCATGTCTTCGAACATCTTAATACTGTCATACACAGGCTTTACGCCAACGATATCCACGTAAGACTCTAGCATATCAAGATCCAGCAAGTGGGTATTGATGACTGGAGATGGCATCGGTGTCGCCTCTTCGATGACTTCAGCTTCTGCGATCTCTTCCATCACACTCTCATTGTTCTCAACGCGCTCAACGAAGAACTTATCGATCACCGCTTGTAACGCTTGAACTGCAAGTGGTTTGCTTATGGCATCATCCATACCGTTATCGAGATATTCACGACGATCTTTCATGACATTCGCAGTCAATGCCACCAGCGGCGGTAGATTATCGTAGTGTTCACGGTAGTACTTAGCCACGTCAAACCCAGTCATGTCCGGAAGCTGAATATCAAGCAGAGCTAAGTCGTATTCATCCGGTACGAAGTTCACCAGCGCTTCCTCACCCGTCATTGCGACAGTAACAGAGTGCCCCAAGCTTTCGAGCAGAGATTTCGCAACAGTGACATTAAGTTCGATGTCTTCGACCATAAAGATATTAAGATGTACATTGTCGCGTTTTGCATCGATAACAGGTGCTTCTAACTCAACCACTGGCACGTGAATCGATACGGTAAAGGTACTACCGAATCCTTCCTCACTTGCTACGGTAATGTCACCGTCCATCATGTTGATCAGCTGCTTAGAAACCGCCAAACCGATACCAGTACCCACCGCATGCAGGTTATCTTTGCCAGATTTCACTTGGTAATACATCGCAAAGATCTTATCTAACTCCTCATCAGGAATACCAATGCCGGTGTCTTCCACTTCCATAATGATGGTTGCGTAATCTTCTTCAACATCGGCGCTCACCGTCATTACGACGCCACCTTCTTTGGTGAACTTCATGGCGTTGCTAACCAAGTTCCAGATAACCTGGCGTAGACGTGTCGCATCCACTTCTATCGCTTTTGGTAGCGAGCTCAAACGCTCTAGATCGAAGCGTAGCCCTTTCTGTTCAGCCATCAGAGCCGAGATACTTTCAATTTCAGCGACGAAGTCTTCAAAGTTCAATGGTGCAGGTAACAACTCCAACTTACGACGGTCAAATTTGTCCATGTCGATAATGTCGTTAAAGATGTTGCCCAAAGTAATGGCACTAACATTGATGGTTTGCATGTGCTTACGTTGCTCTTCAGTCAACTGACTATCAAGCAACATACGACTCAAGCCTACAATGCCGTTTAACGGTGTGCGCAGCTCATGACTGATAGTGGAGATAAAGGTGGTTTTATCACGGCTGGCTTTTTCTAATGATTCTTCATGACGCTTACGCTCGGTGATATCGCGACCGAAACCAACCAGACCAAGGTGGCGACCATCTTTGCTGTAGAACGGTACTTTGCGCAATTCAAAGTAATGTTTGCGACCATCAGGGTATTCTAGCCATTGCTCGTAGGTAATTGCTTGGTTATCAGCAAAGACTTTTTGGTCGGTATCGACGATATGCTCAGCCACTTCTTTGCTGTAGACATCCCAAGGGCTCAAGCCCACTAATTGGTGTTCTTTCTTACCAGTTAACTCTTCCATCGCGCGGTTACAGCCAGAAAAAACGCCATCAGCGTTGCGGTAGTAAATCAAATCTGGAGATGCATCGATAAAAGAACGTAACAGCGCCGTACGCTCGGCAAGCTCAAGCTGAGTACGCTCACGTTGGAACACCTCATTCTCCAAGTCTTGCATCGCTTCTTCACGTGCTTCTTCTGCTTTAATACGCTCTTCAATTTCTTGGTTGAGCTTTTCAATGTTCTGCTGCAGTTGAAAGTTCAGCTCTTGGTCACGCGAACGCATGTCCTTAAGCTTAGATACTAACTTGGTCAGTCTTTGACGAGACTCTTCAAGCTGATCCACCACGACAGATAGGAAATACACCGCCCAAGGGGTAATAAGTAGACCAAAGAATACCGAACGAACGATATCTATATCGTCAACGTTACCCTTAAGCGCCAACGTGATACCAACTTGCACAACAACAGCCAGTGCAACCAGCGCCAACGCCAGTAGTATCGAGAAACGGACAATCCCCAGCTTAACCAATAGGTCAACATAGTACTGGGCGAGATTTTTCATGGGCTTCATTCACTACTCCATGGAACAAGCTAGACATCGAACCCTGATCAGTTTGAAAAGCAAAACCGTTAAGCGCAGTTACTCAACAGCATCAATGTTTGAAAGACACACAACTGAAATGGCGACGCTTCAGGGCTCATCAACGCCTCATGCTGTGTATTCGCAGTTTAACGTGTTTGATACGGTGATTTAAACCGCCTGCTCTCAACTTAGAGCAAGCGGTCACAAAGCGTTAATAAGAACCAGGATGAACTCGAGTGCAGTCACGCCCATCAGCCTTAGCTTGATAGAGTGCGCTGTCTGCCATTGCAACGCCCATTTCTGGTTCGTCACCATGATGCGGGATGTAAGAAACAAAGCCGATACTCACCGTCAACCGATCCGAAGTCGTTGAGTTACTATGTTCCACAGCAAGTTCGTGGATTTGTTCATGGATGCGTTTGGCAACTTTGTGTGCACCTTCCGTTGTGGTGTTTGGCAAGATAAAGCCAAACTCTTCCCCACCATATCGTGCTACGCAGTCCGATGACCGACTCACCACCTGTTGAAACGCCGCAGCGACTTGGACTAAAGCATCATCACCTTTTTGGTGACCATAGCAGTCGTTATAGTCTTTAAAGAAATCAATATCACACAACATGATCGTCAGCGGCAATTTCTCACGAATATGGTGATACCAAAGAGTATGAAGTTGTTCATCGAAGCGGCGACGGTTAGCGACTTTTGTCAGGCTGTCAGAGAAGCTTAATTTTTCTAACTCCAAATTCGCTTCCTCAAGCTTTTGCTCTGCAAGATAACGCTCAGAGATATCACGTGCCATAATCAATACACCGTTAGTACCCGACGATCGGTCTTTAAACGGCGATTTCACCACATCAAACCAAGTATGATACCCATCAGTGCTGCTCACTTTATCGATGTAGCGTACAGGTTGTGTTTGCTGCAATGCTTGCATGTCACTAGCTTCCAAACGAAGGTAAATATCATCAGGCACTACGTCTTGTAGTCGCTTACCAATCAAATCCCCTACATCAGAAATGCCTAACGCATTCACAAATGGTTTATTACAAGCCTGGTAAACCATGTTTTCATTGAAGATACCGATAGAGTCTGGGCTGGCATCCAAAATGGTTTGTAAGATGGTATCGCGCTGTGCCAAGGCGACTTCGGTATCTTTACGACGTTCCATTTCATCGCGCAAATTCTGCTGCATCTTGTGCCATTCAGTAACATCATGACTGATAGACAAAGTACCAATCATCTCTCCAGACTGAGAAACCAAAGAACTTTGGTTTACTTCCAACAAACAACTTCGACCTTGCTGATCGGTTGTCCAACGCCTCTCAGTTTTACGTGTAGCTATTGGGTTCATCTTGGAGGAGCAAGCTTCTTCTCTGCGCCCTTCCCAAAACAGGTCAAACGCACGGTTGGTTGTCAGTACTTTACCTTGCTTATCTTGCAGACATATCAATTCAGATAACGAGTCGAGAGCGGAACGAGCAATACCTAACTGCTCTAATTCTTGTTGCTGCTCTTGGCGAGTAAACTGGTAAGGCTGAGCGTAAATAATCCATACGCGATGCCCACGAAGTAAGCTCTTTCGACCAGATAACTCAATCTTAATATTCTCTGTTTCAGACAACCGCCAATCAAACAGCTGCTGCCCAAAATGTCGGCTGGAAAAGCTATCAAGTAATGCAATTATCTCGTCAGTATTAAAAGAAGCAGGATAGAGAAACCCAGAACCTAAACGGCGGATACCAAGCAATTGCATGGCAGAATCATTGGAGAGCAACAATTGACCACTGCCCGCATCTAACACGAGAACAGGGTAAGGAGAGTCAGTAACGATAAGTTTTAAAGCAGATTGAAATCGTATATAGATCAGCGTAACTGTGATTACACATACAACAGAGAGCAGGACCACAAATCCGTAGTCGCCCTGCCCATCCCAGAGCCAATTGAGTAACTGATCCATTTTTCCGACCTTTCAAGCAAATCGGAGGAAATATAACAGTTATTAATCGATCATTCTGCCTTTAATTCTGGTTTGATATAGATGAAGGCATCACCAGTTAAGCTGCCTTGTGGGCCTTCTCGATCCAATGCACGACCAATTTCAGTCATCGCTAACCAGCGGTTTTCACACCACAACGGCGACAAAAGAGTAGGACGGCGAGCAGCTGAGGAAACGCGATGGAAGATCACTTCTTTAGGAGTCATGCGGATCATTTCACTGGCGATAGCAACGTAATCCTCCAATTCTGGGGCTTCTAGCTTTCCGGCACGCCACGCTTTCGCCATTGTACTGCCTTCTACGATATGTAAACCATGCAGTTTGATACCATCTGTGCCGACGTCCAAAACTTTACGCAATGTGTCGATGTTGTCATCGCGTGTTTCTCTAGGCAAACCGACGATCAGATGAGTACAAACTCTAATACCTAGTGCCCGAGCGCGCTTGGTGATTTCTGCATAACACTCAAAATCATGACCACGGTTGATACGCTTGAGGGTGTCATTGTTGGCAGTTTGAAGACCCAGTTCTAACCAAATCTCATAACCTTGATTCACGTAGTCCGACAATAGATCCAGTACTGCATCAGGAACGCAATCTGGACGAGTGCCCACACAAAGGCCGACGATATCAGCAGCCTTGAGGGCTTCTTCGTACATGTTTTTGAGGACTTGTACTTCTGCATAGGTACTGGTGTACGCCTGAAAATATGCCAGATACTTCTTCGCCCTGTGGATCTCTCCAGCACGATCTTTCAATTGATCGTGGATACTTTTGATCTGTACTTCTTCATCCGCAAATGAAGCCACATTACAAAATGTGCATCCACCTCGACCAATAGTGCCATCGCGGTTTGGACAACTGAAACCACCGTGCAAAGTCAGTTTATGGACTTTTTCGCCATAACGGCGCTGAAGGTCTTGGCCTAATGTGTTGACCAACTCATGTAACTGCATAGATTCTCACCAATAGTAAACCGTAATAAATCTCACTACGATTTATGTAACTAAATTACATCCCTGCAAGAAAAAACAAATAATTCTAGTCAATTCAAACAAACAGGTGGCGGTGCGAAATCAATAAAACTGCATAAAACCAACTTAAAACCTGCAATGTTGCGTAAATGTTAAACAAAAAGTGAATATTTAAACGAAAAAATTGGGTCACAAAGACGACTTTTCGTTGCATTTCGAAGTCACAAAATTGTAGGATACTTACACAACCCCGTTGTTTTTGTGACTTTTATTACAACATCAACTGCGGGAATTGTCGGCGTTATCCCGCTCCCACCTATATAAGTCACTAAATTGTGGCAATAAATAAAGGGATATCACCAAGGATTGTTTTTCTCGCAAAATTTTTCCTGCGAGATACGGAAAGGAATCAAGACTGGTCAACCTCGATCAGTGGCGAATCATAAATATAAAGGACAAGACGTACAGAGCGTACCTAAGACAGTCGAGATCTGTCCGGGGTTCTTGCGTCGACATTGAACTGGAAGGATGTATCTATGGTAGATAGAGAGCAAAATTCACAGGGTCTGTACACTCCGGAACTGGAGCATGACGCTTGTGGTATCGGTTTTGTTGCTCACCTTAAAAACCGTAAATCTCATGAAGTAGTGACTCAAGCATTGGATATGCTGGCTCGCATGGAACACCGTGGTGGTCAAGGTTGTGACCCATGCAGCGGTGATGGTGCGGGTATCTTGCTACAAAAACCTCATGAATTCCTATTAGAAGAAGCCGTTAAGCTAGGCATTAAACTGCCTTCGTTCGAAAAGTATGGTGTTGGTGTCGTTCTTTTCCCGAAAGACGAATACAAACGCGAACAATGCAGAGATATTCTAGAACGCAACGCACAGCGTCTAGACCTCGAAGTTATCGGCTACCGCGTTTTGCCAACCGACAACTCAATGATCGGTGCCGACCCGCTAAGCACTGAGCCTCAGTTTGAGCATGTGTTTATCTCTGGTGGTCCAGGCATCACACCTGAAGAGCTAGAACGCAAACTGTACGTACTTCGTAACTACACAGTGCGAGTTTGCCTAGAAAGCGTTTCGAACATTGGTGACGACTTCTACATTAACTCAATGTCTTACAAGACATTGGTGTACAAAGGTCAGTTAACAACCGAGCAAGTACCTCAGTATTTCCTTGATCTGCAAAACCCAACCATGGTGACTGCACTGGCACTGGTACACTCTCGTTTCTCTACCAATACCTTCCCGAAATGGCGTCTTGCACAGCCTTTCCGTTACATTGCCCACAACGGTGAAATTAATACAGTTCGCGGTAACTTGAACTGGATGAAAGCCCGTGAAGCAATCTTAGAATCAGACCTATTTACTCAGGCTGAAATCGACATGCTTCTTCCAATCTGTCAGGAAGGTAGCTCGGATTCATCTAACTTCGATATGGCACTTGAGCTCCTAGTTCTTTCTGGTCGTAGCCTGCCACACGCATTGATGATGATGATCCCGGAGGCATGGCAAGAAAACAAAAACATGGATCCTAAACGTCGCGCGTTCTATCAGTACCACGCGAACATCATGGAACCATGGGATGGTCCTGCTTCAGTATGTTTTACTGATGGAGTTCAAGTTGGTGCGACACTCGACCGTAACGGTCTACGCCCTTCTCGCTACACAGTGACCAAAGACAACTTCCTAGTGATGGCATCAGAATCTGGTGTGGTGGATATTGAACCAGAGAACGTAGAGTTCCGCGGTCGTCTACAACCAGGTCGTATCTTCGTTGCAGACCTAGAGCAAGGTCGCATCATCTCTGATGAAGAAGTGAAAGACACCATTGCAACGGCGCAGCCTTACGAGAAGTGGGTAGAAGAAAACCTACTGAGCTTGAAGAAGCTGCCAGATGCAAGCAACCAGTTCAGCCAACCTTCTCCTGAGCGTTTGTTGCACCGTCAACAAGCTTTCGGTGTGAGCACTGAAGAAGTGAACGAAATCATCGTTCCAATGGCGAATGATGCGAAAGAGCCATTATCAGCCATGGGTGCAGACTGGCCTCTTGCGGTTCTATCTCATCAGTCTCAACATCTTTCAAACTACTTCAAGCAACTGTTCGCACAGGTAACCAACCCACCGATCGACCCGATCCGTGAGCGTATGGTTATGTCACTGAACACTTACTTGGGTAAAGACCAAAACCTTCTGACTGAAACACCACTTCACTGTCAGAAAGTAGAATTGGAATCGCCTGTTCTGGCGAACTCTGAGCTTGAGAAATTGCGTGCGATCGATAACGAGCACTTACAAGCGAAGACACTGGATATCGTGTTCCAAGCTAATGAAGATCAAGGCAAGCTTGAGCGCGCACTAAAACGTATCTGCCAATACGCAGAAGACGCGGTTATCGATGGTTACTCAATCATCCTATTAACTGACCGTGCAGTAAATTCAAACCACGCGGCGATCCCAGCAATGCTGGCAGTGGGCGCAGTGCACCACCACTTGATCCGCAAAGGTCTACGTGCGAAGTGTGGCATCGTGGTTGAAACCGGTGATGCGCGTGAAACGCACCACTTTGCAACGCTACTTGGTTACGGTGCGAATGCGGTTAACCCTTACCTAGTGATTGAAACCATCATTGAACTTCAACGTACAAAGAAGTTGGATCCAGAAGCGAACCCTCGCGATCTGTTCAACAACTACCGTAAAGCGATCAATGGCGGTCTTCTGAAGATCTTCTCGAAGATGGGTATCTCTACGCTACAGTCATACCACGGTGCGCAAATCTTCGAAGCCTTGGGTATCCACAAATCAGTGGTCGACAAGTACTTCACAGGTACGGTTTCTCGTATCCAAGGTCTAACCCTTGATGATATCGCCAAAGAAGTACTTATCCGTCACCGCATCGGTTACCCACAACGCGAAATCCCAATTCAAATGCTGGATGTAGGCGGTGTTTACCAATGGAAACAGCGTGGCGAGAAGCACCTCTTCAACCCAGAAACCATTTCTCTACTGCAAGAGTCTACGCGCAACAAGAACTACGATCAGTTCAAGCAATACGCGACAGCCGTAGATAAGCAAGGCGACAACGCGGTAACCCTGCGCAGCCAACTTGAGTTCATTAAGAACCCAGCAGGTTCTATCTCTATCGACGACGTCGAGCCAATTGAAAGCATCGTGAAACGCTTCGCGACCGGTGCTATGTCATTCGGTTCTATTTCTTACGAAGCACACTCCACACTGGCTGTTGCTATGAACCGCCTTGGCGCGAAATCGAACTCTGGTGAAGGTGGTGAAGACCCAATGCGTTTCGAGCGCAAAGACAACGGCGATTGGGAACGCTCTGCGATCAAGCAGGTGGCTTCAGGTCGTTTCGGCGTTACCTCTTACTACCTAACCAACGCTGATGAGCTGCAAATCAAAATGGCTCAAGGTGCGAAACCAGGTGAAGGTGGTCAGCTACCAGGTGATAAAGTAGATGACTGGATCGGTGCAACACGTCACTCAACTCCGGGCGTCGGTCTTATCTCGCCACCGCCACACCACGATATCTATTCCATCGAGGATTTGGCTCAGCTTATCTACGACTTGAAGAACGCGAACCGCGCGGGTCGTGTGAACGTGAAGCTGGTATCAGAGGCTGGCGTAGGTACGATCGCTTCTGGTGTAGCGAAAGCGAAAGCGGACGTTGTACTTATCGCAGGTTTCGACGGCGGTACAGGTGCATCCCCAATGTCTTCAATCCGTCATACAGGTCTTCCTTGGGAACTTGGCTTGGCAGAAACGCACCAAACGCTACTGAAGAACGGTCTACGTAACCGTATCGTGGTTCAAGCGGATGGTCAGATGAAGACACCTCGTGACCTTGCAGTCGCAACACTACTTGGTGCAGAAGAATGGGGCGTGGCAACCGCAGCATTGGTGGTTGAAGGTTGTATCATGATGCGTAAGTGTCATAAGAACACCTGTCCTGTTGGTATCGCGACTCAAAACAAGACGCTTCGTGAGCGCTTTGATGGTCGCGTAGAAGACGTCGTAACCTTCTTCCAGTACATGGCACAAGGTCTGCGTGAAATCATGGCTGAACTTGGCTTCCGCACTATCGATGAGATGGTCGGTCAAGGTCAGAAGCTGAAGATTCGCCAAGACGTTTCTCACTGGAAATACAAGAACCTAGATCTGTCTCCTGTTCTCCACGTTGAACAGCCACGCGAAGCCGATGGCGTATTCAACCAAGCTCAGCAGAACCACAACCTAGAAGAAGTGCTAGACCGTAAGCTGATTCAAGCAGCGATTCCTGCACTCGAGAAAGGCGAAGCGGTAAATGCCGAGTTCCCTATCGTCAACACGGACCGCTCTGCAGGTACCATGTTGTCGAACGAAATCTCGAAAGTGTATAAAGATGCCGGTCTACCTCAGCCAATGAACGTGAAGTTCAAAGGTTCCGCGGGTCAATCATTCGGTGCATTCCTAGCTAAGGGCGTGAAGTTCGAAGTAGAAGGCGATGCGAACGACTACTGGGGTAAAGGCTTATCTGGCGGTACGTTGGTACTTTACCCAGACGCAAAATCAAGCATTGTCGCGGAAGACAACATCGTGGTTGGTAACGTGTGTTTCTACGGTGCAACTTCGGGTGAGTCTTTCATTCGCGGTATGGCTGGCGAACGTTTCTGTGTTCGTAACTCAGGCGCGAAAGTAGTAGTAGAAGGCGTCGGTGATCACGGTTGTGAATACATGACTGGTGGTGCTGCAATTATCCTTGGCTCAACAGGTCGTAACTTTGCTGCAGGTATGAGCGGCGGTGTGGCTTACGTATGGGATAAATCAGGTGACTTTGAGTCAAAACTGAACCCAGAGCTAGTAGACCTAGATCCAATCGAGCAAGAAGACAGAGATCTATTACTCGACATGCTAACTAAGCATGTTCAATTCACAGGAAGTGAAGTCGCTCAGTCTTTCCTAGACAACTTTGAAGCAAGCCTAGCCTCTATGGTTAAGGTAATGCCGCGTGACTACAAAGCGGTTCTTCAAAAGCGTAAAGCTGAAGCACAGTCTCAAGGAAACGAAACTCAAGCGGAGGCCGTATAATGGGTAAGCCTACTGGATTTTTAGAGCATGGTCGTGAACTACCACAGAAGATCGACCCAGCTGAACGCATCAAGAACAACAAAGAGTTTGTTCTGAACGAGGAGTTTGGTGACAAGATCAATACTCAGGCTTCTCGTTGTATGGATTGTGGTGTGCCGTTTTGTCATAACGGCTGCCCTATCGGTAACATCATCCCAGAGTTTAATGACGCAGTTTATCGTGATAGCTGGGAAGAAGCATGGAACATTCTAAGCTCGACTAATAACTTCCCTGAGTTTACTGGTCGTGTTTGCCCAGCACCATGTGAAAGTGCTTGTGTACTTGGCATCAACCAAGACCCGATCACTATCTGTAATATCGAGAAAACCATCGTAGAAACGGCGTATCGAGAAGGGTACGCCAAACCAAAAACACCACGCTCTCGCACTGGTAAAACTGTTGCGATCATCGGTTCAGGTCCTGCAGGTCTTGCGGCTGCCGAGCAGCTAAATAGCGCTGGTCATACTGTGACTGTATTCGAGCGAGACGAGAAAGTGGGTGGTCTACTGCGTTTTGGTATCCCAGACTTCAAACTGGGTATGGATGTGATTGACCGCAAAATCAACTTGATGGCAGAAGCGGGTATCGAATTCAAAGTAAATCAACACGTTGGTGTCAATGTGAATGCTCAGCAACTACGTCAAGAATTCGATGTGGTTCTGCTGACTGGTGGCTCAACTGTTCCACGTGATTTGCCCGTTCCGGGTCGTGAACTAAAAGGCGTCCATTTTGCAATGGAGTTCCTAGGTCAAAACAACCGTCGTGCCAATGATATGGATCTTAAGGGTGAAGAACTTCACGCTGCGGGTAAGCATGTTGTGGTGATCGGTGGTGGTGATACCGGCTCTGACTGTGTGGGTACATCTAACCGTCATGGCGCAGCAAGCATCACTCAGGTTGAAATCATGCCGATTCCACCAGAGAAGCGCCCTGCTAACATGCCATGGCCACAGTACCCAATGATTCTACGCACTTCGACCTCTCATGAAGAAGGTGTTGATCGTCACTGGAACATCCTGACCAAAGAGTTCATTGGCAATGACAAGGGTGAAGTTACAGGTCTTCGTTTAGCTGACATCGTTTGGCAAGATGCGAAACCAGGCGAACGTCCGAGCTTCAAAGAAGTAGAAGGCAGTGAGCGAGTGATCCCATGTGATATGGCATTCCTAGCGATGGGCTTCCTGCACCCAGAACCAACAGGTGTACTTGCTCAATTGGATATTGCACTCGATGATCGCGGTAATGTAGCAACCCAAGGTTTTGCTACAAACCAAGAAGGCGTATTTGCAGCTGGTGATATGCGAACAGGACAATCTCTGGTTGTTCGTTGTATCAACGAAGGTCGTGAATGTGCCCGTGCTATCGATGACTATTTAATGGGTGGCACAAACCTAGAAGCAAAAGCAGATTCACTGATGCTTTCTGCGTAAAGGGAGTGTTCTCACTTCCTCTTTCTGAGCATTAAACCCAGCCATCAGTAGTATCGATGGCTGGTAGCAAAGAAAGAAAACAGTTCCTTCCAACCTTTTTATTTTGACCAGCATTTTGTGCTGGTCTTTTTTATTCCTGCCAGAATCAAATGTTACTTTTTTGTAACAATCGTTTTTCTATCTAACTGAATTTATTAGATTATTTCAGCCAATTAAATGGTAAATCGCATATTCACGTGATTATTCACTAATAACTTGACCTTTTTTACAATAAGCTATAGCTTGTGAAGTTGGTGAAAATAAAACGCACAATTTTTGTTAAGATATTTGACGAATTTTATTGAATAGATATACATAAAACTTAGAAAGTGACGCATAGTTAGTCATCATTATCAACTTGAGCAGTGTTGATATATCTGTCGGGATGACAGATAAGCAAAGGGAGAATTGCAATGGCTCTTTATGATCCAAGTCTTGAGAAAGACAACTGTGGATTTGGCTTAATCGCGCACATGGAAGGCGAGCAAAGTCACAAGCTGGTACGTACAGCAATTTCTGCACTTGATCGCATGACCCACCGTGGTGGCATCGCCGCCGATGGAAAAACCGGTGATGGTTGTGGTCTTCTTCTACAAAAGCCCGATTCCTATTTACGCCTTATCGCCGAAGAAAATGGCTTCAACCTTGGCAAGCAATACGCCGTGGGGATGATTTTCTTTAACCAAGATCCGGTGAAAGCTCAACTCACCAAAGACATCGTAAACAAAGAACTGGCTCAAGAGACCTTAACCGTAGCGGGCTGGCGTGAAGTTCCAACTAATTCAGAAGTACTCGGTCCGATCGCTGCTGATTCACTTCCAGACATTCAACAAGTCTTTATCTCTGCACCAGCAGGTTGGCGCGAGCGTGACATTGAACGTCGCCTCTATATCGCACGCCGTCGCATCGAGAAACAAATTACAGAAGATCCTGACTTCTACATCTGTAGCTTGTCGACACAAGTTCTGGTGTACAAAGGCTTGTGCATGCCTGCGGACTTACCGCGCTTCTATCTTGATCTTGCTGATCTACGCATGGAGTCTGCTATCTGCCTGTTCCACCAGCGTTTTTCAACCAATACTCAACCTCGTTGGCCTCTGGCTCAACCGTTCCGTTACCTCGCTCATAATGGTGAGATCAATACCATTGAAGGTAACCGCCAATGGGCTCGCGCTCGTGCTTACAAGTTCTCATCACCACTGCTGCCCGACCTACAAACTGCGGCACCATTTGTGAACGAGACTGGCTCAGACTCTTCCAGCTTGGATAATATGTTGGATCTCTTTTTAGCAGGCGGTATGGATATCTTCCGTGCCATGCGGATGCTTGTGCCACCAGCATGGCAAAACCACCCAGATATGGACCCAGATCTGCGAGCATTTTACGACTTCAACTCCAAACACATGGAACCATGGGATGGCCCGGCAGGTATTGTTCTGTCCGATGGTCGATACGCCGCATGTAACTTAGATCGTAATGGTCTGCGTCCTGCACGTTATGTGATAACTAAAGACAGGCTGATCACTCTAGCATCAGAGATCGGTATTTGGGATTACGCTCCGGATGAGGTTGCCGAAAAAGGGCGTGTTGGTCCTGGCGAACTGCTGGTTGTCGATACTCGCAAAGGCAAACTATGGCAATCAAGTGAGATCGATAACGATCTGAAATCTCGCCACCCTTATCGCGAATGGATGGAAAACAACGTTCGCAAACTCACGCCTTTTGCTCAATTACCAGAAGAGCAAGTTGGCGAGCGCAGCTTTGATGAAGACTTGCTTAAGACTTACCAAAAGCAATTCGCCATGAGCAACGAAGAAGTCGATCAGGTGTTGCGCGTTCTCGGTGATATGGGACAAGAAGCGGTCGGCTCTATGGGTGATGACACCCCGATGGCCGTCTTATCCTCTAAAGAGCGCTTGGTGACTGACTATTTCCGTCAGAAGTTCGCGCAGGTAACCAACCCGCCGATCGATCCACTGCGTGAAAAACACGTGATGTCACTAGCAACCAGCATCGGTCAAGAGATGAATGTCTTCTGTGAAACTGATGGACACGCGCACCGAGTAACCTTCGATTCACCAGTGTTACTTTACTCAGACATGCAGCAATTACTCGAGCTTGGAGACAATTACTATCGTAATACCATTCTCGATATCAACTACGATCCACAACAGAAAGATCTTAAACAAGCCATTGATGATCTGTGTGAGCAAGCAGAACACGTGGTGCGTGAAGGCACTGTGCTAGTGGTGCTTTCGGATCGTGCTTTAGTCAAAGGCAAACTGCCAATTCCTGCAGCAATGGCGGTCGGTGCCGTTCAAACTCGCCTGATCGATGCGAACTTACGTTGTGATGCCAACATTGTTGTTGAAACAGCCACGGCACGTGACCCACACCAATTTGCTGTCTTGCTTGGCTTTGGCGCCACTGCGGTTTACCCATACCTAGCTTATGAAGCGCTAGGTAAACTCATTGATGATAAAGCGCTAGAAAAAGACTATCGCGATGTGATGCAAAACTACCAATACGGCATCAACAAAGGCCTGTACAAGATCATGTCGAAAATGGGGATTTCTACCATCGCCTCTTACCGTTGCTCACAACTGTTTGAAGCAGTTGGCTTGAGCCAAGAAGTGGTCGATTTGTGCTTTAAAGGTGTAACAACTCGTATTGAAGGCGCAAATTTCGACGACTTCCAACAAGACTTGTACAACCTTTCTCGCAAAGCTTGGGCGAAACGTAAAGCCATCGAGCATGGTGGTTTATTGAAATATGTCCACGGTGGTGAATATCACGCCTACAATCCAGACGTGGTTGGCACACTGCAAACTGCGGTGAAATCAGGCGAAAGCAACGATTATCAGAGCTTTGCTAAACAGGTGAACCAACGTCCTGTTGCCATGTTGCGTGACTTAATGGCGCTGAAAAAATCAGATTCCCCATTACCACTTGAGCAAATCGAGCCAAGCACAGAACTCTTCAAACGTTTTGACTCGGCGGCAATGTCCATTGGTGCACTTAGCCCAGAAGCACACGAAGCACTTGCAACAGCGATGAACCGCCTTGGTGGCTATTCTAACTCAGGTGAAGGAGGTGAAGATCCACGTCGCTTCGGTACAGAGCGTAACTCGCGCATCAAGCAGATTGCTTCAGGTCGATTTGGTGTTACGCCTCACTACCTAACCAATGCAGACGTACTGCAGATCAAGGTCGCACAGGGTGCGAAGCCGGGTGAAGGTGGTCAGTTACCGGGACACAAAGTCACCGCAGAAATCGCAAAACTGCGTTATTCAGTACAGGGGGTGACTCTGATCTCCCCTCCTCCACACCACGATATTTATTCGATTGAAGACTTAGCCCAGCTGATCTTCGACCTAAAACAAGTCAATCCAAACGCATTGGTTTCGGTGAAGTTAGTTTCTGAGCCAGGTGTCGGCACCATCGCAACAGGTGTCGCGAAAGCTTACGCTGATCTCATTACCATCTCGGGCTACGACGGTGGTACTGCAGCAAGCCCACTAACCTCAGTGAAATACGCAGGTAGCCCTTGGGAATTGGGACTGGCAGAGACACAACAAGCACTGGTTGCTAATGGTCTACGTCATAAGATTCGTCTACAGGTAGATGGTGGTCTAAAAACCGGTCTGGACGTGGTGAAAGCGGCAATTCTCGGTGCAGAAAGCTTCGGTTTTGGTACTGCTCCAATGGTGGCAATGGGTTGTAAGTTCCTACGTATTTGTCACCTCAACAACTGTGCTACTGGCGTTGCAACTCAAGACGAGACGCTGCGTAAAGAGTACTTCAAAGGTCTTCCGGAAATGGTGATGAACTACTTCATTGGTCTGGCGGACGAAGTTCGCGGATTACTCTCTGAACTTGGTGTTGAAAAACTGACTGACTTGATCGGTCGTACGGATTTATTGGAAACCATTGAAGGTCTGACAGCAAAACAAACCAAGCTGGATTTGTCGAATATCCTTGAGGCACCAGTCTCTCCAGAAGGGCACCCTCTTTATTGGACACAGCCAAATACACCATTTGATAAAGCAGAGCTAAACAACAAGATCATTGAAGACGCGCTGCAAGCGATTGAGAAACGTCAATCTGCTAGCTTCTTCTACAACGTGATCAACACCGACCGTTCTGTGGGTGCTCGCCTATCAGGTGAAATCGCTCAGCGTTACGGCAACCAAGGCATGGCGGCAACGCCAATCAAGCTGCATTTGGACGGCACAGCTGGTCAGTCATTTGGCGTTTGGAACGCAGGTGGCGTAGAGCTTTACCTCACTGGTGATGCAAACGACTACGTAGGTAAAGGCATGGCTGGCGGTAAGGTGGTTATCAAACCTCACCTTGGCACTGCATTTAAGTGTAATGAAGCGACCATCATTGGTAACACCTGTTTGTACGGCGCGACCGGCGGTAAACTGTTTGCGGCAGGTAAAGCAGGTGAGCGTTTCGGCGTACGTAACTCAGGTACGATTGCCGTCATTGAAGGCGCTGGTGATAACGCTTGTGAGTACATGACCGGTGGTATTGTTGCCATTCTAGGCGCGACTGGCGTGAACTTCGGCGCAGGCATGACCGGCGGGTTTGCATACGTATTGGATGAGAACCAAGACTTCCAAGGTCGCGTGAACAACGAATCGGTTGAAGCGATATCTCTGTCAGATCTCTACATCCACCAAGAGCACTTGCGTGGTCTGATTGCCGAACATCTCGAAGAAACCGGCTCTAGCCACGCAGAAGATATCTTGGCGAACTTTGATGAATGGATTCCAAAGTTCTACTTGGTGAAACCACAAGCGGCGGACTTGCGCACGCTACTTGGTCACCAGAGTCGCAGTGCCGCAGAACTGCGCGTTCAAGCCCAGTAATCATGGAGGATGTTTGAATCATGAGTCAGAACGTTTATCAATTTATCGATGTTCAACGCGTAGATCCTGCGAAGAAGCCTATCAAAGTTCGTAAGATCGAATTCGTTGAAATCTATGAACCATTTACCAAGCAACAAGCGACTGCGCAGGCGGATCGCTGCTTGGATTGTGGTAACCCATATTGTGAATGGAAATGCCCAGTACACAACTACATCCCACAATGGCTAAAGCTTGCCAATGAAGGTCGTATCCTCGAAGCCGTAGAGCTATCGCACCAAACTAACAGCTTGCCTGAAGTTTGTGGTCGAGTGTGTCCGCAAGATCGTCTATGTGAGGGCTCTTGTACTCTCAATGAAGACTTTGGCGCCGTCACTATAGGTAACGTTGAAAAATACATTACCGACAAAGCCTTCGAAATGGGCTGGAAGCCTGACATGTCTAAGGTGGAGTGGACCGATAAAAAGGTTGCCATCATTGGTGCAGGTCCAGCAGGCTTGGCTGCTGCCGATATCCTAGTGCGCAATGGCGTGAAACCTGTGGTGTTTGACCGCTACCCTGAAATTGGCGGTCTACTGACCTTCGGTATCCCTTCGTTCAAGCTTGAAAAAGGCGTGATGGAAAATCGCCGCCGCGTCTTCACCGAAATGGGCGTAGAGTTCCAGATGAATGTCGAAGTAGGTAAAGATGTGCAGATGCAAGAGCTGCTTGATGAGTACGATGCCGTCTTTTTGGGGGTTGGTACTTACAAGTACATGCGTGCGGGACTAGAAAATGAAGGTGCGCCGGGTGTTTACGACGCTCTGCCATTCTTGATTTCAAATACTTACAAGGTCATGGGCTTGGAGCACGACCAACCTTTTATCGACATGGCAAAGCAGCGCGTAGTTGTACTCGGCGGTGGTGATACCGCGATGGACTGTGTTCGTACCTCTATTCGCCAAGGCGCGTCAAACGTGGTATGTGCTTACCGTCGTGATGAAGCTAATATGCCCGGCTCTCGCCGCGAGGTGAAAAACGCCAAAGAAGAAGGCGTGAAGTTTATGTTCAACCTTCAGCCTTTAGGAATTGAAGTCGATGCGTCAGGTAAGGTCTCGGGGGTCAAAGTGGTGAAAACCGCTCTTGGTGAGCCTGATGAAGCGGGTCGTCGCCGTCCAGAGCCCGTCGAAGGCAGCGAACACGTTCTACCGGCAGACGTCGTGATCATGGCGTTTGGTTTCCAGCCACACAAAATGGACTGGTTAGCTCCGTTTGATGTCGATTTAGATCAATGGGGTCGTATCAAAGCCCCTGCGAAACAAGAGTTCCAATTCCAGACCAGCAATGAAAAGATCTTCGCGGGTGGCGATGCGGTGCGAGGCTCTGATCTAGTCGTCACTGCAATTGATGAAGGACGAAAAGCAGCAGAAGGCATTCTCGATTACCTCGAAGTTTAATCACAGCTAACATCACAAAAAGGATCCTATTATTGGATCCTTTTTCTTTTGTATCCATATAATTAGAAGCAAAATTATAAGAGTAAATACAATGAAAAAAGCCGCTCTCCTTTCCATCACTTTGCTCGGCTTAACCGCTTGTAGCCAAGGAGTCACAACCATGACGGATCGTTCTCAATCACCTTGTGGTGACAAACCAAACTGCGTCTCCACTCAAGATACGCGTGCAGAATACAACCTAACGCCATTCACCCTGACTGATTCAGCGAACATCGATGCTATTGAGCAAATTGCACTTGAACTGCCAGGTGCGAAAACAGCGGTGAAAGAAGGCAACTACATACGCGTAGAGTGCACATCTAAAATCATGCGCTTTGTGGACGATTTAGAACTTAAGGTAGAAGGCGATCAGCTGATTGTTCGCTCAGAATCTCGTGTTGGCTATTCAGACTTTGGCGTGAACCGTAAGCGTGCTGAACAATTACGTTCACTACTGATGAATGCTGAGTTAATCAAATAACGACCACATATTGGTGCAGAGTGGTATACTCTCGCCAACTTAAATTTTTATCGAAAGAGAGTGTTATGAAAGTTGGTATCATCGGTGCGATGGAACAAGAAGTCACCATCCTGAAAGAAGCAATGACAAACTGCCAAACAGTGAACAAAGCAGGTTGCACGTTTTTCTCTGGTCAGATTAACGACGTTGATGTGGTACTGCTTCAATCTGGCATCGGTAAAGTAGCAGCAGCAGTTGGTACAACCATTCTGCTAGACGAATACCAACCAGATGTGGTTATCAACACTGGCTCTGCGGGCGGTTTCGACTCAAGCCTAAACCTAGGCGACGTTGTTATCTCAACAGAAGTTCGTCACCACGATGCAGACGTAACCGCGTTTGGCTACGAAATGGGTCAAATGGCAGGTCAACCAGCGGCATTCAAAGCAGATGAGAAGCTAATGGACCTTGCTGAAAAAGCACTGGCTCAAATGGAAAACACTCACGCAGTTCGCGGCCTGATCTGTACTGGTGATGCGTTTGTTTGCACGGCAGAACGCCAAGAGTTTATCCGTAAACACTTCCCTTCAGTTATCGCTGTAGAAATGGAAGCATCTGCTATCGCTCAAACTTGTCACCAATTCAACACGCCGTTTGTTGTTGTGCGCGCTATCTCTGACGTAGCAGACAAAGAATCACCAATGAGCTTCGAAGAGTTCTTACCGCTAGCGGCGAAAAGCTCTTCAGAAATGGTATTCAAAATGTTGGAACTGACTAAGTAAGTCTGTCGAATTTCATGGAAGAAACCTTTCAGCAGTTTTATGCCAATGGTGCGCTCCTCGTCATGTGGGGCGCATTATTATTCCATCTCCTGCTCCCCATACCGCACGCTGCGCATCCAGTGACGCTTTGGCATAAATTCGCCGAGCAACTGGCTAACAAGGTCAATAACAACCACAACTACTCGCAAAGTATCATCTCTGGCGGACTCGCTCTTCTTCTTATGCTTGTGCCTTGCTTGATATTACTGCTCGCGATGAAGCCTTTAGTTTGGCAAGCACCGCTATTTGAGCTGGCATTACTGCTGATTGCTCTTGACTGGCGAAACAATGAATCACTTGCTAAACAACTCGTCACCGCAATGTCGAATGAGAATAAAGTACAATGCCGAGCACTACTCAAGCCTTACCTGAACCGCGATACAGAGAGCTTATCGCTACTAGGCATTGGTAAAGCTGGAGCAGAAACCATCATCATGGGTTACGGACGTAACGTAGTGTGTGTGCTGTTTTGGTATGGAGTAACTGGTGGAATTGGCGCGTTGATGTATCGTCTTACTGCTGAGTTAGCTCGAGCATGGTCTCCTAGTCGACGTCAATATTCACCATTTGGCAAACCAGTTATTCAATTAACAGCGGTCCTAGAAATCACTCCATTACGCTTATTCGCGATGTTTATTGGTGCGGGTAAAAACGTATCAAGCGTTTCAACTGCTATGCTTCAACAAGCGAAATCTTGGCCGCTTCCTGGACCGGCATGGTTGTTGTGCTCGATTGGTAACAAGCTTCAATTGTCACTTGGTGGTCCAGCTTTGTATCAAGGACTGCGAGCCGAACGTGCAAAACTTGGGGGGCGTATTGCACCATCAGCCATTCATCTAGCGCAAATCCAAACACTGATAGTTTGGCGTATCTTTGCTTGGATAGTTATCCAAAGCCTAATTCTCGGATTCATTTATCAAGGACTATGATGAAAAAACTTTGCTTTGCCCTTCCTCTTATCTTCTCTGCTGTTTCTTTTGCCAATGAACCTGTTCAACGAGTCATCAGCTTAGCGCCACATGCAACAGAAATCGCCTATGCAGCTGGTCTTGGAGACAAGCTGATTGCGGTCAGTGAGATGAGTGACTCCCCCGAGCAAGCCAAAGACCTAGAAAAAGTATCAAACTATCAAGGCATTAAACTCGAACGCATCATCGCCCTTCAACCCGATTTAGTTATCGCTTGGCCTGCAGGTAATCCAGCCAAAGAACTTGATAAACTCAAGCAGTTTGGCATTCCGATTTACTACTCAACAACAGGAACGTTAGAGGATATTGCCAAGAATATTGAACAACTCAGCCGATACAGTGAGAAGCCGGAAGTAGGACGAAAAGCCGCTGAAGATTTTCGTGCACAGTTAGAAGCGTTAAAAGAAAAGTACAATACCGAAGATAAAGTTAGCTACTTCTATCAGTTGAGTGAAAAACCGATCATCACCGTTGCGGGCAAGAACTGGCCAAGTGAAGTCTTCACCTTCTGTGGTGGTGAAAATATCTTTGCCAAAGGCAGTGCCCCTTACCCACAAGTCAGCATCGAGCAAGTGATTACTCGCCAGCCTGAAGTACTGTTTACCTCTCGCCATGCCATGGGTAATGATGGAATGTGGGCAGAATGGAAGAGCGACATCCCTGCATTAAAAAATGGTCATGTTTGGTCACTTAATTCCGATTGGATCAACCGCCCGACCCCAAGAACCTTAAACGCGATCACAGAGGTGTGTGAACACTTTGAAAGCGTTCGGCAAAAACGCTAACGTTTTCGTTGGAAATCCCGTACAATTTCCGTCCCATTTCTGTTCCCCCACAATTTGTTTATAAGGTACCAAGTAACATGGACTCCATGCTGCTTTATATGATCGATTTATTCGGTACTGCTGTCTTTGCGGTTTCTGGAGTTTTGCTCGCAGGCCGATTAAAGATGGATCCTTTCGGTGTGATCGTGCTCGGTAGTGTGACTGCTATTGGCGGTGGCACTATTCGTGATATGGCGCTTGGCGCTACCCCTGTATTCTGGATTACTGACACGACCTATCTATGGGTAATTTTCATTACCTGTTTATTAACCATGATTTTAGTTCGTCGCCCTAAACGTCTACCTTGGTGGGTCCTTCCTGTATGTGACGCAATTGGTTTGGCAGTATTTGTTGGTATCGGTGTTGAAAAAGCCCTAGCTTACAATGCATCCGGCATGGTGGCAGTTATCATGGGCGTCATTACTGGCTGTGGCGGCGGCATCATTCGCGATGTGCTAGCACGTGAAGTGCCGATGGTTTTGAGAAGCGAAGTCTATGCGACAGCATGTATCATCGGTGGTATTTTTCACACGACTGCATTGAGCATGGGTCATGACCACTCTTTCGCCCTACTTGCAGGCGTCGTTTCAACATTGATTATTCGCCTTGGGGCGATTCGCTGGCACTTATCACTGCCAACCTTCGCCATAAATCGATAATGTTCACCTATTGATTGAAAAGAGCCGTCATAACCGACGGCTTTTTTTTGGTAAACGTCAGTCGCTTCTGATTCTGAGCTTAGTTATATTAAGGCTATTATTCCCAACATTCATGGATAGACATGTTACTGGAAGGCATCGAAACACTATTAGTTTTAAGCAAAGCGAAAACCATGAGCCGCACAGGGAGTTTGCTGTATATCAGCCAATCTGCGGTAAGTAAACGCATCGCGAATCTAGAGAAAAAACTGGGAAAGAAACTTGTCGAACCATCGGGTAGAACCATAAAACTCACACCAGATGGCATGGCTTTGATCGAAAATATTGGTCCCTCTTTTAATGAGTTACGTGGCCTTATCTATGAACAGCAAGAACTAGAAGATACGTCTTTAATCACCCTCGATAGCTCAAAGTCTCTCATTGCAGGTTATCTCGGGAAAACGATTGGTGATTACCTCAAACAAGACCAGTACTTAACCATAACCACTAACCACAGCCCTAGAATCGTTGAGCGAGTTCAATCCGGTAAAGCGACCGTTGGGCTTTGTGCAGGGCTATTGCCACCGCATCATGGTTTGATGGCTTTCCACTTATGTGATGAGCCTTTTTTCCTCGTTAGTGATCAACCACTGTATACGCTCCCGAAAAAAGTAATCACAAATGATTTAACCAATCCATCCAATAGCTACCAACTGCCAGCATTAGAGAAAATCGGTATTAAGCCATTGATGGAAATGGATGCCTACACAGCGGCAGCCCAACTCGCACTGGGAGGAGCAGCTCCTGCATTAATCCCGCTATCAATCGTCAGAGCGTTGAAGATTCCTGGCGATAACTGCTTTATGTTTGAGCCACTGACCTCTTTGATTCGACCAATTCATATCTGCGTTAGGCAGAACGTGTACCAGTCGCCAAGAGTTAAAACAGTGATAGAAACCATTGGTGATGTTGTTGCCAAAGAAGTTTTGTCGCCATCAACATAGACATGGTAATGACTAAAGGTCGAATCCATTTTTGACCTTTGGTGACGACAACTTTGGCACCAAGCTGAGCACCAATAAAGCCACCTACGGCCATGGTAAGGCCGATTTCCCACACAGGTAAACCAGCAAGAATAAAGAACAGTAGCGCCGCAATGTTTGAGGTGAAGTTAAGAATCTTAGTGCGGGCAGTCGCATCAACCAGTGAAAAGTGACCTAGTGCGACAAAACAAAGCGCAAAGATAGAGCCAGTGCCTGGTCCAAAGAAACCATCGTAGAAGCCTACGCCCCCACCAACACACAAAGCAAACATCGCTTCAGAAAGCTTGGGTTCACCTTCAGCCGCTTTCGAGGTTGAAGAAAGCAAAAAGTAGAGAGAAATCGCGATCAGCAAGACTGGGATAAGACTAGTGAGCACACCGGCATCGATAAACTGCACAGCCTCTGCACCAATGGCAGAACCAATAAAGGTACATAGAATCGCTAAGCGCATCTCTTTCAGGCTAACAATACCATTACGCACAAAGTACCAACTGGCAGAAAAGCTTCCAAACGAGCTTTGGAGTTTGTTGGTCGCCAATGCCTGAGTAGGACTTAACCCTGCGGCCAACAAAGCAGGGAGCGTCAAGAGACCACCGCCACCAGCCATCGCATCAATAAATCCCGCAGCAGATGCGACAAAAAACAATGCAATTAAGATTTCGAACGTAACTTCCACTTGTGCGTCCTTGTAAATATTTGTAACCAAGATGGAGCAACGATAGCACTGTCTGACAGACGAACAAAAGGAAACTCAAGACACCAACCTATTCCAGATTTTCATCATTTAACTTAAAAAACAATAAATAACAAAATAGATTATTACACAAAGACTTTTAACTCCGCCCATTAAATAAAAAATATGCCTTATCCCCATCAATTAATTGATGCAAAATAATTATTAATCCATAAAAATAAAACGCTATGTATCATAGTAACTTCTCAAGACAAATTATCTAGAAAAATATATTCTTATATGAATTTTAATCTCTAAGTTAAGAAACTATTCAAAATATGATAAAGCTCAAACCTTAATGAGGACATTGGAAATTTAAATTAAATAATTTATAAAAATCAAAACTGGATGAGGAGATGTCTTTAAAATGAATAACAACAAAAAAAGGTTAGAAAACAAAACATATATATTTCTATCCGCTATAATTTTCTCCACGTTAGGAGTTTCAATGATACACATGTCATTTAATGAAATATTTAATTTCATCAGAAACATAGAGATTGAAGAGAGAAGTGTGAATTTTTCACGTTCATCCATAGCCTTAACTTCTGGGTCAATATTATTTATACTTTTCTCCTGCTACTCTTTAGTTGCATTAATTAGAGATAAAAAATTCTCCAAAGAAACAAATGAAGTGACATTAAAAATATTTTTTATAATATTCTTCACATCTATAATATCACCATACCCTGTTAGCTACTATTTAGAAAAAGTAGCACTAGAAAATGGATATAAATACTCAGAAAAATTAAGTCAATCCTGGCTGTATGATAAGAACTACGTTTATATAAAGTGATAAGAATTAGAAAACCAATATTATTTGGAGTAATCATCCTCTACATTCGATAAGAATAGGTTGTGATACTAGAAATGGAATATTAACACATGAGTAAATGGGTATTATGATGAAGCATGGTAACTACGATAGAACGCAAGCATTATTCTACTTGATACTCTTACTCACATCATCAATCTCTCTATTTATATACTCATTTAAAGGTATCGTCGACTTCTATGACAATATAGTCACCAAAAGTGAAATAGCAACCTTTGATCAAGTATATGTATATATGTTTGGAGCGAGTTTCATTCTTTTTGAATGCTTGAGAATACTAGTTATCTCAATTATATCAAACAACTTTTTGACTAAGGGCCAATTCAAAAAATCAAGTGAGATTTTTTTAGCACTCTCCATAACTACTTTTTTATCATTATACCCTGCAATTATCTTAGCTGATGTATTTGCTAAGTCTAATAACTATATATTTAGCAAAGACGAATCAACTTACAATTTTTTATTGGAGAAAAGATCATACAAAATAAAAAATAGAGTTTAATGTATGGAGCGCGACTCCTTATAAATTACTCTCGAAATCGGATACATATCAAGTTTCAACTTAAGAATTAAAGAGGGTCGCATGACTAAATGGTTTCTCCCTATTGCTTTATATCTATGCTTGACTGTAGGTCTAGCAATAAGCCTAAACATCTGGAATGAATGGTTTTCTATCAAGCGAAGAATTGGGGTTGATATTTACTTAATTCTCTTCGGCACAATAACTGCAATAGTAATATGTGTTCCAAACATTCTAACGATTAGCAAAGGCTTGAGTATTGCAGCTAAGGTAAATTTGATCACTATTGCATTTATTCTGGTTACTTGTAGCTCTAATTTTGTTATTGCAAATGGCAGTGCTATTTCTTCATCTTTAGGGACGTTACTTTCAGCCATTAGTTTGATGCTGTACAAAAGTCCGCTCTATCAGGCTTTCTTAGCGCACTTCAATTCTCTCCATTTTAAGCAACCTTAAAGACAAAAAAGCCCGCTCAAATGAGCGGGCAATGAGGTTGTCATATAAGCCCTATTTTTCGGGCTTACTGATTTTTATCTATTACGCTTCTAGGCTAGCTTTCACTTTTGCGTGTAGCTCTTGAACCGAAGTTACTGTGCTCTTCGCATCTGCCGTGTGTGCCATACAAGTCGCGAATGCAGCGTTTAGCGTTGTCGTGTAGTTCACTTTCTCAGCTAGTGCACCGCGACGCAGAACTTTAGAGTCTTCAATCGCTTGACGACCAGCAGCCGTGTTTACGATGTAGGTGTACTCGTTGTTCTTAATACGGTCAAGAATGTGAGGGCGACCTTCGTGTACTTTGTTTACTAGACGTGGGTTAATGCCCGCTTCACCAAGAATGACAGCTGTACCGTGTGTTGCATCCAACTGGTAACCAAGTTTTGTCAACTTAGACGCTAGGTCCACAACGCGCTCTTTGTCCCCTGCACGAACAGAAAGAAGTGCACGACCACCTTCTGGGTAAATGTTACCACAACCCAATTCTGCTTTCGCGTAAGCTTCTGCAAACGTCGCACCAACACCCATAACTTCACCAGTAGAGCGCATTTCAGGACCCAACAGCGGGTCAACACCTGGGAACTTATTGAATGGCAGTACAACTTCTTTTACAGAGTAGTACGGTGGGATGATTTCTTTCGTAAAGCCTTGAGACTCTAGCGATTGACCCGCCATTACACGCGCAGCAATCTTAGCGATTGGCGCACCAGTTGCTTTAGATACGAACGGTACCGTACGCGCTGCACGAGGGTTAACCTCGATTAGGTATACTTGGTTGTTCTTAACCGCGAACTGCGTGTTCATCAGACCACGAACACCCAATTCAAACGCTAGCTTTTCAACTTGCTCACGCATTACGTCTTGGATTTCTTGGCTTAGCGTGTATGCAGGAAGAGAACATGCTGAGTCACCTGAGTGAACACCCGCTTGCTCGATGTGCTCCATGATACCGCCGATAACCACACGCTCACCGTCACAGATAGCATCGATATCGACTTCAACTGCGTCGTCTAGGAAGCTATCTAGTAGTACTGGAGATTCGTTTGATACGCTTACTGCTTCGTTGAAGTAGCGACGTAAGTCTTGCTCGTCGTATACGATTTCCATCGCACGACCACCAAGTACGTAAGAAGGACGTACAACCAGTGGGTAACCGATTTCACGAGATTTCTCTACTGCTTGCTCCATCGTCGTTACTGTCGCGTTCTCTGGCTGTAGAAGACCTAGACGGTCGACAGCAACTTGGAAACGCTCACGGTCTTCTGCACGGTCGATTGCATCAGGGCTAGTACCGATGATTGGCACGCCAGCTGCTTCAAGTGCACGAGCCAGTTTAAGTGGTGTTTGACCACCGTACTGAACGATAACGCCTTTTGGCTTCTCAACACGTGCGATTGCTAATACGTCTTCCAGTGTTACTGGTTCGAAGTACAAACGGTCAGATGTATCGTAGTCTGTTGAAACAGTCTCAGGGTTACAGTTAACCATGATAGTTTCGTAGCCATCTTCACGTAGTGCTAGCGATGCGTGTACACAACAGTAGTCAAATTCAATACCTTGACCGATACGGTTTGGACCACCGCCTAGAATCATGATCTTGTCTTTGTCTGTTGGGTTAGCTTCACACTCGTCATCGTAAGATGAGTACATGTAAGCTGTATCAGATGAGAACTCTGCCGCACACGTATCAACACGCTTGTACACTGGGTGAATATCGTACTGGTCACGTAGACGACGGATTTCGCTTTCCGCAACACCTAGAATCTTAGATAGGCGCGCATCAGCAAAACCTTTACGCTTCAGCTTGTTAAGTTCTTCTTTGTTTAGACCAGCGAAACCTTTTGCTTTGAGCTCTTGCTCAAGCTTCACGATGTCTTCGATTTGAACTAGGAACCAGCGGTCGATTTGCGTTAGGTTGAATACGCCATCGACTGACATACCCGCACGGAATGCATCCGCGATGTACCAAATACGCTCTGCGCCTGCTTCTTTCAGCTCATGACGAATTTTCGTCAGAGCGTCTGGTGCATCTAGGTCAACCATCTCGTCAAAACCAGTAGCGCCAACTTCTAAACCGCGAAGTGCTTTTTGTAGTGACTCTTGTTGGTTACGACCAATTGCCATTACCTCACCAACTGACTTCATTTGCGTCGTTAGACGGTCATTAGCACCTGCAAATTTCTCGAAGTTAAAGCGAGGAATCTTAGTTACTACGTAGTCGATGGTTGGTTCGAATGATGCTGGTGTAGCGCCACCAGTAATGTCGTTCATTAGCTCGTCTAGTGTAAAGCCAACAGCCAGTTTCGCTGCAATCTTAGCGATTGGGAAACCTGTTGCTTTTGAAGCTAGAGCAGAAGAGCGAGATACACGCGGGTTCATCTCGATGATAACCATGCGGCCATCTTTCGGGTTGATACCAAACTGTACGTTAGAACCACCAGTTTCAACGCCAATCTCACGCAGTACTGCTAGAGATGCGTTACGCATTAGCTGGTATTCTTTGTCTGTTAGTGTTTGCGCTGGTGCAACCGTGATTGAGTCACCCGTGTGGATGCCCATTGGATCGAAGTTTTCAATCGCACATACGATGATACAGTTGTCCGCTTTGTCGCGAACCACTTCCATCTCGTACTCTTTCCAACCAATAAGAGACTCATCGATTAGAAGTTCGTTAGTTGGCGACAGGTCTAGACCGCGACGACAGATTTCTTCGAACTCTTCTTTGTTGTATGCAATACCGCCACCAGTACCACCCATAGTAAATGATGGACGGATGATACAAGGGAAGCCAACCATATCGAGTACAGCGTAAGCTTCTTCCATCGTTTTTGCAGTATCCGCACGTGGACACTCAAGGCCGATAGACTTCATCGCTTTATCGAAACGAGAGCGGTCTTCCGCTTTGTCGATTGCATCAGCCGTTGCGCCAATCATCTCAACGCCGAACTCTTCTAGAACGCCGTATTTCTCTAGGTCTAGAGCACAGTTCAATGCAGTTTGACCACCCATTGTAGGTAGTACTGCATCCGGTTTTTCTTTCGCGATGATGTTACGAACCACTTCCCATTGGATTGGCTCGATGTAAGTTGCATCCGCCATGTCTGGGTCAGTCATGATGGTTGCAGGGTTAGAGTTCACTAGGATAACTCGGTAACCCTCTTCACGCAGTGCTTTACACGCTTGTGCGCCAGAGTAGTCAAACTCACATGCCTGACCGATAACAATCGGACCAGCACCAAGAATAAGAATACTTTGAATGTCAGTACGTTTTGGCATTATCTACTACTCCGAATTAAGCGCTGTGTTTTTTGATTAGTTCGATAAAGTGGTCAAATAGCGGTGCCGCGTCGTGTGGACCTGGGCTCGCTTCAGGGTGACCTTGGAAGCTAAATGCTGGCTTGTCTGTACGGTGAATACCTTGTAGAGAGCCATCAAATAGCGATACGTGAGTAGCACGTAGATTTTCAGGTAGTGTTGCTTCGTCTGCTGCAAAACCGTGGTTCTGCGACGTAATCATTACAACATTACGCTCCAAATCTTTTACTGGGTGGTTTGCGCCGTGGTGACCAAACTTCATTTTCACTGTTTGTGCACCCGATGCTAGCGCAAGGATTTGGTGGCCTAGACAGATACCAAAGATTGGCAGGCCTTTTTCTAGGAATACTTTTGTCGCTTCAATTGCGTAAGTACATGGTTCTGGGTCACCAGGACCGTTTGATAGGAAAACGCCATCTGGGTTTAGAGCCAGAACTTCTTCTGCTGAAGTTTCAGCAGGAACAACCGTTAGGCGGCAGCCTCGGTCAACCAACATGCGCAGGATGTTACGTTTTGCGCCGAAATCGTAGGCAACAACGTGATATGGCAATTCGCTGTCGTCTTTCGCTTCTGGAAGTCCACCCTCAAGCGTCCACGAACCTTGTTTCCATTGATACGCTTCTTTTGTTGTAACCTCTTTCGCAAGATCCATTCCTTTCAAACCAGGGAATTCTTTTGCTTTCGCTAGTGCCAAAGCTTCGTCTAGATTCTCTCCGTTTATAGAAGAGCCAGCTACGATACAACCGTTTTGAGCACCTTTTTCACGCAGGATACGAGTTAGCTTACGCGTGTCGATGTCTGCAATGCCGACGATGTTTTGCGACTTGAGGTAATCAGAAAGGGATTGTTCATTACGGAAGTTAGAAGCGATAAGAGGGAGATCGCGAATCACAAGGCCTTGTGCGTGGATTGAAGAAGATTCTTCGTCTTCGGAATTGGTTCCGGTATTGCCAATGTGAGGATAAGTAAGAGTAACGATTTGTTGAGAATAGGAAGGATCAGTGAGAATTTCTTGGTACCCCGTCATCGAGGTATTAAAAACAACTTCACCAACGGAAATACCATCTGCTCCAATGGAAACACCGCGGAACACTGTCCCATCTTCTAGGACTAACAGTGCTAATTTACCCAAGACAACCTCCAGAATAAAAATGCATAAAAAATAAATTAAGCTGCAAATTTGCCTTCCTTTACCTTGATAATTTACATAAACAGGTATTTTTGACAAATTGGCGGTATTCTAAAGACGGACTTTGAAACTGTCAACACACATTGAAAAATAAATTGGTACTTTCTAGCGAGTAATGACGTTTCAACAGAAAAAGCCCTAAAAAAGTAAGTTTTAGCTATCTACAGATCACTTACCATGACTTTTTTGTGAATTTTACAAATTTGAACTTATTGAAGATCACAAAATTTTGTGAGATTTTTGCGCAAACGTTCATCCCGCAACTTCAACTACAACTTTTAGGTCTTACAGCCATTTTTACAAGTCAAACACACAAAATAATAATAAAACTATGAGAAATCTTGCGACCTTATGGAACCATTTTGTTTACATAATTTTCTCCAAAAACAAAAAAGCCGGCTTACGCCGGCGAATAATTATGTATTTACAGTTCATTAAGCCCGAGAACATCAGTCATGGTATAAAAACCTGCTGGCTTAGCATGCAACCAAACTGCGGCTTTTACCGCCCCATTAGCAAAGGTCATTCGGTCGGTCGCTTTATGAATAATCTCAACGCGTTCACCAATGTCAGCAAACATAGCCGTATGTTCACCTACAATATCCCCAGCACGGATCGTAGCAAAACCAATTTCATCTTTTGTTCGCTCACCCGTAATACCTTCACGAGCGTAAACGGCAACATCGCTTAGCTTATTGCCCATCGCTCCTGCGATCGCTTCCCCCATACCAATCGCGGTACCAGACGGAGCATCAACTTTGTGGCGGTGATGCGCTTCAACAATCTCAATATCACAGTAATCCCCCATCACTTTGGCCGCTTTCTCGAGAAGCTTAAAGACAAGGTTCACACCGACTGAATAGTTAGGAGCCATCACAACTGGCACTTGCTTCGCAGCAGCATCGATCAATTCACGCTCTTCTTCGCTAAAGCCAGTCGTGCCAATGACGATACTCTTGCCATGTTGTTTGCAAAGCTCTAGATTCGCTAGCGTGCTCACTGGAGCCGTAAAGTCGATAACAACATCGAAGTTGTCGACCTCTTTTGCTAAATCATCCGTCAGAAAGACATCAAACTTACCTTCACCGCACAACTCACCAACATCTACGCCAACTAGCGAAGACTCTGGACGTTCAGATCCCGCAGTCACGGATGCCTCTGAGTTTAAATGCGATGCTTTAACTAGGTTGCGACCCATGCGGCCAGCAGCTCCTGCAATTGCAATACGAACCATTGCGCTTTCTCTCCTTCTCTGGATAAACGAGGCTTGCCTCGTCCTCTTTCGTTTCGCCGAATCTTTTTAAACTAACAATATCCCGTGTTAACCACAAGATAGTTCGCAGCGAGTTAAGAAAACTCTTTAATCACTCGCTCTAGAATCGGTACGTTTGCCTCTGGGAAGGTGTAATCAAGTAATGCAGCAACATCAACCCAACGTCCTTCTTGACCTTCGCGACCATAAGGTTGGTTATCGAACTGAGATACTGTCATGAAATCAAACTTCAAAGACTTTTCTGGATAGTCATATTCCAAGTGTTCAAATAGGGATTGCTCTGTCACTGTGATACCAATCTCTTCTTCCAGCTCACGAATCATCGCTTGCTCAACACTTTCACCTTGCTCTACTTTGCCACCAGGGAACTCCCAGAATCCTCCTTTGTGTTTGTCATCTGGACGTTTAGTGATGAAGATTTGCGATTTATCTTGGTTAAAGATGATTGCCGCAACAATATGAATTCTTTTCATTAGATTCGTTCCTAGATCTATACCCAAGTGACTTCAAGATGCTAGATTCAGAGCGTCGTCACTGATTCAAGTTCAAGGAAAACAACGAAGCGGAATAGCACGCTATTTCCAAGTTGTTTGACGATGAAGTTGCTTCAGTGACACGCTCCCGAAGGGCGAGTTGCCTTGGTTCGCATGCTTCGTTAACAATTTTCGATTTAGAACCACTAGATCTTCAAATTGTTGCCTCGCCTTCAAACCAAGTCATTCTCGCTGAACCAAGCATCTCGAGGTTACTTGGGTATATCAATACAAAAAGAGCCGCCTAAGCGACTCTTTATCAATATTTTCGGACTGTATTAGTCAATTTTCCCGTGGCACTGTTTGTACTTTTTACCACTGCCACATGGACAAGGCTCATTACGACCCACTTTACGCTCTTCACGAACCATTGGTTGGTTAGACGTTTCTTCAGACTCTTCGCCTTCAGTTAGTGGGTTTTGTGCTGCTGCGTGTTGAGCTTGGGCACGACGAGCTGCTTCTTCAGCTTGCGCGCGACGTTGCTCTTCCATACGCTCAACTTCTTCTTGTTGTTGAACACGTACGCGAGATAGCACGGTAATCACATCCGTCTTAAGCGCTTCTAGTAGACCTTCAAACAGTTCAAACGACTCACGCTTGTACTCTTGTTTCGGGTTCTTCTGCGCATAACCACGTAGGTGAATACCTTGACGTAGGTGATCCATTGCCGCTAGATGCTCTTTCCAAAGCGTGTCTAGCGTTTGAAGCATAACTGACTTCTCGAAGTTGCGAAGTACTTGCGCACCGACTACTTCTTCTTTCGCTTTGTAGACTTCAACTGCTAGGTTGATGATCTTCTCACGCAACGCTTCTTCGTATAGCTTGTCGTCTTCTTCAAGCCATTGCTTAATAGGCGCATCTAGATCGAAGTCCGCTTTCAAGCGCTCTTGAAGACCTTCCACATCCCACATATCTTCTAGAGATTGTGGTGGAATGTATTCATCGATGATCGCAGTAACAACATCTTCACGGTTTTGTTCGATCATATCGCTAATGTCGTCAACGCTCATTAGCTCATCACGTAATTCGTAAACTACTTTACGCTGATCATTTGCTACATCATCGTATTCAAGAAGCTGTTTACGGATGTCGAAGTTACGACCTTCCACTTTACGTTGTGCTTTTTCGATTGAACGAGACAACATCTTAGATTCAATCGCCTCACCTTCTTCCATACCGCTTTGGATAAGGCTAGCCATACGATCTGAAGTGAAGATACGTAGTAGTGAATCTTCCATCGATAGGTAGAAACGAGATGAACCTGCGTCACCTTGGCGACCTGAACGACCACGTAACTGGTTATCGATACGACGAGATTCGTGACGCTCAGTACCAATGATGTGCAGACCACCTGATTCTAGTACTTGATCGTGAACTTGTTTCCACTCAGCTTTGATAGCATCGATCTGTTCTTTGGTTGGATCTTGAAGCGCTTCGACTTTCGCTTGCCAGCTACCACCCAACACGATATCCGTACCACGACCAGCCATGTTAGTCGCGATCGTTACCGCACCAGGTGTACCCGCTTCTGCAACGATCTCTGCTTCGCGTTCGTGGAACTTAGCGTTCAGTACATTGTGTTTAATCTTAGCTTTCTTAAGTGCGTTAGAGAGTAGCTCTGATTTCTCGATAGAAACCGTACCTACTAGAGATGGTTGACCTTTCTCTACGCGCTCTTTGATGTCTTCGATAATTGCAGCGAATTTCTCAGCTTCAGTACGGTAAACTACGTCTGGCATATCGTTACGGATCATAGGTTTGTTGGTTGGGATAACCACTGTCTCTAGACCGTAAATCGATTGGAATTCGAATGCTTCTGTATCCGCTGTGCCTGTCATACCTGATAGTTTTTCGTATAGGCGGAAGTAGTTCTGGAAGGTGATCGATGCCAGCGTTTGGTTTTCGTTTTGAATCTTAACGCCTTCTTTCGCTTCAACCGCTTGATGAAGACCTTCAGACCAACGACGACCCGGCATTGTACGACCGGTATGTTCATCGACGATCACAACTTCGCCGTCATCATTGACGATGTAATCTACATTGCGTTCAAACAATACGTGTGCACGAAGCGCTGCATTAACGTGGTGTAGTAGGCTGATGTTAGTTGGAGAGTAAAGTGTATCGCCCTCTTCCATCAGACCATTTTTCACCATTAGTTCTTCAACGAATTCTTGACCCGTTTCCGTTAAGTGAACTTGTTTAGATTTCTCATCAACCGTGTAGTGACCGTCGCCGCGGTATTCTTCAGAGTCTTCTTTATCTTGCTTTTGAAGATTTGGAATAAGCAGGTTAATACGAGTGTATAGATCCGAGCTATCTTCTGCTGGACCAGAGATGATCAGAGGAGTACGAGCTTCATCGATAAGGATTGAGTCCACTTCATCGACAACTGCGAAAAAGCGTTCACGTTGAACACGGTCTTCATTGCGGAAAGCCATGTTGTCACGTAGGTAGTCAAAGCCAAACTCGTTGTTTGTACCGTAAAGGATATCAGCTTGGTAAGCTTCTTTTTTCGCTTGAGGAGGCATGTTTGGCACGTTCACGCCAACTGTCATACCTAAGAATTCAAATAGTGGACGGTTAGTCTCAGCATCACGTGTTGCTAGGTAGTCGTTCACTGTGACTACGTGTACACCTTTACCTGGAAGTGCGTTTAGGTAAGCAGGAAGAGTTGCAGTTAAAGTTTTACCTTCACCAGTGCGCATTTCCGCAATTTGACCGCCGTTCAGTACCATACCACCGATAAGCTGAACGTCGAAGTGACGCATACCGTAAACACGCTTAGATGCTTCACGAACCGTAGCAAAAGCTTCTGGAAGTAGCTTATCAAGAGTCTCACCTTGCTCTAGGCGCTCACGGAACTCAACAGTTTTCGCTTTTAGCTCTTCATCAGAAAGTGCTTCGAACGTTGGTTCGTAGTTATTAATCTCTTTTACAATTTTTCTAAGGCGGCGCAGTGTTCGGTCGTTGCGACTGCCAATTACTTTTGTCAGTAGCTTAGTTATCATTTTTCGTGAATCTCTCTTTAATCAGACCGTTCCCGATCTACTCGTAATGCCTTCAGTCTCTGCCAGTTTGGAACTAAGAATACTGAGATAAATCATTTATCAAAGATATTGAGTTCAAACATCCATATTTCAAGGCTAAATTTTGAATCAATGTGGCTTAGTGTAAGGATTTTTCGTCGATACAACCATAAATAGACGTATTTGTTTGAAGCACTCGTAAGTTTTTAGACAAACTGATGATGTATTAGCCACTATTACCCCCTCATCAAAGCGCAAAGTCGGTATTTTATAAGCCATTCTTTAGAAGAATCAGCCTCTAGTGGCTAAGTTCAAATCGTCGCTATGAGCTGAAGATAAAGGCAATAATGTAAACCATCGCCCAGTAGAAAGCTGCTTTTGAATACCCATATCTCAACAAAATTAGATTTTACCTATGTAAGATCATAATTTTATCGACTTCACTTAAAAAGGATCCTAAGTTTGGTGTTCAACGTTAAAAGATCATAATGGTAAGAAAAGGATCGGCAACGCCTTGCCAAGCAGTAAAAAGTGGCAATGTTTCACTATTCGCCATTGCCATTTCTAATAGGCATTTACAGGACATCTGTATTCATTGAAAGTAATATCTTCACAGAAGATCGTTGAACGATCATTTGCAGAACGCTTCACATGCTGCCAAAAGCCTATGTCAAACAAAGCGTACGTCAGAAAATATAGACTCAACATTCAGATACTAAAAAGCCAGGCATTGCCTGGCTTTTTTAATCTGTTTGCGCTGTTTATTACGCTAAAACCATGTTTGGTTCTGCAAAAGCAACTGGTGAACCCACTTCTTCTTCGAATGTTGTCCATTCCCATGCTTCTTGATCCGCAAGAACTGCACGTAGAAGTTGGTTGTTTAGACCGTGACCTGATTTGAAAGCACGGAACTCACCGATAATGGCATGACCACACATGTAAAGGTCACCAATAGCATCTAGTACTTTGTGAGTAACAAACTCATTATCAAAGCGTAGACCTTCTTCGTTAAGAATACGGTAATCATCCAGTACAATTGCATTATCGAAACTACCACCAAGAACTAAGTTCTGAGATTGTAAGTATTCAATATCACGCATAAAACCAAACGTACGTGCGCGAGAAATTTCACGAACGAAACCTTGAGATGAGAAATCAAATAGAAGACGTTGCTCATCTGACTCAATCGCAGGGTGGTTAAAGTCGATTTCGAAGTCCATACGGAAGCCATTAAATGGAACAAACTCTGCCCACTTATCGCCATCTTCAAAACGAACTGGTTTCTTAATACGAATAAAACGCTTCGGTGCATTTTGCGTTTCAACACCAGCTTGCTGTAGCAGGTATACAAACGGGCTTGCACTGCCATCCATAATTGGAATTTCAGGAGCGTCTACTTCGACAATAATATTGTCGATACCCATACCAGCAAGTGCTGCATTCAAGTGTTCTACAGTTGAAATTCGCACGCCTTCATCGTTCACCAATGCTGTACATAGCATAGTGTCACGAACAGACGCTGGGTCAGCTGGAAAATCTACAGGTGGGTTTACATCTGTACGACGGTAAATGATACCTGTGTTTGCAGCAGCTGGGCGCAGAGTAAGTGTGACTTTACGACCAGAGTGGAGACCCACACCAGTTGTTTTCACTATTTCTTTCAGAGTACGTTGTCTGATCATCTGCTTGCCTCTCTAAAATATGCTACAAAACACGGTCGTCTGTAACGTCGACCGTGAATGCTACCATAATCTTGAGCTATGTCAAATTTATGGGTTAAAGATTAATCAGCCTGACGACGCAAAAATGCCGGGATATCTAAATAACCACTTTCCTTCTCTTGCTTAGGAGCGGCAGAACTCTGACCCGCAGAAGCTGGAGAAGAAGAAACTGTGTTTGTCGGCTGAGGAATTACCTGTGGCTTCTCTTGCACTGGAGTAGTTTGCAAAGTCTGTGCCGGTTTCTCTTCAGCTTGTGGTGCCGCAGCTTGCTGTTGTGGTTGAGCTTGCGGAGTAGCAGTTGGTGCTACTTTCGCTTTGCCACCAGCAACTAGCGTAATGTCTGGTTTTTTCTCGTTGCCGATACCTGTCGCAACAACTGTTACGCGGATTTCATCCGTCATATCTGGGTCTAGAGAAGTACCGATAACTACGGTTGCATTGTCAGAAGCAAATGCTTTCACTGTGTTACCAACAGTCTCAAACTCATCAAGACGCATATCCAGACCTGCAGTGATGTTAACAAGAACACCACGAGCACCAGCTAGATCGATGTCTTCTAGAAGTGGGCTAGAAATTGCCATTTCCGCTGCCTCTTCTGCACGATCTTCGCCTTTCGCGATACCGCTACCCATCATTGCGTGACCCATTTCAGACATTACAGTACGTACGTCTGCAAAGTCGACGTTGATCATGCCAGGGCGAGTAATTAGCTCCGCAATACCTTGAACAGCGTTCTTAAGAACGTCGTTCGCACTTGCGAAAGCTTCTAATAGCGTTACACCGCGACCAAGTACTTTAAGTAGCTTTTCGTTTGGAATTGTGATCAAAGAGTCAACATGCTTAGATAGCTCATCGATACCTTGCTCAGCAAATGCCAAACGCTTTTTGCCTTCAAAGCTGAACGGTTTTGTTACTACCGCAACAGTAAGAATGCCAAGCTCTTTAGCTACTTCAGCAATAACAGGTGCTGCACCAGTACCTGTACCGCCACCCATACCTGCTGCGATAAACACCATATCGGCACCAGTTAGGGAATCTTTAATTCTATCTCTGTCTTCGAGAGCTGCCTCACGGCCGACCTGTGGATTCGCACCTGCACCCAGACCTTTAGTGATATCACCACCAATCTGAATGACATTGCCAACGCTTGTCTTACGAAGTGCTTGCGCATCAGTGTTGACGCTGATGAATTCCACACCTTCGATGGATTCACGCACCATGTGTTCAACGGCGTTACCACCGCCGCCACCAACTCCAACGACCTTGATTACTGCATCGTCAGACATTTCCATCATCGGTTCAAACATGTGTTGTCTCCGTTTATCCTGCAACTCAGGTTAAAACTCTTTTTGTATCCAATTACGCAATTTACCGAAAAAGCCAGTAACAGATGAGCGCTTAGGTTCATTATAATCGCTATCGTCGCTAGACTGCATGTCTCTTGCGTAATGAAGTAATCCAACTGCCGTAGAATGGTACGGCTCTTTTACATAGTCAGTTAACCCGCTGACTTCAAGCGGTTTGCCAACCCTTACTTGGTTGCGGAATACGCGTTCCGCACATTCTACCACTCCTTCGATTTGCGCAGCACCGCCGGTAAGAACTACACCCGCAGCGAGATGGTGCTTAATGCCCTCTTCGCGCAATTTCGCTTGTACAGAGTCGATAGTTTGGTTAACCAGTCCCATAAGCTCAGAGTATCGTGGTTCAATCACTTCTGACAACGTCTGACGTTGCAGACTACGTGAAGGTCGACCACCTACGCTAGGAACGTTAACCGTGTCATCCTTACTGACTAGTTCGCTCAAGGCACAGCCATATTTGACTTTTATTTCTTCAGCATCGCTCACTGGCGTACCAAAAGCAAAAGCAATATCGCTAGTTACTGCATTTCCTGCGTAAGAAAATACTTCAGTGTGACGTAACGCACCACCGGTCCAGATAGAAATGTCCATCGTGCCGGCACCGATATCAACCACACAAACCCCAAGCTCTCTTTCATCCTCGGTGATCACTGCATTACTTGCAGCAAGCCCAGAAAACACAAGTTGCTCTACTTTAAGACCACAACGTTCTACAGCCTTAATAATATTGCGTGCCATATCATTATGGCATGAGATCAAATGGACACTGACTTCCATTCTCACTCCTGATAAACCAAGTGGGTTTTTAATGCCCTCTTGGTAGTCGATGGTGAACTCTTGTGGAATCACATGAAGGATTCGCTGTTCATCACCGATTTTAATCGATTTTGCAGTATGGATAGCGCGATCCATATCTTCCTGAGACACTTCCTCATCAGATATGGTGCCCATGCCTTTTTCAATTCGGCTTGCGATATGCTTACCAGACAACGAAATAAATACTCGGCTGATTTGGCATTCCGCCATCAACTCAGCTTGATCAATTGCGCGTTGCACTGATTTTACAACCGACTCCAAATCATTCACGCCGCCTTTATCCATGCCACGTGAAGGGCTGCTACCCGCACCAATAATATTTATTTGGCCATCCGGTAGAATCTCACCCACTAGAGCTGATACGGTTGCAGTGCCTATATCAAGACCAACAATAATGTTGTCATCAGCGGCCTTAGTCATTCGTACTCTCTTGTTCTAACTCATGTTCAGGGAACCAACCAACTGCGGCTCCCGTATCGTACCTAAGATCGATATAACTGATTCTTTGAGTGTCACTGCCGAGCTTGTTATAAAGCAAAAAGAAGCGCTCTATCCGCTCATCCAGAGACTCTTTACCGAGCTCTAGTCGAATACCGTTATCAAGGATGATCTGCCAAGCTCGTCGTTCGTTTAACACTAATGACGAAATAGCCAGCCCCAACGTTTGGAACTTAGGACGGAGATCGCGATAGGTTTGCAAAACTTCCGGTCCAGTCTCATTGGGACCATATAACTTAACTTTTTCTTCCTTTAGCAGGCCAACATCACCATTAAATACTAAGCCATTAGCATCTAACAGCTCATTGCCATTCCAGATGGCAACGGGTTGATGTTCTGTCAAAAATACTTTTACCGTGTCTGGCCATTGCTTACGAATCGCAGCATGCGCGACCCATGGAAGGGCTTCGACACTTTGCTGCAACACATCAATGTCTTGAGACATAAAGGTGCCAATATGATCAATTTGTCCAAACGCTGCTTGCACATCGTCTGCTGTGACATACTCCAGTTTTCCCTGAAGTACAATTTTGGAGAGAGGTAACCTTTGGTCATCCCACATCCAACTGATCGCTGAGTACAAAACAGAACTAATTAAGGTCACCACAACAAAGAAAAATAGCGCACCCAAGATTTTATCTTGACGACCACGGTTATTGTCCGTGTTAAGTCGCTCTTCATTCAGTGCAATATTCAACAACGTCTTCGTTTCCTGACTTTTGTCCTGTACTTTTCACCGTGTTAGTACACATTGGCAAAAGCATTGACTTTAACCTTGGGATTATACTGAGCTCTTGTAAACTATCAAACACTGATAGTGATAAATCACAACGTTCTTGACGCAAAATCGAGATCTAGGTCTTTCTCTGCACTTTGCGCCCGTCCCTATTGTTAGCCAAGCATCTTATTTATATTCAATTCAAGAGCAGCAAGCTGCTTGGCAACTTTACCAACATCACCTGCGCCTTGAGTCAAAATCAGGTCGCCATCTTGTATAACGTTAGCCAAAACTGAAGGTAATTGCTCGATTTCTGGGACAAAAATTGGATCGACCTTTCCGCGACTACGAATAGTGCGGCATAAAGCACGTCCATCCGCGCCGGCAATCGGTTTTTCGCCCGCAGCGTATACATCTAACATGATCAGAACATCCACTTGCTCCAGCACATTCGCAAAGTCATCGTATAAGTCACGGGTACGGCTATAACGATGAGGCTGGAAAATCATGACGAGACGTTTATCCTGCCAGCCGCTGCGTGCTGCGTTAATCGTCACGTCCACTTCTGTTGGGTGATGACCATAGTCATCGACAAGCATTGCATGACCATTACCAGTATCGAACTCGCCTAAATGATCAAATCGACGACCTGTACCTTGTGTACCCGCCATTGCTTTTAAGATTGCTTCATCACTGATGTCGTCTTCTGTAGCAACCGCAATCGCTGCAGATGCGTTCAATGCGTTATGGCGACCAGGGATGTTCAGCGTGATATCCAGGTTTGCGCGACCTTCACGAACCACCGTGAACTTGCCCTGTTGACCTTCCTGATGGTAATTCTCTATGCGCACATCAGCGTCTTCAGAGAAGCCATAAGTAATCACTTGGCGACTAATACGTGGAATAAGCTCACGAATGACTGGATCGTCAATACAGACAATAGCTTGACCATAAAACGGCAAGTTGTGAAGAAAATCGATGAATGTCTGCTTCAACGTTTCGAAATCGCCACCGTAAGTATCCATGTGGTCAGCTTCGATGTTCGTCACGATGCTTACCATAGGTTGTAGGTGTAAAAATGAAGCATCACTTTCGTCTGCTTCTGCAATCAGAATTCGGCTCGAACCTAAGCGTGCATTTGTACCTGCACTCTTAACTAAACCACCGTTAACAAATGTTGGGTCAAGACCTGCTTCAGAATAGATTTGCGTAACTAGAGCAGTCGTCGTCGTTTTACCGTGTGTACCCGCAACAGCAATCCCATGACGGAAGCGCATTAATTCAGCAAGCATCTCAGCTCGACGCACGATAGGGATACGCAACTCACGTGCTGCCATCACTTCTGGGTTTTCTTCGTTGATCGCGGTTGAAACCACAACAACACTGGCTTTTTCAACATTACTTGCTTGGTGACCGATAAATACCGTCGCACCTTTTGATACTAAACGCTCTGTCACTGGGTTCTCTGATAAATCAGAGCCTGTGATTTGGTAGCCTTCGTTCAACAGCACTTCTGCAATGCCGCTCATGCCCGCACCACCAATACCGATGAAGTGGATGGATTTCACGCGGCGCATCTCTGGCACCATTGCGCGAATCTGAGCTAAGTCTTGTGTATGTTGGATAGTCATCAATTCTATTCTCAATAATTCGTTAACGCTTTTCGGTCAAAGCGACAATGGCTTGTGCGACAACTCGGTCCGCATTCAATTTTGCAGCGCCACGCGCTTGCTCTGCCATTGTAAGTAAAGCATGTCGATCCAATTGTTGGATCTGCTGAGTCAGTGACTCAACGGTTAAATCTGGTTGTTCAATCATTTTCGCTGCACCGCAATCCACTAAGTGGTCTGCATTTAATGCTTGCTGACGGTCTTTATGCATAAACGGAACGAAGATAGCACCCACACCAGCAGCAGACACTTCAGATACCGTTAGCGCGCCTGAGCGACAAACCAGTAAGTCTGCCCACGCATAAGCTTGCGCCACATCATCGATAAACTCTGTTACCTCTGCATTCACCACGCCATTGGCTTGGTATGCTGCGTTGACTTCTTCCGCTGCGCCTTTGCCCGCTTGATGGCGAATAATGTAATCTTGACCCAATTTCGCCATCACTTCTGGCAGAGTTTGGTTAAGAATGCGTGCGCCTTGGCTGCCACCCATAACCAGAATGCGAATTGGACCTTGGCGTTCTTGCATGCGTTCGGTTGGCGCGACCAATTGAGTCACGTCTTCACGAACTGGGTTACCAACCACTTCGGCATTTGGAAAAGCGCCCGGGAAAGCTTGAAAAACCTTCTTAGCGATTTTTGATAACCATTGGTTCGTTAAACCTGCTACTGCATTTTGCTCGTGCAATACGACAGGGATTCCGCTCACCCAAGCCGCAATACCACCGGGACCACTGACATAGCCGCCCATGCCCAGCACAGCATCGGGTTGCCAGCGCTTCATATGAGTGCGAGCTTGCATGATGGCATTAATAATCTGAAATGGTGCTGCAAGAAGACGCTTAACGCCTTGACCTCGTAGACCTTTTACTTTGATAAAGTCGATTTCGATACCGTGTTTTGGCACCAAATCAGCTTCCATTCTATCCGCGGTACCCAACCAGCGAATTTCCCAACCTTGCTCTTGTAGCTGCTTAGCTACCGCTAGACCAGGGAATACGTGACCGCCAGTACCACCAGCCATCACCATCAAACGTTTATTTTTCTTCATCGACTTGTTGTTCTGATTCTTTCTTGCCGTGCTTTAAGCGGCATTCATGATCGATACGCAGCAAGATAGACACCGCCACGGACATAATAATAAGACTCGAACCACCATAACTGATCAGTGGAAGAGTAAGACCTTTGGTTGGAACGATACCGGCAGCAGCGCCGACGTTAACCAACGTCTGGAAGGCAAACCAAATACCAATACCAAATGCGAGGTAACCACCAAACATTTCGCCTTCTTCGAACGCTCGTTTGCCAATGTAAACCGCTTTAAGCACCAAGCTGAAAATCAGCATTAGCACTAACACGACACCAACAAAACCCAGCTCTTCAGCCAGTACCGCAAACACGAAGTCAGTGTGCGCTTCAGGTAGGTATTCAAGTTTTTGGATTGAGTTACCAAGACCTTGACCAAACCACTCACCGCGACCAAATGCCATTAAAGATTGCGTTAGCTGATAACCACTACCGAATGGGTCTTCCCAAGGGTCTAAGAACGAAGTGACACGACGAATACGGTATGGCTCGACCAAAATCAAGCCAACAACAGCCGCAATACCGGCAATCATTAGAGCCAAGAATTGTGTCAGCTTCGCCCCTGCAATGAACAACATGCCAAACAAGGTCACCAACATTACAACCACAGTACCTAAATCGGGCTGCCCCAGGAGCAATACTGCGAAGAAAGCAAATACCATGATTGGCTTCATAAATCCGCCAAAGAAAGTCTGACGGACCTCGTCTTGCTTACGTACTAAATAACCAGACATGAAGACAAATAGCGAGAGTTTGGCGACTTCGGCAGGCTGCAAGTTAAACAGACCGAGAGGTATCCAACGCGATGCACCGTTCACCGACTTACCCGCGAGCAGTACAACAATCAGTAACCCAAAAGAGAGCCAAAGAAGATAATGACTTCTCTTAAACCACTGCTCTAATGGCACTTGCAGAATTACGGAAGAGACACCTATCGCGAGTACAAGAAAGGTTGCATGACGGAACATGAAATGAAATGGCTGATCCGTCAAACGAGAGCTGATTGGAAATGATGCTGATGTCACCATCACCAAACCCGTTAACATCAAACCCAACGCAATCCATACAAGCTGACGATCAAAAAGCGCCTCAGGTGCAGGATGCTTAAGCCAAGTACCAATGCTGCGTTTAACGTTACCTAAACCCACGAAGTGTGTGACCTTTAATTATGCGTATTTCTCGGCAAGAGCTGCGAATGCGTCACCTCTTGCCATAAAGTTGTCGAATTGATCAAAGCTAGCACATGCCGGAGACAGCATCACCATATCACCCGTTTTTAACTGCGAAGATATCTGTTGAATCACATCTTCCATGGTGTCGAAACGAGTTGCTGATTCGTGCAGTGGCATAAATTCATCGCCATCAGCGCCAAAACAGCAAAGTTGCAGGTTCAGTGTCGCGAAGATCGGTTTTAGTGGAGTGAAATCCGCACCTTTACCAACACCACCAACGAGCAAGTACAGTTTGCCCGTCGACTCTAAACCAGAAAGCGCTGCCATAGTGCTCGCAATATTGGTCGCTTTTGAGTCATTCACCCATTTTACGCCACGATTATCCGCAACCACTTGGCATCGATGTGTCAAACCCGTGTAAGTTTTAAGTGCATTCAATGATTTGTGATAATCCACACCTGCCGCTTTAAGCAGTGCAAGTACGACTAGAGCATTGGCTAAATTGTGCTTACCAACCAGCTTTAGCTCATCACTAGCAATGACACGCTGACCATGATCGAGCAACCAAGTACGATTGCCATCCAATTCAAGACCGTAAGCTTGCTCATCGCTCCCGAATGTCACTAACGGCATATCAATATCGGGGAAGGTCTCTTGGTCATCTCGATTTACAACTGCCAGTTCTGCATGGTTGAAAATACGCAATTTAGCTTGTCGATAATCCGCCATGCCGTCATAACGATCCATGTGGTCTTCAGAAAGGTTTAGAAACGCAGCGGCTTTGAGTTTTAAGCTCGACGTAGTTTCTAATTGGAAGCTGGACAATTCAAGGACATACAAATCTGCATCTTGCTCTAGCAAATCAAGAGCAGGAACACCGATATTGCCACCGACACCTACTGTTAGACCTGCGGCTTTCGCCATGACACCAGTTAAGTCCGTTACTGTGCTTTTACCGTTAGAGCCAGTAATCGCAATAACAGGTTTATCGGCAGCCCAAGCGAAGAGTTCAATATCGCCAACAACTGGCGTCCCTTTCGCAAGAATGACTTGAATTTCTGGTGTCGCCAAAGCAATGCCGGGATTAGTCACAACTAAGTCAGCTTCTGCAAGCCACTCAGTATTCCACCCGCCACTGTGCAATTCGACTTGCTCAGGCAAGCGTTCAGCCCCAGGAGGGTTAGTACGCGTATCAATGACTTTGACCACTAGTTGCGGTTGTGTTTTTGTTAGGTGTTTAACGACAGAGAGCCCGGTAATACCGAGCCCTACAACAACAACCTTATGTATGTTTTGCCAACGTTCCATATTTGCTCACGCAATTTGTCTTATTCTTGGAAAGTGCGATTAACGCACTTTCAGTGTCGCTAGACCAATCAGAACAAGAACCATAGAAATAATCCAGAAACGCACGATTACGCGAGGTTCTGGCCAACCTTTCAATTCGTAGTGATGGTGAATCGGTGCCATACGGAAAATACGTTGACCACGTAGCTTGTACGAACCTACCTGTAGGATTACCGACAGTGTTTCCATTACAAACACACCACCCATGATCACCAATACCAACTCTTGACGAACAAGTACTGCGATCGTACCAAGCGCACCACCAAGAGCAAGTGAGCCAACATCACCCATAAACACTTGCGCTGGGTATGTGTTAAACCACAAGAAACCAAGACCCGCACCAACAATTGCCGTACATACAACTACCAACTCAGATGCGTGTGGTAGATATGGAATGTGAAGGTATTCTGAGAAGTTAACGTTACCCGTCGCCCACGCAATCACGGCAAAGCCGGCTGCAACTAAAACGGTCGGCATAATTGCCAAGCCATCCAGACCATCGGTTAGGTTTACCGCATTACTGGTACCCACAATCACAAAGTAAGTGAGGATAATGTACATGAAACCAAGTTGCGGCATGATGTCTTTGAAGAACGGCACAACAAGTTGAGTAGCGGCTGTGTCTTTGCCATAAGCGTACAACGCAAACGCCACAACAAATGCAATCAACGACTGCCAGAAGTACTTCCAACGAGCAATCAAACCATCGGTGTTCTTACGAACGACCTTACGATAATCGTCGACAAAGCCAATCGCACCATAACCTAACAACACGGTTAGTACTGCCCATACGTAAGGGTTTGATAAGTCAGTCCACAAAAGAATGGTGATAGAAATAGCTGCCAAAATCATGATACCGCCCATCGTTGGGGTACCACGCTTGCTAAAGTGGGATTCTGGACCTTCGTTACGAACAACCTGACCAATTTGTAGCATCTGTAGACGCTTGATCATGATAGGTCCCATCCATAGGGATAAACCTAAAGCGGTTAATACGCTGAGGATTGCTCGAAAAGAGAGGTATTCAAACAATCGGAAAAAAGATAGGTATGGCTGTAGCAGCTCGGCAAGCCAAATAATCATTAATAATACTCCTTCAAAGCAGCAGCGACTTCAAACATACGTGCACCGTTCGCCCCTTTCACCAACATCGTGTGATGCTCAGGAGCCGCTTGGTCTAGATGCTGCTTGATGTAGTCAATCATCTCTTGATGTGTCTCAAAATGGATGCCGTCGCAGAGTTCGCTAATAACCCTTGCATCTGCACCATACGTGAGAACATGTTCAAATTTTTGTGGGGCAGCATGTTCCCCGACTTGACGATGAAGTGCAAGACTTTCCTCACCCAACTCCGCCATATTGCCTAAAATCAACCAACGTTGTCCTTGAAATGCCGCTAGCAAATCAACAGCAGCCTTCATTGCGGGAACACTTGCGTTGTAGCTGTCGTCAATCAGTTTGATCTTGTCGCTCAGCTCTTCCACTTCGACACGACCTTTAACTTTATTAAGATGCTTAAGACCAGCTCGAACCTCTTCTAAGGTCGCTCCCATTTGCAGTGCAATGATAGAAGCGGCAATTGCGTTAGACACGTTGTGTTGACCAATAATACCCAGAGACAGTTCAATTTCTTGTGAACCTGCGGCGATATGTAAGTCAAAGCTTGCTTCACCTGCGGCGTTCATCACGATATTTGTCGCATAAAAGTCAGCGTTTGTGTTGCTTTGTGAGAAAGTAATCACCTTCTTATCAGCGAGAACCCCCTCCCACTTAGCTTCACCATGACTGTCTAAGTTCACAATCGCAACGCCACCAGCGGAAAGCCCTTGGTAGATCTCTCCTTTTGCTTGCTTCACTCCATCAATCGAACCAAAGCCTTCAAGGTGTGCTGCAGCTACGTTGTTAACAAGGGCCATATCGGGTTTAACTAATTGAGTAGTATAAGCAATCTCACCAATGTGGTTTGCTCCAAGCTCAATCACAGCGTAGTCATCGTTTTTTTGCGAACGTAATAGTGTCAGCGGAACGCCGATGTCATTATTAAAGTTACCCGCAGTAAATAACACCTGACCTTTCAATTGTAAGATGCTTGCGACCATCTCTTTTACTGTGGTTTTTCCACAACTTCCGGTGATCGCAACCGTTGGTGTTTGACATGATTGGTGAACCCACGCAGCAACTTCGCCCAATGCTATCTTACTATCAGCAACAACAACTTGAGGCACATTCACATTAAGTGTTTTTTGCACCAATAGTGCCCCAGCACCAGACTCTACGGCTTGTTCACAGAAATCATGAGCATCAAAACGCTCACCGACTAAAGCAACAAATAGTGCCCCTAGGTCGATTGTGCGAGTATCAGTAGAAACAGATTCGATGGCAACGTCATTGCCAACCAATTCACCACCTGTGATTTCAGCAATTTGAGAAAGCGTTACGGTGATCATGATCAAAGCCCCAATAATGTCATGGCTGACTCGCGGTCAGAGTAGTGAATGGTTCCAGAATTTAGAACTTGATAGTCTTCATGACCTTTACCAGCCAGAAGAATAATGTCTTGAGAAGAGGCATTTTCAAGTGCATAAGACAGTGCTTTGAAGCGGTCGTGTTGCACAATAGCATCAGCTGGCTTAGTTAACCCTGCCAGCATATCTTTCATGATAAGAGCCGGATCTTCACTGCGTGGATTGTCGTCCGTCAGAACCACTTTATCACCCAAACGCTCAGCAATTTCCGCCATCATTGGGCGTTTTCCAGCATCACGATCGCCCCCACAACCGAAGATAGCCCAAAGATTACCTTGGCAATGAACACGAAGCGCTTGCAGCGCTTTTTCCAAAGCATCAGGTGTATGAGCATAATCCACAACCACTTTCGCGCACTCTTCCGCTTGAAACAGTTCCATTCGACCAAGTACAGGCTGCAACTGTGCAGCCGTTGCAAGCAAGCTCTGTTTATCGAAACCTAGGCTAAGCAACGTTGTAAATGCCAACATTAGGTTCGCTGCATTAAATTCTCCGATCAGCGGAGCATGTAATGTGCCCTCACCAAACTTGCCGCTAAACTCAATCGTAATGCCTGATTCTGCATAAGCAATATGATTAGCAAACACTGTATGCGCAAAATCTGTCGTTGGTTTGAGTGATACGGCTAGAGCATTAGGAAGCTGTTTCGCCCAAGTTGCACCGACTACATCGTCTACATTGATGATTGCGTGTTCGCATTGATGGGCTGTAAATAGGGTAAGTTTAGCTTTAGCGTACTCTTCCATAGTGCCGTGGTAGTCTAGATGATCTCGGCTTAGGTTAGTAAATACGCCCGCAGCGAAAGACAGAGCCTTAACACGACCTTGAATCAGACCGTGGGAAGAAACCTCAAGCGCAGTGTATTGCGCTTTTTGCTCAGCGAGGGAAGCAAGTGTCTTTTGGATTTCAACGGCGTTGCCCGTTGTATTTGCAGCTTCTTGCAGGTTATCAAGGAAACCATTACCCGTTGTACCCATAACCGCTGCTTTTGCACCGACTAAATCAATCCACTGAGCAATCAGTTGAGTGATAGTGGTTTTTCCGTTCGTACCTGTGACACCAATCAGCTCCATATTTGGATAGTGGTACAACTGACCCGCAATTTGAGATAAGCATTTGTCTAATGCATCAAGATAAACAACTGGTACGTCGTTAATGATCTCAATCGAGCCATGCGCTTTTACATCACAGGCTTGAGCGATAACCGCGTTCGCTCCTTGTTCAATTGCTGTTGGGATAAACTGACGTCCATCGACAACATGACCGATAATGGCAACAAACGTGGTACCAGATTGAACTCTTCGGCTATCGAGTTCCAATTCAGAGACAAGGATAGAGGACAAGCTAGGGCAATCTACCCAAGCGGAAAGCAGCGTGTCCATACTGATGGCTTTAGTCATATATGTTCTCCGAGCATGCGCTCAGCTTTCTTCATTTTGTTTCTTAGCAGACTTACAAGCCTACTGTTGGAATTTATTTTCGTCAGGGGCAACATTCAAGATTTGCAGCGCACCTTTCATGATTTCGGAAAAGACAGGAGATGCTACTGAACCACCGTAGTAATCATCACCTTGTGGCTCATTCACAATCACTACCAACGCAATTCGCGGGTCGCTCACAGGCGCAAGACCAGCGGTATATGTAATGTATTCATCACTATAGCCACCTGCTGTCGCTTTACGTGACGTACCGGTTTTTGCCCCGACTCGGTAACCTGGAACAGCCGCTCTTCGAGCTGAACCACCTTTTTGTGTTACCGTCTCTAGCATATCTAACACTTGACGAGCATGCTCTTTGCTCACCACTTGGCGTGACATATCGTTATCGTTACTTTCGATAATATGAATCGGTTCGTATTTTCCTAAGTTGCCTAGCGTCGCGTACGCATGAGCAAGCTGAATTGGCGTGATGGATAAGCCGTAACCAAAAGAAATTGTTGCTCGCTCAATAGGAGACCAACGAGAGCGGCTTGGGAAAATACCGGTCACCTCACCAACCAAGTTCAAGCCGGACAATTCGCCCAAACCAACAGAGCTATACAAACCCAATAACGCTTCCACTGGCATTCGCATCGCAAGCTTGGTCACACCGATGTTACTCGATTTTTTCAAAATCTTGGTCAGGCTTGCTTTACCTACTTTGGACACGTCACGAACACGGCTACCCCCGAGTTGAAGAATGCCATTTCCGGTATCGACGATCGTATCTTTGTCCGCCACACCATTTTCTAAAGCGGCTAAGATCACGAATGGCTTAATCGTCGAACCAGGCTCCATTGAGTCGGTAATAACTCGGTTACGCATCTTGTAGCTTTGCCAGTCGCTGCGGTTATTTGGGTTATAAGATGGCGCATTCACCATCGCTAACACAGCACCTGTTTTTACATCAAGCATTACTGCAGAGCCGGAAGTTGCACGGTGATCGGCTACAGCTTGCTTAATTGCGCGATACGCGATGGCTTGCAGTCTTTGGTCAATGGTCAGTTGCAGCGGCTTACCTTCTTGCTTCTCTTCCAAAGCAATGTTCTCGACGACACGACCATAACGGTCTTTACGAATGGTTTTCTTACCCGCAGCGCCAGTCAGCCATTCATCGTAGCTACGTTCAACACCTTCTAAACCATGTCCATCAATGCCTGTTACACCGACTAAGTGGGCACTAACTTCACCTGCGGGATAGTAACGACGAGATTCGGATTTCAACCCCACTCCCGGCAGCTTTAACTCTCGAATGTAGTTCGCCATCGCTGGACTTACTTGACGTTGAAGGTAAATAAAACGGCGGGATTCGTTCTTCTTAATTTTGTTAATCAGACCTTGGCGATCTAAGCCAAGCACGTCTGCAAGTGCGTACCAACTCTTAGTTTGCTGCAGTGCGCCTTCTTTAAAGATGGTTTTCGGGTCTGCCCAAACGGCTTCTACCGGTACGCTCACTGCCAGCGGTTCACCGTTACGGTCAGAGATGATCCCACGCGCGGAAGGAATGGCTTTTACACGGATAGAACGAAGATCACCTTGCTTGATAAGGTTGTCTGGCTCGATGATTTGAATGTAAGCCACGCGCCCAACGAGAAGAGCGAAGGCACAGAAGACAAAAAACAGCAGCAAGTGAAAACGCCAGCGAATCAAAAATGACTCTGGTTCTGCCGTTACTTCTGTTTCTTTTGTTTCTTTGGTGGGTTGCGGTTTTGCTGCAGAAACTTTCTTTTCTTTTGCAGCAGACTTGCGCGTATTTCCTTGTTTAGATTTGGCTTTCTTTCCAATCATTTTAGCGTGATAACCACTTCTTTATCGCCATCTGGTCGTTTCATTTCAAGATCCTTCTTTGCCAAGTCTTGAACGCGACTGTGTTCTGCGAGAGCTGTTTCTTCCAACATTAGGTTGCGCCATTCGCTGTCCAATCGCTCCCGCTCAACCAATGTATGATCTTTTTCAGTGATCGCTTGACGCGCATGGTGGGTTGCAAACACCACTCCCATTGCGGTTGCGAAGATCAAAATCATCAACAACAACGACCAGCGACCGACGGTAATCAAATCCGTCGCTATCAACTTAGCAAGGTTAGGAGTGGTTTTCGTCATAATAATTAAAGCTTTTCTGCAATTCTTAGCACTGAGCTTCGAGAACGCGGGTTCATGTCAATTTCTTGCTTAGTTGGTTTGATAGCTTTACCAACAGGCTTCATGTTTGCACTACCCAGAGCACGAATCTGCTCTTCTGTCATTGGGATGCCGTGTGGCACTTCTGGACCTTTACTCTCTTTACGAATAAAGCGTTTTACCATACGGTCCTCTAAAGAGTGGAAACTGATCACTGATAAGCGCCCCTCTGGAGCCAAGATGCTCGCAGCGCCTTTTAGTGCTGTATCAATTTCTTCTAATTCACTGTTGATGTAAATACGAAACGCCTGAAAAGCACGAGTCGCTGGGTGTTTTTTCTCTTTGAAACTCTTTGGAGCGGCATCCGAGATCAATTTAGCTAATTGACCAGTACGAACCATAGGCTCGTTTTCTTCATCTTCGCGGTATGCCACGATCGCTTTCGCTATGCGACGTGCGTGTTTGTCTTCACCGAACTCGCGAATGACCCAAGTAATGTCATCCAAATCCGCTTCCATCAACCATTGAGAAACAGGGATACCTGATGTTGGGTCCATACGCATATCTAGTGGACCATCTTTCATAAAGCTAAAGCCACGCTCAGCATCATCTAACTGTGGAGAAGACACGCCAAGATCAAGCAGGACACCGTCAACTTTACCAACTAAACCGTATTCTTCTGCGTACTTCGCCATACCAGAAAATGGACCATGAATGATGGTAAAACGAGGGTCGTCGATTTTGCTCGCTTCTGCGATAGCCTGTGGATCACGGTCGATACTGTATAGACGACCATTCTCCCCGAGCTTCGACAAGATAGTTCGGCTGTGACCGCCACGGCCAAATGTTCCATCGATATAGATACCATCGGGTTTGATAGCCAAGCCATCAATGGATTCATTTAATAACACTGAGATATGTTGAAATGTTTCGGTCATAGCTTTCTCGTTGAATGATCTTGAAGCGATTCTTTAGTGTACTGATTTCCCACATCATCGCCACCTCAAGTCTAAAGTTAGACGTGATTCAGCGCCAAGTTTATTGGTAATGACATAGTTTGCGTCAATAAAATGCAAAAAACCCATCACTACCGAAGTAGGGATGGGTCTCGAATAGGTGGAGCCGACACATAAGCCGGGTTCTGTTCCGCTTGCGCGGCGGTAGCCATTCGTCTAGGCCAGCAATCACTCACTGGCTCGAGCAACCTACCCGCCTCCTTACGCGAGCAACGCAATGTGGAGGCCTATTTGGTCTTGCTTCAGGTGGAGTTTACCCTGCTACGAACTATTACTAGTCGTCCGGTGCGCTCTTACCGCACCCTTTCACCCTTACCTGTGCCCTAAGGCCATCGGCGGTCTTCTCTCTGCTGCACTTGTCGTAGGCTTGCGCCCCCCAGGCGTTACCTGGCACCTTGCTCTATGAAGCCCGGACTTTCCTCCCCTTTGTCAGTCTCCCGAAGGACGTCAACGTCAGTCTCCCAAAGGGACTTCGACGTCAGTCTCCCGAAGGACATCAACAAAGCAGCGACTACCCAGTCAGCTCCGATGGCGGATTGTATAGAGTTATCCCTTCTGAGTCTAGTGAGATCACAGATATGATGAAATGAGGATGTTGATTGCTCAGAAAACAGACAAGAATACTCAAATTGGGGGAACACTGCATTGCCGGATTAGAGAACCGGGAGCGCGATACTCCGAAGATAGAACGTTGTAGGTAAGCTTAGAAAATAAAAAGGAGAACCGAGTTGATGGTTCTCCTTTCAAACAGAAATTCACTTAAGATAAATGTACGTCTTGGGATATATTGATAGCTTAGCGCAGGATTAAGACCGCTATATTCTCGAGTCTCACCTCCAGAAGCGAAGCGTTTCCAAAGTGCCAGCGTTCGTTCTAGAAGCTTTTAACCCAGATTCTCCAAGCCCCACTTGTATAAAGCATTCTTCTTCAAACTGTAGATTTCAGCGGCAAGCGCAGCAGCTTTCTTCAATGGTAACTCTTTAGTCAAGATACCCAATGTACGCGTCGCTTCATCAGGTAGGCTCTCTTCCGTTGAATCTCGGTGACCATGAATCAGTAATACCATCTCGCCACGTTGTTGGTTATCGTCACTCTTCACCCACTCAATCAACTCACCAAGAGGCATTCCTTGAATAGTTTCAAAGGTTTTGGTTAGTTCACGAGCCAATACCACTTCACGTTCTGGACCAAGAACGTCTAACATATCTTGTAGAGAGTCTAAAATACGATGCGGAGATTCGTAGAAGATACAAGTACGTTCAACAGAAGCAATCTCCAAGAACTTGTCTTTACGACCTTTACTTTTCGGTGGTAAGAAGCCTTCGAAACTGAATCGGTCAGATGGTAGACCTGAAGCACTTAACGCAGTGATGACCGCACACGCACCAGGAAGAGGCACAACTCTTACGCCCGCTTGACGACATTTTGTCACCAAATGGTATCCTGGATCGCTTATTAGCGGCGTACCAGCGTCAGAAACCAATGCGATAGACTGACCTGACAGTAGCTTTTCAACTAGAACTTGTGCTTTTTGTTGCTCGTTGTGATCATGCAGCGCAAAAGTTTTGGTTTGGATATTGAAGTGAGACAGTAATTTGCCTGTATGTCGAGTATCCTCAGCGGCAATGATGTCCACATTCGACAGAACTTCGATAGCACGTTGAGTGATATCCGCTAAATTTCCGATTGGAGTCGGTACGATGTATAGAGTTGGCCCCTCATTCGGCAACTTATTTTTATCTGTCATTTGTTTACCATCACTTCAACGATTAATATAGAGACAATTTTGTACAAAATTATAGAGAACTCACGGCAATGATGAACCATAAGAGACTCAGTGTACCACGCTTACTCACTCCTGTTGCACTGGCAATTACGCTCGCCGCCTGTTCTTCAGGTCCGCGACAACCAGATAGCGTAGATATTACACTTGAGCCGACACAGTCTGTTCAGAACTACATGATTCAAGCTGATAGCACCGAAGGTAGCCTACAAAACGACTGGTTGATCATGGCAACCAAAGCGGCAATCCAAGCAAATGAGTTAGACCAAGCTGAGCTGTTAATCAAACGTCTTTCTCGTCAGCAACTGAGCGAAGTTCAACAGGCTGAGTGGCAATTGGCTCGTGCGACCTTACAGCAAAAGCAAGGTAAATACTCACAATTGCTGCAAGGGCTGAACTTTAAACCTTGGTGGAAACTGCCAAGCGAACAGTGGAAAGACTACTACGAGTTGCGCGCGGACGCTTACCAAAGCTTAAACCAACCGTTTGAAGCAAACCGCCAATTGGTAGCCGAAGGTCAATACGCGTCATCAGCAGAGCAACGTGAGATCTCTAGCCGTATTTGGATGAACTTCGGCAGTTACTCTGAAAATGAACTGACGGCATTACAAACTGAACCAAGCGAAGACGTGCTAGATGGTTGGCTACAATTAGCGATCTATGCAAAAACGTTATCGAGCAATATTCCTCAGCTTAAAAACACGCTTGAGCACTGGTTAAGTGAAAACCCTTCACATCCAGCAGCGGTTTATACTCCTGCAGAAATTCAAAACATCCTCTCGTTAGAGATTGTGAAACCAAACAACACAGCGCTTCTGTTACCGCTAACGGGTAAATTTGCTCCGCAAGCACAACTGATCCGCGATGGTTTCATCTTTGCGATGATGAACGACCAAGCACGAGATCCAAGTGCGACGCTGACGGTGATTGATACACACGCTTACAGCGCTGATCAAATCAAACAGCGCTTAATCAATGAGAACATCGATTTTGTCGTTGGTCCTCTACAAAAAGAAAACGTAGAGAAGCTACAAGCGACATTAGACGGTTCCGAAACAGGCGTGAAAATTCCAACATTGGCACTTAACATTCCGGAAGAAGTGCAAGCTGGCACAGACATGTGTTACCTAGCACTTTCTCCAGAGCAAGAAGTTGCACAGGCAGCCAAGTACCTATTCAGCCAAGGCTACCAATTCCCAATGATCTTAGCGCCAAACGGAGCTTATGGTCAGCGTGTTGTTGAAGCGTTTAATGAAGAGTGGAGCAAATACAGCTCAAACAAAGTTGCGACTAGTTACTTTGGTGATAAACGCCAACTGCAAAAGAACATTAATGGTGTATTTGGCTTACAAGAGAGTCAGCAACGCATCGCACAAATGCAGTCTCTGATGCGCATCTCTTTAGAGAGCCAACCTCGTAGTCGTCGTGATGTGGATGCGGTATATATTGTCGCACGCAGTTCCGAACTGACGTTGATCAAGCCATTTATCGAAGTCGCGATTAACCCTGATGCAAAACCACCTAAGTTGTTCTCTAACTCTCGCAGTAACAGTGGTGGCGCAACTTACGAAGATCTATCAGGCGTGGCGTACAGCGACATTCCGATGTTAATCAATCCAGATCCAACCATCGCGACACAAATGAATGAGCTATGGCCAGATCAATCCAATATGGAAAAACGCTTAGAAGCATTAGGTATGGACGCATACAAACTGCTTGGTGAGTTACCGCAAATGAAGTTACTACCGGGCTACTCAGTTGATGGTCAAACAGGTGTATTAAGTATCAACAACAACTGTGTAGTACAACGTGAGTTAGACTGGGCCGAGCGTGGGGCTCTTTAGTAAGCGACAAATCGGCAATCAATACGAAACCCTGGCGAAGCGATATTTGCAGCGTCAGGGTTTGCGCTTTTTAGATCAAAACTTCCTAACGAAAGTCGGCGAAATTGATTTAATTTTCCAACAAGGTGAAACTATCGTCTTTGTTGAGGTCAAATATCGTAAGAATGATGCTTTTGGCTCTGCAGCAGAAATGGTCACCTACGCAAAAATGCGTAAACTAGTCAAAACGGCTCAAATTTGGCTAAGCCAGCAAAAATGCTCGGCACACAATATCGATTATCGGTTTGATGTTATTGCCATTCACGACAGTGGTCGAGACATCAACTGGATACAAAATGCAATCTCTGAAGGATAAACGATGCTAGACAGCATTAAAGACAGTTTTACAGAAAGTATTCAAATTCAAATCGCTGCAGCAGAAGCACTACCAGATGCAATTACTCACGCTGCTCAGGCAATGGTTTCAAGCTTACTCAACGGCAATAAAATCCTATGCTGTGGCAACGGGGGCAGTGCGTCGAATTCACAACAATTTGTCTCTTGTCTTTTGAACCGATTCGAAACAGAGCGCCCTAGCCTACCAGCAATGACGTTGACGGCGGATAACACAACGCTCACTGCCGTTGCCAATGACTACCACTACCAAGAGATCTTCTCCAAGCAAGTACGCGCTTTTGGTCAGCCGGGCGACATCTTGCTCGCAATCTCTACCAGTGGTAACAGCAAAAACATCATCAAAGCAATGGAAGCCGCGGTAACTCGCGATATGACGATCATTGCTCTTACTGGTAAAGATGGCGGTGAAATGGCTGGCTTGCTTGGTGAAAATGATGTGGAAATTCGCATTCCATCACATCGGACAGCACGCATCCATGAAGTACATATGGTGACCCTTCATTGCTTGTGTGACCTTATCGACCAAGTTCTTTTCCCTGCTCACGAAGAATAATTGAAATTGAGAGTTTAGAAATATGATACGTAGTCTTGTCATTTTATTTGCAGCACTCAGCATGAGTGGCTGTGCGGGTTTGTTTATTGCAGGGGCAGCAACTACTGCCAATATCGTTACAGATACACGTACAACCAAAGAAATTTGGCAAGACAACAACATCGAATTTGAAGTTGCAGCGATTGGCAATAAAGCACCATTCAAAGGAAAAGCTCGCGTCGTTGCGAGTTCATACAATGGGACCGTTGTATTAATGGGACAAGCCCCAACTCGCGAACTGATTAATGAGTTTGAACGTCGAGCTCGCGCTGTGAGTGGTGTGAAAAATATCCATAACCAGATCAAACAAAAAGAACCATTGAGCGTAACTCAAATCAGCAACGATAGCTGGATCACCACCAAGGTTAAATCAGCATTACTGACTGATAGCGAGCTAAATGGCATCAAAGTAAAAGTGATTACTGAAGATAGCGATGTATTCTTGTTTGGTTACGTCACGCCACAACAAAGCGATCGAGCAACAGAGATTGCACGTAATATCTCAGGCGTAAAACAAGTGATTAAAGGCTTCCAATATGGTGATGAAAAGCCATTAAAAGTGGAAGAACCAGAAACAACACAGCCTGAAGCAACAGTCACTGAATTAGGCTCTCAAGTGAACTAGCTAGACAGTTGTTTAATACAACTTAGCAGATAATAAAAAAGCAGCGTGGGCACGCTGCTTTTTTTATTTGATAACTCGTAAGCTTGGCCTGCCTTTCGGACGAGGTGCTTCTTCCTCTTCAGACTCCGAGTCCATGACTTCTGAATCATCACTCACGGTAGTAAAAGTTGGTGACTGTTCTTCTTCAACAATCCCTTCTTCTTCGATATGAGTGTACGCTTCTTCAGGTTCAAACATGGTGCCAGCACCATTCTCTCGAGCGTAAATCGCTTGTACCGCATAAACCGGTACGATCACTGAATGAGGTCGACCACTAAAACGAGCATGGAAGGTAATCGCATCATTACCCAACTCAAGTTGACCAACAGCACGTGGAGCAATATTCAAGATGATTTGACCATCTTGAATAAACTCAACTGGTACACGCACACCCGGCATCGTTGCATCAACCACCAAGTGAGGAGTTAAGTCGTTGTCTACCAACCAATCGTAAAATGCACGAAGCATATACGGACGGCGAGCAGTCATTTTTGCAATATCCATAACGTGTTATCTAAATCGCTTAGCGAACTAGGCGCATTTCACGTTCAGCTTCAGTTAGAGAAGCAAGGAATGAATCACGCTCAAATACGCGGTTCATGTAAACTTTGATCTCTTTTGAACCAGGACCTACAAGGTCGATACCTAGTTGAGGCAGACGCCACAATAGTGGAGCTAGGTAGCAGTCGATTAGGCTGAACTCTTCGCTCATGAAGTATTCGTATTCAGCGAAGATTGGCGCTAGAGTCAGAAGATCGTTACGTAGTTTAGTACGTGCTTTTTCTGATTCTTCCGCGTTACCCTTAACAACTTTTTCAGCTAATGAGTACCAGTTGCGTTCAATACGGTACATCATCAAACGGCTGTTACCACGAGCAACTGGGTAAACAGGCATTAGAGGTGGATGAGGGAAACGCTCGTCCAAGTACTCCATGATGATTTTTGAATCGTAAAGAGCTAGCTCACGGTCCACAAGAGTTGGTACTGATTTGTATGGGTTCAGTTCCACAAGCTCAGCAGGAAGGTTAGCTTCATCAACAAGCTCAACTTCAACACTTACGCCTTTTTCAGCTAATACGATGCGAACCTGATGGCTATACAAATCTGATGCACTTGAGAAAAGAGTCATCACAGAACGTTTATTGGCAGCTACAGCCATGGAGCCCTCCAGCACACTTACAAATAAAAATAATGGAGGCTAAGCCTCCATTATTCGTCAATTAAAATTGGGAATTAGCACGGTATGATAGCACAATTAATGCACATCACGCCAATACTCTTTCTTGAGCATCACGACAACAATTGTTAGTAGAACGAGGAAGCCCATCACCCACCAACCAAGCGCATGACGCTCTAGTTGAACTGGGTCGCCTGAGTAAACTAGGAAGTTAACTAGGTCACCAACCGCTTTGTCATATTCGCCAGAGCTTAGCTCACCAGTACCGTCTGTTTCAGTACCTACAACGACCTGAACTTCCTCACCGTCAACCACTTTCGTGCCGTAGACTGGAGTAGGAATGCCTTGAAGCTCTTCAAGCACATGTGGCATACCAACGCTTGGGAATACAATGTTGTTCACACCGAATGGACGTGATGGGTCAACATAGAAAGAGCGCAGGTAAGTGTATAGCCAGTCTGCACCACGAACTCGAGCAACAAGTGTTAGATCCGGTGGCGGAGCACCAAACCAGTCACCCGCTTGCTTCGCAGGCATCGCATTTACCATTAGGTCACCGATTTTCGCTTCAGGATCAAAAATCAGGTTTTCCTTCATTAGGTCAGCAGGAATATCCAAGTCTGTCGCTACTCGCTCGTAACGCTGGTATTGCGTTGAGTGACAAGCAAAACAGTAGTTCATGAATAGCTTCGCGCCGTTTTGTAGCGAAGCTTTATCCGATAGGTCCACGTTCGCCTTGTCTAGCGGTACGTTGGCACCCGCTGCCATCGCGAGAGATGGCAACATAGCAAATAGAATTACAATCCACTTCTTCATTTGAATGTCACCCTCTCTGGTAATGGTTTGGTCGCTTCATTTTTGCTGTAGAAGAACAGCAGGACAAAGAACATGAAGTAACACAAGCTAAAGATCTGAGACAAAAGCGTGTACAGCGGCGTTGCCGGTAGTGCACCCAAAATACCCAGAGCGATAAAGGCGATAGTGAACTGAACAATATTCAATAGGTGAATTTTGCTGCGGTAACGGTAAGAACGAACTTTACAACGATCCAACCAAGGTAGAACAAACAGTACTGCAATTGACGCACCCATTAGGATTACACCCAATAGCTTGTCTGGAACCGCACGTAAGATTGCGTAGAATGGTGTGAAGTACCAAACAGGAGCGATATGCTCAGGTGTCTTCAGTGGGTTTGCAGCTTCAAAGTTAGGTGGCTCAAGGAAGTATCCACCCATTTCTGGGTTGAAGAACAGCACATAACAGAAGAAGAACAAGAAACCAGCCACACCAACTAGGTCCTTAACCGTACCGTATGGATGGAAAGGAATCGAATCGATGATGTCGTATTTCTTCGTGTAGTAATCGTGGAACTTGAACTGTGTTTCGTAATCATCGCCCATTGAGCCTTTTGGTAGCTTAGTCTCGATACCATCCGGGTTGTTAGAGCCAACTTCGTGTAGTGCCAATACGTGCAGAACAACAAGAAGAAGTAGAACGATAGGTAGCGCAATAACGTGTAGTGCGAAGAAACGGTTTAGCGTTGCACCTGAGATGATGTAGTCACCACGGATCCAAAGCGTTAAGTCATCGCCAATAACAGGAATCGCACCAAATAGAGAAATGATTACCTGAGCACCCCAGTATGACATCTGACCCCATGGTAATAGGTAACCCATGAAAGCTTCAGCCATTAGAACCAAGAAGATCAACATACCGAAGATCCAAAGTAGCTCACGAGGTTTTTGGTATGAACCGTAAATCAGACCACGGAACATGTGCAAGTAAACAACAACGAAAAACGCTGACGCGCCAGTTGAGTGCATGTAACGCAGCAACCAGCCGTAATCAACGTCACGCATGATGTATTCGATAGAAGCAAACGCACCATCACCAGAAGGAACGTAGTTCATTGTTAACCAAATACCGGTTAGGATTTGGTTAACCAGTACCAACATTGCCAGAGAACCGAAAAGGTACCAAAAGTTGAAGTTCTTAGGCATTGGGTATTCAGACAAATGCTTTTTATAAGCATTCATCGCGGGAATTCGTTTTTCAACCCAGTCTAGTAGTGCTTGCATTATGCGTCTCCCTCATCAACACCGATCATGAGCTTCGTATCACTCAAGTACATGTGCTTAGGAACCACAAGGTTCAGAGGTGCAGGAACACCTTGGAACACTCGACCAGCCATATCGAATTTAGAACCGTGACATGGACAGAAGAAGCCAGACTTAACGCCTTGAACTTGCTCAGAGAACGTGTCAGGTAGATAGGTCGGTGAACAACCTAAGTGAGTACAGAAGCCAACTGCCACGAAATACTCAGGCTTGATCGAACGATGCGCGTTCTGAGCATAAACTGGCTGTTGCTCCATTTCTGATTGTGGGTCACGAAGCTGTCCGTCGATGTTCTTTAGGTTATCCACCACTTCTTGAGTGCGACGTACAACCCATACAGGCTTACCTTGCCACTCAACACGAACCATCTGACCAGCTTCGATTTTACTGATATCCACTTCCACCGGTGCACCCGCAGCTTTTGCTTTGGCGCTCGGATTCCATGATTTGATAAAAGGCACGGCTACGGCAGCTGCCCCTAATCCACCAACAACTGCCGTTGTAGCGGTTAGAAAACGCCTGCGACCGTTATTTAAAGGCGCGTTGCTCATCCAAACATTCTCCCATTTGCTCCCTTTGGATCGTTATTATTCCGCTTATAAGAGCATGGCTAACAAATAATGAATTTAGTTCTATTTATTGGGGGGAAATGATAAAGAAAACCCTACTTTTTGACAAGATAAAGCTACCTTTTTGTAACAATTGTGAGGCAAATCGCTCACGCCGTCACAAAAGCGGCAAAATTATAAAAAATAGATGTGATTTGTAACAAGAAAGCGAAACGAAGAATGGCTAAGAATGGGATAAAAAGCCTTGTATTCCGGCTGTTTTCAGTCGATTACATAGAAAGATATGTCAAGAATGTGAAGGGACTCCCCACTTTTGTTATCTCCGTCTTGTAGCACGAATAAATCCAGAAAAAGTGCAGATAAAACATTCAAATGTTGCGAGGATATTAAGTGGCGATGTGAAGTTCGATATGAAATGAAAAAACGCTTTTCCACGCATTAGAAAAACAAAAAGCTCGGCATATAGCCGAGCTTTGGTACACAGTATCCAGAGAAACTCTGGAACAGCATAATTTCCGATAAAAGGAAATTAACGCTTAGAGAACTGTGGACGACGACGTGCTTTACGTAGACCAACTTTCTTACGTTCAACGCAACGAGCGTCACGAGTAACGTAACCAGCTGCACGTAGAGTAGGACGTAGAGACTCATCGTACTCCATAAGAGCGCGAGTGATACCGTGACGGATAGCACCAGCTTGACCAGAAATACCGCCACCTTTAACAGTAACGTATAGGTCTAGCTTCTCAGTTAGTTCAACTAGCTCAAGAGGTTGTTTAACAACCATGCGAGAAGTTGGACGACCGAAGTACTCATCAAGGCTACGCTTGTTGATTACGATGTTGCCGCTGCCTGGTTTGATGAAAACACGCGCAGCTGAGCTTTTGCGACGGCCAGTGCCGTAGTATTGATTCTCTGCCATTTTCGAAATCCCCAATTAGATGTCTAGTACTTGTGGTTGTTGAGCAACATGGTTGTGCTCAGCGCCCGCGTAAACTTTAAGCTTACGGTACATAGCACGGCCTAGAGGACCACGTGGAAGCATGCCTTTAACTGCAAGCTCAAGAGCCATCTCAGGTTTACGATCGATCAACTTTTCAAAAGTGATAGATTTTAGACCACCTGGGAATTCAGAGTGACGGTAGTACACTTTGTTCTTAGCTTTGTTACCAGTTACAGCAACTTTCTCAGCGTTGATAACGATGATGTAATCACCAGTGTCAACGTGAGGAGTGTATTCAGCTTTGTGTTTGCCACGTAGGCGAGATGCAATTTCACTTGCTAGACGACCAAGAGTTTTACCCTCTGCGTCTACAACGTACCAGTCGCGTTTTACAGTTTCTGGTTTAGCAACGAAAGTTTTCATGCTAATAATAACCCGTTAATTAAAATTTAAACTTTAAAGGAACACCCAATAGTGCTCCCACACTGTCTAAGAGCCCAGTCATCACCCCTTCGAGTCGTTGGTACTCTCGACCTTCTATGTCGAAATAACTTCGATAATCAGGTCTGCAGTAACGGTGGGTCGCAGGATTATAGAGAAGAGCGAAGAAAAAATCACCTTTTTTTGCGTTAAATCACGAATTTTTTCTTCACTTTTTTAAGATGAGTTGTCGATTTTTACGCCAGATGCTCTCTAGCGAGGTATTCATGGCTTTGCATCTCAGTCAATCGAGACAAACAACGTTTAAATTCGAACTCTAACTGCCCTTGCGTATACAGAGACTCCATCGAGACTTCTGCAGAAATAATCAGTTTCACGTTACGTTCGTAAAATTCATCGACTAAAGCGATAAAACGTCTTGCTGCATCATCAATCTTACGATCCATCTGCTTCACCTCTGCCAACAATACCGTATGGTAAATACGCGACAGTTCAATATAGTCATTCTGACTGCGTGGTGTCTGGCAAAGTTGCTCAAAAGACGCATGTAGCACGCCATCACTTGCTTCAATTACTTTCACTTCACGATGATTTACTTCAATGCTGTGTGCTGCGACCTTTCTTTCGCCAATCAACTGGTGGTAGTACTTATTGAGATTGACGGACGCTTGTTCATCTAGCGGATAATGGTAGATTTCAGCTTGTTGCAGCGTTCTTAGACGGTAATCCACTCCACTGTCGACATTAAGCACGTCACAGCGCTGAATGATCATGTCTATCGCTGGTAAGAAGCGCGCCCGTTGTAAGCCATTACGGTACAAGTTTTCAGGTTCAATGTTGGATGTTGCAACCAAAATCATCTGGCGTTTAAACATCTCTTGCAGCAATGTCGCTAAAATCATCGCATCGGTAATGTCAGAAACAAAAAACTCATCAAAGCAGACCACATCCGCTTCTTTTTTGAATAAGTCAGCGACTTTTGACAGTGGATTTTCAACTTCCCCTAACCGCTTGAGTTCATCATGGACTCGATACATAAAGCGGTGAAAATGCACTCGCATCTTTCGTTCTGTAGGCAACGCGTCAAAAAACGCATCCATAAGATAAGTTTTACCACGCCCAACACCACCCCAAAAGTAGAGCCCTTTCGGCGGTTCTGGTAATTCTGGCTTTTTACCAAGTAATTTCTGCCAAGTGCTAAGCTGAGGAATAGGCGCAGACTGAAACTCTGCAATCGCATGGTAAAGATTGTCTAAAGCAACGACAGCGTTATATTGGGCTTCATCACGCTGGAATCCATGCTCTGCTATGTCTTGTTGGTATCGTTTTAATGGTGTCATGGTATAGAGTCGTATCAGAGGTACAGAAAAAATTGTCACCTCGGGGTCAGCGTTGAGCATAGAGAGAGGTAGATATCAGTCCCCGAAGACTTACCGCTATTTTTCTTTATCGGCTGTTCAAGCCATAGTAACATGGACAAGCACCGCGTGTAACTAAGTAGTAAAAGACTTGTTAAAACAACTATAAGGAGCAGTTATGCCTTGGATTTATGCCATTGTGGGTTTGCTGGTCGGTACAATCGTAGGCGTAGTCATTAGTAGACTAACCACCCCCGAATACAAAAAACAAAAGTCTGTGCAAAAAGAGCTGGAAGCAGCCAAATTTGAACTAGAGCAACAACGTCAAGAGCTCGTCGATCACTTTGCACAAACTGCAGAAATGCTGGACACCTTAGGTAAAGATTATACCAAGCTATACCAGCACATGGCGAAGACGTCTTCTGAACTTCTGCCAAACTTGCCTGAGCAAGACAATCCATTCGATAAGAAGACTGCAATGTCATCTGATAAAGTCGAAGAGGATCAATCAGACGTCAATGAACAACCAAAAGACTATGCCAACGGCGCAACTGGTCTTTTAAAAGATCAGGAAAAAGAAATCATCGACGCACCTGAAGCAGTCACAGCGAAAGCGTCTTAATCCCCTTATCCTGCCTAATTGGGTCAATACATTCACATTTCTTATCAATTTGTATTGACCCTTGTTGAACTTTTCTTAAGCAACTCATCTCTAACAACTTGTGTGCTGCCGCCACGTTTTGATTGTCCGAATTCGTCCCTATATTAATTACTATCAATAAGAGACAAAGCATTCGGATATTTCTTTTTTGGCAGACCCGTTTCAAGAGGAGTTATTGGATGAAAAAACCATTGCTTGCGTTAACCGTTCTATCTTTAAGCTTGGGTTCAATCATCACCCCAGTCACCGCAACAGCGGCGCTTCCACTCAGTGTGGATGGGGAGCAGTTACCTAGTCTTGCCCCAATGCTCGAAAAAGTAACCCCTGCGGTTGTGAGTATTGCGGTCGAAGGCAAACAAGTTCAAACCAGTCGTATTCCAGAGCAGTTTCAGTTCTTCTTTGGTCCTGATTTCCCGACAGAACAAACTCGTGAGCGTCCGTTCCGAGGTTTAGGTTCTGGTGTCATTATTGACGCTAAGAAAGGTCAAATCGTAACGAACTATCACGTTATCAAAGGCGCTGATGACATTCGTGTCCGTCTATATGATGGTAGAGAGTACGATGCAGAACTCGTCGGCGGAGACGAGATGTCAGACATTGCCTTGCTTAAGCTCGAAAAAGCAAAAGACCTGACACAAATTAAAGTCGCGGATTCAGACAAACTACGCGTAGGTGATTTTACCGTAGCCATTGGTAACCCGTTTGGTCTAGGTCAGACAGTGACATCCGGCATCGTTTCTGCACTGGGTCGAAGCGGCTTAAATGTCGAAAACTTTGAAAACTTCATTCAAACCGATGCAGCAATTAACAGTGGTAACTCCGGTGGCGCTTTGGTTAATCTCAATGGTGAACTGATCGGCATCAATACCGCCATTCTTGGTCCAAACGGAGGCAACGTCGGTATTGGCTTTGCGATTCCGTCCAACATGATGAAAAACCTAACAGATCAAATCTTGGAGTTTGGTGAAGTAAAACGCGGCATGCTTGGTGTTCAAGGTGGTGAAGTCACTTCTGAGTTGGCAGAAGCTCTGGGCTATGAATCAAGTAAAGGTGCCTTTGTTAGTCAAGTGGTTCCGGACAGTGCCGCTGACAAGGCTGGTCTAAAAGCTGGTGATGTCATCGTTTCGATTAATGGCAAAGCGATTGATACGTTCGCCGAGCTTCGCGCGAAAGTCGCAACCTTAGGGGCTGGTAAAAAAGTCACGCTTGGCGTTGTCCGAGACGGTAAGAAGAAGAGCTTTGATGTGACCTTGGGAGAATCAACCAATGTCAAAGCGAAGGCTGAGACTCTACATGAAGGGCTCAAAGGCGCTGAACTTAGCAATACGACACCAAGTGATTCTATCCAAGGTGTGAAGGTAACAAGCGTTGCTGAGAACTCGCCAGCAGCACAATATCAGTTGGCAGAAGGCGACATTATTATTGGTGTAAACCGTAAACGCGTGAAGAACTTAGCGGAGTTACGTGCGATTGTAGAGAAGCATCAAGGTGTACTGGCGATCAACGTTCAACGCGGCGATCGAACGGTTTACCTCGTTATCCGCTAATCGTGTTGAGTTAACAGCAATCACGTAGGCTGAAGTAAACGTGCGTTAACCACATCGATATTCGTGATAACGCTCGAACACTTTACCTCGTATGTCATGGTTTTATAAAAGGGTAAGACGATTACGTCTTGCCCTTTTGTTATTTTTCAATGTAATGCTATCCTTCAGTTTTCTATGCCAATTGGGCGCTCAATCATGGAGAGGTTATGCTTAGCTTTTTGTTACGTTCTGTCTTTTTAGGCTTAGCAACTGCCATCATCGTATTACTCGCCGTTCCATCTTTGCGCAGCAATGTTATTCCTACAGCACTCAGCGATCCGCAGCCGAGCAATATCGCCTCGCTCGAAGTCTCTTTTAACCAAGCGGTAAGAAAGGCAGCGCCAGCGGTTGTGAATATCTATAGTCGCAAGTATGTTGAAAACGACCGAAGCAAGCTTTCAACTCAGGGCTTGGGATCTGGTGTGATTGTTAGCGAGAAAGGCTACATCATTACTAACTACCATGTCGTCGCTCAAGCAGACCAAATAGTAGTCGCACTGCAAGATGGTCGTGTTGCTGCAGCTCAGTTGGTCGGTACGGACAAGCGTACAGATATCGCGATTTTACGCGTTGAAGGCTCTAATTTACCTGTCATCCCACTGAATCCTGATTACAAGCCTCAGGTTGGTGACGTGGTACTGGCTATCGGAAACCCATACAACTTAGGTCAAACCACGACGTTTGGCATCATCTCAGCAACAGGACGCTCATCGATCAGCGATGGTCGTCAAGCCTTCATTCAAACCGATGCGGCAATCAACGAAGGTAACTCTGGCGGCGCTTTGGTCAACACTCAAGGTGAACTGGTAGGCATTAATACGGCTTCATTCCAACAGGCTACAGACCTTGAGACCTACGGCATCTCTTTTGCGATTCCGGCTCCTCTGGCGAATAAGATCATGCAAAAGATCATTGCTGATGGTCGCGTGATCCGTGGCTACATTGGTATTGACGGACAGGATATCAATGCGGTTACTGCCCGCTTACTAGGTAACCAGCACATTGGCGGTATTGTCGTCCTAGGCATTGATCCAAATGGACCTGCAAGTGCGGCTGGCTTTGAAAAGCAGGACATCATTATCAGCATTAACGGAACCAAGGTGCAAGGTCGTCAAAGTGTGATGGATATTGTTACTGACTTGCGTCCAGGCACCAGCGTTGATGTTGGTATTATCCGCAAGGGTAAAGAAATGAATTTGAAAGTAACCATCGCCGAAGACAAACAAGAAGCATAAAAAAATCCCAGCCATTGGCTGGGATTTTTGTTTGTGCGTTATTCGCTATCGCTCGGCTCTTCTGAAACCTCTGAGCTTCCACCCATTTCAATTTCAATTCGAGTTACGCGCTGCAAACCTCGCGGTAGCAAGCTGCCTCGACGTCCGCGTTCACCACGGAAGTTCTCAAGATCAGCAGGTTTCAAACCTAATTTTCGCTTACCCGCATAAAGTGTAAGAGACGCACCTTGTGGCAGAGCCATCAAGTGAGAAAGCACCTCTTCACGTTCTTTCGCCTTCGCTGCTGGGATGTTGATGATCTTGTTACCCTTACCTTTCGCTAATTGCGGTAGGTCTTTGATTGGGAACAACAGCATACGACCTTGATTCGTAATGGCTAGAATTTCATCTGAATCCAAGTCTGCAATCGTCTTTGGTGTCATCACCTCAGAGTTTGCAGGTAGAGTCACCAATGCTTTACCGCTGCGGTTCTTAGATAGCAAATCTGAGCCTTTACATACAAAGCCGTAACCAGCATCAGAACCCACCAGCCAAAGCTGATCTTCTTCACCCATGATCACTTGGCGAATATTGCTGCCTGCGGTGATATTCAAACGACCTGTAATTGGCTCGCCTTGACTTCTTGCAGACGGTAATGAATGCGACTCAAGTGAGTAGCTTCGACCATCACTGCCAAAGAACACCGCTTGCTGGTTACTCTTACCACGCGCATGTGCTAAGTATTGGTCACCAGACTTGTAGCTCAAGCCTTCAGCATCCACATCGTGACCTTTCGCGTGACGAATCCAACCTTTCTCAGAAAGCACAACCGTGATTGGCTCACTTGGTACTAGGTCACGCTCAGTCAGTGCTTTTGCTTCTGCACGTTCAACCATTGGAGAACGGCGGTCATCACCATATTTCTCTGCGTCTGCTTTGATTTCTTTCTTCAGTAGTGTGTTCAGACGACGCTCAGAACCTAGTAGCTGTTCTAGCTTCTCACGTTCTTTCTCTAGCTCGTCTTGCTCACCACGGATCTTCATCTCTTCTAGTTTTGCTAGATGACGAAGTTTGGTATCTAGAATTGCATCCGCTTGGATATCGGTAATGCCAAAGCGTTCCATCAGCACTGCTTTTGGATCGTCTTCAGTACGAATGATCTCAATCACTTCATCTAGGTTTAGGTAAGCAACCAACAAACCTTCCAAGATGTGTAGGCGAGCCATTACTTTGTCTAGGCGATGTTGTAGACGGCGACGTACAGTCGTACGACGGAACTCGATCCACTCAGACAGAATTTGTACCAGACCTTTAACTTGAGGACGGTTATCCAAACCAATCATGTTCAAGTTAACGCGGTAGCTGCGCTCAAGATCCGTAGAAGCGAACAAGTGGTTCATCAACAGATCGCAATCAACGCGGTTTGACTTCGGAACCACAACGATACGCGTCGGGTTCTCGTGATCCGATTCATCACGAAGATCGTCAACCATTGGCAGCTTCTTAGCACGCATTTGGTTAGCGATTTGCTCAAGTAATTTTGCACCTGATACTTGGTGTGGCAAAGAAGTGATCACGATATCTGAACCTTCTTTGTGCCATACCGCGCGCATCTTGATACTGCCACGACCGTTGCGGTAAATCTTCTCAATATCTGCTTGTGGCGAGATGATTTCCGCTTCTGTTGGGTAATCCGGACCTTTAACGAACTGCATCACATCTGGCAGTTCCGCCTTCGGGTTGTCGATCAAATGAATGGTCGCATCCGCCACTTCACGAACGTTGTGAGGTGGAATATCCGTCGCCATACCAACCGCGATACCGGTTACACCGTTTAGCAGAATATGAGGCAGACGTGCTGGCAACATTTGTGGCTCTTTCATCGTGCCATCAAAGTTAGGTTGCCATTCAACTGTACCCTGACCTAATTCGCCTAACAGTACTTCGGCAAACTTAGACAGTTTTGCTTCGGTATAACGCATTGCTGCGAATGATTTCGGGTCATCTGGCGCACCCCAGTTACCTTGACCGTCAACCAATGGGTAACGGTAAGAGAATGGCTGCGCCATCAATACCATCGCTTCGTAACATGCAGAGTCACCGTGCGGGTGGTATTTACCCAACACGTCACCAACGGTACGTGCGGATTTTTTGTATTTTGCTGATGCCGAAAGACCAAGCTCCGACATTGCGTAAATGATGCGTCGTTGAACCGGTTTCAGACCATCGCCAATGTATGGCAATGCGCGGTCCATGATCACGTACATCGAGTAGTTCAGATAAGCGTCTTCGGTGAACTTGCGCATTGGCAACTGTTCAACGCCATCGTAAGTAATTTCTGTAGACATCCGTTAAACCTCTGCCATATCGCCGTTATTTTGCAGCCAAGAACGACGATCATCTGCTCGTTTCTTACCAAGCAGCATGTCCATCATTTCCATGGTCGCCGCCGAGTCATCGATGGTTAGCTGAACCAAGCGACGCGTGTTTGGATCCATGGTCGTTTCGCGCAACTGAAGTGGGTTCATCTCACCCAGACCTTTGAATCGTTGCACGTTGATTTTGGCTTTCTTCTTAGACAAGCGCTCTAATACACCATCTTTTTCGTCATCGTCTAAGGCATAGAATACTTCTTTGCCACAGTCGATACGGTATAGAGGCGGCATCGCGACGTAGATATGACCAGCTTCAACCAGCGCACGGAAGTGACGAGTGAACAGCGCACATAACAGCGTTGCGATGTGCAAACCGTCCGAGTCCGCATCGGCAAGGATACAGATTTTACCGTAACGAAGGCTGTCTAGGTTGTCGCTGTCTGGGTCAATGCCCAGAGCAACTGAGATATCATGCACTTCTTGAGATGCAAGCACTTGGTCTGCAGAGACTTCCCACGTGTTTAGGATCTTACCGCGCAGTGGCATTACCGCTTGGAACTCACGATCACGCGCTTGTTTAGCAGAACCGCCCGCCGAGTCACCCTCCACGAAGAAGATTTCGGTGCGGTTGAGGTCTTGCACAGAGCAGTCTGTCAGTTTGCCTGGTAGAGCAGGACCTGATGCAACCTTCTTACGCACAACCTTTTTACTAGCGCGCATACGGCGGTGGGCATTCGCGATACACACTTCCGCTAACTGCTCAGCCAGTTGTGGCTTTTCGTTCAACCATAGGCTGAATGCATCTTTTACTACACCAGAGACAAAGGCAGCCGTTTGACGAGAAGACAAACGCTCTTTGGTTTGACCGGCAAATTGCGGGTCTTGGATCTTGACTGACAGGACGTAAGAACAGCGGTCGAAAACGTCATCACCAGTTAGCTTCACACCACGAGGTAACAAGTTGCGGAATTCACAGAACTCACGCATCGCATCAAGCAAACCTTGGCGTAGACCGTTAACGTGTGTACCACCTTGAGCGGTAGGGATAAGGTTCACGTAACTTTCCGTGATCATCTCGCCGCCTTCCGGCTGCCAGATTACCGCCCAGTTTGCCGCTTCAGTCTCTGCTGAGAACTCACCAGTAAATGGTTCTTCAGGTAGAACTGGATAACCTTTCACACCTTCCGCTAGATAGTCTTTAAGACCATCTTCGTAGTGCCATTTGTAGTCTTTGTTGTTTACTTTATCGGTAAACGTAATCTCCAGACCCGGGCAAAGTACTGCTTTCGCACGTAGGTTGTTCACCAGACGCGTAACAGAGAAGTTTGCGGAATCAAAGTACTTTGCATCTGGCCAGAAATGCACGCTGGTACCACGGTTACGACGACCGCATGTCCCTGTGACAGTTAGGTCAGAAACCTTGTCACCATGCTCGAAAGCAATCTCATAAATTTGACCGTCACGACGAACCGTCACTTCAACACGCTTTGATAGCGCGTTTACTACAGAGATACCTACACCATGCAAACCACCAGAGAATTGATAGTTCTTGTTGGAGAATTTACCACCCGCATGAAGCTTACATAGGATCAGCTCAACGCCTGATACCTTTTCTTCTGGGTGTATATCAACAGGCATGCCTCGACCATCATCGATCACTTCTAGTGATTGGTCAGCATGTAGGATGACTTGTACTTTTGAGGCATGTCCGGCAAGCGCTTCATCGACACTGTTATCGATAACTTCTTGGCCCAAGTGGTTTGGGCGCGCTGTATCCGTATACATCCCTGGTCGGCGACGTACTGGCTCTAAGCCATTCAGTACTTCAATGGCACCAGCATTATATTGTTCAGTCATAATACGGAATTGTTCTCAAAGTTTACTTGTAACCCGAGCCTCGCATTCACGCGAGCTGTACTCGAGAAACGAAAAAGCTACCCCGTCTGCACATTTATCTAAAGATAAAGAGGATGCATAACAAAGTAGTCAGGGCTTAAATACCCTTAAGATCTTTTTGGCAAAACATAGTCGGAAAGCATATCGACTATGTCAAGAAACAGTTGGATATATCAATAAAAACTATGAGCCTATTCCAATCCGTCTCTTTAGTATTACAGTTTTAAGAATTCAATGATTTGAGCAGGATAACGCTCAAAGCCTACAAAACTGTGATCACCGCCCTCTTCTACCGTTTGCGTCGCTTGTGCGAACTTTTCTACGGCTTGGCGATAGTCTAAAACCTCATCTTCGGTTTGTTGTAAAAGCCAAAAGGATTGAGGCGACGCGATGCTTTGTACATCAAGAGCTTTTAGCTCGTCAATATGACAAGCTTCAAGTGTATAGGTTTCATGCGTGTAGGGGTTAGTTTGCTCCCCTAAATAGTCCACCAGCAACTCATACGGCTTCACCGCGGGGTTAACAACCACTGCTCTAAAACCAAACTTATCATTGAGCCAAGTAGACATGTATCCACCCAATGAACTACCCACCAAGCCGATGTTGTAGTCATCTTTGTATTGCTCAATGATATCGAGCAAGCATTGTGCAGCAAGTTGAGGGAAGCATGGTAACTGAGGCACGATGACTTTTATATCTGGACGCTGCTGCTCACAATACTCTTTCATTAAGTTCGCTTTCATCGAAAGCGGTGAGCTGTTAAAACCGTGAATATAAAGCAGCAAAGAAGATTGGCTCATGGTTGCCTCATGTAAAAAAGTAAGCCCGAACATAAAGTTCGGGCATGGTAATGATTAGTATCCGCTTGAGGTAAAGTCTGGCTGGAATTGACCATCTGGTAAACGGTTAACTTGTGTCGAGATGTCACCGTTACTATGTAGTTCTAATTCCCGCCAGCCTGGAGACTGTGTATCTAATGCAAAGTCATCAGAGTTCGGCTTGAATTGTACACACGTTGAAGGTGTTGCCATCACACGAATACCTTTGTGAATAATGTTCATATCCTGATGAACATGACCACAGAGAATACCCTTCACATTATCAAATCGGTCTACGACCTGCCAAAACGCCTCTGCGTCCTTCAGCGTGTGCTGATCTAGCCAAGCACTGCCCACCAAAAGTGGATGATGATGCAAAAGCACCAACGTATGTCGCTGCGGATTTTCTGCGAGCTTTTCTTCAAGCAAAGTCAGTTGTTGATCGCTTAATCGCCCATGAGGAACGCCAACCACTTGCGAATCCAGCAGAATTACCTGCCAATGGTCACCCAGCTTTAGGTGTTCAACAGCTTGAATTTGAGGGGATGGTAGCACACTACCCATGTTTGGCTTGTAGTCGTGGTTGCCCGGAAGCCAAAAACAATCTTTTTTCAGCGGCGAGATACCCTCAGCAAAACGCTGATATGACTCTGCACTATGATCTTGTGAAATGTCGCCTGTAGCCAAGATATATTCAAATGGCACTTGACGATGAAGAATCTCTTTTACCACGGCTGCAAAGCTGTCGGCGGTTCTTACGCTCAGCAAACTGCCCTCATCTGCCTCAAACAGATGAGTATCCGTGATTTGTAATAGCTTTATGCTGTCACTAGATGGTTGCAAAATGAAAACCTGATTCGTCCACTATATAGTTTTTTGTTATTTTTCCTTAGTGACGTGACAATCAATTGAAGGCAAGCGGCGTTCTACTAATGCCACTTCGTAAACAGAATGTCAGCCATTCACCAAGAAACGTATTAAGCTGATGCTTTTCATCTTTCTGCATCAACTGGTCGTTGGGATAATCATATTTAGCTTTAATGCGAGAAAACTCTCCGCTTGAGCATACTTCAGCTACTCTCGCATCGTGATAAAGCCTGACAGACATCGTCGGTAAAGGAAACACTGGTGTTTCATCACTCTGACATATCTCAACAACTGTGGTGTATTTTGTGATTTCATTCACGGTCAGTTGATAAACCATATTCGCCGCCTGATAACAGCGTACGTCACCAACTTCGGCAGAGGCAGGCAGCAAAGCGTTCAACTTCGCATAGTTGGTCTCATAAGTTCTCATAAGACCTGCTAAGTCGACATGGTATCTTTGCTTTTCAGCTACTTGCGCCATTACTTACTCTCCACCATAGGGGATTTACCCCATTGTGATGTCAATTCTTGATGATTTAACTGCAACCATTGAAGCGCAATGATTGAAGCACCATTTTCAAATTTGCCATCTTTCACCCACTGATACGCAGTTTCACGGCTCATTACATGGACTCGAATATCTTCATTCTCATAGTCTAAACCATGAATGCCATGCGCTTTAGATGCATCGACTTCACCAATGAACACATCAAGCTTCTCTGAGCAGCCGCCCGAAGAGGGATAATAAGAGGTAACCGAAGCAACACGTCCTACTTGAATGCCCGCTTCCTCTTCTGCTTCTCGACGAATCACAGCTTCTGCTGATTCATCTCGATCAATCATGCCAGCAACAATTTCGAACTGCCATGGGTGCGAATGCTCTAATGCTCCAACGCGGATCTGCTCGATGATCACGACTTGGTCAGTCACGGGGTCATACGGGAGCATGGCTGCAGCATGACCACGTTCGAACATTTCTCGTTCGACAATCCCACTCCAGCCACCGGCGAATAATCTATGCTTAAAACGGTATTTCACCATTTTAAAGAAGCCTTTAAATACGGTTTCTTTTGAGATTATTTCCACATCTTGGGGAGTAAAATCATTCTGTTGCTTGTCACACTGTTGCATTCAACACCTCTCTGAGTGAATCTTGTAGTTTACTCATTGTTATTCGCTTGCTCAAAGGACTTGGCTCAACTTTTTGTACAATAGTTATAAATTATTTTAAGCAATTCTCATTTATTTATTGCACAACTGGATAATTACGTGTAAAAAAGTGCAAAGTTTCGAGTAAATATCGTCCAAATTGAGTTAAACTACTGAGAATTAACCAATCTATAGACCGCGGGAATAGAAAATGAAAAAACTGCTTCCACTATTTATCAGTGCAGCGCTAGGCAGTATGAGTACATCTGCATGGGCAGACTCTCTTGCTGAAATCTATGACTTAGCAAAACAAAATGATCCTCAATTGCTCAGTGTAGCAGCGCAGCGTGATCAAGCTTTTGAAGCAATCAACTCTAGCCGCAGTGCCCTACTACCACAGATCAACTTGACAGCAGGCTACGACATCACTCGTGGCGACAGAGATCTAGATGCAGGCGGAAAAACGTCTACTGACGAAAATGTACTGTCAGCAGGTGTTGGTTTTACACAAGAGCTATACAACCGTGCATCTTGGATCACGCTTGATACCGCAGAGAAAACAGCTCGTCGTGCCGACGCAAACTATGCCGCAACACAACAAGGTTTGATCCTTCGAGTTTCTCAAGCGTACTTCGAAGTGCTACGCGCACAAGACAACCTAGTGTTCGTTCGTGCAGAAAAAGCAGCGGTTGGTCGCCAACTAGAGCAAACTAAACAACGTTTTGAAGTTGGTTTGTCAGCAATCACTGACGTACACGATGCGCAAGCACAATACGATGCTGTACTTGCAGACGAAGTATTGGCGGAAAACTCGCTAATCAACAGCTACGAATCGCTACGTGAGATTACAGGTCAAGAGCACAAGAACCTAAACGTTCTAGATACAGCTCGCTTCTCTGCAAGCCGCTCTTCTGAAGCTGCTGAAACATTGATTGAAGAAGCGAAGACAACCAACCTAAGTCTATTATCTGCACGTATCGGACAAGACATCGCGCGCGATAACATCTCACTAGCAAGCTCTGGTCACCTGCCAACGCTTTCGCTAGACGGTGGCTACAACTACGCAGATACATCTGAAAGTGTTACAGATAACACGACTGACGGTTTCAAAGTCGGTGTTAACTTAGCAGTTCCTCTATACACTGGTGGTCGTACAACGTCTGAAGTGAAACAAGCAGAATACGGCTATGTATCAGCAAGCGAAGAGCTGGAAAAAGAATACCGTAGTGTTGTGAAAGAAGTGCGTGCACAAAACAACAACATCAACGCTTCTATCGGCGCACTAAAAGCATACGAACAGTCTGTAGTGTCAGCGCAATCTGCACTAGAAGCGACAGAAGCCGGTTTCGATGTAGGTACTCGTACTATCGTTGACGTATTAGACGCAACTCGCCGTCTATACGATGCAAACAAGAACTTGTCAGACGCACGTTACAACTACATTCTTGCTGGTCTTCAGCTACGCCAAGCGGTAGGTACACTGAGCGAGCAAGATATCCTAGATGTTGATGCAGGCCTTAAGCCAGCAAAATAAATGTCTCATGTATACCCAAGTAACCTCTAGACGCTTAGTTCAGCGAGAATGACTTGGGTATAATGCATAAAACGCCAGTTGAGCTTTCAACTGGCGTTTTTTATTGCGAGCTATTTTGCTAAGCATTACATTCCAAAAAACAATTACGATCAAAAAAGGTCGCCCATAGAGCGACCTTTTCTTTAAGAATCGAAAGCAAGGAAGGCTTAGCCTTTACCGCCTTTGATGGCATTGATGATTTCGCTAGTTGAGCAACCATCTTCAAAGTTCAGCACGCGAACCTCACCGCCTGCGGCAATCACTTCTTTACCACCAGCGATCTCTTCAGGCTTGTAATCACCACCTTTCACTAACAAACTTGGTAATACTTCCGAAATAAGGCGTTGAGGCGTGTCTTCGCTGAAAGGCACAACCCAATCGACAGCACCTAAACCAGCTAACACAGCCATACGACGATCGGTTGGGTTTACTGGACGACCAGGACCTTTTAGACGTTTTACCGAATCATCCGTGTTTACCGCAACAATCAAGCGATCACCAAGTTCTGCGGCGTGGTTTAAGTAAGACACGTGACCAGCGTGTAAGATATCGAAACAACCATTAGTCATCACAACCTTCTCACCTTTCGCTCGTGCTTTCTTCACGGCTTCAATCAGAGCTTGCTCTGAAATCACACCGTAATCTGTATCTTGGCTACCGTGAATGGCTTCTGCCAGCTCAATTTCAGAAAGCGTTGAGGTACCCAATTTACCAACCACAACACCTGCCGCTGCATTGGCTAGAGCACAAGCTTCTTCAAATGATTTGCCTGCGGCAACAGAAGCCGCCAATACAGAGATCACCGTATCGCCCGCACCAGTTACGTCATAGACTTCTTTTGCTTGAGTCGGTAGATGGAATGGTTCCTGACCACGGCGGATCAGCGTCATACCATTTTCACTGCGCGTTACCAATAGAGCTTCAAACTCGAACTCTTCTACTAGTGCTAGCGCTTTTTCTACCAGCTCTTGCTCTGACTTCACCTTACCAACAACATCTTCAAACTCTTTCATGTTTGGTGTCAGTAGCGTTGCACCACGGTAGCGTTCGAAGTCTGCGCCTTTCGGGTCGATGAAGACTGGGATATTCGCAGCACGTGCTTTCTGGATGTAAGCCTGTACATGTTCTAACGAACCTTTCGCGTAATCAGACATGATCACAGCTTTCACGCTTGGCAAAGCAGTTTCCATACGAGATAACACAGGTTCAGCATCGGTGTTTTCGAACTTATCTTCAAAATCCAGACGAATCAATTGCTGACCACGGCTCATCACACGTAGTTTAGTGATGGTTGGGTAATCAGGCAGCGCGACGAAATCGCATTTTACTTTTAGCGAGTTCAGCGTTTCAGTCAGAACTTTCGCTGGCTCATCCATCCCCGTTAGACCAACAATGTGAGCGTGACCGCCAAGTGAGGCAATATTCATTGCCACGTTCGCAGCACCACCTGGACGCTCTTCATTATTTTCTACTTTCACAACAGGTACTGGCGCTTCAGGAGAGATACGTCCAGTCGGGCCATACCAGTAACGATCTAGCATGACATCGCCGATGATAAGCACACCAGCGCTGTTGTAATCAGGTAGAATTGGTTTCATTATTGGTCTCCAAAAATTAAATCGTGGTGAGTTTAACACAGCCTTTTTCTAGGCTGAACCTTGTGCACTGCTTCTGCTTAGGCAAACCATTGATTCCATGCTTGCTTCACCCACTCTCGCTCTGCAATAAATTTCTCTTCTGCCACATCGGCATCTAAGTTAAGCAAGTTTCGACGATGAATTTCATCGCGCATTGATGTGTATGCGCGTGTCAGTTGCATCGCTTGATCTTCTTCCATGACACCTTGTGCGATTAGAGTTTCAAAAATACGTACGTTATCGCACCAGCGAATGAGCTTAGGCTTACTGTGACTGTAGTTGAGCACAAGGTATTGAGCGAGAAATTCGATATCGGTAATGCCGCCATTATCTTGCTTAAGCATAAAACGACCGGACTTTTTCCCGCCAAGATGGTCACGCATTTTCTCACGCATATCGACCACTTCTTTCTTTAACGTGTCTTGGTCACGCGGTTTACACAACACATCATGGCGAGTGTTATGGAAGGCGATCGCCAAAGGCTCATCACCATAAATCATACGAGCACGCACAAGAGCTTGATGCTCCCACGTCCAGGCATCTTTATGTTGATAATCATCAAATGCATCTGTTGGGCTGACTAATAAGCCTGAAGCGCCAGATGGGCGTAAGCGAGTATCCACTTCATACAGAATGCCTGATGCTGTACGAGTTGAGAAAATATGGATGATGCGCTGCGCTAAACGAAGATAGAACTGGCGACCATCGATTTCTTTTTTACCATCGGTATAAACGTTAACTGGGCAATCGTGCATGAACACAATATCAAGGTCTGAGTTATAACCCAGTTCCCAGCCGCCGACTTTCCCGTAACCAATCACGGCGAAGCCTTTGCCTTCACGATCTTTCACATGCGTTGGCTCGCCATACTTTTCCGACACTTGCAGCCACGCTTGGTTCACTACCGCTTCAACGATCGCTTCCGCTAAATACGTTAAGTGGTCACTCACTTTCATGACGGGCAATACACCAGCAATGTCTGCCGCTGCAATACGTAAGATACAGATTTGCTTAAACTGGCGCAGCGCTTCCATCTGCTGCTCCATATCATCCTCTGGGATGCGGGCAAGGAAATCACGTAGCTCTGTTCGGTAGCTATCAAGTGGAATTGGGTTGTACAGATGCTGAGGGTCGATCAACTCATCAAGCAGAATCGGATAACGCGATAGCTGCTCTGAAATCATAGGACTGGCGGTACATAAACGAACCAGCTGTACCAAGGCTGCCGGATGTTCATCCAACAATTCAAGATACGTTGTACGAGTGCAGATGTTGTGCAGCAAGTGCAAAACACGTGGCAAGCCGAATTGCGCATCTGGGTGGGCAAATACCGCATCAAAGACTTTAGGCATCAACTTAGTCAGCACTTCACGACCACGTGGTCCAAGTGTTTTCTTTGCCAAGTCCGCTTTGAACTGCATGATGGTTTTTGCTAGCTCTTGTGAGTTTTCAGCTTTAATGTCCTCTTGTAGAACGTGTTCAAGCACATCTTGCTTGGTCGCCATGTCCCACAATTCGTGAAAATGACGAGCCACCGCTTCTGTTTCATCTTCTTCGTCATCACCGATTAAGCTTTCAAACACCTTGTGGACATTTGCCATGTGTTGTTGGGTTTGAGCAATGAGCGTATCCCAAGATTCAAAACGCATCGCCGTAGCAAGTTTCAATTGCTCATCTTCACAATCCGGCAAGGTTTGCGTTTGCTTGTCTGCCATGGCTTGCAACAGGTTTTCTAGCTGGCGCAGATATTTATAGGCAGCTTCAAGATTATCAACCTCTGATTGAGTCAGCTGACCTAGCTCACCAATGGCATTCAAAGTTTCTAGTAAACCACGACCACGTAAAGAAGGTTCACGACCACCACGAATTAACTGGAACACTTGAGCGATAAACTCAATCTCGCGAATGCCGCCAGCACCCAGTTTAATGTTGTTACTCAAACCGCGACGGCGCACTTCACTGCTGATCATTGATTTCATGCGGCGCAGGGATTGAATCGCGCTGAAGTCGATATAACGGCGGAAAACAAACGGACGCAGCATCTGGCGCAACTCTTGATATTGCGGATACATTTCACTGCCCATCACACGCGCTTTGATCATCGCGTAACGTTCCCAATCTCTTCCTTGTTCTTGGTAGTAATCCTCTAGTGCCGCATAGCTCATTACCAACGGACCACTCTCACCAAACGGACGCAAACGCATATCTACACGGTAACAGAAGCCGTCAAAGGTTTGTTGGTCGAGCGCTTTAATGATGCGCTGCCCTAAACGGGTAAAGAATTGCGCATTAGCAATGCTGCGGCGCGCGCCTTGTGTCTCACCGTTTTCTGGATAAGTAAAAATCAGATCGATATCAGAAGAGAAGTTCAGCTCGCCGCCACCAAGTTTACCCATGCCGATGATCAGCATAGGCTGCGCTTCACCTTCTGCATTGGTTGGCGTGCCCCATTCATTGCAACAAATCTTGTATTGCCATTGATAAGTTTCGAAGATCATCGCTTCAGCCAGTTGAGACAAATGGCAAAGCGATTCTTCTAACGTCCAAGTATGGGTGAAGTCTTTCCACGCAATGTAAATCATTTCGCGGTTACGGAACTGACGCAACACACGATGCCCAGCCATCTCATCTTGGCATCCAGCCAATAGCTCTGCTAGACGAGTACGATACGCTTGTTGTCGACTGCTTTCTGCCAGCATGTTTGGCAAGTCTTGCGCGAGTTTCTCATCGCGGTGAATCGCTTCGGTAATGAACTTACTTAGACCAGACACAAAACGAAACTGTTCGGCAATCTCGGTAGGCCATTGTTGAAAGTATCCCGCTTGCTCAGCATTTTGAACCGCGGAATCCGCGACAGAAATCAGTGACGAAGGCAGCTGCATTTTTCTTCCTTGTTTGAAAAGCACTGTGGTTTGAGAGGTATACACTCTTTTATACCAGAGTTGACATAAATAAAAACGCCCACAAAAGGTTTGTGGGCGTTTTATCAAAGCTTACAGAAACTAGACTTCGAAAGATTTAATCTTCTTATCTAGCTCTTCGGCGTTGCTTTGCATCATCTCAGAGGTTTCCAATAGCTCAGTCACGACCACAACTGAAGCTTCAACAAGCTCACGAACATTGGTTAAGTTTTGACTCATTTCCTCTGCAACGCTGCTTTGTTGACCTGACGCCGTTGCGATTTGGAAATTCATGTCGTTAATCTGCGTCACCTGCCCAACAATGCCATCCAACTCGCTACCAGCATTTGATACCAGCTCTACCCCTTCTGCTGCTTCAACAACACTTTTCTCCATCAACTCCACTGCTGAGGTGGCACTTGATTGAAGCTGAGTAATCATCTCTTGGATTTCAACGGTTGCTTGCTGAGTGCGTTGTGCAAGGTTACGAACTTCATCTGCAACGACAGCAAAGCCGCGACCAGCTTCACCAGCTCGCGCCGCTTCAATTGCCGCATTCAGTGCAAGCAAGTTAGTTTGCTCAGAAATACCTTGAATGGTGCCAACGACACTACCAATTGCGTCAACACGCTCTTCTACTTGGTTAACGGCACTTGCCGAAGACGCGATATCGGAAGACAGTTCACTCATCTTAGAGACCGTTTTCTGCAAGAACTGCTGACCAGTCACGGCTTGCGTTGATGCCTGCTCGGTCAATGAAGATGCCGTCTGCGCATGATCCGCAACCGTTTGAACTGTCGATGACATCTCACTCATTGCGGTAGCAAGTTGATCGATCTCATTAAACTCTTCTTGTGCCGACTCTTTCGTTTCCGACATACTCAATGTCATCACTTCGGTCAACGTTGCAAGCTCATCAGATGCGTTGATCTGCATTTGGATGACATCATGCAACTGACGACGGGTTTTCTCTAGCTCACGCGCTACGTCACCGTATTCGTCTTTACAATCCATACCAAATGGCACAGAAAGGTTTTTGCTTGCCATTAACTTGATTGCATCGTTCAAGTATTGTGTTTGTCGTAGCATGACACGAGCTGCTGCAAGCAGTAACACCACAAACACCACAATCAACAATGCAGTTTGCCAAGCCACTTGTGTTAAGTAGGCTTCATAGTGCTGTTGGGCAACTTGTTCATTTTGCGTTGCTGCAAGTAATGAGTTATAGAAGGTACTTGCGTCCCACAATTGCTTTGCCACAATCAAGATGGTGCTGAATACCATCAACATGACCATTTTCGGAACGAGCTTGATGTCGGATATCACCCTTTCCCACGGCTTAAATGCCAGCTTTTCCATTGTCAGTTCTCCACCGAGTCTTATATAGTCTTTGTATTACTTATAGTTATGCGCGCGATTGGCTCTGGTTGCGCGATTTATTTCGAGCTTCGTATGAAAAACTATGATATCAAAGACAGCACCAAACCGATGGGGTTGCTATCACTAATATTGTCCTTTATGGCGCTATTTGTGATCTCAGGCCTGTTGTTTTTCCCACTTGATCACGAAACCCGTCAAGTTCTTATCGGTCTGGATTTTATAATCTGTAGTATTTTTCTACTGCAGCTCATCGTAGATTTGATCCGAGCCACAGATCGTTGGTCATTTCTCAAGCATCACTGGATTGATTTTGTGGCGAGCATCCCAATGATTGAGCCTTTGCGCTTCGCTCGCTTATTTCACATCCTGCGTGTCATTCTGGTCTTACGCTCTTCAAAGTTCATTCTTTTCCAGCTCAAGCAAAACCGCCGTGAAACTACATTAGCGTCTATTCTGCTGTTAATGGTGGTTCTCATCACTCTTGGTTCTAGCGCCATGTTGTTTATTGAAGGGCAAAACCCTGAAGCCAATATTCAAACAGGAACAGACGCTTTGTGGTGGGCATTTGTCACTATTTCGACCGTTGGCTACGGCGACCACTATCCAGTCACGACAGGAGGCAAGCTGCTTGCCGTACTGATCATCATTTGTGGTGTCGGCATCTTCGGTATGATTTCAGGTTTGATCACGTCGATCCTAACCGCACCGACCAGACAACAGGACAATCGTTCTAAGAATAAAGAGAAGCTCTTGGAGCAAGTATTAGAAAGGCAGGAGCAGATCTTAAATCGACTGCAGTCCATCGAAGATGAACTGCAAGAGCAAAAACAACAGACAAAAAAATAGGACCAGAGGGTCCTATTTTTTGCTCTTATTCTTGCCAGTATGGCTCGACTTCAACACTGATTGCGCGAGTCTGATCCATGGCGTGCAGGATGGAACGTTCTTGGCGGTGCAGCCAGCGCTCTAACTGCTCTTGTTCTTCCCCTTCTAACATGCCAATTAATGGCAGAAGGTGATTAAGCATAAGCAGGTCGTCGATACCATGCACTAGGTCTGCCCACGGTAAACGGAAGGTATTGCGCTCTTCTGCATCGTACAAACTCGCAAAACCAATACCGGTGTACAAGTTACGTAAAAGACGGTATCGCTGATCCACATACTCTTGTGCCGAGAGCTCTCGCTCTGCGGGGAAAGCTTCCATCAGCTCAGCCCAAGTGCGATCCAACTGCTTCACTGAGAAAGGTTGAATGTTGCTCGACATCTTTTCGCGCGCTTTATCATCCAAAAACGGCTGCCAACCACGCGTCAGAATCCAACGGCTCAAATCCAATAACAAACCGGTGTAACGTGCAGAGCTTAATAGCTCTAACACCGCTTCGCGGCTTGGCAACTCACCCAGTTGTTGTGTCAACTCAGAAACAAGGAACTTACGCGCATCAAGTTTGCGCAGCACGTTGCCTTTATCATCTAGCAGCTCTTCTAAGTGAGCGTGTTCATCTAACCATTCAAGCTCTTCTTCTAGCCATTTCATTTCTTGGCGAAGAATTGCACTTGCTCGACGCGGCACCATGCTGCCAAAGATAGTAAATGTCTGGCGGATAAAGCGAATCGCATTAACGATTTCACGTAATGCTTCAACGCAATCACGCTCAGTGTAGATTTGCTCATGGTAATGCCAGTGCGATAGCGCATGCTCTAGAGAATTAATCAGGCAATACTCGACTGTGTCGTTTTTCGTGCTGTCCACTAATGCTAGTGGTTTGACTTCATCACCAGCGTAACCACTGGCTAGGCGATAGCCTTTCGCAGCTTTACTCAGGTTACCAAGGCGCATACCACCTGCCTCACACAAACTGCGAGCAAGGGTAAACAAAGCGTCTGTCTGACCCGATTTCAGCTCTAATTCAACTTCACAGATAGGATCTTGCTTCTCTTCTCCATCCGTACCTTGAGCAATCACAGCTCCTTGGTCGAATGCAACTTCGATTTGGCTACCATCAGGCATCCCAATCAACCATTGTTCACGAGTAAAGTTGGTAGAAAAGAGCGGCGTCAGTTCCGCTTGTAGCGTAGCAACATCTTTGCCAGAAGGCCAGATATCAGAAGGATGAAGCGTGAGGTCCGGCTCATTACTGGTGTGCTCAGCATTGTATTCTGGTCTTTGATGAAGGCCTGCAACAACGCGTCCTGCTGTTTTTACAGTCTGGACAAAAACATCATCAAAACGGCGAATTCTTAAACCAATGTCGTGCTTTCTTAACCATTTATCAGCGGTATCAAAGTAGGTGTTACCCAAATCACGACTACTGTGCTGAAGTACTTTTGTTTCGGAAATTTTAGCTCTTAAAGTCTCTGAAAATTCAGGAGAAACAAAAAACTTCAGTTCTATCTCGGTTTCCATAGCTATACCTTTCAAAGCAGATAGAAACAGGATATTGCCTAATTTCTCACACGGCAAGAAAGAAATATCACCCGAATGATGATCTAAAACAGTTTTAATGAGCGATTTAATGCGTTAACATGCGCGCCTTTATAGCCATCGTTCAACATTTCGCCAAGAAATGGTGTATGTTTTTTTAAGGTTATAGTTATTAGGTTGAATGACCATGCCAGTAAATACAATTATGGGGTTATTTGCAAAGTCCCCAATTAAGCCTTTGCAGCGCCACGTTGTGTGTGTCAACGAATGTTGTTCACACCTGGTTAAGTTCTTTGAAGTATCTTCAAAGGGTGACTGGGAAAAAGCAGCTGAAATCCGTGCTCAAATTTCTCACCTAGAGAAAGAAGCGGACGTGCTAAAACGTGAAATCCGTCTAAAACTGCCTCGCGGTTTGTTTATGCCAGTCGATCGTACTGACATGCTTGAGCTTCTAACTCAACAAGACAAACTTGCTAACCTGGCAAAAGACATTGCTGGCCGTGTATATGGTCGTCAACTTGTCATTCCTGAGGCTCTCCAACCAAACTTCCTCGCATACGTTCAACGTTGTCTTGATGCGGCTGATCAGGCGCAAAAAGTAATTAACGAACTTGATGAACTTCTAGAGACCGGCTTCAAAGGCCGTGAAGTAACGCTCGTTGCTGAAATGATTCATCAATTGGACGTAATTGAAGATGATACCGATGCAATGCAGATTGAACTTCGCCAACAACTGATGGTGATTGAATCTGACATGAACCCTATCGATGTCATGTTCTTGTACAAGATTCTTGAATGGGTAGGTGGTATTGCCGACCAAGCGCAGCGCGTAGGTGCTCGTTTGGAAGTCATGCTATCTCGATCTTAAAACATAAGTTAACGACATAACGAAGAGCATTATTCACGCGTGTCAGATGGACGATGACAAAATTCACCGTCTTATGGGCTGACGCGCGCAAAATTTTGCTCCGCTTGTTATAAAACAACTAGGTATTACGATGGATATCCTTGCGAACTACGGCACTGTCCTGATTATTGTTGCAGCGATTTTTGGTTTCATGATGGCGATTGGTATTGGCGCGAACGACGTTGCTAATGCTATGGGTACATCTGTTGGCTCAAAAGCGCTAACCGTAAAACAAGCAATCATCATTGCGATGATCTTTGAATTTGCGGGTGCATACCTTGCAGGCGGTGAAGTAACCGACACTATCCGTAAAGGTGTTATCGAAACATCTCTATTTGCTAGCCAACCTGATATTCTTGTCTACGGCATGATGTCAGCGCTTCTTGCGGCTGGTACTTGGCTTCTACTTGCTTCTTACATGGGCTGGCCAGTATCGACTACTCACTCTATCATCGGTGCAATCATCGGTTTTGCGTGTGTGTCTGTAGGTACTGAAGCAGTTGATTGGAGCAGTGTACAAGGGATTGTCGGTAGCTGGATTATTACTCCGGTTATCTCAGGCTTCTTTGCTTACGTCATTTTTGTCAGCGCACAGCGTCTGATCTTTGATACTGAGAACCCACTATTCAACGCAAAACGTTTCGTTCCAGTTTACATGTTCATCACGACAATGGTGATTGCACTTGTAACTATCAAGAAAGGTCTGAAACACGTAGGTCTGCACCTTAGCAACGGTGAAGCATGGATGTGGGCAGCAGTCGTATCTGCAGCAGTAATGGCTGGCGGTTACTTCTACATTCAGAAGAAATTTGCTAACCGTGAAGAAGACCGCAGCTTTGCTGGCGTAGAAGGTATCTTCAGCGTACTAATGGTTATCACAGCGTGTGCTATGGCATTCGCTCACGGTTCAAACGACGTAGCTAACGCGATCGGTCCACTGTCTGCAGTTGTATCAACTGTTGAGCACATGGGTGAAATCACAACGAAAAGCTCAATCGCATGGTGGATTCTTCCTCTAGGTGGTTTTGGTATCGTTGTTGGTCTAGCAACACTAGGTCACAAAGTAATGGCAACAGTTGGTACTGGTATCACCGAACTAACACCAAGCCGTGGCTTTGCTGCTCAGCTAGCAACAGCATGTACAGTAGTTCTAGCGTCAGGTACAGGTCTACCTATCTCTACAACGCAAACACTGGTTGGTGCGGTTCTAGGTGTAGGTTTCGCTCGTGGTATTGCAGCCCTTAACTTAGGCGTAGTTCGTAACATCGTTGCATCTTGGATCGTTACACTACCTGCTGGTGCGCTACTAGCAGTCGTATTCTTCTACGGCATCCAAGCGATGTTCTCGTAACACTGCTTTAGCGCGAAGCGCTGGGTCAATACAATGTAAACGCTTTGTCATTATTGACTCAAACGCACAGAAAGGGAGGCTTTGCCTCCCTTCTTTGTTGCACCCAAGTTTGAAACTGCATAATATTCGTCTATTTCCGGCTCCAATAATTCGGTGCCAAAGCTGTATCCAAGAAAATCGTTAAGGGATTTACTGTGAAAAAACTAATCATCACGGTTTTGTTTACTTTGCTAGCAGCGCCAGCGGCACTAGCGGCAGACCGTTATATTTCTGATGACCTATTCACTTTCATGCACTCTGGTCCAAACAACACTTACCGTATCATGGGTAGTGTTAACGCAGGCTCTAAAGTACAACTTCTTCAAACAAACAAAGACACGGGTTACACCCAAATCCGTGATGCGCGCGGTCGTACTGGCTGGGTTCAAAGCAAGTTTGTAACTAACCAAGAGAGCATGGCAATCCGCCTTCCTCGCGTTGAGAAAGAACTGAAAGAAGTGAAAGAGCAACTGGCAAACGCACGCCAGAACTCAGACACAGAAAAAGCGGGTCTAGTAACGTCACTAGAAACACGCAACCAACAAATTTCTGATCTAGAGAAGAAATACTCTGAAATTAGCGACCAGCTTACTTCTGTTGAAACAGAAAACCGCGAACTTCGCGCCAAACTAGACACACAAAAAGACGACATGTTACTGAAGTACTTTACTTACGGTGGTGGTGTTGCAGGTCTAGGTCTACTGTTTGGTTTGATTCTTCCTCATATCATCCCACGTAGAAAGAAATCTCCAGCAGGTTGGGCGTAATCACCTTACTCTGAATCGGTAAAAGAAAAGCCAGTCGAACTCGACTGGCTTTTTTGTTTTGTCTGTTTAGTCCTGAATGACACAGAGAAAGAAACGATAGGATGCCTCTAGCCTTTCCATTCATACAAAGCAGGGATACGGATCTGCTCGCCTTGGAATTCGACAATGACCGCTTGAGGTTGGATCTCTTTTAAGGTCACTTGCCCATCGACAACATCGCCTTGGTGGTACTCAACATTGTTAATTTTCACCCAACGTCGCTTTACATCACTTGAGTACATGTGAGTTTGTAAGTTAAGAGCAGGCAAACGACCATGCCATTGTTGAGCTTCTCGCTCTAAATCGTCAACAGACGAGCTATCGTTTGTCGATGGCTGGTCATCGTTCGCAAGCGCGTTCTCTACTTTCAAAGCAAGGTCAGGCGACAATGAGGACAAATCAAGATCATCTAAAGACAAACCAAGGTCATCACCACTTCGCATTGTAGGGCTTGTTTTTACTGTTTTCTGAGGCTCGTTGAGTAGCTCTTGCTCACCAGGAACGGCGTCATTACTCGCATACTCTTCACCAATAAAGGTGCCAATGTCCTGTGAGAGCTCTGCTGTTGGCCATTCACGCTGAAGCTGCGCCAATTGGGGCTCTTCAGGATAACTCAAGCTTTCAAAGTTAGTCGTAGATTTAAGCTCGACCAATGCATTGGTTGCTTGTGCTTGTATCTCTGTTGCCGCTGGAGCTATGCCCTCTTGAGCAAATAAGTCCAAATACCAAGCAGCACCGACTGCCGTAATGCTTACCGGCAATAAAAAGAGCCCCACATGCTTCATGACTGACATTATGCGCCCTCCTCTTTAATCTGTTTCAAGGCAGGAGCATCAGTTTGCACGCTCTGCTGTAAGCGCTCTAAAGTTCTTTGACCGGCAATACCATCAACGCCAATGCCCTGCCAACGCTGGAACAATTCCACTCGCTCTTTTAATGCAGCATCAAAGATGTCCGTGCCTAATGGCTGTTCATTCACCGCTTGAGCGAGAAGGGTATCCAATACTTCAATTGCTGGACCTTCCATATCTAAACGTAGGGTGTCTCTCAGAGGAGCTTGCCACAATTCAATGATATTGCCCTGCCACAATGGTTTAAGCCATGAAACAGGCAATCGCAAACGTTGGCTACCATTAAGGACTTCCACCTTGTCATTTCCAATCGCGTACAACAGAACATAACCCACTTGCCCTTGGTAATTCAGCTCTAAGATGACAGGGCGATTTTGTTGCACTAACAACGGCCACGTTGCCATTTTACGCTCACAACGCATGGTTGATTGCGGTTCGGACAAACACAAGTTGTCACGAACAGAGGCACGATAGCCCCACAGCTTGTACAGTTCATTAACTGCCAAGTTCGATTGCGTCTGCTCTAAGAGCATATTGCGTTGTTCACTGGTGAGTTGCTCGTTTATCTCTGCAGTTACAGGTTGCGATGTCGTCTGAGCAACTTGAATGGGGTTAGATTGGATACTGGTACTAACTTGAGATGGCATTTTCTGCATCACTGCCCAACCAATACCTACCGCGGCAAACACGCCAATCGCAGCAGAGCCCCAAGTAGGCCATTCAAAGCTACGACGGATAGGCTGGTCTTGCTGGTAAATTTCCGCTTGGAACTGCATCACCTCTTCACAAGCCTGATGTACTGTTTGCTTATCAACCACAACATTACCTTTGTGGTAACTCAGGTTTAACGACTTATCACAAATCAGGTTAATCAAGCGTGGGATGCCGTGACTGTACTTAGCAATCAATTTGGTCGAGCTACGGTCAAACAACTGTTTATCACCACCAGCAGTATGCAGGCGGAAAGTAATATAGTCCGCAGTCTCTTTCTCATCGAGTGGTAGCAGGTGATATCGACCAGTAATCCGTTGAGCAAGTTGACGCAATTGAGTGGTTTGCAGCAAGCGTTGCAGCTCTGGCTGACCAACTAACAGCACTTTGAGGAGCTTTCTGGTGTCCGTTTCTAAGTTGGTTAATAAGCGAAGCTGTTCAAGCACATCAGCGGCTAAGTGCTGAGCCTCATCAATCACCAATAAGGTCGTCCAGCCCATTTTATGATTGCGCAATAAGTAATCATGAATCGCTTGGTTAAGCTGCTTGAGGCTCGCTTCTTCGGGGTAGGTGACTTTGAACTCGTCACAAATGGCTTCAAGTAAATCGCGGCTTGAGAAGGTCGGATTAAGGATCAAGCCCGCTTTCGTATTCTCATCCAAGTTTGCCAGCATGGCTTTAGCAACCGTGGTTTTACCTGTCCCTACTTCACCGGTTAGCATTGCAAAACCACCACCATCGCCTAACCCCGCCTGCAGATGCGTAATCGCCTCTTTATGACGTTGACTCAGATACAGATAACGCGAGTTTGGAACTATGGAAAATGGCAGTTCAACAAACCCGAAAAAGTCCTTATACATTAGGATCTCCAGCTAAAACCCACCCTCAATCAAATCGGGTATTTCCTTATTAGACTTAAACAAAGCGCTAAGTTCTTTTAGAAGTAAAGAAAAGTACCATTGCTTGCTACAATGTCCAACGTCAGATCGATAAATTAAGAGGTAATCCGTGCAAGTTTATTTAGTTGGTGGAGCAGTTCGAGATCATTTGCTTGGAATAGACAGCTACGACAAAGACTGGGTTGTAGTTGGAGCAACGCCGGAAATCATGCTTAGCCAAGGCTATACTGCGGTTGGAAAAGATTTTCCTGTGTTCTTACACCCTAAAAGCAAAGAAGAACATGCCCTTGCACGAACCGAAAGAAAATCTGGCGCAGGCTACACTGGCTTTGATTGCTTTTTCGATCAAAGTGTCACATTAGAAGACGATCTGATCCGTCGTGACCTCACTATCAATGCGATGGCAATGGATAATGACGGTAAGTTGTACGACCCCCATGGTGGCCAGCAAGACCTGCAAGCTAAAGTGCTGCGCCATGTTTCGAATGCCTTTATCGAAGATCCACTGCGTGTTTTGCGTGTCGCACGCTTCGCTGCAAAGTTAGCCCACTTAGGCTTTAGTGTCGCAGAAGAAACCATGCTGCTGATGCGCAATATGGCAGAATCAGGAGAACTGAGCATGCTGACACCAGAACGCGTTTGGCAAGAATGGCACAAATCATTGTCCACTGCTCGACCTGACGTATTCTTATCAGTGCTTAGAGATTGCGGTGCATTAGCGGTTGTCTTGCCTGAAATTGATGCATTGTTTGGGGTCCCTCAACCAGAGAAGTGGCACCCGGAGATTGATACTGGTATCCACACCTTAATGGTGGCTGAGCAAGCAGCAAAACTCAGTGATTCACTGCCAGTTCGATTTGCTGCACAAGTGCATGATTTGGGTAAAGGCATCACGCCAGAAAAGGAATGGCCGAGCCATAAGATGCATTGCCATACCGGTTTGAAGCTAATCAAAAAGCTGTGCGATCGTGTACGTGTACCTAATGAGTTCCGCGACTTAGCATTAATGGTGTGCGAGCAGCACTCCAATATTCATCGAGCGGCTGAGCTTAAACCTCAAACCGTCATCAAAATTCTCAATAAGTTTGATGTTTGGCGTAAATCCGAACGCTTGCAAGATATCTTAATTTGCTGCCAAGCCGATCACGCAGGTCGTAAAGGATTAGAACTGCAACCCTACCCGCAAGCAGAATTGTTTATGCAAGCCTATAAAGCAGCGGCATCAGTCGATGTGCAAGCCATTATTAAAGACGGTTTTCAAGGACCTGCTATTCGTGATGAACAAGAGAAGCGCCGTGTAGAAGCGGTTAGAATTGCATTAGGCAAATAAGCCCGGCAAAGCAGGTAGACAGACAAAAACGCCCGCAATTAAAAGCGGGCGTTTTTATTTCAGTTTTAGCTGCTCAACTTAAGCCGTTAGCAAGAAGGCGAATAAACCGAAACCTAGAATCAGACGGTAAATCACAAATGGCGTCATACCCATACGTGAAATCATCTTCAAGAAGAAGTGGATACAAATGTACGCACTGATAAAGGAAGTCACAATACCGGTTAGCAGGAAGCCAACGTGGACTGGCTCGCCACTTGTTACCAGTTTCAAGCCTAGGTAACCACCAGCCAAGGTGATGATTGGAATCGACATCAGAAACGAGAAACGCGCCGCAGCTTCACGAGTAAAGCCAAGGTACAAAGCCGCAGTAATCGTGGCACCAGAACGAGAAGTGCCAGGGATCATAGCAAGCGCCTGAGCGATACCAATAAATAGCGCTTTCTTCCAACCCGTTTGGTATTCATCGGCAACCAGTTTTGCATTCTTGTCTACCCACCAAAGTAGCAGACCAAAAATGATGGTCGTCGTTGCAATTACATAGGCACTGCGCAAATAGATCTCAATGATATCTTTCATCAACAAACCAAATACACATGCAGGAATCGTAGCCAGCACGATCATCCATGCTAATTTGGCTTCTTTACTGCGATCACCCTTAAAGATAGAAGCAAATAGCGCTTGGAATAGCGTGATGACTTCTTGTCGGAAGTAAATCACAACGGCCATTAACGTACCAACGTGAACAGCAACATCAAATGCCAGACCTTGGTCTTCCCAACCAAGAATGGCAGAAGGCAGGATCAAATGGGCAGAGCTGGAAATTGGCAAAAACTCTGTCAGACCCTGAATCAGAGCCAAAATAAAGGCTTCAAAGTAACTCATGTAAACAACTCAAAATTAAAGTGAAAAAGAAACTGGTTTGAGTGAATCGACTGGCTGCATCGCCTGCCAAATATCTGCGATTGTTCTTCCATCGCCGGGGATCACCAATTGAGGTTCGAGATCATACAGGGGCTTTGTTACAAAAGGATATTTGTAGATATCACTGCGAGGTAGCTCAGGTTTTTGTGGCGAAATGCATTCACCGAACAAGACTATATCGAGATCTAAGGTTCGATCCTGATACTTTTGCGCGTTTTCTTCGCGCCCCCACTGAAATTCAATCTCGCGTAAGTGGTGACTCAACTCTTCGAGTGATAGCTTCGTGGAGAAACTAATCACGAAGTTGTAGAAGTTTTGACTACTAAAGCCGATTGGCTCGCATTCATATATCGGAGAAACACACAGATCGCAGCCTAGCTTTTGCAACTCTTGATAAGCTACTCGCGCGTGCTGCTCTCTTTCTATATTGGTGCCTACTCCGATATACGTTTTGATCATGCCTGACCTCGCTCAATCACAACACCAACTGCGCGTGCTTGAGGAACCGCACCAGGCTTCGCTAAACGAATTTTCACCCAAGGTACAGAGAAACGTTGCATAATAAGTTCTGCAACTTCTTCTGCGACACGCTCAACCAACAAGAAACGACCATTTTCGATGTGATTCAACACCGCTTCACTCACTTGTGAGTAATCCAACGCATCTTGAACATCATCACTCTTACCCGCAGGTTTGTTGTCGTGTGCCATTTCGATATCCAGAACCAGCTTTTGCTTGATTTGCTGTTCCCAATCGTAAACGCCGATGGTGGTGATTACTTCTAACTGTTCAATAAAAACTTTATCCAGAGCCATCTTATGTCCTTCTTTTACAGAGGTCGGATACCCGATTTGGGCAAATTGATCGTACTATTCTATACCCAAGCAACCTACTATGACCTTTCACTCTGTAAATTGGCTGAAAAAGTCGCTTGGGTATAAACTGCGAAGACTCTTTATATACAAGAAATCCCATAATGCAAGCTCTATCGCAGAGAGTATTTTTGCTCAAAGCCGAATCACGGTATGATAGCAATTACTCAGGAACTGAGCATTAAATTCCAATCCATCAAGGACTTCTATGGACGCACTGGCACTAATAATGACAATGGCAGCCTATTTGCTGGGTTCTATCTCCAGCGCGGTGCTAATTTGTCGTTTATTAAGACTGCCGGATCCGCGTAAAGTGGGCTCTAACAATCCTGGAGCCACCAATGTCCTGCGTATCGGAGGCAAAGGTGCAGCGGCGGCAGTGTTGCTGTTCGACATGCTCAAAGGAACAATTCCAGTTTGGAGCGGCTACTTTCTTGGTATCGACCCAATCATCCTTGGCGTTATTGCCATTGCAGCGTGCCTTGGTCACATGTACCCAATATTCTTCCACTTTAAGGGAGGGAAAGGTGTCGCAACAGCACTTGGTGCAATAGCCCCTATTGGATTGGATCTGACTGGGCTAGTCATGCTGACTTGGTTATCGGTCGCTTTGTTGTTTCGCTACTCTTCTCTAGCTGCGCTTGTTACGGTACTCGTTACGCCCTTCTATGCTTGGATGTTCAAACCGCAGTACACCTTACCTGTCGCGATGCTTTGTTGTTTGATCGTGTTTAAACATCATCAGAATATTCGCCGCTTATTGTCAGGGGAAGAACCCAAGATTGGTGAAAAGAAATTGGTAGAAAAAAACTCGGCGTAATGCCGAGTTTTTTGTTTATTCAATCGTTACTTGAAAAAATTACGACGCATGCACTTTATTCAAGAAATCCAACAACATCTGGTTGACGATTTCTGGCTGTTCCAATGAACTGATATGACCCGCTTCAGGGATCTCAACCAACTCACTGCCAGTGATGCAATCGTTCATTAAGTAAGATTCAAATACTGGACGAGGCTTATCCTCGCGACCAACCGCAATCAAGGTTGGCAATGCAAACATCTCTGCATCTTCGATAACGTCACGACGCCCAAACACCATACGTCCAATACGAGCTACTTCGACCGCGCGCTCACCTTGCAATGCCTCAAGACTTTGCTTGAATGATGCCACAAGTTCAGGATTGGCTTGCTCTGCGTTGTTGGCAAAGAACAGCGGTGTGACAGCCTCAACGATCGGTGCTGGTACGGCTTGAACTTGGCTTATCGCATCCAACATCGCAAAGTATTTCTTATGTGTAACTTCAGGTTCCAAACCGATGAATGTATCCATAAGAACCAGAGATTTAACACGTTGAGGAGCTTGTGACGTCAGCTCTGCTCCCCACATCCCACCAACCGATAAACCAACAATAGAGAATTGTTCGATCTCCAAATGATCCATGAGTGCCAGCATATGTTGAGCGTAATCTACTAAAGATCGTGTCGAAGCAGGCGCGGCGTCCGACTCACCATGCGCCCATAGATCAGGCACGATACAACGATATGATTGGCTCAACACTTCAATCTGTGGAGCCCACATTTGGTTATCCCACAAGTAGCTGTGACCAAACAGCAATACAGAACCTTCGCCCTTATCTAGGTAAGCAAGCTGCTGACCTTCAATTTCAAACTTATTCATTGTTATATCCATTTATTATTCTTCGGCACAATCCTATCACTGAAACGAAACAAAACTGCTCGCATCAGTTAGGCTCTTACAATCAATTACACAAGGTCTTTCAATTAGCTAGTTAAAAATAAAGGCCTCTGATGAGCAGAGACCTTTATCGTGTTGAATATATTTCAAACCTTCAGTAGAAGTTTGATTACGCGATTGGCGTAAGCTGGTCGATAGGCCAACGCGGACGCGCTTCTACCGACATATCTGCCACTTCACCGTTTTTCAGGCGTTGCATACCTGCGTATGCGATCATCGCGCCATTGTCCGTACAGAACTCAGTGCGTGGGTAGTAAACTTCACCACCAACTTTCTTCGCCAGTTTTTCAAGCTCAGCACGCAGACGACGGTTAGCACTTACACCGCCAGCAATAACAATGCGCTTCATACCTGTTTGCTCAAGTGCGCGCTTACATTTAATTGCCAGCGTAGCACATACCGCTTCTTCGAATGCGTAAGCGATATCAGCGCGAGTTTGTTCATCATCACCGTTTGCAGCAATCGTGTTTGCCGTGAAAGTTTTTAGACCTGAGAAACTCATGTCCAAACCTGGCACATTCGTCATTGGACGTGGGAATTTAAAGCGACCCGGAGTACCTTTTTCAGCCAACTTAGATAACAGTGGACCACCAGGGTAATCCAAGCCCATTAGCTTCGCAGTCTTATCGAATGCTTCACCCGCCGCATCATCAATAGATTCGCCTAGGATTTTGTACTCGCCGATGCCTTTAACTTCAACCATCATTGAGTGACCACCCGATACCAATACCGCCACAAATGGGAACGGTGGTGGGTTATCTTCTAGCATAGGCGCCAGTAGGTGACCTTCCATATGGTGAACAGGCACCGCAGGCACACCCCAAGCATAAGCAATACTGCGACCGATAGTGGCACCGACAAGCAATGCACCTACCAAACCCGGACCTGCCGTGTATGCAACACCGTCGATGTCTTTGGAAGTCAGATTCGCTTCTTTCAGAGCCTCTTTAATAAGAGGAATGGTTTTCTTAACATGGTCACGTGAAGCCAACTCAGGCACCACGCCGCCGTAATCTGCGTGAAGTTTTACTTGGCTGTAAAGCTTGTGTGATAAAAGACCTTTCTCATCGTCATAAATCGCGATGCCAGTCTCGTCACAAGAGGTTTCAATACCAATAATGCGCATGGTTTTCTCAGTGTGCTTTCTATATAGAGGAAATTTGGGCGTCATATTACCCTGCCTTGGTGCTTCAAACAAATTTTGTACAGACAATAGGCGATAAAACGCTTTACAAAGCTGTGTTGATCGGATTAAAATTCCGCACCATTTTTGATCAAGCTGGTAACTGACCAAACAATTGTGATTTGGTTCATTAAATTCCAGCGTTAACGAATAACCCCTGAGGTGAAAGGCATATGCCAGTAGTTAAAGTACGTGAAAACGAACCGTTCGACGTTGCTCTACGTCGTTTCAAGCGCTCTTGCGAAAAAGCAGGTATCCTTTCTGAAGTGCGTCGTCGTGAGCACTACGAAAAACCAACTACAGTTCGCAAACGCGCTAAAGCAGCAGCTCAAAAGCGTCACGCTAAGAAGCTAGCTCGCGAAAACGCTCGTCGCGTTCGCCTGTACTAATAACTGAGCTCCGGAAAGGAATTTAGTTATGGCTCTGATTGATAAACTCAAAGAAGAGCAAAAATTAGCGATGAAAGCCAAGGACAAATTGCGCCTTGGTACTATTCGTTTAGCTCTATCTGCAATTAAGCAACGTGAAGTTGACGAACAGATTACTCTGGGCGACGACGACATTCTTGCTGTGTTGACCAAGATGGTTAAACAACGTCGCGACTCTGTAACGCAATTTGAAGCAGCAGGTCGTCAAGATCTTGCTGATGCGGAACAAGCTGAAATTACCGTTCTTGAGGACTTTATGCCTCAACCACTGACAGACGAAGAAGTTGCAGCTCTTATTGAGAGCGCAGTTGCTGAATCTGGCGCAGCTGGCATGCAAGACATGGGCAAAGTAATGGGCGTTCTGAAACCGCAAATTCAAGGGCGTGCAGATATGGGTAAAGTAAGCGGTTTAGTTCGCGCTAAATTGGCTTAATACCCCACCCAATTGCAGCAAGCCGTGCTATCCTTTGGAACGCACGGCTTGTTTGTATCTGGCAGAATGGAATAACAAAAAGCCGCACACATGCTTTTCTCTGTAACCCATTCACACCAATCATGATTTTCTTTTTTTGTTAGGTTTTATGGCTGGACACATCCCTCGCAGTTTTATTGATGACCTCCTAGCTCGACTCGATATTGTCGATATCATCGACGCGCGCGTGAAACTTAAGAAAAAAGGCAAAAACTACGGCGCTTGCTGCCCTTTCCATAACGAAAAGACACCGTCATTCAGCGTTAGCCAAGAAAAGCAGTTTTATCACTGTTTTGGTTGTGGCGTGCATGGCAATGCCATCGACTTCATTATGGAGTTCGAACGCCTAGACTTTGTCGAAGCCATTGAAGAACTGGCATCCTATCTTGGATTAGATGTACCACGCGAACAACGCAGTGGTGGTGGCGGTCAATTTAACTCAGGACCACAAGCCAGCAGCAGCGAAAAACGTAGTCTCTACGATATCATGGGCAGCATTGCTCAGTTCTATCGTAACCAACTCAAGCAGCCAACAAGTAAAGTGGCGATTGAGTACCTAAAAGACCGCGGTTTGTCGGGTGAAATCGTACAGAAGTTTGGCATCGGCTATGTGGCGGATGAATGGGACTTAGTCCGTAAAAACTTTGGTCAGAACAAAGACAACCAAGACATGCTTGTGACTGGCGGCATGTTGATCGAGAACGACAAAGGTAACCGCTATGACCGCTTCCGTGGTCGTATCATGTTCCCCATTCGTGATCGCCGTGGTCGAGTGATTGGATTTGGCGGTCGCGTACTTGGTGACGGCACACCAAAATATCTGAACTCACCAGAAACGCCTATCTTCCATAAAGGTAAAGAGCTTTATGGTCTTTACGAAGTGCTACAAGCATATCGTGAACCACCACGAATTTTGGTGGTTGAAGGTTATATGGATGTTGTCGCGTTGGCGCAATATGGCGTAGATTACTCTGTCGCCTCTTTGGGCACGTCAACCACTGGCGACCACATTCAAATGCTGTTTAGGCAAACGAATACCGTCGTATGTTGTTACGATGGTGACCGAGCAGGTAAAGAAGCCGCATGGCGCGCGCTAGAAAATGCACTTCAGTACCTTAAAACGGGTAATACATTGAAGTTCCTGTTCTTACCTGACGGTGAAGACCCTGACAGCTACGTTCGAAAATATGGCAAGCAAGCCTTCGAACAGCAAATAGAACAAGCCACACCGCTTTCGAGTTATCTCTTTGATAACCTGATTGAATTACACCAAATCAACTTGGGTAATAATGAAGGTAAATCAGCACTACGAGCCTATGCGAGTGCATTGATTGACAAGATTCCTGATCCCTATTTTCAGGAGTTACTCGAAAAGCTGCTTGATGAACGCACGGGTTTTGATAACCGCTTACGTCAACCACGTAAAAAGACGGGTGAAAGTCGACCTCAGCCGCACAAAGAGATCAAACGAACTCCGATGCGCGAGGTAATCGCTCTACTTATTCAGAATCCGAGCTATGCTCAAATGGTACCGGATCTTTCCTCAGTGAGAGATTTATCCATACCAGGCCTAAGTTTATTTGTTGATGTACTTGATAAATGTCAGGCGCATCCCCATATCAACACTGGCCAATTATTAGAGCATTGGCGAAACAGCCAAAATGAGACCCTTCTGTCTCGTCTCGCGAGCTGGGATATTCCCCTCGATGAAGACAACCAAGAAGAAATATTTTTAGACTCACTGGATAAAATTATTGCCCAGTGCGTAGAAAAACAAATTGAAAACCTGCAGGCCAAAGCAAGAAGTGTCGGTTTATCAGCCGAAGAGAAAAGGGAGCTGCTAGCTTTGATGCTAGATTTAAAAGCGTAACCCTGTTTAATTAGTCAGCAACAATTTAATTTGTTATAGTAAGTGGTTTGCATTTCGCATACTGATTCCTTCACCAGATTACGAAGTTGGATACCGTCTATGGATCAAAATCCGCAGTCACAGCTAAAGTTACTTGTTATTAAAGGCAAGGAACAAGGCTATCTGACCTACGCCGAAGTAAACGACCACCTACCTGCTGAAATCGTAGATTCAGAACAGGTAGAAGACATCATTCAGATGATCAACGACATGGGTATCAAGGTAGTAGAAACTGCTCCTGATGCTGATGATCTTGCACTGAACGATGACACAAACATCACCGATGAAGATGCAGCTGAAGCTGCAGCAGCAGCACTTTCTAGCGTAGAAAGTGAAATTGGTCGTACAACAGACCCAGTGCGCATGTACATGCGTGAAATGGGTACTGTAGAGCTGCTGACTCGCGAAGGCGAAATCGACATCGCAAAACGTATTGAAGAAGGTATTAACCAAGTTCAATCGTCTGTTGCTGAATACCCTGGCACTATCCCATACATTCTTGAGCAGTTTGACAAAGTTCAAGCAGAAGAACTTCGTCTAACTGACCTAATCTCTGGATTTGTTGACCCTGATGCAGACGACACTGCTGCACCAACAGCGACGCACATCGGTTCTGAACTAACTGAATCTCAGCTAGAAGAAGAAGACGAAGAAGACGTTGATGAAGACGAAGAAAGTGATGACGATTCAGATGACACTGAAGAAGATGTAGGTATCGACCCAGAGCTTGCGCTTGAGAAATTCAACCAGCTACGCAGCACATACCAAAACCTTCAGCTTGCAATCAACGAGCACGGTTACGAAAGCCCGAAAGCAACAGTAGCTAACGAGTTGATGCTAGACGTATTTAAAGAATTCCGTCTAACACCAAAACAGTTCGACCACTTAGTGAATGAACTGCGCACAGCAATGGATCGCGTTCGTACTCAAGAACGTCTGATCATGAAGTCTGCAGTTGAATACGGCAAAATGCCGAAGAAATCGTTCATCGCGCTGTTCACAGGTAACGAATCAAGCGAAGCATGGTTAGATGAAATCCTATCATCTGACAAGCCATACGCTGAGAAGATCAAACGTAACGAAGAAGAAATCCGTCGTTCAATCGCTAAACTAAAAATGATTGAAGAAGAGACTTCTCTGAACGTTCAAAACATTAAAGACATCAGCCGTCGTATGTCTATCGGTGAAGCGAAAGCTCGCCGTGCGAAGAAAGAGATGGTTGAGGCGAACTTACGTCTAGTAATTTCTATCGCTAAAAAGTACACCAACCGTGGTCTACAGTTCTTGGACCTAATCCAAGAAGGTAACATCGGTCTGATGAAAGCGGTAGATAAGTTCGAATACCGTCGTGGTTACAAGTTCTCGACTTACGCAACGTGGTGGATCCGTCAGGCAATCACTCGTTCAATCGCGGACCAAGCACGTACGATTCGTATTCCGGTACACATGATCGAAACGATCAACAAACTAAACCGTATCTCTCGTCAAATGCTACAAGAGATGGGTCGTGAGCCGTTACCGGAAGAACTGGCAGAACGTATGCAAATGCCAGAAGACAAGATTCGTAAAGTACTGAAGATCGCTAAAGAGCCAATCTCTATGGAGACACCAATCGGTGACGACGAAGATTCGCATCTAGGTGATTTCATCGAAGATACTACGCTAGAGCTACCACTAGATTCTGCTACGGCAACGAGCCTGAAAATGGCAACGAAAGACGTACTTGCAGGTCTAACACCACGTGAAGCAAAAGTACTTCGTATGCGCTTTGGTATCGACATGAACACTGACCATACTCTAGAAGAAGTAGGTAAGCAGTTCGACGTTACTCGTGAACGTATCCGTCAGATCGAAGCGAAAGCACTACGTAAACTACGTCACCCAAGCCGCTCAGAAACACTGCGCAGCTTCCTAGACGAGTAATCGAAGCGATTAAAATCAAAAAAGGTGACCAATGGGTCGCCTTTTTTATTATCTGTGAAGCTAAGTGAATAAAAACTAAGCGCAATTGCCCCACCTAGTGGCTAGACACCTCGCAACGCTTCCCCTATAATCGTTGACCTATTAAGGCCCCTTAGCTCAGTGGTTAGAGCAGTCGACTCATAATCGATTGGTCCCCAGTTCAAGTCTGGGAGGGGCCACCATATTCAGAAGGCTCGTAGAGAAATCTACGAGCCTTTTTTCGTTCTAGTCCTTTCCATATCCGGTCCGCAATTACTTCCGGTAAGCTCTGGTCCATCAGGTCAGCCGAATCCTTCCACGTAGTCACCACAGCGATGCATTTCCTAGTCCAGAGTGATATCCACCATCAGAACCTTCTCTCGTCTGTACAGCACGAATCAGAGCAGATACATACCACTCAACACCAGAACCGAACCCCAGAAAAACTTCGCGCTGGAACCAACAAAAATATAACTAACATCCTGTCCATTAGCTGAAATTAATTAATGTAGGTATGGGATGGAAAGCTAGTTCAGTGACGGGAAGGACACCCATGATCCTAAAGCTCTCAGAACTAGCCAGTCAGGAAAAAACAGCATTAAATGAAGACCGATTACCCTCAGTGGTAATCGGTCTGTTATCTCTTAAGTGATTTAGGTCAGTAATCATCGGCACTCAACCACAGCCCCAGAAACAGCGGCTGATCACTGGACTGGTATTCATACTGAAACCAGAAAAAACAACGGCACACAGGATTACAGCGCGAATCTGGTATGAGTTAGGGCTAAGAGTTGGGTTAGTGGAATCAGATGGAACTACCGTCGACGACGACGGCTAACTGGACGGAAAACCTAAATAGGAAATTTACATTAGGGTTCGTGTCCAGCTCGGTATCTAGCCAAAATTACAGCTAAAGACCGGATAGGGACCGGACCGACGACGCCGTCGCGATAATTACAGAAACTACATCATGCAGGAAGTTAGGCAGAGTAAGCCTTAGAGGAAGATTACAGGGTCAGTCTGATGTGACCGACCCAGCGATCTAGGATTTTAGTTGTTGGGAGGGAGTGTGGTGAGGAACTGTGACTTTGGGCATTGAAATACATATGTGGAATAGTAATGTAAATTACTAATTTATTTCAACGAGTTAGGGTGATAGCATGACTTCAGATACAACTAAAGCAAAAAGAATTGTAAATAATGACCTAGAAAACTGGCGGGGAAACTTATCAGATTTACAACGAAAACTCATAAGAATATTAGCTCACAAAAATTTTAAAAATTTCGCTCAAAGAGAAAAGCTAATAAAAAAATTTCGAAAGACATCCTTAGCTAATTTCTATTGTCGAGAAGTTACCACTAAATTTAGTAATACTATAGCATGCCTGTCGCCTCTTGAGTCTGAACCTGATGCTATTGGTATAGTTCGAAAAAGCTCTAGTGCCGATATTGCATATAAAAAGCATCAAAATAAAAATAACAACACCTTTCACACGTTTGTAGTAAAAGATGACATTAGCAATGAGAGTGGGCTTCATATAATCATGTGTGATATACGAAGCAAAGATTGTAAGAAGTTAAATAGTTTTCATTCTGTCGCTAGAGTTACTAGGCACTGCTTAGAACGTGTCGTCGAACGAATGAACTTAAATAATATAAGGGAGGCATTGGATGAAATATTACAGTCATCAGATTTTTATGATGCATCAGGCTTCGAGCTATCCGTAAGGAAGAAGAAAAATCAAAAACCTGAATTCAAGCGACATATACCAACACCAACAGGAGCTTGTTTATTACAAACTAGCATTTCTATTGATTCAAATGGTGAAGAAGTTCAAAGCTGTAATTTGATTACTTGGATTCACAAGAAACAATTTTTTGAGAATCAAAAGGTTACAGAAAAACGTTACAACTATGCCCTCTCGGTAAATACTTATTTATCCATGACGGATCTTAAAGGTTGGCGGGATAATATCAAAAAGAATAGTGGTGACATTTCTAAACAATTAGTCGACATCAATGGAGAAGTGTACGACTTAGCGAATTTCATCAGTGATTTAGATAGAGAACAGTTTCTGGACTTTGAAATTGACTTTGAAAGATATAAGTCCAGCATCGATTAAAATCGAAACATAATAAAAATCAAAATCATATTAACTCTATGTTATCAATAATATGGAGTTAATCATGCTCAAAATAACCAACATTCAACAACTATCAACCCTACCAATCACCACAATCCTACAAGAACAAGTCAAAACCATACTCACCGAACCATTTCACGATGAAGCAGAAGCCCAACAGACATGGGATGAACTGCAATGTGAACTCTGGTTCCTAACCTCAATTTCGGACCTATCTGCCGTCGTCGTCGACGATATCGAAATGCTAAAACATGTACTGACCTATACCGAATTCGAAGACGATCTGGACTACGGAGCAGTGCTCACCCTGAGCATTGTCGAGGACTCTGGTAAGGGTATCTACATGCTGCTACCTAAGACACTACTCACCGATTTACGCCAATATTTCTCCATCGAGAATGACTAAGGAGGCAGTGATGCAATCCCGAAAATTCAAATTCAATAAGCGCCAGCTCGACTCACTACCACCGACGCCGCTGTCGAGCAAAAGTAAGGAAACTGAATATACCGACGAGTTGTGTAGCGGGCTCAAGCTGATAATTAACCGTCAGGGGAGGAAGCGTTTCCTCTTTAGGTACACCTACAATCGGGTTAAAAAATCCGTACAACTAGGTGAATATCCAGCGCTAGATATTGCCACCGCTCGTCAGATTGCCAATGACCATAAACGGGAAATTGCTCTAGGTAATGATCCCAAGGCTATTCGTGATGAGAAGCGCAACGTCCTTACGTTCCAAGAGTTCTCAGAACTGCATTACTTACCCTACGCAATGATGAACAAGCTTACTGCTAAAAGTGATGCGGGTAATCTCAAGCTTCATTTCTATCCGAAGTGGGGCAAGAAACCTCTTACTGAGATTGGTCAGCAGGATATTCAGAAATTACTTGATGGATTACTAGAAGGTAGAAAGCCAGCCACGGTCAACCGTCTGCGGTCCTTAATCCTGCGAATGTTCAGGCTCGCAATGGAGTGGCGCTTTGTTGACTCAAATCCCGGTCAGTACATCAGGAAGTTGAAGGAAAACAATGTAAGACAGCGATTCCTCTCACGGGCTGAGGTTTCCAGCTTCATCAAGGCATGTAACGAAGAACCGAATCGAACCCAAGCCAACGCATTGAAATTCGCACTTCTGACCGGAATGCGCATAGGTGAAATTACCGGTTCGAAATGGGAGTGCCTTACCGTCGACGACGACGGTAATTGGAGTCTATTTCTACCGCACACTAAGTCCGGACTATCGAGAACGGTACTACTGAATCATTTAGCTAAGGAGGTAATGAATGATCAGCGGAGATTTCAGGTTAGAGGCAATCCGTATATCTTTGCTGGTGATGCAGAAGGTAGACCCATTGCTCATCCTAAGAAAGCATTTGCCCGGATCAAAGCTGCTGCTGGTATCACTGACAACTTCAGGATTCATGACTTACGCCATAGCTTTGCTTCCATCCTGATCAACTCAGGGAATGCCACTCTGTACGATGTTCAACATTTGTTAGGCCATCAATCACCGCAGACTAGCACGAGGTATGCTCACTTGGCTTCAACGAGGTTGAGAGAAGTTAGTGCTAATGTGTCTGAGTTGGTTGGGGATGTAAGTCAAAGATAGACCAGAGGCGGCCAGTGAATTACTGGCTGTTTTTGGGGTTAATTAATTATATTGCTTAAGCGAAAAATTACGTTATTATTCAAAAATTATGTATACAAAGGTAACAAAATGAAATACTTAATTTTTTTATCAGTCTTCATTCTGGGTTGTTCTGGGCAGCATGTACAAAAAAGTGTTGTAAAGTCAGACATAACCCCTGAAACAAAAAACGCAATAGCTATATGTGCGAGTCAGTTTTCAGACGATCAAATAGTATATCTAGAAGGTGAGTATCTAAAGGAAAAAGCTCGGATCTCCGGTGGGACTAGTAGTAAAAGTAAAGGGATTGTAGTTGATCAATCAGGTATGACTGGTCAAGAAAAATTAGAACTAAAGAAAATGTATTATGATTGCATTGAGTCTCATAAGCAAAAAAAAAACATGAGTTAATCATTACGAAATCATACATGAAACCTTGGGGGCTATTTTTTACTGGTAAGCCATTAGCTTTCCTATCTATGGATGTGATGAACTTATCTAATGAACCCATCTTAATTACATCAGCCGAAGTTTCATTAGCTCACACAAATGGAATGTTGAAGAGAGAAGGACAAAGTGGTGGTGGAATGTCGTTTTTGCCGCAAAACAATAAACCAGTATTAATAGCTCCTGGTGAGAAAGAAACCGTTAGCATAAAAATAGGATTTCAGCTTGAAGGCTTAGAACAGCTCCTTCAAGCCATTGAGATCGACAAACAGCCTTATTTCTCTCTAACTGATGAGCCTAACTCACGAAAACACCTCCATGCATCTTATTTGGTTGATCATATGAATGATTATTTAGAGGCTGCATATGGTGAAGATGGAGCTATTGAAGTTATATTATACTCTGGAATAAAAACCAAAGTTTACTCAAATACTTTTCGCTTAAGTGACGGAAAAGACCTATTTGATAATTCAGGAAATATTGATTGGTCCGCTTTTCTAGGTGAGTTAGCTCATATTAAACAAGATAGCCCATTTAATAGCCATTAAGTGCTCACCAACAAATCCTAGATCGCTGGGTCGGTCACATCAGACTGACCCTGTAATCTTCCTCTAAGGCTTACTCTGCCTAACTTCCTGCATGATGTAGTTTCTGTAATTATCGCGACGGCGTCGTCGGTCCGGTCCCTATCCGGTCTTTAGCTGTAATTTTGGCTAGATACCGAGCTGGACACGAACCCTAATGTAAATTTCCTATTTAGGTTTTCCGTCCAGTTAGCCGTCGTCGTCGACGGTAGTTCCATCTGATTCCACTAACCCAACTCTTAGCCCTAACTCATACCAGATTCGCGCTGTAATCCTGTGTGCCGTTGTTTTTTCTGGTTTCAGTATGAATACCAGTCCAGTGATCAGCCGCTGTTTCTGGGGCTGTGGTTGAGTGCCGATGATTACTGACCTAAATCACTTAAGAGATAACAGACCGATTACCACTGAGGGTAATCGGTCTTCATTTAATGCTGTTTTTTCCTGACTGGCTAGTTCTGAGAGCTTTAGGATCATGGGTGTCCTTCCCGTCACTGAACTAGCTTTCCATCCCATACCTACATTAATTAATTTCAGCTAATGGACAGGATGTTAGTTATATTTTTGTTGGTTCCAGCGCGAAGTTTTTCTGGGGTTCGGTTCTGGTGTTGAGTGGTATGTATCTGCTCTGATTCGTGCTGTACAGATGAGAGAAGTTTCTTATGGTGGATATCACTCTGACAGGGGAAGTGTGACTCTGTGGTGACTACGTGGCGTGTTTAAGTGGTGCTAATGGACCAGTGCTTACCGGAAGTAATTGCGGACCGGATATGGAAAGGACTAGAACGAAAAAAGGCTTACGGATTTCTCCATAAGCCTTAAGGAATATTGGTGGCCCCTCGCAGACTTGAACTGCGGACCAATCGATTATGAGCGAAGGTCTGACGCAATCTCACCGCACAATCAACATAGAAACCCTGCCCCGAATCACGCCTAAATCCACCAGCAAAATCTCATCACCTGATTACCTACATGATTTTACTGACGTCGACAGCGGGAATTGTTGAGTGTGATTAGTACGACGACGCCGTCGAGGAAATGTAGAAAACTGTGTTGGAAAGACAGGCTCCTATAGATATGGCTTAATCATTTCCCTGTTTTTTAAACTAAACTTAAAAAACAAATCACTTTCTTCAGGGTTACCCACATCAATATTCCATAACTTAGTGAGTATCCAAACCAATGCAGCACTCTCTGTTAAATATAACTCATCCTCATCTGGCAGCATTCCAAAGTCTCGACGAATAGATGCTCTTTGCTCATCATTTAGTTCATTATGCAACTCAAGAAATAAAGGTAATGGAGTATTCCAATGGGTATCCTCCGATAACCTCTCATACTGAAAGGTGTTCCCATCGTCTTGTTCAATAGGCTTTACCTTTGTAGCTCTAGCAAAGTTGAAATTTTTAAACTTATATTTTTTAGTTTCACTCCGATCAAATGCTCTAAATATCCAATTTTTACCATCATACAAAATAGCAAGTGGAGCTAAATCTCTAGGTAGATGTTTGTCGCTACTTCCCGATATATAACAACATTCTATAGCTTTTTCATTGGATATAGCTCTAGTAATTCTAGCCACTTCATCAACATCCAACTGATTTTTTACAACACCTATTTTCCTGTATTGGAGTATTGGCCTACCTGCAATCTTATTTTTATTAAAACCATGAGCTAACATTCCTAGAGCCTGTTCTGCTCCAATTGGAATCAGAGGGGTATATTTTTCTAAGTTGATAACATTTAGCTTATTTGAACGATCATGAACAAGGTTTTCTTCTCGATATTCCCTGTAAAGGGAGATCATTCTAGTTGCAGCAGCTTCAGCTAGTCCAAACTCCTCTTTTAAGTCTGCTCGTCGTATAAAACCAGTAAATCGCAACTTAAAATCGATAAACGCTAATCTCTCAGCATGACTACCAACTTCGCTAACAAGCTGGGTGTAGCTATATAATTCACTCATTTACACACCTTAAAAATGATGCAGTTATAGGCTTCAAACTAGCACTCAAACAAAACAAAATCAAATAACACACATCATATAGATCGGTGTTATTTGATTTTTTTACCAAAAACCCAGCTCATAGTATTGACCTTAGATGTTGTGCTGATTACTATGTGAACTAAGAGGTAATACCCTAATGAAACAGTGATGGATATAGTGCTTTATCGTTAAAAAAACAGAGTGAGATAATGAATGTCGACCAAGTTTAAACGTGACGAGAACAGAAAGGTGAGGAGCTTAATAAAGGAGGTGAGAGACTTAGAAAACTGAAAAAGCCCAAAAAGCGGCAACTTTTTGGGCTCATGAAACTTGTAACTAAAAGCGCATTAGGACGGCAATCCTACTGTATAAATACACATATCACTCCTGCTACCGTGTAAGGATATGTTTCAAACCGAACATGGTCAATGGTCCGGGGTGATTTATTTGAGAGAATTCAAATTATGAATCGACCAAATCTAAATCAAAACGAGAATGTTGAGTATATTTTTCGACCATACATAACTGTAAAGGGAAAGCGTATTACACGTAAGAATGGTGGTATGTTCAAAATCCCGGTCAAAAAGAAGTAAGCCGTTTAGCTGGGGAATTAACTCCCCAGCATTAACCGAACATTTGATAAATAAGGATAATTACATGGATCTTGCTTTTTGTACTCTTGACGGAAGAACATGGAAATCTGATGAATTCTGGGCCCTGGGAGAAAGCAATATAGTAACAATGAGACGTAACTTGAAGTGCGTTTCTTGTGAAGGCGATGCTTGGTTTAGAAAGTCTAGCTACGGCAAAAAAGTACCTCACTTTTGTGCTCACCACACTGATGACTGCGAATATGCCACTAACTATGAAGTTATAGATGACGGAGATGGTGGTGATGGCCAACCTGCAGCTAACCCGAATAGCGGTATTACATTAAATTTGGGGTTGGAAAAAAACTATGAAGTTGATGTAAAACCTCTAGCCCCTCAGGGTGATATTCCTCGAGGTGAAAAACGTTCAGGTGAGAAAGCCAAAAATGCTGGAGGTAAGGACTACCCTGCTCACCTCACATTGAAAAACTTGCTATATAAACTAGTTCGTTCCACCGATGCCATGTATGCATCTGGTACTGATGTGTATATACCAGACGCTCCTTTCCCCGACCTTCCAGCTAAAGCTGATGAGCTTTTCGTGGAATTCAAAAACGTACACGAAGGACTGCATGAAAAAAACCGCATTTTCTGGGGCTTTATCAGTGACGCTGCATACTCAAATGATGGAAAATTGTGGCTAAATGCCGGTAATCGTTCTGACGGTTTAAGTGTTTCAATTAGACCAGAGCTCGTCTCAGAGTTTCTTGAATACTTTAAAGTAGATAAAGATTTAGAACATTTACAAGGTTGTCATGCCTTAATTATTGGTGATTGCTATTATGCCGCAACTGGAAAACCTGTAATTTGGTGTAGTAAGCTCGATTTCATCGTACTCCGACGTTACAACTTCGATAAGATCTAAATCTAAATCTAAAAAATCCGGTGTTGATGGGATAAAACCTTCAATACCGGATTTTACTATCCACATTAAAGAAGCTCCTACCCCGTATGGCAAGCTTCTGAGCAGTAATAACACCCATTGGCCTTTGAATAGGTTTTCTTCGCTGCAGCAACTGCAGACCCACAACTAGCAAACTCACCAAGATACGTTCGGTTATGTTCCAGTGGCATGTAAGAGCAACCTTGCTTATGCACTTCATGATCGCCATTAGCTTGTTGATTCTTGTTCACATAATACCTAGCCATACTATCCTCAATATCAGTAATAAAAAACCAATATAAGACTTAGCTTATAAAGCCATGTTTTCAACATGGGAATGCAAAATGTTCCATATCTAACAATTATCGATTGTCATCGTCGACGTCTATCACCAACCGTCGACGGCTGCACTAAAACAAAAAATCCGACACCGATGACCAAAGCCACCAATGCCGGATGTGTTGATTAAATCAAAGGTTTCTCTGAAACCATAATGTAACGCTCTGCATCTCGTCCAAACTTGAAGTAAATGCCATTGGCATTCAAGCTCGATTCTTGCCCCTTAATCTTTGCTGACAACGCCGCTGCACCTTTAGGTAGATACATGCTTTCTTCGAACTCTTGAAGTTTATTCAGAAGCTCGGAAGGTTTGCCCTTCCACGGCTTACCTTCAGCTTTCTTAAGCAATGCCGTAAAAGCAATAGTTAAACTATCATCTGCCATACCTGACGCCATCAACGACTCTACGTTCTTCTCGTACACTTTTTGCAGCTTTCCCTCTGGGAGTTTCCAGATTTTTTCTAGCGCTCCTATCCATTTGGCGTAGTCCATCATGCGAGCTTCGTACATCACCTCAACATCAGGCAATACCGCCAACGCTTTGGATGCAAGAGTCAGTAAGGCACCGAATATCTCTGGCATTGATGCTTCTAACTCAGCTTTCAACTCTTGTTCAGGACGCCTATTGCCTTTCTTCATCGGCTCCAAGTTGACTCGGAGACAACGGGAAGCTAGGTCTGACTCTTTTACAAAGTCATGAATACCATTTAGCACCAGTGGACTATGTAGCTCTAGCATCGTCACTTCTGCTGTCTTGTACAATGTTCGCTTCGTTATGGTTCCCTTAGTAGCTACCGTACAAAGCAAATCACTTTGACGCTTAGTTAAGCTTCTAAGGTTATCAATAACAACTAGCGACATACCGTTGATGGTCAAAACAAAGTCACTTTGCTTAGGAAAAGCCATCGCTGAGACTGCGCTAGGATCTAACAAGCCACGAAGCACGTTATTACAGAAGAAGCTTTTTCCAGCCCCCTTTTCCCCCTGAATCATCAAAATAGGGTAAGGAACACCTTTTGCTTTAGGGTGAGCCATTAAGTAAGTCATATAAGCCACTAACAAGAAGAAAGTATTCGTGTCGGTATTAATGAACTTTCTCAACTTGGCCAAGGCTGATTTGGTGTCACCACATGGCAGCTTAGGCGTAACCATTGGTAGCTGAAAGCTCGGTCGCTGAAAATAGAGATTCTCATTACTAGCTGGCATTGTATCCAACACTTCAACACCTTGAGCGCTAAGTTGAGCAATCTGTCCGTTCGAGAGGTCAATGGTCACTGTTTCAGTTCCCGGAGCCATACCATAGCGTATCTGAGGCTTAATTAACGGTTGTTCATGCTCCCAAGCAATAGCCTTTACTTCATCTAATACATCTTTAACCATTTTACCAACTAATCTCAACTCTACTCGCTTAGCATACTTACGAATCATCTGCTCTCCCTTATCAGAAACCAATGGGATAGCTTGATTAGACTCTCCGGTATGCTCAATCAAATATGGTGTCCGTGATTCGTCCTGCTTAACTACGCTAGGGGTAAACTGTTCTAACAACTCTGCGAATGCATTTTTATCAGCCATTGTAAAAATCTCCTTTAATACTATTTTTCTTGGGATGGCAGCATCATTTCGACTGCCACTTTTAAACGGAAACCATTTAGAACATCGGCGGCGGCGTCGGTGAGAGCCTGAGTTGCCGCATCCAATTGGTTTTGAAATTGTGCTTGTTCTAACCTCACCAAGAACGAATCGTGGTTGGTGAGTAGAAGTGGAATGTTCGCATCATCAAGACGTAGACAGGCTCGGCGCATAATGTCGGCACCTGTTGCTTGAATCTTCCAATTAGTTAGCGAGAGTTGCCCGTCCAAATCCGAAATGGTGTATTTCCAATCTAAGGAACGAGCGAAGCCTTGATGTCGAATAACATCGGCAGATCTAGCGAGATAGCGGTCAATTGGGCAAATAAGACGAGATAGCTCATTAGACAGAGCTCTAACTAGACTCAAGGTAAGATCCAGTTTTTCAGCGAGAGCTCGATAACCGATACCATATAAGCGCCCAATGAGCATTTGCTTACACTGGTCACGACTAAATTGCCCGCCAACTAACTGAACGATATTTTTGTATATGTCCCCCTTTTGGTACCAATGCATGAGCACCTGACATTGCGCAAAATAAGCGGCAATCATGGGTTCTTGTTGCTGGTAATCTAAAAGGGCATAAACACTGCCTTTAGGTGGACTCAGTACAGACTTCCAGTACTGCTTAGGAACTTGGTTCAGAGAAGAACCAAGAACATGATCACGACCTGTTTTAGTATGAAAAGCCGAGACAACAGGACGATACCAATGTCCGGTAGAATCTGTATTTAGTGCTGTAACAATGCCTTGATATTGCTTAGATACGAATTGGCTTGTACCCGATTTTTTCTGTGAGTACGAACTAATTCGCTTAAGCATTGCAGTACGATTTACTCTAATCGCTTCTCTGCTTTTTAGATGCTCTATATGCCGCGTAATACGACGTTGAACATCCAAAGGGGGTAAGCTCGAAACAGGTTTAACCTCTTGAGCAATATGGTCAGGTAGGTAACCTTGCGCTGAGTGAACAAGTAACTGTTTATTCAGCGCATAGGTATGTGGTCCAAGACCATAACGTGCGATTGCGATTCATGCTGCAATATCATCGAAATCCAAATCATCAAGGTCAATCTCATCTTCAATTTCGATTTCTTCCAATTCTTCTAACGGCTCTGGGTCGTCCGAGAAAATTCCATCTTCAGAAGGATCTCTCACTCTTTCAGCGTCGGCGTCGTCATTACTCACTTGCTTTTGTTCAGTATCACCGTCGACGACGTCAACGAACTCACCTTTATTTTCCAACAACGCTTGAGCAACAGGATGTTCTAGGGAGTCGATGTGATACTCTCCACCAAACGTTTCATCAAAAGCTTTCGCTACAAGAGACATATCAACATCGAATGGGGCGATATCATGCTCAACCGAGTAACTATAGACACCAGCCTCGTTGTTACGTTTTACAGAGATAACTTTCCCCTCAGCGCTCGCCTTCACCGCGTCTAGCTTGCTGCGATTCCAAGAGTTTGATGGATTGCTACTCAATAGAACTAGGCGAATCTCGTTTTTTTGTCGTTTGCAGAACATGAAGTACCTTTTGAGATACTTCTTTTTTGGGTAAGGACTGCGCAACATCGGCATCTACATAATATGTATACTTATATCCTGTCTCGTCATCGTATCGCTCAATCGTAAGCAACTTCTGCACTTCAAACTTAGCCATGAATGGCACACCATCTGACGGCATCATGTTCGACAATGCGTTACTAGGAATCTGCGCTTTGAAGTTAGCTACTTTTTCGGCCTGTGCATTTAGTTTTTCAAATAGACTCATTTCATTCTCTCCTAAGTTATCAATAGAAATTGATGCGATTTAATTCAGCATCGCAATAGGCAGCCATTAAGTTGCTAAATCAACATTCAAACGTCGTAGAGCGTTACTTTCCAGGTTGTTAAAGAGCATTGAGAAGGTCTCCCTCTCTCTGTGGTTTGTATTAAACAGTATGGCGACATCGGTATCTGTCATATGCGCTCGGGTTTGTTGAGACGAAAAAAAGAGAAGCATTGCTGCTTCTCCTTTTGTGGATAGGATGAGGTTATTACTAAGCTTGATCTTTACTGCTTGCTAGGATTTGACTGTAAATATAGCCATATTCAGACTTATCGTTCTTCCATGCAGAAAGGTTGTTCTTCAGATCTAGGAATCGTGCTTCTTGTATCTCTTCTTTATATACTTGGCTCTCGAAGTCTTCCAGCTTGGCCATGTCAGACATGTAAAAAAAGTAGTCATCCAAAGATATTTGCTTCGCCACTTCCGATAGCGTTAAGTCGTACTTTGTGAGATAAGAGTACAACCATGCTTTAATAAACAACCAACGGTATTGAGCTCTAAGATCTCGTGATTTAGCGAATTTATTTTTGCTGATTTCCTTGAATATGAAATCATTTGGAGCTGATGGCATTTCCGGCTTTGAACCTAGTTTTTTGACTAAGTGATGCGCCAATACAGCATCAATATATCGAGAGTATTTATTCTCATACCCTTTAGGGACAATAAACCTGACTTTTTTCTTAGTCTCAGCTCGTCTTACTTTGGTCATTTCTCGAAACCAAAGCTTCGTAAAACTAGGGACACGCACACTAAGGAGGCGCTGATACTCTTGTAGCAACAATTTAGCGAGCAATGCGTACCTAGCATCCTTATCGAATGCCTTCAGCTCACCCACTGATCCGCACCATCAGTTTTGGACACTGCGTTAAGTGAGTACAATCACTAACGAGGTGGACAATGACAACCAAGAAAACACGAATCAAACATGCTCCCGAATTTAAAGCCGAAGCACTTAAGTTGGCTGAGAAAGTCGGTGTCGCGGCTGCTGCACGACAGCTATCGTTATATGAATCTCAAATCTATGGGTGGCGTAAAGCCGTTAAAAAAGACGCGAAGATCAGCGACAGAGAAAGAGAGCTCGCCACTGAAAATGCCAAACTCAAACGATTACTGGCTGAGCAAGCTGAAGAGCTAGATATCGTAAAAAAGGCCGCCACCTACTTCGCGAAAAATCTAAAGTAGATTGTTATGAGTTTATGCTCGAACACCTGATGCGGTATAGGATTGTCCGTATGGCTAAGGTGTTTGAGGTTTCTCGAAGTTGGTTTTATTACTGGATTAATCATCGCCACAAAGTTACTCAACGCAATGAGCACCGCAAACAGCTTGATAGCAAGGTTCGAGAAGTTTTTGCAAATAATAAGGAACGCGATGGTGCACGGCGTATTCAAAAAGAGCTTGAAGAGAATGGGAATAAGCACGATGTAAAAACCATTGCTGCGAGTATGAAGCGCCAGAGCTTAGTCGCGAAAGCTGCCCGTAAGTTTAAATGTACGACAGACAGTAAGCATAAGCTTCCTGTCGCACCGAACTTACTTGAGCAAGACTTTAATGCGATAGCGCCGAATCAAAAATGGGCTGGCGATATTACCTATCTAGCGACAAGCGAAGGTTGGATGTATTTAGCTGTTGTCATCGATTTATACTCACGGCAAGTCGTTGGTTGGTCAATGAACACTAGAATGACGGCGACTCTGGTCTGTGATGCGCTATCAATGGCATTATTCCGCAGAGGTATGCCAGAAGGGGTGATTATCCATAGCGATAGAGGTAGTCAGTATTGTTCAAAAGACTACCGAGACTTAATTGCAGCCCATAATCTAAAACAAAGTATGAGCAGGAAAGGAAATTGTTGGGATAACGCTTGTGTTGAGAGCTTTTTCCACTCAATGAAAGTAGAAGCCGTCCAATACGAGCCGATAATGACGCGAGAAGAGATGCGCCAAGCACTTTTTGAGTATATCGAAGTTGATTATAATCGAACAAGAAGGCACAGTGCCCTTGGGTATCTAAGCCCAGTTAACTTTGAAAAACAATATGTCGCTTAATGCGCTGTCCAGTCTGGCTGGAGCAGATCAGTTTTTTCATTACTACATTTCCTTATTAGATTTACTGATTGAAGAATTTGAAAGTGATTGCTGTCGGCGTCGTCGGTACGACTTCAGCGACGATAGATGGAAGGGTTATTTTGTTTTCTTGTCTGCGAGCGCTAACAGCTCTGCTTTTCGGTGTTGGTATTCGTCGCCGAGTACGTGAAGATAAATTGATGATTCTGACTTTTGGGCTAGACCTAAGTCTCTAACTATTGAGGCGCAAAACCCTTGGTTATTGGCTGAGCCTGAAGGATATAGGGATTGATAGACCTGACTTTTCCACGGGTTATCACCTTGAGATTCGATCAACTGGAATAGTTCGTTAAGTAGAACCCAGTGTTTTGAATGTAATCCGGCCCCACCACTTTGTCCGGCAATACGAAAGTAGAGTTGAGCATCTTCACTGTTTTGAGCAACCTCGTAGAGCACCATTCCTTGGGCCTTTGATCCTACTTTGGGTGCTTCACCTGTTTTGAGAATGGTAGAGAATGGATTGTCTTCTGGTGTGGTTTTAGATGTATCAACTCCTGCATTCTTCCTGCTGTTTTTGGCTTGGTTCATAGAAACTCCTTTATACGTCGAACTGGAAAGAAGAGTACTCCCACCGGACTAATCCAGTAAAAGTTATTACAATTCAATAATATAAATTCGATTTTCAGCTTAATACGACTAGGAGTTTTTCCTGTCTTCTCCGGTACCGTTCCTGTCTTTCCGCCCAACTTTAACCCCATACCTCGTCGGCGTCGTCGTACTAATCACACTCAACAATTCCCGTCGGCGACGTCAATAAAATCATGCGGGTAATCAGGTGATGCGATTTTGCTGGTGGATTTCGGAGTGATTCGGGGCAGGGTTTCTATGTTGATTGTGCGGTGAGGTTGCGTCAGACCTTCGCTCATAATCGATTGGTCCCCAGTTCAAGTCTGGGAGGGGCCACCATATTTCGAAAGGCTCGTAGAGAAATCTACGGGCCTTTGTTGTATCTGGAAGATAGAGATTCCATCCAATATCCTCATCGCAAGCCAAGCCAAGCGCTTACGTTTAGGTTTTCCAGCTAAGGGCGCTCTAATTCAAGCTTGCTGACCTGATACTCTTCTGTTGCTGAAACTAAGCCGGGACGGTTAATCACTTTCCATAAGAAATAAGGCGGGATCAGGAATGCGATAAAGTAGAACGATTCATGGAAAAAAATATGGGCAATATTCTCTTGATGTTCGCACAGCGCTACAAGAGCGCAGAAGTCCAGTAAGATACTCAATACTCCGAATACCACAGAGACAACAATGGTTAAGCCTAACAACTCTCTGAGGTAATGTTTAAAGGCCATTCTAGTAATTCCTTCTAGCTAATAAGTGCGGTCAAAATTACGCCTCTAACTCCTTCTGTGAATTGACTTTTATCAACTTCATTGCCAAACAAATAAGAACTTAGTTTTATAAAAGATCACTTGCATAAACGAGAAAAACCACAGCACTTATAATGCAATCGATTGAGCATAAAAAAGCCAGTCAAATGACTGGCTTGTGAGATTGGGTTGAAACTTGAGATAATCTTGCTTAGTCCGATAGGTAATACTGAACAGTTGAAACAACGCGTACCTTCTTGATGTAAGGCGTATTGCTATCTCGGTCATAAATTGAGAACTGACCTTGTGTCGCTCGCTTAATTTTACCGAGCGAGCTCTGTGAGTCTTTAGCAAATTTTTCTGCTACTTCTCGTGCATTCTTCGTCGCTTCCTCAATCATATCAGGCTTAATCTCGTTAAGCTTAGTAAAGCTGTACTCCACACGATTCGAGTAAGGATCTTGGTTTAATAAAACGCCCTGTTTGCCTAGTTCGCCAATTTCATTGATTGCCGCTCTCACCAAATCAATGTTCTGGCTGTAAACCGTCACAGTTCGGTTTGCGAGGTAGCGATATTCGATATCTTGCTCACTACCATATTGCTGAGCTTTACGGTCAATGACAGCTGGTGATGACAGAGAGAAGTTTGATTCATTCAGTCCTTTTGCCACAAGAAAATCAATGACCAGCTTAGTCTGCTGATCAATGTCATCAAACATTGCTGTCATATCATTACTCGCCACAGTAAATTGAATAGGCCAAATTACTGTATCCGCTGGGTACTCTCGCTCAGACAAGCCTTTCACCGTAACCACACGTTCATACGCTTTGTATTTCACCGCTGTCTGCTGGATAAAGAAACCCAACACTCCCAAACCAATAATTAGACACAGCCCTAACCATATTGACGCTTTGTTGGAAACGTTCTCCATTCATCCTCCTGATTTCGTTAAACCAATCAATTTGTTATGCAGATAAGATAGCCTAGGAATGGCAACAAAATAGCGACCAAAAGCTAAATTTCTGTCATATCACTCGAAATGATGAAGACAATAACATAAAATCGAACAGTGTTTTATTATTGAGTTAATCATCATGTTGAAAACAAAGTTAATGCTTATTATTAGTGGAGTCTTCATCTCAACTTCTTGTTTTAGTGCCAACAATATGACCTCTGAAGACCCAACGATTGATAAGCAAATCACCGAAGAAAATACGCATGAAGAGCGAACATTGGCTTGCGAAGAAGAACCTTGTGGAACCAAGGGGTTTGATGGTCGTCTACTATTGGAAAATGAACCAACCAAACAGGTATTAAGCTCTATAGAGTCAATCAGTAAAACGCTTAACGCCATGAGCGTCCTGATGTTTGCCGGTGATAAATCATAAACAAACTCCCCTCATAAATCTGGGTGAATAGCCTTTGTTCAATAAAGCTTCACGGCTTTGTCATCAAAGGCTCATGCTTTTGCCTCTGAACTGTCATCTGTAATTTCTACCATCCAATCAGCAACTTGTACGCTGAGGTAAATATGGATAGTTCGACCCCCTTTCGTCTCCCTCGTAAAACGCCATTTGGCATTGGTGAAAATGTTACTGAATGGGCAACGGGTTTAAACCAACTTGATAAGTTCTACGCCCGACGACCTATCAATGCCGACACCAAAACCTTTCTCCGCTTTACTCTAGATATCTTGGGCATCGATTATCGTATCACTCATGGTTCACTCGACTCTGTTCCTAAGCAAGGTGCAACCGTCATTGTGGCGAACCACCCTCTAGGGTGTGTGGAAGGCGTGATCTTGGCGGAGCTGTTATTGATGGTCAGGGGTGATATTCAAATTTTAGCCAATCAATACCTTAAGACCGTTCCTGAGCTGGATCAGCTCTTCATTGGCGTCGATGTATTTGAAGGCAAAGACGCTGTCAAATCCAACATGAAAGCGCTTAGAGCAGCCAACAAGCATCTGGCTAATGGTGGCTTATTACTCGTCTTTCCTGCCGGTGAAGTATCGCAATTAGTCGATGCGAAACCACAACGTATAGAAGACAAAGAGTGGAGCCGCAGTGTCAGTAGCCTTATCCGCAAAAACAAAGCGACCACGGTACCAGTCTTTATCAGTGGTCAAAATTCCAAACGCTTTTACATGGCGGGGAAAATCCACCCACTTTTGCGCACCCTAATGCTTGGTCGAGAGCTATTGAACAAACACGCACAAACCATCAAGCTTTCGTTTGGGCAAGCCATAAAATTTAAAGAACTCAACACACTTAACGATGATCAGGTCGTGAACTATTTGCGCCTCAATACTTATTTACTTAATCGTGACACCCAACCAATCAAGCCCTCGTCCTCTTCGGAAATGCTCTCTCCAATTGCGGCAGGGTTACCCATAGGCGAATTGCTTGGAGAGCTGAACAACCTACCAGAAGAAGCAAAGCTACTCGAAAGTGGAGAGTTCGATGTCTATTGTGCTGAGGCGAAGAGCATTCCTTCTCTACTGCATGAAATTGGTCGTCTACGTGAATTCAATTTTCGTCAAGTTGGTGAAGGCACTGGATTAGCGATAGATATTGATCACTTCGATCATGACTATCTGCACCTATTTGTGTGGGACAGAGAAAACCAATGCTTGGTCGGCGCTTATCGCTTAGGTCTGGTTGATCAACTGATTGAGAAGCGTGGTGTAGAAGGTCTGTATTCACGTACACTGTTTAACTATGACCAGTGCTTTTTAGATCAGATGGGAAAATCGATCGAGATGGGGCGTTCGGTGATCGCTCAGCAATATCAAAAGAGCATGAGTGCATTATTGCTACTGTGGAAAGGCATTGCGACCTTCGTACATCAAAACCCAGATTACACACACCTATTTGGTCCAGTCAGTATCAGCAATGACTACAGCGACACAGCACGCCAGTTGTTGGCTCAATCAATGACACTGCACCACTATGACAAAGACTGTGCAGAATACGTCACGCCATCTAACCCTCTGCCAGAGAACCATCGTGGTTGGAATACCAGCATGCTTACGGCATTAGGCGATTTACAACTACTGTCTCGAGTGATTGCCAGAATTGACGAAGGGAAAGGTGTGCCAGTGTTGCTACGTCAGTATTTAAGTCTCAACGGCAAGCTGGTTTGCTTCAATGTAGATCCAGCATTCAACAACGCTTTGGATGGATTGATCATGGTTGACTTGCGTAATGTCCAAGAAAAAACATTAGCACGGTACATGGGGGGCGAGCAGGCTCACCGTTACTTAGGTCAACACCGCTGAGTATTGAAATATCAATGAAAAGTGCGTTGTCATGGATAGAATGAAGCCCTAGAGCAATGCACTTCTAATCTTTCTATCACTAATGACATATCACTGCGTGAAGTGGCTCGAAAAGACATTCATCAACGCAATTTATCAAAACCTTAGCGATGACATTGGTCACGCTAATTACGTCAAAAACTTTCACAAATTACCAAACTAGACATAGATCACACTTACAAGACCAGGCAATACAACACAAAGTGTGACATTGATCACTTTCGGTATTTAATTCGGATTTCAAAAGAAATCAAAAGTGATCTAAATCACAAAGTATTTTGGATTTAAATTTGTCAGAAGATCGAATTGATCACTAGTATTTTTATTGACAGATTTGAAAGTGGCTTTTTGTTATTTATTTACAGGTCAATAAGTCGATCTAAGTCACTTAAAAACCGTTTCTCAGCCTAGGAAATGCGGGCGTAGATCACGAAAAACCCGTTGTCAGTTCCAATTGGAAAATGTGTGGTAAATTGATTGGGTACTAAGCAATCAAACAAGCGGTTTTGGCGAACCGTTTACTACAACAATATTCATCAGAACATCGAACGGGGAATTGTTATGATATCACCAGATGCCAAGATCAAGATACAAAATTTTGGTCGTTTTCTGTCAAACATGGTAATGCCAAACATCGGCGCGTTTATCGCGTGGGGCTTTATCACTGCTCTATTCATCCCAACTGGATGGCTACCTAACGAAACGTTAGCCTCTATGGTTGGTCCTATGATTACCTACTTGCTACCACTGCTTATCGGTTATACCGGTGGTAAATTAGTCGGTGGCGATCGCGGTGCGGTAGTCGGCGCAATCACAACAATGGGTGTGATTGTCGGTACAGACATCCCAATGTTTATGGGTGCAATGATGGTCGGTCCGATGGGTGGCTGGGCGATCAAAAAATTCGATAACTACATCGACGGTAAAGTAAAAAGTGGCTTTGAGATGTTGGTTAACAACTTCTCTGCAGGCATCATCGGCATGCTATGTGCGATTCTTGCTTTTATCTTTATCGGTCCATTCGTAAAAATTCTATCTGGTGGCTTAGCAGCTGGCGTTAACTTCCTAGTATCTGCTCACCTGTTACCACTGACTTCAATCTTCGTTGAACCTGCGAAGATCCTGTTCCTAAACAACGCGATCAACCACGGTATCTTCTCTCCACTAGGTATCCAACAAGCGTCTGAGACAGGTCAATCTATCTTCTTCCTAATCGAAGCGAACCCAGGTCCTGGTCTAGGTATCTTGCTGGCTTACATGGTGTTTGGTAAAGGAACGGCTCGTCAAACTGCCGGTGGTGCATCAATCATCCACTTCTTCGGCGGTATCCACGAAATTTACTTCCCATACATTTTAATGAACCCTCGCCTAATCCTAGCAGCTATTGCTGGTGGTATGACTGGCGTATTCGTTCTAACAATGTTTAACGCAGGTATCGTTTCTCCAGCATCACCAGGTTCAATCTTCGCTATCTTGTTGATGACTCAGAAAGGTTCAATCGTAGGTGTACTCGCATCTATCGCAGCAGCAACAGGTGTGTCATTCGCAGTAGCGGCACTACTAATGAAGACGCAAACGTCAACAGAAGAAGACGGTGATGAAGCTGCACTAGAGAAAGCAACATCACAAATGAAAGACATGAAATCTGCATCTAAAAACGATGCGGTGGTAAACAGCCAAAGCAAAGGTGACGTAGACCTAGCGACAGTACAAAGCATCATTGTCGCTTGCGATGCGGGCATGGGTTCAAGCGCAATGGGTGCAAGCATGCTGCGCAAAAAGGTTCAAGACGCCGGTCTGAACATCCATGTAACCAACCTTGCTATTAACAGCTTACCAGAGAGTGCAGATATCGTGATTACTCATAAAGACTTAACGGATCGTGCACGTAAGCATGCTCCGAACGCACACCACATTTCATTGACGAACTTCCTAGACAGCGAAATGTACAACCAGCTAGTCACCAAACTACTAGCAGCACAAAACCAATCCGCAGCCAATGACGACCAAATGGTAAAAGTGTCGGTAATGGCGGCGAACGACGACAGCTTTGAACCACAGCAACCATCTGTATTCCAAATTCAACGTGAGAACATTCACCTAGGTTTGAAAGCAGCCAACAAAGAAGAAGCCATTCGCTTTGCAGGCAACAAATTAGTTGAACTTGGCTACGCAGAACCAGAATACGTAGACGCGATGTTTGAACGTGAAGCGTTGGTTCCAACTTACCTAGGCGAATCTATCGCAGTACCTCACGGTACCGTAGAAGCGAAAGACCGCGTGAAGAAAACAGGCATTGTAATCTGCCAATACCCTGCGGGTATCCAATTTACTGAAGACGACGATGATGTAGCAAAACTGGTTATCGGCATTGCCGCTAAGAACGATGAGCACATCCAGGTGATTACCACCATTACAAACGCGCTCGATGAGCCGGAGGCAATTGAGAAGCTAACTAGCACCAACGATGTAGAAGAGATTCTGAACATCCTTGGTGGTCAGCAAGCGGCTTAATCACTCCTTTTAATTTGCTCCTGAGCAAACCGAGGTCAGCTGTCACCCCCTATGCGGTTGGCCTCACCCTAGATTCGTTTTAGTCAACATTTCAGACATTGGTAGGTAAGAATTATGAAAAACGCAGTTCATTTTGGCGCAGGTAACATTGGTCGTGGCTTCATCGGAAAACTATTGGCAGATGCAGAAGTCGAGGTCACATTTGCAGACGTTGATGCTCCACTGGTTGATCAACTTAGCCACAAACAAGAATACAAAGTAAAAGTGGTCGGTACGGAATGCCAGATTGACACCGTAACCCACGTCACCGCTGTTAACTCCGCCAGCGAAGATGTCATCGATCGCATTGTAAAAACTGACTTGGTAACCACTGCCGTAGGTCCCAACGTACTGGACATCATTGCAAAAACCATCGCGACCGGCATTGCAAAGCGCTTTGCGGCAGGCAACGAAAAACCGTTGAACATCATCGCGTGCGAAAACATGGTTCGTGGCACGACTCACCTAAAAGGTGAAGTGTACAAACATTTGGATGAATCATTACACGCGAAAGCAGACGAGCTAGTTGGCTTCGTCGACTCCGCAGTGGACCGCATCGTACCACCAGCAGAAGCCGCGAACGATGACCCACTAGAAGTCACGGTAGAGAGTTTTAGTGAATGGATTGTGGATGAACAGCAATTCAAAGGTGAAATCCCTGATATCGCTGGCATGGAAAGAACCAACAATCTAATGGCGTTTGTCGAGCGTAAGCTGTTCACCCTAAATACGGGTCACTGCATTACCGCTTACTTAGGTTGCTTGAAAGGACATCGCACTATTCGCGAAGCAATTGAAGACCCAAGCATTCACGCAGAAGTAAAACAAGCAATGCAAGAAAGCGGAGAAGTACTGATCAAACGCTATGGTTTTGACCGCGACATGCACAACGCTTACATCGAAAAGATCCTAGGTCGCTTTGCCAACCCTTATTTAGTTGATGAAGTTGATCGTGTTGGTCGCCAACCAATTCGTAAATTGGGGACGAACGATAGATTAGTGAAGCCTTTACTCGGTACAATTGAGTATGGCACTGAAAATAAAACACTTTTGAAAGGCATTGCTGCTGCGTTGAAGTACACTAACGACACCGACCCACAAGCAGTAGAACTGCAAACCTCATTAAAAGAAGTGGGTGTGAAGAAGACGCTAGCGACATACACAGGTCTTGCAGAAGACAGTGCTGAAGTGGCTCAAATCGAGACACTTTACAACCAACTTTGATTTACCTAGGGGAGCTTGGCTCCCCTTCTATATCCTTATCCACTTAAAGAGATGGGGATACTAATAATTAGAAATGTATTCAGTATATGGCAGATAACATCAACGAAACCGAGATCATTGAGCGATTAAACAGCGCACCTTCGGTACGAGGCTTTTTTATTGCAACCGTCGACGTATTTAACGATTCGATCGATGGGCTAGTGCAAAGAATTTTTCGTAAAGATAACTTCGCTGTCCAATCTGTGGTCGGTCCGCTGCTACAAGACTCAGGACCGCTGGGCGATCTATCTGTTCGTTTGAAGTTATTGTTTGGCTTAGGTGTGCTTCCCGATGACATTTATCACGACATCGAAGACATCATCAAACTCAAAAACCAACTCAATAGTGACGCTTCTGATTACGAGTTCACAGACCCCAATATTCTAGAGCCAATCAAAAAACTGCACTTGGTGAAGAAGATGGGTATGGTACAACTCGAAGTCAGCGAACCAGATGACGATATCGACCTTGAGTTTTATCAGCTTCAACTGCAACGTCAACAACAAATCATTAAGTCAGGGCTCTCGCTTGCAATTGTCGAAATCTGCAATGAACTCGGCAAAGAGAGCCCATTCTAACGCTATTTATACCCAAGTTACCTTCAAAAGGATTCGAGGTTGCTTGGGTATAACAACATAATCAATGTCAGCCGCTCTACACCCTACGTAGGAGCTCTACCAATGTTAAAAGCTGTACTTTTTGATATGGATGGACTGATTTTCGACACCGAGTCTATCTACAAACAGAGTTGGCAGTACGCCGCCACCGAGCAAGGCTTAGCCATCACTGATGATTTCTATCAACAATTCATCGGCGTCCAAGACCCTGAATGTGAAAGAATACTCGCCGAGCATTTTCAACAAGCCATCGATATGCCGCGCTACAAGGCTGTGCGAGATGAGCATTTCCATCACCTCAGAGACCAAGGTATTGCGCTCAAACCTGGCTTCGATTCGTTGTTACGAGCCATTAAACAACGTGGTTTGCTCACTGCTATTGTGACCTCTTCTCATCTCCCAGAAGTAAAACATAACTTCAATAATACTGAGTACCTTACCCAGTTCGATTTAGTGATTACCGCTGAAGATGTAGAACGTGGTAAGCCCAACCCCGACTGCTATCAAATGGCTTGTCACCACCTCGGCATCGATGCAAAAGAAAGCCTTGTATTGGAAGATTCGAACAATGGCATTAAAGCTGCTCTCGCTGCTGAATGCCACGCCGTGATGATTCCAGATTTACTGCCACCACTGCAGGAATTTAAAGATAAAGTGATAATTAAAGCATCTCTTGAGGAAGTGATTCCGCTTCTGGATACGCTTTAGCTGCGGGCAATATTAAACAGAACTGGGTTTGGTGTTCTTCTGAAGTCACGGTGATCTTGCCATCATAAGCGTGAACGATCGACTGTGTGATCGACAACCCTAGCCCAGCTCCAACGCTGCCAGAATGTTGGCGTGACTTGTCGACTCGATAAAAGCGATCAAATAGATACGGTAGATTTTGCTTAGGTATCGTCTCACCGACGTTGTGAACGGTAATGGTGACAAACTCATCACTCTGCTCGACATCAACACGAATCGTTGTTTCATCATAAGCATGGCGAATGGCATTAGAGAGCAAATTCCCTACCGCTCTCTCAAACATATTTCGATCCATGTACAACATCGCTTGCCCCGAAGTGATGATGCTCAAAGCAGAATCTTCCGCCAGTATGTCAAAGTACTCGATTAAGTGAGCAAGCTGTTCATGAACAGCGAAGTGCTCATTGTGTCGATGGATAAGCTTATTCTCCGCTTTTGCGATATACAGCAAATCATTGATGGTCTTGGTAATTCGGTTTAACTCTTCAAGCGTAGAAGCAATCGCTTCTTGGTATTCCTCCGATGTACGGCACGCGCCTAATATCACTTGGTTTTGGGTCGTAATATTGGTCAAAGGCGTTTTGAGCTCATGAGCAATATCAGAAGAAAACTCACTCAAACGATGAAAACCAGTTTGTAACCGATCCAGCATGGCATTGTGCTTAGTAGCAAGTTCACGTAGCTCTACTGGTAAGGTTTCTGGGGCAATGCGGATATCCAACTGTTCTGGTGTGATGTGTTGAATGTGCTTATTTAAGGTCAAAATGGGCTTTAAACCGCGATTAACGATCACCCGGCTAAATAGCGTCGATGCAATAAATGCGAAGCCTAAAGACCAAAATAAGATCCAACCAAGCTTATTTAAGAATAATCGATGATGGTTGATGCTCACGCCAATAACAACAGTGACATCTTTGGTTTTAAAAGCGAACGCTCGAATATCTAACGAGTTTTCACGCCACTCTATCGCATTGTTTTGATTTAAGATCTGTGGAGAGCTCAGCGTCAACGACAAATCCTTAGGGATAGAGAGCGTCGAGTTTTTGTAAGTCAGTGCTTCCTCTTTAAATGCCCACATATAGACAGAGCTATTGTCGATAAGTAGATAAGCCGACTCCGGCGAGACCAGCATCGTCTTTTCTATCGAGTTATATTTGGTCACTGTGTCGTTGTAATCTTGGGTGAAGAAATGACGTTCGATGGTGTAATACAGAATGAATGCTAAAGCGAGATATACCACCAATGTCGTGCCAACAAACATCAAAACGAGCTTGTTTTGCATAGAGAGGTTGGCTGGTAGCTTACGCATCAAGAGCTTCCAACTTGTAGCCCATCCCCCTAACGGTGTGGATCAAAGGTACCTCAAACGGCTTGTCGACCTTTTGGCGCAATCGCTTAACGGCAACATCGATAACATTAGTGTCGCTATCAAAGTTCATATCCCACACCAGTGAAGCAATGGTCGTTCGTGATAGGACTTGTCCCTCTTTTCGCATCAACAGCTCAAGTAGCGCGTATTCTTTGGCAGTTAAAGTGATGGTTTGCCCGTTCCGCGTCGCAACTCGCTTCATCATGTCCAGCTTTAGGTCGGCTATTTGCAGCGTCTGCGAAGAAGTTAAAACTCGCGAGGAAGTATGATGGCGAAACACATTTTGAATTCTCGCCAGAAGCTCGGCAAAGGCATAAGGTTTGACGACGTAATCATTGGCTCCTAATTCAAAACCACGAACACGATCCTCAATTTGTTCTTTAGCCGTAAGCATAATGACCGGGGTATGGATATCACTGCTACGCAGGGTGTTAAGGACTTGCCAACCGTCGAGCTTTGGTAACATGATATCGAGAAGAATAAGATCATAAGACTCACTTGTTGCATGATACAGCCCGTCTACACCATCGCGCACCCAGTCAACAACATAACCCGATTCTACCAGCCCTTTTTGCAAGTATTCTCCGGCTTTCAATTCATCTTCTACAATCAGTAATTTCAACTTCTATCCTCAACCTCAGCCATCAAAAAAAGAGTACAACGCAACAACATCATACTCTTTTCACGCTTCACTTTTATCGATTACTGTCGCGCTCTGCATAGTGCACTTTGACATTCACTGTACCGACATATTCCAGCTGCCCATCTGCGTTCATACGTTCTTGAACCGTGATGAACCCACTGTCTTTCAGATGAGTGCTCTTAGATGCAATATTGAAGTTAGAGATATTCAGCTCTTTATTAAGCTCACGAGCCGACATGCTTTTCAAAGCATTAAGTTCAGCGAAAGCTTGTTGGTATGCGGCATCTGACGTTGCGGTAGGTTCCACAGAGAGAGTCTTCATCTCTTCTCTGCTCACATAATTACCGCTAGTGAAGATAGGGTTGGCAAACGCGGATGCGCTAGTGATTGCCATAGCTGCGACAAGGAGAGCGGTTTTCATTGCTTTCATGTTGATGACCTTTTCAGTGTGTTTGTTTTCAATGACTTCATTATTCAACAAGACACCTGACACCAACCTATCCCAAAGATGACATTTTTGTCATAAATCCAACAATCATCTTCGCCTCACAAGGAGCATAATCAAATCTCGTAAGTTAAACCAAAGTGGAATTTGTAGTCGTCTTTCTCTGGTACCACCCCCTCCGAGTCGGCTTTGGTGTCAGAGACATGATCCCAAACGGCTTTAATGCTAAGTTCAAGATCATCAACAAGATCGATATCGAAACCTAGCTCATTGGTATGACGGGCGCCGCCCGCGTCGTTACTTGCCCAATTCAGGTTATAGGTATGGCTTAAATCGATGTCATCGGTCAGTTCATACTCAAAGTTAGATTCAAACGCCAGCGTGTTACTGGTCGCGTCACCCGATTCCCCCTCTTCTACCGTCTTAAAATCGGTGTACTGATAACCGGGACCAATAGAGACATCCCACTCTGTTTGTGAATTGGCAATGATAAAGTAACCCATCTGCATTGAAGCATTAACCTGGTATTCAATGTTTTGAAACTCATCACTGAGTACAGAGAGTTTGAGCGGTCGAAAGAACAGACGATTGCTCAAATAGATATCGTAGGAGCCATCAAACGAACTATTGTTTGCCGTCGTTTTATCATTCGTCTTGGAGTTTTCGTGTTTCGCTTTTAACTTAGTGCGCGAGCCAACGGTATTTCTTTCCGCTTCCACTTCACCGAGCAGTGAAAACTCATCGGTGTTGCCTTTGCTAATGTCTAAACCAAAGAAAATCTCGGTCGTCCAATGATCAGAATCTTTCTCTGCCCCGCGATAAATCGATACAACATCCGTAATAGGAAACGCCATCTCTTCACCGTCATTAGTCAAGTACAGCTGCTCATCACGAATCGACAAGTAACCGTCGAAAACATCACCGCTTGCGGTTCGAATGGTAAAAAAGCTCGCTGTTTCTAATATCGCGATATCTTCCAGTTCAATCTCTTGATCACCAAGATCATCACTATCAAATTCAATCTCTTGATCGAACGAGTTCGTTTCTTCTTTGATTGTCCCCGTTAACTCGCCTTTGATCACCTCGCCAGATTTAAGTTGTAGCCAATCATCGTTTTCATCAATAAATACTGTTTGGCTTTTGCGTTGCTGCGTTTGTTCTTCATCTGCTAAGGCGTAGTGATGGTAGAACGAAGAAACAATACATACTGCCAAGAGTTTGATTTTCATAGTGACCTTTTCAGTTCAATAGAAACCACATCCGTTGGGCTTACGATAGTAATGCTCGCCGTCCGACGTGTCAGAAAGTAAACAAGTGAATGTCAACGTATTGCGCATCATAACCATGTCAACAAGCATAAAAAAAGCGAAGTCATGTGACTTCGCTTTAGGTTCTCGCTACTTACATAGCGCAACATAAACAAGTGTAATCTTAATCACACCATGTGTTGATTATTCTACGGTTACCGCTTTCGCTAGGTTACGTGGTTGATCTACATCCGTACCTTTGATCAGCGCTACGTAGTAAGAAAGTAGCTGCATTGGAATGGTGTAGTAGATAGCCGCCGTGATTTCACTAACGTGTGGCATTGTGATGATCTTCATTGTCTCATCACCTTCAAAGCCTGCGTCAGCATCGGCAAATACGTAAAGCAGACCACCACGAGCACGTACTTCTTCAACGTTTGATTTCAGCTTCTCTAGAAGATCGTTGCTTGGTGCAACAACCACAACTGGCATATCTGCATCGATCAATGCTAAAGGACCGTGTTTCAATTCACCTGCCGCGTAGGCTTCTGCGTGAATGTAAGAGATCTCTTTTAGTTTTAGAGACGCTTCCATCGCGATTGGGTAGAACTCACCACGACCTAGGAATAGAGTGTGGTGTTTATCGGCAAAGTCTGGTGCTAGTGCTTCAATTTCTTTTTCGAAAGACAGCGCTGCATTGATTTGTTTCGGTAGAGCGTGAAGCGCTTCTACGATCTCTTTTTCTTTCTCTTTGCTAATGCGGTTTTGTTGCTTACCAAGTGCCGTCACTAGCATGAGTAGCGCAGAAAGCTGAGTCGTGAACGCTTTAGTTGATGCCACACCGATTTCCACGCCTGCACGTGTCATGAATGCGAAGTCAGACTCACGAACCAAAGAAGAACCCGCTACGTTACAGATGGTCATTGCCGCCATGTAACCTTTCTCTTTTGCTAGGCGAAGTGCTGCTAGCGTATCGGCGGTTTCACCAGATTGAGAAAGCGTGATCAATAGGCTGTTTGGACGCGTCACAAACTTGCGGTAACGGAATTCAGACGCGATTTCTACATCACAGCTCACGCCCGCAATGTCTTCAAACCAGTAACGTGCTGTCATACCTGCGTTGTAAGATGTACCACATGCAACGATTTGTACGTGTTCCACTTTGCTTAGGATTTCTGCCGCGTTAACACCGATTGCTTCAGTGACAACAGAGTCTGCCGTGATACGACCTTCCATTGTGTTGATCAACGCTGTTGGTTGTTCGTAGATCTCTTTCTGCATGAAGTGACGGTATTGACCTTTGTCACCTGCGTCGTGTTCCGCGTTTGATTCTGTGATTTCGCGTTCTACACGCTCACCTGTTGCATCAAATACCGTTACGTCACGACGAGTGATCTCAGCAACATCACCTTCTTCTAGGTACATGAAACGGCGTGTTACGTTAAGTAGCGCAAGTTGGTCAGACGCGAGGAAGTTTTCACCCACACCAAAACCAATAACGATTGGGCTACCTGAGCGCGCCACAACAATACGTGAAGGATCTTTACGATCCAGTGCCACTGTACCGTATGCACCTTCAAGTTGTTTTGCTGTTTTTTGTACTGCTTCAAGCAATGTTTCTGAAGTGCGAAGCTCCCACTCAACCATGTGAGCGATAACTTCAGTATCCGTTTGAGATTCAAATACGTAACCGCGAGATTGAAGTAGCTCACGTAGCTCTTCGTGGTTTTCGATGATGCCGTTGTGTACTACTGCGATGTCACCAGACATGTGTGGGTGTGCGTTCACTTCTGAAGGCTCACCGTGTGTTGCCCAACGAGTGTGTGCGATACCAGTACCGCCGATCACTTTTGCTTGATCAACTGCGTCTGCCAGCTCTTGCACTTTACCTAGACGACGAATACGCGTTAGGTTGGTTTCGCCATCAACGATCGCTACGCCCGCTGAGTCATAACCGCGGTATTCCAAGCGACGTAGACCTTCAACCAAAATTTCTGCAACATCTCGTTGTGCTACTGCACCTACGATTCCACACATGTGTTTATCTCCGTTTGTAGTTTTGTTCTTCCCTAGCCATGGTTTCAAATAGAGGCAGCAAGCAAAGGCCTTTATCCAGAGGGAAGTGAAATATGAAACTGTTTACTTATTTAGATTAGGCGCAAATGACTTTTACGCCATGTTGTTCAATCTGTGCTTTGTGTTCTGGCTGTAACTCTGCGTCGGTAACCAATACATCAATTTGGTCCCAAGCCAACTCTAAGTTCGGAATTTTGCGTCCGACTTTTTCAGACTCGATCATAACAATGACTTCACGAGAGACTTCTGCCATGACTTTGCTTAAGCCAACCAATTCATTGAACGTTGTGGTTCCGCGCTCTAAATCGATACCATCAGCACCGATAAACAGCTGGTCAAAGTCGTAAGCTCTTAGTACAGATTCGGCTACTTTGCCTTGGAAGGATTCTGAGTGCGTATCCCAAGTTCCACCTGTCATTAACAGGGTTGGTTCGCTCTCTAATTCGTTAAGTGCATTTGCGACATGCAACGAGTTGGTCATTACAACCAAACCACGTTTGTCGTTTAATTGCTGAATCAATGCCGCTGTTGTGCTGCCACTGTCGATCACAATTCGGTTATGATCACGAATCAGTGATGCTGCCGCTTTTGCTAGACTTAACTTTCGACTCGAAACAATTGGACTCAATTCTTCATGAATAACTTCGGTTGGAATCGAAATCGCACCACCGTAACGGCGCAAAAGTTGTCCATTTTTCTCTAAAGAAGCTAAGTCCTTTCTAATCGTGACTTCTGAGGTTTCAAATTTCTGCGCCAGTTCATCAACGCTGACTTCCCCAAGCTCATTTACTAGGTTAGAAATGGCGTGTCTTCTTAGTTGAGTGTTTCGTTTCGACATTTATGTTTTGATTTTAAGTTTCGGTTTGAAATTTATTATAGTCAAAACGAAACTTTTAAGTCCATTTATTTCGATCCAAAAAATTAATATTTCTCGATAAAACCTTGTCCTAAGACAATTCTTAAACAGTGATATTGGATTCATTCGGTGGTAGAATTCGCCACCGAAAAGAAAAAAAATTACAGAATTGAAGGTTATTTTTTTGCAACTTTCTGCATATAAAGTGGGATTAGTCACAAAAAGGTAACCAAAATCGCCGATCTTTTAGTCATAAAATGACTAAACTTGGTGAAAGACTTACAGAATCTGAAGTTCCAATAATGCGGCGGAAAATCGGTGGGTGACAGGCACTAAATGTCATCAAAACGCCCTAACTTCAGAGTAAACAACCGACTTTCAAATTGTAACTATACTTACCGGAGAGTATCTTCCATGAAAAAGACCAAAATCGTTTGTACGATTGGCCCTAAAACTGAATCTGTAGAGAAGCTAACTGAACTAGTAAACGCTGGCATGAACGTTATGCGTCTTAACTTCTCTCACGGTGACTACGCAGAGCACGGCACTCGTATCGCGAACTTCCGCCAAGTAATGGAAGCTACAGGCAAACAACTTGCAATCCTTCTAGACACTAAAGGTCCAGAAATCCGCACTATCAAACTAGAAGACGGCAACGACGTTGATCTAGTAGCTGGTCAAGAATTCACTTTCACAACTGACATCTCAGTTGTAGGTAACAAAGACAAAGTTGCAGTAACTTACGCTGGTTTTGCTAACGACCTAAACGTTGGTAACACTATCCTAGTAGACGACGGTCTAATCGAAATGGAAGTGCTTGCAACTTCTGAAACTGAAGTTAAGTGTAAAGTTCTTAACAACGGTGCTCTAGGCGAAAACAAAGGTGTTAACCTTCCAGGCGTTTCTGTAAACCTACCTGCACTATCTGAAAAAGATAAGAACGACCTTAAATTCGGTTGTGAGCAAGGCGTTGATTTCGTAGCTGCTTCTTTCATCCGTAAAGCTTCTGACGTTCAAGAAATCCGTGAAGTACTTGCTGCAAACGGCGGCGAGAACATCCACATCATCTCTAAAATCGAGAACCAAGAAGGTGTTGATAACTTCGACGAGATCCTAGAGCTTTCTGACGGCATCATGGTTGCTCGTGGTGACCTAGGTGTTGAAATCCCAGCTGAAGAAGTAATCTTCGCTCAGAAGATGATGATCGAGAAGTGTAACCGTGCACGTAAGATGGTTATCACTGCAACTCAAATGCTTGATTCTATGATCAACAACCCACGTCCTACTCGTGCGGAAGCTGGCGACGTTGCTAACGCGGTAATGGACGGTACTGACGCAGTTATGCTTTCTGGTGAAACTGCTAAAGGTAAGTACCCAGTTGAAGCGGTAACTATCATGGCTCAAATCGCGAACCGTACTGATTCAGCTCTAAAAGCTGAGCTAGGTTCTCGTCTAGACAGCCCACGTCTTCGCATCACTGAAGCAGTATGTAAAGGCGCGGTAGACACAGCTGAAAAACTAGCTGCTCCACTTATCGTTGTTGCAACTGAAGGTGGTAAGTCTGCACGTTCAGTACGTAAGTACTTCCCAACTGCAAACATCCTAGCACTAACGACTAACACTAAGACTGCTGCACAGCTAGTTCTAACTAAAGGTGTTACTCCAGTAGTTGTTGAGTCTATCCAAAGCACTGACGCGTTCTACGTAGCAGGTAAAGAACTTGCTCTAGAATCAGGTCTAGGTAACAAAGGCGATATCGTTGTTATGGTTTCTGGTGCTCTAGTAGCTTCAGGCACAACGAACACCGCTTCTGTACACGTTCTATAAGACTGAAGAATTCAATCATCAGTTCAATAAAAAAGAGGGCTTCAGCCCTCTTTTTTTATATATTTAATCTTGCCCTCATAATCAGTACGCTGTATTATCAATCACAACCGAACTACGTACTGTTTAGTTGTCGTCACGATAATAAAATTTCATGAGGTTGCTTGTGTCCAGTCCTACTCTTACCGACAAAGTTTCGAAAATGATCTGTCAGGACATCCTGACGGGTGAATTAAAGCCAGGTCAAAAGCTTGTGGTTGCTGACCTGAAAGAGAAATACAACGTTGGTGCATCACCTATCCGCGAAGCACTTGTGCAACTGTCTTGGAGCAAGTATGTAAAGCTTGAGCCACAAAAAGGCTGTTGGGTTGCGCCTGTGTGCAAAAAAGAATTGAACGACCTATACGAAAGCCTTCGTGTGGTTTCTTCTGTACTGCTTAAGAAAGCAATCTTGGCGGGTGATGAAAGCTGGGAATTGGACGTGCTAACGTCATACCATAAGCTATCTCGTCTGAACTTTGACGAAACATTCTGTTGGAAAGAGTGGGAAGAGCGCCACCATCAGTTCCACGTCTCTTTGTTGGAAGGTGCCGATTCAAAGAACATGTTTGAGTTCTTCAGTGATCTGATCAACCAAATCAAACGCTACCGCTACTTTGCGATGCAAACATTGAACTCTGAGCAAGATGCTCTGTTCAACATTGATGAACATGAGATGATCATGAAGCTTGTTCTTGCGAAGAACAGCGAAGAAGCAATGACACTGCTTGATAAGCATTTATTGAGCTCAATGCAGCGTATTGAAACTGTACTAGAGCTAGAAACGGCTTAATCATATCGTCGCCCAATAGATAGCAAAAAATCGGGGTTATCCCGATTTTTTTATTTGCTAGAGAAGCCAATTACTGCTTTTTCTCATCGCCTCTAAGCAATGTCATCAAAACTGTGACAAATCGACACTCGGTTCCGCCCTGCACTTTTTGACTCGTACAGGGCAATATCGGCACATTTGTAACTGCGAGTTCTATCCGCAGTCACATCGCTGTAACCCACACTTACGGTCACTGAACGGTCACTACTTAGCTCTACTGCAACACGCAAGCGATTCAAAACCACTTCTGCCTCTTGCGTAGTAGTGTGCGGCATGATCACCGCGAACTCCTCTCCACCAACTCGAGCCACGAAGTCGGTGCTTCTCACCCCACGAAGTAAAGTTTCAGCCACCGTACAAATGACTTTGTCGCCTTCATCATGCCCCAGTTCATCGTTGATACGCTTGAAATGGTCGATATCAAACAAGGCTAAACAAGTCGTGGGTGTATTCGGATAGCGTTCAACCAAGTTGGTATATTGTGCAAGCTGCTCTTCAAATTTACGACGATTCCAAAGGCTAGTTAAACCATCTTTCTCACTTAAGTTGCGCAGCTTTTCTTCTAGCTCTTTACGCTCCGAAATATCCACCAGTGAAGTGATGTAATAACTGACCTTACCAGACTTTGCCATAATGGCTTGAATACGCATAATGGCAGTAAACACATGATTAAGTTTAGTACGACAACGCACCTCACCTTCCCATACTTGCTCAACACCCAGTTGATTCCAAATCGCCAGAATATTTTCAATGTCTTCGGGGATAAAAATCAGATTGTGGGCATTCCAGCCTCGTAAGCGAGAATTCGAATAACCCATCATATTTTCGAACTCTTGGTTAACCATCATAATTCGGTGTGAAGTATCCGAAATCATCACTGCGGTCATGCCATCCAGTGCCGCTCGAGCCAGCTTGGACTCAATGCTATGGCGACGATAGTGCAGTGCTAAAGTTGTTATCGGGAGCGCGAAAACCAGCATCAAGCTTAAAACAAAGAGAGCTTCTTGCAATAAGTCATCAATGTCTCGATCAGCTCGCTCTAAGAGCTGTTCTTGCGAAAGATCGATAATTAAATGAAGAGACTCCCCCGGCACAAAGTTAATCGTATTAAAGATCACCAGATGGTTACCATCGTATTCGTAACCCATCTTTTCTGCCCCCATGTTCTGCCAAACTTTGGGGTGAAGCAAACCAAAGTTGAATCGAGAGCGAGCAGGAATAATATCGCCATACAACTTGTCATTATGAGAGCTCGCAACGTAGTAGCCCGCTTGGTTGATAAGCTCGATGTTAAAATCTCTTACAGGTGAGTAATTTAAACGTGATGACAAATATTGAACGTTGATGTTCAGTACCAGATAGCCTTCGCGCGTACCATCCATCGCAACAGGCATCATGATACGAATCGATGGACTGTACGGATAAACGAGCTCACTATTTTCTCGTTCTAACTCTATACCCCAAGAGCCGATCTGGTCATTGCTAAGATTCTGAGCGAATTGGAAATAAGCTCGCTCGGACTTATCTTGCAAAACCTGAGCTGGCGCAGCAATGCCCGTTTTGAAGTCGTAATTAATCCGTACGTTCTCTTGCCCTTCAAGGTTTAGGAAACGTATCTGTCGATACCATTTTTGGTTAACGGCGACTGAGCTCCACACCTCTTGTAAAATGGCGAGATTTTTGTCGCTAGGATCACGCAAATAATCGTAAAGGCTTTGGCTATGACCGAGTAGATCACTGATGGAAGAGATTTGATCTTGAACGTTGTTATATTCTCGCTCGGAATACGCGAGTTGATGAAGAGCTTCTTTAGCGGTGCTCTTGACGTTATCCGCTAACAGCGTTTGATATTTCTGATAGTAGTAGATTGAGATGAGCGCGCTAAAAAATAGCGTCGTCGCCAACAAAGCGCTGACTAACTTCCTGACTTTCACGCGTTCTACTACTCACATTGATTACGAAAGCAGCAATTATATCACTGTTTGTTATTTTCTAAACAAAAAGCCATCGAACAACGATGGCTTTTCTTAAATGCATCAGATTTCATTAAGGCTTGAGGCAACGTTCCCCGCGAGCAATGCCTACGACACCGCTTCGAGCCACTTCGACCACTTCCGTAACTTCCGAAATCGCTTGGATGAAAGCGTCCAGTTTCTCGCTGGTACCCGCAAGTTGCACCGTGTATTGAGAAGCCGTGACATCAACAATCTGACCACGGAAAATATCCGCGGTACGCTTCACTTCCGCACGAGCAAAACCACTCGCTTTCACCTTGACCATCATCAGTTCGCGCTCGATGTGGTCAAATTCCGTAACTTCTTGCACTTTGAGCACATCGATCAGTTTATGCAGTTGCTTCTGAATCTGCTCCAACTGCATTTCATCAGAGTTAGTCGTGATATTTAGACGCGACAGTGTTTCGTCATCAGTTGGTGATACGTTCAACGATTCAATGTTGTAACCACGCTGAGAAAACAAACCGACAACGCGAGACAAAGCACCTGGCTGGTTTTCCATTAACAAAGAAATAATGTGTCTCATATTAAGTACGCTCCGTTTTGCTTAGCCACATCTTGTCCATACCCTCGCCTTTGATCTGCATTGGGTAAACGTGTTCGGTTTCATCTACGTTGATGTCGACAAACACCAAACGATCTTTCATGTCGAGCGCCTTTTGGAGACCCGCTTCTAGCTGATCTGGCGTTTCGATACGAATACCGACGTGACCATAAGCTTCTGCAATCGCTGCAAAATCAGGAACAGAACTCATGTACGAGTTAGAGTGACGACCTTGATAAATAATGTCTTGCCATTGTTTTACCATGCCTAGAAAACGGTTATTCAAGTTAATGATTTTTACAGGGATGTCGTATTGCATGGCCGTCGACAACTCCTGAATATTCATTTGGATACTGCCATCACCAGTCACAACCACCACTTCTTCTTCTGGCATGGCGAATTTCACACCCATACCAGCAGGTAGACCGAAGCCCATTGTGCCGAGACCACCCGAGTTAATCCAACGGCGTGGCTTATTAAATGGATAGTACAGTGCCGCAAACATCTGGTGCTGTCCCACATCAGACGCAACGTAAGCGTCTCCCTTGGTTAGCTTGTGCAGTGTTTCGATAACTTGTTGCGGCTTAATGCGCTCAGGAGATGTCTCATACGCCAAGCAGTTGCGATCTCGCCATACTTGAATGTCTTCCCACCACTGAGCTATCGCTTCTTGATCGTTGTTATTGCCCTGCTCGTTGAGCAGACCAACCATGGTCGCTAATACTTTTTCAGCAGAACCTACGATAGGCAAATCAACTTTCACATTTTTCGAGATAGAAGATGGGTCAATATCAATGTGCATCACTTTAGCATTCGGACAATACTTCTCTAGATTATTGGTCGTACGGTCATCAAAACGTACCCCTATACCAAAGATAAGATCCGCTTCATGCATCGCCATGTTAGCTTCGTAAGTACCGTGCATACCTAGCATACCTAGCGAGTTTTTATGTGTACCCGGGAAGGCACCTAACCCCATTAGTGTGCCTACAACAGGAAGGTTTAACTGTTCCGATAGCGTTTGAATATGCTCATGCGCACCGGAAATTACCGCCCCACCACCGATGTACAATACTGGTTTCTTCGCTTCAACAAGCGACTTCAACGCTTTTTTGATCTGACCTTTGTGACCAGACGTCGTTGGCTTATATGAACGCATCGAAATGCTTTCTGGGTACTCGTAAGGAAGCTTGATTTGCGGGTTCAAAATATCTTTCGGCAAATCAATCACAACCGGTCCAGGTCGACCTGTTGTCGAGATGTAGAACGCTTTTTTGATCGTTTCAGGAATGTCTTCCGCTTTCTTAACGAGGAAGCTGTGTTTCACAACAGGGCGTGAAACACCCACAATGTCACACTCTTGGAAGGCATCATTACCAATCAGGTTGTTTGGTACGTTACCTGAGATAACAATCATTGGAATTGAATCCATGTATGCAGTCGCAATACCTGTGATGGTATTGGTTGCACCAGGACCAGAACATACCAGTACGACTCCGGGCTTGCCCGTCGCTCGCGCATAGCCATCTGCCATATGGGTAGCGGCTTGTTCGTGTCTTACTAGTACGTGTTTGATTTGATCGGTTTTGGCGTGCAGTGCGTCGTAGATATCTAAAACGGACCCGCCAGGGTAACCAAAGATTTGCTCTACGCTCTCTTCAATCAGAGATTGCACAACCATCTCTGCGCCTGACAACATTGCTGTCATAATTTGCTCTCCTTACCAGTTTTCCTCACCGTAAGGCCAACGGTTTGGTCTGGTTTTACATAGTCTAGGTCTTATTCGTAGCCTAATAGAAATACTTCCACTTTTTCAGCTATGTCTTACGTCTGTCATAACAAAACGCAAGGTAACACAACAAATGTAACGTTTTATTATCAACGGGTCTAATGAGAGTTGAATCAAATTTTAAACAAGATGCTATAAATCAGAACAAAGGCAGGGTTTGACGCTAACTAAGTAGCGCAAAATAGAATCAAGATAAGAAACCAAAAGAAAATAAAGTGAATAATTTCACTAGAAATGGCAACTTTCAGCGAAACTTCCTTCATAAGTCACAACTAAAAGTGTGAAAGACGGTCATAAAAAATCCCCAGCAGCACAATATCAGGCAACTGGGGACATTTTCATCAATCTGAAATCTAAGTTAGCTTAAGTTACTTTTTATCAGACTTTTCAGTGTACATTTCTTCGATTTCATCTTGGTATTTGTCGTTAATGACTTTACGACGAAGTTTTTGTGTTGGGGTCAACTCACCATCATCCATCGAGAATGCTTTAGGTAAAAGTTTGAATTTCTTAACTTGTTCAAACTTAGCCAGTTCTTTCTGCAGGTCATTAACACGCTTCTCAAGCATCTCAACAATCTGATGATGTTTGATCAATTCAACACGATCGTGGTACTTGATATTTAGTTCTTTCGCATACTCTTCAAGTGAGTCGTAACACGGAACAATCAGAGCCGATACAAATTTACGTGTATCTGCGATGACAGCAATCTGCTCAATGAAGTGGTCTTTACCGATTGCACCTTCTACGACTTGAGGTGCAATGTACTTACCGTTTGAAGTCTTCATCAGTTCTTTGATGCGGTCAGTAATGAACAAGTTGCCATTTTCGTCAATGTAACCTGCATCGCCAGTCTTCAAGAAGCCATGTTCGTCAAACGTCTTCTCAGTTTCCTCTGGCATTTTGTAGTAGCCACGCATCACCATTGGACCGCGCACCAAAATTTCGTTGTTTTCACCAATCTTAACTTGAGCGCCTGGCATTGCCATACCGATAGAGCTCGGATCAAAGCATTGATCATCCCAACAAGATACGGTTGCCGTGGTTTCTGTCATACCGTAGCCAAGCTTAACATTGATGCCAATTGCGTGGAAAAAACGCCCAATGGTTTCATCTAGCTTCGCGCCACCACATGGCATGAAATTAATGCGTCCACCCAATAATGCACGTAGCTTGCTCAACACTAGCTTGTCTGCCAAAGCATAAGATTTACGTAGCATCAGTGATGGCTTGCGGTTTTCTTGATGACAAGCAGCCATCTTCGCACCCATGTTGACCGCCCAAGTAAACATAATTTTGCGATGGAATGGTGCACGTGACACTTTCTCGTGGATCGCAGAGAAGATCTTCTCATAAAAACGAGGAACCGCACTCATCACGGTTGGGCGTACTTCACTCAGGGCATCACGTACTTGCATGGTGTCTTGCAGGTAGCAGTTGGTACCACCTTTATAAAGCACATAGAATGTCCATGCACGCTCAAACACGTGTGATAATGGCAAGAAACACAGCGATACGTCGTCTTCAGTTAAACTCAAGCGCTCATCATGACCTTCAAGTTGGGCAGAGATGTTCGCGTAATCTAGCATTACACCTTTCGGTTGACCTGTGGTACCAGAGGTGTAAATCAGAGTCAGTAGATCTTCTTCTTGCGCATGTTCTAAACGAGTTTCTAGCTCAGCTTGGTGACTAACGTCGCCCTTAGCAACGAAGTCTTTCCATGTCATGGCAAATGCATGATCGCCTAGGTCAATGTCATCTGACATCGCAACGATCAGTTCTAGCTGCTTACATTCATCGAAAATGCTAACCGCAGCATCAAACTGTGGCTGCTCGCCAACGAACAACACTTTGACGTCTGCGTTATCAATGATGTAAGCCGATTGAGCTGCGGTGTTAGTTGGATAGATAGGTACGGTAACGCCACGCAATTGCAGTGCTGCAAAATCAGCAATGGTCCATTGCGGCATGTTATTTGAGAAAATACCGATCTTATCTTGAACGCCCAATCCCTGAGCCAAAAGCGCAAGTGACAAAGCATCTACTTGCTGACCAAACTGCTCCCAAGTAATACCTTGCCATGTGTCGCCGACTTTATGTTTAAGCGCAACACGAGTACTACCCTTCGCAATTTGTTCACGAATACGTTTTACGATATGAAAATCTAACTTGGCCATTCTTTACATTACCTTTTGGCTTACAGGCGTAAGCTATTTGAGCGCACAAGTGTAACCTCGACGCCTAAAAACGCAACTGACCATTATCAAACTTATCATTATTAAGAGACGACTATCACTAATGAGAGCATAGCAGGTCTTTAACTGCTGAAGGTTTAATCAACTTAAGTCGCTGTTTCGACTATTAAATAGCGGACATAAAAAGCCCCTGAGAGACGGCGTTCTCTCAGGGGCAAGGAATTGTAAAAATTGATGATTACAAGTCCAGTCTGACCAGTTGATCAGGCTAAAAATTCAGCTTATTTAAGCGCAACAACTTCACCACAAGTGATCATGAGTTGGTCACGTAACCAGATGTGACCTTTGTCCTTCTCACTTGATTCGTGCCAGCTTAGGTAACCACTGATTTCCTTGTTTTCAAATGGGAAATCTAGGATTTGCAACTGGTCGCTGTTCACTGCATTCTCAGCCATCCAGCGAGGAGCGATAGTCACAAGCTCAGATTGGCTTACTACGTATAGCAGGTTGCTTAGGCTTGAACCTTCATAAGCGGCTTGGCAATCAAGTTCGCGGTACGCTTGCTCAGAGAAGCTACGTTGACCATGTACACGTGATAGCTTCGCGTGTTTCTCGTTGATCAGTTGCTCAGCAGATACACCACCTTGGATGCGAGGGTGCGTCTTAGAAGCAATAACCACTAGCTCATCTTTAAAGATTTCAGTGCTTGAGAAACCTTGATCATCAAAACGTGCGTAGTCAATTACGAAGTCGATTTCTTGGTAGCGCATACGCTCAGATAGAAGGCGATCAAATTCCGCATCTAGGTGTAGCTGTACGCTTGGTGCTTGCTCGTTAATATTAGCCATGATTCTCGGTGCGAAACGCATATCACATGGGCTACAAATCGCCAGTTTAAACAGACGAGTTGAAGACTCAGGTTGGAAAACTGAGCTTGGAAGTTCGTTACGAATAAGCTGTAGTGCTTGGCGGATAGGACCAAACAGTTGACGAGCACGCTGAGTTGGCTGAATACCACGACCCTGACGCATGAATAGCTCATCATTAAACATTACTTTTAGGCGAGCAACCGCATTACTTACTGCTGGTTGTGACATGCCAAGGTTATGTGCTGCACGAGTAATATTTTGCTCTTGCATCACTGCATCAAATACGGTCAATAGGTTTAAATCTACACCACGCAATGTGCTTTCCATACGGTAGCTAGCAATTGCGCTCATCGCGTCTTTTTTATCTAACATGGAGTGCGCCTCTTATGTAATCGTCAACTTGGTTCAATGAATTCTTAACGAATAGAATCTCTTTGCACACAAACGACCGTGGCTGGATTCAAATCATTTTTTAAGGAATAGAAAACCGAATTTGTATTATATTTATCGTCCAGATATTTCCGGCTCGAACCGTACTATCAACTAATCAATCAAGGTTTCGCAACTAGATTGATATTTAATCATTAAATTTTAGCCAATTAGTTATTTATTCCATATTTATCATATCGTTAAGAAAAACATAAAAAAGTATAAAACGCCTAAATCAGAGGTTTCTTACAACCTATTTAGCACGTTAATGACAATCTACAGGGATCATACAACCCATTTGCCCTGCTTATTGTTTGCATTTGCGTTCAAAAACCAGCATCAATAGTTAAGTTCACAAAACATGCAAATCAGTTAAAGAGTCAGCAAAATGACCGTGAATAGAAATGATATAGAAGGCATAAAAATGCAGCCAATCAGCGCGTGAATGACTGCAACTTAGAAGATAAATCAGACGTTAAATATTCGATACATAACTCGGGAAATCGACTTGTTCCCATAGTTGTTCAGAGAGTTTTTCAGGTGCATCCCAAGCACCTTGTAATACCCAATTGGCGATCGCTTTTGCAACATCAGGATACTTCACGCTTTCTGCTTGTTGTTCTTTCAACCACTGACGTACCGTCGAGATATCAAGATTTTCCATCGAAGATGCTAGCCCTAAATCTTCCAATGTTGCGACGTTACTTTGCTGTTCAAATTGCCCAGAAAGCGGTTTAAGTAATAGCTTCTTGCCAAGAGAAAGGGCTTCCGATGGCAGTTCAAAACCACCATTGGCAATCACTCCACTACAACGTTGCAAATGAGATTGAAAGTTAGTGTGACACAGAGGTCTTAGTTCAATATTTTCCACTTGCTCACACTCAATCACGTTCGGGTGATAACAGACAAAAGACTGTTGATTAAAATGGAACAACAAATCGCTGATGTCTTCTATTGATTCAAACGGAAGATAGACGAGAACAAAGTCATCATTACCACTCGTTTGCTCAAGCGTATGAACGATAGGTGGTAAGATCGGCTGATCAAAGTGATACCAATGCAAGCCTAGGTGGTGTTGCGAAGGAGCAAAATGCTCTATGACGGATTTATCCAACCAACTCGCCCCCTTAAGAGGTACTGGGTAGCGGAATGCATTTTGATGACTGATACCAATACAAGGTTTGTTCTGCTTACGAGCAGCCCAAGCCGAGACGGGTTCGAAATCATTGATCACCAGATCATAAGAAGACAAATCCAGCTGATTTACTTCTTGGATAAACTGAATCAAGTTATTGCGTAATGCCGTTTTAGCATAGCTCACGGCACCTTTCTCTGTCACAAAGGTAAAGCCACGCCGAGTTTGATAGTTTCCAAAAGACTCCATTGAAAAGTACTTTTCTGGTTCGCGTCCAGAGAAAAGAAAATCAACCTGCACGTCGTGAGTTTGAAAAGCTTTACTCATGGCTCTTGCGCGGGCGATGTGACCATTTCCTGTGCCTTGAACACCATACAGAATTTTCATCCATCAACCTCCAATGAGCCCAATTGCCAAAGAACCACATAGGCTCCCCAACAAAGCACCAATGATAATGTCAGTAAAAAAGTGCACGCCAAGCAGAATACGTGATGTCCCAATCAAGGCTGCCCAAGTGAAAGCAAATATGCCTAAGTCTGGATAAAAATGATGAATGAGCGTCGCCATCAAAAAGCCCGCCGCAGTATGACCTGACGGTAAGCTGTAACGGTCAGAGGGAGTAATAAAGGCAGGAAGCAACGCGCTCAATTCCTCAGGACGACGGCGCTTAAAGCTGTTTTTCAACACCCAGTAAATGGGTAATTCGATGGCAAATGCGGTTAACCCGGTAATCAAGAACCAATGACCATGTTGCTTATCAAGTAGCCAAGCTAACAACCCTAACACCACATAGAGGTGTCCATCCCCACTATGAGAAACTCCTTTACTGATATTCGCGACTTGCTGATTAAATCGATGTTGTAAACACACACTGGAGAACGCCAAATCAAATTTAGCAATGCTTGCCATTGGCTGGCTAATTGTCTCTAAAGCTCGCATGTAACATTCCTTTACTTTGACCTTTATATGAAAACTAGGCGTGTAAGGTGACAACTACATGACGAGAATTTGGATAATTAATGACACGTTATCATTTGCAGCAGAGCAGAAAAAACGGCGGGAGTTAAGAGTAGCAATAAGCTCGGTAATCGTTACGTTGATCAACCGAGCTCATAAGTACGAAGATATTCACCCAGAAGATCTGAGCATAAAAGATCAAGACTGATTGGAAGCAGAGACTGGTGCATCGATGTACCAGATCTTTCTTTGTTTACGACATGCTCTAAGCGAGCCGGTGGTCATGTGACCATCTTTCGTGAGCTCATAGCTCAAATCACGGCAAGTATAGCTACCGAACAATTCGTTTTTCCCTTGTTCGCTTGGCTCAACATTATGCTTTAATAGTGGATTAGGCTTGATCGACAAAATGTCTCGGTTGACGACATTACTACGAGCGTAGTCTTTGTGTACGTAACCTCTAATCACACCTTTTTGTTCGACCAGCAACCATGGTTCGCCTTCCACTTTAGCAAGAGCATTAAAGACCTCACCTTTGGTTAGCTCTCCCAGCTTCTCTCCTTTTAAGCTCGGTTTTGCTCGCAAATTAAGAGTGGTCTTTGAGCGATATGAAACATCCATAAATTCAAGTGTATTTGACGTATCCACTCCCTCTACAATAGGACGGCTTACTTCTGCTTCCTTCCATTGATTTGGCTGGACACGGATCTTCCACCAAGAGTAAGTGTCTGGATCTTTACCTTTAAACTTGTCACGGTTATCCGACTCTAACGCCACCAGCATTTGATTTAGAAAGGATTCACGTCCATCTTCACTCAAGTATTCATCCATTTGGTGGTTGATCATCAAGACACTATGAGCATGATCGCTCGCCACCACTGAAGAGGTGGCCTCTGTCGGTTGCCCAAATTGAAGTAACTGACACCCAGATAAAGAAACCAGAGCTAGAGCCAGCGCAGAACGTCCAAGTTGTTTCGCTAAATCCATTAATCCCTAACCTATTTGCCTCAAAAATTCGGTAGATACAACCGTTCTACTATAAATCGCTCTGCTGAATTTATGCCAACCAATTGCCTCCTTTGTGTGATAGCTCGCAAAGCATGCAGTATCAAAACAATGAGAAGAAGATGGTGAGCGTGATCTTAGTCGCGGCAATAATTGTTGTAGCACAAACATCTCCCCTTCCTTCACATTGAAGACGTCCATCATTGATAGAAGATTAATTCACCTACTGATCCGATATGAATAAAAAATCAACTTTAGGGTTGACGTGCTCCATTGAGTGCGGTACTAATTTGTTAACTTAATTTTGTGGAATGCTTAACAACTATGTCAGCACGTTTTTCTATCCTGCTTAGCCTCCTCCTGATCGTGACCAGTTCGCGCGGGTAGGCTGTGGAAGAAAAATAACCACACCAATTTCTTAGAAACCCGCATGCAAATGCGGGTTTTTTTATATCTAAATACCGGAAGTAAACGATTAACTTGCGCGAAAGTGCAAAAATCATGAAGGAAGCAAACATGAACGATCAGGTCATTATATTCGACACCACATTGCGTGATGGCGAACAAGCGTTGTCAGCAAGCTTGACGGTTAAAGAAAAACTGCAGATTGCCTATGCGCTTGAAAGGCTGGGCGTTGATGTTATCGAAGCGGGTTTTCCTGTCTCTTCACCAGGTGATTTCGAGTCCGTACAAACCATCGCAAAACACATAAAAAATAGCCGAGTTTGTGCCCTTTCGCGTGCCGTTGCGAAAGACATCGATGCCGCCGCTGAAGCACTAAAAGTCGCTGATGCTTTCCGAATTCACACCTTCATCTCCACTTCGACTGTTCACGTTCAGGACAAACTTCGCCGCAGCTACGACGATGTGGTTGAAATGGGTGTTAAAGCAGTAAAACACGCACGCAATTACACCGACGACGTCGAGTTTTCTTGTGAAGACGCAGGGCGCACTCCAATCGACAACCTATGCCGCATGGTTGAAGCCGCTATCGATGCGGGCGCAAGCACCATCAACATTCCAGACACCGTTGGCTACACAGTACCAAGTGAGTTTGGTGGCATCATTGAAACCCTATTCAACCGCGTACCCAACATCGACAAAGCCATCATCTCTGTGCACTGCCACGATGACTTAGGTATGTCAGTCGCAAACTCTATCGCAGCCGTCCAAGCAGGGGCACGACAAGTAGAAGGCACCATTAACGGTATCGGTGAGCGTGCAGGTAACTGTTCTTTAGAAGAAATCGCGATGATCCTAAAAACACGCCAAGAATTCATGGGTGTGCATACCGGTCTAAAACACGACGAAATCCACCGCACCAGCAAGTTGGTTAGTCAGCTATGTAACATGCCAATTCAGAGCAATAAAGCGATCGTTGGTGCCAACGCATTCAGCCACTCTTCAGGCATTCACCAAGATGGGATGCTAAAGAACAAAAACACTTACGAGATCATGACGCCTGAATCGATCGGTCTTAAAAACCAAGCTCTGAACCTAACCAGCCGCAGTGGTCGTGCAGCCGTGAAAAGCCACATGGATTCAATGGGCTACAAAGAAGAAGAATACAACTTAGATGCGTTGTACGAGGACTTCTTGAAGCTTGCCGACCGTAAGGGGCAAGTATTTGATTACGATCTAGAAGCCCTAATGCACTTCTCAAACTTGCGTGAAGAAGATGATTTCTACAAGTTGAACTACCTAAGTGTGCAATCAGGCAGCGTAATGGCGACCACCAGCATCAAGATGCAATGTGGTGATGAGGAAACGTGTGAGGCTGCAGTCGGCAATGGTCCGGTTGATGCGCTATACCAATGTATCTACCGCGTGACAGGTTACGACATCGTTCTAGACAAGTTCGACCTCACGGCAAAAGGTGAAGGTGAAGATGGTCTTGGTCAAGCAGACATTATCGCTAACTACAAAGGTCGTAAGTACCACGGTACTGGCGTTTCTACCGATATCGTAGAAGCATCTGGTCAAGCACTATTACACGTCATCAACAGCATTCATCGTGCCGATAAGATTGAAGAGATGAAGCAAAAGAAGATCGCGACAGTTTAATGTGATTCATTGGGGTCTGATTTACATCTCAGACTCCAACCAAATTCGTTTAGATAAGCTCAAAAATTTAGAAATATTAAAGGATTAACATGACAGACAAATCATACAAAATTGCCGTTTTACCTGGCGACGGTATCGGCCCAGAAGTGATGGCGCAAGCGCATAAAGTGTTGGATGCAATCGAAAAGAAACACGGTATTGCATTTGAGCGTGACGAGCATGATGTTGGTGGTATTGCGATCGACAATCACGGCTGCCCACTTCCAGAAAGTACAGTCAAAGCGTGTGAAGAGTCTGATGCCGTCCTATTCGGTTCAGTAGGTGGACCAAAGTGGGAGCACTTACCACCAAATGACCAACCTGAACGTGGTGCCCTACTTCCGCTACGTAAACACTTCCAATTATTCTGTAATCTTCGTCCAGCACAGATCCATTCTGGTCTAGAAGCCTTCTCACCACTTCGTGCAGACATCTCAGGTCGTGGTTTTGACATCGTGGTAGTACGTGAATTAACTGGTGGTATCTACTTCGGTCAACCGAAAGGTCGTGAAGGTGAAGGCGCAACAGAAAAAGCATTTGATACCGAGGTTTACCACCGCTTTGAGATCGAACGTATCGCAAAAATTGCGTTTGAATCTGCACGTCTACGCCGTAAGAAGGTGTGTTCAATCGATAAAGCGAACGTTCTGCAAAGCTCAATCCTATGGCGTGAAGTGGTAGAAGAAATCGCAAAAGATTACCCAGATGTCGAGCTGTCACACATGTACATTGATAACGCAACAATGCAGTTGATTAAAGACCCAGCTCAGTTTGACGTAATGCTTTGTTCAAACATCTTCGGCGACATCATTTCTGATGAGTGTGCAATGATCACTGGCTCAATGGGTATGCTGCCTTCAGCAAGCCTAAACGAAAGTAAATTTGGTCTGTACGAGCCAGCAGGTGGCAGTGCACCCGATATCGCAGGTAAGAATATTGCTAACCCTGTGGCGCAAATCCTATCAGCAGCACTGATGCTGCGTTACAGCCTAGGTGAAGAAACTGCGGCGCAAGACATTGAAGCCGCAGTATCAAAAGCACTTTCAGCTGGGGAGCTAACGGGCGATCTTGCTGGTGACAACCCTGCGCTTACAACATCTGAGATGGGCGATAAGATCGCTGAGTACATCTCAAACTCATAATACAGAACAGATTCATAATAAATACTAAATCCTCTATCCACCAATGGCTTACCTCTCAGTCATTGGTGCTAAAACAAAGCGACAAGGATAACGAGGAAAGGAAGCAAACCAATGGGCAAAACACTATACGAAAAAGTCTACGACGCACACGTTGCCGTCGCAGCAGAAGGGGAAAACCCAATCTTGTACATCGACCGTCATTTGGTACACGAAGTGACGTCTCCGCAGGCATTTGACGGCTTGCGTGAAAAAGGTCGTAAAGTGCGTCAGGTCAGCAAAACTTTTGCGACTATGGATCACAACGTTTCCACGACGACAAAAGACATCAATGCTTCCGGCGAGATGGCCCGTATCCAGATGGAAACGCTATCGAAAAACTGTGAAGAATTTGGCGTTACGCTTTACGACATTAACCACAAATACCAAGGCATTGTGCATGTAATGGGACCAGAACTTGGCATTACGTTACCGGGTATGACCATTGTTTGTGGTGACTCACATACCGCAACTCACGGTGCATTTGGTTCACTTGCATTTGGTATCGGTACTTCAGAAGTGGAGCACGTGCTAGCAACTCAAACGCTAAAACAAGCACGTGCAAAAACGATGAAAATCGAAGTGAAAGGCAAAGTAGCTCCGGGCATCACTGCTAAAGACATCGTACTTGCAATTATTGGTGAGACCACCGCTGCTGGCGGTACAGGTTATGTCGTCGAGTTCTGTGGAGAAGCCATCACTGATCTTTCCATGGAAGGTCGTATGACGGTATGTAACATGGCGATTGAGCTAGGCGCAAAAGCAGGCTTGATTGCACCAGATGAAACCACATTCGATTACATTAAAGGTCGTAAGTTCTCGCCACAGGGTGCTGAATTTGATGCGGCAGTGGAATACTGGAAAACCTTAAAAACGGATGATGATGCTCAGTTTGATGCCGTAGTAACGCTGAACGGTGCAGACATCAAGCCACAAGTCACCTGGGGCACAAACCCAGGTCAAGTAATCGCTGTAGACCAGCCCATCCCAACACCAGAGAGCTTTGCAGATCCAGTAGAAAAAGCCTCTGCTGAAAAAGCGTTGGCTTACATGGGACTTGAAGCTGGTAAGTCGTTATCAGATTACAACGTCGATAAAGTCTTTGTTGGTTCTTGTACTAACTCACGAATCGAAGACATGCGTGCAGCAGCAGAAGTAGCGAAAGGTCGTAAAGTCGCAGAGCATGTTCAAGCTCTTATCGTTCCGGGCTCAGAACAAGTAAAAGCCCAAGCTGAAGCGGAAGGCTTGGACGTTATCTTTAAAGAGGCAGGATTTGAATGGCGTCTACCGGGTTGCTCAATGTGTCTGGCCATGAACAACGACCGCTTGGGTCCCCATGAGCGTTGTGCGTCAACATCAAACCGTAACTTTGAAGGTCGCCAAGGTCGTGATGGTCGCACCCACTTGGTTAGCCCTGCTATGGCAGCGGCAGCGGCAATCGCTGGTCACTTTGTTGATATTCGCGAATTGACTTCTTTTGAGAACCAGGACTAGGAGAGAACAGATGTCAGGTTTTAAACAACACACAGGCTTAGTTGTTCCTCTAGATGCAGCGAACGTAGATACCGATGCCATTATTCCTAAGCAGTTCCTACAAAAGGTATCTCGTCTAGGTTTTGGTAAACACTTGTTCCATGACTGGCGTTTCTTAGATGATGCTGGCGAACAGCCAAATCCAGAGTTCGTGATGAACGCTCCGCGCTACCAAGGCGCTTCTATCTTGCTAGCACGAGAAAACTTCGGTTGTGGATCTTCTCGTGAGCACGCCCCTTGGGCATTAGCCGATTACGGCATCAAAGCGATGATTGCACCTAGCTTTGCCGATATTTTTTACGGCAACTCCATCAACAACCAGATGGTACCTGTTCGCCTTACAGAACAAGAAGTGGATGAAATATTCCAATTTGTTGAGGCTAACGAAGGCGCTGAAGTGGAAGTGGACTTAGAAGCTAATGTCGTTCGTGCTAACGGCAAAGAATATGGTTTTGAAATCGACACCTTCCGTCGTCATTGCTTACTGAACGGTTTAGACAATATCGGTCTGACCCTTCAACACGAAGATAAGATTGCTGAATACGAAGCGAATATTCCAAGCTTCTTAAGCTAATTCAAATCGAGATTGAAACAAATACAAGGTTGGCTTATGCCAGCCTTTTTTCTTTTATTTTCATTACCTCAGAAAGAAACTACTTCTTCTACAGGTCTACACTATCAACAAGGTTTAACCCAAAGGTTCAATTATGAAGCGTCTATTATTGATATTGTGTGCCCTCGTCTCTTTCTCCGCTTTTTCTGCGCCGAAATCCGATTTGTGGCCGTATTGGAAGCAATCGAATCAAGCCAGCAAAACACAAATTTCTCACCAAGAATGGCAACAACTATTAGACCGCTATTTGGTTGAGCAGGATGAAAACACGTTATTTCGCTATAACCAAGTTTCAGCAACGGATAAAGCGAAGTTAAAACAGTACATCCAACGCTTAGCCAAACTCGATCCCCTACAATACAATCAAGCAGAGCAATACGCGTATTGGGTTAACCTTTATAACGCCATCACCGTTGACCTAATTTTGGATAACTACCCTGTTAAATCCATTACGAAACTAGGCGGGCTATTTAGCTTTGGACCTTGGGGAGACGAAGTTGTGGTGGTGAATGGTAAAGATTTGACTTTAAACGACATTGAACATCGTATTTTGCGTCCAATTTGGCAAGATCCGAGAACACACTATGCAGTGAATTGTGCAAGCTTGGGATGTCCAAATTTACAAACTCAAGCTTTCACCGCTGAAAACACGCAAGCGCTACTCGACTCTGCAGCCAAAACATTTATTAACAGTAGTAAAGGTGTATCAATTAAAGGTAATTCAGCGCAGCTTTCTTCCATTTATGACTGGTTTGCTGAAGATTTTGGCGGTGAGGAACAAGTATTTAATCACATTGCTCAATATGCACCGCAATACCAAGGCTTTTCTGGAAAAGTAAAATACGAATACGATTGGAATCTAAATCAAGCCAATTAATGGGGACTGGTAGGTCTATGCGCTTTTGGATCATGCTAACCCGAAAGCTCGAAACCATCACCAAACCAAAGACCAGACAGAAACTAAAAAAAGGGCACTAGGTGCCCTTTTTATTGAGATTTGATAAGAATACGCGCTTATTTAAAGCCCTTCACCTTTTTGATCAGATCGTACGCGTTTTGAATTTCCTGCGACTTTTCTTTCGCAACGTTCATCATCTCTGGTGGTAGACCTTTTGCCATCAATTTATCTGGGTGATGCTCGTTCATCAATTTACGGTAAGCACGCTTAACGGTTTTACCGTCTGCATCTGAAGACACATCCAGAATTTTATAGGCATCGGCCAACTGGTCTGCTTGTGACGCTTGCTGCCACCCTGCACCTGAAGATTGATACTGACCTTGCTGCTGACCATGGAAGCCACCTTGGCTTTGGAAACGGAAAGCCGCTTCTTGCATATTGAGACGTCGCTCTAGCTGTTCGGAAGAGAAACCAAGACCACGAGCAATTTTATGTAGAACACTGCGCTCACTCGGGTGAATAGAACCATCGGCAAATGCGGCAGAAATTTGTAACTCTAAAAAGAATTGCAGCAAATCAAAGCGACCGGCTGAAGAGATCTTCACTCGGACCAATACTTCTTCCAGCGGAAAGTCGCTCTCTTTACCTTCTCTGAATGCATCTTGGGCAGCACGGCGTTGCTCACCATGAAGGCTCATGCGGTCCATCATCGTTGAAGCAAGTTGAATCTCTTCTTTCGTTACCTGCCCTTTGGCTTTAGCCACATGTCCCATTACTGCGAATGCTGCTTTAAAAAATTCTTCCTGACGTTGAGATTGGCTTGGACCTTTACCAAAACCGCCAGTAGAAAACCCCGCTTGACTCAAACGACGTGCTTTATCGAATTGGTGACCGATAAATAGACCAAACAATAAACCGAATGGACCTCCGAGTAACAAGCCAAAAAAGGCACCCAATATTTTGCCAAAAATATGCATTATGTGTTCTCTATCAATGAATTTTTATCGACGACGGCGGTCTTATAGTGCCGGACGCAACGATTTCCTTTATGATAATGGAATTAGTTTTTTTACGGTCAGGCTATTTCGCCTGCTTATCTTTGCAGCTATTTTATATCGGCATTATGCCACAGCGAGTCCATGCTCTGGGATAATTGCAAACTATAGTTGATTCATTTGGCTATAAAGCTAGGGTACAACAAGCCCTATAGCCATCGAGTAGTAGTGACACAGGAAAGTTCAATTCAATGCAACATTTCTCCCGCACATTTTTAGCGGCCTCTATCAGCACCGCCTTGTTTGTACCCACCACTCAAGCTGAAGCGAATATCAATGATAGTGTGCAGGAAATGCCCATCACAGATCAATGTTTGGTCGAGACAAGTGGTGAGGAGGACGCGCTAAATTCCCCAGTCGTAGTACAAGCTGATAGTCTTCAGGCGATCAATGGCGACAAAGCCCAATACTCCGGCAACGTAGAAGTGACGCAAGGACCAAAGAAGATTACTGCGGATAGCGTGACACTTCATCAACAAGACAATGTAGTGGTAGCGGAAGGTAACGTAACCTTCAATGACGGTAAGGTGAAGGCGCGCTCTGATCGTGTCACCAACGACATCAACCGAGATACCTTCTCGCTAGAAAATACCGACTACCAATTCCTTTGCCAGCAAGGTCGAGGTACCGCAGCGTATATCGCACGTACGGGTCAATCCGTTTATGAGCTGGAAGACGGCTCTATCACATCATGCCCTCAAGGCGATAACTCTTGGCGATTAGTCGCATCAGGTATTGATGTCGACCAAGATGAAGAAACCGCTACACTGCACCACCCTCGTTTTGAAGTATTGGACGTTCCCGTTTTTTACGTACCGTACTTAACAATGCCAATTGGTGATACGCGTAAGACAGGTTTCCTATTCCCTTCTCTGTCGTATGGCTCCAACGATGGTATGGAAGTTGAGATTCCATTCTATTGGAACATCGCGCCTGAGTACGACATGACGATTACCCCGTTATACATGCAGAAGCGTGGTAACAAGCTCGACGCTGATTTTCGTTACCTAACTGATGGTTGGGGACAAGGTGAAATCAAAGGCGAGTACATGAACAGCGACAAGAAGTACAACGACGAGTCGCGTTGGGGTTACCAGTTCAAACATGAAGGCATCATCAACAAGCAATGGTTAGTCAACTTAGACTACTCCAAAGTCAGCGATATTGATTACTTCCGAGATCTCAGCTCTGATATTGGTAACCGAGAAGATGGTCAGTTGCTTCAAGAAGGTGAAGTACAATACCGTTCGAATTTCTGGGATGCATCACTGCGAGTTCGTGATTTCCAAATCCTACTTCAAGACGAGAACCAACCATACCGTCTGCTGCCTCAGTTGGATTTGAACTACTACACACCACTCATGGGCAATTACGTTAACTTTGACGTGAAGAGCCAAATCAGCCGCTTTGATACTGATGATACAGCTAAGCCCGATGCAACTCGTGTTCACGTAGAGCCAGGTCTTACTATCCCGCTTTCGAACTCATGGGCGACATGGACTACAGAAGCTCGTGTCCTATCGACATACTACTCTCAAGACTTAACAGGGCTAACAGATACTAATTTACGAAACCAGCTTGATGAAAACGTATCACGCGTCATCCCAGAGTTCCGTACGCATGCGCGTATATATCTAGAGCGTGACACTAGCTGGATTGACGGCTACACACAAACGCTAGAGCCTCAGTTGCAGTACTTGTATGTCCCTGAAGAAGATCAGACGAACATCTACAACTACGATACCACCTTGCTGCAAACTGACTACTATGGTCTATTCCGCAGCCGTAAATACAGTGGCATTGATAAGATCGCATCAGCAAACCAGTTGAGTTACGGTGCAAGTACTCGATTCTTTGATGATGACTATAAAGAGCGCCTCAATATCTCGTTTGGTCAGATCTACTACTTCGATAAGAAAACCAAGATCAGTAACAGTCCTAGCGTGCCAGATGAGACCTCAAACTACTCATCTTGGGCAATTGAAACAGACTTCAACTACAACGATTACCTGTTTTACCACGGCGGTATTCAATACGACATTGATTTGAGCGCAATGCAGCTTGCTAACAGCACGCTGGAATACCAATTCAATGGTGGCTTTGTTCAAGGTAACTACCGTTACGTCACTCGAGAATACATCGAAGATACGATCATTCTCGAAAACCTAGATACGATCACTCGTAAGGGGATTTCACAAGCGGGTATTGTAGCGGCTTACGAGTTCAACCCAAGCTGGTCTGCAAGTGGTCAGTACTACTATGACCTGAATGAAAACATTGATATGGAATGGTTGGCGAGCGTGCGTTACCAATCTGACTGTTGGTACTTTGGTTTGACATATTCCAACCAACTGCTTGGCTGGGATGAAAAAGCCATCGGCAGTGCTGGCGCATCACCAAAATACGAAAACAACATCAGCGTGAACTTTGGTATTCAAGGTTTTGCAACCAACCAACGAGCTGATACTGCGGCGAAAGAGCTTGATGGCTCAGACAACGCAATCAAATACGGTCGTCCATTCTATTTGAACAATTAATCAAATTAGGCGTCTTAAACAATAGCAAGACGCTTAATCTATATTACTGACGGAATTTTTAATGAAAATTTGGAAATCACTCTTATTCACCGCGCTACTTTCTTGTGGTGTAACCGCTGCGCCAGTAGAGCTTGATAAGGTTGCGGTTATCGTTAACGACGGCGTAATTCTTCAAAGTGACATCGATACTGCGATGAAGACACTTCAGGCAAATGCTCGTCAAAATGGCAAGAGCCTACCTTCAGCAAGTGTGCTGAAAGACCAAGTGGTAGAAAAACTGATCATCGACACACTGCAAGGACAGGAAGCTGATCGTATTGGCGTCCGTATCGATGACAACCGTCTAAACCAAGCAATTGCGGAAATTGCTCGTAATAACAAGCAGACCGTAGAGCAACTTGCAGCATCTGTTCAAGCTGAAGGTCTAAGCTACCCAGAGTTTCGTGAACAGATCCGTAAAGAAATCGCGGCTTCTGAAGCTCGCAATGCGCTAGTGCGTCGTCGTATCAATATTCTTCCTGCTGAAGTAGACAGCCTTGCCGACCAACTGGCAAAAGAAACCAATGCAACCGTTCAGTACAAAATTGGTCATATTCAACTTCGCTTCTCTGATGATAAAGACAAGTCAGAAGTAGAAGCCGAAGCAAAAGCCTTGGTTAAGAAACTAAAAGACGGTGCTGACTTCTCGGAAATGGCATACACCTATTCAAAAGGTCCAAAAGCCCTACAAGGTGGTGATTGGGGTTGGATGCGTAAAGAAGAAATGCCGACCATCTTTGCAGACCAGATCAAGATGCAAAACAAAGGTAGCATCATTGGTCCATTCCGCAGCGGCGTAGGCTTCCACATCCTAAAAATTGAAGATGTAAAAGGTCTTGAAACCGTAGCAGTAACAGAAGTAAATGCTCGCCATATCCTAATCAAACCGACGGTAATCCTAAGTGATGATGGTGCGAAGAAAGAGCTAAACGACTTTATTCGTCGTATCAAGGCAGGCGAAGCGACCTTTGCTCAACTAGCGACACAATACAGCCAAGACCCTGGTTCAGCAGCGCAAAATGGTGAGCTAGGTTACCAAACTCCTGACCTATACGTGCCAGAATTTAAACACCAAGTAGAAACACTACCGATCGGCTCAATCAGTGAACCATTTAAAACGGTACACGGTTGGCACATTGTTGAAGTTCTAGACCGTCGCCAGGTAGACCGCACGGATTCAGCGATGAAGAACAAAGCATACCGAATTCTATTTAACCGTAAGTTTAATGAAGAAGCTGGCGCATGGATGCAAGAGCTACGCGCAAGCGCATTCGTTGAAATCGTGGATGATAATGATGGCAACTAATTCGATTCGCAGAATCGTCGTAACCGCAGGGGAACCTGCGGGTATCGGTCCCGATTTGGTGCTCGCCTTGTCTAAGGAAGACTGGGCACACCAAATCGTCGTCTGCGCAGACAAAAACATGCTGTTGGAACGTGCCGCACTACTCGGCATTGATGTTCAACTGACTGATTACAATCCAGAAGAAGCACCCAAAGCCCAAAAAGCGGGTACCTTGATCGTTGACCATATCGAAATGGCAGAGAATGTCATCGCTGGTCAACTCAATGAAGCTAACGGTCACTACGTATTAAAAACACTAGAAAGAGCCGCTTTGGGCTGTATGAATGATGAATTTGATGCTATTGTCACCGGCCCTGTACATAAGGGGGTGATCAATCGCTCAGGCGTTGCTTTCAGTGGTCATACTGAATTCTTCGCCGAGAAGTCCAACACACCGTTGGTCGTGATGATGCTCGCAACTGAAGGACTGAGAGTAGCACTTGTCACTACGCACATTCCTTTAGCTTACGTATCAAAAGCCGTCACGGAAGAGCGATTAGAAAAAATCATCGATATTCTTCATAAAGATCTTGTAGAAAAATTTGCCATCTCGCAGCCAAACATCTATGTTTGCGGGTTAAATCCACATGCGGGAGAAGATGGCTGTTTGGGTCGCGAAGAGATCGAGACCATCACTCCGACATTGGAAAAGATTCGACAAGAAAAAGGAATCAATCTGATCGGTCCATTACCGGCAGATACTATTTTCAATGAAAAGTATTTAAACGATGCTGATGCTGTTTTAGGCATGTACCACGACCAAGTGTTGCCAGTATTAAAGTACAAAGGCTTTGGTCGTTCAGTAAACATTACTCTTGGTCTACCTTTTATTAGAACCTCGGTGGATCACGGTACTGCATTAGAACTGGCAGGGACAGGTCAAGCGGATACAGGGAGCTTCCGAACAGCGCTCACGCATGCGATAGAATTGGTAGAGAAGAAACAATGAGAAATGATGTCCATTTAGGACACAAAGCGCGTAAACGTTTTGGTCAAAACTTCCTGAACGATCCGTACATTATTGACGGTATCGTATCAGCAATTAACCCAAGACCAGGTCAAAACCTGGTTGAGATCGGCCCGGGTCTAGGTGCAATCACCGAACCTGTTGGTCGCGAAGTCGACAAGTTCACGGTGATCGAATTGGACCGTGACCTAGCAGAACGTCTACGCAACCATCCTGAATTGGCAGATAAGCTTACTATCCATGAAGGCGACGCGATGCGTTTCGACTTCACTCAACTGGTGAAGCCAAACAACAAGCTGCGTATCTTTGGTAACTTGCCATACAACATCTCTACACCATTGATGTTCCACCTATTTGAATTCCATAAAGACATTCAAGATATGCACTTTATGCTTCAAAAAGAAGTAGTAAACCGCTTGGCAGCAGGTCCGGGTAGCAAGGCTTATGGTCGTCTAACGGTCATGGCGCAGTACTACTGTAAAGTAGTACCAGTGCTAGAAGTGCCACCAACCGCTTTTGTTCCGCCACCGAAAGTAGACTCAGCTGTTGTTCGTCTAGTACCTTACGAAGAACTTCCATGCCCAGCTAAAGATCTACGTTTGCTGGAGCGAGTATGTCGTGAAGGCTTTAACCAACGCCGTAAAACAGTACGTAACTGTTATAAATCTCTGCTCAGTACAGAGGTGTTGGAAGAGCTTGGTATCAACCCAGGCATGCGTCCAGAAAACTTGACGCTACAACAATTCGTCGCCATGGCGAACTGGCTCGCGGATAACCCGCAGCACTAAGAACTCAAACGATAAGCCAAACCCTTGCCGGTTTGGCTTATTATTATTGGGATATTACGTTTCTGAGGAGTGCACATGGACGTCATTCAACCTTGCATTAAGATTCAAGTTCATACCAAATACATCGAAGAACAGTCCAATCCAGAGCTACAACGCTATGTGTTCGCTTACGTCATCACAATAAAAAACCTCAGCCAACAAACGGTACAATTAGTCAGTCGTCGCTGGTTGATTACCGACTCCAACGGTAAACAAATGACGGTAGAGGGCGAAGGTGTTGTTGGTCAACAACCCTTTATCGCAGGTAATGACGAGTATACTTACAGCAGTGGCACTGCGTTAGAAACACCAGTTGGTGTCATGCAGGGACACTACATGTTACTGGATGAAAAAGGACAGGAATTCATCACTGAGATTGACCCATTCCGCTTGGCTGTTCCTAACGTCTTAAATTAATCAGGAGACTCTGTGGCTAACTACATTGTTGGAGACATCCAAGGCTGTTTTGACGAGCTTCAACAGCTATTAGAGCAAGTTAATTTTTCTGTAGAACATGACCAACTTTGGTTAGCTGGCGACCTTGTCGCTCGAGGTCCTAAATCATTAGAAACACTGCGCTTTGTTCGTTCTCTTGGTGACAGCGCTAAAGTCGTGCTCGGTAATCATGACCTGCATCTTATGGCGGTCTCGCAAGGACTCAAAAAGGTCAAAGATAAAGACAAAACCGCACCCATATTCTCTGCCCCAGACAAAGACGAATTACTGACTTGGCTCGCTCAACAACCACTGCTTGCAGAACACGATGAGTTTGTAATGTGCCATGCCGGTATCTCTCCGCTATGGGATCTTGAAACCGCCAGAGCCTGTGCCCGTGAAGTGGAAGCGATCATTCGAAGTGAACAATTACCTTGGCTACTAGAAAACATGTACAGCAACCAACCTGATCTTTGGGATGAATCCCTATCGGGACTTGATCGCTATCGCTATACCATCAATGCCTTTACCCGTATGCGTTTCTGCTTTCCTGACGGGCGACTGGATATGGATTGTAAATTGCCACCGCAAGAAGTATCAGAGGATGAACTGGTGCCGTGGTTTAAGTTACCGCAAAGAATCCCTCTAGAAAAAGCGGTACTTTTTGGGCATTGGGCGGCACTGCAAGGTCATATCGATGAAAGCATTATTGGACTTGATACGGGCTGCGTTTGGGGGGGCTCACTAACTATGATTCGTTGGGAAGACAAACAAGTCTTCATTCAAGAAGCTCTCAGTTAACGGCTCTGATTGCCGGACTAAAAAACAAAAAGCACCGCGTTTGCGGTGCTTTTCTCATTCTATCCGATTACTTTTCAAGGACAGTAAAACGCATGTTGTAAGCGTTTTTCTCATCTGCTTGGTATGCCTCAGAGTACGTTTCTTTAAACTCAATACCCCAATCAGGGAACTGAGTATCGCCCTCAATTTCAGCTTCGATATGAGTCACATACAACTTGGTTGCCATTGGCAGACAAGCTGCGTAAATCGCACCACCACCAATGATCATCACCTCTTCCACCTCACCCGCAACGTCTAACGCTTGCTCAATCGATGTGACAGTTGTTACACCTTCAATACAAAGTGACTCATCACGACTGATGACAATGTTCAAACGACCAGGTAGAGGACGCCCGATCGATTCATAGGTCTTACGTCCCATCACAACAGGCTTGCCCATAGTGCAGCGCTTAAACCATGCAAAATCTGCAGGAAGATGCCAAGGCATCTGGTTGTCTTTACCGATGATTCGATTGTCTGCCATCGCGGCAATCATGCTGATGATCATATTGGGTCCTTATACTATGGGTCTGCGGCGATAGAATAACAGCCCCGGAACCGCCAAGCCAACCGCTAAGCCTGCAATAATAAACATCGCCTTAAGAAAGTTTTCCATGCACGTCGCAATGAGTTCAGGCGAATAACCTAAGTGGTTTATCTCAACCATGGCTATCATGGCTTTATAAGCGAATACCCCTGGAACCATAGGGATTAAAGCAGCCACAGTGAATACTTTTGGATGAGCCAGAAAGCGATGGGACCAGTGAACACCTATCAAGCCCACTAAAGTCGCCGCGAAAAAGGTCGCCCACTCAATTGGCAAGCCAAAGTGCATCATTAGATAACGGCTACCATGACCGATCGCACCACCTGCCGCACAGTACTTAAGTGCCTTTTGTGGCACGTTAAAGACCATAGCAAAACCAACCGCAGGAATAGCGGCAAAGAACATGTCGTTTAAAAGCCCTAAAATCAGCTCAAATACACTCATTAGCTCATCCATCCCCAAATACCGGTTACTTCCATTGCAGCAACAATACCAAGACAAGTAGCTAGAGTAAGCAAACTCGCCATAGTGAATCGTGCAATGCCCATGTTGATATGCCCTTTCAACATATCGGCAACCGAGTTAATCAATGGAAAGCCTGGAACCAGCATTAATACGGAAGACGCCATGGCAACAGTCGGCAAGTTACCAATTTCGAAGATAACCGCTTGAGCTGAAATCAACGTCGTAACAAAGGCCGTAACAGCAAAATTGAGAAGGGGATTAAAGTGTCGATGACCAATTTCTTGTCGCACGATCATACCGCCAGCAGAAGCAAGAAAAGTCATGACAAACACCCCTAAATCACCTCCAGCCAAATGACTGAATGCCGCACAGGAAAGCCCTATCATAAATACAACTAACCAACGGTTATAGCGCTCAGGACTGATACTATTGAGCTTCTTCTGCGCCATTTTCACATCAAGTAAGCCACGCTCCATCATGATACAAATGCGTTGGATCTGAGTTATCACGCGCATATTAATGCCACGATCCGCACAGCTTCTTGTGGTGGTGATGCAGTGATCGTCCTTTACGGTCGTCACCACTAAAGCATTGGCTGATAATGCCACCGCAACGTCACTCACACCGCATGCAATGCCAATGCGCTGCATAATGTCACTAACCAGCGTACTTTCTGCCCCATGGGCTAATAACATTTGCCCTGCTTGGGCAACAAGCCGAGAGATGGCTCTTTGATTGGATGCCGTCGTAGTACAAGACGGTATAGCTTCCAGTGTCATAAATACTTCCTAAGTCCATTTATACCCAAGTAACCTCAAGACGTTTGGTTCAGCAAGAATGTCTTGGGTTGTAGACGCACAGCGATTTAAGGATTTAGTGAACCTAAATTAAAAATCGACAACAAAGTGCACAAGCCAAGACAACTCGCCCTTTGTAAGCGTGTCATCGACTCGCTCTGACTCCTTCGCCTTGAAGTCACTTGGGTATAATTTATTATTGTGCCGTAAATCACATCCACTAAACATGATTTAGATACAAAAAAAGCCGCAATACACATTGCGGCTTAGTGAATTAGCTAGCGATTAGTCGCGGACGTAAACAACGTGACCGTCGTCTTCTTCATCGTCCCAGTCATCCCAATCGTCGTCGTCTTCAGTAACAACATCTTTACCAGCGATCGCGTCTTTATGGTAGTCATCCCACATGAAGTTAACTTTATCTTCTTCAGCAACTTCTTCCTCTTCGCGAGGTAGGTTTTCCATAAAGTCAGCTAACTTGTAGCAAAGCTCTTTTGTGCCGTTACGGTTGATCGCCGAGATCTTAAAGTACTCGTCTTCCCAACCTAGCGCATCCAAGATCTCTTGGATCTTTTCATTCGCTTCTTCTTCAGGCATCAGATCCGTTTTGTTGAAAACTAACCAACGAGGTTTGCCTGCTAGTTTTTCACTGTACTGCTCTAACTCATCAATGATAGTTAGGGCATTTTGGATTGGATCTGACTGATCGATTGGCATGATATCGATCATGTGCAGCAGCACACGACAACGTTCTAGATGCTTAAGGAAGCGAATGCCTAGACCAGCACCGTCAGCTGCGCCTTCAATTAGACCTGGAATGTCTGCAACAACAAAGCTTTTCTCAGGTACGACACTCACTACACCCAAACTTGGGATTAACGTAGTAAATGGGTAATCAGCTACTTTTGGTTTTGCTGCTGATACTGCGCGGATAAAGGTTGATTTACCTGCATTAGGCAGACCAAGCATACCAACATCAGCCAATAGCAATAGTTCTAAACGGATCTCACGGATTTCACCTTTAGTACCCAGCGTTCTCTGACGAGGTGCGCGGTTTACTGAAGATTTGAAACGCGTGTTACCAAGACCGTGCCAGCCGCCTTTAGCGACCATCACTTTCTTACCGTGTTCTGCTACTTCGGCAACGATTTCGTTAGTGTGGATATCAACTGCGCGAGTACCTACTGGCACGCGAAGTGTGATGTCTTTACCACGTTTACCAGTACAGTTACCGCCGCGACCGTTTTCACCGCGTTCTGCTTCGTAAAAGCGTTGGAAACGGTAATCGATCAGGGTATTTAGGTTTTCATCGGCTTGGATGTATACATCACCACCATCACCACCGTCGCCACCATCAGGGCCACCTTTAGTGATGAATTTTTCACGCCAGAAACTTACAACGCCGCTACCGCCGTCACCAGCCTGAACTTTTACTACCGCTTCATCTACGAACTTCATCTTTTACTCCGACTACTTCGTGCGTGGATTAAATCTGATTTGCCATCAAACAATTTTAGCAGATGACAGATCTAAGCTCCCAGATTCCAACCGCGATGGGCTAAAACGAGAAACTTGAATATGCCGACTGCTACAAATAAAAAACCCCGCCGAATCGGCAGGGCTTTTGAATTCAGCTATAAAGCTTTAGTAATTAACCTAAAAGGTAAAATTACTCAGCTTCGATGCTTACAAACTTACGGTTCTTAGGACCTTTAACCTCGAACTTCACCTTACCTTCAGTAAGAGCGAATAGAGTGTGGTCTTTACCGATACCTACGTTGTTACCAGCGTGGAACTTAGTACCACGTTGACGAACGATAATGTTACCTGCAAGAACAGATTCACCACCGAAACGCTTAACACCTAGACGTTTGCTTTCTGAATCGCGGCCGTTACGAGTAGAACCACCAGCTTTTTTGTGTGCCATTGTTAAACTCTCCTAATAGATTAAGCGTTGATACCAGTGATCTTCACTTCAGTGAACCACTGACGGTGACCCTGTTGCTTACGAGAGTGCTTACGACGACGGAACTTAACGATTTTAACTTTATCGCCACGACCGTGTTGTACAACTTCAGCAACAACTTTGCCGCCCTCTACAAGAGGAGCACCAACTTTGATGTCTTCGCCGTTAGCAACAAGAAGAACTTTATCAAATTCTACAGTTGCACCAGTTTCAACGTCTAATTTCTCTAAACGAAGAGTTTGACCTTCGCTTACACGGTGTTGTTTACCACCAGATTGGAAAACAGCGTACATATTTTACTCCGCTTTTTCCGCACAGCCTTTTCATGAGGGTGTGCGCTAAACTAATCATCAATAGGGCGCAGATTCTACAGAAGAGATGCCCCTATGACAAGCCATATTTTGAAAAAATTGGCGAAAAGCTAATCGCCAAAGAAAAGTGCGGCAATCATGCCCTTTAGTAATGTATTAATCAACGTTTTTTAGTGTATTATTCGACAATTATATAAATCGAATAAGCCTTGCAGGGTCTAACTTCAGCCGGATATACGATGGATTTTAAAACTATCCAAGCGCTTACTGCCGATGACATGGCAAAAGTGAATGAAACAATTCAAGCCCAACTAAATTCTGATGTCTCTTTAATCAACCAACTCGGTTTCTATATCGTGAGTGGTGGAGGCAAACGTCTGAGACCACTTCTGGCGATATTGTCAGCTCGTGCTCTTGGTTACCAAGGTAACGGTCATACCATGGCTGCGGCGTTTATCGAGTTCATCCATACTGCGACTCTGTTGCACGATGATGTAGTTGATGAATCTGACATGCGCCGTGGTAAAGCGACAGCGAATGCTGCGTTTGGTAATGCCGCGAGCGTGTTAGTTGGGGACTTTATTTATACTCGCTCATTTCAAATGATGACTGAGCTAGGATCAATGAAGATCCTTAAACTGATGAGTGATGCAGTTAATGTGATCGCAGAAGGTGAGGTTCAGCAGTTAATGAACTGTAATGATCCTGACACGACTGAAGAAAGCTACATGCAGGTCATCTACTCAAAAACTGCGCGTCTGTTTGAATCAGCAACGCAGATTGGTGCCATCTTAAATGACGCACCAGAAGAAGTAGAAGTGGCATTGCAAAACTACGGCAAATACCTTGGCACCGCATTCCAACTGATCGATGACGTGATGGACTATACGTCAGACGGTGAGGATATGGGTAAGAATGTTGGTGACGATTTGGCTGAAGGCAAACCAACGCTTCCTCTATTGCATGCGATGCGCAATACCACGCCAGATAACGCAGCGATGATTCGTGAAGCTATCGAGAAAGCTAACGGTATGGATCGACTAGAAGATATCTTAACGGTTATGCAGCAAGCTGGTTCTCTTGAGTACACAACACAAAAAGCGTTAGAAGAAGCCGATAAAGCCATTGCTGAGTTGGCGGTGCTGCCTGAATCCGACTATAAGCAAGCACTAATTACACTCGCTCATATGTCTGTGAAGCGTACTAGCTAACAAAAAAGAAAGACCCAAAAGTAAAAAGGAAGAGCCATGCTCTTCCTTTTTGTTATCTTTTACTGGTAACAGACCTTAGTAATATTGATCGCAGTTACCATGCAACTGTGGGTTGTCTTCTATTTCATCAAAGCTTACCGCAAGCTGCTCTTCTGACCCCTGCTTCGCCAATAGAACGGTTTCAGCTTCTTGATCAACGACCAAGATGGTTCCAACACCTTGCTGACACTCTACAACCATACCTTTACGGATTCGACTCGCTTCCATCATCTTCTCCTTCACAAAGTTGTTTGGTTCTGACTCTGATACGGCAAGCCAAAAGAAAGGATCAAAAAAGCCGATCCTAAGATCGGCTTTCTTTGCTATTTGTCTTGTTTACATGCTTTGCATGTAGAGACGCTTATTTTGCGAATTCAACACCAATGTTGATATCACCATTTAGCGTTTCTAGCATGCCATCAAGTGCCGACTTCTCGTAGTCGCTTAATGCGCCGTAGCTTAGAACTTCTTCTACGCCATCTTTACCTAGCTTCACAGGTTGCGCGAAGTAAGGAGCATGCTCGCTATCGCCTTCAACATATGCACACTCGATCACGCCTTCTTCACCTTGAAGAGCACGAACTAGCGCTAGACCAAAGCGACATGCCGCCTGACCCATAGACAGAGTTGCACTACCGCCACCCGCTTTTGCTTCTACAACTTCTGTACCTGCGTTTTGGATACGCTTCGTCAGAGCTTCTACTTCTTCAGCCGTGAACTCAACACCTTCAACTTGAGAAAGTAGAGGAAGAATCGTTACGCCAGAGTGACCACCGATAACAGGCACGCGGATATCACCTGGATCTTTGTCTTTTAGCTCAGCAACGAATGTTTCTGAACGGATAACATCTAGCGTCGTTACACCAAACAGCTTGCGCTTGTCGTAAACGCCTGCTTTTTTCAACACTTCAGCAGCAATTGGCACCGTTGTGTTCACTGGGTTAGTGATGATACCTACACATGCTGTTGGACATACAACGGCAATCTTCTCTGCTAGCGATTTAACGATGCCAGCATTTACGTTAAACAGATCCGCGCGATCCATACCAGGCTTACGAGCCACACCAGCTGAGATTAGCACCACGTCCGCACCTTCAAGTGCAGGCGTTGGATCTTCACCAGCGTAACCTTTGATAGAAACTGGGGTTGGAATGTGGCTAAGATCAGCAGCCACACCAGGAGTTACTGGAGCAATATCATATAGGGCTAAATCAGAACCTGCAGGAAGACGGTTCTTAAGTAGAAGGGCCAGTGCTTGACCGATGCCGCCAGCGGCACCAATAACGGCTACTTTCATGTAGTTCTCCTTGAGAGTATTTCTCTTATAAACGTATTCGTAGGGTATTTTGTAACCAGCTGAAATAAAGCTATCGGAATCACAACTTGATTACAATCAATTAACGCCAGCTTTGCGACCTCGCGCAACTCACTGTTACCGTGCTACAAACAAAGGTCTGATTATTCTTTTATTCTGTTGAAATGACAAGAAATTCAACACAATAAATAGGTCAACAATTTCATACTTAAAGAATCCTATCCTGTTTAGGGTTTACAGTGATGGAATTAACATAATGTCGTGACTTTTTGGCACTGCATGAATATCTATGCGAGAATATGCAAAATTGCTGACCCTTGATAAGAGAATCATAACGACTATGCGCAATTCAGAAAAACAAGATAACTTAGTTCGCGCTTTTAAAGCCTTATTAAAAGAAGAGAGTTTTGGCTCACAGGGCGAAATCGTTGATGCACTAAAACAACAAGGTTTTGAAAGCATCAACCAATCTAAAGTCTCTCGCATGCTAACCAAGTTTGGTGCTGTCCGTACACGCAACGCAAAAATGGAGATGGTTTACTGTCTGCCTGCTGAGCTAGGTGTACCAACAGTGAGCAGCTCTCTACGCGAGTTGGTATTAGATATTGATCATAACGCCGCTTTGGTTGTCATTCATACAGGTCCAGGTGCTGCTCAACTGATCGCACGCTTGCTTGACTCTCTTGGCAAATCTGAGGGTATTCTTGGTGTCGTTGCGGGCGATGACACTATCTTCATTACCCCAACAATGCCAGTATCTACAGAACAACTGTTCAAATCTGTGTGTGAACTTTTCGAATACACAGGCTAAGTAACTGTTTGTGGGCTATGAAATTAATTGAATTTTGTAGCCCATTAAAAATGTAAATTTTTTGATTTTACAGCTTATTTTTCACCCGGCAATTTTGTGATCAACATCACGCTATTGGTTTTTTTAACACCTCTTCTCAAACTCATCATAAGTATTTGTTCTAGAAAGAATTAACTTACAAATTTATCTCCACTCTCAGTCGCAACATTTAGACTTATTCGCTATAACTTTTAACAATCGGATAATTTTCTGCCAATTTTTTGTTATGATTCGCTCGCTTTTTCAAACGATTGGATTGGAAAAGATGCCGTTTCCAAATAGGAAACTCCTGAAGTAATTTATGGTTATTTCCGGGTTAATAATGAATATAAGGAAGGGAAATTCATGGCATTTAACAAACTTCTTAAAGTAGGCGCTATCGCTGCAGCAGTTATGGGCGCAGGCGCAGTTAACGCTCAAGAGTTTATTACTATCGGTACTGGCTCTGTTACAGGTGTTTACTACCCTACTGGTGGTGCTATTTGTAAATTGGTAAACAAAGGTCGTAAAGATCACAACATTCGTTGTTCAGTAGAATCGACTGGCGGCTCAATTTACAACGTCAACACAATCCGTGCTGGCGAGCTAGACTTTGGTATCGTGCAATCGGATTGGCAGTACCACGGCTACAACGGTACGAGCAAGTTTGCTGAACAAGGTCCGTACAAAAAACTACGCGCAATGTTCTCTCTTCACACAGAACCTTTTAACATCATTGCACGTGCAGATTCTGGTATCGAAAACGTTAAAGACCTGAAAGGTAAACGTGTAAACATCGGTAACCCAGGTTCTGGCGACCGCGCAACAATGGGTGTAGTGATGGATGCAATGGGCTGGACTAACGACAGCTTCAAGCTAGCATCAGAGCTTAAAGGCTCAGAGCGTTCACAAGCTCTATGTGACAACAAGATCGACGCGTTCATCTACATGGTTGGTCACCCGAACGGTTCAATCAAAGAAGCAACAACCTCTTGTGACGCGAAACTGATCCCTGCGACAGGCCCAGAGATCGACAAGATCGTTGCTGAAAACCCTTACTACGCGTTTAGCACAGTACCTGCTGGTATGTACCGTGGTACAGACAAAGACGTAAACAGCTTTGGTGTTGCGGCAACAATGGTAACAACATCAGACGTTTCTGATGATGTCGCTTACAACGTGGCAAAAGCGGTGTTTGAAAACTTCGACACATTCAAACGTCTACATCCTGCATTTGCAAACCTGAAGAAAGAAGACATGGTGAAAGCTGGTCTTTCTATCCCTCTTCACCCAGGTGCAGTGAAATACTACAAAGAAGTAGGTCTGCTTAAGTAAGCAACTACTGACTTCAAGCTCAGGCAGAAACGGATCGCTTTCTGCCTGATTGAGTATGCTGGCGGGACAGCCCCATCAGCATACTTTGTTCAATTTGCTTTATGCAATCTGCCGATTTCTTTCGGAAGTCGCGCTCATACCTAAGAAAAAGAAAACGCACCTTTACCACTCTCATCGTTCAGTGAGTTTAAGGGTTATCGCGGTTCAATCGAAAGCAAACTTCGCTCTATTCACTACACTGTTATAGCGAAGCGAGGTTCTCGAAACACAAAACAGACAGGACCATCAATAATAAGGAAAAAGTACATGGCGACGAACAACACTCCGTCACAAGATGTGCAAGAGATGGTGGCTCAGGCAGACACAGGTGCGCGTAGCCCAATGGGCTTGCAAGGTCGAATCCTATGGTTCGTACCACTGTGCTGGTCGCTATTTCAATTATGGTATGCCTCTCCGCTACCATTTATTTTTAATTTTGGCGTACTCAATGACACTGAAGCGCGAGCAATTCATTTAACTTTTGCTACTTTTCTCGCTTTCACTGCTTATCCAGCAATGAAAAACTCTCCGCGTGATCATATCCCTTTGATTGACTGGATATTGGCACTAGCGGGCAGTTTTGCGGCAGCTTACATTTATATTTTCTACACTGAGCTTGCCGGCCGTTCAGGCGCACCAACCACTGTCGATATCGTGGTATCAGTCACTGGTATGGCATTGTTGCTTGAAGCAACACGTCGTGCACTTGGTCCCCCTTTGATGGTAGTTGCAGCCGTATTCCTGACTTACACCTTCGCTGGTCCATACATGCCAGATGTTATTGCTCATAAAGGCGCAAGCTTAAACAAAGCGATGTCGCATCTGTGGTTAACAACAGAGGGTGTATTCGGCGTAGCGCTTGGCGTATCAACGTCTTTCGTATTCTTGTTCGTACTGTTTGGTGCCATGCTAGAGCGCGCAGGTGCTGGTGCTTACTTCATCAAAGTTGCTTTCTCACTGCTTGGTCACATGAAAGGTGGTCCAGCGAAAGCCGCAGTGGTTGCATCAGGTCTATCCGGTCTAGTTTCAGGTTCATCCATCGCTAACGTAGTAACGACAGGTACGTTTACGATTCCATTGATGAAGCGAGTTGGCTTCCCTGGAACAAAAGCGGGTGCTGTTGAAGTTGCAGCCTCTACTAACGGTCAGCTCACACCACCTATCATGGGTGCAGCGGCATTCTTGATGGTAGAGTACGTCGGTATCTCTTACGTTGAAGTCATCAAAGCTGCTCTACTTCCAGCACTGATTTCTTACATCGCCTTGATTTACATTGTTCACCTAGAAGCATGTAAAGCTGGCATGACAGGGCTTCCTCGTCGCCACAACCCAACAATGCTACAAAGCCTATTGTCATTTACTGGCACTATTCTCGGTTTGTGCGTTATCAGTGCCTTGGTTTACTACGGTGTGGGTTGGACTAAAGACGTATTTGGCGATGCTGCTACAACCATCGTAACCATCGCGTTATTAATTGCTTACGTCGGTCTGGTGAAGATTTCAGCCAACCACGCCAAAGATGGTGCAATCGAAATTGATGCGGAACTCACTGAGGTCCCAGATCCAGGTCCAACAATTAAATCTGGCTTACATTTCCTATTGCCTATCGTCGTACTGGTTTGGTGTTTGACCGTTGAACGTTTTTCTCCGGGTCTATCGGCATTCTGGGCAACGGTATTCATGATCTTTATCTTGCTGACGCAACGTCCATTGATCGCATTACTGTCAAAACAAGGTGACTTGGTTGAACAAACTAAAGACGGCTTTGTTGACCTCGCAGAGAGCTTGGTGTCAGGCGCACGTAACATGATCGGTATCGGTGTCGCAACAGCAGCGGCAGGCACTGTAGTTGGTGTGGTCACCCTCACTGGTATTGGCTTGGTGATGACAGACTTCGTCGAGTTCATCTCTGGCGGTAGTGTCATACTCATGCTGCTGTTTACTGCGGTTATCAGTTTGATTCTGGGTATGGGTCTGCCAACAACTGCAAACTACATCGTTGTATCAACACTAATGGCACCGGTTATCGTAACTCTGGGGGCAGCTCATGGCTTGATCATCCCACTGATTGCGGTGCACTTATTCGTGTTCTACTTCGGTATATTGGCTGACGATACCCCTCCAGTAGGTTTGGCTGCATTTGCAGCTGCTGCAATTGCCAAGTCAGATCCGATTCGTACTGGTATTCAAGGCTTTACCTACGATATTCGAACTGCGATCCTGCCATTTATGTTCGTCTTCAACACTCAACTTCTATTGATGGGGATCGACACTTGGTGGCACTTAGCGCTGACCGTAATCTCTTCAATCATTGCCATGTTGATTTTCTCTGCGGCGACGCAAGGTTGGTGGTTCACACGTAACAAATGGTGGGAAACGGTCCTACTATTAGTATTAACGTTCTCTTTCTTCCGCCCTGGTTTCTGGTGGGACATGCTCTACCCAGCGAAAGTTCTTTCCCCTGGTGTTGAGATAGCTCAAATCACAGAAGGGCTAAATGTAGGAGAATCCCTAGAGTTACGTGTCGCTGGTGAAAACTTAGAAGGCGATTACATAGAGAAAACGGTACGTCTTCCGTTCGAAGATAAAGCGGCAACCGCTGAAGAGCGTATTTCTTCAATGGGTCTAATGCTGACCGAGAACGACGGCAAAATGATCGTAGACATGGTTGAATTTGGCAGCCCGGCAGAATCTTCTGGTATCGACTTCGATTGGGAGATCAAATCGGTAGTTCAAGACGCCGATCGACCGATGAAAGAGTGGGTATTTATCCCTTGTTTGATGATTTTGCTGGTACTTGCCCTGAACCAAAAACGTCGTGCTCGTAAGGAACAGTTGAGCGCATAACCGATTTGGCCTCGAGGATACGGGGCCTTAATGAGAGACATTGAATGTACAAACAAATTCTTGTTCCGGTTGATCTAAATGACCAAGGCTTTTCTGACCGCGCCGTTGAATTGGCGGTATGGCAGGCGAAGCAAGCCAATGCTGAAGTGCACCTGCTGACAGTATTGCCAGGCATCCATATGTCAATGGTCGCGAGTTACTTTCCGAAAGATGCCGCTGCAAAAATGAAGCAAGACGTAAAGCAGCAGCTAAAAGCGTTTGCTGATCAGCATATGGACGACGAAGTGATTTACAAGGTGCATGTTGCGGAAGGTAAAGCTTACGCAACCATCTTAGATTACGCAGAACGTTTAGGTGCAGACCTTATCATTATGCCAAGCCACAAACGTTCGAAGATCAACAAAGTGATGCTGGGCTCTGTAGCGAGTAAAGTAGTAGAGAACTCACCAATCAACGTTATGGTGGTGAAGCCTCAAGGCTAACGCGCTCATTCAAACTCAAAATGAAAGAAAAGGTTGATGCTCGCATCAACCTTTTGTTTTTCTGACGCCTAATTCACCAAAGATAAACGGCGCTCTACCCTGCCGCTCGCACAAACGCTGTTAAAACATCGCTAGAGTGCGATACCGCTAATTCATCAATGTCACCTGACGCTTCGACCTGACCACCAGCCACAAAAGCAAAATGACTCGCAATCGCTCTCGCATCACTCAAATGGTGCGTCACCATTAACACGGTAATACCACGATCAGTCGCAAGCTGTTTCACCAGTGTCAGCATCTCTTCACGCAGCACGGGGTCAAGTGCAGAAAAAGGCTCATCGAGTAGCCACATCGGATGCGGTTGAACAAAACAACGCGCAAGAGCAACACGCTGGCGTTGACCGCCAGAAAGATGTTCAGGTAAACGGTCCAGATACTCAGCAACACCCACTTGCATTGCTGCTTGCTCCACAAGAAGCTTTTGGTCTGTCGTGAGCTTTAACCCCGGATGCAGCCCTAAACCGATGTTGTCCCTTACTGACAGGTGGGCAAACAGATTGTGTTCTTGGAACAGCATTGAAAACGGGCGCTGATACGGCTCTTTACTCACGATAGATGTGCCATCAACCAAGATATCGCCTAGGTCAGGATTAATGAATCCAGCAACCAAAGCGAGCAACGTTGATTTACCTGCACCGCTCGGTCCCATCAGCGACACGATTTGTCCGCGTTTAATCTCTAAATCAAAGCGAAATAGCTCACGTTGATAGGTGTACTGAACATCATCCAACACTAACATTATGCTTTCCCCTTTGTTTTTAATACTTTTTCAATCACAGCAAAGCAGCCTACGCTGAGTAATAGCAAGGTAACCGACACAACCGCTGCTGCATCCATTTGATAACTGCCCAGTAGTTGGAATAAATACAGCGGTAAGGTTCTAAATTCTTGCCCGCCAAACAAGGCGATCGCACTTAAGTCACCAATCGCAAACATAAAGCTGATGGCAAAAGCATGTGCAAACGGCTTACGCAGTGCTTGCCACTCCACGACTTTAAATCGTTGCCAACCACACATACCTAAGCTGGCACACACGTACTGATATTGCTGCTCAATGTGCAACATGGGTTGAGACAAGGTTTTAATCACATATGGCAATGCCATTAATCCATTCACTAGAATAACGACGAAAAACGCCAAGCTGAATACATCGGTAAACGATCGTAGTAACAGGAACAATCCCGTACTGATCACCAATCCCGGCGTTACTAAGATAATGGTTCCGATAAGCTCGATTTGGTCGGCGCGAGTGTTTTTGCACTGCAATCGCCAACGTCGGCTGGTCAGTAAAATCGACACGCCAGCAGCAACAGCAAGAGAGCTAGCGAGAACAGCGACTTTGATTGAATTAAGCAACGCGGACCAAAAACGCTCATCGGTCAATACCGTCCCAACTTGTTGGTTGATCCCACTGAACACCACCATCAAAAGTGGCGGTATTACTAGTAAAAAGGCACCTATGATCCAAAAGCCATCCCAAGCTTTTGACCACCCATGATCCTTCGTTAAATATTGCTGTACTGATGTACTGCCAGCGCTTACTGATACTGGCTTCGTCAACTTCTGTACGCCAATTGCTAACAAGCCACATAACAGCATTTGCCATAGTGCCAAAAGTGCCCCTGCCTGCAGATCAAAATCGAACTTAATTGCCTGATAAATGGCAAGCTCAATAGTGGTCGATTTCGGTCCACCACCCAGCGCCATCACGGTGGCAAAGCTGGTAAAGCAAAGCATGAACACTAAGCCGCTTACGTGTGGTAATTGCTGCCTTAGGCGTGACCATTCTACCCAGCGGAATTTGTCCCAATGGCTCATTCCAAGGTGCGCGCACAGTTTATGTTGCTCTGCGGGGATCGACTCTAATGCTTGTAAAAGTAGGCGCGCCGCATAGGGCATATTGAAGAACACATGCGCAAGTAAAATTCCGTTCAGACCATAGATGGAAAACGGCAGCTCAGCGTCGATACTTTTTAGCCATTGAGCCAATAAGCCGCTATTACCGTAAATCGCCAATAAGCCAAATACACCGACCAACACAGGCAGAACTAAGGTAGACGCAAACAACTTTAATAGTAGAGACTTACCATAGAACTCACGTCGAGAAAGCGCGTGCGCCACAGGGATCGCCAAACCGACACTCAAAATCGTAGAGAGGAAAGCTTGGTAAAAGCTGAACTTGGTGACGTGCTGATAGTATGGATCTCCCCACACTATAGACACATCAAGAGAAGGTGCTTGGACAATCAAAGCACCTAGGGCAGAAATAACAAAGGTCGCGATAATCATCGCGACCCCTAACCCTATTTTCGGAACAGAATTCAAAAGTAGAACCTATCTTAGAACGTCAATGCGCTTTGCCATTCACGAATCCAAGTCTTGCGCATTTTTGCTACTTCGTCTGCACTAAAGCTCAATGGTTTACTTGGTACGCTTAAGGTTTCAAAGCCTTTTGGTAATTCAACGTCAGTCACTGGGTACATCCAGTTGCCTGTTGGCATTGCCGATTGGAACTCATCACTCAAGATGAAATTCATAAACTCATCAGCAAGTTCCGCATTCTTTGAGCCTTTAACCTTAGCCGCTACTTCTACTTGCATGTAGTGACCTTCAGAAAAATCTGCGCTCGCATATTTCGCATCATCTTCTGCAATCAAATGGTACGCGGGAGAAGTCGTGTAAGACAGCACGAGATCGGACTCACCGTTCAAAAACATCGAGTAAGCTTCTGACCAGCCTTTCGTAACCGTAACTGTTTTCGTTGCCAGTTGCTTCCACGCTTGAGTCGCATCATCGCCGTAGATGGACTTCATCCAAAGCATCAAACCTTGACCCGGCGTCGAAGTACGAGGGTCTTGGTAAATCACTTTCAGATCATCACGCTCTTCCACTAGCTCTTTCATGCTTTTTGGAGGATTCGCCAACTTCTCCTTGTTGTACACAAACGCAAAGTAGCCGTAATCGTACGGTACGAAGGTCTTATCATCCCAACCATTAGGCAAGGTCGTCTTCGATGTATCAACATTGTGCTCAGCCAGAAGCCCAGTCTTTTTCGCTTCCGCCATCAGGTTGTTATCCAAACCTAACACGATATCCGCTTTGCTATTGTTTCCTTCCAAGCGAAGGCGGTTAAGGATTGAAACACCGTCATCCAGAGCAACGAAATTAACGTCGCAACCGCATTTGGCTTCGAACGCTTTTTCAACTTTAGGACCAGGTCCCCAATCGGCAGCGAAAGAGTCGTAAGTGTAGACAGTTAGGGTGTTTTCAGCGGCAAACGCTGAAGTAGAAGTGATGGCTGCAAGGGCAATCAGACTAAGAGTGGTTTTCACTGCTCGCTCTCCATTTGCATTAGTAAACATGAGTTGAGCGGCACAGGGTTGAGGCGGTATCTAGGACTTCCAATATCCAGACTCAATTCCTACGCCAGCATTATCTGGTTCAGGTAATACGGGTCCCTGTTTGCTCAACAACGTTAAGCGATTAGGTCTCAGCACCCAATGGTATTGATAAGGTCAATGCCAAATGGGTTTGCTCCCCGATGAGTTGGATGGATTGTAAAGGTCTTTTATTGATTACACAATCAACGTTGGTCATAACCCCAACGTGGCACCAAGCCTTGCTCAATGCCCAAGTGATCAAGAATTCTTGCCACCATAAAATCCACTAAGTCTTCAATACTCTTTGGTTGATGATAAAAACCAGGAGCCGCAGGCATAATGGTGACGCCCATCTGAGAGAGCTTGTGCATGTTCTCAAGATGCAGTGTAGAGAAAGGCGTTTCACGCACCACAAGTAATAACTGTCCGCGCTCTTTCATTACCACATCCGCAGCGCGTTCAATCAAGTTATCCGACATGCCATGTGCAATGGCTGCGACACTCCCCGCAGAACATGGGCACACTACCATTTGCTTTGGTGCAGCAGAGCCCGATGCTACCGGAGAGAACCAATCGTCTTTGCCACAAACGGTGATGTTATCTGGATTGCAGTTGAGATGCTCAACTAAAGCCTTTTGCGCCGCTTCAGGGCCGCTTGGTAATTTCAGATCATGCTCGGTCGCCATTACCACTCGCGCAGCTGAAGAGATCAGCACATACACGTGATAATCCGCGGCAACCAAGCATTCAAGAAGACGAAGCCCATATGGAGCACCAGAGGCGCCCGTTAGTGCTAATGTGATGGCTTTTTTAGGGGTTACTTTTTGCTGCATAGATGTCATTAAGCTTTTTGTTTAAGTTGTTGCAGAAGCTTGCCGTGGATACCACCAAAGCCACCGTTACTCATCACGAGGATTTGGTCACCCGGCTGCGCTTGCTCTACGATTTTTGCGACAAAGCTGTCCATCTCTGCATCCACAAAAGCAGGTTGTTTACACTGGTCTGCAATCTCTTGTACCGACCAATCAATGTTGTCTGGTTGGAAGAGGAACACCTCATCAGCATTGTGCAATGAAGCCGCCAAAGTATTTTTGTGAACGCCGCGCTTCATCGTCGCAGAGCGAGGCTCTAAAACGGCAAGGATACGTTTTTCGCCAACCTTGTTACGTAAACCGCCCAATGTCAGTTCAATCGCCGTTGGATGATGAGCAAAATCATCATAAACCGTCACGCCTTGCTCTTCTCCTTTGAGCTCCAAGCGACGTTTGGTGTTAATAAAGCGACCGAGAGCCTGACAAGCCAGTTCTGGTGCAACACCAACATGGCGAGCAGCAGCGATGGCCATCAAAGCGTTATCCACGTTGTGGTCACCAACAAGCTCCCAATCTACAACGCCTACTTTCTCGCCTTGCAGCGACACTTCAAATTTCGAGCCATCAACAACCAGTTTGCGTGCTTGCCAATCACCATCGACACCAGAGAACTGCTTTTCTGTCCAACAACCACGCTCGATCACATCTTGCAGCGACTGATCTTGCTTCGGAGCCAAGATCAAACCGTTCCCCGGAACAGTACGCACCAAATGATGGAATTGACGCTTTATCGCCTCTAGATCGTCAAAGATGTCTGCATGATCGAACTCAAGATTATTCATGATCAGTGTGCGTGGGTGGTAATGAACAAACTTAGATCGTTTGTCGAAAAAAGCACTGTCATATTCGTCTGCTTCGACGACGAAGAACATACTTTCACCCAAGCGAGCTGACACACCGAAGTTACCTAACACACCACCAACAAGAAAACCTGGTTGGTAACCGCAATCTTCTAAGATCCACGCCAACATACTTGAAGTGGTGGTTTTACCATGGGTACCCGATACCGCTAGAACCCAGCGATCGTGCAATAAGAACTCTTGTAACCATTGTGGGCCAGAGGTGTAACGCATATTGGTATTCAGCACATGCTCAACACATGGGTTGCCACGGCTCATCGCGTTACCAATCACCACAAGATCTGGTTGAGGGTCAAGTTGAGAAGGGTCAAAGCCTTCAATAATTTCAATACCTTGAGACTCCAACAGGGTACTCATTGGTGGATAAACATTGGCATCCGAACCCGTCACTTTATGACCTAGCTGACGCGCTAAAATTGCCGCACCGCCCATAAACGTGCCGCAGATACCCAAGATATGAATGTGCATAAACTTAACCTTGTAATGCGTTCTTTAATCCTTTCATTATCGTGATAACCACCAGAAAAGCGAGAGCCTTTCGCTGTGTTCTTGCAGTCTCTTTCACAAATCTGACAGGGCTTAGCACTGACTGACCAAGCATTAACCAAGTGACAGACTTCTTATGCAATAAGACAAATAAATTGAGATCTCAGTCGGTTACTTCATTACCATTAATAAGATCCACGTCATAAACTTACATCTAGCGCAATCGTTTAACATCCATAAAGAGATGACCCCATTGCGCGACACCCCCAACGAAATGAAAAATGTAAGGATAAACCATGTCAGGACTGCGCACCCTAGGCGAATTCATTGTTGAGAAACAAGCGGATTTCCCCCACGCTAGCGGTGATCTTTCATCTCTCTTAGCTTCCATTCGTTTAGCTGCAAAAATTGTTAACCGTGAAATTAACGCGGCAGGTCTTGGTGATATCACCGGCGCTGTAGGTACGGAAAACGTACAAGGCGAAGATCAGCAAAAGCTTGATGTATACGCGAACGACAAGTTCAAAGCAGCACTCGAAGCACGTGACCAAGTGTGTGGCGTTGCAAGTGAAGAAGAAGATGAAGCGGTTGCGTTCAACAAAGAACTCAACCAAAACGCAAAATACGTTGTACTAATGGACCCACTCGATGGCTCATCAAACATCGATGTGAACGTATCAGTCGGTACGATTTTCTCTATTTACCGTCGAGTTTCTCCTATTGGTACCCCACCAACAGAAGAAGACTTCCTACAGCCTGGTCACAAACAAGTGGCAGCGGGCTACGTGATTTACGGCTCATCTACTATGTTGGTTTACACCACAGGTAATGGCGTAAACGGCTTCACTTACGATCCATCGATTGGCAGCTTCTGTCTTTCTCATGAAAACATGATGATCCCAGAAGACGGCAACATCTACTCGATCAACGAAGGTAACTACATCCGCTTCCCGCAGGGCGTGAAGAAGTACATCAAGTACTGTCAGGAGAATGTGCCTGAAGATGGTCGCCCATACACTTCTCGCTACATAGGCTCACTGGTTGCGGACTTCCATCGTAACTTGCTCAAAGGCGGCATTTACTTGTACCCAAGCACGCAAAGCCACCCTCAAGGCAAACTGCGTCTGTTGTACGAGTGCAACCCAATGGCATTCTTGATTGAGCAAGCTGGCGGTCTGGCATCTGACGGTGTAAACCGCATTATGGATTTGAAACCAACCGAACTGCACCAGCGTGTGCCTTTCTTTGTGGGTTCAAAGAACATGGTGAACAAAGTCGAAGAGTTTCTTGAGCTGAATCGCGAAGAAGACTAATTTCAGACCTTTGTCCAACGCGGCAGGTGTTTACCTGCCGCGTTTTTGTCGTTAAAGTGAACTGCGTAAATGTTAGCCAGATTAAGCCTCTCAATGCTTAATCCTCAATGAAAAGGAATATTCAAATGAGCTTAAACAACGTACCAGCAGGTAAATCTTTGCCTGAAGATATCTATGTCGTTATTGAAATCCCAGCTAATGCGGATCCAATCAAATACGAAGTAGATAAAGACACTGGTGCTGTATTTGTCGACCGTTTCATGTCTGCGCCAATGTTCTACCCATGTAACTACGGCTACGTGAACAACACCCTTTCTCTAGATGGCGACCCAGTGGACGTACTGGTTCCGACCCCTTACCCATTAATGCCAGGTTCTGTGATTCGCTGCCGTCCAGTCGGTGTATTGAAGATGACGGATGAATCTGGTGAAGACGCGAAAGTCTTCGCTGTACCGCACTCTAAAATCTCAAAAGAGTACGAAGGCATTCAAGATGTTGACGATATTCCAGAGCTACTCAAAGCCCAAATCACACAGTTTTTTGAACGTTACAAAGAGCTTGAAGCAGGTAAGTGGGTGAAAGTGGATGGCTGGGCAGATGTGGCTGCCGCAAAAGCCGAAATCCTAGAATCTTACGAGCGTGCGCAAAACAAGTAATTGCGAACGCCAGAAAGCAAAAGAGCTGCAAATTAGCAGCTCTTTTTTGTTATATCGTTTTGACTAGTACTCGCCAGCGGTAGAAGTTCGACCCGATTCATAATTTTGTTTGAAAAACGGGTCAATATCATCACAAATGCCAAAGTAAGGCATATCTCGTACGCCAAGCATATAAGCACTTTGCTCACAGTACTCTTTTTTACCTTCTTGGTAACCAGATTGATAAGCCATGATCAATTCCGGTGTAGCACGATTTGTATCATCAAGCTTGACAATACGGTCTTCCGATAATTCAATCAGACCATCGAGAGCAGATTGCTTACCGAAGTCCTGCCAATCTGTTACGTTCACTGAATCTGGTAACCTTGTCTGCGCACAAGCGGTGAGAAAAAGCAGCATGGCGCCGATGATGATGGATCTCATAAGTTCTCCTTGGGCTTATACAAAAGACCGTCGGAAACTCACTTTCATACCCCTTTATCGAGTACTCATTCGACAGTCATACACTTTCACTACAAATGCTTACGCGTACTCGCGGAGTATGGTTCACACTCTCTGACACCAATCACCAGATGCAATCTCTTCACTCAACTGCTCAGTGTCTTGATACAAGTAGATCCAAGCTTGGCCAAAAGGTGTAGTAATGCTTTCTCGACGATACTCAACCGGTACGTCTTCTAACTTATCAAGTTCCTGCAGCGTGTCATTATCAATCAAATAAACTTCGCCCTGTATCGCATTTTGTCCGACCGACAAAGCCGGGTAAGGACCTAAATCATACAGAGCGAATTGGGCATCTGTTTCATGGTGACCAAGAAACTCAGCAGTGCTTAAAAAGTGATGATTGCACTCTCCTTTGCGCAAAGTTCCATACACAAACACTAAATGTTGCATAGCCGCTCCTTCTGCTTACAAGCTAAGTTTAGTTGAATTCGAATTGATAGAGCAGGTCAACAGCACTATCAACACCTGAAACTGCCTCTAGGTACAAGTCTTTCATCAAACGATAACGCACTGTGAACTCACCTAATGAGGTAAAGATACCCACACCATATTTCACCTGTAAACCAGGAAGAATATAGCCGCTCACCGTTACTTGAGAGTCGTCACCTGAACCTGCAGTATCCAGTTGCAGATCTTGTACGCCAAAGGCTTCGCCGATTTCACCTACGACTTTACCGCTCTTCGCTAAACTCAAGCCAATAAGGGTCGTCGTCATCGCATTACCGCCCGATTCTGCATCGATATCTTGACCTCGCAACAGGTAAGAAAGTGCATTCGCTTGCGGCATTGCCGGATCAGAGAAGATTTCCACCGTAGGATCACTTGCAGGACCAGTCACACGCACACCCGCTGTCACATCATCTTGCGTGTTGTCCGGATTACGAATCGCTTTGATCGAGACATAAGGCTGATCCGCTGGTCCATTCATCATGATCTTACCTTCTTGGATGACCAAGTCTTGCCCAAATGAGCGATAAGAACCGTCAATGATGTTCACCTCACCGACAATAAACGGACCTTTGTCTTTTTGCGTCACGTTGAGGTTACCTTGCAAGTCACCTTTTAGACCAAACGCAGACAACTGGAAATCATCGCCGATTTTGATGTTAATGTTGGTTTCAACGTTAAACGGCAACGCTTGCTCACCATCAACAGGCTGCATGTCTTTGTTCAAAATAACTGTGTCGCTTGAAACACCAACCGCACTTGGTGGCAGTTCATCAATTAAGATACGTCCCCAAGGTAGATTAATACTGCCTTCGACCTTGGCAAGTTGAGGCGTCACATCAATAGTCATATCCGGTTTGACTTTGATTCTCACCATCGGTGGCATATCCACTTTAAGCTCTTCAGCGAACACACGAGCCTTAGTGTGCCAATTTTCTAGGTCACGCCAATCAGCATCGCCTTTAATTTCTAGCTTGCCATCTGGCGTAATGATCCCAGCGTCTAAATCAGCTTGATGACCTTTAAAGTTAATCGCCACTTGTCCTGAATTGATATCAATTGGCGTGACTTCACCTTGCAGTTTCATTTGATCAATCAAGAACTGACCATTCACCTTTGGATGCATCACATCACCAGATAGAGCAAGGTCAGTGTTCATGTTGGCTTTAAACAGGCTGTATTCGCCAATCAGGGGCGCTAAAAAGTCCAAGTGGAATGTCGATAGCGACACCTTACCGTCAATCGTTGGCTTCTCGGACGACACATCATTCAAGGCGACTTTACCAGACAAATCACCGTTATCCGTTACATCAAGCAACCACTCAGCATCTAGCTTGTCTTGCGCCAACTTGGCTTTAAAACTCACACTTTCCCAACCGACTTTCACCGGTTGTTCTAGCGTTTGTTCTACCTGACCTTTTGGCATATCGACATTCACCGTGACTTCCGGTTTCATGTCTGGCGCCCATTTCGCGAAAGCATTCGCGTTCACAGAACCTTGCAGTTTGGTTTCTGGCGGTAAGAATTGTCTGATTTGGTCGAAGTCAAAGTTAGTGATGGCTAACTTCGCTTCACCGCTTTTACCAACGCTGATGTCTTCACTTAAACACACGCTTGATTTTGACTGTAACCAACAGTGTGCTTGCACATTAGCAATCTGCTTGTCGATGTTCACTTTGACTGCCGTCGACTTTTGCAATGCCCATGGACCTTGAGGCGTGCTCAGCGTTAAGCGGCGTAGTGCACCATCCCAAATCATTTCTGGCTTTTGCTTAAAGGTGCCTTCGATCTCTAAACTGCTCGAAACAATGTCTGAAACCACGTCGAGTGTCAGTTGGTGTAGCTTTTCATCGCCACTCACTTCCAAATCTGCACTGTCAATTTTAATGTCGTCGTAAGTGATGTTCTTCGCAATTAGGCTAACATCGGCTTTTGGCGCAGGCAGTGGTGTAACATCCCCTTTTAGAGTGATGGTTTCCACCTTGGCTTGCTGCTGCCAATTCAACTGGTTCAGCGCGAGATCTAAATTAATGTCCGGCTGTTTCAAACTGCCGCGAAGAGCAACCGTACCATTCATCTTACCAGCAAGATCCGGTACGCTTTTCGCAAAATCAGGGAAATTAACATCAACATCCATCAAGATTTGTTTGTCGATTTTACCCTTTGCTCGCAAAGAGTTGGGACCATGTGACAAAGCTAAACCTTGCGTGTTCAATTGAATATCTTCACCTTTACCGTTCCTATCTGAGGCTTCTAATTGACCTTCGATATGCAAAGGGTAGCCACGTAAAATACCGTCAATATCCAATTTAGGTAGACTCACTTGCCAGCCACCTTGTGCGGTTAATGACCCCGACGTCGACAAGCTGCCACTGATATCGCCTTCCGCTTCTTCCCACTGTAAGCCCGGTTGAATATTTTTTAAGTTCAGATCGGCTTGCCAGTTGATAGGTGCAGCCCAATTCGCCATGACTTTACCTGCAAGCTCACCACCCAGCGTTTTGACAACTAAGCTGTCTAAGTCAATCTGTTCTAAAGTACCTTTACCGTTTAACGCCACATCAACTGCTGGAATATCTTTACCAGACGCCTTAGTTTCCAAGGCAACCGTGTAACCTTGTAAAGAGCCTTTCGCTGCAAGACTTGGGACCGATACTTGGTAATCACTCTTACCACTCAATGGCCATTGCGCCTCAACATCTTTCAATTTGATATCAAACGGCAACTCAGACTTAAGGGGTTGAATTTGCCCCTGAATCTTGGCTTTCACCAAATCAGATAACGTGGCATCCAGTGATAAATCACCAACCGAGCCAGATGCCGTCAGTGATAATTTCTGACCTTTTACATCCGCTTGTTCAACCAATGCGTCAATTTGGGCTTGAATTGGGTAGTCACCTGATAATGTCACTTGAGTGCTTAACTGCCCTTTCACTTCCGGCATGTCAAGCTCAAGGGTTTTGACATCGACTTGGTCACCACCCGCTTTGGCTTCTAACCCTAAATGATGAACGATAACCGGTGTGTCACCAGCCAACTTAAAGTCATGAATATCGAGGCGCTGTGCTTCAATAGTGAGCGGAATCCAGACTTCAGGTAGAGCGATACCATTTGATTCAGGCTTAACGTCTAACTTCTGTTCATCAGACTTTGAACCTTTGTTAGCAGCAACATTTTCTGCACCTTGCTGCGATGGATTTTTAGACGCGTCTGAATTGACCGATGTTGACGACTGGACTTCCGCATCTTGCTCAATTTTAGCTTGAGCTTGATGGTTCGTTTTCGTGTCTTGAACTGGCGGCTGTTCCACACCCTCTTCACTTGGTGCAAGTGCCACATTGATGGTTTTCAATGCCGTAGGGGCAATCACCAAACGATCACCTTGCATTGATAATGCGGTTGAAAAATCTTGCCAATCAATCTTATTCCCCAAGATATTCAGATTGATATCATTAAATCTGACTTTATTGACAAAAATAGGCACTGGCGTACTGATAGAGCGCAATGGTGGCGTTTCTTCTTCAGGCTCGTCACTTGCCGGAGGGAGCTCTGGCATCTGAAAGTTCACCCCTTGCAGTGCCAACTCATCGACACACACTTTCGGATCGAAGAAGCAACGAAAGTTGATAGCAAGCGTTACGCTTTCAACCTTAGCATCGACATGTAAGGATTCATCGACAAAGCTGACGTTATGTAAAGCAAAACGCGGAAAAAGCGAACCTTGAACTTCTTCCACTTTGAGTTGCGGTAAGGCTTTCTCAGCCCCCCACAGCGCAAGTTTTAAACCCGGATGGGTGAAAAGCAATGTGCCAACAAAAACCGTCAGCAGCAATAATAGACTCAGCAGACCGATTGAGAGCCATTTCGTCCACTTCAGAGTTGTTTTGATCATAGTTCAGGCCCCAACGAGAAGTGAATGCGGAATTCTGGATCAGGCTCGGAGTCGAGCCCCCAAGCAAAGTCAAAGCTCACCGGACCAACCGGTGACGCCCAGCGGATACCAACACCCGCACCTGCCTTCCATTCTGGGGTTTCATTAAATGCATCACCAATATCGTAGAAAGCAGCGCCCCACCAGTTGCCGTAGACACGGTATTGATATTCAAGGGTGCTGGTCACCATATACTTAGCACCCGTCAATGCACCACTGGCATCTTTCGGTGAGATAGACTCATAGCCATAACCACGAATGTTGTTATCACCACCAGCAAAGAAACGTAGTGATGGCGATAGTTTTTCAAATTCATCCGTAATGTTGGCACCGCCCTCTAAACGGAACAAACCACGGTGGTTTTGGCCAATACCGCGAATCCAAGATGTGCGTCCTAACAAGCGCAGTACTCGTGTTTCTGACAGCAAAGCAGTATCGCCATATTCAACGGTCACACTCTGCTTATCCCCCCACATTGGCATATTGCCACCACGGGTCCGGGTTCGAGAAAAAGAAGCACCAGGCAAGACAAATTGCACACCATCTTCTTGCAAACCTTGCGAGAAGTTTTCGTACAGGTGGCGAACATACAAAGTCTTATGCCAACCACCGTCGGTGATCCAGTGGCGTTCTACCGCAAGATTCGATTCCAAACTTTCGGTATCTCGGTTATCAAGATGCTTGAGACCAAACTGCAATTGGTAGTATTCGTGTAGAACGTCATCAAGAGGGATTTTGTAGCCTGCTGTGATAGTTTGTTCAGGCTTGGAAAGAGAAAGAGCAGTATCAAAACTATGACCGCGTGCGCTTACCCACGGTTTTTTCCATTTCAGCGTACCGCGAACACCCGTATCGGTCGAATAACCAATACCAGTCTCAAGTTGGTTTTTCGCTGCGGGGGCAAGTGAGACTTTGATTGGCAGCTCGCGACCATCGTCTAACTTACTTAAATCTGGCTCAACAAATACTGACGAAAACCAATCGGTATTAGACAGGTTTTGGTTGTATTCCCCAACTTCTGAAACCAAATAAGGTTCACCAGTTTTAAATGGACGCAGAGACTCAACACGGTCTTCCCAAATCTGACTTCCAAAAATCTCCACCGAACCAAAGTGATAACGGATACCACTGTCATAATGAAGACGCACATTCGCTTCGTTAAGTTCGGGAACCACCTCAAGACGGCTTAAAGTGAAATCTCCATTAAAGTAACCACGTTGCAACGCTAAGTTACGAATACTTGATTTCAAGCTGTCGTATTCACCTTGATTTAAGATGCGTCCTACCTTCAATGGTGATTTTTCAAGAAGCTTAACGAATGCTTCGTCTTGGTTTGCCTCACCTGAAATCACCACATCCATCAGTTTCACCCTTACAGGCTCACCCGGTTGGACATTGACGATCAATTCATCATTATCTTTCGTAATAGTGTATGAAATTTTCGCATGATAATAGCCGAGCGCATTGAGCGCTTCAGTGATACTTTGTTCCAATCGCGCCTGAAAACGCAGGGACGTGGAATAATCGTCTTCAGGAATGGAAGACAAATAAGCGTTCACATTATCTTCTAGCGCACCATCGATCCCTTTAATTTTTAAGGAAACATCGGCATAAGCGCTATGAGAAAAGGCAAGTAGGCTGACAATGATCGGAGTAGCTTTTCTTATCATGCTTTTTAGCTGGACGAGGTTAAATAAACGTAAACAATAATAACGCCAAATAAAGGCTAAGTCTGTAATATTAATAGGTTTAACACGGTCTATGTCATCACAACATCATATTCAGACTGAATAGATTTTTTCGCAAAATTAAGACACGTATTAAAGGACAAATACCATGCTCAACAAACAGACAATGATCAGTATAGAAGATGCACTGCCCGGTAGAGAGGCATCAATGCAGATCGACGACACTCATTTTGTCAATCAATCGAGTTTAACGGCGCAGCCACAAGCTAACCAGCAACAGATTTTGTTTGGCATGGGATGCTTTTGGGGAGCTGAACGCCTGTTTTGGCAACTCGATGGCGTGATCTCAACATCGGTCGGTTACGCTGGCGGTTATACTCCAAATCCAACTTACGAAGAAGTCTGCTCTGGAAAAACCGGACACACAGAAGTTGTTCGTGTCGTATTCGATGAAGCGGTAATTTCTGTAGAGCAGTTACTTGCGGCATTCTGGGAAAAACACGACCCAACTCAAGGTATGCGTCAAGGCAACGATTTGGGCACTCAATACCGCTCAGCGATCTACACCTATTCTCAAGAACAACAAGATGCCGCTGAAAAATCAAAAGCTCAATATCAGCAAGCACTGCAAGAAGATCAACGTTCAGCAATCACTACAGAGATCCAAGCAGCAGGTCCTTATTACTTTGCTGAAACTTACCACCAGCAATACCTAGCGAAGAACCCTAACGGTTATTGTGGTTTAGGTGGTACGGGTGTGTGCTTCCCACCAAGCCTACAAAGTTAACCACAACGAAAAAGAGCGACAAAAGTCGCTCTTTTACAATTCTTGTCATCACACTGGAAGAGATAAAATCGCTTGGTTTACTTCTCTAAATACAGAGAGTTGCTTGGGATTTTTGACATCAGGTAATAGCACTTTTCCGTTGTCAAAACGGAACTCACCAATACCTGCAATTGAGAATTGACCTTTGAATAAAGTCTTAACGAAACGCGCCACCTGACGTGGACGGTACACAGCAAACTCACGTAGCATAACCAACCTCAACATCCTTTTGAGAAAACACCGATTGCTCTTTCCTTGGCAACCTTTATGCGCAATTTGCGACGAACTTCATTCTATCAAATTCCAACGTGAACGCAACATTATTAGATGGCATACGTTAAATAATTGTTATTGCAGGTTCTACATTTTTATGCACCGTACGTATATACTTGGTGAGTCTCACAACCCATATGGAACATAACAACATGAAAACTAAGACTCTCCTCCCTCTTCTACTCGCTCTTGCTCCGGGTCTGGCTCTGGCTCATAACCTATCTGTTGGTGAGAGTGTACCCGCAGCCAAAGTCGATGCTTATGGTGAAATCGTACTGCAAGGCGAAGGTGTCGCTTACCAGCCTTGGGCAACTCAAAACATGCTGGGTAAAGTTCGTGTCATTCATGCAATTGCAGGACGCAGCAGCTCAAAAGCGATGAACGCACCACTAATGACAGCGCTAACTGAAGCGAAATTCCCAGAAGACGCTTACCAAACGACTACCATCATTAACCAAGATGATGCTGTTTGGGGAACAGGTTCATTTGTAAAATCATCGGCGCAAGACAGCAAACAAGAATTCCCTTGGTCTTCAATGGTGCTGGATGAAAACGGTGTTGTGGCAAACACATGGGCACTGCAAGAAGAAAGCTCTGCAATCGTAGTCCAAGATAAGCAGGGTAAGATTTTGTTTGTAAAAGAGGGCGCATTAACGCCTGACGAAATCACTCAAGTGCTTGGCTTAATCAAACAGAATATTTAGATCTGTTGATATATACCCAAGTAACCTCGAGATGCTTGGGTATACAGCTCTCCGCTCATTACACACTTTAAGCAAAGAGCCCCCTATTTTCCTGAGCGTAAGCTCTTATTTCACCTAGATAATTTACCCAAAACGAACAAAAGAGTGAACTTTTAACGAAAATGGGTGTTATATTATAACACTAGGTATCGTTTCAGGTTTTAAGATGCATTCTCGTTGGCAAGTCACCACACATCATTGGCGTCGCACTGTCATATTACTCAGTGTTGCGCTGCTGCTTACCTGGAACTTTGCAACCATCGCGCATCAACTTGATCTCATCCCAGAACATCATAGCCATCATCATTGCCAGCTGTTTGCTGGTGCACAACATGGTTTGGTCAAGCAGTTACCGGAGATAATCCCTCCAACCTACCAGCGCGCCGCACACTCTGAAGTCATAGAACGGCAGTTCAGCCTTAGCGACGTGCGTTATACTGCGCGTGCACCTCCTATTTTTGCTTAAACTTAAGAAGTCCCCTTATAAGAAATTAAGGTTGCTAGTCGCACGATTTGAACTGCAACCACATCAGAAAATTAAGCAAAATTAGGATAAGAAAATGCCATCTAAACACGCTCTAGCTCTTGTTATCGGTCTATCACTAACCGCTACTGCTAACGCTGAAGAATACCGTCAACATGAAGCACACGTGCACGGTCACGTAGAATTCAATATTGCTCAAGACGGTAAAGACCTATTGATCGAAATCACATCTCCAGGTGCTGACGTAGTGGGCTTTGAGCATGCACCAGAAAACGCAGAACAAGAAAATGCACTGAATAATGCTATTGCTGCTCTAAAAGACACGAACAAACTGTTTGCTATCAACCAGCAAGCAAAGTGTGTAATTGAAGATGTACATGTAGCTCACACGCTAGGAGAAGAGTCACACGAAGGTCATGATCACCACGACCATGGAGGTCACGATCATGATAAACATGACCACGAAGGGCATGATCACGATAAACATGACCATGACCATGACAAGCATAAAGACCATGATCATGATGAGCATGATGACCACCACGATCATGACGGTCACGAGCATCACGAAGGTCATGACCATGAACACGGTGGTCATGGTGAATTCACCGTAGAGTACCGCTACCACTGTGATTCAGTTGCAGACCTAAACAGCATAGATACGACTTGGTTTAAGCAATTCCCAGCAACGGAATCTATCAGTGTGAACCTGTTCACTGACACCACTCAGTCTGCGACTAACCTAAGCAAAGACAACGCAAAGATCGCAATTAAATAACTCATATGGCGTGTAAGTACCCACTTACACGCCATTGCTTTGGTGATTTACTATGACTGAAACCACGTCAAACGTTGTTGAGCTATCTAACGCCCAGTTTGTCTGGCCCGGCTCAGAAAACGCGACCATTAACATCCCGCAACTTCACATTGCTCAAGGCGAGCATGTCTTTATCAAAGGTCCTAGCGGCTGTGGTAAATCGACTCTGCTTGCTTTGTTAACTGGCATCAACACACTCACATCTGGCTCACTGTCGGTATTGAACACTGATATCGCCAGCCTAAGAGCAAGCCAAAGAGACAAATTTCGTGCCGATCACATTGGCTATATCTTCCAACAATTCAATTTGTTGCCTTACCTAAATGTGATTGAGAATGTCCTAATTCCATGCCAATTCAGCAGAATTCGCCGCGACCGCGTTGCTCCAAATGCTTCTACGGCATCACTGGAGCAACAAGCAACAACGCTATTAGAGCGCTTACGTTTACCAAAAGCACTGCATGACAAGCCGGTATCAGAACTCAGCATTGGTCAGCAACAACGTGTCGCAGCCGCACGCGCTTTGATCGGTCAGCCTGAATTGGTGATTGCCGATGAACCGACATCTGCATTGGATCATGACAACCGTAAGGCTTTCATTGAACTATTAATGGAACAAGCCAACCTTGCTAACGCGACACTGGTTTTTGTCAGCCATGACCCGACGCTAGAGTCCTTGTTTGACCGAACACTCAATCTGCCTGAAATCAATCAAGCGCAAACCCTAGGAGCCGCATCATGAGTGCAGTTGTAAAGCTCGCTTGGAAAAGCCTGATGAACCGCAAGGCGACTGCTATTCTCACCATCATGACAGTCGCTATTTCTGTTGTTCTACTATTGGGTGTAGAACGCATTCGAACCCAAGCAAAAGACAGCTTCGCTAACACCATTTCTGGTACAGACTTAATTGTCGGAGGTCGCTCAGGGCAAGTGAACCTGTTGTTGTACTCGGTATTCAGAATTGGTAATGCCACAAACAACATTGACTGGAAGAGCTACCAAGAGTTTGCTAACCACCGCGCCGTAGATTGGGCGATTCCAATCTCGCTGGGTGATTCACACAAAGGCTTTCGAGTCATGGGGACCAACCACAGTTACTTCGAACATTATAGGTACGGAAGTAAGCAACCACTAACCTTCTCTGAAGGTAGAGAATTCAATGGCTTATTTGAAACCGTACTTGGCTCTGATGTTGCGAAACAACTTGGCTATAAGATTGGTAGCGAGATCATCATTGCTCATGGCATCAGTGATGTCGGCTTCAGTCGACACGATAACTTGCCATTTAAAGTGGTGGGGATTCTTGCGCCTACTGGCACTCCGGTGGACAAAACTGTCCATGTTTCTCTAGAAGCGATTGAAGCGATTCACGTCGGTTGGGAAAGCGGGGCTCGCTTAGGTCCGACACCAAGTGCGGCTGAGCTCAAAGCCAGAGACTTCCAACCTAAACAGATCACTGCCATGTTGGTTGGCTTGAAATCACGCATTCAGACTTTTGCTCTGCAAAGACAAATTAATACTTACCCGAAAGAGCCGCTTAGCGCCATCATGCCGGGCGTCGCTCTGCATGAATTATGGGGCATGATGTCGGTTGCAGAACAAGCACTGATGGCAGTCTCAGGCTTCGTAGTCGTTGCAGGTTTATTAGGTATGTTGAGTAGCTTGCTAACCAGCTTACAAGAACGCCGCCGTGAAATGGCAATTCTGCGTGCGATGGGGGCAAGACCTAAACACGTCTTCTCATTACTGATCAGTGAAGCGAGTTTACTGACGTTTGCAGGCATCATTACTGGTGTTGCGGGCTTGTATTCCATTCTTGCCCTCTTGCAACCAATAATCCAACAAAGTTATGGTATACACCTAACCTTAACGGCACTGTCGCCGTATGAATGGATGTTGCTTGGCTTTGTACAGTGTGCAGGTATTGTGATTGGCTTCATCCCAGCATTCCGCGCTTACCGACAATCGCTCAGTGATGGAATGACAATTAGGATTTAGTAAAAATGTGGAAAAAGATACTCGCTAGCTGTTTGCTACTAATTTCCTTCACTGCGCCAGTAATGGCAAGTGATGAACCATTAACGCTCGATTGGATTGATCTTGTGCCAGAGAATGAGCGCAAGATGTTCGACAGTGTTGGCATGCCTGCCACTGACCACAATGGGGGTGCGGCACTTCAATCTAAGATTGGTAATGTTCGCCCTGAGCTTAACGGCAGCAAAGTGAAAATCCCGGGCTTTGTCATCCCATTAGAAGGTGATGCGAATACGGTGACGGAATTCCTACTGGTGCCATATTTTGGCGCTTGTATCCATGTTCCGCCACCACCACCAAATCAGATCATCTATGTAAAATTCCCGAAAGGAGCCCCAGTGCAGGAGCTTTGGGATGTCATTTATGTGGTGGGAACGTTAAAAACCGAGACCATTGAACATGAGTTGGCAGAAACTGCCTACGTGATTGAAGGCTCATCAATCGAACCCTACGATGACATGTAATGTCTGCTTGATTAAATAAATACACTAGGCGTCGGTTCGGCGCCTTTTTTATGCCTGCTGTTTATACGATGTAACGAGATAAATACGCTAACACGCCAACATACAAAACCAAAAGTAGCGCTATCGACAGGTGTTTTCTCAGTTTGCTTGCGTCTGAATATTTCATCACCCCTCCAAAATAACGATAACAATTTTAACAACTCATTATCATTTTGAATAGTCCTTATTCTGTCAAAATCCGGACATGCCTCTCTGGTCGAGAAAACAGGAAAGGTGTAAATTTAAGCAAGCGCTAATCGCCAGTCTTGGTAGGAAATGAAATGGCAGAACCAACAAAGCAACCTGTTGTTATCGAACACGAACCCACACAACAAAAACATACTCATCATGAAAAGAAGTCTGGCTACATTAAAGACAGTGCAAGCCGTGTTCAAAGCATTGCCCAAATCTACGGGTTAGACGCATTGTTGCAAAGTGATCCTCCAGCTAAAACCCCACTAGAACGCGCTCAATTGCGTGAACAACGCCGCCAAGAGCAAAGACAAAAGAACTTAGAGCAGATCCTAAAACTGGCGCACAGCTCATGTCGAGATGAGACCGCAGGTGAACCTGACCAAGACTGGTTGTATCGTTTTTTCGATATGGCTCAGGACATCCACAACAGCTCAATGCAAAAGTTGTGGGCACAAGTCATGAAGCGCGAAGTGACCAACCCCGGCTCAACATCGATGAAAGCGCTTAAAGTCCTTAAAGATATGTCGCCGAGAGAAGCACAGACTCTGCAACGGGCAGCCACACTGGCATGCAGCTTCGGTGGAGATACCAGTCGCAAACTGCTGATTGGCTACAAAGCGCATGGCGGGATGTTCAGCTTTGGCAAACGCGATACCACTAGCAATCTTAATATGGGCAGCTTCCAGCTTCCTTATTCAAGCTTGTTAGTGTTGATTGAATTGGGACTGCTGCACAGCACTGAATTAGAGTCCGGAGAAATTGGCATTGAAACGCCTTTGATGCTCACCTATCAAGGTAAAAACTTATCACTGCAGGTAAATACGAAAGGCGTGCGCCTGTTGTACTACCGCTTTACCCCAACAGGTAATGAGTTGTGTAAACTGCTCGGAAATAAACCTAACAACCAGTATTACGATCAGATGTTAGCGCTTTTAAATCAGAGATTTAGCGTTCATAGTGAAGCAAAACCTACGGTGAATCACACCGTTTAGTACAGCAAAAAGAGCTTTTGGTCACCTATGATCCAAAAGCTCTTTTATCTGCTCAATGACTTTTTGGCCACCTATGATCCAAATGCTTTTTTATCGGATCACGCCACGTTGTTTAAGGTCGATTAAACACAACTCCACCAGCTCTTCGACACTCTTTTCGCCCGCAGGCAAATCAATTTCTGGGTTTGCTGGTGCTTGGTATTCTGAGTCAATACCGGTGAAATTCGGGATTTCACCTGCGCGTGCTTTTTTGTACAAGCCTTTTGGATCGCGACCTTCACATACTTCTAGAGACGCATTGACGAACACTTCAATAAACTCCCCCTCAGGCAGTAGATCACGCACCAATTGACGCTCAGCGCGGTGAGGAGAAATAAACGCTGACAAAACAATCAACCCCGCATCTGCCATCAGTTTTGCTAACTCACCAATACGGCGAATGTTCTCGCGACGGTCTTGCTCAGAAAAGCCTAAATCGCTGCACAAGCCATGGCGCACATTGTCGCCATCGAGCAAATAAGTGTGATAACCCAATTCGGCTAAGCGATTTTCCAATGCGCCCGCCACCGTTGATTTACCTGCACCTGATAGCCCAGTAAACCAAAGTACCGCAGGCTTCTGCTTTTTTAATCCAGCACGAAACTGTTTATCAACCGAGTGCTGATGCCAAACGATGTTTTCATCTTTTACCGGAGTTTCGGCAGTCATAACGTATCCTTGTAAATTTACAGATTAAAACGGAAAGAAGACCGGAATCAGCGTCAGTACTAGCACTGAATACACAATGGAAATCGGCACGCCAATTCGCACATAATCGGTCAATTTGTAATTCCCTACGCTGTATACCAACAAGTTGGTTTGGTATCCGTAAGGAGAGATAAAACTGGCACTGGCACCAAACAGCACCGCCATAATGAAAGGCATTGGGTCAACGCCATAGCCTACCGCCATGCTATAGCCAATAGGGAAAGACAGCGCCGCCGCCGCATTATTGGTGACAAGTTCCGTTAGCACCAGAGTCATGATGTAAGTTGCAACTAAAGCGCCAAACACGCCCCAGCCATTAAAGGCTTCGATAAACATATTGCCCATACGCACCGACAAGCCGGATGAAATCATCAATTGCGCAATAGATAACGCAGAGCCAACAATCACCACGATATCAATTGGGAAGCGACGACGAAGTTCAGAAAGTTGAATCACACCAAAGGCAAGTAGCGCAATCAAATACGCCGCCAGACCTTTGATAATAGGTACGAGTTCCAACAACGCACAGCCAATCACTGTAGCAAAGCCAAACAACACCAAGGCCGATTTATTCGCATCCAAACGTGCACTCGAATCTAAATCGTTCACCAACACGAACTCTTTACGATGCGCGCGACGTTCTGCTTCAAAGCGCTTACCGGGAACTAAAACTAACGTATCACCTGCGGCTAAAGTGATATTGCCTAAGCCACCTTCAAGACGCTCATGACCACGGCGAATCGCCACGACCACCGCATCAAATCGATCTCGAAAACGGCTCTCTTTAAGCGTTTTATGGCAGAAGGTCGCCGATGAGCTCACCACCACTTCCATAAAATTTTGTCCGTTGAGGTGTTGATGACCAAACAACGTTAAACCTGGGATCTCTTGTAGCGTCGCAACACTCTCTACATCACCACAAAATAGTAATCGGTCTTTAGCATTAAGCACAAAATCAGGACCAACAGAAGGCACACTGACACCATCGCGTATCACTTCAGCCAAGAATAGTTTTCTCAATGCGCGTAAGTTATTTTCCGTAATAGTACGTCCAACCAGTGGTGAGCCCGGTTCGACACGAGACTCTAAGAAGTAAGGTAAGTCCTCTTGGTTTTGGTCATCGTAATTAGGTAATAGATAGCTCAGCGGGATGAGAATAAGCACACCGCCCACCAACACCGCTAAACCAATCATGGTTGGAGTAAAGAAGCTCAAGCTTGGCAGACCGGCATCTTCGACAAAGCTGTTGATGATTAAGTTGGTCGAGGTACCAATCAACGTCAACGTGCCACCAAAAATCGCCGCATAAGAAAGTGGAATCAAAAGCTTAGATGGCGCATGTTGTTGGTTGCGTTTAATCGCACCAATTAACGACACCACAACGGCAGTATTATTAGTAAAAGAAGAAAGCAAAGCAGTAGAAAAACCCAACTTAGCGATCACACTGCCAAGGTGCCCTTCAGAAATACTGCGACTGACCCAACTGATTAATAGCGTTTTTTCTAATGCGCTCGATGCAAGAATCAACAACACCAAGGTCAGAAGTGAAGAATTAGTAAAGTTTGCCGCGATGGTATTGAGCTCAATCATCCCCGCCATAAACGCAATGAAAGCTGCTCCAGCAAATACGTAACTTGGTTTAATTTTGGTTACGAGTAAACAAGTGATAATGCCAAGCAAAATCGCTAATACAAATCCTTGTTCCCACATAGCCAATCCTTACCAATAAACCCGATACGGGCACAACAACGACTCGTGCAAACTTAGCTGCACGGAGTGACAACCGAGTAACCAGACAAAAAAGCAAAGCAAGCGAAAAAGAACGCCAGAATGCTCGGTTTCTTGGGCTTCCGGAGCATTCTGGATTCGGGGGAAATCAGCCTGACGGGTTTCGCAATCCAGTCAGGCTAAATGAACCAATTACTTCTTCAATAACTGGCTCAGGTCTTTAGCTTCCCAATGCGGGAAGTGCTTACGAACCAAAGCATTGAGTTCAAGTTCGAACGCTGAAACATCCGCAAGACCACGCTCAACAGCCGCTAGGCTTTCTTTCACCATACCTGCACCAACCGTTACATTGGTCAGACGATCGATGATGATGAAGCCGCCGGTATCGGCACAATCTTGGTAGTTATCCAATGCGACAGATTCGTTCAGCGACCACTCACACAAACCGATGCCGTTGAGTGGCAATTCAGCTGCACCGTGAGTAGAAAGATTGTTGATGTCGTACTGGTGACGAATCGCTTCAACGTGACCAACCGTCTTCTTACCAGCAATCTTAATGTCGTAATCACGACCCGGTTGCAGCGGTTGCTCTGTCATCCACACTACGTCCGCCAACAAGTGGTTAGTTGATTCTACTTGTGCATTTTCCAGCACCAGCAAATCACCACGACTGATATCAATTTCGTCATTCAGAGTCAGCGTCACAGCCAGACCTGCTTGTGCTTCCTGTACATCGCCATCAAAGGTCACGATGCGTGCAACGGTTGAGGTTTTGCCTGATGGCAGCGCCTTGATCGCATCACCTACTTTCACTGAACCTGATGAAATCGTGCCCGCAAAACCACGGAAATCGAGATTAGGACGGTTTACATACTGAACAGGGAAACGGAAATCACCTTCGCCTTTCTCATGGTCAACATCAACAGTCTCAAGTAGCTCAAGCAGAGATGGACCTTCAAACCAACTTAGGTTCTGTCCTTTCTCTACTACGTTGTCGCCTTCTAGCGCTGACAACGGAATGATTTGGATATCCGTCTCACCCGCTAGATTTTCTGAGAACTGTAAGTACTCATCACGGATCTCTTCAAAACGTTCTTGTGAGTAATCCACCAAGTCCATTTTGTTGATAGCGACAACAAAGTGTTTCAAACCCAGTAGGTTAGAAATGAATGAGTGACGACGCGTTTGGTCCAACACACCTTTACGTGCATCAACCAGAATCACAGCCAAATCACAGGTCGATGCACCTGTTGCCATGTTACGCGTGTATTGCTCATGCCCTGGCGTATCAGCAATGATGAACTTACGTTTCTGCGTCGAGAAATAACGGTAAGCCACATCAATGGTGATGCCCTGCTCGCGTTCTGCTTGTAGACCATCTACCAGCAATGCCAAATCTGGCTTTTCACCCGTGGTGCCTACGCGTTGGCTATCCGAGTGAACCGCTGCTAGCTGATCTTCATAAATTTGTTTTGAGTCGTGGAGTAAGCGACCGATTAGGGTACTTTTACCATCATCTACCGAGCCACAAGTCAGGAATCTAAGTAACGACTTGTACTGGTGTTGTTTTAAATAGCCTTCAATACCAAGCTCGGCTAACTGAGCTTCAACTGCACTGTTCATTATCTTTCCTTAGATCCTTTAGAAGTAACCTTGACGTTTCTTAAGTTCCATCGATCCTGACTGATCGTGGTCGATCGCACGACCTTGGCGCTCACTTGAGGTTGCCACCAGCATTTCTTCGATGATGCCTGTTAGCGTGTTTGCTTCAGACTCAATCGCGCCAGTCAGTGGGTAACAACCCAAAGTACGGAAACGCACACTCTTCTCTTCAATCACTTCACCTGGTTCTAGCTTCATGCGGTCGTCATCTACCATGATCAGCATGCCATCACGCTCAACAACCGGTCGCTTGTCTGCAAGGTACAGAGGCACAATCTCGATGTTTTCTAGGTAGATGTATTGCCAGATATCCAGCTCAGTCCAGTTTGAAAGTGGGAACACACGAATGCTTTCCCCTTTGTTTACTTGACCGTTGTATGTTTTCCAAAGCTCCGGACGTTGGTTTTTCGGATCCCAGGTATGGTTCTTATCGCGGAATGAGTACACGCGCTCTTTTGCACGTGACTTCTCTTCATCACGACGAGCACCACCGAATGCCGCATCAAAACCGTACTTGTTCAGAGCTTGCTTCAAACCTTGAGTCTTCATGATGTCAGTATGCTTTGAAGAGCCGTGCACAAATGGGCTACAACCCATTGCTAGACCTTCTGGGTTCTTATGAACCAAAAGCTCAAAGCCGTATTTCTCAGCGGTACGATCACGAAACTCGATCATCTCGCGGAATTTCCAATCCGTATCTACGTGCAGCAGTGGGAATGGAATTTTGCCTGGGTAGAAGGCTTTACGCGCAAGATGCAACATGACTGATGAATCTTTACCAATCGAATACATCATGACTGGGTTATCGAACTCAGCCGCAACTTCGCGGATGATATGAATACTCTCCGCTTCGAGTTGTTTAAGGTGAGTTAAACGTTGTTGGTCCATGTTTTGTCTTTCCTTTTTAAGCTTGAAGGCTCATTAGTCCCTAATCTTTGGTCTGAAATTATATGGAGCTGGCAATAGCACTTTTGTTGAATTCAGTACTAGACAAAAACCAGTCCAACTTTTGAGACAGACGCACAACTTCGCCGACAACAATCAAAGACGGAGCTTGAGCTTCTTTAGATAATTCAGATAGTTGAGAAAGTTCTCCGGTGAAAACTTTTTGCTGGATTTGCGTACCGCGCTCGATGATGGCGATAGGGGTTGAGGCTGCCCTACCATGTTTGATGAGCTGATTCTGAATATAGTGTGATTTCATCAGTCCCATGTAGATCACTAAAGTCTGATTCCCGCGCGCTAATGTCGACCAGTCCATGTCGTCACTTTCTTCTTTAAGATGACCCGTAACAAACAGTGCTGACTGCGCGTAATCACGATGCGTCAGCGGGATCCCGGCATAAGCAGTTGCACCCGCAGCGGCAGTAATGCCCGGAACTACTTGGAAACGAACACCGGCATCAGCCAAAACTTCCAATTCTTCACCACCGCGACCAAACACAAATGGATCGCCACCTTTAATGCGCACCACTTTGTAGCCTTGCTTGGCAAAGTCCACCAGCAATTGGTTAGTCTTTTCTTGCGGCACACTGTGGTGACCAGCACGTTTACCCACGCACACCAAAATGGTTTCACTTGGAATTAGTGCCATGATCTCGTCAGACACTAGGTAGTCGTAAAGCACGACGTCAGCTTGTTGTAGGCAGTTAAGTGCTTTCAGTGTTAACAGCTCAGGGTCACCCGGACCGGCACCAACAAGGGCAACTTCACCCGGTTGAAGAGATTGCTTGCTAAAACGCGGAAGATCGGCAGCTCGGTTATTCGAAACCAGCCGAGGCTTGTTGATTGGAAAATTCGTTACTGAATCGTTAACTGCCATGTGCTTGCTCATCATCCATTGATATCGTTATGGATGGCATTATGGCGGTGGGTTTATATTACCGGAAATTCTAAAATTTCATTTTTTATTCAAAAAACTGCTAAGAAGCTTTTGTTAGGTCTCATTCAAAATGGTGAAAAAGGCATCACTTTGACACTTTCCTCCGCATTTAATTGCCTAATGTTCACAGTTTTCTGCATCTTAGCCTGAGCTTGCACTAATATTTGTTACATTACGCTGTACGACCCCTCTATCCCATTTAATTGGAGCACCTCATGAAAATGGCAGTTAATCCCGTATCCGTCGCAGTTTTAAGCGGTATGTTGACGCTTGCAGGTCCAGCAATGGCGGACACTATTAAGCTACGTATTATCGAAACCACCGATATTCACACCAATGTGATGGATTACGACTACTACAAAGATCAGCCCTCTCAACAAATCGGTCTTAGCCGTGCGGCAACACTGGTTAAGCAAGCTCGTGAAGAAGCTGTAAACAGTGTATTGGTCGACAATGGCGACTTGATTCAAGGCAGCCCGATGGGCGATTACATGGCAGCGAAAGGGATTAACGCTGGCGAAATCCACCCGGTATACAAAGCGATGAACCAGTTGGATTACGATGTAGGTAACATTGGTAACCATGAATTCAACTACGGTCTTGAGTTCCTGAAAAACTCTATCGACGGTGCGAACTTCCCTTATGTTAGTGCTAACGTTTTCGACAAGAAGACAGGTGAGCACTACTTCAAACCTTATCTCATTAAAACGCACACGTTCAAAGACACTGATGGTCAAAGCCACGAAATCAAAGTGGGCTACATCGGCTTCGTACCACCGCAAATCATGGTGTGGGATAAGAAAAACCTAGAAGGTAAAGTCTTCGCTGAAGACATCACTGAGACTGCGAAAAAGCTGGTTCCTCAGATGAAGAAAGAAGGTGCTGACGTGATTGTGGCGATTCCACACTCGGGCATTTCTACTGACCCATACAAGCTCGGCGCTGAAAACTCGGTTTACTATCTCACAGAAGTTGAAGGCATTGATGCGATTGCGTTTGGTCACTCTCACGCCGTGTTCCCAGGTAAAGACTTTGCCAAGCTGCAGGGTGTCGACAACGCAAAAGGCACAATTAATGGCGTAACCGCAGTCATGCCAGGTCGCTGGGGTAGCCACGTTGGCGTAATGGACTTGATGCTGAAAGAAAAAGACGGCAAATGGCAAGTTGTTGAGGGTCAATCTGAAGCTCGCCCTATCTTCGACAAAGCCAACAAAAAGTCGTTGGCGGAAGCCGATAAAGGCATCGTGGATGCACTTGTTGATGACCACAAAGGCACACGTGAATTCGTCAATCAGCCAATCGGTAAAGCAAATGATGTGATGTACAGCTTCCTAGCGCTTGTACAAGATGATCCAACGATTCAAATCGTAAACCTTGCTCAAAAAGATTACGTGGAACGCTTTATCCAAGGCGACCCAGATCTTGCAGACATTCCAGTACTAAGCGCAGCTGCACCATTTAAAGTGGGCGGACGTAAAGACGATCCAAATGGCTTCACGGAAGTAGAGTCCGGCCAGCTGACTTTCCGTAATGCCGCGGATCTTTACTTATACCCGAATACGCTGGTAGCAATGAAGGTTAAAGGCAAAGAAGTTCACGAATGGCTAGAGTGTAGCGCGGGTCAGTTCAACCAGATTGATGTCAACAGCACCAAACCTCAGTCTTTGTTGAATTGGGATAACTTCCGCACTTATAACTTCGACGTGATTGATGGTGTGAACTACCAAATCGATGTCACTCAACCACCGAAGTACGATGCAAGTTGTAACGTGATCAACCCAAACTCACAACGTATCGTGAACCTGACTTATAACGGAAAACCGGTTGATCCGAAGCAAGACTTCATCATTGCAACCAACAACTACCGTGCTTACAGCGCGACTTTCCCAGGCACTGGTCCGGATTTCATCGCATTTGATTCTCCAGATGAGAACCGCTCAGTTGTTGCTGCTTACATCTCTCGCATCAGTAAAGAGCAAGGTGAAGTAACACCAAGTGCAGATAACAACTGGTCTTTCGCACCAATCAAATCGGATAACAAACTTGATGTTCGCTTTGAAACCTCACCAAGTGATAAAGCTGCGCAGTTCATCAAAGAGAAAGGGCAATACCCGATGAAACGTGTCGCCACTGACGAAGTTGGTTTCGCGATTTACCAAATCGACCTGAATAAATAAGGCAAGTTTAGCAATAATTTCAAGCGGCTCTCATGAGCCGCTTTTTTGTTGTCAGTAAAAACCGTTAGAATGACGAAAACCGTTTCTGAGTTATCACATGCACAGCGATCTTTTTTCTGACTTAATCAATCATGGCTTCCTTGAAGATGAAGCGAATCAGCTTATTGAACATGGGCAGCAGTTAGAACTGCCAACGCGCCATATTCTCAATCACCAAGGTGAGTTCAGCTCTCATATCTACTTTGTATTAGAGGGCTTGTGCCACGCCAGTTATCTTACCGACAAAGGGAAGGAATTCAGTAAAGAGTTCTACTGGGAAAAAGACTGGGTGATTGGCTTTGAAGGGCTTATCAAGAATCAGCCTTCGCCATATTTATTGGAAACACTGACGCCTTGTCATCTGTTTTGCTTACCGGTTGAAGTACTACATCAGTGGCGTTCAGAAAAGCATCCTATCTACTTAAAGCTGCTCGAAGCGCAGCTGATGCATAAAGAAAACAAAGAACGCTTTATGTTGCTCTACTCACCAGAAGAGCGCTACCAACTGTTTTGTCAGCATTATCCAGACTTAGAACAACGCATCACCGATAGCCAGATTGCCGCTTACTTGGGTATTACCGCGATCAGTCTTAGCCGCATTAAGTCGCGCTTAAAGAAAGGCAATGAATAAGATCAGGTAGGCAGGAAAAAACAAAGGCGCTCATATCGAGCTCCTTTGCATTAAATGAGGTTCTGCTTACTTCAGAATACGAGCACGGAATTGACGACCTTTCATCTTACCGTTACTGATGGTTTGCAGTGCTTTCTTCGCCACAGATTTCTCTACCGCAACGTAAGAGCGCATCGCCATTAGCTGGATCTTACCCACTTGTGCACCCGTGATACCATTTTTACCAGTCAAACAGCCAAGGATGTCACCCGCACGTACTTTCTGTTTCTTACCGCCATCGATATTAATCGTCACCATCTTCGCTTGGTATGGCTGCTGAGTTGATTTCACTGGCAGTGTTGCTGGTACCACATCCATATCTAGGTACTCTTCAATACGAGCTACACGTAGACCATCTTTCTCACCAAAGAAGCTGAACGCCAGACCTTTGCTGCCCGCACGACCAGTACGACCAATACGGTGAACGTGTACTTCAGGGTCACGAGACAGTTCGAAGTTAAATACTGCATCAAGGTTGTCGACGTCTAAACCACGCGCCGCCACGTCTGTTGCAACAAGGATAGACACACTCTTGTTAGCAAACTGTACCAGAGCTTGGTCGCGTTCACGTTGTTCTAGATCGCCATGAAGGTCCACCACACTGAAGCCTTTGTGATGCAGTTCATCTGCCACATTCTGTACTTCTTTCTTGGTATTACAGAACACTACTGCTGACTCTGGCTGGTGCGTCAGTAGTAGGTTTGCCAGAGCTTCATCGCGTGCTTCTGAACCTTCAACGTTGTAAAAGTATTGCGCGATGCTCGACGTATCATGTGTCGATTCTACTTTGATCATCTCTGGTGATTGCATAATACGTTGAGCAATCTGTTCGATCTTCTCTGGGAAAGTCGCACTGAATAGCAGTGTTTGACGTTGCTTCGGTGCTGCATCAATGATCGCATCGAGTGCGTCTTGGAAGCCCATTTCCAGCATGCGGTCTGCTTCATCTAGAACCAGCGTGTTTAGCTCTTCTAGGTTAATGCGACCTTTCTCTAGGTGATCAAGGATACGACCGGGCGTACCTACCAGAATATGCGCGCCATGCTCTAGTGAACCGATTTGCGGTCCCATTGGCATACCACCACACAATGTCAGTACTTTAATGTTGTGAATACCACGACCTAACGTACGGATCTCTTTCGCCACCTGATCAGCCAGTTCACGCGTTGGGCACAACACCAAAGATTGTACACGGAAGCGCTTCACGTTTAGGTTGGACAATACGCCCAGACCAAATGCCGCGGTTTTACCTGAGCCTGTTTTGCCCTGACCAATCACATCACGCTGATTCAAAATCGCAGGTAAGCTCAACGCTTGAATTGGCGTCATATGGGTGTAGTTCAATGATTCAAGCGTCTCTAGTAGCGCTGGATTAAGCCCTACTTGGTCAAAAGTTTGTTTGCTCACAGGGAAATATCCTCAGGTGGGATGAAAAAGAGGGCACATTATCGCCAGATTTGTCACGAAGACCAGTGAAAATTAACCATTGTTAATGAGTAATAGCAGAAAACGACGTAAAGTCAGCTGCATTCGCTCATTATGGAAATTGAAAATGATCAACTGGACTGCCCTACCTTTCTCTCAACTGACGACGACACAACTCTACGAGATGCTGCGCTTGCGCGTTGATGTCTTTGTGGTGGAGCAAACCTGTCCTTATCCAGAGCTAGATGGAAAAGATACACTGGAAGGCGTTTTTCACCTATTAGGTTACAAAGGAGATGAACTGGTTGCCTGTGCTCGCCTATTGCCTGCAGGTACCACCTACGACAATGTCAGTATTGGTCGTGTAGTAACCAAGCAAAGCGCTCGTGGTGGTGGTCTTGGACATGAACTGCTTGAGCAAGCCCTGCAACATTGCCAACAGCTTTGGGCAGGTAAAACGATAGATATCGGCGCACAGGAACACCTGATGGCTTTCTATGCGAGTCATGGTTTTGAAGTTATTTCCGAAAGCTACCTTGAGGATGGTATCCCTCATGTGGATATGCGCCGAGTAAGCTAAATGTCACCCCACCATCTGGCGTTACTATTACTGGTTATCGGCAACTTGGCGGCGTCACTCTCCGATGTCGCCGTTAAACTGATTGAAGGCGGCATTAGCCCGTTCCAATATATATTTGTGCGCCAGTTGGCTTCACTGCTGCTCATCCTACCTTTCTATCTCAGACAACAACCGGATAAACGTAGCCTAAAGCAAGCACCTATTACCTTGTTGCGAGCGCATCTAATATTAATTGGTAGCGGATGTATGATGGTTGCGGTGACTCACCTCCCTCTGGCAACTGCAAACGCGGTTTTTTACGCAGCGCCGATTTTAATGTTGCCGCTGTCGATATTGTTCCTCAAAGAGCATCCTCCACTAAGTAAAATCTTGCTCACTTGCTTCGGGTTCCTTGGTGTCCTAGTGGTACTCAGACCGGATCATTTTCATTGGGCTGCATTGTTTGCACTCGGCACGGCGACCACATTGGCGATGTTTAATATATTGGTAAGGAAGCTACCCAGTGAACAGTCTGTGGTCACCACACTTTGGTGGACCACGCTGTTCTCGTTGCCTATATCGGCGATAATGGCTTGGTTTTATTGGCAGCCGATGAGTTGGCAAGAACTGACACTAGTTATCGCAAGTGCAGTGTGCATCTTAAGCTATAACGGCTTGGCAGTAATGGCATATCAAAAAGCTCCAGCCGGAGAAATTGCTTTAGCAGAATACTCTGGCTTAGTGTTCGTAACACTCTTTGGGATATGGTGGTTTGACGAGATTCCAGATTGGCTGACTGCAATAGGGATCCTGATGATCGTATTACCACTCTTACCATGGAATAAGAGAAGACAACATGCCAATCAACAGGGACAAGATTGAGTTCCAGCAGCAAGTAAGGTGACAGACATAAAAAAGACGCGAATCATCGCGCCTTTAGAATGCTAACGAGTGAACGTTATTTATTACGTCCGAATGTCCCGTCAGATAAACGGAAGAACATCACCGACTCACCACTTTTCTCAAGTTGAAGCATATCTAATTTGCCATCGTCAGCGAGCTTGAAGCGCACCAATTGACCTTGCTTGATTCGACTTAAAGGTTTGTCGCTGCCTTCAATTTTAACTAGGGCGTTTAAGTCCGCCATTGGCAGTTGATTACTGCGGAATACTTGGGCAAGTGTATCGCCGTTCTTTACCGTGTACTCTTTCCATTGCTCAGACTTTGGTTCTGAGTTTTGTGCAGAACGCTGCTCACTCAAGCTTTGTGCATTCAATTGAATGGCAACACGTTGATTCTCAACTTGAGTATCATCGATAAGTGCTTCAGTATCTTTTGGCACTGGAATGATCAGAAGCACCAACACCACAGGCACCAATACCATTAGTGCACGTTGATGTAGTTTTGGAAGACGGTGCCAAAACTGAGTGACAGGCTCGATCCTCTCCTGCCACTTCTCTTTGCTAAACGGCTGCTTCCAATCGATAGCAGCGAACTTTTTTTTCATCAATTCGACGTGGTCGACTTGCTGCTTTTTCTTTCTGCGACGATTCATTCTGATGAGTCCCTTAATGCTTCTAATCTCAGTATAAAAATACCAGCGCGGAGAGTATATGTTTTTCGCCAAAGTAAAATGTAATTTGGCGTAAATTAGCAGAAATTTCACTTGGAGTAAGAGATAAGTCACACCCTCTGCTCCAGAATGCGACATTCGAGCTCAATCATTTAAACCGAGGCTCGAACCTGATATCCTGTGCCTTTATCACTCCTAACAAGAGCGACATTCATGTCTGAAATTAAATTTGAAACTGCAGAACAGAAAGCTAGCTACGGTATTGGTCTGCAAATGGGTCAGCAACTAGCTGGTTCTGGTCTAGAAGGTCTTAGCGTTGACGCTATCGCTGCTGGTATTGCAACGGCACTAACTGGTGACATGCCATCTATCGAAATCGATGAGATCAACAACGCGCTTCAAGAGCTACACACTCGTGCAGAAGCAGCTCGTCAAGAAGCAGCTAAAGCAGCAGCAGCTGACGGCGAAGCGTTCCTAAAAGATAACGCTCTACGTCCAGAAGTAAACGTTCTTGAGTCTGGTCTTCAGTACGAAATCATCACTGAAGGTACTGGTGAAATCCCAACAGCGGCGTCTCAAGTACGTGTTCACTACCACGGTGAGCTAACTGACGGCACTGTATTCGACAGCTCTGTATCTCGCGGTCAACCTGCTGAGTTCCCAGTAACTGGCGTAATCAAAGGCTGGGTTGAAGCTCTTCAACTAATGCCTGTTGGCTCTAAGTGGAAACTATACATCCCACAAGACCTAGCATACGGTGAGCGTGGCGCAGGTGCTGCAATCCCTCCATTTGCTGCTCTAGTATTCGAAGTAGAACTACTAGACATCCTATAATTGAGACCATTCTCAATAGCAAATTCGAAGCGGCGCACACTAGCGCCGCTTTTTTTGTCTAGAATAAACAGACTTGAGCTCAATAACCTTACGTCTCAGTAATCTCAAGAAGTAAACAAACAATAATAATCGCAAGCCACATGGAGGTATTATGCGTAAAACACTCCTCACCTTAGCTCTGCTGTCAATGAATATTGGTACAGCTCACGCTTTTCTTGATGCCGTGACCGACAAAGATAACCAAGAAGGTTTAATGGACATGGTTAGTCAAGGTATGAATGCGGAGTCCTCTCCAATCACAGATTTACTAACGAGCCAATTACCAGTTTCGACTGAACAAGCCGCTGGCGGCACAAGTGCATTATTAGCTTTGGCACAAAGCCAACTGTCAGATCAAAATAGCAGTGAACTAGAATCTCTGATCCCAGGGATGTCGAGTTTGGATAGCGCACAAAGCTTGCTAGGTAATATCGAAAGTTTAAGCGCGGTACAAAGCACTTTTGACAAATTGGGGTTAGACCCTTCAATGATCAGTCAATTTGCGCCGGTGATACTGGGCTATTTGGGCGACCAAGGGGCAAGCGAGGGCTTACTCAAGTCACTAAGTGGATTGTGGGGTTCAGGCAGCTAAGAAGTTTCGCCTAAACATAAATTAAGACTAAAGATTCAATTATCAAAGATTAGTTTGAGAGGGGAGACGGAAAACTCAATTTGTTTCGCTTTCAAATACGACAGATACAAAAAAGCCGAGCTAATGCTCGGCTTTTTTTGTTCTTACGAACTGAGATTACTCAGCAGCTTCTTCAGCAGCTGGGCGATCTACAAGCTCAATGTAAGCCATTGGAGCTTTATCACCAGCACGGAAGCCAGCTTTTAGGATACGAGTGTAACCGCCCTGACGAGCAGCAAAACGTGGACCTAGTTCGTTAAACAGTTTTGCAACTACTTCGTTGTCACGAGTACGTGCAAATGCTAGACGACGGTTAGCAACACTGTCAGTCTTAGCTAGTGTAATCAAAGGCTCAACTACGCGACGTAGCTCTTTTGCTTTTGGCAAAGTAGTCTTGATAACTTCATGACGTACTAGAGAGCTAGCCATGTTGCTGAACATCGCTTTACGATGTGAGCTGTTGCGGTTGAGTTGACGACCACTCTTACGATGGCGCATGACCTAATCCTTCTAACTAGTATCGATTAATCTTCAGCGATTGATGCAGGTGGCCAGTTTTCTAGGCGCATGCCCAGAGACAGACCACGTGACGCAAGTACGTCTTTAATCTCAGTAAGAGATTTTTTACCAAGGTTAGGCGTTTTAAGTAGCTCAACCTCAGTACGTTGTACTAGATCACCGATGTAGTGAATCGCTTCTGCTTTCAGACAGTTAGCAGAGCGAACTGTTAGTTCAAGATCGTCTACAGGACGCAGTAGGATCGGATCGAATTCTGGCTTCTCTTCCTTCTCCTCAGGTACACGTACATCACGAAGATCTACGAACGCATCCAATTGTTCAGCTAGGATAGTAGCTGCACGACGGATTGCTTCCTCAGGTTCTAGAGTACCGTTTGTTTCCATATCGATAACAAGCTTGTCTAGGTCAGTGCGCTGTTCTACACGAGCTGCTTCTACAGCGTAGGCAATTTTGTCTACTGGGCTGTAAGTAGCATCTACTAGTAGGCGACCGATTGGACGCTCGTCTTCTTCGTTATGGATACGCGCAGAAGCTGGAACATAACCACGACCACGTTCAACTTTGATACGCATTGCGATCTCAGCGTTGTCATCCGTTAGGTGACAAATAACGTGTTCAGGGTTAGCGATCTCTACATCACCGTCATGGGTGATGTCACCTGCAACCACAGGGCCCGAGCCTGATTTGTTCAAAGTAATGAACACTTCATCTTTGCCTTCAGCTACGCGCACTGCCAAACCTTTAAGGTTTAGAAGGATTTCAAGAATATCTTCTTGTACACCTTCTTTAGTGCTGTACTCATGAAGTACGCCTTCGATTTCTACTTCTGTCACTGCACAACCAGGCATAGAAGATAGAAGAATGCGGCGAAGTGCATTACCTAGAGTATGACCAAAGCCACGCTCTAATGGCTCAAGAGTTACTTTTGCGTGAGTCGAGCTGATTTGTTCGATGTCAACTAGACGTGGCTTAAGAAATTCTGTTACAGAACCCTGCATTGTGTCCTCTCTTTAGTTTAAACCTTACTTAGAGTAAAGCTCGACGATCAATTGTTCGTTGATGTCAGCTGATAGATCAGAACGCTCAGGCATACGCTTGAATGTACCTTCCATCTTGCCACCATCTACTTCAATCCAAGTTGGTTTTTCACGTTGTTCAGCAACTTCTAGAGCTGCTTTGATACGAGCTTGCTGTTTAGCTTTCTCGCGGATAGAAACAACGTCATTAGCCGCTACTTTGAAAGAAGGAACGTTTACAACTTTACCGTTAACTAGGATAGCTTTGTGGCTAACTAGCTGACGTGCTTCTGCGCGAGTTGCGCCAAAGCCCATGCGGTAAACTACGTTATCAAGACGACCTTCAAGAAGCTGAAGTAGGTTTTCACCTGTGTTGCCTTTAAGACGCGCAGCTTCTTTGTAGTAGTTACGGAATTGTTTTTCTAGAACGCCGTACATACGACGAACTTTTTGCTTCTCACGAAGCTGAACGCCATACTCAGATAGACGACCGCGACGAGCGCCGTGTACACCTGGTGCGTTATCAATTTTACACTTGGTATCGATCGCGCGAACACCAGACTTAAGGAATAAGTCAGTGCCTTCACGACGGCTAAGCTTCAGCTTAGGACCCAAATATCTTGCCATGATCTTTCTCCAGTAATCTAAAAAACGTTATACGCGACGTTTCTTAGGTGGACGACAACCGTTATGAGGGATTGGTGTAGCATCAACGATGTTTGTGATGCGGAAACCAGCAGCGTTCAGAGCGCGAACAGTAGATTCACGACCTGGACCAGGACCCTTAACCATAACTTCCAAGTTCTTTAGACCGTATTCTTTAGCCATTTCAGCACAACGCTCAGCAGCAACCTGTGCAGCGAACGGAGTAGACTTACGAGAACCACGGAAACCAGAACCACCTGCAGTAGCCCAAGCTAGAGCGTTACCTTGACGGTCAGTAATGGTTACGATTGTGTTATTGAAAGAAGCATGGATGTGCGCAACGCCATCTGCAACTTGCTTGCGTACGCGCTTACGAGCGCGAGTTGGTTGTTTAGCCATTGTACTCTACCTTCCCGATTATTTCTTGATCGGCTTACGCGGACCCTTACGGGTGCGAGCGTTGGTTTTAGTACGCTGTCCACGTAGTGGTAGACTGCGACGATGACGAAGACCACGGTAACAGCCAAGGTCCATAAGACGCTTGATGTTCATAGATACTTCACGACGTAGATCACCTTCTACAGTGTACTTAGCTACACCATCACGCAGTTGATCGATCTGCTCTTCAGTTAGTTCACTGATCTTAACATCTTCAGCAATACCCACTTCAGCTAGGATAGCTTGAGAGCGAGTTTTACCGATGCCGTAGATCGCCGTTAGAGCGATTACAGCGTGTTTCTGATCAGGAATGTTAATGCCTGCTATACGGGCCATTATTCACTCCTAAGTGTTTCTATAAAAGAATTAGCCGCAGCAAAGCCCGTTATGGATACGCTGCGGAGTACTACTTCTTTTGCACGCAAAAGGTAGGCCGAGGAATATACTCGACCTAACCTTCATTTTCAAGTAAAAATTTCTGCTAATTAGCCTTGGCGCTGTTTGTGCTTTGGCTCACTGCAAATCACGCGAACAACACCGTTGCGCTTGATTACTTTACAGTTACGGCAGATTTTTTTAACGGAAGCACGAACTTTCATTGCTAAACTCCGTAATTGAAACTGAGTCTACCGTCGAATTAACGACCGTAGCCTTTCAGATTCGCTTTCTTCAACACAGAATCATACTGTTGAGACATCAGATGAGTCTGTACCTGTGCCATAAAGTCCATGATAACAACTACTACGATAAGTAGTGATGTACCGCCGAAGTAGAAACGTACGTTCCACGCGACCATCATGAACTCGGGAATCAGACAGATAAAGGTAATGTACAGTGCACCCGCTAGGGTTAAACGTGTCATCACTTTATCAATGTACTTAGCTGTCTGCTCACCTGGGCGGATACCGGGTACGAATGCACCGGACTTCTTCAAGTTATCTGCTGTTTCACGCGGGTTGAATACCAACGCCGTGTAGAAGAAACAGAAGAAAATAATCGCTGCTGCATAAAGCATTACATACAGCGGTTGACCTGGGCTAAGAGCCAAAGACACGTCAGTTAACCAACCGAACGCGCTGCTCTCACCGTTCTGACCAAACCACTGAGCCAGTGTTCCTGGGAACAGGATAATACTTGATGCAAAAATCGCTGGAATAACACCCGCCATATTAATTTTAAGTGGCAAGTGCGAGCTTTGCGCAGCAAATACTTTACGACCTTGTTGACGCTTAGCGTAGTTAACGACGATTCGGCGTTGACCACGTTCCATGAAAACAACGAAGTAAATTACTGCAAAAGCTAATACCGCGATTAGCAACAGAAGAAGTACATGCAATTCACCTTGACGCGCTTGCTCGATTGTTTGACCGATTGCAGAAGGCAATCCAGCAACAATACCTGCAAAAATCAGAATGGAAATACCATTACCGATTCCTCGCTCTGTAATTTGTTCACCTAACCACATTAGGAACATGGTACCAGTTACTAAACTTACGGTAGCAATTAGCGTAAACATGGTTTGGTTCATAACAACCAGATTATCGACCATGTTTGGTAAGCCTGTTGCAATACCAATAGCTTGGAATGTTGCAAGTACAAGCGTGCCGTAGCGTGTATATTGGCTGATCTTACGACGGCCTGCTTCACCCTCTTTTTTGAGTTCCGCTAACGCTGGATGAACTACAGTTAGCAATTGGACAACAATAGAAGCCGAAATATACGGCATGATGCCCAACGCTAATATAGATGCACGCTCAAGAGCACCACCGGAGAACATGTTAAACATTTCAACGATGGTACCTTTTTGCTGTTCGAACAAATCGGCAAGTACAGCAGCGTCAATACCAGGAATCGGCACAAAAGAGCCGGCTCGGAATACTAAAAGTGCACCAATTACGAATAACAAGCGCGACTTTAGTTCACTTAAGCCGCTCTGAGCACTACGAAAATCTTGTCCTGGTTTCTTAGCCATCTGTACCTCGTTCCTCGAGATTATTCCTCGATTTTACCGCCTGCAGCTTCGATTGCAGCTTTAGCGCCTTTAGTCACACGTAGACCTTTAACAGTCACTGCTTTGTTAATCTCACCAGAAAGAACAACTTTTACAAATTCGATGTTCTTAGTGATGATGTTAGCAGCTTTAAGGCTGTTTAGATCAACCACGTCACCAGAAACTTTCGCTAGCTCAGCTAGACGAACTTCAGCAGACACTAGGCTCTTACGAGAAGTGAAACCGAATTTTGGTAGACGTTGTTTCAGAGGCATTTGACCGCCTTCGAAACCTGGACGAACTTTACCGCCAGAACGTGATTTTTGACCTTTGTGACCACGGCCACCAGTTTTACCTAGGCCAGAACCGATACCACGACCTACACGCTTAGGAGCGTGCTTAGAGCCAGCAGCCGGTGCAAGAGTATTCAAACGCATTCTGATTACTCCTCAACTTTAACCATGTAGAAAACCTTGTTGATCATACCGCGTACACACGGAGTATCTTCAAGTTCTACTGTATGGTTGATTTTACGAAGACCTAGACCACGCAAAGTAGCTTTGTGCTTTGGTAGGCGGCCAATTGAGCTTTTAGTTTGAGTTACTTTAATAGTTGCCATGGTGTTCTTACTCCGAAATAGCTTCAACAGTTAGACCACGTTTAGCAGCAACCATTTCTGGCGACTTCATGCTACCTAGTGCATCGATCGTTGCACGAACGATGTTGATAGGGTTCGTAGAACCGTATGCTTTAGATAGTACGTTGTGTACGCCAGCAACTTCTAGTACTGCACGCATCGCACCACCTGCGATAACACCAGTACCTTCTGCAGCAGGCTGCATGTAAACTTTAGAGCCCGAATGGCGACCTTTCACTGGGTGGTGAAGAGTGCCTTCGTTTAGCGCGATAGTAGTCATGTTACGACGCGCTTTTTCCATTGCTTTTTGAATCGCTGCAGGTACTTCACGAGCTTTGCCGTAACCGAAACCTACACGACCGTTACCGTCACCAACTACTGTTAGTGCAGTGAAGCTCATGATTCGACCGCCTTTAACCGTTTTAGAAACACGGTTAACTGCGATTAGCTTTTCTTGCAAATCATTCGCTTGAACTTGTTGTTCTTTAGCCATCTTCCAACCCTACCTTAGAATTTCAGACCAGCTTCGCGAGCAGATTCTGCTAGCGCCGCTACTCGACCGTGGTATTGGAAACCAGAACGATCAAATGCAACTGCAGTTACGCCTTTTTCAAGAGCGCGCTCAGCAACAGCTTTACCTACTGCTTTAGCTGCATCAACGTTACCAGTGTATTTCACTTGCTCACGGATCGCTTTTTCTACAGTAGAAGCTGCTGCGATAACCTCAGAGCCATTAGCCGCGATAACCTGTGCGTACACGTGACGAGGAGTACGGTGTACAACTAGGCGAGTCGCACCCAGTTCTGCAATCTTACGACGTGCACGTGTAGCACGACGGATGCGAGATGCTTTCTTATCCATAGTGTTACCTTACTTCTTCTTAGCTTCTTTAGTACGCACATTTTCATCTGCGTAACGAACACCTTTACCTTTGTAAGGCTCAGGTTGACGGTAAGAACGAATGTCAGCCGCAACTTGACCAACTAGTTGCTTATCACAACCAGTGATGATGATTTCAGTTTGGCTTGGACATTCAGCTTTAATACCCGCTGGCAACTCGTGCTCAACTGGGTGAGAGAAGCCTAGTGTTAGACCTACAGCGTTGCCTTTGATAGCAGCACGGTAACCAACACCTTTAAGAGTTAGCTTCTTAGTAAAGCCTTCAGTAACACCAACAACCATGTTGTTAACTAGAGCGCGAGCTGTACCAGCTTGTGCCCATGCGTTAGCAACACCTTCTTTAGGACCGAAAGTTAGGTTGTTTTCTTCCTGAGCGATTACTACAGCGTTGTTAAGAACGCGAGATAGTTCGCCCTTAGCACCTTTTACAGTGATTTCTTGGCCGTTTAGTTTCACCTCTACGCCAGCTGGAATAGCGACAGGTGCTTTAGCAACACGAGACATATTCTACTCCTATTAAGCTACGTAGCAGATGATTTCACCACCAAGACCTGCTTTACGTGCAGCGCGGTCTGACATAAGACCCTTGGAAGTAGAAACGATAGCAATACCAAGACCACCCATTACAGAAGGAAGTTGATCTTTCTTCTTGTAAACACGTAGACCTGGACGAGAAACACGTTTAAGTTGCTCGATTACTGGTTTAGCTTGGAAGTACTTAAGAGTAACTTCTAGCTCAGGTTTTGCTTCGCCTTCAACAGCGAAGTCAACGATGTAACCTTCAGCTTTTAGTAGTGCAGCGATTGCAACTTTAAGCTTTGAAGAAGGCATTTTAACAGCAACTTTGTTTGCTGCCTGACCGTTACGAACACGGGTCAGCATATCCGAAATCGGATCTTGCATGCTCATATGATTTACTCCAAATGATTAAGTGGCAATTACCAGCTAGCCTTACGAAGACCCGGAATCTCGCCTTTCATGCAAGCTTCACGAACCTTAATACGGCTTAGACCGAACTTACGTAGGTAACCGTGTGGACGACCAGTTTGGTTACAACGGTTGCGCTGACGTGATGCACTTGAATCACGTGGAAGAGATTGCAGTGTAAGAACCGCATTCCAACGATCTTCTTCAGATGCGTTTACATCGCTGATGATAGCTTTTAGCGCTGCACGCTTTTCAGCGAACTTAGCTACTAGCTTCGCACGTTTTGCTTCACGTGCTTTCATTGAATTTTTAGCCATAACAGTAACCCTTCACCTTACTTACGGAATGGGAAGTTAAAGGCAGCCAGCAGAGCACGGCCTTCCTCATCAGTACCAGCAGACGTCGTAATAGTGATGTCTAGACCGCGTACTCGATCAACTTTATCAAAGTCGATTTCCGGGAAGATGATTTGCTCGCGAACGCCCATGCTGTAGTTACCGCGACCGTCAAAAGACTTAGCGCTAACACCACGGAAGTCACGTACTCGTGGAAGAGCGATCGAAATTAGACGCTCAAGAAAATCCCACATACGTTCGCCACGCAAGGTTACTTTACAACCGATAGGGTAGCCTTCACGGATTTTGAAACCTGCAACAGATTTACGAGCTTTAGTGATAAGTGGCTTTTGACCAGAGATCGTTGCCATATCAGCAGCTGCGTTTTCTAGCAGTTTCTTATCGTTGATTGCTTCACCAACACCCATGTTTAGGGTGATTTTCTCGATTCTAGGGACTTGCATGACGCTTGTGTAGCTAAACTGTTTGGTCAGTTCAGCGACTACAGACGACTTGTAGTAATCATGCAGTTTCGCCATAGTAGAACTCCAAATTACTTCTATTAGTTAGAAACGATTTCGTTGTTAGACTTAAAGAAACGAACTTTCTTACCATCTTCAAAACGGAAACCGATACGGTCAGCTTTACCAGTAGCTGCGTTAAAGATCGCCACGTTAGAAACGTCGATTGCTGCTTCTTGCTCTACGATACCGCCTTGGATACCTAGTGCAGGAACAGGTTTCTGGTGTTTCTTAACAAGGTTGATACCTTCAACGATAACTTTACCAGTTGCTAGGACCTTAGTTACTTTACCTTTCTTGCCTTTGTCTTTACCAGCAAGAACGATTACTTCGTCATTACGACGGATTTTAGCTGCCATTTCTACGTGCTCCTTACAGAACTTCTGGAGCCAGTGAAACGATCTTCATGAACTTATCGCCACGAAGTTCGCGTGTCACAGGACCAAAGATACGTGTACCGATTGGTTGCTCAGTGTTGTCGTTCAACAATACACAAGCATTTCGGTCGAAGCGAATGACAGAACCGTCAGGACGACGTACGCCTTTACGGGTGCGCACTACCACCGCCTTCAGAACGTCACCTTTTTTAACTTTACCGCGAGGAATTGCTTCCTTAACAGTAACTTTGATAACGTCACCGATATGTGCATAACGGCGGTGAGAGCCACCCAGAACCTTAATACACATTACGCTGCGTGCGCCTGAGTTATCAGCTGCGTCCAGCATACTTTGCATTTGGATCATGTTAGTGCTCCGCTAAATAATAAAAAAACTAGACCCTCTCGGGTCGGGCTGCCTCTTTAAAAGGGACGCGAATTGTACCACCCTTTTTTGTGATTGGGTAGTCAAAAAATAAACGGCTCCAAAAATAATTTTTGGAGCCGTTTGTCAATCATAGATTGGGGAAGATTACATCTTCGCCTTTTCTACAACTTTAACCAAAGTCCAAGACTTAGTCTTAGACAGTGGACGACACTCTGCGATTTCAACTTTGTCGCCTAGGCCACATTCGTTGTTCTCGTCGTGTGCGTGTACTTTAGTCGTGCGCTTTACGAATTTACCGTAAATTGGGTGTTTAACCATGCGCTCGATAGCAACTACGATAGACTTGTCCATCTTGTCGCTAACAACACGACCTTGTTGAGTACGTTTTACTTCGCTCATTATGCGCCTGCCTTCTCAGTCAAAACAGTTTTCACACGTGCGATATCACGGCGTACAGCTTTCAGAGTATGAGTTTGCTGTAGCTGACCAGTTGCAGCTTGCATGCGCAAGTTGAACTGTTCACGTAGCAAATTCAATAGCTCAGCGTTAAGCTCTTCAACGCTTTTCTCGCGTAGATCTTGTGCTTTCATCACATCACCTGCTTAGTTACAAATGTAGTTTTGAATGGCAGTTTACGAGCCGCTAGGCGGAACGCTTCACGAGCCAATTCTTCAGGTACACCACCCATTTCGTACATAACCTTACCAGGTTGGATTTGGGCTACCCAGTACTCAACGTTACCTTTACCCTTACCTTGACGAACTTCAAGTGGTTTTTCTGTGATTGGTTTGTCTGGGAACACACGGATCCAGATTTTACCTTGACGCTTAACGTGACGTGTCATTGCACGACGTGCCGCTTCAATTTGACGAGCAGTTAGACGACCACGGCCAACAGCTTTAAGACCGAATTCGCCGAAGCTTACATCAGTACCTTTAGCTAGACCACGGTTACGACCTGTCTGAACCTTACGGAACTTAGTACGTTTAGGTTGTAGCATCTGTCGACTCCTTACTTACGGCCTTTACGCTGCTTCTTAGGCTTGTCGCCTTTAGGCTCTACAGCGTTAGCTGCTGGCATACCACCTAGGATCTCACCTTTGAAGATCCAAGTTTTAATGCCGATCACACCGTATTGAGTGTGAGCCGAAGAAGTTGCGTAATCAATGTCTGCACGTAGAGTGTGTAGAGGTACACGACCTTCACGGTACCACTCAGAACGTGCGATTTCAGCGCCGCCTAGACGACCGCTTACTTCTACTTTGATGCCTTTAGCACCTAGACGCATTGCGTTTTGTACCGCGCGCTTCATAGCACGACGGAACATAACACGACGCTCTAGTTGAGACGCGATGCTGTCACCAACAAGTTGTGCATCAAGTTCAGGCTTACGTACTTCAGCGATGTTAATTTGCGCTGGTACACCTGCAATTTTTGCTACAGCTGCGCGTAGTTTCTCAACGTCTTCACCTTTCTTACCGATTACAACGCCTGGACGAGCAGTGTGAATAGTCACACGGATGCTCTTAGCAGGACGCTCGATAACGATGCGTGAAAGAGACGCTTTTTGTAGTTCCTTAGTTAGGAACTGACGTACCTTGAAGTCGCCGTCTAGGTTGTCAGCGAAATCTTTGGTGTTAGCAAACCATGTAGCATTCCAAGGCTTAACGATGCCAAGACGAATACCATTAGGATGTACTTTTTGACCCATTGCTTACTCTCCTAGTCTCTAGCGATCTGCTACAACAACAGTGATGTGGCTTGAACGCTTCAAGATACGATCCGCACGACCTTTAGCACGAGGCATAATACGCTTCATGGTTGGGCCTTCATCTACAAAGATTTTTGCGACATTCAGATCGTCAATATCTGCACCTTCGTTGTGCTCCGCGTTAGCGATAGCAGACTCTAGAACTTTCTTAACTAGAGCAGCAGCTTTTTTGTTGCTGAACGTTAGAATTTCTAGAGCTTGGTCAACAGATTTACCACGAATTAGATCCGCAACTAAGCGAGCTTTCTGAGGCGAAATGCGAGCAAAGTTATGTTTAGCAATAGCTTCCATTATTTACTCCTTAACGCTTCTTAGCTTTCTTATCCGCAGCGTGACCGCGGTAAGTACGTGTTGGTGCGAATTCACCTAGTTTGTGACCGATCATTTCTTCGGTTACGAAAACAGGTACGTGCTGACGACCATTATGGACAGCGATGGTCAAACCGATCATCGATGGGATGATCATTGAACGACGGGACCAAGTCTTAAGTGGCTTTTTGTCTCCGCTTTCCACCGCTTTCTCTACCTTCTTCAGCAAGTGTAGGTCAATAAATGGACCTTTCTTGAGAGAACGTGGCATGGCGATTCCTCTTTATATAGATTACTTGTTACGACGACGTACGATGTACTTGTCAGTGCGTTTGTTCTTACGAGTCTTGAAGCCTTTAGTTGGCATACCCCAAGGAGATACTGGATGACGGCCACCAGAAGTACGACCTTCACCACCACCGTGTGGGTGATCAACCGGGTTCATTACTACACCACGTACGGTTGGACGTACGCCGCGCCAGCGTGAAGCACCAGCTTTACCAAGTTCACGTAGCATGTGCTCAGAGTTACCAACTTCACCGATTGTTGCACGGCCTTCAGAAAGAACTTTGCGCATTTCGCCAGAACGTAGACGGATAGTTACGTACGCACCGTCGCGAGCAACGATTTGAGCGTAAGCACCAGCCGAACGAGCTAGCTGACCACCTTTACCAGGTTTTAGTTCAACGTTGTGTACAGTTGAACCTACTGGGATGTTACGCATTGGTAGAGTGTTACCAGCTTTAATCGGTGCATCAACACCAGATTGGATAACATCACCAGCTTGAACACCTTTAGGTGCTAGGATGTAGCGACGCTCACCGTCTTTGTAAAGAACTAGAGCAATGTTTGCGCTACGGTTTGGATCGTATTCTAGACGCTCAACTGTCGCTGGGATACCGTCTTTAGTACGTTTGAAGTCAACTACACGGTAGTGGTGCTTGTGACCACCGCCGATGTGACGTACTGTGATACGACCGTTGTTGTTACGACCACCGTTCTTAGAGTTTTTCTCTAGAAGTGGTGCGTATGGCTTGCCCTTGTGTAGGTCAGCGTTAACAACTTTAACAACGTGACGACGACCAGGGGAAGTCGGCTTACATTTAACAATAGCCATTCTTAACTACTCCTGTTATTCCGCGCCGCCAACAAAGTCAAGATCTTGACCTTCTTTCAAAGTAACGTACGCTTTCTTAACGTCGCTGCGGCGACCTTGGCGTAGACCTTGACGTTTGGTCTTACCCTTAGTGATAAGAGTATTTACAGACTTAACTTCAACTTCAAAAAGCTTTTCTACAGCTGCTTTGATCTCTTTTTTAGTTGCATCTTTAGCTACTTTGAAAACGATAGTGTTCGCTTTCTCAGCTGCCATAGTTGCTTTTTCAGAGATGTGCGGAGCACGTAGAACTTTTAGGATACGCTCTTCAGTGATCATGCTAGCATCTCCTCAACTTGCTTAACTGCTTCAGCAGTCATTACAACTTTGTCGAACGCGATTAGTGAAACTGGGTCGATACCAGCAACGTCACGTGCGTCAACTTTGTATAGGTTACGAGCAGCTAGGAATAGATTCTCATCTACTTCGCTAGTCACGATTAGAGCGTCAGTTAGCTCAAGCTCTTTAAGCTTAGCAACTAGCTCTTTAGTCTTTGGCGCTTCAACTGAGAAGTTATCAACAACGATTAGACGCTCTTGACGAACTAGCTCAGAAAGAATGCTCTTCATAGCACCGCGGTACATTTTTTTGTTTACTTTTTGGCTGTGATCTTGTGGTTTCGCAGCAAAAGTAACACCACCTGTACGCCAGATTGGGCTACGGATTGTACCAGCACGCGCACGGCCAGTACCTTTTTGACGCCATGGCTTAGCGCCACCGCCAGAAACTTCTGAACGTGTTTTTTGAGCACGTGTACCTTGACGAGCACCTGCTGCAAACGCAACAACTACTTGGTGTACAAGAGCTTCGTTAAACTCACGTCCGAAAGTAGTTTCGGAAACAGTTAGTGCATCAGCACCTTTAACCATTAGTTCCATTACTTACTCCTGAGACGTTATGCTTTAACAGCTGGTTTAACGATCACGTTGCCACCTGTTGAGCCTGGTACTGCACCTTTGATAAGAAGCAGATTGCGCTCAGCGTCAACACGTACGATCTCTAGGTTTTGAGTCGTTACACGCTCAGCACCCATGTGACCTGCCATTTTCTTGCCTTTAAATACGCGACCTGGAGTTTGACATTGGCCAATTGAACCCGGTGCACGGTGAGACAATGAGTTACCGTGAGTCATATCTTGAGTACGGAAGTTCCAACGCTTAACAGCGCCTTGGAAACCTTTACCCTTAGATGTACCAGTAACGTCTACTTTCTTAGTTTCGTTGAATAGTTCAACTGTTAGCTCAGCGCCAACTGCGAACTCTTCACCGTTTTCCAAACGGAATTCCCAAAGACCACGACCAGCTTCAACGCCAGCTTTAGCAAAGTGACCTGCTTCAGCTTTGTTTACGCGGTTAGCTTTCTTAGAACCAGCAGTTACCTGGATTGCAGCGTAGCCATCTGTCTCAAGAGTTTTAACTTGAGAAACACGGTTTGCTTCAACTTCAACAACTGTTACTGGGATAGAAACGCCGTCTTCAGTAAATACGCGGGTCATGCCCACTTTACGACCGATTAGACCAATCATTCTTCTAATCTCCCTTAACCTAGGCTAATTTGAACGTCAACGCCCGCAGCAAGGTCTAGACGCATTAGAGCATCAACAGTTTTGTCTGTTGGCTCAACGATGTCGATTAGACGCTTGTGAGTACGGATTTCGTACTGGTCACGTGCTTTCTTGTTAACGTGTGGAGAGATAAGAACTGTGAAACGCTCTTTACGAGTTGGTAGTGGGATTGGACCACGAACCTGTGCGCCAGTGCGCTTAGCTGTTTCAACGATTTCCGCTGTAGAAGCGTCGATTAGTTTGTAATCGAATGCTTTTAGGCGGATACGGATACGTTGGTTCTGCATGAGACAGAGCTCCAATATTAAAAATTACACAAACAATATCGCCACTCAGACTCGTAAAGACGAGAGAATGCCGATTGATTTATGTGAAACCGTAGCATCCAAGATTAGGACGCATTGTCAGTTAATTTTCGATTAACTACCCCTACATACCAGAGTCACCTCTGGGGATAGTTTTTCCGAAGAAAAGATAGCTAATTGTATTAACCGCGAACATAAGCTGAGTCTACATTACCTCGTAAATCCGAAGATTTACTCGCTCCTCATTGCTCATTGGTTCACAACTGGCTTAACCAGTGCGCTGCATTATACAGATCACACTTTAGGATGCAATAGCCGAGTGAAAAATAATCGAACAAATTTTAGCCGCTCGATTCTCCCCTACTTTTGCGCTAGCCAATAAACAAAAAGGACGCCGAAGCGTCCTTTTTTAAACTGTAATCGTAATAGCGTCTGCTATTATTTCTTACCGCTTGATAGTGCACCGAAACGCTTGTTGAAGCGATCAACACGGCCGCCTGTATCAACGATACGTTGCTTACCTGTGTAGAATGGGTGACACTTGTCACATACGTCTAGGTGGATAGATTCCTTCGCTAGAGTAGATTTGAACTCGAAAGAGTTGCCGCAAGAACAAGTAGCAGTGATTGCTTTGTATTCTGGGTGGATACCAGCTTTCATGGGATAACCTCAATTGTAGGCCGTGTCGCTATACGAGTCTAAGCCGCACACCACACGTAATTAATAATAAAAAGTGCGATACCGCATCGACCAATCGCCGAAGCCATATCTCAAGGCGCAGTATAGTAATGAATCACTAAGTTAGGATCAACACATTTGGCAATTTTTTCGCCACTTTTTTCACCAGTACTTTAGTACTGAGAGGAATCTACCCTCATTAAATACCGATCACTCGAATTTCTTAGTGCGTTTTAATAGACTATAGCCCTCTTCCCTCTTTTATATAGTAAAGATTCTATGCGTCCATCCATAGCCAGAGTGGCACTGCCAGTCCCTCTCGACAAACAGTTTGATTATGCCATTCCCGGGCATCTGTTTCCGATCATTGGTGGGCGAGTTTCTGTACCTTTTGGGCGTCAAACTTTAGTTGGAATTGTCACCGCGATGGTTAATCACTCTGACTTTCCTAAAGAGCAACTTAAGCCACTTAAAGCTGTATTAGACACCCAACCCGTTTGGTCAGAGAAGCTCTATTCTTTGCTTACTTGGTGTAGTCAGTTTTATCAGTATCCTCTTGGCGATACCTTACACAATGCTATGCCTGCCGCCCTAAGAAAAGGCAAACCTGCTGACTTCTCAACCTTATACGAGTGGCAAATTACCACTTCAGGCAAAGATAAACTTATGCAGGGGCTTGGTCGCGCGGTTAAACAGCAGCGTGCTCTGCAGATGTTGATTGACGGTCCCATTCCACATCAAGAGTTTAGTGATCAAGAAATACCATCTTCAGTGCTCAAGTCTTTAGAGGAAAAAGGCTGGATTGAACGTATTGAAAAGAAACCAGAGATCACCAAGTGGGGAGAGCAAGTTGAGCGTGAAGTTGAGAAGCCCAAGCTTAACCATGAACAAGCTCTGGCAATCGCCAGTGTTAATAGCCAAACCGGATTTGCCTGCTATTTATTAGAGGGCGTTACCGGTTCGGGGAAAACCGAAGTCTACTTAAACCTGATCAAGCCAGTGCTTGAGAAAGGCAAACAAGCGTTGGTTTTAGTGCCGGAGATCGGCTTAACACCGCAAACCATCAATCGCTTTAAGCATCGCTTCAATGTTCCTGTGGACGTGATTCATTCTGGTTTGAATGATACTGAGCGACTCAATGCTTGGCTTTCAGCGCGAGACAAAGCAGCTGGCATCATCATCGGAACACGCTCTGCTCTGCTTACCCCTTTTGCTGACCTTGGCATTATTATTGTCGATGAGGAGCATGACTCTTCATACAAACAGCAAGACAGCCTGCGCTACCACGCTCGCGATGTCGCTGTAATGCGAGCACATAAAGAACAAGTACCCATCGTACTTGGTTCTGCGACACCTGCTTTAGAAACACTGCACAACGCACTTTCTGGTAAATATCACCACTTAACGCTGACCCAACGAGCAGGCTCTGCGGTACCAACAACGAATAAAGTACTGGATGTTAAAGGGCTTTACCTAGACAGTGGCTTATCTGCCCCTCTGATCGCTGAAATGCGTAAGCACCTCGATTCTGGCAACCAAGTCATGCTGTTCCTAAACCGCCGTGGTTTTTCTCCTGCGTTGATGTGTCATGAGTGTGGCTGGACAGCAGAGTGTAAGCGCTGTGATGCCTACTATACCTTTCACCAGTACAGCAATGAGATCCGATGCCACCATTGCGGGTCTCAACAACCCGTGATTCATCAATGCCAAGGTTGTGGCTCCACTCAACTAGTAACCGTTGGAGTTGGGACAGAGCAACTGGAGCTGCAACTTGCCAAGCTCTTTCCTGAATACAAAGCGATTCGTATTGATAGAGACAGTACTCGACGTAAAGGCAGCTTGGAAGATGCTCTCGAGTCGATTCGTAAAGGCGAATATCAAATCCTGATCGGTACGCAAATGCTGGCGAAAGGTCACCACTTCCCGAACGTGACGCTCGTGGCGCTGCTGGACGTGGACGGCTCTCTATATAGTAGTGACTTTCGGGCTTCGGAAAGGCTGGCGCAATTGTTCATTCAAGTTGCGGGGCGTGCTGGTCGTGCAAGCAAACCTGGCGAAGTGATTTTACAGACTCACCACCCTGAGCACAGCTTGCTTCAGTCTCTATTACAGAAAGACTATCGTGACTTTGCCATGACAGCACTAGAGGAACGTAAGTTGGCTCAGCTTCCACCTTACAGCTTCTTAACCCTATTTAAAGCGGAAGCTAACCAAAGCGAGTTGGTCGAAGACTTTTTGCGTCAGGTTCGCTTCACTCTTGAGTCACACCCATTATTTGATGGTTCCTGCATGGTTTTGGGGCCGACTCCATCACCATTAGCTAAGCGTGCCGGGAAATATCGTTGGCAGTTGTTACTGCAAACTCAGCATCGCTCATTGATGCAAAAGTTATTAACCAGTGCAAAACCTGCTATTGAGTTGTTGCCAAATGCCAAGAAAGTTCGCTGGAATTTAGACATAGAACCACAGGATCTCAGCTAGCAAACGTTTAACTATGTAATGAATTACCTTCTAATGTGAGTCAAATCACATTAGGATTGCAATTTTTGTTAAACAGACCGTAACTTTCCCTTTAGAAATGAATAGACTATTCAAATTAGTAAAGTCTAAAGTGGATCAGTCACATAGGCTTCAATTAGAACAATGACTCACGTCATCTTGGCGAATATTTTAAGAGGGTAAAAACTATGGCGACAATGAAGGATGTTGCCCAGCTTGCAGGGGTATCTACTGCTACGGTATCGCGAGCATTAATGAATCCAGAAAAAGTCTCTTCATCAACAAGAAAGAGAGTGGAAGATGCCGTACTTGAAGCTGGTTATTCACCGAATTCATTAGCTCGTAATTTACGTAGAAATGAATCAAAGACCATTGTCACTATCGTACCGGACATATGCGATCCGTATTTCTCTGAAATCATTCGCGGTATCGAAGATGCAGCAATGGAACACGGTTACCTAGTTCTTCTTGGCGATAGCGGTCAGCAGAAAAAGCGCGAAAGCTCATTCGTAAACTTAGTATTCACCAAGCAAGCTGATGGCATGTTACTACTGGGTACCGACTTACCATTCGATGTCAGCAAGCCAGAGCAGAAAAACCTACCACCAATGGTCATGGCGTGCGAATTCGCTCCTGAGCTGGAACTACCAACGGTGCATATCGATAACTTGACCTCTGCATTTGAAGCCGTGAACTACCTGACGCAACTTGGTCACAAGCGTATTGCTCAGATCTCCGGTCCAGATACTGCGGTGCTGTGCCAGTTCCGCCAACAAGGTTACCAACAAGCACTTCGCCGTGCTGGTATTAGTAAAGAAGAGCAATACAGCATTGTGGCTGACTTCTCTTTCGAAGGTGGCGTTCAAGCCGTACGCAAACTTCTCGAATTGCCTGAACCACCAACCGCTCTATTCTGTCACTGCGACACCATGGCGATTGGTGCTATCCAAGAAGCGAAACGTCTTGGTCTGCGTATTCCGCAGGATTTATCGGTTGTCGGCTTTGATGATATTCAATTCGCGCAATACTGCGATCCACCGTTAACCACCATCTCTCAACCACGTTATGAGATTGGTCGCCAAGCAATGTTAATGATGCTAGAGCTACTGAAAGGTCACGACGTGCACTCAGGCTCTCGCTTACTTGAAACTAAATTAGTTGTGCGTGGTAGTGCAGCGCCACCACCTTTGCGCTAATCAGTAAGCGAATCTACAACATAAATAGAAACGAAAGCGACGCATCTAGCGTCGTTTTTTTACGCCTATCCTGTACGTAGCTAACAAGATTACGTGAATAGGGTGTTTTCTCGTCGCGTTCTGGATTAACATATTTGCCAGAATCCTTGATGACCAGAAGTAACCGTGGCAAATAGAGATTATGTAAGACGCGGACGCGGCGCTCCGAAGAAGTCGACAAAAAAACAACCTTCCAGAAAGAAACCTTGGCGTAGTGGTCTGCTAGCAATCCTGCTTGTGGGCGGTTTTGGCTACGGCTTATATCTACTCAGCAATGATCCTGAACCGAAACAACCCGTTGCGAAACAGGAACCAGTGACCACCAGCAAACCAAAGCCGAAGAAAGAGTTACCGCCCCCACCAGAAGAAAAGTGGGAATACGTGGAATCTCTACCGAAGCGTGAAGTGGAAGTCGTTGCCAAAGAAGTTGAAGTATCAAAAGTCCCTTATGTGATGCAATGTGGCGCTTACAAAAAACAGAGCCAAGCTGAAGAACGTAAGCTAGCGATTGCTTTCCAAGGTATTACGAGCCGTGTCATTAAGAAAGACGGAAGCTCTTGGTACCGTGTTGTTCTTGGTCCATACAAGTTCAAACGAGACGCAGAGAAAGATCGCCACAAGTTGCAACGCGCGAAGATCGAGCCATGTGCAATTTGGAAAGAGAATCTTTAATTGATACATTAATGCAGAGACCAACCGAGTGATCGGTTGGTCTTTTCTTTTATTGGAGAGTGCTGCTCATTCTCACGCTAGGGAATGACTCAAGATCATTCATCACCACGAATCCAGTTCAGTTTCACTATATAGGCTATATACCCAACTCGTTCGTATACACCAGCCCCTCGCCAAACACCCTGCTCTCTTCCTTGTCCAAAATGACAAAACGTAATGTCTGCAATCGAAAAACACCTTCCCCTTGAATCCCCGAATCCCTTACCCCATATACTTAATTAAATCCAAAGAGAAATAATTAAGAGGTCGACTGTGACTACCATTGTATCTGTACGTCGAAACAATAAAGTCGTCATCGCGGGTGATGGCCAAGTGTCGCTAGGCAATACCGTAATGAAAGGCAACGCACGTAAAGTTCGCCGCCTATACAACAACCAAGTTCTTGCTGGTTTTGCTGGCGGTACTGCGGATGCCTTTACCCTATTCGAGCGCTTTGAAAGCAAGCTGCAAATGCACCAAGGTCACCTTACTAAGGCTGCCGTTGAGTTAGCAAAAGATTGGCGTAGCGACCGCGCACTTCGCAAACTAGAAGCACTACTGGCCGTTGCGGATGAAACTGCTTCACTGATCATCACTGGTAACGGTGATGTCGTTCAGCCAGAAAACGATCTTATCGCCATTGGCTCTGGCGGCGCATACGCGCAAGCAGCAGCAACCGCATTATTAGAAAACACAGATCTAGACGCGCGAGAAATCGCAGAAAAAGCACTGAACATTGCTGGCGACATCTGTGTATTCACCAACCATCATCACACTGTAGAAGAGCTAGAATCTACAGCAGAGCTTCCTAAGCCAACGGCTTAAGCGTAATCGTAACGAAGTAAGGAAAGAATATGTCTGAAATGACTCCTCGCGAAATCGTTCATGAACTGAACCGCCACATTATTGGTCAAGACAAAGCAAAACGTTCGGTTGCGATTGCACTACGTAACCGCTGGCGTCGTATGCAGCTTGAAGAAAGCTTGCGTGTCGAAGTAACGCCAAAGAATATCCTTATGATTGGTCCAACTGGCGTTGGTAAGACAGAGATCGCTCGTCGTCTTGCTAAGCTGGCAAACGCACCTTTCATCAAAGTCGAAGCAACAAAGTTCACCGAAGTGGGCTATGTAGGTAAAGAAGTGGAAACCATCATCCGCGATCTGACCGATGTTGCTGTGAAGATGACTCACCAACAAGCGATGGAAAAAGTAAAATTCCGCGCTGAAGAGCAAGCCGAAGAGCGTATTCTTGATGCCCTACTACCACCAGCACGTGATGCTTGGGGTCAAACAGAGCAGAAAGAAGATACATCGAACACTCGCCAAGTCTTCCGCAAGAAACTGCGCGAAGGTCAGCTAGACGACAAAGAAATCGAAATCGATGTAGCTGCACCGCAAATGGGTGTCGAGATCATGGCGCCTCCTGGTATGGAAGAAATGACCAACCAGCTACAAGGTATGTTCCAAAACCTCGCTGGCGATACCAAGAAAAAACGCAAGCTGAAAATCAAAGACGCGATGAAAGCATTGGCGGAAGAAGAAGCAGCGAAACTGGTGAACCAAGAAGAGCTGAAAGAGTCTGCCATCTTCAACGTAGAGAACAACGGAATCGTATTCATCGATGAGATCGATAAGATTTGTAAGCGCGGTGAAAGCTCAGGCCCTGACGTTTCTCGCGAAGGTGTTCAGCGTGACCTATTGCCTCTTATTGAAGGTAGCACGGTATCAACGAAGCACGGTATGGTGAAAACAGACCACATCCTATTCGTCGCTTCTGGCGCATTCCAAGTAGCGAAACCTTCTGACCTGATCCCAGAATTGCAAGGTCGTCTACCAATTCGTGTTGAGCTTGAAGCGCTGACCAGCAACGACTTCAAACGTATCCTAACTGAGCCAAAAGCATCTCTGACAGAACAGTACGTTGCGCTGATGAAAACTGAAAACGTGGATGTAGAATTCACGGAAGATGGCATCACGCAAATCGCAGAAGCAGCATGGACAGTAAACGAAACCACTGAAAACATCGGTGCACGTCGTCTGCATACTGTGATGGAGCGTTTGATGGATGAGATTTCTTACGACGCAGCAGAGCAATCAGGTGCGAAGTTCGTGATTAACGCGGCTTACGTGAAAGATCGTCTAGGCGATACGATTGAAGATGAAGATCTAAGTCGCTTTATTCTTTAATTGTAATCTATCATGCCAAAGCCCAGAACCTTGTTTCTGGGCTTTTTCGTTTAGAATGATGGTAGCTTTAACAAGCTCTAGACCAAAAGAGTTCATCATCCTAGCGAATTCAGGCGTGGCTATGGTTCTAATCATCGCGTGCATCGCCCTCTTCTCTTCATGAAAGAGCGCTGTTTTATTGCCTCAAATATGGAAACTGTGTTCCTTCTCTATAAGTCCTTGAGTCTTAATTGAGTTGTTTCAAGTCAATAGCGCATCGAGCGCTTTGTGCTTATACTGGGCACATTGGTTACTAGCACGAAATATCCATGAAACAATCATTGCAGATCTGGCTTGAAGCCGCTCGCCCAAAAACTTTACCTCTCGCACTAGTGTCTATTTTGACCGGTAGCGTACTTGCATACTCTGCAGGTCACTTCTCGCTGACCATCGCAGTGATGGCATTTGTCACAGCAACACTGCTGCAGATTCTATCTAACCTTGCGAACGATTACGGCGATGCAGTGAAAGGCACAGATAACGACAATCGCTTAGGTCCTCAGCGGGCGATGCAGTCTGGCGCAGTCACAGCGGATCAAATGAAAAAAGCGATCATCTTCAACATCATTCTGACTGCCATTGCCGGTCTGACATTGGTGTTTTACGCGCTGAGCTCGTTTGAAAGCATCATTACCTTTATTGGCTTAGGCATTCTTGCCATCCTTGCGGCGATTGCTTACACCATGGGCAGTAAGCCTTACGGCTATGTTGGTCTAGGTGACTTGTCAGTATTCCTTTTCTTTGGCTTACTTGGTGTATCTGGCACTTACTTCCTGCACACGGGTCATGTTGATGCGACGTTATTCTTACCAGCGCTAGGCTGTGGTTTATTGGCGGTAGCAGTCCTGAACATCAATAATATGCGTGATATCGAAAATGATAGCGAATGTGGCAAACGCACCATGGCAGTTCGACTAGGACAACGTAAAGCCAAGCAGTATCACTTTGTTTTGCTTGGTGGTGCGCTACTGGCTTTTGCCGCTTACCTGCTCATTCAAGACAAGCCGGTATGGATCAGCTTACCCTTCTTGCTCAGCATCTACGTAGTAGCCCACCACGGAAAAGCCGTTTGGGATACTGAGAAACCAGCACAAATTGCACCTATGATGCCAGTTGTCGTGAAGTGCTCACTGGTGACTAACGTTTTATTTGCAACAATTGTGGTAGCTCAAACTCTGATGAGTTAAAAAAGGATTGTCATTGCATTGACTTAATGCCTAGATATACTCAAAGACAACAGTTTCTGTTTAGAAAGGTACGCTATGGAATACAATACCTCAGCACTCTGTGATATCTATCTTGATCAGGTAGATGTAGTTGAACCGATGTTCAGTAACTTTGGCGGTCGAGCGTCGTTTGCCGGGCAAGTGACGACGATTAAGTGTTTTGAAGACAACGCACTGATCCGTGAAACGTTAGAACAAGATGGTATCGGGCGAGTATTGCTGATTGATGGTGGCGGTTCCTTACGCAGAGCCTTAATCGATGCAGAAATCGCAACACTAGCAGAAGAAAACGAATGGGAAGGGATTGTGGTTTACGGTTGTGTTCGCGAAGTGGACGAACTGGAAGACATGAACCTTGGCATTCAGGCTCTCGCTTCAATTCCTGTTGGGGCAGCAAATCAAGGCATTGGTGAAATAGACGTACCAGTGAACTTTGGTGGTGTTAGCTTCCTACCTGAAGATTACATCTATGCCGATAGCACAGGCATCATTCTTTCACCTGAGCCACTCAATGTAGACTTAGAGCTCGATGAAGAAGACGAAGATGAAGCAGAGTTAAATTAATCTTTTATTAGCAACTAGCCGCATCGCTAAAAAAACATCGCCAAATACGCAAACACCCGCCGAAGCGGGTGTTTTTGATTCTGGATACTTAGGTGGATTATTCCACTTCGTCCATCTTGCCAAGTAGTGCACGAATGCGCTCTTGCCATTGTGCGTGCTCTTGTTGAGCTTGCTGAGATTTTTGCTCTAGCTCTTCACGTTGAGAACGAAGCTCGTTAGCTTCTGTTTCAAGTTTTACTTTATCTTCTTTCAGCTCTTCGACTTCCATCTGAAGAAGAGTGATTGTGTCAACTGCAGTTTGAATTTTCGCTTCTAGTTGTTCTAGTACTTCAAAAGACATCTTGGCCTACCTATTGTTATTCCGTTGGGACGATGCGCGAGCGTTCGCTTGCACCTTACCGATAAGGTTCATTCTACTCAGCGTAGCGACGAGAAACACTCACTATATTCGATATTTCGCATCATTCGGTTAAAAAATCAGCGCAATCTCACTAAACGCTGACTTTTCTTATCCTAGAGGCATTTTTGAACAATGCAATTTGCTCTCACGACGCCAAAAACTCACCCAAGTATTGATCAAATTCAACTTAGTTAAAGTAAAAGCTCAGCAAAAAGGCAAACGTTTAACTTACGATGTGATAGAATCGCCGCGCAAATTCTTCTTCCCTCTTGTTACTTGGAGACATCATGAAACGCGATTTAGCAATGGCATTTTCCCGTGTTACTGAAGGTGCCGCTCTGGCTGGCTATAAATGGCTTGGTCGTGGCGACAAAAACGCAGCGGACGGTGCTGCTGTTGAAGTTATGCGCACCTTGCTGAACAAAACAGACATCAGTGGTGAAATCGTTATTGGTGAAGGCGAAATCGATGATGCGCCAATGCTATACATTGGTGAGCAAGTGGGCATCGGTGGCGATGAAGTAGATATCGCCGTTGACCCGATTGAAGGCACACGCATGACGGCAATGGGTCAATCTAACGCATTAGCAGTGCTAGCAGCCGGTGAGAAAGGCAGCTTCCTTAAAGCGCCGGACATGTACATGGAAAAATTGGTTGTTGGTCCTGGTGCAAAAGGCGTTATCGACTTAGGTAAACCTCTAAAAGAAAACCTAGAAAACGTTGCTAAAGCACTGAACAAGACTCTTGATACACTTGTTGTGATTACGCTTGCTAAGCCACGTCACGATGAAGTGATCGCAGAGATGCAAGCAATGGGCGTTCGTGTGTTCGCAGTGCCAGACGGTGATGTAGCCGCTTCAATCCTAACTTGTATGCCAGATAGCGAAGTAGACGTGATGTATTGCATCGGTGGCGCTCCAGAAGGCGTAGTATCGGCAGCAGTGATTCGCGCACTAGACGGTGACATGCATGGTCGTCTTCTTCCTCGTCACGAGGTAAAAGGCGATACTGAAGAAAACCGCATCTACGGCGCTGCTGAACTTCAACGCTGTGAAGAGATGGGCGTTCAAGCGAACGTGGTTCTAAAGATGGAAGACATGGCACGCAGCGACAACGTAGTATTCTCTGCAACGGGTATTACCAAGGGTGACCTACTGGAAGGTATCTCTCGTCAAGGTAACATCGCAACAACAGAAACCCTATTGATTCGCGGTCGCTGTCGTACTATTCGCCGCATCAAGTCTACGCACTACCTAGAGCGTAAAGATCCAGAAGTGCGCGATATCATTCTTTAAGCAGTATTCGAGGCTCCCACTCACTCTGAATTGGAGCCTTTCTTTTCTGGTAAGTCATTTAAACTTCGTTTTTAATCGCGAGACTGAGAATCTAATTCCAGCAAGCTCTTAAGCTTTATTCCTCCTCCAGACCACAGAATCAAAGGATGATAGATTCTGCATCACACTCGTTTCTCGTTGTTCAGAATGACGATTACTTTAACAAGCTATAAACCAAAGGAGTTCGTCATCCTAGCGAGTCCAAGCGAGATTAAGGAGCTAATAACAGCGCCCCCAAACTCTTCTTCATTCACCTTAAATCACAGCACAAACGGATAATAGATTCTGAATCACACTCGTTCCTCGATGTTCAGAATGACGATTACTTTAACAAGCTATAAACCAAAAGAGTTCGTCATCCTAGCGAGTCCAAGCGAGACTAAGGATCTAATAACAGTGCCCCCAAACTCTTCTTCATTCACCCTAAATCACAGCACAAACGGATAATAGATTCTGAATCACACTCGTTCCTCGTTGTTCAGAATGACGACTACTTTAACAAGCTATAAACCAAAAGAGTTCGTCATCCTAGCAAGCTCAAGCGAGACTAAGGATCTAGTAGCAGCGCCCCCAAACTCTTCCTCATTCACCTTAAATCACAGCACAAACGGACAATAGATTCTGAATCACACTCGTTCCTCGTTGTTCAGAATGACGATTACTTTAACAAGCTACAAACCAAAAGAGTTCGTCATCCTAGCGAGCTCAAGCGAGACTAAGGATCTAGTAACAGCGCCCCCAAGCTCTTCCTCATCCACCTTAAATCACAGCACAAACGGACAATAGATTCTGCGTCATGCCCGTTCCTCGATGTTCAGAATGATAATTACTTTAACAAGCTATAAACCAAAAGAGTTCGTCATCCTAGCAAGCTCAAGCGAGACTAAGGAGCTAGTAACAGCGCCCCCAAACTCTTCTTCATTCACCTTAAATCGCAGCACAAATGGATAATAGATTCTGCATCACACTCGTTCCTCGATGTTCAGAATGACGATTACTTAAACAAGCTATAAACCAAAAGAGTTCGTCATCCTTGCGAGCTCAGCGAGACTAAGGATCTAGTAACAGCGCCCCCAAGCTCTTCCTCACTCACCTCAAATCACAGCACAAACGGATAATAGATTCTGAATAACACTCGTTCCTCGATGTTCAGAATGACGATTACTTTAACAAGCTATAAACTAAAAGAGTTCGTCATCCTAGCGAGCTCAAGCGAGACTAAGGATCTAATAACAGTGCCCCCAAACTCCTCCTCATTCACCTTAAATCACAGCACAAACGGATGATAGATTCTGCATCATGCCCGTTCCTCGATGTTCAGAATGACGACATATACCCAACAAATCCACACACAAATTAAGTCAACACTTTTCTTTACTAACCCTATCGAGCATAATATGTACTGATGTATAGATGGTGGGTATATGAAGACCGTAGATAGGATTTTGCAAATCGTTAAGCGTGATGGCTCTGTCACTGCGAAACAACTCTCTTCTGAACTGGGAATGACAACCATGGGTGCGCGTCAGCATCTACAAGGTTTAGAAGATGACGGCATCCTGTCGATCCATGATGTGAAAGTCAAAGTTGGGCGCCCAACTCGTCATTGGTCCCTTACGCAAAAAGGTCATGAGCAATTTGCTGATCGCCACGGCGAACTGACCATTCAGTTTATTGAAGCGGTAGAGCACATCTTCGGTAAAGACGGATTGGAGAAAGTCACATCTGAGCGCGAGAAACTCACCCTACAAAACTACCAGCAACACCTTGAGCAGTGCGACTCTCTGGAAAGCAAGTTACAGACACTTGTTACTCTGCGTGAGCAAGAAGGCTACATGGCAGAACTAGAGAAAGATGAACATGGGTTTATTCTCATCGAAAATCACTGCCCTATTTGCAAAGCAGCCACTCGCTGCCCAAGTTTGTGCCAATCTGAACTCAATGTCTTCCAATCACTTTTAGGTAGCGAAACCAAAATCGAACGAGATGAGCACATCATCAGTGGTCAACGTCGCTGCGTGTACCGAATCCAGCAATAAATCTTCGATCAAACCAACCGTTATTATGAACATACTCTCTTATAAATGAGACTATGACACAATTCATCCGCTCTCATCCTCCATGTAGATTAAGCTTTTAGTAACTAGGAGCAACATCCAATGGATTTGGAGCGGCTATGCCGAACAGTTATACACCTCAAGTTTTGCCCTCATTCGATGAAATGGTAAAAATGGCAGAACAAGACCCCGAAGCCTTTGAGCAATTTCGTCACGATATGGCGAAAGAGATGATTGAAGGTGCTTCAGAGCAGATGCAACCTCGACTGTGGGCGCAGCAAAGTCACATCGATAGAGTCATTCATAACTGCAAAAATCCCAACCACACAAATGTCGTATTAATGAATGAATTGCAGAAACAGGTCGTGAAATTCAGAGATGCATTACAAGGGGAAACCGCCCCAACTAAAAAAGCCGATGTGGTTGAGTTGAAAACGTTTAAAGATAGGGATGATTTTTACTAAAACTCGTTGGATAAATCGAGAAAGTCAGGATTCGTTTTTCTCACTAAATCTAACTTCCACTCTCGCTTCCATTGTTTCAACTGCTTTTCTCGGTTTATGGCAGTTGCCATATCTTCAAACAGCTCAAAGTAAACGAGCTTGTGAACGTGATATTTCTTGGTAAAACCCTCAACGACTCCGTTTTTATGCTGCCATATTCTTTGGGCTAGTTGGCTGGTAACACCAATGTAGAGAACTGAGTTATTTTTTGAAGTTAGGATGTAAACGCAAGGTACCTTGTCGATGGTTCATTCTCCTTAATGATCTGTGGTTGCTTTTCCATTGTAATTCACTAGCTCGGTCGTTTACTGCAAACTCGGAGCACTCGGTGAGTAGATTCTGAATCACGCTCGTCCCTCGCTGTTCAGAATGACAGTTAATTTAACTTGCTATTAAATAAAAGAAATCCGTCATTCTAGCGAGCCTCAGCGAAACTAAGAATCTACTTTCAGCAAGTACAACACCTTAGAAAAAACACCCTCTCACAGTTACTTTAAGTCACTCTTAAATAAAAGAAGCCCGTCATTCTAGCGAGCCTCAGCGAAACTAAGAATCTACTTTCAGCAAGTACGAGACCTTAGAAAGAACACCCTCTCATAGTTACTTTAAGTCACTCTTAAATAAAAGGAATCCGTCATTCTAGCGAGCCTCAGCGAGACTAAGAATCTACTGCCAGCAAATTCGATACCTAAAGACCTTACTCCGGCTCAGGGCCGTATTTGTTCTGACCGACAGAACCTTTTAAGAAACCACACTCGACAAGAATCCATAGACCACATAGCAGAGAGACCGAAGCAATCAGCATTTGCGGTGTAGATGGGTCCTGCGCAGCAGGGTTAGTCATTGGTGTGGCAACTCGACCAATGATCAATGGGATGTTCAACGCCAGCCAGTAAATCGACTTATTACGGTCATGCCAACGCTTAGTGGTTATCGCTAAATCTGGGAGCAGAAGAATCAATAAGAAGATAGGCAGAAGAATATAAGAAAATGCTGGGAACAACTTACTGATGCCCGCACCAAAACCTAAGATTAGGATGTAGTAGATGATGTTCCACATCCAGTAAGTTTTACGACCTATACGCCCTTGGAAAGAAAACAATAACTCTTTAATCGACATCGACTTTTACCCTAATTTTGAAAGGCTATAGATTAGCCGAGTCAGCATGGTTTGAAAAGTTCATCCCCCCAGAGGGAAACATCACCAGATTTCAAACTGTAGGTCTGCACATTTAGAGCCTTCAGCTTGTCGACTCTAAATGTCTAAATGAGGCAGTTTGGACTTTAACCCGAGCAACAGAGCTAGTTCACCACCTTCTGGAAGCAATCAATATCCATATCGCGCACATTCACCGTTAAGCTACGAACATGACTCGCTTGTTCCTGTAAAACAAGCATCAGTGCTCTTGATAACTCGCGTTTTTGTTCTGCACTTCTACCTGCCAGCAAATCAAAGTTGATGTGAATGAAATCAACACTATCGCCCTCTTCTCCCACCAACCAATTGTGGCAACGAAGCGCACGTGATTTGACGGACGCAAGCTCGAACAAACCACTCTCCAAGGTGACTTTGTGTAGATCTTCTAGTAATCCCTGAACATTCACACGCTCATCGACTGAGTTGGAATATTCTAAAACTAAGTTTGGCATTTTGATTCCTTTCTTATTACGGCGAACTTTTAACCCACAGTAATACCAATCTAAGGCGCATTTTCCGAGGAATGGACTATCATTCTGTCTACGCGATCACCAATCGATTGCTTTTGACAAAAATAACAGAACTAATGCAGCGCCGACCAGATGAAGAAAGCCGAATAAGACATGACGCCAATCATGATCTGTTCACATTATTCTGTTATATTCCTACGTAGATTTTTTACATTAATAGACTATTTACATTAAAGATAAGGGAGATATTCCTATGCGTCGTCCTGTAGTGATGGGTAACTGGAAACTAAACGGTAGCAAAGCAATGGTAACTGAGCTGCTAACTGGTATTAACGCTGAACTTGAAGGCGTTGAAGGTGTTGACGTAGCAGTAGCTCCACCAGCTCTTTACATCGATCTAGCTGAGCGCGTAATCGCTGAAGGCGGTAACAAAGTAATCCTAGGTGCACAAAACACTGACCTAAACAACAGCGGTGCTTTCACTGGCGACATGTCTCCAGAAATGCTGAAAGACTTCGGTGCTTCTCACATCATCATCGGTCACTCAGAGCGTCGTGAATACCACAACGAATCTGATGAGTTCATCGCTAAGAAATTCAACTTCCTAAAAGAAAACGGTCTAACGCCTGTTTTCTGTATCGGTGAATCTGAAGCTCAAAACGAAGCTGGCGAAACTGAAGCAGTATGTGCACGTCAAATCAACGCAGTTATCGACACTTACGGTGTTGAAGCTCTAAACGGCGCGATCATCGCTTACGAACCAATCTGGGCTATCGGTACTGGTAAAGCAGCAACAGCTGAAGATGCACAACGCATCCACGCTTCTATCCGCGCACTAATCGCAGCGAAAAACGAAGCAGTTGCAGCACAAGTAATCATCCAATACGGCGGTTCTGTTAAGCCAGAAAACGCTGAAGCTTACTTCTCACAACCAGACATCGACGGTGCTCTAGTTGGTGGCGCTTCTCTAGACGCTAAGAGCTTCGTAGCTATCGCTAAAGCAGCGGCAGCAGCTAAAGCTTAATTTCGCTTTTATTAAGCAGAAGTAACAAAGGGATGCATCACGCATCCCTTTTTGTTTGCCTACGATCTAATGAGTTTTGTCATTCCGAGGAGTCTAAGCGACATCAGGAATCTGCCTATTACTAGTGCCAAACTTTACCCCGTCAAACGGCAGACATGTCCACAAGAATCCCGTCATTCCAAGGAGCCTAAGCGACATCAGGAATCTACTTATCACACGCGACCAAATCAAACCAGCAAAACAACAAACATAACCTATAAGAATCCCGTCATTCCGAAGAGCCTAAGCGACATCAGGAATCTACTAACCGCATGTGTCAAACCCAAAGTTAAGTAACGAAAAACACCTGACATCAAAACAAAGAACCTAATCGCACTTCCAGTTATTCCCACTCAATTCCATCCAACCAACGAACTCTATTCACTTACCTTACCCTCAAGATTTAGTATTGACCTATGCTTGCTCAAGGAGGAACAATCGACATGACAACACCAATATCAGACATCGCCAGTGTGGTTCACCATAGTGGGAAACATACCGTCACAGGCTCTTGTCATGAATTGAAACTGCCACACAGCAGCATCTTGATCGATTGTGGACTCTTCCAAGGCAAAGACATCCATTTTGGCAACCGCAGGGCATCATTGGATATTGAGTTTCCGGTTAAACACATCAAAGCATTAGTCCTGACTCATGCTCATATCGACCATATCGGACGCCTACCTTGGTTACTGGCTGCTGGATTTAAAGGTCCCATTTACTGCGCCAAAGCAACCGCCGAGCTAGTACCGCTCATGCTAGAAGATGGATTAAAGCTGCAACTGGGTTTGAACTACCACCAGCGTCAACAAGTCCTCAACGTTATTAAAAAACAGCTAAGACCCCATGACTACCAACAATGGCTGCCACTTGGCAAACAATGTTACCTGCGCTTTCAACCAGCAGGGCACATTCTTGGTTCCGCTTACGTGGAATTCAAACTCCCCAATCATGAAATCATCGTGTTTTCCGGCGATCTAGGTCCGTCCAATACCCCGCTCTTACCCGATCCGAAGCCGCCAAAGCGTGCCGACTATTTGTTCATCGAGTCCACATACGGCAACAAAGAGCATGAAGACATTGCCACTCGAACTGAGCGCTTGAACACCATTATCGATCACGCACTGCAAGACGGTGGTGTAATTCTGATCCCAGCTTTCAGCGTAGGACGTACGCAGGAACTATTATTCGATATTGAACAGCTGATTCACCAACGCGACTTGTCGTCTTCTTTGCCAATTATCCTAGACTCACCGCTTGCGAAAAGAGTCACGAAGACCTACCGCCGTTTCAAAAAACTGTGGGGAAAAGAAGCAAAGCAAAAGCTCAACAATCATCGTCATCCCCTCGCCTTTGAACAATGCATTACTGTAGAAAACCATCGAGAACATCAAGCATTAGTAAATCGACTAGCCTCCACCGACGAGCCTGCAATTGTCGTCGCGGCATCCGGTATGTGCGAAGGAGGAAGAATCGTCAATTACTTAAAAGCACTCTTACCAGACGAAAAAAATGATGTGCTGTTTGCGGGCTATCAAGCGCAAGGAACCTTAGGGCGAGAAATCCAATCAGGCAGCCACACGGTGGATATCGATAACCAACCAATCGAAGCCAACGCACAGATCCATACCATCTCTGGATATTCTGCACACGCAGACCAAAGCGATTTATTGAAGTTTGTAACTGGAGTTCCAAAGCAACCAAAAGCCGTGCATTTGATACATGGAGAGAAAGAAGCAAAAAAAGAGTTAGGAGAGAAGTTGGAAGCAGAGGGAATTGAGGTGGTTTATTGATTAGAGCGAAGTGAATACTTTAGTAAAAGCAAAGAAGGTCCTAGCAAACTAGGACCTTACCGGAAATTGATCAGTCACTACCAAACAAGTCACGCGTGTAAACTTTATCCGCTACATCGGCTAACTCTTCCACCATGCGGTTAGAAACAATCACATCCGCACTTTGTTTGAACTCATTCAGGTCTTTAATCACTCGAGAGTTAAAGAAATCTTCTTCTTTGAGCACTGGTTCGTAAACTACGACCTCAACACCTTTCGCCTTGATACGCTTCATGATGCCTTGAATAGAAGAAGCACGGAAGTTATCCGATCCCGCCTTCATGATAAGGCGGTAGATACCCACAACTTTTGGTTCGCGCTTAAGAATAGCTTCAGCCACAAAGTCTTTACGAGTACGGTTAGCATCAACAATCGCACCAATGATGTTGTTTGGTACATCTTGGTAATTGGCTAAAAGCTGTTTAGTGTCTTTTGGTAAGCAGTAACCACCGTAACCAAATGATGGGTTGTTGTAATGATTACCGATACGAGGATCTAAGCCAACACCTTCAATGATCTGACGAGCGTCCAAGCCATGCGCTTCTGCGTAAGAATCCAGCTCATTAAAGTATGCTACACGCATAGCAAGGTAGGTGTTGGAGAAAAGTTTTACTGCTTCAGCTTCTGTCGAATCAGTAAAAAGAACTTGAATATCGTCTTTTACTGCCCCTTCCACCAGCAAGCTAGCAAATACTTCGGCACGTTCACTGCGTTCACCAACGATGATACGTGATGGGTGAAGGTTATCATAAAGCGCTTTGCCCTCTCGCAAGAACTCTGGGGAGAAGATGACATTCTCACACCCCAATTCCTCTTTAATTCGGGCAGTATAACCAACAGGAACAGTAGACTTAATCACCATTACTGCATCAGGATTGATAGACATAACATCTTTGATCACAGCTTCAACTGAAGAAGTATTAAAGTAATGCGTGACTGAGTCATAATCCGTTGGTGTTGCGATCACAACATATTCTGCGCCTTTATAAGCTTTCTGCTTATCGGTTGTTGCGATGAAGTTAAGCTCCCTGTTTTCAAGGAAATGTTCAATCTCAGCATCAACAATTGGAGATTGTTTTTTGTTTAGCAGTTCAACTTTTTCAGGAACAATATCTAGTGCAACCACTTCATGGTTTTGAGCTAACAACATAGCATTAGAAAGCCCAACATAGCCGGTACCAGCGACAGCAATTTTCATAATTTTACCCTAACTAACTCTAAGAGTTACACTTCTGAAAAAGATTAGAATTAAACAACACAGCTCTTAAACAATCTATAGATGTTTGTTGTTTGGAGTTGAGCGATATCAAATCACTCAACATAATAAAAAGAAATGGACACTAAGTGTCCATTTAAATCTATTCGTTTACAACCAGCTCTGTATCAACCAGATTTAACTCCAATTGATTGTGACTCCAGACTAAGTCACCAATACCGTCCGTAGGATTAAATCCTGTAGGAGCATTTAATAATAATGTGCGGATGTTTTCGTGATCCATACTATGACAGGCGAAATCGAGATCGTTCAACAGTAGTTCGTACTCTTTTAAAGGTAAATGAACCTCATGTGCGGTCATTATTCGCTCATGCGCTGTTTGTTTGACATTGTCGCCAATAAGCAACTCTTCATACAGTTTCTCACCAGGTCGAAGTCCAGAAAATTGAATCTCAATATCACCATGAGGATTAGCTTCGGATTTAACTTCAAGACCGGATAGTTGAATGAGATTACATGCTAAGTCTGTAATTTTTACTGACTCACCCATGTCTAAGACAAATACATCGCCTCCTTTGCCCATTGCTCCAGCTTGAATAACTAGCTGTGCAGCTTCAGGAATGGTCATGAAGAAACGAGTGATCTCTGGGTGAGTCACGGTTACTGGTCCGCCTGATGCAATTTGCTTTTTAAACACAGGAATCACGGAGCCTGAAGAACCGAGAACATTACCAAATCGTACCATACAAAATCGAGTGCCATTTGGTTTTGCATTTTCTTGATCAGCAAGAGCCTGCAGACCAAGCTCCGCCATTCGTTTGGTTGTACCCATTACGTTAGTAGGGCGAACGGCTTTATCTGTAGAGATTAATACAAATGATTCAACACCAGCTTTAATCGCCGCGCACGCAGTATAATAAGTCCCATAGATATTATTACGCACACCCTCAATTACGTTAAATTCGACCAATGGAACGTGTTTATATGCTGCTGCGTGATATACCGTTTGAACTTTAAAAGAAGACATTGTCGTTTCTAGACGATGTTGACGCTGAACAGAGCCCAACAAAGGAATAATGTCGCAAGTTAGCCCTTTTTCAATTTTAAGTTGATTTAGTTCGCGATCAATCTGATACAGACCAAATTCAGACAACTCAAATAAAATAATAGACTTAGGCGACTGCTCCACAATTTGACGACACAATTCAGAGCCAATAGAACCACCAGCACCTGTCACCATAACCACTTTGTCTTTGATATTAGCTTCTAACAACACTTGTTGAGGAGCTACTGGATCTCGCCCAAGTAAATCCTCAATCGCGACGTCCTTAAGCTCATCAATTTTGGCTTTCCCGGAGACAATATCTGTCATATCTGGGACCGTAAGCACTTCGACAGGTAACTTAGCTAATTCGTCCAGAATAACCTTACGGCGTGAACGCTTAGCACTTGGCACTGCGAGTAAGACTTGAGAAACATCATATTTATTTATGAGGGGCATTGCGTCTTCAATAGCAATAACAGGCAACCCTAAGATCATAGTATTGCATAGCGTAGAATCACCATCAATAAATGCTCTTACGCGGTAGTCTCCACTACTTCTTAATGCCATCGCTAACTGTCGACCGCCCGACCCCGCCCCATAAATTAGAACTTCTTTACTCTGCGTTGAATAGCTTTGGGCAATCAAAGATCGGACAATAACACGAGGACCACCACAAAAAAGGGCAAGAAATGCACCATAAATGATAGGAACTGTCCTCGGAAACGGGTCACTCATGTAGAAACTAAGAGCAGCGACGAGTGTAGCCGAAATGACCGCACCAGCTGTCACTACAAATAAAGCTTGAAAGGTGAGGTAACGAAGAACGGCTCTATAGAGCCCTAATCGAGCAAATACAGCAATGGTGACTATTGTCACTGCAATTTGAATCCCCCAGACAGCAGGATAAGTAAAATAATTGGTTGCTCCGGAACGAACTAAGATTGCCAAATGAAAAGCCATAAAGATCAATATAATGTCGATCAATACACTAACAATTCTTTTGTTAGTTCGAGAAAGTTGCCATATAAATTGTAGACGTTGCATAATAATTCTTGTGTGTGGTTTTATCGGAGATAGCATGCATTAGTTTAACACGAAAACAGGACTCTCACCGGAATAAAGGCGAACACGAGTAGTAAGAGATAGATACAATAAAACGCAAAAAAACGGCTGCCGCCGCTCCATCAAAGCACTTTTCTGCTTCCTACTTTACCGCATCACCAGAACCACTCCCTGTTGCTGTCATCAAGATGTACTTAAAGTAATCTTTGAGTGTCAATGTATCAATCATCTGCTTGTCAGTTTTAGCTAGCAGTTCTGGTGTCGACATATCGATATTTTGCACTTGTGCCAAGCCAGTAATCCCTGGTAATACATCATAGACCCCCAGCGCATCGCGCTCTGTAATCAATTCTTCTTGGTTAAATAGGTTTGGGCGTGGACCAACTAGGCTCATTTCACCTTTGACTACATTGATAAGTTGCGGCAATTCATCAATCTTAGTCTTGCGTAAAAACGTACCTAACTTAGTAATCGAAGCATTACTGGCTAAATGACTAGCCACGGACTTCGTTTCTACCGACATGGTACGAAACTTAATGAGTTTGAATGGCTTTTTGTTGCGCCCCACTCGCTCTTGAACAAAAATAGGAGAGCCAGTATCAAAGAGACCAATAATGGTCACAATAAGCAGAATTGGCCATAGGAAAAGCAAACCAAAAAAAGCGGCGAGAAAATCAAATAATCGAATCATTTAAATTACTTCTTACTGTTTAAGAGTGCTCGAGCGGTTTCTCTAAAGCCCTCTTCTAGGGATTGAGGTGGGGTCCAATCGAGCGTTTCTTTAGTGTGGGTTATATCCACTTGCAGAGAGCCGATCAATCTATCAACAACATCGGATTTACCAAACAACTTACCTGCTAATTGATAGCACCAAACAGGGACTGGCAATTGCCATGTTGGTTTATCAAGAGCAATAGCCATTTGACGCACCATTTTAGATGTTGAAACGTCATTATCATCGGAAACTAAAAACGTTTCATTGGCCGCTTTAGGGTGATCAATACAGGTCACTATCAGATCGACTAGGTTTTCGACCGAGACTAAGCTTCTTTGGTTGTGGCTTATGCTCCCAAAAGGAAGAGGGACACCTTTGGCAACCAGACGCATGAGAGAGGCAAAGTTAGCTTTAACGCCTGGGCCATAAACGAGAGTTGGACGTATGACGACGATCTCCATCCCCGCTTCTTTTCCAATATCAAACAGTTGTTGCTCTGCCTCAACTTTAGAAACGCCGTAATCATCTTCTGGAAAATGCTTATCAAGATTATTAAATGGTTTACCTGACTCCGTTTTCTCACCATTCACCTTTATACTGCTAACAAAGATAAACCGTTTCACGCCTAACTCTGCTGCTTGTTTCGCTAAATTCGATGTACCTCTAGTGTTAACTTCACGATAGGCTTCTAGTGGTTCGTCGACGCTATCATCCATGATGTGTACTCTCGCCGCACAATGAATGACGGTATTACATCCCTTTAAGCCAGTTGTATAATCGGATATGCCGTTAATTTCGGCCTGCAAAAAACGATGCTTAGGTGAATTTTTCGGTGACCCACGATCAAGCAATGAAAGAGTTTGGCCTCCAAGTCTTTTAACCAAATGACTGCCCAAAAAGCCATTAGAGCCTGTTATGAATATCATTTAAACACTAGTCCTAGTAATTTTTCTGGGTACTTGCTCAAGATAGATATCCACGAACAAGGCACCCCATTTTTCTTGCAGGAATGAATAATTTCTTTATTTAGAAGTATATTGGCGGAAAATCCTGACGTACTCACACCTCCTTCGCGCATTTTAACCACCTCTTTTTCTAAATAATTCAAAGAGATATGAGGCAAGGAAAATACTCGTACTAGATAGTCAAAATCTGCTGCAATTTTATAATCTAAGGAATAATCTCCAACCTTAGAAATAACGTCCCTCTTAAGATAGCACGATGGGTGAGCAGGCATAAAACCACGAGAAAACTTAGCCTTATGAAACCTTTTAGAAGAGTAATGTCGCGTTTTTTTGTTTAACGCCTCATTGTAGAACCCAATATCAGCATAAACTCCATCAGCACCCTGAGCTAAGGCCGCAATCTCTTCAATCGTAGAGGCGCTATAAAACACATCATCTGAATTCAAAACACCGATAAGCTCTCCAGTTGCTAGGGACATCCCTTTATTCATCGCATCATAAAGACCATTATCTTTTTCAGAGACAATAACACCGATAGCGTCTCTATATTCATTTACGATATCCATGGTGCCATCTGACGAACCACCATCAATAACAAGGTACTCAATATCGCTGTACGATTGACTGATTACAGACTCTATTGTGTCTCGTATTGTTTTTTCTGCATTGTAGCAAACCGTAATAATAGATACTTTCATAAACACCTTAATAGTAAGCGCGGGCCAGTTGACCTTCACCTAATACTGAATACTTTTCTATAGACGCAGGAAGAACCACCGACTCTCCCTTAATTATCAATCGACTATCAAAGTCAGTGGTCACTGTAACACTACCTGATACACAAAATAATATTTCCGCAGAAGATACCGATATATCAATACCTTCATTCGGAGTTAAGATATCAAACTTAAAGTCTTCAACAGGTATAGGGTAAATCTCCCTCCCTTCTAGACTTTCTGCCCTCATTGTAAGTTCAGGAAAAGGAGTTGGCTCAAACCTAGTATTCTTTACTAACTCTTTCACATCAATATGTTTTGGTGTCAAACCCGCTCTGAGAACATTGTCTGAGTTGGCCATAACCTCAATCCCTAAGCCCTGAATATAGGCATGAGGGGTTTCAGCATAGAGAAACATTGCTTCACCAGGCTTGAGCTCAATTACGTTCAAAAATAAAGGCGAGAATAACCCGATATCATGTGGATACAGTTTTTGAAAACGCTCAACGAGCGCGACCTCTTCAGGGCACTCACTACCATTTATTTTTAATGAGGAAATTAACTCTGAAATTGCTTTGTCTTTTTTCTCACCAGTTAATGAAAGTAATGCGGAGAAAAAGGCTTTGAGGCTCATTGAACATGGTTTGTTCTTAAAAGGAGTAAAGATGTCCTCAATAGAAGTAATATTCAGATAATCAAAGGACCTAACGATGTACTCAAACTCTCGAAAACCATTCATAGCTAAATAAGGAGTGAGAGCATACACAAGCTCAGGCTTGTGATTTGCATCCTTATAATTGCGCTTTGCTGCATCTAGAGGTATCCCTTGCTCATTCTCTTTAGCAAAGCCTAATTCGGCAGCCTTTTTCGATGGATGAACTTGTATGGATAGCGGCTCTTCTGCGGCTAGAACTTTCATAAGAAAAGGAAGCGATGAGAAATTCTTCTTGGTTTCCTTCCCTAGCCAATAGTCTGGGTTACTGGCAATAACATCGCATAAAGAGATATCAACACCGGCTTGAGAAATACTGGAGCTAGCGGAGGGATGAGCTCCCATCCATATTTCAGCTTGGTGCTCTAAATTTGAATTATCGATACCAAAGTAGTCTCGAATCGCAGTACGACTTCCCCAAGGAAAGTTCTTTATTGGGTTATTTAAAGTGTAAATCATAAAACTGACGCTCAGAAAGATAGAGCTATGCTTTAGCGCATAGCTCCATTATTAGTTACCTATAAATATTCAGTGCTCAAAAGCTAAATTAATCTGATATTTCCTAATACTTTATCCACCAAAGCAATAGCATCTTCCATTCGTTCAGCTTCCGCATAACAACGAAGCTCAGGAGCATTACCAGACGGACGTAAATGGATGATTGTAGAGTTAGATAGCTCTAATCTTAATCCGTCAGTATTATCAATACTAACAGCATTAACCTCTGACAACCCTAGGGAATCTAATAGCTGTTTAGTGTTTTGACGACCACTTTCCAATATCGATAAACTTTTTTCAGTTGCAAAGTTTTGAATACGGTCACTATGCGTAAAGCGCTGTGGGAGATTGCTTACCAAGCTTTTGATTGATGATGTTTTCGCTAAAGAGAGCAGCATAAGCGCAGGTAAAACAGCATCTCGGGTTGGCAGTGCTTTTAGAGATTTCCCATTCACCAAAACGTTACTCCCGAGCAAATATCCTCCGTTAGCTTCAAACCCTGCAATTCTTTTATAAGTTTTTGCTAATTCGGAAAATTCAGCGATAACATAAGGCGAGCCAATTCGTGTTTTAGATACGGCTTTAAATTCAGGGGATTCAGCAATAATAGTGTTGCAACTAACAGGAACTGCTAATGCATCGACTGGAATCGCTTGCGAACAAAGTAAGCCTAGGATATCACCTCTCAACCATTCGCCATCCTCATCAGCAACTAAAGGACGATCACCGTCTCCATCAGTCGAAAATATAAAATCCAAATTATATTTTTTCGACCAACTGCGGGCTTTTTCCTTATCAGATTCAGCAACGGCCTCAGTGTCAATTGGAACAAATTCGTCAGTACGCTCCAATGATATGACTTCAGCCCCAAGCGATTCAAAAAGCTCTTGGTAAATATCTCTCCCGGCACTTGAATGCTCATAGATACCAACACGCTTTCCTGCTAGTAAATCTGCATCAAACAAATCAGTATAACGCGTTCGGTAAAGCTCAGCTGCTCGGAAATTAACCGTTAACTCAGGCAGGTCATTGATAGCACTAAAGTCTACCTTCTCGGTTAAGATTGCTTGTTCATCTGCTTTAGTAATCTCTCCATCTGGGCGATAGAACTTAATTCCATTGCGGTCAAATGGGATATGAGACCCAGTCACCATGATACAAGGCATATTGTCTTGCATTGCGGTAAAAGCTAGAGCGGGAGTGGGTACAACACCATAATAAATTGCGTCAATACCTGAATCAGTAAGCGCTTGAATAACTGCTTTTGCCATTGCTGGGCTGCTAGGGCGGTTGTCAATAGCCACAGCCATTTGATTGAAAGTAAAATTGCGACGCATTGATGCCACAAATGCGTGAGTAAATGCAGCACAGACGTCCGGTGCAAACTGAGTAACGAGTCCTCGCGCGCCACTAGTACCAAACTGAACGCCTGAAGCACCAAGCACTTCACTACTGATTAATTTTGTTACCATAATTTCCTATCTCAATAAGTAGTTAGTAGTCGCCGCCAAACTTAGATGCTCGCTCATCAAAGCGAACAATATCGTCTTCTTCTAAGTACGATCCAGAACGAACTTCAATAAGCTCCAAAGGCACTTGTCCTGGGTTTTCTACAGAGTGCGGAGTCCCTACTGGAATATAAGTTGACTGATTTTCAGTAAGAAGGAAAGTTTCATCACCTTTTGTCACTTTAGCTGTACCTGACACGACAACCCAATGCTCAGCTCGATGGTAGTGCATCTGAAGAGCAGTCTTCTCTTTTGGCTTAACTAACACTTGTTTCACATGGTAACGCTCACCTTCAGATACCGTCTCATGAGAACCCCACGGACGATATACCTCTTGATGCTGCTGACACTCTGCTCGGTTTTGTTGTTTTAGTTGATTAACAATCGACTTTACATCTTGAACCTTGTCTTTATCCGCAACTAGCACTGCATCTTTCGTCTCTACAACGATTAGATTTTCAATACCAACGGTAGCAACGAGTTTATCTTGTGAATAAACATAACTATTCCGAGTTTGCTCAGTTAAGACATCACCGCGAGTTGCATTGCCCTGCTCATCTTTATCATTCACGTCCCAGAGTGCCGACCAAGAACCAACATCACTCCAATTTGCGTCCATTGGAACAACAACAGCTTTTTCTGTTTTTTCCATTACGGCAAAATCTATTGATTCGTCTGGGATTTGTGAGAACAGTTCGGATGACATGCGAATAAAGTCTAGGTCGTCAAAATGACTATCATAAGCACTTTCACATGCTTTCAAGATATCTGGTCGGAACTTTGCTAACTCTTCAAGATAAGTAGATGCTTTGAATAAAAACATACCACTGTTCCACAAGTAGCTACCATCCTCTAGATATTGCTTTGCAGTTTCGAGATCAGGCTTTTCAACAAAGCTATCAACACTAAAGCCTCGACTCTCATCCGCAACAGTAACCGTAGCACCGGTTTTAATGTACCCATAACCTGTTTCTGGTGCATTCGCTTTGATACCGAAAGTGACCATATCACCACGTTGTGCGTACGGAATAGCAGCTTGCACCGATTGATGGAAAGATTGAGTGTCTTTAATCACATGGTCAGCTGCAAGAACTAACATCAAAGCATCTTCACCTGAAGTTTGATTTTCAGATAGGGCAAATTTTGCTGCTAGAGCGATAGCAGGAGCAGTATTACGCCCTACTGGTTCCAACAGTATTCCGCTATGATTGCCATTAATACGGCGAAGTTGTTCAGCAACTAGGAATCGATGTTCTTCATTGCAGATCACAAACGGCGCATTGTGTTCTAGACCAACCATGCGGCTCAACGTTTGTTGAAGCATGGTTTGTTCACCAGTTACTGCAAGGAATTGTTTAGGATATTTTGAACGAGATAGAGGCCATAAACGACTGCCTGAGCCGCCGGCCATAATTACAGGAATAAGCATAGTCAACTCGTTGTTTTTAATTAGGTGATAGTTTTAGTTATTTTTGAAAATACCATTTAGTATGAATATGTACTTTATCACTGGTCAATAATTCATCTTGATTACACCAACGGTAACGAGAATGCTGTACATCCATGGGTAAGTTCAATTCAGAGCGAATGACAATGAGCTTGTAGGCAATCGCGACATAATGAGTCGTAAACTCATTGCCAAATACATTGTCATCATAGAGGTGTGTGTAAGGTCCCAACAGTGTTGCCTGAGAGAGCTTAAACTCATGTCCAAGCTCCTCTAAAGTTAAACGAGCAAAGGCATCTTCAAGCTTTTCATCTTTAAGAATACGACCACCAGGAACGAACCAGAAACCTTGAGCTGGTCGATTTAAACGCTCTCCAAGTAAAACTTGACCACTTTCATCCTCAATAACTAAGTCAATTGAAACTAATGGCGTACTTTCAATCACTTGAGAAAAACGTTGTTTGCTTAAAAACATATGCTTTGTTTAACCCCTTATATTAGCTCTACCCTAGGTACTTTAACCGCGATAGTTTTCTTGATTATCTAGGAACCACTGGTAAGTCATAGTTAAGCCATCTTCTAGGCTCGTCTTCGCTTCCCAGCCAAGACTCTTTAAACGTGAAACATCCATTAACTTACGAGGAGTACCGTCTGGCTTCGTAGTGTCAAATTCAATTTCGCCATCAAAACCAACCACTTTTGCAACAGTTTCAACAAGTTCACGGATAGTACAATCCACACCTGTACCTACGTTTATGTGACTAAGCATTTCTTGCGTATTTTCTAGATACACCTCTTGAGCAAGATTCATTACGTAAATTGAGGCTGCAGCCATATCATCAACATGCAAAAACTCTCGCATAGGTTTACCGCTACCCCACGCAACAACTTTACTGTCGCCATTCAATTTTGCTTCGTGGAAGCGACGCAACAATGCGGGAATAACGTGAGAGTTTTGAGGATGAAAATTATCATTTTCACCATACAAATTAGTTGGCATTACCGATCGATAGTTGCGACCATATTGGCGATTATAGGACTCGCACATTTTGATACCGGCAATCTTAGCAATTGCGTAAGGCTCATTGGTTTCTTCCAAAGTCCCAGTCAATAAAGAATCTTCACGCATCGGTTGTTGTGCAAACTTTGGATAAATACAAGACGACCCCAAGAATAGTAAATCTTGAACACCATGTAGATGCGCAGAGTGGATAATATTGTTTTGAATCGTCAAATTTTGGTAAATAAACTCAGCAGGGTAGGTGTTGTTAGCAACGATCCCGCCGACTTTCGCAGCCGCAAGATAAACTTGGTCAATATGGTGAGTCGCAAAAAATGCCTCGACGGCTAGTGCATCTAATAGGTTAAGCTCATTACGCTCTTTAGTTATAACTTCTACTGAGCTGTCTTTAGATAGTTGACGAACAATAGCTGAGCCAACCATACCTTTATGACCAGCAACAAATACTCTTTTCATACTAGTTCCGATAATATAAATAGAAAAAGCAGAGCCCGAAATGAGGAACTCTGCAATATAAACGAATCAGTATTACTGATTAATTAGCTTTCTAGTGAGATCGCAACGTCAAATCCGTGTTCTTTTAGAACTGCGTGTTGTTTTGCCTTATCGATATCAGACGCAACCATTTCTGCACACATTTCTTCTACAGTGATCTCTGGAGTCCAGCCAAGTTTGGCTTTCGCTTTACTTGGGTCACCAAGTAGTGTTTCTACTTCTGCAGGACGGAAGAATCGAGGGTTTACTTTTACAATGACATCACCAACTTTTACTTTTGGTGCCTTTTCTTTATCAATAGCAACCACAGTAGCAATTTCATCAATACCTTCGCCGGAAAACTCAAGCTCGATACCCGCTTCCTTAGCTGACAAACGAACAAACTCGCGTACAGAGATCTGCTTACCAGTAGCAATAACAAAATCTTCGGCCAGTTCTTGTTGAAGCATCATCCATTGCATACGAACGTAATCTTTAGCATGTCCCCAGTCACGCAACGCATCCATGTTACCAAGCTCGAGACAAGATTCCAGACCTTGCGAGATGTTAGCAATAGCACGAGTGATCTTGCGAGTTACAAAGGTTTCCCCACGGCGTGGCGACTCGTGGTTAAACAAAATACCGTTACATGCGTACATACCGTAAGACTCACGATAGTTGACTACAATCCAGTATGCATACATTTTAGCTACAGCGTATGGAGAGCGAGGATAAAAAGGTGTCGTTTCGCGCTGAGGAATTTCACGAACTTCACCATACAATTCTGAAGTTGAGGCTTGATAAAAGCGAGTTTTCTTTTCAAGACCGTTAATACGGATCGCTTCCAGAAGACGCAGAGTGCCCATGCCATCAACATCAGCAACATACTCTGGTGACTCAAAAGAAACCGCAACGTGCGACATTGCCCCTAGATTATAGATTTCATCAGGTTGAATTTCTTTAACCAATCGAATCAAGTTTGAAGAATCCGTTAGGTCGCCATAATGTAACTTAATATTGGCGCCTTCATTTACCAGCGCATCAATACGCTCTGTATTGTATGATGATGCTCGACGAATAAGACCATGAACTTCATAACCTTTTTCAACTAGAAGCTCTGCTAAGTAAGAGCCATCTTGACCAGTGATACCAGTAATTAACGCATTTTTTTTATCTTTCATAATAAAACTCATTTAGTAATTTGCAATAAAGACTTTCGAAGGTTGTCATATTTAACCGCGCTTCCATATTAGCTCTACTTTTGAACCTAATAGCCTTATAGTGCTTATTAGTTTTGAACCAATCAATGGCCGCTGCGACAGCCTCGACATCTGATTTTTCGATAAGAAAACCATCGCTCTTATGTGTAACTAGTTCAGAGATTGCTGTGTCAGAACGAGCAATAACTGGTGTTCCTCTCGCCATTGACTCTGCTGCTACTTGACCAAAAGTTTCAAACTTCGACAAGACGAGAGTAATATGACTTGCATCAATTGCTTCTATAAGTTCCTGATGTCCAACATACCCAAGGTGTGTGTGCCTTATATTTGGAGCTAAAAATTCGCCATGGTCATAGTCTCCAAAACTAATTACTTCAATCATTAGATGGAGGTTAGCTTTAGCGTAAAATTCAATTGACGCAATTGCCTTATCTGTGGATTTGTTTGGGTTTTTCTTTGGACAAAATGAAGGTAGCAATACTTTAAGATTACCATCAGAAATACTTTCTTCTATTGTGTCTTTTTGCGAGAAAAAATCAATTGGCAATGGATTTGGAACAACATAAATATTTTCTCTTTTAATGTCTAGTTTTTCAATAAGCCTTTCTTTAAGGAAATTAGACGGAACTATAAATGAAGTATTGATCGCCGTTTTTAGCATCTTTCTTTTCTTAGCAAGAAAAAAGCCGTCAATATACTCACCGATAAACGAAGGCGTATAATTTAATATGTTAGGAGAAATATGGAAAACGCCATTCAACATCCATTCATCATGAAGATGGATAATTGTTCGCTTATCACCTTGAATGATTCTTTTTAGACCACCCAATGAAATTGTATTATTATTAATCCATTGAATATAAACAAAATCACTATCAGATTCAATCAATTTTCTTTTTATCCATGGCGAACCAAATATATTTAATGACACTTTAACCGGGCTACGAGGATAAATAATTTTTAATAAAAAGAACTCAATCAGACGAAAAGAAAAATTAATCACCCAAGAAACTTTAGGTGGGTTATAAATATCTTCACAAGCATTAGAACTTATGTCCATACAAAAAAACCTAGCATAAGTTAATTTTTTAATTGCTTTGAATATTCTTGTTGCTGCGATTGCAGCTCCCCCTTTGCTTGTAGAGAAGCCGAAAAAATCAATCGAATATTTTCTCATAGGACTCTACTTGTTGGCGAACCAACTTATTATAAGGTAGACGTTCACATGCAGATTTATATGATGAGCAGTTAAGAAGTAAAATATCGAGTTTACTCCTAAAGTCATTCAGATCTCCACAACAAAACACTTCACCGACTTCAAACTTTCTGACAAGATCCTCTGAACAACCTACTTTATTAGAGACAAGAACAGGAGTACCAATTGCCACAGATTCATCAACGACAAGCCCCCAAGGCTCAGACAGTGAAGGTAAGACGAGTACGTCACTAGATGCCATGATACCTTGGGCTCTCTCGTTCGATAAGTAGCCATGAAATATAACATTTTCCGAAGATATTTCTTCTAAATGAGCTCTTTGCGGTCCATCACCAACAATATGAATTTCGATATCATTGATACCCCTTAACCCCTTTAAAAGAAATTTAATATTCTTTTCTTCCGATAAGCGACCAACATAAACCAGTTTAAAATGACTACCTTTAGCGTCAGTAATATCTTTGAAAGTAGATGGTTTATTAATAACACCTACGCCTCCGGATATTATAACTCTTTTCTGATAACCTAATTTTGTGATCAGCTTCTTGTGAGGTAAACCACTTACGATAGCTCCGGTAGTAAGACTAAGAAAAAGCTTTTTTAAACTGTTTTTAAATGTACACCTTTCATCGTACTCATATATAGATGACTCGACAACAACCATTCTATTCTTGAATTTCCGATTTAACAATGCAAGCCAAAACTCAACATAATCCCAACCACCGACTAAAATTACTCTAGCCTTGGTGCGTTGAATTGCACGTAGTAGATTTAATGCCGAAAATAGTTTGTTTCTCCTTTCGTAAGAGCTTTCCTTGTTGAGAATCTCATAATCGAAAAGAACATCATCTAATGCTCCTGTAAAATCACCTTGCCTAATCACTGAACCATCAGAAATGAACAAAGCTTTAACTTTAAATCCCTCTTTCGACAACTCATTATAAAGATTAACTTTATAAAATGAAGGAAGATGTGTTAAGAACAAGTAATCATACATATTTAAAAACCACCAAATTTCTTTTTCTTACTTTAATCACACAAAAAAGTGAAAGAAACAAAACACTTAAAATAAACTTAAATAACCAATAATTGGCTCCCCAAAAGTTTGCGACTAAATATGCGATATTGTTAGTGTAAGGATGAAAAACAAAAAACAACATAGAAAAACTACCACAAAGCGCTAAAAATTGACTAGGAAGTGAAAACTTTCCCTCTAAAATTTCAAATATTGACAAGAGTGCAGTAACCAAAAAAATTGGGAATAAGATAGATACTCCGGCATATACCACTGTTGAACTTCCTATATCAAAGTAAGGGATAGAAGAGTATAAAACACACAGACCAACAAAAGAAATCGATATAGAGAAAGAGAGCCAAGATTTATTTAAACGTAGCTCTCTATATACAAAGCCGAATAATACGAACGGTACTGCAACTAAAACCTTGTCAATCCCAAATAAAGAAGGCAAATAATATTTATAATCTACATAAAAGAACAACATTATAAAAGAAATTAAAGACAACATTAAAATACTGTCAATTCTAATCAGCAAGCAGCGAGAAATTAATTTTGACAAGAATAATATAGGTAAAAACCAAAGCACAAAACCGTAATAAGGAACTGTTGAGTCAAAATTAATATAAATATCGTAAAGCATTGATGATAATTCAGGAAAATCCCGCCTTAGCATCAAACGTTTTAAAAATTCAACAATTAGTCCAAAGATAGAAAAAGCTACAAATGGAATGATTAACTTTACAAAGTCAAGTTTTACATCGCTTAATGTTTTTCTTTTCATAAGAAAACCAGACAAAAAAAAGAATGCTGGTATATGGAACGCATAAATATAGTTATGAAATGGAGTATTAATATGACCTAATACTACTGAAAGAAAAAGAATTACTTTAAGCACGTCTATCGATGATGATCTTTCCATACTTCCTCGCATAGTAAACCATTAAATTTTTAACATAAATGAGCCAGATATAGGTTTTAGTAGCAACTTTATTTTCCATCTTTATGCGACAATATTCGGATAAAACCCCTGGAGTATTATTAGCACCAATACCACCTGACATCCAATTTGCGACAACAACATCTTTAGTAATAACATTTGGAAAATCGTGATATGACCTCAGCAATAGCTCATAGTCCATGGCATATTTGCAAGTTTCTTTGAAATTACCATACTTCTCAAAGTATAAGGTTGACATCAGTAGACCTTGGTGAGGTAGAGACATCATTTTCAACAAACTTTTTTTCTCAAACTTTAAATTAAGTGGAGCAACAGAAAGCGTTTTATTCGTGTCTACACATACAACATTAACTTTTCCACACAAAAGTAAATCTTTTTTATAACATGTAGAATCAGTTAGCACTGAAAATGCATCACAGTCTACAAAAGTATCTCCTGCTCCAATAAAATACACATACCCAGGGATAGTTTGTCTTAAACCTTTGTTAAAAGCATCAGATATTCCATTATCCTTTTCTGATATAAATATATCGATTAAGTCTTTATTTTTTTCAACGATATGTTTTGTATCATCCACACTTCCGCCATCAATAATTATTACTCTGATATTATTATAGTTAATATCCCTAATTGAATTAAGAGTTTTATTTAGATCTATGCCAGCGTTATAAGTAGCACAAATTATATTAATCACATTATCATTTGACATATGAGCTCCATCGAAAAAGAAACATGGACATTTTTAGCTTGAAGTGCGTTGATAAGCTTGGCGACAAAAAATCGAAAAAAACATAAGCACAAAAATAAGAAATTAATGAAGCAAGTGCTGCTCCGACAATACCATGAGTACTTATCAATATTGAGTTTAAGATAACATTAATTATTAAACCAAAAAAATTTCTGTACATAGACAGGGACTGCATCCCTTCAATAACCAACATCTTACTACTAAGTACACCAATAAACACTATTGGTAAAGACAATACATGAATACTAAAAACTTGTGAAGAAATAGCATACTTTTCTCCGATAATACTTACAATGATATATCCACCTAAAAAATATAAAGTAACACTAACGATTAATAAGGAATAAAATCCTACAGATCCAATTATAGATAGAATTTTATTATATTCTATCTTCGATTCCTTATACAAAGAATCGAAGTAAGGAAAGAGAGCATTACAAACAACCATAGGTATTATAAACAATACCTCAGAGAACTTTAGCCCTGCGCTATAGTAGCCAACATACTCCATCCCATTCATATGCGATATCATCAAAGAATCTATTTTCACATAAAGACCAAATACAACATTGGCCACTAAAAGAGGTATTGATTCTTTCAACATCCATTTTATGTACTTTAAAGATACCAGTGATAAATCAAACCTTCGTCCATCGACTAAAAACATCACTGAGAGTATTAGAAAATAAATTATCAGTTCAAATACAAAGACAACACAGAATAGGATTTGATCTAAAATCCCGTAATATATGAGGACTAATTTAATAACAGAAAAACAAATAGCGATTACAGTGCTCGTTAAGCTAATTCTTTTTCCTTTTTCTATAGCTATATTATATAACTCAACAGCACTGAATCCATTAGCAAAGAGAGAGCAAGTCAAAATTACAAACAATATGAAACTTTCGCTCATGAAACCAGACATCATCAATATTAAACTAATCAAAAAAACCAAAACCGACACAGATAGCCTGAGGAAGATCGCATTGACAATAATTTTATCTATTTCCTCTTTTCCTCTGGAAATCTCTCTTAGAATTATATTCTCCAGACCAAAGGAAACAAAGGCGACCAAGATAAAAATAATACTTTGATAATATGCTATTTCACCATACTCTTTAGGAGTAAAGTACTTTATAACATAAATTGATACTAAAAATGACAAGCCCACTTTGGCAAACTTATCACTTAACATCCAGAGAATATTGATAGCTCTATTTTTCATTCTCTATAACTTCCGACCATTCTTTAAATTTAGAACCATTAGAGAAGTAGTTTTCAAAAATAGAATTTGCATCAGTGTAACTATAGAAACCATTAAGTACATTAGGCCAGAATTTATAATCATCTTTGTATATAATTTTCCAAACTTTAATTTTAACTTTCTGGTAACCTAAAGCTCTCAACGCAGCAATTCTATGTTGACCTCCCCAATCAACACACCACTTCCACTCATCTCCATTTATTAAGACGAAAGCCCCTATATCACCATCATTATCAAAGTTTCGGACATATCCATAATATTTAATTGACTCATAAACCTTAATTAATCTTTCTACTTCTAATTGCAGTAGCTCTTCACTAATAGGACCAAAGTTTCGCCAACCATGATTTAAGTCAATTTTTTTCTTTGAATTTGTCACACTATCATGGATAGCACACTCTCTTACATGAACAGCTTTTTGTTCTACATCTAAATCATCCCAAGGAAATATACCAATTGAAGGGTGTGTTTTATTAGTATTGACATTACCTTTAATCCCAAACCATTCACTCAAATTTCTAGGCTGTACCTGACTATAATATTTTCTCATCAAGTCCAAAGCATCTTGTTTATTTTTATTTCTTTCATATGCCTGTAGAGCCAGAACAAATGGGTGTAAGGTATCTTCGGATAAACTGAATCTCTCTAAAGCCCAACCATCATTCATGTCCGCTTCTAAAACAATCTTTCTCTTAAACGTACTTCTGTATAAGAGCTCTTTAGGGTGTATTATTCCTTTCTCTAAAGAAGCACTATACTTTTTCTTTTCAATTAATAGACCTAACTTATCAAAAAAAAATCTTATGAACTTCAACTAATCATTCCTCTAATTGAATTATATGTGCTGTAAAATACAGAAGATGATTTTAATTTTCGTTTTAATCTATTAAAATAATACAAAACTTTTGTATCTATTTTACGACTTAAAATCTGATACCAATATACATGTGCCGATGGAAAGATTTTATTTACGCTATAAGTATTTATATAGACACTAGGATCTGAAGGGAGCAAAAAGGTAAAGTTATTATTCAACATATAACCTTTCAATGTAAATATAGCCAAATCTTTATCTATAATTCCGTTCTTAAAGACCAAATCATAACTCCCAATTTCTTTAGCTAAATTAGATAATCTTGAGTTATATTTATCAGGTATGCTTCTTTTATTTACCAAAGCATAATATAAATGAGAAAAGAAATAATCATCCTTACTCAAAGTTCTCAAATATTGAAACTCACTCACAGAGCCATTATTTAGCAAATGTTCTATCCAACGTTCATCTAAATAACTTTCACCTTTCTCCCTTACATCAAATAAAACCATTTCACCTCCCACCTTTACATGGAAGAAGTTTTTGCTTTCCCAAATAGGGATGCCATTAGCTAACGACATAAATTTTTTCCTATCGTTACATAATATATCGACATCTCCTTTTCCATGCTCAAACCCGTCAATTAACTCTCTAGGATTTCGTAACACTACATATTGAGTTGTTTTATTTAGATAACTGAAAAGCTGCTCAAAAGAATCCCAACCACTCTCTGCAATGGCTTTAGATGTTTCATCTACAAAGAAAGGCTTATTATCGATAATAGAAGATAAAGTTGCTTCATATTTACTCCCAAATATCATTGCACAGTTTTGAACAAACTCATGCTTTGAATCAGAACAATGCACCCCAAAAGCCACATCAGTTTTTTTTCTCAGTTTGGATTTCAAATCAATAATACTGCTATTAACCTTTTTAACGCGCCCTGACGCATCACTCCGATATTCAAACTTTGGATTGATGTCTTTAACTATAAAGAAATGAAATGAATCTTGACCAACCTCTTTGACTTTGTCTGATGTCCCTAGAGCTAGTTCACTATAAAAGCGTAAGAAGTTCTGATGAATAAATTTTTTACTCCATTTTGTTTCACCACAACTAAGCAAATCAAATTTTTTTATGATTTCTTTCTTTGCAAGATCTTTAATGTGACTTGCTTTACTCCAAACAATAAATATATAATATTTTTCAAAATCACGATTTATCATGATAAACTAAACCTCGCCATGAAGAAAAAGAATATAACACTAGCACATTAAATATAATCAAAAATATAAAATTCTGCGTGTTAAACGTAATAAGCAGAGCGAGTGCAATGAAACATCTACCCAAAGTACTTATCTTAACCGAACCATAATTAGGAAACAAAAGAAAGAAAGCAAATATAAACCCCAACAAGCCGACTTGTGATATAAACATAGTGATACCATCTGACCCTGTAGGTTTTGCCAATGAGAAGTAAGTGTTGTATCCGAGTAAATCAATGCCAAAAGGAATAGCTTTTTCAATCTGATTACCCAGTCCATAACCAACTAATGGATTTTCTAAAAACATATTATAGCTTATTAAAAAATCGTAATAACGCGAAAGCAAGGACATAGAACTATCTAAGTCAAACTTGTTTGAGATGTTTGTATATTTGAATAATAAGAATATAAAAAATAAAATAATCACTAAGTATATTGATTTAATAAGATTAAGTCTACTTACGTTCTTTGACAAAAGAATCAATATTATCGAAAGCAACCCAGTGGTAGAGCCAATTAGTAGTGACATTATTATATAAAAGATGGTACTTCTTTTATTTAGTCTCTCGTATAGGAAATCAAAAAGGAATGATATTGTTAAGAAAAAGTGAAATGCTCCTGGCTCCCACCACAACCCATTAATTCGATATACACCATGAGCTATGTGATTATCAAGCACCCCAAATAAAATAAAGTTTTCATGAATTCTTTCATCAATAGAGATGAAGTTGAATAAAGGGCTAGAGAGCTTAAAAAAGATAATTGGATATGTCAGTATTGAAACAAAAGCTATAAACTTGATAATCTTACTATAATGTAATGAAAATACTTCAAATTTAATTATGGAGATTAGCATTATTACGGTTATTGTTTTTATTAACATTAAAATAAATGTTTTAATGTCAAAATCTAAGCTAATTATCGAGACTAACAAAAATAAATATCCAAAAATCAAGACATCTATTCTAATTGGTTTTTTTTCTTTAAAGAAAACAAAAAATACAATTATAAAAGTGAATATGGTAAATATATTTGTTCCAAACATTTCAAAGTACAAAGACTTTGATGATAGAATGATTAGTAAAACTAAAAAAAAATGACTCATAGCGTGGTTATTTTTTATATAGCTTCGGTTGATTGCACCTGATGACATTTTCGTATATTTCTCGATAAATTTCAGAGACTTTTTCGTAAGAGAACCTATTGCATATTGATGCTCGACAAGCTTCTCTACTATATATGTTATCATTTAAAACTTGTAGAACACCTAAAAGTAGATCGTCGGGATCAAATGCTTTGGCAAGATACCCGTTTACTTTATGTATAACAATATCTTTTAGACCCGAGGAGTCATAACATACTACTGGAGTTCCACAACTCAAAGACTCTGAAGCAACTTGACCAAATGATTCCTGCCTAGAAGGAACGATTACACAATCCGCGCTATTATATTCATTTATTAATTCATTTTGACTGTCAACGTACCCTACATGTTTAATATTTACATTGCCGATAAATTCTTCTTCCATAAGAGCTCCTCCAAGAACTCTAATTTCAATACAATGAGGATAGTTATTGGCAATATAGTAGACGTCATCAAAACCTTTATTACTGTCATCGCTACCACCAACCGCAATAAAGAGAAGTACTTTTTTTTCTTTTTCTTTTTCTTTTTCTTTGATAATTCGGTACTTTTTCGTATCTAAGGGGTTACCAACTGTAAAGTGTTTATATTTAGACAACAAATTAGATTTTCTACTAACATTAGTAATCCAATTACTAACCCCAACAATATAAATATCATTTTTTGTATGATAGGAGTGCAGTTTTCTTCTATAGTTAAATTTTGCCAAATCGAAATTAAAAATGTTCGATGAACTTAGCTTCACACAGTTACGACAACCAAATTCCTCCTTAAATAAGGAACAACTTGCGGGAACCAAATGGCAACCTCCGGTATACGCCCAGGCATCATGCAAGGTCCAAACTATAGGCTTTTTAATTTTGCATATCTCTTCAATTGATATCATTCCAGCATTGATCCAATGTAAATGTACGATATCAAAGTCACTATGATTTATGTATTGGATTAATTTGTTATTTTTAATAATTGCACTGGAAAATAACTCATCATTTCTATTTGGGTAAATTAATAGTGGTAATTTATCTAAATAAGGGCGGAATTTTCGAAAAATACTTTTTGAAAGAATAATTGTGTTTTTTTTACCACTTTGAACTAAAAGTTCTGCATGGATATTACTTAAATTCACACTTTCAACGATTCTAACCGCCGCATTTGCAGCGCCACCACCAGAATCATATGTATTAACATGTAATACTTTTATTGTTTTTTTCATAATGAGCTCTCTAACTCAATCACAATAAGAATAATAGCAATATGAAGGCTTTGCTCAGCACTTTTATTTTTGTCTTTTTACGGCAAATCTTATTAAAACAATAGCGATAGCAGTCATAAACCCCAAAAAGGTAATAAATACGCAAAGAATTGCTCTAGCCGGGCTATCTTTTATCTCTGGAACAACAGCAGGGTCAATAACTTTAAACACGAACTCTTCTTGAACTTCAGCTAGCATTAGACTTTTAGTTTGCTCTTCAATTAACTTATAAAATGTGTTTTGCATCTCTGCCACAGAAGTATTACGCAGTTGCGCGTTTAAGTACTTTAAGTTTTGAGACGTTTCAGCGATCGTTCGTTCTCGCATAACTTTATTGATGTCTTCAATTATCCAGTTAACCCATTCCTGAGCCACATAAGGAGAGTAATGTTTAATAGAAATCGTATATAAACCACTTTCTTTATCTTGTTGAATATCCAAGACTTCATTATTAAAAACTTCAAATGCTTCTAGATTACTTGGTTTTGAACCACGTAGACCTTGCGGAGCCCTTAACCACTTCCCAGTAACTGAATCATAAAGCTCTTCATTAAGTATGAGTTTATTGCTTGCAAGATCCCAACCTTTTGCGGCCATTAAAGGTACTAATAAGTCATGCTTGTCTATAAATCCCTCTAAAAATTGGCGGGACTTCATTACTTGCACAGCTAAACCAGTTTGAGATGACTCACCTCCTCCTATGTTTACGCCTGCTAATGCAGCTAAACCTCCCAATTGACCCGCCATTTTAGATAGCCCACCTCCATTTGAACTTTCGGCAGGAGCAAGTAAAGCATCAGCTCTATAGATATTTGGTAAACTTAATGCATATAACACTGAAGAAATTGCGAATACACTAGTAATTGCAACAATTACCCACTTTCCCTTCCATATAGCTTTAAGCAACTCTCTGATGTCAACTTCATTTTCATTGCAATCTGTTTGAGGAGGTATAGGTAAGTAATTTGGATAAAGTTCTTTCTTTGGTTCCATTGATTTTAGATCCTAAACTAGGAGGTAGTGCTCAACACTTAAACTCTGAAGTTGGTTGATTTATATTCTGTCGTGAAATAGATACATCTAATAGGCTGAATTAAGGTGCTTAAAACTTTAAACCCCAGGATAATATTCCTGGGGTTTTTCTTAATTTAATGCATTAATTGCTACACCTGTTTGATAGAGGATCTGCGTTGCTGCTGTCCAAGTGCTTAATGCATCACGGTAGTCAGTATCGATTGGCACAACAATGGTATCGCCCGCTTTTAGCTCTTCATGATTATTACCAAACCAGTAACCTGACGTTGGTTTGTAAACTGAGCCATCTGCGCGTACAACGAAGATACGGTCTTCATCTGCTTGTTTTTTCGCACCGCCGGCTTTGTTCAAGTAATCATCGACATCTAGTTTGTTATCCAGCAGATATGTAATTGGAACTTGAACTTCACCCATGATCGAAACCGTATTGCGGAAGGTCGGTACAAATAGGAAATCACCATCTTCTAACATAAAGTCCGCCGAACGTTCGTCTTTTAGAATGCGATTAAGCTGCACCACCATACGACCAAGGGCTTTGCTGCGACTTGCCTCTTCAACAAACTTCAGTGTCTTATCTGGATCTGAGATCACCGAGCCCATATTACTATCAGCACGGAAGGTTTTCTTCGCCGTTTCTGCTCGCATATCTGCAGCATATTCGTTTAATAGCTTTTGCTCTTGAAGGCGCAAAGCCTCACGAGTGAAGATAGCCCCCTGTGGATGTGCGAATTCGGTTAAACCACCAGCACGTTCTAACAATTCACCTAAGGTCTCACCTTGGCGAACGGTATAAGTACCAGGGAAGCGAACTTCACCTTGCAACGTTACCGTGCTTTGCAATTTGACGTTTGGCTTCTCGAGGATGTTTAAGCGGTCTCTGCCAACAATAATGGCATCGTCAGCGGTAATGCCCTTGATGGCTTGGCGCAAATCAATACGCTCAACATCAATAGAAGCGCGCTCATCTTTACTGTTAATAACCGTACGAGCTAACTCGGCGTTGATGGTAAATGCGTTATAAGTTAAGCCACCAGCAGCCTCGATTAAGGTAGAAATCGTCATACGCGGTGTGATTGGGTAACGCCCAGGGTGTTTTACCTCACCGAAGACTTCGGCAATTTGCGGAGCCAAACCCAAACGCGACTGCTGTTGAAGTTGCAGCAACACAGGCGCTAGCAAGGTTCTTCGTGTGTTTTGCTTTAATGCTTCAAAATCGTCTTTAGTGATTTCTTTACCACGGAACACGATCTTTGGTTGCTTTGAATCTTTTTCTAGTGGCGTCGCAGAAGACACCGCCACTGATGAGCTCATGACTTCTTGCTCTTTCAATTGCTCTTGCTGTGCTTGAAGTTGAGCTTGCTCTAAGGTTTTCGCTTTGGTAACGGTTTCTTGATCCGCTAATGTATCTAAATCTTCATTATTGAAGCGGTTAAACACCAAAACTCGATCGCGAGAGTTCAGCTTCAAGTTATCTTTACTCGTTGGAGAAAGAATCGCATTAGCAAGGTTAACTTGGTAAACCTCGATATCGCGTTGAGGATTAATCTCACGCACAACAATGGCATAGCTTACATCTGCAGTAGAATTAAATGAGGTATCAACGGATTGGAATAAATCTGCAATACGTAGACCGCTTTTCCACTCAATAAAGCCCGGATGGCGTACATCGCCTTCAATTTGTACGTAACGAGTCAGTTCTTCATTTTTCTTAAGCACATTAACCGCATCACCATCTTTGACTTTAGTTTGTTGGTCATGTGACTGGCTAAAGTTCAGCGTTAATGCATCTCGAGCACCTTTTGCAGCGTAACGCTTCACTTCGATTTGATCGCTATATGCGTTAGCCGTAAAGCCACCCGCCATTCGAATGGCTTGTTTATAGGTTTCGCCTGGTTTGATTTCATAGATTGCCGGGCGGTTTACTTCACCATCAATCGAAATTGTGTTACCCAATGCACCGATGAAGACCACGTCTCCTGGTAATAAACGAATGTCGTTACGCGCATCACCTTTAAGTAACAGGTCGTACATATCAAGTTTACGAATAACCTGGCCATTACGCTTAAGTTGCACGTTACGAAGAGCCCCACTCTCGCTAAAGCCACCACTGTAATAAATCGCTTGAGAGATCGTAGTTAGGGCGCTCACCGTATAGGCGCCAGGCTTGTAGGCATCACCCATCACAAAAACTTGCATGGTGCGCATTTCGCCCAACGAAATATCACTACGAACTCCGATCATTTGCTCTTTTACACGCTGATTTAGAGAATCACGCACGTCAGAGAATGTCATCCCTGCCACTTGAACAGGACCAAGAGAAGGGAAATTAATGATACCAGCGCGATTAACACGAAGGCGATGCGTCGTGTTCTCTTTACCAAAAAGTTGAATAACGATTTCATCACCAGCCCCTACCGTGTAGTCAGCCGGAACAGGCACATCACTGATTGGTGCAAACGTCGTAGGTGAACCTGCAAACAAATCTAAACCAAAACGCTTTAGACCTTGCTCGTCTTTTTCGGCATCATTTACCTTTACTTCAGTCGCGCTACTAGTAACCGGACGTTGTTCAACCACTTGAGGGTTTTGGTAACTACTTGGCTGAGAAGAAGCGCCGGATGGAATAGAGATACCATACTTACTCGCCAGTGCTTGTTGCTGGTCAGCAGGTAAGTTCTGAAACATCTGAATTTGTTCTGGGGTTGGAGTCTGCGCATTAGTAAGCGGCGCAAATAGGCTTGCCAGAATGCAAGCACCTATCGAGAAATATCCTTTGAGCATGATAATTCGCTATTTAAAGTCAGGAGTTAAAAATCCTAGCCACAAAACTAGGCGCTAGGTCTTTAATTAAAATCGGTGTTGAAAGCCAAGAGTAAGTGCGTTCAAACGAACCTGATCTTCAGATGTACTGTCAACAAACTCAAAGACAACCGCATTCTGCTTGTCTAAAGCGTAATGCATCCCTAAACCAAAGCTAAAACCTTGATCTTTATTTGAGCCTACATTCTGTTGGTCGATCTGAACGCTCGAATAACCGGCAAGTCCGTAAAGTGCGATACGTTCGGAAACGGGCATGTTCAATTTGATAAAGCCACTCGCGAGGCTGTCTACTGCCAGTCCGCTATCTCGTTGTACAGAGGTTCCGTAACGCGCTTCAAAAGCGAGGTAATCATTGAAGAAGTAACCAGCTTGCGCTTGAAGAAGGAAAGGGTTTCCCTCGGTCACTGAAGAGGAATGATGAAATTCGGCGTTAGAGTAACTGACTAACGCACCAGCATAAAAATCTGCTGAGGCAGAAAATGAGCACAAGCCTAAGCTGATTGCACTCAACGCCCCTAGCCATGGTCGTTTATTAATCACGTAAGTGTTCCTTGGGTGTCGACTGACCGCTGCACATGATGAATGACGCGCGCAGTGAATGTCTGTTAACTTTTGTCAATTTCGTTTGTGCGTTTCCACGCTACCGCCCGGCGGCATTACGCGTTAGCCACTGTTCGCTGATTCCCGATTCATTCGGTTTATTGATATAACTATTCTTTTTAAGCCTCACTTTTGCGACTAGTCGTTCAAAAAAACAGTCTTGATAAACGCTACACAAAAGCTGGCAAATTATGCATGGATTAGCGCAAAACGGCAAGAGGGAGGGACTTCTAAGAGTTCTGTTTATGGTTAGCAAATTCTCACAGATGAGAAACTCATTGTCTATCAGCGACTTAAAACAAGACATACAAAGAGTCGCGTTGCATAAAAATCGTGAACGTTTGCGTGAACTCTGAGGTAACTTCAACTTAAGCACTAGAATACGCATTTTTATTAAATACGATAATCACACCTAAGCACCCCCTATTCTTCCACGATCTTTCTTTAGCGTTAGGTAAATTCGCATAGGAAACTATTTACATGCTGATTGTTTTTTAACTAAAATGAGAAAAGGTGTGTGATAAACAGACCAAACATCGATGTTTTAAAATCTGAAATACAAGGATTAATAATGAAGAACACAGCTCTAGCTATTCTTATGGCTCTAAGCGCATCAACTGCATTTGCAGCGACTGAAGCTGGTACAGCAGGCACAGCAGCAGCATCTGCAACTGGTACAACTGCAGTAGCAGTAGGTGCAGCAGCAGCAGTAACTGTAGTAGCAGTTGCAGCGTCAGACAGCGATTCAACTTCAACGTCTACTTCTACTTCTACTTCAGTAACTAAATAATTTTTTAGTTTTGTAGATATGGAAACAATCGCCCTGATCTATTCAGGGCGATTTTATTTGTAATGAGGGAATGATGAACACCTTTCTATCGCTAAAATGGATGCGCTTACTGATTGCCCTACCTTTACTGAGCTCAATCTTTGGCTGTACACAAAAATTTAATGACGTATCCGCGACAGTCCAAGAAGCTTATGGCAACTACATCGATGTCGAGCTAACTCCAAAAGAAGTTGAAGCGGTTCCTTATGCCAGTGCTTACTTAAAAATTGGTGACCAAAAACAGGTCTTCGTAGTGTTGGCCTTTGCTGAGCACAACCCATTAACTGGCAATACCCAATTAAAGTGGGTAAGTGCGGACAAGGCAATGGTGGTAACAGAAAACGGTCATATCGTTAAAACTATTGGCTTGCAAACCACCAATCTAGCAGGCATTTATGGCAACGTTCCTGCCTACTCAGCGCCCTCTTTACAATATTCTCTTTCTTACGATTGGTCTGACAAATACCGTTATGGGTTCCCAGCTAAAGTCCAACGTTCTCGTCAAGGTAAAGAAACCGTCATCACCCCTATTTCATCTACCACTACTGATGTTTATACAGAGGTTGTAACGTTTACCAGCTTAGAAAAAACTGTAGAGAACCAATACTGGGTAAACGGTAAAGGAGAAGTTGTAAAAACACGTCAACACTTAGGTCCCAATATGGTGCCTGTTGAATTGACGATTCTGAAAGGGTACAGCAAATCATGAATAAGCGACTGCTATCTTTATTAAGCCTAAGTTTAACGGCAACGATTCTGGCGACACCTACTATCGTTCAAGCTCAAAATCACACCCCACCACCGCTCAATATAGAACTTGTCGGAACAGGTAAAGCATTGCAGTTCCAACAAACGGCACGATTAGAGAGCGTACTTAAGCATGCACAAGAACAACAAGTCGCCCTGCAATACCCTTTAGCTGTGACTCTATTTGATAATTCCGAAACAGCAGTGCAAGAAAGTACTGCCTTAAAGAATTCGGTGTTGAACCAAATGATTCAACATAATTTAGTTGCGCACCCATTTTACAAGTTTATCCAACAAAGCCAGTTTGCACCTCGCGTGCTGTCGGCTATTGATGTTGATCGCATCCGTCTGGATAAATTTGATAACCCTCTTTTACAAGGTCAACTTGCGTTAAGTGCACCAAAACGCAAAGAGAAAGTGTTGTATGTGGGTAACTTAGAAAAAGTCTACGCGGTAGAAAACCAAGCGGGTATCGCTCTGCATGAACAGGTCGAGAATCTAGGTTCAAGTGACATTGGTGAGCTCGCCTATCCGCCAATCCTAATTTACCCGGATGGCAAGGTCGTTCACCCTCACCATGGCAGTTGGTTAACCACTCAATATTACTTACCACCACTTACCATGGTGTACATCCCATTTGATAAGTTCGAAACATCACAAATGGATAAAGACATTGTCGCTCTGCTTGCACAACGTAAACCAACCTCATCGAAGAACTAAACATGAACCTGATCAGAACCAGTTTATCCCTTTCTTTAATGGGTCCAGCGTTGGTGTGGGCTCAAGACATGCCTTTCGAAGCACCACCATTGCAACCATCACAAATGGACTTTGGTGGTGTAGGCTTAATGCAGATGCCAACAGGTCGTATGGCGCCTGAAGGCGAGTTTAACTTTGCTGTTACTGGCAGCGATGAGTACCTTTTCTATAATGTCACACTACAAGTGATGCCATGGTTAGAGACGACCATTCGCTACACCATGGTGAATGATCTCTTTTATAGTGATGATCCAAGCTTCTCGGGTGATACCAAATACACTGACAAAGGCATCGATTTTAAAGTTCGACTTTTGCAAGAGTCAGAGTACTTGCCAGAGCTTTCTGTGGGTGTGCGTGACTTTGCAGGCACCGGTCTTTTTGATGGTGAGTTTGTTGCTGCGACAAAGCGTTACTCTAACCCAAACCTTGGTACCTTTGATTTCACTTTAGGTATGGGCTGGGGCTACTTAGGTACGCGCGACAACATCAGCAACCCAGCTTGTAAGCTGTCCGATAGTTTTTGCCAAAGACCAAGTGATTTTCTGTCAACTGGAGGCACAACCAATACAGATCGTTTCTTCAAAGGTCCTGCTGCACTCTTTGGTGGTGTCGAGTATCAAACTTTGCACGCACCACTGCGATTTAAGCTTGAATACGACAGTAATGATTACAGCGAAGATTTCCCTGTGGTACGTGGTGGTGTAGACATGACACCTCATACTCCTTGGAACTTTGGTATTCTATATCGCTTGGGAAATATGGCAGATTTGCGCTTGAGCTACGAGCGCGGTGATACGTTAGTTGCAGGCGTAAGCCTTTACACAAACTTCAATGATATGCCGTCTTTCTGGCGTGATACACCAACACCAGAAGTTGAAGACAAACAACCAGAGCAACTGTCTGATGTAGATTGGGAACGTGTTACTGAGGAGCTGGATAAGATTGCTGGCTACCAAAATACCCAACTTTATGTTGAAGACAATACCGTTTCTGTTGTCGGCGAGCAGAAAAAGTATCGTGATCGCAATGAAGCTCATGAAAAAGCAGCGGCAGTCCTTTACAACGAAATGCCAGACAACATTGATACCTTTACTATCAATGAACGCAGTCGTGGTCTGATCGGCGATCAAACGGTTATCTCCAAAGAGAAATACCGTGACTTTGCAGAAGTTAACTACATCAATCCAAATATCGAAGATGCGACATCAACCTCAAGCGATAAACCGCAAGGTAAACCTGCTTACGATGGTTTTGAGCGCTTTGATTGGGGCTTCTCACCAAAACTGGCTCAGACCTTAGGCAACCCAGAAGAGTTCTATCTGTTCAGCGTCGGTTTAAGTGGCAGCGCCTCTTACTGGTTGACAGATAACCTAGAAATTGGTGGCTCGTTATACTGGGATTGGTACAACAACTACGACAAGTTTAATTACGTAACTCCACCGGACGGCACTTCGATTCCTCGTGTACGTACCATGTTCCGTGCTTATCAAAATGAACACGCGGTAACCATGTCCAACCTGCAGTTAACTTGGTTCCAAGAGTACTCAGATACCATGGACCAACAGTTCTACGCTGGTTATCTAGAAAGTATGTTTGCGGGTGTGGGTACCGAATTCCTGTACCGACCGAAAGGCGCAAACTGGGCGATCGGTGCAGATGTAAACTTGATCTCTCAACGTGACCCGCAAAGCTACTTCGGTGTATACGATGAGAAATGGCAATACGTTCCAGAATATGGGCGTCCGTTCCAAGTTGTAGACAAAGGCTTTACTGGTTTTGTATCGGGTTATTACTACCCTCAATGGGACTTCCTACAAGATTTGATGATTCAAGTTGATGTTGGTCAGTTCCTTGCGGGTGATATCGGTACACAAGTGAATGTATCTAAACAGTTCAAGAGTGGTGTCATTGCAGGTGCATTCGCATCAATCAGTGATTTGTCGGCTGACGAATTCGGTGAAGGTAGCTTTACTAAAGGCTTCTACATTTCAATTCCATTCGACATCATGACAGTGAAACCAAGCAACAACCGCGCGTTCTTTAGCTGGCAGCCACTGACTCGCGATGGTGGTCAGAAGCTAGGTCGTAAGTACAGCTTGATTGAACTGACTGATGAACGTAATCCTTGGTACCAAAGACCAAACGCGTCAAACGCTGAATAACAACACTATTTAAGGGAGCTTCGGCTCCCTTTTGTTTATACCCAAGCGCTCTATACCTTTCTTTTCCTTCCAATAGCGCTAATTTCTGTTTCTTGCTAGAATTCCTGAGAAAATTTTAATCTATGGTGGAAGTCTTATGATCATCGTAACTGGTGGTGCTGGCATGATCGGCAGCAACATTGTTAAAGCACTGAACGAAGCAGGTATTAACGATATTCTGGTTGTCGACAACCTAAAAAATGGCAAGAAGTTTAAAAACTTAGTTGATCTTGATATCACAGATTACATGGATCGTGATGACTTCCTTACTCAAATCATGGCAGGTGACGACTTCGGCCCTATCGAAGCTATCTTCCATGAAGGCGCTTGTTCTGCGACAACCGAGTGGGACGGCAAATACATGATGCTAAACAACTATGAGTACTCAAAAGAGTTGCTTCATTACTGTCTAGATCGTGAAATTCCATTCCTGTACGCGTCATCAGCAGCAACATACGGCGAGACAGAAACGTTTGTTGAAGAACGTGAATACGAAGGCGCACTCAATGTATACGGCTACTCAAAGCAGCAATTTGATAACTATGTGCGTCGCCTATGGCAAGATGCCCAAGAGCATGGTGAACAGCTTTCTCAAATCACTGGTTTCCGCTACTTCAATGTGTACGGTCCGCGTGAAGATCACAAAGGTAGCATGGCATCGGTAGCCTTCCACCTAAATAACCAAATCAATGCAGGTGAAAACCCTAAATTATTTGCAGGCAGCGAATCATTCAAACGCGACTTCGTTTATGTTGGTGATGTGTGCAAAGTAAACCTTTGGTTCCTAGAAAATGGTGTTTCTGGCATCTTCAACTGCGGTACTGGTCGTGCAGAATCTTTTGAAGAAGTGGCAAAAGCAGTGGTCAAACACCACAACAAAGGTGAAATCCAAACCATTCCGTTCCCTGATCACCTAAAAGGCGCTTACCAAGAATTCACTCAAGCGGACCTAACTAAGCTTCGTGCAGCTGGTTGTGATGTAGAATTCAAAACGGTAGCTGAAGGTGTTGCTGAATACCTAGCGATTCAAAACCGTTAATTCCCTTCAAAGGTGGTAGTTAACTCTCTACCACCTTTACTCTGATACGATTACTAGTATCATTTCTACAGACCCCCAATCGCCTTTCTTCAAAAATATAGGTACTTAAAACTTCATGACTAATCAACGTGATGATTTCGATCCTAAAGCTTATAACCCTGAATTTGAGCGCCACTTTTTAGCGCCGAAGTATTGGGGTACGTGGATAGGCGTTGTCCTTTCTTTGCCGCTTGCTTTATTACCTTTAGGGGTTCAGAAATGGCTAGCAAAAACTATCGCGAAGAAACTGGCTAAATCGCACAAAGGTCCGGCTCACCGAGCTCGAGTCAACTTTGAGCTGTGCTTCCCAGAGAAATCATTTGAAGAGCGCGAAGCACTGATTGAAAAAACGCTTTATACCGCAGCATTGTTCTTTTTCCGTTTCAGCTTACTTAGCTTACGTTCATCTAAATGGTTACAGCAACGTTGCCAGATCCGAGGTTTAGACATCCTTCAAAAACACATCGACAATGATGAGAAAGTCATTTTGATGGTTCCACACTCATGGGCAATTGATATTCCTGCGGTGTTACTTGCTTCGATGGGAATGCCCGTCTCTGCGATGGCAAAAAAGCAGAAAAATGAAGTGGCAGATTGGCTAATGCACGAACAACGTGTGCAATATGGCGGTCGCGTTTATGAACGCTCTGGTGGTGTTAAGCCGTTTTTGAAATCAGTTCGTGACGGTTACATTGGCTATTACTTACCCGATCAGGATCATGGTCCTGAACACAGCGTTTTTGTCGATTTCTTTGCAACCAGAAAAGCAACACTTCCAGGCTTAGGTAAAATTGCCAAACTATCACGCGCTAAAGTGTTACCTATGTTTGCTTCTATGAATACAGAAGATGGTACGTTTGATATCGAAATCTTACCGGCGTTTGAATTAGACAAGGGCGAAGAGCAAGATGCCCGCACTTGTAACCAAGCGATTGAGTACTTTGTAGCAAATAAGCCTGAACAATACATGTGGGTGTTGCAGCTTTTACACTCTCAAGAAGATGGCAATAACTATTACAATTTGTTTAAACCAAGATATAACTCTGACTGGCAGCTAAAAAAATGAAAAAGATTTTAATAATTGGACCGTCTTGGGTTGGTGATATGGTGATGTCACAGTCACTATACATCGTTTTAAAGCAACTTCATCCAGAAAGCCAAATTGATGTAATTGCACCAGGTTGGTGTAAACCAATTCTTGAGCGCATGCCAGAGATCCACCAAGCCATTGAAATGCCTATTGGTCATGGTGAGTTCAACTTATTGGGTCGTCGAGAAATTGGTAAATCATTACGAGAAAAACAGTACGACCGCGCCTACATCCTACCGAAGTCTGCAAAGTCAGCACTGATTCCTTGGTTTGCTAATATCCCACTTCGCACTGGTTGGAAAGGTGAAATGCGCTACGGTCTACTCAATGACTTGCGTCCAAATATGAAATCTTTCCAGTTTATGGTTGAGCGCTATGTTGCATTGGCCTATTCACAAGCGGAGATGATCGACTCTTCTTCTCTGGGCGGCTTAGAAACATTGCCTCGCCCTAGCCTGTTTATTGATAAACAAGAACAAAGCGCTACGATTTCTAAGTTTAATCTCAACCAAGAATCTCCTGTTGTTGGTCTATGCCCAGGAGCGGAATTCGGTCCCGCGAAAAAATGGCCCGAAGCACACTATGCAGAAGTGGCAATTCAAATGGCGAAATCAGGGCATCAGGTATGGCTGTTTGGCTCTCAAAAAGATCTCGAAACCTGCAACAACATCAAGCAATTAGTACCTCAAGAACATCAGCATCAGATTCACGTTCTAGCAGGACAAACAAGCCTGATTGAAGCGGTTGATCTTCTGGCGGCTTGCCAGACCGTTGTTGCGAACGACTCAGGTCTGATGCACGTGGCAGCGGCCGTTGGCTGTAATGTCGTGGCGGTCTATGGCTCCACCTCACCGAAATACACACCACCACTTGCAGAGAAGGTAGAGATTGTTCATACGGACATTGACTGCCGTCCATGCTTTAAGCGCGAGTGTCAGTTTAAGCATTTGAAGTGCTTAACTGAGTTATCGCCAAAGCAAGTTTTGGATAGTATTCAAAAACTAGAAGCGATCGCTGTTGGCTCATGTTAATTCGTATTCTCTATACTCTCTTGCTCACAATCGCATCGCCTTTCCTATTGGTTGGCTTATACAAAAGTAAGCCAAACAAACCCAAATTTGGTCAACGTTGGAAAGAGCACTTTGGTATTACTCCGAAATTAACAAGCGAAGAAAAGCCGATTTGGATACATGCAGTCTCTGTCGGCGAAAGCATTGCTGCTACGCCTTTTATTAAGGCGCTTAAAGAGCAAAACCCTGATCAACCTATTCTGGTTACGACCACGACGAGTACCGGAGCGGAACAGATTGCTAAGCTGGGTGCTTTAATTGAGCACCGCTATATGCCAATTGACTTCGCCTTTGCGGTAAAACGCTTCCTGAAGACAACACAACCGAAGCAAATGCTGATCATCGAGACGGAGCTGTGGCCAAATACGTTAAACGAGGCCCATAAAGCCGGTATTCCTATCAGCGTGGTCAATGCCCGCTTATCGGAAAAATCATGTAGCAACTACGCCAAAATTCAGCCTTTGTTTAACCTCATGTTGCCATGCCTAACTCAGGTTCTTTGTCAGACAGAGTCAGACGCAAACCGTTTTGAACGACTGGGGGTTGATAAAGACAAACTGAAAGTCACTGGCTCTATTAAGTTTGATATTCAAATCTCGGATGATGTGAAAGAAAAGAGCAAAATACTAAGGCAAGAGCTAGGTCAAAATCGCCCTGTGTGGATTGCAGCAAGTACTCATAAGGGCGAAGACGAGCAAGTCTTGGCAGCACATAAAAGAGTGTTAGAGTCACACCCAGATGCACTTTTGATCCTTGTACCTCGTCACCCAGAACGTTTTGATGATATGTACAACCTCTGCCAACAACAAGGCTTTGAAACCGTGCGTAGAACCACACAAGAGAACGTGGCTAATTCAACTCAAGTTTATCTCGGCGATACAATGGGAGAAATGCTTCTATTGTTAGGTGCTGCAGATATCTGCTTTATGGGTGGCAGCTTGGTTGGAGATAAGGTTGGTGGACACAATGTATTGGAGCCTGCGGCTTTGGGCGTCCCTATTATCAATGGTCCAAGCTTCTTTAATTTCAAAGAGATCGTCGAAGCCATGTTGAGGGAAGATTGCATTTTGTTAGTTAACAACGCCCAAAATCTGGCATCCTCTATTACTGTGTTAATGCAAGATGTCCATCAACATAATTGTTTTCGTAAAAATGTGATTGAGTTTATGGCAAAGAATACCGGGGCTTTGAAGAAGACGATCAGGATGGTCACAGAGGATTCATAATGAAAATATACGTAATAAACTTAAAAGAATCATTAGAGCGTCGCGAACAAGTCAGTAAAGTATTAGATTGTGTCAATTTTGATTTTTTTGATGCGGAAAATGTAAAGCAAGACCCTGAGCATTTTATTTATGCACTTTATGATCCGAGAAAAACGCAAAAATATAAAGGTTACACACTAACAACACCTGAATTAGGATGCTGGGCTAGTCATATTTCCCTTTGGCGAAAATGTGTTTCAGATAATGAAAACTTCCTTATCTTAGAAGATAACATTGAATTATTAGGTAATCTTAAAGAACAACTAGAAAATATCGATAGACTAACTACCCAATACGGATTAGTGAAACTAGGTAACTTTTTTGAACGCAAACATATAAACATTGTAAAAATAGACGATAATTATCGACTTATTTCTAATTTAAAAGGTGCTTGTGGTACTTCCGCTTATGCTATAACACCTAAGGTTGCTGCGACCTATCTTTCGCAAATCCATGGTTTCTTCGAACCTGTAGATGACTTTATGGACAACGAATGGCGCACTAAACAGACTATTTATAGCTACGAACCTCAATTAATTTCTCGTAGCAATACCACTTCCACTATTGGACAACGGAAAGTCAAATCCAATAATAGCTTGCTAAATAAAGTAAACATTGAGCTTTACAGACTATTAAAGCAATGGAATCAAGCAAATTATAATAAGAGCAAGAAATAATGAACCTATTCTTAGCGTCAACTCCATTTCAACTTATTAATGCTTTAGAAGCGATTGAACACTATCAGTGTAATAACAACATAATCATCGTTAGAGAGCAAGAAAATGAAAATGCAGAGCGACAAATGGAAGAGTTGTTAGCACTGCATAATTGGTTTGGTATTATACGTTTAGAGCGCAACCCTACCCGTTCGCTTTACCCAAGATTGGTTTTGGTGCTAAAAAAAGTCAGAAAACTCAATCCAAGCATGACGTTCAATTATGTATTTTATACAGAATACCCAAGCCGACGCGTAGCTACTATACTTGGTAATATTACTATTAAAATTAAAGAAGTCATGTACGATGACGGCACGTGGACACTAAAAGCATATGAAGAACAACTTCGCGATAATATTCGTGTCAGCTATTCTCAATTAAAAAGAAATATTACTCTTAACCTTTTTGGCTATAAAAAACCGAGAGACTTTTACATTAGCAATAAATTCGAGCTTTTTACATTATTTGACCTAAAAGCTAAACATTTTCATATAGTGGCTAATACATTTCCACGCTTACGACGACAGATATCTAAGCAACCAACCATCTTTAAAGCTAACTCTTCAAGAGCTGTATTTATTGGAGATGGAGCGACTGATGGTGGGATTGATTTAAATGAATATAAGAAAAGCCTGCAACGCTTATCCGAACAGTTTGATGAAATTATCTACTTTCCACACAGGAATGAAAAAGCGAGTGTAAGAGATCTGTTGCAAAAAGTGCCAAATTTACGTTATGCGGAAGAAACCAAGGGACCTATAGAACTTGAAATATGTAAATACGATAATATAGCTGCGATTTATGGCTATTACTCTACAGCACTGTTTACATTGAGTCGTATTTATCCACATTTATCAATTTATACTCGCCGCTTAGAGGATCATGAGATCATTGATAAGACCTTAGTTTATAAGTTAATGGAACTCATCGAAACTTACTTAGAAGGTGATAATATTCACCGGTGGGAATAAAAAATACCCCAATCAATGGGGCATTTTCATATAAGTATCATCTAATGGTTTACAAGCTAAAACCATCATCCACAATAATGTTTTGGCCTGTCACATATCTAGACTGATCAGATAACAGGTAAACGATACTACCTGTCATCTCTTCAACGTTAAGCATACCTGCTCCGTGCGTATTTTTACGGTACGCGTCGAGGAAAGCTTCAGGCTGACCATCTAATATGCCACCAGGACTCACGCTATTCACTCTAAAGCGGCTGTCGTTAATATAACTCACCACATATTTGTTTAAGTGGACAATAGCCGATTTAATCGCGGCATATTCGACGGGCATTGTCATCGGCGTGTTGTCGTACACTGAAAACTTAGGAGCAATAACACCATAGATAGAGGAAATATTTACTAGTGAAAAAGGCTGTTCTTTATTAACAAAGTATGCTGCACATTGCTGGGCAAACAAGAATGCACTACCCAAATGAATACTCACGTTTTCGTTAAAGCTATCTAGGGTTACATCAAAAAACTTAGCACCATAACTCTTAGTTCTTGGGTAAGTACAGTTCACCGCGCCAGTGACTCCGTCTGCTTCTTGCCAAAATCGCGTAAGATCGTCGCTGTGGGTAATATTTAACTCATGCATAGTTAAGTGAGTATCGGCAAGATTTACACCAACAGAAGATAAACGAGCTTTTAGGTGCTCAAGTGAGACATCTGTTGCGACGACACTCCCACCAGCCTCTAAAATGGATTTAACGACACTGGCACCTAGTAGTCCACCCGCACCAGCAATAACGATTTTTTTATCTTTAAGCATTTGATTCATAGTCTTAATCTACTAACTATTACTGCGAATTTTTGTCTTTCGACCACTGCATATAAAGCGAGTTACGACGATCTTTGACAAAGGGGAACTGCGTTCGAATTGCCATAACATCTTCCAAATTGATGCTATATAAATCCCAAAATACCCCTTGTTGCAGTGGGTCTAGTCTTTCACCAAGCGGATTAAAAATCACACTAGAACTATCGTAATCTAATCCCTTTCCATCTGTCCCAATTCGGTTTACACCAACAACAAAATACTGATTCTCAATTGCTCTAGCTTGCAATAGACATAGCCATTGGGCAGTTCTTGTCGACGGCCAATTCGCCGTATTGATGACCATGGCAGCCCTTTCCCGATAATGATGAAAAAGCTCAGCAAAACGAAGGTCATAACAAATAGAACCACCAACAGGGATACCATCAATCATACTTACACAAGGTTGTTCACCTTGTGCAATATAATTAGTTTCTCCCGCATAAGAAAACGTATGAACTTTGTCATAAGTTGAAATAAGTCGACCACTTTGGTCTGTTATGTTCTGGCGATTTACCACTTGTCCTGATGACAAGCGAGCAAGCTGACCAAACATAATGTGGCATTGGTAATGCTGACTTAGATCCGAAAAGAAACGTACAGTATCTGACTGTTCACCATCACCTTCGGCCAGCGCTGAATCATCTACACAAAAACCTGTCAATGTAAGTTCTGGGAAAACAATAAGGTCGATATCAGAACTTGCAGCTTTGATTTCTTCAACCACGCTTCGACACTGTATTTGATTTGCAAGCTTATCTCGCCACACTTGATCAAGCGAAACCAATGCCACTTTCATTAGTTAATGCTCCTAAATACTGGCTTGATGACATCACCTTTTAGGTAACCTTCAGTACTACCAGCATCAATAGCTTTCTTGTATACGTTCAATGCAGCTTCTAACGCTTTCTCTGTCATTTCTAACTCTTTTTCACCATGGCTATGGCTAAGTGCAATCCATGGAATTAAAACGCCATTTTTTAGCATTTCTTGCGAGAATAGAGTTCGGAAGGCTAAGTCCGCCTGACCATCAGGACCGTAAGTCATATACCAAGGAGAACAAGGAACACCGCCGGCTTGGAAATATGATTCAACACCTGCTTCTTTTGCTTTGCGGTTCATAAGGTCAATTAACTTTTGACCATAATCCCAAAGATGTTCAATGGTATCGTTCTTTTGAATGTACTCGACCGTTTTTACAAACGCTCCCAACCCACACATTTCTGCACCGTGTGTTGTCGATAGTAGGAATAAACGCTCAGAACCAGCAAACTCAATCGAGCCAAGTTGCATAATTTCACGTTTACCAGCAACAGCAGCAACAGAGAAACCATTTGCCATCGCTTTACCAAACGTACACAAATCTGGCTGAATATTGTAATAGTGTTGAGCACCTTTAATATGCCAACGGAAGCCAGTGATCATTTCATCCAGAATAAAAACAATACCGTGTTTTTTACACAAACGTTGAACATCGTGAAGATAGGTTTCGCCCTCAACTTCAACAGATGGCGCAGGATGGTCCATCGTACTTGGCTCAAGAACCACACAAGCAAATTGATCTGGGTGTTGTTCAATAAGCGCTTTCAAGGAGTTAATGTCATTGTACGAAAACATTTTTGTTTGTTTGATCGTATCTTCTGGAATACCTTTCGTGATAGGTGTAGAGCCAATAAACCAGTCATCGTAAGAGAAGAACGGGTGTTCCGCACAACGCGCAACCAAATTACGGTTAGTGTATGCACGTGCTAGCTTCACTGCAGCAGAAACTGCAGTGGAACCATTTTTGGTAAATTTAACCATATCGACTGAGTCGATAAGATCAATCAAAAGCTCAGCTGCTTGTAATTCAATTAAAGAAGCACGAGTAAGGTTGTTACCGTTACGCATTTGCTCAAACGCAGCCATATCTACTTCATCATTTGCATAACCAAGGTTCACAGCACGCAAAGACATTCCGTAATCTAGATATTTCGTGCCTTTATCATCGTAGCAATACGCCCCTTTACCACGAGACAAAATTTGTGGTGCACTTTCTGGATATTGGTCATAACCACGAGAATAAGTATGCGCTCCACCCGGAATGGCTTTTAGTAAACGCTCTTTGTAATTACTCATGCTTTGTTACCTTTCAATTGATCAACCTCTTCTAGTGCCTCAAGCACCTCAAGCACTTTCACATCATCTTGAAGGTTGTTAGGGAAAAGACTTTGGTCACCAGCCAAAGCTGCTGTTACAAAGTCTTTCATCTCATTAATGTATGGTTCTTCTGGGTTAATGTATTGGCTCTCAACAGTGCCTTCTTCCCATGTGCTTTCTACCCAACCGTCTGTTTCTAAGTTGCAGTAAGAGACTGAATTACTATCAGCACTAAATTTAATCTTGCCTCTTGAACCTAGAATCAGCATCTCACGAGTTGCTAGTGGACGAGAAATAACCTCTACCGTTAAGTTTAACAATACACCTGAATCATATTGAAGCAGGCAATGGTATATATCATCAATGTCCGCATTCATATCAGTTTGCTTAGCGACAACACTCGCTAAGGCTTTTACATCATGACTAAATAAATCATTCAACCAAGTCAGCTCAAATGGAACAATTTCACGAGCACCACCGCTTTCACGTTTGGACACGTAGAAGTCTTGAATGTCTTCCCAAGGGTGCCAATCCGGCAAATACTGACCTGTTTGGTAACTCACTGACAGTGGCAAGCCAATAACGTTTTGTTCAAGCAACTCCTTAACCTTTTTAGGACCAGGGAAGTAACGCATAGTGCAAGATGGAGCAATAACAAGTGAAGCTTCTAGAGCCTTCTTACCAAGTTCACGAATTTCTTCAGTATCAGTTACTGAGGCTTCGATAAAACATGGAACTCGTGCGTCGAAACACATGTTTGCATATGTCATATGCAATTGCGGTGGTGTTGAAATAACGACAACTTCTGGCTTCACATCTTCAAATGCTTTCTGTACGTCATCAAATGTCGTGATTTGATACTTCGAGCTCGCTTCCTCATTACGATCCGCTCGCACATCAAAACCAAAAACATCAATGTTTCCCAACGCCAATAAGTTTCTTACTCGACGCTTACCCATTGAGCCTAAACCAATTACAAGTGCTCTCGTTTTCATTTTAAGTTCCACTCAAATTTCATAATATTTTCGATAGCTAAAAAGTCATAAATATCGTCGATTTCATAACATTGGTAGCGTTTTATCTCATAAGGAAGAGTTCTTTGCGGGTAGAAGCTCTTCTCTTTTAGTAATACATCTCTTTTGACAACATAAGCGACGCCAAAAGGAAAATATACTTTTGCGCAGTCTTGTCGTCTAATGGCAGAGTCAGCCTGTTCATCGAGAGGAACAACGCTTCCATCATGATCAATAACTTTGACAATAGACGGATGTTCAGACACTTCCCCAAGGCTCACAATGCCATCATGGGTCTGATAATGTTGCTCTAACTTACCCAGCATATTGGATATGTCTGTATTTTCGCGCAGTGGCGAGGTCGGCTCTAATAAAACGATGATGTCAAATTCTCGCCCCAACTCCTGAGCATAATAGTCAAGACTATGTTTGACGGCATCAAAACTGGTTGCCGTATCACTGGCAAGCGCATCTGGACGTAAAAATGGGCATTCGGCACCAACAGCCAGAGCAACAGACTGTATTTCAGGACAATCTGTCGTCACTAAGACAGAATCGATTTCAGTTGTTTGTAAAGCAGTTTCAATGGTCCACTGTATCAGTGGTTTACCATTCATAAGCTTGATGTTTTTTTTAGGTAGCCCTTTACTGCCACCTCTCGCCGGAATAATAGCCAGCACAGACTTCTGATTAATCATTTTTACAACCCTAGAGTATAAATATCAGTTTGAGCTCGATTAAAGTCATCCATACGACCAATATCCAGCCAGTATTCATGAATTGGAAACATTAAAACGTTGTTGCGTTTATTCATATGCTGCTCGAGCAATGTCGGCATATCAATATGATGGTTTTCAGGAACGGATTGGATGACAACTGGTGAAACCACGTAAATTCCCGCATTAACAAAAAAGCGTTGGATCGGTTTCTCGACCATACTTGTAATCCGGTTCCCTTCTCCATTAATCACGCCATAAGGGATCTGGTAGTCATATTCTCGCACGCACATAGTTGCGTCCGCATCATGCTCAGTGTGAAATTCCAGTAACCGTTGAAAATCTACCTTCGTTAAAACATCACCATTCATCATAATTAAAGGCAAATCTTTAGGAAGGTCTTTAGGTAAAAGTCCTAAAGCACCTCCAGTACCAAGCGGAGATTGCTCATGTACATAAGTGATCTTTACACCTAAACTTGAACCATCACCAAAATGCTGTTGAATAAGTTCTGGCATGTAATGGGTTGAGATATAGAAGTTAATAAAGCCTGCTTTGATAAAGTTTCGAATAACTGTTTCTAAAATAGGTTTATCACCAATCTTCAACATTGGTTTTGGGCAGTGATCCGTCAAAGGACGCAAGCGAGTTCCGAAACCACCAGCCATGATAAATACAGGGTTCTCATACACAGGAGTACTTAAAGCATGATGTAAGGTCTCTAACCCAACGACCTTGCCATTGTCTAATAGTGGAATAGACAAAATATCATTGCTTTCCATGATAGCAATGAGCTCATCACGTGGAGTTTCTATTGCAGCAGTGTACGGTGTCGTATTCATAACTTGCGCTATGTCTGCGGTTAGAGGCAAATTACGTAGTAATCCACGCCGAATATCACCATCAGTCACTACACCAAGTAGTGCATCACTTTCATCAACAACCAATACAACTCGTAAGGCTTCATCGTTAATAATCTCCAACGCATCTAATAAAGTACACGCTGGCTTGACTAGTACATTTTTCCAACAATTACTCATGAGTAACCTTTGTATTTCTATATTATTTCGAGTTTATGATGGTCGCTCTGCTTGGATAGCAAACTTGATGAGCATCCAAATGACACGTGACTATAGCACCAGCACCAACAACGACGTTTTGCGCCAGCTTAAGATTTTGGATGACAGTGGCATTAGCACCAACGTAAACATCACTTTGAGTAACAATACCGCCGCATAGAACAGCTCTAGGGGCAATATGATTGTGCTCTCCAATTACGGTATCATGCTCAATCAAAGCCCCAGTGTTAATTATTGAATGTTCGCCGATAACAGCACCGCATTGCACGATTGCGCCCTTTAATACCTGAGCACCATCCTGGAGATGCGCGTGTTTTGAAACCAACGCTTGCTCCGAGATCACTGTTTCAAATTGGTAACCAAGATCCAGAAAGCGTTGATTTACTTTTTTTCTTAACTGCGATTTGGGCATCATTCCGATACCATTGACTAAGCGAACATCATCCGGCGAAAATCGACTGATATCGTCATCATTTGATAGTCGCGGAATACCGTCAAAAGCAGGTCTAGTAGAGGTATCATCTGGACTAATCACTGCGAGAATGGTTCTGTTTTGATGGCGGAGCAAATCAACGAGCACACTTGCATGACCACCACCGCCAATCATAACCAGCGGCATTAACACTTCACTACTCAACTATTAGTTCTCCAGCATCATAATCTTTAGTCGCTGTTTGCCCGATTAAATCCCACATCTTGTAAGGTGACATACCTGTTCCTGGGCGCTTAATCGCCAAGTTTTCAATACTAAAGGTCTCACCAGAAACAATGACCTTAGCTGCCACTAAGCTTTTACGGGCTACGGATTTGTTTTTTATCTCTGATACTGTGGGAGTTTTCACCCTATTCCCTAGCGCTTTCTCTACTTGTCGAATACCTTGTACCATTGAGGCAAGCTCGTGCGGCTCTAAAGACGCTTTGTGATCCGGTCCTTCCATATTTTTATCAAGGGTAAAGTGTTTTTCGATTAACATTGCACCACGAGCAACTGCAGCAATCGGAATGGTAATACCTTCACTATGATCAGAATAACCAGCAGGCAATTCAAACGCTTGATGTAAGGTGTCCATTGCTCTTAAGTTTATTTCATCCATAGGAGCGGGGTACTCTGTTGTACAATGCAATATGGTCACTTTACTCTTCAACGCAGCCTGTCCAGCATCCGAAGCATAAGCTTGTTGAAACGCTTGCTCGTTCGGCAGGTCATCTGCTTTTGCTGTATAACCAAACGCGATTACTCCGAGTACATTTTCAACTTCTGATAGAGTTGCCATGCCAGTTGATACAATCAAATCGCAACCTGTGCGAGCATGTTCTAGAACAAGAGGAGCATTTGTGATTTCGCCAGAAGGTATCTTTAATCGCTTAAGCCCGAGATCGTTTACCAAAAAATCCAAGCTTTCAGAGTCAAAAGCAGTCGAAAGAAACTCAATACCAAGCTTACTGCAGTGGTCAACTAGCTGGTGGTGCACCTCATAAGACAACTCCAATCGGCTTAGCATAGCCAATTGAGATTCTTGCTTTTGAGTATTCGCCATTTGGTAGTCAGCTTGTTTGGCTGATTCTGTGACCAGATTTTTAGCTTTAAATGTTTGGAATTTAACAATGTCAGCGCCAGCTTTATGAGCAGCTTCCACTAACTCAAAGGCGAGCTTCTCATTCCCGTTATGATTAACACCGGCTTCAGCAATTATTAAGGTCATAGAGTCTCTTTCTGTTTTCGTTCTTGGTTTACAAGGAAATTATACATTATCGAATGTAAGGTCATAGAACGCTTTGCTACGTTCAAACTGCAAGCCTTTAATCATCTCTATGACTTGCTTGCTACTATCCCCCTGCCCGTAGGGGTTAGCAATATTCTCATTTTCAGCTTTATACTTTCTGCTCACAGCAAGGCTAACCGCGTTACTGATAGATTCTTTTGTAGCAGCTGCGTTTAGAACACTTTTTGCAGCCAAACGCCCTTTTTGTCTAGAACCTATATTCACTGTAGGAACATCAAAGGCTGGCACTTCTATAATACCACTAGATGAGTTGCCGATAACGGCAGCAGCATGTTTGACTGCACTTAGATAACGTACCTGCCCTAACGATGGTATTGCTAATACACGCTCAGGGTTACTTCTAGCATATTCTTCAAGCATTGGGATAATTCGTCGCCCACCATCATCCGCATTGGGATACGTCAAAATTACTTGATGGTCGGGAAACGTATCTAAAGCATCGAGTAGCACTTGAAAACTTTCTTCAGGAGCTTCTTCACCTAAGGTCACTGGATGATATGTGACAAGAAAGTAAGGCTTATCAATTGAGAAATTAAGAGATTCACTTAATTCCTGCGTATCCATAAAAGAAGCTCTTTTTAGATGATCAAGCCCAATAGCCCCAATATTTTTAACGCGCTCAGGAGATTCTCCTAACTGGATAACTCGCTGACGATACTCTTCTGTCGACGTACCATGCAGGTAACTCAACTTTGTAATAGCATGACGAATCGCATCATCGTAAGCACCTTCCGTTATCTCTCCACCATGAAGATGAACAATTGGAATACGAAGTATCATGGCAGTTTGCGCTGCAGCAAGCGCTTCAAAGCGGTCCCCAAGAATAACAAGAACATCTGGTGCTAATCGCGACAATGCATCAGCAAAACCTAAAACCCCTACCCCCATACTTTTCGCAGTACCTACCGCGGAATCAGAAGATAGCAAAATCTCTATTTTCTCATCGATGCTGAAGCCATCTTTTTCAATTTGTTTATAGGTTTCACCAAACTCCGGTGATAGGTGCATGCCAGAAACAAGCAATTGAAGTGTTAGATCTGGATCGCTTTGTATGTCCTTTAAAAGCCAAAAGAGCAGACCATACTCTGCTCTTGTACCAGTAAAGACTGCAACCTTTTTATCTGTCTGCGTCATGTATGTATTGAACCTACTTAGCTTTTGATTTCCACTGGGGTACTTGGAAGATTGATTAGGTGTGCCTCAATAAACTCTGAGTAAGTTAAGTCACCATGTATTGCATTCTCAAACATAGGTAATCTATGCATGAGCTGCCAAATAGGTCGAGTCATCACACCAGAGCCATTTGTGCAAGCTAGCACCTCTTCGCGACTTTCTTTATCCGGACAGACAATTGCATTTAACCAGTAGTTTGACTTCGCATACTCTGGCTCAGTGACAAAGTTAAAATCTGTACCTTTGAAGAAGTTTTTATAGCCTTCTGCAAGCAATCTCTTTTGCTTCAAATACTGCTGGATAACTTCCATCTGTGCACATCCCAGTGCAGCATTCAGGTTAGGCATACGGTAGTTAAAGCCAGGTTCATCATGGAAAAACTCATAAGGATGAGGAATTTTTGCTGTCGTCGTGACATGCTTAGTACGTGCACCTAATTCTTGAGTCTTACATAACACCATGCCACCACCACCTGTGGTGATGATCTTATTACCATTGAAGCTGACAGCACCAAAATCACCAATAGTACCGGTATGTTTGCCCTTATAGAACGAGCCTAGACTTTCTGCGGCATCTTCAACCAACGTGATGTTCCATTTCAAGCAAACGGCAACCAGCTCATCAAGCTCTACAGGGTGACCAAACGTGTGCATTGGTACAACGGCTTTGATTCTTCTACCTGTTTTTTTATGGATACATCCCACGTCTGTGACTTCAGCATTCTCTTCTAAAAATGCATCCACAGCCTTAGGGCACAACCCTAAACTCACCGGGGAAACATCAACAAAAACCGGCTCAGCTCCCATATGATAAAGAGCATTACAGGTAGCAACGAACGTCAGTGCTTGCGTGATGACCAGATCGCCTCTTTGAACATCAGCCATGTACAATGCCGCATGCAATGCTGCTGTTCCATTCACTGTCGCTACAGCTTTAGCCGTACCAGTGTAAGCTTCAATTTTTCTCTCAAAATCATCAACAAACTTACCGACGCTAGAAACAAATGTACTTTCAATCGTTTCCATTACGTACGCTTTTTCGTTGCCATCAAACGTTGGTGCATGTAAGGGAATAAATTCGTCTGTTTTGTAAGTATCTCTCACAAATTCAACAATAGTTGTCGCTTTCATTGAATACTCCACTTACATCTTGCTATCGAGGTATTTACCCGTTTCTTTGTGCCCAAAATCAGGGATCATGGTAAAGAACAGTTTCACAATCTGCTCTTTAGTCCAAGCTCGCTCACCTTTCATCTCAGAGATGCTGTTTTCAAACAAAGTAAGCAGATCTTGCTCATAAAGAGGTTCATTTTTGATGATGCCCAGATTTTCGAATCGAGACATATCCAGCTCTTCTTTATCTGTAAAAAACTCTTCGAAGTCTTTTTCACCCGTTGTATCACTTGCAGTAAACAAACATGGCCACTTACCTTGCTCTGGGAGCGTATGCGCAAGCTGGCGAGCTTCTTCTTCTGTTTCACATAAGTGAGGTTCGTAGCCAAGCTGCTCTAGGTATTTCACGGCAATATCTGCAAACGAGATAAGGTGCAGAGCTTCACTCAATTTAGGGAAGAAAATGTCACGATTCTCTCCAAAGATACAAGACATCAAACATAACTCACCCGACTCTTGCGGAGTAACAAAGTAACGTTTGATGTCATTGGGAGCAACGATAGGCTGACGTTTTTGAATACGCTGGTTAAACCCATGCAGCAACGAGCCATCAGAGAATGCAACATTCGCAAATCGCGCCGTTGAGATTGCCATTTGCTCACTTTTGCGCATCAGGAACATTTCCATAATACGCTTGGATGCCCCCATCATATTGACTGGGTTTGCAGCTTTATCTGTAGAAACACAAAAGTACTTCTTCGCGCCAGCATCAATAGATTGCTGAATGGTTTTGTCCGTGTTAAACACATTCACATCGATCATACGCATCAATGTGTAAGGGTCTTTTTCACTTCTAACATGCTTAAGCGCAGATAAGTTCAGTATGTAATCAAACTTACCATCAGCCTTTATGAATGCATCGTATTCTAGAGAGCCGATATCTAGAGCAAATGTTTGGAAGTCGCCATCGATGTAACCGAATGAACTGCGGATATCTCGAACAAGTTCCACCATGTTGTTTTCACTAATATCCACAACATGCAATTTCTTAGGATTGCGTTTGAAGATCTCTTTAGTCACTGCTTGACCAATTGATCCTGCGCCGCCAAGCACAAGAAAGCTAGATTCAGAAACAATACGAGATAACTCAACTTCATGCTGAGCGATATCTTGTGTAAACAGGGCGTCAGTGCGACCGATGAGAGGTAAAATGTTGCTCATATTTAGCCTTGAAAAATCTTTAATTACATTAGCTATATAGTTTAGCTAATACACTCAGTGAACGTTGCTCTTCCGCATTGATTTTAAAAGTATTTCCTTTTATATCAATCTGTTCATTTAAGTTTTCAGCTAGTTCGGAAAAGCTAGCAAAACCAACTAAATCAATTGACTGAGCATCTTTGAAGAACAATTCATTGTGACTTCCTTTAGCCACGCATACCTTACCCTGTCCCCACTTCATCAGTTGACGGGCTGTGCTAGCTCCACCTCTAGGTTGCAGTACTAGATGTGTGCACGACATTACCATCGAGGTGTAAGCAAGAGGGGGCAAAGAGGTCAAGATCGAAATATCAATAGGTTGTTTTTTTACTTTGTGTAGGTAGAACAAATACAAATCTAGCAGAATGCGCTTTCGCCATTGTTTTGCAGGCCACATTACAACAAACTTGAAGTCTTTGTTGACGCCCCGCGTGACAAAAGCACGTAACATTTTTTTGATATCTTGGTATTCAAATGCGTTAGGTTTTGTTCCTAACAAAACCATATTTCTCTTATTTTTTTCATCATCGAGAACAGACAGAGCAAGTCCTTGTGCTGACTTCGTCGGCAATGTATCAAAAACAACACCAGAATCGACAATTTGATAGTTTTCTCGTCCTAACGCTTGGTTTAGTTTACCGCGAAAAGCCATGTCTAAAGCAATAAAGCATTGTTGTTGACTCAATACCCAAATATCATTTTCCGTCATGCTTAACTTCACATCCGGAACGAGCCTGCCATGTTGACTTTTACATAGCAGCCATCTATCGATTTCATCATCAGTAATGAACATGTAAGACTTATGCTTCATTTGCGAGTCTAACTCTAACACTTCTCTTACTTGCCTTGAGTTAAAAGAACTCAATGAAAAGTAGGTCACGTTAGTGGCATTAATAAATATAGATTTATCTATATTTTCATACGAAAAGTAAGAGATCCCATCGATTTTCTTAGAGTCGTCGTATTGATTGTTGCACCCAAACACCACCACACCCAAAGACTCTTTAGCAACGCCAGCCTTATTGACCAAAGCATCTAAAAATAACGGAGAAAAAAAGTCAGTACTGGACACCAAAAATACGTGCTTAATATCATGATTCGGCATAGTTACTTGTCCATGCTTTCCAATACAATTTTTATTGCTGCAATAGCATCTGATTGTTCACTGCTTTCCATATTGAAGAAGAGAGGCAAGCGAACTAACCTTTCACTTTCTCTCGTTGTGTAATCGTCGGTCCCTGCAAACTCACCAAACTCTTTTCCCGCAGGTGAGCTGTGTAGCGGTATATAATGAAACACCGACATAATCGAGTGCTTATTGAGCAAATTAATAAATTGCGTTCTTTGCTCTAGATCTTTTAGTTTAAGATAAAACATATGAGCATTATGTTGGCAATTTGATGGAACTGCAGGCAATGCAATACCATGGGTTTCGGTATACTCACTTAACTCATCGTAGTACTGATTCCAAAGCTGCATTCTTTTTTGGTTAATGATTTCAGCATTCTCCAGTTGCGCCCAAAGATAGGCCGCTTGAATTTCACTTGGAAGCAGGCTACTGCCAACATCAACCCATGTATATTTGTCGACCATCCCTCGAAAGAACAAACTACGATTTGTCCCTTTCTCTCGAATGATTTCCGCTCGCTCTACAAACACGCTGTCATTGATAAGTAATAATCCACCTTCACCACCAGCGGTATAGTTTTTAGTCTCATGAAAACTATATGCAGCTAAGTGTCCAATGGAACCGAGAGCTTTACCTTTATAAGTCGACATCACTCCTTGAGCTGCATCTTCAATAACAAACAAATCATGTTTGTTAGCAATGCTCATTATCGTATCCATTTCACAAGCAACACCAGCATAATGAACAGGTACAATTGCTTTCGTTTTGCTTGTGATTGCAGCTTCTATTTTTGTCTCATCAATGTTCATCGTATCAGGGCGAACATCAACAAAAACCACCTTTGCTCCACGCAGTACAAAAGCATTTGCCGTACTGACAAAGGTATAGCTTGGCATGATCACTTCATCACCAGGTTGAATATCGATGAGCAATGCAGCCAACTCAAGTGCGTGCGTACAAGATGGCGTTAGCAAAGCTTTCACGCAACCGGTCTGCTGTTCAAACCAACGTTGACATTTCTGACCAAACACCCCATCGCCACTCAGTTTTCCACTACAAAGTGCCTGTTGAATAAATGTAGTCTCTGTACCAACGACTGGAGGTTTATTAAAAGGGATCATTCTTCGATTACCTTGCTTAAGATAATTAATTACTATATTTGTTAATACGAACTTTCTTAAAGCGTTCGCTTACACCCGTATCTGTATTGAAGTTAACCTTAGTTGGTACTTTGTAAGCGTCCAACTGAGCTCGACAGTACTTACGAATTTGTTTTTTCAGCTCTTTGTGGTCTACATCTTGTCTAGGCGTTACATTAGCTACCACAGTTTGACCTGTAATGGCATTAGCCGCTGCATAAACAACACAATCCTCGATGCCATCAATACCAAGCAGGACTGATTCGACCTCGCTCGGTAAAACTTTTTCACCACCAACATTGATCACTTCTTTTGCGCGACCAATAATTTTTAAGTACCCACCTTCAGATTGTTCAACCAAGTCACCAGTTTGGAACCAGCCATCATCTGAAAAGCTACTCATATCATGGTTCAAATAACCCATTATTTGCGTTTTACTGCGCAACCAGAGTTCATTATTTACAATTTTATATTCTTGGTTTGGGTCATCAAACTTGATTTCCAAACTGCTTGAGGAGCGGCTCGACGTTTGAGCTATTCCGGTTTCACTCGTGCCAAAGGTTTGTAGCAACTTAACTCGGGGCAATGTCGCCTTTAAGCGCAACAACAAACTTTCTGGCATAGCTTCGGTGCCATACGTCACCATCCTTAAAGACCTGAGATCGTATTGCTGATGGACATTCGCTATGAGCATCATATTTAAAAATGTTGGCGAGGCTGGGAGTAAATTCACTTTTTCACGTTCTATCAGCATCGCAACATGTTCTGGCTCCCTTTTCTCAGGGATAACAATTTTTGCTCCCATTGATAACGAGTTAAGTAGTGTATTCAAACCACCAATATGATCGAACATCAGGAAGACCATAATGGACAACGATTTAGGTCGTTTGTCTACGTAAGTTCCTAGCAGTACATCCAGATTATGGATCATTGCTTTTGGCTCACCTGTACTACCACTGCTAAAGAGAACCAATCCTGACTGGTCGCGGTGCATCAGATCCAGTATCAATTGATGTCGAGAGCAATCATTCTGTTCAAATTGTTCAAAGATATTACCCGCTGGGTTACGTAAATTGATCACCATATCAGGTTTGATCACAGCAATGCGCTTATCAATCTCTTCTTGGTTTTCGCTTACAATTGGAACGATAATGCATTTCTTCTTCACCAAGGCAAAAAACAATGAAATAGCGTCAAATGAGTAATCGCTAACAATACAAATGACTTGGTTCGGAGCAACCTGAGTCAACTCAGCCTCAAATCGCTCAATATTCAGATTAAGCTCTCGATAACTGAATTGTTCAGAATTAAAATTAAGTGCGATATCATCGGAATAACCAGATAACTTAGCGAGATATGGGGTCATTTGAACACTCCGCCTAAATAGATCACCTGCCCAGTAACAAACTCACTTCTTGGCGAAATAAAAAAGTCAACGACGTTTATGACATCTTCTTCTTTACCAAGTCGTTTGATCGCTTGGCTTGCAATAAGCTCTTCAATTTTTTGCTTAGGTACTGCTTTGATCAAGTCTGTAGGCACAGGTGTTGGACCAACTGCATTTACTCGAATACCATAAGGAGACAGCTCTTTCGCTGATATTTTCGTCAGTGATTCTACTGCCGCTTTACTTGCCGCATAAATAGCCTCACCCTCAAGATCTAAAGGAACGGCAACCGTTGAATAATTAACGATGGAGCCAGACTTTTGCTTCATCATTAGTTTTGCTATTTCTCTAGAAAATAAAAATGTACCAAACACATTCGTCGCCATCACTTTCTCTGCGCTACTCAAAGGAGTAGTCAAGAAGTGGTTCATCGCTGCCATACCAGCATTGTTCACCAAAACATCAACAGTGCGAAATTGCTTTCTCACGCTTCTGACCATGGAAACAACAGCCTTCTCGTCTGTTACATCCAGCTCAAAATGGTGGTAATTATCATGCTCAATGCTACTTTCTTGACGACTACAGCCAATCACGGTATGCCCTTGCGCCAGATAATGCTCTGCTAACGCTTTACCCAAACCTTTTCTAGAACCTGTAATAACAATATTCAACGGCATAATTCAACTTCTACTCTTCTACTAACTGCGCAATATACTTCGCTAGCGTTTCTACATTTCGGAATGGAGACGTCACTTGGCTCATAGCCTTTTCATCAGCCAAAGTGACATCAACGCCAAAATCATCACTAATTTTTTCTTCAAGCTCCGTGATCAAGAAAACAATACCTACACTGTCAAGAACACCATTTGCACCAAAAAGTTTTGTTTTTATGTGCGCTTCAACCAATGCTTCATTATCTTCATCTTCCCCCATTTCATGTAGGGTGGACAAAACTAGCTCAAGATACTTTTCCATATTTTATTCTCTATTCGTTAATACCAAGCGTAATACCGCCATCAACCACTAAATCAGTCCCAGTAACCCATTGAGCTTTACTAGATAAAAGAAACTCGACCGCATCCGCAACATACTCTGGCTTCCCCAGCCCTAGCGGGTAAACCTGCTCCAAGCGCTCAAAAAAAGCTTCATCATTATGGTCTTGTGTCAAATTAGTTCGAATTAGCCCTGGTGAAACTGTGTTAACTCGAATGTTCTGCTTAGCAAGTTCTTTTGCTAATGATTTGGTTGCTCCAATTAAACTGGCTTTTGATGCTCCATAATTTACCGTTCCTGTTGCCCCAATGCTGGCTGCGATAGAGGCAATAAAAACTATTGACGCTCCAGATTCACTGAGCGCTCTCTTATCTGACAACCCTCGAGATAACGCTAATCCACTGAATAGATTCAAGCTAAATGTTGCTAGCATCTTTTCATGAGTATTGAAGCGGTTTGGTAGAACAGAAAGAGCGCCAGCAGCATGAACTAATCCAGAAAACTTACCATACTGCTTCGCCAATTGAATTGGTAAACGGTGTAGCCCATCGATATCATCGGATAAATCCCTACTAAGAAAGCTAAATGACTCAGGGTACTCGTTAGATAACTCCTGAACTCCGACCTTTTCTGTTCGAGATAAACCAACAACTCGATGCCCAGAAGACAACAAGTTTTTACAAATAGCTAGACCTATACCAGAGCTTACACCTGTAACTAAATACAATTTAGACACGATAATGCCTTATAAACCGGCTAAGACCATCAAATCAGACACCATTTCAACATCTTTAAGTTCTGCATTGGTGATATTTTTAGAGAACTCGATATCAAACATTGAGATAACACCTAAATGCGCCATTGAATCCCATTCCTCAAGCTCTTTAAGATTTGTTGACTCATTAACCGTTTCTTCTAGTTGAAGAACGTCCGTTAGCTCTGTTAGAAATTGCTCTTTATTCACTTTTTTCTCTCACTTCTGTAACACTACAACTTCAGATACGTACGCACTATTTAATGACAACACTGCGCTCGCCCAAGATAAACCAACCCCAAAACCAGAAAGGACAACATTATCTGTAGAAACTGCCTTTCCACCTAGGGTATGCGAAATAGCACAAGGGATAGATGCGCTACTTTGATTGCCGTATAAACTCACAATATCACTTGGTGCTTTATCTTTAGGTGCTTTTATTCGTCTGACAATATTTGAAATAATGTATTGATTTGCTTGGTGGAAGAACAGGTAATCAATGTCATCCATTGTTCTTCCACTAAACTCAAGAATATCGGTAATTGCTTTAGGCTCAGTTTTAATCGCAAAATTAAACACCTCAGCACCATTCATGTACAAGTCGTTTAGACTGCGATAATTACCTTCATCATCAACGCTTTCTTGCTCTGTCTCATTTGAAAATGGCGTTCTAAAGCCACCGGCTGGTTGAATAATGTACTCACTCCCTTCACCATCAGTGTGCAGGCTAAAGTAGCTATTCGACTCATCTGATGATACTGAAACGAGTGTGGCTGAACCTGCATCGCCAAATAGCGGTGCTGTAGAGCGATCTTTAGGATTTACACATCGACTTAACGTATCACCAGCCAAAACAAGAACATTCTTACAACTGCCTGTCTGTACCATCATATGAGCAAGCCAAAGGCCATACACATAGCCGGAACAACCAAGAGATACGTCAAAAGCAGCAACCGAGGTACTTAATCCCAACTTCCCATGCACAATAGCTGCGTTTGAAGGCTGAAAATGATCAGGGGTTTGGGTCACAAAGATAACGCCATCAATTAGAGATTTGTTAACATCAAGCTCGCTAAACAGTTTAAGAGCTGCAGCCTCACAAAGATCTAAACTCGTAACACCCTCAGATACCACATGACGCTTATCTAAGCCGATTGCTTTTTTAATTCGAGCAATTTGCTTTTCATTTCCACCGTATAGATGAACTTCATCGTCAATACACTTAACCTCAGGAGGAACAACGGTAGCTAATCCTCGGATTTTTGCTTTAGTAAAGCTTGCTATTGTCATTTTTGCTCCTAACCTAATACTCTTTTTATTGCATCGTATCTATGTTCAAACGATGATTTAGTTAACGTTGCGTAAGTTACACCATCTGTTACATGGTCAACCTTGAACCCTAAGCCATTGTTAAATCGAATGGCTCGTTTGTTATCATTGCGAATTCGAGCTTTTATGCAGCTCACCTCACAAGAAGTAAAGCCCCAATGATATAGCGTGCAAATGGCTTTGATTGGAGTCAGACTATTCAACTTACTTTCTTCAGCAGAAAAAATGCCCCCTTCCGCAAACCAGTGACCTAAGTCATCCATTTCAATGTTGATATTGCAGCAACCATACACGCCGGCTTCATCGGTAATAATGAAATAAAACTTTTTGCTACCTTTAAGCTTTTCAAACCATTCTCTTTGTTGGTTTTCTGAAATATCTTCTTGATAAAGCATAAAACGACGCACAAATTCACTGTTTCGCCAATTTCGCAGCATTTCTAGGTGAGATTCGTTTAGTGGCGTCAGAGTTACGCCATGTCCGTTTAAAACGACGGGGTCAAAGTGTTTCATGTTAATTTCTTACTAAACTACCTAAGTATCGACCGTACTCATTTTTCAACATGCCCTGAGATATAGTGCACAATTGAGTATCCGACAACCAACCATTACGCCACGCAATCTCCTCTAGACACGCAACTTTTAGACCTTGAACATTCTCAATGGTCTGAACGAATGAAGATGCTTCATGAAGGCTCTCGTGCGTCCCTGTATCTAACCAAGCGAAACCACGACCTAGTAATTGAACATTCAGGTTGCCTTGCTCAAGGTACATCTGGTTGAGAGTCGAAATTTCTAACTCCCCTCTCATGGATGGTTTCACCTTCTTCGCTAAGTCTACAACTTGGTTATCATAAAAATACAAGCCTGTAACGGCGTAGTTTGATTTCGGTACTGCTGGTTTTTCTTCAATCGAGATTGCATGCATATCAGCATCAAATTCTACTACACCAAAGCGCTCAGGGTCTTTGACTTGATAACCAAATACTGTCGCTCCATGATTTTTCATCGCAGCTTGCTGTAAGATCGGCGTGAAGCCCTGTCCATAAAAGATATTGTCGCCTAGAACCAAACACACAGAGTCATCACCGATAAACTCTTCACCAATAATGAATGCTTGAGCTAGACCATCTGGCGTGGGTTGGATTGCGTATTGCAGTTCGATACCAAAGTCAGAGCCATCACCAAGCAAGCGCTGAAAACCTTCTTGGTCTTCAGGAGTGGTAATCACCAAAATCTCACGAATACCAGCAAGCATAAGTACTGACAGTGGGTAGTAGATCATTGGCTTATCGTATACAGGCAGTAACTGCTTAGAAACGCCTCGTGTGATTGGGTATAAACGCGTACCAGAACCACCAGCAAGAATAATACCTTTCATTATTCACCCGCTCCTAATCGTTCAAGACTGTATGAGCCATCAAGCACACGTTGCCACCATTGCTGGTTGTTTAGATACCATTCAACGGTTTTTCGAATGCCACTTTCAAATGTTTCTTCAGGCGTCCAGTTCAGCTCTCGAGCAATTTTTGTTGCATCAATGGCATAGCGTACATCATGACCTGGTCGATCTTTCACATACGTGATCAACGATTCATAAGATTCAACACCTGCAGGTTTGTTTGGTCGAAATTCTTCAAGTAGCGAGCAAATGGTTTTCACGACTTCAATATTCGCTTTTTCATTGTGACCACCGATGTTGTATGTCTCGCCAATTTCACCTTCTGTCACGACTTTGTAGAGTGCGCGAGCATGATCTTCGACGAACAGCCAATCACGGATTTGCATACCATCACCGTACACAGGCAACGGCTTGCCATCTAAGGCATTCAAAATCATCAGTGGGATCAGTTTCTCTGGGAAATGGTAAGGTCCATAGTTGTTCGAGCAGTTGGTCACCAACGTAGGAAAACCGTAAGTGCGTTGCCACGCTCGAACAAGATGATCGCTGGACGCTTTAGAAGCGGAGTACGGGCTACTCGGTGCATAGGATGTAGTTTCAGTAAACAAATCATCCGTACCTTCTAGGTCACCATACACTTCGTCGGTAGAAATATGATGGAAACGGAAAGCGGCTTTGCGAGTCTCATCCAGTGTCGACCAATATTGACGAGCCGATTCAAGAAGGTGATACGTCCCCATGACATTGGTTTCAATAAATGCCGCAGGTCCATCAATGGAACGGTCTACGTGCGATTCAGCCGCAAGGTGCATCACGAGATCAGGTTGATGCTTTGCAAATACGCGATCAAGCTCGTCACGTTGACAGATATCAACTTGCTCAAAATGGTAACGTTCACTATCCGATACTTCCGCTAGGGACTCTAAATTGCCAGCGTAAGTCAATTTATCTAGGTTAATGACGGTATCTTGGGTATCACGAATGATGTGTCTTATGACTGCAGAGCCAATAAAACCAGCACCACCAGTTACTAGTATTTTCATTATGAACGTTACCTGCTTAATATTGTGCTCACGTAAAGCACGAGAAATCTTGTTTAATTGTAGTTAAATGTGCGCTTAAACTACGCCACTTGGCTTACCTTAATAAGATAGCCAAGTCTAAATTTTTGATTGTTCGTCGTTGGCACCTAACGACTTAAAGAGTACGCCTTTTCAAGCACCGCGAAGTCGCTTTCTTGCCAATGTATTTGACGTTTGTTCAGCTCTTTCAGAAACGAGCGCTTCAAACGCTCTAAGTTGCCTTGCTTCCAATCACCATCCGGTTGCTGAGAGCATTTATCAAAATCGATGATCCATACCTTTTCTTGCTCATCAATTAAGATGTTGTGAATGTTCAGATCGGTATGGTTCACGTTGACGTTGTGCATCTTGGCAATTTCTTGCCCTACCTTATGGTACATCGCTTCCGGTAATGGGTTTTCTTGCAAAATACTGACCAAGTCTTTGGCATTGGGAATTCTTTCGCTCAAAAGATCCGCTTGGTAAGTTAAGCCAGTTTTAACTGCGCGCGCAGCAATCGGTCGAGGGACATTCACACCAGACTCAATCAGTACTCTGAGCAGATTAAACTCTTGTAGGCTACGAGTCTGCTCCCATCCAGTAAACCAATAGTGATCTTCAACCAACTTGCCAAATAAACCACCACGGCGGTAATGACGCAAAGCAGCTTGCATAGTATCAAGTTGAACAAACCATGTGGTTCCACGTCCGGATGCGCTGCCCACCACTTTATCTTGCTCTTGCCAATATTGGGCATCAAACAACGCTTGGCTTGGGTCTGTGATGATTTCATCATCAAACCACACCATGCTATTGCCTTGTTGATAACTCTGAGTCATGTCGAAAGTTGCCGTTAGGTTTTATTAAAAGTAGTGGCTGATAAGAATATACAGCCATGTAAAGCCAGCAAAAAATAGCGCAACCATCACTGCGGCTGAGCCAATGTCTTTTGCTCGCCCACTCAGTTCATGATGCTCGACACCAATTCTATCAACAACGGCTTCAATGGCAGAGTTAATCAGTTCAACGATAAACACTAACACTACAACGCCTAACATGAGAATGCGTTCTACAACACTCAAATCAAATACACACACCAATGCAATCGCAAGTACCAGCATGGCTAATTCTTGCCTGATGGCTGCTTCATGTTTAAACGCCGCTTTCAGCCCTTTTGCAGAATATCCAGCCGCTTTGATGACGCGCGTCAAACCCGTGTTTCCAGGTTTACCTGAGTTCAATGATTGGTGTTGTTTTGTCTTTGACATTAAGAGGGGCTCGTCAGTACTCATTATAGAAGCGGTGTATTTTACATTTATTGGGGATGTCTGCATAATTTACCTGCATCTATTTATCTTATCAGACAATAACTATGTTCACTTCTGCCCCTTCTTCACTCTGTATATTGCGTTTATCCGCCATCGGCGACGTTTGTAATACCATCGCGACGGTTCAAGCGATTCAAAAACAATGGCCTGATACCCATATCACTTGGATTACTGGCAAGCTTGAAGCTCAATTGCTGCAAGCGATAGATGGTGTTGAAGTGATTGTTTTTGATAAAAAAGCAGGTCTTGATGGTTATAAGTCATTGTGGAAGCAGCTCAAAGGACGCAAGTTCGATGCTTTGCTTCATATGCAATATGCCATTCGAGCGAGCGTGGCGACGTTAGGTATTAAAGCGAAGTACAAACTTGGGTTCTCTTCTGACCGTAGCCAAGACTTTCAAACTTTGTTCACCAATGTCAAAGTTCCTTCACCAAGCTCTTTGCATGTTGCGGATGGTTTAATGGCGTTTGCCCATCAAATTGGTGTGCCTCAGTCAGAACTTACTTGGTCATTGTCGTACTCAGAGCAAGATGCTCTCTGGGCAGAAACTAAGATTTCAGAAACTAAAGTCTCGAAAACTCAGAGCCAAGCTGATAAGCCGAATCTATTGTTGGTCCCGGGGGCAAGCAAAGCTTATAAGAACTGGAATGCAGAAGGTTATGTTGATGTTATCAACCACGCTCGAGAGAAAGGCTGGAATGTCATCTTAGCGGGTAGCCCAGCGAAAGTAGAAGTCGACTTAGCTGAACACATTCAATCTTTACTTACAGAACCTTGCTTAAACTTGGTTGGAGAAAGCTCCATCATGCAAATGCTGGCACTGATTGATAAGGTTGAGATGGTGATTGCACCAGATACTGGTCCTGCCCACATGGCAAGTGCAATGCAAACCCCGATTATTGGCTTGTATGCTCACCATAACCCTGTCCGTGTTGGTCCTTATAACTATTTGAAATACGCCGTTTCAGTGTATGAAGAGACCATTTTTGCAGAGACTGGAAAAACCAGCCAAGAGCTTAGCTGGCGAACGCGAGCAAAAGATGAAAAAGCGATGAATCGTATCACGAGTGATCGTGTCATGGTTATGTTTGATCAAGTCGTAGAAGATTTGTATCCCCAATATCAGTAAACTCCCCCTATATAAGATTGTTTAAGAAGGAAACCAACTTGTCTAAACCCACTTTAGCCGTTGCCTTAATCGTGAAAAATGAAGAGAAGCACCTACAAGCTTGTCTAGACACAGTGAAAGATTGGGCTGATGAGATTGTCCTTCTTGATTCAGGCAGTACTGATCGCACTGAAGAAATCGCCAGACAATATACCGACAAGTTTTACACCAACTTGGAGTGGCCAGGATTTGGCAAACAGCGCCAACTTGCTCAGCAATACGTAACCGCAGATTATGTGCTTTGGTTGGATGCCGACGAACAAGTCACGCCAGAGCTGAAAGAAAGCATTTTAAAAGCCGTTGAGAATGACGAGCCAAACACACTGTATAAAGTGAATCGTCTGAGTGCCGCGTTTGGTAAGTTTATCTATCACTCAGGATGGTCACCAGATTGGATCGTTCGTCTCTACCGCACCAGTTATACCCACTACAATGATGCTTTAGTGCATGAAAAAGTCGAAGATAAAGGCTTTGCAATCAAGAAACTGGATGGCAGATTACACCACTATACGTACGAACACCTCCATCATTACATCAACAAAACCACAGGTTACCTCAAAGCTTGGACAGACGAGCGAGAAGGCAGGAAAAAATCTGGTCTCAGCACGGCAATCATCCATGCATTAGCCAGCTTCTTGAAGATGTACATTCTTAAGCGTGGTTTTCTTGATGGTAAGCATGGCTTCATCCTTGCGTGGTTAAGCATGCATTCTACCTTCGTTAAATACATCGACTTATACTTACGCGAACAGGCGAAAAAACAATGAAAACGACTTTAATTATTACCACTTATAACTGGAAAGAAGCCTTAAAATCCGTGTTAGAAAGTGTAAAGCGCCAAACCGTTTTGCCTGATGAAGTTATTGTGGCAGATGATGGTTCTCGTGAAGATACCAAAGCAATGATTGACCAAATGCGTGAAGGTTTTCCGGTTCCACTGGTACACAGTTGGCATGAAGACAATGGCTTCCAGCTTTCTATGAGTCGAAACCGTGCAATAGCTAAAGCATCAGGCGATTACCTGATCATGATCGATGGCGACATGGTATTGTCACAAACCTTTATTGAATCGCACAAACGCGTGGCAAAACCAAATTGGTTTGTTCAAGGTGGTCGAGTTCTGACTGACGAAGCGTGCAGCCGTGAAATTATGGAAAACGGATTGGTTCCTTCTGTATTTAGCAAAGGGATCCGCAACCGTAAGAACTGCATCACAAACTCACTGCTATCGAACTGGTTCTCATACGAACGCAACAACGATAAGGCGACTCGCGGCTGTAATATGGCGTTTTGGCGACAAGATGTTATCGAGGTGAATGGCTTCAACCAAGATTTTGTCGGTTGGGGACGTGAAGACAGCGAATTTGTTCATCGCATGCTTAACTCAAACAAGTCACGTCTTTACCTAAAATTCGCCGGAGTGGGCTACCACTTATATCACGTAGAAAACTCTCGTGCGTCATTGGGTCAAAACGATGAGATCTTAGATAACACCATTAAAAACAAACTTAAGCGTTGCGAAAACGGTGTTGACCAATTTCTAGAAGCGTAAAAACTTTAGAAGCTTATAAAAATATGAAAGGGGCGTTTCGCCCCTTTTTTATTGTTGTTGAGATAAGGTGAAGTACTTATCGGCAACCATCAATGAGATCAAACGCTCTTTACGTTTATCTTTAAACTGCTCAACCCATTGGTGCGCATTCTCAATGATCGCTAATGCTTCTTGCTCATTCGCTAAGTAATAGTCCATCTTTTCAGGCAAATCCGAATAATCATCCTTCACTTCAACATAGTGGATGCCAGCTTCTAGCTTACCTTCCATAAACCATGTTTCGTACTTAGGCTTTGACATAATAACCAATGAGTTCGAGGACATTGCCCACTTCAGGTTGGTTGCGACATCATTGCCTTCAATACACAACAAGAACTTGTATTGAAGCTGCTCCTCAATACTCATAAAGCCTTTTTCCCAAGGCTGTCCTTCTTGTGGGCGAGTCTGACCAATATTGCAACGGGGGTGGTCATAGAAAGCATGAATTACCGTTTGACGGTGAGGCTGAAAACCGACGCCTCGCCACGCCACCATGTCTTTCTTATCTCGGTAGCTCATTTCGTCATCCACAAATTTAAAGTGACGAATTTGATTCAGCTTTAAAACGATAGAATTCTGATTGTCACCATGGATAGGACGACTTTTAATAAAGCTCGGCACATTAGGAATATGCGTCACATCACCATTGATGTAGTTAAACGTAAACTCAGATGGGAAATAGCGTATAACTTGGCGCGTATCGAAAAAATAAGTCCAACCTTTTGTTTTTTTGAACTCACCAATCTTAGCGTAACTCTGCTCTCGGCTATCGACCGAAAACAACTGTTCACACTTGTTGTAATAATTCACTCGCTCAAGACAGTACTGCTTCTCCGCTTCAGTCAGAGTCGAAAGTAAACGTTTTGCTTGCTCTCGATAGACAAAACGAGGGATCAGCATCGAGAGAGCGTTTGAGAAATAATAAGGAAACTTACTGTCTTTCATTTACTTTCTTCTCGATAGCCTTAGCCACTGCCGCAGGAACAAATTGCTCAATACTGCCACCATGGATGGCAACCTCACGTACGATGGTCGACGATAAAAAAGCAAACTCTTCTTCAGGGGTCAAAAATACACTCTCAATCCCAGGCAATAACTTGCGATACATGTTGGTCAAACCAAACTCATACTCAAAATCGACCGTTGTTCTTAACCCACGAATCAATACTTTAGCCTGCTCTTGACGAGCAAAGTCCACCAGTAACCCAGAAAAGCCTTTCACTGTTACACCAGGTAAATGCGCCACGACCTCTTCCATCAAAGCAACGCGTTCTTCCAATGTGAACATCGTATTCTTTGAAGGGCTTGCTGCGACTCCGATAACGACTTCATCGAACATTTCATGGGTGCGCTCGATAAGATTTAAGTGACCATTGGTAACTGGGTCAAATGTTCCTGGGTAAATGACTTTCATAGGATGTACTGATTTATTCAAAACTGTATGAATTATTGAAGGAAAGGTCGGCGATTACAACTGCTTGATAGAAATACACCTGAGACGATCTTATTTCTACTGCTGACACACATTGCAAAAGAAGGTATTACGTTGCCCTATTTTCTGCTCTTGGAGCACTTCACCGCATTCTGGACATGGCTCTCCGGCTTTTCCGTAAACTAATAACTCTTGTGCAAAGTAACCAGGTTTGCCGTCCGCTTGGGCGAAGTCTTTAAGTGTAGTTCCACCTTGCTGAATCGCGATTTCTAACGTAGCTTTGATGTTCTCCACCAGTAATCGCCACTCTTTCTTAGCTAGTTTTCCTGCTGGGCGAGTTGGGTGAATGCGGGTTTTAAATAAAGACTCATTGGCGTAAATATTCCCAACGCCAACCACCACTTTATTGTCCATAATGAACTGTTTAACCGCAACACGCTTACCTTTGGCTTTGTCTGCCATATATTCAGCGTTGAACTCCTCGGTTAAAGGCTCAGGTCCCATATGATCTAATACGGTGTGAGACTCATTAGGAGCGCTCCAAAGCCAAGCACCAAAACGACGCGGGTCGTTGTAGCGTAACACTTTGCCATTGGTGAGTTTAAGGTCAACATGATCGTGCTTTGCCGCAGGGAAGTCAGCGTCGAGTACACGCAATGATCCAGACATGCCAAGGTGAACAATCGCTGTACCTTGGTCGGTATCAATCAATAAGTACTTGGCGCGACGACGAATATTACGAATAACCTGCCCTTCCAAAAGCTTAAGCTCTTGAGGAATATCCCAACGTAGCTTCGGAGTACGAAAAACAAATGCCTTGATCGTCTGCCCAATCATATGAGGGCTGATCCCCATTCGGCTTACTTCAACTTCTGGTAATTCAGGCATTTGACTCTCCTTAACAGCGTCAGAAACAACATTAGTGAGCGCTTAGCATAATAGAAAAGCAGCATGACAAACACAGTTTCAGCGAAAGGTTATTACGCAACTTTTACTTAGGCATGATGTAGTTACCATCAACAGAAATGGCGATCCACTTGTCTTGCCAATTTTTAAATAGCCAAAAATCGTCAAGGCGGTAAAAGGTGATACGTTGTGGCTCTTCCAAACCTTGATACCAGACTTCGATGCTTTCCGGCGATGAAAGGCGAGGCTTTAACTGTTCATACTGCTGAGAGTTCAGTTCTGTACCTTCAAGTGATTGCCAGCGAGTCACTATTTCTTGTACGGGGATATTGGCTTTAATGTTGGATTGCCACTGTCCATTTTGCTTGTCTAATTCCCAACCAGCATAGTAAATGGCACTGACATCATGATCGGAGCGTAACAAGTTCGGATACGGATCCACTTGTTCATCGATAAGGTAGGTTTTGATCCAAGTTGGCGCATTAAGGATCACCATGAACACGATGATGCCTAAGATTAGAATATTGTTCCAACGACGGCGGCGGTGCACCTTTTTAGACATAATTCACCTCATCGCGTAAATCAGCAGCAGCTTAACCAAGCTGCTGCTATTTAGAGAATCTACATTAAACTATGATTGAATCGGATCATCTTTTAACGTACTTAGCGGAACCAATTTACCTTCTCCATTATTCACTTCCGGCACATCCGCATGTGAAGAGAAGAAAGAAGGTAACGCATCCAACCTCTGACTGGAGACACCCATCAATTCAGAGATTGCTTTGATCATTGTGAAGCCATTACGTGGATAATCAACTACTTTTCGTTCATTGAAGTCCGAACCGATGACAAACAAAGGCACTTCGTAAGATTGTTTTACCGATGGATCATGACGCAAGTTTTCACCACTATTGCGATGCCCAAGTCCGTGATCGGAAACATAAATCAAGTTGTATGGCAGCGACTGCTTCCCAGCAAGTTGGTTAATTTTCTCTAGCATTGTGTCTGTTTGCTTTATCGACTCAATGTAACAAGAGATCTTGCTGCCATTGAAGTCAAACTCAACATCACCTTCCACACGATCACAGAAACCTGGGTGTGAGCCAATTAAGTGGATCACAATCAATTTTGATTTATCGTCACTCGACAGCGCTTTTTGAATGCTTGGCAGCAGTGTGCTGTCATAAACGTTCGAGTCTCTAAAGCTACCACTGCGTGTAAAGGAAACATGCTCAGCATAGTTAGCAATTGAACTGATCCCGGTATCGAATTCTCCCATTCGACCCTGGTTAGAAATCCAATAGGTTTCCACACCAGCCATTTGCGCTAAGGTGTTGATGTTGTTATTCAGCTCAATATCAAGACCATCATTCATTGTGACGTAGCGCATTACCGAAGTGAACGTGTTCGGACCTGGGGACAAAAAGTTTGTCCAAAGCTGTCCTTTAGCCGTCGACATAAACGGCGTGTTTTCCATCGGCAGACCATACGCATTCATGTAGTCTTTTCGTACGCTTTCACCAATCACAAAAATGGTGTTCTTAGCCTCGCTCGGTGTTTTAGTAATTTGCCAAGAGGCTGGGATTTCACGCTGAGCCATGATCTCTGCATTGTATTGATGGTACATGTTGTACGAATCAAACCAATCAAAGATAAATCGAACTGGTGGGTAACGCATGTAAGAGAGCAATGCATGCGTGTAGTCGCTATTAACATTACGGTCTTTAATGGTGCGAATAGGCTTATCTAAGAGTAAGAACGAAAACAAGATCAGACAGAATACTGATGTTTTACGACCTTTAAGTTGTGGTACCCATTTGAACAGGTAAAAGGACGCTGCAGCGAAAAGTGCCGCGACTGCCAACGTTTTGATCTCCAAGTCATTAAAGAACTCAAGCGCTTCTGAAGGGTTGGTCTCAATCAGTGAAGAAATGATGGTCAAATTAGGATGACCATAATTCCAAGAAACAGGAATATAGAAAGTCGCAGTCACAGCTAACAAGGCATATGCCCAGTGACCAATACGATGAGCTTTAAGAAAAGCAATCGTAATCGACATTAAGATAAGACAGTCCGCTTTTATTTCATAACCCAGTGCGGCACTAAACATCACAGCTAAGATAATTAATGCAACAAACTTCAAGGCTTGTAACCCTAAATGCATACTTACTTTACTCCTATAACTACAGCAAATAATAAAAAACCCAGCTCGAGAGCTGGGTTTTTTAAATCGTCAAAGAGACAAAATCAATTATTTGATTTTCGCTTCTTTGTACATAACGTGCTGGCGTACAACTGGATCAAATTTCTTGATCTCAAATTTGCCTGGCATGTTACGCTTGTTCTTATCAGTTGTGTAGAAGTGGCCTGTACCTGCTGAAGATACTAGACGGATTTTCTCACGAACGCCTTTCTTTGCCATTGCCTATTTCCTCTTAAACGTTTTCGCCACGTGCACGCATATCAGCAAGAACAGTATCAATACCCTTCTTGTCGATGATACGCATACCTTTTGCAGATAGGCGTAGTTTAACAAAACGTTTTTCGCTCTCTACCCAGAAACGATGAGTTTGTAGGTTCGGCAGAAAACGACGCTTAGTAGCATTTCGTGCGTGTGAACGGTTGTTACCCGTTACTGGACGCTTACCAGTTACTTGGCATACTCGTGACATGAATGTCTTCTCCAAAATCGTTTCAGCTCGATATCAACCTTGGTGGCCGAACCTCTCTATTTCTTGGAAAGAAGTTAGAGGTTAAGAACCGCTATGGAAAATCCATACAAGGCTATCAAAGGTCGCGCATTATACTAACTTGATATGCATTGCTCAAGACCCGAACAGATCCTTTTTACAGGTTTTCGTGATCTTTTTTTAGACAGCAGGTTTTTTCTAGCAGTCCAAGCTGAATTCAGTTAAAAATTTAGTGGCGAGGATGATAGCAGATTTTTAGCAACTAACAACCTAAAAAACGCACAGTTATATCCAACCTCTTTCGGCAAAAGAGACGCTTTCCCCATCTCCGATAACGAAATGGTCCAAAATCCGAATATCCACCAGTGCTAATGCATCAACTAAACGCCGCGTAATCCTTCTGTCTGCTTGGCTCGGCTCCGCTACACCAGATGGATGGTTGTGTGCCAGAATTAACGCAGCGGCATTATGGTGCAAGGCGCGTTTGACCACTTCTCTTGGATATACTGATGCCGCATCGAGTGTGCCTTCAAATAAAATCTCATCTTTTATCACTCGATGCTGGTTATCTAAGAAAAGAATGTAAAAAGCCTCTCTTTGACGGTCTCTTAATATAGAGGAAAGGTAAAGTTTGGTTTGTTCTGGACTGGTTAACGCATCACCACGCTTTAATGTCTCGGCTAAATAGCGTTGTGTCATTTCCAAAACAGCTTGCAACTGCACATACTTGGCTTGCCCTAACCCTTTATGCCGGCAAAACTCTTTCTCTGAAGCCGAAAACAACTGGCGCAGTGATCCAAAGTCTTGAATAAGAAAGTCAGAAAGCTCTATTACGTTCATGCCTTGCGTGCCTGTACGTAAGAAAATTGCAAGTAACTCCGCATCCGATAGCGCTTGCGGACCGCGTTGCAGCAACTTCTCTCTTGGCATGGACTCGTTAGGCAAGGTTTTCAGTGTCATTAGTCGGCTCGATTGATGAGTGAGCGCCTATTGCACAAAATAAAAAGCGAAAGTCGAACCTGACTTTCGCTTTTTTCGTTAGTCACTGCTTTTCTATGTAATCAAGCGATCCATCAAAGCTTGAAATTTCCAACCAGATCGTGAATTTCAGATCCTGACTGTGACAACTGAGTACTGATGCCTTCCGCATGCTGAAGTGTGTCATTAATACGATTCACGATTTGCTGAATCGCCACTAGATTCTGGTTGATGTCTTCAGCAACAGCACTTTGCTCTTCAGCCGCAGAAGCGGTTTGAATGCCCATATCTCGAATTGTTCCGATAGAATGGTGCACGCCGGACAGCGATTGCTGAATCATTGATGACTCTTCAACGGTCTTCGCGCCGCGCTCTTGGCTAGCCGACATAGTGGTCACCGCTCTCGAAACACCAGTTTGTAGTTGCTTGAGCATATCGCCAATTTCATGGGTGCTGTTTTGCGTTCGACTGGCTAACGAGCGAACCTCATCAGCCACCACAGCAAAACCTCGCCCTTGCTCGCCAGCACGTGCAGCTTCAATCGCAGCATTCAATGCGAGTAAGTTGGTCTGCTCGGCAATTTCACCAATAACATCGAGCACCTTAGTAATCTGCTCAGTTTGTTGGCTCAGTTCTGCAATCGCATCAGAAGTACTGTTCACTTCATCGACCAGCTTGCTAATGCCATCAATCGCTTGATCGACTTCACGCTGCGCCTCGGTCACTTGTTCGTTCGCATCGTCAATCGCCTGAGCAGTAGCATTGGTATTACTTGCGACCTCTTTTGCCGTCATGCTCATTTGTGTTACTGCTGTTACCACCTTATCAGTTTCGAGGCAGTGGTTTTGCATTTGAGCACTAGCTTGAGACGTTTGCTGATCCAATTGTCCAGAGACGCTTTGTACTGTATTGGCAGAGCGCTGAATGTCCTGCATTAACGGATGAAGCTTATCCATAAACTCATTAAATGCCGATGCCACCTCACCCACTTCATCTTTACTTTCAATTTTCAGACGAGCCGTCAAGTCGCCGCCACCGGCAGCCACGTCTTGTAAAGAAGCAGCAATATGTTGCAACGGAAGAATTCCTTTGGAGACGATGATGCTGGTAAGTACGCTAGTAATAATAAGCCCGATAACCGAGATTGTTACCGCTGAGATCGTATGTTCATTCAACTCTTGTGTACGCAGTTCACGCTGCATTGCCACTTGCTGATCAATATCATCAATATAGATGCCCGTACCAAGCACCCAGTCCCACTTAGACAAGTATTCGGCATAACCTAATTTTGGAGCTTGCGCATCAATAGTTGGTTTATGCCAAGAGAAATAAAGGAAACCATCTCCGTTCTTAGATGCATCAATCAGTCCGCCAATCACTGCTACGCCATTTTCATCTTTCAAGCCGATAAGGTTTTTACCTTCTAGGGATGGCTTAATCGCATGCAGCGTGTTGACCCCTTTCGAATCATAAGCAAAGAAATAACCGTCGCTTTCAAAACGCATCGCTTTGAGAATTTCTTTTGCCGCTTCTTTGTTATTGCCGTTTACGTCCGTATCGTAAAGCGGCTTTATCGCTGTAACACCCATCATCATGTAGGCTTGCAGCTCTTTTTTACGTGTATCAATCAGCTCTTGTCTATCTCGAGCTAATTCCGCTTCTAAGCTATTACTACCATTGATGTAATACACCACCGAGATCAATGTGGTGATCAACAACAAAGGGATCAGAGTCACCAGCAGCAATTTACTTCGACTTTTCAACACCATCTTATTCCACTACCTCATTATTGTTATTTTTACCTTTCTATCTTGCAGAGCAGACAGAGATTGTCTGTGAAGTAAGCAAAAGTTTTATATAAGGCTCAGCAATTAATATTCGGTAGTTTGATATGGATTAGCTTCTGATCAGATTTGCGTGGGCGGTGAGAGATTCAGTTGTGCTAAACTCGTCGCCAGAAAAATTGGAGATCTCACATGCAAACACTAGCAGGAAAGAAAATTCTACTCGGCATCAGTGGCGGTATTGCCGCGTATAAATGTGCGGAGCTAACCCGTCGCCTAATAGAAAGAGGCGCACAAGTTCAAGTAGTGATGACCAAAGCGGCGAAGGAGTTCATTACTCCCTTAACCATGCAGGCAGTCTCTGGGCGTCCGGTGTCGGACAGCTTGTTAGACCCTGCGGCAGAAGCATCAATGGGTCACATTGAACTGGCAAAATGGGCAGATTTGGTTCTTCTTGCACCTGCAACTGCAGATTTGATTGCACGTATGTCGGCAGGCATGGGCAATGATTTGCTCACCACGTTAGTACTTGCGACAGATTCTCCTATCGCTGTTTCACCAGCAATGAATCAGCAGATGTACCGTAACGTCGCAACCCAAGAAAATATCGCAACACTGGCACGCCGTGGTATGCATATCTGGGGACCTGCGGCGGGTGAACAAGCATGTGGTGACATTGGTCCTGGTCGTATGCTAGAGCCAATGCAACTTGTCGGTTTGTGTGAACAGTTCTTCCAACCAAAACTGTTAGCAGGAAAATCAGTACTGATCACCGCGGGTCCAACTCGCGAAGCGATTGACCCAGTACGATACATCTCTAACCACAGCTCAGGAAAAATGGGCTTTGCATTAGCGAATGCCGCAGCACAGTTGGGAGCCAAAGTAACGCTTATCAGCGGACCTGTAAGCTTGAATACGCCAGCAGGTGTTGAGCGTATCAACGTTGCGAGTGCTCAAGAGATGCATGCTGCTGTGACAACTCACGCGCCTAACCACGACGCTTTCATTAGCTGTGCGGCAGTGGCGGATTACCGCCCAGAAAATGTAGCGTCTCAAAAGTTAAAAAAGACTGAAAACAACGACCAGATGACCATCAATATGGTGAAAAACCCTGATATCGTAGCGACCGTTGCCAATATGACTGAGCAACGTCCATTCACGGTTGGCTTCGCAGCCGAAACCAACGATGTCGCTACTTACGCTCGTGGCAAACTGGTGAAGAAGAACCTCGACATGATTTGTGCGAACGATGTATCAGTTGAAGGTCAAGGCTTTAACAGTAACGACAACGCCATCACCCTGTTCTGGTCGCAAGGCGAACTGGCGTTAGCATTGGAATCAAAAGAAGCATTGAGCTTCAAAATCTTAGAAAAGATGCATGATTTAATGTAATAACCCTTTCGTTTTCATCGAAAACTGGCACAAATTTGGTACAAACATGACAACTGAGGGTGTTAAAGCTCCCATTACACCCTCGCTAGTCTAGTTTGATGCCAAATAGCGTCTTATAATCCCCTCCGCTCAACTTTGTATTTTGAAAGGAAGTAACTAATGGCCGGCAGTAAAAAATCCAATCGTCGTGAAGAAATCTTGCAAGCTCTCGCACAGATGCTTGAATCTACAGAAGGCGCTTCACGCATTACTACGGCAAAATTGGCTAAGCAAGTCGGTGTTTCAGAAGCGGCACTTTACCGTCACTTCCCAAGTAAAGCTCGCATGTTTGAAGGCTTGATTGAGTTCATTGAAGAAGCACTCATGACACGTATCAACCGTATTTTGGATGATGAGAAAGACACGCTAGAACGCATTCGCTTGGTTATGCATCTTATCTTGGCATTCTCAGAACGTAACCCAGGTTTGACACGCATTCTTTCTGGTCATGCTCTAATGTTTGAAAATGAGCGCCTACGCGATCGCATCAACCAGTTGTTTGAGCGCATCGAAACGCAACTTCGTCAAATCCTGCGTGAACGTAAGATCCGTGAAGGTAAATCTTTCCCCGTTGAAGAGCGCATTTTAGCCGCTCAGATCCTAGGGCAAGTTGAAGGTAGCTTGAACCGCTTTGTTCGCAGTGACTTCAAATACCAACCAACGGCAAACTTTGACGAGTACTGGGCACTTCTTAGCGCACAAATTAAGTAGAGATTATGAGTAAAGACAAATTCACTAAGCCGGAGTTTTCTCTTTCCCTTCTCCACCCTCGCAACTGGGGCGTTTGGCTCGGCTTTGGCTTTTTGGCTATCGTAGTTAATATTCTTCCATACCGCATGCTACTATCGTTAGGTCGTACGCTTGGTCACATCGGCATGCGCTATGGTAAAAAGCGTGTGCATGTTGCAACGCGTAACCTAGAGTTGGCATTTCCAGATAAACCAGCAGAAGAGATTCAACATATTGTTGAAGAGAATTTCAAAAACACCGGTATGGCGTTAATTGAAACGGGCATCACTTGGTTTTGGCCAACGTGGCGTTTCAAAACGCTGATCATTGAGAAAGACCTCGTCGCACTTCGTGAGAAAGCCGCAGAAGGTAAAGGTGTCCTACTGTGCTGTGTTCATGCTCTTAACCTTGAGATCACGGCGCGCGCTTTTGCGGTTCTTGGCGTGGCTGGGTACGGTGCGTTCCGTCCACATGACAACCCTGCGTACAACTTCATCCAGTATTGGGGGCGCACACATAACGGCAACAAACTGATTGACCGTAAAGACGTTAAACAGATGATTCGCGTTCTACGCAGCGGTGAGCGCTTGTTCTACCTGCCGGACCACGATTACGGTCGCAACAAATCTGTATTTGTGCCGTTCTTTGCGGTCGAAGATGCATGCACCACAACTGGCACTAGTATTTTGGCTTACACATCTAAGTGCTCGATTATTCCGGGTTCTGGTTTCCGCAATAAAGATGGCAAGTATGAAATCATTGCTGATAAGTGTATTGAAGCCGACTATCCGAAAAAGGATGAAGTCGCAGCAGCGGCTTATATGAACACCTTTGTAGAAGAAGTGATTCTGCGCGCACCAGAGCAATGGATGTGGCTACACAAACGCTATAAAACAATGCCTGACGAAAGCACGCCGAAGGGCATTCGCTACAAATAGGCAACGTCGACAGATTAAAAAGGGGCTGATGGATAACCACCAGCCCCTTTTTCTTTCAGGTCAAACCAGACTCCCAATTCATCGTTCTTCCTCTTGAAAATGACGATGAACAATGAACAATCTCATTAACGTCATTTCCTACAGTGAGGAGCAAACGCGATAGGAAATCTCGCTTTCCAAATTCAGAATTAAATGCCGTATTCTGCGCGGTACGCTTTGACTGCTTCTAGATGTTCTTTGTCTGTACCTTTCTCTTCAAGGAAAGTCACAAGGTCAGTCAGGCTAACGATTGAGATGATTGCACAACCAAAGTCACGCTCCACTTCTTGAATCGCAGACAACTCACCTTTGCCTTTTTCTTGGCGGTCAATCGCAACCAACACACCAGCAAGGTCTGCGCCATTTGCTTGAATGATTTCCATCGATTCACGAATCGCAGTACCTGCTGTGATTACGTCATCCACTAGCATAATACGACCTTCAAGCGCAGAGCCTACAAGGTTACCGCCTTCGCCGTGGTCTTTCGCTTCTTTACGGTTGAAGCAGTAAGGCGTGTCGATATCGTGGTGATCCGCTAGCGCTACTGCTGTTGTCGTCGCGATTGGAATACCTTTGTACGCTGGACCAAACAGCACATCAAACTCAATGCCTGAATCTGCAAGCGCTGCGGCATAAAAACGACCAAGACGCGCTAGGTCACGACCAGTATTGAAAAGACCAGCGTTAAAGAAGTACGGGCTTTTACGGCCAGATTTCAAAGTAAACTCACCAAACTTAAGAACTTCTTTCTCAAGTGCAAACTCAATAAATTCACGCTGGTATGCTTTCATTATTTTCTCTCTAAATACAGGCTTGGTATCCATATTCCCAAGCAGTTAATAAACACTAATGCGTTATCTCCTAAGTAGATGGATTTACAGCTAGGCAGCAAGTTTTTCTATCCCTATGAGCATAGTCTTCTATGTAATTAGGGTAGAAAAGCGCAGCGAACAACGCTGTAGATTCATATACGACGGAGATAAAAAAATAGCCCCCATAATGGGAGCTATCTAAATCAATTGGCTAACGCCGCCTTCTGCGCTGCGACAATTTCCGTAATGCCGACTTTCGCCGACTCTAACAGAGCCATCAGTTGCTCATGACTGAACGGTTCACCTTCTGCGGTGCCCTGAATTTCAATCATCTTGCCTTCTTCTGTCATCACAACGTTCATGTCTGTGTCTGCCGCTGAATCTTCAACGTACTCAAGGTCACACAGAACATCATCGCCTAGCAAACCAACTGAAACTGCCGCTACGTGACCTTTCATTGGGTTTGCTTTTAGCTTGCCGCTATCCACTAGGTGTTGGAACGCGTCTGCCATTGCAACGCTTGCGCCGCTGATAGATGCAGTGCGAGTGCCGCCGTCGGCTTGGATAACATCACAGTCAACCGTGATCATGAACTCACCCATCGCTTGTAGATCAACCACTGCGCGAAGGCTACGTGCGATCAAGCGTTGGATTTCCATCGTACGACCACCTTGCTTACCGTTTGCCGCTTCACGACGAGTACGCGAGTGAGTTGCACGAGGTAGCATGCCGTATTCAGCCGTTACCCAGCCTTTACCTTGACCTTTTAGCCAACGAGGCACAGATTCTTCAACGGTCGCATTACACAACACTTTGGTGTTACCAAATTCAACTAACACTGAGCCTTCAGCGTAAGCTGTGTAGTTACGAGTAATTTTGATTGGGCGAACTTGGTCCGCCTTGCGATCGTTTGGACGCATGGGCATCTACCTTAAGTAATGAGGAGAAGACGATTTGGTTGGGCGCAGATTATAACGGAATCGATTAAATAAAGCTATCTGGACAATCTCGACTCAGAATAGCAAAGCCACTGCCTTCTGGCTGTGCTACTATTGCGGGGTAATTTTCAGCAAATTAGAAGACAGGAAAATTCAATGATTTACAGCATGACAGCGTACGCGCGTAAAGAAGTGAAAGGCGATTGGGGTAGTGCAGTGTGGGAAATCCGCAGTGTAAACCAACGCTACCTAGAAACTTATTTCCGTATGCCTGAGCAGTTCCGTGCTCTTGAGCCAGTACTGCGTGAGCGTTTTCGTAAGCGCCTAGCACGCGGCAAAGTAGAATGTAGCCTGCGTTTTGAAGCTAACCCAGCAGCAAAAGCTGAACTAAGCATCAATGAAGCACTGGCAAACCAAGTGATCAAAGCCGCTGAGCAAGTGATGCACATGACTGGCGAGCTAAGCCGCATTAACCCATTCCAAGTAATGCAATGGCCAGGTGTGATGGAAACACCAGAGCAAAACATGGATGAAGTAAACAAAGAACTGCTTGCTGCTTTTGACGAAGCAATCAACGAGTTCATCGACGCGCGTGGTCGTGAAGGCGACAATATGAAAGCGCTTATCGAGCAACGCCTAGAAGCGATCACTGCAGAAGTTGTAAAAGTTCGCGCACGCATGCCAGAAATTCTTGAGTGGCAACGTGAGCGTCTGTTCTCGAAGTTTGAAGATGCAAAAGTAGAGCTAGACCCATCTCGCGTTGAACAAGAACTTATCCTTCTGGCACAAAAATCAGACGTAGCAGAAGAGCTAGACCGTCTTGACTCTCACGTGAAAGAAACCACAAACATCTTGAAAAAAGGTGGCGCAGTCGGTCGTCGTCTGGACTTCATGATGCAAGAGTTCAACCGTGAATCGAACACACTAGCGTCAAAATCTATCAGCACAGACATCACCGCATCAGGTGTTGAACTGAAAGTTCTGATTGAGCAAATGCGCGAACAGATCCAGAACATCGAGTAATAAAAGACCTTGATGAGATATCAAAAAGCCTCGCACTGCGGGGCTTTTATTTGCTGATGCTGAACTTGCTTCCTATTTATAAAACCAATAGTCTTGTGTGGTTACTTCTAAACCATTGAATCGCTATGACTCGCTCGCATTGCTTCATCCTGCAACATGACTCCCCTATTTCTTTCTATCCTGATAAAAATCAGTTGATGATTGATAGTGAGGAGATTCATTTAGAACCATTGCAAGCAAGACTGCTGAGCTACTTTATCGAGAACCGTGGGAAAGTAGTGAGTACCCAGCAAATAGCCGCCGATGTCTGGCAAAGAACGCAGGTTTCCGACAACTTGGTGAGACAAGTGATTAGTCTACTGCGCAGCCAGCTTCAGGACAAAACGCGTCCGTATCGCATCATTCAGACCATTCCTAAGCAAGGTTACTTATTTGATATCGAAGTGACAGAGCCAAACATAACGCCCACTCCAATCCCTGAAAAATCCACTCCTCTTACCCGTACCGCCAAGCCTAAAAACAAGCGCTTAGTTTTAGCTGTAGCGGCAATCCTGACTGTTGGAGTTATTGCGGCTTGGGCAGTGCAAAATGGTGACACCATTGATGACACCACGGTAATCACAGCACAACAAAGCAACGTAGTGCCCGTTTATATTCATGATATTACGCTTGATTCCACCAGCAATTTTGAAATGGCAGAAAGCGTATATAACTATCTCTTCTATGGGCTAAATTCAGCCAAAAACCTATCCGGTTATCACTATTCTCAGTTATCCCAACAAAGTAAGCAGTCTCTTGCCAACCACGGTGTTGAGCTCAAAAGCTGGATTAAGAAAGTAGATAGCAATTATGTGCTTAGTGTCTTGGTGCAAAACAACCATCAACCCAACCAGAGCCAAAAGGTAGAGAAGACGTTTAACCAAGATAACTTCTTCGATGCTATCGGCGATGTAATTTTAGAAATCAAAGCCATCATTGCACCAATGAGCCCCGATTACGAAGTGGCTAGCCATCGCGTGACTTCCATCAGTAACTATGACGATTGGAAAGTGATCTCTGAAGGGATTTCTCTTTTCTATCAAGGTAAAGGTGGTCCTGCTTTTTCGGATATTGCTCAGCAGCTTAATGCGATTCAACAACAAGGGCGAGACAGCTATTTGGTCAGCGCTTTGTTGTCTTACTCTGAATCTTTAGCTTACTTACGCGAGCACAAACAAGAAGATCGCGAACAGGCGCTTCACTCAGCTAAGCAGGCGTTCGAACTGAATCCACGCTGTGATATTGCCAACCTCACTTTGGGGCTTGCTTTACTTATCAACCAGCACCCGAATCAAGCCTTCCCCTACTTGTTTTATGCAGCAGAAAGCACGCCAAGCCCAATCAGTTTTTACTTGCTCAGTGTGGCTGACAAACTCGCAGATAACCCGAAAGGCTCGCAATACAATTACCAACGCTATACGGAGATGAAAAAAGAGCATAACGGTCAACTGTTTGATCTTATTGAATCTTCACAAAAAGCAAACCTATTCCAAACAGCAGAATAGCCTCAAATAAAGCGAAGTGAAAAATCGCTGCTCTCGCCTATTGTAAAGTCAGCCTCCCCAATGCTGATGGGTATTCTGGATGTTTGATTTTTGTTTGGAGTTCAACTCGCTTGCCTTGCATCAAGCGTAAAAAACGCACCTTCCACATACTTGTAAACCAAATCATTCATTTCTTGGGATACACACATGTTGAAGAAGTTTGCTTTTCAGATCATTCCAATCCAGATCTTTCTGTTCGTCTTTTGGTTCAAAAATGGCTTTATCGATAAAGTGATGGGTGTGCTACTTGGCATCATCACGCCTGATACCGCCTATGCAGGTGATACTTGGGCTGGCTGGAAAGGTTATATCGTTGGAACGTGGGATAAGAGCCAAGTCGGTCATGCACTGCTGAGCCCAACGTTTGACTTTATGTTCCCGATTCTCATTGCTTTGCAGTGCTTACCGTTTTTATTGGTGATTCGCTCGGTGCTGGCAGGCGAGTTTATGGCTGGTAAAGAACGTCCGTGGCTACTCTATGCGGCTTTTGCATCTCTGTTCGTAACGGGTTGTATGGCTTTCACCCAAACCATTACGGGAGCAAGTGATGGGCAATATCTATGGCAATTTATTGGCTTTAGCATGGTTGCCATCATGTATCTGCGTAACGAACAAGGTAAATAGCATTACGCCAAAAGCCCCAACTAAATGGGGCTTTTTCATGATGTTTAGCCTATGTTAGGCATTGATATTCTTCATACAATGTTCACATAGCACAGGCTTTTTCTCAGCAGGTTTTAGGCGAAAACGCTGCCAAAAAGCAGGCTCGGCTTTAGTCACAAAAATACCTCCGAGCAATGGCAGCAGCAGAGCAACGGAAACTAATGACAAACTGTTACCTGCAATCCATGTTGAAAGGCTAAGCGCTATCAACGGGAAGAACAGGAAACAAATCGAGGCGGTAAACGGCGTCGACACTTGTCCAAGCTTAAAGTACGCCACGATGCCACCGACGCTAGCAAACATACCGAGATAAATCACAGCAGTAATCGAATCCATCGAGAACTGAGAAAGATCCGGCTGTTCGACAATCAGTGAGGTGATAAAGAGCAACGCTGAGGCAACAAAGCTTGGAAAGGCGTTGTAAGTCAGCACTGGAATACCTTTACAGAACTTTTCAACAAACACATACATCACCGCATGAATCGAGACCGCGCCGCCTAAAGCGAGAAAGCCCAGTATGTAATCCTCGCCACCTAAACTCATCTCTTTAGCCAGAATCAAAACTAAGCTCAGAACCGCCACCAAAAGACCAGCAATCTGAGATTTACGTAACCTAAGCCCAAGGAACAAGCTTGATGTCACCATCACCGCAATGGGCATATTGGCGAAGATGATCGAGGCAAGGCCTGATGAAATGTATTGCTCGCCAAAAATCATCAAGGTAAACGGAATCGCGAAATAGAAAATCGCGACCACAAACATCCAGAATACTTTTCCCTTAGGAAAGAACAGGGGTTGATTGAGGTGTTTCGCCAACATGATTAATAGCGGCGCAGCGATCAGGAAGCGCAGACCGGTGGCAAAGATGGGCGGAATAGTTTGCACTGCCACTTCCATCGCAAACCACGTGGTGCCCCAAATCAAGCACACAGACACAAACAAGATAATTGGTAGATGCTTATGCGTCATGGCGACCTCCCGCTTGTCGGTTGATAACAAGGTTTGGTAGGCACGCAGCAAGGTACTCAGTACGAGCAATTAGATTGGTTTTCATTTTTCATTCCCATCACAGGATGGTGCAAATAGAAAGCTATTTACACGCGTAACAAATTCGCACGACATTACGTGCAGTAAAATTGTTGGCAGCGAAATGCTGCGAGATAGGAATTAAGCTATCGGAGGACGATAGTGAGAGTGCATGTCTGCACTGGTATAGAGCGCGATTTTGCTTATCGCCAGTTCATCTCTGTAAGGCGCTTCATAAGATCTTGGCTGAGTTTCAACAACAGCCGTCCCCGATGCGTGACCATGAGAACAACACTGCTTTTCAAAGCATGTTCCGCTCGGTTCACAGCAACCTGACTCGTTCTTTTCTACCGAGCCAAAGGTCAAATCACAGTAGCTAATATGCAAAGAATCAGCCATCGCCATGTGATTCGCCGTTGATGGTATTTCTGCACGAGCGAGACCGCTTGAAAGCGCAAAAGCAATCAAGACACTCAGCAGAAAGTAAATTGTCGATGTGCTTTTCGCTAGCATCACAATATCTCATCAAACAGGCAGAAAAAAGAAAAGGTTAGTGTGAAGATACTCATCAATAGAGCAAGAAACAAGATGGCTTGAGATGACTTTACACTTTTTTACCCCCAAGCTATTTGGATGTGACTTCCCTTCACGCAAAAATAAAGCCTCGCAATGAGCGAGGCTTAACATCATTCGTCTTTTTCGGCGGTTTGATTATCTATATACGGCCAATAATGGTGACCAACTCGAATAACCAAGGTTGCCGCAGCCAGAATAAACGCAGCTAAAGAGAGCCATACTATCATCACGGAATCGAGCTCTTTCATACCAAGCGTGATGTAGCGAGCAATGGCCATCATGGCAATATAAATTGGGTAACGAACGGGTATCTTACCATTCATCACAAACTGCCCGACCATGGCGAGCACTTCCAAATAAATAAACATCAATAAGATGTCATCAAGCGATACACGCTTTTGTACATAAATGTGAATAAACTCTTCCACCATCGCCCACACAGTTGCCAAAGTAATGGCGACCAGAAGCACGGCTTCAAGCACATGAAAGATTTTCAGAAATGGACGACTGAATGATTTAGGTAAATGCGACGGCATAGCCAACTATCCAAACAAATCAAAGGAATAAGTTTGCAGTGTAGCACGCTCTTTTCAAGAAGCTGAAGAGCGTCCTCTCTCAGCGAGAAAAAACACACATAATAAAAACGCTCCAACCAAGTGGAGCGTTTTTCGATGATGATTTTACTCAGCGGATGGCGTTACGCCACTTGCTGCTTTTTTTCTGCTAAACGCTTTTTCTTGCGATATTTCGGGTGTGTAATCGGAATCGCGGACAAGAGTTTCTTGGTGTAATCATTTTGAGGGTTTGCGTAGATTTCCTTCGCCTTACCTGCTTCCACTACTTTACCAAAATACATCACCGCCACTTTATCAGACACATGTTTCACCACAGACAAATCATGAGAGATAAAGATGATTGCAAGGTTCATTTCTTGCTGAAGTTGCAGTAACAAGTTCAAGATCTGCGCCTGAACAGACACATCCAATGCAGAGACCGACTCATCACAGATGAGCAATTTAGGTTTTAGCGCAATGGCACGAGCAATACCAATACGCTGACGTTGACCGCCAGAAAATTCGTGTGGATAACGGTTTACAGCGGTTTCAGGTAAACCGACTTTTACAAGCAACTCCTTCACCCACTGTTTTCGCTCTGCAGATGTACCAATCTTATGAATCACATACGGCTCTTCGAGAATCATACCAATCGTATGACGTTGATTGAGTGACTCCATTGGGTCCTGAAAGACAATCTGCATGTCCTTACGTAACGAACGCATTTCTTTGACGGAAAACTTGGTAATGTCTTTACCTTCAAAGAAAATCTTACCTTCTGTCGGTTCGTACAGCTTTAGGATCGTACGGCCTAGTGTGCTTTTTCCACAACCAGACTCACCGACGAGCCCAAGGGTCTCGCCCTGACCTACTGACAACGACACACCATCAACAGCTTTAATGGTATATCCCTTCTTAAACAGTCCTTTACCAGATACAAAGTGCTGCTTAAGATTTTCAATTCTTAATACTTCTTTTGCCATAACATCCTCTTTTATGACTTGTTCACTTTGCACCAGTTAGCTAGCAAACATACTGGCATCAATCGGTTTAATGTCGATCATCTGCTTAGGTTCATTATCTAAACTTGGCATCAAGCCCATCAAACGCTCTGTGTACGGGTGTTGCGGGTTGTCAAACAGTTCGAAAATTTCAGCTTTTTCGACAATACGACCGCCATACATGACTGCCACGTCATCGCACACTTCCGCAACAACACCAAGGTCATGAGTAATGAAGATCATCGCCATACCCGTTTCTTCTTGAAGTTCATTCATTAGTTCAAGAATAGACGCCTGTACCGTTACATCCAATGCCGTAGTTGGCTCATCACAGATAAGAATGTCTGGTTTACACGCCAACGCCATCGCAATCATCACACGCTGACGCATACCACCCGATAAATTATGCGGGTACTCATTCAAGCGTTTTTCCGGCATCGGGATTTTCACTTTCGCCAACATTTCTATCGCGTAAGCTTCACGCTCTTTCTTACCAAGTTCAGGCCGATGCAGCTCTAACACTTCGCAAAGCTGACGACCGATTGAATGAACTGGATTCAACGCTGTCATTGGGTCTTGAAAGATGATTGAGATGCGGTCACCACGCATGGCATACATCTCTTCTGCAGGTAAGGTAACTAAATTAGTACCACGGTAGTCAATCTCACCATTGACGATATTGCCATAAGGTTTTGGCAACAGCCCCATGATAGACATGGAGGTAACGCTCTTACCACTACCGGATTCACCTACTAGACCCAGCGTACGACCAGCGCGAACATCAAAATTCACACCATGCAGCACTTTTACCGGACCATCATCAGTAGTGAATTCAACCTCAAGGTCTTTAACACTCAGGATTACATCGTTTTCCATAACACATCCTTACAGCTTATACGTGTCATCAACGACAACAACAGGTTCAAAGGTTTTACCCGACTTCATCGCTTTCTGGGTTTCTTTCTTCACGTCTTTGTCGATCCAATACGTGCCATCACCGATAATTCCGCCACTAAACAACGCTTCTGTCATTCGATTCATTGGTTTCTCTGGCAATTTCAACCAACGCCAGTGTCCATAACGAACGTAAGGAACCATGTAGCCAGAAACAATCACGTGCGCATCAATAATGTCTCGCTGAATCTCATGACCTAGTTGGATCTTCTTATCCATGTCCATGTTAAAGCGATACGCAATGATCTTTTCATCTAACTCTGGCGTGCTGTAGTTGGTGAATGAGTTCGTTTGCGGTTTGTTGGCGTTCACGGAATGGAAGTATTCCCAGTAAGTTGGGATTTCCGAAGTACCCATATCAAAGAAAGCAAGTTCGTGTTTTTTCTCACGTACATACTTAAACATCGATGAACCATCAATCAGCTTCAGCTCAATGTCCAACCCTGCCAATTTTGCCTGTTCACGTAAGAAAGCAATACGCGGTGTATGAACTGGAGAGGAGTACGTCAATTCAAAGCTCAAACGCTGACCTTTATCATTCACGCGAATACCATCGGAACCAATCTTATCGAAGCCTGCAGTTTCAAACGCTGCCGCCGCTTTTTCTGGTTCAAACTTGGGCGCTTTCACATCTGGTAAAGTGTACTTACCATGCCCAAAGCCTGTTGGGTTGGGTTTACGGCTGTAGTCTCCACGCATAACATTCTCAATCATGCCGTCGAAATCTGTCGCGTAAGTGATCCCTTTGCGAATGTTTAAATCATCAAGTAGAGGCATAGCAGTGTTTATCCACACGCCACCTGCACCAACGGGATATTGGTTGTAACCCCAGAACTTCTCAATGTAACCCTTTTGGTAAGGGGCAGTATTGGATTTATCATGCCATAGACTTGGCAAAACCAACGCAAATGCGTCCAACTTACCTTTTTCAAAGTGCTTCATCGCAATATCACTATCGCGGATAACCGTGATACGAATTTTGTCGACGTTATAGCGATTCTCGTAGTACTTGTTGGTGTAACCCCACCAGTCCTCTCCTACATGCTTAAAGGTAACGCTTTTACCTTTTTTGATGTCCGCTAAGTAATAAGCACTGGTCGTTGGTTCACTTTTAAAGTTGTAGTAGCGCACAAAATCATCATGAATGCCGTCACCGTTCGCGTCTTTCTTCGGATTCGCATAGAAATGAGCAGGACGAGGACGTAGCGCCCCCATTCTCAATAACAACTCTTCTGGGTTGAGCTCTTTCGCAGCCTTCACGGCGAAGGTGTGATCGTCAAATTTGATAACATCAGCTACCGTTTTGTTGTAATAGTCGTTGTACCAAGGCTCTAAAATGTCTTTCGAGCGGTAAAACTTAAGCATAAAAACAAAATCGTCTGCCGTGACTGGCTTGCCATCCGACCATTTAGCTTGTGGGTTCAGTTTGAAATAAACCGTTTTATTGTCACCCGCTAATGCCCACTCATTGGCTAGCTCTGGGATGAATTCAAGCGTATCTGGGTGGCGAACCACCAACCCTGGCGTTTCATCCAAGATGAAAGAGCGTAAGCCAGAGTTAGCATCAGGACCAACACTGCGTAGAGTCTGGGGAAAGCTCGACATATAAGTGCGGTAAGTCCCACCACGCTTTGCTTCAGGAGAGCCATATTGCGGCTCATCCCAGTTCGTTTGCCAGTTTAAGTCAGTCGGAAGCGTCGCTGACATCGCACCAAAACTTAGGGCGCTTAGCGTGGACGCTAAAATTATTTTTTTCATAAAACTTCCCTTTTTTATGTTTTGCTCACAATGCATGCTTAAACATAGCGTGTGAATTTTTTCGGGTCGAATGCTGCTCGAATCGCTTCACCGATAAAGGTCACCATAACCAGTACCAGAACAATCGAGCTCACTACTGATGCAACGATCCATGGCGAGTCTAGGTTCGACTTACCTTGTTGCAACAACTCACCCCAACTTGGCGTTGGAGGCATCAAACCAAGACCTAGGTAATCCAGTGCCGTCAGTGCAGTGATGTTTGCAGCGATAGTAAATGGTGCAAGAGTCACAATCATAACCATGGTATTTGGCAAGATGTGGTTGAATAGAATACGTCCAGTGGATGCACCAAGTGCGCGCGCAGCCATCACGTATTCACGAGCTGATTCTTTATAAGTCATGGTACGCATGTACCACGTCATCCCCATCCATCCAAAGAGTACATTGATGGCAACGAATAAGGTGAATGTGGGCTGAACTATCGAAACTAAAATCATGATGACGTACAAAAACGGCACCATAGACCACACTTCGATCAAACGTTGAACAAACAGGTCAAACTTACCGCCCCAAAAGCCCATCGCACAGCCAACAGCAGTACCAATCGCATACGAGATTGCCATTGTCAGCAAGGCAAACCCCATCGCCGTTCGAAAGCCGTAAACCAATCGAGCTAAGATGTCTCGGCCAATCACGTCCGTACCAAGGTAGTGTTTACTCTCAGCATCTGGAGCCGTTGGCGGGAAGTCACCGCTAAAATCTTGCTCGTACGGGTTCCACGGCACAATCGGCAGAATAACGAAGTTATCACCACCTTCCGCTTCGAAGACTTTTTGCAGCTCGCGGTAATCCGCTTCACTGGAAGACGCTTGACCAAACTCGCTGCCTAAACGCACATCACTCACCACAGGAAAGTAAAAGCTACCGTCGTATTTGACGACAAGCGCTTTACTGTTGATCAACAACTCCGCAAATAGAGAAAGGATCAACATGGTCGATAAGATCACAAATGACCAGTAACCACGTTTGATTTCTTTAAAGTGGCGGATTTTCTTTTGAGTTAACGGGCTAACTTTAATCATATTACGCTCCAAACTTCACACGTGGGTCGACTAAAGCAACACAGATATCTGAAATGATATTACCGATCAGCAGTAATACCGCGTTGATAGCTACGATGCCCATTACTACAGGATAATCGCGCTCCATGATGGACTCATAGCCAAGCAGACCGATGCCATCAATGTTGAAAATTACTTCAATAAGGAATGCACCTGTCATAAAGAACAACAGAGAGTTACCGAAGTGAGAGGCGATAGGAATTAAGCTATTGCGTAGTGCGTGCTTACGTACCGCTTTCTTAAATGGCAAACCTTTCGCAATGGCAGTACGAATGTAATCAGATGATAGGTTTTCCATTAGGTTGTTCTTCATCGTCATCGTCAACGTTGCAAAATCACCGATGAGATAACAGATCAAAGGCAGCACCGCGTGCCACATAATGTCTTTCGCTCGCTCAAAGAAGGTCTCATAGTCATCAAAATCATCACCAACGAAGCCTCCCATCGGGAACCACTCTAGGTGATAACTGAACAAGGTAATAAGGAGGACACCTACCACATACCCAGGCAAGGCGTAACCAACGAAAATAAGAATAGAAGACGCGGAGTCAAACACGGAACCGTGCTTCAACGCTTTATAGTAACCAAGTGGGATAGAGATAAAGTAACTGATAAAGAAGGTCATCCCACCATAGAATAAGGAGACAGGTAGACGCTCCGCAATCATGTCTGATACTGGCTCGTAGTAACGTGTTGACTCACCTAGGTCCAACGTCACTAAGCGGCTCAGCCATTCAACATACGCTTCCATAACTGGCTTATCTAAACCATAGAAAGCATTAAGCTCCGCGATTTGGTCATCGGAAAGAGCGGTGTTACCACCCGCAGAAGTCATTGATGCGGCACCATCACCTTGCGCTTGCATTTGAGACAGCATGCGCTCAACCGGACCACCAGGTACGAATCGCGTGATAGCAAAGATAAGAATGGTAATTCCGAGAAACGTTGGAATCACCAACGCCAATCGACGTAAAAAGTACGACAGCATATACAACTTGCTCCTTGTCTACTGTCCATTATTAGGCGGGGTTGGAGAGGAAAGATCCGGCCCAAAATGGTGCATTTCTATCCCGTAGTAACTAAAGCTGTTGAAACACACTCCCTGAGTTTCAAAAGTCAGTTTTTTCCACTACTGCAATAATTTCAGCGTCATATTTATCTTGAATCCGAGCAAGCTTCAAGTGTTTGAATCCAAAACATGACAAACTTCTTCCGATGTCGAAAAACAGAAATGTTTTTGTAAATAATTATAAAAAACCACAAAAACAATTCATACAGAATATCAATCTAGGCACTTTAGACCCAAAAGCCTATATAAACATGCAGATATCCAGAATAAATAGACAAAACCACCTAAGCGATATTTGACCCAAAAATACGAGTGAGCCCTTTGATAACGGTGGGTATCATATTCTGATACCATCCAGTGCGAGCGAGTTAACATACCTACCATTCCGTAAAAAGCATAGAACAGAATTATTCTCTAGATATACATCCATTTTCAGTGCTAATCGCCCACTTAAAATCCATAGGCGATATAAGTCATTAGTGTTTACAAGAAACACAAAATACGGTGTTTTATTAAGATTTGATCTCGATTTATAAACGTCATGCAGTAAATTATTCTGTGATTTAGGTCACTTTTGGTTTTTTACATCTTTTTTACATTTCTTTATCTCTGTTTACCACTGGTTTGACTTCCTTTTTTCATCTCAGGTATACATGTTCCGAACGTTAACGAAATATTAACGTCACAATTGGTCGTTATATGGCCAGACATAGGAAATAATAATAATCGGAGCAACAAGGATGTATAAAAACACAACCGCTTTATCTGTTGCGATCAGCCTTGCACTGGGAACCGCAGCAGTGGCACCTCTAGCAGCACAGGCAGAAGAGCAGCAAGTTGAACAACTTCAGAAGATGAAGGTAACAGGTTCACGTATCTCCACTACGGACATGGAAGGTCCAAACCCAGTAGACGTATATACAGCAGATGACATCGCTAAGATGGGTGCTGTAAGCGTAGATGATGTTCTACGTGGACTAACACAGAATGGTGCAGGCAGCTACGGCAGCTCATTTACTAACAGTTTTGCTGCAGGTACTTCTGGTGTTTCTCTTCGTGGTCTTGGTGCGAGCCGTACTCTAGTTCTACTCAACGGTCGCCGTGTAGCAAACTACGCGTTTGCACAAAACCTAAACGACACTTTCGTTGACCTAAACTCAATCCCACTTTCAGCTGTTGAGCGTATCGACGTTCTTAAAGATGGCGCATCAGCAATCTACGGTTCAGATGCTATCGGTGGTGTAGTAAACGTAATCCTTAAGCGTGACTACGAAGGCTTTGATGTTCGCCTAAACGGTGGTCAAACATCTTACAGCGATGGTGAAGACCTAGATGTTACGCTAACTGGCGGTAAAACATTCAATGACGCAACAAACATCATGGCGTCTCTAAACGTTGTCCAAAAAGGCAACATCATGATGAAAGATCGTCCAAACACGAAAACTGCTGACCACTCTTCTCAAGGTGGTTATGACTGGCGTAGCTCTGCAGGCACACCAGGTCGTGTTTACAAAGAAGATGGTACATGGGAATCACTATGTACTGGTGGTAGCGCAGAATGTAACTACAACTACAACGAAGAAATTGCAATGATCCCAGAAAGTGATCGTTACAACTTCCTAACTAGCCTTAACCACCAACTAAACGAAGATACCAACCTGTTTGCGGAGCTAAGTTTAAACCGAGTTGAGTCAACAACTATCTCGGCACCGACGCCAGACTTCCAAAACGTTACTATCTCGAAAGACAACCCGAACAACACGTACGGTGAAGACGTCACTATGCGTCACCGTATTCTTGAAGCTGGTAACCGTATCAACGAAATCACAACAGATTCTATCCGCGTTGTGGCAGGTGCAGAAGGTTACGCAAACTGGTTTGATACTGACGTAGACTGGACAGCTGATGCTGGTTACCACTACACAGAAACCGAAAACGTAGGTAAGAACTACCTAACAATCGCAGGCTACCAAGCGGCGATCGACAGCGGTGCTTACAACCCATTCGTTACGAACAACCCATCATCATCACTAGACGGTGCTCGCGTTGAAACAAAACGTAAGGGTGAATCTAAACTTGGCTTCATCAACGCTGGTGCTTCTTTCCCAGTATTCGAGCTATCAGGCGGTGACGCATACGTTGCTGTTGGTGGTGAGTTCCGTTACGAAGCAGGTTCTGATACGCCAGACGCAAGTGTTGAAGCAAACCAAATCGTTGGTAGTGGTGGTACAAGCTCTGATGGTGACCGTACTGTATTTGCAGGTTACGTAGAACTTGTTGCACCGGTTATCGAAGAAGTGGAAGTACAACTTGCTGGTCGTGCAGAGCACTACAGCGACTTTGGTTCAGCATTCAGCCCGAAAGTGGCAGTTCGCTACCAACCAATGGATGAAGTGCTATTCCGTGCATCATACAGCCACGGCTTCAAAGCACCGACTCTACCAGAAGTTAACGCGGGTGCATCTACAAGCTACCAAACACTTTACGACCCGCAAACTGACACTCGTGGTCAATACCGCGTTGTTAGCCAAGGTAACAAAGACCTAGATGCGGAAACAGCACAGTCATTCAACATCGGTACTGTAATCGAGCCGCTTGAAGACCTATCTGTAAAAGTTGATTACTTCTACATTGTGAACGATGACAAGATCGACACACTAGGTGCACAGAAGCTTATCGACGAAAACAGCCCTAACGTTGTTCGTAAAGCGAACGGTGATATCGACTACATCCTAGATGAGTACGTGAACGTTGCTAAGCAACAAGTAAGCGGTATCGATAGTGAAGTGAAGTACGACCTATCAACTGATAGCTACGGTGACTTCCTAGTGAAACTAGCTGGTACTTACAACATTGAGTACAAGCAAAGTGACTCAGACGGCAACCTAGAAGATTACATTGGTACTTACTTCGGTGGTCCTCGCTTCAAAGGTAAAGCAACGCTTGGTTACGGCTACGAAGACTTCGCATTCACAAACATCGTGAACTACACGCACTCTTACGACACTCGTTACGAGACTGCAGAGCACTCTGAAGTTGACGCTCTAACAACTTGGGATACACAGCTTGCGTACACAGGTATCGAAAATGCAACGATTGCTGTTGGTATCCGTAACGTAACTGACGAATTGGCGCCATTCTACAATGAAGCAGAAGGCTACCACTTCGCATTCCACGACAACACAGGCCGTTTCTACTACCTACAACTTGAATACGGCTTCTAAAAACCTTTTTGGCGCGGGGCTTTCCCGCGCCCTTATCGACTGACTTTATACACTGACAAGGATGCTACTATGACGTTAAAGAGATTTGGCGTGAGTGCTATTACCGCTGCACTGCTGTCTGTAAGTGCTGGTTCTATAGCGGCAGATTCAGGTTCGGTAATTTCTACTCAAGCAAAAACCAACACCTCTGCACAAGTTTCTCAACAAAAAATCGACGGATATGCTGAAAGCGCGGAAAGCATGCTAGCTGAATACAAAGGCTTGCTTCGCCAAATCGACAGCATGAAAGTCTACAACGAGCAAATCAATCGTATGGTTCAATCGCAACAAGGCGAGTTGGATTCATTAAACAACCAGATTGCTCAAATCGACCAAACAGCGACAGAAGTTGTACCTCTAACGCTTAAAATGATCGATGCCCTAGATGAGTTCGTTACTCTTGATCTTCCATTTCAAAAAGAAGAGCGCACCAAACGTGTTACTGAGCTGCGTGACCTAATGGATCGTGCAGACGTAACGACTTCAGAAAAATTCCGTAAAGTGATGGAAGCGTATCAAATCGAAGAAGGCTTCTCTCGCTCCATTGAATCTTACAAAGCTAGCCTAGAGCGCAACGGTGAAACCGTGACTTACGACTTCCTACGTATTGGTCGTACTGCGCTTCTATTCCAATCTCCGGATGGCGGTGAAACAGGCATGTGGAATCAACAAACCCGTCAATGGGAATCACTACCTGAAAACTACCGTATCGCTGTACAGCAAGGCCTTCGTATCGCTAAGAAACAAGCGCCACCAGCGCTGATCAAACTGCCTGTATTTGCTGGGGAGGAATAAGAAATGAAAGGATTCAAAACTCTAGCCGCTGGTTTGCTAGCGAGCTTATTCATGATTTCTGGTGCGCAAGCTGAAGCACCTAAAAACCTATCTGAGCTACTGAAAAACGTAAAATCAGAAAGTATTGTTGAATCAAAAGAGAACAAAGCTCGTGAAGCTGAGTTCAAAAACAACCACGACAAGCAAGCTGCATTGCTACAACAAGCTCGTGACGAGCTAGCTGCCCAACAAGCACTTGGTGATGAGCTAAAAGCAACATTTGATGAAAACGACAAGCAGCTAACTGAGCTAACTGAAACACTTCGCGTTCGTTCAGGGACTTTAGGTGAGATGTTTGGTGTGGTTCGCCAATATGCGGGGGAATTTAAAGGTCTATTTGCAGCTTCGCAAAACGCCGTTCTTTTCCCTGAGCGTGACGTACTACTTTCTAAACTAGCGGAAAGTAAAGAACTGCCATCTACGCAAGAACTTGAAGCGTTTTGGCACACAATCCTACAGCAAGTAGTCGCATCAGGTGATACAACAACAGCTCAAGCGACCGTTGTATACGGCGAAGGTAAAGAAGCGGTACGTGACGTAACCCTAGTGGGTGAGTTTAACGCAATCGCAGATGGCAAATACGTAACTTACGTACCTCAAACTGGTAAGTTCGAAGAGCTATCACGTCAACCGAGCAAGAACATCACTCGCCTAGTTGGCGGTTTTGAGGCAGCAGAAGGCACATACGAACCACTATTTATCGACCCATCTCGTGGTGTGATTCTGTCTCTACTAGTACAAAGCCCTACCGTTCAGGAGCGTATTGACCAAGGTGGTATCGTTGGTTACGTAATCCTAGCTATGGGTGCAATTGGTGCACTGATCGCACTCGTTTGTTACCTACGCCTACTCGTTATCGGTGGCAAAATGCGTAAGCAAGCGAAATCAGACACTGTTATTCCTGGCAACCCTCTGGGTGAAGTTATCCAAGCTTACCAAGAACACAAAGGTGACAACCTTGAAGATCTTGAAGCGAAACTGGACGAAATCATCCTACGTAACGCACCGAGCATTGAACGCTTTATCAGCTCAATCAAACTGTTCGCTTCTGTAGCACCACTTCTAGGTCTACTGGGTACGGTTATGGGTATGATCGGTACGTTCCAAGCAATCACACTATTTGGTACAGGTGATCCTAAGCTAATGGCTGGCGGTATCTCAGAAGCACTTGTTACTACGATGCTTGGTCTGGTTGTCGCAATTCCTCTACTGTTCCTGTACACCATCGTACACAGTAAAGGTCGTCGTTTGGTTCAAACTCTTGAAGAACAGAGTGCAGGCTTCATCGCTCGCTATCAGGAAAAACTGCATAAAGCCGAAAGCTAAGGAGGCGTTATGTGGTGGTTAGTTGGAGAACTTGAATCAATCAGACGCTTCTTGGGAATGGGTGGTGATGTACTCGTCGCCATCTTTATCCTCAGCTTCATGTTGTGGGCAGTATTGCTAGAACGTTGGTTTTACTTCGCTGCCGTCGCTCCAAAAGCAATGAAAAAAGCCGTTGGCTTTTGGGAAGAGCGCTCAGAACATAAAAGCTGGAACGCTAAGATGATCCGACAAGAAATCGTTTCTCGTCAGGATATTGAGAATAAAAAGGGACTACCAATCGTTAAAGTACTGATTGCGCTTTGTCCCCTACTTGGTCTACTCGGCACCGTTGTCGGCATGATTCAAGTATTCGATATCTTAGCGGTTACAGGTACAGGAAGCCCTCGAGCAATGGCCTCGGGGATCTCAAAGGCAACAATCCCAACATTAGCGGGAATGGTGGCTTCACTATCAGGACTGTTTTTTAGTACTCGTCTTGATCATTTAGCCAAAGTCACCACGCAGAAGCTTGAAGACAAGCTAAAGCACATTGCCTGAGTAAACGGAATTAGAGGTATAGGTCATGAAGAGACGCTATAGCAATGACAGCAGTGATGAAGCTGCTATCGATATGACACCGATGCTCGACATCGTCTTCATCATGTTGATCTTCTTTATCGTAACAACATCGTTCGTTAAAGAAGCCGGTCTAGAAGTAAATCGCCCAACGGCTAGCTCAGCGCAAACCGTGAAGAAAGGTAACATCATGGTTGCCATTGGTGCCGCTGGTGACGTTTGGGTTGATAAACGTCGCATCGAAGTAGACGCCGTACGTGCAAACATCGAACGTCTACGTGCAGAAAGCCCAGATGGTGCAGTTGTTATCCAAGCGGATACTGAAGCTAACGCTGGTGTAGTCGTGAAGGTTATGGACCAGATTAAGATGGCAGGTGTAGAAAGCATCTCCATTGCCGCAACCAATAAGGATTAAGCCTATGCGGTATCTGGCCTCAATTGCACTGGCGCTCATTGTCTCCCTCGGATTGTTCTGGGGGATGGACAAGCTAGTAAACAAAGAGCGCCACGAGCTAGTGTCGAATGATGATCTACGTATGGTTGAATTCATTCGCATTAAACCGGACGAAAAAATACAGGAGAAAAAGCGCGAACTACCAAAACCACCACCGCCAAAGCGTCCGCCACCGCCACCTGAAATGAAGGTGACGTCAACGGTCAAACCGGTGATGGATCAAATCCCGATGGACATGCCGAAACTTGATCTACCAGTTAATGTTACGGGTGGCTCAGTACTTGGTCACTACTCTCAGGGCGGTGGTTCAGTTGCGGGATCGGGTGGTCCAGTACCATTGGCGACTTTCCAACCTCAAATGCCTCGTAAAGCGGCGAAGTCAGGTCTAGAGAAAGGCGTGGTATTGATTGAATTCACCGTTAACGCTCGCGGCGCGGTTGAAGACATCAAGGTAGTAAAAGAGACACCTCGTCGACTTGGTTTAGGTAAAGCAGCAAGAAAGACCGTATCGAAATGGACTTTCAAACCTAAGATGGTTGATGGACAACCGGTGGCCTCGCGCATGGCTCAAGAAATTGAGTTCACCACCAACTAGGGAGTCACAATATGAAATTACTCAAGACATTGCTGGCTTCTGTTGCGTTAACAATGGGTGTGCTTAGCACACCTGTTGTTGCCAAAGATTCGCCACAGCTTTCTGATAAAACATTTAAAGTCGTTAACAAAGTTCAAGAACTGATTGCGACTGAGAAATACTCTGATGCAATCGAAAGGTTGAACAAGGCACTCGGTAAAACTTCAAAGAAGTATGACCGTGCAGTACTGCTGCAACAGATGGGCTTCTTGTACTCAATGAGAGACGACTATGTAAAGGCATCTAAGTACTTTGCAGAAGCGCTTTCTCTGGATGCTCTTCCAGTACCCGTTGCACAGCAAGTTCGTTACAGCCTTGCTCAGTTATATCTTGCTGAAGAACAGTTTAAGAAATCGGTTAAAACCATGGAAAAGTGGTTTGCCGTAGCTGAAACAACGAAAGAAAAACCACAAGCACACGCTTACATCACGCTAGCAAGTGCTTACGTTCAAATGGAAGACTACCGTAAAGCAATCGCACCAACTAAAAAAGCGATTGCAATGACGAAGAATCCAAGTGAATCGTGGTACATGCTTCTGATGGCTTCTCATTACGAGCTAGGTCAAATGAAGAGCGTTGCTAGTGTTCTTAAGATCCTAACCACTAAGTACCCACAGAAAAAGCGCTACTGGATGCAACTTTCTGGTACTTACATGGAGCTGAACCAAGACAAGAATGCACTTTCTGCTTTAGAAATGGCGTACAAACTGGGCTTGTTTGAAGAAGAGAAAGAGTACTTACGTCTAGTCAACTTCCTTGCTTATCAAGAGATACCTTACCGCGCGGCGAAGATTCTAAAAGATGAAATGGCAAACGGTAATATCGAAACAAACCAAGAAAACTTAGAGCGTTTAGCGTCATTTTGGCAGCAGTCGAAAGAGCTTGATAATGCGATTGATACCTATCAAACCGCTTATCAATTGGCTCCTAAGACAAAAAGCCAGCTAAAAATTGCCCGTTTGATGATTCAAGCGAAGCAATACCAAGCTGCTTCTAAGTTTGCTGCGACGCCTGCCTCTGACGCATCGCGCTCGCAAGCCGCAGAATTGCAATACATCCGCGGCATGGCTTTCTTTGAATTGAATCAGCCAACTCAGGCGCTTAAATCAATGAAGAAAGCAGCACAATCGGATTCGATGAGACAAGTAGTGAGTCCATGGATCAACTACCTAGAGTCGCAAGGCTAATAGGCGCTCATCATCTGCAAAGTAGTAACCAAAGTGGTTGTGGTTGCTCCGAAAATTAAGTGTGAGTCAGTCGCACGCCTGGGGAAGTGAAAGCTTCCCCTTTTTTCGCTTCTATATATAGAGGGTGAATTCATACCACACCTCAAAGATCCAAAAGATCGGCTAGCAACATCTGGGAGATCATGATACTCTTCGCCTCCATTTTTCTGGCGGGTTTATCACCAATCTCAAGCAGTTTGATGAAGAAATCATCAACGCCAGTGCTATCGTTATACCAATCTCGTGAATAAACGTCGTTGGCATGACAACAAGGTCGAGACTTCTTTCGGCATTCACTCAATCCAACCAAAAGTGGAACAGTACAATGGGCAAAGGTACTCTCTATATCGTATCTGCACCTAGCGGCGCAGGTAAATCTAGCTTGATCTCAGCAATGTTGGAACGTAACCCAACATATGCAATGAAAGTGTCTGTGTCTCATACTACTCGTGGCATGCGCCCTGGCGAAGAAAACGGTATCCACTACCACTTCGTTGCAAAAGAAGAGTTTGAAACTCTGATTGCACAAGGCGACTTCCTAGAATACGCAGAAGTGTTTGGTAACTATTACGGCACATCACGCGTATGGATTGAAGAAACGCTAAACAAAGGCATCGACGTTTTCCTAGACATCGACTGGCAAGGTGCACGTCAAATCCGTGAGCAAATGTCAGAAGCGAAAAGCATCTTTATCCTGCCACCATCAAATGGTGAGCTAGAACGCCGTCTAAACACTCGTGGTCAAGACAGCGAAGATGTGATCGCAAAACGCATGGCAGAAGCAAAATCTGAAATCTCACACTACAACGAGTACGATTACGTAATCGTAAACGATGATTTCGATACTGCATTAATGGACTTTAAAGCCATCCTACGTGCGGAAAGATTGAAGGAAGAAAAGCAAGCTGCTAAATATAAAGGTATGCTTGATGCGCTTCTAGCAGAGTAATTCTGCACTGAAACACAAATTTTCGCTTCTTTATTACGGTAAGGAAGCTTATATTGCTTATATAGAAAGTCATTGTTGTTGCACGTCTTATCGCTAGTAAATATTACGCTGAGACTGTATACTTTCTCGTCATTCAAAATTTAGTTAACTATTTGGAGTCCTCATGGCACGCGTAACTGTTCAAGACGCTGTTGAAAAAGTTGGCAACCGTTTCGACCTAGTACTGATTGCGGCTCGCCGCGCTCGTCAAATGCAAACTGGCGGTAAAGATGCACTAGTGCCAGAAGAGAACGATAAGCCAACGGTTATCGCTCTACGCGAAATCGAAGAAGGTTTAATTACTAAAGAAGTTCTAGACGCTCGTGAACGTCAAGAACAGCAAGAGCAAGAAGCGGCAGAGCTAGCGGCAGTAAGCAGCATCGCTCACAACCGTTAATTCTGACTTTAGAATTCAACAACCTCCCGGGCCTATAATTTGTATCTATTCGATAGCCTCAAAGACGTTGCCCAAGAATACCTAACAGAGCCTCAAATTGAGGCTCTGCGTCAATCTTATGTGGTAGCAAGAGATGCCCATGAAGGGCAAACCCGCTCAAGCGGTGAACCATACATCATCCACCCAGTCGCTGTGGCTCGAATCTTGGCCGAAATGCGCCTCGATATCGAAACCCTCCAAGCTGCTTTGCTGCATGACGTCATCGAAGACTGTGACGTTACAAAAGAAGATCTCGAAGAGAAATTCGGCAATACCGTCGCTGAGCTGGTTGATGGTGTATCTAAACTGGACAAACTCAAATTCCGCGATAGGAAAGAGGCTCAAGCCGAGAACTTCCGTAAGATGGTTCTGGCGATGGTGCAAGACATCCGCGTTATCCTGATCAAACTGGCTGACCGTACGCACAACATGCGCACGTTAGGTGCCCTGCGCCCCGACAAAAAACGCCGTATTGCTCGCGAAACACTGGAAATCTACGCGCCGCTGGCTCACCGTCTTGGTATTCACAATATCAAAACGGAACTTGAGGAGCTTGGCTTCGAAGCGCTTTACCCGAACCGCTACCGCGTTCTAAAAGAAGTGGTAAGAGCGGCACGTGGTAATCGTAAAGAGATGATCCAACGTATTCACAGCGAAATTGAAGGTCGACTCGAAGATGTTGGCTTGAATGCGCGCGTGTTAGGTCGTGAAAAAAACCTGTTCTCCATCTATAACAAGATGAAAACCAAAGAACAGCGTTTCCACACCATCATGGATATCTACGCTTTCCGAGTGGTTGTTGATACTGCCGATACTTGTTATCGCGTTCTAGGCCAAGTGCACAGCTTGTATAAGCCACGTCCTGGTCGTATGAAAGATTACATTGCGGTACCAAAAGCGAACGGCTACCAATCGCTACATACTTCTATGGTTGGTCCACATGGCGTGCCCGTTGAAGTTCAGATCCGTACCGAAGATATGGATCAAATGGCGGACAAAGGTGTCGCTGCGCACTGGTCATACAAAGACAAGGGCGACAAGTCTGGCACAACAGCGCAAGTGAAAGCTCAGCGTTGGATGCAAAGCCTGCTTGAGCTACAACAAAGCGCTGGTAACTCATTCGAATTCATTGAAAACGTAAAATCGGATCTTTTCCCAGATGAGATTTACGTATTCACACCAAAAGGTCGTATCGTTGAATTGCCATTAGGCGCAACGGCTGTCGACTTTGCTTATGCCGTACATACTGATGTCGGTAACTCTTGTGTTGGTGCTCGTGTTGACCGTAACCCTTACCCACTAAGTAAGGCACTGAAGAACGGTCAGACAGTAGAAATCATCAGTGCACCAGGTGCGCGTCCAAACGCGGCTTGGTTAAACTATGTCGTGACTTCTCGCGCTCGCACTAAGATTCGTCAAGTATTGAAGACCATGCGTCGTGAAGAATCGATTACCTTAGGTCGTCGTCTACTGAATCACGCTTTAGGTCGTCATTCGATTGATTCAATCTACCCAGAAAACATCCAAGAAGTGCTGACTGATCTGCGCCTAGAAAGCGTCGATGATCTGCTAGCAGCCATTGGATTGGGTGAATTGATGAGTATCGTCATCGCACGTCGCTTATTGGGTGACACTGATGAATTGACCACCACAAGCTCGATTCCAAACGAATCTAACAAGAAACTGCCAATCCGTGGTGCAGAAGGTCTGCTACTGACTTTCGCAAATTGTTGTCACCCTATCCCGGATGACCACATTATCGCTCACGTATCGCCAGGTCGTGGTCTTGTGGTTCACCGTGAAACGTGTCCAAACGTACGCGGATACCAGAAAGAGCCGGACAAATACATGGCTGTCGCTTGGTCTGAAGAGTACGACAAAGAGTTCATCGCGGAACTGAAAGTCGATATGCTCAATAACCAAGGTGCGTTAGCGGAATTGACCAATGTGATTTCGAAAACCGGTTCGAACATTCACGGTCTTTCAACCGAAGAACGCGACGGTCGCTTGTACACCGTTACCGTTCTGCTAACCACCAAAGATCGTGTTCACCTTGCTGGCATCATGCGTAAGATTAAGACCATGCCACAGGCGACTCGAGTCAGACGAAGAAAGAACTAAACTCTATCGCCACCCACACTCTGGGTGGCGATTTTTTTATATCCCTATTTATTATGAATTTAGAACGTTACAACCGCATCCATCAGGTGTTAAAAGCACGCCAAACCGACCTCACCCTGTGCCTTGAAGAAGTTCATAAGCCGAACAACGTTTCTGCAGTGATCCGTACCGCTGACGCAACAGGCTTACACAAAGTTCATGCGATTTGGCCCGACAAAATGCGCACACTGACCCACACCTCAGCAGGGGCACGTAACTGGGTTGAAGTGGATACTCACGATTCGATTGAAACTGCGATTACCGAGCTCAAAGCACAAGGCATGCAAGTTCTGGTCACCAACCTTTCGGACACCGCGGTCGATTTTCGTGAGATCGACTACACCAAGCCAACGGCAATCATTCTGGGTAGCGAAAAAATTGGCGCTTCAGAGCAAGCGAAGAAACTCGCAGACCAAGACATCATTATTCCAATGATCGGTATGGTGCAGTCTTTAAATGTCTCAGTCGCCAGTGCTGTGATTCTTTATGAAGCGCAGCGTCAGCGTGAAGCCGCTGGTATGTACGAACGTGATGAAAGCGCACTGCCAAAAGAGACCATCAACCGCATTCTGTTTGAGCGAGGGCATCCGGTCTTAGCAAAAGTAGCGAAACGCAAAGGGCTAGAATATCCACAACTTGATGACGAAGGCCAAATTGTGGCTGACGAATCGTGGTGGAAAGAGATGCAAAGTAAATAATCAACTTTTGTTATCCTGAATAGCGACGAAGGAGCGAAATTCAACTCCTCACGAAGCTGTATTTTTCCCTGTACAAAAACACAGCTTCGTGGTTAACATACTGCTATGTTAACTATTTTCTTGAGCCCACTATGTCTGCCCAAATGTTATCTGCTATTCCTTTAACCTCTCTGTCTGGAGTTGGCGCCAAAGTCGCAGAAAAACTCGCCAAAGTTGGCTTGCATAGCGTTCAAGATCTACTGTTCCACCTTCCTCTTCGTTACGAAGATCGCACTCGCATTTACCCAATAGCCAAGCTGCATGCCGGGCTCTGGGCGGCAGTACAGGGCAAAGTCATGGCTGTCGATACTACTTTCGGCAAACGCAAAATGCTGACAGTAAAAATCAGCGACGGCAATGGCACCATTACTCTACGCTTTTTTAACTTTACTGCCGCGATGAAGAACAATTTCTCAAATGGTAAGTTAGTACACGCTTACGGTGAAATAAAGCGTGGTGGTATGGGCTTAGAGATTGTTCACCCTGATTACAAGTTTTATGTAAGTGAACAAAAGCCGGATGTGGAACAAAGCTTAACCCCCGTTTATCCAACCACCGATGGGTTACGTCAAATCACTTTGCGTAACCTGACGGAACAAGCCTTATCACTCCTCGATAAAGCCGCAGTACAAGAATTGCTGCCTTCTGGTTTGTACAATCACCAGATCACTATGTCGCAAGCATTGCATACGATTCATCGACCGCCTCCAACCATCAATTTGGATGAGTTTGATGAAGGTAAACACCCAGCTCAAATTCGTTTGATCATGGAAGAGTTACTGGCGCAGAACCTCTCTATGTTGGCAGTGCGCAGCAAAGGGCAACAAGACGTGGCATTGCCTTTGGCGTCGTGTGACTCATTGAAAAAGCAGCTACTGGCTCAATTGCCCTTCTCGCCGACCAATGCTCAAGCACGAGTCGTTAAAGAAATTGAAGCTGACTTAGAAAAAACGCACCCAATGATGCGCCTTGTTCAAGGTGACGTAGGCTCGGGGAAAACTTTAGTTGCTGCGCTTGCTGCCGTCAGAGCCATTGAACACGGCTATCAAGTCGCTTTAATGGCACCGACCGAACTGCTCGCCGAGCAGCACGCGATTAACTTCGCCAATTGGTTTGAGAAAATGGGCATTCAGGTCGGTTGGCTGGCGGGCAAATTAAAAGGTAAAGCCAAAGAAGCCGAACTAGCCCGAATTGCCAGTGGTGAAGCGCAAATGGTAGTGGGCACTCACGCCCTTTTCCAAGAACATGTTGAGTTTCATCATCTTGCTTTGGTCATTATTGATGAACAGCACCGCTTTGGTGTCCACCAGCGTTTAGAGCTACGCGAGAAAGGCGCGAAACAAGGCGCTTATCCACATCAGCTCATCATGACAGCAACACCGATTCCGCGAACGTTAGCCATGACAGCTTATGCTGATTTAGAAACGTCGGTGATTGATGAGTTACCACCGGGTCGAACACCAATCCAGACCGTCGCGATTCCAGACACCAAACGCGATGATATCGTCGAACGAGTGCGCAATGCCTGCTTAAACGAAGGCAAACAAGCGTATTGGGTGTGTACCTTGATTGATGAGTCCGAAGTCTTGGAGGCTCAAGCCGCCGCCGATACTGCAGAAGAGCTGCAACGTAAACTGCCTGACGTAAAAATTGGTCTAGTGCACGGACGAATGAAGCCCGCAGAGAAGCAAGCGGTGATGCAGGATTTCAAAGACAACAAGCTGCATTTGCTAGTCGCAACAACAGTGATTGAAGTGGGCGTGGACGTACCCAATTCCAGCCTGATGATCATCGAGAACCCAGAGCGTCTAGGTTTGGCTCAGTTGCACCAGCTTAGAGGTCGTGTTGGTCGAGGTTCAGTGGCGAGCCATTGTGTGTTGCTGTATCACTCGCCACTATCAAAAACCGCCCAAAAACGTTTAGGCGTATTACGAGAAAGCAACGACGGCTTCGTGATTGCACAGAAAGACTTAGAGATTCGTGGACCGGGTGAGCTTCTTGGTACCAAGCAAACTGGCTTGGCAGATTTTAAAATTGCCGACTTAGTGCGAGATCAGCGCTTAATTCCGGAAGTTCAACGCATTGCACGTTACATTCATGACAACTACCCAACGAATGCGACCGCAATTATTGACCGTTGGTTAGGCGAGCGTGACATTTATTCTAAGGCGTAAACGGGCTGCGCCTTAGAAGTATGACGTTTCTTTCACCAATTCGATAACTAAATCACATCTAAATTTCTATTCTATTGATTTTAAATATGTAAAATCAATAACGTTTTATTAACACAACACATAGATGCGTTGTGCTATCGGCTAGGTTAGTTAAGCACTACTGCTAACCTCCACTCTGATAATAAATACGTTTCAAGGAGTAGAAATGAAGAGTACCTGCCTTAGGCTGTTGGCTTCAGCCTGTATTCTAAGTAGTGGTTCAGCATTTGCTGACACCTCAGACATGGCGAAATTGTTCGCTAAAGGGTCGAGCTTTTTTAACCCAAAACTCTCCCCTGATGGTAAATACCTTGGGGTCGAATCCAAAGTGGATGGTAAAGATGCGCTGGTCATTCTCGACGCACAAACAATGAAGCCAACCAACATGCTTCGATTCCCAGACAACGAGCAAGTAGCCGATTATTACTGGGTCAACAATGAGCGCGTTGTCGCTTCAAAAGAAACCTTCACGGGCTGGTTTACTCAACCCTCACCCACAGGTGAATTTGTTGCCGCGAATGTCGACGGTTCTAAAACCGCCTACCTGTTCGGTCCTCAACCACCACAAAGCGGCAGCAGCGTTTCTAAACGAGGCAAAGCCATTCGCGCCTTCGGCATCATGTTAGACCCAATGCCAAATGACGAAAAGCACATGCTGATTGCTGCGATTCCATACAACCGCTCATTTGACATGGAAGAGGAAAAAGACGTCTACAAAGTCAATGTCTACAACGGTCGCGCGACCAAGCAGATGTCCGCCCCTATCAGAAATAGCTATTTCCTAGTTAACCATGATAACCAAGTCGGCTTTGTAACGGGCTCTGGTGATGATCTCAAACTCAAGTCTTTCTATCGCAATGGCAACAAGTGGCAATCCATCGCGACATTAGACAAACTCAATTTAGAAGAACTAACCCCCATTTCCTTCGCCGAAAACAATCATTCGATTTATGCCGCTGCAAGTAAAGACGGCTCACCCCAAGCGATTTACCATGTTGATTTAAAAACAGGAAAATACAAAGAAGTGGTTGCTGGCGAAAAGGTTTCACCACATAACTTTTGGCTTGATCAGCAATCCAAGCAACTGTACGCCATTGAATATGAAAAAGACTATCCAACCTATGCCTTTGTGGACGACAAGCACCCGCTGAGCAAGCAGTTGAAGCAACTACTGGCGACATTTGAAGGTCATCAAGTACGTATTCTTAGCCAAACAGAAAATGGCGATAAATTCATTGCTCTGGCATTTAATGACCGTAATCCCGGCGATTATTACCTATTCAACACCGATCCTGTCGAAGGTCGATACCTTTTCTCTGCACAGAAATGGCACGACCCGAAAAAAATGGCAGAAGTTCGTCCATTTGCTTTCACGGCAAGAGACGGGCAGGAAATCAATGCCTTGCTAACACTTCCACCGGGTAAAGCGGAAAAGGACCTACCTTTGATTGTGAACCCGCACGGTGGACCTCACGGACCGCGTGACTGGTGGGAATTCAATCCAGAGAACCAGTTCTTAGCTCAAAAGGGCTATGCTGTTCTGCAAATCAACTTCCGTGGTAGTGGTGGCTTTGGAGATAATTTTGAAGAACTTGGATACCGTAAATGGGGTACCAATATTCAGTACGACATCATTGATGCCACTCGCCATATCATCAAGCAAGGTATTGCCGATGCCGATCGTATCTGTATTTCTGGCGGTAGCTTTGGTGGCTACAGTGCGCTTCAAAGTGCCATCGTCGAACCGGAACTATTCCAGTGTGCAGTAGGCAGCTTTGGCGTCTATGACCTTGAAATGCTTTACACTGAAGGCGACGTAAAAGACCGCAAGTCAGGCGTTAACTATCTAGAAGAAGTGATCGGTCATGATAAGAAAGAGCTTCAATCTATGTCACCCGTTCATCATGTCGACAAGCTAAAAGCAGACATTATGTTGGTCCACGGAGCCAAAGATGAGCGAGCACCAATTGAACAATTTGACGCCTTAGTGGAAGCGCTCAAAGCGATCAATTATCCGCACAAAACAATGGTGATCGGCGATGAAGGGCACGGATTTTATAATGATGAGCACCAAGCCAAGTACCTTACTCAAATTGGTGAGTTCTTCGATAAACACTTAAAAAACTAAACTCCCAATGTAAAACCTTAAAGGCGATAACCATTCCGTTATCGCCTTTTCTTTTCACCCCAAAGCAAACGTTTGCTTTTTGAATAAATCCCTCTATAATCGCGCTCAAAATTTATGGTGTGCACCTTGTCACATCAAACCAACCTGAGTTGACACTGATTAACAGCAATCACAGGTCATAACGTCAACTCCACCCAGCACTCCCATTCAGCGAGCTCTGGGGCAAGAATTATTGCGACTAGCGAGACAAACATGACAACTTCAAACCGAACTTCGGAACTGGTCTACCAGTTAAACGATCGCCCACCACTACCTCTGACCATTTTTGCTGCACTTCAGCACTTATTGGCGATGTTCGTAGCCGTTATCACCCCTTCTCTGATCATTTGTCAGTCTTTGGGTGTGCCTGCTGACCAAACCAACACCATCATCAGCATGTCGCTGTTTGCATCTGGCGTGTCTTCCTTTATTCAAATTCGTACCTTTGGTCCTATCGGCTCTGGTTTGCTTTCAGTGCAGGGCACCAGCTTTAATTTCCTTGGTCCAATCATTGGTGCGGGTCTTTCTCTTAAAGCTGGCGGCGCGGACATCAGCACCATGATGGCAGCAATTTTCGGTACTATCTTGGTAGCGTCTTTTGCAGAAATCCTGCTATCTCGCGTTTTAGAACACGCACGCCGCATCATCACGCCATTGGTATCTGGCATCGTCGTGACGCTTATCGGTCTGACGCTTATCCAAGTGGGTTTGGTATCAATGGGCGGAGGCTATGCTGCAATGGGCGATGGCTCTTTCGGTAGCCTAGACAAGTTAGCTCTCGCTGGCACAGTACTTGGCTTGATCGTAATCCTTAACCGCTCAAAGAACCCATACCTACGTGTTGCATCAATTGTAATTGCAATGCTGGTTGGCTACGTCATGGCGTACTTCATGGGCATGGTCGACACGTCAACACTGGGCGAAACTGACCTCATCGCACTGCCGATCCCAATGCAATACGGCTTAAGCTTCGACTGGTCGTTGTTTATTCCACTGGTTCTGATTTTCTTCATTACGGCACTAGAAGCAATTGGTGACATTACCGCAACGTCTGAAGTTTCCGGTGAGCCAGTAAAAGGTCCGGTTTACATGAAGCGTATCAAAGGCGGCGTATTGGCAGATGGTCTAAACTCAGCCATTGCTGCGGTATTCAACAGCTTCCCGAACTCTACCTTCAGCCAAAACAACGGCATCATCATGCTCACTGGTGTAGCAAGTCGTTATGTGGGTTACTTCATCTCAGGCATGCTAGTAATTTTGGGGCTGTTCCCGGGCGTGGCAAGCTTTGTTCAGCTGATTCCTGAGCCAGTTCTGGGCGGCGCGACTATCGTGATGTTCGGCACCATTGCCGCAGCGGGCGTACGCATCATCTCTCGTGTCGACCTCGATCGCCGCGCAATCCTAATCATGGCACTGTCATTCTCGATGGGTTTGGGCATTGCACAAAAACCTGAAATTCTGCAATTCATGCCGGAGTTCATTAAGAGCATTTTCTCCACAGGTGTGGCAGCAGGCGGCATCACCGCTATCGTATTGAACCTACTGCTTCCAGAGAAATTGGAAGAAGAAGATGAGCTGGTAGCTCAAGAGATAAAAGAATCCTAACCTTGCCTAGGATGATCGGGGAGCCCAACCTAGTCATAGGTTGGGCTTTTTTATTGGAATCAGTTGAGCGAAGAAAGCTTACTTGGTTGGGAAGCTGATTTGCGCGCTTAACCCGCCTTCACTGCGGTTACGCACCACAACCGAGCCAGAGTGTTGACTGACGATGCGCTTAACAATGGCTAAGCCCAAGCCTGTCCCTTCACTGCCACGAGCAGTATCACCACGAGTAAAAGGTTCAAACAAGCGTGCGATTTGTGATTGCTCAATGCCTGGACCATTGTCTTCAACGCAAACCCACACCAACTGTTTGTCGGCGGTGACGCCCGTACTGATTTTCACCCAGCCATTACCATAACGCAGAGCATTAACCACAAGGTTACTCACCGCGCGTTTAATCGCGATTGGACTGCCTTTCGCGGTTGGCATCGTAGGATTGAGGTCAGTTTCGATTTCGACTTCATAACCCCCTTCCGACGTTGCTACATCGCTGGTAATGGTATTGATGTCCACCTGCTCAAACGACTCTTTATTTACTGGCTTGAGGTAGTCCATAAACTGACTGATGATCTCGTTACACTCTTCGGTATCACTGATGATGCCTTCGGCTAAGTAACTGTCTTCAGGTGACATCATTTCTGTCGCAAGGCGAATACGCGTCAGCGGCGTGCGTAAGTCGTGGCTGATGCCTGCCATCAGTAGCGCACGATCTTCTTCCAGTTCTTGAATGCCTTTCGACATCTGGTTGAATGCGCGAGTTACAGAGCGGATTTCTGAAGCACCTTTCTCTGGCAATGGCGGCGGAATTTCACCTCGACCTACTCCTTTCGCGGCTTTTTCTAGCGCAATCAAAGGTCGGTTTTGCAAGCGGATAAACAACCAGCCACCAGCAATGATCAGAAGCGCCATGATCAAGCTGTTACGGAACAGCGGAGCAAAATCTTCTTCTTGCAATTCAGAGAGCGGAATACGGATGATGGAGTTCGGCAACTGATCGATACGCATCCACAGAATGTAGCTTTCACTGCCAAGCAGCAAACGCACTTCCGTTGGTGAGCCGAGCTCTTGCGTCATCTCTTCCGACATCAAATCAATCGACATCGCATGATTGAACTCATTCATCATCTCGCTATCGACGCTATGTACCGTCACGCCCAAGTTTTCCAGCAGTTGATGACGGAGTGGCGCATCGGACTTGAGTAAACCATCTTCATCGAGCACTAGATTCAATTCGTGAGCGAGAATTTTGTTGAACTGCTGCAAACTTGGCATCAACGCGTAGTTAAAAACGGCGTAGTAAGAAAAGACTTGGCTAGCGAGAAGCAAAGAGATGAACAGCAGAATGGATTGTGTAAATGAACTTCGGATTCGCATGGAGAGTTCCTAATGGACTGTTCCTAGTGAACAACATTAATTGCGAGTTTCCAGCCCTCAAACAGGAAGGGGGTTTGAGGGTGGAATATGAGCAGCCGAGTATTATCGGCAGACCTTAGAGGTAATTACGCTTCTTTGCCGTCTGGGACGAACACGTAACCTAAGCCCCATACCGTTTGGATGTAGCGCGGCTTGCTTGGATCATCCTCTAGCATACGGCGTAGACGCGAGATTTGAACGTCGATAGAACGCTCCATCGCTGAGTATTCACGACCACGAGCCATATTCATCAGCTTATCGCGCGACATCGGCTCACGAGCGTTGGTCACAAGCGCTTTCAGCACCGCGAATTCACCCGACGTCAGTGGCATCGCTTCATCACCACGGAACATTTCACGCGTACCGAGGTTCAGACGGAAGTCACCGAACTCAACCACTTTCTCTTCCGTGCTTGGCGCACCTGGCAGTTCAACCGTTTGGCGGCGAAGTACTGCTTTAATACGAGCTAGCAGTTCACGCGGGTTGAACGGCTTTGGTAAGTAATCGTCTGCACCTACTTCAAGACCAACGATACGATCAACTTCATCGCCTTTCGCCGTCAGCATAAGGATAGGTAGCATGTTGTTGGCGTGACGTAGACGACGACAAATCGATAAGCCATCTTCGCCCGGCAACATTAAATCCAGCACCATAAGGTGGAAGTTTTCACGGGTCAGAAGACGATCCATCTGCTCGCCGTTAGCGACACTTCTCACCTGAAAACCTTGCTCAGAAAGGTAACGCTCCAAAAGAGCACGCAAACGAGCATCGTCATCAACCACTAATATTTTATGATTTTCCTGCATTGAAACATCCTTTCAGAGGCATCTATAGTCAAAAATGTATCACTGTTTTTTCAAACGTGCTTGTGCAAATTGTTACTCTTTTTATCTTAGCCACGGTTTTGATGATTTATTTCGACGTTTCGCATTATTTTTCTTCTCACCACAACAATTTACAGTCAGACAAAATCAAGGCTAATATGATCAACAGAATCCAATAACGGCTGATTTACTTCTAATGAAAACCAATTTAATTACCCGTGAAGGCTACAATCGCCTAAAAACCGAACTCGACTTTTTATGGCGAGAAGAACGCCCAGAAGTCACCAAAAAAGTCACTTGGGCAGCAAGCTTGGGCGACCGAAGCGAAAACGCAGATTATCAGTACAACAAAAAACGCCTGCGTGAAATTGACCGTCGTGTCAGATACTTACGTAAGCGCCTAGAGCAAGTCAAAGTGGTGGATTACTCACCTCAGCAAGAAGGCAAAGTGTTCTTTGGTGCTTGGGTGGAAATTGAGAATGAAGCGGGCGATGTGAAGAATTTCCGCATCGTTGGTCCTGATGAAATCTATGGTGATGCGAAAGGCTATATCTCGATTGATTCCCCAATGGCTCGTGCACTACTAAAAAAAGAAGTCGATGACGAATTCGCAGTAAGAACGCCGGAAGGCTACAAAGAATGGTTTATCAACAGCATTCGCTACCAAGCCGAACAACATTGATTCTGCAACCGGATAAAAGAAAGCCGCACTTTTTAGTGCGGCTTTTGCGTTTTAAGGTACCAATCTTGAGGATTACTCTTCGTAGTCTGGCTTCTCGGTCACAATGTAGTTGGTATCGCTGGCAACGATCGCACCGTGCTTCAAGAAGTTCTTACCTAGAATCATGCTGTAATGGAAGCGGCTACGATCTTGCAAGTTAACGCGAATCTTCTTCTCCAGTTCACCCAGCTTAACGTGCATTTCCACCACCGGACGTACGTTGGCTTTCTCACCTTTCTTGGCTTTGATGCGCATCACGTCAACAACGGGCTTGGTAAATTCTTTCTTCATGCCGCTGTCGTTCTCGTAGGTGAAGCTCACCATGTCTTTACCATCTTTCTCGAACTGCTTGATGTTATGAGCATTAATTGAGCTCACATCCGCGCCCGTATCCAATTTCACAGGGAAAGACATGCCTTCCACTTCCGCCACCTCAATGTGACCCGCTCTAAACAACGGGCGCGCATCTAGTAAGTGGTCTGCACGTGTATTTAGCAATACGCCGCCTTTCGCCATGTTATGTCCAAAGACAAAGAACGGCTGTGCTTGATCGTCTTTCTCCAGTACATCAATGGCAAATTCGATACTCTTCTCTTCATCACCAAACAGGAAGTCACCTTCGACGACTGGGCGAACCGAATCTCCCACTTTGAGCTTCTTCAATACGCGTTTAGTGATTTTCTCTTCCTTGCCGTTCGCGCTTGGCAGATAGAAGGTCACCACTTCTTTCTTGTCTTTTTCCGTCAATTCAAAGCCATCGACACGCAACAGCGGCGTTTTCACCGCGAAAGTTGGATACGCAGGCAGTACATGACCATCAATGTTGACTGACTCTTCTGGTGAGATAACCAATGGCTTAGATTTCAGAGCATTCTTAAATGACTTTTCAACACCACCGAGCAAGTTCTCTTTGTCGGTATCGATCACGAAGTGTTGGCTTGCCACGTCTTTGCCCAGACGGATTTGTGAGCTGAAGCCGCTGCGATCACGCAGGTATACCAGCCATTGTTGCGTCTCGGTTTCGCTCACTTGCACCGGAAGGTAAACCAAAGGGCGCTCACTCTTGCTGGTTTTCAACATACGCACGAGTGGCAATGTCATTGGGTGACGCTTACCGTTTTCGCCTTCAAGGGTGAAAGAAACTTGTTTTTTCTTCTTATCGACTTTGATGTTCAGCGCATGTACGTTGGTGTAACGACTGGTGGTCGAAATGCTTACCTTGTATGGCACCCCCTCCACTTCCACCGTTTCTTTCTTGCCGATCATCTGCGCCTTTTGTTGCTCTTGCAGGTAATCGTAACCAGCAAACACCCACGCGTTGTTATCGAGGTAAGTCTTACCAATCAAGATAGGTGCTGAGAATTGAGTACGCTTGGTCAGGTTGACCACGGTGTCTACAGTGTGCCCTGCAATGGTCATCGGCATTTTCACTGTCGGACGTAAAATTGGTTTTTCACTGGTACGACTACGGATCGCACTGATGCGTTCAAGATCATCAGTGATCTTAATTTCTTTACCTGTGTACGGATGATGAATAGTGAAGCTCACGGTGACTTGATACGGCTCGAAGCTATCGGCATCCCATTTGGCTTTGGTGCCGCCAAGATCATCAATGATGGCCCACATCAGCTTGTCATCTTTAAGGCTCTTGTATTCAGGATTACTACTGCTAACGTGGATGTTTTCTGCGTGCATTGAGGTGGTATCTGCACCGGTATCAATCTTACCGATAAAAGGCACATCGCTTAGCTCAGGAATTTCGCTGTAGTAAACACTCTCTACTCGCCCCAATACGACTTTATCATCAAGTTGGTAAATCGGATTTTGAGTGGTCGCGGAAAGTGTTTGCGACCAAGCGAGCGGTGTCGCCAATAAGGCACCAGAGAGCGCCAAAGCCAAAGACATTTTCTTCATCATTATTTTCCGTATGAGCTAAGGTACAGGGTTAGTCGATAACCAAATGTATAAGTTCTCAATTTACTTACAGTTTTGACACAAATCTGACTGATGTCCACCAGCGCTCGGTAAATTTTCGCGTGACTAGTTTAAAACATTGCAAATTCCATGAATGACCCCAATGTTCTATACACAACCAATACCTAAACAGAATTAAAGAGAATACACGGATGAGCCAAGCTATCTGTCGCATGATTGCTCAAGAGCTGAATGTTCGCCCTGAGCAAGTCAACGCTGCTGTAACCCTTATCGATGACGGTAACACGGTCCCATTTATTGCACGTTACCGTAAAGAGGTAACAGGCGGACTTGATGATACCCAACTGCGTACTCTAGACAGCCGTCTGTCTTACCTTCGTGAGCTTGATGATCGTCGTCAAACCATCCTGAAGTCGATCCAAGAACAAGGCAAACTTACACCAGAGCTAGAACAAGAGATCACTCAGGCAGACAGCAAAACTCGTCTTGAAGACTTGTACTTACCTTACAAACCAAAGCGTCGCACCAAAGGTCAGATCGCGATTGAAGCGGGTCTTGAGCCACTTGCAGACCAGCTTTGGAATCATCCGCAAACTGAGCCAGAAAGCGAAGCAAGCAAATACCTTGATGCAGACAAAGGCGTGGCAGACACCAAAGCCGCACTGGATGGCGCTCGCGCAATCATCATGGAACGCATCGCGGAAGACGCAAACCTACTGGAGAAAATCCGTGGTCACCTAAACCGCAATGCGGAAATGGGTGCTCGCGTCGTTGAAGGCAAAGAGCAAGAAGGTGAGAAGTTTAAAGATTACTTCAACCACAACGAACCATTAAGCAAAGTACCATCGCACCGCGCACTGGCAATGCTACGTGGTCGTAACGAAGGCTTCCTGACATTGGCAATGAATGCCGATCCAGAACAGGAAGAAGGCGCGCGTCAGTCTTACTGCGAAACGATTATCGCTGACCACTACGGCGTGACACTTAGCAGCGCACCTGCGGATACGTGGCGTAAGCAAGTGATCAGCTGGGCATGGCGCATCAAAGTATCGATGCACATGGAAACCGAGCTAATGGGCGCAATGAAAGAGCGCGCAGAAATCGAAGCGATTGAAGTATTTGCCACTAACCTAAAAGACTTGTTGATGGCAGCACCGGCAGGTCCTCGCGCAACACTTGGTCTCGATCCGGGTCTGCGTACAGGCTCGAAGATCGCTATTGTCGATCCGACTGGTAAGGTGCTTGCAACCGAAACCATCTACCCTCACCCACCACAAAAGCAATACGACAAATCAGCACAAATCGTTGATCAGTTAGTACGCAAGTACAATGTGGATTTAATTGCGATCGGCAACGGCACGGCTTCACGTGAAACCGACAGCTTTGTCGCCGACGTCATCAAACGTGGCAACCTGAAAGTTCAGAAAATCATCGTGAGTGAAGCGGGTGCATCGGTGTACTCAGCGTCTGAGCTTGCAGCAAAAGAATTCCCAAATATGGACGTGTCTCTGCGTGGTGCGGTGTCGATTGCCCGTCGCCTGCAAGACCCACTGGCTGAGCTAGTGAAAATCGATCCTAAATCAATTGGCGTGGGTCAGTACCAGCATGATGTTAGCCAATCTATGCTGGCAAAACGCCTAGATGCGATTGTGGAAGACTGTGTAAACGCGGTCGGCGTAGACGTGAATACCGCTTCTGCAGCGCTACTGACGCGCGTAGCGGGCTTGTCGAGCACCATCGCGCAGAACATTGTCGACTTCCGTGATGAAAACGGTCGTTTCGAAGCACGTACGACCTTGAAGAAAGTGCCTCGCTTGGGTCCTAAGGCGTTCGAGCAGTGTGCAGGTTTCCTACGTATTATGGATGGTAAGAACCCTCTTGATGCGTCTGCGGTTCACCCAGAAGCGTACCCAGTGGTAAAAGCGATCTCTGAGAAGAACAACAAAGACATCAAAGCACTGATTGGTGATTCAAGCTTCCTAAAAGGTCTGCATGCGGTCGATTACACCGACGATAACTTCGGTGTGCCAACCATTACAGACATCATCAAAGAGCTAGATAAGCCGGGTCGTGACCCGCGTCCAGAATTCAAAACGGCGACGTTTGCAGAAGGCGTAAACTCGGTATCTGACTTGGAACCAGGCATGATTCTAGAAGGCGTGGTGTCTAACGTAGCCAACTTCGGTGCCTTCGTTGATATCGGCGTTCACCAAGACGGTCTCGTACATATCTCTGCACTGACAGACCGCTTTGTGTCTGATCCACGTGAAGTGGTGAAGGCGGGCGACATCGTTAAAGTAAAAGTGATGGAAGTGGACGTGCAGCGCAAGCGTATTGGTTTATCGATGCGTATGAACGACGAGCCGGGTCAAGACAACCGCAGCCAACGCTCATCAGCAGCACCGCGTCGTAATGACCAACCGCAACGTCGTCAGCCTCGCCGTGATGACTCGTCATCTAACAGCGCGATGGGCGGTGCTTTTGCAGCAGCGTTTGCTAAAGCGAAAAAGTAATCTCGCCTAGGCTTCACCGCTAGCTCGTTTTCATAGCTAAAAAGAAACGCTCCGGTCAGGTAATCTGCTCGGAGCGTTTTTATTTGAGTAGGATATTGAGTCGTCATAATACTGCTATCACTTCTGACGGTGTATGGGGCGCGACCGAGTGACCATAATGAAACTTAATCACCTTCCTGCGCTTTTCCATCAATCCCTCTTTGACCGCAGCATCCAAAATGCGCTTAGGTAATCGAAAGCGTATCGCGTAGCCCTTACCCTGATCTTCACTGTAACTCTTGAGCGCTAGCAAACCGAAAAGACGTTCTAGCGTGTCTTTCGGTTCTTCGTGATAACGGGTATCCACCTCGGGTTCCACTTCGTAGTCAGGATGCTCCGATGGGTCCCACGAGGATTGGCGTCGCCGTTTCTCATCACTTTTTACTTTGCGCTCCGCATTGGTTTTCGCCAGTGCGACTGTTGGCGTCACAGGTTCTCGGATTTTATTGTCACGAGCAGCTTGTTCCGTCTGCACATTAACGGATGGGGCGATCAGTGGCACGCTAACGTTAGCCGGTGACACAATCATTGCGAACCCTCCTCAGAGTCGCCCAACTCGTCAATACAGCAAACTCCTCCCACAAGAAGAGTTCGCTAAAACTTATATCGACCAATTTTTAATCAGCTTTAGGAGTTTTATTCGTTTAGATGTGCAGGCCTAACCGTTAAGCGGCAAATTCTCTCACTTGGAGACAAAACGCTTCATGTTCGGTCATGAACGGCGCATGAGAGGATTGATTGAAAACAAACTGCTGAGTGCTTGGCAACTGCTCGCTTAAGTCACTTGCCACTTTGATTGGCACTAAGCCATCAAGTCGACCATAAAGGCGCAGCATCGGCATAGAAAGGGAAGTCAGCGCATCGCGCAGATCCACATCGGCAAGAATGTTCAAACCAACCAACAACGAATCAGGGTTCGGCTGCGGACGCGATAGCACCGCTTGTTTGAGTTGTTTAACGTCTTTGCGCGCAGACGGGCTGCCCATCGCTTGCAGCGCCATAAAACGTTCAATAGTGACAGAGAAGTCTTCCAGCAATTGATCGGTGAATGCGGTTAACACGTTAGGTTGAATACCACGCCAAGGACGCTCAGCAGCAAATTTTGGTGAACTTGCTACCGTGATTAATTTGCTCACACGCTGCGGAGCATTAAGTGCAATGTGGGTTGCCACCAAGCCACCTAATGACCAGCCAAGCCAAACTGCTTTCTTTGGTGCGTCTTGCAAAACAAGGTCAGCGATTTTTGCTAAATCTTCAGCGTGAGATTCTGCGCTGTGTCCGTATCCCGGAAGATCGACCACATGCACTCGGAAATAAGGTTGAAGAGACTCGACGGTCTGCTGCCATACCGCACCATTCATACCCCAACCATGAAGCAACACCAAATCTGGTCCTTGACCAAATGACTGCCAGTGTAAATTCGTGCTCATGCTCTCGTTCTCTCCCACTTATCTTATTCCTTACAACGCAATCCAAGCTTTAGTCTGATGGCTCGCTCACCTTGGATGGATTGTATGTTATCTCATCAATGGCAAAACATCATGCATCGCGTACTCAGTAGCCAATGCGGATTATGCCGATTTCCCATACCTCACCGCCAAACGCCCAACCTAATGCGTTGGTGTGACAGCTGTTTTGACCACCTCACACCAATCAAACGCTGCTCACGTTGTGGTTTAAAAATGACAGAAGAGGAATCACAATCCTCCGCAGAGTGCGGAGAATGCCTGAAAGAGCCACCACCATGGCGGCGTTTGTATACCTTAGGTGACTATGACTTTCCGCTCTCTCAACAAGTACAGCGCTTTAAAGATCACGGCGAGGCATGGCAGGTGAGTACGCTTACTCAACTATTAGCAGAACGAATTGAGCAGCCTGCCCCCGTCATCACCAGCGTGCCCGTTCACTGGCAGCGCTACATAAAACGAGGCTTCAATCAGAGCCATATCTTAACCAAACACCTCGCCCGCCATTTAGATGTGCGATATGAAAGCAAGATATTTAAACGTGTCAAAAGCGCTCAGTCGCAGCGAGGAAACAAAAAAGCCAGTCGCGAGCAAAATCTGCAAGGGGCATTTGCCCTACAAGGTGAGGTGGACTTTTCCCATGTCGCGATTATGGATGATGTGGTTACAACAGGTAGTACGGTCCGACAATTATGTCATTTACTACTTGAAGTTGGCGTAGAAAGCATCGATATTTACTGCATCTGCAGAACTCCTGCCCCCGGCTCAATCTAGATCGCTTCGCCATGTCTTAGCATCAAAAAGACTAGACCGAGGCGTCAACAGGAGTAGAATAGCAGCAATAGCCTACAAAATTACTCAGGTATTCGTCGTGTCAAATATTACTATTACAGAAACTGCGCAAACGCATTTCGCCAACCTTTTAGGTCAACAGCCTGAAGGCACAAACATTCGTATTTTCGTCGTGAACCCAGGAACACAAAACGCAGAGTGTGGCGTGTCTTACTGCCCACCAGAAGCCATTGAAGGTACTGACACTGAAATCCCTTACAGCGGTTTTTCAGCTTACGTTGACGAGCTAAGCCTACCGTTTCTAGAAGACGCTGAAATCGACTTTGTGACAGACAAAATGGGTTCTCAGCTAACACTAAAAGCGCCAAACGCAAAAATGCGTAAAGTGGCGGACGACGCTCCACTTGTAGAACGTGTTGAGTACGTAATCCAAACTCAAGTGAACCCACAACTTGCAGGTCACGGTGGTCACGTAAATCTAGTTGAAATCACAGACGATGGCATAGCAATCGTTGCATTCGGCGGCGGTTGTAACGGCTGTTCAATGGTCGATGTAACGCTAAAAGAAGGCATTGAAAAAGAACTTCTAAACCAATTCGTTGGTGAACTGACGGCAGTTCGCGATGCAACAGAGCACGATCGTGGTGATCACTCTTACTACTAAGTCGTTCATGGCTTGTTAGCGATGCATATCGACGAGAAATGGGAGGCGTTTGCCTCCCATTTTTGTTTTCAATTGAGTTAAGCTGAATCATCACGCTAGAAACTCGAGCTTTCTTCTCATATATTAAGAAATCTCATTTCTCTCGCTGAGTAAACGACACTAAGGAGCCAGCGCTATGTCGAAAAGGACCCCACCAGAGATACTCTCTTGTCAGACGGTCGCACAATCTAAGCTGTTTGCAGTGGAAGCCCTCGACCTTCGCTTCTCTAATGGTGAACTGCGTACTTACGAGCGCATGAAACCAAGTGGTCGCGATGCCGTGATGGTAGTGCCTATCACTGAGCAAGGTGACTTACTGCTAGTACGTGAATACGCAGCGGGCACAGAACGCTACGAACTGGGCTTTCCGAAAGGTCTTATCGACCCTGGAGAAACACCGATAGAAGCAGCAGATCGAGAGTTAAAAGAAGAAATTGGTTTTGGTTCTCATGAGCTAACACCCTTAAAACAAGTGATCCTTGCGCCTTCTTACTTCTCGAGCAAAATGACGCTGTTCTTGGGACAAAACCTATACCCAGAGAAACAAGAAGGTGATGAGCCAGAACCATTAGAAATCGTTCGCTGGCCATTAGCGCAAGCGGAAGAACTATTAACGCACTTAGATTTTTGTGAAGCACGAAGCATCACAGCGTTGATGTTGGCACTGAAACACTTACAAAACACCACTCACAAACAAAATTAATCACAGCCGAAGAGCTGGACCATAATAGTGAGAAAGGACCATTACTTATGCCAATGACAAAAGATTTATCTCACCTGCTTCCGCAAGTCATCGAAATTGCTCGCAGCGCAGGACAATTGATTCTCGATATATACGAGAAAAAGCAGTACGAAGCATACACTAAAAGTGACGAGACCCCAGTCACCAGCGCAGATATCGCGGCGCACAAGCTGATCACCGAGCGTTTAAGTGAGTTGACGCCAGATATCCCGGTGCTTTCTGAAGAAGCTGCAGATATCAGCTTAGAGCAGCGTGCACAATGGGAACGCTACTGGTTAGTCGACCCACTTGATGGCACACAAGAGTTCATCGCACGCAGCGGCGACTTTGCAACCATTATTGCGCTTATCGACAACAACAAACCCACCATGGGCGTAGTCTACGGTCCGGTTTCTGGTGTTACGTATTATGCATACAACGGTAAGGGCGCGTGGAAGATTCCAGACATGTCTGAAAGTGTAAAAATCCACACTCATAAACATGAGCAACCTGGACAAAACATTGCTATCGCGATCAGCCGTCGTCAAGACATTAACCGCATCACGAGCCGCATGAGTAGCGCTTGGAATTACGATTTGATTCCACTTGGCTCTGCCGCACTCAAAGCGTGCCTTGTTGCTGAAGGTGCAGTGGACTGTTATTTACGTCTAGGTCCAACTGGCGAGTGGGATACCGCTGCTACACAATGCATTGTAGAAGAAGCGGGCGGACGAATTCTCAGTACGCAACTTGAACCGCTATCTTACAATGAGCGCGAGACGTTGGAGAACCCAAACTTTATCGTACTTGGCGATGCTGATTTGCCTTGGAATGAGATTCTACAACACAAAGATTGATCGCCACTCAACCTGACTATATCAATGAGAAAGAAGGTCACGAATTCACTTCGTGGCCTTTCTTTTTGCCTTTTGTACAGCGTTAGGAGTATTTGGCCTACTATGATCCAAATGCTTACCAACCTGCACAAAGCCGCATTATTCACATAAAAATCATAAGGTTAAAGATCAAACTAATAACCAACTAAGTTTTCGTACAGCAAATAGAGGGTTTAGCCTACCATGATCCAAAAGCAAAAAGAGCTGCACACTGGCAGCTCTTTAATAATGTTCTGAATGACAGATTTGGCTAGAAACGCCCTTTGTAATCAAACTCGTATTGACCTTGCGAGTTAGGGTTACCCAGCCATTTTAGTTGATCGCTCATACCCGATGGGAACTCCGCTCCTGGTTTAAACCAAGCTTTCGTTGAGTAACGCTGATTTGGCATGAGCTCAGCGGAAAACGCCGCTGATACTTGTTGGCTTTTCTGTTCGCCAGACGCTGATAATACGCTGTCTTTGCAGTTCAAATCGGCAATGACAGGCCCAAGTTCAAGGCTACCTAGCGGGCTTTGAATACCACTCGCACTCCAAACTAACGTGCCTTCCGCAGTCTTACACCAAGGTGCTGCGTATGTCGCATGGCGGATGTTCAGTTCAAGTTGCCCTTCCACCCCAACAGGAACTGGAAGGCGTGCCTGTTCAACCACTTTTGCCGCAGGAATAGATGCGACTAAGTTTTCAGCATACGGACCACTGGTAAGGCTGTAGCCAACCAAACCTCGTCCACGAACGTCCATATCGCTACCGCGACCAAAACGTACCGCAAACTCGGCTTTACCGGTAAATAACCCCGACAGTTGGAAGTCCCAGTTCAATTCTCCCAGGTTTTGACGCTGCCAACGCACATTGGATGCGCTACCTTGCCAAACCGTGCCTTGCGCACCTTGAATATCTAAACCTCGCACCATAGGCACTTGTTGTAGTACCCAAGAGATTGGCAAACCAGCAATTAAACTAGTCGAGAAAAAGGCAATAAAAATAACAACGTAAAGAACAGCTTTTTTCACCTTAACCTCGCTTAAATTGCAGGCGGTTTACGTCGATCATACCTGCTTGCTCAGTACGGTCGATGTCTAGGAATTCCACCTCAATCCCTTGTTGTTCTTTTAGATAACGCAACCAATCCACCATCTGATTGAATGCCAGAGGCTTAATCCACACCTGAACGCTATCATTACGCGGTTGTACACGGATCAGTTCAACTTTGTAGCGGCGCGCAGATGAAGACACCACTTGGTTCAATGGTTGATTGGAAAAGCTAACACCGCCACTTTTACGTAGTGCGGTAATATCATCGGCTTTATCTTGTACCCAAGTTAGCAGTTGTTTCTCACTTTGAATTCGAGACTGAGCTAATTCAGCTCGTTGATTCATTGGCTGTAAAAGGCCCCAGTAAATGATGCCAAGGACAGCAATAATGCTACCGCCCATCACCAGACGTTGCTCACGTTGCGAGATGCTGCTCCACCAAGCTTGAGCTTGTGCGATTAAATTCTTCATCATCACCTCACTGACGCTTCAACACAAAACTGCCCATCACAACGTTGCCGTTGCGGTTCAGTTGACCTTGTTCGACGTTAAACTTCTCCGCCAGTTTCACACGTGCTTGTTCAAATGGCTGGAAGTCAGAGCTGCTCGCTTGAATACGAACTTCGCCACGTTGACCGTCATATTTAAAGCTGGTGATTTGCAGATCATTCACCTGTCCCAGAGTCGTTGGCAGTGCCGCGATCCAAGACAGCATCGCCACATCACTCGATCCACCAGATAAACGGCGTTCTTCATCGGTCATTTGACGCTTCAAGTAGCTGACTGTCGGAATACGACGCTTATTCGGGAATATTTGACGGAAAATACGTTCACTTTCTTCGCGATACGCTTGTGCTTGCGCTTCGTATTTATGAACCATCAACAATTGTTGACCAACAAGTACTACCAACAACACACCAGCGGCAATCGCCGTTTTCTGCCATACCTTAACGTACTTGCCCCACGAGGATTTCGGTTTAAAAGCGCCAGTAAGGAGATTGATTTTGCTCTCTGCAACCCCTTTCGCCAGCAGTGCCATGGTCATTTCTTCTGGTTTTGCTACCCAGATATCTGGCACCGTTGATTCTGGTGCAGAGCTGTAGCAATCAAGCTTCCAACCTTCATGACTTTGAAGGTAAGCGGATAAATACAGATCGAGCCAGGATGCATCCACCACAGCACCTTGAGTGTCAGAATGACGAATTAACCATTGGTCGCCTAGCATTGCAGCCGAACTGTTTTCATCATTCGCAGGCATTGCCAAAACATCAGGCAACATACGCTTGATCACAAGACCTTGGCTGGAGAAACGCTGCAAAATGGTCTGAATCCAAGCTCGCTCCACTGCACACACTTGTGCTGTTTCTGCTTGCTTGTTTAATACTGTGAAATGCAGGTTGTCCACGTCTTGCGCGACTTCGTCTTCCACCAGATATGGCAGCATGCTGTCAAACTGACGCGATGCGCCTGGTGGGATATCTACTTCTGTTAACACAACATCATTACTGGCTAACAGCGCAACAATTTGGCGCTGATCAGCGTAGGCTACCAGTTCGTCCAGATGTTCCCATCCGGCAATTTCACCACTGGCAATCACTTCTTGCTGTTGTGTCGACCACACCAACCATGGAATGGTACTTTGTTGTTCGCTACTCAGCCGAACGGTCAGAAACTCGCTCACTGATTCCTCCAAAACGACGGCGAACGACAGTCACCGTTTCTCTATTTGTACTTTGCAAAAGGCTTCGAATACGTACTCGGGATTCATCCACCAGCACCTGTGCATCCAGCTCAAAGAAGGAGCTGTCTACTCCCAAATAACCTTTGGCATTTTTCTTTACATCACCACTTAAGCCAGCTAATTCCGACTCAGCTAAAAATTCATCAACGCTATCCCAACCATCAAAAGGACGCTTTTCTATCAGTTGCACCGCATCGCTGCTACTCAAGCCGGGCGTAAACATCGCAACTAAGATCGGTGCTTGTTCAACGTCAATTGTGTTTACGTTCAAACGCCAATCATCGCTTGGGAGCGCACAAACCATTGGGGCTATCTTCTGATAGATATCGCCACTCACTTGGTAAACCGCACGTAACTCACTCGCATCCGCCATCCATCCATTTGGTGGCAAGTATTGGGGTTTCATCGCTTCATAGGTGCTATCTTCCACACCTGCCGTAGAACGCACTGTGCTATCACTATCAACATATTCCCATGTAGAATCGGCAATCACTTCAGCTTGGTAAGGTTCAACGTCCATTTCTTCCATCAAGCGTTGAAAAACTTGCACTAAGTATGGGCGAGTTGCTTGCGCGCCGTTAGGTTGGACACTTGCCAATACGTTCAAGTTAAAGCACGCCTGTTTATCGATAATACGACCAGCGGCTTGACCATAGTCGAGCGGATAAACCTGCTCTTTGATCGCCCACGGCTGACTTAAATTAATGGTATCGCTGTCTTTGTAACTTTGCTCAATACCAATTTCGGCTAGAGCCTCTATCCCTAAGCTGTACCAATACGCCTGCTGATAATTAATCTGGTTTGAAGCGCGTTGAAACTGCAAAAACAGTCGCTCTGACATACTTGCGGCGACTGTCGTCATGATGGCAAGTAGCATCAAAACGATAAGGAGCGCGACCCCACGTTGACGACTAGCCATTATTACCTCCAGAGGAGTTGTTACCCCCAGACGAGTTGCTACCGCCAGAGTTATCTTGGCTACTTGACGCAAGTTTTCCATCCGGCGTCAGATAGGTGCGAGTGATCTCACCATAGTCTTTTAGCTTCAAAATAACCGATACCGCTTTAGGTAACTCACTGCTACTTGCCCATTCTTTCTTCCATGACTTTCCATCATAAAAGCGCATATCGAATTCTTCGACCTGAGTGAGTAAAGGCGTCACGATCCCTTCTTGCCCTGTTGGCGTATCTGGGTATCGCCACCACACACGTTGCAGCACTTCATCTTTAATGCGATAGCCCACTTTCGTGACTTCACCACGTGGAAATTGCTGTTGTGGGTTGTGCCAACCTAGACGAGCAAACATCACGCCTTTTGCATCTGAATCAAGCAGATAATCTGACCAAAACAGTAGTTGCTTTGATGGTTCTTCGCCATTGGTACGCATCTGACGCATTGCCATTTGGCGAAAATCGTTATCCATCATCACCATCGCACGTTGCAGCTCATTAAGGCGCTGAGTACGCTCTTGGGACAACACATTGCTGCGCTGCACTTGTGACACGACTTGGTAAGCAGCAACACTCATGCTGGCAAAAATGGCAATCGACACCAGTACTTCAATCAAAGTAAAACCACGTTGATTGCGTTTGCGGTGTTTGTTGATACGTTGAATCTTACTGCGCAACATAACTTCTCACCGTAACCACTGGGCTCGCGTTTTTCTCAGTCGCGATACTGACATCAAATGCTTTCAGCAATGGCTGCGTGGTAGCAACGGGTGTGATTTTCCAATACCAAGTGCGCCCTGCTAGCTCTTCAGTACCGTTCTTTGCTTTAAGCTTTTCCGTTGAGAGCATCACATTCGCCATTTGGTTATCCACAACCATAGCTGCAAACATTTTTTCTTCTAAATAACTGACCGTATTGATGTGTTGGCTCACAGAGCGGATCACACTGATCGCGGCTGTGGCAAAAATCGCAAGTGCGACTAACACCTCAAGTAATGTCATACCTCGAGTATTGCAGTGCGATGTGCCAATACGATTTGGCTTAGAATGTCGTATTGTCATCGTCTTCTGCTTCTTCTCCTGGCGCTAATAACTCTATCTCGCCAGTCTCTTTACCAATGATCCGCCAGCCATCGTTAAATGCATCTCCCTCTTCAGGGAAGAATGACAGAGTGAAAGGCGTAATCTCTGCACTAGAGAAAATGAACACTTGAGGTGGCTTCACTTTCTTTTTCTTTTTGTCCTCTTCCTCGGCAAACATGTCTTCATCAAACAAGGAGCCAGGTTCGAACAGTCGATCGTCTTTATCCCACGCACCACCACCTAAATCCAACTGCAGAGAAATATCCCCCTCAAGCTTGGTTTCACTTGGGATCTGCTTTAATTCCAGTGGTTGCCAGCCATCTTGGGTCAAGCTCAACAAAGTGTAGGTAGATTTAACGTCATCAACACGCAAACCAAAATCTTTGCCACTTAGTACTGCTTCTTCATTAAGCAGTTGTAAGCGCTGAAAAAAACTGTGCGCGTATTGTTTGGAAAGGTCTTTTTGACTGGTAGGCAAAGTTGCGATCACCGCGACAGCGGTAAGAGATAACAAAACCAGCACCAATAGAATTTCTATCAATGTAAAACCGAGGTGTTTTTGCATTTTTTTCATTAGTGCTGGTTTAAGCGAGGGCTTATTGGAAATCTTGCATGTTCCAGTTGCCGATATCTGCAGCCGGACCTTCGCCGCCTTCTTGACCATCAGCGCCTAGAGTAAAGATATCAATCGTGCCATTGTCACCAGGGCTTAGGTACTGGTACTCGTTGCCCCATGGATCAGATGGTAGACGCTTGATGTAGCCACCGTCACGGTAGTTACGTGGCTCTGGGTTAGAAGGCTTATTCACCAATGCATCTAGACCTTGGTCTGTCGTTGGGTAAACGCTGTTATCCAGCTTGTACATGTCCAACGCGTTTTCCAATGCCACGATGTCTGTGATCGCCTTTTGTTGGTCTGCTTTTTCTTTGTTACCTAGTAGGTTAGGAACAACAACACTCGCCAAAATACCTAGAATAACAACAACAACCATTACTTCTAATAGAGTGAAGCCTTGTTGCTTACTGCGCTTAAATTTCATTATTTTCTCCGAAAGTTAGATTCAAGCCGTGCCATCAATAGACACGACTTAACTCGAATTTTATCCGCTCATCAAGTTATTCATTTCCAACATTGGCATCAATGTCGCCATTACGATGAAAAGAACGAGACCAGCCATCAGTGCAATTAACACTGGAGTGAAAATCCCCAAAGCGATATTCACTGTAGATTCAAAGTTTTGGTCTTGGTTGTCAGCCGCACGGGTTAGCATGCTCTCTAGTTCACCACTCTGCTCACCACTAGAAATCATGTGCAGCATCATTGGTGGAAACAAGCGAGTTTGATCCAACGCTTTGCGCAGACTTGCACCTTCACGTACGTTGTCAGCCGCCACTAAGACCTGTTGTTTCACGTATCGGTTTGACATAACGTCCACCGCGACGCGCATACCTTCAAGAATAGGAATCGCACTTGAAGTACAAATCGATAACGTGCGCGCAAATCGAGACGTATTAAGACCTCGAGAGATTTTGCCTAGCAAAGGCAGACTGAGGATTTTTCTGTCCCATGCTAAACGGAAATTGGGTCTTTGCAGTGCGAGCTTCAAGCCATAGAAAAACACCACCAACACAACAAAGATGATTAAACCCCATTCTTGGACAAATTCACTGGCTGACAACAATACTTGCGTCGACTGTGGTAACTCTTGCCCCATTTGAATGATTGGTTCGATGATTTTCGGCACCACAGAAGAAAGCAGTAACGACACGATACCCACCGCAAACACCACAAGTACCACAGGGTAAATCATGGCTTGAAGCAGTTTATTACGCATCTTCTGGCGGTTTTCTACGTATTCCGCTAATCGCTCCAGTACCGCATCTAAGTGACCAGATTTTTCACCAGCAGCCACCATAGAACGAAATAGCTCATCAAACACATGTGGGTAATCACCCAAACTGTCTGCCAGCGGATAACCTTCCGTCACTTTTGAGCGCACGGCTGCGATCATCGAACGAATACGTGGCTTTTCAGCTTGCTCGGAAACTGCTTTTAAACACTCTTCCAATGGCATACCAGATTGTACAAGCGTTGATAGCTGACGAGTAATCAAGGCAAGTTCTGCGGTTTTGATACCACGTTTGAAGCCAACCGAACCACCTGAAGACTTAGCGGCTTTCGCTTTGGCTTCCATCACCTCAACTGGGATCATGCCCTGCTCTTTTAGGCGTTGGCGCACCTGACGGGCGTTATCCCCTTCAATAGTGCCTTTCTTTTGTTTGCCTTTCGCATCCAGCGCTTTGTATTCAAATGCTGCCATTACGCTTCCTTGGTCACTCGCATGACTTCTTCAAGAGAAGTGATACCACGGTGGACCTTACTTAAACCATCACTACGAATACTTGGTGTGTGTGCACGTACGGCTTTCTCAATTTCTTGCTCACCCGCTTCACTGTGGATCAGCTCTTGAACCTTCTCATCCACCATCAGCAGTTCATGAATACCAGTACGTCCTCGGTAACCCTTCTGGTTACACACTTCACAACCTTTAGCACGATGCAAAGTCAATGATTCGTGTTCTTCTAAACCAAACAGCTTCTTCTGTTCTTTATCCGCTTCGTATGGTTCTTTACAGTCAGAACAAAGTGTACGAACTAGGCGCTGAGCTAGCACGCCCAATAGCGAAGAAGAAATCAGGAATGGTTCGATACCCATATCGCGCAGACGCGTGATTGCGCCAACTGCGGTATTGGTGTGTAGCGTTGACATTACTAAGTGACCAGTCAAAGACGCTTGTACAGCAATCTGTGCGGTTTCTAAGTCACGGATCTCACCGACCATCACGACGTCTGGGTCTTGACGAAGAATCGCACGCAAACCACGCGCAAACGTCATGTCGACCTTCGGGTTCACTTGCGTTTGACCGATGCCATCAATATCAAATTCAATCGGGTCTTCAACGGTAAGAATGTTGCGCTCGTTGCTGTTGATCTCTTGTAAGCCAGCATACAAGGTGGTCGACTTACCCGAACCTGTCGGACCGGTCACCAATATGATGCCATGAGGACGACCAATCAAATGACGGAAGTTATCATGCACAGACGGCGTCATACCTAAGCTGTGTAGATCAAGACGAGTCGCGTTCTTATCCAACAGACGCATTACGACACGTTCACCATGTGATGAAGGCATGGTCGATACACGCACGTCTACTGCACGACCACCAATACGCAGCGAAATACGACCATCTTGAGGTACGCGTTTTTCTGCAATATCAAGCTTCGCCATTACCTTCACACGAGAAACCAGCAAAGGAGCGAGCTTACGGCTTGGGGTTAAGACTTCACGCAATACACCATCAACACGGAAACGAATCGAAAGGGTTTTCTCAAACGTCTCGATATGGATATCCGACGCCCCTTCTTTGATCGCTTCACCAAGCATGGCGTTAATCAACTTGATGATTGGTGCATCATCTTCAGACTCCAACAAGTCTTCATCGTGCGGCAACTCTTCCGCTAAAGAGAAGAAGTCATCACTGTCTGCACCAATGTCCTCCATCAACTGACGAGCTTCAGAAGAGTCTCGCTGATAAGCTTCAGTGAGCTTTTTGTCGAACGCTTCTTTATCCATCGCTTGAGGGATAAAGTTTTGTTTTAGAACTCGGCGTACTTCAACGAGAGCCGCAGGATTGAGCGGCTCTACGTAATATAGAATTGGAGGGCGCTCAGGGTGCTCCGTCTCCAATACCAGTTTAAAGCGGTTGGCAAAACTGAATGGCAGACGGCGCATACTTGGCGCAGTGTCTAACATATCAACCATTATTCTTTACCATCTGATCGATGAAGGCTTGGATTTCAGCAGGGTGCTTACGTTCCTGACCAAATTCAGGCATCACTGGAATGTTTGAATCATCCATCAGTTTCAAACCTTCTTGTGCTTTGTATAGCTGCTCAGCACGGATGAAGTTGTACTTACGCTGCGTAATACCATCAGCCGTCATACCATCACGGATAATGGTCGGCTTGATGAACACCATCAAGTTACGCTTCTCAGTTTGTGTGCTGGTTGATTTAAACAGATGACCAAGCACTGGAATATCGCCCAGCAGTGGCACTTTAGATTCACTTTCAAGCGCACGCTCATCAACTAGACCACCAAGAACCAGCATTTGACCGTCTTGAATCATTACTGAAGTGTTCAATTGGCGCTTAGCAAAACGCACGTCAACAGCACCATTTGCACCTAGCACGTTAGAAACTTCTTGTTCAATGTTCAGTTGAACAGAGTCACCTTCGTTGATCTGAGGAACCACTTTCAGTTTGATACCCACTTCCTTACGATCGACCGTTTGGAATGGATTGTCATTGTTTGAACCAGCAGTAGAACCAGTAATTACTGGCACTTCCTCACCAACAATGAATGACGCTTCACCGTTATCCATTACAGTAATGCTTGGAGAGGACAGAATGTTTGAGTTTGAGTCCGATGACACTGCCGTAATCAGTGCAGTCCAGTCACCCATCATGATGCTCATTGCTGCACCGTTAACACCACCAAGAGCGGATGCTAGGGTCGAATAGTCACCTTTCACTGTCGTTTCTTCGTAGTACTTAATCGCACCAGTATCTGAGTCACGAATCGGTTTCTTTTCAGTCGTATCTTTCGCTTCTTCCAAACCAACCATCACCTGACCAATCGGTGCACCAGTGTTGCCGTATTGGATAACCGCACCCGTTTCCAACGAGCCCCATTGAACGCCAAGGTTAATACCATCACCTTCCGACATTTCAACGATTAGCGCTTCAATCAATACTTGCGCACGACGGATATCCAACTGAGAAATCACGTCCTGCAGTGCCATCATGATATCTGGCGGAGCTGTCAGTACGAGCGAGTTAGTTGCCTCATGAGCTGCAATCACCACTTCACCACGTTTTGCAGAAGATGAACCACCTTTTTGACCTGCTTGCTTCTCAGCCTGTAGGTTGTCAGAGACACCTTTTAGTACATCAACTAGGTCTTCTGCTTTAGCGTACTTGAGGTACACCACGCGGTTGTTACCTTTAGTCGCCATTTCGACATCAAGTTGACGAATCAAACGCTTCAGACGAGCACGTACTTTTGGGTCACCAGAAATCAGGATTGAGTTGGTACGCTCATCCGCTACGATTTTTGGTTCTAGGAATTCAGGTGTGCTTTTTTGGTTCGTCGTTTTGTTCAGGGCATCAACGATACGAACCATTTCAGAAGCAGATGCATTACGCAGCTCAACCACTTCGATCTCTTTGTCACCCGCTTGGTCAACACGCTTGATGATTTCAGCAAGGCGGTTAACCACCGCAGCACGACCTGTGATCAAAATGATGTTAGCAGGGTCATAGTGCACGACGTTACCCGCGCCCGCATTATCGATAAGTTGACGCAGTAGTGGCGATAATTCACGAACCGATACGTTACGCACCGCTACCACACGTGTAATCACGCTGTCGCCTTGCGCACTGTCATCGCCCAAAACTGGAATCGCAGAGGTTTTTGAATCTTTCGCCTTGATGACTTTCAGTACGCCGTTGTCCATTTCCACAACAGCATAGCCATACACCTCAAGAACGTTAAGGAAGAAGCTATAGTATTGCTTTTCGTTAAGAACGTCGTAGCTGCGTACGTCGATTTTGCCGCGTACCGATGGGTCAACGATGATGGTCTTCTCTAGGTTACGACCAACAATGTTGATGAATTCTTGAATGTCTGTGCCTTTGAAGCTAGCACTAAACTCGTTCGCCATCGCACCCGGTGCGCAGAGTAGTGTACCTGCTAGTAACCAAGCACTTTTGCTAAACCAATGTTTCACGTATGTCTCCCTGAACTTACGCTGGTTGCCTAAGTATTACAATTGGATATAGATGTCGTACTGTTGGCCATCACGCTCAACAGTCAAATTCAATTCTTGCGGATCGTTCATCACTTGCATCAGTTCTACTGAAGATGATGGATCACTTAAATCGATCCCGTTTAATTGCACCGCAATATCACCAGCTTTTAGACCGACATCATTAAACAGTGCCGCATCACGTCCTGGTGAAACGCGATAGCCGACAATCCCTCCGTCTTTTTTAACCGGAGAAATGTTGATGTACTTGAATACGCTTTGCGGATCTTTAGCAATTTCCGCGCGGATTTGATCAACCTTTTCACTCACTGCGGATGAGTTATTTGCTTTTTGAGCTTTGGGTTGATTAACCGGTCGACTTTCAGACAGTTTGCTGTACTCAATGCCTTGTAGCATCAAGGTTTCGTCTCGACCTTGGTTGTCAATGATCACGCGATCGACCAATACCGCTTTTAATTCTGCTCGTGTGCCGTCAATTTCTTCGCCAATACCATATGTCGCTTGCTTACCTCGATTGGCAATAACCGCCAAACTCGTTTTTGCGTTGCTGCTCGCAACTGCACCAACAAGTGTTAGGTTTAAGCGGGTTTTAGGCGCATCTTGCACGACAGGTTGTTCTATTACGACCGGCTTTTGCTCAGTGTACTTCCCGAACAAATTGGCATTTTGGAGGGCGTTAAAATCAATCGCGTCTTTTTTACTCGTTGACGCAACAGCACTTGCTGACGGCTTCCATTGAGCCACATCAGAAGTTTGAGGCATTGCTAGCCACACCACTTTGCCAAGTATCCAACCCGTCATGGCTATAAATAGACAAGTAAGAAGCACACTAAGTTTCGCTTGAATGGTGTGATTGTTGGACTTAATCTGAGCCAGTAGCGGGCTGCTTGCTAATCCTGCACTTAGCTCTAAACGCTTCACTGAATTGATTCCTTTATTCTTACGTCCGTCGACCTTAAGTATAAGTCAAAGAATGTCGACCCTATCTTGCTAAAATTGCAATAAAATTACTACTCAACAAAGAGCAGTGAACTATATCACAAGTTCCTTTTCATACCTTTTTCTTATGCCGTTTTTGCCAACTCCCTTGAAAAAAAACAGCCTTGGCACCATCTGTAGGTGAATAATCCACCAGTCACTGCGCCATTAATGCAGTGATTAGATTGCACAGAGTTCTATGAGTTCCGTAAATGAAGCCGTAAGGCTAGATAAATGGCTGTGGGCTGCCAGATTCTATAAAACCCGCTCTATCGCTCGTAATATGGTCGATGGCGGTAAAGTCCACTATAATGGGCAACGAAGCAAACCAAGTAAAATCGTTGAATTGGGTGCTGAGATTCGCCTTCGTCAAGGTAACGAAGAGAAGACGGTGATCATCGAGAAAATCTCTGATCAACGCCGAGGCGCACCTATCGCTCAAACGCTATATCGCGAGACTGAATCAAGCATCAGCCAACGTGAAGAGCATGCGATGCAGCGCAAACTCAACGCCCACAACCCAAGTCCGGAACGCCGCCCAGATAAGAAGCAGCGCCGCGACATCATCAAGTTCAAACACCAATAAAAGCCGGAATTACCGACGAGGAAAGCACTCCATGGCAAATAATGTTTTAAACCGCTACCTATTCGAAGATCTTTCAGTACGTGGCGAGTTGGTTCAATTGGATGAAGCATACCAACGTATTATCTCCAGCAAGGAATATCCGGCAGCACTGCAAAAACTGTTGGGTGAGCTACTCGTTTCAACCACTCTTTTAACTGCAACTTTGAAGTTCGAAGGCTCAATCACTATCCAACTACAAGGTGATGGTCCTGTATCACTAGCTGTCATTAACGGCGACCACGATCAGAAGATCCGCGGCGTTGCACGTTGGGAAGGCGACATTGCTGAAGACGCAAGCCTGCACGACATGATGGGTAAAGGCTACCTGGTGATCACCATCGAACCTAAAAAAGGCGAACGCTACCAAGGCGTGGTTGGTCTGGAAGGTGAAACACTAGCTGACGTTATCGAAGGTTACTTCGCAAACTCAGAACAGCTAAAAACACGTCTTTGGATCCGCACTGGTGAACATGAGGGCAAAAAGCACGCAGCAGGTATGATGATTCAGGTAATGCCAGATGGTACGGGTACACCTGAAGACTTTGAGCACCTAGAGCAACTGACTGCGACAGTGAAAAACGAAGAGCTGTTCACACTACCTGCAAATGAACTGCTTTACCGTCTATACAACCAAGATTCTGTTCGCCTATACGAACCGCAACCGGTGGAATTCCACTGTGGTTGTTCTCGTGAGCGTAGCGGTGCAGCGATCATTACTGTTGATAAAACTGAAATTTATGACATTTTAGCCGAAGAAGGATCAATTTCTTTACATTGTGATTACTGCGGCACGTCATACACGTTCGACGAACCTGAAATTACCGAACTGTATACGCAGGCAACTTCAGACAATAAAACCGTGCATTAATTTTCATAGCTTAACAAGCATGTAATTTACCCTTCAAAAGGCCAGCGCAACGCTGGCCTTTTTGTGATCAAACCCTCGTATAACTTGGCTTTCCACGTAATAAAGCAACCGCTTAATTTTAAATAATTAATAATTCTTTTGCCCTAGCGCAAAGGTTTGCGCCCACGATAAACTATTCGCACCAATATGTGACGGGTTACCTAAAACCACATTGAAATCATGGATAATTTTTGAACTATATCCCTGTTTTCTCCCCGCCCCGTTGCTAGCATGGTGAGCAGATAAAAATTAAAACATTCTTACAAAATCCCTACAAAAATCCTTATAAGGAGCACCTATGACCGTTATGGAACATACAAAGGCTGCAACACTTGATCTAACCAAACACGGACTGCATAACGTTAAAGAGGTTGTTCGCAACCCAAGCTACGAAATGCTGTTTGAGGAAGAGACCCGTGCTGACCTAACAGGTTATGAACGTGGTGTGGTTACAGAACTCGGCGCGGTTGCCGTAGACACTGGTATCTTTACTGGTCGCTCACCAAAAGATAAGTACATTGTTAAAGATGCAACGACAGAAGAGCACATGTGGTGGACTTCTGACGCAGTGAAAAACGACAACAAACCAATCAACAAAGAAGTATGGGACGACCTAAAAGAGCTAGTGACCAACCAGCTTTCAGGTAAGCGTCTATTTGTGATTGACGGTTATTGTGGTGCAAACCCAGACACTCGTTTGAGCATTCGAGTGATCACAGAAGTTGCATGGCAAGCACACTTCGTGAAAAACATGTTCATCCGTCCAACAGAAGAAGAGTTGGCAACGTTTGAACCTGATTTCGTCGTAATGAACGGCGCGAAATGCACGAACGAGAAGTGGGAAGAGCACGGTTTGAACTCTGAAAACTTCACCGTATTCAACCTAACAGAGCGCACTCAGTTGATCGGCGGTACTTGGTACGGCGGCGAAATGAAGAAAGGTATGTTCGCCATGATGAACTACTTCCTTCCGCTGAAAGACATCGCATCAATGCACTGTAGTGCAAATATGGGTGAAGAAGGCGATGTAGCAATCTTCTTCGGTCTGTCTGGCACAGGTAAAACTACCCTATCTACTGATCCTAAACGTGCACTAATTGGTGATGACGAGCATGGTTGGGATGACGACGGCGTATTCAACTTCGAAGGCGGCTGTTACGCGAAGACCATTAAGCTATCTAAAGAAGCTGAGCCTGATATCTACAATGCTATCCGCCGTGATGCGCTATTAGAGAACGTAACGGTTCGTAGCGATGGTTCTATCGACTTTGATGATGGTTCTAAGACTGAAAACACTCGTGTGTCTTACCCACTGCATCACATCGACAATATCGTTAAACCAGTATCGAAAGGCGGTCACGCAAACAAAGTGATCTTCCTATCGGCTGATGCGTTCGGCGTACTTCCTCCTGTGTCTAAACTGACACCTGAGCAAACTAAGTACCACTTCTTGTCTGGCTTTACCGCTAAGCTAGCAGGTACTGAGCGTGGCATCACGGAGCCGACGCCAACCTTCTCAGCATGTTTTGGTGCAGCATTCCTAACTCTACACCCAACTAAGTACGCAGAAGTGCTAGTGAAACGTATGGAAGCAGCAGGTGCAGAAGCTTACCTAGTGAACACTGGTTGGAATGGCAGCGGCAAGCGTATCTCTATCCAAGATACACGCGGCATTATCGATGCAATCCTTGATGGCTCAATTGAGGATGCGAAGACTAAGCATATTCCTATCTTCAACCTAGAAGTGCCTACTTCACTTCCTGGCGTGGACCCAAGCATCCTTGACCCACGTGATACCTACGTTGACCCATTACAATGGGAAAGCAAAGCAAAAGACTTGGCAGAGCGCTTCATCAACAACTTTGATAAGTACACTGACAACGCAGAAGGTAAATCACTAGTGGCTGCAGGTCCTCAACTCGACTAGACCACTCGCTAACTCTTCGTGACTTAGCTACAAAAATAATCGTCAAGCCCCTCTTTTGAGGGGCTTTTTATTGAATCTGCCTCAAGATTGATACAAGCTTAAACCTATCTTAGTAAGTCGAGACTCTCACACTTACTTCATATTACTTACAGGTTTTGGCAGGGATGAAAACAGCAGTTCGAATTCTACTTCTTATACTCATAGTGACGATTGCAATTCCGGTTGTCTTTGTGGGGATGCTGACCACCTCTTATTCTCGCCAAACATGGAATCTATTTTCTGATCTAGTCGATCTACCGCTGCATGCAGATAACGTGCAATACGAATTTCCTTATCACCTCACCCTCAATGGAGTGGCGAAAAAACAAAAAAACTTGCCGTTCATTGAGCAAGTCGATCTATGGCTGAACCCCGATGTCCGTCGTGACGGAAATTGGATTGTCGACAGTCTGTTGATTGATGGTCTGAGCCTGCAACACGGCATGCCAACATTGCCGACGCTCAGCAATGTTTATTTCCATCAAATCGCGTTAAAGAACATCGATTACGCAGATGATGCATTCAGCATTAATGGCTTGAATGTACAGATCCAAAACCCAATTTGGTCGAGCGATGCTCAGCAAATACCTTATGGTGAGGTTCAACTTTCGGCTGATCAATTGTATTGGAATGGCGAAGCTTTCGATAAGTTGCTTATAGACTTGGATTACAAAGCCCAAGACAGCACGCTTTACGGCGCTTCATTTAACTGGCGTGGCAGTGAAGTCTCAGGACAAGGCGAACAGTACCCACAAGGCTGGTCACTGGTGAATGTGACCCTTGATAAGCTGAAAATCGATAACCTACAGTTGCAATCTTTACTCGCTAAACCATGGCAAGCGTTGCCAATTAATATCAACCATATCAACAGCCTCGATCTCCTGAATGCAGATATTGAGTACGGAGATTGGCATTGGCAAAACCTTGAGTTATCAGTAGAAAACGCCTCTCTGCCACTGTCATTTTGGAAAACAACAGCACAGGTTTCTTTGCAAGCTGACAGCGTCAGTTTCCAAGACCAAACCGCAGTTGAGCCTCGTTTGAACGCCCAACTCAAGCCGGAGTCAATCCAACTACAAGAGCTAAGCTTTGATTGGCAGCAAGGTAGTGTGCAGGTATCTGGTGAGTTCGAGCCACAGCATTGGAAAATCAACAGCGCAACCATCAATGAATTGAAATGGGCTATCCAACCTGACGATAAGACCGACTGGTGGCAAATCGCCACAGAAAGGCTCCAGCAAGTCGATGTGAAGCAGTTAGAGATTGAACGCAGCCAAGTTATCCAGTTATCTAAACAACCTTACTGGCAGCTTTCTGGCTTGAATTTGGAAGGTGACCAGCTCGAAGTAAAACACCGCAATGGTCACTGGGGAATTTGGAACGGTAAGCTTGATGCTAGCGTGGTAAACGCAAGTTACGATCAAGTAATCACATCACACGCAGCCATTTCTACACAGAGTGACAATGGCTTGTGGCAACTGACACGTTTGTTTGCACCGTTAGAGCAAGGCTATATCGAAGGCTTAGGGCAAATCGATCTCAGCACCACCAGCCAACCTTGGGCGTTGAGTCTCAACGCCGATGGGATTCCCTTGCAATTGCTTCACCCCTATTTGCCAACAGTGCTCGCGGTCAATGGCTTCTCAGATCTAAGTCTCGACTTAAAAGGCTTAGCCGGCGATCAAAACATGCTTGCTTACAGCTTATCGGGCGAAGTGGAAGCCAACTTACGTGATACCACCTTAAAGTCACAATCGGATGATTCACTCACAGCGATCACTTTGAGCCCTTTGCGTTTGGCAGCTCAACGTGGTGCTGTTGAGCTTCAACCGGTGACCATTTCAGGCGAAGCCATCTCGGGCAATCTGTCTGGTGAGTTTGATATGGCGAACAACCCGTTAAGTGGCGTGATTTACCAACTCCAAGAAGCATGTGGTTCGATCCAAGGTGATGTGCTGAATGGCGAAGTCAAAACAAATGAATGCACAAATACATCAAAACAGACTGAATCAGTAAAACCAGCAGAATCAGAACAGAGCTCGTCAAAAACAACAAGCCGCACCAGTATTGATCCCATCAACTTAGAACAATATGAGGAAGAGTTAAGTGAGGTTGTAGAGGAAGAACAAGAATCAGCCGTAGCGCCGCATTCAGAAGAGCAACTTATCTCAGAACAAAAAGACGTAACTAAAGATTCAAGCCTTGAAGCGCAGACCTCAGAAGAAAAGGGCTCCGAAGAACATGCCAATCAAGCAACAGATAAAACCAAGACAGAACTAGGCGCATCAGAAAACCAAGATGCGCCACAAGAAACACCAGCGCCTAATAATCTAACAGCTGAGTAGCTTAGAGTAATTTGGCAGCAGCATGTATGTGCCTACAAAATCCACGGCAGGCACATCTCCACTGTAAATCACTACGTGGATAACGATACGCGCTTTACGACCTGAAGCAAGTCTATCCAAGTCACCACTGATACCATCTAACGACGTGCTCGCGACTGGGTTCTCTTCAACAGGATGGCGATAACGAATCGAGCTATCCGCCAACACAATATCACCGTGCAAACCGCGCTCTTTCATCAACAGCCACGTCATGCCCCAGCCAGTTAGCGTTGCTAGGGTAAACGCAGAACCGGCAAACATGGTGTTGTGCGGGTTCAGGTTTGGATTGAGCTGCGCACTGCATTCAAACTGATAGCCAGTGTACTGGTTAATTTTGATCCCCATTTTGTCTGCAATCGGGATCTGCGCTTCCCAACGCTGTTGCAGCTCGGTACACCAATCAGGACGACGTAGCACATCCGCCATTGGGTCAAGCTGTTTAACCATTTGTTGGTGACGCACGGGACCACGTTCATCGGTCAGCTCACCGCGACGCTCAAAACCATTCTTCTCATAGAAGGCAATCGCATCTTCACGGGCATTACACACCAGACGCTTCGCCCCTTCTTGTCGAGCTAACGACTCAAGCGCCACCAGCACTAATGAGCCCATGCCTTTACTACGACGGTTGTTCTTCACCGCCATATAGCGGATCTGACCATCGTTATCTGGGGTGATGTACAAACGACCAATCGCCATCGGACGACCACGACTGTCGGTAATCATGCGGTGATGGCTCATGCCATCGTACTCATCACGCTCGGAGCCTACAGGCATACGCCAAGGTTCGCGCAGCAACTGCCAACGAAATTGATAGTACTTGTTGAGCTGATTTTCTGTTTTTGGAGTTATGAGTTTGAACATATCAATCCTTTGAAAGTACAAATCAAATGAAAGCCTTAGGAGAAAATACCCAAGCAAATTCAATTTACTTGGGCTTAAAGCTTAGACCATGATGTTGTGGTTGCCAGATTAGACCTGTAGCCAAAAAGTCACTGGACCGTCATTAATTAATGACACTTTCATATCTGCCGCGAAGCGACCGCGTTGTGTTGGCAGTTCTTGCTCACACAAATCCGAGAAATAGTCATACAGACGTTCTGCATCCGCAGGGTGCGCGCCACGAGAAAAGCCTGCGCGAGTGCCTTTTTTGGTATCCGCTGGTAACGTAAATTGAGACACCACCAAAACCTTACCGTTCACTTGTTTGACGTTAAGGTTCATTTTGCCTTCATCGTCTTCAAACACACGATACGTGGTTACGCGCTCCATCAAACGTTTTGCTTTTGCTTCATCATCGTCCTTCTCTACACCAAGTAGGACAAGTAGACCTTGGTCGATTTCACCGACAACTTCACCGTCTACACGAACGGCGGCTTCACTGACTCGTTGAATTAGCGCTATCACGACTCTCGCTTCCTTCATCTGTTAATTGCAATTCAGCGGTCGAGTGTATCATTTCTAGGTCGTCACTCCAGTGCTCTCTTTCCCCCAGAGCAGCAGTCACTTCCGCCCCAATCAATACGATCAGCCAGCACAGATACACCCACACAAACAGGATCGGAATCGCAGCGAGCGCACCGTAAATCAGCTGATATGACGGGAATTGAGTAATGTAGAAAGCAAAGCCTTTCTTACTCAGTTCAAACAGCACAGCGGCAATGGCAGCACCAACCGCACCATGGGATAGGTAAACCTTTTTGTTTGGCACTAAGAAGTACAACCCCATGAACGCAAAGAAGGACAACAGTAAAGGTAACCAACGTAAAAACAGGTTGTAAGCGCCCGATAAGGTTTCGTTTTCAATCAGCTTTAGCGATGTCACGTAGGAGGTCGCTGCAATACTCGCGCCGACTAGAATCGGACCAAGGGTCAACACCATCCAATACATGGAGAAAGAAAACACAGGACGACGTTTATCTTTCACTCGCCAAATGTAGTTTAAGTTCTTGTCGATATTCGAAATCAGCATCAAAGCGGCAACAAACAAGAACGCACCACCTACGGCGGTCATCTTGCCTGTGTTTGAGACAAACTCTTGCAACGCAACTCTGACTGCATCACCAGAAGCAGGGACAAAGTTATCAATGATGTAACCTTGCAAGGTTTCGCCCACATTCTCAAATACCGGAAACTTCGACAATATCGACAGCAATACCGTCAACATCGGCACAATAGACAACAAAGTGATGTAAGCTAAATAGCCTGCATTAACGTTGACGCGATCGTGCGTCATACGCTTGAGCAAATATTTGAAAAACGCGACGCTCCCCGGCACGAGCTTGCTCAATCTCACCTTGTAACTCTCTGATAACTGGTTCATAGTTCATCCCATAAATTAGCGTCGAGGACATAAGAATGCCTTATTTATTAGCAATTGTACTATCAATTTTCACTTTGACAGGATGTCAGTCCGCATATTATTCAGCAATGGAACAAGTGGGTTACCACAAACGTGACATTATGGTTGATCGTGTGGAAGACGCCAAAGAATCGCAGCAAGACGCACAAGAAGAGTTCACCAGCGCGCTAGAAGCTCTTTCTGCGTTAACTAACTTTGACGGCGGTGAGCTGGAAAGCGTCTACAACAACATTAACGACAAATACGAAGACAGTGAAAAAGCGGCGCAAGATGTACGCGACCGGATTGCTGCAATTGAAGATGTGTCAGATGCTCTGTTTGATGAATGGCAAGGCGAGCTAGACCTATACACCAGTGCGAAACTGCGTCGCTCTAGCGAACAGAAGTTGCGTGAAACCAAAGCCTCTTACAAAACCATGCTTAACGCTATGAAGCGTGCAGAAGACAAGATGACGCCAGTATTGAATACACTGCGTGACAACACGCTTTACCTCAAGCATAACTTGAACGCGAGCGCGATCGGCTCACTGAAAGGTGAATTCTCTAGCCTAGAGAAAGACATTCAATACGCAATCAAACAAATGAATGCCGCGATTGCTGAGTCAGATAAGTTCTTACAGCAGCTGAATCAAAAGTAATTCGATAAAGCCTCCTCCTCGTGAGGAGGTTTTGCTATCTAACGACCAAACTATCCCTCGCTCCGTCAGTTACCGGCATACCTACCAAGCTCTATCTTTACTCCCCACCTTCTACCTCAGCAACTAAGCCCATTACTTGTCGAACAAACACCACCCGTTCAGCTACGCTTCCCCATGGCACTTCAACCACTTCATACCCCAGTTCAGTATAGGTATCGACTAAGGTTTGATGGATTTGTAGCGCCTCTTCAAAACTGTGTGGACGCACATCATCTTGAACATAAATAGAGGCTTCAGGTCGACATGTGAGCACCTTACTCTGGTACCCTGCACTCTCAATCAAGAAGGCTTGTTCAACAGGACAGCCGCCCACTTTTAGGTATGCCACGATGTCTGGGATAGCACGGTCAACAAAAGCGACTGGATGATTCAGCGCTTCTCGCTTTTGCTTGCCCATTAACTCAAGGCATAAGTTGGCAAACTCAGGTAAATTCGCCCAAGGCAAAATACCATTGTCCAATTGGCTTTGCTGCTCAATCAAGGTACGTGAACCTTCAGCAAAGGTGGCGTACCCCAACTCGCCTAACGCATTCAACAAGGTGGTTTTACCTGCACCCGGACCACCAGTGATAACAATTGGCGTCATCGTCTTATTCCTTCAGATACAAAAAGCCCCGAGCATAACTCGGGGCTTATTCTTAATAGAATCCGTTACAGCAAATTATTTTGCTGAACGTGAAGCACGTTTACGATCGCTTTCCGTTAGGAATTTCTTACGGATACGGATGCTTTCAGGTGTTACTTCTACTAGTTCGTCATCATCGATGAACTCTAGTGCTTGCTCAAGAGTCATCTTGATTGGTGGAGTAAGAACCTGTGCGTCATCTGTACCAGATGCACGAACGTTGGTTAGCTGCTTACCTTTCAGTGCATTTACTGTTAGGTCGTTGTCGCGGCTGTGAATACCGATAACCATGCCTTCGTAAACTTCAACACCGTGACCGATAAATAGACGACCACGTTCTTGAAGGTTGAATAGTGCGTTAGTTAGCGCTTTACCCATTGCGTTAGCAATTAGTACACCGTTTACACGTTGACCGATGTTACCGCCTTTGTGTGGCGCGTAGCGATCAAACGTATGGTATAGAAGACCAGAACCAGAAGTCAGCGTCATGAACTCAGTTTGGAAGCCGATCAGACCACGAGATGGCATTTCGAAGTCCATACGTACGCGACCTTTACCATCTGGAGACATGTCTTTCAGCTCACCTTTACGTAGGCCGATGTTCTCCATGATGCCGCCTTGGTGCTCTTCCATAACGTCGATAGTTACCGTTTCGAACGGTTCCAATAGCTGACCATCTTCTTCTTTGATGATTACTTCTGGACGAGATACAGCAAGCTCGAAGCCTTCACGACGCATGTTTTCGATCAGGATAGATAGGTGAAGCTCACCACGACCTGATACGCGGAATTTGTCTGGATCGTCTGTTTGCTCTACACGCAATGCAACGTTGTGTACCAATTCCTTCTCTAGACGCTCAAGGATGTTACGTGAAGTAACGAACTTACCTTCTTTACCCGCGAATGGAGACGTGTTTACTTGGAACGTCATTGTTACTGTTGGTTCATCAACAGACAGCGGCGGCAGTGCTTCTACTGCGTTTTGCGCACAGATAGTGTCAGAGATTTTTAGCTCGCCAAGACCTGTGATTGCAATGATATCACCAGCGTTAGCTTGCTCAACTTCGTGACGCTCTAGGCCAAGGTAGCCCATTACTGTACCCACTTTACCGTTGCGAGTTTTACCGTCAGCACCGATAACTGTTACTTGTTGGTTTGCTTTCACGCTACCACGAGTTACACGAGCAACACCGATAACACCAACGTAAGAGCTGTAGTCTAGCTGAGAAACTTGCATCTGTAGTGGACCGTCTAGGTCAACTTCTGGAGCCGCTACTTCTTCAACGATAGTTTCGAATAGAGGTTCCATGTTTTCGCCAGTTTCGCCTTCTTCTAGAGAAGCCCAACCGTTAAGTGCTGACGCGTAAACAACTTTAAAGTCTAGCTGTTCGTCAGTTGCACCTAGGTTGTCGAATAGGTCGAAGACTTGGTCCATAACCCAATCAGGACGTGCACCAGGACGGTCAATCTTGTTGATTACAACGATTGGTTTAAGACCGTGAGCAAATGCTTTTTGAGTTACGAAGCGAGTTTGCGGCATTGGACCGTCAACAGCGTCAACGATAAGTAGAACTGAGTCTACCATCGACATGATACGTTCTACTTCGCCACCGAAGTCCGCGTGTCCCGGAGTATCTACGATGTTGATGCGGTAGTCATTCCAGTTAATTGCTGTGTTCTTAGCAAGAATGGTAATGCCACGCTCTTTTTCAATGTCGTTCGAGTCCATGACTCGCTCTTCAGCTTCACCGCGAGACTCAAGCGTGCCTGATTGTTGTAGCAGCTTGTCAACCAACGTTGTTTTACCGTGGTCAACGTGCGCGATAATCGCGATATTTCTTAATTTATCAATCTGTGGAGTAGCCATGGATATTGATTCACTTAGATAGATGAAATGCCCTCATGCTGAGAACGGGTGCTCTCTGACGACATTTACTGATTAAAAAAACGGCCATAATGTACCAGATTCTAGCAAAAAGCATAGAGATATGTGATCTACTCCCGAGCATTTCTGTCAAATTTACGCTTAACACCCGCTTTAGAGCGCCATGCGAATTGATTCAACGCAACTTTATTCCAATCGCGCATATTACAAATTGACTCTTGCTCAAAAACTGGGCTGAATAAGCAACGTAGTTGTCACATTGTGGTGCAATAATAAAATAATGCACCATAACGGTGCACCTACAGATCATTTTGGTGCAATCGTTTGCACCAAACTAGCGTATAAAAACGCAATCCATTGAAATTAATGGAATAATTTTTTTGGCACGGTTTTGGCTTTAGAGAAACCAGCATCGATTAATAAAATGTCAAACAGATTAATCAATGCTGGATTTAATTAATGTTTCATAAATCGAGCTTTTACCGCTTTATTAACACTGGAGGTTATCCAAGATGTCAGTAGAAAACGTTTTATCACTGATCCAAGAAAACGAAGTTAAGTTTGTTGACCTACGCTTCACTGATACAAAAGGTAAAGAGCAGCACATCTCTATCCCTGCTCACCAAATCGACGCAGACTTCTTCGAAGAAGGTAAAATGTTCGATGGTTCATCAGTTGCTGGCTGGAAAGGCATTAACGAATCAGACATGGTTATGATGCCAGACGCATCTTCTGCAGTACTTGACCCATTCACTGAAGATGCAACGCTAAACATCCGTTGTGACATCCTTGAGCCTGCAACAATGCAAGGCTACGACCGCGACCCACGCTCTATCGCTAAGCGCGCAGAAGACTTCATGCGCTCTACTGGTATTGCAGACACCGTTCTTATCGGTCCTGAGCCAGAGTTCTTCCTATTCGACGACGTTAAGTTCGCAACTGACATGTCTGGTTCTTTCTTCAAGATTGATGACGTAGAAGCAGCATGGAACACAGGTTCTGATTACGAAGAAGGTAACAAAGGTCACCGTCCAGGCGTTAAAGGTGGTTACTTCCCAGTAGCTCCAGTAGATTCATCTCAAGACATCCGTTCTGCAATGTGTCTAGTAATGGAAGAAATGGGTCTAGTTGTAGAAGCGCACCACCACGAAGTAGCAACCGCGGGTCAAAACGAAATCGCAACTCGCTTCAACACGCTAACAACGAAAGCTGACGAAATTCAAATCTACAAGTACGTTGTACACAACGTTGCTCACGCATTTGGTAAGACGGCGACATTCATGCCTAAACCACTAGTTGGCGACAACGGTAGCGGCATGCACGTTCACCAATCTCTAGCAAAAGATGGCGTAAACCTATTTGCTGGTGACAAGTACGGCGGTCTATCTGAAACTGCACTTTACTACATCGGCGGTATCATCAAGCACGCTCGCGCAATAAACGCATTTGCGAACCCATCAACTAACTCGTACAAGCGTCTTGTACCAGGCTTCGAAGCACCAGTAATGCTAGCTTACTCAGCGCGTAACCGTTCTGCTTCTATCCGTATCCCAGTGGTACCAAGCCCTAAAGCGCGTCGTATCGAAGTTCGTTTCGGTGACCCAGCGGCTAACCCATACCTATGTTTCGCAGCAATGCTAATGGCTGGTCTTGACGGTATTAAGAACAAGATCCACCCAGGTGAAGCGATGGATAAAGACCTTTACGACCTACCAGCTGAAGAAGCAGCAGAAATCCCAACTGTTGCATACTCACTAAAAGATGCACTAGAAGAACTAGATGCAGACCGTGAGTTCCTAACTGCAGGTGGTGTATTCTCTGACGACTTCATCGATTCTTACATCGGCCTTAAGTCTCAAGACGTAGAGAAAGTAAACATGACAACTCACCCACTTGAGTTCGAACTTTACTACTCTGTATAAGGTTTCAGCTGTGTAAAATGTAAACGCAGTTACAAAATATTAGGCTCGCCTCGCAGGCGGGCCTTTTTTGTATTCGCTCACTCTATTTGGGCGTTTAACATGGAGGGATAACTAAAATACGCTCAGACTCTTTTGCTTGATAAGTCAAAGAGCTAAGCACCTAAACGTGAAATCATCTATCAAAAGAAGGTGAGCAATGAAAGTTCAGCTTTTACCATCACTATGCGCCCTCAGTAGTGTACTGATTGCAACGACAGCCTTAGCTCAAGTCGCGTACACTTGGGTGGATAAAGACGGTGTGGTGCACTTCAGTGACACACCAAACCAAGGCGCAAAGACCATCTCTCTGCCAAATCTTGAATCCAGCGCTCCAGCCCCTAAAGTGGAGAGCACCGAGTCTCTCGCTCCACAAGCAAATGCAGCTCAGAAGCCGACCACAGAGAAAAAAACTAAAACGGATAAACCGTTACCCCTTTCCCTCACTATGCTCACTCCACAGCACGATGAAACCATTCGCAGTAACTCTGGTGTCATCAATATTCAGCTCGAAGCAAACCGCAAATTAGGCATCGGCGAACAACTGCAACTCATCCTTGATGGTAAGCCTTATGGAGCTCCTCAAAGCCGCTTAACTTGGCAGTTAAACAATATCGACCGTGGCACGCACACCCTTGCGGTAAAAGCCAAAAGAAGCGGCAAGCTTATTGCATCTACTAGCCCTATAACGGTGCATTTACATAGAGCGAGTATCAAGCCGACCATTAAAGGGGCAAAGTAGAATATTAAGTGAAAAAAACCGCACTCTGATGGCGCTTTTCACTTTTTCTTCTTAGATTTATTCGCCATACTTACGTTCTATTGCACCAATATAGTGCAACGCACAATCACAACGCAAACAAGGACGTAATGTGGATACCAGTCTCTCCAGTGCCATTCTCAATAATATGGTGACAGCTACGCTGATTCTTGATGATGGGTTAGCGGTACGTTACGCCAATCCCGCGGCTGAGTTGTTGTTCTCACAAAGTGCTAAACGCATTGTTGAACAGTCGTTATCTCAGTTAATTCAGCATGCGTCACTGGATCTCGCCCTGCTCACTCAACCATTGCAGAGCGGACAAAGCATCACTGACAGTGACGTCACTTTTGTCATCGATGGGCGTCCTTTGATGCTCGAAGTCACCGTCAGTCCTATTACATGGCAAAAACAGCTGATGTTGTTGGTTGAGATGCGCAAAATTGATCAGCAACGCCGCCTCACTCAAGAGCTCAATCAACACGCTCAACAACAAGCGGCGAAACTGTTAGTACGCGGTTTGGCGCATGAAATTAAAAACCCACTCGGCGGTTTACGCGGCGCAGCACAACTATTGGAAAAAATGCTGCCCGACCCTTCCTTGACGGAATACACACACATCATCATTGAACAAGCCGACCGATTGAGAGCCTTGGTTGATCGTCTTCTTGGACCGCAAAAGCCGGGTAAGAAAGCACAAGAAAACCTGCACCAAGTGTTGGAGAAGGTACGTCAATTAGTCGAATTGGAGTCACAGCATTCGATCGTCATCGAACGAGACTACGATCCGAGCTTGCCAGAGATTTTGATGGACGCGGACCAAATCGAACAGGCAATGCTCAACATCGTCAGCAATGCGGCACAGATTCTGTCCCACCAAGAACACGGTAAAATCACCATACGCACCAGAACGGTGCATCAAGCCAACATTCATGGTCAGCGTTGCAAACTCGCGGCTCGCGTTGAAATCACTGATAACGGACCGGGAATTCCACCCGAACTGCAAGACACGCTTTTCTACCCCATGGTCAGCGGACGCGAAGGCGGAACCGGACTTGGGCTATCTATTTCACAAAATTTGATCGACCAGCATAACGGCAAGATTGATGTCGAGAGTTGGCCAGGTCACACCACTTTTACTATTTATTTGCCAATCTGACTTGGTTAATTGGCTTTGCTATTCGTCAGTTTTTAGGCTTTTGCTGCAAGGATTTATTACATGAGTAAAGGATATGTTTGGGTCGTCGATGACGACAGTTCGATTCGTTGGGTCATGGAGAAAACCCTCTCCTCAGCCGACATCAAATGCGAAACCTATGCGGATGGGGAAAACGTTTTAATGGCGCTAGAACGTGAAGTACCAGACGTTTTAGTTTCTGACATTCGCATGCCGGGTATCGATGGCTTAGAGCTATTAAAACAAGTACAACGCGACTACCCAGATCTCCCCGTCATCATCATGACGGCGCATTCCGATTTAGATGCGGCAGTAAACGCCTACCAAAAAGGCGCTTTTGAATACTTGCCCAAACCGTTTGATATCGACGAAACGCTCACATTGGTAGAGCGCGCCATCGCTCACAGCCAAGAGAACAAGCGCGAGCAACTTCTACCGGACGATATCCCTACTGATACACCTGAAATCATTGGTGAAGCACCAGCAATGCAAGAAGTATTTCGTGCTATCGGTCGTTTATCGCGCTCTTCTATTTCTGTTCTGATCAACGGTGAGTCGGGTACCGGCAAAGAATTGGTTGCTCATGCCTTGCACCGCCACAGTCCGCGCGCCAACAAACCTTTTATTGCCCTCAATATGGCTGCGATCCCAAAAGACTTGATTGAATCGGAACTGTTTGGTCACGAGAAAGGCGCATTTACTGGTGCCAATAGCGTCCGTCAAGGTCGCTTTGAGCAAGCCAATGGTGGCACGCTGTTTTTGGATGAAATCGGTGACATGCCATTAGATATTCAGACCCGATTATTGCGCGTGTTGGCGGATGGTCAGTTTTATCGAGTTGGCGGGCACTCTCCAATCCGTGTCGACGTTCGTATTGTCGCAGCCACCCACCAAAACCTTGAAAAATTGGTCCATGAGGGTGATTTCCGCGAGGATTTATTCCATCGTTTGAACGTTATTCGCGTGCAAATCCCCGCACTGAGAGAACGTAAGCAAGACATTGAAAAACTCACCCAACACTTCCTCGTTCGAGCGGCTGATGAACTCGGTGTTGAAACCAAAACCCTGCATCCATCTTCGGTGGAAATTCTTAATCGCCTTGATTGGCCGGGTAACGTTCGCCAACTGGAAAACATCTGTCGCTGGTTAACCGTTATGGCCAGCGGAAGTGAGGTGCTACCTAGTGATTTGCCTGCCGAATTGCTGGAAGAAAAGAAAATCATCACTGAAACCACCCGCGGCAGTTGGCAAGAACAATTGGCGGATTGGGCACGCCATGCGCTAGAAGCTGGGGATAAAGAACTGCTTTCCTACGCTTTACCAGAATTTGAGCGCATTTTATTGGAAGCCGCATTAGAACATACTAAAGGTCATAAGCAAGATGCCGCTAAAGTATTAGGTTGGGGACGCAATACCCTAACCAGAAAATTGAAAGAACTGTACTGACCTTAAGCGACAACGAGTTTGACAAAAGGTTATCAAGCGCACACTTTTGCTCTCGCTTGATAACCTAAGTATCAGTACAATTATGGTACGACACCCCTTATATGGCTAGGCAATGTCAAACGCAACGACTCAAATTACACTACGCACCGCTGTACTCATCCCTTTTGTGATGATTTTTTTGCTGGCTATCAGTGTGATTGTTTACGTCCAGAAACAGAGCTATGAAGAGGTTGTTACCGACATCAGTGACAAACAGCTTTCTGTATTAACAGAAAGTGTCCACGATCATCTGAATGATTACCTGCGCAAGCCTTTCACTGCAGTGACTGCGCTTGGTCACAACGTTAGTTACCACAATCTTTATCGCCCGCACGACACCAAAGAAATCCAAGACTATCTGTTAAGTGCCTTTAAGGATTTGTATCATTCGATCCCACAGTTAGATGTCATTGCATTCGGTTCAGAATCTGGGGACTTTACAGGTTTTCGTCGTGAATCTGATGGCGCCTATACACTGATGCTTCAAGACCATCGAACCAATGGCAACTTAGTGATTTACGGTAGTGAAACCATCAGTGATGACATTCGCACCATCATCGAGCCTTACGATCCTCGCACTCGTCCTTGGTATCAACCCATCGATCAAGACAACAAACCTCGTTGGTCGAGCATCTATGCTAATGCCGACGAACGTCAAGACATCACTCTGTCAGCGATGACGCCTATCTATGAAATGGGTGAGTTTGCTGGTGTGCTGGTAACCGATGTACGCATCAATACGTTTAACTTATTTTTGCAAAAGCTTAAGCAAGATACGAATGCCTCGGTTTACATCATGGACCAAGAGCAACGCTTAGTGGCGCACTCTGGACAAGGTAGTGTCATTTCTTGGGGGACAAAGTTCTCAGATAAAGGTCAGCGCTTATTCGCTTCAGAAAGCGCAGATCCAGTCATTCAGATGAGCGCGGCTCGCGTCAGTGGCAAAAACCTAAGCTACAGCGATAAGCCTTATACTTTTGAGTTCGACTTCAACGGTCAGCGCACCTTTAGCCGAGTCACGCCATATCATGATGCTAACGGTTTAACTTGGTTTATTGGCACTTCGATCTCTGAGACAGAACTGCTTGGCACCCTACCAAAGAACCAGCAAAGAAGCTGGATGGTGGGTATTTTCGTTAGCTTAGTTGGCATCGTCATTAGCATGCTTATCTTCAGCCGAGTTACTCGCCCCATCAATGCCACAGCGACAGCAGCCCAACACCTTGCGAAAGGCGATTGGGATAGCACTATGCCTCGTCCTGGTTATGTGTACGAGACGACTATTCTGGTGCAAGCGTTTAACGAGATGGCAAGCAACCTCAAAGCGTCCTTTAAAGCACTGCGTGAACAACTTGAGTTTGATTCTCTAACCCGCCTGTATAGCCGCCAAGGGCTAATAGAAGTGAGTGACAGCTTACCTCACTCAGGGCAAGGGAGTTTGTATCTTATTGGGATCAACAAATTTAGAGATATTAATGACAGTGTTGGTCATCACAACGGCGATAAGCTTCTGATACACATCGCTGAACGCCTTAAACAGCAACTGCAAGATGAAGCGACACTAGCGCGCATCGGTGGTGATGAGTTTGCCGTATTCATGCCCAACACAAACAGTGATAGCGACATCAGCTTAGTTGAGCGCCGTTTACACCAACTGTTGGCAGCACCATTTGTTCTTGATGGTGAAACGGTCGTCATTAAAGTTTCTATTGGCGTCGTACGCACTCAGCCCGATCAGACAATGTCTTTATGGCTGCGTAATGCCAGTATTGCGTTGAGTTACGCGAAACAAGATTCTCGCACCAGCGTCTGCCACTACAGTCCTGAAATGGCGAGCGCGTCTAAATTCCGAACTCAGATGATCGCTAAGATTCAAACAGGCATCGATAACCGTGAATTTGTGCCTTTCTACCAACCTATTATTGATCTTGCATCAGGCAACATTTGTGGCGCCGAAGCACTCGCACGCTGGCACAGTGATTCGGGAATGGTATCTCCGTTAGATTTCATCCCAATCGCCGAAGAAAGCGGCATGATCAAGACCATTGGTCAACAAATCTTATTCCAAGCGTGTAGTGATACTCGTAAAGCAATCGACAGTAGACGTTGGCCTGAAGACTTCCAATTACACGTTAATGTGTCGGTTCATCAGCTTTCAAGCCCTAACTTTGTTGAATCCGTGGCGAAAGTGCTGCGAACAACGGGGCTGCCTGCTACCAATGTGACGCTAGAGATCACCGAGTCGCGTATCATCGACAGCGCACCAACGACACTGGATAATTTGCTCAAACTGCGAGAAATGGGACTGGGTATTGCTATTGATGACTTCGGCACAGGTTACTCATCTCTGGCTTACTTACACGCATTACCGTTTACCTGCTTGAAGATAGATCGCACCTTTATTAATCGTCTGACTAAAGAGAACCTCGACAGCTCTGTTGTATCAGCGATCATCAACATCACCAAAGGCATGAAGACCAATGTAGTAGCAGAAGGCGTGGAAACGGCTGCGCAAGCACAACTGCTCAGTTCACTTGGCTGTAATCAGGTTCAGGGTTTCTACTACAGTCGCCCAATGCCGATGGAAGAATGGCCAACACATTTGGTTAACATGAAGTAGAAAACAGCTGAAATCGTTGATTTCCTAGTCATCCTCTACTGACAACTTGCCTAACTGTTATTTATACTTAACTGCAAATCTTCCCCATGTATTGTCATTGATAATGTTTGGGCTGAGTTCCTGTTCACAACAAACCCGGATCGCCATAATGATAACTAAGAATCTTCCCCTAACTGATTTGCACCGTCACCTTGACGGCAACATTCGTACTAAGACTATTCTTGAGCTTGGTCAGCAATTTGGTATTGCGCTACCTGCTTACGACATCGAATCACTAACACCACACGTTCAAATTGTTGAAGCTGAGCCATCTCTTGTTGCTTTCCTTTCTAAGCTTGATTGGGGCGTAGCAGTGTTGGGTGATCTAGATGCGTGTCGCCGCGTTGCTTACGAAAACGTTGAAGACGCACTAAACGCGCAAATTGATTACGCAGAACTGCGTTTCTCTCCATACTACATGGCGATGAAACACAAACTACCAGTCGCAGGCGTAGTAGAAGCAGTAGTTGATGGCGTGCAAGCGGGTATGCGTGATTTTGGTATCAAGGCAAACCTAATCGGTATCATGAGCCGTACTTTCGGTACTGATGCGTGTCAGCAAGAGCTTGATGCAATCCTTAGCCAAAAAGACCACATGGTTGCCGTTGACCTTGCTGGTGATGAGCTTGGTCAACCAGGTGACCGTTTTGTGTCTCACTTCAAACAAGTGCGCGACGCAGGTCTGAATGTAACGGTGCACGCAGGTGAAGCGGCTGGCGCAGAAAGCATGTGGCAAGCTATTCAAGAGCTTGGAGCGACACGTATCGGTCACGGTGTGAAAGCAATCCACGATCCTAAACTGATGGATTACCTTGCAGAAAACCGTATTGGTATTGAATCGTGCCTAACGTCAAACTTCCAAACTAGCACTGTTGAATCATTAGCAAACCACCCACTGAAACAGTTCCTAGATCACGGCGTACTTGCGTGTCTAAACACGGACGATCCAGCAGTGGAAGGTATTGAACTGCCTTACGAATACGAAGTGGCGGCACCAGCAGCAGGCCTAACTCAAGAACAGATTCGCCAAGCGCAAATCAACGGTCTAGACATCGCTTTCCTATCAGATGCAGAAAAAACTGAACTGAAAGAAAAAGTGAAAGATCGCGCTTAATTGCCGCAAAAACATAAAAAAATGCCAGCATTTGCTGGCATTTTTTATATCTAGAATCGGCTAAAGATTAGATAACGCGCGAGAATTGCTGCTGACGCGCTTTCGCTCTTAGGTATTTATCGAAGCTCATGCAGATGTTACGGATCAACAGACGACCACGAAGCGTAACGCGAATTTCACGGTCATCCACTTCCACTAACTCGTCATTAATGAAGGTTTGTAGTAGCTCTAGGTCTTCTTTGAAGTATTGCTCAAACTTAACGCCAAATTCAGACTCAATCGCCTTCTTATCCAGCTTAAAGTTACAGATAAGCTGTTTGATCACTTCACGACGTAGCAAATCATCCGCATCCAGTGATACACCTTTCCACAGCGCGTGGCGAGATTCATTCACTTGTGCGTAGTACTTTTTCAATTCTTTTTGGTTTTGTGCGTAGGCATCACCAATCATTGAAATTGCAGAAACACCAAAGCCTACCAAGTCACATTCACCTTGCGTCGTGTAACCTTGGAAGTTGCGGTGCAAGATGCCTTCACGTTGAGCAACAGCAAGCTCATCATCTGGCATGGCAAAGTGGTCCATACCGATGAACTGGTAACCAGCACCTGTTAGCGTAGCGATGGTGTCTTGCAGAATCGCCATCTTCTCTTCCGCTTTTGGCAAATCTTCGTCTTTGATCTTACGCTGCGCAGCAAACAGTTGTGGCATGTGCGCATAGTTAAACACAGACAAACGACCTGGCTGCATTTCTAACACTTGCTCTAGTGTCTTCGCAAAAGATGCCTTAGTTTGCTTCGGTAAACCATAAATCAAATCAAGGTTGGTTGAGCGGAAACCAAGTTCTTTTGCGCGAGCAACCATCGCAAAGATAAATGCTTCATCTTGCTCACGGTTCACGAGCTGTTGAACTTCTTTATTGAAATCCTGCACGCCAATGCTCAGACGGTTGAAGCCTTCACCACGCAAGTGATCCAGCATAGTGAGCTCGATTTCACGTGGGTCAACTTCAATACTGATTTCCGCATCCGCACTAAACGTAAACTCTTGGCGTAGCAAGTTCATCACACGCGTGATTTGCTTTTCAGATAGGAAAGTTGGTGTACCACCACCAAAGTGCAATTGAGTCACCTGGCGTTCACCCAATAGTGACGCGCGTTGACGAATCTCGTGCTCAAGTACATCCAAGTATTCGTCAGCCTTATGCGAATGGCGAGTAATGACTTTATTACAGCCACAGTAGTAGCAAAGCTTATGACAAAACGGAATGTGAACGTACAGAGATAGCGGACGATCTGGGTACTGAGTGCATGCCATATCGTAGTCCGAAATGGTAAACGCTTCATGAAACTCCAGTGCTGTCGGGTACGACGTGTAGCGCGGGCCAGAGTAGTTGTACTTATCCAATACCGCTTGATCCCAGACGATTTGCTGTTTCGATTCAGTGTGTTGATTCGACATGGTGGTACTTTCCGTTAAATGCTAGGGAGACAAAAGCCGTCGCCCGATATTCAGAAACCGTTATTTTGCCATACGACGATGACAACTACGGTAGTCGCTGTCGGCTTTTTAAGTATAAAACCAAAGAAGTGCTAGCGTGATCACGATACCCCCATTGGTTATAAGGAAACCATCGGGGGCACCAATTAGATCATCTGAATATTGATTTGGTTATTCAGTGGCTGAACGTCTTTTTGCAACACTTTGAGCTCTTCGATGATCGCGTCCGTTAAGCGCTGTTCAGCTTTGTGACGCGTCAGGTTCTGTTGCATACGTTCTTTTTTGGCAAGCTGCTGGCGATCTTCGCCGCGCGCCATATCTTTCACGGTATGGTACAACTCAGAAATCGCAGGGTATGTGGCATCAAAATCGATACGGTCTTCACCTTGGACATAATCCATGATGTTGTAAACACGAATACTGATTTCCGACAAGTCACATTGCCCTTGGATGCCCGCCTGACACAAGGTATGCACGTTCTCAAAAATGTTGGCGTTACGCTTATCGATCGCCAATTTTTGATGCTTCAGCTGCAATTCCTTTTGCTTTTTCAATTGAAGCAGAAGGTAACCTGCATAAGAAGCCAGCGCGATAATAATCACTGCACCCGCAATCGCTAATAAGGTTACGTTCATGGATTACTTATCCTTTGTAGTCGTCGAAGTTGATATCGTCGAAGTCTGCAAGTAGATCGTCGTCGTTACGAGACCCTTTTACTGCTGGCGCAGTAAAGTCTTCGTCGTCTTCTTCCGGCTCTAGTAGACCTAGTTGATCCATTAGCTTCTCGATGCGATCTAGCTTCTCGTCTACATATTTCTGTAAACCAGTACCTAGGTTCTCGCCCGCTTCGATACGATCCAACAACACGTTCAATTGCGCATCGTTTTCTAGCATCTCTAGCTCTTGCTCAGCAGATAGACGACGCTCTTGTTTCGTTTGCTTCTTCGCTGGCTCAACAATCAGAGGAATTTTCTTCTTGCTGCCTAAGCGAGGATCGCGTTTTTGCGCTGCGGCTTGTTTCTTCTGCTCTTCCGCATCAGAGTTGCGGCTACCAGTCTTCAAGCCTTTACGCTTTTTCGCGCGCTTACGTAGACGACCTTCTACATCTGATTCTGTACGGTTACGAGTTACTACAAACTCAGGTGCGCCAGAGGCACCTGGCTTTCTTGATTTCTTTTTACGGCTCATTACTGGGTCTTCCTCAGTAAAATTACATCATTACCAATAAATTCGAGTTCGAGCTTATCCCGCTCTGCTAGGAACTGGAACGTATCACGGCTAAAGAACACCACATGCGTCGGATCGTTCTTATAGTGCCATGTCCGAAAGGCTTCTACATCGATGACCATTTTCGTCATCAGGCCTATCCAGCCACCTGGCTTAACTAAATTCAACCATTGCTTCCACACCATATCTGGGTGGTAGAGGTGTTCGATCACCTCTGTTGCTGTCATGAAATCGTACTGCTTTTCCAACACACAAGTATCTGGGTGATAGTAAAGATCGTACAACGCCATGTTGTGCCCCGCTTCTTCTAACATTAAGGAAAGCGTAGGACCCGGACCACAACCAAAGTCGATTCCGTTCGATTGTGGTGAAATTCGCTCTGCGATTGGGTCAGCAATTCGTGCCAAAAAACGGCGATATCCCATATCTTCAGGATTGTTCTCATGCAGATCATAGTGAGCTTTTTCAGTTTCCGCATCCAAACGTTGGTCTGGATTGACGAATACCAAACTGCACTGCTCACATTGAAGATACTCGCGTTGCTTATCTTCAAAAAAGTGGTGAGTGCGCTGATTCTGGCATAAAGGACAGGTGTGCATGCTGACTTCCTCAAACAGGGATGCGAAACATACCAGAAAGTGGACTCAGATTGGAGTGTTACTGGATACTTTTTCAGCAGTTTTTGTTAAAAAAGTTTTTATCGGAATTGAAGGTATAAAAAAAGCGACAGTGAGACTGTCGCTTTCTGAATGCCACCAATAGTGGCGAAACTGTGTTGCACTCATTTGGTGCACCAAGAATCCTTTTGTTTTTCGAGCTTTCCTTGCCAAAAAGTGTTGTTCTTCATCTTCCTGATGAGTTTTGGCTATCCGTTTACTTCCTGTCTACTGAGCTACTTCCTGAGCTTGATCCGTTTCGCTGTCTTAACCGTTAGACTAGATGACCATCCATATCTGATAGGCTCCTTGCCTACCTAAGTCCCTTTTCCGACTATCAAACGTCCTTCGTTTGCGTCCTTGGAGACCTTATATCCATGGTCTAAATTCCTGTCATTCACTCCTTGTGAACAGCCTCTACTTTACGGACTGGATAAAAACCGACAAGTCATTGAAAAGAATTATTGATAGGATTTTTTAGTCAAAAATAAATAGTCTAATCTATCAATAACTTAAAGAACAAGATGAGAAATAGTATCGAACAAGTATGGCAAATGTCTCACAAAGCACCGAGCTAACTATCACTTGTGAATGAAAATCCATATGTGATCAAGATCACTAACAAAAATGCCCCAGCAAAAAAGCTAGGGCATATTTGTATAACTGTGCTCGAACTATGTAGGGGTTTAGTGCAGACCGCCAACGTATTTCGACAGAACTTCGATGTCTTCGTCTGTCATTTTTTTCGCGATGTCACGCATCATGGCATTCATATCGTTACCACGGTTACCATCACGGAACTTCTCTAGCTGAGCTTTGATGTAGTCAGAGTGCTGACCAGAAATTTTAGGGAAACCTGAAAGCTCAGTGCCGTTACCACGAGGGCCGTGACATGCGATACATGCGGTTAGACCGCGTTCTGCGTTACCAGCGGTGTAAAGTACTTTACCTTTGTCAACAACATCTTCTGGTGTTGAACTCTCTGAGATTGGTAGAGAGGCATAGTATGCAGATAGATCAGCGATGTCTTCATCGCTCAGTGGCATTGCCATACCACTCATCACAGGGTCATAACGACCTTGCTTACCACCACTAGTCATACCTAGTTTTAGATCTTTTAACTGCTTCTCAAGATACTTAGCGTGTTGGCCTGCAAGTTTCGGGTACATTGCGATTGCACTGTTACCGTCCGCTCCGTGACAGGCGACACAAGTTTGTGATTTTGCTTTACCAGCTTCAATATTACCTTGGGCCCATACTGAGCAACTGGCTAAAAGACTCAAAATTAGCGCTAATTTCTTCATGACATTCCATTATAATTATCAAGCTTCCAGTACCACGGAATGTGAACATACCGCGTACACTCATGGTACAATAGGCGACCTTATGCCGAGCACGGTTATTTTACACAATTTCACAAAAAAGTAATCAATCGACTACACAAAGTCGAGATGGAGTTAACAGTGAGCGTAAAAATTCATTACCAAAACACGCATTTCATCACCAGCGCACCCGATATTCGTCACTTACCTGAGGACGAAGGTGTCGAAATTGCGTTTGCAGGACGCTCAAACGCTGGTAAATCGAGTGCACTTAACCGTCTTACTAACCAAAAAAGCTTAGCAAAGACATCAAAGACACCAGGTCGTACTCAATTGATCAACCTTTTCAAAGTGGAAGAAGGTTGTCACATTGTCGATTTGCCAGGATATGGCTTCGCTCAAGTACCGGTTGAGATGAAGAACAAATGGCAAAAATCATTAGGTGAATACCTACAGAAACGCGAGTGCCTAAAGGGCTTGGTGGTTCTGATGGACATCCGTCACCCAATGAAAGATCTCGACCAACAAATGATTTTCTGGGCAATCGACAGCCGCATTCCTGTTCAAGTTCTTCTGACTAAAGCAGACAAACTGAAAAGCGGTGCTCGCAAACAAACGCTACTGAAAATCCGCAAGCAAGTGGAAACATTTGGTGGTGACGTATCGGTTGACGTGTTCTCTTCACTGAAAGGTCTAGGTGTCGATCAGCTACGTGCCAAACTGGACACTTGGTTTGCACCAGCATTTGCACACTTGATTGAAGAAGACGAGCAAGGCGCTCCAGAGAGCGGCGAAGAATAATTAACAAAATTTGTTAAATTTTTTCGACACAGCCCTGCCTTTTGGTGGGGCTTTTGTTTATCTGTCATCTAAAAACGTGAATTTCAGGCAATAAAAATCCCCACCTTCCTGGCAGGGATAACGGGAGAGAAAAATTGGTAATTATTGTTATGTGGCGAAGCATTACTGAACTGAGATTCGATTTCAATAGGTTAAAAAACAATCTTATTTCCTGCTCACCGACAAATATCCCCACCCAAACCATCCAATAGTCTTAACATTCAGATAGTTAAGTTAAACGAAGTATCAAAAAGACGTAACTTAGTTTCTTTCAAGAAAAAATAATAGTGTGACTGGCGTAAATTTACAGCATGAATAACGCAATAAATTTAAAGGAAAAATCGAGATTTTGCAGTGACTTAGAGAGGTCAAAAAAGAAGGTTTTTGAGGGTTTAGCTTAACTTACTGATCAAAAAGAAAATTTTTCTTTCGCCCAATAAAAAACGCCCCAGTCAAAAACTGACTGGGGCGGCTGAATCAGCCTAATCCAATAACGTGAAACAAAAGGTCTGAAAGATAGAACATCTTACCTCTGTACCCTACGAGAGATAATGTACAACAATTGGTCAGATTTGCAAAGAACTTTTGTAGTTTTTTTTCATTAAAGTTTTATTAAGCAACATTAAATCTCAGATCTGATTTGCTTTTTTAATGACACAAAAAAGCCAGCGTTTGTGCGCTGGCTCATACTAAATGGGCTAAATTGGCTTAAAAATGACTAGTGTGCTTGATCCCAGTTGTCACCGTGACCTGCTTCTGCCACTAGAGGTACTTTCAGCTCTGCTGCAGATTCCATCAAATTCTGTACTTTACTTTCAATTTCGGACAAAGACGACTCTTCAACTTCAAATACCAGTTCATCGTGTACTTGCATCAGAAGTTTCACTCGACCGTTGCCTTCTTCTTGAATCCACTGATCAACTAACAACATCGCTTTCTTGATGATGTCCGCAGCGGTACCTTGCATCGGTGCATTGATCGCTGCACGTTCTGCCGCCTTACGACGCATGCCGTTACGAGATTGAATTTCAGGAAGGTGTAGACGGCGACCAAAGATGGTCTCGACGAAGCCTTGCTCTGAAGCTGCACTGCGCGTGTCTTCCATGTACTGCATCACGCCTGGATAGCGCTCGAAGTACTTGTCCATGTACGCTTGTGCTTCACCACGAGGAATACCCAGTTGCTTCGCCAAACCAAATGCACTCATGCCGTAGATTAGACCGAAGTTAACCGCTTTCGCACGTCGACGTTGCTCACTTGAAACGTCTTCGATAGAAACGCCCATGATTTCTGCTGCGGTTGCTGCGTGGATATCTTTGCCGTCACGGAACGCATCAAGCAGCGCTTGGTCACCAGATAGGTGCGCCATAATACGCAATTCAATCTGAGAGTAGTCGACTGCCAGAATCTTATAACCCGTAGGTGCAACGAATGCCTGACGAATACGACGACCTTCTTCATTACGAATTGGGATGTTCTGCAAGTTAGGATCGGTTGAAGATAGACGACCCGTTGCTGTCACCGCTTGGTGGTAAGAAGTATGCACACGACCCGTTGATGGGTTGATCATCTTCGGCAACTTATCGGTGTACGTTGATTTTAGCTTCGCCAGACCACGGTATTCCAAAATCAGTTTTGGTAGTGGGTAATCCAGAGCCAGCTCTTGCAGCACTTCTTCATTGGTAGAAGGTGTGCCTGATGGCGTCTTCTTGATAACTGGTAGACCCATTTTTTCAAACAGAAGCGCTTGCAGTTGCTTCGGTGAGTTCATATTGAACTCTTGTTCTGCAATCTCGTACGCCTTTTGCTCAAGCTCATCCAGACGTGCGGCAATCTCTACCGATTGTGCGCTAAGCTTCATGTCATCAATCAACACACCAGTACGCTCTATGCGAGACAGCACTGGTACAAGTGGCATTTCGATTTCTTCGTATACCGTTTTTAGCTTTTCATCTTGTTCGATGTTGGCAAACAAACGGTTATGTAGGCGAAGTGTCACGTCCGCATCTTCTGCAGCATATGGTGAAGCTTCATCCAGTTCGATTTGGTTGAAGGTCAGTTGGTTTTTACCTTTACCTGCGATTTGTTCGAATGAAATGCAGCTGTGCTGTAGGAAGCGTAGTGCCAAGCTGTCCATATCATGTTTACCGCCTACACTGTTGTAGACGTAAGACGCCAACATGGTGTCGTGCTTGATGCCTTTCATCTCAATGCCGTAGCGAGCCAGCACAGACGCATCGTATTTTAGGTTTTGACCAACTTTAGCCTGAGCATCATCTTCAAGAATTGGTTTCAGTTGTTCTAGCACCCAATCACGATCCAACTGCTGAGGCGCATCTAGGTAGTCATGAGCCACTGGTACATAAGCAGCAATGCCTTCATTGGTCGCAAATGATAGACCGACTAGATTTGCCACCATGTAATCTAGGCTGTCAGTTTCGGTATCAAACGCAAATAATTCAGACGCTTTTAGTTTGTCTAACCAAGCATTAAATGAAGCTTCATCTAGGATGGTTTCGTATTGGCTACGGTCGATTTTTACTGCGGAGGTGTCCATATCTGCTTTAGATGAAGCAGAACCACCACGCGCAGCGCCGGTTGATTCATCCGCTTCTACTACACCTGTGCCGCCTTCTAATAGCTCATTCAACCAAGACTTAAACGTCAACTGACCGTACAGTTTGATCAGTTCATCTGTACTTGGTTCTGCTTTTAGCAATGATTCTGGCGTCTCCTCCAGCTCCACATCCAACTTGATGGTCGCTAGCTCGTAAGACAGCATTGCGTTGTCTTTGTTGTCGACTAGCTTCTTAGCCATGGTTTTTGAACCACGGAAGCCAAGCGCAGCGATATCGTCGAGGTTTTCATACAGCTTAGTCAGACCGCCAATGCCTTGTAGCAAAGCAGTAGCGGTTTTATCACCCACACCCGGGACGCCAGGAATGTTATCAACTTTATCGCCCATCAACGCTAGGTAGTCGATGATCAATTCTGGTGGGATACCAAACTTCTCAACCACACCTTCACGATCCATCACAACGTTGGTCATGGTGTTGATCAAGGTAACGTTGTCATCCACCAACTGCGCCATATCTTTATCGCCAGTACTGATCAAAACAGGCATGCCTTGCTGCGATGCTTGATAAGCCAGAGTACCAATCACATCATCGGCTTCTACGCCAGGAATACAGATCAATGGCAGACCCATAGCGCGAATAACGTTGTGCAGAGGTTCAATCTGGCAACGAAGATCGTCCGGCATTGGTGGACGATTCGCTTTGTATTCCGGGTACATATCGTCACGGAAGGTTTTACCCTTCGCATCGAAAACCACTGCGATACGATCAGAAGCAAACTGACGCATCATGCTGCGTAACATGTTGACTACACCGTAAACTGCGTTAGTTGGAATTTCACCGTTACTCATCGTGCCTGGGTAAGCGTGAAAAGCGCGATATAGATAAGAAGAACCGTCGATCAGAATCAACGGATTTTCAGGAATACTTGCCATAATTGTCTGTATCCAAATCAGTACTTAATAGATCTGCTTAGAATGCCATGACTGCTGATCCGAATCTATCTTGTTCGCTCGATCAAGGTCGCGGAAATTTTCCGATGTTATTCACGAAATTTGCACCTTCTTGTGGATAACTCTGTTTATAGAAATTATCCACTGGTTATCCAACGGAAATAAAACCAACAAAACACCAACGTAAGGCATTGTTTTTAATAAAAATAAATACCAACAGGCGAGAAGATCAACGATCCTAAAATGATCATGACATGTGGAAAAGTTGCCAATAGAGGCGTCAATTAGAAATCTCAGAAAAGAAAAAAGCGACCCAATTGGGTCGCCTAGCAGAAGTGGTGAAGCTATTTCCATTTATATGGCAGCTTAACCAAGAAGCTATAAATTACACTGGAAGCAATGTGAGCAATGTCGTGTCAAAAAGAATTCGTGCAAGTTCTGGGGAAAATGTTTCATTACCTTCTCAACACTCAGTTAATTAGCAACTCAACGTCCTTGTGAACTTTCCTCATTCCCTAAGACAGGTTTAATAATAATGATTCTCATTTAACAGTCAATACCTAAATGAGAAAAAATCTCATTTATTTTTTATAGCGCCTTAATGAAGTGGACTCGAGACTCACGCAAGTTGGTTTTTTCTTCAAATTTTTCAATGATATAGTCGTTTCTTAGCAACAAACGAAGCATGGCAGGAAATTGGTTGCGTGATTTCACTTTTAACGTTTTGTAACCCTGCTCTGCGACCCATTCTTCTTGCGCTTCCAATAACATCTGTGCCACACCCTCATTGCGCGCTTCTGGCGCAACGCCACCAAACCAGCTGTAAAAGGTGTAATCATCTAACTCATAGCCGATTTTAAAGCCAAGGATAGCTCCTGCTTTCTCAGCGACTAAGATTAAGCTTTTTTTATCCCCAAGACGCTCCGCCATGGATTCAACCGTCTCACCACGTGCAAACTCAGTAACACGAGCCACCACTTGGATCGCTTCTTCCAGCGTGCCTTCACGAATCAGCATTGTCATTGTCTTACTCTCCAGAAATAAATATACCCAAGTAACTTCAAGCCGTGTGTATTCCGTCTTGAGGGTACTTGGGTATATTCAGACCGACAACAATTGTCGGTCTGGTTTTTCTCATTGAGCGATAATTACTCGTCTGTCGCTTCTTGAGTCTTTACTAGGTGCTCTGCAGCTTGTGCATTTTCTTCCGCTAACCACTCTGCTACATCTTTCGCGAAGTAAGTCAGGATGCCATCCGCGCCTGCACGTTTGAAGCAAAGCAGGGATTCCATCACGGTCTCGCGCTCTTTTAGCCAACCATTCATGATGGCTGCTTTATGCATCGCGTACTCACCAGAAACTTGGTAAGCGAACGTTGGAACTTGAAGCTCAGTCTTAACACGACGAACCACATCAAGGTAAGGCATACCTGGCTTAACCATCACCATGTCTGCGCCTTCATTGATATCAAGAGCCACTTCATGTAGCGCTTCATCCGTATTCGCAGGGTCCATTTGGTAGTTTTTCTTGTTGCCGCCTTTTAGGTTCGCTGATGAACCAACTGCATCACGGAATGGACCGTAGTAGTTTGATGCGTACTTCGCCGAGTAAGCCATGATTTGAGTATGGATGTGACCCGCTTCTTCTAGTGCTTCACGGATTTTGCCGATACGACCATCCATCATGTCTGATGGTGCAACCACGTCTGCGCCCGCTTCTGCGTGAGACAGCGCTTGTTTTACAAGTACTTCGGTTGTCTCATCATTCATCACGTAGCCATCTTCATCGATGATGCCGTCTTGACCGTGAGTAGTGAACGGGTCGAGTGCCACATCTGTGATCACACCGATTTGAGGCACGTGCTCTTTTAATGCACGTACTGCGCGCTGAACCAAACCTTCTGGGTTGTAAGCTTCAGCAGCACATAAGCTTTTAGCGTCTTGGTTTACGACAGGGAAAAGCGCGATTGCTGGTACGCCTAGGTTTGCTAGGTATTGTGCTTCTTCTAGCATTAAATCAATCGACAAACGTTCTACACCCGGCATCGATTCAACACTTTCACGACGATCTTTACCCATCAGAATGAACATTGGGTAAATCAAATCGTTTACTGAAACTTGGTTTTCAGCCATCAGACGACGACTAAAATCGTGCTTACGCATACGACGCATACGGCGTGCAGGGAATGGACCTTGAATTGATACAGACACCACTTTCTCCTTGTCTGGAAGGTTACGATGATCAAATCATCTGGTGGCAAAATCATATCACTCTTGATACACCTTGCGAGCAGCAATATGGAAAAACGGCATGAAAAAAACCGAAAATGACCCCGTACTCACACTCAAGTATACTTCTCACTAATTCCATACACCGATAAACCATAGAGACCAACCATGATCGATACTCACGCTCATATTTACGCTAGCGAATTTGATAACGACCGCGACGAGGTGGTGAAGCGCGCTTTAGAACAAGGCATTGATAAAATTCTGCTGCCGAACATCGATCTTGAGTCTATTGAGCCGATGCTAAAAACCGAAGCGGCTTATCCTGAGGTTTGTCGTTCAATGATGGGGCTGCATCCATGTTACGTCGATGGCAATGTCGAGCAAACACTGGAAATCATCCGTGGCTGGTTTAAAAAGCATAACTTTATTGCAGTGGGTGAAATCGGTATTGATCTGTACTGGGATAAAACCTTCCGAGCAGAACAAGAGATGGCGTTTGTGACTCAGTTAAACTGGGCTAAAGAGATGGATTTGCCTGTCGTTATCCACACTCGTGATTCAATTGAAGAAACACTGACCTTACTTCGTCAAGAACAAGATGGTCGCTTGCGTGGTGTATTCCATTGTTTTGGTGGCAGCGTAGAAGAAGCACAGGCGATCAACGAGCTTGGGTTCCACTTAGGTCTGGGCGGAGTATCAACCTTCAAAAACGGCGGTATGGATAAGGTTATCCCGCATCTGGATATGAACTGGGTGATTCTAGAAACAGACTGCCCGTACCTTGCCCCTGTTCCACATCGTGGGAAACGTAACGAACCAGCTTACACTTCTTTAGTGGCGGCGCGCGTGGCGGAACTACGCGGAGAAAGCCTTGAAGCGATTGATGCTCTGACGACCAAAAACGCAGAAGAGTTGTTTAGCCTGAAGTGATGTAAGTACTTACATAAATAAAAATAAAACATTTCGTTATAATTCAATACATTAACCTTAAATATATAAGTAACATGCTATTGAGATATAAGCGCTTCTCTCCCTAAACTATTGCCCATATATTCAATGATATGGGCTGCTCATGAACACTTGCCAGCACGGTATTTACTTACAGCGTCAAAAACGCACCCTATTGCAAAAACTAATGGGCATCAAAGAGGTATACATCTGCTCAAGGTGCGGATACATCCGCAAAATTACATAGTCTTGGTATACCCAAGTAACCTCGAGATGCTAGGTTCAGCGAGACTGACTTGGTTTGTAGACGCGGCGGCGATTTAAAGGTTTAGTGGGTCTAAATCAAGAATCGGCAACAAAGTATACAAGCCAAGGCAGCTCGCCCTTTGAGAGCGTTTCATTGACCCGATTGCTGCGTCAAACAACTTGGAAAGAGCTGGCTATTACACTGCGTTGTTTTCCTTGCTCTCGAATCAATGACAACACTCTGAATCCTGCATCTTGAAGTCACTTGGGTATATAGATAATTTAGTGCTACAAACCAATTATTTCATAATCATATAGTTGTACTCTTAACTATATAGTTAGTCCCATTGAATTATGTACATGATTTCACATAAAATGCCCGCCGGCTTATAAAATAAAAAAGATAGGATTCGCAATGTGTAATCACGGAGTGTATTTACAACGTCAACAACGCAGTTGGTTTCAAAAATTGATTGGAATTAAAGAAGTATATGTCTGCTCTAAATGCGGTCACGAAATCAAACTTCGATAAACTGTAGATACCAAAAAGCGGCTCCATGAGCCGCTTTTTTAATACTGAATGGTGGAGTTGGAGTGACTTTACTCTTCCACTTGCTCTTCTTCATCTTTACGTGTGTAGAAACGAGCGAAGAACAAACCCACCTCAAACAGCAAACACATCGGGATTGCCAGTAGAGTTTGCGAGATCATATCCGGCGGCGTGAGTAGCATACCGACAATAAACGCACACACGATAATGTATGGGCGCTTCTCTTTCAGATCTTGTGGTGTGGTTGCGCCAGTCCAACATAGCAAGATGATCGCCACAGGTACCTCAAATGCGATACCAAACGCCATAAACAGCGCCAGTACAAAATCGAGGTAACTTGAGATGTCGGTTGCGAACTCTACCCCACCAAGAGAGATGGCGGTAAAGAAACCAAACACCAGTGGGAATACCACGAAGTAAGCGAACGCCACACCGCAGTAGAACAACAGTGAGCTAGAGAACAGCAATGGCATGATCAATCGACGTTCATGCTTGTACAAACCTGGCGCTACAAAGGCCCATACTTGGTACAAGATAAACGGCACCGCAATAAACACCGAAGCAATCAAGGTTAGCTTCAAAGGTGTGAAAAACGGTGAAGCCACATCGGTTGCGATCATCGTTGCACCTTCAGGTAGGCGTTCTACCAAAGGTGCTGAAACAAACTCATAAATGTGGTTAGAGAAGTAAATTAGTCCAACAAACACCACCAAAACTGCAGCAATGGCTTTAAGCAGTCGGTTGCGAAGTTCTAATAAATGACTAATTAAAGGTTGTGTCTGCTCGACGGTAGACATGGCAAACCTCTTTTTTAAAACCTGATCAAAAAGGAGCTACCAATCACTAGTAGCTCCTCCTAATGAGACTATTCGGCTTTCTTATCTGCCGCTGTAACCTTAATCTCTTCCGCTTTCTCAACGGTTTCAGTCGCTGGTGCCTCTTGTTTAGGCTCCGCTTCTGATTTGGTTGGCTCCGCGTAAGGGCGGTTTACAGATTGCGCCGCTTTCTTCAATTCTTCGACCGAAGATTTCAGCTCAGGAGATAGATCATCCATCCCCATTTGCTCAGCTTTGCGCAAGTTTTCTTGCAGTTCTTGAACTTTCAGCTCGTGTGACAACTCGTCTTTGACGCTATTTGCCATACTCTTAGCTGCTCCGACAAAACGAGAGACACTGCGGATGGCATGTGGCAAACGCTCTGGACCAAGAACAACCAGACCAACAACAGATATTAATACCAGTTCCCAAAAACCGATATCAAACACGTTTTACGCCTGCTCTTTGTCTTTTTTCGATTCAGGAGCTGCTTCTTTCTTTTGCTGCTCTTCTAGACTTTTTGGCTCGAAGTCTGCGTCTTTGTCGTCTTTCTTCGCAGGCTCATCTTCGCTCATTGCTTTTTTGAAGCCCTTAACGGCACCACCCAGATCGCCACCGATACCGCGTAGTTTCTTAGTTCCGAATAGCAATACAACAATTACAGCAATGATTAGAAGTTGCCAAACACTGATACCACCCATTCTTTTTACCTCGGGTCTTTAAACAAAATTATTTCAAGAGTTTAACGTCTATCGACGATAAGCTCGCCAACTAAGCAACCAAAATGTGACCCCTGCGATACCGCTAGCGATCGATAGCTGCTCATAAGCGTTATCCACCAATATTGCCGAGCATACGACTAAAGTGGCTCCAACGCCAAATAAAAACTTTCCTGTCGCCTGCTGACGCTTGCTGTGACGGTAACCTTGATAAAGCTGATCCATGCGTTGATTCATGGCTTTACCTTGTTTAAGGCTATCGTAAAGCAGCTCCGGCAGTTCCGGTAACTTCTCTGCCCAAAACGGCGCGCGGTCTTTAATGGCATTCACTAAAGCTTGCGGACCGACTTGGTTCATCATCCATTCTTCAAGGAAAGGTTTCGCGGTCTCCCACAAATCAAGTTGCGGGTACAACTGGCGACCCAGTCCTTCGACGTACAACAGCGTTTTTTGTAGCAACACAAGCTGCGGTTGCACTTCCATGTTGAATCGACGCGCAGTGTTGAAGAGGTTCAACAGTACGTGACCGAAAGAGATTTCACACAGTGGTTTAGCAAAGATTGGCTCACACACAATGCGAATCGCAAATTCAAATTCATCGACATTGGTATCGGCAGGCACCCACCCCGAATCAACGTGTAATTCCGCTACGCGGCGGTAATCACGATTGAAAAAAGCGAGGAAGTTTTCCGCCAGATAGCGTTTGTCTTCACTATTAAGTGTACCAACGATCCCGCAATCGAGCCCAATCCACATTGGATTCTCTGGATGCTCCGGCTTAACAAACACGTTGCCCGGGTGCATGTCGGCATGGAAAAAGCTATCTCGGAACACCTGAGTGAAGAACACACTCACACCGCGTTCCGCGAGCAGTTTCATATTGGTGCCATTCGCTTCCAAGCCTTCAATATCAGAGACTTGGATGCCATATATTCGCTCAGAAACCATGACAGTTTCATTACTAAAGTCAGGAAAAACTTCTGGTACGTAAAGCTCTTCACTGCCTTCGAAGTTGCGACGCAGTTGAATCGCGTTCGCCGCTTCACGACGCAAATCGAGTTCATCAAGTAAGGTTTTTTCGTACTCGCGAACCACTTCAACTGGTTTCAAACGACGTGCTTCAGGCATCGCTCCGGCGACTATACGCGCCATTCGGTGCATCAGTTTTAGATCTGAATCAATGACCGGACGAATATCTGGACGGATGACCTTTAATACCACTTCTTGGTTAGTGTCTTTTAATCGCGCTGTATGCACCTGAGCAATCGACGCAGACGCTAACGGTTTGATATCAAATTCAGTAAACCAGTTTTCTAATGGACCGCCCAGAGCGAGTTCCATTTGTTCTTTCGCTAACTGCCCATCAAATGGCGCAACTTGGTCTTGCAAAAGCGCAAGAGGATCTGCGATATGCGGAGGGAAAAGGTCGCGACGAGTCGACATCATCTGACCGAACTTAATCCAAACTGGACCAAGTTCTTGTAGAGCGAGACGAAGGCGTTCACCCAGCGGTTTTTCTGGGTGCTTGTTCTTCATCCAGAATAGACTTTTGCGCATCAAAAGCGGCGCTTTGGTCAGTTGATGATCGGGCAACAACTCATCCAAGCCATATTCCAGCTGAACTTTAATGATGTGGTATAAGCGCTTTATTTCTGCTGGCGTCATGAGTTCTCCAGCGCAGGCTTATCCGAATCGAACTTTTTTAGTAATGCGTTTAGACGCGCTTCAACGCGAGAGGCTTGGCTACGAACGTCGTCCACTTGGTCACAGAAGTGGGCAATTTCTAGCGGTGCTGGCGCCAGTTTCCACTCTTCTGTTACCACTTGAGCAAGATGACGCTGGTGTTTTTCTGCTTGAGAAGCAAAGAAACCCCCGACGTTCTTGGTACCTTGCACAAAAGTATGTGCCACGACATCACCCGTCACGCGAGACAGCCACTCTTCGATATCAGGTTTGCAATCCACCATCAATTGAGAGAATTTCTGTGCCAATTGAATGTCACCTTCAAGCTCAAGTTTGTCTTGCTTGATAAGACGAGTGATGTTGGCTTGATCGCGCAACTCAGGCAGGACGCTTAGATTCAGTGACAGATAACAATCTGGCTGACCTTCGTAGTTGCCCAAAACATCGATTTGCTGACTGAAGATGAACGTCAGTGTCTTATTGATTTCTTTCAGATGAATTTGAATCACCTGACCTTTAAGACGTGACAAACGACGACCCAATTCAGGATCGTCTTTAATCAGCGTATTTAGTGTCGTTTCAATAACGGCAGTGATAAGAGGTTCAAATGGCATACCGCTTATCCTTAGAATTTGTAGCCGCGGTGCAGCGCCACAATACCACCCGTTAGGTTGTAGTATTTGGTGTTTTCAAAGCCCGCTTCTTTCATCATGCCTTCCAGCGTGTCTTGGTCTGGGTGCATGCGGATAGATTCTGCTAGGTAACGGTAGCTGTCTGCGTCGTTCGCTACTAGTTCACCCATTTTTGGCAATAGGTGGAATGAGTACGCGTCGTACACTTTTGATAGTGGGTCTAGGATTGGTTTTGAGAACTCAAGCACCAACAGACGACCACCTGGCTTCAATACGCGGAACATCGAGCGCAGCGCTTTGTCTTTATCGGTTACGTTACGTAGACAGAAGCTAATCGTGATCACGTCAAAGTAATCATCTGGGAACGGCAGTTCTTCTGCGTTCGCTTGAACGTAATGCACGTTACCAACAATGCCGTTGTCGCGTAGTTTGTCACGACCCACATTCAGCATTGAGTTGTTGATGTCCGCTAGGATCACGTGACCTTGGTCGCCAACAATGCGCGAAAACTTCGCCGTCAGGTCGCCAGTACCACCACCTAGGTCAAGAACACGTTGTCCCGGACGAGCGCCACTGCAATCAATAGTAAAACGCTTCCAAAGGCGATGAACGCCACCTGACATCAAGTCATTCATGATGTCGTATTTTGCTGCCACTGAGTGGAAAACTTCGGCAACTTTGGTCACTTTTTCGTCTTTTGCCACTGTGGTAAAACCAAAGTGGGTAGTGTCGTTATCTAACGCTGTATTTGATTGCACACTTGTGTCCGTCATTCTGATTCCTCTTGGGCAGCACTTTCTCACTACGGGGCGGTTGATAACAAATAGGGTCGCCCACTGTACTGCGGGCGATTAGTTTACTTTATCCTCAGCCGGATGTCTTTCTACTAAAGAAGCATTTTCCGAAAATGACTCTGTCTGCGCCAACTGAGCAAGATCTGGCGAGATTGGACGTTTTACTTCCACTCCTAATTGCTTAAAGCTTTCAGCCTGACGAATCACGTTGCCACGCCCTGTTGCCAGTTTATTCATTGCCCCTTGGTACGTTTGGTTGGCTTTGTCTAATGCGCCGCCCAGCCCTTCCATGTCATCAATAAACAAGCGCAGTTTGTCGTACAGCTTCGCCGCTCGTTCAGCGATCAATTGGGCGTTTTCGTTTTGACGCTCGTTACGCCACAAATTATCTATCGTACGTAGCGCCACCAGCAAAGTGGTAGGGCTGACCAAAATAATGTTTTGTTCCATCGCATCTTTAACCAAGCTTGGGTCGGCTTGAATCGCGACTTGGAATGCAGGCTCCACCGGAATAAACATCAACACATAATCTAAACTCTGGATGCCTTTTAACTGGTGGTAATCCTTAAGGCTCAAACCTTTGATGTGCGCGCGCAGCGCGGCTAAGTGATCGCTCAACGCCCGCTCTCGTTGAATGTCGTTCTCTGCGTTGAAGTAGCGCTCGTACGCCACCAGCGCCATTTTCGAATCGACCACCACTTGTTTGTTTTGCGGTAAGTGAACAATCACATCCGGTTGATAGCGTTTGCCTGCTTCATTTTGCAAGCTCACCTGAGTTTGGTACTCGTGCCCTTCACGCAAACCAGATTCTGCCAATACACGAGCCAGAACCACTTCACCCCAGTTACCCTGTTGTTTGTTGTCACCTTTCAGAGCTTGAGTCAGATTGACCGCTTCTCGGGTCATATGCTCATTCAAGCGTTGCAGGTTCTTCAACTCATGCACCAAGGTGTGACGCTCTTTGGCTTCTTGGCTAAAGCTGTCGTTAACTTGTTTTTTGAACCCTTCCAGCTGCTCTTTTAGTGGAGACAGCAAACCTTCCAAGCTCTGACGGTTTTGCATGTCGACTTTGGCGGTTTTCTCTTCAAACAACTGGTTCGCTAAGTGTTCAAATTGCTGCTTCAAACGCACTTCTGCTTGCTCAAGAATTTGCAGCTTTTCGGCATTAGCTTGGTTGATTTGCTCGTGGCGCGCTTGCTGCTCACCAAGTTGGGTTTCAAGACGCGATTTGTGCTCTCGCATCTGCCCTAGCTCATCAAAATACTGCTGACGCTCCTGTTTCACCGCTTCGAAATAGCGCAGCTTTTCCATCGCCGCCATCAATTTACCGTGAGTTTGGCGCACCTCGAATGCCGCTTTATCGCGCTCGTCATCAAGCTCATCCAATTCTTGCTGTGCTTCGGCAAGGCTTTGCTTCACTTGTTCAAGTTGTTGTTGATGAAGCTGTTTTTCAGAGGAGAGCTGTTGTTCGAGCAACTGAGTTTGCGTGGCAAAGCGTTGTTTAACCCACCAACCCACTGCAACACCGCTGATGGTCGCGGTAAAAAGAGAAGACAGAATGAGAGATTGATGCTCAAGAATCCATTGCATAATAGCGAGTTAGCCTGTGTTTTTTATCTTTAATAATGGTATTTACATACTGGATAAATGTCCAGTTTGTTGGATGAAAAATCCTCGCATACACTAGGCGCTCCGTACAACATACTCACACCAGCTCAAACCAACAGCGATGAGCGGTACATCATCACACAGAGGCATCATGAACGAGCGTCGCGCCCTAGGATTTGGGCTATCAGCGGTATTACTTTGGTCAACAGTAGCGACCGCATTTAAATTGACTTTGGCGGAATTCTCACCGATTCAGATGCTAACCATGGCGAGTATTGTCTCGGCTATCGCACTTATCGTGGTATGTGGCGTGCAGGGCAAGTTGAATCAGCTTAGTTCGACGTTTCTTGCCAATCCTTGGTACTACTTGCTGCTTGGATTGATTAACCCACTGGCGTACTACCTCATCTTGTTTAAAGCATATGACTTATTGCCAGCCTCCCAAGCGCAGGCGATCAACTACAGTTGGGCGATCACGCTCACCTTGATGGCGGCGGTTTTCTTGGGTCAGAAGATCCGCAATAAAGACTGGATTGCTTGTGGTTTTAGTTATTTGGGCGTCATCGTGATTGCCACCAAAGGTAACGTGTTAGGAATGGAATTCGAAAGTCCGCTTGGTGTGGGATTAGCGCTACTTTCAACATTGCTTTGGGCAAGTTACTGGATTCTCAACACCAAAAACAAAGCCGATCCAGTGGTGGGCGTGCTATTGGGCTTTCTGGTTGCAATTCCATTTGCGATTGGCTTAAGCATTTATGAAGGCGCTGACTGGAGCCAAATCACCGCGAAAGGTTGGGCGGCAGTGACTTATGTTGGTCTGTTTGAGATGGGCGTAACCTTCGTGTTGTGGCTAACGGCACTCAAGCTCACCGAGAACACCGCACGCATCAGCAACCTGATTTTCGCTTCACCATTCATCTCGCTCATGCTGCTTGCCACCATCATTGGTGAAGAGATTCACCCATCCACTTTGATTGGCTTAGTGCTGATCATCAGCGGCTTGGTGATTCAACAAGTGAAGTTCGGCAAAAAGCAAAAACAGGCGAACACCGCTCAATGATGACGTCCGAAACCATTGCAAAAATGAGACGCGATTTATAAAAAAGAGAGCTAGCTAACAGTTTACTCGATTAATGAAGTGTTCCTTGCTTGGATTTGTTCGGGCTTTGGATACGATATAGCCAAAGCCCGATATGAACGTCTAATTAGATGTTAACAACATAAATCCAAGGGCGCTCAGGATGCTTTATTAACTATGTTTCGCTTCGCTATCTCCCCTGCATTGATGACAGACTGGAAACAGGCTTTGCAACAATGCTGTGATGCCACACAGGCGCACGGTCAGCTTTATACTTTCAGCTACACTCGCCAATGGCACTTGAGTGAGGTGGCGACGTCGCCGCAACATCATCGTGAAGTCGTCGCGATTCTCGAACCTGCCACTGAGCACTTTATCTATCCTCAGCTTGTTGTTGAACAAACGCCCTTTCAAAACCAAACCTTGAGTTACTGCCCGGTATGGCTGCCGAGCGGTGAGCTGTTTGCTGCCTTCGCATTAGTTCATCCTACCGAGCAAGATACTGTCATTACTGGATGGTTAAGCGCATTGGCAGGACGCGTCGGCTTTGATGCTGCTCAGACTTACCATAAAGAGCAGCAGCGTCACGATGTTCAATTGCCAGAGTTACTGCCATCCCTGCAAGAGTTCATCGATTGCTTAGAAGACCACACGTGGATAAAGAGCACTGATGGTCGTTATGCGATGACCAACCGCAGCGTTGAAGACTCTTGGCAAATGACCGGCAGTGAAATCGTCGGCAAGAATGACTTCGAGTTGTTCAGCAGCCGTCGAGCAAAAAAGTTCATTGATACCGACCAGTTGGTGATCGCTACAGGCAGCCAAAACACGGTTGAAGAGTGCACTCTGATTGATGACAACAACAATCCGACTTGGCTGGAAACCATCAAATCGCCAATCCGCAATCAAACCGGAGAGCTGATTGGTATTTTGGGTATGACACGCAACGTCACTCGTCGAAAAATGGTAGAAACTCAGTTGTCATTGGCGTCAAAAATCTTCGATAACTCCCACGAAGGGATGGTGATCACCGACCGCAAAGCCAACATTCTTGATGTGAACAGCGCCTTCACCCACATCACCGGTTATACAGCAGAAGAAGTGATCGGTAAGAACCCAAATATCTTGCGTTCTGGGCATCACGACCGCGAGTTTTATCAGCAGTTGTGGCGTCAGCTAGAAAGCAAAGGTCAGTGGAAAGGCGAGTTCATCAACCGTAAAAAAGATGGCAGCATTTACCCACAGCTCGCCACCATCAGTGCGGTGATGGACGATAAGAACCACCTGATCAACTACATCTGTGTGTTCGAAGACATCTCGGTACGTAAAGCGCACGAAGAAAAGCTGCAACGCATGGCGTTTTACGATCCATTGACCAACCTTCCTAACCGTACCCATTTGATCAGCTTGCTAGAACAACACATTGAGAACGGTCAGAAACATCAACACGCGTTTGCGACTCTGTTCCTCGATATCGACCACTTCAAGCATATCAACGACAGCATGGGACACTTCTGTGGTGACCAACTGCTGACTAAGCTCGCTGAACGTCTGCAAGATGTGCTGCACTTACGCGCTCATGTGGCACGTATTGGTGGCGATGAATTTGTCATTATCTTGCCGAATATCGAATCGGATTCGCAGCTGATCGACACCATTGAGGACATACTCTGCCTGTTCAACCGTCCTTTTGAAGTCAGCAAGAACGAATCTTTACGCATCTCCACCAGCGTAGGTGTGGCGCGTTACCCACAAGACGGACAAGACAGCGAAACCTTGCTAAAGAACGCCGATACCGCCATGTATTTGGCGAAGAAAAATGGTCGTAACGGCTACGCGTTCTACTCGCCAGATTTGACCGATAAATCCGTGTCTCACGTGCGTATGCAGTCTGCTTTGCATGAAGCGATTGAGAAAAACCAACTTCATTTAGCGTACCAACCGCAATACAACTTAAGTGCAAACGAACTGGTGGGCGTAGAAGCCCTGCTGCGTTGGCAACATCCCGATCTTGGGATGATTTCTCCAGCGGACTTTATCCCGATTGCAGAGAAAACGGGCTTGATTCAAAGCATTGGTAAATGGGTCTTGGAGCAAGCTTGTTTGCAAGGTCGCGCATGGTTAGATAACGGCATTGAATTTGGCAAGCTCGCGGTAAACGTATCGGCTCTTCAGCTACAACAATCGGACTTCATCAGTAAACTTGGGGTGATTCTAAAAGAGACTGAATTCCCGGCGCACCGTCTAGAGCTAGAAATCACCGAAAGCTTCTTGCTGATTGACCCACAACAAGCCATCGCATCACTCAACTTGCTGCGCGAGCTTGGCATTGAGATCTCTCTTGATGACTTTGGTACCGGTTACTCGTCACTGTCTTACCTCAAAGGTTTGCCAATCAACAAATTGAAGATCGACCGCTCTTTCGTAAGCGATGTTCCAAGCAACACCGACAGCAATGCGATCGTGAATGCCATCATCGCGATGGGACAAACCCTGTCATTGAAAGTGGTCGCAGAAGGCATCGAAACCGACGAGCAAGCCCAATACCTATTCGAGCGCGGCTGCATCTACGGACAAGGCTTCCGCTTTAGTGCCCCAGTTCGCGCAGAGAAGTTGTTTCGTTAGAGATCGTTCGCAAAAAATATACCCTCCAATGAAACGGAATCTTATTTCATTGGGGGTAACTCTAAACGTCTACCAACTCATTAGACACACGAATGCATATAAGAGCACCCTCACTTCAAATTAAGTAAGGGAAGAATTATGACTGTCAAAAAAAGCTCTGTCTCTCAAACTGAGTTCAAAATCACCATAGCCAAGCTCATTGAAGTGGCTTACTCGTCCAAAAAAGGAATAACGACATCTATCATGTTGAAAGCCGGAAATGCAAAACTAACTGTCAATCAAAACGGTGATTGCGTCCTTTCTGGTAAAGCAGGAATTGTTACCTTCAAAGGCAAAGGTGTTCTGGAAGAGCTTGGCGTCGAAGTAAAAAGGATTGGGGTAAGTTTTAAAATTGCCGAAGATGGAAACGTTGAATACTCAGGGACGATGACATGGGGGTTCTTCAGCGTCTCCGTTAAAGGTATTTTTAATGCAGAAGAGCTTATTCTGTCTTGCTCTGGATTACTTTGCAGAGCGGCAAGGGCTTACAAGAACAGACCAGCTCAGATAGAGCGCCAACTAGCTACAGCAATGGGAATGTAGAAATGAAGAATTTCTTTTTGCTCGCTGCTACGTTGCTATGGAGTTTTACTGCAATTAGCAAACCAACCCCGCCCTCATTACTCGCAACCTATGCTAACTATTTGGCAAACGCATCAGAGGAAAATATCTCAGAGACTTATTGGCAGTATTTCTCGAAGGAGGCACTCACAGGTATCGAGGTAAGCTCTCCAACAACAAAAGAACAGTTACTGTTCAAACACTTGATGAGGTCGACAAGCAGTGTCTATGAGGTGCATTTCAACGACTATGGCTGCCTTAGCGTGAATGGCAAAAACTCAAACGATGAGCCCATCACGTTCAATATTGAATATGAGATAGAAAATAGCCAAGCATTGATATCGCACATCGATGTGCAGCTGCATAACTCAGAAAAAGAGTTCCCGACCAAAGCGACATGCCCACGAGACTATATGGTGTTTTGAAGTGAAGGATAGGCTGAGCTGAGACGACGCTCAGCCTGCAGAAAATTTTGCTTAAACCCACTGACCCGCAACAAAGCCGCTCGACCAGCACCATTGGAAGTTATAGCCACCTAACCAGCCGGTTACGTCCATCACTTCACCGATGAAGTACAAGCCTTTGATGTTCTTACATTCCATGGTTTTTGAAGACAGGTGATCAGTATCTACGCCGCCTAGGGTCACTTCTGCAGTGCGGTAACCTTCTGTGCCGTTCGGTGCGACTGCCCAGTTTTCTAGACGCTCAACGATGGTTGCCATCTCTTTCTGGTTGAACTGCTTAAGAGGTTTGTCTGCTAATTCTTTACGTTCAATCAGCACTTCAACCAAACGCTTTGGTAGCACTTTTGCTAGTGTGTTCTTCAACGATTGGTTCGGATGCTTCTCGCGGCTGCGTTCTAATAGCTCGGCGATGTCGTCGTTTGGTACAAGGTTGATCGTCACCTTCTGACCTGCTTTCCAGAATGACGAGATCTGCAGTACCGATGGACCCGACAAGCCGCGGTGAGTAAACAGCAATGCTTCTTTGAACATAGTACCGTCTTGCGCAGTGATTTCTGCCGGGATCGCAATGCCCGATAGCTCAGCAAAATCTTCTTTGTCTTCTTTATGCAGTGTAAACGGCACCAAACCTGCTGTAGTGGTAATCACCGGGATCTCGAACTGTTCAGCAATCTTGTAACCGAATGGCGTCGCGCCCAATTTAGGCATCGACAGACCACCCGTTGCCACCACTAAAGATTCACATTCGATATTTTCAGTACCAGCATGCAGACGGAAGCCCACATCGGTTTTCTCGATCGAATGTACATCACATTGGTAGCGTTGTTGGATGTTTGGCATGTCGCATTCTGCTAGTAGCATCTTAACGATGTCTTTTGCAGTAAATGCATCAACACAGAACAGCTGTCCGTGATCACGCTCTTCAAACTCGATGCCATGCTTGCTGATCATCGAGATAAAGTCCCAGTTGGTGTATTGAGACAACGCCGATTTCACGAAGTGTGGGTTTTGGCATAAGTAGTTGCTCGCTGAGACGTCGTAGTTAGTGAAGTTACAACGACCACCACCTGAGATAAGGATTTTACGTCCTGGCTTTTTCGCATGATCCAGCACGAGCACACTGCGTCCGCGTTTGCCTGCTTCTGCTGCACACATCAAACCCGCCGCACCTGCGCCGATTACAACAACATCAAATTTCTTACTCATGGGTAACGCTCAATTACTTATTTAGATTGGTTTGTCCAAAATCCAAAAATAAAAAAGGATGTGCGTAATGCACATCCTTGCTTTCTGCGGGCGCTATTCTAACGACAAAAGTCGAGCGGGAAAAGCGCTTAAATTCCAAGCACAGCTTGCTAGCTTAAAGAATGAAGGCAGCCAGTAAGGTCACACCAAGTAAAGCGGTCGATAAAATGAATAACCCGCGCACCCTTTCGCATTTGCCAGTAAAGATCTCATCGTGATGATGGTGATACTCTTTACTCTTAATGTAATGGTACAGCCGCACCTGCTTGGTGACGTTACCATGGGTGGTGAAAAATCCATTGCCATCCACTTGCTGATAAAGCAAAGGATGCGCTTCACGCATGATGTAAATTAAAGAACGAAGAGCGGTGAGATAACGGACCATGTTTACTCCCGTTACTACCATTAGCGCAAATAAGATTGTGTCTCCACTGATCATCTTTTCCTCCCTACATCTTCAACGATGCTCAAGAGATAAAGACGATCAATGCTTCGTCCTTAACCCGCTGCTTACCGCGTCGGGAACACGTTATGCAGCTGGAGCACCCATAATTGAAGATGAACCTTCTTTTGCCATTTGTGCTAGATCTTTATCGATGAAGAACAATGCTTTACCGTCTTCACCAACTAATTCGATCTTATCTAAAATCCCTTTAAACAACTTCTCTTCTTCGTGCTGTTCAGCCACGTACCACTGTAGGAAGTTAAACGTTGAGTAGTCTTGGCTTGTAAATGCAACATGCGCCAATTTGTTGATCTTTTCCGTGATCATTTGCTCATGTTCGTAGGTTTCACGGAAAACATCGCCAAGGCTAGCAAAGTCATGCTTAGGTGCTTCAATCGCACCTAGGATTGGCATTGAGCCAGTTTCACTTACATAAGTGAAAAGACGTTGCATGTGCTCCATTTCTTCTACGGCGTGAGCGCGTAAAAATTCAGCCGCACCTTCAAAACCTTTGTCTTCACACCAAGCACTCATTTGTAAGTATAGATTGGATGAGAAAAATTCTAGGTTAATTTGCTCATTCAATTGTTCAACCATAGTTTGAGACAGCATGTTAACTCCTATTTATGTGCATGCAATATACCCAAGTAACCTCAAGATGGGTGGGTTCAGCGAGAATAGCTTGGTTTGCAGACGAGGCGACGGTTTGAAGATCTAGTGGTTCTAAATCAATAATCGTCAACAATGTTTGCAAGCCAAGATAACTCGCCCTTTGGGAGCTTGTCACTGAACCGATCTCTTCGTCAAACATTTTGGTAAGAGCGAACTATTACGCTGCAATGTTTTCCTTGCGCTCGAATCAGTGACAAAGCTCTGAATCCCACGTCTTGAAGTCACTTGGGTATAACGCCACTATAACATGATTACTGTGGCAACACTTTGTACCTACGATATTGATATGAGATCACTTCAGCAAAATTATCTGAGACTTAGTGCTAATCTGACACTATGACCTTATCAAGGAGATAGCAATATGAGTTACAAACACGTACTTGTGGCAGTCGACCTCTCAGACGACAGTAAAGTGTTGATTAAGAAAGCCGTGTCACTGGCTAAACCTCTGGATGCGAAAGTCTCTTTCATTCATATCGATGTGAATTACGCCGAGCTTTACACCGGGCTTATCGACATCAACATGGCGGAGGCGCAACACCAAGCGATGGAAGCGTCTCGTACACAGTTAGCGAATTTTGAAGAATACGCAGAGTACCCAATCACGCATACGTTAGTTGGTAGTGGTGATTTGAGTAACGAGCTGTGCGATACCATTCAGGACTACAACATTGATTTGGTGGTTTGTGGTCATCACCAAGATTTCTGGAGCAAAATTCTCTCTTCGACGCGTCAGCTTATTAACTGCTCACCCGTCGATATGCTGGTCGTACCGCTAAAAGACTGATTTGCGTTGGCGTGACCTCAAAACTTGGTTAGACTGCGGGCACATTTGTTGTTGATAAAGATTCTCATCCATGGCTTATCTATCCGCAGTTACCCTACTTTGGGCATTCTCATTTAGCCTGATCGGCGTTTACCTTGCCGGTCAGGTTGACTCTTGGTTCTCAGTTTTCATGCGCGTTGCGCTGGCGAGCCTAGTCTTCATTCCTTTCTTAAAATTCCGTGGCGTAAGCAAATCTCTGATCGCGAAATTGATGATCGTGGGCGGCTTCCAACTCGGCTTAATGTATTGCTTCTACTACCAGTCTTTCCTACTCCTTTCTGTACCAGAAGTACTGCTGTTCACCGTATTTACCCCTATTTACGTCACCTTGATTTATGACTTCTTAAAAGGTCGATTCTCGCCTTGGTATTTGGTTACGGCGGCAATTGCTGTGCTGGGCGCGGCGTGGATTAAGTTTGCAGGCATCAATGAAAACTTCTTGATGGGCTTTTTGGTCGTACAAGGAGCGAACCTGTGTTTTGCCATCGGTCAGGTCGGCTATAAGTACATTATGGAAACCGAATCGGTTGAACTGCCACAGCACACAGTATTTGGTTACTTCTACTTGGGTGCGTTGTGCGTGGCGACCGTCGCCTTTGCTCTGATGGGTAACTTAGACAAGATGCCAACCACAGCTACGCAATGGGGTATTCTGACTTACCTTGGTTTGATTGCATCAGGTTTTGGTTACTTTGCGTGGAACAAAGGCGCAACCATGGTCAACGCGGGTGCACTTGCGGTAATGAACAACGCGCTCGTCCCTGCTGGTCTGATTGTGAATATCGTGATTTGGAACCGCGATGTTGATGTGACGCGACTTGCTATTGGTGGTGCGATCATCATGCTATCACTATGGATTAACGAAACTTGGGTGAAAAAACGCGTAGAGATGAGTTACGCCAACAAGTAACACAGCTAGTCCTACAAACATTTCGACAATAAAAAACGCTCTCCAACTGGAGAGCGTTTTTTTATTCGGTTAATGCACTTTGGCTTGCGAGCTTGTGCTCATCAACGTGTTTGGTGGCGTTGGCAGCAACACCTCTAGTTTGGCATTTCGCGCTTCAAGCTTGCGCTGGCGTTTGAGCAATTTTTGCTGCTTTTTGGCTAACTTAAGCAACTTCTTCTGCTGCTTGTAGTGTTTCTTAACCGCTTTCTTCGCCTTTTTCAGCGCTTTCTTATCTGACAAATCAAACATAGCTGGCGCCTCTAGCTTAGTGGTTGAGGTTACGGCTGCGACTTTTGCTGCCAGTTTTTTCTCTTTCACTCGTTCTACAACACGTTTGACGATCGCGGCTTTCTCAGCGCTTTGTTCTGGAGCCATGATAATTGGGGTATCTTGAGTGAGAGATGAAGTTGGCAGTGCTTCCGCCAATAGACCACAAGCCTGTTGCTCAGACAGCGGTTTGTCTTGGCACTTTTGAGGTGGAATCGCGGCAGGCTTACACAAGCTGCTTTTCGATGCAGAAGAACGAGCACAAGAACGACAGACAAACTTAGGTGCGACCACCAGGCGGTGAATATCACCCAAACTCTCAGCAATCTGTTTGCGGCTCATCTTACATAAACGTTTCGCCATGCTACTACTCCAGCTTCCCAATTCTCGACTGTTTTACTCTACGGCATCACACAAGTGAAATAATAATAATTCTTAGTTAGATATACAGTCAGTATGCCGAATTAGCAAGAGAAAAGTATCAATAAGCAGAGCAAACACCAGATACAAACACAGCGCCGAATTAGGCGCTGTGAGAAGAAGTTTTGTATCGTCAGGTGTTTAGGGTCTGTTGACCTTTTGCGGTTAAATTTTGTTCGAGATAAAAGCGTTTTAATCGCGGCGAGAGGTTTGTAGCCTAGTTATTCTAAGCAAAATCCTCTCAACAAAGAGTAAAACGCTTTTAGCCGAACCCTTTGGGCAGCGTTTGTGGCTCCTTTCTACTGCGTTATCGGCTTATCAGGTAGGGCAACTACATTTCAAAGCCTCTGCCTTGTATAAAGAATCCACAAACGGCTGCAAAAATCAGCTCAAAAGGTCAATAGACCCTAGTCGAACTACGCCATTGATGCCTTCACATACACATCAAAACGGTTCTTTTTGGTTTCGATTGCCATGCTCGGCTTTTGCTCATCAAGCCAGTTGGCGTAATCTGGGCGTTTGACCACCACACGCTTACTCGCCAATACCATTGCAGGCGCCAGCAAGCCATCCGCATCAAGATCTGCACCAACCAGAGATTGGAAAACGCGCATCTCTTTTTTCACCAATGCCGATTTCTTTTTGTTTTCAGGGTGCGGGTACATCGGGTCGAGGTAAACCACATCTGGCTGGACAAAGTCTTTATCTTGCGCCAATTGTTCTAGCGCATCATGGCTGGAAGCGTGAATCAAAGACATGCGCTCCGATACCCAAGTGCCGATTTCTGGATCGTGTTTCGCGCGTGCCAAACCATCATCCAACAAAGCTGCGACTACTGGGTGACGCTCAACCATTTGGACTTTACAACCTAACGACGCCAATACGAACGCATCGCGCCCTAAGCCCGCGGTGCCATCAAGCACGGTTGGAGTTGCGCCTTTGTTCAAACCCGCCGCTTTCGCGATTGCCTGACCTTTACCGCCACCGAATTTGCGACGATGACCTACTGCACCACCAATCAAATCCACAAAGATTGCACCCAGCTTTGGCTCATCCACTTTACGCAGCTCTAAACGCTCTGTCGTTAGGACTAAGGCAAAGTCACTGTCATCAGTGTGAGAAAGCTGCCAACGCGCAGCGAGTTCATCAAGGTGAGACTGTTGAGATGGGTCTTCACAAATCAATTGCAGTTGCAAAAGGAGGCTCCAGTAAAAATCGGTTTAACTGGCGCTGAGTGTATACCCAACCCACCTCTAATTGCTAGGTTGGGGAGAAGTTAGATGGCGTTCGTCTTGATTGCTAAAGCTGTTGGAGTTCGTCGACCAGCTCAGCCAAAGGTTTAGGATGCCCAATGCCATAACCTTGCCCATAGTCAACACCAAGCTCGATCAGCAGCTCTCTGACTTGGTCATTCTCAACAAACTCCGCCACCGTGACCTTACCCATCTGCTTAGCTAAGTCGTTGATTGAACGCACCATCACGCGATCCATCTCGTTTACGTTGATATCTCGCACGAAAAGACCATCAATTTTCACGATATCGACTGGAAGTTGCTTTAAGTAGCCGAAAGAAGATAAGCCAGAACCAAAATCGTCCAACGCAATCAAACAGCCCAGTGTGCGCACGCGAGTAAAGAAGCCGAGCGCTTGGTCGATATTGCTCATCGCTGCAGTTTCAGTAATTTCTAAACAGATCTTCTCACAAGGAATCGAGGACGACTGCAAACGCTCTAGCAGGAAGTCGATAAACTCTTGATTCCCCATCGACTGACCGGACAAGTTGATCGCGCAGCGTCCGAGTTTTTCTACTATCTCTGGGCGAGCTTCAAACCACTCTAGGGTTTGGGTAATCACTTGTTTATCAATCCAGTGCGCGATGTTGTAGCGTTCAGAGGCTGGGATAAAAACACCAGGTGACAAGTAATTGCCCTGTGCATCACGAATACGTACCAGAATCTCAAAACACAATGGTGAGCCTTCACCGCTCAAGTTAACAATGCGCTGAGCAAACAGTTCAAGACGCTTACTCGACAGCGCTTCGTGCACTAGATTAACGCTCTGCATTTCTAACTGGCGACGCTGCAGCTCTTCGTTATCTAAGCTGAATAGGTTGTAACGATTCCGTCCCTGCTCTTTGGCAACGTGACACGCGGAGTCTGCTTGAGCGTGAACCATTTGTGGCGTTTCGGCAGTGTGGTCAATGATACGAATGCCTACTGAGCAGCTCATAAACAGTTGCGTGTCTTCCCAACGGAAAAGCTGTTCGCTCAAGGTCGTGATAATCTGCTTCGCCACGTTAATCGCACCGTGCTCATCGCAATCTTTCAACAACACGGCAAACTCATCACCGCCCATGCGCGCCAAGACTGCATTGTATGGCAGTACCTCTTCCAACATGCTGGCACAGAACTGAATAGCCGCATCACCCGCATCGTGACCCACGGTATCGTTAAGCACTTTTAGCTGGTCGAGATCGAGATACAGCATTGCGTGCACGCGACGGTGGCTTTCTACTTCTCGCAGTGCGGTTTGTAGCTCTAACTCGAAGTAGTTGCGGTTGTAAGTGTCAGTGAGCAAATCGTAACGTGCTTGATACTCTAGCTGTTTGGCGAGCTTCTTAGTCTCAGTGATGTCTTCACCTACGATCAGCAGTTGGTCGGAATCTCTTAATGGGCGAATGTTTTCACGCACCCAAACGCGGTGACCATCCGCATGGCGATATTCGATTTCGCGACGCCAAACGCCGTGCATCACTTGCTGCGGTTGTAATAGCACTTGGCGAGGAATCAGTGCTTTTTCGTCCGAATAGAACTCACGTAGGCGATGCCCCAGCATATCCAATGGCTGATAACCCAAAAGCTGCTGAGCAAAACGGTTCACTTCCTGAATGCGGTTATTGTTATCTAACGTCACCATCATTACCGGCTGCTGCTCGTAGTAGTTACGCAAACTCGATTCACGTTGGTAGAGCTTATCTTCCATCGCTTTACGGCTGGTGATGTCACGCGCTTCGAACAAGTATTGCTCTTGATTCGCCACTTGCTGAGAAAACGGTTTGAGGGACACTTCCAGCACCATAGCGCCATGTTCTTTACTCCAGATCTCCGTTTCAAAAGTGGAGACTTGGCGATGGCTGGACTGGAAGTAATTGGCAAGTAACTGGCGTGCGTCTTCGCTCCAGTTTTTATGATGCCAAAGCGGACGATCGAGACGCATATCCTGATGATTGAGTAACGATTGCAGACGATCGTTACCGGATTTAAGCAAACCATGTTGGTCGAGAATGCCCATGTACTGCATGCTTTGGTCGAATACCGATTCCAAAATCGTCTGACTCTCGCGAGCAATACTTTCGCTGCGACGAATGCGATGTAGGTAGTAACTAAGCAGCATAATCACGATGGTCATAGCCACAAGCACACTGCCAAACAGTTTAATTTCTCGGGCGTAACGCTCTGTAAATTCCACTGGCTTATTGAAGAACACCGACGAGGCTTCTTGCTCTGCGCCTAAGCCCCAACGCACAACCGATTGATAGTCGAGTTTGATGTCCGATTCTGCACGTACAATCGCAGGCAAAGGTTGCTGTGGGTTATCCAGCACTTGCGCCAATAACTTCGCAGCTTCAAAACCTTGGCGATAGCCAGTTTGAATCACACCGCCAACCGCACCGTGCCCAAGTCCAATATCGTGCACCATGAACAGCGGCGCATTAGAGGCTTGGTTGATATCCCGCCAGTCTTTATCGGTCGCGACGTTACCGTGGATATCGCGGTAGTAAGTCCAAAACAGCACTACGTTATCGATGTTCATTTGCGACACTTGTTGTTTTAGGTCATCTACCGTTTCCGGCACTAAATGAAGGATTTTGTCGCGATATGCTGAGTTATCATCAAGAAAGTCTTCGATCTGAGCACGAAGTGCCGCACCAGTAACAGAATGGTCACTGACAATAAGGATTTGTTTGTGGGTCGGATGCAAACGCTCAATTAAAGCGAGGTTGGCAGACAGATCGACATCCTCAATCACACCTGTCGCCTTCAACCCCTGATGCAGTGCAGGATGATAGTTGTTGATGCCGCTGAAAATCACCGGCGTGTCTTTAATGAAAGAAGATAAGCGCTGCATCAAAGCAAGTGCATTGTTATCGCTGACCACGATCGCGTCGAAATGCTCTTCGCTCAGTTTGGTGCGGTAAAGTGATTCCAACTGACTGAAGAAGTGCTGGCTTTGGCTACGCTTGGAATCGAGATACAAGACGCGCGTATCGAGCTGTCGCCCTTCAAGCTGCTGGGTGAAACCACGCTGGATAGAATCCGTCCAGAAGAAGCCTTGGTGGTAAGAGTGAACAACGAGGACTTTTTGCTCTTGCGCCGCAGCGACAGCACTGAACATGATCGCTATGCAAAACAGAAAAAATGGCACATCAACTCCATGACTTCAGAGCTACCTCGCGGTTATCCCTGCGTAAACCTTGTGAATCCTGTCCGCTGTGAGTATAAAATGAACTTTAAACCTCATACCCAACGGAAATAATTGTATGAATGCGAGCTTGCCTAAACTCGACGATCTCGATCGCGCTATTCTCAAAACTCTGATGGCGGATGCGCGTAAGCCTTACGCAGAAATGGCAAAACAGTTTAATGTCAGTCCAGCGACCATCCACGTTCGTATCGAGAAAATGAAAGCGGCAGACATCATCGAAGGTACTGAGGTAATCGTCAATACCAAAAAGCTAGGATATGACGTATGTTGCTTTATCGGCATCAACTTGAATGCCGCGCGCGACTATCATTCAGCGCTAGAAAAGCTCAATGCCCTCGATGAAGTGGTAGAAGCTTACTACACCACGGGCGCGTATAACATATTCGTCAAATTGATGTGCAAGTCGATTGAGGAGCTGCAATTTGTATTGATTGATAAGCTTCAAGCGATCGACGAAGTGCAATCCACCGAGACGCTGATTTCACTGCAAAACCCGATCAATCGCAGCGTAAATCCATAACACTCTGAATCAGATACTAAAAGCTGAATCTAAGAACAAAAAAATGGGCAGCCACTTGGCTGCCCATTTTCATTCTCAATCGAGATTACGCTGCGATACCAGAATGGCGCAATAGCGCATCAATTTCTGGCTCACGACCACGGAAGCGCTTAAATAGCTCCATTGGTTCTTCACTGCCACCCATTTCTAGGATGTTGTTCAAGAAACTCAGACCGGTTTCTTTATTGAAGATGCCTTCTTCTTCAAAGCGAGAGAACGCGTCTGAAGACAGTACTTCTGCCCATAGGTAGCTGTAGTAACCCGCGCTGTAACCACCCGCGAAGATGTGACCAAAGCTGTGTGAGAAACGCGCCCACTCAACCGCTGGTACAACTGCCACTTTCTCTTTCACTTCTGCCAAAGTTTCAAGCACACGAGCACCCACTTCTGGGTCGTATTCTGTGTGCAGAGTGAAGTCGAACAAGCCGAACTCTAGCTGACGTAGGATGCCCATCGCCGACTGGAAGTTCTTCGCTGCTAGCATTTTATCTAGCATCGCTTTTGGTAGTGGTTCGCCTGTCTCGTAGTGACCAGAAATAAACGCCAGCGCGTCTTCTTCCCAACACCAGTTTTCTAGGAACTGACTTGGTAGCTCAACCGCATCCCAAGGTACACCGTTGATGCCCGATACCGCGCCTGTTTCTACTTGCGTCAGCATGTGGTGGATACCGTGACCAAACTCGTGGAATAGTGTCACCACTTCATCGTGCGTAAACAGTGCAGGCTTGTCGCCCACAGGACGGTTGAAGTTACACGTTAGGTAAGCAACCGGTGTTTGTAGCTCGCCTGATAGCGTCACACGACGACCACGGCAATCGTCCATCCACGCACCGCCACGTTTGTGTTCGCGTGCGTATAAATCTAGGTAGAAGCTGCCGCGCAGGGTGCCTTCGCCATCGAAGATATCGAAGAAACGCACGGATTCGTGCCAAGTATCCACGCCTTCACGCTCTGTCACTGTCATACCAAACACGCGGTTTAGTACTTCAAACAGACCACTTACTGCTTTTGATTCAGGGAAGTAAGGACGCAGTTCCTCATCCGAGATTTGGAATAAGTGCTGCTTTTGCTTCTCGCTGTAGTACGCGATGTCCCACACGTTTAGCTCGCTAACACCAAATTCTGCGTTAGCAAACTGGCGTAGCTCTTCGATTTCGCGCTCACCTTGTGGTTTCGCTTTGGTTGCCAAATCGTTCAAGAAGCCAAGAACTTGCGCTGGGTTCTCTGCCATTTTGGTTGCCAGAGATTTCTCGCTGTAAGTGTTGAAACCCAACATACGAGAGATTTCATGACGCAGTTTTAGCTGCTCAGTGATGATTTCTGTGTTGTCCCACTTGCCTGCATTTGGACCACGATCAGAAGCGCGCGTTACGTACGCTTCGTACACTTCTTTACGTAGGTCTTGGTTATCACAGTACGTCATAACTGGTAGGTAAGATGGGATATCTAGCGTGATTAGGTAGCCATCGAGCTCTTTTGCTTCTGCTGCCGCTTTTGCCGCTGCAAGTGCAGATTCTGGCATACCCGCTAGGTCTTTTTCGTCGGCAACGTGCTTGGTCCAACCCATGGTTGCATCCAGTACGTTGTTGGAGAATTTTGAGCTCAGCTCAGACATACGCTTACTGATTTCGCCGTAGCGATGTTGCTCGTCTAATGGTAGACCGATGCCCGAAAGCTCGAAGTCGCGTAGTGAATCCGAAATGGTCTTTTGCTGTGCACGCGTCAGCGTCGCGTACTCTTCGCTGGCTTTGATCGCTTTGTAAGCTTCGTAAAGACCTTTGTGCTGACCAACCCAAGTACCGTATTCAGACAGGATTGGTAGACAGCTTTCGTAAGCTTCACGTAGCGCTTCGCTGTTCACTACTGAGTTCATGTGACCCACTGGTGACCAAATGCGGCTCAAGCGGTCATCCGCTTCTTCAATTGGCGCGATCACACTGGTCCAGCTTGGGTTTGCGTTGTCTTTTAGTACCTCGTCAATCTTGGCACGACAATCCGCAATCGCCTGCTCCACTGCAGGTTTAATGTGTTCTGGTTTGATTTGCGAAAACGGAGGAAGATCCGTAAACGTAAGAAGTGGATTAGACATGAATAATTCCTTTTGTGTTTTGGCTCTGTATTTGCCTATTCGCATTTGCAAAGAACCTATTGGTGTTTGCAAAACAGTAGGCGAACTCAATGCACAGGCAAGCCGACAACATGGATGGGGGGATTTCCGTTCCCTTTCTCGATGCAGCAATGACCGAATGGGTCAAAGAGCGCTTACTCTGTCCTTGAGTCTTGTTATGCCTAAGTTCGGTTTGGCACTCTATTGGAGCGGCACAATCCCACTTAGGTTCAATTTGTTTACTCATACTAAGTATGGGTGACTTAAAGAAATTTCAATAGCGAATCCCTATCAGTGATACTGATTTGAATCGAAGTTCTACTTCTTCAAGTTACTTGAGTATAATACCGCCATATCGCGAAAATCACAGACCACACTCAGTCAAAGAGTGTTTCGAGAGTTTAATTTGTTAAGTTACCGCCACAGCTTCCACGCTGGCAACCATGCTGACGTGGTAAAACACATCGTTCAAAGCCTCATTCTTGATGCACTAAAGCAGAAAGATAAGCCGTTTGTTTATCACGATACCCACTCGGGTGTGGGACGCTACGATCTGACTCACGAATGGTCTGAGAAAACGGGCGAGTACAAACAAGGCATCGCACGCATTTGGGATAACTCAAACATCCCTGAAGAGATCGCAAGCTACATCGATTCAATCAAAACATTGAACAACGGTGAGAATCTGCGTTACTACCCAGGCTCACCGCGTGTTGCACGTGCGCAAATCCGCCCACAAGACCGCATGGTCCTGACTGAGCTGCACCCAGCCGATCACCCGCTACTAGAGCAAGAGTTCCACCGCGATCGTCAAGTGAGCATCTACAAAGAAGATGGCTTTAAGCGTCTAAAAGGCAGTCTGCCACCGCAAGAGCGTCGTGGTTTGGTGCTGATTGACCCACCATACGAGCTAGCAAAAGAGTACCGCGACGTCGTGCAAGCGATTTACCAAAGCCACAAGCGTTGGGCAACGGGTATCTACGCGATTTGGTACCCAGTCGTAAACCGCCATGACATCGAAGACATGATTGAAGGTTTAGAAGGGCTTGGCATTCGCAAAATTCTGCAAATCGAATTGGGCGTATCTCCAGACACCAACGAACGCGGCATGACTGCATCGGGCATGATCGTGATTAACCCACCGTGGAAACTGGAAAGCCAGATGAAAGAAATTCTGCCATTCCTGCAAGAAGCGATCGCGCCAGCAACGGGTCACTGGAAAGTCGACTGGATCGTTCCAGAATAAAAAACACTGAATTTCAGAATCTTAAAGCGCAACGATGACCTCGTTGCGCTTTTTTTTTATTTATTTTCTAAAAAATTTTCTTCTTCGCTTCGTCTTTTCTTTTTTGCCTGCGTCTTAGGGATGTAAACAAGCTAAAACATAGAGAGAAATGACCATGCTTAAAGTTATCAGTTTTAAAATTTGCCCATTTGTTCAACGTGTAACGGCGGCACTAGAAGCAAAACAGATCCCTTACGAGATTGAATACATCAACCTAAAAGACAAGCCACAATGGTTCCTAGACATCTCACCAAACGGTCAAGTACCGGTGATGGTGACAGAATCTGGCACTGCACTGTTTGAGTCGGATGCGATCATCGAATACATCGAAGATGAATACGGTCCGTCAGAGCAAGGCGTGACAAACGAACAACGCGCACTAGACCGAGCATGGAGCTACCTAGGTTCTAAACACTACTTGGCACAGTGCGGCACGATGAGCAGCAAAGACCAAGCAACCTTTGAAGAACGTGCAGAGAAACTGATCAAAGCGTTCCAAAAAGCAGAAAACCAACTGTCTGGTGAAACCAAGTTCTTCAAATCCGATGAACTAAGCAATGTAGACATGGCGTGGTTGCCGCTTCTGCATCGCGCTGCCATCGTCAAAGCGCATTCTGATTACGACTTCTTCTGTGGTCTGCCAAAAATGCAGGCATGGCAAAAGCACATCCTAGAATCAGGATTGGTAGAGAAGACAGTATCGGAAGATTTCGTGCAGCTGTTTAGCGATTTCTACCTCACCAACACTTATCTTGCGGATGGCAAAGACGTACAAGCCCAGTCAGGCTGTAGCACATCAAGCTGCTGCGGTTAATGGTTTTCCCCTACCCTGAGCATGAAAAACACCAGCGGAATAGCGCCTTATTCCGCTTTGCTATCCTTTCATCGCTATTTGTCATAAGCAATGTCACTTTTTCCCATTTAGGAAATTGCTAGACTCGATTTATGATAGGGACATGGAATTAACAACAATTCCGTTGGGCTGTTGAGTTCATCACCCACTACCCCAATGTAGTTGTTGTCAGACAAAATTAATAAGCTCTTGGAGAAAGTAATGGCGACTCATTTTGATTATATCTGTATCGGCGGCGGCAGCGGCGGTATCGCATCAGCAAACCGTGCGGCAATGTACGGTGCTAAAGTAGCGCTTATCGAAGCTCAAGACCTTGGCGGTACCTGTGTAAACGTTGGTTGTGTGCCTAAGAAAGTGATGTGGCACGGCGCGCAAGTTGCAGAAGCAATGAACCTGTACGCAGAAGACTACGGCTTCGATGTAGATGTAAAAGGTTTCGACTGGAGCAAACTGGTTGAGAGTCGTCAGGCTTACATTGGTCGTATCCACCAATCTTACGACCGCGTTCTTGGCAACAACAAAGTAAACGTGATCAAAGGGTTTGCTAAGTTCGTTGACGAGAAAACAGTTGAAGTAAATGGTGAACACTACACAGCGGATCACATCCTGATCGCAGTGGGTGGTCGTCCAACGATTCCAAACATCCCAGGCGCAGAATACGGCATCGATTCAAACGGCTTCTTCGAGCTTGCTGAACAACCAAAACGCGTTGCAGTGATCGGTGCAGGTTACATCGCGGTAGAAATCGCTGGCGTACTGCATGCACTAGGCACAGAAACACACCTATTCGTTCGTAAAGAATCACCGCTACGTAGCTTCGATCCAATGATCATCGAAACGCTAGTAGAAGTAATGGACGCAGAAGGTCCAACGCTGCACACCCACTCTGTTCCAAAAGAAGTGGTAAAAGAAGCAGACGGCAGCCTAACTCTGCACCTAGAAAACGGTGAGAGCCAAAACGTTGATACCCTAATCTGGGCAATCGGTCGTCACCCAGCAACTGACGCTATCAACCTAGCATCAACTGGCGTTGCAACGAACGATCGTGGCTACATCAAGGTAGACGAGTACCAAGAAACGAACGTGAAAGGCATCTACTGTGTAGGTGACATCATGGAAGGCGGTATCGAGCTAACACCAGTGGCTGTTAAAGCGGGTCGTCAACTTTCTGAGCGTCTGTTCAACAACAAACCAAACGCGAAGATGGACTACGATTTGGTACCAACTGTGGTATTCAGCCACCCACCAATCGGCACTATCGGTCTAACGACTCAAGAAGCAGAAGAGAAGTACGGCAAAGACAACATCAAAGTCTACACGTCTGGCTTTACTGCGATGTACACAGCGGTTACTAAGCACCGTCAACCATGTAAGATGAAGCTAGTATGTGCTGGCGAAGAAGAAACGGTTGTTGGTCTACACGGCATCGGCTTTACCGTTGATGAAATGATTCAAGGCTTCGGCGTAGCAATGAAGATGGGCGCAACCAAAGCAGACTTCGACTCTGTTGTGGCTATCCACCCAACAGGCTCTGAAGAGTTCGTAACGATGCGTTAATCACGCGTGAATCACTTTGCGATTTAAGCAGATAAACAAAAAGGGTCATCAATTACTTGATGACCCTTTTTCTATTCACGTTTTAAAACGTTCGGGGGTATTTCGGAGCCGTTTGCGCGTTTTACTTAACTGCGCGAACCAATTCAGCAATACCTTCCCAATCGCCGTTGTCCATCATAGCGGTTGGCACCATCCAAGTACCACCACACGCTACAACCGATTTCAGCGCTAGGTAATCTTCCACGTTAGATGGGCTTACACCACCTGTTGGCATGAATTCCACTGGGTAAACCGCCGTTAGTGCTTTAAGCATGTTTACGCCGCCTGATGGCTCAGCAGGGAAGAACTTCAGGGTACGTAGACCCATTTCCATCGCTTGCTCAACCAAGCTTGGGTTGTTCACACCCGGTACGATTGTCACGTTGCGTTGCTGACAGTATTTCACTGTGGTTGGGTTGAAACCTGGGCTCACGATAAAGTCCACGCCCGCTTCAATCGCGATGTCCACTTGCTCTGTTGTCAGTACTGTACCAGCACCAATCAGCAGTTCTGGGTACGCCTCACGCATGATGCGGATCGACTCAGCCGCCGCTTCAGTGCGGAATGTTACTTCCGCACATGGTAAACCGTTTTCTACCAACACTTTTGCCAGTGGCAGAGCGTGTGCTACATCGTTGATTGCGATAACTGGGACGATTTTGATTTCTCTTAATCGTTGTTCAAGTGTTGTCATGGGTAACCTCTAAAGAATAAAGCTTAATGTTGCTACGATAATAAATGCGATACCACCAAGTAAAGTTTCCATTACCGTCCAAGTTTTTAGCGTTGTTTTCTCATCCATCTCTAGTAGACGAGATACTAGCCAGAAACCAGAGTCGTTGAAGTGAGAAAGCACTGTTGCACCACCTGCAATCGCGATAACGATAAAGCATAGGTCTAGCTCGCTCAAACCAGTTGATGCTGCCACTACTGGTGCGATAAGTGCTGCAGTTGTCGTTAGTGCCACGGTTGCTGAGCCTTGAGCAACACGCAGACAGGTAGAGATAACAAATGCCGCTACGATCACTGGCATACCTGTGTCAGTCAGAACGTCTGCTAGTGCATCACCGATACCACTTGCACGCAGTACGCCACCGAACATGCCGCCCGCACCGGTTACTAGGATAACGCCACAGATCGGAGCCAATGAGTCGCCACACAGCTTCTCAAGTTTTGCCATGCCGTAGTCTTTCGCGAATACCGTAAGAGACACTAGCAGAGTAATCAGAAGTGCTACCGGTGTTTTACCTAGCATACGTAGGAACTCAACCAGTGCTGTTTTACCATCAATCACACCCGCAACCGCTAGTGTGTTCAATACTGTGTCTAAACAGATTAGCAGTACAGGCAGCACTAGGATGGTCATTACTGTGCCAAATTTTGGCAGCTTAGATTCATCAACTTGTGTTTCACCGTTGAAGAATGCTTTTGATAGTGGGATATCGAATTTCTTGCCTGCGTACAGACCAAATAGGTAAGCGCCTAGGTACCAAGTTGGGATAGCCACTAGGATACCAACAACAAGCAATAGACCAATGTTTGCGCCTAGGAATTCTGCTGCTGCAACTGGACCTGGATGCGGAGGAACAAAGCCGTGCATTACTGCAAACGCACCCGCTGCTGGTAGTGCGTATTTGATTGGCGAACCACCAAAGCGTGCTGCCACACTTAGGATGATTGGCATCATGACCACTAGACCAGCGTCAAAGAAGATTGGGAAACCGAACAGTAGTGAAGCCACACCCAATGCAAATGGTGCACGCTCTTTACCGAAGCGTCCAATCAAAGTATCTGCCAGCACTTGCGCACCGCCAGTTACTTCCAAAATCTTACCGATCATTGCGCCAAGACCAACCAGCAATGCTACTGAAGCCAGCGTGCCACCAAAACCACTCATCATGGTTGGGACAACTTGGTCAGAAGAAACGCCAGTCGCAATCGCAGTACCTAAACTCACCATAGTTAGGGAAGCAAAAGCGTGCACTTTTAGCTTAATAATCAATACAAGTAACGCCGCAATCGCGAGGACTGCAATCGTTAATAGGAACGTAGGGTCTGGAGCTTGGGTTAGCTGTTCCATGGGTTCACCTTTAAAAATTATTGTTTGTGTTGTGGTTCACATTTATTTGAGTTACCGGTAACATGTTACCGATAACATGAATAAGATAAACCCATATTTTAAAGTGAATTCAAAAATTGAGATCACGCGCAAATTTGTTATGAGGATAAGTTATGGCTGGTAGTAGTGTCGTCGTTATGGGCGTTTGTGCGAGTGGCAAAACCACAATTGGTGAGCACTTGGCGAAAAAGCTGGGACGTAAATTCATTGATGGTGATGATCTTCACCCACGAGCAAACATTCAGAAGATGGCATCAGGTCAGCCTCTGAACGACGACGACCGCAAACCTTGGCTAGAACGTATCCGCGACGCTGCTTATAGCTTAGAAAGCAAAAATGAGCACGGCATTATTGTCTGCTCCGCACTAAAAAAGATTTATCGTGACCAAATCCGCGAAGGCAACGAGAACGTGACCTTCCTTTTCCTAGACGGCAGCAAAGAACTGATCCTTGAGCGTATGCGTGCTCGCCAAGGTCACTTCATGAAAGAGAACATGGTCAACAGCCAGTTCGAAGCTCTAGAACGCCCAGAAGATGAGCCTCGCACCATTTTCGTCAGCATTGATGCAACCATCGAAGACGTTGTGTCGAATGCCGCTGAGTTAATCCTAGTGCAAGACGAGGCAATGGCATGACTCATCAAGTAATTTTAGACGTTACCCAACGCTTAGTTGAGCGCAGCCAAGAGGCGCGTGCGGCATTTCTTGCTCGCACTGAAGTCCAAGCAGAAGCAGGTAAAGGTCGTGTCGGTCTGTCTTGCGGTAACTTGGCTCACGCTGTTGCGGCATCTTGTTCTTCAGAAAAGAAAAGCATTCTGGATTTCACTCATTCGAATGTAGCGCTGATCAGTGCTTACAACGATATGCTGAGTGCCCACCAGCCCTATCAACACTACCCAGATCAAATCAAGCAAGTGCTGTCTGGTTATGGTCACACTGCGCAAGTTGCTGGCTGCGTTCCGGCAATGTGTGATGGCGTGACTCAAGGTCAAGCAGGCATGGACATGTCACTGTTTTCTCGTGACTTAATTGCTCAATCAACAGCACTTTCACTGAGCCACAACGTATTCGATGCGACCTTGCTGCTGGGTATCTGCGACAAGATCGCACCGGGACAATTGATGGGCGCGCTGTCTTACGCACACCTACCAACGGCATTTGTGCCAGCAGGTTTGATGGCAACGGGCATCAGCAATGAAGAGAAAGTCGACGTTCGCCAAAAATACGCGGCGGGCGAAGTAGGCAAAGACGCACTGCTTGATATGGAGTGTCGTGCTTACCACTCAGCAGGTACGTGTACCTTCTACGGCACCGCAAACACTAACCAACTTGTGTTTGAAGCTATGGGTTTGATGCTGCCAGGTTCGGCATTCATCCACCCACATACTGAGCTACGTAAGGCGCTGACTGATCACGCAGCTCTAAAAATCGCGGCAATGAATGCAGGTTCAGCAAACTTCCGCCCATTGTCTGAAGTTGTCACAGAAAAGAGCCTGATCAACGGTATTATTGCGCTGTTGGCATCGGGCGGCAGCACCAACCACACTATCCACATGTTGGCGGTGGCGCGTGCAGCAGGTTTGATTCTGACATGGCAAGACATCAGTGACCTATCTGAAGTGGTGCCACTATTGGCGCGCGTTTACCCGAACGGTCCAGCAGACATGAATGCATTCCAAGAAGCGGGCGGCGTACCTGCGCTATTGCATCGCTTGGACGAGTCAGGCTTGCTTCATCGTGACGTGAAACCGGTATTCGGCGAATTCGAAGACCAAATGACACTACCTACGCTAGTCGACGGCAAACTGACTTGGACACCATGTGGTGGCAGCCAAGACGGCGAGGTGATTGCTGCGCCAACGCAAGCTTTCCAAAACACCGGTGGTACTCGCGTACTTCACGGTAACTTGGGTAAAGCGGTGGTGAAAGTCTCTGCGGTGAAAGAAGATCAGCGCATCATCGAAGCCCCTGCGATCGTATTCCAATGCCAACACGAAGTGGAAGCGGCGTACAAACGTGGTGAGCTAAACCAAGATTGCATCGTGGTCGTGACGCACAACGGTCCTGCAGCGAACGGCATGCCAGAGCTGCATAAACTAATGCCAATTCTCGGCAACGTGCAGAAAGCGGGCTTTAAAGTCGCGCTCGTGACGGACGGTCGACTATCTGGTGCATCCGGTAAGATTCCATCAGCAATCCACGTTTCTCCAGAAGCAATTCGTGGCGGCGCGATTGGCTTGGTGCGCAATGGCGACATCATCCGCGTTGATTGCCAAACTGGCGAACTGAATAACCTAAGCGACGTTACGGGTCGTGACTTGTTAGAGATGGATACTGAAGTGAAACAACAGACTTGGGGTCGTGGTTTCTTTAGCGTGATTCGTCAGAGCGTTTTGAGCGCAGAAGAAGGCGCAAGCTTTATTGTTTAGGACGGGAAGAAAGACCCCGTCATTCCGACGAGCCTAAGCGAGATCAGGAATCTAATATCAAAGTGCTGTGAAGCGAGAGGAAACACCTCTGCCACAGCACTTTTTGTTGGTAGATTCTGAATCATGCTCGTCCCTCGCCGTTCAGAATGACGATATCTAGGATTCAGGCAAAGAACATCAAGCCGTCTTCATCACCACAACCGCGGCAATCACCACGAAGATACCAAACCAGCCAATCGGCTTAAGCTTTTGTTTGAACAGCAAAGCGCCACCAATCGCGGTACCTAAAATACCTATCGCGCCCCAAGAGGCATAGGCGATCGCAAGGTCGATCTCTTTTACCGCTTGAGCAAGCAAAGTAAACGCCGCCATCACCAATACAATCGCAGTGATGCCCCACCCTCTGTGCTTAAAGCCTTTAGAGCGAGTCAGCGCCATGTTCGCCATGATGTCGACCAACGCCGCCATAACAACAAATCCAAATGAAACAGTAAAAAATTGGCTCATGATTAACACCTCGCATTCGATGAGCGTGGCAACTCATCTTTTTGTTGAGGCTGACCGTGTGATTCGCCTAGTGTCACACACACGATACCGACTACTGCCAGCGCCAAACCAAGCAACTGCTGCGTGCTTAAGTTGGCATCAAACAAAACGATAGAAACGAGGGTAATCAAGGCGATACCCAAACCTTCCCATGTTGCGTACGCGACACCGATAGAGATTTTCTTTGCCGCTTTCGACAAGAAGTAATAGGAAATGGCGATCAGAACATACATCACCAGATAGCCTTCCCACGCATTACTTTCACCAATAAACGACATCGTACTGGTACCAGCAACTTCGGCAACGATGGCGAGCAATAAAAATAGACGTGCAATGAGCATGATTCATCCTCCCCAGAAATTAAAAAACTGCATAACGGAGAATGGTGAATGTCCTTTAAGAATCAGACATTCAAAGAATTGATAAGATAAAAAGAGCCGCTTCTCCTGACTATTTGTAGTCAGATTAGCCCTTCTTCAGCAAAACAGACAGGTAATTGAGATATTCATTTTTGAATATCTTAAAGAACAGTTTGTTTATCCGATCACGTTAATGGCGTATTGAGGGTTTGCTGCACCACTTGGTGCAAATGGCGGTGCAATGGGTGGTTACGGTAGGTCTGTAAATAACCACCAGAAACAACAAATTGGCTGAACTCTCGGTTGACCATCGGCATTGGATAAGAGGCAAGCTCGTGCATCAAATGTGCAGTACTTTGGCTGGCATACATGATGGCATCGGTCTCAAGCAACATTTGGCAAGCGACACGCAAGTTGTAGGACTTGAGCAATACAACGGGTTCGTAACCCATGCGGCGATATTCCGACTCCACCGTACACAGCGGATTGTAGGATGCAGGTGCAGGCAAAGAGACCAGTGGCAATTCCGACACCGTGTCCCAGTCATTGCTGATTTGCGACAGCGTCGGGTGATCTTTACGCGCCAAAATCACACGCTTTTCAACAAACAATGGGCGCATGTAGATGTCTTTCGACAACTCGGTTTCTTGGTCGAGAATGCAGTAGTCGTGTTCACCCTCTAGCATCTCGTCTTGGGAATAAATGTTCCAGCTTGAGAAGGCAAACGAAGCTTGAGGAAACGCCTGATGGCAACCGCGCAATAAACGCTGACCTTGTTCATCCATCAAATAAGGGTCAGTCACAATAGCAATCTGACCTTGGTATTCCAATGGGTCAAAGTCCGAAAACTCCTGCACTACTTTTTCTAGCGGCGACAGCATGTTATCAAACTCCGCCGCTAAGCGAATCGCCATTGGGGATGGCTCTACCCCATGGGCTTTACGCACAAACAGCGGATCATCAAACACGTCTTTAAGTTTCATCACCCCACGACTGGCACTGGGTTGCGAAATGCCAAGCTGCATCGCCGCCAACTTGATGCTGCGATTTTCTACCACGGCTTTAAGTAAGCGCATTAAATTAAGATCTAACGCATCAAGTTGATGTGGCATGCCCGTGTCCTTATCAGAAACGAATGATGAAAAATAAACGTGAGTCAGAGCGAGTTAGACGCTCTCGCCTGCTGTAATTTGATAGCCCATATTCACGACCGTCTCGGCTTGCTCTTCACCCTTGAGGCGTGCAATCAGTAGCTCGGCACTTTTCTCACCAATCTCGAAACGCGGTGTATCCACACTGGTCAGTTTCGGGCTAATAGTTTGCCCGATGTCCAATGCGTTGTAGCCCACCACCGCAAGTTGATCTGGCACTTTGATGCCGCGTTGCTGAGCACTCAACAAAGTACCAATCGCGATGTCGTCGTTGGTACAAAATACACCATCAAGTTCTGGGTAGGTTGCCAGTGCGCGCTCCAATAAATCATGCGCCAACGAAAAGCTAGAGTGATCGCCCGTTAGCACGTGTTTTGGCTCCAATCCTGCTTCTGTCATCGCGCGATCGTAGCCTTGCATACGCAATTTAGTACGCGTATCCAAGCGAGCACCGAAGTAAACAATAGTACGCTTGCCCGACTCCAACATACGCTTTACGACGCTGTAAGAAGCGTCTTCGTGATCCATACCAACCGCCATATCAATCGGCTGCTCTGGCACTTCCATGGTCTCTACCACAGGAACGCCAGCGTTTTTGATCATCTGCAAAGTGCGTTGAGTGTGATGGCTTTCAGTTAGGATTAAGCCGTCAACTTGATAAGAGAGCAGCGACGCGATTTTGCGTTCTTCTTCCAGCTCGTCATAACTAAAGTGCGCAAGCAGTGTTTCATAGCCATTAGCTTTAGTGACCGTTTCAATGCCCTGAACAAAAGACGCAAAAATTTGGTTGGACAGTGAAGGCAGTAAAATACCAATCGCTTTACTGGAAGACTTCGACAGCATCGCCGGAGCACGGTTTTCGATGTAGCCCATCTCTTCAATTACAGCGGCAATTTTCACTCGCGTTTTTTCTGCCACTGAGTCTGGATTGCGCATGTAACGCGAGACGGTCATTTTTGTTACGCCAACTTTGTCTGCGACATCCTGCAATGTCGTTCGTGCTTTCTTATTCTGCTGAGCCATAAATATCTAATTTATCAGTAATGTTACTAGTAACATTATGACGAATAGACTCCTCGTCGACAAGCTCGGCAAAATCCATCTGCTACATCATTAATAAAATCATAACCTTACCGCTCAAATAACCATCAAATTGCAATTCCAACATTGTGATTCAAAGCTGAATAAATAAATGACATTAATATTGAGTTTCTTATAAAATAGCGTACCTAAAACAATAAGATACGAAGTACAGTGCAGTTAGGCTCTAGCGAAACCCAGATTTACTATCACCTGCTTGATCTGGACGACTCTCAAAAGCAGCAATACCTCAACGAATTGCAGCAGAGTCAACCTGAGCTTTACCTCCAAATCGCTCCTCTTTTAGCTAGCGAAAACGAAGAAGAACAACTGACACAGTTGCTCGGCTTCGGCGCGAATTTGGCAACCAAACAAGAGGTCGACCTAACGGGCGAAGAAGTTAGCAAGTACCGACTCACCCACGAGTTAGGGCGTGGAGGTATGGGGGTCGTATATGCAGCACTGCGCGCTGACGAGACGTTCGAGCAAGACCTTGCGATCAAGTTCATCCAAACCAATCTCAGTAATGTATTAGGCAAACGCGCGCTGTTTGATGAAGCTCAGCTTCTGGCTCGTTTGAACCATCCTTACATTGCCAAAGTGTTTGATGGCGGCTTGCACGGTGATTCGGTTTACATCGTGATGGAACGCGTTTTTGGTCAGACCTTAGACTCGTATTTGTTGCTCACGCCAATGGAAGACGATGACAAGTTGTTGCTGTTTAAGCAGATTTGTCAGGCAATGGAACACGCCCACCAGCATCAAGTCCTGCATGCGGATCTCAAACCAGAAAACATCCTCATTGATCGCAATAAACGACCAAAACTGCTCGATTTCAACCTAACACAAAAGGTGCAATCAAACAGTGATGATTCGTCTCCGGCATTAATTGCCTTCAGTGAAAAATACGCCAGCCCAGAACAGCAAGCCGGAGCGTTTTTGACTGAGCAAAGTGATGTGTATTCACTGGGTAAGATTCTGGCGCTGATGTTTCCTGATCAGCCAATATGGTCAGATATTTATTGGGTGGTGAGACGCGCAACGCGAGCGAAAGCAAAGCAGCGCTACCTCAATGTTCGGACACTGCGCCAAGATATTGAATGTATTTTAGAACGACGCCCAATAGAGCAAAAGAAGCACTGGCCACTGTACAGTACGCTTCGTTTAGTACAACGCCGACCGCTGCCGTCGCTGTTGTCCGCAATCTTAGTGTTATCTGGTTTGCTGTTTGGTAACACTCTGATTCAAAAGAACATACAACTGCAACAAGAGAAGAAGATTGCAGAAGACATCATGTACGAAGTGACGCGCCTTGTCTTTCATGCCAAGGGGCAAAACGTCGAGCATATGTCCGTCAGTGCCATGATGGAACTGACACGCAGGCGGATTCTGTCTAACCCAGATATCCCCAAACACATAAAACAGAAAATGCTGTTGGCGATGATGACACCGGTGCCAGAGAAGCACCTCACTAAATCAATAAGTTGTCAGCCAAATTGTGCACCAAAGGACCGCACTCAACAGTAAGGCTAAACATAAAAAAGGCTTAAAAATTAAAATGCACACACGTTCCATTGCGATCTGGCTGTCTGCGTTAGCGATAGCACCAGCATGGGCGAACTCTACTTCTACGATTCCGTCGGCAGAAGCGACAGCGCCTACCATAAAACAAGGTTTCTTCATCGATTCACCGGTAACTGGTCTGTATTACAAAACCAGTTCCAACCTGTCTGGTCACACAAACAAAGGCGCATTTCAGTATCGCCCTGGCGATGTCATCAGCTTCTTCCTCGGCAATGACGACAACGGCTACTTGCTCACCACAATGTCGAGCCAAGAAGTGCTCACACCGACCATGGCGACCACAAAACCCAGTCGAAGCATCAATATGACCCGCTTGTTGCTCTCTCTCGACAGCACTCCGGAAAACCGTCAAGAAATCGTGCTAATCAACAAGGTATTATCCGATCCAACCTTCCAAGCACAGCTCAAGCGTCTCGACCTCAATTTCCTAGATGACGCCAAACACCAACTCAATTTGGATTGGGTTTCGGTGCAAGAAGCGGTTGAACATCTAAATGAAAGCCAACGCTACATCGAAAAGAACTTCGCCTCAAATGAGATCATTTTTGAGCCTCGTGACGTGCGATTTAAGAACATCATCATCAAGAAAAAGGATTGGCAGGGTCGCGCCTGTGCATTCGATATTCGCTATCAACACCACCCGCGTTACCGCCCACCAATTGGCGAGATTAACTTCACCATCACTAAAGAGAGCCTGATTCAGCATCCAAGTGTTGGCGACTACTTCCAAGGCTGTTTCCTAGCACTTAACCAGAGCGTAACCGAAGAAATTGTCGAACCGATTGAAAAGTTCTCTGAATGGGAAAGCTTGGTCGGCTGCGCCGATTCAGGCTGTACCCGTAGCGACCTCAATGGCTTCTCGTTAGAAGATTATGACGATGAAGGCGATTGGAAATATCGATCGGTTGCACTCAACTTCGATCCGAGCACCCAGCTATTAATGGAAAAAGTACAGGGGTTGGGACCAAACGAGCACGTTAAGCACCACAACCGTACTGAGATGTTGTGGTTTACCTATCCTGACTCTGTCGATAGCGAAATTGCCTACCAAGGTGTATGGCAACAAACTCAATACCTACAAGACTCAATGAAGCAGTCGTGTCTACTAATGCGTCATAACCAAGTGTTGCGTTTACCTGTCGATGCCGTTGCCTGCCCTACAGATACCAGTCTATACACCCAAGATGTCACCAACGAGTATTTGGACATGTGGTGGGTCAACAATGACCAGCCAAGTGCTGAACTCGCGCAAATGAACGTAATGGTGCGTTGGTCACCAACCCCAGCAGAAATCAACTACACCACGTGGGAATACCTACCTGCAGGCAAAAGCTGGGAGCAAGGCATTTTGTATCGTTACCAACAAGACATTAGCCGTAATCGCGATGGTTCTGATCGCGTTGAAACCTATTCCATCTCTGAGTTTGTAAAAGTAAGTGAGGATGTATAGCAATGACTTCTAAATCTACTCTGACGCAAATTATCCAACAGTGGCAAGCAGGCGATAAACAGGCGGAAAGTGAGTTGTACCAATTCGCTTACCTACAACTGCGTAAAATTGCTCAACAAGAACGCGAGCGCAACGCAGAGAAATACGGAACCGACAATAAGGTACTGTCGGACAGCGTAAACAGCACCACCGCGCTGATCCATGACGCGTATTTAAAGATGTCTAACTGCGACATGAGTGAGATTGAAACCAAGCGCGATTTCTTCTTAATGGCAGCCAAAGTAATGCGCCAAATCCTGATCGACAACGCTCGCTCGCATCAAGCGCAAAAACGCCAACACATCACGCTAATGAAAGAAGAAGAAGATCGCTTCGAGCAACTCATCATCATGGATAAAGCACTCGATAACTTTAGTGTGCGCTACCCACGCCAATCCAACGCGTTAAAGCTCAAATATCTGATGGGCATGAAAAACCAAGAGATCTGTGAACTGCTCGAATGCAGCGCCAGTTTGATTGAAAAAGACCTTAAGTTCTCCCGCAGTTGGCTGCAATCAAGAATGGCACACGCGTAAAATCATGAAGAAGAAATACTGGATTGCAAGTGCATTAAGTACCTGCTTGATGGCGCTTTACTGGCTAACAGACGAGCAAACCACAGCTGCGGCTGCCAACATACAACCAGCGAATAATAACGAGGAAAAGAGAAATACGCCTCACGGTGAACGCACTTCCCTTATCGAAGTAAAACAGGCACTCACCGCATCTGCATTGGAAAGAAGCAATGAACTGGCGTTTGAAAAAGCGCTTGAATCCACGTTGTCAGACCGTCCTGATCAGGTTGAAGATGCCTTGGGATCATTGGAGGCCAATTACTCCCAAAACCTAACGATAACCTACATCAGTGAATCTGCACACGACGATGCAACAGAGAACGGCAAGCCGATAATAAACCTAGCGGTTGAGCAGCAATTACAAACCATTATCTATAGTTGGGAACTGACACAAAACAACCCTATCAACTACTCATTAGGGTTGGAACAGCTGTTCGAAGATCCAGAAGGAGACTTACTCACCACGCGAATTTGGCTAGAAAACGCCAACGGACTGAGCGTTCTCAACCAAGGGCAAATCATGCTGCAAGGCGCGCCAAAAGACTTCAACCAAACCACATATTTGGCAGTCTCTGCACGTGATGACCACCATGGGACAGAAGATCACGCTTGGGTCACGACACGCTTCGAGCTGCCAGCAGTCACTGCAGAGCAGAACGATACAGAACATCCGCTCATTGATGGTGTGGTATATCGCCTTGAAACCACAACTTTGCTCGGTGGACGCAAGTACCCTTACGAAGTTGTGTACTGTGAAGCATTTAAATTCATTGATGATGAAGTTTTTTATGCTGCTTCAAACAACAAAACTCGCTGCCCAGACGAGCATAAGCTGAATAAAGTCGGGGAATACCAGATCAGTGATGACTCATTGATCATCCACATCAAAGGTAGCCGTCAGATCTGGACTACGAAGAAAACCTACCCGTCACGAGTTCACAAAGACACTGAGAACTACTTTATTACCGTCTTTGATAACAATCGTTTCGAAAGCTACACCATGCAAAAAAACAAGCGCTCAATGGAAGAGCGTTTGAACGTCAATACTGGAAAAGAGCTGTATCAGTCCGCCCTATTTGATCTGCTCATTCCGACTGCCGGTGGTTATCGCCATGCGCTCGCGGGTAACTATATTTTTGACCGAAGGCATGCTCAAGGTGGTGAGTATTACGACGGTTTCGACTCAGATCTCAACATAGTCACGTCTAATAGCGACTTATTTGCTCATGAATTCTGTCAGTTTTGGGACACCTCAATCCTTGCAGGTGAAGGGATGTTTAGCGAGGTAATTTCTTACTCCAATAATACCGATTGCGCGACTGCACCTAAGCCATCCGCATACGCTTATGTCTACTTCAACAATGATTATCATGCTAATGATGAGTTTATTCAGGGGGAGGTTTATAGCTACATCCTACGCCCATTTCCTCAGTACGCGAGCAAAGTAGAAGAGCTAAAAATAAACATGATTTACCACTACCCAAAAAATACAGCAGCCTATAAATAAACCAAAACAACACAAGTCATTGTTTATAAAGACCTAAATTTAAAGTTAATTGATATTTTTATTGATAGAAATTCCAAGAAAAAATATTCCAAAAATTTTTACGGTTTTTCTTTGGTTTTCCGTGTCTTGAAGCCGCTTCCAAATCCGATTAAAAATGCGCAGCTTTTCTAATCTCACTAGTGAGATTAGAAAATAAAACAATAAAAAGCGACTTTCTCATTCGGAAACGAAACAAGGACAAATAAACAATGAATAAGGTGAGTTTACTAGCAGCGTCAGTGGCTATCGCGCTAACCGGTTGTGGTGGTTCAGATAGTGGTTCAAGCAACAACAACTCTGGTGTAGTGATTACAGGCTTTGATGGATACTTCAAAGAAGCAGTCGTTTTTGAAGATGTAAACAACAATGGAAAGCTAGATAGCAACGACCCAATTATTGGTCTAACCAATGATGAGGGTCAGGTGACGCTAACAGACAAACAATACTCTGCTGAAAAGAACCTTGCGATTCAAACCATTATTCCGGGTGGTACTGTTCAAGCTGAACTGATTGCTCGCGATCCACAACTTTTTGCTGGCACATACACGGTTGATATGGACAACCCAACCCAAGCTATGGCTCATGAGGTTGTATTCCGTACACTTCCGGGTGAGAAAGTTATCTCTCCGCTGACTGACCTTGTTGCAATCCAAGCTGGTGCTAACCCAACACCAGAAAAAATCCAAGCAGCGAAAAACAAAGTAAATGAGACATTAGGTATCGAGGGTGATACTGCATTTACTGATGTAATCGCCGCTAACAATACCGCTTTACATAAAACGGCTCAGATTCTAACCGAGTCTAAAGCACAAGCAAAAGACAGCTACTCTGCAGAAACCGCTATTGCAATTGCCGATAAAGCAACTGACGTCGTTAATGATAAAAACAACGCAGACAAACTAGATGATCCAAACTTCAAACCAGTTATTGAAGTCAACAATGGCGTAGTTAGCGAACCCGTTATCAACAGCAAGTTATTTGCAAATGAGAGCGTTGTAAAAGCTATCAATACAGAACTGAAGCCTCTTGATAGCCACTCAATCAATTTAGAACTGCCTCTTGCTGCTGGCGATCTTGCCCTTTTTGAAGATGACGATAACAAAAACATCGACATCACAGTAAGCGTCATCACACTTGATGGTTCTGTGGTCAAAAATCTAACAACTACGGCTATCAATGGTGGCAAGTTAACGATTTCAGGTGAGCTAACTCCAGTTCGTCCTGCTTACCAAATCAAGCTAACGGCAACTGACTACAACTCACAAGAACAAGATAAGTCCTTTGGTGCTGTAACAACCGCTTTCGACCTACAAGTAAACGTTGAAAATCCAGCGCCAACAATCAACACAGAAGCCGCTGATACAATCGAAGAGTGGATTGACAGTATTGAGCTATACCAAGGTGTTGAAGTTCAGAATGAACAATTCCGTATTGACAACTTGTTCTCTGACGACGAAAAGCTTGCATTTAAAGCATACACATCTGTTGATGGCTTAGTACTTGAACTTGTAGAAACACAAGGTCAGACTGAGCTGAAAATCACAGGTAAGCCATCTCGCATTTACCCTGAAGGTCAAACAATCACGATCTCTGCATTTGACGGTATCAATACGACTTACAAAGTCTTCGAGCTAGATGACATTGAAAAACAACCTGAAGCATCGATTGAAATTGATCGCGGTGATCTTGCAGAACTTCAACAAGAAATCACAGTACAGCTAACAACACTAAAAGTTGGTGAAGCTGTTGATGCAGATTTCAATATTACTGAAGTCTTTGAAGCTCAGCACACGTCAGGTGCAATCGAATACTACGCTGGTACAGAAGAAGATGAGTACGCAACAACCGTTCCGGGTCTAAAAGTCAATGTTGATAACAACGGCACACTGACGGTTTCTGGCACACCAACTAGTGCAACGAAAAACGGTTCATTCGTGATTGCGGCAGGTGTAAACCCAGATGCTGACGATGCCGTAATTTCTGAATACGTAACGATCACACTGCCAAACGTTCAACCAGCAGATGACGTAACACCTCCTCCTGCAGGACATCCGTTAGAAGGTAAGTTCCTACATTTCGTAGAAATTGGTCACAATGGTACCAACTTCGCTAAAGGATGGTGTGACTCAATCTACCTAGATGTGAACACGAAAACGATGTACTGGAACGATCGAGATAGCGACAATCTATCAACTTGTGACACAGACATGTCAGAGTTTACAGAAGGTGTCCCATACACAATCGTTGATGGCAAAATTATCTCCCAAGAAGATGGTATGAAAATGACATTGGATGTCATCAAACAACACTCTTTTGATGACGACGAGCATTTCCTCGTGTCATTCACAGATGAAGAAGGCGATGAAAAATCAACCGAGCTGTATTCTTACCACACAAATGCTCAATATGTCGAAGAAGCGCTTAACAACGACGTTAGCGAATCTCAAGAAGATGCTAATTGGGTAGACCGTGAAACATTCATTGCGATGCCATCTGAAGAAGGCGTAAATGATATTGTGGTAACTGAACTGAAAGTTTCTGGCATCGTTCAACAATTTGATTACCAAGGCAGTCCATACACTTCAGCTTCAATCTATGGTCGTAATGCAAAAACTTGTGAAATCCTAAAAGATATCTATCTCGACTACGGTCGTATCCAAGTTCACGGTGACAGCTACAGTGCTGACAACTACTTCAGCAGCCAACCACAATATAGAGATGCTGAAGGCTCTTGTTACATCGATTTCATGCCTTTAGATCATTCAGCAGCAATTCCTGCGGGGCTTTACACTATCGAAGCCACTCCAGAGCGTACTGATGAAGCAGAACGCATTATCTTTAGTTTTGAAAAGTGATAACTAGAAGCTCATAAACACGAAGCCCCGCTCTTGCGGGGCTTTTTTTAATCCATTTTTTACTTCACGCAAATCACGTTAAGCAACGAGGTGCCCGTTAGCTGATTTGGCTCTCGGTCAGCAAACAAGCCTTTTTTATCTTTACCCCAGTAAGGTAACTGCAAAGGCCACTTGTTCTTCTCCATCACGCCAGAATCGCGCAATGTTTTAAACTCTGACGCAGTTGCTAAGTGCATTCCTAGCTGTTGGCAAACTTTCATTGAGCTTGAGTAGCTAAGACGATTCCATGGTTTTCCATGTTCCATGTAGAACTGGTTGTTGTTCTCGATTAAATACGGCACCACAAATGTCTTGCCCTTCAGTACCGTTTTCAAACGCACTTCAACGTTGTCATTCTTGATAGTTGGTTGAGCTGGCTTGGTCATTTTAGCAGGCTTAGCGGCAACTGGTTCTGGCGACTTTGGCTTTGGCGCAGCTTTCGCAGGCGCATCTTTTGTCTTAAATGCGTCCGTATTAGCACGAGTAGCAGCTGGTACGACAGGTGTTACAGGTTTTGCCACCGGCTTGGTCATTGGCTTTGTCTGTTTCGTAGGGACTGTGCCACCTTTATCAACCACACGAATAAATGCTTCTTTATAGGTCGGCAAGGTTTTGACTCGTTGCAAGTCCTGAGATGCTTTAGCAAATTCCGTATAAGGACCAATGAGGCAACGATAGCCTTTTTGTTCTGGCTTCATCCAAACATCGGTGGTGATTTTGCCGTAAATCGGCTTTGCTTTGGCTAAAGACATCGGTTTTGGCAATAGGCCACACTGGATCCAGAAGAAATCATTGCCTCCTTGCGGCACTTTCTTTCCCCATAGCCCTTTACCGATCGGACAAGATTGCTCAAGCACAGGCAATTCTTTATTACTGGCCTGAGAGGCTTGGCAAAGAAATTCACTCGCCAAAACCGGAGTCGAAAATTGAGCGCACGCCACCAGCAGCCCAAGGCTCAAGCCAGATTGGACGATACGGGAAGAATGTAGTGCCTTTTTCATTTCCATAGCTTCACTCTAAACAGTAGGTGATGAAATTATCGCGACAGAGCGTCAATAAAACATGCATAAAAAGTGATAAGCAAAAAAAGAGCCGGAATTGCATCCGGCTCTCAGTTTAGAAAGAAATTTATTAAATAGGCAAATAATACGTCGATTTTATCGCGTCATTAACCCTTGTAGATTTTCGGGTTGAACACGTCACGTAACCAGTCACCCAGTAGGTTAATCACCAGTACCAATGTCACTAGCACGATACCTGGGAAGGCGGTAATCCACCACGCACCAGAGAAGATGTAGTTAAAACCAATACTGATTAGTGCACCCAATGATGGCTGGTCTACAGGCAAACCTAGACCAAGGAATGACAATGCCGCTTCTGACATGATTGCGTTTGCTACCTGTACCGTCGAGATAACCAAGATTGGTGATAGGCAGTTCGGAAGAATATGACGGAACATGATTCGCGGTGCTTTAAAGCCCATCACTCGTGCCGCTTCTACGTATTCTTTCTTCTTCTCAGCCAGTACTGAAGCACGAATGGTACGTGCATATTGCGGCCACTCCGCCACACCAATAATCACGACAAGCATGACTACCGCGTATTGGCTGTAAAAATCACTGCCAAAGCTGGCTTTAAAGATAGCTGACACGATGATCGCAACCATCATGGTCGAGAACGACAGCTGAACGTCAGCAAAACGCATCAAGAAACTATCAATACGACCACCAAAGTAACCTGCTGACAAACCAATGATGATACCCAGCATAAGCTGAAGACCAACCGCGAGGAAGCCGATCGTCAAAGATAAACGAGAGCCGTAAAGAATGGTCGACAAAATATCACGACCTTGCTCATCAGTGCCCAATACGAAACGCTCATCGCCATCTTCCATCCAAGATGGAGGTAGCTCTGAGTCCATGATGTCGATAGACGTCAAATCGTATGGGTCAGTTGGAGCTAGAATCGGTGCTGCTACAGCCAAGACTAAAAACATCATGAAGACGGTAAAACTTGCCATCGCAACTTTGTCGCGCTTGAAGTAATACAAGAAGTCCGACTCTTTGAAACGCTGCCAGGCTGACGGTGCGGCAGCAGGAGCTGGTGTTACATTTGATTGGCTCATGATTAAGCTCCTTTTCCAGTTAGGTTCACAGTTGGGTTGATGATGCCGTACAGCAAGTCAACGATGGTATTAGTTACCACGAAGATCAGACCAACAAAGATAACGTAGGCAGTGATCAACGGTGTATCTACACGGTTGATTGCCTCTAGGAAAAGAAAGCCAGTACCCGGCCATTGGAACACGGTTTCTGTCAGAATGGTGTATGCCACCATGGTACCAATTTGCACACCACCGACCGTCAATACAGGTAGCATGGTGTTTTTAAGTGCATGTTGGTAATAAATCTTTTGTAAGTTCAAGCCTTTCGCTTTGGCGAACTTAATGTACTCAGAGCTCAGTACTTCCAGCATTTCTGAACGCACCAAACGGATGAACAACGGCAGCATGATAGATGCGAGTGCAATACACGGCAGGATCAGGTGCTTAATACCATCGATGGTAAAGAAGCCAGACTCCCATCCGAGTATATTAGACGTTTCACCCCGTCCAAAGGAAGGTAGCCAACCGAGTTCTATGGAGAAGACGTACATCAACATGATTGCGGTTAAGAACACCGGAATCGAGATGCCGACACTACTCATCGCCATAACGAATTTTGTAAAAATACTCTTCGGATGTATCGCTGAATACACCCCAAGCGGTATAGAGAAAACAATGATAATGAGCGTCGCACCAAACACGAGCTCTAATGTAGCCACCAGCTTATCGAGGATGACCTCAACTGCAGGTCGCTTGAAGAAGTAAGACGTACCTAAATCACCTTGTAGCGCATTGCTCACAAAGCGAGTGTACTTTGTGATAAAGGGATCGTTCAGGCCCAGTTCGTCACGCAGCGCTTGACGCTCCGCTTCTGAAACCGACTGACCTACAAGCTCACGTAGCGGGTCACCCAGGTTATCCTGAATGGCAAACGCCACCAAACTGATCACAAACATCACTATCAGTGCCTGAAACAGGCGCTTGACCAGAAACGAAAACATTCCTTGCCCCTTAACTATCCATAGATCTCTATTCAGAGAGAAAATTCAGTCTAAAAACAACTCAGTCCGACTGAAACAAAACTGAGCCGAGTACGTAGAGTTGAGGAGGGACATCCATCCCTCCTCAACATCGACTAACCGTGATTATTCAACCACTAGGTCACCGAAGTAAGGCATTACCATTGGGTTAACGATGTCTGCAGCTTTCACGTTAGACTTCGCGCCCCAGGCTTCACTTTGCCAGTGTAGCGGTACGAATGCAGCGTCGTTGTACAACGTTGCTTCAACGCCTTTCAGCATTTCTGCACGTTTAGCTGGATCCGTTTCTACGTTTGCCGCTTCAACCACTTTGTCCATTTCTGGGTTAGAGTAATGACCACAGTTGTACTGACCACGACCTGTCTCTTCGTTACGTGTCATGGTTAGGAACTCGTTGAAGTTTGCTGAATCTTCAGTATCTGAGTGCCAACCGATCATCAACATGTCTGCCGCACACTTGTCGAACTCAGGCCAGTATTGCGCTTTAGGCATAGTCTTCAGGTCAACCTTGATGCCGATCTTAGACAGCATTGCCGCCGCCGCTTGTGCCACTTTCGCATCGTTCACATAGCGGTTGTTTGGTGCAATCATCGTTAGCGTAAAGCCATTCTCGTAACCCGCTTCTTTCATCAGCTGTTTTGCTTTCTTAAGATCGTAGCGAGGAACCAGCTTGTCATCATGACCAACGTAGCCTGCCGGGCTTTGCTGACCTGCAGCTGTTGCGAAGCCTTTCATGATTTTTTTCACGATGCCTTCGTTATTGATTGCGTGAACAATCGCTTGGCGCACGCGAACGTCTTTCAGTGCTTCGTTGCTGCTTTGGTTCATTTGGAACGTGATGATACGCGTACCAGGTAGTGTTACTAGATCGATACCTTTTGCGTCTTTCACACGTTTGTGATCGTTTGGCGCTACTGGGTGGATCATATCAACACCGCCAGAAAGCAGTGCTGCAACACGAGTCGCGTCTTCTTTGATCGGAAGTAACGTCAGTTTGTCTACGTTACCTTTCGACTCTTTATCCCAGTAATCTTTGAAACGTTCGAATTCTACTTTTACGCCCTGCTCACGAGCCGTCACGATAAACGGACCAGTACCAGAAACGTGTGTTGATGCAAATGAGTTACCATGCTTCACTAGCTCAGACTTGTCTTTACCATCTTCGGTTTTACCCGTGTAGAACTTACTGTCCATTGGGAAGATGTACGTTGCTGTTTGTAGCACTAGCGGGTAAGGCCCTTTAGTCACTAGATCAACCGTGTAATCATCCACTTTCACGATTTTTTCGTACGGGTCAAAGATAGCTTTGAAGTCTGGAGAGCTTTGTAGACGTTCGAAAGTCCACACAACGTCATCCGCTGTCATGTCGTTGCCTGAGTGGAACTTAACGCCTTGGCGAAGTTTGAAACGAACCGTCGTATCATTGATACGCTCCCAGCTTTCCGCTAGGCGAGGTTCAAAGTCCATGTCCTGTGTGAAACGAACTAGAGGGTCAAATACCATGTGTGACATTTGCAGCGTACCACCTGATAGCTGCTCGTGCGGGTCTAGAGATACTGGGTCAGCTGCATAGCCAACTTTGATATCTGCTGCCAATGCGTTAAAGCTTAGACCTGCTGCCATTAGCGCCACTGCTAACTTGCTTTTCATGGTTTTCATTTGCATAACTCCTTCATGCGGGAATTCGAATCCCTTGTTGTGTTTGCGTCTTTGTTATGACTAAGGTTTGTTGACCTTGATGGTCAGCCAAGCGAAAAACTTGGTTTATGCCGTTTTGATTTCTTCTCTCAAACCTGTGAATTCAGGCATCAGAGAAATCAGTTTCTTACTGTATTCATGCTGAGGAGCAGTAAACAATTGCTCTGTCGGAGCCACTTCCAGTAGCGTACCCATCTGCATCACACCTACTCGGTCACACATCTGACGAATAACCGGTAAGTCGTGACTAATAAACAGCATGGTGAGATTCAGTTCACTTTGCAGATCTTTCAGCAAGTTTAGAATTTGTGCCTGTACCGATACATCCAACGCAGATGTTGGTTCATCACAAATCAGTAATCGAGGGCGGGTCGCCAGCGCACGCGCAATTGAGATACGCTGACGCTGACCACCGGAGAATTCATGAGGGTATTTCACACCTGCCATTTTGCCTAAACCTACGTGATCAAGTAGGTCATTCACAATCTGGCGCGTTTCCGCTTCATTTTTCGTTAGCTTATGGAAACGAATTGGCTCCGCGATGATGTCAAAAATCTTCATTCGCGGGTTCATTGAGGTATATGGGTTTTGGAAAACCATCTGCATCTGACGACGCAATGGGCGGCGTGCTTTTTCCGATTTAAGCGCCGTCAGGTCAATGCCTTCAAAGCTTACTTGACCTGAGTTTGGTTCATACAAACCAGCAATCACACGTGCGATGGTCGATTTACCTGAACCAGATTCACCCACCAAACCAAACGTCTCACCTTCATGCACTTCAAAGCTAACATTGTTTGATGCTTGCACGTATTCACGGCGGCTTTCAAACAATGAATCTTTGGTTACAAAACGCAGGTTAACGTTCCTCACATCCAATAAAGGACCTGTGTACTCACGTTGGTCTTGGCTTTGACCCAACCAGTGATTCTTAATGTCTAGCTCTTGTAACTCTGTCGCTTCTTCGATGTAGCTCACCAATGGGAAACGATCGAGCTTTACATCAGAACGCGGAACGGCAGAAATCAAGCTGCGCGTATATGGGTGATCAGGGTCGCCCAATACCTTAGCTGTAGGACCAAACTCCACCAAATCGCCACGGTACATAACCGCCACACGGTCAGTCACGTTTGAAACCACGCCCATGTCGTGCGTAACCAACATACAACCTACGTTGTTCTTGATACACAGTTCGCGGATAAGGTTTAGGATTTGGTCTTGAATAGATACATCGAGCGCTGTCGTTGGCTCATCGGCAATGATCAGGTCTGGCTCACCAGCCAAAGCGATAGCAATAACCACACGCTGACGCATACCGCCAGAAAATTGATGCGGATACTGCTTAAGACGGTTTTCAGGTTGAGGAATGCCAACCTGCTGCATTAGAGAAAGCGCACGTTGATACGCCTCTTCATCCGACACCTTCATGTTGGCGTGAATGGTCTCTTTCAATTGCTGCTCAACCGTAAATAGAGGGTTAAGTGAGGTCATTGGATCTTGGAAGATAAAGCCAATCTTAGAGCCGCGAACCTTACGCATCGCTTCCGGTGTTAAACCAGAAATTTTCTCCCCATCAAGGTACACGTCGCCACTAGCAACACGTCCCGGAGGACTAAGCAAATCAATAACGGCGTTACCAACGGTGGATTTACCCGCACCTGATTCGCCAACAACACCCACAATTTCGCCACGATCGATATGAAAAGAAAGCGATTTCACGGCCGCATGGACACCGTGACGGGATGGATATTCAATACGAAGGTTTTTCACCTCTAATAGTGACATTTCAGACCTCTACTGCCTTGTCTGTGGTATCGAATCGCGCAATAAAAGCGCCATTCATCACCTGAATGAATCCGTTCAAATTCAGAATAATACTCTGAAATCTTAATGCGGAGACAATTTGGCAAAAATTACACAAAAAAGCAACAATTAAAGTATATTCCGCCGAAAAAACATTATTTACACGCACAATGAGCGAATAGAAATGCATTAACAAGTATTTAACCATTTTCATAACACCCCATTTTTGTGCGATACGCACCAATAAAAACAGAAAAATGCTCTAAAATTACGCATAAAGTCACTATTGATAGTATCCCTATTATTCACGCGTCATTATTAACATTAACCAAACAATATTCCGTTCCTATTGGGATATTTCGACATAAAATGTTACTAACAAAATAGTCTGCATACATAAAAAGCCAAAATTCACTCTAGTAAACAGAGGCGAAAACGTGAGCAGTTCAGCAAAACAAATGAAATCTGTCACCTACCCCAAGTTATGCGTCTGTTATGCGATTTTGTGATTAAGCTAACTTTCTATAGATTTAAAACACTCTCCGAACTGGGAGCTTTGGTGGGGGAAAAGAGAAGTTCAGCCATCAGTTTTACGCTTTCCACTGTCATTTTGAGTGAGATCAGCGATAATCAAGCTCCAACATCGAGTAGTGAATGAAGGAGCCCCTGTGCTTAAAGCGATATTTTTTGATATGGACGAAACGTTATGCGGCACATCTCAAGCCGATAAAGTGGCAGGACAAGAATTTGCTGCTTGGATTGCTCAAAATTACCCGCAAGTCGCCGATTCAACTGCTTTTGTTCAGCGCTACTTGCAAGGCGTATACAAAAAGCTCAATAACGAATTTCCTCAACTTATTGCTCTACTGCCAGATGAAAATGCCTTCCGCTGCGGTTTAATTCAGGCCATCTTGGCAGAGCAAAGTATAGAGATTGATACAGAAAAGGCTCAACAGGCGCAGAGCTATTTTGACTCGGCTCGCATGGGGGCTTTTGACTTCTTCCCTGGCGTAAAAGAGATGCTGACCGAGCTACGTCAACACTACAAATTAGTGGTGATCACTAACGGTCCAATCTTCTCACAGCACCCAAAACTCAAAGCAACACAAATGAGCGAATGGGTTGATCACATTATCGTCGGTGGGGAAGAGCCAGAAGAGAAGCCAGCAGCCAGCATTTTCCGCAAAGCACTCAACCTTGTGGATGCAAAGCCAGAAGAGGTGATTCATATTGGCGACTCTCTACCAGCAGACATTGCGGGTGCCAACAATATGGGTATTCTGAGCGTGTGGGTAAACGCAACAGGTACGGAAAATACAACCGATATCAAACCCAACTATCAAGTGCGAGAGACGGTTGAGCTGAATGAAATCCTAAAAACGCTCGCTCAGTAAAGCGCTTAATTCAAGAAACACAAAACCCCAGCCAACGTGCTGGGGTTTCTTTTATCAGCTCGAATCGCATTTAGATCATAGGTGACCAAAACCTTCCAGAGCTGTACATGTTTACTGATATTGAAACGGAATGCAGATTTTTTAGGGTGAGAAATGCAAAAAAGCCCTAGTCTTTCGACTGAGGCTTTAAATATTGGTCGATGAAGAGCCATATTCTAACTTCAGGCGAACCCCATATGGGTTCAAATCCATTGAAATATTGCCGACTCATCTAGTCCAAGCGAGATCATAAGCTCTAAAACGACGAAAGCCTGCTAAAAAGCAGGCTTTCTAATAGTGGTCGGTGAAGAAATTCGACGCGGCAGGGCTCCCTGCGGACTGGCGTTCCAGCCCATGTCCCTCAGGTTCCAACATTCTAAATTTCAAATGTAAAAAAGCCCCAGTCTTTCGACTGAGGCTTTAAATAGTGGTCGGTGAAGAGGGATTCGAACCCCCGACCCTCTGGTCCCAAACCAGATGCGCTACCAAGCTGCGCTATTCACCGAACTGTATTTCCTGATTCTCTCAAATCAGACAGGATACTTCAACTAAGAAGTCACCTAAATTAATGGGGTGGCTAACGAGATTCGAACTCGCGACCACCGGAATCACAATCCAGGGCTCTACCAACTGAGCTATAGCCACCATCAATTTTGCTGTTTACCGCTCTATTATAGCCATAAACTAAATAGTGGTCGGTGAAGAGGGATTCGAACCCCCGACCCTCTGGTCCCAAACCAGATGCGCTACCAAGCTGCGCTATTCACCGACGAATTTTGTTTCGACTCTTGGGATATTTGAATCAAAACTGGAAACTTCACTAATTTAATGAGTTACCGAAATAATGGGGTGGCTAACGAGATTCGAACTCGCGACCACCGGAATCACAATCCAGGGCTCTACCAACTGAGCTATAGCCACCACTATTGTTCGTGCCTTTAATTTGTATTCCGGAATGGCACGCCCGAAAGGATTCGAACCTTCGACCTTTGGCTCCGGAGGCCAACGCTCTATCCAACTGAGCTACGGGCGCATGCCCCATCGGCGGAGAGGAATAATACGGATATCACACTATGCCGTCTAGTACTTTTTTTACTTTTTTTCTCGTTTGGTCTCTTTTTCGACAGTTATCTGCCTTTAAAGTGAATTTTTGATGTGATTCACGCCCTGTCATGGATAACTTGTTGTTTATTGCAACAAGTTATCGGGATATAATCACCCATTATTTACATTGATTTAACAGCTGCAACTTGGTTGTTCAATCACTCTAGACTGTTAGATAAGGTTTTTTGCTCACTATAGAAGCAATCACCTAAAACTTTATCCAACAGCTCTAAATACTCTAACTATATAAATAGGTAAGTCACTTACCTCGGAATGTGAAGTGGGTTTAATGGATATGTCTCGACGAATGATTAGCGTTTTGTTCGCTGCCTTAACTTTCTCTACGGCAGCTTTAGCTTCTGACATCAGCCAAACTGAATACGATGCGATCGCAGAACGCATCAAACCTGTCGGTGATGTTTACCTTGCAGGTGCGGAACCAGTAAAAGCAGAACCAACTGGTCCACGTGATGGCGCGGCAGTTTACGGTACCTTCTGTATTGCTTGTCACTCATCTGGCGTGAACGGTGCACCAAAAACTGGTGATGCTGGCGATTGGGCACCTCGTATTGCACAAGGCAAAGACGTACTGACCAACCACGCAATCCAAGGCTTCAACGCGATGCCAGCTAAAGGTACGTGTATGGACTGTTCTGATGACGAAATCATCGCAGCCATCGACCACATGATTGAAGGTCTATAATAAAGACATCAATGAAAAAGGCTTGCCGCGTGGCAAGCCTTTTTATTTTTGACAAATTAGAACCGTCCGTGACTACTTTTTAAACATTGCACGGATATTGGCAATATGTGCCTGACCTTTCGCCATACGCTCTTCCGCTGATACTGGCTTTTTGTTTGCTTCCCATTCAACGTCATCAAATGGCAGCTCATCGAGAAAACGACTTTGAGTCGGCTTGATCAATTCACCAAACTGTCGGCGCTCTTTACACATGGTAAAAGTCAGCTCGCGCTGTGCACGCGTAATACCTACGTACATCAATCGACGTTCTTCTTCGACGTTGTCTTCATCAATACTGGTTTGGTGTGGCAAAATACCCTCTTCCGAACCAATCAAGTAAACAAATGGGAACTCGAGGCCTTTCGACGCATGTAGTGTCATCAATTGCACCGCATCACTGTCTTCATCTTCCTCACCACGTTCCATCATGTCGCGCAGAGTAAGACGCTGAACCACCTCTTTTAACGTCTTTTCTTCTTGGTCGTAGTTATCACCTTCTAAGTCAGCAACAATCCACGAGTAAAGATCAGAAACGTTCTTCATGCGCATTTCCGCCGCTTTCGGACTTGCTGACGTTTCATACAGCCAGTCTTCATAGTGAATATCACGTACAAGTGAACGTACCGCTTCAACGGTATCACCACGCTCGGCTTGATCGGCAATCGCAACTAACCACTGTGTAAAACGACGCAGGTTTTCCAAACCTCGGCCTGTAAGGTGCTGCTCCAATCCCATTTCAAAGCTGACTTCAAACAGACTTTTACCACGCATGTTGGCATAGCTGCCTAACTTCTCTAGTGTGACCGGACCGATTTCACGACGCGGTGTATTCACGATACGTAGGAACGCGTTGTCATCATCTGGGTTCACCAACACGCGCAGGTAAGCCATGATGTCTTTAATCTCGGCACGAGCAAAGAACGATGTGCCGCCAGATAGTTTGTATGGCACGCGGTTTTGCATCAGTGATTTTTCAATCAAACGCGATTGGTGGTTACCACGATACAAAATCGCATAATCTTTATATTCGGTGCGGTTTAGGAACTTGTGCGCAATCAATTCACCCGTTACGCGCTCCGCTTCGTGCTCTTCGTTCTTCGCCAGCAACACTTTGAGTTTTTCACCGTCAGGAATTTCCGAGAACAGTGATTTTTCATATACGTGTGGGTTGTTCGCAATCAAGATGTTTGCCGCACGAAGAATACGACTGGTTGAGCGGTAATTCTGCTCCAACTTAATCAAGCGCAAATTTGGGTAATCTTCACCAAGCAATACTAAGTTTTGCGGCTTAGCACCACGCCATGAATAAATAGACTGGTCATCGTCACCTACTACGGTCAAACGACCGCGCTCACCAACGATTAACTTCACCAAATCGTATTGACTGGTGTTGGTGTCTTGATACTCATCCACCAATAAGTAACGAATGCGGTTCTGCCAACGTTGACGCACTTCTTCATTGTTACGTAGCAATTGCACTGGCAGAGAAATCAGGTCATCAAAGTCGAGCGCGTTGTACGCCTTCATTTGCTTCTGATACATCTCAAAACAGAAAGCAAACAGTTGTTGTTGCTCACCTTGAGCCAACGCTTTGGCTTGCTCTGGTGTCAGCATGTCGTTCTTCCAGTTGGAAATACAACTTAGCAACTGACGCAGCAGATCTTTGTCGCCATCTAGCTGCTTTTCTGTCAGCTCTTTAAGCAGCGCTAGCTGATCTTGATCATCAAATAAAGAAAAGCCCGCTTTCAAACCAAGGTGCTTGTACTCGCGCTTGATGATGTTTAGCCCCAAAGTATGGAACGTCGAGACCATCAAGCCTTTCGATTCAGCTTTGCCTAATGTCTGCCCTACACGCTCTTTCATCTCACGTGCAGCTTTGTTGGTAAAGGTCACCGCAGCAATATTACGCGCCTTGTAGCCACACTGCTGAACCAAATAAGCAATTTTATTGGTAATTACACGAGTTTTACCCGAGCCAGCACCCGCAAGTACCAAGCATGGGCCTGATACGTACTTAACGGCTTCGTCTTGTCTTGGGTTCAGCTTCATAAAAATTCTCTGCGGGTGGAAATAGTGGCGCCTATGATAAAGGGGTGAGTGTGTGAAAGCTACGGTCATTTTCACGTAATTTTTACACAGAGAGTTGCAACATTTTGTTGCATAAGCGACCACTCTTTACGCTATAATGAATGAACGTTCATTCATTGGGTGGTGGGGTTATGACCAATAACACTACTGGAGATAAATACGAGCAAATCATTGCAGCTGCCGAACGCTTAATCGCTGAGTCGGGCTTTCATGGTCTTTCCATGCAAAAGCTCGCAACTGAAGCAGGTGTCGCAGCGGGCACGATTTACCGATATTTCTCAGATAAAGAACATCTTTTGGAAGAGGTTCGCCTTACTGTTACCAAACGTATTGCGGACGCCGTTCAAGCGGATGTTCATGACGATATGCCTCTGAAAGAGCGTTACCGCACCATGTGGCTCAATATTTGGCACCTTGCTGGTTCAAATTTAGACACCTTAAGCAACCGTGTCCAATATGAATCACTACCTTGTACAAATCGTAAAGGAACTCGGGAACTTGAAAGGCAAATGTTTGCCCAAGTAGATCGTCTTTTCGATCAAGGTAAGGCGGAAGGGGTATTCAAACTCCTAGATAACGAGATTCTTTCAGGGTTGAGTTTCGAAGCTAGTGTTGCGCTTGCTAGAAAACATGCTTTGGGATTTTATCAGTTGGATGAAGACGCGCTGGAAGCAGCCGTTGAAGCTAGCTGGGATGCAATTATTAAACACTAACTTGGAGTTCTTAATAGAATGAAAAAGTGGACTTTCTTTATGTTGCTTATCGCGATTCTCCTATTCGGGAGCGTGATAGGATTCAATTTATTCAAGCAACAGAAAATTGCTGAATACATGGCGAATCGTCCGGAACCAGAATTCCCAGTAACCGTAACAGAAGTAAAAGCGGTTGATTGGGTTCCTGTTATCGAGGCAATCGGCTTCATTGAACCTAACCAAGGTGTCACTGTTGCGAACGAAACCAGCGGCGTGATCGATAAGATCTCTTTCGACTCTGGTACTCAAGTTGAAGAAGGCCAACCTTTGGTTCTTCTGGACTCTGAGGTAGAAAAAGCAAACCTTAAGAGCTCACAAGCAAAACTGCCAGCAGCTCAAGCTAAGTACAAACGCTACCAAGGTCTTTTCAAAAAAGGCTCTATCTCTAAAGAAGCGTACGACGAAGCTGAAGCAAACTACTTCTCACTTAAAGCGGACATCGAAAGCTTGAAAGCGACCATTGACCGCCGTGAAATCAAAGCGCCTTTTGCTGGCGTGGTTGGTATTCGTAATGTTTATCTTGGTCAGTACCTACAAGCAGGTACCGATATCGTTCGTCTTGAAGACACTAGCGTGATGCGTCTACGTTTCACTGTTCCTCAAACGGACATCTCTCGCATCATGCTAGACCAAGAAGTGGACATCTTTGTTGATGCTTACCCTGATAAGCCTTTCAAAGGTTCTATCTCAGCGATTGAACCAGCAGTTAACGTTCAAAGTGGTCTGATCCAAGTTCAAGCCGACATTCCTAACAGCGATGGCAAACTTCGCAGCGGTATGTTTGCGCGTGCAAACATCATTCTGCCTAAGCTAGAGAACCAAGTAACGCTGCCACAAACGGCTATCACGTTTACGCTTTACGGCGACAACGTCTACATCGTGACTGAAGAAGACGGTGAAAAACGCGTTAAACAGCACGTTGTGAAAGTGGGTGAGCGTACTAAAGACATCGCGCATATCCTAGAAGGCGTGAAACCAGGTGACGTCGTGGTCACATCGGGTCAAATCCGTCTAAGTAACCACGCGAAAGTGACTATCGTTGAAGATGCAGCACTGACACCACCTGCTGAAACACCAATGCTTTAATTGGAGGCATCATGCGCTTTACTGATGTTTTTATTAAACGTCCAGTTTTAGCGGTATCGATCAGCTTTTTGATTGCGTTGCTTGGTTTGCAAGCCGTATTCAAGATGCAAGTTCGTGAATACCCTGAAATGACAAACACGGTGGTTACTGTAACCACCAGTTATTACGGTGCGAGTGCCGACCTGATCCAAGGCTTTATTACCCAGCCTTTGGAGCAAGCGGTAGCGCAAGCCGATAATATCGACTATATGACTTCATCCTCGGTGCTTGGTACATCTACCATTACCGTAAACATGAAGTTGAACACCGACCCGAATGCGGCGCTGTCTGACATTCTGGCAAAAACCAACTCCGTTCGCTCACAGCTTCCAAAAGAAGCGGAAGACCCAACAGTAACGATGTCGACTGGCTCGACTACCGCGGTACTGTACATCGGTTTCACCAGTGACGAGTTGTCTTCTAGCCAGATCACCGACTATCTTGAGCGTGTAATCAACCCGCAGCTATTTACGGTAAATGGTGTATCGAAAGTTGACCTATACGGTGGTATGAAATACGCGCTACGCGTATGGCTAGATCCAGCGAAAATGGGCGCACTTAAGCTGACAGCAACCGACGTGATGACGGTACTAAACGCCAACAACTATCAGTCGGCAACCGGTCAGGCGACAGGTGAATTCGTACTTTACAACGGTAGCGCAGATACTCAAGTATCCAACGTTGCTGAACTCGAAGCGCTGGTTGTTAAAACTGGTGAAGGTGACGTCATTCGTCTTGGCGACATTGCGAAAGTGACCTTAGAGAAGAGCCACGACGTTTACCGCGCAAGTGCGAACGGTCAAGAGGCTGTAGTTGCAGCGATCAACGCGGCACCAAGTGCTAACCCAATCAACATCGCGGCAGATGTGCTGAAACTTTTACCTCAATTAGAGCGTAACTTGCCAAGCAACATCAAAATGAACGTGATGTACGACTCAACTATCGCCATCAACGAATCTATTCACGAAGTTGTGAAAACCATTCTTGAAGCGGCAGTTATCGTACTTGTGGTAATCACTCTGTTCCTTGGTTCATTCCGTGCGGTAATCATCCCTATCGTTACTATCCCACTATCATTGATTGGTGTTGCGATGGTAATGCAGGCGATGGGCTTCTCGTGGAACTTGATGACACTTCTGGCAATGGTACTCGCCATCGGTCTGGTGGTGGATGACGCGATCGTGGTTCTTGAGAACGTCGACCGTCACATCAAAGAAGGGGAATCGCCGTTCCGTGCAGCTATCATTGGTACTCGTGAAATCGCTGTGCCAGTAATTGCAATGACACTGACACTAGGTGCGGTATACGCGCCGATCGCACTAATGGGCGGTATCACGGGCTCGCTATTTAAAGAGTTCGCATTAACCCTAGCTGGCGCGGTATTTGTGTCTGGTATCATCGCTCTGACTCTGTCGCCGATGATGTGTTCAAAAATGCTTAAGGCAAATGAAGAGCCAAGCAAGTTTGAGCAAAAAGTACATCACGTATTGGATGGCATGACCAACCGCTACGAGAAAATGCTGACCGCTGTTATGGCGCATCGCCCAGTGATCATTGCTTTCGCGATCATCGTGTTCGCAACGCTACCAATTCTGTTTAAGTTTATTCCAAGTGAATTGGCTCCTTCAGAAGATAAAGGCGTAGTGGTACTAATGGGTACAGCACCTTCGAACGCGAACTTGGACTACATCGAACACACCATGAATGACGTGAACAAGATTCTGTCTGATCAGCCAGAAGTAGAATACGCTCAGGTGTTTAACGGTGTACCAAACTCAAACCAAGCGTTCGGTCTAGCAACTCTTAAACCTTGGAGTGAGCGTGAAGCGAGCCAAGCTGATATTACCAAACGTGTAGGTGAACTAGTCGCTCACGTACCAGGTATGTCAGTTACCGCATTCCAGATGCCAGAGCTTCCTGGTGCCGGTTCAGGTCTGCCAATTCAGTTCGTTATCACCACACCAAACAGCTTCGAGAGCTTGTTTACTATCGCAAGCGATATCCTAGCTGATGTGTCTACCAGTCCAATGTTCGTCTACTCGGATCTGGATCTAAATTACGATTCAGCAACGATGAAGATCAGCATCGACAAAGACAAAGCCGGTGCCTACGGTGTGACCATGCAAGACATCGGTGTAACGCTAAGTACTATGATGGCGGACGGTTACGTAAACCGTATCGACCTAAATGGTCGTTCATACGAGGTTATCCCTCAGGTTGAACGTAAATGGCGTCTAAACCCAGAGTCGATGAAGAACTACTACGTGCGTTCGGTTGACGGTAAAGCGGTACCATTAGGAAGTTTAATCACGATTGATGTTGTTGCAGAGCCTCGCTCACTGCCTCACTTCAACCAGCTAAACTCAGCAACGGTTGGTGCAGTACCTGCTCCAGGCGTAGCAATGGGTGATGCGATCAACTGGTTCGAAGACGTAGCACAAAACAAACTGCCATCAGGCTACAACCATGACTATATGGGTGAAGCTCGTCAGTTTGTAACGGAAGGTAGCGCACTATACGCAACATTCGGTTTAGCACTGGCGATCATATTCCTAGTACTGGCGATTCAGTTTGAATCTATCCGCGATCCAATCGTAATCATGGTATCGGTGCCGCTAGCGGTATGTGGTGCATTGATTGCTCTGGCGTGGGGTACGGCATCGATGAACATCTACTCGCAGGTTGGTTTGATTACTCTAGTTGGTCTGATCACCAAGCACGGTATCCTGATCTGTGAAGTAGCGAAAGAAGAGCAGTTACACAACAAACTGTCTCGTATCGATGCGGTAATGGAAGCGGCGAAAGTTCGTCTACGTCCAATCCTGATGACAACAGCGGCGATGATTGCAGGTCTGATCCCACTGATGTACGCAACAGGCGCAGGTGCAGCTCAGCGTTTCAGTATCGGTATCGTAATCGTTGCCGGTCTAGCAATCGGTACACTGTTTACGCTATTCGTACTGCCTGTGATTTACAGCTACCTAGCTGAGAAACATAAGCCACTGCCAGTATTTGTTGAAGACAAAGACTTAGAAAAGCTAGCTCGAGTGGATGAAGCAAAAGCTGCTCATCGCGAATTAGCTGATAATAAGTAAGCGTAAAGCACTGAGAAAAAGGTCACTTCGGTGACCTTTTTTATTGCTGCTCTCTTTTTTACCATCTAAATGGCGACTTTCCCGTATCATTTACATAGAATGTGGGCAAATCAAAAGGAGTTTTAGCCACTATGTTTGACCCAAAGAAATTAGAGCAAATCGCTAAACAAATTCACGAATCAATGCCACAGCCAGTAAAAGAACTAGGCGCGGATGTTGATCAAAAAGTTCGCCAAGTAATCCAAGGTCAGCTAAACAAGCTAGACGTAGTTAGCCGCGAAGAATTCGACGTACAAACTCAAGTTCTGCTGCGTACTCGTCAAAAGCTGACAGAAATGGAAAAGAAATTGGCAGAGCTTGAAGAAAAGCTAGCTGATAAATAAGCTAAAAGCGACAAGAAAATTATAAGGGTTGATGTGAGAACATCAGCCCTTTTTGTTTATTGGGATTCGGGGGTTCGCTTCTATTTTGCCTTCTTAAGGACAAAATTCACCTTTATAAAAACAAAAAAGGCTTGGTCAACGGCGACCAAGCCTTTTAATTAGATGTTGTGTTTTATGTTGTATTTATTGACCCCAGTCTGTCTGGAGTTCTTATCTGCTTTGCTTTAATGCAATTACGCAGACTGTATATTCGAAGCTAAGAGCTTTAGTCCCTTAAACGAATTGCGCTGAATTAAGGTTTCATTTCTAGGAGAAGGCGCGGAGTTTACGATAGTAAATGAGCACCTTCGACACCGAAATGGAACCTTAAGGCAAGTAATTAGCCGCCTACAGCGATGTTCTTCATATCAGTCATATACCCACGTAGCTCTTCACCAATGTACTCCACTGGGTGGTTACGGATAGCATCATTTACAGCGATAAGAGTCGCGTTATCTACTTGGTTAGAAGTTTCACCTAGACCCTTACCAATTACGTCAGTATTTACTGCTGGCATAAACTTCTCACGTAGAAGCGGTGTTGCTACGTTAGCGAACAGGTAGTTACCGTATTCCGCAGTGTCTGAGATAACCACGTTCATCTCGTATAAACGCTTACGTGCGATAGTGTTCGCGATCAGCGGTAGCTCGTGTAGAGACTCGTAGTAAGCAGACTCATCGATAATGCCAGATGCTGTCATTGCTTCGAACGCTAGCTCAACACCAGCACGAACCATAGCAACCATCAGGATACCGTTGTCGAAGTACTCTTGCTCAGAGATTTCTACGTCAGTTTCTGGGTAGTTTTCGAAAGCAGTTTCACCCGTTTCTGCACGCCAGCCTAGTAGGTTTGCATCGTCGTTTGCCCAGTCAGCCATCATTGTGCTAGAGAAGTGACCTGTGATGATGTCATCCATGTGCTTGTTGTATAGCGGACGCATCAGCTCTTTTAGCTCTTCAGAAAGCTCAAATGCTTTTACTTTTGCTGGGTTTGATAGACGATCCATCATGTGAGTGATACCACCAAACTTCAGTGCTTCAGTGATGGTTTCCCAACCGTATTGAAGAAGCTTACCTGCGTAGCCTGGATCGATACCATCAGCAATCATCTTCTCGTAACATACGATAGAACCAGCCTGTAGCATGCCGCAAAGGATAGTTTGCTCACCCATTAGGTCAGATTTCACCTCAGCAACAAAAGAAGACTCTAGACAGCCGGCACGGTGACCACCTGTTGCTGCTGCCCAAGCTTTCGCGATATCCCAACCTTCACCTTTAGGGTCATTCTCTGGATGAACAGCGATAAGAGTCGGTACACCGAAGCCACGCTTGTATTCTTCACGGACTTCCGTACCCGGACATTTAGGCGCAACCATTACTACCGTTAGGTCTTTACGGATTTGCATGCCTTCTTCAACAACGTTGAAACCGTGTGAGTAGCCTAGTGCTGCGCCTTCTTTCATCAACGGCATTACCGTCTCAACAACGTTTGTGTGTTGCTTATCTGGAGTAAGGTTTACGACTAGGTCAGCTTGTGGAATTAGCGTTTCGTAGCTACCCACTTCAAAGCCGTTGTCTTTTGCGTTTTTGAATGACTGGCGTTGCTCATCAATTGCCGCTTGGCGAAGTGCGTAAGCTACGTCTAGACCAGAATCGCGCATGTTTAGACCTTGGTTAAGACCTTGAGCACCACAACCTACGATGACCACTTTCTTACCTTTTAAGTAATCTGCTTCTGATGCGAATTCTTCGCGGTCCATAAAGCGACAACGACCAAGTTGGTCCAATTGCTCACGCAAGTTTAGGGTATTGAAATAGTTAGCCATCTGGGTGCTCCTTAACATTCTTCCATAGAGGTCGGTACTTGTGTTACCGAATGAGTTCATACTAAAACAGACATTCTGTTGCTGAAAGTGATATATTCACAATTACTTATTGCAATTAATGCAACATGGAAGTGAAGATTTAATGAACATCAAAAGCCTGCAGTTATTCATTCATCTATGTGATAGTAAGAGCTTCGCTAAGACAGCGGCGGCAATGCATATCAGCCCTTCTGCACTAAGCCGGCAGATCCAGAAATTGGAAGAAGAAACGCATCAACAGCTGTTCTTGCGTGATAACCGAAGTGTCGAATTAACGGTTCAAGGAAAGAAGCTATTACCTGTTGCACTAAAGATCTTAGGGGAATGGCAGCAATACCAAAGTTACGTCAAAGGAACGGAAGACGAGTTAAAAGGGGAGATACGTTTATTTTGCTCGGTAACGGCAAGTTATAGCCACCTCCCAGAGCTTATTTCCGAATTCCGCATTCAGCATCCATTTATCGAATTCAAACTCTCTACTGGCGACCCAGCGCAAGCCATCGATAAAATATTGGCAGATGAGGCTGATATCGCGATCTCTGCTAAGCCAGACCAACTGCCAGCTAAAGTCTCCTTTGAACCAATCAGTGAGATTCCCCTATCGGTGATAGCGCCAGTTGGAGTCAGCAGCTTTGCAGAAGAACTGCAGAGAGAAAGTCCGGATTGGTCAACGATCCCTTTTATTCTCCCAGAAGCAGGCACAGCAAGAGAAAGAGCGAATGTTTGGTTCAAGAAAATGAAGATTAAACCAAATATCTACGCACAGGTGGCAGGACATGAAGCCATTGTCAGTATGGTGGCCTTGGGCTGCGGAGTCGGTATTGCACCGGATGTGGTAATCAACAACAGCCCTGTAAGAGAGAAGATAAATAGGCTTAAAGTTTTGCCTATCAAACCATTCGAGCTCGGTGTTTGCTGCATTAGAAGCCAGCTGGAAAACCCTTTGGTTAAAGCACTATGGGAAGTAGCAGAAAGTAAATATATCTCCCTGTAGGCATACATCATTCAAATAAGTATTCGAAGCCCGTTACACAAGTAACGGGCTTTTTAGTTACAGTTAATTTTGAACATAAAATCTAGATCAGCACTAAAGAGCGCAACGTCGCTGTTCATATAACAAAGATAGTACTAGAAAAACGATGAGAGTAAGTAAGCACTTACGTTTAGGGAGTTTTAAGGCTGAGAAAATAGCCAATGATAAAAGATAAATAAGACCTTTATCCCACAGAGTTCGCTATGCTGCAGGCACTGGGCTCTGAGGATATCAGCCCAATCCAAAGGGTGTTTCTCTAAATAAGTGGCAAAACTACAGAGATGCCTAGCTGGACTTGCGCACTCGGCAGGAAAATTATCCTGCTCGAAAACGACAAAACCCAGTCCGGAGACTGGGTTTCTAAATAAGTGGCGGAGCGGACGGGACTCGAACCCGCGACCCCCGGCGTGACAGGCCGGTATTCTAACCAACTGAACTACCGCTCCGCACTGGTTAGACCTAAAGTCTAAGTTTTTGTCTTCACTTTTTCATAAAAAGTGAAAATAAATTTAAAGCCTGGCGATGTCCTACTCTCACATGGGGAAGCCCCACACTACCATCGGCGCTAATTCGTTTCACTTCTGAGTTCGGAATGGAAGTCAGGTGGGTCCAAATCGCTATGGTCGCCAAGCAAATTCTTTAATTCGGAAAACTGATTTAAGTTCTACTTACACACATTCAATGTTCTTACATCGAGTCCATCAAAACCCCTTGGGTGTTGTATGGTTAAGCCTCACGGGCAATTAGTACAGGTTAGCTCAACGCCTCACAACGCTTACACACCCTGCCTATCAACGTTCTAGTCTCGAACAACCCTTTAGGATACTTAAAGTATCAGGGAAGACTCATCTCAGGGCTCGCTTCCCGCTTAGATGCTTTCAGCGGTTATCGATTCCGAACTTAGCTACCGGGCAATGCGTCTGGCGACACAACCCGAACACCAGAGGTTCGTCCACTCCGGTCCTCTCGTACTAGGAGCAGCCCCCTTCAATCTTCCAACGCCCACGGCAGATAGGGACCGAACTGTCTCACGACGTTCTAAACCCAGCTCGCGTACCACTTTAAATGGCGAACAGCCATACCCTTGGGACCGACTTCAGCCCCAGGATGTGATGAGCCGACATCGAGGTGCCAAACACCGCCGTCGATATGAACTCTTGGGCGGTATCAGCCTGTTATCCCCGGAGTACCTTTTATCCGTTGAGCGATGGCCCTTCCATTCAGAACCACCGGATCACTATGACCTGCTTTCGCACCTGCTCGAACCGTCATTCTCGCAGTCAAGCGGGCTTATGCCATTGCACTAACCTCACGATGTCCAACCGTGATTAGCCCACCTTCGTGCTCCTCCGTTACGCTTTGGGAGGAGACCGCCCCAGTCAAACTACCCACCAGGCACTGTCCGCAACCCCGATTAGGGGTCAACGTTAGAACATCAACACTACAAGGGTGGTATTTCAAGGACGGCTCCACACAATCTAGCGACCGTGCTTCAAAGCCTCCCACCTATCCTACACATGTAGGGTCAATGTTCAGTGCCAAGCTGTAGTAAAGGTTCACGGGGTCTTTCCGTCTAGCCGCGGGTACACTGCATCTTCACAGCGATTTCAATTTCACTGAGTCTCGGGTGGAGACAGCGTGGCCATCATTACGCCATTCGTGCAGGTCGGAACTTACCCGACAAGGAATTTCGCTACCTTAGGACCGTTATAGTTACGGCCGCCGTTTACCGGGGCTTCGATCAAGAGCTTCGACCGAAGTCTAACCCCATCAATTAACCTTCCGGCACCGGGCAGGCGTCACACCGTATACGTCATCTTACGATTTTGCACAGTGCTGTGTTTTTAATAAACAGTTGCAGCCACCTGGTATCTGCGACTCTCAATAGCTCCATCCGCGAGGGACTTCACCGTCGAGAGCGTACCTTCTCCCGAAGTTACGGTACCATTTTGCCTAGTTCCTTCACCCGAGTTCTCTCAAGCGCCTTGGTATTCTCTACCCGACCACCTGTGTCGGTTTGGGGTACGATTCCTTACAATCTGAAGCTTAGAGGCTTTTCCTGGAAGCATGGCATCAATGACTTCACTACCGTAGTAGCTCGACGTCGTGTCTCAGCCTTAAAAAGAGCCGGATTTACCTAACTCTTAAGCCTACGCACTTGAACCTGGACAACCGTCGCCAGGCCCACCTAGCCTTCTCCGTCCCCCCATCGCAATTGTAAGAAGTACGGGAATATTAACCCGTTTCCCATCGACTACGCCTTTCGGCCTCGCCTTAGGGGTCGACTTACCCTGCCCCGATTAACGTTGGACAGGAACCCTTGGTCTTCCGGCGAGGAGGTTTTTCACCCCCTTTATCGTTACTCATGTCAGCATTCGCACTTCTGATACGTCCAGCATGCGTTACCACACACCTTCAACCGCTTACAGAACGCTCCCCTACCCAATGCACTAAAGTGCATTGCCGCAGCTTCGGTTTACTACTTAGCCCCGTTACATCTTCCGCGCAGGCCGACTCGACCAGTGAGCTATTACGCTTTCTTTAAATGATGGCTGCTTCTAAGCCAACATCCTGGCTGTCTGAGCCTTCCCACATCGTTTCCCACTTAGTAGTAATTTGGGACCTTAGCTGGCGGTCTGGGTTGTTTCCCTCTCCACGACGGACGTTAGCACCCGCCGTGTGTCTCCCGGATAGTACTTACTGGTATTCGGAGTTTGCAAAGGGTTGGTAAGTCGGGATGACCCCCTAGCCTTAACAGTGCTCTACCCCAGTAGTATTCGTCCGAGGCGCTACCTAAATAGCTTTCGGGAGAACCAGCTATCTCCAGGTTTGATTGGCCTTTCACCCCTAGCCACAAGTCATCCGCTAATTTTTCAACATTAGTCGGTTCGGTCCTCCAGTTGATGTTACTCAACCTTCAACCTGCCCATGGCTAGATCACCTGGTTTCGGGTCTATATCCAGAGACTGAACGCCCAGTTAAGACTCGGTTTCCCTACGGCTCCCCTAGATGGTTAACCTTGCCACTGAATATAAGTCGCTGACCCATTATACAAAAGGTACGCAGTCACACCACGAAGGTGCTCCTACTGCTTGTACGTACACGGTTTCAGGTTCTATTTCACTCCCCTCACAGGGGTTCTTTTCGCCTTTCCCTCACGGTACTGGTTCACTATCGGTCAGTCAGTAGTATTTAGCCTTGGAGGATGGTCCCCCCATATTCAGACAGGATATCACGTGTCCCGCCCTACTCGATTTCACTTTAAATGCGTTGCCGGTTACGGGGCTATCACCCTGTATCGCACAACTTTCCAGAAGTTTCACCTGACGCATAAAAAGCTTAAGGGCTAGTCCAATTTCGCTCGCCGCTACTTTCGGAATCTCGGTTGATTTCTTTTCCTCGGGGTACTTAGATGTTTCAGTTCCCCCGGTTCGCCTCGCTGCGCTATGTATTCACGCAGCGATACTTACTTATGTAAGTGGGTTTCCCCATTCGGAAATCCCAGACTCAAGTGGTTTTTACTACCTAATCTGGGCTTATCGCAAGTTAATACGTCCTTCATCGCCTCTGACTGCCAAGGCATCCACCGTGTACGCTTAGTCACTTAACCATACAACCCGAAGGAGTTTCGAGTTGCCAATTTACTTTCACTTTAAAAAGTGAAAACAAACGGTCAAATCACCAAAGTTGTCTCTCATTATTTGAATGAGCGAGAGACATTTCGATTTTGCCGGACTCAATTTCGAATAATCACTTAAAAGTGATATTCCCAAGAACACTTGAATGTGTTGTATTGGTGTTTGTCATAAAGACAAACATTGAGAACTTTACAAACAAACTTAAAAGTTTGTTTTGTCAGCTTTCCAAATTGTTAAAGAGCTAATCACTTCTAATGAAGTAACCATTTTTAAAAGCACTCATCGAATGCGCTTAAAGATGGTGGGCGATACCGGGCTCGAACCAGTGACCCCCTGCTTGTAAGGCAGGTGCTCTCCCAACTGAGCTAATCGCCCACATTAGTTTTACGTCTCGTGGTAGACGTCTCGAATGGTGGAGCTATGCGGGATCGAACCGCAGACCTCCTGCGTGCAAGGCAGGCGCTCTCCCAGCTGAGCTATAGCCCCATCGAGAAATGGTGGGTCGTGCAGGATTCGAACCTGCGACCAATTGATTAAAAGTCAACTGCTCTACCAACTGAGCTAACGACCCAATGGTATCCCGTAGGGGAGTCGAACCCCTGTTACCGCCGTGAAAGGGCGGTGTCCTAGGCCTCTAGACGAACGGGACACTGGATTGAAGAGTTTGGGAACTCTTCCTCTCTTTACTTTATAAACCGTATCAATCTGTGTGGACACTCATCGTGAGTAATCATCGTATAAGGAGGTGATCCAGCGCCAGGTTCCCCTAGCGCTACCTTGTTACGACTTCACCCCAGTCATGAACCACAAAGTGGTAAGCGTCCTCCCGAAGGTTAAACTACCTACTTCTTTTGCAGCCCACTCCCATGGTGTGACGGGCGGTGTGTACAAGGCCCGGGAACGTATTCACCGTGGCATTCTGATCCACGATTACTAGCGATTCCGACTTCACGGAGTCGAGTTGCAGACTCCGATCCGGACTACGACGCACTTTTTGGGATTCGCTCACTCTCGCAAGTTGGCGCCCTCTGTATGCGCCATTGTAGCACGTGTGTAGCCCTACTCGTAAGGGCCATGATGACTTGACGTCGTCCCCACCTTCCTCCGGTTTATCACCGGCAGTCTCCCTGGAGTTCCCACCCGAAGTGCTGGCAAACAAGGATAAGGGTTGCGCTCGTTGCGGGACTTAACCCAACATTTCACAACACGAGCTGACGACAGCCATGCAGCACCTGTCTCAGAGTTCCCGAAGGCACCAATCCATCTCTGGAAGTTCTCTGGATGTCAAGAGTAGGTAAGGTTCTTCGCGTTGCATCGAATTAAACCACATGCTCCACCGCTTGTGCGGGCCCCCGTCAATTCATTTGAGTTTTAATCTTGCGACCGTACTCCCCAGGCGGTCTACTTAACGCGTTAGCTCCGAAAGCCACGGCTCAAGGCCACAACCTCCAAGTAGACATCGTTTACGGCGTGGACTACCAGGGTATCTAATCCTGTTTGCTCCCCACGCTTTCGCATCTGAGTGTCAGTATCTGTCCAGGGGGCCGCCTTCGCCACCGGTATTCCTTCAGATCTCTACGCATTTCACCGCTACACCTGAAATTCTACCCCCCTCTACAGTACTCTAGTCTGCCAGTTTCAAATGCTATTCCGAGGTTGAGCCCCGGGCTTTCACATCTGACTTAACAAACCACCTGCATGCGCTTTACGCCCAGTAATTCCGATTAACGCTCGCACCCTCCGTATTACCGCGGCTGCTGGCACGGAGTTAGCCGGTGCTTCTTCTGTCGCTAACGTCAAATAATGCAGCTATTAACTACACTACCTTCCTCACGACTGAAAGTGCTTTACAACCCGAAGGCCTTCTTCACACACGCGGCATGGCTGCATCAGGCTTGCGCCCATTGTGCAATATTCCCCACTGCTGCCTCCCGTAGGAGTCTGGACCGTGTCTCAGTTCCAGTGTGGCTGATCATCCTCTCAGACCAGCTAGGGATCGTCGCCTTGGTGAGCCATTACCTCACCAACTAGCTAATCCCACCTAGGCATATCCTGACGCGAGAGGCCCGAAGGTCCCCCTCTTTGACCCGTAGGTATTATGCGGTATTAGCCATCGTTTCCAATGGTTATCCCCCACATCAGGGCAATTTCCTAGGCATTACTCACCCGTCCGCCGCTCGACGCCGTTATCGTTCCCCGAAGGTTCAGATAACTCGTTTCCGCTCGACTTGCATGTGTTAGGCCTGCCGCCAGCGTTCAATCTGAGCCATGATCAAACTCTTCAATTTAAGATTTTGTTCGGCTCAATGAATACTGAACATTACATAAGTAATGTTTGAATTGACTGTGCTGAATCTTTCGATTCAATGGTCACTTCGTTTCATTGAAACCTAATTTGATACCGAAGTATCTAATTGGATTATCATCAACGAGTGCCCACACAGATTGATAGGTCTATATTGTTAAAGAGCTTTCCTATTGAGCTTTGCTCAAATCGGATGGCCATTTTAGCGAGTTAAAGTTTAGTGTCAATCACTTTTTTCAAACTTTTTATCAAGCGTTTCCGCTCGGCTAATTGGCTTGCTAACTTGACCTCGTTTCTTTCGAAGCGTTGCCGTGTCAGCGAGGTGGCATTATAGAGATTGCGATCACATTGGCAAGCCCTTTTTCTCGTTTTTTTTGATTTTTTTATCGTTCGGATAAATTTGCATCAAAAGCGTTCAAAAGAGCACGTTATTTCTACAGTTCTTTGAATTTATCTGCGAAAAGAGCCACTTTTTCCCAATTGGTGTATTCCACTTCTTTGGTCGTATCGGTTTCGCCCCCAGTCATCGACATAATGAACTTAATCATAGTTTTGTCGAACCAACCATAACGAGGATAATAAAGAGCACCAGCAAAAACACCAATTAAGATTGGTTTCCAAGGCGACTTGGTCAGGAACTTACGAATGTAAGCGCTACCCTCTGGCGTATCTTTTCCTTGGTCTTCTTTGCGAGCAGTTAGGTTTACGCAGAAAAATGCCACTTTACTTTGTTCAAGTTGATTGAGGTTTCGCTCAATAAACTGGTACAGCTTCTTATTAAGATGACCATAACGAATAGAGGCTCCAATCAATACTCTGTCGTATTGGCTGAAATCAATCGTCTCTACACTATGTAAATCCACCAGCTCGCAATCGAACTCTAATAGCTGCTCATCTATATAGTGGAGAATTTTTTTAGTCTGCCCTTCTCGGGAAGAATATAGAAATAATGCTTTTGCCACAATTTCCCCTTAACTGCGCCAAAACGTCGGCGTAAGTAAAATAAGTAAGGTAAAGATTTCCAAACGACCAAACAGCATAGAAACAATCAATACCCATTTTGCTTTGTCATTAACATCACCAAAGTGAAGTGCTACTTCCCCTAAGCCAGGACCGAGGTTGTTCAGAGTCGCAGCTACCGCCGAGAACGCACTTAGCTCATCCATGCCAGTCGCAATCAACCCCAGCATACAAACCACAAATACGAGCGCGTACGCAGAGAAGAATCCCCAAACCGCATCAACAACACGCTGCGGTAGCGCACTGCCACCCACTTTGATGGTGTACACCGCACGAGGGTGCACCAAACGCTTCAGCTCACGAGCACCTTGTAAGGTCAGTAGCAGAATACGGATCACTTTCATGCCACCACCAGTCGAACCAGCACAACCACCGATGAAAGAAGAGAACAATAACAACACTGGCAAGAACAACGGCCAATCAGCAAAGCCGGTTGTAGTAAAACCTGCAGTAGTAGAGATTGACACAGTTTGGAACAAGGCTTGGTCGAAGGCATCATAAGGAGAGTCATACGAGTGATGATTCAATAATAATAAGAAGCAAACCAAGAACAGAACCACTTGAATAAAGATAAACGCGCGAAACTCTGGGTCTTTCCAATAGTATTTAGGATGCACGCCACCAGACGCAAACGCGGCAAAGTGCAAAGAATAGTTACATGCCGAGATTAACAAGAAGACAACGGTAATCATGTTAATGGCATAACTATCGAAATAGCCCATGCTGGCATCGTGCGTAGAGAAACCACCGATGGCAATCGTGGAGAAGCTATGACTAATGGCATCAAACGGCGTCATGCCTGCTAGCCAAAATGCTACGGCACATGCGATAGTCAAACTCAAGTAGATGTACCACAGAGCTTTTGCTGTCTCAGCAATACGTGGGGTCATCTTAGTATCTTTTACGGGTCCTGGTATTTCAGCTCTATACAACTGCATACCACCGATACCAAGAACAGGAAGAATGGCTACCGCCAATACGATGATACCCATACCGCCAAACCACTGTAGAAGTTGGCGATAAAAGAGAATCGCTTTTGGCAACTCGTCGAGCCCGACGATCACCGTCGCACCTGTTGTCGTTAAAGCAGAGAAGGACTCAAAAAAAGCGTCAGTCACAGATACATTGGGGTTATCTGAGATCAGAAAAGGGATCGAGCCAGCACTGCCAAGTACAGTCCAGAAAAGAACAACAATAAGGAAGCCATCACGCGCTTTAAGCTCGTGTTTGTGCCTGCGGTTTGGGAACCAACAGATCCCACCGCATACAAGAAGTACGAAGAAAGTCGTGACAAAAGGTACACCCGCACCATCTCGATAGATAAGCGCAACTAGCGCAGGCGCGAGCATTGTGACACTAAAAAGTGCGAGCAATAGCCCGACGATTCGAATAATTGAACGAAATTGCATGGATTGATTGACTAGCGAAGCTGTCCCTGTGGCTTCCTATTTTTCATTATTGTCCGTCTAGTGGGGTGACAATTGCCTTTGCACCACTTTTGTTGATGATAGCTTGGGTAAACGCGCTCACTTCACGTAGCTCAATTTCCACCACTAATACCACCTGATCGCTGTATTCAGCATCCACTTCAACCGCACCAAACTGGGGCATAAGCGACTGTGCGATAGGCATAAACCCATAGTCTAACTCTAGTCGGAGTTTTGTGGTTATTTTTTTCTCAATTGTTTGAAGCAGCTTGAGCGCTTGTTGCACGCCGCCACCATAGGCTTTGACCAAACCACCTGTACCAAGCTTAATGCCGCCAGAATATCGAGTCACTACAGCGGTAATCTCTCCAACTCCAGAGCCAGACAGCTGAGCAAGGATTGGTTTACCTGCTGTCCCTGAAGGTTCTCCATCATCACTAAAGCCCCACTTCATCGAATCTTCTGGTCGACCAGCAACAAATCCCCAGCAGTTGTGTCTTGCATCAGCATGCTTGGTTTTGATCTGCTCAACGAATGCTTTCGCCGCTTCCACGCTTGGCGTATGTGCTAAGTAAGTAATAAAGACACTCTTTTTGATCTCTTCTTCAAATTGAGTAGGCTGAGCAGGAATCAGATAAGGCAGGTCATTCATAGGATTAAGTCACTTTTCTCTTTGTCTAAAGTCTATCACGAGAGGTAATTGTGAGTCGCATAAGATCTGCCTTAGCGCACAATGTTAAACACTTGTTTAAAAAATGTATTGAAATTAACCAATCCGAAGTCCAAACTAACTTAACTGGTCTAACCAGAACAATAAATAAAACGACTTTCCTCTATATCTATTTGCTGCCCTACAGGCGCTCAGCCCGCATCAAATTGGTATACAGACAATCCAAGATTGTATGTCATGGATAGACAATGATTTACCAAGCCGAAACCCTACAGGTAAAGGAAGTACAAGATGGTATTGCAGAACTAAGCTTCTGCTCTCCAAAATCCGTTAACAAACTCGACCTAGCGACACTAGAGTCACTCGACAAAGCCCTTGATGCACTAAAAGCGCACCAAGGCCTGAAGGGCTTGATGCTCACCTCAGATAAAGACGCGTTCATTGTTGGCGCTGATATCACCGAATTCTTAGGTCTTTTCGCTAAGACAGACGCTGAACTCGATCAGTGGCTACAATTTGCTAACAGCATCTTCAATAAGCTGGAAGACTTGCCTGTCCCAACTATCTCGGTACTAAAAGGCCACACGTTAGGTGGCGGCTGTGAATGCGTACTTGCAACCGACATGAGAATTGGTGACAAGACCACCAGCATCGGTCTACCAGAAACAAAACTGGGCATCATGCCGGGCTTTGGTGGTTGTGTGCGTCTGCCACGAGTTATCGGTGCCGATAGTGCGATGGAAGTGATCACTCAAGGAAAAGCGTGTCGTGCGGATGAAGCGTTAAAGATTGGTCTTCTGGATGCGGTTGTTGATACCGACACACTTTACGAGTCAGCACTCAAGACACTGACCTCGGCAATCAACGAGAAGTTGGACTGGCAAGCTCGTCGCAAGCAAAAGACATCACCTCTAACGCTAAGTAAGCTTGAATCAATGATGAGCTTCACCATGGCGAAGGGTCTGGTGGCACAAAAAGCGGGTCCTCACTACCCCGCTCCAATGACAGCCGTTATTACTATTGAAGAAGGCGCTCGTTTCGCTCGTAACGAAGCACTCGACATTGAACGTAAGCACTTCGTAAAACTGGCTAAGTCTGAAGAAGCAAAATCACTGGTTGGCTTGTTCCTCAACGACCAATACATCAAAGGGCTTGCTAAAAAATCAGCGAAGTCAGCGAGTAAAGACACGCAACGTGCGGCTGTGCTTGGTGCGGGCATTATGGGCGGCGGCATCGCCTACCAATCGGCATTAAAAGGCGTACCGGTGTTAATGAAAGACATCGCGCAACCTTCACTCGATTTAGGCATGACTGAAGCATCTAAGCTGCTAAATAAACGCTTATCTCGTGGTCGCATTGATGGCTTTAAGATGGCTGGTATTTTAGCGTCTATCACACCAAGCCTACATTACGCAGGCATTGAAGAATCAGACGTGATTGTTGAAGCCGTAGTAGAAAACCCGAAAGTAAAAGCAGCAGTTTTGAGTGAAGTCGAATCGCATGTCGGTGACGATACCGTTATTACCTCAAACACCTCGACAATTCCTATCAACCTGTTGGCAAAATCGCTAAAACGCCCAGAAAACTTCTGTGGCATGCACTTTTTCAACCCAGTGCACCGCATGCCTCTTGTTGAGATCATCCGTGGTGAACATACCTCTGATGAAACCATAAATCGCGTTGTTGCGTACGCAGCGAAAATGGGCAAATCACCAATTGTCGTTAATGACTGCCCTGGGTTCTTTGTAAACCGCGTATTGTTCCCATACTTTGGTGGCTTCAGCATGCTACTTCGCGATGGCGCTGACTTTACGAAAATCGACAAAATCATGGAACGTAAGTTTGGCTGGCCGATGGGACCTGCATACTTGCTCGATGTTGTTGGTATTGATACTGCTCACCACGCACAAGCCGTTATGGCACAAGGATTCCCTGAGCGTATGGGCAAACAAGGTCGTGACGCAATAGATGCGCTGTTCGAAGCAGATAAATACGGCCAGAAGAATGGCAATGGCTTCTACAGCTACACCATTGATAGAAAAGGTAAGCCTAAGAAAACCTTCTCTGAAGAAATCTTGCCGGTACTCGCTGACGTTTGTGCCGATAAACAGGACTTTGACGAACAAACCATCATTCAACGTATGATGATTCCAATGATCAACGAAGTGGTACTGTGTCTACAAGAAGGCATCATTGCCACTCCACAAGAAGCGGATATGGCACTGGTTTACGGTCTTGGCTTCCCTCCATTCCGCGGTGGCGTATTCCGCTACCTAGATAGCGTAGGTATTGCTGAGTTTGTTGCAATGGCAAAACAATACTCAGAGCTCGGTGCAATGTACCAAGTACCACAGATGCTGATTGATATGGCGGCGAAAGGTGAAAGCTTTTACGGTGCACAACAGCAAGGTTCTATCTAAGGAGGGATTCTAAAATGACTAATCAAACAAGAAATGTTGTCGTAGTCGATTGTCTACGTACTCCAATGGGTCGCTCTAAAGGTGGTGCTTTCCGTCATACTCGAGCAGAAGATCTATCTGCGCGCCTGATGAAGGGCATTCTTGCGCGTAACCCACAGGTTAACCCAAGTGAGATTGAAGATATCTACTGGGGCTGTGTACAACAAACACTAGAGCAAGGCTTTAACGTTGCTCGTAATGCAGCGCTACTTGCTGGTCTACCAATTGAGATTGGCGCCGTGACGGTGAACCGCTTGTGTGGTTCATCAATGCAAGCGCTTCACGACGGTACACGTGCCATCATGACAGGTGACGCTGAAATCTGCCTAATTGGTGGTGTTGAGCACATGGGACACGTACCAATGAACCACGGCGTGGACTTCCACCCCGGCATGTCAAAGACAGTTGCAAAAGCAGCAGGCATGATGGGCTTAACCGCAGAAATGCTTGGTAAGCTGCATGGCATTAGCCGTGAGCAACAAGACGAGTTTGCTGCACGTTCTCATGCTCGTGCACATGCTGCAACGGTAGAGGGTCGTTTTAAAAACGAAATCCTACCAATTGAAGGGCATGCCGCTGACGGCACGCTGTTCACTCTGGATTACGATGAAGTGATTCGCCCTGAAACATCCGTTGAAGGTCTGTCTCAACTTCGTCCTGTTTTCGACCCAGCAAACGGTACAGTAACAGCGGGCACATCATCGGCGCTGTCTGATGGTGCTTCCGCGATGTTGATCATGAGTGAAGAGAAAGCTAATGAACTTGGCTTGAAGATTCGAGCACGCATTAAAGGTATGGCCATTGCGGGCTGTGATCCTTCTATCATGGGTTACGGTCCTGTACCTGCGACGCAAAAAGCACTCAAGCGTGCAGGTCTTTCAATTGAAGACATGGATGTAGTTGAGCTAAACGAAGCATTTGCCGCGCAGTCTCTACCATGTGCTAAAGACTTGGGTCTGCTTGATGTGATGGATGAGAAGGTCAACCTTAACGGTGGTGCGATTGCATTGGGTCACCCACTTGGTTGTTCTGGCTCACGTATCTCGACGACTCTGATTAACCTAATGGAAGCGAAAGACGCGAAATATGGTCTGGCAACCATGTGTATCGGTTTAGGCCAGGGTATTGCGACCGTATTTGAACGACCTTAGGTTATTTGAGAATCACAGCAAATACTCCAATACTGAAAAGTTTTAGGTTTACACTTAAGGGCGGCATCTCATGTCGCCCTTTGTTTTACGCCAAACATTGCTTACATGCACAACAAGCATACATTAAATGCTCAAGTTTCATTTTATTCATAGACAAAGAAGACATACACTTAGCAGCAGTTGATATCTTGCTGCATGTGACCCAGAGTCACGCTACCGCACAATCGGAGAACCTTATGTTTAATGCTCTAGTTCTAAATCAAGAAGACAAACGTACTATCGCTAGCATCGAGCAAATCGATGAAACACAACTGCCTGAAGGCGACGTTCTGATCGACGTTGATTACTCATCGTTGAACTACAAAGACGGTCTTGCAATTACAGGTAAAGGTAAAATCATCCGTAACTTCCCGATGGTGCCGGGTATTGACCTAGCAGGTACGGTAGTAAGCTCAGAAGACGACCGCTACCAAGCAGGCGACAAAGTTGTTCTTACTGGTTGGGGTGTAGGTGAAAACCATTGGGGCGGTATGTCTCAACGTGCTCGTCTAAAAGCGGATTGGCTAGTACCACTACCAAAAGGTCTGGACAGCAAGAAAGCCATGATGGTTGGTACTGCTGGTTTCACTGGCATGCTGTGTGTTCAAGCACTGCTTGATGCAGGCATCAAACCTGAAAATGGTGAAATCCTAGTAACCGGCGCAAGTGGCGGTGTAGGCTCAGTAGCTGTGACGCTTCTAGCACAGCTTGGCTACAAAGTGGCAGCCGTGACAGGTCGTGTTGAACAAAATGGTCCGCTACTAGAAAAGCTAGGAGCTAGCCGCATCATCGACCGTGTTGAGTTTGAAGAACCAGCACGTCCGCTTGAAAAGCAAGTATGGGCAGGTGCGGTTGATACCGTAGGCAGCAAAGTGCTAGCAAAAGTATTGGCGCAAATGGATTACAACAGTGCAGTCGCAGCTTGTGGTCTTGCAGGTGGCTTCGATCTACCGACGACAGTGATGCCATTCATTCTACGTAACGTTCGTCTACAAGGTGTGGATTCTGTTTCATGCCCATTTGAAAAACGTACTGCAGCATGGGAAAAATTGGTAGAACTACTACCAGACAGCTACTTCGAGCAAGCTTGTACTGAAGTAGAGCTAGCAGAAGCACCAAAATACGCTGAAGACATCACAAACGGTCAAGTAACTGGTCGTGTGGTTATCAAGTTATAAGCGTTAACTCTTCGATAGAATAAACAAAGCCGGGTCATTGCCCGGCTTTTTGCTATTTCGATTTTTGGAAAAATCAGTCCAACCCCATATCTTCAATTCGTTTAGCAATAAGACGACTACATTCTTCACGAACTACTGCACGCAACCATTCTTGAGCGGGAGAGTGTTCGCAACGTGCGTGCCAAATCATCGAATATTCAAACGGCGTGAATTGGAATGGTAATGGCTTCACTACTAAGTCATAGCGATCAGCAACCAAGTACGCTAAATCGGCAGGCACGGTAATAATAATTGGCAGAGTATCAACGATCGCCAGCGCCGCTTCCAAGTGATAAGCGCGTAATACCATCTGACGTTGCGGCTTCTCCACCAGCGCTTGTTCAATCAGCGCTTTAACCCCATCACTAATGGCAATCATGGCATGCGGATGACTGAGATAATCATCCAGACTCATCTCTTTCTCAGCTAGCGGATGCTGCTTAGATAGCATACACAACACACCAACTCGCCCTAACACTTCACTGCGTAATGGCTCCACTGGACCTGTTGGACGACAAATCGCTAAGTCCGCGCCTTCATATGTTAATTGATCAGATAAGCGGTCGTGTTGCAGCGGCAAGAAGTTAAACGACACATTCGGTGCTTCTTGATAGATACGCGGCAACGCGAAGGGCAGAATGGTTTGCATCGCGTAATCAGTTGTCGCGATATTAAACGTCTGATCGCAACTGCGTGGATCAAACTCACGTGGAGAAAGCAATTGGCGTAGTGACTCCAAAGGCTCACCCAAAGAACGATCAATTTCTAACGCTTTTTGAGTTGGGATCAAGTGCTGACCTTGACGAGTAAACAGTGGGTCACCAAGCAGATCACGTAAACGCCCTAGCACACGACTCATTGCCGATTGGCTTAAATTGAGGCGAGTTGCTGCTTTACTGACACTGCTCTCTTCAATCAGCACACGTAATGCGACCAATAAATTCAGGTCTCGACGATAGATGTCTTCTAATTCCACGATTTGCCACTTAACATGTAGGGGATTTAGGTAAATTGTACTCTTCAGGCAAAAAAAATCCCGCCTTTCAGCGGGGAAGCCCAAGAAAAATGGGGATAGTGTCGGAATGAAGTGTCGTTAAACTTGGTGAGCGGTATATCAATAGGTTCCGATTACAGCAAGAAGCGCTAATTTTCTTGCTCTGATGCACCTGACCATTTGTGCATCTCAATCCAAATCCCAATAATCGTTGCACTCATGCCTACAAGAGGCATCAATGAGGTTTCACCTGGCGTCCTAAGTACCAATGCACAGAACGAGATAAAACATAAAACCGAATAGATGGTTAGTCTGTCTAACGCTGTTAACATCGTCTCTCCTTGCCAGTTGTTACCAAATTGTTAATTTAAGGTAAATCAAAAAATTCGGTTTGCCAAGTGGTTATTGAATATTTTTTCAACGAAAGTAAAATTCAACGCTCAGTTAGTTACGAGAATCACACTATGAGCTTTAATCCTGAACTGGCGACCAAGACATTAGAGGCGGAAGGATTACGCTGCCCAGAGCCAGTGATGATGGTCAGGAAGACAATTCGAAACATGCAAGATGGTGAGGTATTGCTAGTTAAAGCAGACGACCCATCCACAACTCGAGATATCCCGAGTTTCTGTCGATTTATGGATCACCAGCTGATTGCGGCACAAACGGAACAGCTTCCATACCAGTACCTGATCAAGAAAGGTTTGGAATAATCTCAGCAAGATCAAAAACGGCAGCCCAATTGGCTGCCGTTTGTTTATTCATCGTATTCTAGTGTGCGAACTTCAGATTGTAGCTTGTTCAGTTGCTTTCTCATTGCACGCATCTCTTCATGCATCGGAATAATATGCGCGACCCGAATCCAAGCCTCTACTGTTAGACCAGTAAGGATGAAGGTCCCTGCAACAATCGGCAACCACATATCGGTCAACACCATTGCCAATAAGCACAGCGCTAAACCAAAGGTGAATAAATAACTCTGACTCTTTGGGGTCATCCCCATGTAACGTGTAAGCATAACCTTGCCCTCTCGCTATCATTCACACCATTAAAGTACCATGACAAGTATGACACTAATATGTCATCCGTCACGGTCCTGAATGATTTTGAACCAGAGTTTGAACTCATGCATAATTTCACTAGTTATTGATAATTAACACGATTTATCTTTAAGCTGATCAGAAAAATGCTGCACCAATAGCAAGGGCAATAAATAGGAAAGCGGTCACCTTACGAATCAATCCTAAAGGCATCTTATCCGCCGATAGCTTGCCGATTAAAACCACGGGAACATTGGCAAGCAACATGCCGATCGTGGTACCAAGAATCACCCAACTCAATGCATCTGCGTATTGCGCACCCAAGATAGAAGTTGCAATCTGAGTCTTGTCGCCAATCTCCGCAACGAAGAAAGCAATAAAACTCGCAATGAATGGACCACGGTTGGAGATCTGTTCGTCATCATCCAGTTTATCTGGGATCAGCACCCAAGCCGCCATGGCGACAAAACTAACCACCAGCACCCATTTTAAAACCTCAGGCGAAAGGTAATCTGCCACAACCACACCTAACCATGCAGCCAAAGCGTGGTTGGCAATGGTTGCCAAAAAGATTGCGGCAATAATAGGGATTGGCTTGCGGTAACGACTGGCAAGTAATAGAGATAGCAATTGGGTCTTATCGCCAATTTCTGCTAACGCTACAGTAGTAATTGAAATAGCTAAAACGCTCACGACATGCTCATTGGGGCGGGATAATTATTTTTAACCTAAGACAAATCTCACGCCCCACCCCGGTTCATGATGATTTGTCTAAGGTCTTGCTAAACTCATCGGGTTGATGAGTCTCGAACGCCATGGTGATTTTGCACCAATTATGTTGACGAACGAACCAGATGAAATAGGCATTTCATCGAGTAAGCTACTCCCCAAAGACAGGCGCAATTCTAGCCACCTTTGCTCATCACCTCAAGAGTGAAAGCCAGTGAAAACTCCCTTTTAGGAAAAATTCAGCAGATAAAGCGGTAAAAATCCATTAAAGGAGAAAATTGCCCACGAATTAATCAAGATTAGCTCTACTCCCATGCTCAATATCTGGGTATACTTGATTGTTATTTTATTCAACCGTAATTACTTTGAATCGCTATTGTTGAGGCTATAAAACCCAGCAAAAGAGACGAATTCACAAGTAATAAGAGAATCGCGCGAACCTGACTTATGCAAAAATACGATATCAAAACCTTCCAGGGAATGATCCTCGCGCTGCAGGATTATTGGGCTCAAAATGGTTGTACCATTGTTCAACCGCTAGATATGGAAGTGGGTGCGGGCACCTCTCATCCAATGACATGTCTACGAGCACTTGGCCCAGAGCCAATGTCTACAGCTTACGTACAACCTTCACGTCGTCCTACCGATGGTCGTTACGGTGAAAACCCTAACCGTCTACAGCACTACTACCAATTCCAAGTAGCGCTAAAACCATCACCAGACAATATCCAAGAGTTGTACCTAGGTTCTCTAGAAGTACTTGGTATTGACCCACTTGTTCACGACATCCGTTTCGTAGAAGACAACTGGGAAAACCCAACACTAGGCGCATGGGGTCTAGGCTGGGAAGTTTGGCTAAACGGCATGGAAGTGACTCAGTTTACTTACTTCCAACAAGTTGGCGGTCTTGAGTGTAAGCCAGTAACTGGTGAGATCACTTACGGTATCGAACGTCTAGCAATGTACATCCAAGAAGTCGACTCTGTTTACGACCTAGTTTGGAACATCGCACCAGACGGCAGCAAAGTGACTTACGGTGACATCTTCCACCAAAACGAAGTAGAGCAATCGACTTACAACTTCGAGCACGCAGACGTTGACTTCCTATTTGGTTTCTTCGAACAGTGCGAAAAAGAGTGTAAAGAGCTGCTTGAGCTTGAAAAACCACTGCCACTACCTGCTTATGAGCGTATCCTAAAAGCTGGTCACGCATTCAACCTACTAGACGCACGTAAAGCGATCTCAGTAACTGAACGCCAACGTTACATCCTACGCATCCGCAACCTGACGAAAGCAGTTGCAGAAGCATACTACGCATCGCGTGAAGCTCTTGGCTTCCCAATGTGTAAGAAAGAACAAGCGTAAGGGGTAGAGTAACATGGCAAAAGAATTTCTAATCGAGCTAGGTACAGAAGAGCTACCACCAACGCAACTTCGCACTCTAGCTGAAGCATTCGCAGCAAACTTCGAAGCAGAACTAAAAGGCGCTGAGCTTGCTCATGAAGGCGTGAAATGGTTCGCGGCACCTCGTCGTCTTGCACTTAAAGTAGCAGCACTAGCAGACAGCCAGTCTGACAAAGTTGTTGAAAAGCGTGGTCCTGCGGTTTCTGCAGCGTTTGACGCGGAAGGCAACCCAACAAAAGCGGCTCAAGGCTGGGCACGCGGTTGTGGCATCACGGTTGACCAAGCAGAGCGCATGGTAACAGACAAAGGTGAATGGCTACTGTTCAAACAAGAAGTGAAAGGTCAGCCAACGTCTGAGATCGTAGTTGAACTTGCAGCGAAAGCACTAGCAAACCTACCTATCGCAAAACCAATGCGCTGGGGTAACAAAACGACTCAATTTATCCGTCCAGTTAAGACGCTAACCATGCTAATGGGCTGCGACCTAATCGAAGGCGAGATCCTTGGTGTCGCTTCAGACCGCACTATCCGTGGTCACCGCTTCATGGGTGAGCAAGAGTTCACTATCGATTCTGCTGAACAATACCCTGCGATCTTAGAAGAGCGCGGTAAAGTAATGGCAGATTACGAAGCGCGTAAAGCAATCATCCTAGCTGACGCACAAAAAGCAGCAGCAGCGGTTGGCGGTATCGCTGACCTAGAAGATGACCTAGTAGAAGAAGTAACGTCTCTGGTTGAATGGCCAGTAGTACTAACAGCGAAGTTCGAAGAAGAGTTCCTAAAAGTGCCTTCTGAAGCGTTGGTTTACACCATGAAAGGTGACCAAAAATACTTCCCTGTTTATGACGAAAACAAGAAGCTACTACCTAACTTCATCTTCGTATCGAACATCGAATCAAAAGAGCCTCGTTACGTAATCGAAGGTAACGAGAAAGTGGTTCGTCCTCGTCTTGCTGACGCAGAGTTCTTCTTCAATACAGACCGTAAGCGTCCGCTTATCGACCGTCTGCCAGAACTAGAACAAGCGATCTTCCAAAAGCAACTGGGTACGATCAAAGACAAAACAGACCGCATCACAGAACTTGCTGGCTACATTGCTGAACAAATCGGTGCTGACGTTGAGAAATCAAAGCGTGCTGGTCTGCTAGCAAAATGTGACCTAATGACCTCAATGGTATTCGAATTCACGGATACTCAAGGTGTTATGGGTATGCACTACGCTCGCCACGACGGTGAAGCAGAAGAAGTTGCAGTAGCACTGAACGAGCAATACATGCCTCGTTTCGCAGGTGATGAACTGCCATCAAACGGCGTTTCAACTGCAGTTGCAATGGCAGACAAGCTAGACACTATCGTAGGTATCTTCGGTATTGGTCAAGCGCCTAAAGGCAGCGACCCATTCGCACTACGCCGCGCATCTCTAGGTGTACTACGTATCATCGTTGAATACGGCTACAACCTAGATCTTGTTGACCTAGTAGCGAAAGCGAAGTCACTGTTTGGCGATCGCCTAACCAACGACAACGTTGAGCAAGACGTTATCGAGTTCATGCTTGGTCGTTTCCGTGCTTGGTACCAAGACGAAGGCTTCAGCGTAGACATCATTCAAGCGGTTCTAGCTCGTCGCCCGACGAAACCAGCAGACTTCGACCAACGAGTTAAAGCGGTTTCACACTTCCGTGAACTAGAAGCAGCAGAGTCTCTAGCAGCAGCGAACAAACGTGTAGGTAACATCCTAGCGAAATTCGACGGCGAGCTAGCAGCAGACATCGACCTAGCACTTCTACAAGAAGACGCAGAGAAAGCACTAGCAGAAAGCGTTGAAGTAATGACAGAAGCGCTAGAGCCAGCATTTGCTACAGGTAACTACCAAGAAGCCCTAAGTAAGCTAGCTGACCTACGTGAACCAGTTGATGCGTTCTTTGATAACGTAATGGTAATGGCAGAAGACGAAGCACTTAAGAAAAACCGTCTGACACTACTGAACAACCTGCGTAACCTGTTCCTACAGATCGCAGACATTTCTTTGCTTCAAAAGTAATTCATTACTCTTAGAAGTGATTAAGAAATAAGTAAAAGGGAAGCAGATGCTTCCCTTTTTTGTTGCCTTCAAACCGATGAAGGTGACGCTTATTATTCATTTTGTGAACAAGACTAAAATTTGTAGGGTGAGACGCGTTTAACTTGTTGGTGTAGAGCTCGGATTGTAGAGGCACAGTTTTGCTATAACTGGACTGTTTATTCGGGGGGAAGGACACAATGAAAAAAACAATTCTCGCACTCTCTATCGGTCTACTGAGCGCCTGCAGCCAGATTCCAGAAAATGCCATCGTATTAAGCGTTGGTGATGACACCGCAGTTTTTGAAGAAAACTCACAGGGCTTACTTGTCGCCGAGCAAAAACTCGAAAAAGGCAGTTATAGCTTTACCATTGCTGACAGCAAGCAAAGCTGTGGCAGTAGCTTTGCCCTAGCAGAAGAAGATCGCATCAAATTCAATCGTCCATTAAAAATGGATAACTGCGCCACTGACGCACAAATGCCGCTGCGCATCTTCAAAGCCAATACCTATCAATTTACGCTCAACCCAACCACCAATGAGCTCACGGTCAAAATCAAACCAAAACAGACTCAGGACATCACCTACTCTTGCCCTGTCGCAACTGACACGCCAAAAACCATCAATGTTGCTCAAACCTTTAATGATGGCACTGTCGTTCGTGATGCCTTAACCGGACAAGAAGCCACTGTCGCCAATGGCAGCGTCACCATGCAACCGGGTCCTATGAGTCAAGGTCTGTTGTTACTAGAAGAGGCTGAACAGCAAGCCGATAAACCGTTCAACTGGGATAACGCGACGGTGTACTTCGTCATGACTGACCGCTTCTACAATGGCAACCCAGACAACGACAACAGCTACGGTCGCAGCAAAGATGGAAAATACGAGATTGGCACCTTCCACGGTGGTGACTTAGCGGGTCTAACGAAAAAACTCGATTACATCGAATCACTTGGTGTGAATGCTATCTGGATAACCTCGCCACTGGAACAAATCCACGGCTGGGTTGGCGGCGGCGATAAAGGCGACTTTAAGCACTACGGCTACCACGGCTACTACCACCAAGATTGGACCAAGCTTGATGCCAACATGGGTACCGAAGATGAACTCAGAACCTTCGTTGATACCGCCCACAAGAAAGGCATCCGCGTGATTTGGGATGTAGTCATGAACCACACAGGCTACGCAACATTAGCAGACATGCAGGAATTCGGCTTTGGTCAGCTTTACCTAGATGACCAAGAAGCTAAAGAAGTCCTTGGTGAAAAATGGACCGACTGGCAGCCAAAATCAGGACAAAGCTGGCACAGCTTCAACGACTACATCAAATACGGTGATAGCGAAGCGTGGGATAAATGGTGGGGCAAAGATTGGATCCGCACCGATATTGGCGACTACGATGCTCCGGGCTACAACGACATCACCATGTCTTTGAACTACCTACCGGATCTCAAAACCGAATCGACTCAGAAAACCGGATTACCAAACTTCTTCCGCAATAAAGACACCAATGCGCAAGATGAGCTGCAAACCCCACGTGAACACCTGATTACCTGGTTATCCGATTGGGTGCGCGACTACGGCATCGACGGCTTCCGTGTCGACACCGCTAAACACGTTGAAATGGAAGCGTGGGCAGAGTTGAAAGCCAGCACCACCCAAGCGCTTGCTCAATGGAAGAAAAACAACCCGGACAAAGCTTTGGATGATCTACCTTTCTGGATGACGGGTGAAGTGTGGGCACACAGCGTGGTGAAGAGCCCGTATTTCGATAACGGCTTCGATTCCATCATCAACTTCGAGTTCCAATCTGACGTAGCGCCAAAAGCGCTGAAGTGTTTCGCTCAACTTGATAATGATTACCGCCGCTATGCAGAGCGCATCAATACCGATCCTGAGTTCAACGTATTGAGCTACCTATCTTCACACGATACACAGCTGTTTTGGTCAGCACGCAGCCGCAGCTTTGATGACCAAGCTCGTGCCGCAAATGCACTGATGCTGGCTCCAGGTGCAGTACAGATCTATTACGGTGATGAGATAGCTCGTGATTTTGGCATTACTGGTTCAGATGCTCACCAAGGCACACGCTCAGATATGCCATGGGATAAGATTCATGGCGAGCGTGAAGATCTACTGCAACATTGGCAAAAGTTGGGTGAATTCCGTAAACGCCACCCAGCGGTTGCTCAAGGTAAGCACATCACTCGCAATCAAGAAGGTTATTACGCGTTCGAACGCCAATACCAAGACGACAAGGTGCTGATTGTTTACACCGGTGAGTAAATCACACTCTCTCCACCAGCAAGGGAAGCATAAGCTTCCCTTTTTTATTGCTCTTTTTGCCTTTTTATCTCGTACCTCTGGTCTGATGACACACTTTTTTCTTTTTCGGCTTAATTCACACTTTGCGTTAATTACGCATTGAGGTAAGGTCAAGGATTACTCGATAAGCCGATAAAACATCGGCACAAACATACACAAAGCAATCACAATGAATTAGGTATAACGACAAATGCAGTTCTCAAAGTTTGGTGAAAAATTTAATCAGTATTCAGGTATCACGCAGTTAATGGACGATTTGAATGATGGTCTGCGCACACCAGGTGCCATCATGCTCGGTGGAGGTAACCCAGCCGCCATTCCTGCCATGCTCGATTACTTTCGCCAAGCCAGTGAGGAAATGCTCGCCAGTGGGGAGCTCGTCGCCGCCCTCGCCAACTACGATGGTCCGCAGGGCAAAGACGCGTTCGTTAAAGCGCTGGCTCAGTTATTCCGTGAAACTTACGGCTGGGATATTTCCGAGAAAAACATCAGCCTAACTAACGGCAGCCAAAGTGGCTTTTTCTACTTGTTCAACTTGTTAGCAGGTAAACAGCCAGACGGTTCGCACAAGAAGGTGCTGCTACCTATCGCGCCTGAGTACATCGGTTATGGTGATGCAGGCATTGATGAAGATATCTTTGTCTCATACCACCCAGAGATCGAGCTGTTAGATAACGGTCTGTTTAAATACCACGTCGATTTTGAGCAGCTAACCGTCGATGACTCTGTTGCGGCAATCTGCGCGTCTCGCCCAACCAATCCAACGGGTAACGTACTGACAGACGAAGAAGTACGTAAGCTGGACAAGCTGGCACGTGAGAACAACATCCCACTGATTATCGATAACGCCTACGGTCTACCTTTCCCGAACATCATCTTTGAAGATGTCGAGCCGTTCTGGAATGAAAACACCATCCTGTGCATGAGCCTATCTAAACTTGGCTTGCCGGGCGTGCGTTGTGGGATTGTGATTGCGAGTGAAGAAATCACTCAAGCATTAACCAATATGAACGGCATCATCAGCCTAGCTCCAGGCAGTGTTGGTCCTGCGTTGGCAAACCACATCATAGGTAAAGGCGATCTGCTTAAACTGAGCTCAGAGGTGATTAAGCCGTTCTACAAACAGAAGTCGCAACGTGCGGTTGAACTGCTCCAAGAAGCGATTACCGATGAGCGATTCCGCATTCACAAACCGGAAGGTGCTATCTTCTTATGGCTATGGTTTGATGAACTGCCAATTACGACAATGGAACTTTACCAACGCTTGAAAGCGCGTGGGGTCTTGATTGTTCCGGGTGAATACTTCTTTATTGGTCAGAAAGACGAGTGGGATCACGCGCACCAATGCTTGCGTATGAACTACGTTCAAGACGATGAGATGATGCAAAAAGGCATTGCGATTATCGCAGAAGAAGTGGAAAAGGCTTACCGCGAAGGTAAAAAACTCAGCCGTTCTTCTCTTTGAAATAGCGGATTTGAAAGCCCCAAACTAAAAAGAGCGCCCTTTTCCATAATGGAAGGCGCTCTTTCTCATTCTATAACCGTGTAGTTAACTGAAATGTCTTTAGCTGATTAGCTGTTTTCAATCAGGTTGTTGCCACCGATAGCAATCTTACGTGGTTGCATCGCTTCTGGAATTTCACGAACTAAATCGATATGAAGTAGACCGTTTTCCATTGATGCTCCAACGACTTTTACGTAATCCGCAAGTTGGAATTTACGTTCAAAATCGCGCTCCGCAATACCTTGGTAAACGTAGTTTTTACCTTCTTCTGCTTTACGCTCGCCCTTCACAATCAACATGTTTTCGTTTTGAGTCAAATCGAGCTGATCTTCAGCAAAACCTGCAACTGCCATAATAATACGGTAGTTGTGCTCGTCTTTTTGCTCGATGTTGTATGGAGGGTAACCGCCAGAAGTGTTCTTCGCAGAGCTTGCTTCCATCAGGTTGAACAGACGGTCGAAGCCAATTGCATTACGGTATAGTGGTGAGAAATCTACATTACGCATAATCTATCCTCTTTTAAGCAATAGTCTTAGCCCAGATGAGGGTCATCCACGTGGCGCATTTATGCAAGAAAACGCCGAGCTAAGGGATCCGATGATTCATTCCTCTGACCTACTCTTTAGGTGCGGGGACATGATGTCGAATCTAGGGTCAAGTTGTGTGCTAAAACAGAGTATCCTCTCCTGAGCGATCTCGTTTAGCGATTCCAGAGGCGCTGTTCTTCTCTTGTTGAGCAAGTTAGCCATCCCTCTTCATAACTAGATATAAGGTCGAAAAATGGGCTTTCAAGGGCTACGGTGAAAATATTTTAGATCCCCGACTCGGTCGTTTCTCCCTCTCGAGGATGACGTCCTAACATACTAATAATGAAAAGCGCCACTTACATTCACTCTTTCCATAAATGTAGAGTTTCAAAGCCAAGCTTCCCCGCCTCCATAGAGTGCAGCCAATTCTTGTGTCTCGTTTCTTTTATCTGGTTTCTTTCCACTCAATAAAAAAGCACCACCCGAAGGCAGTGCTTTTAAAATTCTATCAAAAGAAATTTAGATTCGTTTTTCCGCAGGGGGATATGCTTAGTTCTAGGAGAAGGCGCGCAGCATACAAGTGTATGTGAGCACCTTCGACAACGAAATCAGCATATCCAGCAAAGGAAAAATAGTCTAAACGTCTAGGTTTGCTACTTTAAGCGCGTTCTCTTCGATGAAGTTACGACGCGGCTCAACTTGGTCACCCATTAGCGTTGTGAACAATTGGTCTGCGCCTACCGCATCTTCAATGGTTACTTGCATCATGCGACGTGTCTCTGGGTCCATTGTGGTTTCCCAAAGCTGATCTGGGTTCATCTCACCTAGACCTTTGTAGCGCTGTAGGCTTAGACCACGACGCGACTCTTTGATTAGCCACTCAAGTGCCGCTGCAAAGCTTGATACCGGCTGAGTACGCTCACCACGTTTGATGTAAGCGCCTTCTTCTAGCAGACCGTCTAGCGCTTCAGATAGATCCGCTAGTTTGCCGTACTCTTTCGAGTTCAGTAGGTCGATGCTTAGTGCGTAGTCATGAGTCACACCGTGAGTACGTACGATGATCTTAGGTAGGTTTAGACCTAGCTCTTCGTGTTGCTCAACTTCGAAGCTGTATTGGCTTGCGCCTACTTCTTTCGCGTTTAGCTGCTCAACAAGCTGCTTTGTCCACGCTTCTACTGTTGCAGCATCATGACATTGCTCTGCCGTTAGACGCGGCGTGTAGATTAGCTCATGAACTAGCGCGCTTGGGTAGCGGCGGCTCATGCGATCCGCTAGCTTGATACCAGCGTTGTATTGCTGAACTAGCTTCTCTAGCGCTTCGCCTGCCAATGCTGGTGCTTCTGCGTTTACGTGTAGCGATGCGTTATCAAGTGCCAAAGCAACTTGGTATTGGTTCATCGCATCTTCGTCTTTGATGTACTGCTCTTGTTTGCCTTTCTTCACTTTGTAAAGTGGTGGCTGAGCAATGTACACATAGCCACGCTCGATAAGCTCTGGCATTTGACGGTAGAAGAAGGTCAACAGTAGCGTACGGATGTGCGAACCATCGACGTCAGCATCGGTCATGATGATGATGTTGTGGTAACGCAGTTTGTCCGGGTTGTACTCGTCACGACCGATACCACAGCCTAGTGCCGTGATCAGCGTTGCTACTTCTTGAGAAGAAAGCATCTTGTCGAAACGCGCTTTTTCTACGTTAAGAATCTTACCTTTTAACGGTAGGATTGCTTGGTTCTTACGGTTACGGCCTTGTTTTGCGGAGCCGCCTGCCGAATCACCCTCCACTATGTATAGTTCAGAGAGTGCTGGATCTTTTTCCTGACAGTCTGCAAGTTTGCCTGGCAGACCAGCTAGGTCTAGTGCGCCTTTACGACGAGTCATTTCACGAGCTTTACGCGCCGCTTCACGAGCACGAGCTGCATCGATGATTTTCGAACAAACCATCTTCGCTTCTGCCGGGTTCTCAATTAGGAACTCAGACAGTTTCTCACCCATTGCTGATTCAACCGCTGACTTCACTTCAGAAGAAACCAGTTTGTCTTTAGTTTGGCTTGAGAACTTAGGATCAGGCACTTTAACCGAAACAACCGCAGTTAGACCTTCACGCGCATCATCACCAGAAGTTGCTGTTTTCGCTTTCTTAGAGAAGCCTTCTTTGTCCATGAAAGAGTTCAGTGTACGAGTTAGCGCTGCACGGAAACCGGCAAGGTGAGTACCACCGTCGCGTTGTGGGATGTTGTTAGTGAAACAGTAGATGTTCTCTTGGAAACCGTCATTCCACTGCATCGCCACTTCTACCGAGATACCATCTTCGCGCTCAAAGTCGAAGTGGAAGATTTTCTCGATGATTGGTGTTTTGTTGGTGTTTAGGTGCTCAACAAACGCTTGGATACCACCTTCAAACATGAAGTGGTCGCTCTTGTCTGCTTCACGCTCATCAACCAGTTTGATTGAAACACCAGAGTTCAGGAAAGAAAGTTCACGTAGACGCTTCGCTAGGATGTCGTAGTGAAATTCTGTGTTCGAGAATGTTTCTGCACTTGGCCAGAAACGGATTTGTGTACCAGTTTGGTCAGTATCACCAATTACTGCTAGTGGCGCTTGAGGCTCACCATGATGGTAAGTTTGCGTATGGATATGACCGCCGCGGTGGATAGTCAGAACCACTTTCTCAGACAGTGCGTTTACTACTGAAACACCTACGCCGTGTAGACCGCCTGATACTTTGTATGAGTTATCATCGAACTTACCACCAGCGTGAAGTACCGTCATGATAACTTCTGCAGCAGATACTTTTTCTTCTGGGTGCATTTCTGTTGGAATGCCACGACCATCATCCGTAACTGAAACCGAGTTGTCCTCATGAATTGTCACAACGATGTCTTTACAGTGACCTGCCAACGCTTCATCAATTGAGTTATCCACCACCTCGAAGACCATGTGGTGAAGACCAGTGCCGTCGTCCGTGTCGCCGATGTACATACCTGGACGCTTACGTACCGCATCCAGACCCTTCAGTACCTTAATACTCGATGAATCGTAATTTTCAGACATGAGTTTCTCTCTTCTAGTTTTACTCTATCCTGCCATGTTCCACATGAAACAATTTGCCCGTATCGTCCAACATATCGGCGATTTGGCTTTCAGTGATAGAGCTTACAAATACTTGTGCGCCCGTCTCTTTCAAGCAGTCAGCTAGACGCTTGCGACGTTGGCTGTCTAATTCCGACGCAAAGTCGTCAATTAGGTAAATACATTGTTTGCCGGTCATTTCGGTAAGGTGTTGCCCCTGCGCCACACGCAAAGCACACACCATGAGTTTTAATTGACCGCGTGACAAAACGTCTTCAACTGGCGTTCCGTTCACTTTAATGCGCAAATCAGCTTTATTTGGACCACTAAAGGTGTAACCCAATGACTGATCACGCTCGAAATTCTTTTCTAGTATCTCATGATAAGGGGTGTCTTTGTCCCAACCACGATAATACTTTAATTGGATCTCAAATTCTGGCAAAAACGTCTGACAGATAGTTTCCGCTACGGTTTTCATCTGTTCGATGTATAGCGCTCGCCATTGACTGATGTTTTCAGCCAAATGTGCCATTTCTTGATCCCAATAACTGAGTTCACGATAACTTCTGGCCGTTTTAAGCAGAGCATTGCGTTGCTTGTTAAGACGCTTGAAACGCCCCCATGCATCATAAAAAGCAGGCTCGGTGTGAAACACACCCCAGTCGATGAATGCACGACGATGTTTTGGACCATCCGTTAGTAGATCAAATCCTTCTGGATGTATCAACTGTAAAGGCAAAACTTGTGCAAGTTGCGCCAGTTTTTGTCCAGATTGACCGCCTATTTTAACCTCTGTTGAGCCATCACGCTGCTTATTAATGCCGATAGGTAGCTCAAATTGATCCGAGTTCAAAAAACGACCATGAACAAACAGCTCATCGCACTCATTTTGGATAACTCGACCGGCCAACGAACTCTTGAAAGAGCGACCATGTCCGAGCAAGTAAATGGCTTCTAAAACACTGGTTTTACCGCTGCCGTTCGGTCCAATAAGAAAGTTAAAGCCTGCTGATAGGTCAATATCACAGGCTTTAATGTTTCGAAACTGCTGAATGATGAGGCGAGAAAGTGGCATTCAGATGACTTACAGACGAATTGGCATCACCACGTACATGGCACTGTCGTCGTCTGCGTTTTCAATCAACGCACTTGCGTTCGCATCTGACATCGACACACGTACGTTATCGCAACGCAGTGTATTAAGCACATCAAGCACGTAGCTAACGTTGAAGCCGATCTCAATAGCGTCACCTTCAAAGGTCACGTCTAGCATTTCTTCTGCTTCTTCTTGCTCTGGGTTGTTAGCAGTAATGCGCATTTCACTACCCGCAAGATTCACACGAACGCCACGGAATTTTTCGTTAGAAAGAATCGCAGCACGTGAGAAGGCTTGACGTAACTCATCACAACTTGCTTCTAGCGTTTTGTTGGTGCTTTGCGGCAATACGCGGCGATAATCAGGGAAACGACCATCAACCAGCTTAGAAGTGAAGATAAAGTTGTTCACTTCTGCACGTACATTTGAGCTGCCAATTTGTAGTACGACAGGCTGTTCTGGCGCATCCATCAGTTTAACAAGCTCTTGTACCCCCTTGCGAGGCACGATAATTTGCTTTTGCGCAAAATCTGCACCGAGCTGAGTTTGAGATACTGCCATACGGTGACCATCGGTTGCCACGCTGCGTAGCGTCGTACCGTCGATTTCAAACAACATGCCGTTTAGGTAGTAACGAACGTCTTGGTTCGCCATCGAGAATTGTGTTTTTTCAATCAGCGTACGTAGATCAGACTGAGTCAGTGAAACTTCTACTTCACTCTGCCAATCTTCAATGTTTGGGAAATCGTTCGCTGGAAGTGTTGCCAGTGAGAAACGGCTACGACCAGAACGTACCTGTACGCGATCGCCTTCTAATACGAAGGTAATGATGGAGTCATCAGGTAGACCACGACAGATATCAAGAAACTTACGAGAAGGAACGGTAATGCTGCCCGCTTCAAAATCCCCTTCTAGAGTCACTTTGCTCACCAATTCCACTTCCAAATCGGTCGCGGTCATGGATAACACGTTATCTTCTACTTTAAGCAGTAGGTTACCCAGAATTGGTAGGGTTGGTCGACCACCTAATGCGCCCGAAACCTGTTGTAGCGGTTTGATTAAATGACTACGTTCAATAGTAAATTTCATGCTTGGCTCTTTACGCTGTCAGCTCAATTAATGATTTGCTTGGAATACTGTCATTCTAACCGATTAAGAAGACAGGGTGCGAATCAAGTTAGAGTAATCTTCTTTAATATCGTGGCTCTCTTCACGTAGCTGCTCAATCTTGCGACAAGCATGCAGTACAGTGGTGTGGTCACGACCACCAAACGCATCACCAATTTCCGGCAAGCTATGGTTAGTCAGCTCTTTTGCCAGCGCCATCGCCAACTGACGAGGACGAGCAACTGAGCGAGAGCGACGCTTAGACAGCAGATCAGCCACTTTAATCTTGTAGTATTCCGCCACTGTCTTTTGAATATTGTCGATAGTAACGAGCTTCTCTTGCAGAGCAAGTAGGTCGCGCAGCGCTTCACGAACGAAATCAATCGTGATTGGGCGACCGGTGAAGTTCGCGTTAGCAATAACGCGGTTAAGTGCCCCTTCCAACTCACGAACGTTGGAACGCAGACGCTTAGCAATAAAGAATGCCACTTCATCTGCTAGGTGGATTTGGTGGTCTTCCGCTTTCTTCATCAAGATCGCTACACGAGTTTCAAGCTCTGGTGGCTCGATCGCGACGGTTAATCCCCAACCGAAACGTGATTTCAGACGATCTTCTACACCGCTGATCTCTTTTGGGTAGCGATCTGAAGTCAAAATGATCTGTTGGTTACCTTCTAGCAATGCGTTGAAGGTATGGAAGAATTCTTCTTGTGAACGCTCTTTATTGGCAAAGAATTGGATATCATCGATAAGCAACGCATCAACACTTCGGTAGTAGCGTTTGAACTCTTCAATCGCATTGTTTTGCAGTGCTTTCACCATATCTTGCACAAAACGCTCAGAGTGCATGTACACCACTTTCGCATTTGGGTTGTTATCCACAATGGCATTACCCACTGCATGCAACAAGTGCGTTTTACCCAAGCCAGTACCACCGTATAGGAACAGCGGGTTATATGCAGCACCTGGGTTATCCGAAACCTGACGAGCAGCAGCAAGACCCAATTGGTTCGACTTACCTTCAACGAAGTTATTGAACTTATGTTTTGGGTTCACATTAGAGCGGTGGTTGATGTCTGCGATCACTTGCGCGTCATCATCCCACGTTTTATGCACAGGCTTACGGGCTTGCAGCTGAGCGGGCGCTGAAGACTCTGCCGCAACATCCGCCGGCGTTCGTGTCGGTGCCGGTTTTGGTGCTGCAACTCGGCGACTGCCAACTTCAAAGCGCAAACTAGGTACATCATTACCGCAGTATTCTTGCAGTAAGCGATTAATGCTATTCAGGTACTTGTCACGAACCCAATCCAACACAAAGCGGTTAGGTGCGAACAAAGTGAGAGTATTGTCATTGAGCTCCGCTTGTAACGGACGAACCCACATACTGAATTCTGTAGCTGGTAGCTCTTCTTGAAGCTGCTGCAAACATTGCAACCAAAGCGAAGATGACACGGTGCCCCCACTGAGTATTTGAATTATCGGAAAAGACTGGCAATTTTACCTGTTGATAACCAAGATCGCCAGCAATTGATCGATGATCCAGTGAATAAGATCTAAGTTATTCACAATATTTTCGCCCAACTTAGTGAGATCAACACATCTTGCCCCAAATTTGCCCACACATTGATCCACATTTAGGCAAAATCAGTCAGATCGAGTCATTGGTGA